>NZ_JADFTZ010000010.1 GCF_015223105.1 Flavobacterium proteolyticum
CTAACTTTTACTTTTTTTCCTGTAAATTCAGTTTTCTTTTGCGCAAAAGTTGACATAGAGAATAATATTAAGAATATGATAAATATATTTTTCATTTTTTTAGAGTTCAAGATAGCTTGCTCATAACGTCCCGTGGCTTTATGAAGTTGGGGTTTATATTACCCCGAATCATTCCATTTGGACTGAAGTCAAATATACAAAAAGTTCGTCCCATTAAACCCTAAAGCCCCAATTTCATAAAACCACTGTTAGCAGCCGTATTTAATACATTCTACGTTGAGCATGTATTTCATCTAATTCCCAATCTCTACCAGATTTTTTAATGTATATTAGAAACCATTTTGCTTTATAGATATCACCATTTGTGAATGAACAATATAAAACTCCATATTTCTTATGTTCATCAAAATTTATTTTAGAGAAAACTAAAAAACCTGGTAACGCATATTTAGAATTCCAAAAATCCTCTCTAATTGGGTTTTGTTTAATAGATGAAAGGTATTGATATTTGAATTTTGCTTCTTTAGTAAAAAGATTTAAATCAATTTTTTGTCTAATTTTTTTACTAATTGTGTCAAAATATAGATTTTCTACATTTTTAAAGTGATCTCTAAATTGAACGTACCCAGGACTTTCAGGATATAGACTATCATTAACTACAATCGTTTTTTTACTCTTATTATTTAGAGATATTTTATCATTAGTTAATCTGTAGTAGACAGAATCAATAACTTCGTTAAAAACAGAGTTTAACGCTTTTTTTTCAGTTTCTAAAATTGACTCTTTCTTTTGGCAACCGATTATTGCAAAAAACAAAAGAAGAGTTAAAGTCGCGTTTCTCATAATATGGCTGCTAACGTTATGAGGCTTGCTCTCAGTGGCGTTGAATCAACACCAAGCCATTATAAATATAACAAAACATTCCATTCAGCAGCGGATTTTCCGTAGGAAAATCCGGAAGTAGCCATTGAAGCAAACCGCTGTTGTACACAGTTATTCTATTTTCGTATAATAAGTATTAATCTCGCTATCTAAAGCTATTTTTCTTGCTTCAGGATCTCTAATAATTCCTCTATCATCAACTTGAATCCAAGAGACTCCTTCGGCGTCTTTGGTGCATTTCCAAATTATTCTTTTTTGATTATTAATTTCTCGAAATTGTAATTCCCAAATTTCACCATTTTCAAGTTCAATCATTTTGTATATTTGGTTATTTGTATACTTATAAGAATGTTCGATTAGTTTAAAGCTTAAAGTTACACTTTCCTTTTTTTGACTATTTTGAAAAATTATTTTATTACTTTCAATTAATAAGATTTCGTAAAAAATAATTTGAGTTTTTATATTTTCCGTATAGTTTTTGGATAATTTCCACTTTCCATTAAAATTTTCAAAGTCATTTTGTTGTGAAAAGACTTTAAAAAAACTTAAAAATAAAATTATTAGGTATATTTTTTTCATAATTGTGTACAACGTTTTGCAGCTTGCAGAAGTGGCGGATTAAGGAAGCCTAAACTTTCGGTTAAACACTGACTTTGCAAGTACAAAACCAACTTTAAATTAAGCCCAAAACCCGCCATTTCTGCAAACTGCTGTTAGCCGTTCGGTTTTTTATCCTTCACTAACTTTTATATTTGTTACTTTCTTTTCTGCGTTTATTTCGATTTTTAAATTTCCCGTATTTATTCCGTTTCCTGTATAACCTAAACTATAATATAATTCACTTTTATTTTCATTGTCTGGTGTGCCTAAAATTTTTATAATTTCTTCGTACGATTTTCCAATAAGTTCATGTTCATTTCTCAAACTATTCATCATATCCCAGCGAATGCTCCAATTTTCTTCTAAATTTTGGTCAGCATTTCTCCATTTTTTGGAGTCGAATTTTTCGTGTGTAAGCTTTCCTGACAATCCAAAAATTAAAATAATAAAGGTTAATAGTGCTATACTAATTATTTTCAAGTTTTTTTTCATTTATTTCAAAGATTTAAAATTCGACTTAAAAATGTCAATTGAAATAATAACCGAAATTAGAAATAATGCTAAAATAATTAGATTAAGCATAAAATCAAATCTAATTAATTCCATAAAAATACAAATCACCCAATTAATTAAAAGATTTATTCCAAATATTGCCGAAAATACATATAAAAAATTAGTTTGTAAATAGTTTTTCCTTTTCTTAAGATGGAAAAATATCCTAGCTAATAATAAAATTAAACCCAGTCCAACGGAAAAAACGATTAAACGGAAAAAATTTATAATTATTCCTAATCCGTGAAACATTAATGGTTTTTCTGTGAAATAATCATAGAAAAGATACAATGTAATAAAGTTAATTATCACAAAACTAAAAGCAGAATATTTATATATTTTTTCTTTCATTTCTTTCGTTTTTTCCGTGTTTCGCCAAACTGACGGCTAACGTTATGAGGCTTGCTCTCAGTGGCGTTGAATCAACACCAAGCCATTATAAATATAACAAAACATTCCATTCAGCAGCGGATTTTCCGTAGGAAAATCCGGAAGTAGCCATTGAAGCAAACCGCTGTTGTACACAGTTATTCTATTTTCGTATAATAAGTATTAATCTCGCTATCTAAAGCTATTTTTCTTGCTTCAGGATCTCTAATAATTCCTCTATCATCAACTTGAATCCAAGAGACTCCTTCGGCGTCTTTGGTGCATTTCCAAATTATTCTTTTTTGATTATTAATTTCTCGAAATTGTAATTCCCAAATTTCACCATTTTCAAGTTCAATCATTTTGTATATTTGGTTATTTGTATACTTATAAGAATGTTCGATTAGTTTAAAGCTTAAAGTTACACTTTCCTTTTTTTGACTATTTTGAAAAATTATTTTATTACTTTCAATTAATAAGATTTCGTAAAAAATAATTTGAGTTTTTATATTTTCCGTATAGTTTTTGGATAATTTCCACTTTCCATTAAAATTTTCAAAGTCATTTTGTTGTGAAAAGACTTTAAAAAAACTTAAAAATAAAATTATTAGGTATATTTTTTTCATAATTGTGTACAACGTTATGTGGCTTGTTTTCAGGTGGCGATTTCAGCACCAAGCCAATACAAATATAAACTAATTATTAAATTTTACAATGGCGTTTTCGGAATATCACTAAACAGCCACTTGAAACAAACCGCTGTTGTAAAATCGGTTTTATAAGGTTTAATTTGTCCGCCTTTGTTAAGTGTCAAGTAATTTTAAATTATTTATTATGATTAAAGATATTATTTTTTTATATAAGAATTGGAGTTACGCAAAGAATCAACTTTTCTTTGGTCTAAAACTAAAGTACGCAATTTTGATAATTCCGATTCCATTCTTATTATTTGTTCTTCTTGTTTTTCTTCATTTCTTGAAGGAAATAAATTATTTATAAAATTATAAACACTTAATCCAGAACCAATGATAGCAATACCAAAAATACACCAAAAAGTTTTAATCTGCCATTTTTTTAATTTCAAATCAACTTTTAACGTATCTTTTTTTATTGATTCAATCTCAATTTCATCTAATTTTTTTGCTTTTTCATATTCGAGATACACTAACCAACCTACATTTTTAACAGATACGCCAATTTCAGTTAATTTTGCAAAAGACTTATTTTGGTTTAATTCAATAAGTGATTTATTTTCTGCTTTTATTAAAGAATTTTTTATCAAATCAATATCATCTGAACTAAAAGTTAAATTAAATTTTTGCCTTATTAATTTAGAATCTACATTTTTAAACTTATTGTCAGATAAAGTATTTAATAAGAAATCAATAATTTCGTCCGTAGTAGGTTTTTCCATTCTCATCGGTTTTTCTAAACTGTTTTACAACGTTCCGGCGCTTGGCGAGGTTGCGAAGTTCGGAACCGATTATTTTCTATCAAAGTTAAAATTTCTTGCGAGAAATAAACGTGTATTTACTACAAAATTCGCAATCTTGCCAAACGCCTGTTACCAGCAGTTTTATTTCAGAAATATTTTATCACTCAACTTTTTTGTTTTTTTTACATTTTCAAACAAATTCTCAAATATTGAACAATTTAATATAAAACTAGTAATTATATACTCTTTGTTGTCTTTCGTAATTATTTTTACGTATTCGAAATACCGTAATAAACTTCTATAATTACTGGTTGATAAATGCAACTCAACTCTTTCTATATTTTTTGAGTCAATAATATTTTGTTTTGAGTTTTTACTAAACGTAAGAGTTTCATTTTCTGTGTCAATTTTCACAATTTTATTTCGCTCATTTGAAACATAAGTAATGTACATATAAATTATTCGTCCAATAAAGAAAATTAAAAAAGAATAAAGAACAAATAATAAAAATCCAGCAATACTTATTTTTAGGTTCTTTCCGAACTCAGATAATATTTTAATTGTTCCTATTGTACAAAGTATAAGAGAAAAAAATAAAATGAAAATTATTAATGAAAAAAATAAAAATTTCAGATTCAACAAGCTATATGTCTTTGTTTTACTCATTTTTTTAGAAATTGCTGGTAACGTTCTGCGGCTTGCTCTCAGTGGCGTTACACCAACACCAAGCCATTACAAATATAACAAAACATTCCATTCAGCTGCGGATTTTCCGTAGGAAAATCCGGAAGTAGCCATTGAAGCAAACCGC
>NZ_JADFTZ010000011.1 GCF_015223105.1 Flavobacterium proteolyticum
AACTGTTAACTGAACACTAAAAAAACGGGGGATTAGCTCAGCTGGCTAGAGCGCCTGCCTTGCACGCAGGAGGTCATCGGTTCGACTCCGATATTCTCCACGATTCCGAAAGGAAAAAAGTTCATTGACATATTGAGATAAAATACATTTAAAAAGTAGAAAGTACAGTAGATGTGTAGTAATATACATTTATAAAGAAAGTCCTAGTTTTATTTATAAAATTAGGCGGCACATAAGCAAAATAAGGGCGTATGGGGGATGCCTAGGCTCTCAGAGGCGATGAAGGACGTGATAAGCTGCGAAAAGCTACGGGGATTGGCACACACGAATTGATCCGTAGATATCCGAATGGGGCAACCCACTATGTTGAAGACATAGTACACCGATAGGTGAGCAAACCCGCTGAACTGAAACATCTAAGTAGGCGGAGGAGAAGAAAACAAAAGTGATTCCGTAAGTAGTGGCGAGCGAACGCGGATTAGCCCAAACCAGAGTTGTTACGGCAATTTTGGGGTTGTAGGACCACGACATTCTATGCGGATTGAACCGGAATAACCTGGAAAGGTTAACCAAAGAGGGTGATAGTCCTGTATGGGTAAGAGAAGATATAGATAGTGGTATCCTGAGTAGCGCGGGGCACGTGAAACCCTGTGTGAATTTGGCGGGACCATCCGCTAAGGCTAAATACTCCTGAGAGACCGATAGTGAACCAGTACCGTGAGGGAAAGGTGAAAAGAACCGTGAATAACGGAGTGAAATAGATCCTGAAACCATACGCTTACAAGCGGTCGGAGCCCTTTCGTGGGGTGACGGCGTGCCTTTTGCATAATGAGCCTACGAGTTACCGTTGCTGGCAAGGATAAGCACTTCAGGTGTGGATCCGTAGCGAAAGCGAGTCTGAATAGGGCGCTATAGTCAGTAATGGTAGACGCGAAACCGTGTGATCTACCCATGGGCAGGATGAAGCTGTGGTAACACATAGTGGAGGTCCGAACCGGTTGACGTTGAAAAGTCTTCGGATGACCTGTGGGTAGGGGTGAAAGGCCAATCAAACTCGGAAATAGCTCGTACTCCCCGAAATGCATTTAGGTGCAGCGCTGGGTATAAGTTATATAGAGGTAGAGCTACTGATTGGATGCGGGGGCTTCACCGCCTACCAATTCCTGACAAACTCCGAATGCTATATAATGTTTACCAGCAGTGAGGGCATGGGTGCTAAGGTCCATGTCCGAGAGGGAAAGAACCCAGACCATCAGCTAAGGTCCCCAAATGTATGCTAAGTTGAAAAAACGAGGTTTGTCTGCCCAGACAGCTAGGATGTTGGCTTGGAAGCAGCCATTCATTTAAAGAGTGCGTAACAGCTCACTAGTCGAGCGGACGAGCATGGATAATAATCGGGCATAAGCATACTACCGAAGCTATGGATTTGTAGTAATACAAGTGGTAGGGGAGCATTCTAAACTGGGTCGAAGGTGTGATGTGAGTCATGCTGGACTGTTTAGAAAAGAAAATGTAGGCATAAGTAACGATAATGCGGGCGAGAAACCCGCACACCGAAAAACTAAGGTTTCCGCAGCTATGCTAATCAGCTGCGGGTTAGTCGGGTCCTAAGGCGCACCCGAAAGGGGAAGTCGATGGCCAACGGGTTAATATTCCCGTACTACTTATAATTGTGATGGAGAGACGCAGTGGTGAAAGTACCGCGAACTGACGGAATAGTTCGTTAAAGCACTTAGCTATAGGCCCGGTAGGCAAATCCGCTGGGACTGGTGAAATGCGATAGTACTCAGAGTCTTCGGACAACGAGATAGTGTACCTAAAGGCTGCCAAGAAAATCTTCTAAACTTAGATTATAAGTACCCGTACCGTAAACCGACACAGGTAGTTGAGGAGAGAATCCTAAGGTGCTCGAGAGATTCATGGCTAAGGAATTAGGCAAAATAGACCTGTAACTTCGGGAGAAAGGTCGCCAGCAGCAATGCTGGCCGCAGTGAAAAGATCCAGGCGACTGTTTATCAAAAACACAGGGCTCTGCAAAATCGTAAGATGAAGTATAGGGCCTGACACCTGCCCGGTGCTTGAAGGTTAAGTGGAGATGTTATCTTCGGAGAAGCATTGAAATGAAGCCCAAGTAAACGGCGGCCGTAACTATAACGGTCCTAAGGTAGCGAAATTCCTTGTCGGGTAAGTTCCGACCTGCACGAATGGTGTAACGATCTGGATACTGTCTCAGCCATGAGCTCGGTGAAATTGTAGTAGCGGTGAAGATGCCGCTTACCCGCAGTGGGACGAAAAGACCCTGTGCACCTTTACTATAGCTTAATATTGACCTTGGACACGTGATGTGTAGGATAGGTGGGAGACTATGAAGTGGCGTCGCTAGGCGTTGTGGAGTCATTGTTGAAATACCACCCTTTGCTTGTCTGAGGCCTAACCCCGCGTTGCGGGGGACATTGTTTGGTGGGTAGTTTGACTGGGGTGGTCGCCTCCAAAAGAGTAACGGAGGCTTCTAAAGGTTCCCTCAGCACGCTTGGTAACCGTGCGTAGAGTGCAATGGCATAAGGGAGCTTGACTGAGAGACATACAGGTCGATCAGGTACGAAAGTAGAGCATAGTGATCCGGTGGTTCCGCATGGAAGGGCCATCGCTCAAAGGATAAAAGGTACGCCGGGGATAACAGGCTGATCTCCCCCAAGAGCTCATATCGACGGGGGGGTTTGGCACCTCGATGTCGGCTCGTCACATCCTGGGGCTGGAGAAGGTCCCAAGGGTTGGGCTGTTCGCCCATTAAAGTGGCACGCGAGCTGGGTTCAGAACGTCGTGAGACAGTTCGGTCTCTATCTACTGTGGGCGTTAGAAATTTGAGTGGATCTGATTCTAGTACGAGAGGACCGAATTGGACTAACCTCTGGTGTATCTGTTGTTCCGCCAGGAGCACTGCAGAGTAGCTACGTTGGGAAGGGATAAGCGCTGAAAGCATATAAGCGCGAAACCCACCACAAGATGAGATTTCTTTTAAGGGTCCTAGAAGATGACTAGGTCGATAGGCTATAGATGTAAAGGCAGTAATGTCATAGTCGAGTAGTACTAATAACCCGTTAGCTTATGTACAAGCCTCCCCGCTAAGGCGGGGAGCGAAACTTTCTTACCTTCGAGTAACCTCAGGTAACTTTTTAAACGATTTATCTCAGTATGTTAAGATATT
>NZ_JADFTZ010000012.1 GCF_015223105.1 Flavobacterium proteolyticum
TTTTTTTGAAGCGCAACTATTCAGAATAAACGAAATAATAATTAAGTAAAACATTTTTTTCATAAGTTCAATTTTCAATAGTTTTTGTAATTAGGATTTTTCGTCCAAAACTAGCTACTAACGTTCCCAGGCTTTGCGAGGTTGCGGACTAAAGAAGCCGAAACTTTCGGTTTAGCACTGACATCAAAGATAAGAAAAAACCTTTAAATTAATCACTTACCCCGCAATCTTGCAAAACCTGTGTTGGCAGCTGGGCTTTATATTAATTCACTCAATTTGTTGTTTATATTCGTTTCTGCTTTTTGAACTAATTTTTTAAGTTCATTAACTTTTTCTGTATATTTTGTTATATGGTTTTCCACAAATTTATCCTGAACGTCTTTTGAGATGTAGTCAATATAATATTGCTTAAAAATTGTTTTACCTATTGTTAGTTTTGAAGTTCCATCAGCTAAATCTGAGACTATTTTTTTTCTTAAGTTGTTGAAATAGGTATTGTAAAATTGTAAATTTATTGGATATTTATTTTGATTTTTAGGTGTTAAAACAATACATAAATTACTTGCTATAAATTTTCCATTTACATAATGACTTCTACCTAAAGAACCTCCAGCACTTACAACATAAACGATGGCTTCTTTATCATATTTATATGTAGAATGTTTTTTCCATTCTTCTGCACCAGTAATAAAGTCAAATTCTCCATCTTCACTATTATCGCTTGCTAATGTTCCGTCCTCAATATTAAATAAATCTTCAACTTTTAGAAGTTTTGAGTTTGAACTTATATTTTTTTGAATTCCTGCACAATTTAGAATATCGTCTTTGTAAATTTTCTTTTTTTCAGAAACCCCTTTTTGTTCTTTAAGATTGAATATTGAATCAACGATACTATTTTTGATATCCTCCCATTTATTAAATTTATCAACTCTACCTTTGTGTTGAATACTTACAAAACCGTCATCTTCTAAATTGTAAAATAAAACTTCGTCATTATTATTATGAGGTGTTTTGGTGAAACCAAAAATAGAAGTATTTACAGTTCTTTTTTGTTCAGAGAATAAATTATAAGGCATTCTTATTACAAAATCAAGTTTAGCAATTTTTAAAACTTCTGCGGTTAAACCATTTTGATTTTGTGTCAAAGTAGGAGTAGGCATAATGATAATTAATTTACCATTTGGTTCTAAATATTTTAAAGCTTGTAATGTAAATTTTATTGAATTGTTAGTTTCATAAGGTGGATTTATAATACATTTTGTTGGTTTTAATGAATTGATATAATTTAGCAAATCTTTGTCTTTATTGTTTATTATATTTTCGTTTTTATCATCAAGTAAGCTACTTCTAAACAATAAATTTGTTCTACCATCACCGTGTAAAAACATATTTGAACAAGCGAGAGCAAACAAAACAGAATCAACTTCAAAACCAATTAATTGGTTTTCTTTTATGTTTTTGATTAAAGTTTCGTTGTTGTTTGCTTTTTTAATTAAAACTTCCATAGCTTCCATTAAAAAACCACCAGTTCCTGTGCAAGTATCTAAAACAACATCATTTACATTTAATCTTGCAAGTTCAACCATTAAACTTTTTATATGGTCAGGTGTTAAAATGATATTTTTATTATCAATTTTTCCAGCCCTTTTTAAGAATATTTTATATGCTTTACCTAAAATATCTTGTTTTTCATCATTTTGAAAAGGCTTGAATATATTTTTTTCAATTTTAGTTATTATCTTTTTATATTCCAAAAGTGAATAATCAACATTTTTAATAAATGAAAATCTATCTTTCCAACTGTAACCTTTTGAAAGATTATTTATTTTGTCTGCTAATTGTCTTGTAATAGCTTCTAAAATTGCGTTGTTAAGATTATGACATTCTAAAATTGTTATTTTAATTGTTGATACTTCTTCTCTTGATGGAGCTTGAATATTTTTATAAGTATTTCTAAAAGTATTGTCTTTCAAAGCAATCATAAGTCCAGAAAAAAACAAGCTTCTTTCTGTGTCTTTTACTTTATTATTTTCGTTAAATGTTTTGTTTAATTCATTTAACGTTTTTATTAAACTTTCCGCAGTTACACTTTCACCATATCTTTTCTGCCAATAAATGTTGTAGATGTTTTTTAAAGTTAAAAGTGTGCTGTTTTCTTGAATACTTATACAATTGTTTGATTCATTAGTTTTTAGAAAATAATCAACTTTAAGTTCATCCAATTTTTGACCTGAAACAGCAATGCCAATAATGTCTTTTGTAACATTATTTTTTTGCATATAGTGTTGAACTTCTGCAATTGCGTCAGAATGGGAAATTGCTTTTGCTTCTACAACAATAATATAATCTTCTTCTTCAAGAAAAAAATCAGGATAGCCTTTTGATGATGATGTGTTTTTTTTTGATTGAAAACCTAATTCACTTGGAATTGCAGATTTTTCAATAAAAGTTGATGAACCATAGAATTCTCTAAAAATATTTTCGGTTACCGTTTCACTAACCCCTTTCGTGCTTTTTGCCATTTGTTGTCCGATTTACGGCAACAATTCTATCGGATTTTTGAGGTTAAGCTGTTGTTTTTCACCACGGTTCCGTTAGCCTTGCTGCCAACGTTTCGCGGCTTGCTCTCAGTGGCGTTGCACCAACACCAAGCCATTACAAATATAACAAAACATTCCATTCAGCAGCGGATTTTCCGTAGGAAAATCCGGAAGTAGCCATTGAAGCAAACCGCT
>NZ_JADFTZ010000013.1 GCF_015223105.1 Flavobacterium proteolyticum
GCTGCAATAGTATTCAATGGTGTTACTGTGATTGTTCCTGTAGCTGTTGCTGGTGGACATCCGCCTGTTGTAGTAACAGTATAGTTGAAAGTACCACTCGCTGTTGGAGTTCCACTAATAGTTACAACGTTAGCTGCCCATGAACCTGTAACTCCTGCTGGTAAGCCAGTAAAGGTTGCGCCAGTTGCTCCGGTTGTTGCTAGGGTGATATTTGTAATTGCACTGTTAACACAAACTGTTTGGCTTGTTCCTGCTGCAATAGTGTTCAATGGTGTTACTGTGATTGTTCCCGTAGCTGTTGCTGGTGGACATCCACCTGTTGTAGTAACTGTATAGTTGAAAGTACCACTCGCTGTTGGAGTTCCACTAATAGTTACAACGTTGGCTGCCCATGAACCTGTGACTCCTGCTGGTAAGCCAGTAAAAGTAGCTCCGGTTGCTCCGGTTGTTGCTAATGTAATATTTGTAATTGCACTGTTAACACAAACTGTTTGGCTTGTTCCGGCTGCAATAGTGTTCAATGGCGTTACTGTGATTGTTCCTGTAGCAGTTGCTGCTGGTGAACAACCTCCTGTAGTAGTTACAGTGTAGTTGAACGTTCCACTTGCAGTTGGTGTACCACTGATTGTGAATACTCCCGCAACAAAAGAACCAGTAACTCCTGCTGGTAATCCAGTAAATGTTGCGCCGGTTGCATTTGTAACAGAATAAGTGATATTCGTAATTGCACTATTAACACAAACTGTTTGACTTGTTGTAGGAACCGCTGAAGTTAAAGTTATTACAGGTAAAGGAGTTATCGTAATATCAAAAGTACTGCTACCAGCTGCTCCACATACTGTTGCTCCATAGAAATATGTTACAGTATATGTTCCTGCTGTACTTAAACCAAGATTAATTTCACCTGTAGTACCATTAATAGATAAACCTGGAGATGAACTATAAATACCCCCTGTTGTGAAACCAACCACTGTTGTTGGAATTGGGTTAGTTCCGTTAATACAAACTGGTGTAGAGTAACTAAATCCTGTTACTGGAACAGCTGTTGGATTAACAGTTATTGTTCCTGTAGCTGTTGCTGGTGGACATCCACCTGTTGTAGTAACAGTATAGTTGAAAGTACCACTCGCTGTTGGAGTTCCACTAATAGTTACAACGTTTCCTGCCCATGAACCTGTAACTCCTGCTGGTAAGCCAGTAAAGGTAGCGCCTGTAGCTCCGGTTGTTGCTAATGTAATATTCGTAATTGCACTGTTAACACAAACTGTTTGGCTTGTTCCGGCTGCAATAGTATTCAATGGTGTTACTGTGATTGTTCCTGTAGCTGTTGCTGGTGGACATCCGCCTGTTGTAGTAACAGTATAGTTGAAAGTACCACTCGCTGTTGGAGTTCCACTAATAGTTACAACGTTAGCTGCCCATGAACCTGTAACTCCTGCTGGTAAGCCAGTAAAGGTTGCGCCAGTTGCTCCGGTTGTTGCTAAAGTGATATTCGTAATTGCACTGTTAACACAAACTGTTTGGCTTGTTCCTGCTGCAATAGTATTCAATGGTGTTACTGTGATTGTTCCTGTAGCTGTTGCTGGTGGACATCCGCCTGTTGTAGTAACAGTATAGTTGAAAGTACCACTCGCTGTTGGAGTTCCACTAATAGTTACAACGTTAGCTGCCCATGAACCTGTAACTCCTGCTGGTAAGCCAGTAAAGGTAGCTCCGGTTGCTCCGGTTGTTGCTAGGGTGATATTTGTAATTGCACTGTTAACACAAACTGTTTGGCTTGTTCCTGCTGCAATAGTATTCAATGGTGTTACTGTGATTGTTCCTGTAGCTGTTGCTGGCGGACATCCACCTGTTGTGGTAACTGTATAATTGAAAGTACCACTCGCTGTTGGAGTTCCACTAATAGTTACAACGTTAGCTGCCCATGAACCTGTAACTCCTGCTGGTAAGCCAGTAAAGGTAGCGCCTGTAGCTCCGGTTGTTGCTAAAGTGATAT
>NZ_JADFTZ010000015.1 GCF_015223105.1 Flavobacterium proteolyticum
TTAAAAAATGAAAAAATCTCATGTTGGGCGATTTTAATTAATTAAGTAAAATAAAAGCTCCTTGTTTTTTAAGGAGCTTTTAAAAAAATTAAAAAGTTAAGCTTAGTCTTTTAAACATCTTAAACTATTTGGAAATCTTCCTGAATAAAGCCTAGAAAAATCTTTCGTATTTACATATGCCGCTCTTCCAATACCAACATTTTCTGACACACTTGAAGAAGTTGTGAGAGTCGCATATATACCCCTACCATTAAATGTTAAAGGAGATGGCCCATTATTTCTTTGTCCACCTAGCATCAAATTAAAACCTGTAAGATTTAACGTACCATCATAATTATTACCAAAGCCTCTTAATTTAGTACCTACATTGCTGGTAACACCTCTGTCTCTACTATCAAATAAGTATAATTCATTATTAGCCATCCCTAATGATTTTTCCAAAAATATAAATTCACAATCAGACGGCACATGAAATCCTGTAGGACAAACCCCTTGTGCTCTTTCTTGAGTAGCCCCATTCATTGCAGCTTTAAACTGGTATAATATACCTTCACCAGGTGTTGCAGGAGATGTAGCCCATCCCAAACTTCCATCTGGCTGAACAGCATTATAATAACCCCAAGAAGTCTTATCCGCTCTGTAAGTTCCTGGAATTGGATTAAATTCAGAATTCCATATATTTCTACCAGTGTTCGGCAAATCAGGATAATTAGATGGAATTATGTTTGCATTATATCTAAACCAACATTGACCACCAATCTCTACCAAAGCTCTATCTGTAAACCCCATTGAAGCCATACCATCTGCCCAATTATACTCTATCCCAAGTGTTGTTACTGGATCATCGTTTATTGTTGCATTTGGAACAGATGCACAACCCGATACAGAAATTGTCTTAGTAAGACATTCATTTACTTCTGGCAATAATGCAGCACCAAGCGAATTGATATTAACACTTGAAAGAATTGTTGTTCCATTTTTATCACATCTCCATTCTGTCCCATCAAAATACATTAAACAATTTATTGTTGTATTATAAACCATCAACCCTGCAACAGGAGTTAATGCCTGCATTTGTGCTGTTGTTAATTTTGGTGGCAAAAAACCTGCTGTAGTAACTCCCGGAAAAGATAGAGCCAAAGGTGTTTGATAAAAACTATTATTAAAATCTCTTACTTCAGGAATTTCTACCCTACCTCCCATAGTAATTCTATCAGAATAAATTGAAGAACTCTTAATTTCTCTTCGAAAACCTTCTTTTGTACTACCATATCCTCCTATTCTAACCTCTCTACCTCCCTTATCATTGATTAGTGTAATCGCATTATTACCTGAGTCATTATTTATAAAAACCCTACCTTCTTGTAATGTCAAAGGTGTTGATAAAGAAGTACCAGCATCTATACGCAAAATACCATTCCCATCTGATGTTTTACCTACAACACCTATTTGCGGAGTATAAGCTTTGGCCTCAAGCGAAGATGTCTCTGGCACATAAACATCTGGAATACTGGTAGATGTCAAACTCTTGTTATATAAAATCAACTTTGAATCTCCATTTGTATTTTCAATTACCTGATATATATTATCCCCTTTTATAGTTAACTTTCCACTTGGTGTTGTTGTTCCAATACCTACTTTTCCAGCAGTGTAAACTGCATCAGCTGGGTCTGTACCATCAACAAATTTTCCACCAGCAGCGCCAGCTTCAAATTTAATCCATCTACCATTTGTAATGTTGTCAGTAGCCCCTGGGTTTGAAAAATAATAAAAACCAGGTGTAACAGAAACAATTTGCCCTTGATTCTCTAATGTAGAACCAGAACCAGTATTATAAACAATCATTCCATCAAATGCAGTAGGAAAGTTAATACCATCTAAAGCACTAGTATCAAAAGTCCAAGTTGTTAAATCTGTTTGTGGAAAAACCAATCCTTTACCTACAGAACCCGCATCATTAA
>NZ_JADFTZ010000016.1 GCF_015223105.1 Flavobacterium proteolyticum
TTAAAAAATGAAAAAATCTCATGTTGGGCGATTTTAATTAATTAAGTAAAATAAAAGCTCCTTGTTTTTTAAGGAGCTTTTAAAAAAATTAAAAAGTTAAGCTTAGTCTTTTAAACATCTTAAACTAGAAGCTACCCTTGAATAAATTGGTCTTCTTACATCTTTTTGATTAGATATCAAAACTCTTGCAAAGTAGGAAATACCAGATTTTGTTGATGTAGTATATGCAACAAAAATATTTCTACCATTAAATGTTAATTGAGAGGTAGCATTAACTCTATAACCAGGAAGATTACCATTAAAACCCGTTTTATTAAGTAATCCATTAAAATTTCCACCTAAACCTCTTAATTTAGTTCCAACATCACTATCTGTACCTCTTTGAAGTGTTACTCCATTCAAATGAGAATCAATAGCACTCATACCAAGATGTGTTTCTAATTTCATAAATTCGCAATCAGAAGGCACATGAAATCCTGTAGGACAAACCCCTTGTGCTCTTTCTTGAGTAGCCCCATTCATTGCAGCTTTAAATTGATATAGCAAACCATCACCTAGTGTTGCTGGAGTGGTCGACCAACCTAAACTTCCATTTGTTTGAACCGTATTATAATAACCCCATGAAGCATCATTTGCCTTATATGTTCCTGGAACAAGATCTACTTCAGAATTCCAAATATTAGCTCCAGTGTTTGGTAAATCAGGATAGTTTGAAGGAGTTGCTATTGAATTATACCTAAACCAACATTGACCTCCAATCTCTACTAAAGCTCTATCTGTAAACCCCATTGAAGCCATACCATCTGCCCAATTATACTCTATCCCAAGTGTAGTTACTGGATCATCATTTATTGTTGCATTTGGAACAGATGCGCAACCTGACACTGAAATAACTTTATCCAAACACTCTGTGATTTCAGGCAAAATTGTTGAACCAAGTGTACTAGGGTTAATATTAGATGAAATTGTAGTACCGTTCTTATCACATCTCCATTCTGTTCCATCAAAATACATTAAACAATTTACATTTAAATTATAAACCATTAGTCCAGGAATTGGCGCTAATGCCTGCATTTGTGAAGTTGTTAATCTAGGTGGTAAAATACCTGCTGTTGTTACATCAGGAAATGAAAGCGCCATTGACGATTGATTTGAACTATTTTGATAATCTCTTATTTCCTGAATTTTAACCCTGCCCGACAAAGTAAGATCGTCAGAATTTACTGAAAAGTTTCTTAATTCTCTTCGATATCCTCCATTGTTGTTCCCTATACCTCCAATACTTACTGTTCCTCCAGTTTCAGTTTGAATTGCCGTTCTTGCATTAGGCCCTGAATGATTATTAATAAAAACTACCCCTGTTTGTTGCTCAACAGGAACTTCAGGATCAACCCCTCCATCTAAAAATAATTCAAAACCTTGATTTGTAGTATTACGATTAAAACTAATTTGTGGCGATAAAGCTCTAGCATTCGAAGTTGAAGTGCCAGCTATATAAAGATTCGGCACAGTCGTATTAGGAGTTCTATAGTAGATTCCTAACATTGAATCACCATTCGAATCTTCTATCACTTGTACTGCATCATCCCCTTTTATAGTTAACTTTCCACTTGGTGTTGTTGTTCCAATACCTACTTTTCCAGCAGTGTAAACTGCATCAGCTGGGTCTGTACCATCAACAAATTTTCCACCAGCAGCGCCAGCTTCAAAT
>NZ_JADFTZ010000017.1 GCF_015223105.1 Flavobacterium proteolyticum
TAAACAATCATTCCATCAAATGCAGTAGGAAAGTTAATACCATCTAAAGCACTAGTATCAAAAGTCCAAGTTGTTAAATCTGTTTGTGGAAAAACCAATCCTTTACCTACAGAACCCGCATCATTAAAATTTGTTGACGCATCCAAAAATGCATTTTGTCCAGCAATTTGATTCACCACCGGCTGATTAGAAAGCACCTGCCCTACAGCAGATGTACTTCCTAATAACATTAAAAAAAGTATTTTTTTCATAGTTTTAAAATTTATATTAATAATAAAAATATCCCCATTTTAACCATAGAGTTAATTAACGCAAGATTTAATAATGGGGATAATATGTAATTTAGATTTTTAAGATTATGGTCTTCCTGAGTATAATCTCCAAGAAATACCATCTGAAATCCACCATGAAACCCCACTTCCTGAAGCTATTTGAGAAACTGCCTCATTTGCATAAACTCCAGTATCACCACCTGTTACATCAGTAATTAATCTTGCGCTTCCTGAACGGTTGTTAATACCTACCAATCTGTTTGGATTTGCACTAGCAGAAGGAAAAACAATATTACCTGAATGTGTACTTTGCAATAAGATAACAACATCATCCGCTTGCCAAGTTATAGATGCTGCAATAGGATGAACTCTTGGTGCTTTAGCATATAACAATCCAGTAGTTTGAAAATTACCATCTACAACTGTTTTAGCCGTACCAGTTTGAAACGTTAAGCTATTATTATTCTGATTTACAACTCTTGCAGCTGTTAATTGACCATCTGCAGTATAAATATTTGAAGTTGCCCCTCCAGCACCTACTTCTGTCCATGTAGTGCCATTATAAATCCAAATTGAATTTGTAGTTGTATCAAAAACCTGTAATGCAGATACTGGAGAAGCAATTGCCGTTCTTTGTGCTGTCGTCATTCTTGGCAAACGTAATCCTTTTGACGTACTTTCTAATTCTAAGATAGATGAGCTAGAAGGTGTTGTTGTTCCGATACCTACCTGTGCCGAGACCGTTGCTGTTATTAACATCCCTGCAAATACGAATATTTTAGTTGTTTTTTTCATATTATTTAAAATTTATAAATTAGAATAATGTTATTGATTAATTAGTTTTTTTGTTACTGTTGCACCTGAAGTAAAATTAATTTGAACAAGATAAACCCCTTTTG
>NZ_JADFTZ010000018.1 GCF_015223105.1 Flavobacterium proteolyticum
TCTTTACATTGACTGGCTATCTTAGCATATTTTTCATCTAAATATTGCAATACTTTTTCTTGCCCCATTTCTTTAAATCCTAATTGTAAAAATTGTAGAGCAAATTTTTGTGAATCCTCATTCTTAGAAAAAGCTAACATAATATCATCCACACTTTTTATAAATCCATCAATCATTTCTTCTTCCGTAAATTGCATATCGGGATTCATATAGTATCTAAGATAATCAAGAATGAGTTCCGAATAAAGTGGAGTATTTTGCAATTTACTATCATCTGTAATAATATTTTTCCAAAATTGCTCCCTTACTTCAAAATCCTGAATTTTCCAATGTTTCTTTACGTCTGGAAAATAAACGGGATAATTTTTCACCATATTTAAAGCCCAAAAACCAGGGTTAGAATTAATAAAATGTTGTTGCTCTTTATTAAATAATTGTTGTAGTTTTATATAAGCTTCATTGTTATTAATCCAAATCTTATTGGTTTGCTCTGGAAAATTAGCTAAAAAAAGTTGTAAAGCATTTATTTTTTTTAGTAAAATAGCTTCATTCTCTTTATAAGTATACCATTTTTTATTTTCTACAGACTTTATAAAATTTGGTTTTCTGCTTTCAGAGTTCGCATCAATTTCAAAATGAATTTCACTTTCATTACCATTTATAATAACATCCACAAAATCACTTTCAATTTCACTATATTGAAAACGATAAATACCAGGTTCAATATTTTTAGGGGCAGTAACAGTAAACAAATTATTTTTTATAGGCAAAGTGGCAACTTTAAAAGTACCAATGCCAAATTTTTGAACAATAACTTTAGCATAACGAGTATTGTTCTGAAAATTAGCACTGATTCGTATGCTATCCTGTGCAAATACAAACGGTGTTAGAAAAACAATTATTAAAAAATGAAAAAATCTCATGTTGGGCGATTTTAATTAATTAAGTAAAATAAAAGCTCCTTGTTTTTTAAGGAGCTTTTAAAAAAATTAAAAAGTTAAGCTTAGTCTTTTAAACATCTTAAACTA
>NZ_JADFTZ010000001.1 GCF_015223105.1 Flavobacterium proteolyticum
AAGAAAAATGTTTTTTAAAATTTTTAGTAATCGATGAAATACATCTTTTTATTAAAAAGGGAGATAATCTTTCGACTATCTCCCTTACAAGTAATTACGCCCAAGTAATTTACTTATGAATATGACATAAAGAAAACAACTTTAATTCGTTTTTATTTAACAATGTAAAAATTGACACATAGTATGTAACAAACGGATTTTAAATCTTTAAATCAATTTTAATGCATTTAAAAATTTTATTTTAAATTTTAACAAAAACTGCAGAAATTCTACAGCAATATTTTTCTGAGTTCAAAGTAAATTTGAAAAAACAAAAAGAATATGAAAAATATTAATATAACTAAGAGAAAAAATCACATTTCTATTGAACTTAAAAAAGAATCATTTGATGTTAGTTTGAAGACTAAAATTAAACACCTCAACAATGTTAAAATATTTAATGTAATTATTTTATCTGATAAATTGAAATTATCAGTACATCCATACAAGCATAATGATTTAGATAGTTTAAAAATTGAATTGGAAAAAAAAATAATGAAAAACTAAATTTTTAAAATGCAAATCTATTTTTTAAATTTCCTTTGCTTAGTGTTTTAGAAAGATTTCTAACAATATTATGTCGTAAATTTAAATCAACATATTTTATATGAAATGTATTTTCTAAATAATTTAAAATATTATGGTTTTTAGTTGCTATTATTAAATTTTCAATATTTATTTTTTTTTCAAATAGTATATAAAAATCTTCCGGATCATATACAATAAAAAACAAATAATGTTTTTTAGATTTAATTTGAAAGTCTTTTGATTTTTTTAAATCATGAAAATTTAAATTAAAACAATAATTATCAGCCATTTCCTCAATACTATCAAAATATAAATCATATTTATCATAAACAAGGATTTTTGCGTTTTCCATATTTCAAATAATTTCTTTGTTAGTAATCTTTAAGTAATAGAGTAATTTTTGTTTCAAATTCATCATAGACATCGGTTTTAATTCTATTTAAATCTACTGTTATTAAATCTAAATTACCACACAAAAGATTTAATAAACTAATATTTTCTGAAGCAACAATAAGAGGCCTATCTGTTGAGAGCATATCAAATAAGTAGATAAGATCTAAATCTTCATAAACAACAAAAATTATTAAGGCTATATTTTGTGTTCTTAAATCTTTTATAAATCGACTTTTAGAATATTTAATAAAATTATAATCGAATCTAAATTTAAATTTTAAAAACCTAGACATATAATTTTTGCTATCACAAACCAAAATTGTTTTCAATACTATTAAATTTGATTATTCAACTAAATCATTAATGTTGTAATTCTGCCTTTAAACTATAAAAATCATTAACTGTTTTTCTTTAAAAACAAGTTAACTCAATTTTACATTCCTTAATTTCATCTTCTTTACAAATAATTATATTTTTTAAAGCATTCTTGTGAAATCTACTTATTGTTTTAATATTGTATATTTCATTACAAGTTACTACACCAAAATCAAATCTTCCAGTTCTATCAGTAAAAACAGTTTTTAATAATTTGTTATTTTCATTATAAAGATTAACCTGAACTTTACCAATTGGAGTTTGTGTAACTCCTTCTATGATTGCCCCAGATAATAAATGATTACATTTATGACCTGATTTAAAGTAATTAGCATAAAAATTACTCAAAGAAATGAAACAGAATATTTGATATAAAACTGAAAATAAAGTTGTATAAAATCTCATAAAATAATTATTATAAAAAATTTATATTTTAAGAATTATAAATTCACTTCTTCTATTTTTTTGATGTTGTTCTTCCGTACAATTAGATTGGTTAGTTGGTTCACAACCACAATCGTTTACTAATTCTGATTCACCGTAACCTTTACCTGTTAACCTATCTTTTGAGATACCATTTTTCACTAACCATGCGATGGTTGATTTAGCTCTTCTGTCTGATAATGCTTCGTTGTATTTAGCGGTTTGACGGCAATCGGTATGAGAACGAACATCGATGTGCATGTTTGGATATTGTTTCATTACTTCCACGATTTTTGCTAATTCTACCGCTGCATCTGGTCGAATATTTGATTTGTCTAAATCGAAGTAAATAATATCAATTCCTAAAGCATTTCTTAAATCGTCACCTGGTTTCATTGGTTTTTCGGTAAGTTCTAAGATGATTTTAGATTCTGTGATTCCTGGATTGTTTGGAATGATAGCGGTTATCTCATTTGTGTTGTAATTTGGTTTTTCTACCCTAATTTTTAATTTGGCATCACATTCTACGGTTCCAAAATCGTACTTTCCAATAGCATCAGAAGTAACAGTTTTAAGTTTATGTCCTCTAATGTCAAATAAAGTTACAGTTGCTGATACAATAGGTTCTTGAGAATCAAAATCTACAACAATTCCTTTTAAGAGTTGTTCACAATCTTTAGGGATTGCCGCAGTTTCTAAAAATTTGTAAATATCATCATAACCTAAATTATCATCTTTTCTGTTAGAGGATACAAACCCTCTTTTAGATTTAGTATCAATAATAAAAGCAAAATCATCCATCGAACTATTTACAGGTTCTCCAATATTTTTAATGCTTCCAACAGTTCCGTCATCTTTCAATTCGGTAACAAATACATCTAATCCGCCAAGCCCAGGATGTCCGTCTGAAGCAAAGTATAATTCGTTATTTTTTGAGATAAAAGGGAAGGTTTCTCTAGCTTCGGTATTGATTTTGTTTCCTAAATTCTCTGGTGTTCCAAAACTACCATCTGTATTAATACTTACTTTAAAAATATCAGAAGCGCCGAGAGTTCCTGGCATATCTGAAGCAAAGTATAACGTTTTTTCATCATCACTTAAAGCAGGATGTGCTACACTGTAGTTGTTATTGTTAAATGGAAGTTCTTCAATATTTGTCCATTTATCTCCTTCTCTTTTAGCTCGGTAAATTTTTAAAAGAATGGTTTGTTCTGCGTTTTTACCTTTTTTTCCATTAAGATAATTGTTTCGGGTAAAATACATAATATTGCCATCTTTTGTAAAAGCGGGAGTAGATTCATGATATTTTGAAGCTACACTTTTAGAAAATTTTTCAGGAGTTCCTAAATTGTTTTCTTCCGATTTAGAAGCGCTGTATAAATTAGTAAACGATTGATTGTTCCAATTGTGTTTTTTACTGACAATCCCTCCTGTATCTTTAGCAGATGTAAAAACAATTTCATTTTTATAAAAAGCTGCTCCATAATCCGAAAACTGTGAGTTAATACCTGCATTTTCGATTTCATAGCGTCCTGAATTTTTCTTTATCTCTTCTAAATAGTAAGTTTGCGATTTGGCTAATTTCCCTCTTAAATCGGTTCCGTTTTTGGCATTAAATTGCGCCATCATTTGATCTGCTTTTTTGTAATCGCCCACTGCTTTTAAAGTTTGTGCATATCTAAAATAGTATTCGGCATCTACAGGTTGATTCATTGCAAAAAGCTCTGTGTACCATTTGTTAGCATCTTCTAATTTTCCCTGAAAGTAATAGGAATTTCCTAATTTTTGAAAGAGTTCAACTGATTTATATCCTTTTTCAGCTACTTTTTCATAAGTTTCAATTGCATTTACATATGCATATTGTTCATAATTAGTATTTGCCTTTTTGATTTTACTTTCTTGCGCATCTACTAAAAAACCATTTAGTAAGAATGCCACTATAACTATTGCTTGTGTTTTCATATTATGTTTTTTTAGAAGAATCTTGGTGAAACAACTTTCTCTGATTTACCTTTAAACTCGTAACGTAAAAATATTTCATGTGAGCCTGAATTATAATTTACAAGTTTTGTTGTTTCAGCATCATAACTGTATCCTATAAACCAAGCGTCAGATATTTGAAAACCTACTAATCCACTAAAAGATGAATCCCATCTCCATGCTGCACCAAAAACAAACTTTTCATCAAACATAAAATTCCCCGTTAAATCTAATTGAAGTGGAGTTCCGGTTACAATTTTGGAAAGGAAAGCAGGTTTAAATTTAATCGAAGGGGACAAGTCAAAAACATATCCACCAATTAAATAATAATGCATTCTTTCTTTAGCGGAGACAGACGTATTATCATCAAAATGAGCTGTTTCTAAGAAGTTTGGAACCGATAAACCAGCGTATAACTTATCAGAATGAAAGTAAATACCTGCTCCAAAATTTGGAGAAAACTGATTATCTATATTATTTTGAAACTGAGGATCGGTTAAATCATATCGATCTAATTTTGTGTAATCAACATTAAGTAAGTTAGCAGTTCCTTTAATACCAAAGGATAACTTATAATTTTCAGATGTTGGAATAGAATAAGAAACATCCACCGAAATTGCATTTTCATCTGATGGTCCAATCCTATCATTTACAAAAGAAACACCTAACCCAAAGTTAGAACTACTTACAGGACTATTTATTGAAAAAGTATTATTAACTGGTGCCCCATCCAAACCAATCCATTGTGCTCTGTGCAAACCAAAAACACTCATAACTCCTCGGCTACCTGCATAAGCAGGGTTAACGTTTATGGTATTATACATATAATTAGTATACTGGGAATCTTGTTGAGCATTGACTTTTTGATTGTACATAAAAAGCAAGACTGAACAAATGATTATATTTTTAATTGACATTTTCATATTCTATTAATTATTTTGGATATATAGATATCCTGCTTTTTCAATATTTCGTCTTCCATTTATTCCATCGTAACTAAACTCGTATTTCAAAATATAAAAGTAGGTGCCTGTTGGTAATAGTTCGTTTCTTGAAATCGTTGATCTCCCATCTGAGTAACCTTTGAAAACATTATTTAAATTATCATAATTAGATGCTTCAAATACCTTTATCCCCCAACGATTATAAATTTCTACCGTGTTATTTGGATAACAATCCAGACCTTCTATAAAGAAAATATCATTGGAATTATCATTATTTGGTGAAACAGCATTCCATATTACAACATGACATGCTAATGTTAGGGTTTGTGTATGGACAGTAGAATTCCCACAATCATCCGTAGCAGTCCAAGTCCTAATTAATTCATATCTGTTAGAACAATTCCCATCAACTCTTTGCTCGTCAAATGCAACTATAACGCTTCCGCAATTATCAGTAGCTGTTAACATAGGTGCAGTTGAAATATTATCACAATCAGCAAAACCATCTTGTGGTAAATCTCCTGTAAAAACAGGTGGAGTTGTGTCCTGAATAGTAATTGTTTGAATATGAGTAGCTTCATTCCCACAAGTATCAGTAGCCACCCATGTTCTAGTTAATATATAATTACTTGGACATGAACCATTAGTTCTCACTTCATTGTAAACTACAGATGCAGAACTACAATTGTCAGTTGCTGTTAATATTGGAGCTGTTGGAACAACGTCAGAACACTCTAAAATTAAATCTGAAGGAAGGTTTTCCACAAATACTGGATTTGCATCATCAGTAACAGTAATAGTTTGTATTAAATTAGCTACGTTTCCTGCACAATCAGTTAAACTATAAGTTCTAGTAATAATATATGGACTACCTAAACATCCTGTTCCACCATTGTTCGTATCTGCTACCGTTACTGTAACTATCCCTGAACAATTATCAGCTTCATCGGTAATTGCATTTACATCAGCTAATGGTACATTTACAATACATTGGAATGTTAAGTTTGCTGGTGCTGTTGCAGTTGGAGCAATATTATCATCAATCGTATACGTGTAAACCCAATCATGTGTATTGCCTTCGCAATCTGTAAATGTATACGAATATGTTACATTACCCTCACATATTGGCATTGATGAAATTACTGGTGCACTTGGAGTTAATGTGTTTCCACAAGCATCCGTTACTGTTGGAACTGTTGGAGATACAACATCCGCTGGACAGGCAACTGTTGAGCTGGCATTGGCTGGCATTGTAAAATCTGATCTTTCAATCGTATACGTGTAAACCCAATCATGTGTATTACCTTCACAATCTGTAAATGTATACGTATATGTTACATTACCCTCACATGTTGGCATTGATGAAATTACTGGTGCACTTGCCGTTAATGTGTTTCCACAAGCATCCGTTACTGTTGGAACTGTTGGAGATACAACATCCGCTGGACAGGCAACTGTTGAGCTGCCATTGGCTGGCATTGTAAAATCTGATCTTTCAATCGTATACGTGTAAACCCAATCATGTGTATTACCTTCACAATCTGTAAATGAATACGAATATGTTACATTACCCTCACATATTGGCATTGATGAAATTACTGGTGCACTTGGAGTTAATGTGTTTCCACAAGCATCCGTTACTGTTGGAACTGTTGGAGATACAACATCCGCTGGACAGGCAACCGTTGAGCTGGCATTGGCTGGCATTGTAAAATCTAATCTTTCAATCGTATACGTGTAAACCCAATCATGTGTATTACCTTCACAATCTGTAAATGTATACGAATATGTTACATTACCCTCACATATTGGCATTGATGAAATTACTGGTGCACTTGGAGTTAATGTGTTTCCACAAGCATCCGTTACTGTTGGAACTGTTGGAGATACAACATCCGCTGGACAGGCAACCGTTGAGCTGGCATTGGCTGGCATTGTAAAATCTGATCTTTCGATAGTGAAGCTTTGTGTACAATCTTGACTATTTAAAATACTATCTTCACCTAAATCTCTAACATTATTATCATTAGGATCAGCATATTCAGTTATTGTATAAGTTCTTATAACGTTTCCTTCACAACCAGGATCTAATGTATTTGAAGCAATTATTTCGATTACACCACAAGGTGAATCTCCAATTACACCATCTGCATTACCAAGAGCTTCAAATTGCACCTCAGTAAGTAAAGTATCTGTTGGAATATCAGCATAACAGGCAACGATTGTTGCTGGAAATGTTGGACATATAACTTCAAACATACAACATGAAGGCGCTACTGCTGCCAAATTTATAGTGTTACATCCGTTAGTATCCTGAATATTTATATTATAATTCGAACCAGTCGGTATAGTACCTGAAGTCCATGTTGATGTTCCATTTCCATTATCTACCCAAGTTCCTGGCGCACCTGTTCCTGTGGCAACAAAAGGAGTTGCACCATTAAAAGTTGCAGAAACCGTGTATAACGTTCCTAAACTATTACATGAAGTTATTGTTGTGCCAACTTGTGAAATGTTTGGAAATACTTCTATAGTAGCTTGATTATCTAAATATGCTGCAGTACATAGATTACCGCTTACTTGAATTGTAAAAGTATTTGTTCCTATTATTAAATTAGATGCAGGTATTGTAATATTTAAATTACTTCCTGTACCAGTACTAGTTGCTATAATTGTTGCTAAATCAGATGATTCATAAACATTATAAACTGCTCCATTAACCGAATTAACTATTGTAATAACTCCATCAGAATTTATACAAACATCCGAAGTATTTAAAGCATTATTAGTTTGTAATGTTCCTGCAAAAAACAAGATTGTATCTGTGAGAACACCACTACAACCTGGATTACCATTTGAAGTAGTAACGGTATATTCTGTACCAATAGCCGGTAAATTTACTGCAGGAATTGTTAATATTAAATCTCCCCCATTTCCATTTCCTGTGATGGCAGGTACAAAAGAATTCCCATTTTCATCTAGCACTTCATATGTAAAACCTACTTGGGAATTACTGATGGTTACATTTTCAGGATTATTACCATTTAAACATAAATCTACATCAGATACTGCCAATGAAAAATCAGGGTCATCTGTTACTGTAACAGTAACACTACTTGAATAACTTTGTGGATTTACGCAGCCTATTGAAGGAGTTAATGTAGCGGTATAAGTTGTAGTTTGAGTTACTGTGACTGAAAGGGTAGTTCCTGAACCAACGGTGTTCCCAAAATTATCTGTCCAAATAATATTATACAAATTATCAGAAGAAGCAATACCGGTTAAAATAACATTGCTTCCTGGACAAACATAATTTTGGCTTGCCAAAGCTTGTGGCGCTTGTTGTGCCGAATCAATAGTAATATTTGACTCTGAAATGTAACATGATGATGACGTTCTTACAAAATAATCTCCCGATGATAAACCTGTAAATACTTGCTGCAACGCATTTGAATCTGATGCTGTATTTGCAGTAAATGTTTGCAACGGGGAACCAGGGTTTGAAACCTCAAAAATTTGCCAAGTAATTGGATAAACAGGTGTTCCATTTGTAATTTCCGCTAATACTACACCAGAACTTGGATTAGATGAGTCACAATAGGTACTTTCTAAATCTACAGAAATATCTTGATAATTTGAAACTGTTACAGGTATGTAAAATTCTTCGAAAATATCAGGGTCAAGATTACCAGTAGCTCCGTAGCCATTTATGTAATTAGGTGTTTGAAAATTGACAAACCTTAACACATAATTGCCTGATGGAATATTAGGTATTATTTGAGCTTTCCAAATGTTATGATTAGTTGTAGATGGCGGCTCTGTATAAACATCTCGAACAAAAGCTCCTGGCAAACCCAAACCATTATCTAAATGTAAATAAACTTGAGCATGAGTAAAAGTCCCTGAATCATTGGTAATTCCTGGCGAATTTAAATCATACTGAATACTATTAGAATTAGCACAATTTAGCAAAACATTAACCGTAGGATTATAGGTGGCTGACAAAGTAGTTTGTGTTCTGGTAATAGAATAACCACAAGCATCTGTAATTGTAATGGTATAGCTGGTATTACCAGGCAAATCTCTTATTATTTGATTACGATCTACAGAATTAATTATGTTTCTAACAATCGGAAAATTCACTGTAAAAGTACCTGCTAAATTATAAGGGTGAGCTGCTGTATATGTAATACTCGTATTGCCATTCGTAGGCATAATCGAATACGTTAATGGGTACGACAATTGATTTCCCAAGTTACCAAAACACCCAATGCATTGCCTAATTACTAACCCTCCTGTATTTTCTCTTACAGTATTAAATGTAGTAAAACCAACAAGATCTAAAGGTTTAGTCGCAGGCTCTAAAACAGTTACAAAACGTATTGTAGAATGACAACCATCATCATAGGTAACCCTATAATAACCAGCAGAAGGCACTTGTATAACTCTATTATTTGAAAAACCAGATAGAAAAGGTGAACCTACTATCGGGTTAAATGTACCAGACATTAAAGGATCTTCTAATTCAATTGTTATTTGAAAATTAACACACCAATCTTTTATATCCCAAACTGAACGTATGAAATACTGATTCACACAGTCATTTGTTGGTATAGTTACTTGTTGAGCGATCATTTGGTTTACTGGAGTTGGTATTATGCCGTTTGCAGTTGAAAAATCGCAACCGTCAGTAAAAGTAGCACTCCAAGTATCTCCTGCTTGTAATATTGGAGATTCAAAACCAAAACCGACATAACTAACAGGACTAAGAGCCACCACCATAGGTACAGCAGGTGCCCCATTAATAGATATCATGGCTCTATTAGGATCGGGATTATTTTGAATTCTTTCTCTCCAAGTTTGATGATTTGGAATTGTGTTACTAGAAAAAAAATATAGCCTAAGTGTATTACACGTGGTAGGGCATCCTACTTTAATTATTTCGGGCACAGTAGTTGCTGGTAATCTTATTGTAGTATTTGTCGGTATAACCCTTGTTTGTAATACCGTAACCTCACAACCACTAACTCCTGGCTGGTCTGTAACACTAAAATTGTATGAACTAGCCATTAATCCTGTAAAGGTATAAGTTCTAGACATTGTAGGCGCAGATGGCGAATTAGTTGCCCCAGCGCAAGTATATACAAATGGCCCCGTACCTGTGCCTGCCGCAACGTTTACAGTCAAAGTAGCATTGTTCGTATAATTTGCACTAGCTGGATTACAAGTAGTAATGGCATGCGAAGATGTTACAACTGGAGAAACATAACTTGTTGTAATAGAAATAGGATTATTACTAGCCTGCACAGTAGATAAACCATCTGTTAACCTAACACTATAGCTACCTGCTTGCAATGAGTTAAATACAACTGGCCCACCATTTGCAGGTATAGAAAGTTGTTGTTCAGAACCCGATGGAGGTGTTAAAATAGCCACCCAGTTAGTACAATTTACAGCACCAGGAACTTGAACAGAAATACTTGCATTTGCAAAGCAAGTACCATTTGTAGGAGTTGCAGTAAATGAAGCAACGTCACATTGTGCATTAGCTGAATAAGATAATACAAGAAAAAAAAACAAAAATATGTTTTTTATATTCTTAGGAATCATAGGTTTCATTTGTCTTTAAGTTTAGAGGATTAATAAGACTACTTTGTTATAATTTAGATATAGTTTCAAGGATTATTTAAGATGATTAAAACCACTTTTTAGTTTCTGGTTTAAAAAAGTTGGAATAATCGAATCGCTACAAATAAATTAACCAAATCTATTACTGCAACTCCAAAATAGTTATATCCATGATAAATATGACTACAATCATGTAATATGCGTTAACTTTGAGTGATTAAAAATTATAGACAAATAAAAAAGAGAGTTTTTCAACTCTCTTTCTGGAATTAATTGCGCCCAAGCAATTAACTACACTATGAATTTCTTCCAAATTTAATTAGTTCTCAAATCATTAAAACCATAATTGTAATAATTGAGATAAAATGTGTAATATTTGTAATTGGCATAAATATTTTAAAAAATCTCAAAATTGATTCAAATGAAAAATAAATGGTCTCTTTGAAACAATCAAAACGAAAAACTAATGTTAAATACATATATTCCTATTAAAAATTATTTCAATAATAATAACTTATAAAAATAACCAAATCACTCTTTAATAATTTTTTTAATAGTATTTTCTCCTTCATTATCATAAATTTTAATAAAATAAATTCCATTCATTAAATCACCAAGATCAACATTAAAATTATTTAAATTCTCTATAATTTTTAATTGTTTTATAAATTTTCCATTCACATTAAATAACTCTATTTTACTTATCTGATATTCACTCATAATCGTTAAATAATCATTAACTGGATTAGGAAATATTATAACTTCAATTGAATTATCAAAATCTAAACTTGTTAATGTTTCATTTGAAGAACATCTAGTTAATTGATTATTCAAATAGCGTTGCTTACTTTCATTTAAATAATTGTTATAATTTGAAGCATTCCCAATTGGCGGCCAGATTGAATTTGATAAATAATAGGTTAACATATTATTCAAATAATAGGAATTTGGCGTAAGTGCTGTTGTTCCACTTGGTAAAATTGTACCGTTTTTATTATTATTATACTGATAATGACCGGAACCACTTAAAGTGTAATTCCCTAACAAAAAACCTGTATTAGTAATCTCGTTTGATGAAAAATTTTGATTATTACTAGCTGGGTTATTGTTCATAAAAATTCCGTATAACTCAGCTCTATTTCTATGAAATGTATTATAAGGACCATTACTACCGTGAGAATCATCGATAACAACATTTTGCACAATATTACCCTCAAAAAGATTTGCATATGGATAATTTCCGTGTAATACTAAATCTCCTGCGGAGTTAGAAGGCAACGAAACACCTGTCCAATAAGGATCTCTCGAATAATTATAACTAATTACATTACCATTACTACCTGCTTGAAGTAAAACAGAATGCCTTAAATGGGAAAAAATATTGTTGTAGATTAAGCATTCACCTGATGTATTTTGTAAAACTACACCATATGCTTTTCCATCATTTCCATAATCTAATCCATCTTGAAAATAAGAGCCCTCAACTACCACGTTTGTAGCATTATCAACTGAAACATGTGCGAAATTTGTTTTTATACTCTTTACACAACTTACCTTAACATCAAAAGCTCTATTAATATTTATATTAGACGTTTGCGAGGCTGTAGCATCTAATCTCTCTATTGATAAATTTTCCACTCCTACATTTTTAAGCATGTTCAGTTTTGTTACCTTGGGTAAATTTACAATGAGATAATCTCTCCTTAATGGACTTGAAAAAGTAATTTGATTTGAATTAATTGAACTAATCTTTAAAATTTGCCCGGTTGAACCAATTGCCCAAGTGGATGTAACTTTAGCTGTATCATCATCACTTAACTTTACAAAATCACCAACTTGAAATAAAGAGGAATTTGTAACTTGAATTGAATTTGTCGCAATTGATGCGGTTTGCGTTAAACTTGTTTCTGTTGAAGTTTGGGTACCTTGAATTTGAATAGCGTTATTAACACCCCCTAGATCAAATTTTAAAAATGTAGTATTAGCCGACTCACCTCTTAAAATAACATTCGTTTTTAAAATAATTCTTTGATTAAAAAGATAGGTGCCAGCAGGAAAGTAAATAATTGCTCCTGAATTACCGATACTACTTAATATTGTTGACATTGCAGCATCACTATTTGTAGCTCCTGTATTATCACCTCCACTCATTTGAAAATTAATAATAGTTGATGGTTCAACAAAACTCTTGTTACCTGCTAATGTCCAATCTACTCTTCTTGCTGTAGAAATTGTTTGAGCAAAAGATAACTGGATTGCTAAAAGAATGAAAATTACATTTTTATTCATATCTAATAATTTTATTAAAGAGAAAGAAAAAAAAATAAAATTCAACACGCTTTGTAATAAACTTAATTACTCATGTAATATTTGCAAAAAAACAATTAAATTAAAAAGAAACACCATCATAAATATCATGATAAATTTAGATAAGAACGACTGTATTTTTTATGAAATATGTTAAAAAATCATATTTTGAAACTGATAATTATTATTTTTTTAAAATGTTCGCTTTTTAAAAATTATTAACAAACAATCTTTAAAAAAACAAATAAATTATAAACCATCAAGCCATTTTTAAATCATTTATTGCATAATATAAATCGAATATTACTTCTATTGATATTTGAAACTAAAAAAACATTTCTTTGGCGAAATAAAGAAAACACATTTTGGGTTTAGCTTATATAAATTCAAATCAAACTAATTTTAATGAGAAAAGATTTATTACAAATTAATACTTCTAAAGCAATTCATTTTTTTGATGTAAATAAAATTTTCTTTTGTAAATCAAGAGGAAAGGTTACAGAATTTCATTTAAACGAAAGTATTTATTTATCAAACAAAAATCTTGGAGAACATGAAAAAGATTTAGAGATTTTCAACACTTTTGTTAGAATACATCATTCATACATTATTAACATTAATTATTTATTAACCGTCGACAAATCTAAGTTTAATTGTACTTTGATTAACAATGCAAACATACCTATATCAAGAAGAAAATTAAAAAAATTAATTCATTTTTTAAGCAATAATAAATAATTGAAATATTTTTAAAAAATCTCTAAATGAATTAATTGATTTATCAAATTTTTTAAGGTTTTTGATTTACCGAATATTAACTATATTTTACCGAATATTACACCCCTTTTTTGTTGCAGAAATTTTAATTGTAAATTTATATAGTAATTTTTTTTTCATAATCAGTTTGGGGAAACGAATGATTATTCAAAGGTTAGGCGAGAAACATTTCTCGCCTAATTCTTTTAAAATTGATAGCCCTCTAAACATACTAAAAAAGTGATTTCATTTTATTAAAATATTAATATTTATTAAAAAATAAAACTACTTTTGTTCTAAGTAATTATTGTTCTATTCCTGAACACGAAATTGAACACGATTTTATAAAAAACTAGTAAATTTTGGTCTCGGAAGCCCAGTAAACAGGTTAAATTTTACTGATTGCCGAATTCATAACCCTGAGGTCACGGGTTCAACTCCCGTCTTCGCTACGAAAACCCGAAATTTTACTCTATTGTAAATTTCGGGTTTTATTTTTTTAACCTAATCCGTTGATAATGAAATTAAAACAACTTTACATAGCTCTTTTCATACTTTCTAGCGCCTTTGGGTTTTCCCAATTAAAAACTATAACGAACAAAACAACATATCCATTTTGGATTAATGTTCCTGAAAAAGAAAGTACTGAAAAACAACCCGTTTTGATTTTTCTGCATGGAAAAAGTCTTTCTGGAACTGATTTAAATCGTGTGAGACGTTATGGTGTTTTACGAGCAATGGATAAAGGAAGAAAAATCCCCGCTATTGTAGTGGCACCTCAACTAGCAAAAGGAAGTTGGAATCCAGATAATGTATTAGAAGTATTAGAATATGTAAAGAAAAACTACAATGTAGACGAATCTAGAATTTACGTTTGTGGCATGAGTTTAGGCGGTTATGGTACATTACACTTTGCTGGAAAATACGCCGATAAAATCACCGCAGCAGTTGCTATTTGTGGTGGCGGAAATGTTAAAGATGGATGTAAATTAGCCACAATTCCACTATGGATTCAACATGGTGATATAGATTATATTGTACCAATGTCAGAATCAAAAAAAGTGGTAGATGCCATAAAAAAATGCGACGAAAAGGCAGATGTTACTTTAACCATAATCAAAGGTGGAAATCATGGCAATGTGGAACGTCTCTTTCACGAAGACGCAATGTATGATTGGTTATTTAAACAGAAAAGAGAGTAATCCGCTACTTTCGCTTATCTTTGCCGAATGAGTATCACATTATTATCTTCCCCTTTACAAGGATTTACCGATTTTAGATTCCGAAACGCTTTTCACAAACACTTTGGTGGCATTGACACTTTCTATTCGCCTTACATCAAACTGAATGGAAAATTGGTGGTAAAAGGTTCGTACGAACGTGATATTCTTCCCAAAAACAACAACACTTTAGAAGTTATTCCGCAAATTATAACGAATGATGCCGAAGAATTTTTATTCGTTGCAAAATACGTTCAGCAATTTGGATACAAAGAATTGAATTGGAACTTAGGCTGTCCGTATCCAATGGTGGCTAAGTGTGGAATGGGTTCGGGATTAATTAGTAATACTTCGCAAATTGAACATATCTTAAAACGAGTTCACAACGAAACCGACATTATCGTTTCAATGAAAATGCGAATGGGTTATGAAAATCCGACCGAAATTTTAGATGTTTTCCCTATTTTAGAACAATATCCAATTAAAAACATTGCTATTCATGCCCGAATTGGCAAACAACTATACAAAGGTGGCGTTGATTTAGATTCGTTTCAGAAATGTTTAGATACTTCGAAACAGAAGATTTATTACAATGGAGATATTACTTCGGTAGCCAAATTCAAAGAATTACAAGAACGTTTTCCTTCAATTGATCATTTTATGATAGGACGAGGCTTAATTGCCGATCCTTTTTTACCATCTATGATAAAAAACAACTCTACAGAGTATCCAAAAAATAGATTCGAAATTTTCGAAGCTTTTCACGATGAAATTTATCAACAATATGATGCGTATTTACAAGGTCCAACGCCTATTCGCATGAAAATGTTAGGCTTTTGGGAATACTTTTCAGAATCGTTTTCGAATCCACAAAAGACTTTTAAAAAGATTAAAAAAGCAGGAAATAGTAAAAACTATGAAGCTGCTGTGAAAGAGATTTTTAAAAATGGGTAAATAAAAATCCATAATACAAATACAATCAATTTATTACCAGTTATTAAAAAAATAATACCACTTATTACTTCACTCCTATTTCACAAATAGAATTTCCTAACATTTGCTCGATAAATAAAAGCCAAACACCTTGTTTACAGCATTTTATATTTATTGATTGTTTATTTAAAAAACAAATGTGTTATGGAAAGAAAAATTACCCAAAAATTCCATAAAGAATTGATAGTACTATACTGTCTCTTCTTTTTTAGCATTGCAAAGGCTCAAACCCGAATTTCTTATCAAGGATTTGACAGCAAACCAGAAGATACTTGGAGTTATACTTCAACGTTAAATTCTGGAACCATCCAAACCAACACAAGTACTTTTGTTTCTAGTCCAAACTCGTTACGATTTGGAGGTTCAAACAGTTCTACGCCTGATGATCCTAATATTAGTTTTACTAATGTTGACATCAGTAGTTTCTCTAATGTTTATGTATCTCTTCATTTTTCATCTAACGGATCTCCGGATGATAATGATGATTTGTATTTAGATGTTTCATACAACAACGGAGCTTCATATACAACTTCAGTAAAACTAATTGATGGAAAAAACAGTACAACATCAGACGTTTACGCATTTAATCATGTGGCAAGTGCAGGTAATACTGTAGGCTCTCCTTACACTTTTGCTATTCCAAATGGCAATACACAAGTAAAAATCAGAATTCGATTTGATGAATTAAACGGTACAAGTAATACTTCTGATTACTATTTTATAGACAATGTTAGTTTGTATGGAAATCAAGCAGGAAATCATCTAGAAGTTCTTGGATTAAACAATACAAATATTGCTCATAATTCATCTGCTTCCTCAATTAATGGAACTGATTTTGGAGAAACTCAAATTGTTTCAGATCCTGTAATTAGAACGTTCACAATAAAAAATATCGGAACTAACACCATCAACTTAACTGGAACTCCTTTGGTTCAAATCATCGGAAGTTCAGATTTTACAGTTATTCAAAATCCTAGCAGTTCCATCAATACGAATAACTCAAGTACTTTTAAAATAAAATTTAATCCAAGTTCTATTGGAACTAAAACAGCACAAGTATCCGTTGCAAGTAATAGTGATGATGTGAGTCCGTTTTTATTTGACATAACTGGAAAAGGAATTCAAACTTTTTACGATAGTGACAACGATGGAATTTTTGACAATGTAGACATAGACGATGACAATGACGGAATTAGAGATGATATTGAAGAATCTAATTGTAATTCTTTAAACGGAAATAAAGTAAATTATAAATTCCTTAACGAAACTTTTGGTGCTGGGGGTCGTACAACCATCAACACTACCTATGATGCGTATACCTCATATTGTTATGAAGACGGATCTGCAGGTGTAAACACCCCAGAATGTCCCGATTTAAGTACAACCGACTTAAATGACGGGAAATATACCATTGGTCCAACACCTGATGGCACTGCTTCTTGGGTTAATACGTATTGGTACAAGGGTGGTGATCATACTGGAAATCCAAACGGAAGAATGGCAATTTTTAATGCATCTTATACACCAGGTATTTTTTACACTGCTTCTATTACAGGCGCACTTCCAAACATTCCTATTACCTACAGTTTTTGGGTTTTAAATATAGATAGAACAGATGCTGCTGGAATTGCAACTCGATTAAGACCTGATGTGCGAGTAGAATTTCGCGATATGAGTAATAACCTAATTACTTACATTGAAACTGGAGACATTCCTCCTACTTCACCAGCAGGTGATTGGCAACATTTTACTGCAGATATTAACTTAAATGTAAGTGCATTCCAAGTAATTTTTATTAATAATGAAACAGGAGGAATGGGAAATGATTTGGCCTTAGATGACATCTTAATTACTCAAACTTTATGTGATTTAGATGGAGATAATATTGCCGATGTATTTGATTTAGATTCCGATAACGACGGAATTCCAGATGTAGTTGAAGTTGGCTTAGGCAATTTATCAGATGGAAAAGCTTATTTGTACCAATGGGTAGACGTAAACCAAAATGGTATGCATGATGTAGCGGAATCTCACATTGTTCCTGATAATGATGGCGATGGCGCTCCTAATTACTTAGATTTAGACAGTGATAACGATAGTGTTTTTGACGTAGATGAATCTTGGGCTGGAAACATAAATGCTTATGCTGGTTATGAAAATGGAGATGGCGACATTAATGGAGATGGCGCAGGAGATGGTCCAGAATCTGAAACTTTTAGAAATAAAGACACGAATGGAGATGGTAATTTAGAAGGCTTTGGCGACGGAATCTTAGATATTTATGATTATGCTTTTAATATTTATGGAAATGACAACCAAGGTACAAATGTAGCCCCTTTTTCATATTACGTTAAAGATACCGATGGAGATGGAATTCCAGACTATCTAGATGTAATGTCAAACGGTGTAACTTTTGACATTTCGCACACTCTTTACGCTAGTTTGGACGCTAACAACGATGGAATTATTGACGGAACTACCGATTCAGATGGTGACGGAATTTTAGACGCTTTTGATACAAATAACGCTGTTTTTGGTTCTCCAAGAGATTTAGAACGAAAACTATTCATCTCTTTTGATGGCAGAAACGATTATGCAACTGACAACAACATTATAACCAATTGGTCAAATGCTTCTCTGATGGCTTGGATTAATATTAACCCTGCATTTTCTTCTGAAGGAATTGTGGTGGGTCAAGATAAATTTTACATAAAAATTAATAATTCAAAAGAAGTAGAAGTAGTTGCTAACGGAACAACTTTAAGTAACAATTTGGCACTAAATTCGGCACAATGGATACATGTTGGAGCGGTTTATGATGGTTCAAACGAACTACTGAAATTATTCGTAAATGGCGAAATGATTGCAAGTACTTCTGTTTCCGGAACTATTTCGGATACTTCCCTTTTTACCATTGGAAAAAATTCAATTACAAATACCCAGTTTTTCAAAGGAAAAATTGATGAAGTGCGCTTGTTTAATGTTGCGTTAACGGATTCGCAATTCCAAAAAATGGTATATCAAGAAATTCAAGACAATAGTAGCCAAACGCGTGGAGCCATTATTCCAAAGGACATTCCAAGTTTACCATGGATTAATCTTGTTCGCTACTACAGAATGGACAATTATAAAGATGATGTAATTGATAATCACACTACCTCAACAATTGATACAGCTCCAGGAGCTAGAATCTATAATGTAAAAACGATTGCCGTTCAAGAAGCGCCAATGCCATTTGTAACAGAGCAAACTGGCGATTTTCCAACAGCTGTAAACTCAATTCAGAAAGAAATTCGCGGATTAGATATTGCCGATTACGATTGGTCAATTGTTCATGTAAAACATAACATTAATTCAAACATAAATCATATTGATTTAGGAATGATTGTCGATTCAAATGTATTAATTGATGTTGTAAATGACACCAAACTGCAAAATGATTGGTATTTAAAATTAGATGGAAAAATCGATTTACATGATTATTCACAGTTGCTACAAACTACAGACAGTGATTTAGATCCTACAAGTATTGGTACCATAGAAAAAGATCAAAAAGGAACCGGAAATTTATACAATTATAATTATTGGTCATCTCCAGTAAGTTCAGTTGCTAGTTCTACAAATAACAACACTGGTTTTACAGTTGGTAGTGTGCTTCGCGATGGAACAAATGCAGCAAATCCACAAAACATTTCATGGACAACAGGATTAAATGGCGTTGCAAATCCACTCAGATTAGCAAGATATTGGCTGTACAAGTTTACTAATTTAACATCAGAATATGCCAATTGGCAACAAATCAACGAAAACACAGTACTTCAATCTGGGCAAGCTTACACCATGAAAGGAAGCGGAATTGTTGCTCCGCCAAACATTCAACTACAAAATTATGTTTTTACCGGAAAACCAAATAATGGTTTAATCAATCATAACGGAATTCAAATCGGGATTAATAACATTAACTTAGTTGGAAATCCTTATCCATCTGCGTTAGATGCTAATGAATTCATCGGTGATAATTTAAATTCAATTACAGGGACTTTATATTTTTGGGAACATTATGCATCAAACAATACTCATGTTTTATCTGGTTATCAAGGTGGTTACGCAGCTCGCAATTTAGTGGGTGGCGTTCCACCAGTTTCACCAGCATTGATTAGCGGCTTAGGTTCCAGCACTAGAATTCCAGGCAGATATATTCCTGTAGCACAAGGATATTTTGTTAAAGGAAATTCGAATGGAGGACAAATAACTTTTCAAAACAGTCAAAGAAAATTTGTGAAAGAAACCAGTACATCTTCAAATGAAATGTTCAGAAATAATAATGAGAAAACAAATCCACAAAATAGTAACGAAGAAGAAATTCCTGATAATTATACAAGATTGAGATTAGGCTATACAGGAAGTACTAATTTTCATCGCCAACTTTTGATTGGTTTTATGAATGAAAATGCTAATGATGAATACAATTTAGGATATGATGGCGAAATCATAGATCTTCAACCTGATGATGTTTATTTTCAAACTGGAAACTACAAATTAGTGATACAAGGTGTTGGCTACTTTTATTCTAATGCTATTTATCCATTGACTGTAAAATCAAGTCAATCAGGAACCGTAACTTTCATGATTGATGGATTGGAAAATTTTGATTTAAATCAACCTATTTACATTCATGACAATACAAATGATAGCTACAATGACATTCGAACATCAAATTTTACTGTAGTTCTTCCTGCAGGTGAAATTAATGATAGATTTTCATTGCGATTTTCAAATCAAACATTATCAAACAATGAATTTGAAAACAGTCAAAATATGGTATTCTTTAATTCTGAAAGCCATCAATTAGAAATCATAAACCCAAAAAATACTGAAATTGAAGAAGCTACTTTATTTTCAATTTTAGGACAAAAAATCAATAATTGGAAAGTAAATAGTTCAGAAAACAATATCAAATTATCAGTTAAAAATGTTGCTAACGGAATTTATATTGTGAAAATAAAAACTAATGATAATAAATACTTAAGTCAAAAAATTATCATTAGGTAGTGAACAACTACATTTTTTTCTACTCTTAAAACGGGTGCTTTCAAATTTGAAAGTATCCGTTTACTTATTATTATAAACAATTAAACTTTAAAATAATCTCCAAGTTTCTTTCCAATCCAATAAGCCATCCCAATTCCTAAAATCAAAATCCAAAGATTCATAAAAATATAAAACGTGTAAACAATTGGATATTCAGTTGAATTAAAGCAGTAATTATCAATCAAAAAACAAAATTGAGTAGTTTCTTTAGAAAATAACGACAACGCAAAACTCATTAAAAAAGTAATTCCCAAAGCCGACAAAATATAAACCACGTTTTTATTCATCGGTTTTTTGCCTGTTGGAGCAAACACATTTCTTTCCGCTTCAGTACGTTTGTTGTTCTGAAGTGACCAAATTACTTTTTTAGCTTCGTCGTCTACATTCATATTTTATTTAACCGCAAAGTCGCAAAGTTTTTCGCAAGGTTCGCAAAGTTATTTTTAAGATTATTCTAATTTCTCAAATCTGCGTTCCTTATCCAGATTTGAGAAATTTTCTATACAAAGTTCGGTGTTTAATTATTGTAATAACGTAACTAATGTTGCAAAGTCCACTTTTTGTTGTTCACCAGTAACTAAGTTTTTTAAACCAAATTCTTCACGTTCCATTTCCGATTCCCCTACAATTACTGCAAATGGGATTCCCCTTCTATCAGCGTGTTTAAATTGTTTGTCAATTTTTGCTTTATCCGGATATAACTCAACCTTGATTCCTTTTTGACGTAATTTTCCGATGGCTTTCATCGCATACAAGGCTTCTTTATCTCCGAAATTTAAGAACAACGCTTTTGATGTAGCTAAAACAGCTTCTGGAAACAAACCAACTTCTTCCATTACCAAAGCAATTCGGTCTAAACCAAATGAAATTCCTACACCTGACATATTTTTCAATCCAAAAATTCCAGTCAAGTCATCATAACGACCACCGCCACCAATTGAACCCATTGCTACTCCTTTTGGAGCTGCAACTTCAAAAATGGCTCCTGTGTAATAATTTAAACCACGTGCTAACGTCACATCTAAATCCAAAAAAGCGGTTTGCAAACCTAAAGTCGTAACGTTATCACAAATAAATTGCAACTCGTTAACGCCTTTCATTCCTTCTTCAGAATTCGCTAATAATTGTGCTAATTTTTCTATTTTCTCATTAATCGTTCCCGTAAAATTGAACAACGGTTGTACTTTCTCAATAGCCGTTTCCGAAATGCCTTTTTCTAACATTTCTTTTTTCACGCCGTCCTCGCCTATTTTGTCTAATTTATCTAACGCTACCGTAAAATCAATCAATTTATCCGAAGCACCAATTACCTCAGCTATTCCAGATAATATTTTGCGATTGTTAATTTTAATGGTAACGCCACCTAAACCTAACTGACTAAAAACCGAGTCATACAATTGCACCAACTCCACTTCTTGCCAAAGTGAATTCGAACCCACCACATCAGCATCACATTGATAAAACTCTCTAAAACGTCCTTTTTGAGGTCTATCGGCACGCCAAACGGGTTGAATTTGGTAACGCTTAAATGGAAACTCAATTTCATTTTGGTGTTGTACCACATAACGCGCAAAAGGAACAGTTAAATCGTAGCGAAGCGCTTTTTCGGAGATATGACTTGTTAATTTCAAACTATCTCTATTTTCTAATAAAGTAGCATCCGCTTTAGCCAAGTAATCCCCCGAATTCAAAATCTTAAAAATCAGTCGATCGCCTTCTTCACCATATTTCCCCATTAAGGTTTCGGAATTTTCAAACGAAGGCGTTTCAATAGGTTGAAAGCCAAATTTCTCAAAATTGGTTTTTATCGTACTGAAAATATAATTGCGTTTCGCCACTTCTGCTGGTGAAAAATCTCGGGTTCCTTTTGGTATGCTTGGTTTTTGTGCCATTTTTGTAATGTGTCAATTTGAAAATGTGTCAATAAGACGTTTCTAATTTTTGTAGTGCAAATATCGGATATATTCGGCAGTATAAAAAATCTATTTTTGGTTTTAAACACATAGACACATAGTTTAAATTTAAACTAAAAAGGCATTATATTTCACATCAAAACACATAGCCTTTGTGAGCTATGAAAAGTGAAACACCTAAAATTATACACAATCCAAATCTAATGTGTCTATGTGTTTAAAAAAATCACGACAATATTGTAACATTTTACGCTTACTTAAGTCTTATAGTCATGGTAGGATTATTTAAGGAAAATACAAAAATTGCGCTTGATTCCATTAGAAGTCAGGCTTTGCGTACTTCATTAACAGTAATGATTATTGCTATTGGAATTTGGGCTTTAGTGGGTGTATTAACATTGGTAAATGCCCTTGAAAATTCTTTACTAAGCAATTTTGCTTCTATGGGAGCCAATACTTTTTCTATAAGTCAATATGATTATTCGTCTGAGATTAATCAAAATGATGCAGAACAAAAAATCAATCCGATTATCAGTTATCCAGAAGCAAAATCGTTTCAAAACAAATATGATTTTCCGTTTACCAATACTTCATTGTCATTTACTGCAGGTTCCGCTATTGAAGTAAAATATGGCGAAAAGAAAACAGATCCTGAGATTAATGTAGTTGGAATAGATGAAAATTTCTGCCCAATTAAAGGTCTAGAAGTAGTAAAAGGTCGAAATTTTAATTCGTTTGACATTGAAAACAATCATTATGTATGCATTTTAGGTTCAGATTTTGAAAAAGGTCTATTTGCTAATTTAAATCCTATCGACAAAACTATTTCCATCCGTGGGGCAAAATTTAAAGTCATTGGAGTTTTAAAAGAAAAAGGATCTACCTTTGGAAATAGTCAAGATTTGAGAGTTCTAATTCCTATACAAGTGGCGCGCTCCTTATTTTCGGCACCTAACATCAACTATAATTTAGATATTATTGTAGACAATGAAGCCTTATTAGATGAAGCGGTTGATGACGCGATTATCACCATGCGAAGCGTTAGAAAACTAAATCCAATAGAAAAAGAAAACTTTGGAATTGAAAGAAGTGATGATTTAAGACGTACTTTACTTGAAGAAGTAGAATTTTTGAGTTGGATGGCATGGATTATAGGACTTTTAACCGTGTTTGGATCTACAATAGCCTTAACAAATATCATGCTTGTTTCGGTAACAGAACGTACTAGAGAAATTGGGGTTCGAAAATCTTTAGGAGCCAAAAGATCAACAATTGGATGGCAATTCTTAACTGAAACTTTTGTAATCAGTCAAATGGGAGGTTTCTTTGGATTGATTTTAGGAATTGTTACGGGATATATGATCGCTTCGTTTTTTAAATTTCCATTTAGCACTCCTTGGTTAGCTATCATTGCTACTGTAGTAACTACTATTTTGGTGACGATTATATCTGGATTAGTTCCAGCACTTAAAGCTGCTAAATTAGATCCTGTGGAAGCGTTGCGATACGAATAAATTTAAACGCAAAGACGCTAAGTTTTTTCGCAAAGTTCGTTAAGAAAATTGTGTGATTAATGTTAAATCGAACACTTAATCATTCTATTATTTCCATACATATCTTTTTTCAATTCGATATTTTTGAAACCTAGATTTTGTAATAACTCAACCGTTTCTTTTCCTAAATATTGATTGATTTCGAAGAATAACAATCCGTTTGGAGACAAGTTTTTCAAAGCCAATTGTGCAATTTTTCTATAAAAAAGTAAGGCATCGGTATCTTCTACAAATAGCGCTAAATGCGGTTCGTAGTCTAATACGTTTTTCTTGATTTCTTCTTTTTCCAAATTACGAACATAAGGCGGATTGGAAACGATGATATTGTAGGATGATGGGTGATGTATGACGGATGATGGAAGTTGAGATAAATCTTCCACTTCTAAAATGTTAGTTTGAATGAAATTCACCTCAACCTTATTTAATTCCGCATTTCTTTTAGCAACTTCTAACGCTTTTTCGGAAACATCAATAGCTGAAACGTTTGCTTCTGGTAAATTAGTTTTTAATGAAATAGGAATACATCCAGTTCCTGTTCCAATGTCGAGAATATTGATGGGTGATGGATGATGGATGATGGATGAATTTAAAATCCATTCTACTAACTCTTCTGTTTCTGGTCTTGGAATTAAAGTGTTTTCATTGACTTCAAATTGCAAACCGTAAAACCAAGCTTCACCTGTTATGTACTGAATGGGTTTCTCTTGTTGTAAATCCGCTAAAATTGTATTCCACTTTTTAACTTCTTCTTCTGAAAGTTCAAAATTCGGATTTAAAGCTACATCTATGCGTTTTAAATTATGCAAATATTCAGTTAAGATGAAAAAGAAACTTTCGATTTCTTGTTCGTCTTGACTATTTTTTAATGAATCGAAAAAGTGGGTTTTAAAATCTTTTAAAAGCATTACATTCCGTATTTTTTTCTTAGAAGTTGGCGAATATCTTTTTCTAATTGCCATGGTGGTAAACCAACAGCTATTCTTCGCTTATCTAAATTTTCAAAATCGTCTATTTTATCTTCCTTTATATTACTATAAATTCCATATTGAAAAATTCCATTAACTCTCAAATTACTATCTATTAAATTACCATATATATCTGCTGGAGCTCTTCCTCTTTTTATCAAATCGAGAAAAATTGGTTTCCAATATTCTGATCTTTTAGTATTAATATGGAAAACTAAAACTGATATATCTGGGTCAAACTCATCGACATCATAATTCCCAGATAAATTCAAAGAATAATTAGGATAGCAATCACACTCTGCGACAATTTTTTTCAACTTCTCATTATTAATACTATCAACAATTTTAGCTCCTTCAGCATCAAATCCGTTAGTTCTTACCCTTTGATCTTCCTTCTTCATGAAGTTTAACTCTTTTCGTAAATCAAAATCAACTCTTTTCGTGTAATCTTGAAAATATTTGTTAGCTTTTTCCTTGATTTTCTTCCATCTTTTAAAAGATTTTAATTCGGTCAAATTCTCATTATTTTCAAGGTAAGTAAACTTTGTTCCAAATCCTTTTAAAGTAAACTCAATATAATCAAATGCTTCTTTATGTTTTCCTAATTTAGTAGCACATTCTGCTAAAATTGTTGGTTCATAAATTCCCATTTGATTCAATAATGGACAATTCTTTTCAGCAGTTTTTAATAAATCATAGGCTTTTTGATAATTCTCCTTCAAATATTCATATTGTGCTTGATAAACAAATTGATAATAATTATTGATATAATCATACTCTTCATTGATTTTCTTCTTTTGCGAAAAACCAACTACAGAAACTAATAATAAAAGTAAAATCTTAATTTTCATAAACTTAATCTTGATATTATAACTTCTTCGTCATCCAAACTTCACAACTATTATGACCCGTATTTCCCATTGGACCACAAATATTTTCAAAACCTATTCGTTTGTATAATTTTTGAGCCGCCGTCATGAAAGATAAGGTTTCTAAATAACAGATTTCAAATCCTTGTGCTTTGGCAAATTCCAAACATTTTTCAATGATTTTCTCCGCATAACCAGTTCCTCTGATTTCGGGAGCAAAATACATTTTTTGCAATTCACATACTGATGCAGCCGCATTTTCTAAAGGAGCAATACCGCAACCACCAACCACTTTCCCATCTTTTTCCACAATATAATAAACAGAACGCGGTTCTTGATATACTTCGTATAACGTATCTAAAATTGGATCGGCATATGCTGTTCCGACTTTTGGTGCATCTAATTCATGAAAAATATCACGAATTACTTTAGCAATCGACTCATTATCTTTTTGTTGTATTTCTCTAATTAACATAGCATTTTTATTGTTGGGTAAAATTACATAAATTAACTTGAGATTGTTTTAAACATATAAGTCATTTAAGTTTTTTTTTACATTTTGGAAAGATTTAAAAAGCTCACAAAAGAAAATTAAAAGCTTATACAAACTTGTTAATTAACTTCTTAAACATTTTCAAACTTATATGACTTATATGTTTATTTTTTACTCTTAAAAATACTACTTTTGTATTATGACGACGCACGAATTTTACATGAAACGCTGTATTGAACTCGCCAAAAATGGTTTGGGAACGACGTATCCGAATCCGTTGGTAGGAAGTGTGATTGTGCATGACGGTAAGATTATTGGCGAAGGTTGGCACAAAAAAGCAGGCGAACCTCATGCGGAAGTCAATGCAGTGAATTCGGTAAAAAACAAATCGTTGTTGAAAGAAGCTACTATTTACGTGAGTTTAGAACCGTGTAGTCACTTCGGAAAAACGCCTCCGTGTTGCGATTTAATTATTGCGAATGAAATTCCGAATGTAGTTGTTGGAACCGTTGACCCTTTTGCAAAAGTGGCTGGAAATGGCATCAAAAAACTAGTTGAAAGTGGCAAAAATGTAACCGTTGGTATTTTAGAAGACGAATGCAACGAACTCAACAAACGCTTTTTTACCTTTCATCAAAAACAAAGACCTTATATTATTTTGAAATGGGCGGAAACAGCTGATGGCTTTATTGCTCCAATTTCAAAAGAAGAAAAAAGTCCTGTTTGGATTACAAATCAATACTCAAGACAATTGGTTCACAAATGGCGTACGGAAGAACAAGCGATTTTAGTTGGAACGAATACCGTTTTAGACGATAATCCGAAATTAGATGCCCGAGATTTTTCAGGAAATAATCCAGTTCGAATTGTGTTGGATAAATCAGGAAAAATTTCTGAAAACTATCACGTTAAAAATAATTCCCAAAAAACAATTTTTATTACGGAAAGCGAAAATTTCATTTCAACTGAAAATTGTATCTATGAAAATGCTATCTTTGATATTCACCTAATTTCTTCAATTTGCGATATTTTGTATAAAAACGACATACAATCCGTTATAATTGAAGGAGGAAGTAAAACGCTGCAATCCTTTATAGATGCGAATTTATGGGATGAAGCACGTGTTTTCAAAGGAGACACAACATTTCAAAACGGCATATTAGCCCCAAATATTTCCGGAAATCCGGTTGCTGGTTTTGACATAATGAATGATGAACTTAAAATTTTCAAGAATTATGATTGAAGCAATTATTTTTGATTTTGGCGATGTATTTATCGATTTGAACAAACAAGCAATTGATTCTGAATTTAGAAAACTAGGCTTAACCGCTTGGCATGATGATTTAGACACTTTGAATAAAAAGTACGAAATTGGAAAAATTGACGAACTTGAATTTATACAAGGTTTTCAAAAACATCTACCAAATGCTGATTTAACAGAAATTAGAGCCGCTTGGAATTCTATTTTAGGTGATTTTCCACTAAAACGTTTGGAGTTTTTGCAAATGATTGCTTCTAAATATCGCTTGTTTCTTTTAAGCAATACCGATCATACTCACATTGAGAAATTTGAACATAAAGAAGGACAAACGTTTGCTCGCGATTTTTATAGTTGTTTTGAAAAAGTTTACTTTTCATACGAAATTGGAATTCGCAAACCAGATGAAAATGCGTTTCGATATATTATTAACAACCATAATTTAAACCCAAAAAAAACATTATTCATCGACGACAAAAAAGAAAATACAGATGTTGCTGAAAAATTAGGGTTTAAGATTTGGAACATTCAACCCGGAGTTGAAGATGTCACCCAACTATTCGATAAAAAAATAATTTAAACCATTGTGATTTATTTACTACTTAGCATTTTATTTAACGCTGTCCTATTTGTTATTATTAAGTTATTCGCCAAATTCAATATTGATGTCTTACAAGCTTTAGTAGTAAATTATTTTGTTGCGTTTTTGGTTGGACTTTTCTTTTTAGATTCGAGTATTGTTCCAACAGAAATTATTACCGAAAACTGGTTTAAAGGAAGTATTTTTTTAGGTTTTGTTTTCATTTCAACTTTTTATGCTACCACGCTAACTTCGCAACGCAACGGACTTTCGGTGGCTTCGGTAGCTTCTAAAATGTCGGTTATAATTCCTATTTCGTTAGGTGTTATTTTATATAATGAAAATCTCAGTTTTATTAAAATTATTGGAATTTTATTAGCCTTGGTTGCTGTTTATTTTACTTCCAAAAAAGAAACTGGAGAAGTGCAACAAGCTTCTAACCTACTCTATCCTATTCTAGTATTCATTGGTGCCGGTACCATTGATGCGAGTTTAAAGTACCTGCAAACTTTTCATGTTCCTTCAAATAAAATTGGTTTGTTTTCGTCTGTAACTTTTTTTTGCGCTTTTAGTGTGGGAATTCTGACTATTTTATTTTTAACTTTTAGAGGAAAAATCCAATTTTCGGGAAGAAATATTTTGGGAGGAATTGTTTTGGGCTTACCCAATTATTTTTCATTGTACTTTTTAGTCAAAATGTTAGAAGCAAAAGCGTTTGAAAGTGCTACTTTATTCACGATTCACAACATTGCTATTGTAATTGTTTCTACCTTTGCAGGCATCCTTTTCTTTAAAGAAAGAATTTCCATGCGAAATGCTTTCGGAATTGGATTAGCACTATTTGCCTTATTTTTAGTTACCTATTAAAATGGATTTTCCAGAAAAAGACACGTATAAAACCATTGCCTCCGCTTCAGAAGAAGTGCTATATAAAGAAAAGAATAGCAAATTCTTTGGCTACGCTTTTCCTGTAACTACTGAAGAAGAAATCAAAGAAATTTTAGAGCGATTGCGAAAAGAACATTTTTCGGCACGTCACTGGTGTTATGCGTATCAAATTGGAACTGAGAAAATTCAATACCGTGCCAATGACGATGGAGAGCCAAATAATAGTGCCGGAATGCCTATTTACGGCCAAATTCAGTCGTTTGAAGTTACGAATGTATTAGTTGTAGTGGTTCGTTATTTTGGCGGCGTAAAACTAGGCGTTGGTGGATTGATTTCCGCTTACAAGATTGCAGCCCAAATGGCATTGGAAAATTCTGAAATTGTAGAGCGAACCATTGACAAACATTTTATTATTTCTTTTGGATATGCCAACATGAATAAAGTGATGCGCATCATCAAAGAAAAAAATCTGCAAATCGTTTCTCAAAAAATGGAAATGGATTGCGAAATCGAAATTGCTACCCGAAAAAAAAATGTCCAAAATCTATTGGACACTTTTGAAAATTTATACGAAATAAAATTAACTGAAATTTAAACTTCTAGAAACGAATTTATCTTCTCCGAAACATAACTTGGAGGCAGCATTGGACGCCCCGTTTTCATATCTACAAATACTAACATTGAGTAACCCGTTGTTAATAACTCATTTGCTTCATTATAGATTTCGTAGTCAAATTCTATCTTCACAGAGGTCTGACTTTTTAATATTGTCTTAACAGTCAACAAGTCGTCGTAACGAGCTGGTTTTTTGTAATTCATTGTTAATGAAACCACAGGAAGCATAACACCGTTTTCTTCCATCCATTTATAAGAAACCCCCAAGTTTCTGAGCCATTCCACGCGTCCCATCTCAAAATACTGTGCATAATTTCCGTGATAAACGACTCCCATTTGGTCTGTTTCCGCATAACGCACACGAACTTGAAATTGATATTCTCTCATATTAAACTACTATTAAATTAATCTTAAAAAATTACTCACAAGGCTTACAATATTTTTTTTTAAAAATCAAGCCTAAAAAAATTTTTTTTACAAAAAATTGTTCACATATTTGCTAACCCAAATCACAAGAACAAAATATCCTTTTGTTCATTTTTGTAACCTATACAAAACTAAAAACAAACTAGTAATAATTAATTGAATTTATGACAAAAACTGCGCAATCGGTATGGAATAACTGTCTGTCTTTCATAAAAGACAATATTCAAGATCAAGCTTACAAGACTTGGTTTGAACCTATACAGTCAGTTGAGCTAAACGATAATGCGTTGTCTATTCAGGTACCTAGTAAATTCTTCTACGAATGGTTAGAGGAACACTATGTGAAATTATTAAAAGTTGCCTTGACTAAAGAGTTAGGACCAGGCGCAAAGTTATTGTATAAAATTAAAATGGAAAACACTTATGGCAACAAACTTCCATTTACTGAGCAAATTCCGAGTTACAACAGAACCGCGGTAAAACCTCAGGAAGTAGATGTGCCAATTGTGAATAAAAATCCAGAATTAAAAAACCCGTTCATCATTCCTGGAATTCGAAATTTAAAAATCGAATCGCAATTAAATGCTAATTATAGTTTTGATAATTTCCTTGAAGGAGATTCAAACCGTTTAGCAAGAAGTGCCGGTATGGCAGTTGCCAACAAACCAGGCGGAACTTCCTTCAACCCATTATTAATTTTTGGTGGTGTTGGATTAGGAAAAACACACTTAGCTCACGCTATTGGAGTTGAAATCAAAGACAAATATCCAGAAAAAACCGTGTTGTATATTTCAGCTGAAATATTCACACAACAATATATCGATTCTGTTAAGAAAAATACTCGTAACGATTTCATTCACTTCTATCAATTAATTGATGTTTTGATTATCGATGACGTTCAATTCTTATCGGGTAAATCAGGAACGCAAGATGTATTTTTCCACATCTTCAACCACTTACACCAAAACGGAAAACAAGTAATTTTGACTTCTGACAAAGCACCAGTAGACATGCAAGATATTGAGCAACGCTTACTATCGCGTTTCAAATGGGGATTATCAGCAGAATTACACCAACCTGACTACGAAACGCGTATTTCAATTTTGAAAAACATTTTATTCCGTGATGGTGTTGAAATGCCAGAAGAAATTATCGAATACGTTGCTAAGAATATCAAATCTAACGTTCGTGAATTAGAAGGTGCTATCATTTCGTTAATTGCTCAATCTTCTTTTAACAAGCGTGAAGTTACTATTGATTTAGCGAAGCAAGTGGTTGAGAAATTCGTTAAAAACGTAAAACGTGAAATTTCAATTGATTATATCCAGAAAATTGTTTCGGATTATTTCCAATTAGATGTTGAAACGTTACAGTCTAAAACTAGAAAACGTCACGTGGTACAAGCTAGACAATTAGCGATGTTCTTTGCTAAGAAATTTACAAAAGCTTCTTTGGCAAATATTGGTTCGCAAATTGGAGACAGAGACCACGCAACGGTTCTTCATGCTTGTAAAACAGTTGATAACTTAGTTACTACTGACAAACAATTCCGTAAATTCGTTGACGATATCAACAAGAAGTTATCGCTATAATTCATGGCTACAAAAATCTTAATGGTTTGCTTAGGAAATATTTGCCGTTCTCCTTTGGCAGAAGGTATTATGCGCTCTAAACTTTCCGAAGATTTTATTGTAGATTCGGCAGGAACTGGTGGTTGGCACGCAGGCGAATTACCTGACAAACGTTCGATTTCAACTGCAAAAAAAAGAGGTTTAGACATCACCAATCAAAGAGCAAGACAATTTAAAAGAATTGATTTTGAGATTTTTGATCATATCTTTGTAATGGATAATTCCAACTACAAAGATGTTTTGGCTTTGGCTCCAAATGAAGAAGCAAAACTGAAAGTCAAGCTGATTTTAAACGAAATTTTCCCAAATGAAAACGTCGATGTTCCCGACCCATATTACGGAGGTCAAGACGGTTTTGAAAACGTTTTTGATATGTTAGACCAAGCTTGTGAGGAAATCGTAAGAAAACTTAAGCAATAATATCATGAAATCAAACACTTTAGGCAAACTGTATTTAATTCCAATTACACTTTCTAATCCTGGAGAAACTACGGTAGTTCCTGAAGATGTTTTGCCTCAAACTATTAAGAGAACTATTGATTTTATAGATTATTACATTGTTGAAAACGAGAAAACCGCTCGAAAGTTCATCAAAAGTATTCATCCCGAAAAAAAACAACCCGATTTAAAGATTTCGGTTCTAAATAAACATACAGATTTTGCTGAACACAATGAATTCATCCAACCTTTATTAAGAGGCGAAAACATTGGATTAATGAGTGAATCCGGTTGCCCTGGTGTTGCTGACCCTGGCGCTGTTATTGTGAAATTGGCACATGAAAAAGGAATACAAGTAGTGCCATTAGTGGGACCAAGTTCTATTTTATTGGCGTTGATGGCGAGTGGCATGAACGGACAAAGTTTTGCTTTTAATGGCTATTTGCCTATCGATAAAAACGATAAAAAACAAGCGTTGAAAAATTTCGAACGTTTATCGCAAGATAAAAATCAATCGCAATTGTTTATTGAAACGCCTTATCGCAATAATAAATTGATGGAGGATTTGTTGCAAATTCTACAACCGAGTACGCTTTTATGTGTGGCTTGTGATATTACGTTACCAACAGAATTCATCAAAACCAAAACTGTGAATCAATGGAAAAAAGAAAAGGCCGATTTACATAATCGACCTTGTATTTTTATTATTCACAAAATGTAAAATTACTCTAAATCTACTTTAGCATTTGCATCTGCTTCGATGTGTGAAATATCGTAATTTGAAAATTTTCTGATGTAGCTTGATAACGATGTTCCAAAACCATCTTTGAAACCATTGCGTCCATTACTTCTTAAATATTTTTTTACCGAACCAGCTCCGCCTAAATGCGCTGCCGCAATTAAACCTGATTCTGTAATTTCTACACCATTGATTACTCTACCAGAATATTTTTGAATTTCTTTACGTAATTCCCACTTGTTTCTAGCGATTAAAGCTTTAAAAGCTTCATCTTGCCATTCAGCGTTACGTAAAAACTCTTGAAAATCATAAATACCCACAGTGCGTAGTGTACTTCTTCCGAATTGGTATTTACCCATGTATCCATATGGATTCACTAAATGTAACATACCTCTTGACTCTTTGTAAGCCATCTTTTGAGCAAAACCAGTAAATGATTTACCAACATTTGGCACTTTAACTGGGATAATTACTTCTTCGTTCTCGTATTCATTTGGAACATGGTATTTAATACCTTCATAGTTCGACAAATGAAATCCTTCCAATTTTTCTTCCTTAAAGGTTATAAAACCTGAAGAAACGACTAAGACTAGGAGTGTCAATCCTATAAAATACGACCTTTTTTTTATCATGAATTGTTATTTCTCAGCGTCTGTCACCCATCTGAAATTACCGATGCAAATATACAAAAAAAATTACAATATTGATTTACAGCATGTTAATAATTCCTAAAAGTAGATGAAATGCGCTTTAAGTCCGTTATACTCATCGTATTGCAAAGTAGGTGCGGGAATTTTTATTGTGTTAAAAACCGAGAAAAGTGTCTTTAAAAAATGGGATTTTGTAGTAATTTTCGTTAAGTCAACATCTAAACTCAGGTAAAATTGACGATATGGATTTTGAATTATTCCATTTTCGATTGCTTCGGCATCTTTTCCGTAAAGCATTCCTTCTCCTCCATAACCAATTGCGACATTTAACCATTTTGGCGTAAAGCTATCTTTTGTAAACGAATGAACGTTAAACGACAACCAATACGTTTGACCGTTGTAATCTTTTAAAATTTCTTCGTTAAAGGATGCTCCCAGAGTTTCAGAACGTTGTGAAGCGAATTTGGTTTGATGAAATGAAAACTTCGGTGTGATACGCTGTTCTTTCCAAAGTAATTCTTGAGAAACATACAGCGCCGTTCCCGAAACATTTGCAATAATATCACCTGATGATGCTCCCCATTCTTGTGAAAAACCATCAAAAACCTCAACTACCGTTAAAAATCCTAATCCAAGAGTAGATCCATAAATTAATTGTTCTTTTTTGGTCGCACCACTCCATTGCAACATTTCGGCACCTACTCTACCTAAATGATAGGTTGAATACATATGGCCCAGTTTATCCATTTGTAACCACTGATTGTTATCGTTGATGAAGTGGAAACTAGATTTTGGGTAATCTTTATACCAAAGTTGGTTCAAACCAATTAAAGTAGCACCTAAAGCCACTGATTCACCCACATAAACACCCGTTCTTCTCGGTTTATTTAATGTATCCGATGGTTTTAAGAAAGTATTGATACTTGATTGCGCCTGAGAAAAAATAGACACAAACAAAAAAATGAATAGCCAACTAGCCCTGATTGTAGTGGAAATCCTTTTATAAAACCCTAAAGTTTTATAAAAGATTGCAACGGAAAGCAGGAATATGGAAACCAAGAGAGCCCAAGCCATTCGCTTCTAAAAATTAACGATCAATTCCTAACTTCGTTACCCAATCTGCATATTTTTTAGCATTTACTTGGTGTGCTTCGTAACTTGATGCAAAAGCATGATAGCCCGGTTTGTCTGGATTGGCACAGAAATAAATATAATCGTGTTTTTCTGCATTTAAAACCGCATCTATAGCCGAAACATCTGGCATAGCAATAGGTCCAGGAGGTAATCCTTTATTAATATAAGTATTATAAGGCGATTGAATTCGTAAATCGTTATAAAAAACACGTTTAATTTCTTGATCAAAATCGCCTGAACGCTTTTTAATTGCAAAAATTACCGTTGGATCAGCTTGCAATGGCATATCTTGTTTTAAACGGTTTAAATAAACACCAGCCACTGTTGGTCTTTCATCTACTTTAGCTGTTTCTTTATGTACAATTGAAGCTAAGGTATAGACTTGAATTGGAGTTAATCCTAGCGCTTTAGCTTTTTCTGAACGCTCATTATTCCAGAAAATACGGTATTCTTTTGCTAATTTTTGAGCAATTTTGTCCGCTGGTGTATTCCAATAGAACTCGTATGTATTTGGAATAAAAAGTGCCAAGATAGTTTCTTCTGTTAATCCGTTTTCTTCTAAAAATGGCGTATTAGTAAATGCTACTTCTAATTTTAAACTATCAGGTTCTAATTGTGTTGCTAAACGTTGTACCAACTTTCCTAACGTTTCTTGATTGTTGAAAGCCACTTTAACTGGAACATTTAAACGCAAACTTCTAACCATATCAAAACTGGTCATGTCTTTTTTGAAAAGAAATTTTCCGGCTTTTACATTCGTACTGTAATTTCTTGATGTAGCTACGAAATCAAATTTTTCAAAATCTTTTACAAGCGGTTTTACAATTTCCACTACTTGTTCATAAGTCGAATTTGTAGGAATGTAAACATAAACTTCATCTTGTGAAAATTGAGTATTAGGTGTAAAAGCTTTGAAATAGACATAAACACCTACTGCAGTTGCAACTACAATTCCGGCAACGGCAATTATTGAAATTATTTTTTTTACGTTCAAGGGATAGTTTTTTAAATATGATTGATTAATTGATATAACATTTCATCTTCGTATTGATTGTTGATTTTATTCCAATCTTTTTTTACTCCGATTTTTTGAAAGCCAAATTTAGTAAAAAGGGAAATACTAATTTCATTATTTGAACCAATATTTACATATAATTGATGCAATTGCAATTGATTGAATGCGTAATTGATAACAAGTTGCAAAGCCTCTGAACCCATTCCTGAATTTCGATTCGCTTCACTTGAGATTACAATCCCAACACCTGCTCTATTATTTTTAGGATCAAAATCAAACAAATCGATTAAACCTAATGCTTCAAAAGTATTGTTTAAGCAAATAGCCAAGCGCAATTGTTTGGCTTCATAAATATCTTGATGCGCATTTTCCAAGTACTGACGAATCAAAAATCGACTGTACGGCGTTTGCGTATTGCTTACTTCCCAAACCGATTCGTTGTTTTCTATTTTGTAGATAAACTCTAAATCTTCGGGTTCTAGTGCGCGTAGATAAATGTTGTTTCCTTTAAGTGTAGTCAAAATATTTAAAATTGATTATTGGTTGATTTCAATTTTCCCTTCAAAAACAAAAGTTGCGGGTCCAATTAAGAAAACGTTTGTATATTTTCCGTTATCTACATCGAATTGTACTTTTAATTTTCCGCCTTCTACATTCAAATCTATGATCTTGTTGTTTGTTTTTCCAGTTTGATGCATTGCAATAGCAACTGCTGTTACGCCTGTTCCACACGACAAAGTTTCATCTTCAACACCGCGTTCGTAAGTGCGAACTGCAAAAATGTCATTTTCTAATTGATGTACAAAATTGACATTACTTCCTGCATTTCCATACAAATCGGAATAACGAATTTTAGCACCTTCCGTCTTAATGTCTAAGTCTACCAAATTATCTACCAATTGCACATGATGAGGCGAACCTGTATTTAAAAAAGTATAATTTTCTTGTTGATTTACTGTATCAACATCTTTCATTTTAAGCGCTACAATTCCGTCCGTATCAATCGTTGCATAATGATAACCATCCACTGCTTCGAACTCGGCTTTATTTTCGATAACGCCCATTTGTTTGGCAAAAGCGACAAGACATCTTCCACCATTTCCACACATCGAACTTTCGTTACCGTCGGAATTATAATAGACCATTTTAAAGTCATATTGGGGATGATTTTCTAACAGTATCAAACCGTCAGCACCTATACCAAATCTTCTATCACATAATTGTTCGATGAGTTTGGTGTTATTTTTTGGAAAAAAATCTGTACGATTGTCAATCATAACAAAATCGTTTCCTGTTCCTTGATATTTATAAAAAGTAAGTTGCATTGTGTAAATAATTTATACAAAAGTACGAATTATTAATAAGATGTTAAACATTGTTAATCGAGCGTTAAAGTGATTTTTTGGAATATTTTTTGTTATAATTTTGAGTGAACAAAAATTAAAAAAATATGAAAAAATTTGGAAGTTTATTCGCGGTTTCTTTATTAAGTGGTGCCGTTACATTAGGTGCTTACAAATTCTTTTTAGAACCGAATAATGCAAGTAAAATTACACTTGCATCACCTAATTACGCTAAAAATGTAAATTTAGGAGCAGAAAATATTGATTTTACAGCTGCTGCCGAAAACACGGTTCATGCCGTAGTTCACGTTAAAAATGTGAGTGTTTCAAAAGTTCCTAGCAATCCATTAATGGAGTTTTTCTATGGTTATCAAGGACAAAGAGAACAAACGCAAATTGGAACAGGTTCTGGAGTTATCATTACCGAAGATGGTTATATTGTGACTAATAATCACGTTATCCAAGATGCTACGGAATTAGAAGTTACGCTTAACAACAATAAATCGTACAAAGCCAAATTGGTTGGAACCGATTCAAAAATGGACATTGCGCTTTTAAAAGTAGAAGCCGATGAAAAATTACCTTATGTAGTTTTTGGAGATTCTGATGCAATTAAAGTTGGAGAATGGGTTTTGGCGGTTGGAAATCCGTACAACTTGAATTCTACCGTTACTGCTGGAATTGTTTCAGCAAAAGCCAGAAATTTATCTAACAACGGTATTCAATCTTTCATTCAAACCGATGCAGCGGTGAATCCTGGAAACAGTGGAGGTGCCTTGGTAAACACTCGCGGGGAATTGGTTGGAATTAACACGATGATTTCTTCTCCAACAGGAAGTTATGCTGGTTATTCGTTTGCTGTTCCATCGAATTTAACTCGAAAAATCATTGAAGATTTAATGCAATTTGGAAATGTTCAAAGAGGTGTTTTAGGTGTTGAAGGTGGCGAATTGAATTCGAACTACGCAAAAGAATTAGGTATTAAAGAAACACAAGGCTTCTACATTAATAAGGTAACTAAAAATTCAGGCGCAGAAAAAGCTGGATTGACTAAAGGTGATATTATTGTACAATTAGATGATAAAAAAATCAATGGTTTTGCCGAATTATCTGCTTACATTAATACAAAACGTCCAAACGATGTTATTCAAGTAAGCGTGTTACGCGACGGAAAACAAAAAACACTTCCGGTGAAGTTGACCAAAAAAGAAATTCTGAATTACGAATTCAACGGAATTGAATTTGAAGATTTGGATGCTGCCGACAAAAAACAATTCAATGTAAAAGAAGGTATTAAGATTAAAAAAGTTAACAATCCTGAATACTCAGAATACAGTGATATTTTAGATGGCGCGGTAATTTTAAGTATTGATGGCTTAAAAGCAAAAGACATGGAAACCGTTTCAAGCTATTTGGCTAAAAAAGAAAATCAGAAAGCAAGATACCAAATCATTTCCAAAAACGGTCAAATGTATAGCATTATCATGTAAAACAACCCAAACCGATAAGTTTTAAAACCAGACAAAAATAATGTCTGGTTTTTTTATTAAAAAAATTTTACGAAAACGTTTGAAATCTATACTTTTGCACCACAAAACAACACATTTATTTTCATGAGCAATATCTCTTTATACGAAAAAGAATTAGCTTTTCAGGCAGACAGAAGAAAAGCTGGTGTAGAATTCATTAAAATCATTAGTGATTTATGGTATGACAAATCAATAGAATTGGTTTTATTCCGCAATCAATTAATCGATAAAAACGTTAGCGAAATCATCAATTTACATGAGTATGCTGGTGCTTTCGTTGGAAAACCTATCAACGTTTTTGATTCAGTTGAAATTGCAAGCGCTATTGTTGATTTAGATTTACCACCATCAAGAATTGATATTGGAAAATTAACTTACGAATATCATTTAGAAGACGACAAATACAACGATGCTAAAGCATTCGTAATCGACAAATTAAAGAATGCTAAAAACTTCCAAGAAATTAAACCAAAAGATGTCGTTTTATACGGATTTGGTAGAATTGGTCGTTTATTAGCTCGTGAATTAATGTCGAAAATTGGAAAAGGACAACAATTACGTTTAAGAGCGATTGTAACAAGAGATAAAAACGATGCTGTTTTATTAGAAAAAAGAGCTTCTTTATTACGTTACGATTCAGTTCATGGTGATTTTCATGGTTCGGTAATTGCAGACCCAGAAAACAATGCTTTATTGATTAACGGAACAACAGTTCACATCATTACAGCGAACACACCAGAAGAAATTGATTACACCGCTTACGGAATTGAAGATGCATTAGTTATCGACAACACCGGAGCTTTCACAACTGAAGAAGCTTTAAAACGTCATTTAACCTCAAAAGGAGCTGACAAAGTTTTATTAACAGCACCTGGAAAAGGAGTTCCAAATATCGTTTATGGAGTAAATCATGAAGATTACAATCCAGACGAAGTAAATATTTTCTCGGCTGCTTCTTGTACAACCAACGCAATTACTCCAGTTTTAAAAGCAGTTGAAGATACTTTAGGTGTAGTTAAAGGACACTTAGAAACCATTCACGCATATACAAATGACCAAAACTTAGTAGACAACATGCACAAAAAATACCGTAGAGGTCGTGCAGCTGCTTTAAACATGGTTATTACTGAAACGGGTGCTGGAAGTGCTGTTGCAAAAGCTTTACCTGCATTAGCTGGAAAATTAACTTCAAACGCTATTCGTGTACCAGTTCCAAACGGTTCATTAGTAGTATTGAATTTAGAAGTTGGAAAAAACACTTCTATTGAAGAAGTAAATAACATTATGAAAAAATACGCTTTAGAAGGTGATCTTGTAGAGCAAATTAAATACTCTTTAAACAACGAGTTAGTATCTTCAGACATCGTAGGAACTTCTGCTCCTGCAATTTTTGACAGTAACGCAACTATTGTTTCTGGAGACGGAAAAAACATTGTAATGTACGTTTGGTACGATAACGAATACGGTTATAGTCACCAAGTTATCCGTTTAGCGAAATACATTGCTAAAGTTAGAAGATATAGCTACTATTAGTAGATAGTTTGAAAACAAAAAAGCTCCTATTTTTCAACAGGAGCTTTTTTATTTGTATTTAATATAATTACTCTTTCGCCGCTAAATAACGTTCCGCATCTAAAGCCGCCATACAACCAGTTCCCGCAGCTGTAATTGCTTGACGATACACATGATCAGCCGCATCACCCGCAACAAATACTCCCTGTACATTTGTTTTAGAACTTCCTGGTACATTTACGATGTAACCTGTCTCGTCTAACGTAATGTAATCCGCAAAAATATCTGTGTTTGGTTTGTGACCAATCGCTACGAAAAATCCAGTTGCTGGAATTTCTTTTGTTTCTCCGGTAGCTCTGTTTTTAACTTTTACTCCAGTAACTACTTGTCCGTCACCTAAAACTTCTTCCGTTTCGGTATGCATTAAAATTTCAATGTTCTCTGTTTTCTGTACACGCTCTGCCATAATTTTAGAAGCTCTAAATTTATCGCTACGTACTAACATCGTTACTTTTTTACATAATTTAGATAAGTAATGTGCTTCTTCACAAGCGCTATCTCCTGCTCCAACGATTACTACTTCTTGATTTCTATAGAAAAATCCGTCACAAACCGCACAGGCAGAAACCCCTCCACCTAATTTTAAATAATGTTGTTCCGATTCTAATCCTAAATATTTAGCCGAAGCTCCAGTAGAAATTATTACTGTTTCTGCATGAATTTCAATCGTATCATTAATCCAAACTTTATGTACATCTCCGGAGAAATCTACTTTTGTAGCCCAACCATCACGAATATCTGAACCAAAACGTTTTGCTTGCTCTTGCAACTGCACCATCATTTCTGGTCCGGTTACACCTTCAGGATATCCTGGAAAGTTTTCTACTTCATTGGTTGTTGTTAACTGACCTCCTGGTTGTTGTCCTTGGTATAAAACTGGATTCATATTTGCTCTAGCCGCATAAATAGCTGCAGTATAACCTGCTGGACCAGAACCTATAATTAAACATTTTACTTTTTCGATTGTATCTGACATAACTTTATTCTTTTAAGAGTAGCAAATGTAAGTTTTTAATTAAAATTATTTCTTAAAATTGAATTAGTTTTAATTATGAATGTATAATTTTTGACAATAAAAAAAACCTTCCTGAAGTTTCAAGAAGGTTTTGTCGGGGTGGCAGGATTCGAACCTGCGGCCTCCTGCTCCCAAAGCAGGCGCGATAACCGGGCTACGCTACACCCCGAATTTGTGAGTGCAAATATATAACTAATTTCTATTGTTCCAAACAAATCAATTCTTTTTTTAAAATAAATTTTCACTCCTATTTAACCTATATTTTTTTAGCACTAATTACCTAAACTTTCTAACCAAAAACAAAAAACACTTAGAATATTATTTCTATTTTTGCTAAAATTAAACAAGACAACCTTTTATATGCTAATTATTGGAATTGCCGGAGGAACCGGAAGTGGAAAAACAACAGTTGTTCATCAGATTATGAATGAGTTACCTTCTTCTGAAGTAGGTATCATTTCTCAAGACTCCTACTATAAAGAAACGCATCATTTAAGTTATGAAGAGCGTACTAAAATCAATTTTGATCATCCAAGAGCGATTGACTTTGAATTGTTAGTAGCACATCTTAAAGATTTGAAAGCTGGAAAAACCATTGAACAACCAGTTTATTCTTTCGTAACTCACGATAGAACAGATGACAAGATTTTAACCCATCCAAGAAAAGTAATGATTGTTGAAGGTATCTTAATTCTAACAAATCCAGAATTAAGAGACATGTTTGACATTAAAGTGTACGTTCATGCGGATTCTGATGAGCGTTTAATTCGTCGTTTAAAACGTGACATTGCAGAACGTGGTCGCGATATGGAAGAAGTGTTGAATCGTTATCAAACCACTTTAAAACCAATGCACGAGCAATTCATCGAACCTACAAAAGCGTTTGCTGATATTATTATTCCTAACGATAAATACAATACGGTAGCTATTGATGTAGTGCGTGCCGTAATTAATCAAAGAATCGCATAATGAACAAAATTAAGAATTTAATTGCCAAATATCCGTTTTTAGCATTCGTTATGAATCGCTACGTTTTGGTGTTAATTCTTTTTTCTGTTTGGATGCTTTTTTTCGACAATTATTCCTATTTAGAGCACCGTGTTTTGGATAAGGAAATTGAAGAAATTGAAGATAATATTCAGTATTATAAAACTGAAATTAAAAAAGACAGCACAAAAATTAAAGAGTTGAAAAATGACAATCGAGTAGAAAAATATGCGCGCGAAAAATATTATATGAAACGCGATAACGAAGACATCTACATCATCGAATTTGAAGACGAAAAGAAAGCAGCTGCCGAAAAAACAACTAGTAACAATTAAATACATAATTCGTGGCTAACAACAATTTATTTTCCGATTTTGAAGCCGTTTCTTCTAAACAATGGAAGCAACAAATTCAATACGAGCTAAAAGGTGCTGATTACAACGAAACTTTAGTTTGGGAAAGTCCGGAAGGCATTAAAGTGAAACCGTTTTATCATAATGATGAAACCGAAGTTAATCTTGATGCAATCACTCCTTCTAAACCTTTTGCAATAGTTCAAAATATTTTTGTTCACGATGTAAAAAAATCGAATGCTCGTGCGTTAGAAACATTACAAAGAGGAGCAGAAAGTGTTCGTTTTACTTTAGAAAATGATGCAGTTTCAATTGAAGAATTGATGCAAAACCTTCCGTTAGAAAACGTAAATTATTATTTCAGTTTACCATTTCTTTCTGTAGAATTTTCAAATAAAATAAACGAGTTTACTTCAAAAAATAAAGTTAACATCTTTATACAAAATGACCCAATTGGACAATTAGCAAAAGATGGCAATTGGTTTGAAAACCTTGAAAAAGATTTTGAAAAACTTAATACAATTGCTTCAAAAACAACTGTTCCGTTTTTAACTATTTCAAGCGGAATTTATCAAAACGCTGGTGCGAATATCGTACAACAATTGGCTTACACTTTAGCGCAAGCAAACGAATATTTCAATAGAATTCCAGCCATAAACCAACCGATTACGATTGAAGTTGCGGTTGGAACAAATTACTTTTTCGAAATTGCGAAACTAAGAGCATTACGTCTTTTATTCAATACATTAGCATCAGAATACAATCATAATTTTGATTGCCATATCATCGCAACACCAACAAAACGGAACAAAACATTATACGATTATAACGTAAATATGTTGCGTACGACTACGGAATGTATGTCGGCTATTTTAGGTGGAGCTGATGCGGTTGCCAATTTAGCTTACGATGCCATTTATCACAAAGACAACGAGTTTGGCGATAGAATTTCGAGAAATCAATTGTTAGTTTTAAAACACGAAAGTTATTTCGACAAAGTAAATAATCCTGCTGATGGTGCTTATTACATTGAAATGTTAACAGAACAATTAGCCGAAAAAGCCTTGGAATTATTTAAAGACATCGAGAAAAATGGCGGATTGATTTCGCAATTAATCGATGGAACGATTCAAAGAAAAATCAACGAAAGCGCACAAAAAGAACAAGAACTTTTCGATTCAGGGAAAGAAGTTTTATTAGGAACTAACAAGTATCCAAACAAAAACGACCAAATGAAAAACGATTTGGAATTGTATCCTTTCGTGAAACAAAACGCCAGAAAAACATTAATCACACCGATTATTGAAAAACGTTTGGCTGAAAAATTAGAACAAGAACGATTATCTCAAGAGCAATAATCATGAGAAAAGACATACAACATTTAAAGTTAGAAGTTAAAAGTCAGAAATCAGAAGTTTCTGAAAAACAAGACTTCACAACTGCAGAAGGAATTGAAGTTAAACCAACCTATTCTAAAGAAGATATTTCCGATTTAGAACATCTTGGTTTTGGAGCTGGTTTTGCACCCAATTTACGCGGACCATACGCAACTATGTACGTTCGCCGTCCTTGGACAATCCGTCAATATGCGGGATTTTCTACTGCTGAAGAAAGTAATGCTTTTTACAGAAGAAATCTTGCAGCTGGACAAAAAGGTCTTTCTGTTGCCTTCGATTTAGCAACACACCGCGGTTACGATTCTGACCACGAACGAGTAGTTGGTGATGTTGGAAAAGCTGGAGTTGCGATTGACTCGGTGGAAGATATGAAAGTCCTTTTCGACCAAATTCCGTTAGGTGAAATGTCGGTTTCGATGACGATGAATGGTGCGGTTTTACCTATCATGGCATTTTATATCGTGGCTGCGGAAGAACAAGGCGTTGCTCCTAACCTATTGTCGGGAACAATTCAGAATGATATTTTGAAGGAATTCATGGTACGAAATACCTATATTTATCCACCAACGCCTTCGATGAAAATTATTGCGGATATTTTCGAATATACGAGTAAAAATATGCCAAAATTCAACTCGATTTCGATTTCGGGTTACCACATGCAAGAAGCGGGAGCTACTGCAGATATTGAATTAGCCTACACTTTAGCAGATGGTTTGGAGTACATTCGCACTGGTTTAGCAGCTGGAATGGATATTGATACCTTTGCTCCTCGCCTTTCGTTTTTCTGGGCGATTGGAATGAATCATTTTATGGAAATTGCAAAAATGCGTGCCAGTCGTATGCTTTGGGCAAAACTATTGAAACAATTCAACCCAAAAGACGAAAAATCACTGGCTTTAAGAACGCATTGCCAAACTTCGGGTTGGAGTTTAACGGAGCAAGATCCTTTTAATAACGTAGCCCGAACTGCTATTGAAGCAGCCGCAGCAGCCTTTGGAGGAACGCAATCGTTACACACCAATGCTTTAGACGAAGCGATTGCTTTACCAACCGATTTCTCAGCTCGAATTGCTCGTAATACCCAAATCTTTTTACAGGAAGAAACTAAAATTTGCAAAACGGTGGATCCTTGGGCGGGAAGTTATTATGTAGAAAGTTTAACGGCTGAAATTGCTGAAAAAGCTTGGGCTTTAATTGAAGAAGTAGAAGCACTTGGCGGAATGACAAAAGCGATTGAAGCTGGAATTCCAAAATTAAGAATTGAAGAAGCTGCAGCGCGCAAACAAGCACGTATTGATAGCAGTCAAGATATTATTGTTGGAGTGAATAAATACCGTTTGGAAAAAGAAGATCCGTTACATATTTTGGATGTGGATAACCAAATGGTGCGCAAACAACAAATTGAACGTTTAGAACAAATTAAAGCCACTCGCGATAACGCTAAAGTTGCCGAATGTTTAGCAAAATTAACCGAAAGCGCTAAAAATGGTGGTGAAAATTTACTATCTTTAGCCGTAGAAGCAGCACGAAACAGAGCTACATTAGGCGAGATTAGTGATGCTTTAGAAGTAGTTTTCGGAAGATATAAAGCACAAATTAGAAGTTTTAGCGGCGTGTATAGTAAAGAAATTAAAAACGACGAAAGTTTTGAAAAAGCAAAACAATTAGCCGATGCTTTCGCGAAGAAAGAAGGGCGTCGTCCTCGTATTATGATTGCGAAAATGGGACAAGACGGTCACGATCGTGGTGCCAAAGTAGTAGCAACAGGTTATGCCGACGTAGGTTTTGACGTTGACATTGGTCCTTTATTCCAAACGCCACAAGAAGCTGCGAAACAAGCTGTTGAAAACGACGTGCATATTTTAGGTGTTTCTTCATTAGCAGCGGGACACAAAACTTTAGTACCACAAGTGATTGAAGAACTAAAAAAATACGGAAGAGAAGATATTATGGTAATTGTAGGTGGAGTAATCCCAGCGCAAGACTACCAATTCTTATTCGACGCCGGAGCTGTAGCAGTTTTTGGCCCTGGAACTAAAATTAGCGATGCCGCGATTACGATTTTAGAGGTTTTATTGGAGGAGTAAATAAAGACTTGTCATGCTGAACTCGTTTCAGCAACTAAAAATAAAAAACACCAGCAGAAATGTTGGTGTTTTTTATTTAATCCCATCCACCGCCATCACACCTTCCAAAAAATCAATACTTTTCACTTCTTCAAAAAAGTCGATTTCGGTTTCGTGAGGTAAAAAATCGGAGATGATGCGCACGATAAAATCTTGTGGTTTCTTTAAATATTTAAACGTGTAATCTTCCATATTTACAACCGTTTTTTCGGCTAAATCGGTTGTTCTTACAAACTTATCAGAAGTTAAGGAAGACAAACAAGGTAAATTTAGCTTTGGGTTTTCGGTGATAATGGGTTTTCCGTTTTCAAACAAGCCACCTTCGTAACCGTATAGCGAAGCATTGGTAATTTCGATAGGTTTTCCTAAGTGCAAATAATCAGGTAAATGGGCTTCTTTTCCTACCACAGCTGCAAAACCCATTAACACACAAATATCGTGTGGCGGCATTTGCATCATCGCCTTAGCCGTACTTTCACGACCAATTCCAGAAACAATTACTTCGTACGTATGATTCAAATTCGGAATTCGAGCTAAAGCGTTTAAGACTTTCTCTCGCTCAATTTCCATCGGTGTTAGTATTACAATCTTCAAAATCTCAGAATTAAATCACAAAATAAAGTAATTTGAAGAAATTAGAGCGTGTATATTTTTTATATTTTTGTGTCATGTCAAAACTACCTAACATCACTACCAGTATTTTCTCTGTAATGTCGCAATTAGCGAATGAGCACGGCGCTATTAATTTATCACAAGGATTTCCCAATTTCCCTGAAGACGAACGTTTGTTACAAATTTCGGAGCGCTTAATTCGTTCGAATATTCACCAATACACACCGATGGCAGGTTTGCCTTCACTATTGGAGAAAATTGCGAATCAAACCTTAAAACAATACGGTAGAAAAGTCAATACTGCATCCGAAATATTGATTACTGCTGGCGCTACACAAGGCGTTTTTACAGCGATTAACACATTTGTAAATCAGGGAGATGAAGTGTTGATTTTAGATCCAAGTTATGACAGTTACGAACCTTCGGTTTTAGTTGCTGGTGGAAAACCAGTTCGTGTTTCATTAAACGATGATTACACACCCAATTTCAACCGAATTGAAAGCGCAATTTCTACTAAAACCAAAATGATTGTCATCAATAATCCGCACAATCCTACTGGGAGAATTTGGACAGAACAAGATTTTGAAGCTTTAGAAACCATTTTAGAAAAACATCCTCAAATTCTTATTTTAGGTGACGAAGTGTACGAATATATTACGTTTTCGCAACCGCATATTTCGTTTAACACACGTCCAAAATTAGTAGAGCGAACCATTATCGCTTCTTCTTTTGGAAAATCGTTGCATGTTACGGGTTGGAAAGTGGGTTATTTAATTGCACCTGAACATCTAATGTTCGAAATGAAGAAAGTACATCAATTTTTAGTGTTTAGTGTGAATAGTTTTTCGCAACACGCTATTTCAGAATACTTGGATGTGGTTGATTTTAGCGAAGTTTCTAAAATGTACCAACGCAAACGCGATTTGTTTCAAAACTTAATTAAAAACAGCCGTTTTGAGTTAATGCCTTGCGATGGAACGTATTTTCAAGTGGTGAATTATAACCAAATTTCGAATAAAAACGATGTGGATTTTGCTAAGGAATTAATCGTAAATCATGGAGTGGCTTCCATTCCGATTTCAGTTTTTTATAATGATGCTACGGATAGACACATGCTTCGTTTTTGTTTTGCCAAAACGGATGAAACTTTGATAGCGGCGACTGAAAAACTAAATCAAATTTAAATCCTTCAAATTGGTTTTATTTTGAAGTATTAAGTCATTTTAAAATAAAAAAACAAGCTAACATTCAGCCAAATAACACTTTAACCCATTGTTAACAAAATTGCCTTGAAAAAACCATAAATAATTGTATTTTTACGGCTTAAAATTTTCAATAATCAAATGGGTAAAATCATTGCAATTGCCAATCAAAAAGGTGGTGTAGGAAAAACAACTACATCTGTTAACTTAGCAGCTTCTCTTGGTGTTTTAGAAAAAAAAGTACTTTTAATCGATGCTGACCCGCAAGCTAATGCGAGTTCGGGCTTAGGAATCGATGTAGAAAGTGTGGAAATTGGTTCGTACCAAGTTCTAGAGCATAGTGCTACTCCAGAAGAAGCAACCGTTTCTTGTTCGGCACCAAATGTTTCGGTGATTCCAGCTCATATTGACTTGGTGGCTATCGAAATTGAATTAGTTGACAAAGAAAATCGCGAGTACATGCTAAAAACAGCATTAGAAAGTGTAAAAGACAAATACGATTATATTTTAATTGATTGTGCTCCTTCATTAGGTTTATTAACTTTGAATGCTTTAACCGCTGCAGATAGCGTGGTTATTCCAATTCAGTGCGAATATTTTGCCTTAGAAGGTTTAGGAAAATTATTGAACACGATTAAAAGTGTTCAAAAAATCCACAATCCAAACTTAGATATTGAAGGATTGTTATTAACCATGTACGATTCTCGTTTGCGTTTATCGAACCAAGTGGTGGAAGAAGTTCAAAAGCATTTTAACGACATGGTTTTTGAAACAGTAATTCAAAGAAATATTAAATTGAGTGAAGCTCCAAGTTTTGGAGAAAGTATCATTAATTACGACGCTACCAGTAAAGGCGCTTCTAATTATTTGAACTTGGCAGAAGAAATTATTAAGAAAAATCAATAATAGAGTAAGATGACAAAAGCGGTAAAAAAACAAGCCTTAGGAAGAGGATTATCGGCTTTATTGAAAGATCCAGAAAACGATATTAAATCGGTTGAGGACAAAAACGCAGATAAAGTTGTAGGAAATATTATTGAGCTTGATATCGAATCGATTGAAATTAATCCGTTTCAACCGAGAACGAATTTCAACGAAGAAACGTTACAAGAATTAGCCAAATCGATTAAAGAATTAGGCGTAATTCAACCTATTACAGTTAGAAAATTAGATTTCAATAACTACCAATTAATTTCGGGAGAACGTCGTTTGCGTGCTTCTAAATTAATCGGATTAAAAACGATTCCGGCTTACATTCGTTTGGCTAATGATAACGAATCCTTGGTTATGGCATTGGTGGAAAACATCCAACGTCATGATTTAGATCCAATCGAGGTTGCGATTTCGTATCAAAGATTAATCGAAGAAATCAATTTAACGCAAGAAGAATTGAGTGAGCGCGTGGGTAAAAAACGTTCTACGATTACCAATTATTTACGTTTATTGAAATTAGATCCAATCATTCAAACTGGAATGCGTGACGGTTTTATTTCGATGGGACACGGAAGAGCTTTGATTAATATTGACAACCAAGATGTTCAGAGCGACATTTATCATAAAGTCGTAACACAAAATCTATCGGTTAGAGAAACAGAAGCTTTGGTAAAAAATTATCAAGATAGCTTAAAACCAAAAACAGCTAAACCTGCAAAAGGAAACTCATTTGACATCAACGAAGAAGAGAAAAAAGCATTTGCTAACTATTTTGGAACTAAAGTTGATGTAAAAGTAGCAGGTAACGGAAAAGGAAAAATCACCATTCCATTTCACTCTGAAGAAGACTTTAATCGCATTTTAAAATTAATCAACTCTTAGTGAGAAAGCTGCATTACATATTTATTTTTACTTGTCTTTTTCTAAGTTTTAAAGGAAGAGCACAAGAGGAAATGACATTAAAAACGCAAGATACAGTGAAAGCTGTTATTGACCCTAATCGTCCTGCTAGAGCGGCTTTTTATTCGGCTTTAGTTCCTGGACTTGGACAAGCTTACAACAAAAAATATTGGAAAGTTCCTATTGTTTATATTGGACTAGGTGTCGGAATTTATTCTTACACTTGGAATCAGAAAAAATACCAAGGATTTAGAGATGAATACAAAAGGAGATTAGATGGAACTTCAGATCCTAATCATCCTATTTATGGTGGATTAGATAACGACAGATTAATTCGTGGACAAAAATTTCATCAAAGAAATAGAGATTTATCTGCTTTAATTACTGCTGGAATTTACATTTTAAATATCGTTGACGCTAATATTGACGCACATCTTATGCAGTTTAATGTCAACGATAATTTGTCTTTAAAACCCGATATGAATCAAAATCAAATTGATTACAAGTTCAATTACGGAATGACGCTTACTTATAGTTTTTAACAAAATATTAGGTAACAGTTCGATTAATACAACTACTAACTACTATGAAAATTGCACTTTTAGGATACGGAAAAATGGGAAAAGTTATTGAAAGAATAGCTTTAGAACGAGGACATGAAATCGTATTAAAAAAAGATCACGATAATACATTTGAAGGTTTATTAAATGCCGATGTTGCTATCGATTTTAGTGTTCCTGATAGTGCCGTAGGAAATATTTCTGAATGTTTAAATAATGGAATTCCCGTAATTTCAGGAACTACAGGTTGGTTAACCGATTATCCGAAAATGGCACAATTGTGTGAAGAAAAAAATGGAAGTTTTATTTATGCTTCTAATTTTAGTTTAGGTGTAAACGTGTTTTTTGAATTGAACGAATATTTAGCCAAAATGATGGCCAACTTGAAACAATACAAAGTTTCAATGGAAGAAATTCATCACACTCAAAAGTTAGATGCACCGAGCGGAACAGCAATTACATTAGCCGAAGGAGTTATCAAACATACCGATTATGCCAATTGGACATTAGAAACTCCAATTAGTAATGACTCGAGCAATAGCGAACAGGCGAAGCAAATTCATATTGAAGCAAAACGTATTGAAAACGTACCTGGAACACACAGTATTTTTTATGACAGCGAAGTGGACCAAATCGAAATCAAGCACACGGCACACAGCAGAGAAGGTTTTGCCTTAGGAGCTGTTGTTGCAGCCGAGTGGTTAGTTGGAAAAAAAGGGGTTTTCACTATGAAAGATGTTTTAGGTTTATCTTCAAAATAAACAATTATACAATTTAACAAATAAACGATATTAAAAATGGAAATATCAGGTTGGTTAGTATTTATCTTATTAGTTCAAGTAATTCACGGAATTGGAACTTGGAAATTATATGTAAAAGCAGGTAGAAAAGCATGGGAAGCATTTGTTCCGGTGTATAACGGAATTGTCTTAATGCAAATCATCAACCGCCCAAAATGGTGGATTTTATTGCTTTTTATTCCCGTTATTAACTTGTTTTTATTTCCAATTATTTGGATTGAAACTCTAAGGACTTTTGGTAAAAAATCAACGGTTGATATGGTTTTAGGTGTGGTTACCTTAGGTTTTTACATCGCTTATGTAAATTACACACAAGAAACAACTTATCATGCTGATCGTGATTTAAAAGCGCCTAACAAAACTATGGATACATTAGGTTCATTATCGTTTGCTGTTGTTGTAGCAACTTTAGTTCACACGTATTTCATCCAACCGTACACAATTCCAACCTCATCATTAGAAAAATCGTTATTGATTGGCGACTTTTTATTTGTAAGTAAATTTCATTACGGAGCCAGAACTCCAATGACGCCTATTGCTGCGCCAATGGTTCATGATACTTTACCAATTATTAAAACAAAATCATATTTAGCAAAACCTTCATTACCTTATTTCCGTTTTCCTGCATTACAAAAAATTGAGCGTAATGATATTGTGGTTTTTAACTGGCCTGCAGATACTTTGTTTCACATGTACAAAGCAGCAGATAAAAGATATGATAAACCTATCGATAAAAAAACCAATTACGTAAAACGTTGCACCGCTATCCCTGGTGATAAAATAGAAATTAGAGATGGCATCATTTTTATTAACGGAAAAGAATCGATTCTTCCTGAAAGAGCAAAACCGCAGTATTCATATAAAGTAGCTTGGGATGGGAAAACTCCAGTTGATTTAGATTACATTAAAAAAGAACTTAATATAACGGACGCTTTTGGTCAAATTGCAAAAGACACTTTAATTTTTAGTGCTTTACCCCGAGCTTCTGTTGACAGATTAAAAAATATTCCGGGACTTACCAAAGTAGAACGCATCATTCATAAAGAAACGGATAAATCTATTTTCCCAGGAACTAAAGATTGGAACGTAGATAACTTAGGACCAATTTACATTCCTGAGGCTGGAAAATCAGTAGAATTAAACAAAGAAACACTGCCTTTTTATAAAAAAGTAATTGGCGAGTACGAAGGAAACGACTTGAAAGTAAACGGAGATGAAATTCGTATTAACGGTCAAGTTGCAACATCATATACTTTTAAACAAGATTATTATTGGATGATGGGAGACAACCGTCATAATTCATTAGACTCTCGTTATTGGGGATTTGTTCCAGCAGATCACATAGTTGGAAAACCAATTTTCATTTGGATGAGTATTGATGGTATTAACGATGGTATCAGAAATTGGAGCATTCGTTGGGACAGATTATTCACAACCGTTAGCGGAGATGGGCAACCAAAATCGTATTTCCAATATTTCTTAATTGCTTTAGCTGCTTACTTTGCTTTTGATTACTTTAGAAAGAAAAAGAAAAAGAAAGAAGAAGCATAATATAATTTTAAACGAATTTCACTAATTAGCACGAATCAATTTGTGATAATTAGTGAAATTCGTGTTTTTAAAACAATATTTTATCATGAACAATATTCTTATACATCCAACTTATTTCCCATCGATTAGTCATTATGTAGCAATGCTTCAAGCGGATTCAGTTACGTTTGAAATGGAAGATAATTTTCAAAAACAAACTAATAGAAATAGGATGTACATTTATAGTCCAAATGGAGTTCAAATGTTGAATATCCCAATCAAACATTCAAAAGACAAGCACCAAAAATATAAAGATGTCCGCATTGAAAACGATTTTGGATGGCAAAAAAATCACTTTAAATCCTTAGAAGCGGCTTATCGAACTTCGCCTTTTTTTGAATATTTTGAAGATGATTTTAGACCGTTATTTGAGAAAAAACATGAGTTTTTAATGGATTTAAATTTAGAAATTTTCGAATTGGTAAACGATTCTTTGGGAATTAATATACAACCAGAAAAGACTACAGAATTCTTCCATGAAGTTTCTGATTATAATGATTTCAGACCTTTAGTAAACGGAAAAAAAGACACCACTCAATTAGAAGAATACACTCAGGTTTTTAATGAAAAACATGGATTTCTCAATAATTTAAGCATTTTAGACTTGCTATTTAACGAAGGAAGATATGCGGTTGATTATTTAAAAAATCAAAAATTATAATGCTACTTATCTTCTTCTTTTATAATTTTTAAACGTGTAATTTGAGGAAAATGATCGCTTTGTAAAAAAGTATCCATTGATGTAAATTGTTTTACTTCAATATTATTTTCTACAAAAATGTAATCAATTCGGGCTGGATAGTATTTGTAATTGTATGATTTTCCAAAACCAGTACCTGCTTGTTCAAAAACATCATTCATATCGCCTTTTATAGTACGATATACATAAGAAAAAGCACTATTATTCAAATCGCCACATACAATTTTAGAAAAATTACAACCTTCAAAATGCGCTCTAATTAATTCCGCTTGATGTTGTTGTAATGTGAAAGCTTCACTTAAGCGTTTGAAAATAAATTTTGATTTTGCTTCATCTATTTCTTCATGAATATCGGTACTGATTTTTATCGATTGCAAGTGCATACTATAAACACGAATCGTATCATTTTCTTTAACAATATCAGCAAAAATTACGTTGTTACTTGAATTAGGAAACTCAATTTCTCCCTCATCAATAATTTTATATTTTGAATAGATAGCTTGACCATATTTATTTTTTCCTCCGTATAACTTAATATAACTAAATGGAAACATTTTGGTATTAACTCGGTCACTCGGAGAAAATTCTTGTAAACACAAAATATCTGGTTTCTGTTCCTCAATTAACTTAGAAATTTGCTCTGGAACATCATTTTGTGGAAGCCATTCGTACAAATTAAAAAGACGTACGTTGTAGCTCATCAAAGTAAAATCGCTCTCTTCTTTAGGTAAATTCGTTTCCGAAAATTTATAAAAACGATTAATAAATGTTATTCCTAAAAGCAAAACCAATCCCGATAGTAACATGTATCGCTTTAATTGCAACAGCCAATACACAAAAAAGAAAAAATTCAGGATTAAAAACAAAGGCAAAATAAGCGACAAAACACTCAAAAAAGGAAAGGCTTTTGGAGCTAAAAAAGGTAATGAATAAGCAAGGAAAGTTAATACAGCGAGTACTATATTAAAAAAGAACATTATTTTGCTTAACCATGACTGTCTCTGCATTTATTTTCCAGCTTTGAAGAGAAACTCTTTTTCCTCTTTAGTTAGACTATCATAACCCGATTTACTAATCTTATCTAAAATATCATCAATCTGCTTTTGCGTGATATCTTTCTCTGTAAACGAATTTACTACTTTTTTTGTTGCATTGCGATGTACCTTTTTAAATGGTGTTTTCTTTTTCGGTTTGAATACGTTTACAAAAAAGTCTAAAATCATTGAAATACCTTTACTTAAATCAATTCCTGATTGTAACAACTTAATGTAAATAAATCCAAAAAGTGCACCTCCTAAATGGGCAATATGTCCGCCAGTATTATCTAATGGCAACTGAATTAAATCAACTAATAAAATTACAAAAGTAACATGCCAAAGTTTTACAATTCCAACCAAAGGAATACGCAATAACATAAAAGGAGCATAAGTTGTAGCACTTAGTAGAATAGCCATAATAGCTCCGCTAGCACCAACTAACAAACCTGATTTTCCAATGACAATATAAGAAAGCACAAAGGTTAGTCCAGAGAAAATTCCGCCTAAAATATAAACTCCTAATAATTGTTTATCGGTAAAATAAGTTGAAAACAATCTTCCCGAAAAATGGAGCACCATCAGATTAAAAATCAAATGCAAAAATCCAGCATGAAAGAAATTAAACGTGATTAATGTCCATGGAGTACGAATAAAAGTCCCAAAATCAGACGATAAAGCAATCCATGTTGGAATTTGAAAACTTCCAACAGAAAAACTATAAAAAAATACCAACGAAAACAAGAAGAAACCAATGTTCCAAAAGATTAACTTTTGCACCATCCCTCCTGTTTTGTATTGTAGTTTTAAATCGTCTAAAATGTTCATCTTTTTTCTTTGTTCTTTTTTCTTTGTTCTTTTTTCTATCTTCTAAAAAACTATCTATCCCAACGGTTTTGATTGAACTGATTTTTCTTCCAATACCACATCATAATAAAACCAATTAATGCACCACCCACGTGGGCAAAATGGGCAATGTTTCCACCAAAAATACTATAACCTGTTACTCCTGAAAACAAATCTAACAAGACAATTACAGGAACAAAATATTTAGCTTTAATAGGAACGGGAATAAACATCATCATTAACTCCGCATTTGGAAACATAAAGGCAAAAGCTACCAATAAACCATAAATAGCTCCAGAGGCTCCAACTGCAGGTGTGTTGTATACATCACCCATTTGATTCACATAATTTTGAATCAAAGTAGTATCAGCGACATTTATATTTACACTTCCTCCATTTAATAACGTTTTAATATCTGCAACAGAAATACCATTTTGTAATAACATATTTTGTGCATCATGAAAATGGTAATAATTTACTCCTGAATGAATTAAAGCAGCACCCAATCCACAAGAAAAATAGAAAAACAAAAACTTTTTTGCTCCCCAAAAATGTTCTAAAGCACTTCCAAAAGAAATCAAAGCAAACATATTAAAGAAAATATGCATTAAACTTCCGTGCATGAACATATATGATATAGGCTGCCAAAATTTAAAACTATCGTTTTCAAAATAATGAAGCGCTAATAGTCCATTGGCCTGTGGCACAACAAAACTTCCTATAAAAAATAAAACGTTAATAATTAATAACTGTTTTACGGTGTCGGTCATATTATTCATTATAAGGCAAATCTTTTATCTAAATCTTCTACCGTTAACGTGATAAAAGTAGGTTTTTGAAAAGGCGAAACATTCGGATCTTTACAAGCAAATAACGAATTTACTAAATTTTCTTGCTCCTTTTCGGTTAAATAAGTTCCCGTTTTTACAGCCATACTTTTTGCCATCGATTTGGCAATACTATCACTTTGTGAAAAACTACTTTCTGGAATTTCATTTTGTAGATTTCCAATCAATTCTTCTAAAACAATAGAAACTTCACTTTCTGCCATTCCAATAGGTAATCCAGAAATTTGAACAGAATCAGCATTGAAAGCATCAAAAACAAATCCAGTATTTTCCAGTGACGATTGTAATTCTTTCAATAAAATCATTTCATCAGAAGAAAAATACAATTCCAATGGAAATAACAATTGTTGGCTCGAAGCTTTTTGAACCGTAATATTAGTCAGAAATTGTTCGTATAACACACGTTGGTGCGCTCTACCTTGATCAATTACCAACATTCCCGATTTTATTGCACTAACAATATACTTTTTATGAATTTGATAGGTAGAAGTAGTTTTAGTTTCTATCACATCATCATCAAATAATTTACTCGTAACTTCTTCGCTTTCAAAAGAAAAAGCCTCAATTTCTTGTGTGTCTTGTTTTAACCCAACATACAAACTTTCCCAACTTGCGGTAGCCGTTTCCTTTTTATAACTTCCAAAAGAAGATAACGGTTTCGAACTCGGTTTCTCAGTCGCAAACGGATTAAAATTCGAATCCACTTGAATGGTTGGAAAATCAGCTTCTCTATTTTTGTATTCGTAAGGTGTATCTAAATTGGCATCGCGTTCAAAATCTAAAACGGGAGCCACATTAAACTGCCCTAAACTATGTTTTACTGCCGAACGCAAAATTGCATATAACGAATGTTCGTCGTCGAACTTAATTTCGGTTTTCGTTGGATGAATGTTAATATCGATAGTATGCGGCGGAACTTGCAAATACAAGAAATAACTTGGTTGATTGCCTTCTTTCAATAATCCTTCATAAGCACTCATAATCGCATGATGCAAATACGCACTTTTGATATATCTATCGTTCACAAAGAAAAACTGTTCGCCTCTACTCTTTTTAGCGAATTCGGGTTTTCCCACAAATCCAGAAATGGTAATTAATTCGGTTTCTTCAGAAACTGGCACTAATTTTTCATTGGTTTTTCCTCCGAAAATATTAACGATGCGTTGACGGTAATTCGAACTTGGTAAATTATACAATTCACTTCCATTATGCATCAAAGTAAACGAAATCGAAGGATGCGCCATCGCAACTCGTTGGAATTCATCCATTACATGACGAAATTCTACCGTTTCCGATTTCAAGAAATTTCTTCTGGCTGGAATATTGAAAAACAAATTCTTAACCGCAAACGAAGTTCCTTTTGGTAAAACAGCTACGTCTTGGGTTACCAATTTACTTCCTTCAATAATGATATGAGTTCCAAGTTCTTCTTGGTCCTGTTTTGTTTTTAATTCCACGTGGGCAATCGCAGCAATAGAAGCTAGTGCTTCGCCGCGAAAACCTTTGGTATGCAAATCAAATAAATCTTCTGCTTTTCGGATTTTAGAAGTAGCATGACGTTCGAAACACAAACGGGCATCGGTTGTATTCATACCTAAACCGTTATCAATTACTTGAACTAAGGTTTTTCCTGCTTCTTTAACGATTAATTTGATATCGGTTGATTTGGCATCAACGGCATTTTCCAACAACTCTTTCACTACAGAAGCTGGGCGTTGCACCACTTCTCCCGCAGCAATTTGATTGGCAACATGATCGGGTAAAAGTTGAATAATACTCGCTGCCATTATTTTCTTCTAAATATGGAAAAATCGAAATCGATGATAAAGAAAAAAATCAATACCAAAATTAAGGCAATGATAATAACGCGCATATTGAACGAACGATTTTTTCTATTTCTACTAGCATCTCTTGCATCGCTCCACATTGCTCGCATATCATTATAACTTGCGGTTTCTCTATCGCGTCGTATTGCAGAATCAAAATCAAATGGATTATCTACCGTTTTACCTTCGTAATGACGAGGCGTGTAATTAAATCTTTTGTTCTTTGGCATTCTACCTTTTCCAAACTTAATCATGTCGCATTATTTTTTTCAAATTTAAGGATTTTTACGCGTTTAATCTCCAAATTTTTGTTAACAAAAAATCCCGATGAAAATCGGGATTTAGTATATTGATTTTAAAGGAAATCCTTTTATTTTCTATTCAAATCTACCATTTTAATAGCTGCAATAGCGGCTTCTACACCTTTGTTTCCGTGTTTCCCACCACTTCTATCTAACGATTGTTGCATGTTATTATCGGTCAAAACACAAAAGATGGTTGGTACATCGTATAAAAGATTTAAGTCTTTCATACCTTGAGTTACCCCTTCACAAACAAACTCAAAATGCATGGTTTCTCCTTTAATCACACAACCAATCACAATTACAGCATCTAGCTCTAATTTTTCATGCATTTGGCGAGCTCCGAAAATCAATTCGAAACTTCCTGGTACGTTCCAGCGAATAATGTTTTCTGGTAAAGCTCCACAATCGGTTAAAGCAGCGAAAGCTCCATTATACAAACCTTCGGTTACTTGTTCGTTCCATTCTGAAACAACAATCCCAAACCGAAAATCTTTCGCATTTGGGATTGTGTTTTTATCGTAATTGGATAAATTTTTATTTTCTGTTGCCATTCTTATTCTGTCATTGCAATGAAAGCGTCAATATTCATTCCTTCTTTAGAAGTTTCATATTTCTCTTTAATCTCAACAAATAAAGCATGAGCTTCTGCTTTTTTACCAGCAGTTAAATACAATTGAGCTGCTTTTAATAGATATCTTGGCGTCGTGAAATCATTTTCTGAAGCTTCAGCCGCTTTTTTGTAATGAGCAATAGCATCATCTACTTTGTTAGTTTCTGACAAAGCATCTCCGATAGCACCTAAAGCAATTGGTTTTAAAATAGCATCTTCCGATTTAAATTTCTCTAAATACGTAATCGCATTTTTAAAATCACCTAAGTTTAAGTAAGCCATACCAGCGTGGTAATTAGCTAAGTTTCCAGCAGCAGTACCTGAATATTGTTCAGCAACTTGTAAGAATCCTAATTTACCTTCACCACCTTTAAGTGCTAAATTATATAAAGAATCGTTTTTCTCTGTAGCATCAACCGCTTGTTGAAAAAATTGTTGTGCTTGGAAAATTTCGTTAGCTGCTTTTTCTTCTTTAGGCTCAACAACAAATCTGTTAAATAATAAATATCCTAAAGTTCCAATCGCAATTGCACCTACAATACCTAAAATCACTTTTTGATTTTTAGCTACCCAATCCTCAGTTTTTGAAGCTGTTTCATCTAAAGTATTGAAAACCTCTGCTGTAGTACTATCTTGTACATCTACTGCTTCTACTTCTTCAAACTCGTTTTCAACTTTTGCTTCTTCAGGTTTTGGAGCTTTGTAACCTCTTTTGTTATATGTTGCCATTTATTTTTAATTTAATGAGGTGCAAAAATATAATTTTTATTAAAATTTAAAACCATTTTTGTAGATATTTTTAAGATTTTCAATTTACTTTTGCAGGAAGTCTTACTTTTAGTCATCTAACAACCCTTATTTATTGTGTTTTTAAAACAGTTATCTTTACTTAATTATAAGAATTTAGCCCAAATCGAATTTGATTTTGACGCTAAAATCAATTGTTTTGTTGGGAAAAACGGCGTTGGAAAAACCAATGTTTTAGATGCTATTTACCATTTGGCCTACGGAAAAAGCTATTTCAATCCGTTAGCGGTACAAAATATCAAACATGGCGAAGAGTTTTTTGTAATTGATGCTTTACTTGAAAAAAACGGCAAAGAAGAAAAAATCGTTTGCAGTTTAAAAAAAGGGCAAAAGAAAACCATCAAACGTAACGGAAAAGTTTACGAAAAACTTTCTGAACATTTAGGATTAATTCCTTTGGTAATTATTTCTCCTTCTGATGCCGATTTGATTGTGGAAGGAAGTGAAACTCGAAGAAAATTTATTGATAGTGTAATTGGAACATTGGATAATCAATATTTGCAATTGTTGATTCAATATCAAAAAACGTTAGCACAGCGAAATGCTTTATTGAAATATTTTGCTTTAAACCAAACTTTTGATGCAGATAATTTATCGATTTACAACGAACAATTAAGCGAAACTGGGCAGCTAATCTTCGAAAAAAGAAACCAGTTTTTAAACGATTTCATCCCGATTTTCCAAAAGCATCACACCAATATTTCGGGTGGAAATGAATCAGTTGCTTTACGTTACGAAAGTCAATTGTTCGAAAAAGATTTATTATCGCTATTAGAAGAATCGCTACAAAAGGACAGAATCATACAATATACAAGTAACGGAATTCATAAAGACGATTTGATTTTTGAAATCGATGGTTTCCCAATTAAGAAATTTGGCTCACAAGGCCAACAGAAATCATTTTTGATTGCGTTGAAATTAGCGCAATTCGAGTTTATGAAAAAGCAAAGTGGCGAATTACCGATTCTTCTTTTCGATGATATTTTCGATAAATTAGATGAAACGCGTGTTCAAAAAATCGTAACCATGGTAAATGATGCCGTTTTTGGACAAATTTTTATTTCTGACACGCATGCCGAACGAACAGAGATGATTATTAAAGAAACACATCAATCGTATAAAATATTTCCGATTTAAATTTCAATAATTTTTAGGAACACAGATGGAACAGATTTTAAAAATTATTAAAATTTCTTTAATCTGTGTTCCAAAAAAAATACTCCATAATGTTGAATTTGAAAATTACCACATAAACATTACATTTGAAAAAAATTATTCTAATGCATATTCAAACCAATTTCTCCTTAAAAAATTATAATACTTTTGGAATTGAAGCTAAAGCTAAACAATTTGTTTCTGTTTCTTCTATCGATGAATTGAAAGAAGTATTGACCGTTAACCACGATATTTTTATTTTGGGTGGCGGAAGCAACATGTTGTTAACGCAAGATATCGAAAAATTAGTCGTTCATGTGAATTTAAAAGGAAGAGAAATTGTAGAAGAAAATGATGATTTTGCTATCGTAAAAGCACAAGCTGGTGAAAATTGGCACGAATTTGTACTTTGGTGCATCGACCAAAATTTTGGTGGAATTGAAAATTTATCATTGATTCCAGGAAATGTAGGTACAACTCCTATTCAAAATATTGGAGCATATGGAGTAGAAATTAAAGATACTATGTTTTCTTGTGACGCATTGAATTTGAAAACATTAGAAATCGAAACTTTCACCAATGCACAATGTAAATTCGAATATCGCGAAAGTGTTTTCAAAAACGAATTGAAAAATCAATACATCATTACTTCGGTTAGTTTTAAATTAACGAAAAGAAATCATAAAGTTTCCACGACTTATGGTGCAATTGAAACGGAATTAAAACAAAACGGAATCGAAAACCCAACCTTAAAAGACGTTAGCAATGCTGTAATTGCCATTCGTCAAAGCAAATTACCTGACCCTAAAGAATTAGGCAACAGTGGAAGTTTCTTTAAAAACCCGATTATTCCCAAAGAAGCTTACGAAAAAGCAAAAGCACTTCACCCCGATATGCCACATTATGTAGTTTCTGAAACGGAAGTAAAAGTTCCTGCAGGTTGGTTAATTGAACAAGCTGGTTTTAAAGGCAAACGTTTTGGTGATGCTGGAGTTCATAAAAATCAAGCCTTAGTTTTAGTGAATTACGGAACAGCAACGGGAGCCGAAATTGTAGCGCTTTCGAGAAATATCCAACAAACGATTTTAGAAAAATTTGGAATTGCGATAGAAGCGGAAGTTAACATTATTTAGTTGGGAGAAGAAAGTTGGGAGTTTAAAATCTTGGCGTGCTTTTTTAAACACATAGACACATTAGATTTGTTTTGTGTTGATTTTAGGCATTTCACTTTTCATAGGCAACATAAGAAATCCGTTTAAATCTGCGTTTTGCATTAGCAAATCTGTTCTATCCGCGTGCTAAATTTTCTAACTTTAAAGATTTCTTCCATTTCTTAAATCTGTGTTCCAAAAATTTTGAATTTGTTTTTGAGATTTGTTTGGAATTTGGGATTTGTTATTTGGATTTTAATTAATTTTGCAGTTCAAAATAGAAAAAAAATGAAACTTGTATTAGTAACCATTGGACTTTTAGGACTTGCGTTTGCAGGTATCGCGATAAAAATTTGGGCAAAAAAAGACGGAAAATTCGCTGGAACTTGTGCTAGCCAAAGTCCGTTTTTGAATAAAGATGGAGAAAACTGTAGCTTTTGCGGAAAAACTCCAGAACAAATGAAAGACTGCAGCGAACCTTCGCACTCTTAATTTTCAAAATTTATGATACTAACAATACTCTTAATCGCTTTTGCGGTTATCGTGTTTATTCAATTTATTTATTACCTTTTTATTTTCGGAAAATTTTCATTTGGTAAAAAAACCGAAGGAACTCCGAAACGTTTACCTATTTCAATCATTGTTTGTGCTAAAAACGAAGAAGAAAATATCAAAAAGTATTTTCAAACTTTGGTTACCCAAAACTATCCTGATTACGAAATTGTCTTAATTGACGATGCTTCGAGCGATGAAACTTTGGAATTATTTGAAAGTTACGAAAAGCAATATTCGAATGTAAAATTGGTAAAGGTTCAAAATAACGAAGCCTTTTGGGGTAATAAAAAATTCGCGTTAACATTAGGAATTAAAGCTGCAAAAAACGAGTATTTAGTATTTACCGATGCAGATTGTTATCCGGCTTCAAACGATTGGTTGTTGCAAATTTCGACTCAGTTTACCAAAGAAAAAACGATTGTTTTAGGTTATGGCGCTTACGAAAAAGTGAAGAATTCATTCCTTAACAAAATCATTCGTTTTGAAACAATGTTAACTGCTACACAATATTTTTCTTGGGCGAAAATTGGCAAACCTTATATGGGTGTTGGACGCAATTTAGCTTATAAAAAAGAAGAATTTTTCAATGTTCGTGGTTTTATGGATCACATGAAAATTCGTTCGGGTGATGATGATTTATTTATCAATCAAGCAGCGACAAAGAAGAATACTGCAATTTTATACACGCCAGAAAGTTTTACTTTTTCGGAACCAAAAACTACTTTTTCGTCTTGGGTGTATCAAAAAAGAAGACATGCTACGACTTCAAAATACTACAAAGGATTTGATAAATTTCAATTGGGATTATTTTTCTTTAGTCAGTTTTGGTTTTTAGTTTTGGCAATTGTTTTATTAGCATTTCAATTCCAATGGATGATTGTAACTGGAATAATCGTTTTTAGATATTTATTCACTTGGATTTCTTTAGGCTATGCCGCTGGAAAACTAAAAGAAAAAGATGTGATGTATTGGTATCCGATTATTGAAATTGTGCTTATCTTTACACAACTGAGCGTATTTTTTAGAAACCTCATCTCAAAACCTGTACATTGGAAGTAAATTCGGTAATTATTCAAGAAAACATTGAAAAAGCAAAAAAGGGAGACCAAGTTGCTTTCACGTTTTTATTGGACTTTTTCTGGAATGAAGTTTACGGATTCATGCTAAAACGCACCGAAAACGAAACCGATACCGAAGATATTGTAATTGAAACTTTTGCAAAAGCTTTTGATAAAATCGCAACCTATAATCCCGAATATGGTTTTAATACTTGGTTGATTGCGATTGCAAAAAACGTTCATATCGACATGCTTCGCAAAAAGAAATCGTCTTTATTTATTGAAATGAACGACGAAGAAGACCATCAAGCCTACAGCGTTGCTGATGATTCCAATTCTGCCGAAGATGAATTGATTATCGAGCAAAATCTAGCTCAATTACTACAATACATCAAACAATTAAAACCTGCTTATCAGGAAGTCATTCAAATGCGTTATTTTCAGGAAATGACGTATCAAGAAATGGCAGAACAAATTGATGAACCGCTGAATAACATCAAAATTAAATTGCTTAGAGCTAAGAAATTATTGGCGGAGATTATTTCTGGAAAATAAACTTCTAAACAAATCTTAAAACTTTACATTCTTTTATAGAAATCCACCATTTCTAATTATCTTTGCCTATCAAAATTTTGATTATGGACACGGCTATTGACAATGTTTTTCCACCCAGAGAACCCAAACCAAAATGGTTGCGCGTAAAATTACCAACCGGTAAAAACTACACCGAACTTAGAGGTTTAGTAGACAAATACAAACTGAATACGATTTGTACTTCGGGAAGTTGTCCTAATATGGGCGAATGTTGGGGCGAAGGAACGGCAACTTTCATGATTTTAGGAAATATTTGTACGCGTTCATGCGGCTTTTGTGGCGTAAAAACGGGTCGCCCTGAAGATGTGGATTGGGATGAACCTGAAAAAGTAGCGCGTTCTATCAAAATTATGAACATCAAGCACGCGGTTATTACTAGCGTGGACCGTGATGATTTAAAAGATATGGGTTCGATTATTTGGGCAGAAACCGTGAAAGCGATTCGCCGAATGAATCCTAATACTACTTTAGAAACGTTAATTCCAGACTTTCAAGGGAATACTAGAAATTTAGATAGAATTATTGAAGTTGCTCCAGAAGTAGTTTCTCACAATATGGAAACTGTAAAACGATTAACTCGTGAAGTGCGTATTCAAGCGAAATACGAGAAAAGTTTAGAAGTGTTACGCTATTTAAAAGAACAAGGCATCAAAAGAACAAAATCGGGCATTATGTTAGGTTTAGGTGAAACAGAAGAAGAAGTGATTCAAGTTTTACACGATTTAGCCGATGCAAAAGTCGATATTGTAACGATTGGCCAATACTTACAACCGAGTAAAAAACATTTACCGGTTAAAGAATACATCACGCCAGAACAATTTGCGAAATACGAACAAATAGGAAAAGAATTAGGTTTTAGACATGTAGAAAGTGGCGCTTTAGTGCGTTCGTCTTATCACGCGGAGAAACACATTCACTAAAAGTTCAAACTCAAGAACAAATTCAAAATAAATAAAATTGAAAACAAGAATTGCTATTAATGGTTTTGGAAGAATTGGACGTAATTTGTTCCGATTGCTTTTGAATCATCCTACTATTGAAGTAGTTGCCATCAATGACATTGCGGATAACAAAACAATGGCACATTTGGTAAAATACGATAGCATTCACGGTGTTTTAAATCATAAGGTTTCGTTTTCTGAGGATTCGGTTATCATTGACGATAAATCCTACTTGTTTTTTCACGAAAGAGAAATTAAAAATTTAGATTGGAAATCCGCAAACGTAGATATTGTTATAGAATCGACTGGAAAATTCAAAACGTTTGAAGAAATTAACCAACACATTTTAGCTGGAGCGAAAAAGGTTATTCTTTCGGCACCGTCTGAAGTGGATGAAATAAAAACCGTTGTTTTAGGTGTAAATGAACACATTTTAGATGGAAGTGAAACCATAATTTCCAACGCAAGTTGTACGACAAATAACGCAGCTCCAATGATTAAAATCATTCAAGAATTGTGCGAAATTGAGCAAGCGTACATCACCACGGTTCACTCCTACACTACTGACCAGAGTTTACACGATCAACCGCATAAAGATTTACGCAGAGCTCGTGGAGCTGCACAATCGATTGTTCCTACAACAACTGGAGCAGCAAAAGCATTAACAAAAATTTTCCCAGAATTAGAAGGAAAAATGGGTGGTTGTGGTATTCGCGTTCCGGTTCCAGATGGTTCGTTGACCGATATTACTTTTAATGTAAAACGACAAGTTTCAATCGAGGAAATCAATCAAGCATTCAAAAAAGCTTCTGAAACTAATTTCAAAGGTATTTTAGATTACACCGAAGACCCAATCGTTTCTGTTGATATTATTGGGAATCAAAACTCTTGTTTATTTGACGCTCAACTAACTTCTGTTATTGACAAAATGGTAAAAATTGTAGGTTGGTACGACAACGAAATTGGCTATTCTTCTCGATTAATTGATTTAATTACATTCGTTTCTAAAAAATAAAGTTTTTATTATCGCTAAAAAACTTTAAATTGCAGGGTTAAATTTAACTCAGGCATTTCTTGATTAAACGACTTTTCATATTATTTCTATTCGTAACTATAAATGGTTACACACAGTCTGTCTACAAAGATGCTGGAAAAATAAGTGATAGCACCGATTATTACTTAGAAATTGGCTTGTTCAATAAAGAAGCCAAAAAATCCTATACTAAAGCTATTTTGTATACCGAAAAAGCTATTGAATATGCCAAAGCAAATAATCTAGACAACAAACTTGCTGACTGTTATTTGCAACTAGCCACCATTTTTTACGAACTTGAAAAAAATGATTTAGCAATCGATTATTACATCAGAGCTATTAGTATTTACAGTAAAGGAGAGCCTAATTCAAATATTGCGCTTTCCTACTATGGTTTAGGAAAATGCTATCTTAAGAAAAACAATATTGCTTTTGCTGAAATTTATTTTGAAAAGGCTACTGTTATTTACAAAAAATTAAATTTCCTTGAAGCTATTGAGTTAATTAACCTTCAAAAAGCTATTATTAAAAAAGAAAAAGGAAATATTAACGAAGCTAGTAACATTTTAAAAGGTGTTGTAGAAAATATAAGTGATGATGCGTTGCTAAGTACAAAAACCGAAGCATATATTCAGTTAGGAGAAATTGAAATTTTAAAGAAAAATTATCCGCAAGCCATTAACTATTTAAATCTTGCCAATCAAACAAACGAAGCTAATAATAACGATTATCAACTTACGAAGCGTATTTACAAACTCTTAAGTACGACTTATGAAAAAAACAAAAACATTTCAAGCTCTAATTTATATTTAAAAAAATATGCCGATTTAACGGATTCAATTGGTAAATATTACAACAATTACGTTGCTGAAAACACGGTTGATAAAATTCAATTTGACAAACAACTAAAGACGATTGAACAATTAGACAAAGAGAAAAAAAGTCAGCAAAAAACATTACGTTTTTCTAAGTTAATTAGTATTTTGAGTATTGCTTTGATCTCGATTTTATCGCTACTGAGTTTATCGTTATACAAAAACAATAAAATTAGAATTAGCACGAATAAACTTCTAAAGGAGAAAAACAGAGAATTAACTATAGAAAAAGATAAAGCAGAACGAGCATCAAAAGCAAGGGCTGATTTCTTATCAACCGTAAGTCACGAACTTCGTACTCCTTTAAATGCAATTAATGGGATTACTTATCTTTTATTGCAAGAAAAACCAAAAGCTAGTCAGTTAAATTACCTGAAATCACTTGAGTTTTCTGGAAATTATCTATTAAATTTCATTAATGACATTTTAGAAATCAATCGTTTGGAATCAGACAAAGTGGTGATTGAGAAAATCAATTTTAATTTATCTGAGCTTACTGAAAATATTGTAACTTCTTTCAAAGAATTCATTCACGAAAACAATATTAAATGTCATCTTCATATTGATAAATCTATTGACTTCAATTTAAAAGGCGACCCTACAAAACTTTCTCAAATTTTAATTAATTTATTAAATAATGCCATCAAATTCAGTAAAAATGGTGATGTTTGGTGCACCATCAAAAAGAGAGAAGAAACAGATGAAAATGTGACGCTTTATTTTGAAATTAAAGACAACGGAATCGGGATTCCAAAAGACAAACAAGACGCTATTTTTGATAGTTTTAGTCAAGGTTCGGTTGAAATTAACCGCACTTATGGCGGAACGGGTCTTGGACTTTCCATTGTGAAGAAAATCTTAGAATTAATGGGTAGTCAAATTCATCTTTACAGTGAATCTGGAAAAGGAAGTACTTTTAGTTTTGAATTACAATTTGAAAAAGGAATAGCAAACAAAGTAAAAGAAGAAGTTATAAAACCTTCTCAATCGCTATTGACTGAGAAAAAAGTATTATTAGTTGAGGACAACAAAATCAACCAAATGATTACACAGAAAATGCTTGAAAAAAGAGGTATTTCTTGCAATATTATAGATAATGGTGAAGATGCTATCGAAGATGTAAAGATCAACAACTATGATTTAATCCTTATGGACGTTCATTTACCAGGAATCAACGGAACAGAAGCTACCAGTGAAATTAGAAAATTCAACAACCATATTCCTATCGTGGCATTAACAGCAATCTCCTTAAATGAAAATAGAGAAATGCTCTTGTCCTATGGTATGAATGAAGTAATTACCAAACCTTTTGAACCAGAGCATTTCTTTACCATTGTTACCAAATACTTAACTAGTACTGAGCAATCAAATTCTTAATTAGATTTCTTACATGAGGCTCAGCTTTTTTAGCAGCTTCTAAAACCTCATCATGGTTAACTTCTTCAATATTATCTTCGTCACCCATATCCGTAATTACAGAAACTCCAAAGCATTCCATATTCATGTGACGCGCCACAATCACTTCTGGAACAGTTGACATTCCAACGCAATCAGCACCCAATACTTTTACCATTTTATATTCGGCAAGCGTTTCGAATGTTGGTCCTTGTAACCCTAAATAAATTCCTGTTTTCAGGTATAGATTTAAATCTTCAGCCAATTCAAATGCTTTTTCAATCATAGCTTTAGAATACGGTTCGCTCATATTTACGAATCTTGGTCCAAAACGTTCATCGTTATGTCCTCTTAAAGGATGTTCAGGCATCATATTAATATGATCTGTAATAACAACAACATCTCCAACAACATATTCCGGATTAACACCTCCCGAAGCATTTGACACAACTAACTTCTCAACTCCTAAATATTTCATCACACGAACTGGAAACGTTACTTGTTTCATATCGTATCCTTCATAAAAATGAAAACGTCCTTGCATCGCCACTACTTTTTTTCCTTGAATCGTTCCAAAAACCAAAGCACCTTGATGACCTTGCACCGTTGAAACTGGAAAATTTGGAATTTCCGAATAAGGCAAAGTATGTTCGATTGCAATATCTGCTGTAAATCCACCTAATCCTGAACCTAAAATCACGCCGTATTCTGGAGTGAAATTGGTTTTATCTTTAATGTAACTAACTGTTTCTTGAACTTTGTCCCACATAATCTTCTATCGTTTTATCAATGTTTGTATTTAAAAAAGTTGATTTTATTGGTAAATAAAACAATTGCGCTTTTGGCAATAATCCGTTTAAACGAACAAAATCTTTTTCTGTTGTAATTATTTTTCTTCCGTTGGCCTTTGCCAAAATTTGTTCACAATCTTGCTTCGAAAAATGATGATGATCTGGAAATACCAAAGTTTCATCTGTTTCATTTTTTAGAAAATCGAAGAATAATTTAGGTTTTGCAATTCCGGCCACCAACACTTTGCTTTCCGATTGAATTTCCGAAACCAACAATTGACTATCATTTCCAAAAACAAAATCGTCGTACTGAATTGTAGTAAAGAAAACTTCCTGCTTTACCTTTAACTTTTCTCTGATTTTCTGCTGCGCAATTTCGGACAAATCATTCGGACATTTTGTGACAATTATCATATCGGCACGTTTTTTTCCTGAAGAAGGTTCGCGTAAATTCCCGAAAGGCAAAATATAATCATCACAGAACAAATCATCGTAAGCCGTGAGCAAAATATAAAATCCTGCTTTTACTTTTCTGTGCTGAAAAGCGTCGTCTAGTAAAATAACATCAGGTTTGTTTGAAAGCTGTAGTAAATTTTCAATTCCGTTTTTTCTATTCGCATCAACTGCTACTTGAATATTTGGAAATTTCGAATAAAACTGAAATGGTTCATCACCAATAGAACTCGCACTAGCATTTTCATCAGCTAAAACAAAACCTTCGGTTGAACGTTTATAACCGCGACTCAAAACCGAAACTTTATATTTATCAGAAAGCAATCGGATTAAATATTCGATTTGAGGTGTTTTTCCTGTTCCGCCAACACTTAGATTTCCTACTGCAATTATAGGTATATCAAAAGAAGAACTCTTGAAAATGCCTTTGTCATACAGCCAATTTCGGATATAAGTAATGAGCCAATACAAAAAGGCCAAAGGGAAAAGTATTTTTCGTAACAAAATCATATTACGAAAGTATAATAAATTATCTTTATATTAAAGTTTATGCTATTTATCATTTCATTTCTAACGACTATTTCGTTAATTTGTATAAACATTTTTTAAATTTCGTATCATGAAACTTTCCAATATACTTTCGGTTCTTGAAGAAATGGCGCCACTAGGTTATGCCGAAGATTTTGATAATGTTGGGCTTTTAGTTGGAAATCCGAATCAGGAAATTGATGGCGTTTTAGTTTGTCATGATGCATTGGAATCGGTGATTGATGAGGCGATTTCTAAAAAATGTAATTTGGTCGTTTGCTTCCATCCTATTTTGTTTTCGGGAATTAAGAAAATTACGGGTAAAAATTATGTGGAACGTGCGATTTTAAAAGCAATTAAAAATGACATTGCGATTTATGCGGTTCATACTTCGTTAGACAATCATCAAAAAGGTGTAAATAAAATCTTCTGTGATGCATTAGGATTGAAACATTCGAAAGTGTTGATTCCGAAAGAAAATTACATTCAAAAATTGGTTACCTATACGATTCCTGAAAACTTTGAAAAATTAAGAAACGCTTTGTTTGATGCCGGCGCTGGAACTATTGGGAATTATGAAGATTGTAGTTTTAATTCGAAAGGAATTGGAACCTATTTAGGAAATGAAAATTCGAATCCGCAAATTGGTGAACGATTTGAATTTGTAGAAAACGAAGAAATTAAAATTGAAATGACGTTTGAAAAGCATTTACAAGGTAAAATTTTAAAGGCTTTATTCAAAAATCATGCATACGAAGAAGTCGCTTACGAAATTTACCAATTGGAAAACAAACATCAAAATATTGGTTTGGGACGCGTTGGTGAGTTCGAAAATCCACTTTCTGAAACCGAATTTTTGCAATTGGTTAAAGAAAAATTGCAATGTGAAGGCATTAGACATTCCGCTTTTACAGGAAAATCAATAAAAAAAGTAGCAGTTTTAGGAGGAAGCGGAAGTTTTGCTATTAAAAATGCAATTGCTTCAGGAGCAGATGCTTACCTTACGGCCGACTTAAAATACCACCAATTCTATGAAGCTGAAAATCAATTACTTTTGGCAGATATTGGACATTTTGAAAGCGAAAGATTTACAAAAAATTATATTGTTGATTTTCTTAAAGAAAAAATCACTAATTTTGCAATCATTTTATCAGAAGAAAATACAAATCCAGTTAAGTACTTTTAAATATGGCGACAATCAAAGAGCTAAATGTAGAAGATAAGTTAAGAGCCCTTTATGCTTTACAACTAGTTGATTCTAAAATAGACGAAATAAGAAATGTAAGAGGAGAATTGCCTCTTGAAGTAGAAGATTTAGAAGATGAAGTAGCGGGACTTTCTACTCGTTTAGAAAAACTAAAAAGCGATTTAGAAACTATTGATGAGCAAATCAAAGTAAAGAAAAACGCTATCGACGAACACAAAGCTGCGATTAAAAAATATTTAGAGCAACAAAAAAACGTTCGTAATAATAGAGAATTCAACTCTTTAACTAAAGAAGTGGAGTTTCAGGAATTGGAAATTCAATTAGCTGAAAAACACATTAAAGAAATGAAAGCTTCTATTGAGCACAAAAAAGAAGTAGTAGCTCAAACTAAAGAAAAATTAGACGGAAAACAAACCCACTTAAAACATAAAAAAGCGGAATTAAGCGATATTATGGCTGAAACTGAAAAAGAAGAAAACTTCTTATTAGGTAAATCAGAAGAATTAAGAGGTCAAATCGAAGAGCGTTTATTAGCTGCTTACGACAGAATTAGAAATAGTGTTAGAAATGGTTTAGCGGTTGTTTCTATTGAGCGTGGCGCTTCTGCTGGTTCATTCTTTACAATTCCACCACAAACGCAAATGGAAATTGCAGCTCGCAAAAAAATCATTACAGATGAGCACAGTGGAAGAATCTTAGTAGACGGTGTTTTAGCTGACGAAGAAAAAGAAAAAATGGAAAAATTATTTGCTAGCATCTAATTGAAACCTTTTCCAAATAAATGAAAGTCCTTTTTTTAAAAGGGCTTTTTTTTGTTTTTTAACGCAAAGACGCAAAGTTTTTTCGCAAAGTTCGCAAAGCTTATTTTTCTGTAGAAAACTTGCTATTCACTATTCACTACTCACTATTTACTAAAAAAACCTATCTTTGCACCATGGAAGAAAATACAACACGAATCAACAAATTTTTATCGGAAATCGGTTTTTGTTCTCGTAGAGAGGCTGATCGATTGATTGAGCAAGGAAGAGTTACTATTAACGGAAAGATTCCGGAAATGGGCACTAAAGTTACGCCTGGTGATGAAGTTCGTGTGAATGGTGAATTGGTTCAACAAAAGAATGAGAAACCTATTTATTTAGCGTTTTACAAACCTGCTGGCATTGAATGTACGACTAATTTAAGCGTACGAGACAATATTGTAGATTTCATCAATTATCCAGAGCGTATTTTTCCTATTGGCCGATTAGATAAAGCCAGTGAAGGTTTGATTTTCATGACGAATGATGGCGATATTGTAAACAAAATTCTTCGTGCGAGAAACAACCACGAAAAAGAATATATTGTAACCGTAAACAAACCGATTACGGATCGATTTATTGATCGAATGGCAAACGGAATTCCGATTTTAGAAACGATTACCAAGAAATGTAAAGTAGAACAAATTAGCAAATACGTTTTCCGAATTATTTTAACACAAGGTTTGAATAGACAAATTCGTAGAATGTGTGAATATTTAGATTACGAAGTAACCGCTTTAAAACGTACCCGCATTATCAACATTTCATTAGACGTACAAGAAGGCAAATACCGAAACTTAACGGATGCCGAAGTTGCCGAATTGAACCAATTAATTGCTCCTTCAAGCAAAACGGAAGAAGCGAGTTTACCGAGCAATAAAGGTAAGTTTACTGGGAAAAGGAATTATGGGGAGAGGAATAGATAAGAACTTTTGATTTAAAAATTTAGCCAGAGTATTAGATAATCTTACTTAACATTTTTACTTGACGGAGTTCTTACAAGTGAATGGATTATCTCTCTACTTTTTAAATCTAATAAATCAAAATATTCAAAATCATTAATTGTTTGATTTTTATAATAGAACACTTCTGATTGTTTAAAAAAGGTTTGGGTTCCTTGTTTAATAAAGTTAAATTTTATCTTATTATTAGGAAATACTTCATAGACAAATTCTATTTTTTCTGTAGAAGAAATTATAAGATTTCCTGTTCCATTAATTCCGAATTCTATCTTATGGCACTTGTAACAGTTAAATCCATTTTCAATTAAGAAATCCCAATTACCTGTAATGAAATTTTTATTATCAATTGCGATATTATTTATTTCATCCTTACAACTAATGAAGAATTGAACAAAAATTAAAATTAATAGAATTTTTTTCATAAGTGCTATTTATAATTGTCAATAACTTTTTCTATTCACAATTTACAAAACCCATTTCAAAACAAAATGTGGAAATCCGTAATGTTATAAACATTTTAAATTGCTACCTCCATCACATAATCATCCATAACATAACCATTTCCAATATCAATAACTTCGTCTTTTACTTTTGTAAAGCCTAGTTTATTGTAAAAATGTATGGCGTTGTTGTATTTGTTAACGTTTAAGAAAATGGCACTTTGTTCGTTTTCAATGGCTTTTTCTTTTACGAGTTCAAAAAACTGTCTGCCTAAACCGGTTCCTTGAGTTTCGGGTAACACGTATATTTTGTGGATTTTGGTTTTATTGGGTTCGCAATTGATTTCATAGGAAACAAAACCTACGTAATTATCGTTATCATCTTGTACTAAATAAAAAACGTGTCCTTTTTGTATTAATTCGCGCAAAGCGGTTTCATTGTAAAATTTGTTAATCATGTAATCTAATTGCGCTTTTGACAAGATTTCTCCATAGGCTACAGGCCAAATTTTCTTGGTTAAGTCGATAACCACATTTAATTGTTCTATTTTACAAAGTACTATTTTCATACTGCTAAAATAAAAACAAAAAGGGCCAACCTCGAAAGATTGACCCTTTTTTATTTAAAAAACTTAACTTTATTTTTTAATTACTTTGATTTCAGTTTGGTTTCCACCTGCGTTTACTTTTACAATATACATTGCAGCAGCTAATTCAGACATGTTCACCTCAACTTCAGTTTGATTTGGCGTAATTTGTTTCACCAATCTTCCACTTAAGTCATAAACGTTAATAGCAGTAATTTCTTCATTATATCTAATTGATAAAATGTCTACAACTGGATTAGGATAAACTGTTAAAGCATTCACATCAAAAGAAGAAGTTCCTAAAGTAGTAACATCAAAACATGTACTTCTTGTAGTACAACCGTTTTTAGTTACATCCACAGCATAACTACCAATTGCAGTTGCTGTATATGATTGTGAAGTTTCACCTGGAATTATAGTGTAAACTGGACCAGCACTACAAGTGTACCATTGGTAAGTTGCACCAGCTTCAGCAGCTGTTAATGTATCATCTACACGAGAAACTGTAGCATTTGGTAATGCATTTACGGTAACGTTTACGGTATTACTATTAAAACATCCTGTAGCAGCATTTGTAGAAGTAGCAGTATAAGTTTGACTACCTACTGTTGATGATTTCACATATACAGTTGCAGCACTACTTCCAGCAATATAAGGAGTTGTAGCCGCAGCATCAGTATATAAATCGGTAACAGGAGTCCAAGTAATATTGTTTGCTGATTTAATAATTCTTACGTTATCAATTAACCAACCATAATAGTTAGTAGATGTATCAGTAGTATATCTAAATCTAATTCTGAATTGATTACTTGTCAAGGCAGCAGCTGGCACGTTAATAGTTTCTGTTTTCCATAGAGACGTTGCAGGACCAGTTCCTGGAGTTGAACCAGATCCTGTGAAAGTACTAATCCAATCTGCATAACTTCTAGTTGAAAAACGAATATTCGTATTAAATACAGCAGCATTAGCTGAACCTGAATAATTTGCAACCGGTATTAAATTCCATGTAGAACCACCGTCTGTAGAATACTCTATTATACCAAAATCATATGATGTTGTTGGACTTTCCATAGCTGCAATATGAGAGAATACAATTGAAGCTGAAGCAGATCCAGTTAAATCAATATTAGAATTTAATTGATAACTTACATTTGCACTAGTAGAGGCAGTAGAAAATAAAACTGAACCTGTACCTTCACTATAGTAAGTAGTATTAAGAGTTGCAGAACCAGTACCAGCAGTATTGACTACAGAAAAATTAGCTGGTAGAGCATTCATTGTTTCTGTAAATAAGTTTGAATTAAAATTACCTCCAGTAGCTGTAATTGCAATCGCAGTGTTTTCACAAGCCGAAACAGGACTTACAGGAGTAAAGCTAATAGCACTCGGAATTGGATTAACGTTAACTGTGTAAGTAGCAGTTGCAGCACAAAGAGCTCCTGAAGTTTGACTAGCCGTTAAAGTATAAACAGTTGAAACAGTTGGATTAAATGTCCATCCCGTTACAGCATCACCACTAACTCCTGTTGCTGGACTCCAAGCAAAAGTATCATAATCACCAGAACCCGCAGTTAAAGTAACTGTACCTGATGTAACACCAGAACAAATTGTAGTGGAAACACCACTTAAAGTTAAAGCAGGAGGAGAAGAAACAGTAGCTACTACTGGAACTCTTCCAGAAGTACAAGCAGCAGGTCCTCCAAATATTACATTAAGTCTATTTACAGATAAAGTACCTGTTGTTGTAGTACCTGTATAACTATTTACCCATAAAACTTTATTATCTGCAGTAGCAGTATAATAAGTTTGTGAATTATTTATTGCATCAGCACCGTCATGTGTTACGTTTACAACAATATTAGACACTCCATCCCAAACATAAGGAGTCGCAAATGTAATTGTTTGCCATCCACTTGCAGTATGAGTATAAGTTGAAGGACCATAAACAGTTGTAAATCCAGTAGTTGCTAAGAAAGTTGTATTTGCAAAATTACTACCAGCAGTTGTTCCAATACTTACAGTAAAATTAGCATTTGTTGCAGCATCTCCTAGAGAAGAAATGTTATATGCCATTGAAGTAATATTACCAGCACTTAATCCGGCTGCGGTTAATTCTGCTGCCGTATAAATTGTTTGACTCCAATAGTTTGGCCATCTGTTGCAAAATGCCGTTGGCTGAGCAGTAGCTCCAGTTAAAGTACCACCTGTTCCAACAGTAATAAAACCTGGAGCAGCAGTTGTTGCAGCAGCATAATAAGTAGTGGTAGCACTAATTGAAGGAGTCGTAAATAAATTACCTGAAGCTAATGAAGTACCACCTGTTGCAGCTGCGAACCAATTAATAGTTGCACCAGCACTCGGTGTTGCACTTAAATCAACAGTTCCGGTTCCACATCTTGCACCAGGTACCGTTGCAGTTACTTCATTTGCAAAAGTTATTTGTACTGGAGTTGATACAGCTGTTGAAGGACCCGTAGCACAAGTTACTTCACATCTGAAGTAAGTTGCAGCAGTTGGTACCGTAGAATAAGTAGGATTCGTAGCAGAAGCTATAGGAGAATAAGTTATTCCATCAGGTGATGAGAACCATTGATATGTAACCCCTGAACCCGTTGTTAAATTTTGCAAACTTAAAGTTACAGAAGTTCCTGAACAAATAGCATTAGTTGAAGCAATTGTATTACCAGGAGTTGGTGTTCCAACACAAGCATTAGAATCTGCATAACTTAAAAAACCTGTATAACTTGCGCTCAATACTGGTGTAGTTGATTGAGTTGAAACTCCTGCAACTGCAGTAGCAACAGAACCAAAAGTACTTGTATATAAACCACTAGCTGAAGGTGCTTGAACTGGAATGCTTGTTGTTAAAATTCCAGCATCACCTACTCTTACATTAATATCATTAATTGTTCCAGATATTAATGGTAATTCCCATCTTCTATTAGTTGCCATGTTTGTAATTGCAGCACTTTGTGTACCTGTATTCGTATCAAAAGTTTCAGCTTTCATTACAGTTACAGCAGTAGTAGCTGGAGCTGCCCAAACTGGAGCGTAAGCTACTTTACCAACAGGAAATAATAAATAATTTGTATTTGCATTAGCATTAGCAATAGTTCTAGCGAAAGGACCTCTAACCATGTTAGTTGCACTTGGCGCACCTGCTAAAGTTCCTGCTGCCGCTGCAGTTCCTAATGATAATAAATTTGTGTTTGTAGTATTAATAATACCAGAAGTCATTGTTAATGTACCACTAACAGATAAAGGCACACTTAACGTTACACCTGTAGCATTAGTATTATTAACCGTTAATGAAGTTAAGTTTGCCGTTGGAGCAGCAGCTAAGTTTCTATAAACTCCTGCACCTCCAATAGTTTGTGCGTTTGTAGTTGCAGCAACAGTTCCATTAGCATAACTTGCTAAACCTAATTCTGTTGTAGAAGTAAAAATTCCATTATTAGTAATATTACCAGCAACATAAGAAGTACCAAATAAAATTTCAGAACTTGGTTGAATAAGTACATTTCCACTAAAACCTAAGGAATAAGTTGTAGTTACAATTCTATTAGTTCCACCTAAAGTATTCACTTCTAAATTACCGAATAAGATTCTATTAGAACCTGCCCATGTATTTAATCTAAATCCATTAGTAGCATTACCACCTGCATCAGTTGAAACACCATCACCTAATTTAAGTGTATGTGTATTTGGAACATTCACATGTGCTGTACTATTATTGTAAGCAATTGTATTAGATGCTGAAGTATTAGCATGTGGATCTAAAATAGTAAGAACACCGCCTGTCCAGTTAATAAATTGAGAATTCAATTGAACAATAGCTGTAGATGCAGGTACAGAATTTGCTGCATTACCACCATCATTCCCGTCAACTAGAATATCACCTCCACTCTGATTGAAAATCGAAGCTGCATTATGAACCATATTACCATTAACTGCTAAAAGTCCACCTGAAACAGTCAAAGTACCATTATTAGTTAAAGTATTATTATTTAATGTACAACCCACTGTTAAATCACCAGCAGAAACAACTAAAGTTCCTCCTGTTGCAATAGTAACACCTTTTGCTAAATTACCAGAAGTTGAAGAAGTAACCGTATGTCCATTAGCAATTACAGCTACATCAGCACATGTAGGAACCACTCCTCCATTCCAAGTACTTGTTGAATTCCAATCGCCTGATGCAATTGAAACAACAGGTACATCAGCAGCATTAACTCCAAGATACAATCCAGTAGCAGATGTTAAATCAGCAGTTGTAATTCCACTTCTTTGACCATATGGAGCACTAGAAGTATTAACATGAGTTCCTGATAAAGCTACATTTTGCCCTAAAACTCTTGCCCCAGTTGCCGTAGTAAAAAAGGCACCTGGCGTAAACATTGTTACCCAGTTAGAAGTTGCAGCTGGAGTTGTTCCATCCAATGTAACCACAAAATTTCCATCCCATCTATTAGTTATAGTTGCAGCACCATCTGTAATATTTAAACCTGTAGTACTAGTTGTAGCATTATTATATGTTACTGCATATTTTCCTCCAACGGTTGGAGTTGTTCTTCCAAGATAAAAAATTCTTTGCTCACCAGTAGGTGAGTAAAAAGGATATCTACCAGCAGCTCCAGCTGGAATTGTTGTTGGACCAGAAGTAGTATAACCCGTTCCTCCTGAAGTCCACCATCTAGAAAAAGTTCCGTTTAAAAAACCTCCATTTGTAAATGCAAATGTATTACCAGTTGAAGTTGCACTAACACCATAATTAATTTTATTACCCCCTAAATCAATCTTAGCATTTGATATTGTTAAATTATATTCAACACTAATATCATCAAATCCCCAGTTAATATTTGGAATTGCAGTTGATGTATTACTAAAAATTAAATTTCTAATTTTATTGTTAGCAAACGTTCCAGAACCAGTAATTGATTGAACTGTAGTTCCATTTAATGTCAAACTTCCTGCAGTTGTTGCACCAATTGACAAATCGATATTTCCATCATTCACTATATTTCCGGAAACAACTATAGCTTTACCAGTTGTACCGTTAAATACAAGAAACTCTCCTCCCGCTTCAACAGTTAAATTACCATTCACATTAAAAGTAGTTGGTGTTACACCAAACTCTAAAGACCCTTGAACCGTTAAGTTATTAATTGATAAACTTGCCGCATCAATTGTCACAGTATGTGCCGCCACAATTGCACTATCTGCTCCTGTAGGAACAGCATTTGCATCCCATGTTGCAGGATTTGTCCAGTTACCATTAGCAACCGAAATAAAAATTCCAGGAGCGTTTGTTACCTGAGAGCCGGATATTTCAGATGAAAAAACAGCCTCTGTTATTGCTTGAACCTTGTAATAATATAATGTACTAGATAACAAACCAGTTTGAATAGAATTATATGCACCTCCTGTCGCTGCAGTTGAAGTTGATGCCACAATTGTTGTAACAACATTTGTAGTAAAAGTTGCATCCGAAGCTCTTGTTACTAAAAACCCGACTTCATTTGTAGAATTATCAACCCAATTTACAGTAGTTCCCGCTGAAGTAATTCCCGAAAATGTTAGTGTAGTAGGAGCTGAAACTGGCAATGTAGATGGTGTAAATACGTAAGTTCTTCTTGAACCATTTGCACTTGAATCTAAATTTGCAATTGCAGCTACTGTGTAAGTATTGTTTACAAAAGCAGTACCATTAGTTGTGAGCGCATTTGTTGAAGAAGTTATAGATGCAATTTTACCTGCTACTGCTCCGCCTGAAAAACCAATTATTGGACCAGTAGTAAAAGTATCAGCAACAGCCATTGCTCCATAAACAAATTCAACAACCCCCGAAGTTTCATAAATTCTAGCTTGGTAAGTTCCATTCGCAGTGGAAGAACCCCAATCCATCTCCATATTTAACCATTCTACAACAAGAGTTCTGTTTGGAGCAGAACCAACTACCTTATAATGCACTTTACCAGTTGCACTAGTAGCTTGATCACCACCAAAAGGCGCAATAAACATTGTTGTAGCCGAACCAGCATTAGTAGTACCAGATGTACCGATTGCAACATTCCCTAAAGTCATAGCTCCATTCGAGTTCGCTGAGAAATTAGTTTGCAATACACCCATACCATAAAAGTTAAAACCTATCGGATTAACTGCAGATGCTGCATCATCAACACCTGAACCATGCAATAAAGTTGTACCTGTTGACATATCAACAGTATTTCCATTAGCATCAAGAACTAATGAACCCGTTGTTGATGTACTAAAGACATAATTTGTTACTGTTTGTCCTTGTACAAAAACAAAAGAAAACAACATCAAGAATACAGGAACAAATGAAAGCCATTTGCTTTCTTTAACCGTGTACGATGCTTCTTTTTGCTTTGAAGAATTTGTTGAACATGTTTCATTTAGCATGTCAACGGAATCGTAATTGTGTTTCATAAAATAATTTTGTTGATTAGTTTCTTAATGTAAAACATGAATTTTACAAAAAGCTACACAATTTCCAAAAAAAAACAATTACTTGAAGAAATGAACGATGAAATACGTAATTAGTCGATGAAATGCATAAAAAACATATCCCCAACATATGTTGAGGATATCATATTAAGCTTGTCCAGTTGGACCAAAATTTAAAGGAATTGGAGGTTGTTCCGTTTCTTCAATTTTTCCATGAGCGCTTTCAAATCGATGAATGTTTTCACCTAACGCTTTTAATAAACGTTTTGCGTGTTGAGGGGTTAAAATTATTCTTGATTTTACTTTCGCTTTAGGCACTCCAGGCATTATCGTTACAAAATCTACTACAAATTCTGAATTAGAATGATTGATAATCGCTAAATTAGAATAGATTCCATCTGCAGTCTGTTCGTCTAACTCGATGTTGATTTGCCCTTGTTGGTTATTATTTTCCATGATATTTAATATTGCTATTTTGTTATACAAGAATAAGTATAATTTAGGTAAAAAAAAAGCCTAACAGTAAATCTGTTAGGCTTTATATTGGAATAATGGAACTAATTAATAGTTAAACTCTTCTTTAGCAGCCATTAACTCATTGTATTCTTCTTTAGAACCTACTATTGTATTGTCGTAGTCTCTCATACCTGTACCAGCTGGGATTCTGTGACCTACAATAACATTTTCTTTTAATCCTTCTAAAGTATCTACTTTACCTGCAACTGCAGCTTCGTTTAATACTTTAGTTGTTTCCTGGAACGATGCAGCAGAAATGAATGATTTCGTTTGTAACGATGCTCTCGTAATACCTTGAAGTACTGGAGTTGCAGTTGCTGTAATAACATCACGAGCTACTACTAAGTTTTTATCATTACGTTTTAATAACGAATTTTCATCTCTTAACTGACGTGGAGAAATAATTTGACCTGGTTTTAAATTCTCAGAGTCTCCTGCTTCTTCCACTACTTTCATTCCGTATAATTTGTCGTTTTCAACAAGGAAATCGCTAGTATGAGCTAATTGATCTTCTAAGAATAAAGTATCTCCTGGATCAACAATTCTTACTTTACGCATCATCTGACGGATAACCACCTCAAAGTGTTTGTCGTTGATTTTTACCCCTTGTAAACGGTATACCTCTTGAATTTCATTTACTAAATACTGTTGAACAGCAGATGGTCCTTGAATTCTTAAAATATCTTCTGGTGTAATTGCTCCGTCAGAAAGTGGAGTTCCCGCTTTAACGTAGTCGTTCTCTTGAACTAAGATTTGGTTCGAAAGTTTTACTAAGTATTTCTTCACTTCACCAAATTTAGATTCGATAGCGATTTCGCGGTTACCTCTCTTAATTTTTCCGAATGTTACAACTCCATCAATTTCAGAAACTACTGCAGGGTTTGAAGGATTACGAGCTTCTAATAACTCGGTAATTCTTGGTAAACCTCCTGTAATATCTCCCGCTTTTGAAGAACGACGAGGAATTTTAACTAAAATCTTACCAGCTTTAATTTTTTCACCGTCATCTACCATAAGGTGAGCCCCTACTGGTAAGTTGTAAGAACGAATCAATTCACCATCTTTACCATAAATCAATAAAGTAGGAACTAATTTTTTATTTCTACCCTCAGAAATTACTTTTTCTTGGAAACCTGTTTGCTCATCGATTTCAACTAAGAACGATTGTCCTTGTTCTAAATCTTCATAAGCAATTTTTCCTGTAAATTCAGAAACAATAACTCCATTATATGGATCCCATTTACAGATTGTAGTACCTTTTTCAACAACGTCTCCGTCTTTAACAAAAATACTTGAACCGTAAGGAATATAGTGTGTATTTAATAAAATTCCTGTTTTAGCATCTACTAATTTTAACTCAGTAGAACGAGAAATTACGATATCAACAGTATTTCCTTCAGCATCTTCTCCTTTAACTGTTTTTAAATCTTCAATTTCTAATCTACCAGCAAAACGAGTTACAATACTAGATTCTTCAGAGATACCTCCAGCAACCCCTCCAACGTGGAACGTACGAAGTGTTAACTGTGTACCAGGCTCACCAATTGATTGCGCTGCAATAACACCAACTGCTTCACCTTTCTGAGTCATTTTTCCTGTAGCTAAGTTTCTTCCGTAACATTTCGCACAAATACCTTTTGTAGCTTCACATGTTAATGGAGAACGAACTTCTACTCTTTCTACTGGAGATGCTTCAATTTTCTTAACGATAGCTTCAGTAATTTGCTCACCTGCATGAACTAAGATTTCAGAATCAAGAGGATTAATTACATCTTGTAACGCAACACGTCCTAAGATTCTTTCACCTAATGTTTCAACAATCTCTTCATTTTTCTTTAAAGCAGAAACTTCAATACCTCTTAAAGTACCACAGTCTACAGAGTTTACAATAACATCTTGAGATACATCATGTAATCTACGAGTTAAGTAACCAGCATCGGCAGTTTTAAGAGCCGTATCCGCAAGACCTTTACGCGCACCGTGAGTAGAAATAAAGTACTCAAGAATCGAAAGACCTTCCTTAAAGTTAGAAAGAATTGGGTTTTCAATAATTTCACCACCACCAGCAGTTGATTTTTTAGGCTTAGCCATCAAACCACGCATACCAGTTAACTGACGAATCTGTTCTTTAGAACCCCTCGCCCCAGAGTCAAGCATCATATATACCGAGTTGAAACCTTGTTGGTCTTCACGGATATTTTTCATTGCTAATTCTGTTAATTGTGCATTAGCAGAAGTCCAGATATCAATAACTTGGTTGTAACGTTCGTTATTGGTAATAAGACCCATACTATAATTCATCGAAATTCCATCAACTTGCTCACGAGCATCAGCGATTAACTGCGTTTTTTGTTCTGGAATTCTAATATCACCTAATGAGAAAGATAATCCTCCACGGAATGCGAACTTATACCCCATATCTTTCATGTTATCCAAGAAAGCTGCAGTTGTAGGAACGTCAGTCACGGCTAAGATTTTACCAATAATATCACGAAGTGATTTCTTAGTCAATACCTCATTGATATATCCTGCAGCTTCAGGTACTACTTCATTAAATAATACTCTTCCAGCTGTAGTTTGAATAATTTTTGTTACTAATTCACCTTCTTCATTAAAGTCTTTTGCTCTAATTTTCACTCTAGCATTTAACTCTAATCTTCCTTCATTTAAAGCGATATTTACCTCTTCAGCAGAATAGAAAGTTAAACCTTCTCCTAAAATTTTCATTTCTGGAGTAGACAAACGCTCTTTGGTCATATAATAAAGACCAAGTACCATGTCCTGAGAAGGTACTGTAATTGGAGCACCGTTAGCAGGATTCAAGATATTATGAGAAGCCAACATTAATAATTGTGCTTCTAAAATAGCTTCTGGTCCTAATGGTAAGTGAACCGCCATCTGGTCACCATCGAAATCGGCGTTAAATGCCGTACATACTAATGGGTGTAACTGGATTGCTTTTCCTTCAATTAACTTAGGTTGGAATGCTTGAATACCTAAACGGTGAAGCGTAGGAGCACGGTTTAATAATACAGGATGTCCTTTAATTACATTCTCTAAAATATCCCATACTACTGGCTCTTTTTTGTCAATAATTTTCTTAGCCGACTTAACTGTTTTAACAATTCCTCTTTCGATTAACTTACGAATAACGAATGGTTTGTATAGTTCAGCAGCCATATCTTTTGGCAAACCACACTCGAATAATTTCATTTCAGGTCCAACAACAATTACCGAACGAGCAGAATAATCTACACGTTTACCTAATAAGTTTTGACGGAAACGTCCTTGTTTACCTTTTAATGAGTCTGATAACGATTTTAATGGTCTGTTTGATTCTGTTTTAACAGCAGAAGCTTTACGTGTATTATCAAATAATGAATCTACAGATTCTTGTAACATACGTTTTTCGTTTCTTAAGATTACTTCTGGAGCTTTAATTTCCATTAATCTTTTTAAACGGTTGTTACGGATGATAACTCTTCTGTATAAATCATTTAAATCTGAAGTTGCGAAACGACCTCCATCAAGTGGCACTAACGGACGTAATTCTGGTGGAATAACTGGAATTACTTTCAAAATCATCCATTCTGGACGGTTTTCTCTATTCAAGTTAGACTCACGGAATGATTCTACAACATTTAAACGTTTTAGTGCTTCTGTTTTACGTTGTTTAGATGTTTCGTTGTTAGCAGCGTGACGTAAACTATAAGAAAGTTCATCTAAGTCAGTACGAGCTAATAAATCCATAATACATTCAGCACCCATTTTAGCAATGAATTTATTAGGATCGTTATCATCTAAATATTGATTTTCCATTGGAAGTGTATCTAAGATATTTAAATACTCTTCTTCCGTAAGGAAATCTAATCTTTGTAATGATTCGCCATCAGCATTTTTAGCAATACCTGCTTGAATTACTACGTATCTTTCGTAGTAAATAATCATATCTAATTTCTTAGATGGTAAACCTAAAATATAACCAATTTTGTTTGGTAACGAACGGAAATACCAGATATGAGCGATAGGCACAACAAGATTGATGTGTCCAACTCTATCTCTACGTACTTTTTTCTCTGTTACTTCAACACCACATCGGTCACAAACGATTCCTTTGTAGCGAATTCTTTTATATTTTCCACAAGCACATTCGTAGTCTTTAACAGGTCCGAAAATACGCTCACAGAAAAGACCATCTCTTTCTGGTTTGTGTGTACGATAGTTGATAGTTTCTGGTTTTAAAACCTCACCTCTAGATTCTCCTAAAATAGATTCTGGAGAAGCTAACCCTATCGTGATTTTGTTAAACCTTTTGATTTGGTTTTTATCTTTATTATTTCTATTATTCATCATAGTTTTTACTATTGATTTATTATTAAAATTTAGATTTATGATTTTCGGCTTGAAAAAAGACTAAATCATTCAGCTACTACCTCGAATTACTTCTCAAAACCTCAAGTCTCTTTCACCTTGAAGTGCTAGTTATACAATTTAGCATCGCATAAAAAATCGGAACGGTTTACGGGTATAAATCTTTAAAAACTTTATTTTGAAAAAGTATTCAGTTTTCAGTCGCAGTTTTCAGATTGAACTGCATACTGCGACTGTAACTGTTTACTATAATTATTCTTCTAATCTGATGTCTAATCCAAGACCTTTTAATTCATGCATTAATACATTGAACGATTCAGGTAATCCTGGTTCTGGCATAGTTTCTCCTTTTACGATTGCTTCGTAAGTTTTAGCTCTACCAATAACGTCATCTGATTTAACAGTTAAGATTTCTCTTAGCGTACTTGATGCACCATATGCTTCAAGAGCCCAAACCTCCATCTCTCCAAAACGCTGACCTCCGAATTGAGCTTTACCTCCTAATGGTTGTTGCGTAATTAAAGAGTAAGGACCAATAGAACGAGCGTGCATTTTATCGTCTACCATGTGACCTAATTTCAACATGTAGATAACTCCTACTGTTGCTGGTTGGTGGAAACGCTCTCCAGTTCCTCCGTCATATAAATACGTATGACCGAATCTTGGAATACCTGCTTCGTCTGTTAAGGCATTAATTTGATCTAAAGTAGCACCATCAAAAATTGGAGTAGCAAACTTCTTACCTAATTTTTGACCAGCCCATCCTAATACCGTTTCATAAATCTGACCGATGTTCATACGAGATGGTACCCCAAGTGGATTCAATACGATATCTACAGGAGTTCCGTCTTCTAAGAATGGCATATCTTCATGACGAACGATTTTAGCAACAATACCTTTGTTACCGTGACGTCCTGCCATTTTATCCCCTACTTTTAATTTACGTTTCTTAGCGATGTAAACTTTAGCAAGTTTTAAAATTCCAGAAGGTAATTCATCTCCAACAGTAATAGTAAATTTCTCTCTTCTTAACCAACCTTGTAAATCGTTTAATTTGATTTTGTAGTTGTGAATTAAGTCGTTCACCATTGCATTAGTATGCTCATCTGTTGTCCACTGACCTTTAGTTAAGTGAGCAAAATCTTCTACACCTTGTAACATCTTTTTAGTGAATTTTTTACCTTTTGGTAATACTTCTTCACCTAAATCGTTCATTACACCTTGAGAAGTTTTACCATCGATGATAACAAATAATTTTTCAATTAATTTGTCTTTCAAATCGTTGTACTTAACTTCGAATTCCGTTTCTAATTTATCAACGTCTTCTTTATCTTTAGAACGTTTTCTCTTATCTTTTACTGCTTTCGCAAATAATTTTTTATCTAAAACTACACCGTGTAAAGATGGAGACGCTTTTAATGAAGCATCTTTTACATCACCTGCTTTATCCCCGAAGATAGCTCTTAAAAGTTTTTCTTCTGGAGTAGGATCTGATTCTCCTTTTGGTGTAATTTTTCCGATTAGAATATCGCCAGGTTTCACCTCTGCACCAATTCTAATCATACCGTTTTCATCTAAATCTTTAGTAGCTTCTTCAGAAACGTTTGGAATATCATTCGTTAATTCTTCGTTACCTAACTTAGTATCACGAACTTCTAATGTATAATCATCAATATGTAATGATGTAAAAATATCATCACGTACTACTTTTTCAGAAATTACGATTGCATCCTCGAAGTTGTATCCTTTCCATGGCATGAACGCCACTTTTAAGTTTCTTCCGATTGCTAATTCTCCGTTTTGAGTAGCATAACCTTCACATAATACTTGACCTTTAACAACTCTATCTCCTTTTCTTACGATTGGTTTTAAGTTGATACAAGTACTTTGGTTGGTTTTTCTATATTTGATTAACTGATATGTTTTCTCATCTGTATCAAAGCTTACCATACGCTCTTCTTCAGTTCTGTCATATTTGATGGTAATCATGTTAGCATCAACATACTCTACAGTTCCGCTACCTTCAGCGTTGATTAATACTCTTGAATCAGAAGCAACTTGTCTTTCTAAACCAGTACCAACGATTGGAGCTTCAGGACGTAATAATGGAACGGCCTGACGCATCATGTTAGATCCCATCAAAGCACGGTTCGCATCATCATGCTCTAAGAAAGGAATCAATGAAGCTGAAATCGAAGCAATTTGATTTGGAGCAACGTCTGTATAATGAACAACTGTTGGTTCTACTACTGGGAAGTCACCTTCCTCACGAGCAATAACTTTATCAGCTGTAATTTTTCCGTTAGCATCCATTTCAATGTTTGCTTGCGCAATCATTTTACCTTCTTCTTCCTCAGCGCTTAAGTAGATAGGTTCAGAAACTAAATCAACTTGTCCGTTAGTTACTTTACGGTAAGGAGTTTCGATGAATCCCATTCCGTTAACTTTTGCATAAACCCCTAAAGATGAAATCAAACCAATGTTTGGTCCCTCTGGAGTTTCAATTGGACAAAGTCTTCCGTAGTGTGTATAGTGAACGTCACGAACCTCGAAACCAGCTCTTTCTCTAGATAAACCTCCAGGTCCAAGGGCAGATAAACGACGTTTGTGTGTAATCTCTGCTAATGGATTTGTTTGGTCCATGAACTGAGATAACTGGTTTGTTCCAAAGAATGAGTTAATTACCGATGATAATGTTTTAGCATTAATCAAATCGATAGGTGTAAACACCTCGTTATCACGAACATTCATTCTCTCACGGATAGTTCTAGCCATACGAGCTAAACCTACTCCGAACTGAGCTGATAATTGCTCACCAACAGTTCTTACACGACGGTTTGATAAGTGGTCGATATCATCAATCTCTGCTTTAGAGTTAATTAATTCGATCAAATATTTAACGATTGTAATAATATCTTCTTTAGTTAAAACTTGTTTTTCCATAGGAATATCAAGATTTAACTTTTTGTTCATTCTGTAACGACCTACTTCACCTAAGTTATAACGTTGGTCAGAGAAGAATAATTTATCTATAATACCACGAGCCGTTTCCTCATCAGGCGGTTCCGCGTTACGTAATTGTCTGTAAATATGCTCAACAGCCTCTTTTTCAGAGTTTGTTGGGTCTTTTTGTAACGTATTGTGGATAATTGTGTAATCAGCCGCATTGTTGTCCTCTTTATGTAAAAGGATAGTTTTTACGTCTGCTTCAATTATTTCTTCGATATTATCTTTATCAAGAATTGTATCACGATCTAAGATAATTTCGTTACGCTCAATAGAAACCACTTCACCAGTATCTTCATCCACGAAGTCTTCATGCCATGTATTTAATACACGTGCAGCAAGTCTTCTTCCTGCATATTTCTTGATACCTGTTTTAGATACTTTAATTTCTTCAGCTAAGTCGAAAATTTCTAAGATATCTTTATCTCTTTCAAATCCGATTGCTCTGAATAAAGTAGTTACAGGTAATTTTTTCTTTCTATCGATATACGCATACATTACGTTATTGATATCGGTAGCGAATTCAATCCAAGAACCTTTAAAAGGAATAATTCTGGCAGAATATAATTTAGTTCCATTTGCATGGAAAGACTGTCCAAAGAATACACCTGGAGATCTGTGTAACTGCGATACAACTACACGCTCAGCACCATTGATAACGAATGTACCGCTAGGTGTCATATATGGTATTGTTCCTAAATACACATCTTGAACGATTGTTTCAAAATCTTCGTGTTCAGGGTCAGTACAATATAATTTTAATCTAGCTTTAAGAGGCACACTATAAGTTAAACCTCTATCAATACACTCTTCAATAGTATATCTTGGTGGATCAATAAAATAATCTAGAAACTCTAATACGAATTGGTTTCTCGTATCAGTAATTGGAAAGTTTTCCATGAAGGTATTATACAGTCCTTCGTTGCCTCTTTCGTCAGATTTTGTTTCCAATTGGAAGAAATCTTTAAACGATTTCACTTGAATATCTAGAAAATCTGGATATTGTGGAATGTTTTTTGTCGAAGCAAAATTTAATCTTTCAGTCTGATTTGTTATCATCAATGGACAAAATTTTGATTTAAAAAAAGTAATTTTTTGTGTAAAACACTGCTTTTTAATACTTCCTTTTTTATTTAGCAACCGATACATCTTTAAAAATAAACCAGGAAAGTTTGTCTATTTTTTTTCTTCGTTATTGGTTACATTAAAACGCATAAAAAATACAATAATTTAATATACGCAAAATGGTTTAGGTCTTTGAGAGCACTCTCAAGACCTAAACCTAGCTTATTTATGAGTATAAATTATTTTAACTCAACTACAGCTCCTGCTTCTTCTAAAGCTTTCTTAAGACCTTCAGCCTCATCTTTAGAAACTCCTTCTTTAACGTTTGTTGGAGCAGCATCAACTAAATCTTTAGCTTCTTTAAGACCTAAACCAGTTAATTCTTTAACCGCTTTAACAACTCCTAATTTAGAAGCACCAGCGTCTTTTAATACTACTGTAAATTCAGTTTGCTCAGCAGCAGCACCAGCATCTCCTCCACCTGCAGCAACTACTACAGCTGCAGCAGCAGGCTCGATACCATACTCATCTTTTAATATTGTTGCTAATTCGTTAACTTCTTTAACAGTTAAGTTAACTAATTGTTCTGCGAATTGTTTCAAATCTGCCATTTTTTCTATCTTTTAAAATGTTTTGTAAAAATATAATTTATTAAGTGCGTACGTATTATTCTGCTCCTTCTTCCTTGTTAGGTTGATTTTGAAGAGCTGCAATAACTCTTTGAGCAGGTGATTGTAATAATCCAATAATTTCTGCGATAACTTCTTCTTTAGATTTAATAGCTACTAAGCTATCTAATAAATTGTCACCGATGAAAATTTCTTGGTTAATGTAAGCTCCTTTAAAGATTGGTTTTTCACCTTTCTTACGGAATTCTTTAATAATTTTTGCTGGTCCATTAGCGGTATCAGCAATAAACATAGAAGTGTTTCCTTTAAGAACTGATGCTAAATCACCATAGTCGTTATCAGAAGCTTCCATTGCTTTTTCTAACAATGTGTTCTTAACAACTTCTAATTTAATACCAGCTTTAAAACAAGCTCTTCTTAAGTTTGAAGTAGTATCTGCATCTAGTCCTGAAATGTCTGCTAAATAAACAACATTTACATCCGCTAACTGTGCAGTTAAATCTTCAATAGCGATTGATTTTTCTTCTCTAGTCATACTAAAAATTTTTAACTACCAATTATACTGCTTTAGGATCTAAAGCAATAGCAGGACTTTGTGTACTTGATATATGAATAGATTTGATATAAGTACCTTTAGCTGCAGTTGGTTTTAATTTGATTAATGTTTGAACGATTTCGTGTGCATTGTCATAGATTTTATCAGCATCAAAAGACACTCTTCCTATTCCAGCGTGAACGATACCAGTTTTATCAACTTTAAAGTCAATTTTACCAGCTTTCACTTCTTGCACAGCTTTAGCAACATCCATAGTTACAGTTCCAGTTTTAGGGTTTGGCATTAAACCTCTTGGACCTAAAACACGTCCTAATGGACCTAATTTACCCATAACAGCTGGCATAGTGATGATAACATCAACGTCAGTCCAACCATCTTTGATTTTTTGTAAATAGTCGTCTAAACCTACGTGGTCTGCACCAGCAGCTTTAGCTTCAGCTTCTTTATCTGGAGTAACTAATGCTAATACTCTTACATCTTTACCTGTTCCGTGAGGTAATGTTACAACCCCTCTTACCATTTGATTCGCTTTTCTAGGGTCTACACCTAACTTAACTGCGATATCAACAGACTCATCAAATTTTGCAGAAGCAACCTCTTTAATTAATGCAGAAGCATCTCTTAAAGTATAAAGTTTATTCTTCTCAATTTTTGCTGCAGCCTCTTTTTGCTTTTTTGTCAATTTTGCCATTGTCTAATTTCTTTTTAGAGATTAAAAAGGAGCATTTCCTGTTACTGTTATACCCATAGATCTAGCTGTTCCAGCAATCATACTCATCGCTTTTTCGATTTCGAAAGCGTTTAAATCTGCCATTTTGTCTTCAGCAATAGTTCTAATTTGATCCCAAGTAACATTTGCTACTTTTTTACGGTTAGGTTGCCCTGAACCAGACTTTAATTTTGCTGCTTCTAATAATTGAATTGCAGCAGGTGGCGTTTTAACAACAAAGTCAAAAGACTTGTCTTTATACACAGTAATTTGTACTGGTAAAACTTTGCCAGGTTTATCTTGTGTTCTAGCATTAAATTGCTTACAGAACTCCATGATGTTAACCCCAGCAGCCCCCAAAGCAGGTCCAACCGGTGGCGATGGATTCGCAGCACCTCCCTTAACTTGTAGTTTAACTACTTTACTAACTTCTTTTGCCATTTTTAAAAAAATTTAGCACATCTATCAATTGGAAGCGATTGATGTGATTTATATATGTAACGAAAATTATACTTTTTCAACTTGCATAAAACTCAATTCTAATGGAGTTTTTCTTCCGAAAATTTTAACCATTACTTCAAGTTTACGCTTTTCTTCATTTACTTTCTCAATAGTTCCATTGAAACCATTGAACGGACCATCTACTACTTTTACTGTCTCACCAACAGCGTATGGAATAGCAACACTATCCACTTTAATAGACAACTCATCAACTTTACCTAACATTCTGTTTACTTCAGATTGTCTTAATGGCACAGCATCCCCTCCTTTAGTTTCTCCTAAAAAACCGATAACTCCAGGAATTGATTTAATGATATGAGGAATCTCACCAGTTAAGTTAGCTTCAATCATAATATAACCAGGAAAATATACTTTATCCTTAGCTATTTTTTTCCCATCCCTAACTTGAACTACTTTTTCAGTAGGAACAAGGACTTGAGAAATATAATCAGACATACCTAATCTAGCCGTCTCAGTTTCAATGTAAGCCTTAACTTTGTTTTCTTGACCACTTACAGCTCTTACCACATACCATTTATTAACATTATTATCAGCCATACCGTAAGTACTATTTTAAAATGTTAAAAAAACCTTCAAGAGCTTTTACGAATAATTCATCAACACCCCATGTTAGCAAGGCGAAAACAACAGAAAACACAGCCACAATAATTGTCAAACGTTGAACGTCAGCCCAAACTGGCCAAGTAACATTTGTTTTCAATTCATGAAATGCTTCAGATATGTAATTAACTACTTTTGTCATTTTAATCTTTATTTGCACGGGCGGAGGGATTCGAACCCCCATCAATGGTTTTGGAGACCACTATACTAGCCCTTGTACTACGCCCGTTTGTTAAAAAACCAGCAGCGAACTGCTGGTTTAATTATTATTCGACTTATAATTAGTCTAAAATTTCAGTAACCTGACCAGCACCTACTGTTCTACCACCCTCACGGATAGCGAAACGTAAACCTACTGATAATGCGATAGGGCTTAATAATTGAACATCAATTGTTAAGTTATCACCAGGCATAACCATCTCTACACCAGCCGGTAAAGAAATAGTACCAGTTACATCAGTTGTACGTACGTAGAACTGTGGACGGTAGTTATTGTGGAATGGAGTGTGACGTCCACCTTCTTCTTTTTTCAAGATATACACCTCAGCTTTGAAGTGAGCGTGTGGTTTAACAGATCCTGGCTTAATGATAACCATTCCTCTTTTGATATCTTCTTTAGCGATACCTCTTAATAATAAACCTACGTTATCTCCAGCCTCACCTCTATCAAGGATTTTACGGAACATCTCAACTCCTGTAATAGTAGAAGTTAATTTATCAGCTCCCATACCGATGATTTCAACTGCATCTCCTGTATTAGCAACTCCTGTTTCGATACGACCTGTAGCAACAGTTCCACGACCAGTAATTGTAAATACGTCCTCAACTGGCATCAAGAATGGCTTATCAACATCACGAGCCGGTAATTCAATCCAGTTATCAACAGCTTCCATTAAAGCTAAAACTGTATCAACCCATTTTGGCTCACCATTTAAAGCTCCTAAAGCAGAACCTTGAACAACAGGACCATTATCACCATCATACTGATAGAAAGATAATAAATCTCTGATTTCCATTTCTACTAATTCTAATAATTCAGCATCATCAACCATATCCACTTTGTTCATGAATACAACCATTCTAGGCACACCTACTTGACGACCTAAAAGGATGTGCTCTCTTGTTTGTGGCATAGGACCATCTGTAGCAGCAACTACTAAGATAGCACCGTCCATTTGAGCAGCACCTGTAACCATGTTCTTAACGTAATCCGCGTGACCTGGACAGTCAACGTGAGCGTAGTGACGGTTAGCTGTAGAATATTCTACGTGAGATGTATTAATAGTAATACCTCTTTCTTTTTCTTCTGGAGCATTATCAATTTGATCAAATGATTTTGCTTCTGATAAACCAGCATCAGCTAATACTTTAGTAATTGCAGCTGTTAATGTAGTTTTACCGTGGTCAACGTGTCCGATAGTTCCAATATTTAAATGGGGCTTCGAACGATCAAAGGTTTCTTTTGCCATGATTTAATAATTTAATCTTAGTTATATATTAGTGTTCAAAAAATAAACTTTCTTAAGAGCCAATGACGGGAATTGAACCCGTGACCTCTTCCTTACCAAGGAAGCACTCTACCCCTGAGCTACACCGGCTTTTGTGTATTCAGAAGTTAGCCATCAGAATTCAGAAAAACCAAATCCTTCTCTCTAAATTCAAAATCTCGTGGGGAGAGCAGGATTCGAACCTGCGAAGACGTAGTCAGCGGATTTACAGTCCGCCCTCGTTGGCCGCTTGAGTATCTCCCCAAACCTTTTATATTAAGTCGCTTATAACTTTGAGCCGATGGAGGGACTCGAACCCACGACCTGCTGATTACAAATCAGCTGCTCTAGCCAGCTGAGCTACACCGGCAACTTAAATATAAAAAGTCCGCTATTTCTAACGGACTGCAAATGTATATAATTTATTTTTGAATCAAAACATTTTTTATGTTTTTTTTCTTTTTATGAATGCGCTCTTAATTTTTCTTTTCTTTTAACAATAACTCTCTCCAATGAATCTACAGACAAATCAACACCTTCTTCAAAACTTTTTGCTGTTTTTTTTACCAGAAAATCATCACCTGGAACTATAATTTTAATTTCAACCGTTTTATTTTCTTTATCACTGGTATTTTCAAGTCTTAAAAAAACTTCTGCCGATACTATTTTATCATAATACTTTTCCAACTTATCCATTCTTTCTTGAATGAAATCTACCAATTTTCTGTCTACATTAAAATTTACTGCTTGCACATTAACTTTCATAATTCTGTTAATTAAAATGGTTATACAATCGAATTATTTTTTACTCCTTGGATGTGCCTCTTGATATACTTTTTTTAATTCAGCCAAACTACTGTGTGTGTATATCTGAGTGGACGACAAACTAGCGTGACCTAATAACTCTTTTACGGAATTTAAATCGGCTCCATTATTCAACAAATGCGTTGCAAATGAATGCCTAAGAACGTGTGGACTCTTTTTTTCTTTTTTCGAGACAGTACTAAAGTAATCATTTATTAATCGATACACAAACGATTCACTCACTTTATTTCCGGTTTTAGATAAAATTAACATCTCCTTATCCTTAATTACCTCTAAATGATTTCGTTGTTCTTTATAGTGTTTAATCAAATTTAACGTACAATCCAACATTGGAATAATCCGCTCTTTGTTTCTTTTCCCAACAACACGAATTGTTTTTTGAATTTCGTTTACGCTATTCAACTTTAAATTTATCAACTCAGCCCTACGAATTCCCGTTGTATAAAAAAGCTCAATCACCAATCGATTTCGAATTCCCTCAAAATCACTCGAATAATCATTATCCGAAAAAACATCTTGTAATTCTTTTTCCGAAAATGGAATTTGAACTTTTTTTGCTGTTTTTAACGATTTGTGCTTTAGTAAAGGATTTACCGTAATCTGCTTTACTTTTAATAGAAATTTATAATACGATTTTAATGCTGAAATTTTTCGATTAACAGAAGTTGTTGAAAGATTTTGTTCTACTAAAATTACTATCCAATTTCGAACATTTGGATAAACAACTTCTTCAAGATTTATAGATTGTTTTTTAAGATACTCTTGAAACGAATTGATATCATCTAAATACGCTCGAACCGTTAAAGGAGAATAATTTTTCTCTTTAACCAAATAATCCTGATATGCTTGTAGATTTGTAGCCATAAAAAAACCGCTAATAACAAAGTTACACTTTATTAGTTAGCGGTTGATATAGTTTATTCAAAAAATTAACTCTCTAATGCGTCTCTTAATCCTTGAATGTAAGATGCTTTTTGGATCTTAGCTCTGTTTACAACAGATGGCTTAATGAAAGCTTGACGTGCACGTAACTGACGAACAGTTCCTGTTTTATCAAATTTTCTTTTATAGCGCTTTAATGCTCTATCGATATTTTCTCCGTCTTTAATTGGTATAATTAACATAATATAGACACCTCCTCTCGTTAAGGGTGCAAATGTAGAAATTATTTTTCAATTACAAAACAACTATTTGTCAATCTTTTAAAGAAAAAACTTTATAAAACAAGAACTCCTATCTATTTAGACAGGAGTTCAACGTTATTTGCTTAATTTATTTAACCGCAGGTTTGTAATTCTGATTATCAATTATCATTTTTGATAAAATTTCTTTTAAAATTTCAGAAGTTCCTCCACCAATTGGACCTAAACGACTATCTCTCAACAAACGCGCTAACGGATACTCTTCCATATAGCCATAACCTCCTAACATTTGTAAGCAATCATAAATTGCTAAATCTGCAACTTTAGTCGATTTTAATTTTGCCATTGTAGCTTCTTTAACCACATATTCTCCTTTATTTAATCTTGCTACAGCTGCGTAATTAAATATTTTACAATGTTCCACTTCTGTAGCATGCTCAACCATTGTATGTCTCAGTGCTTGAAATTTATTAATTGTACTTCCAAAAGCTTCACGTTGCGACATATATTCAATAGTGTACTCAATTGCATATTCCGCTCTTGCGTGAGCATTGATTGCCATAATTAAACGTTCTAAAGCAAAATGTTGCATGATATACGGAAAACCTTTCCCTTCTTCACCCATTAAGTTTTCTAATGGAATCTCCACGTTATCAAATGCAAGCTCTGCCGTATCTGATGCCCTCCAACCCAATTTATCTAATTTAGTTGCTGAGATACCTGGTGTTTTTGCATCTACCAAAAAGATACTGATTCCTTTATTACCTAATTCTGGATTGGTTTTAGCTGCTACGACGTAGTAATCAGCATAAACCCCATTTGTAATAAATGTTTTAGAACCATTAATTACAAATTTATCACCATTTCTTACTGCATTAGTTCGCATTCCTGCAACATCACTTCCACCGAATGGTTCTGTAATACATAAAGCTCCGATTTTTTTACCTGCAATACTTGGTGCTAAATATTCTTGTTTGATTCTTTCATCACCTTCTGCATTTAAATGCGTCATTGCTAAATAAGCATGCGCCCACATAGCTGCAGCAAAACCAGAAGATTTCACTTTTTGAAGTTCTTCTAAAAATATAACAGTGTAGAATAAATCTAAATTCATTCCGCCATACGCTTCAGGATAATTCAATCCAAAGAAGCCCATTTCTCCAAATTTTTCCCAAATAAAACGCTCAATAGTTCCTGTTTTTTCCCATTTTTCAATGTGAGGCACCACTTCTTTATGTAAAAAATCTCTAAAACTTTGTCTGAATAATTCGTGTTCTTCTGTGAAATACATTGAATTCATAAATCTGTAATTGTATAGGTTGTTTTATTGGTAATATTTTTAAAAATCCAAATATAAGGCGATTATTTTTATTTTTTCGTTAGGCATTCCCTTAATTTTTGTTAAATCATCAATATTCTTAATACCATTATTCATAGTTCTATAGATGACAATTTCTTTAGCTAACGCATAATTGAAAAAGGGAAATTTTGCCAATTCTTTCTGAGACAAATCATTGATTGCAATTTTCTTTATTCCATTTTGAGTTTTTACAACAAATTGTTTTTCTAAATCCGCTAAAGCTTCTGGACTAATTCCCCATATAAATTGAAATTGCTCCATACTAACAAAGCATCCTAACTTCTCTTTCTCTTGTAAAATCTTATCTGCTAATTTTTCTCCGATACCATAAACCGCAATTAAATCTTCTCTTGTTGCACTATTGATATCTTTTTGAACAATCTTTTCTTTTTCCTTTGGCAAAAACTTGTGAAACTTTTCTGAAGTGACATTGGTTTTGTTTTTTACCCAATCTGGAAATTTGAAGTAAGGACTAACTTTTGCCAAAAAAACATTAGAAACCTTTGTTACTTGTTGAAACTCTTCGGCAGAATTTACAAATTTTCCCTTTTTACGATAAGCGTGTAGACGATCAATTTCCTGAATTGACATTCCTAATTTATACCCTTTATAATCGGTAATGTAATTTGGATTAAAAGGATAAATTGTATCTTTTTTTGTTGATTGAAGGTATTTTAAGCTATCAATTTCATTTTGAACTAACAACCAAGCTTTATCTTCTGAAGCATTGTTAGTAGAAACAAAATTATCTTTTAGAAAAAAATAACCTAATTGAACCAAAATAATAATTGCAAACAACAAAAAAATCCCACTTCTGTGTTCTCTTGAAAACAGGAAGTAGGATTTTAATTTATTCATTTTGAAAAAAAATTAATCGTTTTTTCTAACAGATTCTTCATCATTATCCGAGAAAGAATCAGGTTCTTGACTTGGAGGTGTAGTTAAAACTTTATAGAAAAAGAATCCTGTTAAACAAATAACAGTTCCTTGCGCCAAAACCATTGTAATTAATGCTGCTGAATTCATAATGTAGCCCTCCCTTCTTTAACACGTTTCTTATAAGCAACGTAAACAATTATAGAAATAAACACAAAAAGCGTTAATAATAACATTCTTCCAATAAACTTGTACAATGTATTGTTTGTAAAATCACCTTTTGCAATTGCGTCACCAGGTTTGATAACATCACCAACTTTTACAATAGCTTCTTGATTTAAACTTCCATCAAATTTATACTCTTTTGTATCATTGAATTTTTCAACAAGAACTTGATTTGTTACTTTATCAAATTTCTTTCTTTCGTTTTCAAATTCAAATTTTACATAATCTGATTTTACTTCAACAACTTTTCCAGAAACAGTACCTGATCCTTCGAAGTTTTCAGCGAAATAATTATCAGCAAACCATTCTTTATTATTGGTGTCTTTATTTTGAATTTGATTCGCCCAATCTGGTATACTTGTTACTAAAACAGCACCTAATAATAATGGCGTAATAATCAAAATTACATATTTAAAGAATTTAGGCAATTTGATATCAGCACCTTTGTTAATTTCCTCCCAACCTCTATTGATTCCGAAAATATATGAAAACAACACTGTTTCTAAGAAAGCAAAAACAACTAAACTCACCGTTCCTGCCCAATAATCGTATTGATCAAAAACTCCTTGATTATAGAAAATAACCGTTGGCAATCCCATAATTAAAGCTAAAGCTCCAAAAGACCATGCTCCTTTATTTTTAGACCAACCAAATTCATCTGACATGAATCCCATCCATGGAGTTCCCATTGCTAATGAAGAAGTAATTCCGGCAAAGAATAAAAGTCCGAACCAAAAAACCCCTGCTAAGATAGCTAAAACACCACCCCATTGTTGGAACAAATAAGGCATTGTTTGGAAAGCCATACCAAAACCTGCATTTTGAATAACCCAATCTAATCCTAAGTATCCAGCAGCAATTGGAATAACAATTAAAGAACCTAAAACCACTTCAACGAACTCATTCATGAATCCGGCAGAAACTGCATTTAATGCCACATCATCTTTTTCTTTTAAATAAGCTGCGTAACAGTGAATTGTTCCCATACCCACAGAAAGCGTAAAGAAAATTTGACCTGCAGCAGCTAGCCAAACTTTAGGATTTGCCAATGAATCAAATTGTGGCGTCCATAAGAAATTTAAACCATCCCATGCATTTGCATTTGGAAAAATATCTGAAGCACCGCTAGTTCCTAAAGTAACACCTCTTACGGCTAAAATAACACCGAATAAAATCAATAATGGCATACCAATTTTAGCAACTTTTTCGATTCCTCCTAAACCTTTAGATAAAATCCAAGTATTTAATAATAAACAAAGAATGTAAAAGATAACAGCTTCGTATGGAATTCCAGTTGTAGATTGAGAAATATCTACATAAGAATTAAAAAATCCTGCAACATCTGCTTGACTCATTCCGTCAAATGTTCCAACAATAGAGTGGTAAACATAAGACATTGTCCAAGATTCAATGTAACAATAATAAGCCGCTACAGCAATGTTAGTAAAAATTCCAAATACTCCGATATACTTCCAAATACGACCTTTAGCCATTGTATCCAAAATATAAGGGGTACTGTGATTACCAAATTTCCCACCAAAACGACCAGTTGACCATTCAATCAACAATAATGGAATACCCATTAATAAAAAACAAACTAAATAAGGAATAATAAAAGCTCCTCCACCATTTTGAACTGCTTGAACTGGAAATCTTAAAAAGTTTCCCAACCCAACAGCATTTCCAGCCATAGCCAAGATAAGCCCTACGCGTGAACCCCACGCTTCTACTTTTGCTGCCATATAATTTTATTGGTTGTTAAAGCCTCAAAGATAAGAAAAGTATCTAAAATTCAAATAAAACTTACACTTAATGAAATTTTATAAGTCAAAAACTGAACTTCTTTTAGTTTTTATCATGTCTTTTAACTTTAAAAGAAAAGCCAAAGTAAGATACAATCCAAATCCCAAACCTACTGTTACAAAAGATATATAAATGAAAAACAAGCGAACATTTGTAGCACGCATACCTAATCTATCAGCCAAACGAGAGGCTACAAAAAATCCATGTTTTTCAAAAAAATGTAATAGGTTTTGGACCATTTTTAAATATTTTTTTTCAAAAATACGATTATTTTTTAAGAATAAAATGTCCGATTGCGCAATCCAAACACTTTTTATAATCGCAGTAATTCTTTTTTAATTCCAATAAAGCTTGAGATTCATATACATTTTTAGAACGTATTTCTAAAACTTCAAACTTCTCAATAATCACATTTTGTTCCGAAGGAATTCTAATCGCTAAATCAATTAATTTCTGTGTGATTTCTTTTTGCTGGCTTCTAGCATAAGCAAATCGAAGCGGAATAATTGTATTTATAACCAATAAATCTATAAATGACTTGGAAAGTTTTTTCATCTTTTTAGAACTTTCTTTATCCAAATTATAATGTGTTTCCCAATATTGACTGACACCAACGCTAAAAACCTGATATAATTCATTTATAGAACTACAATTCATAACCAAAGAAAAAAGATTCTTTCGATGAAAATACAAATTTGCCAATTGCACCAACCGAATCGTAGGAAAATTATCGGGTCGATGCTTGAAAAATTCCACCGAACCAACTACTTTTTCATGCAATTGATATTTTTGAATCAAGTATGCATATGATTTTTGCAGTTGTTTCGCGTAACTATCTTCAAAATCATGAGAAAGCAAATTTGCTTGACCTAATAATAAAGATTCTACTGATTCCAAAGAATAAGATTCTTTTCGAACAACAGAAAACGGAATGGATTTAGCAACTTTATAAAATATTTCACCATTGGTATTTAATCCGAAGTTTTTAGCCAAAAGACAAAACAAAACCGCTTCCCAATCTTGATTAGAAGTTTCCGCTAATTCAAAAATCAGCTGCGATTTTCGTTCTAAACGCTCAAAAAATAAGCGCTCTTGCCAATTTTTAAAGATAAATTCATCTACATTTTGAATTTCATTTTCACAATAAATCCAAGACTTTTGACTGATTAAAGATTGATATTTATGCAAATCCGAAAGGGCAACATATTCCTTAAGTTCTACTGTTGGAATTTCTGAATTATCTTTTCTAAAAATAGGCACATCATACTCCCAAACGACATGTAAAATAACGGAATCATAATTGGAATCTTTCTCGTGATTGTGCACATACCAATCTGATGACTTGAGATGTATTTCTACATTTCCAGCCCATTTTTGATTTCCGATAATCAATTGCGCATTAAAAAAATCAGGTCCAGCAAGTTGTAAATATTGACCTGAATTGACAATCAGAATCGACTCTCCTTTTGTAGTTTTTAAATTGGCAATATCAAATTTCTTGAATTGCCACACATGGTGCAAAAAATCTTCTTTCATTCTGTATGGCGTATATAATTGAAAAACAAAGATAAAAAAATTATATTTGCTGAACAACCCAACTTTTATGAAAAAATTTATAACCATCACATTATTAAGCCTTTTTACATTTGCTCAATCTCAAACTAATGCAAAACCACCAAAAGGATTCAAAATAACCTATAATAGAAGTTCAAACGGAAAGCTAATAGAAAATCAAGATGCGATTTTTGTTTTTACGAATCCAACGGAAACTTTAGTTACTTCTGAAAAAATGAATTCTGGAAAAGCGGAATTTCCCTTCGAACAAACGTTAATCAATCGTTCTGAAAATAAAATTGTTCAGGTTACTCAACTCAAAAAAGAGAAATCGGTTACTACAGTTGATAGTCTTTCGTTGGCAAAACAAAACTTCGAGTTTTTACCGGATACTAAAACAATTTTAGGTTACAAATGCCAAAAAGCAAAAACGATAATTAATTCCAACACCATTGAACTTTGGTACACGAATGAATTACAAGTGAAAGGCGCACCAACGACATTAGGTCAAAATATTGGATTGGTTTTGGAAATGGTTCGCAATGGAAACTTTGTGATATCGGCTACTAAAATAGAGAAAATAAAATCGGTTAGTCCAAGTTTGATTTTGCAAAACAGCACTACAAATAGTCCTATTTTAGATGGATTGACTTATAAAGATTTGGTTTGGAAAAGCCGTTTTACAGCTATAAAAGTTTTTGAAAATGAAATCATCAATTTTTCAGATGCTTCTAAATCGAATGATAGCATTTTACGATTTGCCAATGGAACTATTATCTTGAAAAAAATCACTTTTCCAGAAATTAGAAAAGGAGATTTAGTCTTTTTAGATTTAACAGAACAATCCAATGGTGATGCATATGACAGAACGGGGTCGGTTTTTGTGATTCCGCAAGATAAGAAGCAATCATTTTTAGATGGTTTGCAAAACGGGAGTAAAACATTGCCAATTTATGAAAACGGAAATGGAAAACAATATCAAGGTGTTGTGGCTACAAAAGAATTTTCTCCAATAATTGAATTGATGCGATTTTTTACACCTTTTGGAATTAAACAATACAATTACATTCAGTTGAAAAACAAAACGTGGCACGAAATTGTTCCGTACCGAATGGATATTACTGATTTAAAACCTAATTTATCAGGAAAAACGGTTTATGTAGGAACTTTTATTGGTAATTACGATAAAGGCGGACATAAAATCTCAATGAATATTACGATTAATCCGAGCGAAAGTTCATTAGACAAAACCAACGTTTCTATTCCGTTATTTAATACGACAAACGTAATGGAAATGGCTGGACAAGAATATGCAACGATGTTCAATCATGAAAAAGGATTGGAAATTACTTTCGCGCTAGATAAAGAAATCAAAAATGCGAAACTGCGCTACATCACCACCGGTCATGGAGGTTGGGAAAACGGCGACGAATTTGTACCAAAGAAAAACACCATTATTTTAAACGGAAAAGAAGTTTTTTCGTTCATTCCATGGCGTCAAGATTGTGGTGGTTATCGATTATTCAATCCAGCCTCAGGAAATTTTAATGATGGATTGTCTTCTTCCGATTTGAGTCGTTCGAATTGGTGTCCAGGAACAGCGACGAATCCAATTTATATTGAATTAGGAGATTTGAAAGCAGGAACGCATACCATACAAGTAAAAATTCCTCAAGGCCCAAACGAAGGCGGAAGTTTTAGTGCTTGGAATGTTTCGGGAGTTTTACTAGGAGAATAAAAAAAGGACGTTCAGCTGAACGTCCTTTTAAAATTATTTTATTGAATTGATAATATCATGTTTTGTAATGATATGATGTTTTCCGTTTCCTAAATCAATTAATACCGCTTGATTTTCTTTCGTAATTAATTTAGAAACTTCTTCAACTGGCGTTCCGATTTTTACGATTGGAAATGGTTTACCCATTACTTCACGAATTGGTCGTTCCGCTGTATTTTTATCGGTTATATAACTTTGGAATAAATCTGATTCATCAACAGAACCTACAAATCCATTTACATCAACCACTGGAATTTGTGAGATTTTATATTTTCTCATTCTTTCGATAGCGTGCGAAACTAATTCTTCAGTACGCACAATTACTAATGGTTTTTCGATATGTTCTTTGATTAAATCTTCTGCTTTTGTGATTTCTTCTTCAAGGAAACCTCTTTCGCGCATCCAATCATCATTAAACATCTTTCCAACATAACGGCTTCCAGAATCGTGAAATAAGACCACAACTACATCTTCTGGACCAAAGTGTTCTTTTAACTGCAATAAACCCTTTACAGCAGCTCCAGCGGAGTTTCCAACAAAAATTCCTTCTTCTAAAGCGATTTTTCTTGTATAGACAGCTGCATCTTTATCAGTAACTTTTGTAAATCCGTCAATTAATGAAAAGTCAACGTTCTTAGGTAAAATATCTTCTCCGATTCCTTCAGTTATGTATGAATAGATTTCGTTCTCATCAAAAATTCCAGTTTCGTGGTATTTTTTAAAAACCGAACCATAGGTATCAATTCCCCAAATTTTGATGTTAGGATTTTTCTCTTTTAAATATTTAGCTGTTCCAGAAATCGTTCCACCCGTTCCAACACCAACTACAAAGTGTGTAATTTTCCCTTCAGTTTGTTCCCAAATTTCTGGACCCGTTTGTTCGTAATGTGCAATAGCGTTACTTGGATTATCGTATTGATTTACGTACCAAGAATTTGAAATTTCTTCTCCTAATTTTTTTGAAACTGAATAGTATGAACGTGGATCAGTTGGTTCTACATCTGTCGGACAAACGATTACTTTTGCACCAACTGCACGAAGAATATCTGATTTTTCTTTTGATTGCTTATCTGAAATCACAAAAATACATTTGTACCCTTTTACAATTGCTGCCAAGGCTAAACCCATTCCGGTGTTTCCTGAAGTTCCTTCAATAATAGTTCCTCCCGGTTTTAAACGACCGTCTGCTTCAGCATCTTCAATCATTTTTACAGCCATTCTATCCTTAACAGAATTTCCTGGATTAAAAGTTTCTACTTTAGCCAATACTAAAGCATCCACTTCAGCAGTTACTTTATTTAATTTCACTAATGGTGTGTTTCCAATAGTTTCTAATATGTTTTTTGCGTATTTCATTTGTGATATTTGTAATATTTTGCAAAGATAGTGTGAATTTTACAAATAAAGCAAACACACTAAAAATGGGAAATTTAAATAAAATTCTATTTAAAGAAATTCCATTCTAAACCAAATCGAACCATAAAGTCACGATAAGGATAATTTGGAGCCGAATAAAAGTTATATCCTGTCATTGCCGAATTAAAATGTTCTGCTTTTAAGTAGATTCGTGCTTGTTTAATTCTTGCATTTACAAAGAAATCAAACATTGGAAAGTTTCCTATTTTCTTCTCGTTTTGCACGTAAAACTCACCAATTAAAGGATTATAATCGTTGGCAAAATATTCAGAAAAATATTGAAAGGTTACTCCAGTTTGCAAAAGCATCGCCTTTTTGAAAACATGATCTGAGAAGTATAATGTACTTCTTGTAGTTAATTCAGGCACATTTACAATTTCTGAAGATTGATCAACTTTTTGATATAAAAGGGTTACATCTAAACCAAACTTCCAAAACTTAATCTCTTTGTTTGCGTTTATTGATAAATAATTAATTGTTTTATCGTATTGAACAGGTTTAACAGTAAGTTTTGTTATATCATTTGTAGTATTATCAAAATACAAATGATCGTTCAATACTTTGTATTGAACACTAGCATTTACCCATTTCGTTAAAGCTGAGAAAGAAAACTGATTAAGCTTTTCATTCTTGAAATTGTTAGCCCAATTATAATCAATATATTTACTTTGATACAATGTATAATTCAAATTTGGTAGACTATTTAATTTTTGATAATTAAATTCAAATTGATAGTCATTATTAACTGTGTATTTTGCAGAAGCCTCAATATTTGAAATGGATTGATTAGTAATTGCTTGAGATACTTCTAATTTAGCAATTAAGTTATTTGCAAAATAAGTATAATTTCCTCCAGCCATATTAATCCTATCCGAAACAGAATTAGGCACAATAATATTTCCTGAATTTCCATAAACGACACTGTTATAATAGTAATTATAATTAGTGTCATCTATAAAGAAATCTAAACTACCAAAATTTTTAGTTTTATAACCTACACAAAATTTGTTATATAAGGTATTAAAACGTGTTTTATTATTTATTGTAGAGGAAAATGAATCACCATAACGCTCACTTGGGGTCTTTTGAACAAACTCAAAAAATTTATATTCTGAACTAAATTGATGAGAAAAAACCAAACTATTTGGATTGCTTTTATTTAATTTAAAAGAATGATCAATAAAAACACGATTACCCTTTAATAGAGAAGTTGCATCTCTAAAATAAACATCTAAGCGATCACGTTCATTATAAGGATCTTCACTAGACTCAAAAAGTGAAACATCAATAATACCTCCATTCTCTTGATTAGAAATATCTTGAGCTGTAAAATGACTGTTTAAGAAATAACGTTTATCTTTTGTAAAATAACTACTCGTAAACCTGAAATTTCCGGCACTTGAAATATTGTTTATATATTTACCATTAGAACGCAATCCTTTATAAGCTATTGAAAAATTAAGATTAGTCTTAGTATTAAGAGTCAAAAAAGCATCTAATGACTGTCCCTGTTCCATAACTGTTTTATAATAGAGTTCCGTAAAAGGTGTAGGAACAGAATAATATTTAATATCACTTGCTTCTAAAAAATTAAAATGTTTTGCAGTAAAACCAAAAGATGGTAAAATACTTTTACGGACTAAACCAAAATTTAAAGTATTATAAGTATGACCTTCATTAGCAAAAGGCAATAACCCAAAAATATCTTTTCGTAAGTAATTGTATTTATACTCATTCTTTAAAGACATTGAAGTATCTGCATAGGTAGTATCTTTCTCTAAAGTATATATTTTATAGAGATTTATAGAAGGCTTAACGTCTTTTCCCTTAACAAGATCTTTTGATAAATCGGTATCATCTTGAACTTGGGAGAAAATAAAGCAAGAAACAAAAAATAAGAAAATTGATAGATAATTCTTCATTACATAAAAATATGAGCAAATGTAATGAGAAATTAGGGAATAAAAAAAGGCCGCACTAAGTGCGACCTCTTTTATATAAAATTTAACTAATTATTGTAACCAGAATGGAGACAATGAATTAACTACGAATGCATCATTAGCTGTCATAGCAGGTACATTAGCAGAGTTTGCAACGTATTCAGAAACTGGGTAAACCAATCTATATGGTTTACGAGATTGAATAGCTACAGAAGCTAATGGAGTTAATGGATAACCAGTTCTAGTATAATCAATATAAGACTGAATAGCATTAATACCCATTAAAGCAACCCATTTTTGGTACATGATAGCATGAATTTTTTGATCAAATGTAGTTGAAGCAGCTAAACCAAACCATGGTCTAGTATTAATAGTAGTAACATAAGTTCCAACTGTAGCAACTCTCATAGCAAAATCTTCATAAATACCTTCGTCAAACCAGAATTGTTCATTAGAGAACAAAGCAGGATAACGAACTGCTGCTTCAGCTTGTAAGAAACAAGATTCTGAATAAGTCATAACATAACTATCAATAGCTGAATACTCATCAATAGTTTGGTTAGGAGCCATAGCATAAGGATTAAAGTGTCCAATTAAACCTAAACGACAAGGTAAACCAGGGAAAGTAGTTGTAGGAGCACCTACATCAACTAAAGAACTACCTTGGTTAACTGCTCTTCTAGCATTACTTGGAGCTGCTGTAAACAAACGAGCTGAACGAGGGTCAGTAACGTTTGGATAGTTTACACCTGAACCAGCAACAATTTCTTGAGAACCTGCAGCAGGGTAATTAGTTGTAGCATAACTTTGTAATGCTTTGTAAGCATGACCAGTCATAGTGATGAAAGTTCTGTTAGATCTAGCAGTACCTGTTACATCAATAGCAAAGTTATTGAATGCTGGGTTAGCAGAAGCATCAGTAGAGCTGTTATAACCAGGATTGATAGCTACGTTATCAGATAAGAATGGACCAGCAGCAATTTCTGCTAATTTAGTATCTCTATATGTAGCAGGAGCTCCTGTTACATTAGACATTCTTAATAACATTCTTAATTCGATTGTATTAGCGAATTCAACCCATCTGTCCATATCACCCCCTAACATAACGTCAGTAGCAACTTCTTCAGTAACATTAGGATCAGGATTTGCATTAGCAATTAAATCTCTAGCTTGCTCTAAATTAGCAATCAAATCTTGATAAATTGCATAATCATCATCATAAGCTGGAGTAATGTTATCATTACCTTGCCAAGCTTCAGTATAAGGACAATCACCATATAAGTCAACGATCTGTTGCATATAGTGAGCTTTACAAATTTTTGCAATAGCTACATAATAGTCATACTTTCCAGATGCATTTGGGTATTTAATAACACCATCAAAGTTCTTTAACGCTCTGAAGTAACCATCCCAAATACCACTGTAAAAAGTGTTGTCAATGTTCAACTGTAATTCTCTGTCGAAACCATTACCGAATGATTGAACGTTACGAGTCCAAGAATTCATAAAAACATTACCCAACTGATTTGCTGTGATAATTTGAACCCTAGCAGAACTTACCTGAGCACCAGGCAATAACAACTTTGGAGTTACATCTTCATACTGAGGATTATTAGGACTTTCATTAATGTCTAAATAATCATCACAAGAAAACATCATTACGGCCAATAAAGGCACTAAAAATTTTATTCTTTTCATAAACATTATTTTTTAAAATGTTAAATTAAGACTAGCACCAAAGGTTCTAGTTGTTGGATACTGACCAATGTTAGAATAACCTTGAGCATTACCACCTGTGATAGAAGCTTCAGGATCAACGTAACCACGGTTTTCAATACCATTTTTAGCTTTTAACAAGCTTCCATCAGCTAAGAAAACGAATGGATTTCTTGCATTAATACCAAAACGCATAGAAGTTAAACCAGTATTTTCAATTAATTTTTTAGGTAAAGAATAACTTAACGATAATTCTCTAATTTTTAAAGCAGCAGCATCAATAACACTTGATTCACCAACAGCTCTATAGTTTGTAGTAAAATAATTTAAAACACCAGCTGTATCAGGAGTAAATGCAGGAGTAGTATTTGGTACATAAGTACTAGTTACTGGGTCAAACACTACAGAATTAGGAACTACATAACCATTAGTTCTATCAAATCCAGCAGTATCTACTGCACCTCCAGTGAATAATAATAAGTTTCTTGCTTCTGAATAAGTTGAAGCACCATTACGGTAATCAGCAACTGCAGTTAATTTGAAACCTTTAAATTCAAATGAGTTAGTTAAACCTACGATATAATCTGGAACACCTTTTCCAAGTTTTTCAAAAGTTGAAGTTCTTTGAGGTGTACCGTTTGCATTAACGATAATGTTACCAAAATCATCTCTAACAAATTTAGTACCTTTAATTAAAGGGAACTCTTCACCTACTTCAGCAAAAATACCTACAGATGCACCACTTAATAAGTTGATACTTGTAGCACCACCTCTTAAAGCAGTAATTTTAGTTTTGTAAGCTGCGAAGTTAGAGTTAACTGTCCATTTGAAGTTTTGAGTTTTAACTGGGATTAAACCTAAATCAATTTCAAAACCTTTGTTTTCTAAATCACCAATATTATCTCTTAAAGAAGCATTTCCTGAAGCAGAAGAAGCTGTAGCATTAGAAATCAAATCTTTAGTATCTGCTTTGTAAACAGAAGCTTCTAAAGTAACTCTATCATTAAAGAAACCAAATTGAGCACCAACCTCTAACGTATTAACGTACTCAGGTTTGATACCAGGAGCAGTTGGTGAAGCATTATAACCATAAGCTGATAAATTTCCATAAGGGAAACCAGCAGGAGTAACACCAATTACATCAGTTGCATAAGCAGCTACAGCTGAAGCATTACCAACAGAAGTGTAAGAAGCGTTTAATTTCATATAATTTAATACTTTTCCTTTAATATCAAATGCTTTTGTTGGGATAAAAGATAAACCAACTGAAGGATAGAAATATGGATCTGCAACAGTAGAATATTGTTCAGCTCTACCAGTAACATTTAAGAATAAATATCCTTTGTAATCAAAATCAAAATTCGCAAAACCAGCAACAATTCTAGAACGAGTATATCTGTTATCTAAAGTTGAAGGGTTTGAAGGATTTAACACGTTAGAAATATGGTAGAATCCAGGAATTTCTAAGTTAAGACCACCTTGAGATGTAGTTCTTGACATTCTATCTTGGATGTTATTACCAATATTGAATTTCAAGTTTAAATCTTTAGTTAAGTCGTAGTTAAAGTTAAATAATAAATCTCCATAGAAATTTCTTGATGTAGATTGACTTGCAAAATAAGAAGATGGAGTTGCTGCACTTGCACCAGCTAAAGCTTCAATTGTTTCAACATCACTACCATAATACGTATAAGGAGCTATACTAAACTCTTGGAAGATATTATTAAAAGCATCTTCATGAGATTGACCTTCAGTATTTCTCATTTGAATGTTTGCTGTATAACTTACATTGAAGTTTTTGTTAAACTCATAGTTTAAAGCAGCAATACCATTCATAAAGTCAGAACGACTATCGTTTCTCTTAGCTTTAGTAATCCAATAAGGGTTTTGAGCATAAACTGTCCAGTGACCTTCATTACCTGAATTTCTAAATCTGCTAACTGGAACGTTAGAAGCTGTTTGAATCAAATCATCAAACAAATTTGAATCTGTTTGAGAAGCTCTTTGAGTGATATAATTTACGTTACCGTCAATTTTGAATTTACCAACTTTTTTACCAGCTCTAAATAAGAATGAGTTTCTAACTAACATATCTCCATCAACAACGAAATCAGTATTTTGTCTGTTTGCAGATAAGAAAGCATAAGAATCTTCACCACCTACACTAAAGTTGAAACCATTTTGCATAATTGTTCCTGTTTGGAAAAATTGCTTAATGTTATCTTTAATAGGCTTCCATTCTGTGAACAAGAAGTTACCATCAGCTTGTGGTAATCCAACAGGAACAATTGCTGGCATGTTTGGATCATTAAAAGCAGGACCCCACGAACCATTTTCCCATGGAACGAAAGTAGCAATAAGACCAGAACCATCATCAAAACCAGGATCTGTAGCCCAACCTTGACCATATTGAGTTTGTCTTTCTGGTACAAAGTTTACACTTTCGAAATCAATTGAAGAAGTAACACCAAAGGTAAATTTCTCTTCTTTTGAACCTCTTTTAGTAGTAACAATAATTACCCCGTTAACCCCTTGAGAACCGTACAAAGCAGCTCCTTGAGCCCCTTTAATAACGTTCACACTCTCAATAACATCTGGAGGCAATTGACCTAATACAGTAGCACTAGAAATTGCATTGTCAATAACAACTAAAGCTTGGTTATCACCAGAAACAGAACGATTACCTCTTAATACAATTCTTGTTGTTGGCGTTACACCATTACTAACTGTACTAATTTGAAGTCCTGAAACCTTACCTGTTAAAGACTGAACCGCATTTGGGTTAGATGCTTGAGTTAACTCAGCAGCACCAATTTGTTTTTGAGCAGAGACAACTTGATCTTTTGTTCTCTTGATACCCATAGCACCAACAATCTCCACAACTTTACCCTCAACAACGTCATCTTTTAAAGACACATCGTAAGAGCTTGCTGCTCCAATTGCCACCGTCATGGTTTTTTTACCAGTGTAAGAAATTACTAACACCTCTCCTTGTTTTGCTTTGATAGTATATTTACCATCAAAATCAGTTGTAGTACCGCGAGTTGTTCCTTGAACAAGCACGTTAGCACCAACAATAGGTCCTAGTTCATCTGAAACTACACCTGTAACAGTTTTGTCTTGCGCGAACGAAAACTGCATCGTAAACGCTACTAAAAGCGTAAAAATCCATTTAAACTTCGATCTCATATTAAATTTATTTGAGTTAGTTATTCCGCAAACTTCTTAATTATTTCTTAAATAAACAAATAATACTTCGGAATATTACTAATTTATTTATGTTAAAGTTTTAGTTTTAAAAAAACATTTTACGGAACATTCTCATACTAAAGATGAAAATATCGCAAAAAGGTTGCGTATAAAATTATATTTTTGTCAAAAAAAAGAATGTTAAGTAAAAGTTACAGTAATTTAATATTAGAATGCGGAACAGATGAAGCAGGAAGAGGATGTTTAGCCGGACCCGTAACCGCAGCCGCAATATTACTTCCAAATAATTTTGAACTAAACCTTCTTAACGACTCCAAACAACTCTCAGAGAAAATCAGAGAAAAACTAAAACCAGTAATTGAAGAAAAAGCAACTTCCTTTGCCGTTACTCATATTTTTCCAAATGAAATTGATGAAATAAACATATTAAATGCTTCAATGAAAGCAATGCAAGAATCTGTTTTAAAATTAAATCAAAAACCAGAGTACATAATAGTAGATGGAAATCGCCCTTTGAATGGAAAATTAGGCATGAAACAGAAAACTGGGAAAATTTTTACTACAGACGAAATCGAACTTTTAAAATCAATACCAAACACTAGTATTATTAAAGGTGATAGTAAATATTTAAGTATTGCCGCTGCATCTGTTTTAGCTAAAACCTATCGAGATAAATACATGGATAAGATTCATGAAGAGTTTCCAATGTACAATTGGAAAAAAAACAAAGGCTATCCAACAAAAGACCACAGAGAAGCGATTAAGAAATACGGACCGTGTAAATATCACCGAATGAGTTTTCGATTACTACCTGAACAATTAACTTTAGAATTTTAAACAATCTCCGCTTCAAATAAATTTTGAAAATGTTTAAGAATTTTTTCTTTCACTTCTTGCTCATCTAAATTTCTATTTAATTCAACATGCATTGAAGTAACCGCTTTTCCTTTTATTCCACACGGAATAATATTGTCGAAGTATCCTAAATCAGCATTTACGTTTAGAGCGAAACCGTGCATGGTTACCCAACGTGATGCTCGCACTCCCATAGCACAAATTTTTCTTGCAAATGGTGTTCCTACATCAAACCAAACTCCGGTTTCGCCTTCGCTTCTGGTTCCGTGTAAACCATATTCTGCTAATGTTAGAATAATCGCTTCCTCTAAGAATCGTAAGTATTTATGAATATCTGTAAAAAAATTTTCTAAATCTAGAATTGGATAACCAACGATTTGTCCTGGTCCGTGATAGGTAATATCTCCTCCTCTATTGATTTTATGGAAAGTTGCACCTTTTGCTTCTAATTGTTTTTCGGAAAGTAATAAGTTTGAAATATCACCGCTTTTTCCTAAGGTATAAACATGTGGATGTTCTACATATAAAAAATAGTTTGGCGTAGCAATTGCAGTTTCCTCTCTCCTATTTTGAACTTTGATGTCCACAATTTCCTTGAATAATTCTTCTTGAAAATCCCAAGTGTCTTTGTAATCTTTATTTCCTAAATCTTGAAGTTGGACTTTTTTATTCATGATAACCGAAATTGTGTTTTGAAAAAGTTTCGCAAAGATACAAATAGTTTATTAATTAGCCCTGACAGGAGTGACATCCTTTTTATTTGTTGCCTTTGAAAACTTCAGGCAACAAATAAAAAGATATAACGGATGGCAGGAACATGGAAACCAAAAAAGCCCGAACCACTTGCTTCAAAAAACATTAAACTTTGAACTTGAAACTTGAAACAAAATAAATTATCTTTGCACGCTTAAATACAATACTATGCAACTTTCGGAACAAGAAATCATTAGAAGAGACAAATTAAACGCTTTACGCGAACTTGGAATTAACCCCTATCCAGCGGATTTATTTCCGGTGAATCACACTTCAAAGCAAGTGAAGGAAAATTTTGAAGAAGGTAAGAAGGTTATTTTGGCTGGACGTTTAATGAGTGTTCGTGATCAAGGAAAAGCTGCTTTTGCTGAATTACAAGATAGTGAAGGCAGAATGCAGTTGTATTTTAATAGAGATGTTATTTGTACTGGCGAGGACAAAACTCTTTACAATCAAGTTTTTAGAAAACTAACAGATTTAGGTGACTTTATAGGCGTTGAAGGAGAACTTTTTACTACAAAAGTAGGCGCTCAATGCGTTAATGTAACCGATTTTAAAATATTAAGTAAAACTTTAAAACCGCTTCCATTACCAAAAACAGATGAAACTGGAAAAGTGTATGATGCTTTTACAGATCCTGAATTGAGATACCGTATGCGTTACGTGGATTTAGTAGTAAATCCACAAGTAAAAGAAGTTTTTATGAAGAGAACAAAATTGTTCACTGCAATGAGAACATTTTTCAACGAAGCTGGCTATATGGAAGTAGAAACTCCAGTTTTACAATCGATTCCTGGTGGAGCGGCTGCGCGTCCGTTTATTACACATCATAACAGTTTGGATATTCCATTATACATGAGAATTGCTAACGAATTATATCTAAAAAGATTAATCGTTGGTGGATTTGACGGTGTTTACGAATTTTCGAAAAACTTCCGCAACGAAGGAATGGACAGAACCCACAATCCAGAATTTACCGCAATGGAAATTTATGTAGCTTACAAAGACTACAACTGGATGATGGAAATGACCGAAAATTTATTAGAATATTGTGCTTTACAAGTAAATGGAACTACAGAAGCTACTTTTGGCGAACACAAAGTAAACTTCAAAGCGCCTTATGCAAGAGTAACCATGACCGATGCTATCAAACAATTCACAGGTTTTGACATTACTGGAAAATCGGAAGATGAATTGCGCGAAGCTGCAAAATCTATGGGAATCGAAGTGAACGACACTATGGGTAAAGGAAAATTAATTGATGAAATTTTTGGAGAGAAATGCGAAGGTAACTTCATTCAACCAACTTTTATTACCGATTATCCAAAAGAAATGTCGCCTTTATGTAAATCGCACAGAGATAATCCTGAATTAACGGAGCGTTTTGAGTTGATGGTTTGTGGAAAAGAAATCGCCAATGCGTATTCCGAATTAAATGACCCAATTGACCAAAGAGAGCGTTTTGAAAACCAAATGGCTTTAGCTGAAAAAGGCGATGACGAAGCTAACGGAATTATCGATGAAGATTTCTTGAGAGCTTTAGAATACGGAATGCCGCCAACTTCTGGTTTAGGAATTGGAATGGACCGTTTAATCATGTTCTTAACGAATAATCAATCGATTCAAGAAGTGTTGTTCTTCCCTCAAATGCGTCCAGAGAAAAAAGGTCCAGAATTAACAGAAGACGAAAAACATATCATCGAAATTTTAAAAGCTAACGAAGGAATTTCAATAGGTGATTTAAAAATAAAATCTGAATTAAGCGGTAAAAAATGGGATGCTGCTAGTAAAGGCATCAGCAAACATGGCTTAATGAAGATTACAGTAGATGGCGAAAATAAAATTGCCGAATACTTAGGAAAATAACTTCAAACAACTAAATTTCAAAGCGAAACTCTTTAAAAGTTTCGCTTTTTTTTATTCCCTAATTAAACCTTTTGATGTTCTGAACGTCTTATCATCAAACAATTAAAAAAACGAAAAGATGAAAAAATTAATTTTAGCAATTGCTTTAGTGATGACAACATTAACATTTGCACAAGACAGAAAACAGGGAAGAGAAAAGTTAACTCCTGAACAGCAAACCGAACTTCATGTTAAGAAAATGACTCTAGATTTAGATTTAGATGCACAACAACAAAAAGAGGTAAAAACCATTTTGTTAGAGCAAGCGAAAAAAAGAGAAGCCAAAATGGCCGAAATGAAAGCTAAAAGAGAAAAAGGTGAAAAACCATCTGCTGACGAAAGATTTGAAATGAAAAATGAGATGTTAGACAATCAAATTGAAATGAAAGCCAAAATGAAAAAAATCTTAAAGCCAGAGCAATATAAAAAATGGGAAGAAAACCACGATGAAAAAACAGCAAAAGCAAAAGAAAAAATGCAAAAAAGAGTAAATGAACGCAGAGGTAATTAATTATTTTTGATGAAATATTTTGTTTTAATCTCAAATTTAATTTAGATTTGACAAACCAAAAAAAATCAACTGTAATTAATTATGAAAAAAATATTCTTTTCTCTAGTATTATTCTTTACGTTTAGCACTTTATCTTTTGCTCAAGATCAAAAATCAAATGATCCTAAAATGGCAGCAAAGTTAGAATTAAATGAATTAGTGAAAGAGATTCCTTTAGAAAGTAACTTAGAAAACGGAATGTATAGTTTGTTAATTTACAAACATGAAACTTTAGCAAAAGCCACTTCAGATAAAGAAAGAAATAAAGTTTACGAAACTATGAAAAGTAAAATTGAAGGATCACTTTCTCCTGCACAGTTAAAAAAGTTAAAGAATAACAAGAAACTTTACGAAAATTTAATCAAATAAAAAAATGTCCCGATTTTATCGGGACATTTTTTTACAACTCTCTTGCTGTTTCTGCTATTGCATTAATTGTAAAATCTATATCTTCATACGCTAATGCATCCGTAATAAACCAGGTTTCATAAGCTGATGGTGCAATATAAACTCCTCGTTTTAATAACCCATGAAAGAATTTTTTAAACGTCTCATTATCTCCATTTTTAGCAGTAGCAAAATCAAAAACAGGATTAGCATCAAAATGAACCGATATCATAGAACCTACTCTGTTGATGGTAAATACAACATTAGCATCCGTTAACACTTTTCGGATTCCCTTTTCTAAGTAAGCTGTTTTCTCCTCTAAACGTTTAAAAATGTCAGCATCAGCATTCAATGCTTTCAACATTTCTAATCCGGCAGCCATAGCTAATGGATTTCCTGACAAGGTTCCAGCTTGATAAACTGGTCCTAACGGTGCTAAATAATTCATAATTTCTTCTCTAGCTGCAAAGGCTCCAACAGGCAATCCTCCACCAATAACTTTTCCGAAGCAAACAATATCCGCTTGAATTCCGAATAATTCTTGAGCTCCTCCTTTTGCTAAACGAAATCCGGTCATTACTTCATCAAAAATAAGCAAGGCTCCATTTTCAGTACAAACAGCTCTTAGTGCTTCTAAAAACCCTTTTGCTGGCGGAATGCATCCCATATTTCCTGCTACAGGTTCGATTATAACTGATGCTATTTCATTTTTATTCGCTTCGAAAAGCGCTTTTACATTATCAATATCGTTGTAAGAAGCCAACAATGTATCTTTTGCTGTTCCTTCTGTTACACCCGGAGAATTTGGCACACCAAACGTGCTCAAACCACTTCCTGCTGCAATTAAAAACGAATCCGAATGTCCGTGATAACAACCAGAAAATTTGATAATTTTATCTCTTTTCGTATAACCTCTTGCCAAGCGAATAGCGCTCATACAAGCTTCTGTACCTGAATTCACAAAACGAATCTTATCGATATTTGGCACCATAGAAACTGCCAACTGAGCAATTTGAGTTTCTAACTCTGTTGGCATTCCAAAGGAAGTTCCTTTTTTAGCTTTTTCGATAACGGCATTCACTACTGGTTCATAAGCATGCCCTAAAATCATAGGCCCCCATGAATTAATATAATCGATTAAACGATTACCGTCTTCATCATATAAATAAGCTCCTTTTGCTTCTTTCACAAAAATAGGAGTACCTCCCACTCCTTTAAATGCTCTAACTGGAGAATTTACTCCACCCGGAATTACTTTGTTAGCTTCAACAAATAATTCACTACTTCTTTTATATAACATTATTTTATTTTGATTTGTTGCCCTATGGAAATGGCATTGTCAGACATGTTGTTTAATTTTTTTAAGTCATCCACCGTAAGATTAAATCTTTTTGACAGTGAGTATAACGTGTCGCCTTGTTGAATGGTATAGTAATCACCACCTTGCGCTACAATAACTTCTTTTTTAACTGGTTTAAAATCGCGACTCAGGACTTCGTTATCGTATTTGTACAATTCAAAACGTTCTATTAAGCCAATTAATTTCTCTGGGTATTTTACGTCAGTTGCATAACCTGCCGCTTTTAATCCTTTTGCCCAAGATTCATAATCGCCTTTGTCTAATTTGAATAAACTGGAATATCTTGGTCGTGAAGTTAAAAACAATGAATGATCGCGATACGATTCTGATGGATGTTCGTATTTTCTAAAACATTCTTGAGCTGAATCGTCGTCGTGTTTTACACTTTCCCCTGTCCACTCTTTATGGCATTTTATTCCGAAGTGATTATTGGCGCTTAAAGCTAATTTTCCTTTACCAGCGCCTGATTCCAGAATACCTTGAGCCAATGTAATACTCGCAGGAATTCCGTGAGCTCGCATGTTATTTTGAGCAATTTCCTTGAAATTATCAACATAAATTTGAATCTCCTCAGCGTAGGTTTTTATATTAGAAGTTGCTACCAAAGTAACTTCTGAGTCAATTTTTTGCTTCGATTCTGTTGATTCCGACTTAGTTGATGAAGTTGTCACAACTGGTTTTTTAGCTGTAGTTGTTTTTGTTTTTGTTTGAGATACTGGCTGTTTTTTAGTGGTAACTTTAGGCTTTGATGTTGTTCTAACCACAGGGCGCGAACTAGTACAACTTACTACTAAAAGCGCTAGTAAAAAAAGAGCTAATTTAGTCTTTATCATATTGCAATATTTCTTTATTCTTATTTTTTAGAGCAAAATTCATGCCTTTAATTCCCTGTAATCCACCGGTGTGAATTATTAGAATTTTAGCATTGGGCGGAAAATATCCTTTCTCAATCCAATCCAAAATTCCGAAAACCATCTTACCCGTATATACAGGATCTAATGGAATTGAAGTTTGAGTGTAAAACGAATTTAAAAACTGAATTAATTCGTCATTTACTTTACCATATCCTCCAAAATGATAGGCATCACTAATACTCCAATTCGTTTTCACTACAAAATTACGAATTACCTCAGATAAAAATGCACCTTTTAACGAAGAAAATCCAATTAATTGCTGTTCTTCGGTTGAAGAATTAATCAAACCTGAAATCGTCCCTCCTGTTCCAACAGCGCAAGCAATATGCGTAAAATACGATTTTTCTTCGGAAGTTAATATTTCCTCACAGCCTTTTATAGCTAAATCATTAGTTCCTCCTTCAGGCACCAAATAAAAATTACCAAATTTTTCACACAAGAAGGAAATAAAAGAACTGGATTCTTTATCTCGATAAGCGGTTCGGCTTACGAAATGGAACTGCATGCCTAATTCTTGTGCTTTGGCTAGCGTAGGATTTTCATGAATTTTATTTTCGAGTTCTTCTCCACGAATAATCCCGATTGTTTTAAATCCAAATTCTGCACCTGCTCCTGCAACAGCTAAAATGTGATTGGAAAAAGCACCGCCAAAAGTCAACAAGGTTGTATGCCCTAATCGTTTTGCTTCTTGGATATTGTATTTTAACTTTCTGAATTTGTTTCCCGAAATAATTGGATGCAACAAATCCTCTCTTTTAATAAAGAGCTGAATGTTATTAGGAAATTGTTGCTTTATTTCTTGAATCACTCTACAAAGTACGGAAAAAATAGTTTATATGAATTCATTTTATTTCCTCATACAACTCTTTCGAATTTAAAAAGGTAAAATTAACATCAAAAACACTTTGAATTTGATGTTCAAAATTATTCTTTTCACAGAAAATAAATGATTTTATAACAATTCATTAACACTTTTTTATTTAAAACCGAATTTTACGTTATTTTTATCAAAAAACTAGCTTTTTTACAAATTAAAATTAATAAAATATAAAAAAATGCAACTTAAATTAAAAATAAAGAAAGAAAAACTGCTAAAAGACGAAATATCTCACAAAATCAACAAAAAAATCAAGTATCTGATTTTCAATACATTATTAAATATACTTTCTTTCAATTATATAGCTATAAGAAAAACCTATTATGCAAGCATAGCATTTAATAATCAGCGCTTTATCTTTGCATCAAATTCGGAATAACTGTATAGATTTTCGGAATAACTGTATATAAAAAAGAACTCTCTATTAAATTATGAAAAAAATTACTTTACTACTCTCAATCATTTTCCCCTTATTTTTATTTTCACAAAACCCTTATACTTTCAACGGAAGCTATTCACTAACTGGTAATACTTCATTTCCAACTGCATTTAGCGGACTAGGATCTGGAAATTGCGGAAATGGTGCTTCTCAAACTATTATTATTAATGGTGACTTAAACTTGAATGGCAGAACACTTGAATTAAGAAACGTAAATTTAATTGTTTATGGTAATTTGAATGGTAGTGGTTCTATAATAACTTGTTCTACTAATTCTACTTATTGCGTTAGAGGTGCTATTCAAAACAACCCAACCATTTCTGTAACTAGAAACTACGATTGTGTTCCTCTTACTTGTATCAAAACTTGGAATGGTTCAGCAAGCACCAATTGGAATGTAGCCAACAACTGGACTCCTTCAGGTGTACCCACTATTAATTGTGACGTTTTAATAAATAATACGGTTGCTTGTATCATTACTACAAACAATGCTGTGGCTAAATCGATTACTATTTCTAATACCGGCTCATTAAATATCAATAGTTCTGGTATCGCAAGAGTAAAAGGAAAAATTGAGGTTGCATCTACTGCTAACTTTACTTTAGAAAATGCTTCCAGTTTAATACAAATTGACGACGTAGCGAATATTGGTAACATAACCATGAAAAGAACTACTTCTATTACCAAAATGGATTATGTATATTGGTCATCGCCAGTTGAAAGTTTTAATGTTTCAAATGTTTCTCCAAATTCTAGTTTGATATATAAATGGATTCCAACTATTACAACAAATTTTAATGGATTTGGAAATTGGTCAGGCGCTTCTAATGAAATAATGGCAAAAGGAAAAGGATATATTGTAAGAGGTCCAAATAACTTTGACATTACAGTTCCACAAAATTTTACCGCTATCTTTACAGGAAAGGCAAATAATGGTACTATTTTAACTCCAATTGCAAGAGGTACTTACAGCGGGGCTAACTATTTTAACGGAGGTAATAAAGTAACAAACGATGATGATAATTGGAATTTGATAGGTAATCCCTATCCATCTGCAATTGATGCTGTTAAATTTTTAACTGCTAATACTGACCTTGATGGATTTGTTAGAGTATGGATGCACAGTACTCCAATAAGCAATTCTAATCAGAATCCATTTTATGGGAGTTTTGTTTATAATTATTCATCATCTGATTATTTAGCTATCAATGGTACAGGAACTTCACGTCCGGGTGCTCTTAGTGTAGTTGGTGCAGGTCAAGGCTTCTTTGTTAAGATGAGAGATAATTCTCCTTCAACTTCAGGAAATGCTACTTTTACAAATAATATGCGTGGAACTACGGTTGCAAACAATCAATTCTTTAGAAATAGTGAAGCATCAAATACTGATGAAACAACTGAAAAGCATAGAATTTGGTTGAACTTAGTACATCCAACTCAAGTGGCAAGTAGCATGTTAATTGGTTATGTAAGTGATGCTACTAATGGTGTTGATCGTATATTTGACGCTGAAACTAAATTAAAATCTGATTTTGAATTGTATAGTGTTGTTGAAGGTCAGTTTTTTACTATTCAAGGTAGAGCATTACCTTTTACTTCACAAGATGAAATTCCATTAGGATTTAGCGCAGACCAAACGGGTATTTATACCTTTGGATTAACTGCTGTTGATGGTTTATTTGAAACAGACCAAGCTATTTATATTCAAGACTTACAATTAGGAATTACTCACAATTTAAAAGAATCACCTTATTCTTTTACAACTGAAGCTGGAAATTACAACAATCGTTTTATTTTGAAATTTTCAAATGAAACTTTAGGCAACAATGATTTCACAATAGACAATACGGTAGTTTATGCTAATGATGCGATTAACATCGAATCTAATGAGGTTATTAAAGAGGTATTAGTTTATGATACATTGGGACGATTAATTTTTCACAACTCAAAAGTAAATTCAAATAAGTATCGTGAGAGTCAAATCTTAAAATCTAATTCTCCTTTAGTAATTCAGGTGATTTTAGATAACAACATTAAAATCTCTAAAAAAATAATTTATTAGCACCTGTAATAATAAATGAAAACCGCCAAAATAGGCGGTTTTTTTTTTGTTTTAAATGGTGTGCTTTTTTAAAAGTATTTGTTTATTCGTATTTCACTTGAATATTGTTACACCCCTAAAATCTCCTCGAAGGGACAATACCTTCTAAGATGTTTTTGATTATAATCGTTTAAAAGACAATTGTTACACCCCAAATCCTGATAGCTATCGGGATCTCAAGAGTACAATACTTTTTAAGATATTTTTACTAGATATCTTTTACATAGAAATTGCTAAGCTAAACCCCTAAAGCCCCTTCGAGGCTACAAGATGTTCCAAGATGTTTTTAGTTATAATCGTTTAAAAGATAATTGTTACACCCCAAATCCTGATAGCTATCGGGATCTCAAGAGTACAATACTTTTTAAGATATTTTTACTAGTTATCTTTTACATAGAAATTGCTAAACCCCTAAAGCCCCCTCGAGGGCACAAGATGTTCCAAGATATTTTTAATTATAATCGTTTAAAAGATAATTGCTACGCCATAAATCCCGATAGCTATCTGGAACTCGAGGAGACAATACTTTTGAGATATTGGTGAAACAAAAAAAGCAGCTTTGATTAGCTGCTTTTTTATATGGTATATTTAAAAGTATTATCTTCTTGAAACAATAACTTTTTTACTCATATCTAAATTGTCTTTCGTTTTGGCTTTAACAACATAGACACCATCACTTAAACCTGCTGTTGAAAATTCATACGAATCTCCAGTACCAAGATTTTTCTTTTCAATTACAACTTTACCTGTTACGTCATACATCATTAATGAAGTAATATCTTTATTTAATGTATTGTAAATTGTTAACATTGCATTTTGATTGTTTTGATACACTGTGAAAGATTCTATAGTCTCATTTGGATTATTTAAAACCACATCTGTATTTTTAAACGTAACTTCAAAACGTGTTGTATTATTTCCTGCAGGCAATGTCATATCAAAAATATTATTTTTAATATCGTAATAAACACCTGTTACTTTATCATGTAAATATACATTTTGATTGGCGTCAAAATCAACAACATCTTTTACTTGTAATTTAAAATTGGTTTGAGCCGTACATCTAAATCCTACTGGAATTCTTTTATCTATATCAAATTTTACCGCAGTTGCCACATATTCATGAGGCATATCTGGTAAGATATAATAAAATTCTGCTGCTTCACCTGAAGGAGAACGACCGTCTGCACCATAATCAAAACCATCAGTTGCCGTATCTAAAAAGGCAATAGTAGTAGGACGAACGCCACCATTATTATACATAGCATGAATTCTGATGTATGGAGCTGTTCCTTTTTTAATTTGTGTGTAATCAATACCCGCCACGTTAGGAATTTCAGGGAAGTATTCCGAATTATCAACCGTTTCTGTTCTTGCAAATTGAGATTGATTTACCACACCTTCTTTAACAAAAACACGGAAATTATTTTTCATTGTTACATTTCCTGAAGCGGTTCCCATTACCATGAAACCTTGACCTATAGGAGAAAATCTTCTTTGAAATACCGATCCAGAACCTACTGGAACACCTTGAGAACCATACCCGTCATACGTCCAAAAAGCAGCAGGAGTATAAATTCCAGTAACCGGATTATAAATTCCATAACCTCCTTGATATTGATTTAAAGTATGAGTATTAACCGTTACTTGCTCCCAGTAATAAGCCTGACCGTTAATCAAAGCTGCATTAGCAGGATCTAATAAATAAGCATTTAAATCTATAGCACTAGGATAAGGATTACCTACCAAAGTAAAATTACCAGCTGAGACAGCTACAGCCATATTTCCATCATTTGGTTTACCTCTAAAATCATAACGTTGTTTGCTTCCAGTATTATTTTGAACATTTTCAACTGCATGAGCAATTGTAGCATCAGTTCCAGAAGTTCCCTTCATAGTAAACCCTTCACCTGCGTTAATTCCAGTTGCACTTCCCACATATGCCCATTGTGCATAAGCATTTGAAGTTACAAAACGCCATATCCAATATGGAGCAATAGCTAATGGACTAGCTGTACCATTGTAGTTGTTAGTAGCTAAAATTGTAGCAGGAGTACTACCCATTACTGAATTAGGTTGATGTAACATTGTAATTCCAAAAGGTTCATTACCAACAATAGCTGATGCATTTCCAACTGGAGAACACCAATAATTGTATTGAAAATTATTAACAGTACCTTCTTGAAATACAGAAAGCTTTCCAGCTCCAGTATTGGCACCCACACCAGTAGTTCCTTGCAACAATTGTGAATTATTTCTCAAAAAGAAATTACCATTGTTTTGCAAATTAACATTTTGCTTTACGAAAACAAATTGATCGTTCACGAATACATAACTATTAGGACTCACATACATTTGTGAAAACGCTGTGAATGAACCCAATAAACCTAAAGCGGAAAGTATAATTTTCTTCATAATACTGGAGTTTAGAATATTACATGTGCAAATATATGCATTTATTATTTATTTTTATTTTTTTAATTCTGCTTTACAACGATTTAAAGTGCATTTCATCCAATTTTTTATTACTAAATCCAAATCCAATAGTGTAATTTTATTTTTTTTTAAGAAAATGAAATCTCGTATGTAAAAAATTAAATTTTTAAAAAAAGCAGTAAAACACCAAAAAATAACTAATTTAAAAATTGCATTTTATCGATTATTTTAAACATTTTATCGATAATTCTTCAAAAACACTTTTTTCTATTTACGTAAAATAATTGAAGTAGGTTTTTGAATTGTAAAAGAATTTAAAAAAGAACTTAAAAAAGAAACTTTTCTTACTTATTAAATTAACATACAGATTTTAAAACACTTATAAAAAAAATGATAACAAATATTTTTTATCATTACTTAATAATCACTTCCAATCCCATCAAAATCATTATTAAAAAGAAACTGAAGAAGAAAAAAAAGTATTTTTTTTAAAAATAAGCAACAAAACAACTAATTGTCTAAAATTCAACTAAATAAAACACCAATTTGTCGACAAAAATTTTGTTGCTTAAAAATAAAATGTACATTTGTATATCAAAACAGTTATTCCAAAAAAAGATACAGTTATTCTTTTTTTTTAACATATTTTTAATTAAGTTTACAAAATCTAATTCGATAATTTGAGTAAAAAACATGTAAAATAGATAAGATGATTTTACAGACATACTTACAAAACACAAGCTTCCCCGAGCCTATTGTTTTATTTTAATTTATAATTTTATGAAAAAAAATTACTTTACGACATTTGCAACACAGGCTAACCCCTTACCTACAACTGTTGCTAAAAAAATTTGCAAAAGCAAAACATTTACATGGCTATTAGCTATGTTTGTCTTATTGGGGATTTCTGATGCGTTTGGACAAGTTACTGTTACTCCTGCCAATGGCACAGCCAACAGTTGCAAACTTCCAACTGATTATGTTACTTTAGGTAATATAACAATTACTGAAAGCGCAGCGAATGGTAATATTTCTATGCCAACAAGTGGAGCGAACTATACCCTTATTCTTACCGCACCACTTAATTTTCAATTTAATCCTGGAGTAGGAACAGTAACACCGAATGGCACTACAGGTGATATTGACAACATTTCAATAGCCGTTACAGCCACAACTATAACAGTAACTTACAATAGTTCTGAAGGTAATAGAACAAATGGATTAGACATAATTACTATAAGTGGAATTCAATTTAGAGGAACAACTCTTCCATCTTCTGGAAATATTACACGAACAGTTCTTTCGCCGGGTACTGGTACAATTACAGGTATAACAAATGGCGTTACAAATTTTGGTACCTTAACATCTTCAAACACAGCGCCAACAGCCATTGGTGGTGGAGCCCCAACAGTTTGTACTGGAGCTTCAACTCCTGCATTTACAAATGCTATACCAGGCGGTACTTGGTCTATAACTGCTGGAACAGGAACTGCCAGTATAACTGCTGGTGGAGTTGTAACAGGATTAACAGCAGGAACAGTAACCGTTGTTTATACAATTGGCACTTGTACACCAGCTACACAAGCTTTAACAATTCAACAAACACCAGGTGCAATTGGAGGAGGTTCTGCTACAGTTTGTACTGGAGTATCAACACCTGCATTTACAAATCCTAACGCAGGCGGAACATGGTCTGTTGTTGCCGGAACAGGAACTGCTTCTATTACTGCTGGAGGTGTTTTAACAGGACTAACTGCCGGTTCAGTAACCGTTCGATATACTATTGGTTCATGTACACCCGCAACTTTTGCAGTAACCGTACAACAAACTCCTGGCGCTATAGCTGGAGGTGCAGCTAATGTCTGCGTTGGTGCTTCAACACCTGCTTTTACCAATCCAAACGCTGGAGGCACATGGTCAGTAGTAGCTGGAACTGGAACTGCATCTATTACCGCTGGAGGGATATTAACTGGATTAACCCCAGGTACCGTAACCGTTAGATACACTATTGGTTCATGTGTACCCGCAACATACAATGTTAATGTAAATACTACTCCCACCGCTATTGGCGGTGGAGCAACTACAGTTTGTACAGGCGCAACAACTCCTGCATTTACAAATGCAATAGGTGGAGGAACTTGGTCTATTACTAACGGTACAGGTTCTGCAACTGTTTCAGCTGGAGGAGTTGTAACTGGAGTAACTGCAGGTTCAGCTACAGTAGTTTATTCAATTGGCACTTGTAGTGTTTCAACTCCAATAACAATAATTACAACTCCAACAATAACAACTAACCCATCAAGTGTTAGTGTTGCAGTTGGAGCCAATACATCTTTTACAGTAGCAGGTTCGAATTCTCCAACTAGTTACACTTGGCAAGTGAGTACCAATGGTGGTGCTACTTGGACTACAGTAACTAACGGTGGTGTTTATAGCAATGCAACAACCGCTACCTTAAACATTACAGGAGTTACTATGGGAATGGACGGGTATCAATACCAAGCAAGTGCAACTAATTCATGTGGCACCTCTACTTATTCAACTACTGCCATATTGAATATATCACTTACATATTGCCCATCGGTACCGAATACAAATTTTCCTGACGGAATTACACGCGTTCAGTTTAACACAATTAATAATGTAACCGCAACAACTGCTACAATTCCTTATACCGATTACACAGCAACTCAAAACACTACTGTTACACAAGGGCAAACCCACAACATTAACGTTTATGTTAATACTGATGGAAACTTTACTATGGTTCAAATGGTTTGGTTCGACTGGAACAGAGATGGTGATTTTGACGACGCTGGAGAGGCATACAATTTAGGAAGTGTAACAAATAACGCAAACGGATTAAGTTCTGCTTGCCCATTTCCTATTCTTATCCCTGTAAATTCAGCCGTAGGAGTAACTCGTATGAGAGTTTCAACTCGTTATAGTGCAGCCGCTACACCATGTTTAAATGGACAAGATGGTGAAGTTGAAGATTACAGTGTAACCATTTTGGCAGCACCTCCATGTACAGAACCAACCGCTCAACCAACCGCTTTAGTTTTAACTGCAGGAACTCCTTCAGGAACAGCTTTAAACGGTAGTTTCACAGCAGCATCTCCAGCACCTCAAAACTATCTTGTAGTAATGAATACAACAGGAACTGCACCAACTGGATTAATCATGGACGGCACTACTTATCCAATAGGATCAAGTATTGGTGTTGGAAATACTGTAGTTGACACTGATAGCAATACTACATTTACAGCTACAGGATTAAACCCTTCCACAACATATTATTTCTATATCTATTCATTGAATGCATTATGTTCGGGCGGACCTTTATACAATACGAACCCTACAGTACTTACTGGGAATGCTACAACTAGTACAGGAGCACCAACATATTGTACACCTGTTACTACATTGGGGCAAAATGATGACAAATACATCAGTAGAGTTGCTTTCATTGGAACTTTAGTAGAAACAAACAATACAAGTACATTTTCAAATGCAACACCAGGTTATCAAGATTTCACAGGATTAGCAACAAAAGCACAACAAGCTCAAGGAGAAGGTGTGAATTTAATTGTTGAATCAATTGGAGGTAGAGCAAGATTACATGCATGGGTTGATTGGAATAAAAATGGTACATATGAAGCAACAGAGATGGTTTACGGACCTCCTACTGCAGGTATTTCTAGCACATTTGGTTTTGTAATTCCAACAGGTGCAACACCTGGTGACTATAGAATTAGAGTAAGAACTTTCAATAGTTTTTACAATGATGGTAACCCAATGAATGGAAATCCAGATGAATATTTCGGATTAAATTTTGATGCGTGTCAATTATTCAGCACAGGTACTGTTGGTGGATTTGCATCTACTCAATATGGAGAAGCAGAAGATTATTTATTTACTGTTATTCAAAAATGTGATGCAAATATAACATCTGTCGTAGATGGCGATGTTTGTAATTCTGGTGTAGTAGATTTAATTGCCACTGGAACTGCTGGCACAACAGAAATCAGATGGTATGACGCTCTTACAGGAGGTACTTATTTAGGTAATTCAACAAGCGGTGGAACATTTGAAACTCCATCAATTGCAACCACAACAACTTACTATTGCACAGCTTGGAATGGCACTTGTGAGTCATTTGTAAGAACACCAGTTGTAGCAAGAGTAAACCCAACTCCTACTTTAACATTTACACAATCTGCTCCAGATGTATGTGGAGAAGATGCCATTGTTGCTTTAACTGCAGGTGGAGATAAAGAGTTAACCAATTTACTATATGAAAGATTTGAAGGTGGAGGTCTAGGTGCATTTACAAATGTAAATTCAGATCCTTCTTCAGCGGCCGTTAAAGCTGATACTAGATGGACTAATAGAGCAAGTACCTTTGTGCCTACAGCTGGTATTTCATGGAAACCTGCTATCTCAAGTGGTTTAGCACCGAATAATTTTGCTTTAGCAACATCTGATTCAGGAACAGCTCCAACAACTTTAGTAGAAAACTCATTAGAATCTGGAGTCTTAAATTCAACAAATTATTTGAACTTAACGATGACAATGAAATTCTACTATTCTAGATATTTCCCTGATGGTAATACTCCAGCAGATGAATATGTAAGAATTCAAATTTCAACTAATGGTGGAACGACTTGGACAACCCTTCAAGAATTTACATCTGATACAGGTATTGGTACTAAATTTTCGGATTTAAGCTACAACTTGAATGCTTACATTAATCAAGCAAACTTAAAAGTTAGAATTTTACACCATTCCTTAGGAAGCGCAACTGGATGGTTACCTGACGGTGTTGCTGTAGACGATATTAAAATCTTTGGAGAAGTACCTTTAAACACTGCTTTTGTATGGAGTGGCGCTTCATTACCAGATGTTTACACAGACGCTGGAGCAACAGTACCATACGTTGCTGGAACACCTGTAGTTAATGTTTATGTTAAACCAACATTAGCGCAATTAGAAATGGGTAGTTATACGTTTACTGCTACAGCTGTTTTATCTAACGGTTGTACAGCAAGTCAAGATATCACCATTTTAAATAAATCAAAAATTTGGAAAGGAACCATAAACAACGATTGGTCTAACGCAAATAACTGGGAACCAGTAGGTGTACCAGATGCTAACAGTTGTGTAATTGTACCAAGTATTTTATCTTCAAGTGGAAACAAATCAGAAATCATAGGACCTGGATTCAATGGTTTTGGTAAAACATTAGAGGTAAAAGATGATGGTGTATTAGAAGTAAATTCTATTAATACATTAACAATTACCGATTATGTTAAGGTGGCACCTTCTGGAACATTCTTAATTGAAGACGGATCAAGTTTAATTCAAATAAACAACGTTGCCAATACTGGAAACATTAGAATGCAACGTAACACAAATATTAGAAAATTAGATTATGTATATTGGTCATCACCAGTAGCAGGATTTAGTTCAAGTGCTATTTCGCCTTTAACACCAGTAAGTTTCATTTACAAATGGGCTCCAACAACTGCTACTGCTTATGCAAGTCAGTTTGGAAATTGGGTTGCAGGAAGTGAAAGCATGACAACTGGTAAAGGTTACATTGTTAGAGGACCTGATAACTTTACGACAACAAAACAAATTTATCAAGCAAACTTTATCGGAGTACCTAACAACGGTATTATTACAACACCAATTAGTAGAAGTACCTATACCGGAGCTAACTATACAGGACCAACAAGCACTCAAGTAACAGCAAATGATGACAACTGGAATTTAATTGGTAATCCATTCCCATCAGCAGTAAGTGCGGATGCCTTCTTAGCAGCTAATTCTACTAAGATTTCAGGGTTTGTTAAGATTTGGACACATGGAGCTTTACCATCATCAGCAACTGCAGATCCATTTTATCAAGATTATGTATTGAATTATACTGTAGCTGATTACATAACTCATAATGCATTAGGAGGAACACAACCAGGATTTGACGGATTCATTCCTGCAGGACAAGGTTTCTTCGTATTAATGCAAGATGCAGCTGCTACTCCTAACACAGTAGAATTTAATAATACTATGAGAAGTAGAACTTACAGAAATGATCAATTCTTTAGGGCAGGAGGTAACGAGAAACATAGAATTTGGTTGCAACTAGTTTCTCCACAAGGTGCTGAAAGTAAATCTCTAGTAGGATATACAACAGAAGCTACAAATGGGATTGACCATTTATATGATGCAATAAATGTAGGTGTTAAAACTAATTTTGAAATATATTCTGTTGCAGAAAATAATGGTTTATCAATTCAAGGAAGATCATTACCATTTGACAACAACGATAGAGTAAATTTAGGAGTTACAATACCACAAAATGGTAATTACACATTAGCAATTGCTGCATTAGACGGATTATTTGATTCAACCACACAAAATATTTATTTAGAAGATACGGTTTTAGGTATTACTCATGATTTAAGAGCTGCACCTTACACTTTTACAGGAACAGCTGGAACTAATGAAACTCGTTTCGTATTGAAATTTAATAATAGTACTTTAAGTAATGAAGATTTTACAGCTAATGCTGTAACCGTTTACACAAATGAAAGTATTAACGTTAGCACTGCAAACCTAACCATTAAATCAGTACGTATTCATGATTTATTAGGAAGAGTATTAGGATCATTTGACAATGTAAATGCGGCTAATTTCTCAACAAGAAATATTGCAAAAACACAAAGTCCAGTATTAGTTGAAGTTACATTAGAAAATGGTGCTACTAAAACTTACAAAGTGATTTTTTAACAAAAATCTAAGATAATTAAAAAAAGGCTAACTTAACTGTTAGCCTTTTTTTTATGTCATTAACAACAAAATAAGAATAAAAAAACAGTATGTTCAATTTAAATCTAAAGACGCCTTAAAAGTTATTAACAAATTAAACATTTCTTAACAAAATATTTATTTTAAGTTGCATACTAAACAAAAAAAACTATTTTTGTGTAATATCAACACAATCAACTATAAACAACTATTACTAACTTAAAATGAAAACTTATTCCTATTTATGGAAAAACTTTATAGTTTTTCTTTTTTTTATTTTTACAACTACAACGTTTGCGCAAGGAACTACTTGTGCAACTTCTGAAAATCTTGTTATTAATGGCGCTTGTGACGCCGCATCTATAACAGACGCAACTCAAAACACGCCCAATGCCACAGGTTGTAGCATTGCTACTTTTCGTAGAGAAGGATGGTACACTTTTACTGTTCCTGCAGGACCAAATCTAAGCATAACAATAACTGCAAGTGCCTCAAACAGAGATTTATTTTTACAGTTAATATCATCAACATCCGCTTGTACAGGCTTGACACAGATAAATTGCGCAAATGCAAATACTACAGCAGGAGCTCAAACAGAAACTATTACAGCAACATTAGCACCAGGGATTTATTATGTCAAAGTAATAAACAATGGCAATAATAATGACATGAACTTGACAAGTATCTGTATTACTTCCCCTTGTACAGGAACACCTTCAGCAGGCACAACTTCTGTTTCTCCTGCATCAGGCTTAGCAGGATCTAGTTACACCGTTTCAAATACAGGACATTCAACAGGTACAGGTTACACTTATCAGTGGCAATATAGCACCAATGGTGGTGGATCTTGGACAAATCAAGGTGCTGCTACTAGTACTTATTCTAATTATACCGCTACAGCGCCTGCTTCTGGAACAGTAATTTGGCAATTGGTTGTAACGTGTACAAATAGCTCCCAAAATGCAACATCTGCATCTGCTACATTCACGACTACCGCAGCCTACTGTATCCCTACAAACACTTACTCTACATCCTACTATATTAGCGGAGTAACTACAACAGGTGGTATTGCCAATATTTCTAATACCCCAACAGGCTTTTCAGCCTACACTAATTATTCTGCTCAATTTGTAAGTCAAATTGCAGGGGCAAGTTTTTCAATAACCGCTACTCACCCATCAAGTACTTATGGTTATAATGTATGGGTTGACTGGAATAATGATGCTGACTTTAATGACCCTGGTGAAAATGTAATTTCAACAAGTTACCTTTCTTCTCCTGCTAGTTTAGGAGCGGTAAACATCTCTCCTTCTCAACCTGCAGGAAGTTACAGAATGCGCATAAGAAATGCTTACTTAAGCAACCCTGCCCCAGCTTGTGGAGCATTTGATTATGGTGAAGCAGAAGATTACACCATTCAAGTCGTTTTACCACCAGCTTGCTCTGGAACTCCAACAGCAGGAACAACAAGCGTTTCTCCAACAAATGGAAATCCAGGATCATCTTATACCGTATCAGCAACAGGGTACACACTGGCAACAGGATTAACCTTTCAATGGCAATACAGTACAGACGGAGGAAGTACTTGGACAAATCAAGGTGCTGCAACTGGAACTTATTCTAATTATACTGCCACAGCTCCAGCACTTGGAACAACTGTATTATGGCACCTTATCGTAACCTGTACAAGTAGTAGTCAAAGTAATACTTCAAATTCAGCAACATTCACATCAGTTTCGACTCAAAACGTACCTACAAATGGCAATAATTCTGTTACTTGTGGAACCAATATTGTTTTGTACGATAATGGTGGATCAACAGGGAATTATGCAAATAGTTCGTCTGGATACACTGTATTAGAAGCTGGTCTTGGAGCTACAATTAATATATCAGGAAATTATGCAACAGAAAGTGGTATTGATTATATTAGAATCTATAATGGAACTGGAACTGGAGGAACTTTATTAGCTTCTTACTCTGGGACAGGATCAATAAACTATACAGGTACAGCTGGTCAAACTTTAACTGTTCAATTTTATTCTGATAGCTCAGTAACAAATACAGGATTTAGTCTTTCTGTTACTTATAGTGGTATCTGTTTCCCAGCATGCGCAGGTACACCAGTTGGCGGAACTGTTATAACCAATCCAAATACAGCATGGCCAGGTTCTCCATACGTAGTTTCTGCTACCGGATATACCCAAGCTTTAAACTTAACATACCAATGGCAATATAGCACTAATGCAGGGGCAACTTGGACAAATGCAGGAGCCGCAACTAGTTCTTATTCAAATTACAATGCAACTGCACCAGCAAGCGGGCTAGTTCATTGGCAATTAGTTGTAACATGTACAAATAGTAGTCAAACCGCTACATCTACTACAGGAATTTTCACAACTATGGCAGTAAGTAATGTAGCAACTGGATGTCCAAATGTTGTTTCTGGTGGTTTAGGCTTAAATGGAGCTGACCCTCTAGCTATAAACTGTACAGCTTCTTCAACTTGTGTAGACCTTGAAGCTACATATTTAGACTTAGGAGAAACAACAAATTATATTGTTGAACCAATTGCTTACAACCCTCCTTTCGCGTTTAATGGATTAGCAAATCCAGTGAGTGTGAACACAGATGACGTTTGGTCTCCTATAGTTCCTCTACCTTTTGACTTTTGCTTTTTTGGCAATACATATAACCAGTGTGTAATTGGTTCTAACGGAATTCTATCTTTTAACACTTCTCTTGCAGGTAGCTCAAGTGGATATAGTTTTAGTAACAATATCCCAATTAGCGGAGATGGTCGTTTAGTAGAAAATTCAATCTTTGGAGTTTTTCATGATATTAACCCAGGTGTAGGAGGACAAGTTGGATGGGAACTTATAACATTACCTACAGGTTGTAGAGCATTAGTTGCTTCTTGGTCTGACGTACCTATGTTTGATGAAAACTCAATTTTATATACTGGTATGATGGTACTTTATGAAAACTCTAACATCATCGAAGTTTACATCAAAGAAAAAAATATCGACAACTTTGGAGCAGGAACATGGAATGATGGTAATGCAATTGTGGGTATTCAAAATGCTACAGGTACATTAGCATCAGTAGCACCTGGAAGAAATGGATTAGACCCAAACTGGTCTGCAACAAATGAAGCTTGGCGTTTTGTTCCAAGCGGAAACTCTATTGCCTCAATAAAATGGTATGAGGGTGCTGGAACTACAGGTCCAGTTGTAGGAACAACACCAAACATAACTGTATGTCCTTCTTCAACAACTGTATATACAGCAGAAATTACCTATACATTATGTGATGGTAGAACCATTAAGGAAGTAGATCAAACTACAGTAACAATAAATGGTTCAAAAGTGTGGAATGGATCTGTTAGCACTAACTGGAATGTAGCTAATAACTGGACTCCATCTGGTGTACCTACAGCTTTAGATTGTGTTGTAATTCCTGATACTGCTAACGACCCTATTATTTCGGGAACAAATTATAATGCCTTAGGTTTAAACTTAACAGTAAACAACAACGCAACTTTAACTGTAACTACAAATAATGATTTAACAATTACAGATTGGATAAATATTAATTCAACTGGTGATTTAATTTTACAAAATAGTTCAAGTTTAATTCAAGTAAATAACATTACAAACCAAGGAACTATGCACATGACAAGAACTGCAAATATCCGCAAGTTAGATTATGTATATTGGTCTTCACCAGTTTCTTCATTTGCTAGTAGTGCTATTTCTCCAGGAACTCCAACTTGGGCTATTTACAAATGGAATCCAACAATCGCTTCTAATACGAATGGTTTTGGAAATTGGGTTAATGGAAATGAAATTATGGCTTTAGGAAAAGGATATATCGTAAGAGGTCCTGATAGTTTTACATCAACTGTTGCTTCTTTCAATACTATTTTTACAGGAACCCCTAATAATGGCATAATAACAACTCCTATTACAAGAGGAACTTGGAATGGAGGCACTTATTCAACTGGAGTTTCAACAACGCTTGGAACAAATGATGATGACAATTGGAATTTAATTGGAAACCCATATCCATCGGCAGTTAGAGCAATTGATTTCCTAACGTTAAATACAAATATTGATGGCTTTATTAAAATTTGGACTCACGGAACATTACCAAGTACTGCAATTGCTGATCCATTTTATAATAATTACGTTTACAACTATACTCCTGGCGATTACATCACTTATAACAGCTCAGGAACATCATCAGGCCCAGGAGTATTCAATGGAAATATTGCAGCAGGACAAGGTTTCTTTGTATTAATGAAACACACCTCAGTTGCAACTTCTGAAAATGTTACATTTAACAACTCTATGAGAAGCAGTACTTATGATAATGCTCAATTCTTCAGAAATTCTAATGAAAACGGAAGGATATGGTTAGATTTAGTAGCTTCAAATGGAACTAATATTAGAAATTTAGTAGCCTATACAGATGGCGCATCTAACGATAGAGATCGATTATATGATGCTATTACAGACGAAAAATTAAATTTAAATCTTTATAGCTTAATTGGAGAAACACCAATGACTATTCAAGGAAGAACATTACCATTTGATCAAAACGACAGAGTTCCAATGGGTGTTAAAATACCTCAAGATGGAAATTATTCAATTGCAATTGGAGTTGTTGACGGATTTTTTACTGATGCAAATCAAGAAATTTATTTAGAAGATAAAGTTACTAACGTAATACATAACTTGAGAGACGCACCTTATAGTTTTACTTCGGTAGCAGGTAACCACACTAATCGTTTTATCTTAAGATATACTAATGAAACTCTAGGAAATGATGATGTTATCTCTGACGAAGCCAATTTATGGGTTATTAGTTCCGATGTTTTATCCGTAAAATCAACTAAAAACGAAATTCAATCGGTACGAGTTTTTGATGTTTTAGGAAGACATTTAGCCTACTATCCAAATGTTGGCGGTTATGAAGTTCCTCTAAAAACTATTCAAAAAAACAATGCCGGGTTAATAATTCAAGTAACCCTATCAAACGGAACTGTTGTTAGTAAAAAAGCGATTTACTAAATAAACTTTACCTCAAAAAAGAAAAGCCTTTACATTTTGTAGAGGCTTTTTCACTTCTATTCAATCAATATAAAATTCAAAATAACTTACTATATCACCAATTTATTTTTCCTCTATAATATTTTGATTTTGAAAGTTAAAACAGTACTTTTGCACGCTGAAAAAATACCCCATAGCAATACAAAATAATTAATTATGAAAAAAGTATTATTTTTTACATTGACTCTACTAATCAACCTTAATATAGTAGCACAAGTTGGAGTCGGCACTACCACTCCTGAAGGCGCATTGGATGTTAGCTCATCAACTAACGGTTTTATTCCTCCAAGGGTAGCTTTAACCGCAACAAATGTTGCTGCACCAGTTGTTAATCCTCAGGGCGGATCTCTTGTTGCTGGAACTACTGTTTGGAATACAGCAACATCAGGAACTATTCCAAATAACGTTGCACCAGGATTATATTTTTGGGATGGCAGTAGATGGGTAGCCTTCGCTGGATCTCCAGGTGGACTAGATTGGTCATTAACAGGAAATAGCGGCACAGTTGCTGGAACTAATTTTTTAGGAACAACTGACGCTAAAGATTTAGCTTTCAAAACTAATAATAGCGAAAGAGCAAGAGTTCTTTCTAATGGTCATATTTTAGTTAATACTACAACTAATGATGGTACATCGGGAACTGATAATATTTTTGAAGTATTAGCTACTGTTGATGGTGATGATGCTGTAAACGGATATGCAACCGGAACAGGAATTGGAGTTTACGGAACAACTACTGGAACAGGTATTGGAGTTAGAGGATCAGTAAATAATTCTACAGCTTTTGCAATTTATGGTTCTAATACAAACACTACAGGTCCTGGGATAGTTGGCTCAGGAGCAGGAACAGGTGGAACATATTATAGTGGAGCTGGTATCAACGGAAACGGAACAGACACTGGAGTAGCTGGTATGGCAACCACCGTTGCAACGGGAGTAGGTGTACGTGGTAATGGTAATGGAGTATCAACTAATACTACTTCAGGTGTTGGTGCTGGTGTAGCTGGTTCTGGAACACAAATTGGTATTTTTGGACACGCTAGTAATACTACAGGTACTAAAAACGGCGGTGTTTTCACAAGTGAACATGGAGTCGCTGGTACTCCTGATAATCCCTATGCTTATTTGGCAGGTTCGGACGGAACATTAGTTTATGGCGGATATTTTGATGGAAATCAAGACAACACAGGAGGCTCACAAGATTACGCTTATGTAGGAGCCGTTAGTGGAGGTACAACTTACAAAATATTAGGCTCTGGATCTGTTTCAACAATAGTAAAAGACGAAAATAACGAGAGAAGAGTTTTATTTGCTCCTGAGGCTCCAGAAATTTTATTCCAAGATTATGGAGTTGGACAATTAAAAAATGGAGTTGCCACTGTTACTTTAGACCCAATATTAACAAAAAATATCTTTGTAGACGAAAAACACCCTTTGAAAGTATTTATTCAATTAGAAGGTGATTGCAAAGGAGTTTATGTTACAAACAAAACCGCAACTGGATTTACAGTAAAAGAATTACAAAACGGAAGAAGTAATACTTCTTTCTCTTGGCAAATCGTTGCAAATAGAGCTGACATGTTGGACGCTAATGGGAATGTTCACTCAAAACACGTAGACGTTAGATTCCCATTAGGACCCGGACCAATCAAACATAATGATGCTCATTATGAAAAAGTTCAGGAAAATAAAAATATAAAGGGAAGTAACTAATACTTCAAAAAATTCCAAAAAGACCTCTTCTTTAAATAGTCGAGGTCTTTTTCATTTGCATAAGCCTCACGTTCAAAAGAAATATTGTAATAAGCTTCTCTCCTATTTTTAAATTGTATCCATCGAACTAAAAATTCAATTCCGTACCAAATAAAAAAAAAGACAATCAATAGCTCTATTTGTTGCCTGATATGAATTCTTTCATGATTCACTAATACCACATGCGATTTATCTTTTTTATCCGATAAAAACACAAACGGAAAAAAAGTAAACCCACGGAATCCTTTTGGAATTAAATATTTAAAAACTAGTACAATCATTTCATGCAAAGTTGCTAAATTTGTCGATATGAATAACGATTTAAATCCGAATAATTTAAAAGAAGGGGAAGATTTCTATTACACACCCGAAGGATACAAGTGTTTCACAGAAAAATACCATCTAAAAAGAGGCTATTGTTGTAAAAGTGGTTGCCGTCATTGCCCTTATGGTTTTGATAAAAAAACTGGAACTACCAAGAAAAAATAAAATGGATATACAATTATTCAAATACCGAATCAAAATTCACAAGTCCTATCACAGGTCTGACATTCGTTACCCTTAGTTTTCCAATTAAAGTAAAGGAAGAAAATAAATTAAACGAATTAACCCAACAAAAATGACATTTCAAGAACAAATATTAGAAGGAATTCCATCGGTTTTACCCAATCCAAAACCTTATGAAAATGAAATAAATCACGCTCCAAAAAGGAAAGAAATCCTTTCAGAGGAAGAAAAAAAATTGGCTTTAAAAAATGCTTTACGCTATTTTGAACCAGAGCATCATGCTACTTTAATTCCAGAATTTAAAGCCGAATTAGAAACGTATGGTAGAATTTACATGTATCGTTTGCGTCCAGATTACAGAATGTATGCGCGTCCTATTTCAGAATATCCTGGAAAAAGCGAACAAGCGAAAGCGATTATGCTAATGATTCAAAACAACTTGGATTATGCTGTAGCCCAACATCCTCATGAATTAATTACTTATGGAGGAAATGGAGCGGTTTTTCAAAACTGGGCACAATATCGCTTAACTATGAAATATTTGGCCGAAATGACCGAAGAACAAACTTTAGCCATGTATTCGGGTCATCCAATGGGATTATTTCCATCGCATAAAGAAGCACCAAGAGTTGTGGTTACAAATGGAATGGTTATTCCAAATTATTCCAAACCAGATGACTGGGAAAAAATGAACGCTTTAGGTGTTTCGCAATACGGACAAATGACTGCTGGAAGTTATATGTACATTGGTCCGCAAGGAATTGTGCATGGAACAACAATCACTGTTTTAAACGGTTTCCGAAAAATTAAAAAAGCTCCAAAAGGCGGATTATTTGTAACATCTGGATTAGGCGGAATGAGTGGCGCTCAACCAAAAGCAGGAAATATTGCAGGCTGTGTAACGGTTTGTGCCGAAGTAAATCCGAAAATCACACACATTCGTCATTCACAAGGTTGGATTAATGAAATTGTTGAAGATATTACATTATTAGTTGCTAGAGTTCGAAAAGCACTAGAAAATCAAGAAGTAGTTTCGATTGCTTACTTAGGAAACGTAGTAGATGTTTGGGAACGCTTTGATCAAGAAAATTTACACATTGATTTAGGTTCTGACCAAACTTCTTTACATAATCCTTGGGCGGGTGGCTACTACCCTACTGGTTTTTCTTTTGAAGAATCAAATGAAATGATGGCTAATAATCCTGATAAATTCAAAGAAGAAGTTCAAAAAACCTTACGTCGACATGCTGCTGCAATCAACAAACATACTGCAAAAGGAACCTATTTCTTCGATTACGGAAATGCCTTTTTGTTAGAAGCTTCTCGTGCTGGAGCTGATATTATGGCAGAAAATCATATCGATTTCAAATATCCAAGTTACGTGCAAGACATTATGGGACCAATGTGCTTCGACTACGGATTTGGCCCATTCCGTTGGGTTTGTGCATCAGGAAATCCAGAAGATTTAGCTAAAACTGACAAAATTGCTTGTGATGTTTTAGAAGAAATGATGAAAAATTCTCCAGAGGAAATCCAACAACAAATGGCGGATAACATCCAATGGATCAAAGGCGCACAAGAAAATAAATTGGTAGTTGGTTCACAAGCTCGTATTCTTTATGCTGATGCTGAAGGTAGAATTAAAATTGCCGAAGCTTTTAATCAAGCAATTGCTCGAGGTGAAATTGGTTATGTAATTTTAGGAAGAGATCATCACGATGTTTCAGGAACAGATTCTCCTTATCGCGAAACTTCAAATATTTACGATGGCTCAAGATTTACAGCTGATATGGCCATTCAAAATGTAATTGGAGACAGTTTCCGAGGCGCTACTTGGGTTTCTATTCATAACGGAGGTGGCGTTGGTTGGGGCGAAGTAATTAATGGTGGTTTTGGTATGGTTCTTGATGGTAGTAAAGAAGCATCAAGACGCTTAGAGTCAATGCTTTTCTGGGATGTCAACAACGGAATTTCAAGAAGAAGTTGGGCAAGAAACGAAGGAGCTATTTTCGCAATAAAAAGAGCTATGGAGACGCAACCTTTATTGAAAATTACCATCCCTAATATAGTAGACGATTCATTATTATAGTTTAAAGTTAATGGGAATCAACTTTAAACTTGAAACTCAAAACTTTTAAACCTATTTATATGAAAACATTAAAATTACTTTCAATTCTATTTATAGTTACTTTGGCTTCCTGCAGTTCTGTAAATGTCAATGCTGACTATGATAAAAATGCTTCATTTAGCAATTACAAAACGTATGCTTACATGAAGAATAACTTAGATAATATTGCCATTTCGGATTTTGATAAAAAAAGAATCTTAAATGCGATTGATGAAGTTATGGCTACTAAAGGTTTTACGAAGTCGGAAAATCCAGATATTATTGTAAATATCTTCACTAAAGAACGTGAACGTGTAGAAGTTTATCAAAATTATGGATTTGGCTGGGGTTGGGGACCTTATTGGGGCATGGGAATGAATCGTCCTGCAGTTACAACCACACCCGAAGGAACCCTTTTTCTTGACTTTGTAGATACAAAAACAAAAGAATTAGTTTGGCAAGGACAAGGAACAGGTTATCTTACCCAAAATAGAGATAAGAAAGAGGCCGTAATAAAAGAATTTGTAAGTAGAATATTAGCACAATATCCACCACAGATAAAAAAGGAGAATTAAGTTTCTCCTTTTTTTATTTATTAATGTTAAATTAATAATGGGATGATTAGTTTTAGTAAATTTGCATCCGCTTTTCAAATAAAGTAAATTACGAAATGAATTTTTTTAAAATTTTGACGCTATTAATTGGCTTATTTTTAATTTCAAATAAAAGTTTTTCACAGTGTTTTGAAATTGAAAGTATTTTAGTGGATGCATGTGATAACGGTGCCGACGAAGCATATAATGAAATGTTCCGAATGCGAATTGGCGGAACAGCATTAAATACAAGTACTCTAAGCATTAACTGGCCAGCACAAACTTGGCTTGGATTAGTTCAAAATGCAACAACAGCCTCAAAAGTTACCCAATTAAATGCTGCTATTACTGCTGCTGGTGGATGTGGTCAAATTTTAGAACCAACTGGTGGGGTTCTCCCTGCTAATTCGACTGTAATTGTGGTTACGAGTCCAAATTTAGACACCACTCTAAACTCATTTGGTGCCTTAACTTCAAATATTTACATGATTTTCCAAAACACTCCAGCATCAGCAAATGCAGGACATTTTGGAAACTATAATGCAACACCAGCTACACGAACCCTAACTGTTACATTTGGAGCAGGATGTTCAGATAGTGTAACTTATCAAAGAGCGAATTTAGTTAATATTTTTGGAGCTGTTGGTGGTTCTGTAGCCGATTTAAATGGTTCTACTGTCAACTTCACTCCATCTGGAACAGCGTCTTATGTGAATAATGGTTGTATTGCTCCTGTTCAACCTTTTACTGTTGATGCTGGTAATACTCCTGTTACTGCATGTGCAGGACAAACGATTAACCTAACAGGTACTGCACAAGGACAAACTAGTGTTTTATGGACAGCAGGATCAGGTATTTTTTCTACTCCTAATAACTTATCAACTTCCTATACTGTTCCTTTAACAGCTACAAGCGGTAGTTCAATAACTTTAACATTAACAGCTACAAATTCTTGTGCTGCTTCAATTTCAGACACTGTAATTATTAATGTTGGGGGACCAAGTTTAACATTAACTTCAGGAACGGCTTCTCAAAATATTTGTTTGAATACTCCTATGTCGCCAATTACTTATACTTTTGGTGGTAGTGCAACTGGAGCAACGGTTACAGGTTTACCTAGCGGTGTCAGTTTTGTAGTTTCGGGAAATACTGTTACAATTAGCGGAACTCCTTCTACAACAACAGGTTCACCATTTAGCTATACGGTAACAACATCGGGTGGTTCGTGTGGAAATGCTACTTTAAATGGAACTCTTTCTGTGAATACTGCTGGTTCTTTGAATTTATTTTGTGATGGTCCAAATTCAACACCTACTTCATTAGCTTTTGATTTTAGTAATGTAGGGCAAAGTAGTTTTACCTACAGCTATACAATAGATGGTGGAACACCAATCACAGGAACTCATATTTCGCCATCCAATTTTACAGTATCTGGCTTAACACCGGGACAAGTCGTAGTTTTTACTATTACAGCTAATGGTGTAGGATGTGTACCACCCGAAACCGTAAGTTGCACCACCTCATGTCCTAGTCCTACGTTAACTTTAACATCAGCAACAGGAACAAACACTCAATCAACATGTATTAATTCAGCTATTACTCCTATTTCCTATACTTTTGGAAATGGAGCTACCGGAGTTACTGTTACTGGATTACCTACTGGAGTAAACTTTACTACTTCAGGAAATAATGTTACTATTTCTGGGACACCATCTACAACGACAGGTTCGCCATTCTCTTATACTATTACAACGACAGGTGGTACTTGTGGAAATGTAACTCTTAACGGAACTATTACGGTAAATTCCAATCCAACTTTAGTTTTAAGTTCTGCTGTAGCCACTACAAGTCAATCGGTTTGTATTAATACTCCAATAAATACCATCACTTATACTTTTGGAGGAAGTGCTACAGGAGCTTCTGTTACAGGACTTCCAACCGGCGTTACTGCGACAACTTCTGGAAATACTGTAAATATCTCTGGGACACCAAGTACCACAACTGGATTGCCATTTAGTTATACGATTGTTACAACTGGAGGATCATGCGGCACTATATCTCTAAACGGAACAATTACTGTAAATCCTAATACTACTCTAGTTTTAAATTCTGCTTCAAGTACAACAAGTCAATCGGTTTGCATGAATACCAGCATTACTCCTATCTCCTACACTTTTGGTAATGGAGCTACTGGAGTTACCGTTACAGGATTACCTACTGGAGTAAACTTTACTACTTCAGGAAATACTATTACTATTTCTGGGACACCAACTACAACGACGGGTTCGCCCTTTTCTTACACTATTACAACGACAGGCGGTACTTGTGGAAATGTGACTCTAAACGGAACTATTACGGTAAATTCAAATCCAACTTTAGTTTTAAATTCTGCTGTAGCTACTACCAATCAATCGGTTTGTATTAATGCTCCTATAAATACCATCACTTATACTTTTGGAGGAAGTGCTACAGGGGTATCAGTTACTGGACTTCCAACAGGAGTTACTGCTACAACTTCTGGAAATACTGTAAATATCTCTGGAACACCAAGCACCACAACTGGATCGCCTTTTAGCTATGCGATTGTTACAACTGGAGGGTCATGTGGAACAACAACTCTTAATGGAATTATTACGGTTAATCCTAATACTACTCTGATTTTAAATTCTGCTCCAAGCACAACCAATCAAACGGTTTGTATGAATACCAGCATTACTCCTATCTCCTACACTTTTGGAAATAGCGCTACTGGAGTTACTGTTACTGGATTACCTACTGGAGTAAACTTTACCACTTCAGGAAATAATGTGACTATTTCCGGTACACCATCTACAACAACGGGTTCGCCCTTTTCTTATACTATTACAACGACTGGCGGTACTTGTGGAAATGTGACTCTTAACGGAACTATTACGGTAAATTCTAATCCAACTTTAGTTTTAAGTTCTGCTGTAGCTACTACAAGTCAATCGGTTTGTATTAATACCCCAATAAACACCATCTCTTATACTTTTGGAGGAAGCGCTACAGGAACTTCGGTTACAGGACTTCCAACAGGAGTTACTGCGACAACTTCTGGAAATACTGTAACTATTACCGGGACACCAACTACTACAACCGGATCGCCATTTAGCTATTCCATTGTTACGACTGGAGGATCATGTGGAACAACCACTCTTAACGGAACTATTACGGTTAATCCTAACGTTTCTTTAATTTTGAATTCTGCTGCGAATACTACAAACCAAACCATTTGTGGTAGTACCAACATAACTCCTATCTCCTACACTTTTGGAAATGGAGCTACCGGAACAACAGTCACAGGTTTACCAGCAGGTGTTACCGCTTCGACCTCTGGGACAACGGTAACTATCAGTGGGAATCCAACTGGAGTTATTGGAACACCCTACAATTACACCATAACTACTATTGGCGGATGTGGCTCACAAAGTTTAACAGGAACTATTACCTTAACTAATGGTACAATTCCAACTTTTACCCAAGTACTGCCTATGTGTGCTGGAGCAACTTCGTCACCGCTTCCAACAACATCAAATAATGGTATCACTGGAACTTGGTCACCAGCATTTAACAATAATGCAACAACAACTTATACCTTTACTCCTACTTCAGGGCAATGTGCTTTGAATACTCAAATGACAATTCAAATATATCCAGCACCAACTGTAACTGCAACGAATTTAAATCCAACGTTTTGTTCAGGAGGCACAACTAATATTCAGTTAAGCAGTACTGTTCCAGGAGCCATTTTCTCATGGACCGTTACCGGAGTGAATGTGTTAGGAGCAGCAGGTGGAAACGGTAATTCTATTAATCAACTGTTAACCGTTAGTCCTGGAACTACAACAACAGTGGAAGTTATCTACACAATTGTAGCAGAAGCAAATGGTTGCGTAGGCACACCAACACAAATTCGAGTTCAAGTTAATCCAATACCCGATGTAATAGTTTCAAATAACCCAGGTCCAATTTGTTCAGGAGAGACTACTAATATTTCGTTTACAGGAAGTGTTCCTGGAACAGTGTTTAGTTGGGTAATTACTAACATTACAAACCTAGCAGGAGCTTCTAATGGAACAGGAACTAGTATTCAACAGACTTTAACAACAACTGGATTATCTCAAGGAAGTGTAACCTATCAAATTACTCCAACGTTCAATGGATGTGTAGGAACACCACAATCAGTAACGGTTTTAGTAAATCCGCGTCCAGAACTATTTACCAACCCTACTCATCCTCCAATTTGTAGTGGTGAAAACACTAGTATTAGTGTTAGTACATTTAACAACAATACTACATTTACTTGGACTGTAAATGCGGTTGGAGTTAATGGTGCTTTATCTGGAACTTTTACTGGATTGTCAACCCTAATTATCCAATCTTTAACAACTAGCGACAACACTCAAGGTTATGTAGATTATACCATTGTACCAAGTTCATCTGGCTGTACTGGAACACCAATTACAGTTAGAGTATATGTTAATCCATTACCTGCACCAATTTTAACTGATGGCGCAATTTGTGTGGATGAATTTGGAGTTCCATTCCAATCCTACACATTAGATTCAGGTTTAGATAATGCTACTTATGATTTTGTATGGTATTTTAATGGAGTCGCGATTCCAAATTCAAACAATGCTACTTATACTGCAAATGCAGTAGGAACTTATGGTGTAATTGCTACAAATAGTGTTACGAATTGTGTTTCTTCAGATGTTACAACTATGGTAACTGCAAATGTCACTTCAGTAACACCAGCTGCAAGTATGGCTGTAACCCAAAGTGCTTATTTTAGTGGAAATGCCACTTTAACAGTGAATGTAACAGGAGGAAGCGGAACACTAATGTATTCTTTAGACGAAGGAACATTACAATCGTCAAATGTGTTTACAAATGTAAGTTCTGGACCCCATACCATAACCGTAATTGACACACAAGGATGTACTTATTTAACTTATACATTATTGGTAATTGACTATCCACAATACTTCACTCCAAATGGAGATGGCATCAACGATACTTGGTACATTGCTGGTTTACAAAACACTGATATAATCAATATTTTTGACCGATATGGCAAATTAATCAAACAGTTAAAAGGAGAAGAATTTTGGGATGGTACTTATAACCAAGAACTACTTCCATCAACAGATTATTGGTTTACAGTAGACTATTTGGAAAATGGTGCTAAAAAACAATTTAAAGCGCATTTCGCCATGAAACGATAATTAAAAAAGAGTTAGTTTTTACTAGCTCTTTTTTTTACAAACATTTCAATTCTTACAAAAAAAATTGTAGTAATTTTGCCCTATCTCTCTACAACTATAAAAATGGAAAACTCAAAAAAAACATTACTCGTTAAAATTCTCAAAGTAACGGGAATCACTTTTATTATTTCATTACTAATCATTGTATTATTACCGATCGTTTTTGCTGATACCATTACAGAAAAAGTAAAAATATTAGCCAATAAAAACTTAGAAGGAGAATTAAACTTCAACGAATCAGAATTATCCTTTTTCAAACATTTCCCTTCTTTAACATTGACGTTGCACGAATTAAATCTAAATGGTTCAAAACCTTATAAAAACAAATCATTAGTTTCTGCAAAAGAAATAAGCTTTGGTATTGATGTTTGGTCAGTAGTATTTGGAAATCAGACTGAAATTGAAGAAATCTATTTAGAAGAAGCAAAAATTAATGTATTAGTCAACCAAAAAGGAGAAGCTAATTACAACATCTATAAATCGAATTCTAAAGACACGACAACTTCATCTGAAAGTGCCTCTTTAAAGTTAGAAAATATTCAAATCAATAATAGTCAGTTGGTTTATAACGATAAGTCAACTAAAATTCTTATCGAAGCAAAAGGTTTCAACTACAAAGGAAAAGGTGATTTACTAGCATCGAATTTTAGTTTAAAGACATCTGCTAGAATTGATAGTTTGAGTTTTACTTATGACAAAAGTGAATACTTAAAAAACAAGAAAGTAAAAGCGAATTTAATCACTAAAATCAATACCAACTCGCTTTCATTTATATTTGAGAAAAACGATTTAGTCATCAATAAATTACCGGTTGAATTTACTGGTTTCTTTGATTTCTTGAAAAATGGTTATCAAATGGATTTCAAATTAAAAACCGAAAACAGCGATTTAGATGACTTGTTCACTGCTTTACCTGCCGAATATGTTTCCTGGATGAACGAAACCAAAATGAAAGGAAAAACCTCAGCATTCTTAACTTTAAAAGGCAAATACATTGCTTCCCAAAATCTGAGTCCAGAAGTAAATTTCAATATTAAAGTGAGAGATGGTTATGTAAAACATGAAAAAGCGCCTTATCCCGTTGAAGATATTTTCTTGAATTTAGACACCAAACTTCCGAATTTAGACATCAATCAACTAAAAGTACGATTAGATTCGTTGTATTTTGATGTGAATAAAAACAAATTAAGCGCGATTTTAATTTCGGATGGTTTTGGAGAACAACTTAAAATTGATTCAAAAGTAAAATCAAAATTAGATTTGGCTTTTTTGAGTAATGCACTTCAAATTCCGAATTTCAAATTAGCTGGAAGTTTGGATGCCGACATTGTTTCAAAAGGAGACTACATCAAAAAAGAAAAGAAATTCCCTATTACAAAAGGAAATTTTGAAATCAAAAATGGATTAATTCAAACCGCTTATTATCCAAAACCGATTCAAAATATCAATTTAAAAGCTAACTTGAATAGTCCAACAGGTAATTTCAAAGATGCTTCTTTTATACTTTCACCAGCAAATTTCACATTTGAAGGCGAACCTTTCAACTTGAATGCTTCATTTAAAAATTTCGATGATGTCAATTATGATGTTAAAGCAAAAGGAACATTAAACGTTGCCCGAATTTACAAAGTATTCTCACAAAAAGGATTAGATGTTCATGGTTTTATCAAAGCTGATTTGAGTTTGGCAGGAAAACAAAGCGACGCTTCAAATGGAAGAATTGGTAATTTAAAAAACAGTGGAAGTCTTGAAGTAAAAAACATCAAAACCACCAGTGATTATTTAGCAAAACCATTCTTAATCGAAAACGGATTGTTCACGTTCAATCAAGACAAAATGAACTTTTCTAATTTCAATGGAAAATACGGAACGTCTGATATTTCAATGAATGGAAATTTAGAAAATGTCATCAACTTTGTCCTTTCAGAAAATCAAATTTTAAAAGGAAATTTCAATCTAACATCGAATTTTTTGAATGTTAATGAATTTATTCCAACTCTAACTTATGAAACCGATGAAGAAGTTGAAAAAACAGAAGTTTCAGGAGTAGTTGAAATTCCTACCAATTTGAATGTTTCTATCCAAACAAATGTATTAAAAACACAATACGAAGACGTTACGATTGAAAATTTAAGAGGAAATGTAATTATTCAAAACGGTAGTTTACAACTTTCAAATAGCAGCTTAGGTATCATTGGTGCTAACGCTAAAATGGATGCTTTTTATAAAAACGAAGGCTCACAAAAAGCTTATTTTGATTATAAAATCAATGCTTCTGAATTTGATATTAAACGCGCTTACAACGAAATCAAAATGTTCCGAGAAATCGTAACAGCTGCCGAAAGTGCGGAAGGAATTGTAGGCTTAAATTATTCCATCAAAGGTGTTTTAAATAATCAAATGGAACCTGTAATGCCGTCTTTAGAAGGAAGCGGAACGCTTTCAGTGAAGAAAGTTAAAATGAAAGGTTTTAAATTATTGAATGTCGTTTCGGCTAAAACCGAAAATCCAGACATCAAAGATCCTGATATTTCGAAAGTTGATATCAAAACAAACATTAAAAACAATATTGTAACTATCGAACGTTTCAAATTCAAAGTAGCTGGTTTTAGATTACGATTTGAAGGACAAACGAGTTTAGATGGTAAATTAAACTTAAAAATGCGCGTTGGGTTACCTCCATTAGGAATCATTGGAATCCCAATTAAAGTATTGGGAACACAAGAAAATCCAGATATCAAATTAGGAAGAAAATCTGAAGATTTAGAAGAAACGGAATATGTTGATGGTGTTACACCTATAAACACAACAGTTCCTACTACTACAACTCCTAATTCAACAATTCAAAAAGATAGTTTGCCCAAAATTGAACCAACGGTTCCGGTTGAAAAAGTAGACAAATAAATTTAGTAATAAGTTTTTATCAAATTCTCAAAATGTTTTCCTGCTTTGTGAAAAAGTCGTAATTTTACGTCAAACATCACAAGTAAAATTATGGAAACGCATTTTGAAAGCAATCCGCTGATTGACAGATTACCAAAACATTTAAAACAATTCATCAAACCACAAGTTTATGATGATTATACGCCTATTAACCAAGCCGTTTGGCGCTATGTTATGCGTAAAAATGTAGATTATCTTTCAAAAGTAGCCCATAGTTCGTACTTAGAAGGTTTACAAAAAACGGGAATTGAAGTAGATAACATTCCTAGCATGTATGGCATGAACCGCATTTTAAAAGAAATCGGTTGGGCAGCTGTAGCTGTTGATGGATTTATTCCACCTAATGCCTTTATGGAATTTCAAGCGTATAATGTGTTAGTTATTGCTTGCGATATTCGCCAATTAGAACATATTGAATACACTCCAGCTCCAGATATTATTCACGAAGGTGCTGGTCACGCTCCTATTATAGCGAATCCAGAATATGCTGAATATTTAAGACGTTTTGGTGAAATTGGTTGTAAAGCGATTTCATCAGCGCGTGATTATGAATTATATGAAGCGATTCGTTTACTTTCGATTTTAAAAGAAGCAGAAGACACACCTGAAGAAGAAATCAAAAAAGCGGAAGAGCAAGTGGATTTCTTGCAAAATAATATGGGTGAACTATCGGAAATGTCTCGTATCCGAAATTTACATTGGTGGACAGTCGAATACGGTTTGATTGGAACAGTTGACAATCCAAAAATCTATGGTGCAGGATTACTTTCTTCAATAGGAGAAAGTGCTTGGTGTATGACGGATAATGTGAAGAAAATCCCATATGATATTTCGGCTGCCGATCAAAGTTTTGATATTACAAAACCGCAACCTCAACTTTATGTAACTCCAGATTTCGCACATTTGAGTTCTGTTTTAGAAGAATTTGCAAATAAAATGGCATTACGAACTGGAGGATTATCAGGAATTAAAAAATTGATTAATTCTAAAGCTTTAGGAACTATCGAATTAAGCACAGGACTTCAAATTTCTGGTGTTTTTACCAATGTTATAGAAGACGAAGGAAAACCTGTTTATGTTCGAACTACTGGAAAAACAGCTCTATCCTACAGAGAAAAAGAATTAGTCGGTCACGGAACAGAATATCATGCTGAAGGTTTTGGTTCGCCTATCGGTAAACTAAAAGGCATCAACTTGGCGATTGAAGAAATGAGTCCAAGAGATTTGCGTGCGTATGATATTTACGAAGGCGAACAAGTAACTTTAGAATTTGAAGGCAATATCAAAGTAACAGGTGAAATTGTAACAGGAACACGCAATTTACAAGGCGAAATCTTATTGATTAAATTCAAAAATTGCACCGTAACTCATAATGACACCGTTCTTTTCCAACCCGAATGGGGTATTTATGATATGGCGGTAGGTAAAAAAGTTATTTCTGCTTTTTCGGGTCCTGCAGATGTGAATAGTTTTGATATGATTAATCACGTTCCGTCTTCGCAAACGATTAAACAGAAAAAATCGGCAGAAAGAGAAGAATTAGAAAAACTATACTTAAGTGTTCGCAATATTAGAGAAGGAAAACCTGCTACAACTACTTTAAAAGAAGCATTTGCTTCGGTTTCTGCTGGACATCCAAACGATTGGTTGTTATCTGTTGAAATTGCGGAATTGGCGAAAAAAGAAGGAAATTCAGATTTAGCAGATAAAGTTCTAAATCACTTGGAGAAAGTAAAAAGCAATCGTCCAGAAATTGTGCATTTAGTGGATAATGGATTGGAGTTGATTTTTGAGAAAGAAGGGATTGTTTAAACACATAGCCACAATAGATTTAACTTGATGTTGATTTAAGTCGTTTCACTTATCATAGAAAACAATAGAAAATCATATTATTAAATCTTCCAAATTTCAAACGTAACTTTTGTTACTGAAAAGATTTTCAATCAAGTATATCTTTGTCAAAAAAAAGAAACAATTATGGGAATTTTAGATTTTTTAGGATTAGGAAGTAAAACAAATGATGTACAAGAATATGTTCAAAAAGGCGCTATTATTTTAGACGTAAGAACGCCAGAAGAATTTAGAGAAGGGCACATCAAAGGTTCAAAGAATATTGCTTTACAAGTATTAAGCGGAAATATTGAAACCATCAAAAAATGGAACAAACCGATTATCGCTTGTTGTCGTTCAGGAATGCGAAGTGGTCAAGCTACTTCGATTTTACAACAACACGGAATTGATTGCATCAACGGTGGTGGTTGGCAAAGTTTAGAGAGTAAATTATAATAGAAAGTCCCGATTGAATCGGGATTTTTCTTTATCGCTATTGAATCACTACATCTGTAAAACTACCATAAATTCTAGTAAGTCCTGTACCTGATCTAAACGCTTCAAAAGTACCGGATAGTTTTCCATTGGCATTAGAAGTTATTACAACTTGTCCTCCAGTTGCCACATACATCGGATTAACACCTGTGTAAGTAAAAAAAACACTAGAATTGTCAATAGTATAAGTTCCCGGACTTGCTGCTGTTAAGTTAATTTCGAATAGCGTAACATTGTTAGCATCTTTTGCAATTAGCGTATTAAAAGCAGCTGTAAAATAAGCACTATTAGCATAATTTATTGGCGCATCTACAAGATTTTCTCGCCAAACAAAACCTGATGGGCCTGGTGAAGTATCGTTATCATTTTCCTCGTTATCATTAGAACAAGAAGTTATTACCATTGTAAAAAGTATTAGTAAAATTTGAATTCCTTTTTTCATAAGTATAAATTTTTATTTTTTTAGAATTTTTAAAGTTTTGGTTTGTTGATTTACAGTTTGAATATGTATTAAATAAACTCCAGATTGCAAGGCTGACAGATCCATTTCATATTGAAGCACATTACACTTTTGTTTCAAAATTTGTTTTCCATCTAATGAAAATAATACAATCTCATTTATTGCGTCATTTGCAGTAATAAAAATCTTGTCAGTTACTGGGTTGGGATACACTTTTAAGGGTTTATCATTAAAGTCATCTAACCCGAGTGCAGTATTTGTTAACCTCCACAACTCACCTGTACTTCCTAATGTTGTTCCGCCTTTAAAAAACATACTACCATTATAAACTTCCAGTTCTTTGGGAATAACGGTTAATGCTGTCGTTGACTGTATAGATGACGAATTTAAACTTGAATTTCTGGCTACATTTACAGTCCCTGCTGGAGTTCCATCTGTTACGGATAAACCCACATAACTTGGATGAGAATTTGTTTTCATAAAATACAATTGATTATTATAAACAATGGAAACAAAACCTAATCCAAAAGAATTATCAAAATAACTAATATCAGTTGAGGGCTTATTTAAAACCACAGAAAGTGTCTCAGTAATAGGATTAAGTTTGTACAAAACTAATTTATCATTGTGATTTCCATTAACATCACCAATACTTCCTTGAAAATACAATTCATTATTATAATTTCTCATCTCATTGAACGGTGTATCATCTGAAGTACCTGTATCGCCATAAAAACCTGGACATCGATGTAAATACGTAACATTTCCATTAGTATCTACTTTCCATATTCCTTGATTGTAAGCATTTGCTCTACTTCTGGCATAAACAAATAACTTATCATTTGCAACAGTAAATCCTGTAGCTAAACCTAAATCTCCCACTAATGAAGTTCCTGCACTTGTTCCATCTGTTGAAAACAGCGTATAATTTGCATAATATCCGTAAGGATAAGTAGTTACATAAGGCATACAAGCAAAATATAGTTTATTATTAAAAACTTTCATAGGAGTATAAAGATAATTGCTACCAGAATAAAAGGCTCCGTTTCGATCAGATGTAGTACTTGCATAACCATCTAAATCTACTACTTTAGAAGTACCAGCTGTTGTACCATCTGTGGAGTACAGCTCAAAACCAGTTGTACCATCATTGGCGACAAAATAAAGTTTATTATTAAACACTGTAAAGTTTGGATTGTACTGAAAATAAGTACTACCCGCCGTTCCTGGATTGATGTCCTTTAATAAAGTTGTTCCTGCTTGTGTACCATCTGTAGACCAAATTTCTTGTCCATAAGTTGGATTTGTTGCAATAAAATATAACCTGCCATTAAACTCTTTAAAAAATCTAATATTATTTAAAAAAGTGTTTTGGAATACTTTTACAGTTCCTGCGTTAGTTCCATCTGTAGACCAAAGTGAATTTGGGGTTTGATTGTAGACATCATCTGAAGCTGTAAAAAACAGCTTACCATTAAATACACCAGTTCTATTTTTAAATTCCTTAGGATCTTCTATTGCTGCTTCAAACGCATTTGAAGATAAATAAGTTCCCACTGATGCAATTTCTTTGACTAAAGTTGTAGTTGTACCATCAAAAGCAAATAATTCTCTACCATGAGTGGTAGATGTAGCAATAAATAAAAGTTTTCCATTTAATGGAACAAAACCAACTGGTTTTTGAAGACCAGCTGCCCCTGGAGTAACTTCAATGGTTTGACTAAAAATAGAACTTGAACAAACCAATAAAAAAAGTAAAAATGATTTCATAATGATTATTTTTTACAAATATCATCCAATTTAAAAAGTCAATCAATTAGCCGAAAAGCGTATTTTTAAGTTATAAAACTAAATTGTGCTCTCAGCAAAACGAATGACAACCTTGTTGTTTGAATACAACAATACAGTAACTAAAACCTTAAAAGTGGTATTTTGCAATTCTATTTTTCTTGTCACACCATTTTTTTTATCTTCCTCAGTTATAAGGGTGGATTTGTTCTTACTATCGATTCTATATTTTATTATTTTTGACGACATAAAAGCAGCATTTATTTCATCCATAAACGCTTCAGAACCTTTTTTCTGATATTCTGATATTGCATAATAAGTGGCAAAGTCGTTATACAATAAAGTTTTGAAATCTTTAATCTTCAATTTCGATTCATTAATTTCATATCGTGTACCTTTTTCTACACCCAAATTTTTACCCTGTTTCTTGTAGAAATTTGTTGTAATAAATGTTTCAACTTCGGTGTTAAATTTGACATCCAATTGTTGTGCCTGAATTGCTACAGAATTTAGACCAATCAGGAAAATAACAAAAGACAATAGTTTTGATTTCATATTTAGTTTTTTTTTAAAATTTATATTGATATTCTATAATCGTATATAATAAATTATCATTTGTATTAATATTGGTTTGAGTGAGATATCCGTTTGCATCATATTTATTGAAATATAAAGTGACAGGCTCTCTCACTTCTGTTAAATTCCCTTTATCGTCGTATTTTTTAAACAATTCAAAAGGTTGTTTGCCTGTTACATCAGATTTAGAGCCAATTTGCAAGTTGTTTTCATAATAATATTCGTCTATAATATGATCTTGTGTTGTATATTTAAATTCAACTCGTTTGGTATACTTGTTTTTTGAAGTATAAATAAAGTCCTCTTGACATGAAACAAAACCATCATTTTCTTTAAAGATTTTGGTTTTTAGAGTACCATCAGTATTATATTTGAAGAGCATTAAATTGGTAACCACATTTTGATCTAAGGCCTTTATTTCTTGCAACTGCTGCTTTTTATTGTACGAATACATTTCTGTATAAACTAAATCCGCGTCAATTGCCTCGTATTTCATTAGTTTTTCATTTTCATACGTATAGGTAAACTGCCTTGCAGTTCCAATATCATACGATTCTGTTTTACTTTGTAAAAGATTATTTGAAAAAAAATAACTTGTTTTTTTAAACCATTTTTTATCTCCTGTTACACGATTAATTTCGTATTCGTTTACTTCTACTTCTTTAACATTGTTAGGAAATTTAAATTCTGAAGTTTTATAGCTTTCTTGAGCATGAATCTTCATCAAGAAAAAAAGAAAAAAAATTATTTTAGTTTTCATATTTGTTTGTTTTTTTATCTGTCGTTACCTTGAGCGTCAATATCATATTCAACAACGTTTAATTTAGAACCATTAAAAGGATACATTACACTTTGTTGTGTGGCTCTTTCTCTAAATTCAACCTGCACAATTAATTCTGGATTTTGCCATCTTTTGATCAACTTATTTTTAAGCGCTTCATAATCTGGATCTGCGACATCGGTAATATGATAAATTCGAGCATTCGCCACATCCTTTCCACCAATATTTTTTTGATATAAAATAATGGCTCCTTTATAAGTAAAGTCTCTAATAGGATTAATTTTTGAAAATATTTTTAAACTTATACTTTTAGACCTACTGTTTTCATGATATTCCAAAACTTTCTCTTTATTAGCATTATAATAAATTACGCCATTTACCTGATCTTTAACCAATTTATCTTGCGCATACTTTTTAGATTTCCAATTGTATTCTTTGGCTATTTGTGTGATATGAGGAAGCAAAATACTATTAAATTGTTTTTCTTTTTCACTACCAATTGGAATATAATCTACATAATAATATTCATCTGAAAAAAGCTCTTTAAGAATGAAACTATAATTGGCTTCATATCGAACTATATGCCCTTTTTCATCGTCAAAAATCCCTTGATTTACATCATAAATAGTGGTATCATAGGCTCGAGGACTTTTAACAGAGGTTCTTATTTTCTCAAAAGAATGAGCTGCATCACTTAAAATCAAGTTTACATTTGAAACTAACGAACTTTTCGATGAAACTGCTGTTGCTACTTCAGCTGTAGGTTTTCGGTATAAAACATCTGTTATTAAGAGCAGCATTTTATCTTCTTGTATCACGATAGTAAAAACAGGTAAGCTCTCTTTATTTTCTATTGCCGTAAAACTGAAATTTTCCTCTTTTCCGTAAGACACTACTTGAAGTTGATTTTTAGCAGCAATTTCTTCAAACTGTTTGACACATTTTTGCACTTCCTCATGAATATAAACTTTAGTATTGTCGTTGTAACTCCATGCTACAAAAAAGGAAGTTACATTTTGTGCTTTATTTTTTACAATTTGAACCTCACCATATTTTACATCAATTCGCCCTGTATATTTTTCAAAATCTTCAGAATCTTCTAGTAAATTACCTTTGAAATTAGCAAACTGATTGGGTGCCTCTTTCCAAATTTTTGAAATCATAGATGATACTTCTTTTTGACCAAATAAGGAGGTATTGCAAAACAGCAATAAAAAAAGAACTGTTCGAATATATTTCATAACTTGTGATTTAAATAAATTTTTTTTTTAGTAGTACTATTTTATAAATTTTCTAATAGTTTCTAAATTAAAATCTGAACTTCCTTGTTTTGTACCGTCCTCATACTTTATTTCTGTAAAATAATAATAGGTCTCTACTTGATTTTGAGAAGTAGATTGATGCAACATTTTAAAAATAGTATTTCCTTTCTTATCAAAAACAAATTCATTTTTATAGGCCATTCCATTAAAAATCAGTTGGATTTGATTTCCCTTTTTATCTAATTTATACGATTCTACTCTTGTGTTCCCATCAGTAGTAATGGTCGATTCAGTCAACATGTTTTTTTTGTAAGTATTTTTTATTTCACTTATTATTTTATCTGGATTGTCATATACAGAATAATTAGTTATTTTTTCGACAAAATCATCTTTTGATTGATATTCAATATCTACTTGTTGAGACTTAACTGCTTTTCCATTTCTGTATTTACTTCTATCAATAGAAATCAATCGTCCTGATTCGTCATATTTGCCATTTGCAACTCTTGTCCACCCTTTTAACAAACCATCTATTTTATCATTTTTATAAACAACTTCATAGTTACTTTGGGAATCTTTTATATTTGTTAAGACATTATCCTTGTAACTGTAGCTTGCAACAAAATAATTAATAACTTCATCTTGCAGCATTCCCTTGTAAAAAGTCATTGTAGTACATCCTCTTTCTTCACTTTTGTTTTTGGTTTCATCATAAACAAAGATTTTAGTTGTAATTGAAACCACATCCTTACTCAAATTAAAATCTTTTGCTTCATATTTTACAATTTTTTCTTGAGCATTTGTTATCCATTGAAGCAATAACATAATTAAAACAAACTTACTTTTCATTTTTTTTATTTTTTTTATACAATTAAATTACGTGGTCTAATGAAAGATATTTTTTCATCAGTTTGCTATTTTTATTAATTCATCTACCAAATCTCTTTGAATTTGATTGGCATCTACTGTGTATGATTTACTTGTTGGATTGAAAGTACTATTCTGTTTAAAAATCTCATCTGTAACTGATTTAAACTCTTCAGGACTAGCAGTTTCTTTAAAATGTTTCATAGACTTTAATGCATTTTCGGCACCCACATAATAAGATGGTAAATGATCTATAAAATATAAAGTAAATGCCGTGTTACACCCTTTTTCTAACATACTATTAGCATAATCTAATATTTTGTTTTTACTAGAATCTGTATAACCCAATTCATCCAAGTAAAACATATAAGCTCTGATACTATTTTTATCGCAGAGTGCTGCTAAGGGCTTAAAAAATTTAAACTTAGGATTATTTTTATCAAATGAGGTATAATAAGTACTATAAATTGTTCCTTTTCCTCCTGAATTTAATACTTTAAAGTCGTCTAAAAGCACCACTTCCATAGGCTCTAAACCATACCGATCACATAATTCAAGAATACCTTCAAGTGTTTTGCTTTTTTCAGAATATCCAATGAGACCAAATTTAATATCCTTTATTTTTTCATCGTTTTTTTTATGTCTTTTTTCCCATTCTTTAGAACTGGCTTTTTCATTATCCCTTTTAAATATAATATTGCCGTGCTCAATTGGATTGTAATTTCCTTCGATTAAACCTTTCATAAGCATTAAAACCGTTTCAGGATATTTTTGGTCTAAATACTGATACAAATCATAATATTTATCATAATTACCAAACAAAATTTTGGAATCGTTTCGACTATTATAAAAATTCACAAAAAGAGTAATAAATGCATTATCTATTTTTATTTCTTCCTGTGGGAATCGCTTTTGAAGCTGAAACACATATTCTAAATTTTGATTGGCATTCAAACCTTCTAACGAACTTAACTTCAATATTTTGCTTAAAAGTTCATCTAATCCGGCTGTATTTATAGTCTTTTCGACCTCAATTAAGGCTAATAATTCGGTCATTTTTTGTTCATAATTAGGTTTTAAAACCCCATTACTCATTAATTCAAACTTAATATAAGTATCTCTTTCTGCTGTACTCATTGGAATTCCATTTTCTGCTACATACGAAATAGCTTTATGGGCTGTTGCTCGATAAACAGATTCTTCAACTTCTCGATATTTTTCCCATTTCTCACGTTGTTCTTTTTCTAATTTCTCTTGTTGCTTTAAAAATGCTTGAACTTCAATGTTTTTTTGTTCGCGCTCGCGTTTTGCGCGTTCTTTTTCTGCATCCTTTTCAGATTTATAATCATACAAAACACTTGATGAAAATCTGGGTGAATTATTCGTATTATTCCTCCTACTAATGTACTCTTGAATATCACGAGATTCTCTTCTAATCATATCCGTATAATCAGCATACTGCGCTTGTGTAGTACCAAAACAAAATAAAAGCAAAATAAAAAACTTAAAATGCATAATAACAGAATTAAAATTTGTTAAAAATAAATGGAAAGTAAACAAAAAAAAATACGCCGTTTGGCGTATTTAAATAAGTCTATTTTCTCGTGCTTTTTGAATGAGTTCTATTCTGTTGTGTGCTTGAAGTTTTCGATAAATATTTTCAATATGTTTTTTCACGGTAAAAAAAGAAACATTCAAGTTACTTGCAATATCTTTATTTTTTAGTCCTTTAGATAATTGTTCTAATACTTCTATTTCTCTTTCTGAAAGCTGAATAACTTCTTCTGATTTAGAAAAGTCTACTGGATTTTTTAACAACTTTAATGTTTTCATTGCTATTGAAGGTGTCATTACAGCTCCTCCTTTTAAAATATCGCGTATTGCTTCAATCAATTTTTCTGAATCAACATCTTTAAGCAAATAACCATCAGCACCTGCTTTAATTGCATTAAAAATATTTTCATCGTTGTCAAAAACAGTATTAATAATGATTTTAATTTGAGGATACTTCGTTTTTATTTCTCTTGTTGCTTCTATACCATTAAGAATAGGCATTTCTATATCCATGAGAATAACGTCTAAAGTATTATTAACCTGAAGTAAATCTATAATTTCTTTACCATTAAAAGCTTTGTATTTAATTAATATTTCAGGATTGTCTAATTTTTCAATTATAGTTCGCATTAAAAAAGTATTATCCTCAACAATGGCTATTTTAATCATAATGGTATGGAAATTAAAATGTTTGTTCCTTTACTTTTTTCAGATAGTATATCAACTGTTCCATCTAACTGAGAAACTCTATTTTTTATGTTATGAATACCATTCCCATCAACATCATCTAAATTGAATCCAACGCCATCATCAATAATTGAAATAGATAACGATTGGTTTTTAGTTAAGACATCTATAGTAACCTTATTGGCATTAGAATGTTTTACTGCATTGTTGATTATTTCCTGAAAAACTCTCATTATAGTGATACCAAATTTTGAATTAAAATTTAAATCCGAATTTATATCAATGTTTGATTTAAATTTAATTTGTTCAGATGAATCTTGAGCGTTTTTAATAAAATTTATCATTCTGGCTCTTAATTCTTCTCCGTTTAGATTGTTTGGGTTAAGCACCCAAATAGTATCTCTAAGTTCTGAAATAGTTTGCTTAGTAAAATCTGAAACAGCGGCAAGCTTCATTTTATTTTTTTCATCTTTAATACCATCTGATTTTCGAAGACTTTCGATTATTGAATTAATAAATGTAAGCTGTGCACCTATGTTGTCATGCAATTCACGAGAAATTTCGATTTTTTGTTCATGAAGCTTGGTGGTTAATTTTACTTCGTTTAATTTACTTTGAAACATTAAATCAGCCTTTTGTTTTTTTGATTTATAGTAAAATAAAGCCGCAATTACAACTAATGCAAATAGGATTATACCTATCCAAATTTTCGCTTCTTCATATTGGAGTTGCTTTTCTAAAATAAGCTTTTCTTTTTCTTCTTTTTGATGAATTACTTGATAAACTGCTTGAGTAGTTTCCTTTTTTTCATTCATTAATTCTTTATAAACTTTTAAATAGTCTTTCGAATATTTAGAAGCTTCTTTAAAATTATTGTTCTTTTCGTAAAATTCCTGCAGTAACGCATAGTTTTTTAGTAAGCCTGGTTTGTAATTTATTTGATTAATTATTTTCGCACTTTTATTAATGTAATCAAACATTAATTTCTCATTTCCTTTGAAAGCATGCAGGTTTGCTAAATTTGTATACGTATCGGCAATTTGCTTTTTATGCTTAACTTTCAAATCAATTGCTAAACATTCTTTAAAAGCAAGTTCAGCTTTTTCTAATTGATTAGAATACAAATAGCAATTAGCTTTATTGTCAAGAAACATGACTTTTAAAACATCAGCATCCAAATCATCACAAATTTTGATACAAGTTTCGTCTATCCTTAGAGCTTCATCAAATTTACCACTCATACCAGCAATGTTTGCTAAAGTGTGAGATGCAATTAAATATGGTGGTTGAGAGGTATTATTTTTAAGTATAGCTATTGCTTGGTTAGAATAACTTATCGCTGTTTTTAAATCATTTTTTTGATAATAAAGCTGTCCAATATTGGCAAGAACTCCTGAAATTTTTAGTGTATCACCTATAGAAACTGCACTTTTTTTTGCTTTTAAATAATTCTTTAGTGATTCATCGTAATTACCAGAGTTCTTAAAATAATTTGCTTTTGCTAAGATTACGTGATAAAAAAGGCTATCATTTGGATAAATTGCCAAATTTTGTTCTGCAGAAATTATTTCTTTCATCAAAAGAAGCTCTTTTCCTTCTTTCTGGTAATCAAAAATTTTTGCCACTTTAACAACTGTTTTAAAAGGCAAATCTTCCACTTTTGAATATGATTCTAAACTATCAATTATTCTTTTTTGATTGGAATTAATCTTATATTTACTGCTATAAATCTCATTATATAGTCTAATGATCTTTTTTTGATTTTCAGTAAATTGATTTTCTTTAGAGCAAGAAAAAAGAATTAAACATATAGCAATACATTTTAGAAAAAAAAGGCATTTATTCATTCTCAATATCATTAAATATTAAAAGTAAATCTTTTTGAATTTTTTTTAACTTTAAAAGGGAATCATCTATAATTTTTGATAAAACATCGCTTTTAAGTTTAAGCAAATTAGCTTTTTTTTCTTGCATTTCAATTATTGAGTCTTTGTTTTTTTTTGTTGCCATGAAAAAAATATTTTGACAACAAAATTGAAACTAATTAATTATAAAATCAATACGCTAAACGGCTTATTAATTTGACCTAAAATCAGAATACGTACTTTTTACAATAATTTCTGAATTCACATAAGGATTTCCCGCGTTTGAAATTATGATTTTCGTTGGATTTCCTTCAGTATCATATTCGTATTGATATAGCGTTGGTGTTTCGTTGTCTTTTTGTTCGGAGATTACATTTCGTTTTTCATCGTACTGATACACTATTTTACTTTTTAAATCGAAAATCTGATAGTTTCCTTCTATTAACAAGCCGTTTTTATAAATTTCGATTGATAAATTTGCTTCTTTCTTAGCATCTTTATAATAAGAAGTTTTGGTATAACTATCTTCAGAAGTGTAATTAGAATATTCGGTAATTTCAGAAAAATCGGTTTCTTTTTCTCTACAAACTGATTTTATTAATCGATTCTGCTTGTCGTACGAATACTTAGTTTCCGAAAACAATCTGCCTTGCACAAATTCTTGAGATTTGGTTAATCGCAATTCTTTATCATAGAAAAATAAGGTTTTGTCTTGTGTTTCACTTAACTTGTAGTCGGTAATTTTTGAAACCAAAGAATTATCAATATTGAAATTGTATTTTGTAATTTCTTTCGCATCGCCCAAATCCACAACTACTGAATCTAAATATTGATTGTAAAACGTATAAATTTCCGTTTTTGACCATTCTTTTGCATTGGTTTCTGGATTGAAATAATAGATTTCTTTTTGGATAGTTTGCGTTTTTGGCGACCAATTAAAATGTGATGTTAGAAATTGCTCTTGCGCTTGTAAACTCAATCCGAATAAAGCAATAATTGAAATTACTAAACTTTTCATATTTTCTATTTTTTAAATAATGGATACAATCTTCCCGCTTCTGAAGTATCAACATTTTGAATTTGGTAAGTTGCACCATCAACAGATTTTACAACCAAATGTTTCGGATTTTCATCATCTTCAATAGAAAAATTACCGCTTTGTAAATACTTCCCCTCTTGGTAAAATGAAATTTTAAACTTGTTGTCTTTAACCCAAAATATTTTTGTTGGTGATTCCAATTTTATAGCATCATGCCATTCATGTTTTGCAAAATCATCTAAATAAAATCCTTTCACAAAATGCACGGATTGATCCACTTCATTAAAAATTACCAAACTAGAATGCTCTGGTGTATCAGTTAATTCTACTACTTTTTCAAAATCGTTATCATATGAATCTTGAATTTCAATTGCACCTTCTTCACCTTTTAAAACCGATAAATAATCTTTTCTAGTGTAGGCAACTTTTTGATATTGTTGTACTAAAGAATCTTTCTCTCTAAAAGCTTTATAGTGTTTTTTAATGAAATCTAAATCTAATTCCGTACTTCCAGAAGCTGTTCCATCTGCATAGGTGATTTTCGCAAATGCAAAGGAATTATCATCAGGCAATGCTGGAATCACTTTTGCAATTTTTATTCGATTGTTCTTTGCATCAAATTCGTAATTAAAATCTATTCGGGAGCTGTCGTCATAAACTTGAGATATCACATTTCTAAAATTGTCATAAGAATATTTCGTAGTCGAATTAAAATCCTCTGAAACCATGTTTTTTTCAATCAGCAACCCATCTTTATAAATTTCTTTTGTAAAATCACTTCCTGAACCATCGTTACTTTTATTAATTTTGGTATAACTTTTTTTATCAATATAGTCTTGGTAAAAAATGGTTTCCGAAGGTTCATCATCTGCATTTAATTCCACTTCTTTAATTAAATTTCCTTTTTTATCGTATTCGTAAGTAGTAGATGACATGTGTTCAACAATTACTTTTTTCAACTTTCCTTTTTCGTACTGAAATAGAAATCTGATTGGATGACCAAAGTCTCCTATAATTGGTTTATAATTGATTTCTTTCAGTGTTGAGTCGGAATTATAAACATATAAATACTCACCTGAAATCTTTTCTTCTTGATAAATATTTTCTAAAATTTGCCTTTGAACATAGGTATTTTTAATCTCGGTTATGTAGTAGTTCTCTTTAACAAATTTGTTTTGATTTTTATCAAACATATAGAGGGATTCTTCCACTTTTACCACATCATCAGAATAACCAAAATCGGAAGTTCTAAATTGTTGTTGGGCAAAACTGAATACCGAAAAAAAGATTAAGACTAGGTTTTTCATTATTTTGAGATTAATTCTAATGGATAAATTACTAAAGCTTGCATTTGATCTAAATGAGGAACAAAGAATTTTTCTTTACCATTTTCTGCTATCACTAATGTATTGCCATCAATTCCTTTATGAAGTTTGTATTGAGACGATTCTACGACATTTCCTTTTTCAAGAATAAAGAAATTCCAATCGGTATTTACTACAATGTATTTTCCTGTTGGTGAATTATAGGTAACCGTTTCATACCATTCATTTGATTTGTAAGCGTTAGTAAATAATCCAAACAGCACTACTGTTTCATTGGTTTTGGCATCGTAGAAAAACATATCTTTTTGTTCAAAAATCAAACTTTCTTTTGGATTGATGGGAACAATTTGTCCTTTACTATTTTTTACTTCGTAATGTGTTGGGCCAGTTTTCATAACCTTGTACTTTTCTTTTGGATTTTTATTCATCGGCATTAAAAGAATTGGCTGCTGAATCCCTTTTGTAAAATAAGGCGCAAAAGTTGTGCTTCCTGAAGTAGTTCCATCTTTAAAAGTTATTTTTGAAAATTTAGAGTATAAATCGGCTGCATCATTACTTCGCTCTTTGATAACATTCCCTTTTTCATCATAAGCATAAACAGTTTCATACAGATAATTAGCATTACTTGATGATTTTATAAGATTTCCATAAACATCATATTCTAAATTATAAAATGTTTCTTTACTATCTTTTGCACTAATATGCTTATAGGCTATTTTATTCCCGCTTTTGTATTCACCTTCTTCTGAAAATAACAATTCATTTTTTTGAGATTGATAATACTTTAAATTGTACTTATAACTCTTAGGATTAATATAGTTAAAAAATGTTCTTTCCTCATCTATTGCATTACCTGTCTTCTTAACCCATTTTATTAAATTTCCTTTTTTATCATAAGTAAAATCCTCTGATATGGAAGCTTCAGTATTTCTATCCATAAAAATTTTGACTAGCTTTCCACTTTTATCATAGAAAAATTGTTTTGGATATCTTCCTTCGGCTTCAATTTTTAATAATTGCCCTTTTTGATCGTAAGTGAATTTTTCAACTTTATTCATAACTCCACCAAAAATCCCTGATTCTTGATGGGTTCTCTGAACTAATTTCCCTTCTTGAAATTCTAAAATTTCAGTTTCTGAAACTTCAAAATTTTTAATTGCCGCATTGTATTTATATTCAACAGATTCATATTTCGTTACATCTTTCGAGAGGTGAAAATCGGAAGTTAGATGCTTTTCTTGAGCAAATCCAAAGGCAAAAAATAGACTAAAAACAACTCCTAAACGCATAACTAATTATTTAAAAATTCTAATGGATAAAATGTTTCGAAGCCTTTTGAATTCAAATCGCGAATGATGTATTTATCAATTCCTGCTTCTTGAACGATGAAATCATCTTCTTTTTGAGTTTTCACTAATTTATACAATGACATATCAAGCAAAACTCCGTTTTGTATCACAAAGAACTCAGGTGCTTCAGAAAAAATCCAATATAAACCTGTTGGAGATGGTAATTCTTCCATACTGTACCACTCACCTATTTTAACCTCATCATTGTAGAAGTTTTTCAACAATACCGATTTTTTAAATAAAATATCATAGACTAAAATGTCATTTTTACTTTTTACAGCTTCCACATCATTTGTGATTTCCTCACCATTTGCATCTTTAATAGTAAAAGTATTTCCTTCATTTTTTTTGATTTTGTAGGTTGAAGTGGTTAAAGCTTTTAAGTCGTTAAGTGCTTTGTTCAGTTCTTCTCCTGTAACTTCATTAAACGTATAGCTAACTTCATATGAAGCCGATTTAGGTTCGTATTTTTTAACGTAGTTAGCATCAAATTCTACATTTCCTTCTGTTTTTCCATTAGTGTAAGTCGCTTTTGCAAAAGTGAAATAATTGGTATCGGGCATTCCGTCAAAACCTTGCTGAATTACTCTTGATTTTAGTACATTTCCTTTTGCATCATAAACATAATTATTAGTCCATGTTTTACCTTCTGAAGTTTGAGATACTTGATTTCCTAATTTATCATACGTATAAGATGATTCTCCTTGATAATATTCGCTGATTAACTTTTCTCTGATCATAAAACCATTCTTAAACCATTCTTCATCAGTTCCTTGTTCGGTTTCATTATAGCACTTGTTATTTTTTTTATAATACGTTCCTGGAGCAGTGTAATTACTATAAGCAATTTTTCCTACTAAAGCTCCATCTTCATACAACATTTCTTTACTAAGGTTTCCTTTATTATCATATTCGTATGTACTTCTGGAATTAGAATCTCCATCTTTAATTCTCTCAACGATTTTTCCATTTTTATAAATAAATTTTTCAGTAGAGAAATTTCCGGAACTTAATGTTTCAATACTTTCTAATTGCCCGTTTTTGTAATTGAATGTATTTACACTTTCTACATAAATAAAATAATTCATTACATTTTCAATTTTTGTGACTAATCCTTTATTTAAGTAAATTGTTTTTTTACTGCACATTTGATATTTATTTTGAGCAGAGTCAAAGAAAAATTCTTGTGTTTCGTATTTCGTTACATCAGATGTTAACTGAAAATCAGCTGCTTTATATTTTGTAATTTGAGCATTCGTAAAATTGATTACAAATACTGCTATAAGTGTGATTATTTTTTTCATTTTTATTTAGATTAAAAGTTATACTGAGCACCAAATCCAACTTGACTTGTTTTGAAGGAAGAAGTGCCACCATTTGCATTTGTCCATGAATATTTACCAAAATCAAACATGGCATTAACAATCCATTTTTCACTATCAGAGCGATAAATTTGAGGTTGAAATCCCCATCCAAAATAGCGCATAGTTCTGTTAACAGTTTGATCATTAAAATCATATTCGTCTATGTAAGCCGTTTCTGTAATTTTACCAAAACCAAGACCGTAATCAAAGTGTAAGCTACTAATAGATGAAACCAAAGCAATTCCAATAGGAAGCTCTATTGCAAAAGGTAAATTTTTTGGCATAATTTTTTCAAGACCTTTAAAAACATCGCCTTGAAAACTTAGTGGGTAAATACGAGCCTTTAAATTAGGAACTGATACTTTTAATTCGGTTAAAGCATCATTAGATAAAAAATTAGCCCAATCTTGTCCTGCAACTCCTGCAAGTTTTACCCCAAATTTTGTAGATTTATTATAAGACAAATGATAGCCAACTTCAGTTTGTAAAAGCAATTGCATTGACTTTCCTTTACCAGCGACATTTCCTAAATCGCCCGCTGGCTTAGAAAAGGAAGTTCCTAAATTAAATTTTACAGATAAATTACTCTCTTTTTCTTGAGCAAAAGACAAGTTAAATAGAAAATAAGCCAGAAATAATAATCCTATTTTTTTCATAATTTCTTCAGAATTAGTTCAACATTTTTTGTTCTTAATTATGAAGTAAAATTATGAGGAAGAAGAACGTAAAGAAATACGTAGAAATTCGTATATTAATTCAATTATGACAAATTGAGTATTATTCGAATAAAAAACTCTTTCTACAGTTCTCGATACAATTTTTAAGAGTAAAAATTAGCATTTTAACTCTTAAAAATCACTCGAAGTGACGGTAGCGTGATTACTATTCAAATCCCCAATAGAAAAACTAAAAATTTACGGTAATAACTTTCGGTTATATCAATTTATTATTTTTTGCTTTTTGGATGGCTTCTAATTTATTGTGCACCTGAAGTTTGGTGTAAATATTTTCAACATGTTTACGAATCGTTCCGGGTGATAGAAACAAATTTTCGGCAATTGCATTGTATTTTAATCCTTTGCTTAATTGTTCCAACACTTCAATTTCTCTTGAAGTTAAACTGATTTCTTCTTTGGTGATTGAATCATCAAAAACTAAAGGTTCGCGTAATAACTTGAGTGTTTTTAATGCAATGGAAGGTGTCATTCCAGCACCACCGGATAAGGTTTCTTGAATTCCGTTATACAATTCTTGTGGATTCACTTCTTTTAAAAAATAACCATCAGCTCCTGCTTTTATGGCTTTGAAAATGTTCTCATCATTATCAAAAACCGTTAGCATGATGATTTTGATTTGTGGAAATTTTGATTTGATGATTGCTGTTGCTTCAATACCATTCATTTTTGGCATTTCGATATCCATCAGAATTAAATCGAGGTTGTGATTTTTTTCTAATTTTTCAATGATATCTTGACCGTGAATGGCTTTCATTCGCACCTCAACATCTGCGAAAAAACTCAATTTATCTTGTATCGTTTTTTGCAAAAATGTATTATCGTCAACTATAGCAATTCGAATCATAGATTATTTATTTAGTGAAATTGTAATTTGAGTTCCTTTTGTAAGTTCGGATTTGATTTTAAAAACGCCACCAATTTCTTCTATACGCTTTTGCATGTTTACAATACCATTTCCTAAATCGATTGTGTCTAAATCGAAACCTTTTCCGTTGTCTGAAATATCAATTACAATTCCATTTTCATTTGGTTGTACTTGAACTGAAACTCCCGTTGCATCAGCATATTTAATGGCATTATTAACCGCTTCTTGAATGGTTCGATACAAATTAACTCCTTCTAAAGAGGAAAACTTGCTATTTTTCAAACTTTCATCAACTGAAAATTTAAATGTTGTATTTTCCTTTACCGATTGCGCTTTTTCGATGAAATTATAAATTCTAGAACTTAAATCATCAAACGTAAATTCGTTAGCATTCATGGCCCAAATGGTATCGCGAAGTTCTACAATCGTAGTTTTTGTAAAATCGCTAATCTTGGTCAAATGATTTTTTATAGACGTTTCCATCGTTGGAAATCCGAATTTTAAATTCTCAACCGAAGAAATAATGAATGTCAATTGCGCTCCAATATTATCATGTAAATCTCTTGAAATCGCCAATCGTTGTTCGTGTAATTTATTTTGATTTTCGATTTGGGCAATAGCCGATTGCAATTCAAATTCTTGCTTTTGTTGCATATTTTTCAAACGTTGTTGACGGTAAATTAAAAATCCAACAATTGCAATGAAAAAAGCTAACAAGGAAAGAATAATAATCGTTGTAGTTTTCTTTTTCGCTTCGGCTTCTTTTTGTAACAGTTGCTTTTCTTTTTTGGCCGTTTGGTATTTAGTTTCTAATTCTGCTGTTTCTTCTAAGACAGATGATTTCAATTTATCATCTTTCAAATTGGTGTATTGATTGAAATAAAAAGCACTACTATCTTTCATTTCTTGATACATACAAACCAAAGTCAACTTCTTGTAGGTTTCTAATAAATATCGGTCAGACTCATATTCTTTGTGAATCTTTTTAACTTGCAATAATAGTTCGTATGCTTCGCTATACTTTTTTTGTTTGATAAAATCTTCCGATTTTGATAACATTACATTCGTTTGCTCAATTTCAGAATTTAATTCTTTTAAAAGTTTCTCTGAAATTTGGTAATACTTTTTCGCGTTTTCCGAATTTCCTTTTGCCGAGTGCACTGCGCCAATACGCTGATTTAAAGTTGAAATTCCGAGATTATCTTTGCACGATTTGCAATTTTCAAGACTTGTTTTGTATGAATTCAAGGCTTTTAAAGTATCTTTTTTATCCAAATACACATCGCCTAATGAAAGATAGGTATGACACAAACCTTGCTTCATGTCGTTTTTCTTTAAAAAATCGGTTGATTCTTCTAAATATTTAATGGCTTTTGGAAAGTTCTTCATTTCGAAGAAAATCAAACCTAGATTCCCTTTAGTCAAACTTACAATCGTATCGTTTTTACCATCAAAATATTGAATTGCTTCTATAAAATATTTTGTCGCAGGTACATAATCTTGCTTGCTTGCCAATACATTTCCGATATTGATTTTTGCTTTAGCAACGCCCTCAAAATCTTTATTAGCAGTTCTAATTTGAATGGCTTTTTGATAACTTTCTTCCGATTTTTTGAAGTTTTCTTTGCGTAAATAAACACCACCTAAGTTAGAATAACTTTGAGAAATGAGTTGGTGCTTTTTTGTTTTTTGAGCAAACAACAACGCTTTTTCCCCATAAACTAATGCAGAATCAAGCGAAACATCGATATAATCCCAAGTTAAATCCGAACATATTTGAGTAGTTCTTTCTAAATTAGGTTTTGATTTTAATTCTTTCTTTAACGTTGTAATATGTTGTTGCAAATCTTGTGCAAAACCAAAACAACTCATTAAAACCAATAAAAAAGCATATTTTTTCATTTAAATATTAGGTTCTATTGTTATCTAAAAGTACTAAATTATTTCTTAGAAAGTAACTCAAATATTCTTTTTTGAAGCACAAAAATTTCTTCGCTTAATTTATTTATATCTGATTTATAATTGGATTGAAAATCAGTTGAAATCGATGCTTTATGATTCAATATTTCTTGCTTACTTGACAAACTATTAAATACCTCTTTTAATTGCTTCATCTTATGATAATGCATTTGCTTAATTCGTTTGTTAGCAATTATTAAAATTATCGCTAAGAGCAATAATAAGCACAAAACCACTACTATTATTTTATCCATAAAAAAAGTCATTAAATCAATTACAAATTTGACTTAATGACTTGGTTTTTTCAATACGAATAAATGCGTATTTAATTGATTATTTTGAGTTCTAAATCTTTATCGTTTTTTACGACATTTCCTTTGTATGATAATGTCCAGCCTAAAGAATTTGTTACAATCAACATTTTAGAAAGCTCGCTCAATAATCTATTTTGAGCATTTGTTTTTAAGGTAGATTTCTCGATTTTTTTCAACAAATTGGCTCTAGCAATTTTATTTATCTTATTATAATCGTCACCTGTAAACTCATTAAAAGTTGAGGATTCGGTGTCATAATATTTAAAATCAGGACTGATCTTTATTTCTTCCTTTGGGATATTAGTAATGGTTAAAACTTTGTTTTTTGCATCAATATCATACGTTACTTTGCTCAAGTCAAAACCAACAGTAACATCGGCATTAATTACCACCAATGCTTTTTTATCAAACGACAAACCTGGAATGTAGGTTTCTTTTTTGTCTTTGTACGTTAAAACTTCTGCAAAATGTCCTTCGGTTACTACTAATTTTCCAACATTTTTAATTTGAACTTGAATTAAATTGGTATCATATTCAATAGTTGTGGTATTTGCCTTTTTAGTAAAAAACTGATACGCCAAAAACCCAACAATCAAAAAAATCAACAAATAAATTAACTTTCCCGAACGCCCAATCGCTTGCACTAATGGAATAAGCATATTTTTTATTGCGGTTTCGGTAGAACTTGTTCGTGCCATGATTTAAATTTTACACGAAGATAGAAAAGTTACTTGAATTATTTTTCTAAAATAACAAACTCTACTCTACGGTTCAATTGTTTGCCTTCATCGGTATCATTTGTTGCAATGAATTTTGTTTCTCCGTATCCTTTTGCAGACAATCTGTCTTTTGCAATTCCTTTTCCTAACAAGTAATTCATAACAGCATTAGCTCGATTATTTGATAATGTTAAGTTATCTGCATCCGCTCCAACAGCGTCGGTATGACCCGAAATTTCAATCTTCATTTTGGAGTTTGATTTTAAAACCTGAAGTAATTTATCTAACTCACCATATGATTCTGCTAACAATTCGTATTTTCCTGAAGCAAAGAAGATATTGTTTAATCGAATGATTTCTCCTTTTTCAATTGGATTCAAATATAAATCTACTTCAATTTCTTTGTATTCCTTTAAATCTGACAAATCCACATTTTGGGTAACGGCGTAATATCCTTCTTTCTCCGCCATAAAACTGTACTTTTCGCCATAAGGTAATACGATAGAATAACTTCCGGTTGATGGATCTGAAATAGCGGTTCCTAATTCTTTATTGGTTTTAAGTGCGTTGTAAACAATTGGAGCACTCATTACTTTTTTCGTTTTGCTATCGTACACTTTTCCTTTAACTAAAGCAACAGGATCTTGTTTTACGGTATTATCAATTTCCCAAATATCTTGTTCTCTACCTACATAAGCCTTATCCCCTTTTGCTGAAAGAAAAATACTTAATTCATACCCTGGAGAATTGATGATATTTCCTAAATTTTCAGGTTTTGACCAATTTGTCCAAGAATCATCAAGTCGTTTACTTACAAACAAATCGTAATATCCGTATCCAGGATGTCCTTTACTTGCAAAATAAAGGGTTTTTCCATCAGCAGCTAAAAACGGATTGGTTTCATCTTCGAACGAATTTACAACATTCCCTAAATTTTTTGGTTTTGAAAATGTACCATCTTCTTTTACGTAACTCACAAAAATATCTTTTAAACCATGTCCTTCTGGACGTTCCACAGACATAAGTAAATGTTTGTTGTCGCTTGAAAGAAAATACCCCACATAATCATTTTTATTAACATAATCTTCTATAATCACATCTTTTGGAATTTCCCATCCTCGCAATCCTTTTTGAGCAATTGAAACCCCTGCTCCATTTGGAGAAACTCCATCAGATGCATATTTATTACCTAAAAGAAGCGTATTGTTGTCTGGAGATGAAGAAATTACAAAATTGTAATCTTTATTATTTAATGGTCTTCCAATGTTTTTTGCTTGTTCCCATTTTCCATTTCTATCTTTAACCGAATACCAAATATCGTCTTTATCGGTTTCAACGTTAGCTGGGTTGCTTTTTCTATCAAAATACAAGATGTTTCCATCTGCAGAAATTACCGGATTTGTTTCTTCAATCGTAGGACTTGAAACTGTTTCTGGTAATTTTAGCATTTTTAAATTCGAATTAAATTCTTTCACCACATTAATTGAAGATGGATATTCAATTACCTTAAAATCTTCAGCTAAAAGCGTAACCCCTGCATCTACAATAAATCCGAATCTACCTCCGTAATAAGAATTGTTTCCTGTTTGAAAAACTAGTTCATCATTTATAAATACTTTGTAAATATTCGCTCTTTTTTCAACTTTTACTTTGTTCTTCTTGTCTTTACCATTTACTTGTTTTGAAGGCTCCCATTTTTTATCATAATGGAAATCACTCGCATAATAATGATAAATTTGAAGTTGTTTATTGGCTGATAACTGCACAACTCGGTAATCTGAATTATCGCTATACATTCCCCAAACTAATCCATACGTAGCATACTCGTTTGGAGTTTTATCCAAAATTAAAGTGGCTTCAACATCAAAATCAGTAGCGGTACCATCATCAACAATTGCTTTCCAAACCCATTTTGAGTTTTTTTCATGATTGTTCTCCAATGTTAATTTACCTTTATTAACTGACGTTACAAAACCATCAGAATTTGATGACCAAGTGTTTTTATCATCATCAAAAGTATCATTGAATTTTACATTCTGTGCCAATCCAAAAGTGGAAACAAAGAAAAAAGTTAAAAGGGTAAAAGTAAATCGCATAATTGTAAAGATTTGATTGTATTAACTTTACAAATATAATTTTTTAGAATTAAGCTAGCATACGTAATATGCCGTATTTTATTTAAAAGGATGACGTTGTTGCCAATGCAATTCTGGCTCTAGTTTTTTAAAGATTTTACCAATAAATCGATTGATTAATTTATTGTTATGGTAGATGAAACCCGACATTTGAACAGGTGTTGCTCCGATAGAACTTTTAATTTCCAAAGCCGTTCTTCCGAAAATTATGCGTTTAAAGCCGTTTTCAATTCCATATTCGGTCATGTTGTACAACATATTTAAATATAACATGTTTTCTTTTTGAATGTGGTCGTTATACCCTAAGAAATAGGTTTCAAGTGTTTCATCATTTAGGAGTAACGTATGAAATCCGACTAATTCTTCATTTAAAAAATAACCAAAAATCTGGAATCGATTACCACATTGACCTTTTAATGTTGAAAAATGGTTTTTGGATAAGAAAAACGTATTAAAAGGTGCATTTTTAGCAACATAGTGATACAACTCATATATCTTCTCTTCATTTTGAAGCACTTCTTCGTAGGAAAGATTTTTTACTTGAATACCATCGATTTTTTTTCGAGCTCTTTTAAATTGATCGCGGTATTTTTTGGATAGTGCAGCTACATAATCGTCTAAGGATTTCCAATTTTCATCCAAATAGAAAATCATATTCGGTTGCGTATTGAATTCGTACATATTTGAAAAACGATACTTTTTCAACTCTACCGAACAATGATCATAAAAATCTTTAAACGAAACCAAGTGAATTGAAATTCCTTTTTTCTTGAAGTACAACGTTATTTCATCAGCACTTTGTAAAAGAATTTCACTTATATGATTGAAATCGATTTCCTTAGAAAAAACATAACCATTTTGCCCCGTAATCATGTTATTCCCAAGAAATAAAGTATGAGAAGCAAAATTTTTGAATATAAAATTACGAATAGCAGTTTTAAAGCATTTATCTCGTTCCCCGAAGGATTCTAACTTATTCAAGTCTAAATACTGCGCCAAAGAAACACCTATTAATTCTGAATTTTCAAAAATTCCAATATAAAAACACTCCATATTCACTGGAGCCGATTTTTCTAAAACCGTTAAATATGGAGTTTGGAGAAATACATTACTCTGAGCCACGATGTCCCAAAGATCAGGTAATTCTTTAACTGAATTAAATATTTTAAATGAAATTTTGTCCAATGTAAAAATAAAATCGCTCCACAAATGTAGAGCGATTCCTATATAATTAAATGTTAAAATTTAATTTATTTCCAACCACAGATAATAGCACCCATCAATGTCATTACCACAATCCAATAACCAGAAGTTATTGCTGCATATTTGAATGATTTTTGCTCAAATAAGCAATTAGTAGCAATTGTAGGAACTACAATGAATAAAGATGCAAAAAAACCATGCAATGCCCCATGACCAAAACTCCTAAACATGTGACCATGAACTTGCATGTAAGCTAAAAAAGCTTCATCTTTTTCATTTCCGCCAGCTAATTGTAAAGCACCTATTTGATGAATTACCAAAGTTGGCATCATAAACGCCAACATAAAAGCAAAAACAAATGTTAATCCGAAGATTTTTGCCATGTTTCCTTGTTTGGCTTTTTCTTCGGTCATCCCGATTTCATTCATCCAAATCGTTCCGAAAACTTTAGGATTGTACCAAACAAATCCAACAACAAAACTTGAGAGAGCCGCCACTAAAACAGCTAAAAAATTCATTTCCATAATTGATATAGTTTTTGGGTTAGTATATCAAAGATAGAAAAAATTTAACAATTGTTTATTCTGCTACAATTTTGCTTGCACTACGGTATAAAAACTCGTTATAAATGTGTCTTCTTGCAAAACGACTTGGAGACTCAGCATTAACCATTTTAATGTAGGTTACTTTTGGTACACTAAAATATTCGTAATTACTTCCATCTAAAAATGAAATATACAACACTCCATTATCCATATAAAAATCTTGAATATTTACAGTAGAAGTAATTCTTTGGTAAACCTCTTTATTTTTTTCTTGTGTTTCAGGAGCAATACTAACCAAAAAATGGTATGCCTCAATAATATTTTTACTTCTTTCTTCTGCAGCTAAACGCTCCACTGGATCAGCAATAGTATCAGGATGATCTTCTTTCATACTATTTCTGTAAATGGTTTTTAATTCTTTCAACGTAGCTGTTTTAGTAACATCAAGTAACTTTCTGTACTCGGCAATTTTCTTTGGATTCATAATTTTTTAAAATAAAGGTGCAAAAGTAGTGTTTTATTATTTAATCAAGCAACAAAAAAACAAACATAATCAATTGTTAATGAATTAATTAAATAAAAAAAGCCCCACATTTCTGTGAAGCTTAGTAGCGGGAACAGGACTCGAACCTGTGACCTTCGGGTTATGAGCCCGACGAGCTGCCTACTGCTCTATCCCGCGATGTACGGTTGTAATTCAATAAATTCTTAGTAGCGGGAACAGGACTCGAACCTGTGACCTTCGGGTTATGAGCCCGACGAGCTGCCTACTGCTCTATCCCGCGATTTGTGAGTGCAAAGGTACACTCTTTATTTAAAATTACAAGTCTTTTTTAAAAATAATGTTTTCTTTCTACTATTTCAGGCGTTATCACTACCTTTGTACCCATAAATTTATTGAAATGGAGCACAGAGCAGGTTATGTAAATATCATTGGAAATCCGAATGTAGGGAAATCAACTCTTATGAATGCGTTTGTAGGCGAGCGTCTTTCTATTATTACATCGAAAGCACAAACTACAAGACACCGTATTCTAGGAATTGTAAATGGAGATGATTTTCAAGTTTTATTTTCAGATACGCCAGGAATTATAAAACCAGCGTATGAGTTACAAAATTCGATGATGGATTTTGTAAAATCGGCTTTTGAAGATGCTGACATTTTAGTTTATATGGTGGAAATTGGAGAAAAAGAATTAAAAGACGAAGCGTTTTTTAATAAAATTATACACTCTAAGATTCCGGTTTTGTTATTATTGAACAAAATTGACAAATCGAATCAAGAGCAATTAGATGAGCAAGTTCAATTGTGGAAAGAAAAAGTTCCTAATGCCGAAATTTATCCCATTTCTGCTTTAGAAAACTTTAATGTTCAAACGGTTTTTGATCGAATTATCGAATTACTTCCAGTTTCTCCAGCGTTTTATCCAAAAGATGCTTTGACTGATAAACCAGAACGTTTCTTTGTAAACGAAACCATTCGTGAGAAAATCTTGTTGAATTATGATAAAGAAATTCCGTATGCTGTAGAAATTGAAACGGAAGAATTCATTGAAGACGACAACATTATTAGAATTCGCGCCGTAATCATGGTAGAACGCGATACACAAAAAGGAATCATCATCGGTCACAAAGGTGCCGCTTTAAAGAAAGTTGGAATTCAAGCCCGTGAAGATTTAGAGAAATTCTTTGGTAAACAAATTCACTTAGCTACTTACGTTAAAGTGAATAAAGATTGGAGAAGCAACGAACGTCAGCTGAGACGTTTTGGGTATAATCAAAAATAAGAAAAAAGAGCAAAGAATAAAGATAAAAGACGCCTGATGAATGTTCATCAGGTTTTTTTATTCCAAAACTTTATACATCAAATCTTCTAATTCGTGCATTTGTGATACACCGCGTTCTCGGTTTAATCGTGCCATAAAATAGAGCGAAAACCAAAACACAACCATAATTCCCATAATGCTAAAATCTAAAACCGTGGATTGTTTTAGCGACCAATGCGTGTAAGCCATCATAGCAAAAACTAAAAACAATCCTGCGATGATAAAGTGTAAAAACATAAAAAGCGTCCACAATAATTGCTCGGGTCCGAACAAACCTTTTACGGTGGTTTTACCTTCGTTTGCTTCTAGTTCCAAATGTAAAAAAGGCGAATAGTATTTTCGTTTTTCTTTACTGAAATAAAAATATAGATGCTCGTCTATGATTTTGATTTGGTAATCCGATTTTAATTCAGACTTTAACGTTTTGGCTCTTTCTAAAATTTCCGCAACACTTTTTTTTGATTCGACTTCAAATTTTGGGCGAAGTGCAATGCTTTTTTCAGGTTCCATTTCTTCTGATTTTAAAGCTAATATATACATTTTTAACAAATGTTGAACAAATTTCGCACCCTAGCCCAAATAAAAACGGAAACCCCGCAAATTTTTGATCTATTTTTTCTTTTTATTTGGCCTGCGACCTTAGAAGCTGACCGAATAAAATTAGAAAAAAAGAGCTAAAATTGTGGAGTTGTAGTGAATAGCTGGAAAAAGCTCCAAAAAAAATCGTACTTTTGCCGATTCAAAATAAGATTATGAACAATATTGTTGCCATTGTAGGAAGACCAAATGTTGGAAAATCCACATTTTTTAACCGTTTAATTCAGCGAAGAGAAGCTATTGTTGACTCGGTAAGCGGTGTTACGCGTGATAGAAATTATGGAAAAAGTGAGTGGAACGGAAAAGAATTTTCGGTAATTGACACCGGAGGTTATGTAAAAGGTTCGGATGATATTTTTGAAGGTGAAATTCGTCGTCAAGTAGAGTTAGCTATTGACGAGGCGGATGCTATTGTTTTTGTAGTTGATGTTGAGGAAGGCATTACACCAATGGATGATGAAGTGGCAAAATTACTTCGTAAAGTTAAAAAACCAGTTATTTTAGTTGTAAATAAAGTGGATAACGCCATGCGTGAAAAAGACGCAGTAGAATTCTACAATTTAGGATTAGGCGATTATTTTACGATTTCGGGAATGAGTGGAAGCGGAACAGGTGAATTACTTGATAAAATTGTAGAAGTTTTACCAGAATTACCAGATGCAGTTGAAGAGGAAAATCCGTTACCAAGATTTTGTGTAGTGGGAAGACCAAATGCTGGAAAATCATCATTCATTAATGCTTTAATTGGTGAAGACCGATTTGTGGTGACTGACATTGCAGGAACAACTCGTGATGCAATTGATACGAAATATAATCGTTTTGGATTCGAATTCAACTTAGTAGATACAGCCGGAATTAGACGTAAAGCGAAAGTAAAAGAAGATTTAGAATTTTATTCGGTAATGCGTTCAGTAAGAGCCATTGAGCATAGTGATGTATGTTTATTAGTTATTGATGCGACTCGCGGATTTGAAGGACAAGATCAAAGTATTTTTTGGTTGGCAGAGAAAAACCGTAAAGGAATCGTAATCTTAGTGAACAAATGGGATTTGGTTGAAAAAGACACCATGTCGACTCGCGATTACGAAAGAAAAATTAGAGAAGAAATTGCTCCTTTTACTGATGTGCCGATTTTATTCGTTTCGGCTTTAACCAAACAACGTTTATTAAAAGCATTAGAAACAGCCGTAGAAGTTTTTGAAAACAGAAAACAACGCATTTCTACTTCTAAATTCAATGAATTGATGTTGCCAATTATTGAAGCAACTCCACCACCGGCATTAAAAGGAAAATACATTAAGATTAAATATTGTATGCAGTTGCCAACACCAACACCTCAGTTTGTGTTTTTTGCCAACTTGCCGCAATATGTAAAAGATCCGTACAAACGTTTTATTGAAAATAAATTAAGAGAAAACTACAATTTTAGTGGTGTTCCAATTGATATTTATTTCAGACAGAAATAATTGAAAAAACCGAAGCATTAACTTCGGTTTTTTTGTGGTTTTTGTTAAATTATTCGTAAGAAAATTTTTAATTACACAATAAATATTTTATTTCGCTGTTAATTATAACTTAAACTAATTAACAACTTTCATGTTTCAGAAAATCGCCTGTTTTGCTTTGTTTTTATTCTCAATCTTGAGTTTTGGCCAAAGTAATATTTCTTTAAAAGGAAAAATTATTGACAAAAACACTTCCGTTCCTTTAGAATCTGCTACAATATATTTAAAATCCGTTAAAGATTCAACTGTTGTTGATTACACAATTTCAGATAAAAATGGAAATTTTGAAATCAAAACGAAGAAAAATGAAAATCCAATATATTTTAAAATATCCTACATTGGTTATACAGATTACACTGAAAAATTAGAAAATTTAAATAAAGACAAAGATTTTGGTTTTATTAAATTAACTGAAAATGTAAGCACTTTAAATGAGGTTGTAGTTCAATCAGAAGCTCCTCCTATTACGATTAAAAATGACACATTAGAATTTAATGCATCATCTTTTAAAGTTCGCCCAGATGCCAATGTAGAAGCTTTATTAAAACAACTTCCTGGAGTAGAAATAGATGAAGAAGGTAAAATCACAGTGAATGGAAAGGAAGTAAACAATATTTTAGTCAATGGAAAGCCTTTCTTTGGAAAAGACGGAAAAATTGCCACTCAAAATTTACCTGCTGAAATAATTAGTAAAGTTCAAGTCACTGACACCAAAACGAAAGAGCAAGAGTTATCAGGACAAAACGCAACTTCAGACGAAAAGACCATTAATTTAACCATTCAAGAAGATAAAAATAAAGGTGTTTTTGGTAAAGCTAATGTTGGTTATGGAACAGATGAACGATATGAATCGAGTTTACTTTTTAATTATTTCAAGGATACGCAAAAAATAAGTGTCTTAGGCTCGTCAAATAACATCAACTCTATAGGCTTTTCAATGGATGAGATTTTTGACAACATGGGTGGCGGAAGAAATCGTTCCATTTGGGTAAACGACAATGGTAGTTTTGGGATTAATGGAATGCAATTTGGAGGTAATAACGGAATTACTCAATCTAATATGCTAGGTGTAAATTTTGCAGATGAATGGGCAAAAAAGAAAATCAATCCAAACGGAAGTTACTATTATTCAAACGCAGAAACCAACAATAAAAATCGAACCAATAGAATCAATTTGCTCCCTACGGGCAACACAAACACATTTGCCGAATCTACATCAAAATCGATTACAGATGGACATAACATTGCTACAGATTTTGAAATAAAATTAGATTCTACTTCAACCCTATACATTAGCCCAAGTTTTTCTAAAAGCGATATTAAAAATCGTAATTCAGGTTTTGATACCACATTTGATGATACTGGAGCAGCACTTAATCAAAATACAAGTGATAATAATTCTTCGAGTCAAAACAATACTTTTAAAAACAACATTTATTTCTACAAAGGATTAAAGAAAAAAGGAAGAGGAATTAGTGCATCCATAAATAATGAAAACAACAAAAATGATTCTGAATTAATTACTAAAACTACAACAACCTTTTTTCAATCTGGCAACTCTGATGACGATAGAAATCAATTTAGGATTGATGCTTCTAAAAAAGATAATTTTAAAGCAAAAATTGGATATTCAGAGCCATTAAGAGATTCACTTATTTTTAATTTTGAAGTTTTTTACGATTATAAAAAGGCTAAAGATTTAAGAACTACTTATGATTTTGATAATGGATTCAACACATACTCCATTTACAATGATTTGCTTTCAAATACTATAACTTCAACAACATCTTCGGTAACTCCAATGGTTGGAATTAGTTTGCAAAAAAAGAAAATTAGAGGTAGCCTTTCTATGGGAACTGAAATAATTAATTTTAACAACCAATCTACTTATTTAAACAACACCACTAAAGTCAATAAAAGCTATATGTATCCTAATATGAATGGATATATAAGTATAACATTGGGTAAATCAAAATCGCTTTATAGTTACTATTCTTATGAAGTAAATTTACCTAGTGCTAATCAAATTTTACCCTTTCAAAATTTAGGCAATCCGTTAAACACATTCATAGGAAATGCAGATTTAAAACCAAATGAAAATTATTCATTTTATGCCAACTTTAATAATTATGATTATGCATCGAAAAGTGGTTTTTATGCGTACTCAGGAGGCGATTATAATGTTAATCAAATTGTAGCTTCTACTACTTATGATAGCGACTTTAAAGCAACCACAACTTATCAAAATATAGACAAAGCTTACAACACCTATATTGGTTTTAGTTTAAACAAATCGCTAAAGAAAGAAAAAAGAACGTTTAAATATGGTTTTGGAATGCAATTGGGTTATAATTATGATCAAGGATTGACCAATTCAGAATTATTTGAATCTAAGGGATTGACATTAAACCCAAGAGTTAATTTATCATGGTCAATTGATGAAATGATTACGATTAGCCCATCGTATAGATACACCTATATTACCAATGATTATACCAACTATATTATAGATAACACTAAAAACTTTAAGCACAGTGCGAAGTTAGAAATAACAAGTTATTGGCCTAAAAAAGTGGTACTAGGAAGTGATTTTGGCTATAATTACAACTCCAATATTGCTGCTGGATTTCAAAAAGATTTCTACTTATGGAACTTGAGTTTAGGATACAACTTTTTTGAAAACAAACTATTAGCAAAAGTAAAAGTTTATGATGTTCTAAACCAAAATATTAGTGCAACACGAACCATTACACCTACTGCCATTAGAGATATGGAAAACACTGTTTTACAACAATATGCTATGTTTTCTTTAACCTACAAATTAGATAAATTTGGAGGCAAGAAAAAAGATGGAGGTTTAATAATTATGAATTAAACAAAAAAACTCGTTAGCAATACTAACGAGTTTTTTGTTTTTCAAGTACAAGCTCAAAAATCAAGTACAAGTTTATTTTCGCTTTGCTAAAAGAAAGCCTACTTTGTAGGAGATTCCTCTTTCATCGGAATGACAAAGTTTGAAGTCAAATTTTTGATTACCAACTTCCGCCAGCGCCACCACCTGAGAAACCGCCACCGCCGAAGCCGCCGCCAAATCCTCCAGATGAACCACCACCAAAGCTTCCACCACCAAAACCTCCGTTTCCTCTTCCGAGGCTACTTAGAATGATGATGTCGCCCAAATCTAAACCGCTGCCACCTCTATAATTTCCGCCTCCTTTATTTCCTCTGGAAGCTAAAACAATAAGAATGATAATGAAAACAACAATTAAGATAAAAGGCAAAGGATTACTCGATTCTTTTCTAGAACCTTTGTATTTTCCTTTTAAAACTTCGAAAATAGCATCGGCACCTTTGTCTAAACCTTTGTAATAACTTCCAGCTTTGAACTCGGGAATGATGATATTTCGGATAAGTTCTCCGTTGATTCCTGCGGTTAATCTGTCTTCTACTCCATATCCTGGTGCAATCCAAATTTCTCTATCGTTTTTGGAAAGTAAAATCAGAATTCCATTATCCTCTTTTGCTTGGCCAATTCCCCATTCGTGTGCCCATCTTGGAGTTAAAATTCCTATAGATTCTCCTTTTAAATCATCAATCGTTATCACTACAATTTGAGTCGTAGTGGAATCGGAATAGCGAACTAATTTGTTCTCTAATTCTTTTTCTTCTGTCGGATTTAAAACATCGGCATAATCATACACACTCGTTTGAAATGACGGAACTTTAGGAATTGTAAATTGGGCATTAACGTAAATTCCAGAAAGGAAAAATACTAGTATAATTAGTTTTTTCATATTAACCTCTCGAAATTTCGTTAGACAATTCATTGGTATCATCCGATTGATAAGGGAAATATTTTTTCAATCGTTCGCCAGCTCTTAGAATACCTTCGACCAAGCCTTTTTTGTAATTTCCTTCTTTGAAATTAGCAATTACGACATCTTTTGTACAATCCCAAAAATCAGCTTCTACCACTTTATCGATGCCTTCATCTCCAATGATAGCAAACTTTTTATCGGCTACACCAACATAAAACAGCACTCCGTTTCGTTCTTGTGTTTCGTGCATGTGGAGTTCAAAAAAAACCTCCTGAGCTCGGTCAAGAGGTGATTTTTCTGTGTGTTCTTCTAAATGCACTCTGATTTCTCCCGAAGTGTTTTTTTCCGCTTCAATAATCGCTTGAACAATTTCTTGTTCGTCTGCTTTTGATAAGAAATCTTCTGTTTTAGACATTATTTTTTCTCGTTATTAAAGTCAAATTCTACGTCAACTGGTTTTTCAGCACCTGCAACCGCTTTAAACAACGCTTTTTCTTTGTAATCAGACAAAATAAAACTTCTAGGTATTTTTAACACATAGTTATTATATTTTTCTACAGCTTCATTAAAACGAGTTCTAGCTGTTAAAATTTGATTTTCTGTACTTGTTAATTCATTTTGAAGCATTCTGAAATTTTCATTTGCTCTTAACTCTGGATATTTTTCAACGGTTACTAATAATCTTGATAAAGCTGAAGAAACTCCACTTTGTGCTTGATTAAATTGCTCAAACTGTTCGGGAGTTATATTTGTTGGATCAACTGTAACTGATGTTGCTTTAGCTCTAGCTGAAATCACAGCTTCTAAAGTAGATTTTTCAAAATCAGCCGCACCTTTCACAGTTTTAACTAAATTTCCAATAAGGTCATTTCTTCTTTGGTACGACGTTTCTACATTTCCCCATTCTTTTTTTACAGCCTGGTCAACAGTAACTGCACCATTTTTAACACTTACATACCAAAATACAAGGACTAATAATAATCCACCACCGATAATAAAAGGCAAAAATTTTCTCATCATTTTTTAAGTTTTAAAAGTTTATTAATTGTTTATAGTTGATTTTTAATGGTATTCAATTGTGCTTTGATTGTTTCTAATTTGCTGATAATTTCAAATTTATCTAGCGTTTTTTTCTGACCTTCTTTCAAATGCGTTTTGGCACCTTCTAAGGTAAATCCGCGCTCTTTTACCAAATGATAAATCAATTGCAAATTCTTTACATCTTCTGGTGTGAACATCCGATTTCCTTTGGCGTTTTTCTTTGGTTTTAGAATATCAAATTCTTTATCCCAAAAACGAATCAAAGACGCATTCACGTTAAACGCTTTGGCTATTTCGCCAATGCTGTAATATCTTTTATTTGGTGCTAATTCTAAATGCATTTTTTAAATTCATTTTTTAATTTTTGGAACACTGATTTAAGAAATTTATGAAATTTAAATAATATAATCACTCCCAACTTCCATCTCCTAACTCTAATCCAGTGATTGATTTTCTTGGTTAGCCAATTTTGAAATTTCTATATATTCTTTAGCTGAAATACTTCCATAATAGAAATTCAGGGGATTTACACGTTCACTGCCTTTGAAAACTTCATAGTGCAAATGGGGTGCCTGACTTCTTCCTGTACTTCCCACATAACCAATAATATCCCCACGTTTTACTCTTTGTCCAGGACGACAATTATATTTACTCAAATGCGCATACAATGTTTTGTATCCATAACCGTGATTAATTTCAATATGATTCCCATAACCTGATAACGATGCATCTGCTTTGTACACAACTCCATCACCTGTGGCGTAAATTGGTGTTCCGGTTCTTGCTGTGAAATCCATTCCGTAATGGAATTTTCTAATTTTCGTAAATGGATCACTTCGATAACCATAACCCGAAGCCATTTGTTTCAGATCTTCATTCTTAACAGGTTGAATTGCTGGAATAGCTGCTAATAATTTCTCTTTCTGTTTCGCCAAAGCCACAATTTCGTCTAACGATTTCGATTGAATTACCAATTCTTTCGTTAAAATATCCACTCGCTTTGTAGTGTTTTCCATTAACTCCGAATTATTAAAACCTTGCAAATCTTTGTATCGGTTAACACCACCAAATCCTGCTTTTCGTTCTTCTTCTGAAATAGGCGTTGAGTTAAAATAAATTCGGTAAATATTGTTATCTCTACTTTCAATTGCTTCTAAAACATCGTCCATCAAATCCAATTTTTTATTCAAAACGGTGTAATTTAATTTCAACGCTTCAATTTCTCTAGCTTGAATTTTATCTTTTGGCGTTTCAAAATAACTGGTATTAATCAATAGCAAAAAAATCAAAAATCCAAACAAAGCCGAAGACACCAAAAACAATATAACATAGCCAAACTTCTTCCTTTTTCTTGTCTGAATGCGCTTGTATGCTAAATTTTCTGAATCGTAATAATATTTTACCTTCGACATATATGAAAATATACTATTTTTGTGCCAAATTTATTGATTGACATAGGTTATACGAACAAATTTAAGAAATGTTTCATTCTTGAGCTATTTTATTTTTAGTTGGGCTATTTTTTTGAACGTTTCCTTTCGTTTCCGCATCACAATAAACAAATAAAAACAGATCTAAATTATTGATAATGAAATCGCAAGACATTCGTAAAGCATACCTTAATTTTTTTGAATCAAAAGGACATTTAATTGTTCCTTCTGCGCCAATCGTTTTAAAAGACGACCCAACTTTGATGTTCAACAACTCGGGAATGGCCCAATTCAAAGAATATTTCTTAGGCAATGGTACTCCAAAAAGTCCAAGAATAGCCGATACGCAAAAATGTCTTCGTGTTTCGGGAAAACACAATGATTTAGAAGATGTAGGTTTTGACACCTATCACCACACTATGTTTGAAATGCTAGGAAACTGGTCGTTTGGCGATTATTTCAAGAAAGAAGCATTGGCTTGGGCTTGGGAATTCTTAACTGAAGTATTAAAGTTAGACAAAGACCGTTTGTATGTTTCTGTTTTTGAAGGAAATCCAGCAGAGAACGTTCCATTTGACCAAGAAGCATTTGATATTTGGAAACAATACGTTTCGGAAGATCGAATCATTTTAGGAAATAAAAAAGACAACTTCTGGGAAATGGGTGACCAAGGTCCGTGTGGTCCATGTTCGGAAATTCATATCGATTTAAGAACTGACGCTGAAAGAAATGCTGTTTCAGGAAGAGAATTAGTAAATGCTGATCATCCGCAAGTTGTAGAAATTTGGAACAACGTATTTATGGAATTCAACCGCAAAGCCGATGGTTCGTTAGAAAAATTACCAGCGCAACACGTAGATACTGGAATGGGATTTGAGCGTTTGTGTATGGCAATGCAAAACGTAACTTCAAATTACGATACGGATGTTTTCACGCCGCTTATCGCGAAAGTTGAAGAAATTACAGGATTAAAGTACACTTCAAACGAAGTTAAAAACATATCAGAAGAGCAAAACAAAACGAACATTGCGATTCGTGTAATTGTGGATCACGTTCGTGCGGTAGCTTTTGCTATTGCTGATGGACAATTACCATCAAATACTGGCGCCGGTTATGTAATTCGTAGAATTTTACGTCGTGCGATTCGTTACGGATTTACGTTTTTAGGAACTAAAGAACCTTTCATTAATAAATTGGTTGAAGTTTTAGCGAATCAAATGGGTGAATTTTTCCCTGAGATTAAATCGCAACAACAATTGGTTACCAATGTAATTCGCGAAGAAGAAGCATCTTTCTTAAGAACATTAGAACAAGGATTACAATTATTAGATAAAGTAGTTGCGGAAACGTCAGGAAAAGAAGTTTCTGGAGAGAAAGTATTCGAATTGTACGATACTTTTGGTTTCCCGAAAGACTTAACGGCTTTGATTTTAAAAGAAAAAGGCTATTCGTTTAACGAAACAGAATTCGAAACCGAATTACAAAAACAAAAAGCGCGTTCTCGTGCAGCTTCTGAAGTAACTACTGACGACTGGAAAGTTTTAATTGACGGAAATGTAGAAACATTCGTAGGTTATGACCAAACGGAAAATAATGTTAAAATCACCAGAATTCGTAAAGTAGATTCTAAAAAAGATGGTGTTTTGTACCAAATTGTTTTAGATAATACGCCGTTCTATCCAGAAGGTGGTGGACAAGTTGGAGATAAAGGAACTTTAGTTTCAGCAAACGAAACGATTGAAATTATTGATACTAAGAAAGAAAATAACTTAATATTACATTTCGCAAAACAACTTCCTGAAAATGTTGAAGCAGGATTTATGGCAAAAGTAAATACCGATTTAAGAACTTCGACTTCTAAAAATCACTCGGCTACGCATTTGATGCATTTAGCTTTGAGAACGATTTTAGGAACGCATGTGGAGCAAAAAGGTTCGTTGGTAAATCCAAATTACTTGCGTTTCGACTTTTCGCATTTTTCTAAAGTTTCAGACGAAGAATTACGTCAAGTTGAAGCAAGTGTAAATCAACAAATCGAAGCGCAATTACAATTGGTAGAACACAGAAATATTCCAATCAAAGAAGCATTAGACAAAGGTGCAATGGCTTTATTTGGAGAAAAATATGGCGACAATGTTCGTATGATTGAATTTGGCGATAGTAAAGAATTATGTGGTGGAATTCACGTGAAAAACACCGCTGATATTTGGCATTTCAAAATTGTTTCAGAAGGAGCTGTAGCGGCTGGAATTCGTCGTATTGAGGCGATTACTGGTGATGCTGTGAAGGATTTCTACAAAAACCAAGAAAATACGTTAGCAGAAATCAAAGAAGTATTGAAAAATCCGCAAGATGTTTTAAAATCGGTAGCTTCTTTACAAGATGACAATGCGAAATTGAAAAAACAATTAGAGCAATTAGTTAAAGAAAAAATCGAAGGATTAAAAAATACATTGGTTGCTGATTTCCAAGAAATCAATGGAATTCAATTTTTAGCCAAACAAGTAGATTTATCCATGAGTTCGACTAAAGATTTAGCACAAGCTATCGGAACTTGTAAACCAAATGCGTTTGTGTTTTTAGCTTCTATTGAAGATAATGCTCCAAATATTCACTGCTACATTTCAAAAGAATTAGTTGCTGAAAAAGGATTAAATGCTGGAAACGTAATCAGAGAATTAGGAAAACTAATCGACGGAAATGGTGGTGGACAACCTTTCTTTGCATCTGGAAAAGGGAAAAATGTAGGTGGAATTAAAGAAGCGTTGGAGAAAGCAATAACATTTGTGAAATAAAATAGAAACATTCTATATTATAAAAAAACCTACATTGATACAAAATCTTTGTAGGTTTTTTTTTCTATATTGCTAACCAATTAACAAACAAAAAAAATGAAAAAACTACTTTACCTTTTTAGTGCTGTTGCGCTAACTTTAACTTCTTGTTCTAATGAAGATGATTCTAATAATTCATCAAGTACTGTATTATTAACTAAAATAATTGAAACCTTTGAAGACAATAGTACATTAACAACTGAATTCCGATATTCTGGAACCAAATTGACTCGAATAACTGATGATGATGGCCGCTTTGACTTTACTTATACAAACGACTTAATAACAGAAGTTAAGTACTATGAATCAAACACATTATTACAAACTGAAACTTATCAATATGACTCAAGCGGAAGAGTAACTACATATGTAATAATTGATAATATTGATACTGACTGGGGAAATAAAGAAACATATACTTATAATACTAATGGAACAGTATCTGTAAATTATTATTCTGGTGATGCGTCATCTCAGACAAATTTAGACAGAACTGGAACAATTACTTTTTTAAATGGAGAAATAAATCAAATTTCTTTTTCTGATGGAAAAATAATAACATATTCCTATGACAATAAAAACAACCCATTTAAAAATGTAACTGGATATGATAAAATAAATTTTTGCAATCAAGAAGGGAATGGTGTTTTACACAATATTATTCAAGAAGACGATTCTACTGACTTAGATGATATTTCTACAACATACACCTATAATAGTAATGATTATCCAATTACATCAACTGAAACAGGTTTTGAAGTAACTACTGCTCAGTATTTCTATAATTAAATCTTCAAACAAAAGATACAAATCCCGATAAGCTTCAAACCTTATCGGGATTTTTTTATTCTACTACTGCAATTGCTTCAATCTCAATCAACCAATCTTTTCTGCCTAAATTTTCTACGCCTACTAAAGTGCTTGCTGGATAATTTTCATTTCCTAGAAATTCCTTTCTAACTTTTCTGAAAATAGGCAAATCAATTTCAGGGTTAAAATTTACGATGTACGTATTCATTTTTACTACATCTTTAAAAGTAGCATTGCAATTGATAAGTTGTTTTTCTAAATTTTGAAATGTCGTAATGGTTTGCGCTTCTAAATCTACACCATCACCTATTTGTCCTGAAATGTATAGCGTTTTGAAATTTCCAGTTTTTACTAAAACGGTTTGAGAGAAACCTTCGCTAGGTTCGATGTATACTTTTTCAATCATTTTGTATTGCATTAAATCTTGAGTAAAAATACTCGTTTTTTGTAAAAAGTAGTTTAAATTTGGACTTTAAACCCAACTGATTTGCAATTCACTACCAAAATACCCGTTCAAAAAAGCGCTTTCCCAATCGATTACGATTCGAAAGTTATGTTATTGGGTTCGTGTTTTGCGGAAAATATGGGTAAAAAGTTTGATTATTTTAAATTTCAAGCTATTACCAATCCGTTTGGAATTATTTTTAATGCGGTTTCTTTAGAAAAGTTAATCCGTCGCGCTGTTGAAAATAGAACTTTTACCGAAAACGATATTTTCTTTCATAACGATTTATGGCATTGCTATGAAGTGCATTCTGAATTATCAAATCCAAATAAAGAAGTATTTTTGAGTAATTTGAATTCTATTTTAGAATCAACATATCGACACATTGCTTCATTGACACATTGTATCATCACACTAGGAACTTCATGGGTTTATAGAAATATTGAAACCTATGAAATCGTTGCCAATTGTCACAAAGTGCCGCAAAAGCAATTTATAAAAGAATTACTTTCGATTAATCAAATTGAAGAAAGTTTACAAAGTATTATTTCATTAATACATTCGGTAAATCCAAATTGCAATTTTATTTTTACGGTTTCTCCTGTACGCCATATAAAAGATGGATTTGCAGAAAACACGCTAAGTAAAGCGCATTTGATTGCGGCAATTCACAAAACAATCACCCATCATCCATCACCCATCACCTATTTTCCTTCTTACGAAATTATGATGGACGAATTGCGCGATTATCGTTTTTATGCTGAAGATATGTTGCATCCGAATCAAACTGCAATCGATTATATCTGGATTCAATTCTTTGAAAATTATATTTCTGAATCGGTGTTTGGATTGATGAATGAGATTTGCTCTATTCAAAAAGGATTGCAACATCGTCCGTTTAATCCGAATACAGAAAATCATCAGAAATTCTTAAATCAACTCGATTTAAAAATCAAAGCCATTAAAAATCAATATCCTTTTATAAAATTTTGTTAAAATACGTCAATTGTCGTATTTCCTACTTTATCCTTTTTTGTGAATTTTGACTTATCAATAAATATAAAAATTCACACTTATGAAAACTTTAAAAAATTCAACTCTATTTTGTTTATTACTTTTATTCGTTTCGATTCAATTCGCAACAGCTCAAAAACTAGTTAATGCATCGGAAGTTACACCTTCTTTATTAAAAGAAACTTGCGACAATGCCTACATAGAAGTATTAGAAGTTAAAGACACTTATATAAAAATTAAAAACACTTATAGTGTCTATCTTGATATTGACGACAATAAAAGGTTCGTAACATTTAGTAGCGTTTATAATCTTGTTGATGGTGCTTCAAAAAAAGATGCTTTAGAATTAGTAAACAAATTAAATGCTGAAGTAGCTTTAATTAAGGTTTACTATTCCGAAAGCACAAACACTATTACTTATTTCTATTATTTTTGGACAGAAGGCGGATTTACTCAAAAATCATTAATTAGTTCGTTACGTCTTTATAAAACAGCATTGGATTTATCTTTAGATAAAGATACAGGTAAACTTATTAAATAAAAATATTTATGAAAATAAGAATCGCCTTTGTATTCCTTGTGATTAATTTTTTTTACAGCGAATCCATCTGGTCTCAAAGACCTGTTCTTACAGACGAAGAAACGGTTTCTGAAATGGTTATATCCGAAATGCATGAAGTATTTCAATCTCCTGATTTTATTAAAAAGAAAAACAAGAAATTTTCTGAAGTAACAGGCGACATGACTATTGACATTACTGTAATTCAGAGCGGAAAAGTTGCCACTTTTTTTAAAGTAGATAGCACAATAAAAGACATCGATTTTATCAACTTTATGTCAGAATACATTCTTACACACAAATTCAAATTCAAATTAGAGAAGAAGAAAAGATACAAAATTAGATACAACATATCATTTTAACATTAAAAACGAAACTCATGAAAAAATCAATTATTATGTACTCTCTTCTTGTAGCAATAGTGGGAACTACTCCTGCAACTGCTCAATTTGGGAAGTTGTTAGACAAAGTCAAAGGAAGTGGTGGTTCTAAAAAATCAGGAAGTTTTGCTACTGTATGGGAATCAGAATTTGGAAATAAAGCTACAAGATTGGCAGTAAACAATCATGATGGCTCTTATATTTTAGGAACAGATGACAACTCTGCTTCAGTATTAAACGGAGAAGGAAAATTAATTTGGAATGGCGATTACAAAAACATCACAACCAACAAAACTAACAAATGTGAATATCAATATGTTATTTGGAAAGATAATGGAGGTTATTTGTTCTTGTTTGACGAAAGAAAAATGGGAACTGACCGCGTTGCTGTAATTGATATTGCTTCGGGAAAAGAATTATGGAATTCTGAATTGTACCAAAATTTACTTCCAAAAGGAACAAAATCAGAAGATGGTGCTGATCAAGGGGAATTAGAAACTGTAAAATACATTTACGAATTAGATGCCTTTTTAATTTCTCAAAAAGCTTCTGTTATTTTAGTAAAAGCTAACACTGGAGAAAAAGTTTGGGAAACCAATCGTTTCAAAGGTGGTGTTGGAAAATACATTTACGATGCTAAAAAGAATGAAATTATTATGGTGAATTTTAAACCAACGGCATTAGGGGCTTTGTTTGCAGGTTTCAAAAATCAGATGGTGAAATTAAACGCTAGCAATGGAGAAATCATTTGGGAAAACACTTTTATGGGAACTGTAGAAAAAGAATTAGTTACCAGAAGAGCCATCTTAGATTTATGGATTAAAGGCGACAAAGTATTCATGTATTTGAATGGATTACAAGTTTTCAATATCAATTCTGGACAAAAACTTTGGGAATCGGTATATGAAAATGACATGGATGGTGGTGGCGGAGGCATGTTCTCTAATACAACGCAAAAAAAATATTACAGAACAATTGCTGATCCATTATTTACAGACAATGCGGTTTACATTGTAATGTTAGGTGGAAGAGACCGAGCTAAATACGTTCAAAAACATGATTTAGAAAGTGGTAAAATCATGTGGACGTCTGAGAAAATTACAGGTGCTTTTTCTATGCCAAATATTTACAGATCGGGTGATAAAGTAATTGTTCAAGTTGGTGGAAAAGTACAAGTTCAAGAGTACAGAAAAGAACAACAACAAAGTTTGTATGGAGGAACTTACACTTCACTTGTTCCTTACATTTATTGGGATTATAAAGCGCAAAAAAATAGCTTATTAGCTTTAGATGACAAAACAGGAACTACTTCATGGCGTTCTGAAAAATTTGACAAACGTATTACAGATTTCATTATTCATGAAAATAAAAATGTTTTTGTTGGAGATGGCGATCAATTCTATTGTTATGACATTGCTTCGGGAAAACAAATTTTTGATGTAAAACACAACGATGCTGGCGTTGGTAAAGCTACTGACGTAATTGATTTTGGAGAAACTGTAGTTGTATTATCTGAAAAAGGATTAGCGTCTTACAATAAAAAAGATGGTTCAAGAGCATATGCAACAGAGAAAATCAGAGGTGTAGATTATTTCTACGATGTAAATGGAAATTACTTTTTACGTGATCAAAGAAACAGTAAAAATATTCTTCACGCAATTGATATGACGAATGGAGAAACAAAAGGTTCAGTTCAATCAAAAGGAAAAGGCGGAAGTCCAAAATACGGTGACGGTTTAGACATTACTGACGATGGAGAATTCATTTTTGCTTTTAAAGGCAAAAAAGTAGAGAAAATTAAAGTGAACAATTAATTGCTTTTATAGTTTGATTAGTTTGAGTGGATTGATGTTCTGTCAATCCACTTTTTTTATAAATACGTCAAATGTCGTATTGAAAAACGCCTTATTTTAAACGAATTTTACGCTATTAATAATTCTGAATTATGTCTAAATTATTTCTTTCCATCGAATCATTGAGTCAAAAGAAAGAATTGTTTGTTATTCTTTTTAGACTATTCGTTTTACTTTGCTTGCTATTGAATGTTTATAATCTTATTTATGTATTGCATTAATTTAAACGCACTTTAAATTTGATTTTATACTTTTATAGTAAACATTGATCAATTTCAAAATGAAAAACTATATATCTATCCTATTCGCTTTACTTCTTACACAACTCTTTAGTCTTAGTTGGGGCCAAACCTATTCTGTAAAACAAATCGATTCGGTTTTGAATATGCCATACGATGATATTGTTGCTAATACTTCTAAGTCATTACAACTGTTCAACAAAGTTTTATCGGATGCTAAAAAGCAAAACTACAAATTAGGTATTGCCAACAGTTATGATAAAATGGCGCTTTGCTATTTTTATCAAAGTAAGTATGATTTACAATCTAAATATATTTTCATGGCAATTGATTATTTTAATCAATTAAAGCAATACGATAAAGTTGCCTCGCTTTATGGAAGTTATGGTTATCATTTAAAAAGACGCAACTTAGATTCTGGGATTTTGTACATGCAAAAAGGCTTGAAAATTGGTGAAAAACACAATGCAGAATACGAACTTAGAGCTATTTATGACAATTATGGTGTTTTAAAAGAAATGAAAAAAGAGTACGATAGTGCTTTTTTGTTCTACAATAAATCGCTGACTTTAAAAGAAAAAGCGAATGATAAAATTGGAATCCCTTACAGTTTGAATAAAATTGGAATGCTCCAATTAACCTTAAAGCAATTTGCTAAAGCGAAACAAAATTTAGACAAAGCCTATCAAATACGACTTGAGATTGATGATAAAATTGGAATTGCAGAAAACCTCAATTTCTATGGTTACTACTTTTTTGAAACCAAAGACCATCAAAAATCAATTGAATATTTCAACAAAGCTCTCAATTATAGTAAAACTTACAATTACAATTATTTAACCCAAGACAATTATCAAAAATTATCTGAGTTGTACGAATTAAATTCCGATTATAAAACGGCATTGGACAACTTTAAGAACTATACGATTTATAAAGATAGTATTTCCAATATCAACCTTAGAATTAAACAAGCCGAACTTGATACAGCATTTGACACCGAACGAAAAGAAAAGGAAATTTTAACTCAAAAAGCAGATTTAGCAGTTAAAAACACCTACATCGTAATCATTATTTCTCTTTTAATTTTATCCATAATCGTTGGCTATTTTATGCTAAAAAATCAGAAAATGAAAACCCTTCAATTGCAAAAAGAAAACGAATTAAAAGATGCGTTATTAAAAATCGAAACTCAAAATCGACTTCAAGAACAACGCCTTCAAATTTCGAGAGATTTGCATGATAACATTGGAGCGCAACTTACTTTTATCATTTCTTCTGTAGATTCATTAAAATATGCTTTTGCCGATGGAAATCCGAAGTTAGAAGATAAATTAAATAATATTAGTTCGTTTACTAAAGAAACTATTTATGAATTGAGAGATACGATTTGGGCCATGAATAAAGAAGCAATTACAATTGAAGATTTGAAAACCAGAATTTCAAACTTTATTGATAATGCCCAACTTTCATTAAACGGAATTCAATTTAATTTTAATTTCAACACAAAATCGTTTCAATCTTTTAGTTCTAGAGACGGAATGAATATTTATCGTTTAATTCAAGAAGCGGTAAATAATGCTATCAAACATGCAAAAGCAAGTCAAATTGACGTATCTTTAACAGAATCAAACAACAAAATCAATATTGTTATTTCAGATAACGGTAAAGGATTTGATTTGGCTACAGCCGAAATTGGAAATGGGTTGAATACCATGAAAAAAAGAGCTACCGAATTAAAAGGAAATTTCAAAATTGAATCCGCAGAAAATGGAACTTCAATATACCTAAGTTTACCTAATCAAACTGAATTTTAATTTAATTAATCATCAAAGAAATGGAGAAAGTAATTAAAACTGTTATCGTAGACGACAATACGTTCCTGATAAAAGCTATCCAGGAAAAGCTTTCCTTTTTTGATGATATTCAGATAAAATTTACAGCTTTAGATGGTTCTGATTTACTAACTAAAATTAGTAACAATCATAATATCGATGTGATTTTAATGGATATCGATATGCCTATTTTAAACGGAATAGAAGCCACCGAAATCATAAAAAACAAATATCCGCATATCAAAGTCATCATGTTAACCGTTTTTGATAATGATGAGAATATTTTCAACGCAATTAAAGCTGGCGCAGATGGTTATTTATTAAAAGAAGTAGAGCCTAAAACTCTTTATGAAGGCATTATCGACACTTTAAACGGAGGAGCAGCTATGAATCCTTCCATTGCCTTGAAAACTTTAAAACTACTTCGCAATCCAATAGATTTAGATAATAAAAAGGAAGAAGAAATCATCAAATTAACTACAAGAGAAGTTGATGTTTTAGAACAACTAAGCAAAGGATTAAATTACATTAATATTGCTGAGAATTTATTTTTGTCTCCAGCAACGGTAAGAAAACATATTGAAAATATTTACACGAAACTTCAAGTTCACAACAAATTAGAAGCAGTTCAAAAAGCAAAGAAAAACAATCTTATTTAAAAAAATACGCTATTCGATGTATTGATTTAAGATTAAAAATCTAGCAATTTTATAACATTATAATTTTGATAAAATGAGGCGGAATAATGTTATTGCATATATAAAGAAAAACAAAATGACCATGATTATCATAATCATAGTCATTTTATTCTTGTTGCTTAATTGCTATAATATTATATATTGTAACTAACTATTCAATTCTTCAATTTCTAATTGAACGTTTTCCCAATCTTCTAATAATTGTTCTAATTCTTTTTTCTTCTTTTCATAAGCTGCAAAAAAAGTAGCATCTTCAATATGTTTATCGTAATTCGCAGCTAAAGCTTTATCATCTGCTTGAATGGCTTTTTCTAATTGTTGAATTTGGCTTTCAATTTTACTTAATTTATTTTGTAACGCTTTGGCTTTCTTTTGATCTTCGTACGAAATACTTTTAACCGCTTTCACATTTTGAGCTTGATTATTCACTACAACATCTTTTTTCTCAATTTCACGCATGTTTATGGCGTTTTTCTGTTCTAAGAAGAAGTTGATATCGCCCAAATACTCTCTGATTTTCTGATCTTTGAATTCGTACACTATATTCGACATTCCTTGCAAGAAATCACGGTCGTGAGACACTAACAACAATGTTCCTTCAAATTGCTGTAAAGCGGCTTTTAAAACGTTTTTAGACTTAATATCCAAGTGATTCGTTGGTTCATCCATTACCAAGACATTAATCGGTTGTAATAGCAATTTACAAAGCGCTAAACGATTTCGCTCGCCTCCTGAAAGTACTTTAACTTTTTTCTCCACTTCATCTCCACGGAATAAAAACGCTCCCAACATATCACGAACTTTTGAACGATTCGTATCGGTTGCAGCTTCTAACATCGTATCTAGTAATGTTTTTTCACCATCTAAATATTCCGCTTGATTTTGAGCGAAGTAACCTAATTGTACATTATGTCCAAGTTTTATGGTTCCATTATATTCAAATTCATTCACAATAGCTTTCATAAAAGTCGATTTTCCTTGACCATTTTGCCCAACGAAAGCTACTTTACTTCCACGTTCTACTAAAAGCGAAATATCTTTCAAGATAACTTTATCACCATAGGCTTTGGTAACGTGTTCGGCTTCTACCACTACTCTACCTGGCGTTTGCGATACTGGAAACGAAATATTCATCACCGAATTGTCGTCTTCATCCACTTCAATTCGTTCTACTTTATCTAATTTTTTAATCAACGACTGCGCCATCGATGCTTTAGAAGCTTTGGCACGGAATTTCTCGATTAACTTTTCAGTTTCTTCAATTTTTTTGGCTTGATTCTTTTGGGTTGCCAATTGCTTTTCACGAATTTCCTGACGTAACACTAAATACTCGGAATATGGTTTACTAAAATCGTATGCTTTTCCTAAAGAAATTTCGATAGTACGATTTGTAACATTATCCAAAAACATTTTATCGTGAGAAACAATTACGACTACTCCAGGGAAATTTCGTAAAAAACCTTCTAACCAAATGATACTTTCAATATCCAAGTGATTCGTTGGCTCATCTAAAAGTAAAATATCGTTTGATTGTAATAACAATTTTGCTAATTCAATACGCATTCTCCATCCACCTGAAAAAGTATCGGTTTGATTGTCGAAATCCTCTCTTTTGAATCCAAGACCTAAAAGAATTTTCTCAGTATCTCCAACATAATTATATCCTCCAAGAACTTCGTAATGATGCGTAACATCGCTCAATTCTTCAATTAAATCAGAATATTCTTGACTTTCATAATCGGTTCGTGTTACCAATTGGTGATTGATTTCATCAATTCGGAATTCGGCACGTTTAATTTCTTCGAAAGCCATATAGGCTTCTTCTAAAACAGTTCTTCCTTTTACGAAATCAATATCCTGACGAAGAAATCCAATTTTCACTTCTTTTTCAGTAGCTATAGTTCCGCTATCAGGTTTAAAATCACCCGCAAGCATTTTCAACATGGTTGATTTTCCTGCACCATTTTTTCCAACAAGTCCAACTCTGTCTCCAGAACCCAATCTAAAAGTTACTTCTTCAAAAAGATAGGTTCCACCAAATGAAACTGATAAATTATGTATGTTTAGCATTTAATAAGTTTAAATGTTTAATTGTTTATGTGTTAAAAGTTACTAACGATTAAACTCGAAATTAATTAAACAAATTGTTATATGTAATAATTGTTACACAAAGAATTGTTAGTTGTTGTACCTTTGTGTAAAATATTTTGCAAATGTTAAAAAAAGGATCCAAATTAAATAGTATTTTAACAGGAAGTTGTCCAACTTGCCACGAAGAAAGCATGTATTTAGACAAAAATCCGTATAATGTTCTTAATGTGTACAAAATGCACGAAAATTGCAGCCATTGTGGAACCAAATATAAAATGGAACCCTCGTTTTTTTATGGCGCCATGTATGTAAGTTATGCCTTAGGTATTGCTTTTGGAGTTGCTGCATTTATCATCACATATTTTTTTGTTGGTGAAAAAAGTTTAATCAATAACTTTATTGTAATAATTGCAACATTAATAGTTTTTATGCCTGTAATTATGAGACTTTCAAGAAACATCTGGGTAAATATGTTTATAAGTTACGATAAAGATTGGAAACAACACATCAATGAAAAAAAGAAACCTACATTGAGATAAAAAAAAACCGAAACAAATTAGTTTCGGTTTTTTTTATAACATCTTATAATGTCTATCTCTTTTTCCAATGGAATACCATTTTCAATATGTTGGAATAATTGATTTGCCAAAAATGGCCCTAGCATAACACCACGAGTACCTAAACCATTTAAAACGTGTAATTTCTTAAATTCTGGATGTGTTCCAACCAATGGCCTCCTATCGTTAACTGTAGGTCGAACACCTGCAAAATGTTTCACAATTTCAAAATCGCACGAAATTAATTCGGATAATTTATCGATTAATTCTTGTTTACCTTCTTCGGTTGGAACATTTGTTTTGTCTTTCCAATCGTAAGTGGCACCAACTTTATACAAATCATTTCCAATAGGAAGTATAAAAACATTCGACTTTATTACGACATCTAAATCTAAATTTGGAGCTTTAATGATAAGCAATTCGCCTTTTGTTCCATCCAAAGGCAAATCATTAAAATAAGGATTGGCATGTAATCCAAAACCTTCTGCAAAAATGATATGTTTGGCTTTTATATTTTTATATTGAATTCCGTCTTCTAAAAATTGGATTTCATCATAATTAAAACCTTCATTAGAAAAGCAATTTAGAGCTTGCAAATATTTAGTATAAGCTTCAATCAAAATTGAAATTTCTAAATATCCAGTATGATTTACTTTTCCATAATGAAAAGGAGAAGCAATACTTTCGTAAGAAGTTGTAACTAATTTGGAGTCTAAAAAAGGAGCTAAATTTGGTTTGTCAGCAGCATGAAACCAATTATTTTGTTCTTCAACAGAATATAATTTACGAAGTATAGGTAGTTCAAAATCAAAAACAACATTCAATTTAGATTGAATTTTATGGTATAAAGGAAAAGCAAAATCAATTTGCTCCTTTGCTTTCCAAACTTCACTGAAACGTTTTAAAACTACAGGATTGTACAAACCTCCCGCTACACGAGATGAAGGTTGCGAATTATTATCAAAAACAAAAATTGATTTATTGTTTTGCAAAGCAATTTCAGCAAATGAAATTCCAGCTAAACCATTTCCAACGATTATAAAATCTATCATGGTGTAAAATTAAAAAACTCTTACCAAATGGTAAGAGTTTTTTAAATGAAATTGGAGAAATACTATTAATAATTCCACATATCTTGTTCAAAGTCACGAATCTTTTCTTTAACACGATCCGATTCTAATAATTGCATTTGAGCATTTTCTTTCATGTAATCAGCAATCTTACGATCACCGTAAACATTTTCTTCTAAATAAATCATTCCACTAAAACGACGTGCGTTTAATAAATGGTCGAAAGAAAATGGCATTGCAGAGTTTCTATTATTGAACGCTTTAGCTTCATGTAAAATATCTCTAGTTGATGGGAAATAAACCCAAAACAAATCAATATATTCTAATTCAGCATCATTATTCTTTTTAGAGAAAACGTCTGGAACAACTGGACAAATACCTAATAATCTGTATTTTAACTCACCTTGTCTTTTATCGAAATACCAATATCCAACAATACGATAAGCACTTACATCATAAGCTTCAATCTCAGTTTTTCTGATAAACTCTTCATCAATTTTCTTAGTACCTTTTCTATAAGCTTCCATATCCTCATTCATTTGCTCACGACCTACGTCAGTAGTATCAACTGTGAATAATGAAGATTCAATATCCTTAAGTGTCTTTTTAGTAGTAAAATAACTTGAGTCATAAACTTCCGTAATTTTACCTTCTTTAATTCCACTAATTAGAACATTATAAAGAGGTCTTCTATCTGGTGAAGACATAACATCACCTTCAACTGGGAAATAAAGAGGAAAGTTTACTCTCTCATCAAGATCAACAAATTCCCAAATACGTTTTCCCATTAAGATATCTCTATCATGAACATATCCATAAGGTAAAGGTTTATCGTTATCAGCGCTTAACTCAGCTTCTGTTTTTTTCCCGATTTGATCAGGTGTCTTAGCATTTAATAAGTTTGACTGAGCAAAAGTAGTAGCACTTAAACCTAATACTAAAATTGCAATACTATTTCTCCAATTCATTTTATTCATTTTTTATTTGGTTTAAAATATAAACTCAAATTAATTTAAATTATTGTATTTCGTAAGTACAAATAGATACTTTCTTAGCCATCTGATCAATTCCAGAGAAACTAGCTTTGATTTCAGAAATAACTACTACATCACCTTTTTGTGCTTTTGCAATTGCAGATTTAGCTCTAGCATCCATTCTATTACCAGAAACTACAATTGTTGGCTGACCAGGAACTTTAACGTTAAATTGAGTTACGTTAACTGTAACTGGGAAATCGAAATCTTCCATAACAGCAGTAACAGAACAAACTTCTAAGTTAGATTTTGGTCCTTTATTTTTCTCAGATCCACCAACTTTTCCTGTTGGAGCAGGTAATCCTTTGATTCTAAATACTTGTGCACTTGACATTGCTTTTCCGTCAGGCATAGTAGCATTTACGTTAATTTTCACTTCACTTCCTGAACCTGGTTTTAACATAAATTTACCATCACCAACTTTAGTCATTCCTGGAGCACTAGCATTTACTTTGTTAGAAGCTATACCAGGTACAGAAATAGAAATTGGGTTAGGAACTCCACGGTAAACAACATTCATTTTATCAGCTGAGATAATAGCTTGGTTAGGACGAGGAACAACAACATAAGTTCCTTCGAATTTTAAAGGAATTTCTTTTCCATCTTCTAAGAAACCAAATTCTCCAGAAATGTTTTGTTCTCCAATTCCACCAGCAGTCATCGAAATAACAGCTTGACCGTTTTCAATTTTTCCAGGACCTTTAAATGATGTTGGTTGTGTGTTAGCATCGTAACGACCTAATACAACTTTACCTTTTACAGTTTCACCTTGGAAATAAGCATTTTTCTCTAAAACAACGATAGCTTGGAAGTTTTTCATAGAAGCCGCAGTTTTCAATGCATTTCCTAAGAATAAGTTATAAGCACCAGCTTCTGTATTTTTTACATCATTCTGCATAGCAGTTAAGAATGTTAAAGTAGATACCGCTGGGAAACCTTTAGTTTTATAATCTAAAAATTTAACTTTAACGTTTTCTCTGTTAGTAATATCTGCTGTAGAAAATTTCTTTTCAATCTCTTTAATAAAAGGAATGTATTTCACATCATTTCCTAATACTTTTTTGATATCAGCAACATATTTGTCTATTTTAGAAACAATTTCAGTTCCTCTTGGACTGTAACCGTCACCTGCGAACCATTTTTCATCAATAGTAGATTTGTCCATAGACTCGAAAGGCAATTTGCCATTCTCATCTGGCGCAATACCTTCTGTAACTTCTGCCTTAACTGTTTCTAAGAAAGCAACAAAATCTTTAGAGATTTTAGCTACTTCTTTAGCTTTATTAGCAGGCTCAGCATATTTAGCAGGCTCATCAGCGGCTTTAGTATTTAAAGCAGATAATAAGTTGTTATTAGCTTCTTCAGTTAATTTATTTGATTCAGTAAATTTGTCATTAAAATTACCAAAAGCAGTTAATACTTCTTTTGACATATTTAATGCCAACATTGCGATGAAAACCAAGTACATCAGGTTAATCATCTTCTGTCTAGGGGTTAATTTTCCTCCTGCCATTTTCTTTAAATTAGTTTTTAATTAATAAAATATTTAATGATAAAACTAATTATCCTCTGTTACTCATAGCAGATAACATACCTCCATAAACTGCATTTAAAGATGCAATATTAGAAGTCATAGATTGCATTTGCTCTTTTAATTTAGCAGCATTTTCAGCAATTTCTTTGTTTGCTTGTGCATTTCTATCAGCACTTTCTAATTGAACTTTATATAAACTATTTAAAGCTTCCATTTGAGCTGCAGCTGTAGTCATTTCTTCAGCATATTTCTTTTGACCTGCCATAGCATCTACAGTAGGAGAAATTGATTTAGCAGCACCTTCGAAGTTTTTAATACTGTTTCCTAAGCTTGCCATTAATTCACCATCAATTTTAGCTTCTTTTAACATATTATCTAATTTTTGAGATAATAATCCTTGAGCCTCAGCTGGGTTTTCTTTTTTATCTTTTGGTTTAGCTTCACCACCTGCTAATTCAGGGTAAACTAAAGACCAATCTAATTCGTGTTCAACTGGTTCAAAAGCAGATAACGCGAAAATCGCTGCTTCTGTTAACAAACCGATTACAAGCATTGGTCCTGCACCTGGCCAGTGCATTAATTTGAATAATGCTCCAACGATTACTACTGCCGCTCCCATTCCGTAAAGGAATCCCATCACTTTTTTGCTTAAAATTGCCATAATAAATAAAATTTAGTTAGTTAAGTTAATTATATAATAAAATTGGTTAAATACTATTTTGGTCTAGTCCCTGTTGCCGCTGTACCCATATAATCTTGTACAGTTCTGAACCCAATATAACTTCTTGCAGAATCAGCATACTCATAATCACGAGTAGACACTTGTAAGAAGTAAGCAACATCTTTCCAAGAACCACCACGAACCACTTTTCTTTGATTCTTCTTGTCTGCAACATGAGGATTCATTGTAGAAACGAATTCATAAGCCTCAGCATAGTAAGAAGACTCAGTCCACTCAGAAACATTACCTGCCATGTTGTATAAGTTGAAATCATTAGGCTCATATGATTTAGCTTCTACTGTATATAAAGCACCATCAGCTGCGTAATCTCCACGATTAGGTTTGAAGTTAGCCATAAAACATCCTCTATCATTTTTAGCATATGGACCACCCCAAGGATAAGTTCCACCTTCAATTCCACCTCTAGCAGCATATTCCCATTCAGCCTCTGTTGGCAAACGGAATGAGTTTACTTGATCTCTTCCTTTTTTCTTTTTAATGTAAGCATTTTTATACATTGTTCTCCAAGCACAAAATGCTTTAGCTTGATTCCAAGAAACACCTACCACAGGATATTCTCCGTAAGCTTGATGCCAGAAATAATCATTGTGCATTGGCTCATTATAAGAATAAGCAAAGTCTTTAATCCAAGCAGTTGTATCAGGATAGATTTCAATAGGTGGCGCATCTTCGTAGAAGTTTTTACGACCTTTTTTCTTAACAGCCTTATTTAAATCAACTTGATTGTATTTGAATTTTAATTTAGAAGCATCAATAGTTTTTAAACCATTATATGATTCTGACTCAGGCAAATACATTGAATCCATCACCTCAACATAAAATTCATCTGGATATTTCCCAGGCTCTTTAATAAGCTTGATTTTTTTATTTAACTTTCTTCCAGCATAAATATCATCATCAGTACCGACACTGTAATAATTTTCATACATATACTTGTCGTACGGAGTCATTTTTTCAGGATCAACGTCAGCAAAGGCAAAATCACCAATACTTCCACCTTTTCCACCACCAGAACCAGGCTTTTGACCTTGTTCATCGGCAAGAATAGCTAGGCGCGTTCTGATAGTTGAATCTTTTACCCATTCAACAAACTGACGATACTCACTATTAGTTATCTCTGTTTCATCCATATAGAATGAACGTACCGTAACTGTCTTAGTAGGCGCGTCTTGAATGTTAGCTAAATCATCATCGGCTTTACCCATAATAAAAGCTCCTCCAGGGATTAACGTCATACCGTAAGGTTTCTCGGGATGCCATTTTCTCCCTTTAACTCCTACTAATTCTCCTTTATCGCCTTTACCACAACTGATAAATAATGACAAAATTGCTGAAAATGCAACAAACTTCTTCATATAAACTTGGGTTAAATGTAATTTCTATTTAAGGGCGTAAACCTATTCAATAATTTTGAAAAAAACAACATTTTTTTTAAAAACGTGAAAAAAATATTAAAATTTAGCTTTACACCTGCTTTAACAATGCTTTAACACTTTGAAAAATAACAACTTTACAAAACATTCCTTCTTTGGGCTTTCCACCATCTTTCTGGAATTTCCTGCTCGCAAGCTGCTAAATAATCTTCATGTGTGCAAGGTAATAACGTATTTCTTTTTAATTTATTGTTAACATTTGTTAAAAACGGGATTTCTATCCACCATCTTGCAGTTTTATTGCTCTTATAAAAGATTAATTCTTCATCTTCTATAGGAACAATGTACTTTATATAGTTCTCCTTTGTACCAAATGGATACTCATTTGAACGGAAACAAAATCCTTCAATAAAATACCAAAGCATTTGAGCTGTCAAAACAACTTCATTCCTATTAGGATTAAAATTAAAAATCCCAAAAGAAGTTACCTTATCACTTATTCCTGCATAACGAGTTAAAGCGCAAATTTCTTTACCTGTAAATCCGTTAGGATTAAAAACATCGAAATTTCCCGAATAAGAAGACTGTACCGAATGCATATCAACACTAACTAAGTCTGCATCTCTAAAAACGGGTTCTGCCACTGCAATATTATTTGAAACCTCTCCTAAACGATAGGCTTCAAAGTATAATTTCTCGATTAAATCAATTTCTTCTTGCGAATTAAAATATGTTTGAAATCCTAAATTACTGAAATTAAATAGATTATTAGGCTCCTCTACGATAATTTTCGACAAATAAGACTCCGAATCCAATTTATTCTCTTTAGAAAAATCAAATTGATTGTCTACGGAAACCAAATTTACCATTTGATCTAAATTATCATAACCACGATACATTGGATAAGTTAAATCTTGACTTCCTCCTATAATAACTGGGATAATTCTTTTCTTTACTAACTCAGCCACTAAACTTTTTACAACAAAATAAGTGTCTTCAACACTGGCTCCTGCCTCTATAGTTCCTAAATCTACAATTGAAGTATTCCAATTTCCAGGAAAAAGACTATAAAATTGCTTTCTAAAGTAGTCAAAAGAATAATCATCATTGTCTTTTTCACTTCCTCTAAATTCATTAACAGTAATTATAGCTATAGCAACATTGTCTAAAACCGGAAAATCGGTTTGGGTATGAAACACCACTTTTTTTCCCAATGTTTGATTGGATAATGTTGCAATGTATTCTTCTACAGAAGTTGAGATTGGTTGTAAAAAATCAAAAACCATTGCTTATTTCTTTTTAGCGGTTGTTTTCTTAGCTGGCGCTTTTTTTGTCGCTGTCTTTTTAGCTGGCGTTTTCTTTTCTATCATTTCTTGAACTTGAGCCAAAGTCAGTTTACTTGCATCAACATCTTTACTCAATTCAATTTTGATTTTACCTTTGGTGATTACAGAACGACCCCAACGTGCTTTTTCAACTTTGATTCCTTCCTCTTTCCAATCGTGAATTACTTTATCTATGTCTTTTTGTTGTTTTTCTTCGATTAGTTCATTTAAATCGGCTTGCGATAAGTTATCGAAGTTGTATTTCTTATTGACATTAATAAACATTCCATTCCATTTAATAAAAGGTCCAAAACGCCCCACACCTTTTTGAATTGGTAATCCATCATAAGTTCCAATTGGTGCATCGGCCTGAACTTTCTCATCAATTAAACCTTGAGCCGTTTCCATAGTAACATCCATTGGATCTACTCCTTTTGGTAATGAGATAAATTGAGAACCAAAACGAACATAAGGTCCAAAACGACCATTATTCACTTCTATTTCTTCTCCTTTATAAGTACCTAATTGTTTTGGAAGTAAAAATAAGTTCAATACTTCTTCCAAAGTGATATTTCCAATATTTTGATCTTGACGTAAACTAGCAAACTGTTTGTTTTCATCATCGGCATCACCAATTTGAGCCATTGCTCCATATTTTCCTAAACGAACCGAAACTTGTTTTCCTGAAACCGGATGTACTCCTAAGATTCTTTCCCCACTTTCTCTATCTGCATTTTTCTCTACATCGACTACATTTGGATGGAAGTGTTTGTAGAAATCGTTCATCATTTTTGCCCAATCTACTTTCCCTTCTGCAATTTCATCGAAATCTTGCTCCACTTTTGCCGTGAAATTATAATCTAAAATAGTGTTGAAGTTCTTCACTAAGAAATCATTCACAATAATTCCAATATCCGTTGGAACTAATTTTCCTTTATCTGAACCAACATTTTCCGTTAGAACTTGAGATTTTACTTCTCCTCCTTTTAACATCAATTGGTTGTATTTTCTTTCTTGACCTTCAAAACTTCCTTTCTCTACGTAAGTTCTAGCGATAATCGTAGAAATAGTTGGTGCATACGTTGATGGACGACCAATCCCTAATTCTTCCAATTTCTTCACCAAAGAAGCTTCTGTGTAACGACTTGGTGGACGCGAGAAACGTTCTGTAGCCGTGATATAATTATTCGTAAGCTTTTCGTTTACTTTTAACGCTGGTAACATTCCTTCTTGTTCCTCTTCGTCATCATCATGCCCTTCTAAATACACTTTTAAGAAACCTTCAAATTTGATTACTTCTCCTGTTGCTGTAAAAGTTTCTGAATGATTGCTTGCTTCAATTTTTACATTAGTTCTCTCTAATTCCGCATCGCTCATTTGAGACGCTAACGTTCTTTTCCAAATCAATTCGTACAAACGCGCTTGATCTCTATCAATATCAACAGTATGTCTTGACATATCCGTTGGACGAATAGCTTCGTGCGCCTCTTGCGCTCCTTTTGATTTGGTATTGAAGTTTCTTGGTTTTGAAAATTCTTTTCCGTAATAACTTGTAATTTCGGCTTGAGCTGCTGCCATGGCTTCTTGCGATAAATTTACACTATCCGTTCTCATGTAAGTAATAAGTCCGGCTTCGTACAAACGTTGTGCAATTTGCATGGTAATTCCAACTGGCAAATACAATTTTCTCGCCGCTTCTTGTTGCAACGTAGAAGTTGTAAAAGGTGCTGCTGGTGATTTTTTTGTGGGTTTGGTTTCTAAATCTCCTACTTTGTAAGATGAACCAATATTTTTAGCTAAGAAATCTTCTGCTTCTTTTTTAGTTGCGAAGTTCTTAGGCAATTTTGCTTTGAATGTTTTTCCAGCTTCGTTTGTAAATTCTCCTGTAATACTGTAAGAAGCTTCTGGTTTGAAATCTTGAATTTCTCTTTCACGTTCTACAATCAAACGAACAGAAACCGATTGCACACGACCAGCCGATAATCCACCTTTAACTTTTTTCCAAAGTACTGGCGATAATTCGTAACCCACTAATCGGTCTAAAACTCTACGCGCTTGTTGTGCGTTTACCAAGTTATAATCAATTCCACGAGGATTTTCGATTGCTTTTTGAATAGCGGTTTTCGTAATTTCGTGAAAAACAATACGTTTTGTTTTTTCTGGTTTTAATTTTAATTCTTCAGATAAGTGCCAAGAAATTGCTTCCCCCTCACGGTCCTCATCGGAAGCCAACCAAACCATTTCGGCATTTTTAGCTAATCCTTTTAATTTGGTCACCAAAGCTTTTTTGTCTGCAGAAACTTCATATTTCGGTTTAAAACCATTTTCTACATCTACCCCAATTTCTCTCGAAGGTAAGTCGGCAATATGTCCATAACTCGACTCAACTTGATACTCACTTCCTAGAAATTTCTCGATGGTTTTTGCTTTTGCAGGTGACTCAACGATTACTAAATTCTTTGCCATTTCACATTTTTTTGAACCGCAAAAGTATAGGTTTTTTTTAAATTTTAACATCTCAAATATTTTTTTACCCACAATTGACTAAAATATTCGTCAAATTACTCCTATATATATAGGTATAAAATCCAAGAAAAAGGGCTACTTAGAAATAGAGAAAAAAAATAATTAAAAAAATCCTGTTAAACCTTTTCTGCCATCTTGTCAGATTTTATAATTTAGTATTATCTTTGCGTTCCGAATCTTCGGAATGATTAATGGAAATCTTTGATATGGAAAAGGTAATTGATGAAAACAAACAAGGTCAAAGTTTAGTGCTTGACCAAAAAGAAGGAAATACTAAAAAACTTTTTATAGAGAGTTATGGTTGCCAAATGAATTTTTCGGACAGCGAAATTGTGGCGTCTATTCTTTATGAAAACGGATATAATACCACTCAAAATCTTGAAGACGCTGATTTAGTTTTGGTAAACACTTGTTCTATTCGCGATAAAGCGGAGCAAACCATTCGTAAGCGTTTAGAAAAATACAACGCGGTAAAGAAAATCAACCCTTCAATGAAAGTTGGAGTTTTAGGTTGTATGGCGGAACGTTTGAAAAGTCAGTTTTTAGAGGAAGAGAAAATTGTAGACATGGTGGTTGGACCCGATGCTTACAAAGATTTACCCAATTTATTAGCGGAAGTAGAAGAAGGAAGAGATGCTATCAACGTAATTCTTTCAAAAGAAGAAACGTATGGTGATATTGCTCCTGTTCGTTTGAATAGTAATGGTGTTAATGCTTTTGTATCCATTACAAGAGGTTGCGATAATATGTGTACGTTTTGCGTTGTGCCTTTTACACGTGGTCGTGAACGTAGTCGTGAACCACAAAGTATTTATGATGAAATCCAAGATTTGTACGATAGAGACTACAAAGAAGTTACTTTGTTAGGACAAAACGTAGACAGTTACCTTTGGTATGGTGGTGGTTTGAAGAAAGATTTCGATAAAGCAACCGAGATGCAAAAAGCGACTGCAGTTGATTTTGCCCAATTGTTAGACAAATGCGCTACGTTGTTTCCAAAAATGCGTTTTAGATTCTCAACTTCTAATCCGCAAGATATGCATGTGGAAGTGATTGAAACTATGGTGAAACACCATAACATTTGCAAATACATTCACTTACCTGTTCAAAGTGGTAGCACCCGAATTTTAAAAGAAATGAATCGTCAACATACGCGTGAAGAGTACATGGAGTTGATTGATAAAATATACTCAATTATTCCAGATATTTCTTTGTCGCAAGATATGATTGCTGGTTTCCCAACAGAAACTGAAGAAGATCATCAAGACACCTTGAGTCTAATGGAATATGTAAAATATGATTTCGGATTTATGTTTGCGTATTCAGAACGTCCTGGAACTTTAGCTGCTAGAAAAATGGAAGATGACGTTCCAGAAGAAGTGAAGAAAAGACGTTTAAATGAAATCATCGACTTACAACAAAGAATTGGTTTAGAAAGAACGCAACGTTTCATTGGTCAAGAAGTAGAAGTATTGATTGAAAAAGAATCTAAACGTTCGGATGCTCATTGGAGTGGAAGAAATTCTCAAAATACTGTAGTGGTTTTCCCAAAAGAAAATTACAAAGTAGGTGAATTCGTAATGGTAAAAATCACAGATTGTACCGCTGCAACATTAATTGGAGAAGCGGTTGGATATTCTGAAATAATGAATTAAAACAATTAAAAATTAACAATGGATAATGAACAATTAGAAAACATTTAAATTATCAATTGTCAATTATTAATTATAAATTATATAATGGAATCAGTACAAGCTATAAAACAACGATTTGAAATTATTGGGAACGATCCTAAACTCAATCGTGCTGTGGAGAAAGCCATTCAGGTAGCTCCAACGGATATTTCGGTATTGGTAACAGGTGAAAGTGGTGTTGGAAAAGAAAGTATTCCAAAAATCATTCACGCACTTTCACACAGAAAACATGGAAAATATATTGCGGTAAACTGTGGTGCTATTCCAGAAGGAACGATTGATAGTGAACTTTTTGGGCATGAAAAAGGTTCGTTTACTGGAGCAACAAATACACGTGAAGGCTATTTTGAAGTTGCTGATGGCGGAACTATATTTTTGGACGAAGTTGGCGAATTACCTTTAACCACTCAAGTGCGTTTATTACGTGTTTTAGAAAATGGTGAATTCATAAAAGTAGGTTCATCGCAAGTACAAAAAACGAATGTTAGAATCGTAGCCGCTACGAATGTGAATATGTTTGATGCGATTGAAAAAGGTAAATTCCGTGAGGATTTATTTTATCGATTGAGTACGGTTGACATTATGTTGCCTCCACTTCGCGAACGTAAAGATGATATTCATTTGTTGTTCAGAAAATTTGCTTCGGATTTTGCGCATAAATACAAAATGCCACCAATTAAATTGGACGACAGCGCAGTTGAATTGCTTTTAAAATATCGATGGAGCGGTAACATTCGTCAATTGCGAAATGTAGCCGAACAAATTTCTGTTTTGGAAACGAAACGCGATATTTCATCGCAAACGCTTCTCTCCTATTTACCAATGGAAAATCCGAATTTACCCTCGGTTATTGGAACTAAAAAATCGGAAAGTGATTTTAGTAACGAAAGAGAAATTTTGTACAAAGTTCTTTTTGATATGAAGAGTGATTTGAACGATTTAAAAAAGCTTACGTTAGAATTGATGCAAAACGGAAGTTCAAAAGTTCAAGAAGCCAATAAAGGATTAATTCAGAAAATTTACGGCAAACCCGAAGAAAATGCTATTTTTGAAGAAGAACCAAGAGTAGAAATGCTTCCAAATCAAAATAATCTAATTCAAGAAGAGTTTGAAGACGATGACGATGAAAATTATTTATTTGCCGAAACCGTTGATGAAGAAGAAACTTTAAGCTTAGAAGCGAAAGAAATTGAATTAATCAAGAAATCTTTAGAACGAAATAAAGGAAAACGGAAAGCGGCTGCTGACGAATTAGGAATTTCAGAACGAACACTTTACAGAAAAATCAAACAATACGATTTATAATGAGATATTTAATAATTGTTTTAAGCGTCACCATATCACTTCTTTTAAATGGATGCGGCGTTTATAATTTCACTGGTGCAAAACCAGTTGATGCTAAAACATTTCAAGTGAATTACTTTCAAAATAATGCACCTCTAGTGGAGCCCGGAATTGAAAGAACTTTTACATTGGAATTGCAAGACATTATTCAAAGTCAAACCAATCTAAATCTAGTATCTCAAGGTGGCGAATTACTTTATGAAGGAGAAATCACAGATTACCGAATCACACCTATGACGGCAACTGCTGACCAAAGAGCGGCACAAAACAGATTGACTATTTCTGTAAACGTTAGATTTACTAATAAAAACAAAGAAGATGACAATTTTGAAAAACGTTTTTCCTTTTTCTATGATTTCGATGCCAATCAGCAATTAGTAGGTTCGCAATTAACAACTGCATTAGATGTTATTTTTGAACGAATTACACAAGATATTTTCAACGAATCATTAGCTAAATGGTAATTAATTTGTAAATTTTGAATATTTCCGATTTAACATATCTTTTAAATAAGCCCGAAACTATAAACGAAAAGCAAACCATTGCTTTGGAGAATGTAGTTTTGCAGTTTCCGTATTTTCAAGCGGCACGTGCTTTACATTTAAAAGGATTGTACAATCAGGAAAGTTTTAGATACAATTACGAATTAAAAAAAACAGCCGCTTACACAACCGATAGAACCATTTTATTTGAATTTATAACTTCTGATAATTTCACAGCGATTCAACAGGAAAAGATAGATGAAATTCAAAGATCATTGTTAGATATTGAAGTACATCACATAGAAGAAGTAATAGTTTTACCTGAAATTAAAACCATTACTCCTAAAGAAGAAACTAATGAGATAGAACCAACTTCAGAAGAAAAATTGGAAATTGGCAAACCTTTACCATTTACTCCTTCAGAAAGACATTCGTTTCAAGAATGGTTACAATTGACAAAATTTAGTCCAATTGAACGTGAAATTGAAGAAAAAACCATTCAAAACGACCCCGAAAAACAAAAAAAATTAGACATAATCGATAAATTTATTGAAGCTAATCCAAAAATTGCTCCAGTAAAAGAAACGACGAAACCACCTGCAAATATTAGCAAAAGCCTTGAAGAACCAACACACTTAATGACCGAAACATTAGCAAAAGTGTATTTGGAACAAAAAAAATATACAAAAGCGATACAAGCTTATGAAATATTAATTTTGAAATATCCAGAAAAAAGTAGTTTCTTTGCAGACCGAATAAATGAAATCAAAAATTTACAACAAAATAATAATTAATTATGGGATTCACAGGTTTTTTAATTGCGATAACAATTGTTTGTTTTTTATTAATCTTAGCTATTATGGTTCAAAACCCTAAAGGTGGAGGTTTATCTTCTTCATTTGGTGGTTCTCAACAATTAGGTGGAGTTCAAAAAACAACCGATTTCTTAGATAAAAGTACTTGGACATTAGGAGGAGTTTTAATTGCATTAATTTTACTTTCTAGTCTAAGTTTTAATGGCGCTGCATCTGGTTCTAAAGTTTTGGGTAATGATGACACAGCAGTTCCTACAACTACAGTTCCAACTACTCCAGAAGCTACTAAACAAGCTACTCCTGCTACTACACCAGCACCAGTTGCAACAGATTCTACAAAATAAGAATTGATAAAATATATAAAATGCCAGCATGTCAGTGCTGGCATTTTTTTTACCGAAAAATTGTCAGAAAATTGCTTTGGCATAATTTCTGAAATAATGCAAGCAACAAATCAATAACAACATTAAAATATAAAAACTATGTCATTAAACATTAAACCTATTTCAGATCGTGTAGTAATTGCTCCATTAGCAGCAGAAACTACAACAGCTTCGGGAATTATAATTCCAGACACTGCAAAAGAGAAACCACAAAAAGGTACTGTAGTAGCCGTGGGAAATGGCAAAAAAGATTACACTATGTCTGTAAAAGTTGGAGATACCGTTTTATACGGTAAATATTCAGGAACAGAGTTCAAATATGAAGGTAAAGATTACCTAATTATGAGAGAAGACGAAATTTACGCAATTCTTTAATCACAGATTAATCAATAACATTTAAACAAAAAATAAAAATGGCAAAAGATATAAAATTCGACATAGAAGCTCGCGATGGTTTAAAACGTGGAGTTGACGCATTAGCAAATGCAGTAAAAGTAACTTTAGGTCCTAAAGGAAGAAATGTAATTATTTCGAAATCATTTGGTGGACCAACGGTAACTAAAGATGGTGTTTCTGTTGCAAAAGAAATCGAATTACAAGATCCATTAGAAAATATGGGAGCTCAAATGGTAAAAGAAGTAGCGTCTAAAACCAATGATTTAGCTGGTGACGGAACAACAACTGCAACGGTTTTAGCTCAAGCTATCGTTAAAGAAGGTTTGAAAAACGTGGCAGCTGGAGCAAACCCAATGGATTTAAAAAGAGGAATTGACAAAGCAGTAGAAACTATCGTTGCTGAATTAGGCAAACAAGCGGTTTCAGTTGATGATTCTTCAGATAAAATCAAACAAGTAGCTTCTATTTCGGCTAACAATGACGAAACTATTGGTGATTTAATTGCTACTGCTTTCTCAAAAGTAGGTAAAGAAGGTGTTATCACTGTAGAAGAAGCAAAAGGAACAGATACTTATGTAGATGTGGTTGAAGGAATGCAATTCGACAGAGGTTATTTATCACCTTACTTTGTAACTGATGCTGATAAAATGGTAGCCGAATTAAGCAATCCATACGTTTTATTATACGATAAAAAAATCTCTAACTTACAAGAGTTATTACCAGTTTTAGAGCCGGTAGCACAATCTGGAAGACCATTATTAATTATTGCTGAAGATGTTGATGGACAAGCATTAGCAACTTTAGTTGTAAACAAATTACGTGGTGGATTAAAAATCGCTGCGGTTAAAGCTCCAGGTTTTGGTGACAGAAGAAAAGCAATGTTAGAAGACATCGCTATCTTAACTGGAGGAACTGTAATTGCTGAAGAAAGTGGTTATTCATTAGAGAACGCTACTTTAGACATGTTAGGAACTGCAGAAACTATCACAATTGACAAAGACAATACTACAATTGTTAATGGTTCTGGTGATGCTGAAAACATCAAAGCAAGAGTAAACCAAATTAAATCGCAAATCGAAACTACAACTTCTGATTACGATAGAGAAAAACTACAAGAGCGTTTGGCTAAATTAGCTGGAGGTGTTGCTGTTTTATATGTTGGAGCTGCTTCTGAAGTAGAAATGAAAGAGAAAAAAGACCGTGTGGACGATGCTTTACACGCTACTCGAGCAGCTGTTGAAGAAGGAATTGTTGCTGGTGGAGGTGTAGCTTTAGTAAGAGCAAAAGCGGCATTAAACACTATTAAAGCTGAAAATGCTGATGAAGCTACTGGAATCCAAATCGTGAACAAAGCGGTTGAAGCTCCTTTAAGAACTATTGTTGAAAATGCAGGCGGAGAAGGTTCTGTAGTAATTGCAAAAGTTACAGAAGGAACAGCTGATTTTGGTTTCAATGCTAAAACTGGAGAATACGTTCAAATGTTATCTGCTGGAATTATCGACCCTAAAAAAGTAACTCGTGTAGCTTTAGAAAACGCTGCTTCTGTAGCTGGAATGATTTTAACTACTGAATGTGCTTTAATTGACATTAAAGAAGACAGTCCTGCAATGCCAATGGGCGGAGGAATGCCAGGAATGATGTAAAATTCACAGTACTCAAATATAAAACCCGATTAGAACTTTCTAATCGGGTTTTATTTTTAAAACTAACTTAAAACAAAAAATAAAATTATCTAATTGAAAAAAACTTGATATTGTGCTACCACAGAACCATTTCTAGAAACTTGGTCTCCAGCAGTATTATAAATTGGTCTATCTTGATAAGAAACGGTAAACTTAGAAGTGTGATTTGCTAATAACCAGTTTACACCAATATCATAAAAATTCATTTGATCGTTTAATCGGTTAAAATTAGAACTCTGAATCGATGCGTAAGGCATAAGAGTGGTTTTGCCAATTAAATTCTCTTTGAATTTATATCCAATCTGACCATATAAAGTTGTCCCTGTTCCATACATTGGAAATGCATTTCCAGCACCATTTAAAATTATAGCATTGTTGTTTCCATTTGCTGGATTCATCACACCCAAATTACGCGTATAATTATCTCCGAAATCATATTTTGTAACACTTGCATAAGCACTAATAGCCTGTCCTTTTGATCCAACTGGAGCATCATAATAAATATCAGCAGATAAATGCAACATATCATGATTAATAGTATCTCCAACTGTATTTAACTTCCACATGGCATCTTTTTGATAAATAAATCCTGCACCAATATTAAATACTTTTTTCTTACCTAAATAAGTTCCCGTCATGTAAGGCATCAAATTACTTTCTTGGTCTTTAAATTGGTATTGAAAGTAACCGTTCCATTGCATTTTTGGTGGAGCTGCTGAAAAATTCCAATTGGTATTTATGGTTGGATTATAGTTTGCTGATTTCTGAATTGCCATAGGTTGCGCCATTGCTATTCTGTAATCTAACTTCCCTAATTTACCTTTTGCAAAAACAGATAATTTTCTTAAAAACTGATCCGTAACATCATTTGTAGTTTGCTGAAACAATGGTGCATCAACTCCTAAAATAGAACCTGTTGATGGAGAGGAAAAACGAGCTAAACCACTCCAACCTGATAATCCCATTCCTAAAGACAATTTTGTTTTATCAATTGCATATTCACCCATGGCATCATGCAAAAAGAACCCTTGCTTTCTATCAGAAATGTTATTTAAGTTGTTTTGTCCAAATTGCGAATAAATAAAAACTCTATCCGTTAATTGCCCATACATTTGAATTCTAAAACGACGAATGCCGATATCGGTTCCGCTGCTTTTTTCATTTCCAAAAATTGTTGTTCCTGGATTATATTCTTGGCTACGAAGCCAAAGCTGAGCCAACATTGTAAACTTTACATAGTTACTTCCATCTTCATTTAAATTGAATTTGCGATCTTTAAAAAAGCTATTGGATTCAGGCTTTTTTTCTTCTTGAGCGTTTGCTTTTATAGCAACTAACACTAATGCAAAAACTCCCAAATATTTAAAAATATTCTTCATTTATTGATATAAAGATTTTGAAAACCCAGTTTTAAAGGGTTTTCAATTATTATTTTACTACTAAGAAATTAAGCCAATTTTGATTTTCTTGAAGATAATGGGTGGCTAGAAAGTGGCTGATGATTTTCAAGACCTTTAATCTTAACTGTTCCTCCATTAGCTTCATAATCATGTTTAAAGTGCTCCAAGTTTTCCATTACAGAATGGTCAACTAATTTGGTTTTCTTTAAATCGATTGTCACATCAAAACCATAAGGAATAGCTTCTAATTTACTTTTTACTCCTAAGTAATTTGTAAAAACAGCTGCTTTACTAATTTCAACTAAATAATTATTTCCTTCAAAAGACACTAATGTTGGCGCTTTAAATAATGAAGAAATTGGTGTTCCATTAATTAAATGAATGATGATTTTTAAAACCATACCTGCAGCAATACCAACAAGTAAATCTTCAAATAATGTAAAGAAAATCGTTACTAAAAAGATTGCTAACTGTTCTTTACCAATTTTAAATGTATGAATAAATTCTTTTGGATGCGCCAATTTAATCCCTACCGTAATCAACATTGCTGCTAAAGCGGCATTTGGAATCAACTCTAATATTGGAGTTGCAAGTAATACAAATATTAAAATAAAGAATCCGTGGAAGAAATTTGCCCATCTTGTTTTAGCACCATTATTAACATTTGAAGAAGAACGTGCTACTTCGGAAATCATTGGTAAACCACCTAAAAATGCAGCAATTGTATTTCCTATACCAACAGCAATTAAATCTTTGTTCATGTTAGATTTTCTCTTAAAAGGATCTAATAAATCGATTGCTTTTACTGTTAATAACGACTCTAATGTTCCTACTAAAGCAAACATAATTACATATTTAATAAACAATCCTGTTTGAGAAAAACCTTCAAAACTTGCATTAAAATTCAAATTATCAACAAAATTTCCAATTTTAACTAAAGCATAAGCAGGTTCTGTTTCTTTAAAATGCATAAATAACTCGCATGGAATAGCAAATAACAATACCACAAGCGGTGCTGGAATCATTTTAATCGTTTTGTTTTTGATATAAGGCCATCCCAACATAATTGACAAACTCACAATACCAATAATAGAAGCTTTAGGATCTAAATTAGCAATGAAGTTTGGAATATTAGCTAATAATTCTAATGGTCCTTTTCCTTTTGCTAATGCTGGATTATCATTTAATAAAACTGGAATTTGTTTTGCAATGATGATAATTCCAATCGCTGCTAACATTCCGTGAATAGCAGAAAGCGGGAAGAAATCGGCTAGTTTTCCTAATTTCAAAACTCCGAAAAGAATTTGAATTACTCCAGCAACAACCATTGCTCCAAGGGCTAATTTCCAACCTAATTCATTATCTCCTTTACCAAATTCTGCAACGGCACCTGCAACAATAACAATTAAACCAGCAGCTGGTCCTTTAATTGTTAAACGAGACCCCATGAAAAATGAAACTACTATTCCACCAATAATAGCCGTAATTAATCCCATAATAGGCGGAAAGTCGGAAGCTTTTGCGATTCCTAAACTTAATGGCAATGCCAATAAAAACACGATGAAACCAGAAATGGCATCCGTTTTAAAATTTTCTTTTAAACCTGCTAATCCATCAGCAGGAATGTATTTTTTTATATTTGCGTTCATATATTTTCGAATAAATTAAGATGATTTGTAAGGTAACTCATGATATGTTTTAACATGAGGACCTAAGAAAAGACGAGCATAAATTCGGATTCCAGCAATACCCGAAACCACAAAACTTGATGCTACAAAAAAGGCTAAGAAAAGTTGATTACTATCTATATGACTAAAAACTAAATCTTCGCCGATGAAAGTTGTTGTAATTGGAAAACCTGTGATTCCTAAAGTGGCTAATAAGAAAAAGAAAGCAAATTTAGGATGCTCGTAAACATGACCTAAATACTGATTAATAAGAATCTTTCTTTCTAATTTTCGAAGTTGTAATAAAGCCACGTACCCTATAATTCCGGCAACAATAATTCCAGCCAAATAGTAAGCAATCTCACTAATACTTACTTTATCATTAAACACAATGGCTAAAGCAATCCAAAAATGATTCATCACAATTAAAATCCATGCTAAAAACGGACTTCTTCGCTCTGAAAACGATTTGAATACAAATACCAATCCGATAAAGGCAAACAATTCCGGAAGAATATTAGTTAACTGATAAGGCAAATGCAACTTAAATTTATAAGTTATAAATCCTAGCAAGTAAATTGGGACAAACAAGAAATAAATTCTCTTAATATTCAAGAAATCTAGCGATTTACCAATTATTTTCAAGGGTTTCCACAACACCATATTTAAGAATCCTTCCAAATTGAATTCTTTAAGGGCTAAAATGTAAAGCGTGTATTCTATTTTCTTTGGATACGAATCTTCGATTGCTTTTTCTCTTGGTTTGAAATTGTAAAACTGGTCGCGAATTAAATAGCTTACCACTGAAGGAGAAACTAATAATTGATAGGTTCTCAAGAATGCATTTCCAGCAAAGTGAATTAAGGCTAATGTTTCAAAACCTAAAGCAATTTCAATGAAAATAATTCCAATTTGAGAAATTGAACTATACGCAACTTGACTCTTCACAGAAGATTGAACTCTTGCCATAACCGATGCCGCCAAACTTGTGGTTAATCCCATTAATCCTATGGCAATTCGCATGGTGGTTTGATGTTCCCAAAATGGAAACGTTCTCAACATTAAGAAAACTCCTAAATGCACTGATAACGAACCATAGAAAATTGCGCTCGAAGGCGTTGGTCCTTCCATAGCTCTTGGCAACCAAGACGAAAACGGAATCTGAGCTGATTTTGCCGCTGCAGCACAAGCCAAACAAAGTGCAATGAATATTCCGATAATAGAATGATTTTGCAAATGCTCATTCACCAATTCGTAATTATTCAACTTCATGAAGGTAATATTCTCATGAAATAAATGGTGACTTGCCCACATCGCTAATAACAATCCGACATCGCCAATTCTATAAATTGAAAATACTTTGAAAGCATTTTTAACGGGTAAATAACGTTCTCTATAAAAAGCGATTAAAAGGAAAGAGGAAATTCCAATGATTTCCCAACCAATGAATAAGGTTTCAAAGTTACCTGATAAAATAGCTAAATTATATCCGAAAAAGAAAAACAAAACCGTATTAAAAAAACGTTTGTATCCTTTTTCTCTATGTAAGTAATAGCGACTATAAGTAGTTATCATCGAAGTTAATAAAGCTCCAATGAATAAATAAACAGCTGAGATTTGGTCAAAATAGAAATCGATAAAAAACTCATAATGAGCTGTTTTTAATATCGATAATTCTAATAAATTCAAATCTTTAGCTCCATCAATTATCCAAAAAATGATAAAAGCTACTAATCCTACTAATTGTAAAAAAACCGTTCCAAAAGCCGTCCATGAGATGGCTTTTTCTTTAGATTCAGGCAAAAACAAACTAATGATAAAGCCTAAAAACGGTAACAGTATAAAATATTGCAATAACTCGTTCATGACTTAAATGGTATTAGTAATTATTCCTACCGGAAGATTCTCTTTTGTAGTTTCAACCAGTTGCATTTCATCTTTGATAAAATTCACAGTTTGAATTGGTTGATAGGGAACCAACTTTTCATCTTCAAAAACAAAAAGCTCTTTAGTTTCAGGTTGAACTGCCACTAATTTCACCCAATCATTTTTAAACCATTCGTATGTAGCTGGATTTTTAGAAATTGCATATAGTACTTTCTCTGGGAAATGTTCGGCAATGACTAACAAACGAACTGGATCATGAACCTCAATCATTTGACTTGGTAAACCTGGACGTAAATCGCCATCAATTCCGTTAGCAACTCCAATTAATCCCATTACGTTATGAGGTAATTTAGAGCCAGCTCCTAGTTTTTGATTGTCAACTCTTGAGAAATAATATTCTAAATTAATTCCACCACCAACTGGAGCAACTGCACCTAAGATAATGGCTAAATAATCTCCAGAAGGATCTACTTCGTAGTCATATGAATTCAAGAATGAACGTCGATCTAAAAACAATTGTTTTGACAAACTTCTTCTTCCTACAATACACATCGCATTTGTAGCATGATTTAATTCAGGACGAGGTTCAAATAAAGATAAAGAGCGACGTTTTACTTTTTCATGAACTTTTTCTAAAGTATCTGAAGTATCAATCGTATCAAAACGTCTTGAACGCTCTTTTGCATTGTTATCTAAGGCTTTTGTAAATGTGATTACATTTTGTTGGTGTAAAGCTTTATTCGTTTCTGATAACGTATCTTCATCATAAAAAGCAATTTCATCACGAGTAGTATCATGCAAAGCTGGTAAAAATTGAGTTGAAGTTGGAATGTCGATTCCTCTTTGTCTCAAAATAGCTCTAACATCTGGATGATTTGCTGCAAACGAAGCTACTTTTGCGTTAACAGAACTTGGTCTTCCGCAACAAGCACCACAATCATAACCTGCATAATGCGTATTATTGATACTGGTTGCTCCGTGACCAACCACGTAAACTATTGGCGAAAAATTCGAAACTAATCCGATACTTTTTAGTAAACCTTCTACTCTATTGGCCATTTCTTCTACCGAAAAACCAATTTGCAAATCATTCTCTTTTTGATTGGCATCAGTATTTTCAATAACTAATTTCGATTTTTTATGTAAATGCTTGAAAGAAGCCGTTGTAGCAGGCGACATCGAAGGTTTAAAAATATTCAAAAACAATTTTAAAGCTGATGAAAAACCTAACGTTTGACTAATAATCCAACCAAAAAACAATGAGTGCGATTGTTTGTGATAATGCAAATCTTTAGCCTGTTTTTTCTTTCTATGTTCTTCTTTGATTAAGAATTTTGGAGTAACAGGCGCTGGACATAATTTGGTGTAAAATTTCCCATTTACCGGTTGATAGAAAAACTCGAAATTAAAGAAAGCCGCAGTTCCAAAAGTGGACACATTTTTATCGATATGTTCAATATGTCTTCTGAACGAACATTCTCTGTCGTCCATACAAAACACACCTTGAAAACTTGGAATTTCTTCTAACTTTTCTTCTTTTACATTTTGAACATTCGATAAAACAGCATCGTAAAAATTCCATTCGAATGCTTGTTGCCAAATAGATAAAACATCAAAAAGCTCGTTGTATTCTACTTTTTCAAATAATAAGAATTCTTCATCTTCGATTTTAAAACCAAGTGGCGCCCAAATATCATTGAACTTTGAATCTAAAGTGTCAATCTCAAGAAGTAATTCAAACTTGATTAATTCTTCTAATGTAATTTGTTTTGAATCTAATAAAGAACTTGGATTGTTTTCAATAGTCGCAATCATTCCGCTCCAACCTGGATGACCGAATTGTTGGTCAAATAAATATTGTTCGAATAATTCTTCTTTTCCTACAATTAATTCTAATAATTGGGTAATAGAAGCGTTTTCTTGTAATAATTTTTTTGCTCTATTAGAAGTAAAAATCCCTTTAAAGGTATTCTTTTCTAACTCTTTAATTGAAGCTAAAAAACCTTTATCATGTATAGGGAAATTCCAAATGGCAATTCCTTGATCTAAATAACTACACAAAACGCGAAACAACAAGCTATGTGTTGATTTTTCAAGATTTATAGCATAGTATTTTTTCCAATTAGAACGTAAACTTCCTATTCTTGGAGAAACCGATTCATCATAATTGGTTTTTAATAATTTTTCTTTCCAAGTTTGAAGATTTTCAGCTCCTTTTGCTTTTATAATGATAGCATCTAAAACCGCTTCATTGATTTCTTTATTAGCAAATCGTTGTCTAAAATCGGTTATTGATAAATAGGTTTTATAACCAAAAATAGTAGAAGCTTCTAATAGTGCGTCGTGAAATTTTTTACTTTGAAAAGCATGCAAAGTATTGTGGTGCACAAAGTCTTTCAACGGATTTTGCGCTGGTAAATAATGGGTTAAGTGATGAAGAACTTCGTGTTCGTCAAAACCAACGGTATGTGTTTTCATTGATTAATGAAATAGATTAATACACAGTGAACATTCACAATCAAACTAATGATGTGAAAAACAATAAACGTGTATTAAGAAAGATGAAACTTCCAATTACAATATAAATCGTAAAGTGGAATGGTTTCTTTTGAAGAAAATATAAAGGTTGTATGCGAATTTGATTGCTCTTCTAGAGAAGTTTTAACAACGTTAAAAGATTTAGATGGAATTGAAAACCAATCTAATTCAACTTCAAACTCAGGTTCTGATTCAATGATAACGAATTCCCCCTCTTCAACCTCAACGGTTTGAAAATGAGAATAATCAGATACAGAATACTTTTGTTGAAATTCAGTTTGAGGTACACTTACAATTATTTCAGAAGGATTGATTGAAACACCAACAGCCCACGTAAAAAAAGTGAGCATAAAAATTGGTAATAATTGTAGAAATCTTTTCAAATTGAATTTACTCTTTACCTAAAGTGACTACAAATGTATAGTATATTTTGATTCGAAGAATTAAATTACAGATTATTTTAACAAAAAATCCGATTAGAGTTTCTAATCGGATTTTTACTATTTCATTCGTTCATAGTTACAACAGCCGTGAAGCTTGTCATAAACCTCATCATTGGCTTTTACAAATTCTGTATCATGCCCTACTGCCGCAATAGCTTTTGCTACATCTTCAGCTGAACATTTCGTTTCATCTATAATTAAATGAATATCGCCATGATCTGCGTGCCACTCAGCACTTTTTACACCTTTCACAGAAAAAGCTGCTTTTTCAATACGTTTTTCGCACATTTCACAATTTCCTGCTACTTTAAATTCTACTTTTTTGTTTTTGCTTTTCTTCTCTTGAGCTACCATAGTTAGTGAAAAAAGGCAGGCTAATACTAAAAAAACTATTCTTTTCATTTTTCTGTTTTTTAATGGTTATGAACTTCTTCCTCTATTGGAGTTAGCTCTTCAATTTTATGATTTTCTTTTTTGTCTTTAATTTTAAATCGCAATCCAGCATAATACATAGCACCAAAAGTGGGTCCGTATATCATACTACTATCAAAATAAGTACCAAAAGGGTTTTCATTTTGAACAATTCCATTCATTTGTTTGTAATTCCCCATGTTTTCTCCTCCCACATACACTTCAAAAGCACTTGAAAACGTTCTCGTAATTTGAGCATTCAATGTACCAAAAGCTTTTGCATATTCATCTAAACGATACTGTACTGGATTTGATTGTGTATATGGCAAACGTTGTTCACCTAACCAATTATAAGTCACATCAAACTTCCATTGTTGTCCTTTGTCTTTGATGTGTGTTTCGTAGGCTAAATTCCCGAAAACACGGTGTTTAGCTTGTAAAGGTCTTTCTAATTGTCCTCTTGTGAATTGCGTTTGAACATCGTAATATTTGTATGCCGTTTTAAAAGTCAAATGTGTCATCAAATCAATGGAAAATTCAGCTTGGAATGAATTCGCAAAACTATTCCCTTTTAAATTGTAAAATAAAACATCTTGTGGAGAAGCATCAATATCTACAACCGCTTGATTTTGAAAATCAGTACGATAATAATCTAAAATTACCTCAGCATCTTTTCCTGCTAATTTGAATTTTTGAATGAAACTTAATCCGTAATTCCAAGCAATTTCTGGATTTAATCCATACAATTTTCCATCCGTATTCAAAATTGAGAAATTTCTGTTAGATGCGAATAATTGCTGATTTTCAGAAAGAATATTAGCAGCGCGTTTTCCTCTTCCTGCTGAAGCTCTAATTACCGCTTCTTTCCAAGGATTGTAACGAATATGTAATCTTGGCGTGATAAAAGTTCCTAAACGATTATGATTATCTACTCTTGCACCAGCCACTAAACTGAAATTATCAGAATTGTCATAAGTGTATTCAAAAAACGCACCAACTGAGTTATCAATTCTTGAAAAATCACGACTGAAATTCACCGCTACGAATTCGTTATAATCATCATAAGAGAAATTTAAACCTGTTGTAAATTTATTCTTGGTGTTGTTGATAATCGAATTGAATAATAAATTCGAATAAAAACTTTTTTGATGAATATCATACTGACTCAAACCAAAATACGAATCTTGTTTGTGCGATTGAAACGAGTTCTGAAATCCGAAACTTTGATATGGCATATCTGGAAAAACGTAACCTGTTTTGTTTGAAATTTCAATTTTTTCGGTATTGATTTCACTTCCCCAAGCGTTTGTTGTTAACCTATCCGTATCGGGATTAAAATCCATTTCACCAGCTTGTTTTTCATCGTTCATGTAACGAACATTTAAAAAACTTACGATTCCATTTTCGGCATCGTTATATTGCCAACGGTTTAAAATATTGACTTGTTTTCCAATTGGACCATCTAAAAATCCGTCGTTGTTCATATCGTTTCTGTTTTGTCTGGTATTGCCATGTAGAAACAAAGTTGAACTCAATTTATCAGAAAACTTGTTATTGAAATGCGTATTGATTTCATAGCGACTATCTTGAGAACCATATGCATTCAAGAAAAATGGAATATCATTAACTGGTTTTAAAACTTCATAATTGATTTGCCCTGAAATACTTTCGTAACCATTAATCACACTTCCAGCTCCTTTTGTAATTTGGATACTTTCTACCCAAGTTCCAGGCACAAAAGACAATCCATACGCTTGCGAAGCACCACGAACTGAAGGAATATTCTCTTCCGCTATTAAAATATACGGACTCGTTAAACCCAACATTTTAATTTGACGATTTCCAGTTACCGCATCGGAAAAATTTACATCGATGGATGGATTCGTACTAAAACTTTCAGATAAGTTACAACAAGCTGCTTTAAGCAACTCTTTTTGTCCCATTACTTGAATGTTTTGGACTTTATACAAAGAATGTTCCGTTCCTTTTTTAGTCTTGGTAATCGTTACTTCTTTTAAAGTTTTTACTTCTTTCAAAATAACAGAGATGGTATTATTTACTACATCGATTTTTTGAGTTTCAAAACCAATATAACTGATTACTAAAGAAGACGTTTCTGGAGATTTTTTTATAGTGAAATTCCCATTTTCATCTGTGGTGGTACCTACTGCGGTATTGAACCAAAACACATTGGCACCTAATAAAGGTTGATTATTTTCGTCTGTTACTATTCCTTTTATGGTTTCTTGTGAATAAATAAATTGAGAAACAAAGAATAGCAAAAACGCTATATTTTTAAACATAATAAAGTTATTTATTGTTATTAATTCTTTGATTTACAGAATAAAAAACAATAAACTTATGCGTAAAAAACCAATTGACAATAGAGTTTGTAGAGTGGTGGTGCGTGAGAATCGCAATAATACGCCGCTTCATTTGAAATGGTGTTTTCTGATTCAAATGCAACTAAATTAGGCTTCCAATCAGCAACAAAAACTACTTGTTCTAAATCTAATTGAAGGGTTTTAACCAATATATCATCGGTCTTTTTTTCAACTTTGATTAGCTTGTTAGAACAACAAGAATCGTGAGAATCTTCTTTTGCACAACATGATTTTACATCTTCAACACAAGGTTCGTCTTCTTGATATTGAAAAGAAACCGATGCAATTTCATCTTTACAATAATGTACAGCAAAACTCAACCCTAAATTGGCAAGCAATACTAAGGAAGCTAAAACTATACTTATGTGTTTTCTGAAATTCATCGGAACAAAAGTAGCAAATTGAATTTTAATTTGCGTTAATTTTAATCTAAATTTCAATGACTTGACCTAAAAATGGCACTTGAGCATCAAAACCATATTGTTCTTGCACTTTTAAACGCAATTCATCGGCTGCTTCATTTTCACCGTGGACTAAGAATACTTTTTTAGGTTTCGTCTCCAATTCAGATAACCAATTCAGTAAATCTTTTTGGTCGCCATGTGCGGATAAACTTTCAATTAACAAAATATTCGCTTGCACAGGATAATAATTACCGTAAATTTTGATTTCTTGAGCGCCTTCTAATAATTTTCTGCCGCGTGTTCCTTCTGCTTGATAACCAACTAAAGTTACAGTGGTTTCAGGTTTATCGATTAATCGCTCTAAATAGGACAACACTCTTCCACCTGTAATCATCCCGCTTGCAGCGATGACAACTTTTGGTTTTTTATCAAAAACTGCATTCATGCTGTCTTTGTAATCGGAAATTAAGGTGAAAACTTTGCACATTTCATCGCAATCTTCAAAGGAAAGTTTGTGCCAAGTGCTATTGTCTTTAAAAACATCTAAAACACTAATTCCCATTGGTGTATCAATGACAAAAGGAATATCTGGAATGCGTTCTTCTTTTTTCAATTGCCAAATCAAATACATCATGGTTTGCACACGTTCCACTGCAAAACTTGGAATTACAACGGTTCCGCCTTTATTGAACGTATTGTTGATAATGGTTTCCAATTCAAGTAAAGCATCGGTTTGTGGATGAAGACGATTTCCATAGGTACTTTCTAAAAAAACATAATCTGCTTTTTTAGGTTTTTGAGGCGGAAACATTAATACATCATCATCTTGACCAATGTCACCTGAGAAAACCAAAACTTTTCCATCGATGGTTAATTCAATCGAACAAGCGCCTAAAATATGACTTGCATAAAAGAATTTAAACGAAATATCATCATCGAGTTTTATATCCAAATCTTTATCTACTACTCGAAACTTCGGAATTACAGCATCAACTTCGGCTTCAGTATACAAAGGTTCGGCTGGATCGTGTTTTGAAAAATGTTCTTCATTCGCTTTTTTAGCTTCTTCTTCCTGAATTTTTGCACTGTCATATAAAATCAATCGCGAAATTTCTTTCGTTGGTCGGGTGCAGAAAATTTTTCCGTTGAAACCTTCGTTAACTAGTTTTGGCAACCAACCGCAATGATCTAAATGTCCGTGAGTAAGCAATACAAAATCAATCGTTTCAGGTAAAATGGGAAGCGGTTCTCGATTTAATTCGCGCAACGATTTGATACCTTGGAACATTCCGCAATCAATCAAAATTCGAATATTATTGTGTTCGATTAACGTTTTTGAACCTGTTACAGTTCCAGCTCCGCCTAAAAAATGAATTTTCATGATTTTGTTTTTAATTGGTTAATTGATTGGCTTCTTTAAGTACATTTTTAATTCGATTGTGACTTAACTCAATGGTTTTCAAATAATCAGGATGCAGAATTAAATCTTTTATAGTAATACAATCTAAAATAAGTAATTGGTCTTTTTCTGCTTTAGTCAAAGTCGTTAAACAAGTTACAGGATATACTCGATAACGATCAACCAATTCTTTGATGCCATTTTTTTGTGGATAATCCCAACTCAACATATTCAAACCCGAACATTCTCCAAATTGAATTGCATCAGTCGTAAATTTATTATTAGTAACAATGATACATTTTGAAATATTTCGCTTGGCCGAAAACAAGTCGTATTTTCTATCTTTCACATCATTAAATCGAGATAAAATATACATGGGTACTTTTACATCACTTTTTGCATCTTGACCTGAGTGAAATTTACATTCAATCATAGAAACTATATCATTTTTGAGAAGCAAAATGTCGATTTCATGTGAAATGCATTTTCCGTTTAATTTAACACTAACTTTCGTTTTAAAACCTTGTTCCTGCATAACTTTTGCAATGAACTTTTCAAAGAAAAATCCGGCTGGACCAAGCCCTAACAAAGCGGTTCTTAAATTGTATCGTGCCGCATGAACGTTTGAAATATTCTTTAATAATTGATAAGCACGTTTGTAGATTTTTTTTGAAGAAATTCCTTCATACATTTCGCTTTCAATCTCTTTAACGATAGTTTCCGCCATAGCTTGGTCGGCTCCTGATTTTTTTAGAGAATTGATTAGTTTTTGTTCGTCGTAATGAACTAACTCGCCGGAATATTTAGTAACTTTCATAATCAAACGATTATTTCATAAAGGTACGAAAATTTAGCGAGAAATTTGTTGATAATAAAATGCTGGAATAAATAAAACTAAAAAAAGAGGTTGAATTAAAAATCTTCGGATATAGAATAAAATCAAATAATCTGGATGTTTAGAAAAATGAAGCAATCCAAAAAACAAAACTATCAATACCACAAAAAATACACCATATAAAAGCATCGCAAATCGAACCAACGGTAATTGCTTGAATAATAGATAGATAATTCCCAAAGAAAGTAACATATTCAAAACATACCGAATTAATAGTCCGAAAAACAAAGAAATACCATCAAAATCAGGCAATGATTTGTTTTGGTAATCTAATTTAAAAAAAGCTAAAAAAGGATCGTAAAAGAGTTGACTTTCGAATGCTCGTATGAAGATTAACCCTAAAAGAGATAAAAGAAGTAAACTAATTCTGAACTTATGCTTATTTATATTTTTTAACATAGCCCGAATATTTAGTTACCCAAAGAATCCATAAAACAAACACTACTCCATATATGAAAAGTGGAAATAAAGTTCCGTGAAGAACTTCTTCGTATTCTGAAAAATAAAATAAAGACAGAGACAGAACAGCAATTCTAATAATATTTAAAATATGAATTACAGAAATGCCTATCAGAATATACAAAGTGGTTTTTTTCCATTGCGATGAAAAAGCAAAAACAAAAGAAGCAAATAAAATCATTACACTTATAGCATTACAACCTTCTATAATTCGCGCTACATATTTGGTTTTGTAGATCATTTTTATTGAAGGCTCATTTTCATTTTTCACTATATTAACGTCATTCTCAAACCACAACATGAATTGTTGAGTCTGATAAGCTACTGACTTTGTAATGCCATCTACTTCGTTTTTTTGCAAATCAAATTGACTTAAATACAACTTGTAAACAAAAATAAAAACGACATAAAACAAAACAAACTTTAGTAAAAAAGTAAAAAAATGCTTGTACTGATTAAAAATATTTTTCAAACTATCTATTTTTAACAAAAATATAGATTTTTTAATACTAAGGAATAAATACTTTTGCAAAAAAAATACAACTATGACATTTGAAGAATTAAAACCAATTGTTTCAAACATTATTGAAAAAGAAAACGCTACTCGCGATGAAAAACTAAAAGAAGTTTGCCAATTATTAAGTGAGAACGTAAGTTATTATGATTGGGTAGGATTTTATTTCGCGAATCACGAAGCTAGAACTTTGCATTTAGGTCCGTATGTTGGAGCTGAAACTGACCATACTGTAATTCCATTTGGAAAAGGAATTTGCGGACAAGTTGCAGAATCAAATGCTAATTTTGTGGTTCCAGATGTAAAAGCGCAAGACAATTACATTGCGTGTAGTTTTACTGTAAAATCTGAAATTGTAGTTCCACTATTCGTTAACGGAGTTAATATTGGCCAAATCGATATCGATTCTCACGTTTTAGACCCGTTTACCGAAGCAGACGAACGTTTTTTAGAGTTTGTAAATGAACAAGTTGCAAAATTATTTTAAGTAACAAATAATCTTTAACTCTTTTTTATACATTTGTCGTGATTATAACTAACACGACTCTGGCTATTTATGGAATTTAATGTCCCAAGTTTAGAACTTCCTTTTTTTGCTAATTTATTGCTATTATTAGTTTTAGCACGTTTTTTTGGCGAAATCATGGAACGTTTTAAACAGCCTGCCATGATAGGTGAAATTTTAGCTGGTGTTCTTTTAGGTCCAACAATTTTAAATTTCATTCATCGTACCGAAGAGTTAAAAGTAATTTCTGAATTAGGAGTTTTCTTATTGGTTATTATTGCAGGCTTAGAAATTAATTTGGATGAAATTGTGAAATCCATGAAAGGTCGAAATATTGTGATTTCACTTTTAGCCTTTTTTGTTCCAATTGTTTCAGGTTTTTTTGTGGGAAGATATTTTGAATTAGATGTAATGTCAACAATATTCATAGGATTATGCGTTGCCATTACTGCTTTACCTGTTAGTATTCGAATTTTGATGGATTTAGGTAAATTAAATTCTCCAGTAGGACAAAAAATTATTTCTGTCGCCATTTTTGATGATGTAATTGCACTAACCATTTTAGGTATTTTATTAGATATTAAAGATGTTGAGCAAACATTTGCTAACATAACTCATGCAACTTTATTAACGCTTTTAAAACTGAGTTGTTTTTTAATTTTAGTAATTGCCACCTATCGTGTTATCCGAAATGTATCAAGAGAAGAAAATTTAATAGAAAACAAACTAAATAAGATACTTTCGCTATTAAAAGGAAAAGAATCGCTTTTTGCAGTATTTTTTGTGTTCATTCTAATCTTTGCCACTATTACCGAAAGTATTGGATTGCATTTTATAATTGGAGCCTTTTTTGCTTCGATGTTAATTTCAAAAGAATTAGTTGGTGAAAAACATTTAAACACGTTTCACAACACAACTAATAGTATGGCAATGGGATTTTTAGCTCCCATTTTCTTTGCAGGAATAGGTTTAGAATTTCAGTTTTCATCAATTCAAAATTACCCTTTATTATTTGCCATAATTGCCGTTTCTTTCTTATCGAAAATTATTGGTGGATATGCCGGAGGCCGTTTTGCACGATTAGATCATAAAATTTCGCTTGCCTTAGGTTTTGGTTTAAATGCCCGAGGAATCATGGAATTAGTAATCGCTAACATTGCTTATAAAGCTGGAATTATCAATACGGAAATATTTTCGATGTTAGTAATCATGGGACTTATCACTACATTAGCAACTCCGTTTTTATTAAAAAGAGCCTTTAAATCAATTGATAATGTTGCTTAAGATTTTAATTCTCAAAAATAATTCATAATTTATACTTCGTAATTCACAATTATTTTTATCTTTGCACCCGAATTGCAACCATACAATTCATACATAAAAATCATTTAAAATAATATTGGCATGTACTTGACAAAAGAAACTAAAGCTGAAATCTTCGCTAAACACGGAGGAAAAGCTGAAAACACTGGATCTGCTGAAGGGCAAATCGCATTATTTACATTTAGAATTTCTCACTTAACTGAGCACTTGAAAAAAAATCGTCATGATTATAACACTGAGCGTTCGTTAGTACTTTTAGTAGGTAAAAGAAGAAGTCTTCTTGACTACTTAAAAAAGAAAGATATCAACAGATATCGTGAAATTATTAAAGAATTGAATATTAGAAAATAATCAACTAAAGGGGCTTCGTGCCCCTTTTTGTTTTATTTATATTGACAGAAAAAGTTTGGTTTTTCATTGGGTTACAAACAACTACACACACAACAACAACACAACTGACCCTTTGTTTAATTTAGAATTAAAAATTTATGATTCCAAAAGTATTCCAAGAAGTTATCGATTTAGGTGACGGAAGAAGCATCACAATCGAAACTGGAAAATTAGCCAAACAAGCAGATGGATCTGTTGTTGTTCGTATGGGCGATGCCATGTTATTAGCAACAGCAGTATCTGCAAGAACATCAAATCCTGGTGTTGATTTTTTACCTTTAACAGTTGATTATCGTGAAAAATTTGCAGCAGCAGGTCGTTTTCCTGGTGGTTTCTTCAAAAGAGAAGCACGTCCAAGTGACAGCGAAGTATTAACTATGAGATTAGTTGACCGTGTATTGCGTCCGCTTTTCCCAGATGATTATCATGCTGAAACACAAGTAATGATTCAATTAATGTCGCATGACGAAAACGTTATGCCAGATGCATTAGCTGGATTAGCAGCTTCTGCAGCATTAGCTGTTTCAGACATTCCTTTTTACAACTTAATTTCTGAAGTTCGTGTAGCACGTATCGACGGAAAATTTGTTATCAATCCAAGCAGAGAAGAATTAGAGCAATCAGACATCGACATGATGATTGGAGCTTCTATGGATTCTGTTGCGATGGTTGAAGGAGAAATGAAAGAAATTTCAGAAGCAGAAATGGTAGAGGCTATCAAATTTGCTCACGAAGCTATCAAAATTCAAATTCAAGCACAAGAGCGTTTAAGAGCTGCTATTGGTTCTCCAGCTTATAGAGAATATGAAGGTGAAAAAGAAGATGAAGCTATTTATGCTAAAGTAAAAGCTGCAGCTTACGACAAATGTTATGCTATTGCTCAAGAAGCTTCAGGAAAAAGTGAGAGAGGCGAAAAATTCGCAGCTGTAAAAGAAGAAGTTAAAGCTTTATTTACAGAAGAAGAATTAGCTGAAAACGGAGATTTAGTAGGGAAATATTTCTACAAAACTAACAAAGAAGCGGTTCGTAATGTAATCCTAGAAAAAGGCTTACGTTTAGACGGAAGAAAAACAACTGAAATCAGACCAATTTGGTGTGAAACGGATTATTTACCTTCTGTTCACGGTTCTTCCTTATTTACACGTGGTGAAACTCAAGCTTTAGCTACGGTAACTTTAGGAACTTCAAGAGAAGCTAACCAAATAGACTCTCCATCTGAACAAGGTGAAGAAAAATTCTATTTACATTATAACTTCCCTCCTTTTTCAACTGGTGAAGCTAAACCTTTAAGAGGAACTTCAAGAAGAGAAGTTGGTCACGGAAATTTAGCTCAAAGAGCTTTAAAAAACATGATTCCTGCAGATTGTCCTTATACAATTCGTGTTGTTTCTGAAGTATTAGAATCGAATGGTTCTTCTTCTATGGCAACAGTTTGTGCGGGTACAATGGCATTAATGGATGCTGGAGTTCAAATGGTAAAACCAGTTTCTGGTATTGCTATGGGATTAATTACTGACGGAGAAAAATTTGCCGTATTGTCTGATATTTTAGGAGATGAAGATCACTTAGGAGATATGGACTTTAAAGTTACTGGAACTGCTGACGGTATCACAGCTTGTCAAATGGACATCAAAATTGATGGTTTACGTTATGACATCATGGAACAAGCTTTAGGTCAAGCAAGAGATGGACGTTTACATATTTTAGGAAAAATCACAGAAACAATTGCAACTCCAAGACCTGAAGTAAAACCAAAAGCACCAAAAATTATTACAAGAACAATTCCTGGAGCTTTCATTGGAGCCTTAATTGGTCCTGGTGGAAAAGTAATTCAAGAATTACAAAAAGCAACTGGAACTACCATAGTAATTAATGAAGTAGATGAGCAAGGTGTAGTTGAAATCTTAGGAACAAGTCCAGAAGGAATTGCAACTGTTTTAGCTAAAATTGACTCAATCATTTTCAAACCTGTTGTAGGAGAAGCTTACGAAGTAAAAGTAATTAAAATGTTAGACTTTGGAGCTGTTGTAGAATATACAAAAGCCCCTGGGAATGAAGTTTTATTACACGTATCAGAATTAGCTTGGGAAAGAACTGAAAATGTTACCGATGTAGTAAATATGGGTGATGTGTTTATGGTAAAATACTTAGGTGTTGACCCTAAAACACGTAAAGAAAAAGTGTCAAGAAAAGCACTTTTACCAAGACCTCCAAGAGAAGAAAAACCTATCGAGAAAAAAGATAAACCTCAAGGTTAATATAGTTACGTTAATTCATAAAAGCCCTGATTCATTTAATTGTATCGGGGCTTTTTGATTTTATTTCAATACATATTTATGTGTAAGAATAATTTTAACATTTTTGCGTTAAAAATTTAACTAAATTGCCATAAATTAAAAAAACATGAATATGCAGAAGTATTATTCCCTAATTTTCATTTTTTTCCTGTTCTTAAACACCTCTCTTTATTCTCAGGATAAAATAGAAGAATTTTTCGATAATGCAGTTGGGAAAGACAACTTATCATTAAGCAATGGCAAATTATTTACAAATGATTACAAAACAACAGAAATTAATCAATTTTTTTTTCCAACATATTCAATTGAAAATATTACTTATAAAAATCAAGATTATTCAAATATTACCTTGAAATATGATTTATATAGGGATATAGTAATTTATAGACCTTATGGGAATTCAGAAAATTTTGGAATTGAATTGATTCAAGAAAACGTAAATTCATTTACAATAAACAATAGTAAATTCGTTAAACTAAGCGGAATTTACAAAGGCTATTATGAAGAAAAAATAAGTGGTAATAAAATAAGTCTATACATAAAACATAAAAAAGAAATAAGAGATTTAGTAAAAAATAAATTAGTTTACTACAATTTCATTTTAAAAAACGAATATGTAATTCAATATAAAAACGAATTTTACACAATTAAAAATAAAAAAGATTTAGTTGATATTTTTAAAGAAAACAAAAACGAAATAGCAGATTTTTTTAAGCGAAATTCAAATCTATTCAATGAAAATAGAACTTTGTTTTTTGAAAACTTAGTAAAGCAATTAGAAAATAATATTAAATAATTCAATAGTAAATATGAAAAAGAGACTATCCCTTATATTATTTTTCGTTTGCTTATTTGTTTTTTCACAAGATAAAAAGATTACTATTGAGTTCAAAGATGCAACTATAGAAGAATGTATTAATCAAATTGAAAAAAATTCTGAATATCAATTTTATTTCAAAAAAGAATGGTTAAATAAATCTCAATTAATAAATTTAAATTTCAACAATGCTTCTATAAATGAAATTTTAACTGCAATTTTTAATGAATCTAAGATAAATTTCTATCTGACAGATTCTAAAATAATATTAACTCTAAATAATTTAATTTACGATAAAGTCTCAAATTCATTTTTAGAAAGTGAATCAAATAAAATTGAAAAAGAGTCGGCCCCAGTTTTAATATCTGATGAAGAAAATTATAGAAATTCTGACAATGAGAATATTTCATTACATACAATAGGAAAAGAATCAAAAGAAAATCAAAGAGGAATATTTGAAATTAAAGGTAAAATTTTAAATAATAAAACGGGGGAACCAATATCAAATGCCGTCATAAAAATAAAAGGTAAATCCAACTTGTTTGTTTCCGATGAAAAAGGAGCTTACAGAATTCAACTTCAATATGGAAAACACATTATTGAAGTTGAATCATTTGGATATAAAAAACTAACAAGTCAAATTTTAGTTTATGATAGCGGAACTTTTGATTTCAATGTTTCTGAATCAATCACTGAATTGAACGAAGTTGTTGTAGAAGCAAAAAGTGATAAGATCATAAAAAACACAACGTCTGGTGTTACCTCTTTTAATATGGAAGAGATGAAAAATGTACCAATGGTTTTAGGTGAAAGGGACATACTAAAAATTGCTACAACTTTACCTGGAATTAAAAACACAGGTGAAGGCTCATCAGGAGTAAATGTTAGAGGTGGAAAAGAAGATCAAAATTTATTTTTACTTGATTATGCCACAATATACAACCCAAATCACTTTTTTGGTTTTTTCTCTTCCATTAATCCTTACATTATAAATGAAGCAGACATATACAAAGGAAGCATTCCGGCAGAGTTTGGAGGAAGAATCGCTTCTGTTTTTAATATCACATCAAAAAACGGTAATTCTGAAAAGATATCAGGAGAAGGCGGCTTAGGACCTGTTACTAGCAATTTAACATTAAACCTTCCAATTATTAAAGAAAAATCTAGTTTACAAGTTGCAGCAAGGGGGACATATTCTGATTGGATATTAAAATCGGTCGACAACGAAGAAATTAAAAAAAGTAACGCTTCATTCTATGATTTGTTTCTTAAATACAGTCATAAAATATCTGAAAAAACAAGCTTGGATGTTTTCGGTTACTATAGTAAAGACAAATTTAAATTAACCTTAGATTCCACTTACTCATATAGCAACAGAATATTAGGTATTAAAGCAAGGCATTACTTTAAAGATGAACATAGTGCTCAAATTGGCATTACTAATTCTGAATACAAATTTGATATTGGGTACAATGGTAACAATCAAAATTCTTTTGATTTCAACTTCAAAGTAAATGAAACAAAATTATTTTACAAGGGTTCGCTAAATTTTAGAAAAAAACACAAAATTTCATATGGCTTAAATTCTGTTTTGTACAATATCAATCCAGGAACATTCTCTCCTACAGATACAAATACAATTTTAGAATATAAATCGGTTGATAAAGAAAAAGGATTAGAAAGTGCGCTTTTTGCCTCTGACATTTTTAATATCACTCCCAAGCTTACTTTAAACCTTGGGCTTAGATATTCAAATTTCCTAGCTTTAGGAAGCGGAAAACAAAGAGTTTATCAAAATAATTCACCAACAACTAACGAGTATCTTATAGAAGAAGTATCCTATGGCAACAACCAAGTAATGAAAGCTTACAATGGTTTGGAGTATAGAATAGCATTAAGACAAATGATTACTGAAACATTTTCTACGAAATTAAGTTATGACACAAACTATCAATATATACATAAACTATCTACAAACACGACACAATCTCCAACAGATACTTGGAAAATTTCCGACCTAAATATTAAACCAACCTATGGACAGCAGATCTCATTAGGTTTATTTAAAAATTTTAAAAATATTCCTTATGAAATAAGTTTAGAAAGTTATTACAAAAAATCTTCAAATTTTATGGATTTTAAAACAGGAGCGCAATTAATCCTTAACGATCACATAGAAACTGAAGTTTTACAAGGAGAAGGTAAAGCCTACGGAATTGAACTATTAGTAAAGAAAACAAGTGGTAGATTAAATGGATGGGCAGGATATACTTATTCGAGAACACTAGTTAAATTAGATAGTCCTTTTGATGGAGAAACTGTAAACAATGGAAAATATTTTCCAGCGAATTTCGACAAACCACATGATTTTAATTTAATTTTAAATTATAAATTTACTAAACGATATAGCGCATCTACAAATTTTGTTTATCAAACTGGAAGACCGATTACATATCCAGTTGGCAGCTATGATTATGGCGGATCACAATATACACTTTATAGTAATAGAAATGAATTCAGGATACCGGATTATTATAGATTAGACATTGGATTTAATATTGAAGGGAACCATAAAATTAAAAAACTAGCACACAGTTTTTGGAATATTTCTATATACAATGTATTAGGAAGAAACAACCCTTATTCTATTTATTTTGTTACAGAAGACGGAAAAATAAAAGGATATAAAACATCTATTTTTTCGATACCAGTACCAACAATTTCATATAATTTTAAATTTTAAGTATGAAAAAAAACATCTTAATTAAATCGCTATTACTATTATTTATAGTTTGCAATTTAAGTTGTACTGAGCCTTATGTATTACAATCAGACGTTTATCAAAACTTATTAGTTGTTGAGGCTACTTTAACTAATGAATTAAAGCATCATGAAGTAAAATTAACAAGAACATCAAGGTTGAATGAAAGTCAGCCAGAAATTGAGACAGGTGCGTTTGTTAGAATAATTGGCGATGATGGTTCTAGTTACGCCTTTGAAGAAATTGACAATCTTTATAAATCTGAAAATGAATTTCAGGCACAACCTGGCATTTTATACAAACTTGTAATTGAAACTTCAACTGGTAAAACATATTCCTCTAATCTTGAAAAATTACCTACCAGCTCACCTATAGAAAGTGTAATTCCATTTGTAGAGAACAACAATGATGGAATAAGAGGAGTTGCAATAAAAGTGAATAGTTATGACCCAACAGCCACTTCAAATTTTTATCGTTACACATACGAAGAAACGTATAAAGTTATTGCTCCTAAATGGTCATCTGAAAAACTAACATTTACAAGTAACAATGAAGTAGTTATTTCTTTGAGAGACGATCCGAATACTCAAGTATGTTATAAAACAGAAAAGTCAAATGAAATTATTTTGACTTCAACCAACAATCTAGCGGAAGATAGAGTAACAAATTTCCCTATCTTGTTCATTCCACAACAAACAACAAAAATAACACATCGATACAGTATTAATGTTACTCAACATATTGAAAATTACGATTCATATGTCTTTTACAATACCCTTAAAAACTTTTCAAGTTCTGGAAATGTGCTTTCACAAGTTCAACCAGGTGAAGTTGTTGGAAATATTAAATGTGAAACTAATCCGAGTGAAACAGTAGTTGGCATTTTTAATATTGCATCAGTATCAAGTAAAAGACTCTTTTTTAATTATGAGGATATTTTTCCAGGAGAACCTCTTCCAGAATATTATGGAAGTTGCGACGTTCAAGTATATGACAGCAGATGTCTTTCTTTGAATGATCCATGCACACCATATGGCTATTTTAATTTGAAATATGGATACGAAAATGGACAACTAGTATATTATAGGAGTGATGGACGTTTTTTTGAAATGGTTGATCCTTTTTGTGGTGATTGTACAGTTTTAGGTTCTAACGTAATACCTCCATTTTGGCAATGAGAAAATATATAATTTTAAATTTTAATTATGAAAAAAAACATCTTAATTAAATCGCTATTACTATTATTTATAGTTTGCAATTTAAGTTGTACTGAGCCTTATGTATTACAATCTGACGTTTATCAAAACTCATTGGTTGTTGAGGCTACTTTAACTAATGAATTAAAGCATCATGAAGTAAAATTAACAAGAACGTCAAGGTTGAATGAAAGTCAGCCAGAAATTGAGACAGGTGCATTTGTTAGAATAATTGGCGATGATGGTTCCAGTTATAACTTTGAAGAAATTGACAATCTTTATAAATCTGAAAATGAATTTCAGGCACAACCTGGCATTTTATACAAACTTGTAATTGAAACTTCAACTGGTAAAACATATTCCTCTAATCTTGAAAAACTACCTAGCAGTTCAACTTTAGAAAGCGTTGTTCCATTCGTAGAAACCAACAACGATGGAATAAGAGGAGTTGCAATAAAAGTAAACAGTTATGACCCATCAGCTACTTCAAATTTTTATCGTTACACATATGAGGAAACGTTTAAAATCGTTGTACCTAAATGGTCGAATGAAAAACTAACATTTACAAGTAACAATGACATAATTATTTCTTTGAGAGATGACCCCAATACTCAAGTATGCTATAGAACAGAAAAATCAAATGAAATTCTTTTGACTTCAACCAATAATCAAACGGAAGATAGAGTAACTAATTTCCCTATTCTGTTCATCCCACAACAAACAACAAAAATAGCACATCGATATAGTATTAATGTAACTCAATATGTTGAAAATTACAATACTTATGTTTTTTACAACACACTAAAAAATTTCTCAAGCTCAGGAAATGTTCTCTCTCAAATACAGCCTGGTGAAGTCGTTGGAAATATTAAATGTGAAACTAATCCCGGTGAAACCGTAGTTGGTATTTTTAATGTTGCATCGGTATCAACTAAAAGACTCTTTTTTAATTATGTTGATCTTTTTCCAGGAGAACCTCTTCCTGAATATTATGGACGTTGTGAAGTTCAAGTTTATGATAAAAGTTGTCTTTCTCGGATTGATCCATGTGCAGCATTTGGCTATTTTAATTTGAAATATGCCTACGAAGCTGGTCAAATTGTATATTTTAATAGTGAAGGGGATCTTTTTGAAATGGTAGATACTTTTTGTGGTGATTGTAGAGTTTTAGGTTCTAATGTAATACCTCCATTTTGGCAATGAGAAAATATATAATTTTATTAGCTTTTACATTTGGATGGTTATCCAAATGTATCGCTCAGAATAACAATTTTGAAAGCGAAACTATTTTTATACATACAAATGAATCTACATTTGTAACAGGCGAAACCTTATTGTATAAAATATATTGCTTGAATGCTAATTCTAAAGAATTAAGTAACATAAGTAAAATTGCTTATGTAGAAATTATCGACAATAACGGCACTTGTATAAACCGAAATAAAATAACATTAAACAATGGCGTTGGAGCCAATGAAATTTTTATTAATACCACATACAATTCAGGCAACTACAAACTAATTGCTTACACCAATTGGATGCAAAATAACTCAAAATCAAAATATTTTGAAAGGGAAATTTCAATTATAAATCCATTTTTATCCTACAAAAACAAAGAAAAAAGCATAAACGAAACAATTACTGAGACCTCGAAAAAGGATACCCATTTTAAAAATCAAGAGGTACTAATTAAATTTCCAAAGAATACTTATTCAAAAAGAGAGAAAGTTGAATTAGATATTACCTCTTTATCTGAAAAATATAAGGATGGAAATTTTTCAATCTCAGTAAGAAAAACAGACAATTTAGCATTTAATAAAGCAATAAACAGTATAGATTTTATTAAAAATAATTCAGAAAGCTTAATTAATTCGTCAACTATAAAATATTTACCTGAGTTAAGAGGTGAATTGCTATCTGGAAAAATCTCCACTAACGATTCAAATAAAACAACCGATGAAAAACATATTGCTTTATCTATCATTGGAGAACCTTTCGAATTTAAAATTGCTAAAACAAACAGTAAAGGAGAATTTAATTTCATTTTAGATCAAGATTTAAAAAAATCAGATATTATTCTTCAAGTTTTCGAAAATGAAATAAATGATTTTCAGATTACCTTAAATGCTTCGACAAAAACTCAAATAAATAACCCGATTTTTAAAAATAATTTAACAATTACAAAAGACCAAATTAAAGATATAGAAGCTCGATTGGTTGCTTGTCAAATTGTAAATACATATGCTACAAAAACAAATTTAGAGCAAAAAAATCAAAGCTCCAACCCTTTTTACGGCTCAAATGCAGAGGAATTTATATTAGATAATTACAAACGTTTTCCTACATTTAAAGAAATTATAACAGAAATTATCCCATCCGTTTATTTTAAAGAAAACAAAGGCAATTATGAATTATACATTAGTGATTATACCGTTTCTGCTGGTTCTTTTGGAAGTGCATTAGTATTAGTTGACGGACTATTATTACAAGATGTAAATGAACTTTTCACTTACAATACTAATAATATTTATAAAATAGATGTTGTAAAAAAAGCCTATTCTTATGGTTCAAAAATTTTCAGTGGCATAATTTCAATAACAACATTTAATAGAGAGTACAATCCAAAATCAAAAAATATTTTACCGCTACAAATTGAAAGATGTATTGCTGAAAAACCTTATCAAAACATTAACTATGATTTAGAAAAAGATTATTCTCGATTCCCTGATTACAGATATCAATTGGCTTGGGAAACAAATTTTCTACTATCAAAAGAGAAAAATCCATTTCATTTTTTCACATCTGATATTGAAGGAACATTCGAATTAAGTTTAGAGGGATTTTCACCAAATGGCGAGCCTATTTCTATAAAAGAATATTTCGAAGTAAAGTAAAACTCTTGATTTTAAGAAATTAAAAATTATTTATTATTCTTTGTAACTTTTTTGTAACCTGTTACGTATAACTACCAGAACTTTTAAAAAAGTAAGGAGAAATTTAGATGAGACAACTTAAAATTACCAAGCAGGTTACCAATCGTGAAACTGCTTCCTTAGACAAGTACCTACAAGAAATTGGAAAAGTTGACCTTATTACTGCTGACGAAGAAGTAGAATTAGCACAAAGAATTAAAGCCGGAGATCAACGCGCTTTAGAGAAATTAACAAAAGCTAATTTACGTTTCGTAGTTTCAGTAGCAAAACAATATCAAAATCAAGGACTTACACTTCCTGATTTAATTAACGAAGGAAATTTAGGATTAATTAAAGCCGCACAGCGTTTCGACGAAACACGTGGTTTCAAATTCATTTCATATGCCGTTTGGTGGATACGTCAATCGATTTTACAAGCTTTGGCAGAACAATCTCGTATTGTACGTTTACCGTTGAATAAAATTGGTTCTATCAATAAAATCAACAAAATGTATGCCTTGTTAGAGCAATCTAATGAGCGTGCTCCTTCGGCAGAAGAAATTGCAAAAGAATTAGACATGACGGTAAATGACGTAAAAGAGTCAATGAAAAACTCGGGTCGTCACTTATCAATGGATGCTCCTTTAGTAGAAGGAGAAGATTCTAACTTATACGACGTTTTACGTTCAGGTGAATCTCCAAATCCAGATAGAGAATTAATTCACGAATCGTTACAAACTGAAATCGAAAGAGCATTAGAAACCTTAACTCCTAGAGAAGCTGATGTGGTTCGTTTATACTTCGGTTTAGGTGACCAACACCCGATGACATTAGAAGAAATTGGAGAAACTTTCGATTTAACTCGTGAGCGCGTTCGTCAAATTAAAGAAAAAGCGATTAGAAGATTAAAACACACTTCTAGAAGTAAAATATTAAAAACCTATTTAGGTTAATTCCTAAATCACAGTAACAACAGTCTAAGACTGTTCGTTTTTTGATTGATGATTGAAACTCCGGCTGATTACCGGAGTTTTATTTTTAAAAGCAACTTCAAAATTCAACATTCGTTATTCGTTGTTCATTGTTCATTGTTGAAAACTAAAAATTTTGAATATTCAACTTGGAATTTTGAATGTTGAAATATTTTAAATATTGTACATTTGCACTTAACAACACACACTTTATAAGTTTATGAAAAACACACTTATTGCTCCATCAGTTTTGGCAGCTGATTTTGCTAATTTACAACGCGACATCGAAATGATTAATGCAAGTGAGGCCGATTGGTTTCACATTGATATTATGGATGGCGTTTTTGTTCCTAATATTTCTTTTGGAATGCCTGTTTTAGATGCCATCAACAAACATGCTAAAAAAACAATTGATGTTCATTTGATGATTGTTGATCCTGACCGATACATTTCAACTTTTAAAAAATTAGGTACTGACGTTTTAACGGTTCATTACGAAGCTTGCACTCATTTACACCGAACGCTTCAAGCTATTAAAGCCGAAGAAATGAAAGCAGGAGTTGCATTAAATCCACACACAAATGTAGATTTATTAGAAGATGTGATTCAAGATATTGATTTGGTTTGTATCATGAGTGTAAATCCCGGTTTTGGAGGACAATCTTTTATTGAAAATACTTATGCTAAAGTTGAAAAACTAAAAGCATTAATTAATAAAAAAAACGCATCTACCCTAATTGAAATAGATGGTGGTGTAACTAATAAAAATGCTAAACAATTAGCTGACGCTGGTGCCGATGTGCTAGTTGCAGGTAGCTACGTTTTTGGAGCGCAGGATCCAATTGCAACTATAGCAGATTTAAAAAAGATTACGAAGTAATTCAAAAAAGCCTAACACTTTAAAATGTTAGGCTTTTTCATTTAATATTGATCGATTAAGTATTTTATTAAATCGGTTGTAGTTACAATTCCTACTAATAATTCTCCTTCACAAACGGGTAATGCATGGAACTCTTTTGTAGCTAAAATTTCAGCTGCTTCTTTAATTGTTGTTTCAGGAGAGATAGAAACTATTTTTTTAGCCATTACTTGCTCCACAGTAAACATATTATAAACCGTTGTATCCACAACATCTTCGTCGTCATAAACAGCATCTGCAAAAGAAATACGCAACAAATCGGTATAACTTAACATTCCTACAATTTTATTACTATAAACTACTGGAATGTGCCTTATGTGGTACTTTTTAAACAAGCTTTCCGCTTTTGTTAAATCATCTGATAAGTTCAACTTCACTACATTTTTCGTCATGATAGTTGACACGGGCACTTTTTGTTTCATAATACCGAAATTTTAATGACATAAAGTTACTCAATATCCCAGTATAAAAACATGATAGATATCAGTATTTTAAGCTACAGAAGAAATAAAATAACTTTCATTAAAGTTAATCATATGCTTAACTTTCAAGAATATAGACGGAAATCTTGACTTAAATTCATCTGGTGACTCAAAAAAGTACTCCAACAAAACCGCCACAAATTCAAATTGATTTTCATAAGCATAATCTCTTAAAAATCCAGATTCAACTAAGCGTTGTTTGACTTCCGGTTTTGAAACTACTCGGAATAAATTTTGAAGTGATTCATTAAATAACACAAAAGTTGCTTTATCACTTTTTAACGCATAAATATGAAAAGCGTGTGTAAACTCATGCAATCCTAAATTCAGATTATCATTTGTTATATCGATACCTTCTTTGAAATGTTTCCATGAAAAAACAATAGATTCCATTCTCGGATTGAATTCGCCTTTGTGGTAATTATCATTTTGGGAAGAATAGTAAATATCTGGATAAATAACTATTCTCTTGAAAAGAGGATTCAAATACTCGCGCATCCCAAAGGTTAACATCACATAAGTAGCTGAAATGGTTACTTTCATTTCTTCTGTAATTTCAATATCTCTTCCGTCAAAATCGTAATGAAGAATTAGTTTTGAAACACGATGTTCAAAATAGCGCTTATATTTAGGCTTTAATCGATTATAGAATTGAAAATTAGAAACTAAAATATGCTTTCTAGTATCACTTAACTTTAAAAAATTAATATTAGCAAATACTATTAGAGGTTTTTTATAATTTCGGAGATAAACGATTTCGGCTACATAAAATGCAAAGGAGAAAAATATTACAGCAAAGGGCGCTACCACTATAAACATACCGATATAATCGGCTAAAAATAATTCGTGTTCTACAGGTGGTGGATTCATTTATTTGAGACTATCTTACAAATAACGTAAAAATAATGTGTTTAAAAAAAATAAACGTCAAGAAATCTTGACGTTTATTTGTGACCTCGGCAGGGTTCGAACCTGCAACCCTCAGAGCCGAAATCTGATATTCTATCCAGTTGAACTACGAAGCCTTTTTTGAGTGATAAGTGATGAGTAAAAAGTGACAAGCAAAATTTAGACTTTTTACTTATCATTATTTACTTTTCACTATTCTATTAAACCAATAATTTCTTTACAATTCCAGAAATTACTTTTCCTTCCGCTTGTCCTCCAATTTGTGCAGTTGCTAAGCCCATTACTTTACCCATTGAAGCAATCCCTGAAGCACCAGTTTCAGCAATGATTTTAGCAATGATTGCTTCTACTTCTGCTTCTGATAACTGAGCTGGTAAAAACTTCTCAATTACTGCAATTTGTGCTAATTCTGGTTCTGCTAAATCAGGACGGTTTTGTTTTGTGAAGATTTCAGCACTATCCTTACGCATTTTTACCAAACGCTGTAACATTTTAATTTCTTGATCTTCTGTTAATGTATCTGTAGCTCCAGCTTCTGTTTTTGCTAAAATAATTGCCGATTTAATTGCTCTTAACGCTTCTAAAGCTACGCTATCTTTTGCTTTCATGGCTTCTTTCATTTGATCCATGATTTTTACTTCTAAACTCATATTGTATTTTTTTATTTATTGTAGTTGATTTATGTCCAAACCCTAAAACAGGTTTTGCAAACATAGTGCAAAAGTAATAAAAAAACCCGAAAATTGCTCTTCGGGTTTTAAGGGTAGGTTAGTTTGTAATAGATTAATCTACATTATCGTGAAGGAACGAATTGTTAGAACGAAGTTGGATATCATCGTTACTATCGATTCCTAATGACATTCGAGACTGATTGTTGGCGGTGTTAGGTTGTGATGCAACGTCTAACCCCATTCTTTTATATGCTGGAACTCTTTCAAATTCATCAATTTGTGCATTGTTGTTGAATTTATGATTGAATTCTTTCATTTTTCTTTTACGTTCTTCTGCTCTGAATTTCAATGTTTCTTCGATTGACATTTCTAATGGAGAAACGTTGTCTAATTTAATTTCGTCTTCCAACTTTTGAACATTGGTTTTCATAGTAAAGTTTAACTCCTCATCCACTGGCTCGTTAACTACTGCAACTGGTTTTGAAGCTACTAATTCTTCTTCTTTTTCCAAGTAATCTTCTAACGAATATTTGATAATTCCGTTCTGATTTACTTCAGTAACTGGAACCACGTTAATAGGATCTTTCACTTCCATTTGACGTGTTTCCGGAGTTAATTCGAAAACGATAGTACTCTCTTGTATTACTTCTTTTACTTCTTCTTTTGTAGCAAATAAATCGAATGAAAAACTAATTTCTTCTTCTTTTGCTACTACAAATTCAGGATCTTTTACTTCGATTTCTCTGATTTGCGGTGTGATGATTTCGAATGTTGGTGCTACATTTGGAGTAATTACCTCAAATGTCACATCGATATTTTTGATCAATTCAGAAGTTGGAACTAAATCCATTGCTGGAGCAACTGGTGTATGAATTTCAAACTTTGGCTCTTCAACTTCTTCCTCTAAAGTGAAAACAATTTTTTGCTCTACCACTTCGTCACAAATAGGATTGATGATATCCGCTTTAACTTCTTCTACTTTTGGAGTTTCGAAAATTGGATTATTTACTGTAATGTTTGAAGCCGCTTTATTCATTAATTCGTGAACAATTTTTTGCTCATCTTCTAACGAATGAATAATTTTCTTAGGCTCTGTATTTACGATTTCAGCTTGTTGCTCAATGTTAAAACCTGTAGCAATTACCGTAACAGAAATAGCTTCACCTAAAGCCTCTTCTTCACCAACTCCCATGATGATATTCGCATTGTAACCAGCTTCTGACTGAATAAAGTCGTTTATTTCACCAATTTCATCAATTGTGATTTCGTTAGCTTCGTCAGTTCCTGAAACGATTAATAACAATACGTTTTTAGCACCTGTGATTTTATTATCATTTAATAAAGGAGAATCTAAAGCACTCATAATCGCCTGCTTTGCTCTTTCAGGTCCAGACGCAGTTGCAGAACCCATAATAGCAGTACCACTGTTTGATAATACTGTTTTAGCATCTTTAAGGTCGATATTTTGAGTATAGTGATGTGTAATAACTTCAGCAATTCCTCTTGAAGCCGTAGATAACACTTCGTCTGCTTTAGAGAAACCTGCTTTGAAACCTAAGTTTCCGTACACTTCACGTAATTTATTATTATTGATAACAACTAAAGAATCTACTTGTTTACGTAAACGTTCTACTCCGGCTAACGCTTGCTCAGAGCGAACTTTCCCTTCAAATTGAAAAGGAATCGTAACAATACCTACTGTTAAAATGTCGCGCTCTTTTGCCAATTGCGCAATTACAGGAGCCGCACCAGTACCAGTTCCACCACCCATTCCTGCGGTAATGAAAACCATTTTGGTATTGCTGTCCAACATTTTTTCAATTTCGGCAATACTTTCAATAGCAGATTGTTGACCTACTTCAGGATTAGCACCAGCTCCTAAACCTTCGGTTAAGCTTACTCCTAACTGAATTTTATTTGGTACAGGACTGTTTTGTAATGCCTGAGAATCAGTATTACAAACTACAAAATCAACACCTTTAATACCTTGTTTAAACATGTGGTTAATGGCATTGCTACCTCCACCACCAACGCCAATCACTTTGATTACGTTAGATTGGTTTTTTGGTAAATCGAATGAAATGTTTCCAAATTCTGACATAGTATCTCCTTTTATTCTGCGTTATCTAAAAATTCTTTAATCTTATCAATGTATTTATCAAAAAACGAACGTTTGATTTTGTCATCAGTTGTTTCGTGCTTGATAGGCTGAGTTGCTTTTGGCTCCTCTTTTTCTTCCTCAACAACTGGCTCTTCCACCACTACTTGAGGGCGAACCACCACAGGTTCTTCTTTTTTCATTTCTACAAATGGAGTAGCACTTTTCGTATTATTTCTAATACTGTTCATTACTAATCCAACCGCTGTAGCATATAATGGACTTGACAATTCTTCGTCTGAATCTCCTGCTAAATGCTCGTTTGGATAACCAATTCTGGTATCCATTCCTGTAATGTATTCTACCAATTGTTTGATGTGTTGCAATTGTGCTCCACCACCTGTTAATACAATTCCAGCAATTAATTTTTTCTTAGGATCTTCGTGTCCGTATAATTTAATTTCGGCATATACTTGTTCAATAATTTCTACCACTCTAGCGTGAATAATTTTTGACAAGTTTTTCAACGAAATTTCTTTTGGCTCTCTACCTCTTAAACCTGGAATAGAAACAATTTCGTTGTCTTTATTTTCTCCTGGCCAAGCAGAACCAAAACGCGTTTTTAATAACTCCGCTTGTTTTTCGATAATTGAACATCCTTCTTTTATATCTTCCGTAATTACGTTTCCTCCGAAAGGAATAACTGCTGTGTGACGAATGATTCCATCTTTAAAAATGGCTAAATCGGTTGTTCCGCCACCTATATCAATTAAAGCAACTCCTGCTTCTTTTTCTTCCTGACTCAATACTGCATCAGCCGAAGCTAATGGCTCTAATGTTAATCCAGATAATTCTAATCCGGCACTTTTGATGCATCTTCCTAAATTACGAATAGAAGCCGCTTGCCCTACTACTACGTGAAAACTAGATTCTAATCTTCCTCCGTACATTCCGATAGGTTCTTTAATTTCAGCTTGACCGTCGATTTTAAACTCTTGTGGCAACACGTGAATAATTTCTTCACCTGGCAACATCGCTAATTTATGAACTTGTCCAATTAACGTATCAATATCAGCATCACCTATTACTTCTTCTGCATTTGGGCGACTGATATAATCGCTATGTTGAATACTGCGAATGTGTTGTCCAGCAATACCAACCACTACATCATTAATTTTGTAACCTGAATCGTTTTCAGCATCGGTAACCGCTTGTTGAATCGATTGAATGGTTTGTGTAATATTATTTACAACACCTCTGTGAACACCTAAACTTTTTGATTTTCCTATTCCTAGAATTTCAAGCTTTCCGTATTCATTCTTCTTCCCTATCATCGCTACAATCTTAGTTGTACCAATGTCTAATCCTACTGCAATGTTGTCTTTGTTCATAACTTCTCCTATTTCTTACAAACCACTTGTTGTGTAAACATCAAGTTTACTTCTTTATAATTTTTAATCAATGTATCTCTAATAGCATGATGGTAAAAAGCTTTATAATTCTTAAACTTTCTTTCCACGTTCTTTGGTTGCCCAAATACTATTTTATAATCATAACTTCTGTTGGTTAACACCACATTTCCAGAAGGCATAATTTCAGCAGCCGTAATGTTTTTGCTTAAGAAATCATCTTTTTTGATTTCGTTAAACAACTTCAAATATGGCTTACAATTTTCTTCACTTATTGCGCCGACAACCAGCGGAACACGTGCCGAAAAATTTTCCGACAATGACATCCTATCTCCTTTTGAATCAAGATAGTAACTATCAACATCAGTAATAACTCTTACGATTGGGGTCTTTTGAGTAATACGCGTATTTAGAAATCCGTCTACTGTTGAAAAAACTTGTGCTTTTTCAATCATCTCGTGATCATCGAGAACAGTTTCTAAAGTATTCAAATCTAATTTATCTTTTTGAATTGTTGAAGCACCTCCAAAATTTTGTATTAACAAGTTATTAACCATTTCATGTGTTAAAAACATATTCTCATTCGACTCAAATTTGATATCTATCTTACTGATTTTACGCTGACTATTTCTCTTTGACGAAAAAGAGTACAAGAAAATCATAACAAAAATGATTAACACCAAACGAATAGTATGCCAATTAATTCTTCTCATGAAGCGCTTTTTTTAGATCTTTTACTAACTCACCAATGTCGCCCGCACCAATAGTTACAAACACATCGGCATCTGAATTTTCAAAAGCTGTGAACAACTCGTCTTTGCTGACTAATCTCTTATTTGGATTATTAATTTTATTCAACAACCAAGTCGAATTTACTCCTTCCATTGGCAACTCGCGAGCGGGATAAATTTCCAGCAATAAAATCTCGTCGAATTGACTTAAACTTTCTGCAAAACCATCCACAAAATCTTTGGTTCTGCTGAACAAATGCGGTTGAAAAGCAGCAATGATTTTTTTACCTGGATACAATTCACGAACCGCTTGATGCACCGCGTTAATTTCGGTTGGATGATGTGCATAATCATCAATATAAACCAATTTTTCTTCTCTAATTTGGAATGAAAAACGTCTTCTTACTCCTTTAAAACTTGCTAATGCTGAGATGATTTTTTCGTTGGAAACGCCATACGATTTCGCCATAGCAAAAGCTAATAATGCGTTAGTCAAATTATGATGACCTGGCAAACCAAATTTTACATTTTGAACCACTTCAGTTGGTGTTTTTACATCGAATACATAAAACCCGTTTTTAATTCGGATATTTTGAGCAGAAAAATCTGCATCGTTATTAACTCCGATAGTATTTCCTTCTAGTGGCAATCCTTTGATTACATATAAATTTTCGCTTAGCGTTTTAGCTGCAAATTCTCTGAATGATTCCTCAATACTTGCTGCATCTCCATAAATATCTAAATGATCAGCATCCATTGAAGTTACACAAGAAACGTTTGGATGCAAATGCAAGAACGAACGATCAAATTCATCTGCTTCTACAACGGTAACCGTTTTTCCTGAACCGATTAAATTGGAATTATAATTCTCCACAATTCCACCTAAAAAAGCCGTTACATCTACACCACTTTCATATAAAACGTGACCTAAAATACTTGAAGTTGTAGTTTTTCCGTGCGTTCCAGCAACAGCGAAACAGTAGGTGTCTTTTGTAATAATTCCTAAAACTTCAGCACGTTTTTTAATGGTATATCCTCTTTCTATGAAATAATTCCACTCAGAATGTGAAACTGGAACGGCTGGTGTTACGATTACTAATGTATTTTCAACATAGAAATCGGTTGGAATTAAGCTGATATTATCTTCAAAATGAATTTCTAAACCAATTTCTTGCAATTCATCTGTTAACTGCGTTGGTGTTTTGTCATAACCCACTACTTTTTTTCCAATGTATTGAAAATAGCGAGCAAGAGCACTCATTCCGATGCCTCCGATACCGATGAAATAAACGTTATGTATTTGATTTAGATTCATATTTTTTTGTTTCAGGTTTCAAGTTCCAAGTTTTAGAAATTGAAAACATTTAAACTAATTTCATTATTTCGTCTGCGATTTGCTTTGTTGCATTTGGCAGTGCTAATTTTTTTATGTTTTGACTTAATTCAGCTTGTTTACTTTCGTTTGAAATTAAATCGGAAAAAACCGTTTCAAATTGCGTTTCTAATTCTGACTCTCTGATTAAGATAGCTCCTTTTTTATCCGAAATGGCTTTTGCGTTTTTGGTTTGATGATCTTCGGCAACGTTTGGTGATGGGATGAAAATCGTTGGTTTACCCACAATGCATAATTCCGAAACCGATGATGCTCCTGAACGAGAAATTACAACATCCGCAGCAGCGTAAACCAAATCCATTCTGTCAATAAAAGCTACTACTTGAACGTTATCTTTTTCATTATATTTTGAGTAATCGTTCAAATATAATTTTCCGCATTGCCAGATGATTTGAATGTTTTGACTCAATAGAAAATCCAATTCTTTTTCAATCAATTGATTGATTCTTCTAGCACCTAAACTTCCGCCTAAAACTAAAAGTGTTTTTTTATTAGCATCTAATTTAAAATAAGCGATAGCTTCACTTTTGCTTGCTTCGTTTATCAAATCTTGACGCACTGGATTTCCAGTTAAAATCATTTTATCTTTTGGGAAAAATCGTTCCAAATTTTCGTAAGCCACACAAATTTTATTCGCTTTTTTAGCTAATAATTTATTGGTGATTCCAGGATATGAATTTTGCTCTTGAATTACCGTTGGAATATTTAACATAGATGCCACTTTCAAAACAGCTCCGCTTGCAAAACCTCCAGTTCCAATAACCACATCTGGTTTAAAACTTTTGATAATCCGGAATGAATTCCACATACTTGAAAGTAGTTTGAATGGAAACATTGCATTATCTAAAGTTAATTTTCGTTGAATTCCTGAAATCCATAATCCTTTGATGGCGTAACCTGCTTGAGGTACTTTTTGCATTTCCATTTTATCTTTGGCACCTACAAAAAGAAACTCAGCCTCTGGGAAACGAGATTTTAATTCGTTTGCAATCGCAACAGCTGGATAAATATGTCCGCCTGTTCCGCCTCCGCTTATTATGAATCTTGGTTTTTTCATCTTACACCCCTAAAGTCCCCTCGAGGGGACAATTATATGATTTTGTTTTTTATTTTTTATTTAAAACTGCGTTCATTGGATTTTGTCCGTTTACTAGCACATCTCCGTTTTCATCTTCAATTAAAGATTCTCTAATCGAACTTTTAATATCGTTTATTTTTTGCTGATTTTCATCGGCTTCTTTCTCTTCATTCAAAGCCACTTGCGCATCGATAATTTGCTGTAAAGCCTCATCACGTTTGCGTTTTTCCTCTAAATCTAGTGCTACTTCTTCTTCTTTCTTAGTCACACTTAGAATAATTCCGACAGCAATACATGTCATCCAAATAGAAGTTCCTCCACTACTAATCAACGGTAATGGCTGACCTGTTACTGGCAACAACTCGACAGCAACTCCCATATTTACAAAAGCTTGAAATATGATAGGAAAACCAAGTCCGATAATTAATAATTTTCCGAATAAACTTGAAGCCTTTTGAGCATTGATTACAAATCGAATTAACAATAACAAATACAATCCGATGATAGTTACTGCACCCACTAATCCCCATTCTTCTACAATAATTGCAAAAATAAAATCGGAAGAAGATTGTGGTAAGAAATTTTTCTGAACACTCTTTCCGGCTCCCAATCCAATTACTCCTCCAGAAGCGATCGCGATTTTTGCTTTTTCAATTTGGTAATCATCTTCATTTGGTGTGTCTTTGGTAAAACGTTCGATACGTTTTTCCCAAGTATTTACACGGCTAAAAAACTTATTATCTGGAAAAGCTTTTGCCAATAATATAAACAACAACATGGCTGAAACGCCCATCGCTAAAACATATCCTAGATATTTTAAAGGATATTGTCCGATAAAAATTAGCATACAAATCATAGCAAAAATTAAGGCTGTTGTGGAAAAATTGGCAGGTAAAATCAGCACTAAAACAGCTCCAACAGGCACCCATAATTCTAAAAAAGATTCCTTAAATGAATACACTTTATCGCTAACTTTTGCCAAATAACGCGCCACGTAAACCATGATAACAATGAATGCTAACGTAGACGTTTGAAAGCTCACTCCTACAAAGGGAATTTGAATCCAACGACTAGCGTTTGCTCCACCAATTTCCGTTCCTTTGAATAATGTGTAAACCAACAATAAAGCTACCAAAGGAATTCCGAAAATGGATAACGCTTTGAAGTAATGATATGGCATTTTGTGAATCCAATAAATGATTCCAAAGCCTAATAAAACATGAATCGCATGCTTAATTAAATGTCCGATGGTAGTTCCGTTTCCAATAACATAAACTAAATTGGTACTAGCACTATACACTGGCAAAAAAGAAACCAAAGCCAATAGAAAAACTATGGCCCAAATGGTTTTATCTCCTCTTATTTTACCAATGATATCGAACATTTTTTAATCTTTTAAAACACATAGGAACATAGTTCTTATTTCCTTTGATTGTGTTTAGTTATTTCATTTTATGTAGCTAACAATAGATTTTACAAATTGTGAACCGCTTGTTTGAATTGCTTACCTCTGTCTTCGTAGTTTTCGAACAAATCGAAACTTGCACAAGCTGGCGATAATAATACGCTATCTCCTTTTTCTGCTAAACGTTGCGCTAATTGGACTGCTTCTGACATTGAAGTGGTTTCTACCATCACATCTACAACATTATTAAATGCGTTTATGATTTTTGTATTATCAACACCTAAACAAACGATTGCTTTTACCTTTTCACGTACTAAAGGCATTAACTCATCGTAATCATTTCCTTTATCAACACCACCTACAATCCAAACCGTTGGAGCATTCATACTATCCAAAGCATAAAAAACTGAATTTACATTCGTAGCTTTAGAATCGTTGATATATTGTACTCCTTGAATTTTCAATACTTTCTCTAATCGGTGCTCAACTCCTTGGAAATTAGTCAAACTTTCTCTAATGGTTTGTTTTCTAATGTTCAACAATTGCGCTACAGCTGTTGCTGCCATTGCATTTTTAATGTTGTGTTTTCCTTCTAGTGCTAGTTCGTTGATTGGCATAGTAAATAATTCGTTTTTAATAGTACTGTTGATGTTGTTGTCTTCTATGTATCCTCCGTCGTTTTCAGGTTTTCCTGTTAATGAAAAAGGAACTTTATTTGCTTTAATCTTGTTGTTTTTTAACCAATTTTGAATCGCTTCGTCTTCATTGTCGTATATCAAATAATCGGCTTCTGTTTGATTTTTTGTAATTCTAAATTTTGAATTGATGTACAAATTGTAATCGTAATTGTATCTATCTAAATGGTCTGGACTGATATTAGTCAAAATCGCAATATGTGGCTTGTAATTGATGATTCCATCTAACTGAAAACTACTCAATTCTAACACATAAATATCGTGCTTGTTTTCGGCCACTTGCCATGCGAAGCTTTTTCCAATATTTCCAGCTAAACCCACATTCAATCCACCTTGTTTTAACAAATGATACGTCAAAAGCGTTGTCGTTGTTTTTCCATTACTTCCTGTAATTCCAACTGTCGTAGCATCAGTAAACTGAATGGCAAACTCAATTTCTGAAATAACCGGAATTCCTTTTTCGACAAGCTTTTTTACAATGGGCGCTTTTTCGGGAATTCCTGGACTTTTCATTACTACATCGGCATTCAGAATTAAATCTTCTGTATGCTTTTCATCTTCCCAAGCGATTCCATTAATAGTAAGAACTTCTTTATAATTCTCTTTTATTTTTCCAAAATCCGACACAAAAACATCATATCCTTTTTTCTTTCCTAAGATGGCGGTTCCTACTCCACTTTCGCCTCCGCCTAAAACTACCAGTCGCATCTTATCTTAATTTTAAAGAAACGAGTGAGAAAATCGCCAACAGAATTCCGACAATCCAAAAGCGCGTTACGATTCTACTTTCGTGATAGCCTTTTTTCTGATAGTGATGATGCAACGGCGACATTAGGAAAATTCGTCTTCCTTCGCCATATTTCTTTTTGGTGTATTTGAAATAACTTACCTGAATAATTACCGATAAATTCTCGGCTAAGAAGATTCCACAAACAACAGGAATCATTAATTCTTTACGAATAGCAATTGCAATTACAGCAATAATTCCTCCGATAGTTAAACTTCCTGTGTCACCCATGAATACTGAGGCTGGATAGGCATTGTACCAAAGAAATCCAACTAAAGCTCCAACGAAAGCAGCGATGTAAACCGTCATTTCACCCGAATTTGGAATATACATGATGTTCAAATAATCCGAGAAAATGATATTACCTGAAACGAAAGTGAACAATCCGAGCGTGAGTACGGAAATTGCGGAAGTTCCTGCGGCCAAACCATCGATTCCATCAGTCAAGTTAGCTCCGTTTGAAACGGCTGTGATGATTAAAATTACCATCGGAATGAAAATCAACCAAGCATAATCTTTGTAACCATCTCCCATGAACGATAATACTTCTGCGTAATCAAACTCATTGTTTTTCATAAACGGAATGGTTGTTGCCGTTGATTTTTCTTCTAAATCCGCTGGTTTTATGTTGTTTTCGATTTTAACTCTTGATGTTAAAGTGTCTTTACGAACGGTTACATCTGGACTCAAATACAAAACGGTTCCTACTATTAAACCTAAACCAACTTGCCCAATTACTTTAAAAATCCCTTTTAAACCTTGTTTGTCTTTTTTGAAAATTTTAATGTAATCATCTATAAAACCGATAGTTCCCATCCAAAGTGTGGTAACAATCAATAAAATGATGTAAATGTTATTCAACTTCGCTAATAACAAAACCGGAATTAATGTAGCCAAAATGATGATGATTCCACCCATTGTTGGAGTTCCTGCTTTTGCAGTTTGTCCTTCTAAACCAAGTTCACGAACGGTTTCACCTACTTGTTGGTTTCTCAAATAATTGATGATTTTTTTACCATAAATCGTAGCAATTAACAACGACAAAATAAAAGCTAATGCCGAGCGAAAAGTAATGTATTGAAAAACTCCTGCTCCAGGAACATCAAAGGCTTTGTCTAAGTATTGAAAGATGTAATATAACATATTTTAAAGTTTCAGGTTTCAGGTTTCAAGTTTCGGGTTTATCTTTATATACGAAACTCGTAACTCGAAACAATTATTTATTCAATTGTTTTAATAACTCCGTTACTATTTGTAAATCATCGAAATCATGACGAACTCCGTTAATTTCTTGATACGTTTCATGACCTTTTCCAGCGATTAAAATAATATCGTTTGGATTTGCTAATTGACAAGCGGTTTTAATGGCTTGTTTTCTATCTAAAATCGAAACGGTTTTCTTGAAATTTTGAGGCTCTACTCCTTTTTCCATTTCTTCGATAATCGTTTCTGGATTTTCAGTTCTTGGATTATCTGACGTAAAAATGGCTTTATCACTCATTGATGAAGCAATGTTTGCCATAATTGGTCTTTTTGTTTTATCTCTATCGCCACCACAACCTACAACTGTGATTAATTGTTCGTTTTTAGTGCGAATATCTTCTATAGTTTTTAATACATTTTCCAATGCATCAGGTGTGTGAGCATAATCTACAATTGCAGTAATTTTTGAATCGGAAACAATAAATTGAAAACGCCCAGAAACACTTTCTAATTCGGAAAGCAAGCGTAACGCTTCAGTCTTTTCGATTCCTAATTCGACTGCTACTCCATAAATTGCTAATAAATTATAGGCGTTGAACGAACCAATTAATTTTACCCAAACTTCGTTATCATTGATTTTCAATAACAATCCCGATAATTGATTTTCTAAAATTTGCGCTTTGTAATCGGCATAGGATTTTAAAGCGTAGGTTAATTTTCTTGCTTTCGTATTTTGAAGCATTACCAATCCGTTTTTGTCATCGATATTGGTAATTGCAAAGGCATCTTTTGATAAATTATCAAAGAATGATTTTTTTACATCGCGATATTCAGCAAACGTATTGTGGTAATCTAAATGATCGTGTGATAAATTGGTGAAAACTCCACCTTCAAAACGCAAGGCTTCCGTTCTTTTTTGATGAACACCGTGCGAAGAAACTTCCATAAAGCAAAATTCGCAACCCTCTTGTACCATTAAATCTAAATACTTGTTGATAGTTAAAGAATCTGGCGTTGTATGGGTTGCTTTGAATTCTTGTTCGTCAACCATAATTTTTACGGTTGATAACAATCCTACTTTATAACCTGCTTTTTTGAATAATTGGTATAATAATGAAGCGATTGTAGTTTTACCATTTGTTCCTGTTACACCAACTAATCTGATATTTTCTGAAGGATTTTCGTAGTAATTAGCTGCTAAAAAAGCTAACGCTTCGTTAGAATCTTTTACTTTAATATAAGTAACGCCGTTTACAATTACACTTGGGAATTCTTCACAAATTACCGCAATAGCACCTAGACTTAGTGCTTTTTCAATATAATCATGACCATCAGAAAGTGTTCCTCTGATAGCTACGAAAACATCGTTCAATTCAATTTTTCTCGAATCGAATTCAATTTTTGAAACGACAACATCGGTAGCGCCATGAACTGCTTCAATGTGTACTTTATATAATATGTCTTTTAATTGCTTCACGATAATTCGATTATGATTGTTTGATTTTTATTAAAAGCTTGTCCAGATGTTAGTGATTGATTCTTCACTCTTCCAACACCTTTCACAATTACTTTTAATCCTAAATTCTCTAATAATGCTACTGCATCCATTCCTTCCATTCCTTTTACATTTGGAACAATTCGCTCTTCTTTTTCTACTTTTTTGTAGTACTCAGCGTAATTTTTTTCTTGAGAAACTACTTTAGCATTGATATTTTTTACATGATTTGTTGATGGAGAATCGGTAAAGATTTTCTGTGCGATTCTTTTAAAAACAGGTCCAGCAACATCGGCTCCGTAATATCCAGCCGCAACATTTGGTTTGTGAACTACTACAATGCAAGAATATTTTGGTTCGTCTGCTGGAAAATATCCAACAAAAGAAGAAGCATAATATAATTTTGATTTGTCTTTATAATTTACTTGAGCAGTTCCCGTTTTCCCCGCCATTGAAAAATCTTTCGAATACAACTTAGAACCCGTTCCTTTTTTAACCACGTTTTCCAAAACCGCATGAACTTTATCTAAAGTTTCCTGTGAACAGATTTTCGGATTGATTACTTGTGTATCAAATTTCTTAATGGTTTTGTTCCACTCTTTGATTTCGCTAACAAAAATTGGTTTTACCATCACTCCGTCATTAGCAACTGCGTTGTATAAAGTCAAAGTTTGCAATGGTGTAACGGATAATCCGTAACCAAAAGCCATCCAAGGCAATGCTACTCCCGACCAACGATTTGTTCCTGGCTGAGGAATAACTGGAATTCCTTCTCCTTTTATTGGTAAACCAAGAGGTTTGTTCAATCCATAACTATTGATTCTATCTACGAATTGTTTTGGATTATTTTTATAACTCTCATAAACCGATTGCACTAAAACCGTGTTCGATGAAACTTCAAAACCTCTTGCTAGAGAAATTTTTCCGTAACCACCTTTGTGAGAATCTCTTACTCTTCTTCCGTAATATTGAATTTCGCCACCAAAAGAATTATAAACCGTTCCCGTATCTGCTTTTTTATCATCTAAAACCGCAATCAAATCCATCAACTTGAAAGTCGAACCTGGCTCATGCGACTCGGTAATCGCGTAATTTTGTGTTTCATAATACGAACCATCATCTGCTCTTCCTAAATTTGAAATCGCTTTGATTTGGCCTGTTTTGGTTTCCATTACTACCACACAACCGTGATCGGCGCTGTAATATTCCAATTGTTTTAGTAACGCATGATGTGCAATATCTTGAATATAAACATCAATTGTTGAAATAATATCGTAACCATCTTGTGGCTCTTTTTCATTTATATCGTTAATAGGTTTCCACTGATTTTTTGCAATTTTTTGCATCATTCTGTGGCCATTTTTTCCGTTCAAATAATCGCGAAAAGCGTACTCTAAACCTTTACCATCCTCGTTTGAACGCTCGTAACCAATGGTTCTTTTTGCTACTAATCCGATTGGGTGTTCTCTAACAATTTTTTGCTCAATGATTAAACCTCCTTTATTCGCTCCTTTATTAAATAATGGAAACGATTTTAAACGCATTTGCTCGGTATAACTCAACTTTTTTGCGATGAATAAGTAGCGACTTTTATTAGCGCGTGCCTTTTGCAATTTTGCTTGATAATGTCCGGATGATTTTCCAAACATCACAGAAAGTGAATCCGAAAGCGCTTGAATATTTTCTTTGAAAAGTTCCGATGAAGGTGCTACAGCATCAAAATAAATTGAATATTCTGGAATTGATGTAGCTAATAAACTTCCATCTGCTGAATATACATTTCCTTTGTTAGCTGGAATAGTGAAATTTTTAACCGTTCTTTCTTGTGCTAACTTTCTGTAATATGGTCCTTCAACCCATTGAATATTGTTGAGTTTTATCAATATCAAAACAGCCATCACGAGAAACATGAAAGCTACAAAATACATGCGGTACGATATTTTTTTATCTTCTACTGCCATATTTTCAATTTATCCCAAAAACTCTTTTTATTTTCTTGACTTTCAACAACTATTTTAACCGGTGGCACTTCAGATGGAAAGATTTCACGAGTTTCCATTTTTTTTGCCACTGTAGATTCCATTTTTAACTTCATCAATTCCGAACGACGATCTACAAATTCAGAACGCAATTCTTTTACTTGATTGGTTAATTCGGTAATTCGGTAATTTTTTGCATCGTATTGATGATTGTTTGCAATAGCCATCATTCCTAAGATTACCAAAAAAACGATGAATTTCCAGTTCTTAAGAGCGTCATCACTTATAAGAAATTTTGCTTTTAGTAAACTGTAGATTCCGTTTTTCATGTATTGCTATATTTTTTCTGCTACTCTTAGTTTTGCACTTCGTGCTCTGTTGTTTGATGCTATTTCCTCTTCTGTAGGAACAATTAATTTTTCAATAATTTTGAAAGGAACTTTAAAATTTCCGAAGAAATCTCTTTCGGGTTCTCCTTCAAACATGCCGTTTCGCATGTATCGTTTTACCAATCTATCTTCTAGTGAGTGATACGAGATAACACTCAGTCGGCCTCCAGGTTTCAGAATCTCTAAGGACTGTTCTAAAAACTCTTTCAAAACATCCATTTCCTGATTCACTTCAATACGAATGGCTTGATATATTTGAGCTAAAATTTTATTGCTTTTATGTCCTGGCAAAAATTTCGCTAACACTTTTTTCAATTCGTCCGAATTTCGGATTTCTTTATCTTTTCGAGCGGTTACGATTACGTTTGCCATCGCTCTAGCATTTTTTAATTCGCCGTAATCAAACAAAACTCTCGCAATATCTTGTTCGTCGTATTCGTTTACTACATGATACGCACTGATGTCGCCTTTTTGATTCATTCTCATATCCAATTCGGCATCAAAACGAGTTGAAAAACCTCTTTCTGCAACATCAAACTGATGCGAGGATACTCCTAAATCAGCCAAAATCCCATCTACTTGTTTGATTCCGTGGAAACGTAAAAATCTTTTTATGTAACGAAAGTTTTCATTAATTAAAGTGAATCGTTCGTCATCAATCGCATTTTTCAAAGCATCTAAATCTTGGTCAAAAGCGAATAATTTTCCGTTTTTACCTAAACGACTCATAATTTCTCTCGAGTGACCGCCACCACCAAAAGTAACATCCACATACACACCATCAGGATGAATATTCAACCCATCAACTGTTTCTTTTAACAATACTGGATTATGATATTCCATCCTCGTCTTCATTAAAATTACCCATTACTTCTTCTGCCAAGTCTGCGAAATCACCTACAGCGTTTTCAATCGCATTTTCGTATTTATCTTTATCCCAAATCTCGATGATATTGATAGCTGAATTCAACACAATATCTTTATCAATTTGAGCAAAAACCACTAAATCTTTCGGAATTAAAAGTCGTCCTGTTGCATCAATCTCAATCATTTTAACTCCTGCTGTAAATCTTCTAATAAAATCATCATTTTTTTTATTGAAACGATTTAGTTTATTGATTTTCAAAATCATTTTATTCCATTCCGCCATTGGGAATAATTCCAAACAAGGCTGAAAAACCGAACGTTTTAACACGAAACCTTCCTCTAAAGAACCCAATTGTTTCTTTAGCGACGTAGGCAGCATCAGCCTTCCTTTGGCATCCACTTTACACTCGTATGTTCCGATTAATGTTTTCAACTTTTCTTTTCGATTAGAATATGGACAAATTTAGAAAAATTTTACCACTTTTTACCACAAACTACCACTTTGTTAATAAGTTTTTGGATTTCAAAACTCGATTTTCCACTTTTAACAAAACATTATTTGCAAAATCAATATTTCAGAAGAATTTAATCATTAAAATCAACCGATGTCATTTTTTGTGTTTTTATAAAAATTTTAATAAAATTGTTGATAACTAACATTTTACAAGTTGTGAAAGCATAAAAATTAGCTTGTCATTTTTTTCTTTACTTTCTTCAATAAAATAGTATATTTGTCAATCATTAGAACTAATACCTTAAGTGGAATTTATGTTAAAAAAAGAAAAAAAATACACCTATTTTGAAGCTGGCGAAGGAACCCCAATAATCATTCTTCATGGTTTGATGGGTGGCTTGAGTAATTTTGATGGTGTAGCTAATTTTTTTCCTCCTAAAGGATACAAAGTGGTGATTCCAGAATTACCTATTTACACACAAAATATTTTAAAAACCAACGTTAAAGCTTTTTCAAAATTTGTAAAAGACTTTGTCATTCATAAAGGATTTGATCAAGTAATTCTTGTTGGAAATTCACTAGGCGGACATATTGGATTGTATTTTACCAAGATGTATCCTGAACTTGTAAAAGCTTTAGTAATTACAGGAAGCTCAGGTTTATATGAAAGTGGAATGGGTGAAAGTTACCCAAAACGCGGTGATTACGAATACATCAAAAAGAAAGCTGAAGATGTGTTTTACGACCCAGCGATTGCAACTAAAGAAATTGTTGACGAAGTTTTTGCAACGGTTAATGATAGAATCAAATTGATTAAAACCTTAACGATTGCTAAGAGCGCTATTCGTCATAACATGGCAAAAGATTTGCCTAAAATGACAACTCCAACCTGTATTATTTGGGGAAAAAATGATAAGGTAACACCACCAAATGTAGCTGAAGAGTTTGATAAATTATTACCAAATTCAGAGTTATTTTGGATTGACAAATGTGGACACGCTGCCATGATGGAGCACCCAGAAGAATTCAATCAAATTTTGTTTGATTGGTTACAAAAGAAGAATTTATAATAGTTCCCCTTTTTGGGGAATTTTATTTTATAGCTTATGAAATCACCACTAACAAACTGTTTACGTAAGTAAACTCCAATTATTAAAAAGGTGATAACATATGTTACCGCTAAAAAATAAAATTTAAACATATGAAAATTAATACCGCCGAATTCGTAATTAGTAACTCAGAAGTAGATAAATGTCCAAAAGACCGCTTACCTGAATACGCTTTTATTGGTCGTTCCAATGTAGGAAAATCATCTTTGATTAACATGTTGACGAACCATAAAAATTTGGCAAAAACCTCATCAAAACCAGGAAAAACGCAGTTAATCAATCACTTTAAAATCAACAATAATTGGTTTTTAGTGGATTTACCAGGTTATGGTTATGCCCGAGTTTCTAAGAAAACCAAAGCCGTTTTCCAACAATTTATTATGGATTATTTTGAGCAAAGAGAGCAATTAGTTTGTGCTTTTGTTTTAATTGACATTCGATTAGAAGCTCAAAAAATCGATTTAGAATTCATGGAATATTTAGGCGAAAGCGAAATTCCGTTTGCCATTATTTTTACCAAATCAGATAAATTGGGAAAAAACAAAGTCAACAATCATGTGGAAGCTTATAAGAAACAATTATTAGCAGGAGATTGGGCTGAAATGCCTCCATATTTTGTTACCTCATCATTGGAAGCCATTGGTAGAGAAGGAATTTTAGAATATATCAATCAAATTAACGAAGACATTTTTAAAGATAATGGATTTGTTTAAAAAATAAACAAAATAAAAAAGTCGCTAGAAATAGCGACTTTTTTTTATGCTTTTAAATCCATTTTTTCAGCGAAGTAATCACAGAAATCACGCATGGTATCTGACATTTTCTCATCAGCAGTAGCGCGTTGAAACGTATCTGCCATTGCTACTAGAGTTTGATGGAAAAATTGTTTCATTTCGTCTACTGGCATATCTTTTGTCCATAAATCTATACGAAGTGTTTCTTTTGCTTTGCTATCCCAAACTGACAATAACATTGCTTTTGCTTCTTCTTGCTCTACGCCACCATCTTGTGCTGTCCACAATAATTTGTCTGGAACGTTATTTTCGTCTAATCCTACGGTGATTTTTATATCGGATGTTTTCATATGTTTTATTGTTTCTTTGGTTTGTATTTTGAATTATCGAAGATGGTTTTAGCATCCATTGCTAATAATTCTTGTAATGTTACTTCTTCGTGGTTTTCCATATAGCTTCTTACGATTTGCCAACCTAACCATTGCCCTACTCTTCCTGGGGTTTGGTTATCAATTTCTAAATAGAATTTCGAAAAAGGAGCTGGTTTTATAAAACGTAATTCGTTCTTTGGATTAGAATCGAACAATAATTTGTTTTCGACTAAATTACTCCACATAAAATATTCGTTTTCTTGACAGAACTTGATTTGCATATCGGTATAACCAATTTTATCCGCATCTGAGTAAAACGGAATCAATTTATCTTTTACATACAATTCTTTTCCGTAATAAATCATTGCAGATAATAAAGTTCTATCAGTTGGAGGTGCAATTTTTCCATAACAGAACGTTGAAACTAAATCGGGTAAAATTTGATTTGGTTCTAAACTTTGCTTTTTATATTCAGGAAAATCCACATAAAAACGGTGTTCCTTTCCTAAATAACAATCTAAAGACACCAAAGCTAATGTATCTACATAAAAAGATTTTGCTTCCGTATCTACTTCATTAATTAAGGTAATTACTCTTGGTGTTTTGAATTTTGGAAAATAATACTGCACGTAAGCAAACATTTTTTCCATATCGGATTCAATTGGTCCTAATGTTGGATATTTCACTTGTACCTCTTTGTACAATTCCTTTAGTAAAGGATTTTTTAACTTGTTTATCCAAACAGAATCTGGATTTCCAGCAGGAAAAAAGAACGGATATTGCGCTTTTATTCTACTTAAATCCTCTGGTTTTGATTGATAAAAGATTTGATCGAAACGTTCTACTTTAAATTCAATTGGAATTTTAGCTACGGCTTCCTCTACCTTACTATCTTCTTTACATGAAAATAAAGTAATAGCAACAAGTACAAATAATAATTGCTTCATATAGCGTATTTTTTATATTTTTATCAAATCTAATTTTGGTTTGCAAATATACAGTTATCGACTAATAAATTTTCATAAAAAAATGACAAATTCATCCACATTCCAAGCCGAAAAAATCAATCAACATATTGTAAAATGGTTACTCGATTATGCTAATAACGCAAAAGTTAAAGGTTTTGTTGTGGGAATCTCTGGCGGAATTGACAGCGCTTTAACTTCTACTCTATGTGCTCAAACAGGATTACCAACATTATGTATAGAAATGCCAATTCATCAAGCGGAAAGTCATGTTAATAGAGCTTACGAACATATTGACCAATTAAAAAAACGTTTCTCAAATGTTTTTAACGAAAGAGCTGATTTGACTCCTGTTTTTGAAACGTTTAAAAATCAAGTTCCGGCATCAGAGAATGAAGCTGTTTTGAATTTGTCTTTAGCAAACACTCGTGCTCGTTTACGCATGACAACATTATATTTTTTTGCAGGATTACACGGATTTTTAGTAGCCGGAACCGGAAATAAAGTAGAAGACTTTGGCGTAGGATTTTTTACAAAATACGGTGATGGTGGCGTAGATGTTAGCCCAATTGCGGATTTAGTAAAAAGCGAAGTTCGCTTACTTGCTGAATTTTTGAAAGTTCCTGAAAGCATCTTAAAAGCTAAGCCGACAGATGGTTTATTTGGCGATGACCGAAGTGACGAAGATCAAATTGGTGCCAACTATGACGAACTAGAATGGGCGATGAGTCAAATGGAAAAAGGAAAAACTATTGAAGATTTTAACGGCAGAGAAGCCGAAGTATTCAAAATCTACAAAAGACTGAATACTATTAACCAACACAAAATGATTCCTATTCCAATATGCAAAATCCCTGAAAATCTTAAATAATTATCTCCATAATTAACAAGTAATTACATTTTTTTTTAGTAACTTTGATCTTATATTACGAATAATATAATTTTTTAGTTATGATCAAAATAGGTATAGCAGACAGTTTACCTGTTGTAAGCCATGGATTACAGTCGTATTTTCATGGAAACAGCAGAATGGAGGTTATTGCATCGGCTAAAAATTTAGAATCTTTACTTTCACTTTTAGAAGCAAAACATTGCGACATTCTTATTCTCGATGTAGAATTAGATGGTTTATCAAGCATTAGAGACATCAAAAGCTTGTTGAAAGATTTTCCTGAAACTAAAATTGTTTTGTTTACAAATGTTTCTGAACAGATGTATGCCCCAACAGCAATTAAAGCAGGAGTTTCGGCTTATGTTTCTAAGAAAAGTGATTTAAAAGATCTAGAAGCCACAATAACAAAAGTAACAGAAGGCAAAGTTGTTTTTAGCGAGACTGTTAAAAGAAGCATCGAAATGCTTAGCAAAGGCAAAAAATCGGAGCGATTGTTTAAAAAATTATCTACGAGAGAAATTGAAGTACTTCGTTACCTAAATGATGGTAAGAAAAACAAAGAAGTTGCTCAAATTCTTGGTTTAGATGAAAAAACAATCAGTACGTATAAACTGCGTTTGTTGGCCAAATTAAATGTAACCAACTTAGTAGATTTATTAAAAAAAGCAAAAGATTTAGATGTAATTTAATTGTATCTTGAAAGAACTCTACCCAAGTTTTTAGAAAAGATATGTGTTAACCCCAAATAAGCCATTACCATTTCCAGAGTTTCTGAGTTATCAGAGTCTTCGTCGGTTGAAATTGAATTTTTCAAATCGTCGATAATGTTATTGACTAAATACCATCGCAATGTGATAATCGTCTCGGTTACGTATTGGCTTATGGTTTCTTCCTTTTGTTTAACATAGATTTGTTGCACTTCCCAATTGTGTAATACCTCACGTTCTTCACTCATAAGAATCGTGGTGACTTCTTGCGCTAATTCTTCAGGCAACTGCATCAAGTATTTATCCAATTCAAAAACCTCATTTTCATTGAAATACGCAATTAAATGATTAAAAATTGCTTTAAAAATTGGGTTAGCTAATTCTACCTCATCTTCTTGTAAACTCAAATAAACACGTTGATATACTTTGTAATTATTTTGCTCTTTTACTTCAACCATTTCGCCATCTTCATTTTGAGCTAAAATAGTATCTTCAAACTCTACTTCTTTATCTCCGTATAGCAATAAAATTTGGATTATTTTGTGTTCCAATTCGTATTGAATATCAACTTTTGTTGTGGGTTGAGCAATATCGTTTCTAACAACTTCAAAAGCTTTCTGTTCCTCTTTAAATTGCTTATTAGCTTCCGATATATCTTTCTTTACTAATTGCGCTAAGGTATTAAAAAGCACATCTTCGGAAATATCCATGATTCGGGAACATTCCTTAATATATACTTCTCTTTTAATTCGGTCTGGAATTTTAGAAATACTGATGACCATATCACGAATCAAATCCGCTTTTTTGATTGGATCATTCTTGGCCTCTTGCATCAATAAAGACGCTTTGAACTGAATGAAATCTTTTGCATTTTCTTCGAAATACAGCAATAAATCATCATGCGATGTTTTTCTCGCAAAACTATCCGGGTCATCACCATCTGGAAACGTACACACTTTTACGTTCATTCCAGCTTCCAAAATCAAATCAATTCCACGAATAGAAGCACGAAGTCCGGCTGCATCACCATCAAAAAGCACGGTAATATTTGGAGTTAATCGATTAATCAAACGAATTTGATCAGGAGTTAAAGCAGTTCCAGATGAAGCCACAACATTTTCAATTCCGGCTTGATGCATTTGGATAACATCGGTATAACCTTCCACCAAATAACAATTATTTAGCTTAGCGATAGCTTGCTTAGCATGGAAAATTCCGTATAAAACTTTACTCTTGTGGTAAATATCACTTTCGGGCGAATTCAGGTATTTTGCTGCTTTTTTATCATTGGTCAAAATACGACCTCCAAAACCCAAAACACGACCGCTCATACTCTGAATAGGAAACATCACACGACCTTTGAAACGGTCGAATTGTTTGTCTTCCTTAACAATTGAAAGTCCAGTTTTATCTAAATATTCTAATTTATATCCTTTTCCGAGAGCTTCTTTTGTCAAAGCATCCCAAGTTTCTGGCGAATATCCTAATCCGAATTTCTTAATCGTATCGGAAGTAAAACCTCGTTCTTTAAAATACGATAATCCGATGGCTTTTCCTTCTTCGGTTTCTAATAAAGTATGATGAAAATATTTCTGAGCGAATTCGGAAACCAAATACATACTTTCCTTTTCATTGGCTTGCGCTACATCTTCATCGGTTTGAACCGTTTCTTCAATCTCAATATTGTATTTTACTGCTAAATATTTGATAGCTTCTGGATAAGTAAAATGTTCGTGTTCCATTAAGAAAGTCACGGCATTTCCGCCTTTTCCAGATGAAAAATCTTTCCAAATTTGCTTTACCGGAGAAACCATAAATGAAGGCGATTTCTCGTTTACAAACGGACTTAATCCTTTCAAATTACTTCCGGCACGTTTGAGTTGTACAAAATCACCAATTACCTCCTCAACTCGGGCGGTTTCAAATACTTTTTCTATGGTGTCTTTTGATATCAAACTTAACGTTAAGTTGTTTAAATGTTGAATTGTTTAGAAACTAAGTCAAATTATGCTTGACAAAATTACATCTCTAAATTTGAAGTGGCAAGTTACAAAGTTTTTGAAAAATATAGCTATTAGCGCCAAAATCATTTGAAAACAAAAAAGCACTTCATTTGGCTGAAGTGCTTTTTTAAACAGAGAACTTAACTTAACCCTAAATTTAATTAAAATCAAAGCGTAATCCTAATGAAACGTTGTTTTGATCTATATTATTGTTTTTGAATAACGGATTTAAGTCATATTTAACATATAGACTGGTTTGACCATATCCTAAATAAGCACTTAAACCATAAGTAAAGTCGGAAACATTAAAATCACCTTTTTGTTTTTCTTTTATTTTAACATCATCAATTTCATATTTCAAAATTTGTTTTGATTTAATACGAACACCTCCGTAACCACCAATTCCTAAACGAACTGACTCATGTGTTCTGAAGTATGTTTTAGTTCCGTCTTTTGAAAGTTTTTTTGGCGTAAAATCAAATTCTAAATGTAATGGTGCTGTTAAATACACATTTCTAAAACGCGATTCATCTAACTTTATAGCTGATGTTACTAAATCTGTTTGGTCACCATTTTTTACAAAATAACGATTATCTGTAGGACGAAGATTGTTATACATTAACGAAAGTCCGTATTTAGCGTGAAGCAAATTGTTGTTTTTGAAAATTCTTGAATTATACGTAACTCCCCATTCGTAAAAATGCGAACCCCAAACTCTGTAATCTGAATCTTCTAAATTTTCACCTTCAGTAATTACATTATTTAAACCAAATGCAAAAACGAATTGTGAAGTTGTTCTTTTAGATTTTCTCTCAGCTTTGTCTTTTTCTCCATTATAAATTTTCATCGAACCTAAATTAATTTCGGTTCTATCATCCCCAATAGCATCATCTTTACTGCTTCCTAAAATAATTCTAGTTCCACCTCTTTTTGGCTTATCATTTGAATCCGCTATTTTTCCATCCACTTTATCCTGAACCAACTGTGCTAATTTCGCTTCTTCAATTGCTACTTTTGTTTCGATATTATTAGCGCGTTCTTGAGCAATATTAGTTTTTAATTCTTGTGCTTTTTCAGCAGTAATTTTACCTTCACTTACTTGTACATCAATGGCTTCAACTTCTTTCTTTAAAGCGTTTTTTTCTTCAGTGGTAATCATTTCAATGTTATTTGCAATTACCTTCGCTTTATCTTCAAATGAAATACTTTTTGAATTTCTACCTTTTATAGTTCCAGTCTCTGAAACAGAATCATCTACAATTTCAAGTTGTATATCTTTAAACCAAATTTGACCTGTTCCATCCAATAAAACTCCGTAAGAGAAATCAGTTGCATCTTGAGGCACAAATAAAACAACTTCATATTTAGCCCAATCATTAGTTCCTTCAATAGCTCTATTTTGCATATTATCAAAAGAAAGAACTTTATCATTATAATAATCGATACGCATCCAAAGTCCAGCCCAAGATTTTACCTTTTCACTTTTAACATATCCTGTCATTTTGATAGTTTTACCTAAATATAAATCAGGCTTACCCGATTTCATTAAAGTTCCAAAACCATCTATCTTTTTATCGATAGATCGTATAGTAAAAACTTCTTGCTCATTAGAAGTTGATTTTTTTGACAAACCCATTTCATAACTCTCTGACTTACTTCCGCGTGCCATCCACTCGGTTGACTTTTCAATAGTTTCTAACTCCTGAGCAACGGCTTTTGTTAGGAAACTAAACACAATAAGAATTGTGTACAAAATAATTTTTTGCATAACTGTTTGATTTTTAATTAATGATGATTTTTATTTATTCGTAATTTCTATTGGCTAATGCTGATTTAGCATCTTGAAATTTTCTATTTAATTTATCTAAAGTAGTTTCTCTATAATTTTCATCTAATTCTTTTTCAACGTTTGTTAGCAACGAATTAGGATCTACTTTCATCTTAGTTTTTGGACTTATTTTTTTATCTGAAGTAATTACTTTCTCGCCTGTTTGAACTTCAGCTAATAAATTTTCTGGAGAAACGTATTTGTATGAGTTGGGAGTTTGAAGTTGGGAGTTAGGAGTTATTTTTTCTTCCAAATCATTTTCAGGTTTTGTCAATTCATTTGTTTTCTTTGAATTTTTATTTCTTGTTGTTTTTGAATAATTTACTTCATTCTGAACCAAAACAGATTTTACATTTTCAACTGAAATTTCATTTGTTTTATTAGTTTCAACCGTGTCAATTTCTTCGTCGATAGTAGTTACAATTGGTGTTGAATTATTAATTTCTGTTGTTTCGTTTGAATTGAAAAGGGAAAACCCCAATCCGAAAAAAAGTATTGTAGAAGCGGCTACAAAAAACCATCCGTAACCTTTCTTTGGCTTTTTTTCTTCTGAAACCGTAAGCATCGCATCTAATCGGTCCCAAGCTTGAGCAGAAGGCTGAATTTCTCTAGTATTCAGCTTTTCTTTTATTTGATTATCTATTTTATTTGGTTCCATTTAATTTGTTTTTTAAGTCGGTGATTTGTTGTTGCAATAACTTTCGGGCGTGTGATAATTGCGATTTTGATGTTCCTTCACTTATTTTGAGCATTTCGGCTATTTCCTGATGTTTGTAACCTTCAATCGCATATAAGTTAAACACCATTTTATAACCGTCGGGCAAATTGTCAATCATGTTTTGGATGTCATCTACCGAAAAATCTTCCATTTCATAAACCGATTCGTTTTCGCTTATCGTAACATCTTCTATATCTTGATGATTGAAATTATTCTTTTTCACCCGAAGAAAATCGATACATTCATATACCATAATTCTTCGAATCCAACCTTCAAAACTACCTTTGTGTTCAAAATTTTTCAGATTGGTAAACACTTTCATAAATCCGGTAATCATTACATCTTCTGCGTGGTGAATGTCTTTTATGTATTGGCGACACACACTTAACATTTTAGAAGAAAACTTGGCATAAATCTGCTGTTGTGCTTGTCGATTGTTTTCGACAGCCAACATAATAAGTTGTTTTTCTTCTTGATGTAATTGAATTACTTTCATTTTTAAAATTTAGAATTCAGAAATTAGAATTCAGAATCTTGCTTCTAATTATATAGACGAGAATGATTTTAAAATGGTTGTATGAATCTTTAAAAAAATAAAAAACTTATGATTCTGGAACACAGATTGAAATAATTAAAGAAATTTTTAAAATTGAAACGGACTTTTGTCCTTGAAATTGAAATTGTTTTTATTTTTTTCTTTCAATCACGTAATTTACCATTAAAATAAGGGAATCTTTGTATGGAGATGTTGGGAAATCTTGTAATAACGAAAGTGCTTCTTGCTGAAATTGCACCATTTTTTCTTCGGCGTAGGTTAATCCGTTTTTGTCTTTTACAAATTGGATAACTTCTTTTACGCGCTTTTTATCTTTGTTGTGATTTTTAACCGAATTGATAACCCAACTTTTTTCTTTTTGAGAACAATTGTTCAAAGCGTAAATCAACGGTAAAGTCATTTTTTGCTCTTTGATGTCGATTCCAGTTGGTTTTCCAATGGCATCATCGGTGTAATCGAATAAATCATCTTTGATTTGGAATGCCATTCCGATAAGCTCTCCGAATTTACGCATTTTTTCTACTAAAACAGCGTCATCAGGAGCAACAGAACAAGCACCAAGCGAACAACAAGCTGCAATTAAAGTAGCGGTTTTTTGTCGGATGATTTCGTAGTAAATATCTTCAGTAATATCTAATCTGCGCGCTTTTTCAATTTGAAGTAATTCACCTTCACTCATTTCGCGCACAGCTACAGAAATGATTTTTAGCAAATCGAAATCGTTATTATCGATAGAAAGTAATAAACCTTTTGATAATAAATAATCGCCAACTAAAACGGCAATTTTGTTTTTCCAAAGGGCATTTAAGGAGAAAAATCCACGTCGTTTGTTGCTGTCATCAACCACATCATCATGAACTAAAGTTGCGGTATGAATTAATTCAATAACCGAAGCACCACGATAGGTACGCTCATTAATAGAACCACCCGAAACCATCTTAGCGGTTAAGAAAACAAACATAGGACGCATTTGTTTTCCTTTACGATTTACAATATAATGTGTGATTCTGTTTAATAAAGCTACTTTTGAAGACATGGAATCGCGAAACTTCTCTTCAAAGAGTTCCATTTCGGAGGCGATGGGTAGCTTTATTTGTTCGGTTATTTTCATTGAGGTATCAAAAATACAAAAACAAACTCGTTAGTCAAAAGTTTAGCAAAAGATTATAAAAAAAGAGACTCCGAACTTTATCGAAATCTCTTTTATTTTTTTAAATGAGGATTAATTAATTTTTAATAGAATCAACAAATCGTTGCTCGGTTTCTTTTAAAGGAAAAATGTTGTTCATTTTCCAAAATTTCTGAGTATAATTTGTTCCAGCTTCAAAAATTGTGTTCTCTGAATAACCTTTTTCCGGCAATTCAACATCGTTTTTACTATCAAGTACTAGCAAATCAAATGTTGTACTCACATAATCATGAACTTTCTTACCCATTTGAATATATAGATTGAAACTATTTTTATAATACACTAATTCGTATTGATTGTTAGTAAACTTAAACTTACACCAAACCGCATGATCATTAAGTTTGTATTTTGCAATTAAAATGTTTTTTAGTTTTGAATTTTTCTTGTGAGAATCTGCTAATTCAACTTTAAATTCAACAATTTTATTTGATTTATTATCAACTATAACATAACCTTCATACAATAATTCATCACTATCTGGGTTGGGAATAATTTTCACATACTCATATTCTAAACCTGACGCATCTCTTCTTAAGTATCTATCAAATGTATATTCTTTACTCTTAATAAGATTTTCAATTCCGTCGAAATTATAGGCATACTTAACATAATCTCTAACATTGTATCCCGAATTCATTCCATTTAAAACAGAACTTGTAGAATCTTGTAAATTAGTTTTTATTGCTCTACTTTGATTAATTAACAAGACCGATTTCCCATTTCCTTTCTTTATATAATAATCCATTAAAGCATCTGAATACTTTGTATATTGATTATTGATTTTCACAATTTCTCTACCATAAGTACTTAACTTAGTATTTTTAACCGCACGAACTTTTGCATCTTTTATTAATGATTTTAAAAAATCTCTTCCAGAAACGTTTGAGATTATCAACTCATCTAAAATATACACTTTTGGAGTTAAATAAATTTCAACTTCCTTGTTTTCAAATACAACTTTCTTTGTTTCGTAATTGATATGACTAATTTCAACTTCTTTTATGTGATGCAACGAAAATTCTCCATCCTCATTTGTTATCGTACCTGTTAAATTACCTGAATTATCTTTATAAATAACATTTACAAATGGAATAATCTCTTTTGTTTCTGCATCTTTAACAATTCCTTTTGTGCTATTTTCCTGAGAAAAACTAAATGTAAAAAAAAGTAAAAAAAATAAGGTGTGCTTAATCATAATGTTAGGTGTGTGTTAGTTAAACTGAATTTATTTTTACTCATCATTCAGTTACACGAAGATACTATTTCTTACAAAAAAAACAAGTGTTTCTTACATCTTTTTAAAGCACAAAAATTATGATAATTGAATTTTTAAGATTTATTCGCTAATTGCCCACAAGCCGCATCAATATCTTTACCGCGACTTCTTCGCACTTTGGCTACGATATTATTTTTCTCTAAAGCCGTTATGTAAGCATTTGTAGCTTCTTCTGATGCTTGTTGAAAAATTCCATCATCAATAGGATTGTATTCGATAAGATTTACTTTACAAGGGACATATTTACAGAATTTCACCAAAGCATCAATCGATCTTTTATCATCGTTGATTCCTTTCCAAACCACATATTCGTAAGTAACTTTACTTTTTGTTTTTCTGTACCAATATTCCAAGCTTTCACGCAAATCTGTAAGAGGAAAATTTTTAGTAAATGGCATGATTTCGTTGCGAATTTCCTCAACAGCTGAATGTAAGGAAACTGCTAGTTTAAATTTCACCTCATCATCCGCCATTTTTTTAATCATTTTCGGAATTCCAGAAGTAGAAACCGTAATTCGTTTTGGTGACATTCCTAAACCTTCATTAGACGTAATCATATCAATCGCTTTCATTACGTTTGGGTAATTCATCAAAGGTTCGCCCATTCCCATAAAAACGATATTAGACAAAGGTCGGTCGTAATACAAACGGCTTTCATTATCAATCGCAGCCACTTGGTCATAGATTTCTCCGGGTTCCAAATTACGCATACGCTTTAATCGAGCGGTTGCACAAAAATTACAATCTAAACTACAACCTACTTGCGAAGAAACACATGCTGTAGTTCGAGTTTCTGTAGGAATCAAAACCGATTCTACAATTAAGTCATCGTGCAAACGAACGGCATTTTTAACGGTTCCGTCTTCGCTACGTTGTAAGGTATCTACTTTAATGTGATTGATTACAAAATTAGCTTCTAACATGGCGCGCGTTTCTTTAGACACATTAGTCATATCCTCAAAAGTATGGGCGCGCTTTTGCCATAACCATTCGTAAACTTGGTTACCACGAAACGCTTTGTCTCCATTAGAAACAAAAAAGTTACGCAATTGTTCTTTAGTAAGTGCTCGTATGTCTTTTTTCTCGATTTGCATGGTGCAAAGTTAGGTTAAAATGTCAAAACGTTTAATTGTTAATTTGTATTTTTGTCAAAATTTGATTTCACTATGCATTTCATATCAGAAGATTTAGAAGATTACGTTGCCAATCATTCACAAGCCGAACCTGAGTTATTAGCAAAATTAAACAAAGAAACTCATCAAAAAATAATGCAACCTCGTATGTTGAGTGGTCATTTTCAAGGTAGAGTTTTGAGTATGCTTTCAAAAATCATTCGTCCGAAACATATTTTGGAAATTGGAACGTATACGGGTTATGCTGCTTTATGTTTAGCTGAAGGATTGGCTGAAAACGGAACTTTAGATACGATTGATATTGAAGAAGAATTAGTAGATTTTCAAAGAAAATATTTCGATGCTTCTCCATGGAAAGACCAAATTTTTCAACACCTAGGTGATGCGATAGCTATTATCCCAACTTTAAATAAAAAATTCGATTTGGTTTTTATTGATGCTGATAAAGAAAACTACGTGAATTACTTCCACTTAATAGTTCCAATGATGAACAAAGGTGGAATTATTTTATCCGATAATGTGTTGTGGAGCGGAAAAGTGTTGGAAGAAGTAAAACCTAACGATAAAAGCACACCTGTTTTATTAGACTACAATCAACTACTGAATACTGACCCAAGAGTAGAAACCGTTTTGTTGCCTATTCGTGATGGTTTAACCGTTAGCCGAGTTTTATAATGACTTTCAAAGAAAAAATAAACTTATTCAGAAAAAACATTACAAAAAACCTATTTGTAAAAACGATTAACGAGACAAAATCAACACATAATAGTATAAAAAACGCATCTGAAATTAAACGAATATTAATTGTTCGACCAAATCACAGACTGGGAAATCAACTGCTAATTACACCTTTATTACAAGAAGTAATTACTACTTTCCCTGACGCAAAAATTGATGTTTTTCTGAAAGGTAATCTCGGCCCAATACTATTTAAAAACTATCCCGAAGTAAATAAGATAATTGCATTACCCAGGAAACATTTTAAAGAATTCATAAAATACTTAGGCTGTTGGTTTTACTTACGCAGACATAAATATGATTTAATTATCAACACGGTTAGTTATTCTTCTTCTGGTTCCATTGCAACTAAAATAACAAAATCAAAATACAAAGTATTTGGAAGAATTAAAGATTTGGATTCTTCCATTCACAATGATTACTTACATAACGCTAAACGTCCTGTTTACGATTTTAGAGAAGAAATTAAAGCATTAGGATTAGATTTACCTGATACTACAATTCCGAAAATCAACATACGCTTAGATTCAAAGGAACTAAAAAAAGGAACGGACGACTTATTTAAACTTACTGGAAATACTCAAAAAACCATATGTATTTTCACATATGCAACTAGTGAGAAAAAATACCCAAAAGAATGGTGGAATACTTTTTATGTAGCATTAAAAAATGAATTTAAAAACTATACTATCATTGAGATTTTACCTGCCGAAAATGTTTCACAAATTGATTTTAAAGCGCCATCCTATTTCAGTAAAGAAGTACGTGAAATTGCGGCTTTAATTGCAAATACGAAACTTTTTATAGGAGCTGATAGTGGTATTATGCATTTGTCTAGTTCCACTAATACAACTACCATTGGACTTTTTTCAGTAACTGACAAAAATTTATACCAACCTTATTCTAATAATAGTTTCGGGATAGATACTAATGGAAAAGAAATTGATGCCATTTTAAAAGAAATCAAAACCGTTATTCAGTAATAATTTCTGTATTGAATTTGTATCGCTTGCCAGTATAATTGTATAGTTTATAAAACGAAAATCCGAAAAGTCCACCAAAAAAATAACCTGTTAAAATATCACCCGGATAGTGCAATCCTAAATAAATTCTACTGAAAGCAAATATTAGTGGAAACAAGAACAACAAATAGGTATGTTTATAATACTTTCGAATAACCAACACTATAAAAGTAGTTGAAGCCATTGAATTTGCGGCGTGACCAGAGAAAAAACTGAATGATTTTCTAGTGATAACTTCACGCATTAAACCATCAAATTCGGGATTATTACATGGGCGTAAACGCTCGAATGAATATTTAAATAAATTCGTAATTTGATCAGTAAAGGTTAACAATACTGCTAAAAAAAGAATAATAATACCTAAACCTTTCCAACCTAATTTCTTTTGAATTAAATAAAAAACTCCAATAAAAAGTGGTGACCAGTAGATTTGTTTTGTGATAATTTTCCAAAAACCATCAAAAGGTTCTGAACCCAGTCCGTTTAAAAAAAGGAATAATTCTTTATCTAAGTTTATTAAGTGTTCCAAAATTACATTTGTCTTTTTATAGGTCCTGTAATATTTTCAATATCTTCTTTAACTTGCTCTATAGGATTTTGAACATCTAAATTAATGTTTTCCATAGGATTTACCATTTTAGTTATCCCTTCTTTTGCTTTAGCTATTTCTTCAGAAACTCCACCAGTTAAAGTATTCATATCTAATCCTGCTTCTTGAGTTCCTTTTTGGATTTCACTTTTTATTTCGTTAGTAGCATTTTTTAATTGTGCCATCCCTTTACCTAATGCACGAGCAATATCTGGAATCTTATCTGATCCAAATAACATTAAAACAACTAGAATAATGAAAAATAATTCGCCTCCTCCTATTCCAAACATAACGTATTGTTTTGAAAATTAACTTCGCAAAGTTACAAAGTTTTACACCTACTTTATCTTAAAGTAATCAAAAAAAAAGACTATCCGAAGATAGTCTTGATTCTTATTTTTTCTCTAATGTATCAAACTTAGAAACTGTTTCTGCTTTAGGCCAGTAATTGTTTTCAACATCTACATCGGCGGTTTCTAATTTTGGATCTAATTGAATTTTTACTACTTTTTTCTCTGTTGCAAAAACTCTTTTAGCAGTATCATTGTTTCTTCTCCAAATTTGAGCAGGAAATTTTTGAATTTCACTAGTTCCATCTTCGTATTGAAGCTCTACGATGATTGGCATGATTAATCCTCCTGGCTTTTCAAACTCTACTTCGTAGAAATATTTAGGTGATTTTAAAGCATTTTTTTCTTCAGCTGTATAATTTTTATTTACATAGTCAGAAAGTGCTTGAACACTATTAACATCCATTGCTTTTTTCAATTCAGGTTTAAAATCTGGAGCATCTTCAGCAACTAAATACAACATAGGTTCTCCATCGCTAATTTTTCTTCCTCTTCTATTAAACATTGCCTGAGTTTCTTTTGAAGCTTCTGTTGAAACATAATATTGTTTTACAGTTTTCACACCAATATCGGTATAATCTGTTGAATAGAACCAACCTCTCCAAAACCAATCTAAATCAACTGCAGAAGCATCTTCCATAGTTCTAAAGAAATCTTCCGGAGTTGGGTGTTTGAATTTCCAACGATTCGCATATGTTTTGAATGCATGGTCGAATAATTCATGACCCATAATCGTTTCTCTCAAGATATTTAAACCTGTTGCTGGTTTTCCATAAGCATTAGCTCCAAAGTTGTAAATATTTTCAGAATTTGACATAATAGGCTCTAAATATTTTTGATTTCCTTTCATATAAGGTACAATATTTTTAGCTGGACCTCTAGATGCAGGGAAATTTGGATCGAAAGAAGTTTCAGTTAAGTATTCTAAGAAAGTGTTTAACCCTTCATCCATCCAAGACCATTGTCTTTCGTCTGAATTTACAATCATTGGAAAGAAGTTGTGTCCTACCTCGTGGATAATAACTCCTAACATTCCGTATTTAATTCTATCACTTACAAATCCTTTTTCATCAGGACGACCGTAATTCCAACAAATCATTGGATATTCCATACCTTGATCTTCTGCTGAAACAGAAACTGCTTTTGGATAAGGATAATCAAATGTAAAATGAGAATACGTTTTTAAAGTATGTGCTACCGCTTTTGTAGATAAATCTCCCCAAAGTGGATTTGCTTCTTTTGGATAAATTGAAATTGCTAATGGTTTGTTAGTTGGTAAATCAACCGCCATGGCATCAATGATGAATTTTCTTGAAGTAGAGAAACCAAAATCACGAACATTTTGTGCTTTAAATTTCCAAGTTTTCTTTTTGTCTGAAAAACTACTTTCTTTAGCAACTGCTTCTTCTTGAGTTACAATTACAACTGGCTTATCAAAAGTTTTTTCAGCTAATTCCCATCTTTTAACTTGTTCTGCTGTAAAAACTTCGCTTCTGTTTTGTAACACTCCTGTCCCTTCCATAACGTGATCAGCAGGAACTGTAATATTTACTTCATAATCACCAAAAGCTAAAGCGAACTCACCTCTACCCCAAAATTGCATGTTTTGCCATCCTTCAACGTCATTATAGACAGCCATTCTTGGAAAAAACTGTGCCATTACATACAAACGGTTTCCATCAGGAAATTGCTCGTAACCAGAACGACCGTTGTTTGCTCCTTCCATATAATTCACAATATTGTACCACCATTTGATTGAAAATGAAACTTTTTCGCCATTTTTTAATGGTTTAGGTAAATCAATACGCATCATGGTTTGATTGATGGTATACTTCATTGGATTTCCTTTAGCGTCTTTTACATACTCAATGTTAAAACCTCCTTGAAAAGGACTTCCCATATATTTTTTTGCAAAACCACTTGTAGTGATGGCTTTGTCCATATTTTGATTTTCTACTAAAGGCGTTTTAGAATCAGGTCTTTCGATATTTTGGTCTAATTGTACCCATAAATATTCTAACGATTCTTTAGCGTTGTTGTGATAAGTAATGGTTTCAGAACCATAAAGTTTTTTATTCTTATCATCTAACTCCAAATTCATTACATAATCTGCCTTTTGTTGATAATAAGCAGGTCCTGGAGCACCAGAAGCTGTTCTAAACATGTTAGGAGTTGCCATTTCGTCATACATTTGACGGAACTTATTCTCATTATAATGTCCAGGTTCGCGCTTTTTTTCTTCTGGTTTTACATCCTGAGCGATTGCTCCGAAAGTTACTGCTAAAGTCAAGAAAGCACTAAGTACAATTGATTTTCTCATAATATTTCAATTCTTTTAATAGTCAATTTTTTGTTGCGTATCACTATTAGTAAACAAAAAGCTATTTTTGTTACTATTAATATTTACATGAACAATATTTTGTTGCTCTTTGTAAATATCCGTTAATAATGAATTAAAGATTTCGAAGGTATTTATTTTTTTCGATATAGCAATTTTAGTATAAAAAATTAACACATCGCCTTCTACTTCTCTAGTTAAATAAACAATCTCCTGAGGTTTTTTATTGATAGAAATTTTAATATTTTCTTTGAGATATGTTTTAATTAATGCTTCAGCTTCGGGCAACTCTTTTGTTGAAGTCAAATACACTTTTTTCTTGTATTTCTTTTCAAGTGCTTTTTCTAAATCATCAATAAAAATTCGATGGGTAATTTCTATCCTTTTTTTATTTGGTACATAGTCGATTTGAGTTACCGAAACATAAAATTTGTGCCAAACAAATGAGCTTAATAAAACTACAAAAAAAATTGGAGTAAAATATCGTAAAAAGTTCTTCTTCATTTGGTAAAAATAGTAATTATTCTTTTTTATTTTCTAATTTGTATGCTTTTGCTTTATCGGTTAAATATTGAATGAGTTGCAACTCGTATTCAGGTTTTAAAAACAATGATAAATCTTTAACTGGCATTTCGGCATATTGCAAAAAAATTGAAATATCTTCATGCTTAATTTTCAAGGTTTCTGTAAAGAAATTATGTGTAAAACGTTCAAACATGTGATCTGAGAATGATTTTGTTTGAATATCACGTTGTCTTCGTTCCTCAAAAACTAGCTCTGAGTTCTTTTTAGGATTACTTTTTATTCCGAGTAATTTCCCAATACCTTTACCTATTAACTTTAAATCAAAATTAGAACCATTAGGAGCTAATGGATTGTAAATTGCAGTATTTACAGGTGTTCCTAAACGAACATCATCTTCATAATATTTCACTGCCTTAGCATCAATACCACTGAAAGCTTCTCCATAAACCTGAATTCGTTTGGTATCTTCTTTTAAAGCTCCAGTTAAAGTGTAAGGAGTAATTTCTACTTCATTAAGCTCAGTAATTTTTAAATGCAATCTAATCTCAAGTTCTTCTAACCAAAAATCTTTTTCAGTTAACACATATTTTTTAGAATCATAGGAAAGTCCTTGAATATATAAAGTATCTGTTGCTTTTGCTTTTATTGAAAATTTTCCATCAACATTAGTAACAGCACCAATGTTAGAAGTAATATTGAAAACCGTTAAGTTTTCCACTTCAATAGAATCTGCTACTATCTTTCCTTTCAAAATTTTTCTCTCAACTTCTTGGGAAAAGACTAGTTGACTAAAAAGAAATATAAAGAATAATATATATTTATTTTTCATTCTTATCCGATATTGAAGGTTGCAACTCACTTACTTTCAAATATTCCACAGCAAGTTCAGACAGTATAAAAGTGGCCATTGTTTTATTTTTATCTTTCATTGCCATAACAAATCGACTGTTTTCAACCACATAAAATAAAAAACCATCTACATAATCTTCAGGAATTTTTAAAACATCTGTAAAATATTCCTTTTGATAATAATCTGCTGTCCTATCTATCAAAAACTCTTTTCTTTCTACTTCAACTTCTTTTTTAAGCATTCTAGTCCTACCTGAAATCCAATTTAATAAAGGATCTATTGAAATAATTGTACCTATTGACATTTCTGATGCCGCTTTAAGTTTTCGTTCGGCTGGAGTATACGTTTTTTGATTTTTCGGAATAATTCCTAAAGAAACTGCATTAATGTTTTTATACTGAACAATAGTAACTTCTTCTAATTCATTGAGCTTTGATTTCATTTCTACAAACAACAAATTTTCACCAAAATCATCTTTCTCAATAATATGCTTTGTTGCAATTAAATGAATGGCGCTAAATTGTAACGTATCACCAATTGTAACTCGAATTGAAAAATAACCTCTATCATTTGTTGCTACACCAATTCCTTTATTTAAATTTAAAATATGGATTCCTTCTAAACTACTAGAAGTAGAAACGACTTTTCCTTTTATAATTGTATCAGACTGAGCCCAACCTAAGAAAGAGAAAAACAATAAAAAAAGAAGTAATTGTTTTGTCATAAAGGAATCATATTAATTGATATGTAAATGTAATTGGTTCTCTTCAAAATGAAATCCTAATGAGATGATAAACTTATGTTAATACAATTTGATAAATTTGTAAAAAAATAATTTAATGAAAAATATAATTATTGCCAGCACTTCTACTTTACATGGAGGTGAATATTTAGACTATTTATTACCTGAATTGCAATCGTTCTTTTCTGATGTAAAAGAATTACTTTTTATTCCATACGCAAGACCTAGCGGAATTTCTCATGATGATTACACCAAAAAAGTTAGCAAAGCTTTTGCTAAAATTAACATCGCTGTGAAAGGAATTCATGAATTTGAAAACCCAATCGAAGCCCTTGAAAAAGCTCAAGGAATTTTTACTGGTGGAGGAAATACTTTTTTACTGGTAAGCCAATTGTATAAAAATAATGTTATTGACACGTTAGAAAAAGTAGTTAAAAACGGAACGCCGTATCTTGGAACAAGTGCCGGAAGCAATATTTGCGGTTTAACGATGAGCACTACTAACGATATGCCAATTGTGTATCCGCCTAGTTTTAGAACTTTAGGATTTGTGTCTTTTAATATTAATCCCCATTATTTAGATCCAATTGAAGGCTCAACACATATGGGAGAAACGCGTGAAACTAGAATCAATGAATTTCATCATTTTAATCCGCAACCTGTTGTAGGATTAAGAGAAGGAAGTTGGTTAGAAGTTAAAGGCGATTCTGTAAAATTAAAAGGAACTTTAACCGCAAGAATTTTCAAGAGAAACGAAACACCTTTTGAAGTAGCTCCAGAAACCGAACTAAACGAATTGAAATAAAAAAAAGCCTTGCAAATGCAAGGCTTTTTTGTAGAGCGGAAGACGAGGCTCGAACTCGCGACAACCAGCTTGGAAGGCTGGAGCTCTACCAACTGAGCTACTTCCGCAGGTGATAATTTTTAAAACTTTATCTTGTTTTAGAGCGGAAGACGAGGCTCGAACTCGCGACAACCAGCTTGGAAGGCTGGAGCTCTACCAACTGAGCTACTTCCGCATAACAAAAGCGTTAACTTTTGTGGGTGCAAATATACTTTAAAAGTTTTGGTAATTGCAAATTTTTTTTGATATTTTTTTCAAAGCTATTGTACTAACTTTACCCTAGAATTAACCCTTTTCTCTAAAAGATTAACTTTTAATGAGTTATATAATTATGAAAATAAAAAAAATCAGTTCGATTGAAACATATCCTGTACGACATGAAGTTTTAAGAAAAGGAAAACCAATCGAAACTTGTCAGTTTAAAGGTGATGATGATGAAAACACGACTCATTTTGGATTGTTTTTAGAAAACAAACTTGTTGGAATCATCTCTATTTTTAAAGAAAACAATACTTTATTTTCAGAATTAAATCAATTTCAAATTAGAGGAATGGCGGTTTTAGAAGCGTTTCAAGGCAAAGGATTTGGAGCCGAATTAGTAAAAGAAGCTGAAAATCATTGCATTAATTTGAATGCCGATTTAATTTGGTTCAACGCACGGGAAAATGCCGTTCCGTTTTACAAAAAATTAGATTATAAAATCATTGGCGATTCTTTTTTAATTCCCGATGTTGGCATTCATTTTGCAATGTACAAGAAAATACACTGAGAAGATTTTCAATAATTCTTCTTATATTTATATCAGAATTGCTACTCTCTATGAAAAAAATTACTTTTCTATTTCTAATCCTCTCGGTTATTTCTTGTAAAAAGGAGCCATCACCAATTGCATTTGACAACAGTATTATAAAAGATACCGTTTTAAATATTATCATTAGACCCGTTCATCCTGATTTACTAAGTGACAAATCAGACAGTATAAAATTGTACTATCAAAAAATGAACTTTCACGAAATTTGGTATTTAGATGAAAACCGAAAAGATTTGATTAATGAAATTAAGTTTTGTTATGAAGATGGATTAAATCCAGAAGACTATGAAATTAAAATCATTGAAGATTTAGAAAGCAAAAGAGCAAAATTAAACGATGAAGATATTGTAAAATACGACATTCTACTTACCGAAACCTTTGAAAAATTAGCTAACCATCTCCACAAAGGAAAATTAAATCCGAAAGAATTATATACCGATTGGGATTTAAAACCAAAAGAAATCGCACTTTCCTCATTATTAGAAAAAGGAATTAAAGAGAAAATTATTGCTTCAACTTTTAAAGATTTAAAACCAAATCACATTGTCTATCAACTACTTAAAAAGAGCTTAGTTGAAATTGATAAATTCCCAAACGTTACTTTTGAAAAAATAAGCACAAAAAATAAAATTGTTGTAAACGACACTTTACCCGAAATGGTAAAAATCAAAAAACGTTTGGCCTATTGGAAGGATTATAAAAACAAAGATAGTATCATTACCTGGGCTTACGATACTTTGACTCTTAAAGCGGTAAAACGTTTTCAAGCACGTCATGGTTTAGCACCTGATGGCGTTATCGGAATTGGAACACTAAAAGCTTTGAACACCACTAAAAACGAGCGAATTGAACAAATATTTGCCAATTTAGAGCGTTGGCGTTGGTATCCATCTGATTTAGGTGAGAAATATTTGATTGCCAATATTCCAGATTATATGTTGCATTATATAAAAAATAATGACACGATTGCTTCACATCGAATTGTGGTGGGAACTCCAAAAAGAAAAACTCCCATTTTGAGTTCAAAACTCTCCAATTTTGTTTTCAATCCTACTTGGACTATTCCGCCTACTATCATTAAAGAAGATTTAACTCCTGAGGCATCAAAAAACCGAAATTATTTTCCATCAAGAAGACTAACAATATACAATAGTCAAGGTAAAGAAGTAAGTCCGTATGAATGGAATCCAGGAAAAGCAAATAATTACAAATACGTTCAAAAACCCGGTTATAATAACTCGTTAGGATTGGTGAAATTCAATTTTGTTAACCGCCATTCCGTTTATTTACACGATACCAATCATCGCGATTATTTTGTGAAAACGTATCGTTCATTAAGTTCTGGATGTGTACGAGTTGAAAATCCATTGGTTTTAACCAAACAAATATTAACTGAAATCAATCCAGAAAAATGGAGCGGAGGCGAAATTGATTCCATTCTGAAACAAGAAAAAACAAAAACAGTGTCTATTAAAGACACTGTGAATGTATATTTGTTTTATTGGACGAGTTGGATTGAAAATGACAAACTGCAATTTAGAGATGACATTTATGAACTCGATAAAGTCCTTTTTCAAAAACTACGAAACTAACTTAGATTTCACTACATAGTTTCTTGATGGGTGATAAATAAAAATACAAGATTTACCTTTAATCGTTTCTATTAATTCTTTGTGTATTTCATAAGGAACAGCCGGACAACCTTGACTTCTTCCTAATCTTCCCGTATTTTTAATAAACGATTTGCTTACATAATCAGCTCCGTGAACTACTACTGCTCTATTTCTAGCATTATCGTTGATTCCATATTCCATTCCGTCTAAACGTAAAGATAAACCGTGTTTACCAGTGTAAGTTTCTCCTGTTACATAAAAACCCAAACTACTTTTAAATGATTCACTAGCATTTGAAAAATCAGTTGCATATTCAGAACCAGAATTTCTACCGTGAGAAACTAACGACTTTAAAATTACTTTTTGTGTTTTAATATCAATAACCCACATTCTTTCTTGAGATGATGACAAACTAAAATCGACAATCGTTAAAATTTCATTTTGGATTTTTCCAAGTTGTTTTAATTGCTCATATCCTTCAAAAGCAGCTATAAAACTTTCAAAAGAAGGTAAAGAAAAACCATTGGCATCAATAATTGAATAAAATGATTTAGTCTTAGCTTCAAAAGTTGCTTTCGCATTTGCAGCAATTAATTTTGGATCAGTAGATTTAACTTCATTCTTAGTATTTTCTGTTGTATTTAAAGGCTTGAACGAAAAAATGCAAAATAAAATTAGGGGCAAAAATCTGTAAATCATTGTTAATCTTGTAGTTATATTGTTGTTGTGATGTGCCAAATATATTTATTATTTTTAAACCTGCAAACTTTTTTATGTATTTTGTCGAAAATTTTAACCTTTCATCGATTATTCGTACAAAAGTTAAACATTATATAAAAAAAGTAGACATATAATGTAATCCAATATTTTTGCAATCAAAATTCATTACATGACAAACCGATTCGGCATCACTTTAATTATTTTATTAACAGGCACTCTTTTTTCATTTTCACAAACAAAAAAGAGTGTTTCAACTAAAAAAACAACTGAAACCATTTCAATTGATGCTGAATTAAACGAAGCTTCATGGAAAGACGCAGAAATTGCCACCGACTTTGTTTCTTTAGAACCAAAAAACGGAACTCCAATTCCTGAAGAATTTAAAACTGAAGTGAAAATTTTATATTCTAATGATGCCATATATGTAGGTGCAAAATTATACGACCCAAATCCAGAGAAAATTTTAAAAGAATTAGTTGAACGCGACGAAATTGGCACTTCAGATTTTTTTGGAATTTTTATAAATGGTTACAACGATGGTCAGCAAGAATTTAGATTTTTTGTAACCGCTGCTAATGGACAGGTGGACACTAATTTTACTTCATCAGAAGGTGAAGACAGTTCGTGGAACGCTATTTGGGAAAGCAATGCAAAAATCACCGATTTTGGTTATATTGTAGAAATGAAAATTCCATACGCTGCATTGCGTTTTCCTGAAAAAGACAAACAAACTTGGGGACTTAACTTTTTTAGAGAAGTTAGAAGAGAACGTCAAAAATACACTTGGAGTCCTATTGATAATAAAATTGGAGCCATTTCGCAGCAAGCCGGAATTTTAACTGGAATCGAAAACATCAAAACCCCAACCCGATTGTTCTTAATACCTTATTCTTCCTTTTATCTTTCAGGTAGTGATGCTCAAAAAACAAAAGGAGAATTAAAAGGAGGATTGGATGTTAAATATGGAATAAACGATGCTTTCACGTTAGATGCGATTTTAGTTCCCGATTTTGGGCAAACTAAATTTGATAATGTGGTTTTAAATTTAGGTCCTTTCGAACAACAATTTAACGAAAATCGTCCCTTTTTCACCGAAGGAACCGACTTATTTAGCAAAGGTAATTTATTGTACTCAAGAAGAATTGGACAAACTCCAGACTTGAATTTAAACATTGCTGCAAATGAATCGGTAGCGTATCCAGGAGCTGTAAATTTATTAAATGCAATGAAAATTTCAGGTCGCGATAAAGATGGCTTGGGAATTGGTTTTCTTAATGCCATCACTGAAAAAACAATGGCAACGGTTTCAAATGACGATAATGATAATACAAGACAAATTGTAGTTTCTCCTTTGACAAATTATAACGTGATGGTTTTTGACCAACGATTTAATCAAAATTCATCAGTAACTTTCATTAACACAAATGTTACAAGAAACGGAAGTTTTAGAGATGCCAACGTGACTGGATTACTATTCGACTTGAACAACAAAACCAACAAATACAATCTTTCTGGAGGATTAAAATCGAGTAGTATTAATGATGTTGAAAATAAAAATGGTTATAATGCATCGTTATATTTTGCTGAAACAAACGGAAAATTTAGATATAGCTTTGGAAGCGAATACATGTCAAAAGATTTTGAAATCAACGATTTAGGAATCAATTTCAGAACCAATTATTATTCATTTTCTGGAAACACCAACTATCGCATCTTAAATCCAAACAAAACCTTTAATACTTTCAGAATTAACTTAAATTCTTACTTTGAATTTTACACACCAACAAACCAAATTCAAGCAAGTAATTTTAATATTAATTTAAATTCTTCAAACAAAAAAAACCACTATTTTGGAGCAGGAATAAACTATAATCCTTTTAAAAATTACGATTATTATGAACCTCGTGTTGCCAATAGATTTTTTGTTAATCCAGAAAACTTAGGTGGATTTATCTATTTTTCATCTAATTACAATTACAAATTTGCAATAGACATCAATCCTTACATTACTCATGTTTTAAATCAAAACAGGTATGAAGCAGGAATAAATGTAAGTCCAAGATATCGTTTTAGTGACAAATTTTCATTAGTGTATAGCTTTGATTATTTCAGACAACAAAACGATATTGGTTTTATCGATTTTGAAAACTCAAATATCATTTTTGCAAGAAGAGATAGAAACACTTATACCAATTCATTATCTAGTAAATTTTCGATTAGTAGTGTAATGAACTTTAATTTATCCGTTAGACATTATTGGTCTTTGGCAGAAAACAACAGAATAAACAACTTAAACGAAGATGGAAGTTTAGCACTGAACACCACTTATACCGGTAATAAAAACTCAAACTTTAGTACTTGGAATTTAGATTTAAGCTATTCATGGTGGTTTGCTCCAGGAAGTCAAATGTCGATTTTATACCGAAATAATGCTGCAACTTTTGACAGAACTATTAATAAAAATTTCAATTCGAATTTCTCTAATTTATTACAAGACAATTTGAATCATATTTTATCTATAAGCGTACGTTATTTTATAGATTACAACCAAGCTAAAAACTGGATAAGAAAAGGATAAATCACTTAATCGTTTTCGTAATTTTAAGTTACTTTTTCAATTAGAAATTTACCAATTGTTTATCTTTGTACAAACACACAAAAATGAACAAAAAAGTAATTTTAATGATATTGGACGGTTGGGGAAAATCGCCCGACCCAAAAGTTTCTGCAATAGACAACGCCAACACTCCTTTTATTGATAGTTTATATACGAAATACCCAAATGCACAATTAAGAACCGATGGTTTAAACGTAGGTTTACCCGAAGGTCAAATGGGAAATTCAGAGGTAGGTCATATGAATTTAGGCGCTGGAAGAATCGTTTACCAAGATTTAGCCAAACTGAATTTAGCGGTTGAACACAAAACCATGAGTCAAGAAAAACCACTTGTAAATGCTTTTGATTATGCCAAAAAGAACAATAAAGCCATCCATTTCTTAGGATTGGTTTCCGATGGAGGTGTGCATTCGCATACATCACATTTAAGAGGTTTAATTGATGCTGCTCAAGAAAGTGGTGTTCAAAACATGTTTGTTCATGCCTTTACTGATGGTCGTGATGTGGATCCGAAATCGGGAGCAAAATACATTTTTGATTTAGAAAATTATCTTCAAAATACCAATACAAAATTAGCTTCTGTAATTGGAAGATATTACGCAATGGACCGAGATAAACGTTGGGAAAGAGTAAAATTAGCTTACGATTTAGTAGTAAATGCAGAAGGAATTCACTCTAAAAATGCGGTTACGACTATTAACGAAAGTTATGCAAATAATGTAACCGACGAATTTATCCAACCTATTGTGATGGTGGATGAAAACAACAATCCTGTTGCGAAAATTCAAGAAGATGATGTGGTGATTTTCTTCAATTTCAGAACCGATAGAGGAAGAGAATTAACCGAAGTATTATCGCAAAAAGACTTCCACGAATTCAACATGCACAAACTGAATTTGTATTATGTTACGATGACCAATTACGATGAAACCTATGAAAATGTTCACGTAATTTACGACAAAGACAACATTACAGAAACACTTGGCGAAGTTTTAGAAAAAGCCAATAAAAAACAAATTCGTATTGCCGAAACTGAAAAATATCCGCACGTAACCTTCTTCTTTTCTGGTGGAAGAGAAGAGCCTTTTGTAGGCGAAACGCGTATTTTGAAAAATTCACCAAAAGTAGCCACTTACGATTTACAACCTGAAATGAGTGCTTTTGAACTGAAAGATGCTTTAGTTGAAGAACTTAAAAAAGCAGAAGTTGATTTTGTTTGTTTAAACTTTGCCAATGGCGACATGGTGGGTCACACAGGCGTAATGGAAGCCGCAATTAAAGCTTGCGAAGCTGTTGATGTTTGCGTTAAAGAAGTGGTTGAAACCGCTTTAGAAAACAATTACACCACAATAATCATCGCCGATCATGGAAATTGCGAAACGATGATAAATCCAGATGGTTCTCCAAATACAGCACACACAACAAATCCAGTTCCAATTATTTTAGTTGACAAAGAATTAAAAAATATTCAAAATGGTGTTTTAGGCGACATTGCTCCTACTATTTTAGATTTAATGGGAATTGAAAAACCAGCAGTAATGACCTGTAAATCATTATTATAAATAACAACTCAAATAAATTTAAAAAAGAGATTCATTAACTTGAATCTCTTTTTTTTTACATCCAACAATTGTAAATTAAAAGTTAAACTTTTATAAATTGATAGTATTACTATTATATTTGCATTGTTAAATATTACATCATGCAAAAATTACTATCTAATTTAAAAATAACCATTAACGAAAAGTTATATGTAAAAGATCCTGAAACTTCTGAGTTAGGACGTAATATTTTAAAAAATAGTATTATTCTAATTGATGAAATTGGATTTGAAGCATTTACGTTTAAAAAATTAGGTGAAAAAATTCAATCTAACGAAAGTTCTATTTATCGCTACTTTGAAAACAAGCATAAACTTTTAGTTTATCTAACTTCTTGGTATTGGTCTTGGATAGAATATCGCATGGCATTTGCGACTACAAATATTTCAAATCCAGTTGAAAAATTAGAAAAAGCAATAATACTTGTTACCGAAAATGTTGTAGACGACAATGCAACTCCGCATATTAACGAAGGAATTCTAAGCCGAATTATCGTAGAGGAATTTACAAAAACCTTAATGACCAAAGAAGTTGACAACGAAAATAAAGAAGGTTTTTTCTTAGTTTATAAAAGAGTTATCAACCGCATAATTGATATCATAAAAGAAGTAAATCCAGAATATCCATACGCCAAAAGTTTAGCATCAAACATTGTGGAAGGCTCTCTTCATCAACATTTTTTAAAAAATCATTTAAAAACTATTACCAACTTATCTGAGAAAGAATGCGCAACCGAATTCTACACAGATATGGCTAAAAAAATACTACTATGACACCATTAAAAAGATTCAAAAACCTCATCTTAATCGACAAACAAGACATTTATCAAATCTTCTTGTATTCTATTATCGCTGGATTAATCAGTTTGTCGTTGCCTTTGGGAATTCAATCAATTATCAACTTTATTCAGGCTGGAAAAGTTAGCACTTCTTGGATAATCTTAGTTGTTATTGTTGTTGTTGGTGTAGCCTTTGTAGGTTTGTTAAGAATAATGCAATTTCGAATCACAGAGAACTTACAGCAAAAAATATTTGTGCGCTCGTCATTTGAATTTGCATATCGTTTTCCGAAAATAAAATTCAATGAATTACACAATCAATATCCACCAGAATTAGCGAATCGATTTTTTGATACGTTAACAGTTCAAAAAGGATTTACTAAACTTTTATTAGATATTTCTGGTGCTGCGTTACAAATCTTTTTCGGTATTATTCTACTTTCTTTATACCATTCCTTTTTTATATTTTTTGGATTAATACTTTTAATTCTATTGTATTTAATTTTCAAAATCAACTTTAATTTAGGATTAGAAACCAGCTTAAAAGAATCAAAATACAAGTATAAAATTGCTCATTGGTTACAAGAAATTGCCAGAAATCATTTAAGTTTTAAAAGCAATTCTATTTTTAATTATTCGCTACACAAAAACGACAAATTGGTTAATGAGTATCTAAAACAAAGAGAAAGTCATTTTCAGGTTTTAATGAAGCAGTTTGTTCAGTTAACTGGATTTAAAATCTTAATTACAGCGGGTCTATTAATAATTGGAGGATTACTAGTAATTAATCAGCAAATGAATATTGGGCAATTCGTTGCTGCTGAAATTATCATTTTGAGTATTATTGCAGCGGTTGAAAAATTGTTTTCAGGTTTAGAATTGTTTTACGATGTATTGACTTCTTTAGAAAAATTAGGCTCTGTTGTGGATATGGAATTAGAAGAAGATATCCAAAATTCAAACTATTTAGTAGATAAAAACAAACTTACAATCGAAACTGAAAACTTATCATTTACTTATCCAAAATCAGACAAAGAAATATTGAAAAATATTAATTTATTGATTGAACCAAAACAACACACTTTAATTTTAGGAGAAAATGGTTCCGGAAAAACAACTTTAGTTCGTTTGTTAGCACGCTTAATTGAACCAACATCTGGAAGTATTTTTATCAATAATACCAATTATAAAAAGTATTCATCAGATGAATATCGCTCAAAAATTGGGATTATTACAGCACATGAAATGCCTTTTGAAGGTACAATTTTAGAAAACATCACCTGTAATAATCCTGAGATTAAAATGGAAATGGTTTTTGAACTAATCGAAAAATTAAAACTAACCGAAGCTATCAAATCACTTCCACAAGGATTAGATACTAGGATTTCATCTGAAGGAAAACAAATTAATTCATCAACAATACAAAAAATTGTTCTGGCTCGTTGTATTATCAATAAACCCAAATTATTATTTTTAGAAAATCCTTTAGACAAATCCGACGAACAAACCTGTAAAGAAATCATTGATTTTTTAGGCGAAGAAAAACATTCATGGACATTAGTTGTTGTAAGTAAAAACAGTTATTGGAAACAAATTTGTAAGCAAACTATTCTTTTAGAAAAAGGGGAAATTAAATCCATTTAAGTCATGCTAAACATCACAAAAAATAGAATTGATCAATTCGTAAAGTTAGAGCAATTCAAATCAGGACAAATTTTTAAAGAACAAAAGCACTATAAAGTAATTCGAAAACTTATTTGGGCTTTTGTGATTATGGTAGTTTTATTTCTTTTTCTTCCTTGGACACAGAACATTCAAGGAACAGGAAATGTTACCACTTTAAAACCTAATCAACGTCCTCAAACCATACAAACAGTAATTGCAGGAAGAATTGAGAAATGGTATGTAAATGAAGGCGATTTTGTGAAAAAAGGAGATACCATTCTATTTATCTCAGAAATTAAAGAAGATTATTTAGACCCTAATTTAATTGAAAACACAGGCAATCAAGTAAAGGCTAAAGAAAATGCAGCTATATCATACGCTGATAAAGTAAAAGCATTGGAGAGCCAGATGGGCGCTATTCAAAATGAAAAAAACTTAAAATTAAAACAAGCGCAAAACAAACTTAAACAAGCGTATTTAAAAGTACAAAGTGATAGTATCGATTTTGAAGCCACTAAAACACAACTTAAAATTGCAAAAACACAGTATACGCGTTCTGTAAACTTAAACAAAGAAGGGTTAAAACCAATGACCGATGTTGAGGAAAAACGCATGAAATTACAAGAAACAGAGGCAAAAATTATTACACAAGAGAACAAATATATTACTAGTAAAAACGAGGTTTTAAACGCTACAATGGAGCTTAACAGAATTAGCGCCGAATATGCAGAAAAAAACGCAAAAGCAAGTAGCGACAAACAAACTGCTTTGAGTTCACAATTTGATACCGAAGCACAAGTAAACAAACTTAAAAACCAATATAAAAACTATCAAATTAGAAATGGATTGTATTACATTACAGCCCCACAAGATGGCTATGTTAACCGTGCATTACAATCTGGTATAGGCGAAACCATAAAAGAAGGGACTTCTGTGGTTAGCATTATGCCTTCAAAATATGATATTGCTGTGGAAACTTATATTAATCCTGTCGATTTTCCTTTAATAAATAATGGTGAAAAAGTAAGAGTTTGGTTTGATGGATGGCCTACAATTGTTTTCAGTGGTTGGCCTGATGTTTCTTACGGAACTTTTGGAGGAATCATTGTTGCCAAAGAAAATTTCATTAGTCCAAACGGAAAATACCGAGTGCTAATTGCTCCCGACCCGAATGATAAAAAATGGCCAAAGCAACTAAGCATCGGAGCTGGAACTCAAACTTTAGCATTGCTAGACGATGTGCCAATTTGGTTTGAAATTTGGCGAACTCTAAATGGATTCCCTCCTAATTTTTACCAACCTGCAACCGAAAACACTAAAAAATAATGAAATCGAAACTATTTTATATCTTCATTTTCATTTGTAGTTCAATGAATTTATTTGGGCAAAATAACCCAACAGAATTCACGTACAATGAATTTTTAGGTTATGTAAAAAAATATCATCCGTTAGTAAAACAAGCCGATTTAAAACTGAACGAAGCGCAAGCTAATTTAATGCAAGCGCGAGGTGCTTTTGATCCAAAAATTGAAGTCGATTTCAATGAAAAACAATTCAAAGGCAATCAATATTATTCTATTTTAAATAGCAGTTTTAAAATTCCAACTTGGTATGGAATTGAGCTAAAAGCAGGATTTGACAACTCTGAAGGAATTTACGTAAATCCAGAAAACACGTTACCAAACAGCGGATTAACTTCGTTTGGAATTTCAGTTCCTGTTGGTCAAGGGTTATTCATTAATCAGCGAATGGCTGATATTAGAAAAGCAAAAATTGCACAAAATTTAAATGCGGCCGAACGCAATTTACAAGCAATTGAAGTTTTGTATGAAGCTTCTGTAAGCTATGCAAACTGGAAAAGAGCTTTTGAAGAAGTAAAATTATATGAAAATTACCTGGTTAATGCTTCAAATCGATATAAAGGAATTGAAAAATTAATCTCAGAAGGCGACAAACCAGCAATTGACAGCATAGAAGCCGGAATTGTTGTAAAAACCAGATTGTTAAACTTAGAAGATGCTAAATTAAAACTTATTAAGGCGAAGCTAGAACTATCAAACTATTTATGGTTAGAAAATAATGTTCCTTTAGAATTAAAGGATGATTTAATACCAGAAATTACATTGTCAAAAACGATAAAAGAAGTTTTACAAATAAACGAATTAAACCCAATTGACTTAAACAATCATCCAAAAATAAAAGCTTTAGACGCCAAAATCGCGATGCTTAAAGTAGACAAAAAACTAAAAGCCAATGCGCTATTACCCAAACTTGATGTAAGTTATAATTATTTATCCGAACCAAGTTATATTGATAATTATCGCTTTGAGGATTATAAAATTGGAGTAAATTTCTCTTTTCCGCTTTTTTTAAGAAAAGAAAGAGCTGGAGTAAAATTAGCTACTATTAAAATTCAAGACACCGAATTTGGATTGCAATTCGAACGAAAAAGTTTAGAAAACAAGATAAAATCGCAACAACAAGAAATTGCCTCTTTAGAAAAACAAAGAGAATATATCCGAAAACTAATTCAAGATTACAACACGCTATTGAATGCGGAAGATCGCTTATTTGAAATGGGAGAAAGTTCGTTGTTTGTAATTAATTCGAGAGAAAACACCTTGGTAAGTTCACAAATAAATGAAATAGCTTTAGAGAATAGATACTTAAATACCATTATAGGTTTGTATAAAACGATAGCTAACGCAAATTAAATTTAACAATAATTGGATGAAAATGTTAGTTTTGTAACTTATGCGTCAAAAAATTAATAAATTAGCGCTCCCAAACTATTGAAATGAAAAACAAAATTTCTAATTTATTAATTTTTATTCTACTATTTAGTGTAAAAAATTTCGCTCAAGGAGGTGCATCCTCTTGTGCTCAATTAGCAGCAAATCCTGGCGCATATCAATCTTGCGCAACTAGCATCCCATTTAGTAGTTCTGTGGGAGGAAATGGAGAAAGTTTTAACTCAACTTGTATTCCTTCTCAGTATGTTGGTCCAACTTGGTTTTTTATTGAAATCGATTCTCCAGGAAATGTAGTGCTACAAATTAGTCAACAAAATTTAGCCGGTAACGGAACTGATGTTGATTTTGTTTTATGGGGGCCTTTTTCAAACTTAAATAACATATGTAATCAACTAAATACTGCCAATGAAGTTGATTGTAGTTACTTGCCCGATACGGTTGAAATAGTTAACATTCCAAATAGTAATGCTGGTGATTTATATGTAATTGTAATTGACAATTATTCTGGACAAGCAGGAAATATTACGGTATCTCAAACAGGAGGGACTGGAAGTACAAATTGTGATTTCTTATCTTCTGTAAGTTTAAACAATACTGATGGTTCACTATTAACTAATTTAGATTATTGCAAACCAGACACTAAAGAAATTGTAGCAACGATAGATATTTCAGATTTTCCAGGAATCCCTAGTAATTTGAGATTCAATTATACTTGGTTCAAAGATGGCATACAAGTTAATGCAATTTCTAATTCAATATCTTCTACCAACAGTTTAATTGTTTCTGAAAGTGGACTTTATAAAGTAGTTACAACGGCATATGACATTACCGTAAATCCAGCAGGAAGTTTAACTGGTTTAAGGATTAGTGAAGCTGAAGCTAATTTAAAATTTCACATAAAACCTGATGTTAGTATATCGAATTCTAATACTGTTTGTTTAAATACGAACCCAATATTATCGTCAAACATTCTTAATAACGTAGATTTAAATTCTACTATTGATGTATTAAGTTATCAATGGTATCATAATAACAATATAGTTGTTGGTGCTACGTCAACCACGTTTACTCCAACTTTACCTGGAGATTATTTTATAAAAGTTACCAATTTACCTTGTTCGGAAACAGATTCAAATGTTATCAGAATTATTGCTAATCCTAACGTTCAAATTTCATCTAATGCTACCATTTGTGAAAATGATTCTTATACAATTACTTCTACAAACACAAATGGAAGCATAAATAGTTCTTTAACCTATCAATGGTTTAAAGATGGTAGTGCTATAGCTGGAGCAAACACTTCGACTTATACGGTAACTAAATTTAATCAGGCGCTAAATACAACTTCACAATACTATTTAGAAACCACAGAACAAGGAACTTGTACAAATACCTCAAATTCAGTTGCAATTACCATAAATGCTTTACCTGTAATCAATACCGTTTCAACAACTTTGGAACAATGTGATTATATCAATAATACTCTTGATGGAATTGCAGAAACCAACTTACTTCAGCTTTACAATTATTTTACCAATAACACAGCTGGATTAACTTTATATTTTTATTCAGATTCCGGATTAACTCAATTAATTAATAATCCTACAAATTATATCAATGTTGGTTCTCCTTTTTTACAAATCATTTATGTAAAAGCAGTTAATGAAAATGTAGTACCAAATTGTACCTCTATAAACTCTGGAAGTTTTGTGCTACAAATTAATCCAACCAGTGTTGCTAACTATCCAAATATTCCGGCAGTATGCCCTGAAATTAATCAAAATTATGGGTTTATAAATTTTGATGCTCAACGTATTTTAATTAAAAACACCTATTTTCCAAGCTCTGATGTATCTATTTCATTTCATTTGAACACATCAGATGCATCAACTGGTTTAAATGGTCAAAATAACACAAGTCAAATACCTGTTGGAACATCAACTATTTACACCCGAGTAATTTCGAATGCTACACAAAGCTGTGAAGGTATTGGCACTTTTCAAGTAGTTGTTACTCAAGCTCCTTTACAAAATATAATAAACAACGAGTCCGTTTGTCTATTAGACTCGTTTTTATTGAATACTAAAGACATAGAAGCATTAGTTGGACAAAATTCTAGTGTAATTGTTTCTTATTTTAACACCTTTGATAATGCAAAAGACAATGTTTTAGTAATTAATAAAAATATTCCGCTTCCATTAACTTTAGGAACACGAACTATTTTTGCTCGTTTATTTGATACATTAACTGGATGTTTTTCAATCGTAAATTTTAACATCACTGTTTTCCCAAATCCAATTATAACGCAACCATCTCCAATGCGTCATTGTGGTGATGTTACTGCAATTTTTGATTTAAATAGTAGGATATCTCAAATTAGAAATGGAAACACTAATTATCAAGTCACTTTCTACGCAAATAATGCAGATTTATTAGCAAATAATCCTATATCTACGCCTGACAATTATACAAGCGCGTCTACAACAATAATTTGTAAAGTAGTTGATCCTACAAACAATTCATGTGAATCATTAACTACTTTGAATCTTGTAGTCATGGCGAATCCAGGAAGCAATACTAATCCAACTCAACTAGAGTTATGTAATGACTCAGGTTTTGAGTATTTCGATTTAACTTCTAGGGAAATTCAAATGGCTGGCTCAACTCCAATTAATACAATAGAATTTAGATATTATAAAGAGTTAGCTGATGCATTAGCGAATTCGAATGCTAACAATCGTATTTTTTCACCTAACAATTTCTTAAATACAACTATAAATTTTCAAAAAATATATGTTCGTTTAAACAGTAGAACCAATATTGATAGCGAAACAGGATTAGCTTGTTATAAAATATTAGAATTAGATCTTTATGTGAGACCATTTCCTGAAAATAAACTTTCAAAGAAACCTTATATTATTTGTATAGATCAATTAAACTCCATTACTTATCCAGTAGAAATCAAAACATTATTAAACTCAACGGATTATACTTTTCAATGGTTTACAAACCATGACGCTTTAATTGGCAATGAAATTGTAGGAGAAACAAATACTTCATTTACAACATCAACTGTTGGACAATATTCAGTAGTGGTAACCAATATTTCTAATGCTGCCAATTGTTCCTCTATATTTAATTTTAGTACTGAAAATTCTATTATTCCAAATAGCTTAACTATTACACCAAATGAATTGATTGCCTTTGGAACTGACAATACTGTTACCGCAATAGTTACTCCAATTTCTAATGACTACTTATATTCTATAAATGGCTCGTCTTTTCAAGCTAGTAATGTATTTACAAACATACCAGGTGGAGATTATACGTTAACAGTAATTAATAAATTTGGATGTGGAGAAGTTAGTGCTCAATTTACAGTTGTAGATTTCCTAAACTACTTCACTCCAAATGGAGATGGATACAACGACACTTGGAATATTAAGGGAAGTAATGCTTTAGATGCTGCTATAATTAGAATTTTTGATCGATACGGTAAATTAATTGCAGAAATTGATCCAAATGGTGAAGGCTGGAATGGAACTTTAAACGGCAAGCCACTTCCTTCAACTGATTATTGGTTTACAATAGAATACACAAACAATAATATTACGAAAGAATTTAAAGGACATTTTAGTTTAATTCGATAATATAAAATAAAGGAAATAAAAAAAGCCTTCGCGATGCGAAGGCTTTTTGCGTTTTATATCCAAAAAGTATATTAATAACGACCTCTTGAGTTGTTATCTCTATTATTAGAATAACCACCTCTACTTCCACCAGCATTACGATCGAAGCTTCTTCTTTCGCCTTCTGGTTTTGGTTCAGATTTGTTAACAACGATTTTTCTACCTTCGATAGTTCCACCGTTTAATTCGTCGATTGCTTTTTGAGCTTCAGCATCATTAGCCATTTCAACAAATCCAAATCCTTTACTTCTTCCGGTAAATTTATCAGAGATAATTTTAACTGATTCTACAGCTCCATACTCTTCAAAATAACCTCTTAAATCTGCTTCCTCTACACTGAAAGGAAGACTTCCTACAAAAATATTCATCTATGAAAAATTTAATTCCTTACAAAGGTAGGCTATTTAATGTTGTCAAAAGGTTAAAGTTTGATTTATTTTCAAAAACAACCCATTTTAGCTAAAAAATTCAAAATCAAAAGGTTAGTTTTTTGAAAAAAATTTAATAAAAAAAGACAACCTTACGATTGTCTTTCTATTACTAACTCAACTTTTTATTATTTATGGCCACCTGTCATATCGTAATAAGCACGTTCTATTGCTTCTTGATGATTAGGATGTGCAATTTTTACTAACTCTGCAACTCTTTGTTTTAATGTTTTTCCGTATAAATCAGCAATACCATTTTCAGTAATGATATAATGTGCGTGAGCTCTTGTTGTTACTACTCCAGCACCTTGTTTTAAATAGGGCACAATTCTACTTTCTCCTCTTTTGGTAATTGAAGGTAGAGCAATAATCGCTTTTCCTCCTTCACTTAATGATGCTCCACGAATAAAATCCATCTGACCTCCAACTCCAGAATACATAGTGCTTCCGATAGAATCCGCACAAACTTGACCAGTTAAATCTACTTCGATAGCTGAATTAATCGCTACCATTTTAGGGTTTCTACGAATTCTAGCGGTATCATTCACCATTGAAGATTCTTTCATTTCGATAAACGGATTATCATCCACAAAATCATACAAACGTTTTGATCCCATTAAAAAAGTAGCTAGAGCTCTTCCACGTAAAGTTCCTTTGTAGTTACAATTGATAACGTCGTTTTCTATTAAATCTATAACACCATCTGAAAACATTTCGGTGTGTAATCCTAAATCTTTGTGATTGGTTAATTTACTTAAAGCCGCGTTTGGAATAGAACCAATTCCCATTTGAAGCGTACTTTTGTCCTCAATTAATGAAGCAACATACGTTCCGATTTTTTCTTCTTCGGCTGTAAATGGCGTTACATCATGTGCAAAAATTGGTAAATTAACATCTACTAAATAATCAATTTCTGAAACGTGTAAAATTCCATCACCAAAAGTTCTTGGCATTTGCGGATTAACCTGAGCTATTACAATTTTAGCATTTTCAATTGCCGCTACCGAAGCTTCAACCGAAACCCCTAACGAACAATATCCATGACTATCTGGAGGTGAAACGTGAATGAATGCTACATCTAATTTCACCACATTTTTTCTAAACAATAATGGTAATTCACTCAAAAAAACAGGTGTATATGAACCATTTCCTGCTTTTAAAGTATGACGCACATTGGCTCCAATAAAAAAGGAATTCACATGAAAACTTTCAGCTAATTCTGGATTTGCATAAGGTGCATCTCCTTCTGTGTGCAAATGACATAGTTCTACATTTCTAAGCTCTGATGCTCTATCTGTTAATGCTTTTGTTAAGATTGTCGGTGTAGCAGCAGCAGCCTGAACGTAGACCCTATCACCACTTTTTACTACTTGTACAGCTTCCGCCGCAGTTACATATTTTCCCATACCTAATGAAATTTATACTGCAAAATTATGCTCTAATTTAGGGATAAAATATGACAATTCTCATATTTAGTTAGCCGTTTTGGGTTAAAGCAATCGGAGCATCAAATTAAAATTGAATTATGAATTTGTACTTATAATTGAACTTGAATTCGTACTTTTGCCTCGAAATTTCACATTATGATTGTAATTAAAACTTTAGAAGAAATTGAATTAATGCGTGAAAGCGCTTTGATTGTTTCTAAAACATTAGGAATGATTGCGAAGGAAATTAAACCTGGCGTAACTACTTTATATTTAGACAAATTGGCAGAAGATTTTCTTCGTTCGCACGGAGCGGAGCCTGCATTTTTAGGTATGTATGGTTTTCCAAATTCACTTTGCATGAGTCCAAACACACAAGTAGTACATGGTATTCCAAATAATGTTCCGTTACAAGATGGCGATATTATTTCGGTAGATTGTGGTGCTTTTAAAAATGGTTTTTATGGTGATCATGCTTACACTTTTGAAGTAGGTGAAGTAGCTCCAGAAACAAAAAAGCTTTTACAAGTTACTAAGGAATCGCTTTACGTTGGAATTCGTGAAACTAAAGTTGGGAATCGTGTGGAAGATATCGGATATGCAATTCAGCAATATTGCGAAAGTCATGGTTATGGAGTAGTTCGTGAATTATGCGGACACGGTTTAGGTAGAAAAATGCACGAAGATCCAGAAGTTCCAAATTACGGGAAACGTGGTCGCGGAAAAAAATTAGTCAACGGAATGGTCATTGCTATCGAACCGATGATTAACATGGGTACCAAAAACATCAAACAACATAAAGACGGTTGGACAATTACTACTGCCGACGGAAAACCAAGCGCTCATTTTGAACACGATGTAGCTATTGTTGACGGAAAACCTGAGTTATTATCTACTTTTGCCTATATCTATGAAGCTTTAGGAATTGTGAGTAATGAAGAGGATGGCTTAAGACAAAAACCCTTAGTGCTGTAATGAAAAAATTATTCAAGCTTATATTAAACACCATTCCTCGTCCGATATTGATTCGTTTGAGCATTGTCGTACGTCCTATTTTGGCTTTTTTATTGAAAGGAAGTCGTTTTACCGATCCTATTGATGGAAAAAGCTTTCGTATGTTTTTACCTTATGGATATGGAACACAACGAAACAACGTGTTGTCACCAAGCACACTTTCTTTAGAAAGACATCGTTTGTTATGGCTATATTTGCAAAACGAAACGGATTTTTTTAAAGCTCCAAAAAAAGTATTACACTTTGCACCTGAGCAAGAGTTTTACAAGCGTTTTAAAAAACAATCGAATTTAGATTACACTACTACCGATTTATTTTCGCCTTTGGCTGATGTAAAAGCGGATATTTGTAATTTGCCTTTTGAAGATAATTCTTATGATATGATTTTATGTAATCATGTTTTGGAACACATTCCGGATGATACTAAAGCTATGCAAGAATTATATCGCGTTTTAAAACCAGGTGGAATGGGAATCTTTCAAATTCCACAAGATTTATCTCGTGAAGTTACTTTTTCTGATGATTCAATTACCGATGAAAAAGAACGCGCAAAAATCTTTGGGCAATATGACCACGTAAGAGTTTATGGAAGAGATTACTTTGACAAACTAAGAAGCATTGGTTTTAAGGTTGACGAAGTTGATTATACCAAAACCATCGCTCCTGAATTAGTAGAAAAATATTGTTTAGCAAAAGGAGAAATTATTCCAGTTTGTTATAAATAAAAAAATCCCGCAATCATTACAATTGCGGGATTTTGAATTTAATAAAAACCTATTTATTCTTCTGGCATTAACATACCAATTACTTTATCTTTAGCTAAATATTTCTTAGCGACATCTTGAAGTTCTTTAACGGTTAAAGCATTCAATTTAGCTTCAAAATCAAATACTTCTTCTGGATTTACTCCATCTGTATATTGACGTTTTAAAACTGCCATCCAATAGCGATTATCTTTTAAACTTTCTTTGTATTCTAATCTTGATGCTTCTTTAAACTTATCCAAATCTTTTTGTTCTGGACCATTAGTAACCATTTTGTTTAATTCTCTTAAAGCAGATTCAGTAAGTTTTTCAGCATTTTCTGGACCACATGGGAAAGAAATTGAGAAATTATAACTTCCGTAAGGCACTTTATTCATACTTCCTCTTGCTCCTACTCCATACACACCACTTTCGTTTTCTCTTAATTCTTCAACTAATTTAATGGTTAATACTTCTCCTAATGCTTTGAAAGCAAATGCTTCTTTAGCATCGTATTTTGTATCACCATAAATCATGATGTTAACCGTACTTTTTGGATCTTTTCCTTTGTTTACAACTTTTTTGTGCGAACCTTTAAGCATTCTATAACCTAAATCTTTAGCACTTTCTTTCATATTTTTATCAGAAGGTAATGATGCGATATATTTTGCAGCAAAAGCTTCCAATTGCGCTTCATCAAAATTTCCAACAATATAGAAATTAAAATCAGCTGCATTTGCAAAACGCTCTTTGTATTTTTTATACGCTAATTCATAATCCGCTTTATCAAAATCTTCTTCTTTTGGAAACCCTTTATATCTTGGATTTTCTTTGTTCAAATAGGTATAAAATTCATTTGAAAAATAAGACGCTGGTTGCGACATCATGTTGGCCATGAACCCTTTTTGTTTGGTGATAAAACCACTGAATGCTTCTTTATCAAAATTCAAATCTGTAAAATAAGCATACGTCATTTGGAATAAATATTCTAAATCTTTTGGAGTAGAAGAACCGTTTAACCCTTCATAAATTCCACCAACATAAGGATTTACTCTTGCGATTTTTCCTGTCATGAATTTATTGATGTCATTTTTAGACATTCCGGAAAAACCTGCTTCAGACAAACCACCCATTGCCAATGAAACTTTTGCCATTTCATCATTTGAAAATAAATTTGAACCACCAAAACTGATTGCTTCAAACATTACTTGGTCGTTTTTAAAATCTGTCTTTTTGTAAACAACTGTTGCTCCGTTTGAAAGTTTTAAAGTAGTAGTTCCTAATTTAGCATTACTTTCTTTTGAAACTACGCTTCCTTCTTTAACCGGATTTCTCAATAAACTTTCCGAAACTTTTGTTTCCGTGTATGCGGTTAATTCATTTTTGTTTACTGTTAATGAATTTAAAACTTCTTGTTCTGTTGGTTTTACCAACCCCTCTTTTTCTGGACCAGTTAAAATCACTACTCTATTATCTTCTTTTAAATATTTAGCAATTAAACTATTTGTATCTTCAACAGAAATGGTTGGCAGCATCTTTTTAAAGATATCAAACGTCCATTCAATACTTGGGATTGGTTCTTTTTCTAAGAAATTTGCTTGATATTCTGATACAAAATTTTCAGATTCACTTTTCTCTCTTTCGTTATACTGTATTTCAATTTGAGATAAGAATTCAGCTTTTGCTCTATCTAATTCTCCTTGAGTAAACCCAAATTGTTTTACTCTTTCATTCTCTTTTACTAACACTTTTAAAGCCTCTAATTGTTTGTCCTGAGCTACCATTGCAAAAGATTGAAATGCTTCTTTAGTTCTTGCCCATGTACCACCATGATAGGTGTAGCCAAAGTTAAAAGGTGGATTTGGACTATTTTGTAACTCTTCTAATCTGTTATTTAACATTGTAGAAAAAAGTCCTTTGGCAAGATATTCTTTAAAATCACCAAGAGTTGTAACTTTCTTAGGCTCTGTATAATCTTTATACAATAATTGTACTTGAGCAAATGCTGCTTCTTTATCAGATTCTACAGCTACGAAAGTTTCTTTATGATTTGGAACATCATAAAATTTTCTTTCTTTTTGTTTCTTAGGATTTTTATATTTTCCAAAATGAGCGATAATTTTCTGCTCCATCTCAGCAACATCAATATCTCCAACAACAATTACTGCCATTAAATTTGGGCGATACCAATCTTTATAAAAACTCGTTAATTTATCATACGTGAAGTTTTCTAAAATTTCTTTTTGACCAATAGGAAGACGTTTTGCGTATAACGAATTGTACATCATTTTTGGCATAAATCGTCCCATCATTCTTTTATCGGCACCTAAACCTAAACGATATTCTTCTAAAACAACACCTCTTTCTTTATCGATTTCTTCTGGTGTTAAAGTAGTATTGAACGCCCAATCTTCAATTATTTGAAACCCTTTTTCTACTTTTTCTTTATCATCTGAAGGAATTGGTAAAAAGTAAACCGTTTCATCAAAACTCGTGTAAGCATTTAAGTGTTGGCCGAATTTAACTCCGATACTTTGAAGGTAATTTACCAATTCATTTTTAGGAAATCGTTTTGTTCCATTGAAACACATGTGCTCCATAAAGTGAGCTAAACCTTGCTGTTCATCCGTTTCTTGAATGGAACCTGCATTAACAACTAGGCGCAAATCAACCTTATCTTCTGGTTTTGCATTTTTACGGATATAATACGTTAATCCGTTTGAAAGCTTTCCGATTTTTACATTAGGGTCCGTCGGAATAGGATCTTCAAGCTTGAAATCCTGCGCAAAAAGAAACGCTGGAGATAAAAGCAATAAAGAAATGGAAAAGTGAAATTTCTTCATAAAATTTGATTTTGTTTGGATAAAATTATCTTTATAACTACAAAATCAAAAGTTTATTATGCAAGTTTTAACAATTATTTTCTTATTTAGAATTAGTCTATAATCAAAGAATTAAAGTTTTCGGTAGTAAATTGCTGCATTTTATTGTCAGAATCCGAGTAAAGAAGCATTACATACAATTCTGGATGCTTTTGTAAAAATACCTTACTTTCTTCTAAACTCATTAACATAAAAGCTGTAGCATAACCATCAGATAAACCAGATGACTTTGATAAAACAGTTGCACTTAATACATTATTTTTTTGAGCCAATCCCGTTTTTGGGTTAATGATGTGAACAAACTTCTTACCTGTTTTTTCATCAATCATTACTTTTCTATAATTCCCTGAAGTTGCCATTCCCAAGTTTTCTAAATTAACTTTGGCAATTAACGTGCGTTCTTCTGGTTTTTGTAATGGATCGTCGATTCCTACTACCCAATTTTTATTGTCGATTGTATTTTTCCCTAGAGCGAATAATTCACCGCCAATTTCTACAATCGCATTTTCAATTCCTTTCGATTTTAAATAATTCACTACAACATCAACGGAATAACCTTGTGCAATTGCATTAAAATCGATGAAAGTTTGGTTGTACTTTTTTGATATGGTTTTATTTGCGTTTAATGCAATCTTATTAAAACCTACAAATTGCAACAAACTATCGATTTGTTTTAGAGCTAAATCTTGGTGCTTTTTATTTGGTCCGAAACCGTATGCATTCACTAAAACACCAATTGTTGGATCGAACAAACCATTCGTTTCTTTATAAATTTGGTTGGAAAGTTGGAATGTTTCTGTAAAAAAATCATCTACAACAACTGTTGAATCGCCGGCATTAATTTTAGAAATTTTAGAATCTGGTCGGTAGGTTGAAAGTGATAAATCAAAAGCAGTTAACAACGAATCGATTTGATTTTTTGTCACTTTTTCTTCTGATGCAATATATTTTATAGAATAGGTACTTCCTTGTGCTTCGCCTTGAATGGTATAAAAATCTGTAGTTTTATCACATGAAATAAACAGAATAGCTAAAACTAAAAAACTACAAAATCTCTTTAATTCCTTCATAATTTAAAATATAATCTTGATTTTTTAAAATCGGTTTTTCAAAATCTTCTGCGTTGGCAAAACCAACTCCAGCATACAATACTTTAGCTTTTTTCTCTTTGGCATGACTGATGAAGGTTTCCATGAAAACAACATCATATTCAGAAGGATTATCAGGATACGTAACGGCTTGAACCATTACAAAATGCAAGGTATTCGTAGGTTTATCTACACAAACAAATTGCGGATGTTTTTTCAACTGGCTGTTAATGGCAATGAACTCAAATCCTTGTTTTTCGAGTTCTTTTCCCACGTGATTCATGGCCAAATGATGTAAGTCTTGTAGTGATAATGCTTCCATGATGCAAAGGTAGTTATTCTATTTGAAAGCATAAAAAAACCGACTCATTTCTGAATCGGTTTTGATATATAAAATTTGGATTAACCTCCGAAGTCGTCGAAACGAACATTTTCTTTTGGCACACCCCAATCTTCACACATTTTTACAACTGCGTTATTCATCATTGGTGGTCCACAGAAATAAAATTCGATATCTTCTGGTGAATCGTGTAATTTCAAGTGGTTATCGATAACTACGTTATGGATAAATCCTACGAAACCATCACCTTCTCCATTGGGTCCATCTTTTACTTTCCAGTTATCTTCTGGTAAAGGTTCAGATAACGCAATATGGAATTTGAAGTTAGGGAAATCTTTCTCTAAAGCTCTAAAGTGATCTACATAGAACAACTCACGCTTAGAACGACCTCCGTACCAATATGTAACTTTTCTTCCTGTTTTAACGGTACGGAATAAGTGGTACAAGTGCGAACGCATTGGCGCCATACCAGCTCCACCACCTACATACAACATTTCTGCATCAGATTCGTTGATGAAGAATTCACCGTAAGGTCCTGAAACGGTTACAGTATCTCCTGCTTTTCTTGAGAAAACGTATGAAGAAGCAATACCTGGATTTACTTTCATCCAATCATTTGTAGCTCTATCAAATGGAGGTGTTGCAATACGAACGTTCAACATAATTTTTCTTCCTTCTGCAGGGTAAGAAGCCATAGAGTAAGCTCTTTCAACCAATTCGTTATTTTTCATAACTAATGGCCATAATTTGAACTTATCCCACTCGATTTTGAATTTTTCAGGTTCACCAGGGTGTTCCACTGGGTGAGCTGTGATATCAATATCTGTAAATTTCACTTCACAAGCTGGGATTTCAATTTGGATATAACCTCCAGCTTCGTAGTGCATATCTTCTGGTAACTCAACGATAAATTCTTTAATGAAAGAAGCTACGTTATAGTTAGAATATACTTTTGCTTCGAATTTTTTGATACCAAAAATTTCTTCTGGAACTTCGATTACCATGTCTTGTTTTACTTTAACTTGACATCCTAGTCTCCATCCTTCTGCTAATTCTTTACGAGTAAAGTTTGGTATTTCTGTTGGTAAAGGTTCTCCTCCACCATCTAATACTTTACATTTACATTGCAAACAAGAACCTCCACCACCACAAGCTGATGGTAAGAAGATTTTATTATTACCTAAAGTAGTTAAAAGTGTACTACCTCCACCTACTTCGATTTCGTTTTCACCGTTAATTTTAATCTTTACAGCACCTGAGTTTACTAATTTAGATTTTGCATATAATAGCATAAACACCATTAGTAAAATAAGCCCTAAGAAAGCTAAAATTGAATATGTAATTAATTCTGTTATACTAAACATGAGTTCAATTTTTAATGTTATACTATTATTTAACTACTTGAGTTGAATCTACTTTTACAGAATCTACAGCTACTTGAACTGAATCAACTACAGGAGTTTCAACAACAGCTGGAGCTGGAGTTTCTACTTTTGCTTCAGGTTTTTTGTTTAACGCATTAAGGTCAATTCCACCAAAACTCATAAATCCAATTGCCATTAAACCTGTTAAGATAAAAGTAATACCTAAACCTCTTAAAGGAGCTAATACGTTAGAATATTCCATTTTTTCACGGATAGCAGCCATTGCTACAATAGCAATTGTCCAACCAAATCCAGATGCAAATCCAAAAGTTACTACGTGACCTAATGAAGAATATACACCACCATCAACTCTTTGTTGCATGAATAATGAACCTCCTAAGATAGCACAGTTTACTGCAATAAGTGGTAAGAAAATACCCAATGAGTTATATAATGAAGGTGAAAATTTTTCCACAATCATTTCTACTAACTGTACCATTGTTGCTACAGAGGCAATGAATAAAATGAAAGTTAAAAAGCTTAAATCTAATTCAGCTAACGATGGATCTAACCAAGCTAATGCACCAGCACCTAAAACATAGTGATAAATTAAATAGTTTAATGGAACCGTAATTACTTGTACAAAGGTTACAGCAATTCCAAGACCTATAGCTGTTGATACTTTCTTAGAAACAGCCAAAAATGAACACATTCCTAAGAAGTATGCAAAAATCATGTTATCAATGAAAACTGATTTTAAAAATATATTGATATATTCAAACATAGCTATTATTTTTTCTCGATTAATTTCTTGTTAATACTTCTCTGTACCCAAATTACAATACCTACCATAACTAAGGCCATAGGAGCTAATAACATGAATCCGTTGTTAACATATCCTGTAGCATATAATCCTGTTTTTTCAACAGAATTTCCAAAAATTTCGATTCCGAATAATTTTCCTGAACCAAATAATTCTCTAAAAAATGCTACTATCATTAAAATGATTCCATATCCTAAACCATTTCCTAAACCATCTAAGAATGACGGCCATGGTTTGTTACCTAAAGCAAAAGCTTCAAAACGTCCCATTAAGATACAGTTGGTAATAATTAATCCTACGAATACTGATAATTGTTTGCTGATATCATACGCATACGCTTTCAAAATTTGGTCAACCAAAATTACTAAAGCAGCTGCTACAACTAACTGAACAATGATACGAATTCTACTTGGAATTAAGTTTCTTAATAATGATATAATTACGTTACCAAAAGCTACTACCGCAGTTACTGAAAGTGCCATTACAAAGGCATTTTTCATTTGAACTGTTACCGCTAAAGCTGAACAAATACCTAATACCTGAACCGTTACTGGGTTATCGTCATTAAATGGATTCGTAATTAATTTAATATTACTTTTTGAAAATAATCCTTCTTTGTTGTTTTCTGCCATGACGATTATTTTTTATTAGATTTTAAATATTTTTCATATGGTTTTAAACCTCTAACTAACATTTCGGTTACACCATTACCCGTTAAAGTAGCACCAGAAATTGCATCAACTTCACCATCAGCTTTGTTGTCTTTTCCTGAATAACCTTTAACTACTTTTAAACCTTGTAAATTTCCGTTTGCGTCAAAAACACTCTCTCCAATAAAACTTTTTTGGAAATAATCTTGTGTAATTTCACCACCTAAACCAGGTGTTTCACCTTTGTGGTCAAATACGATACCGTCAACTTTCAAGTTCTCATCTATAGAAACATAACCCCAGATAGCATCCCATAATCCCATTCCTCTTACTGGAATAACATAGAATTTTTTACCATCTTTTTCAGCATTGAAAATTGGAAATTTTCCTTTTTCTTTTGCGATATCAACTGTAAAAGCTTCTTTACTGATTTCTGTTCCGTTCTCGTCAAAAACTACTTCACTAATGATGTGTTTTTTGTATGCTTCTTCAGAAGCATCTCTATCTACAGCTACTCCAAACGATTTTAGAATGTACTGCATTTTTTCTTTCTTAATGTTTGCCTCTTGATCTGGCTTAAGTGCAGTTGCAGCAAATGCTAAAGCAGAAGCTACTAACACCACCATTACAGTCGCAAACAAAAATGTATATCCGTTACTTTCTCTATTCATGACTATGCAGATTTTAATTGTTTAGACTTAGCCAATCTTTTCTTTCTCTTAGCAATGTTTCCATTAACTACGAAATAATCGATAGTTGGCGCTAAAGTGTTCATTAATAAGATAGCCAACATTACTCCTTCTGGATACGCTGGGTTGAAAACTCTAATTAAAATACTAAAGAATCCTATTAATAAACCGTAGATGATTTTTCCTTTATCGGTTTGAGCCGCAGAAACAGGATCAGTTGCCATGAATACAATACCAAAAGCAAAACCTCCAACTACTAGATGATTCATCCAATCAAAATTCATTAAAGCCGTTAAACCAACAGCATTGAACATCAAAGCAGTTAAAGCCGCTCCAATAACTCCAGAAACCATAATTTTCCAACTACCAACTCCTGTTGCAATTAAAATAAATGCACCAATTAAAATAGCTAAAGTTGAAGTTTCACCAATAGAACCTGGAATAAATCCTAAGAACATATCCATAGTTGAATAGGCTACTTCTTTTCCTTGTGCTAATGAACCTAAAATAGTTTCACCTGATACACCATCGATAGTAGTAGCATCGCTAACCCAAATTTTATCTCCCGACATGAATGTAGGATAAGCAAAGAATGCAAAAGCTCTCGCTAATAAAGCAGGATTGAAAATATTCATACCTGTTCCTCCAAAAGCTTCTTTACCAATTACAACTGCAAAAGCAACTGAAATAGCTAACATCCATAAAGGTAAATCAACTGGCATAACCATTGGAATTAACAAACCAGATACTAAATATCCTTCGTTAACTTCGTGACCTCTAAAAATTGCGAAAGCAAATTCGATACCTAATCCTACTGCATACGACACAATAATCATTGGTAATACTTTCCATAATCCGTGGAAAAATAAATTTCCAAATGACATGTCAGAACCTTCAATCTGAATGAAGTGTTGGTAACCTGCATTGTAAATTCCGAATATTAAAGCTGGAATTAAAGCTAAAACCACAGTAATCATGGTTCTCTTTAAATCTACAGCATCTCTAATATGAGCTCCGTGCTTTGTAGTATGATTAGGCACATATAAAAATGTGTCTAATGCATTGATAGCAGGTGCGAATTTTTCAAATTTTTGCCCTTTCTCAAAAGGCTTTTTAATTTGGTCTATTTTATCTCTTAAAAACTTCATAGCTATTATCCTACTTCTTTAATCATTAAATCAAGAGCCTCACGAATGATTTGTTGCGCTTCTAATTTAGATGTGTTAGTATAATCAATTAAAGCAAAATCTTCTGGAGCTACTTCGTAAATTCCTAAGCTTTCCATTTTATCGATATCGCTAGCCAAACAAGCTTTTAACAATTGCATTGGAAAAATATCCATCGGCATTACTGCTTCCATTTCTCCTGTTACAACTAAAGCTCTTTCTTCACCATTTAAATTGGTGTTAGGCGCATATTTTTTACCTGGCATTAACCATGATAATCCTGTTCTTGACGCACTGTGAACACTTGGCGATGCAAATGGCATCCATCCAAACATTCTGTAAACATTTCCTTCAGGAATAACAGTTACCGTATTGCTACAGAAACCTAAATTTCCATCCATTTTCACTTTTGTTCCAGTTAAAACATCTCCAGAAATAACTCTCACGTTATCTCCTTCAATTTTACCAGCAACTAAGTCTGCAACTGCAGCACCAGAAATTACATTATAATATTGAGCCTCTTTAACTTCAGAACCCGCCAAAGCCACAGTTCTTGTAGCATTGAATTTTCCAGTTAAAAACAATTCACCAATAATAGCAACATCTTGTGGCGTTACTGTCCAAACTCTCTCACCAGCATTAATTGGCGAAATTTTTGCAATTTGAACCCCAACATTTCCAGCAGGGTGCGGACCGTAAACTTGGTGCATTGAAACTCCTTTAACATCTTTAAAAATAGAATTTCCTTTACCTTTTACAGATAAATGAACTTTTCCTGATGTTAATTTTGCTAAAGCATCGATACCAACTTGAAATGCTTCTAATTTGTTTTCTAAAACAAACTCAACATCTGCAGCTAATGGAGCAGTTGCATAAGCTGAAATAAAAATAGCTTTAGGTGTATCAGCTGAATTAGCAATCACATCATATGGACGTTGATTAATAAATGGCCAACATCCTGAAGCTAACAAATGTGCTTTTACTTCTTCTGTTGATAAATCATTAGGATTTTTCTTGCTATGCTCAACGAAAACATCTTGAGAATCTGCAGCAATAAGAATCTCTAAAATGACTCTTTTTTCACCACGTTTGATTTCTTGAATTTTTCCGCTTACAGGGGCAACGAATTTAACTTTCTCATCTGATTTAGAAAAGAAAATTACTTCTCCCGCTTTAACGTTATCTCCTTCTTTTACTACCATCTTTGGAGTTACTCCATGGAAGTCAGAAGGTTTAACAGCATAGACTTTCGAGCGAGTTACTTGAGCTACTTTGTGAGCCGCTTCACCCTTCAACTTAAGGTCTAAACCTTTTTTAATTCGAATGTCTTTTGACATATTTTTGAAGATATGATTGTTAAAAAATTTACTATAAAACGTGCAAATTTAATCAAATACATAACACCTTACCAAAAATAAAGAAGGAGATTGGCTTTATTTATAACTATTCTAAATTAGAAATTGCTAATAAATTTAAAGGAATTACGTTTGTTCTTAAAGATTTACTATTTTTACGTTTTTATAGCTGTAAAATGAATAAAATTGCAACTCTATTCTTCATATTTATACCGTGTTTTATTTTCTCACAAGCAGGAATTGAACAAGATCCATCATTCAATATTAAAACCATTTCATTTCGGGTTAATGGCAATAATGTGATTCCTTTTTTTAAACTTGGCGAAACTTTTGAATTAAGTTTTGACGATTTATACGGAGACGAAGCCGATTATTACTACACCATCACTCAGTACAATTACGATTGGTCTGCACCATCTGATTTAGGAAAAGTAGAATATCTAAATGGCATGGACAATCAGCGCATTATTACTTATGAAAATTCATTTAACACTTTACAACTCTACTCACATTACAGACAAGTTTTTCCAAATAGATTTAATCAAATTACTAAAAGTGGTAATTATTTAATTTCTGTTTTAAACGACGAAAATGAAATCGTTTTTTCTCGTAGAATAATAATTTATGAAGAACAAGTATCTGTTGGCCTTTCAATAAGAAGAGCACGAGATTTTGAAAGTATAAATCAAAAGCAAAATATTGAAATGTCAATAAATTATGGCGACAGAATTCTACAAAACCCCATTCAAAACGTAAAAGTTACACTTTTTCAAAACGGAAATTGGAAAACGAGTATTTCTAATATAAAACCTCAATACACACTTGGTTCTGAATTAATTTACAGATACAATAAAGAAACACAATTTTGGGGTGGAAACGAATGCTATAGCATTGATAACAAAATCATAAGAGCAACTAATAATACCGTTGCAAAAGTTACTTCTGGCGAAAACATCTACAACACTCATTTATATACAAATACTCCAAGAAAAAACCAACCTTACACTTATTTTCCTGATATCAATGGCAACTTTTTTATCCAGAATGTTAACTCAACAAATTCTCAAATAGAATCTGATTATTCTTGGGTATATTTTACCTTAGATGCGCCAGAATTTTTAGAGGAAAACATTTATGTTTCCGGAATGTTTAATAATTACTCATTAACTGATGATTATAAAATGGATCTGAATAAAAAAACCGGGCTTTACGAAAAAGCTCTTTTAATAAAACAAGGTTTTACCAACTATCAATATATTCTTACCGATAAAAAAGGAGTAATTGATTTTAAAAATGCAATTGATGGCAATTTCTTTCAAACGGAAAATAACTATACTGCAATTGTATATTATAGAGGAAATAACGACAGATACGATAGAGTAATTGGAATAGCAAACACGAATAGCGAAGTTATCCGCAATTAATAATGAACAGAAAAGATAAAAAATATAGAGGCACTCAATGCATCAATTGTGAAACTAAATTAGATGTTAGCGAAAAATATTGTCACGCTTGCGGTCAATTGAATTCAACAAAAAAACTTACCATAAGAGATTTTATAGAGGAGTTTTTCGCAAATTTTTATGCGTATGATTCTAGATTGCGAAACACTTTCTTTTCTTTATTTTTAAAACCTGGTATTGCAGCAAGAGAATTTTGCGAAGGAAAAAGACACCATCATGCCAATCCATTCCGTTTGTTTTTAAGTATTTCTATAATACTTTTTATAGTAATGGATATTGGAACAAGATTCAACAATAAAAGTGCAGAAGAAAAACCGGAGACAGAATTAATCACAAGCGATAGCACAAAAATAGATTACAATAAAATCTACGATACTGGCGTAATTGAAGTAGATAAAAAAACAGGCAAGGAATTTCATAGAGATTCTATTTATAAAGCAAAAGAACTTAATAACCCTGAAAACTTAGATCACTTAACACTTCGTATCACCTCATTTAGAAACTACAACTTAAAAAATCCTCAAGAAACTCCAGCGGTTGCATTAAAAAAACTAGGATACGAAAACAACAAAATCAACCGATATATCTATGAAAAAGCGCAAAATTTAAAGTCAAATGATGTGCTTAGAGAAATTAGCGATTACATTTTAGGTAAATTACCATTCTTAATTTTTTTATCGATTCCTTTTATAGCAATTATTTTTTGGATTACCTTTTATGATAAAAATTTCAACTATACAGATCATTTAGTATTCTCCTACAACTTTTATTCATTTATGTTTATTTGTTTAATACTTTTTGAATTTATAGGATTTATTTCTGAAGATTTATCTCTATTTTTAGTTGGTACTAGTTTTTTCATTTTATTCCCCCTTTACCTTTATAAATCTTTAAGAAATTTTTATCAAAACAGTCGTTGGAAAACAATTTTTAAATTCATACTTTTGAACATATTATTCATACCTATTTCATTATTAGCTGTTTTCGTATTAATGGCAGTGTCAATAATCTTATTTTAATTTATGGTAAGTCAAATTACAAGAGGCATAAAAATTTCAGTTTTAACTAGTTTTGAAGGAACCTACTTCAAGAACTATAAGATACATTTTGCCTTTACTTATCATGTTACTATTGAAAACCAAAGTAAAGATTCGGTACAATTAACTACACGTCATTGGGAAATTTACGACGCATTAAACAATGTTGAAGTGGTAGATGGCGAAGGCGTAATTGGAAAAAAACCAGTTATTAAACCTGGCGAAAGCTACACCTATTCATCTGGATGCTTACTTTCTTCACCAATTGGAGCAATGAAAGGTTATTTCAACATGGTAAACTTTACCTCAACAAGAAGTTTTAGAGTTTCAATCCCAACTTTTAAACTTAGCGCTCCTTTTGCCATTAACTAATAAGCGAACAAATTAGCTTCGTAACATTTGTTATCGATAATTCAAAATATACTTTGTATTTTTGTAATCGTTTACGATTATTTCGTAAATCTGAGTACAAATTTGTCTAATCTCAAAATACAACACCATGTTAAAAGGATTTTTTAATGTCCCAAAAGCGGTAAACGAACCCGTAAAATCGTACGCTCCAGGTTCTCCTGAAAGAGCAAAAGTTGCAGAAACATACAAAGCCATGTGGAATGCTCAAGTAGAAGTTCCATTATATATAGGTAGCGAAGAAATCAAAACAGGCGACACAAAAAAAATGTCGGCTCCACACGACCACCAACATGTTGTAGGTGTTTATCACCAAGCAGACAGAACCTTAGTAGAAAAAGCTATTACCGAAGCATTAGAAGCTCGTAAAAAATGGGCAGCAATGGCTTGGGAAAACAGAGCTGGAATTTTCTTAAAAGCCGCTGAATTATTAGCAGGTCCATACCGTGCTAAAATCAATGCAGCGACTATGATTGCGCAATCAAAAACAATTCACCAAGCAGAAATCGATTCCGCTTGTGAGTTGATTGACTTCTTACGTTATAACGTAGAATTCATGACAAAAATTTATGCAGATCAACCGGCTTCAACTTCTGATATGTGGAATCGTGTTGAATACAGACCATTAGAAGGTTTCGTATATGCAATTACACCTTTTAACTTTACCGCTATTGCTGGGAACTTACCTTCAAGTGCTGCTTTAATGGGGAATGTTGTAGTTTGGAAACCAGCGGCAACACAAGTATATTCTGCTAATGTGATTATGCAAGTTTTCAAAGAAGCAGGTTTACCAGACGGTGTTATCAATATGGTAATGGGTGATTCTGGAATGGTTTCTGACGTAGTTTTATCAAGCCCACATTTAGCTGGAGTTCACTTTACAGGTTCGACTGGTGTTTTCAATGACATTTGGAAAACTATCGGAAACAACATTGCAACTTACAAAACCTATCCAAGAATCGTTGGAGAAACTGGTGGAAAAGATTTTATCATTGCACATCCATCAGCTAATGCAAAACAAGTAGCAACCGGAATTACTCGTGGTGCTTTTGAATTCCAAGGACAAAAATGTAGTGCGGCTTCTCGTGTTTACATTCCACAAAGTTTATGGCCGGCGGTTAAATCTAATTTAGAAGCAGATTTAGCTTCAATGAAAATGGGTTCTCCAGAAGATATGAGTAATTTCATTACAGCAGTTATTTCAGAAGCTTCATTTGATAAATTAGCACGTTATATTGACCAAGCTAAAAACGATAGCGATGCAGAAGTTATCATGGGAGGAAATTACGATAAATCAAAAGGGTATTTCATTGAACCAACAGTTATCTTAACTACAAATCCAAAATATACTACTATGGAAACCGAATTATTCGGACCGGTAGTTACGATTTATATTTATGAAGATGCAAAATGGTCTGAAACATTGAAATTAGTTGACGAAACTTCAGAATACGCATTAACTGGTGCGGTATTTAGCCAATGTCGTTATGCAGTGGAAGAAGCAACCGTTGCTTTACAAAATGCAGCAGGAAACTTCTACATCAACGATAAACCAACAGGTGCTGTTGTAGGAATGCAACCATTTGGAGGAGCTAGAGGTTCAGGAACTAACGATAAAGCAGGTTCAGCACAAAACTTATTGCGTTGGGCTTCTGTTAGAACAATTAAAGAAACTTTCGTAACACCAGAAGATTATAAATATCCGTTTTTAGGATAATCTTAGTCCGAAATAGAAATAAAAAACCCGATTTTCAGTTGAGAATCGGGTTTTGTTTTTATAACTAATTACTTTTCACTAATCACTTATTTCTTATACTTCAACGGCAAATGCACCATTTTCTTTGTCTCAAAAAACTCATCAGTAAAGAAATCGGATAAATTGTATTGTGTTGCTTTTGGGAAATCCTTTAATTCTTCGGTTAAATCACCACCTTTTAGATATAAAATTCCGTTGGCTAATTCGTGGTTTTGTTTTTTAGCTACTTTGTCATCTACCCATTTAACAAAATCAGGCATATTGGTTACCGCACGACTTACAATGAAATCAAATTCTTGTTTCACTAATTCGGCACGTTTTTGTTCGGCTTTTACGTTTTTTAATCCTAAACCTACGGCAACTTCATTCACTACTTTGATTTTTTTTGCAATAACATCAATCAAATAAAAATCAACTTCTGGAAATAAAATTGCTAATGGAATTCCAGGAAAACCACCACCAGTTCCCACATCCATAATTTTAGAACCTGGACGGAACTCGATAATTTTTGCAATTCCTAACGAATGTAAAACATGACGCGTATATAATTCGTCAATATCTTTTCTTGAAATTACATTAATTTTAGAGTTCCAATCTTCATATAGCGATTGTAATTTTTGAAACTGAAGTATTTGATTTTCAGATAAATCAGGAAATTGCTTTAAAATGGCTTCCATTCGTTAAATTTTGCACAAAAATACGCTTTTTGGTGAATAAAAAATGACGAATATCATAAATGAAAAAATTATAATATTTATCTTTGACGAAATTTGAATACAAAATATATGAATACCACAACTCCGATTTTCTCAAAAGAGGACAACCTGAAGTTTTTCAGAACATTAAATAAAAGAGTAAACGATTATTTCAAAGAAAATAAAATTGACAAAACAGGAAACTGGAAATTACACTTAAAAACAATTGTAATGTTCGGTCTTTTCCTAACTCCATATTTCTTTCTATTAGCTATGGATATGCCGTTTTGGGTATATTTATTATTAAACGTAGTAATCGGAATTGGAATGGCAGGAGTTGGAATGAACGTAATGCATGATGGAAATCACGGTGCTTACTCCACAAAATCTTGGGTAAACAAATTAATGGGAGGAAGTATCTACATCCTAGCTGGAAATGTTTACAACTGGCAAGTACAACACAATGTTTTACATCACACCTACACCAACATTATTGGACACGATGAAGATTTAGAAGCGGGAAGAATTTTACGTTTTTCTAAAACAGCCAAATGGTACAGTCACCACAGATTTCAACATTATTATTCTGTTTTCTTATATGGATTATTAACCTTCAACTGGGCTATCACAACTGATTTCCTACAGATGAAACGTTACTTAAAAAGAAAATTATCCTATGGTGAAGCTAAAAGCCCAGCTTTTCAATGGACTACATTAATCATTACTAAAACTATTTACTTTTCAATTTGGTTAGTTTTACCAATGGTTTTAGGAGTAACTTGGTGGAAAGTACTTTTAGGATTTGTTGTAATGCATTACACTGCTGGATTAATTTTGAGTGTTGTATTCCAATTAGCACACGTAGTGGAAGACACTGTAAATCCAATGCCAGATGAAAATGGAGAAATCGAAAATACTTGGGCAATTCACCAATTGTTCACAACGGCTAACTTCGCACCAAAGAATTGGATTGTAAATTATTATACTGGTGGATTAAATCATCAAATTGAACACCATATTTTCCCAAATATCAGTCACATTCACTACAACAAAATTGCTGAAATTGTAAAACAAACAGCAGCAGAATGTAACTTACCATATCACGAGTTCAAAACGACTCGAGCGGCAATAGTATCTCACTTCAAGCATTTGAGAGAACTAGGAAGAAAACCACAATTAGCATAATAAAATAAAGAGACGCGAGGAATCGCGTCTTTTGTATTAACTATAATAACTAACACACAATGAACCCGTTATCGGACAGAATCAACAACTTAGCCGTTTCTCAAACTTTAGCTATGGCAGCTTTGGCAAGAGAATTAAAAGCACAAGGAAAAGACATTATTAGCCTTAGTTTAGGAGAACCAGATTTCAACACTCCTGAATTCATTAAAGAAGCTGCAAAAAAAGCAATCGACGAAAACTACAGTACGTACACACCTGTGGAAGGTTACTTAGAATTGAAAGAAGCGATTTGCAAAAAATTCAAAAGAGATAACAATTTAGACTACAAACCATCACAAATTGTAGTTTCTACGGGAGCAAAACAATCGTTATACAACATTGCACAAGTAATGTTAAACGAAGGTGACGAAGTAATTCTTCCTGCTCCATATTGGGTTTCGTATTTCGAAATTATCAAACTTTCTGGCGGAGTTCCGGTTGAAGTTCCAACTTCTGTAGAAAGCGATTTCAAAATTACACCAGAACAATTAGAAGCAGCTATCACACCAAAAACAAAAATGATGTGGTTCAGTTCACCTTGTAATCCAAGTGGTTCGGTTTACAATCGTGAAGAGTTAACAGCTTTAGCTAAAGTTTTAGAAAAACATCCACACGTATATGTAGTTTCTGACGAAATCTACGAACATATTAACTTTTCAGGAACATTCTGCAGTATTGCATCTATTCCAGGAATGTTAGAAAGAACGATTACTGTTAATGGAGTTGCGAAAGCATTCGCTATGACAGGTTGGAGAATTGGTTACATCGGAGCACCAGAATTCATTGCAAAAGCGTGTACTAAAATTCAAGGACAAGTTACTTCGGGAGCGAATTCTATTGCACAAAGAGCAACGATTACTGCTGTTGAAGCTGATCCAGGTGTATTAAACGAAATGGTTGCTGCCTTCAAAAACAGAAGAGATTTAGTAGTGGGATTAGTAAACCAAATTCCAGGCTTCAAATTGAATGTTCCAGAAGGTGCGTTTTATGTGTTCCCTGATGTTTCATCTTTCTTCGGGAAAACATTAAAAGGTCAATTAATTAAAGACGCAACCGATTTCTCGATGTTCTTATTAGCAGAAGCAAATGTAGCAACGGTAACTGGTGATGCTTTTGGAAATCCAAATTGTATTCGTTTCTCTTACGCAACTAGCGAAGCTTTATTAACAGAAGCAATGAGAAGAATTAAAGAAGCGGTTTCTTAAATCACAAACAAATATATTAGCACGAATTGATTTATTAAATTAAACCAATTCGTGTTTTTTTATGCTCTAAATTCAAAAAAAGCGAACTTGAATTAGAAATCTTGGATTTTTTATAAGAACTTTGCACACTTTTTTTCGGCAAATCCCGAAAGATTAAAGATTTACAAATGAAATCGCTACTAAAAAATATTGCGTAAGCAATCACAAATTAAAAAAAGCGATTCCATATGTTACATCTGAAAAATTATAATCAGAACATATGAAAAAGAAGATTGAAATTTTAGCTCCTGCAAAAAACTTAGTACAAGGAATTGCTGCCATAAACAGTGGTGCAGATGCGGTTTATATTGGTGCTCCTTTATATGGTGCTCGTTCAAATGCTACCAATTCTGTGGAAGATATTGCCGAATTGGTAAAATATGCGCACTTGTTTAACGCTCAGGTTTTTGTAGTTATCAATACCATTTTATACGATAACGAATTAGAACCTTGTCGTCAATTGATTTGGAAATTGTATGACATTGGCGTAGACGCTTTAATCATTCAAGACATGGCGATTATGGAAATGGAGCTACCTCCTATCGTATTGCATGCCAGTACGCAAACCAATAATCGTGATGCCGATAAAATCAAATTCTTAGCGGATGCCGGAATCAAACGTGTGGTTTTAGCGCGTGAATTGAATTTAAGTCAAATCAAAGAAATCCGTGACGCTTCTGATGTAGAATTAGAATTTTTCGTAACGGGCGCTTTGTGTGTTTCATTTAGCGGAAATTGCTATATGAGTGTTGCTAATGGCGAACGTTCGGCAAACCGTGGTTCTTGTGCACAAAATTGTCGTTTACCTTATAATTTAATTGATGGAAATGGTGATACTTTAATCAAAAACAGTCACTTACTTTCTATTAAAGATTTTGATGTTTCGAACCAAATTCCAAATTTAGTAGAAGCCGGAATTGTTTCATTCAAAATTGAAGGTCGTTTGAAAGACATCGTTTATGTAAAAAACAACGTTTCTTATTTACGTCAGAAATTAGATGCTTTCTTGAACGAAAACAACGATAAATACACCAAAGCTTCTTCTGGAAAATGTACATACTTATTCGATTCATCATTAGACAGAACCTTCAATCGTGGTTATACCGATTATTTTGTAAACGAAAGGCATCAAGCGATTGGTTCTTGGGAAAGTCCAAAATCAAAAGGACAATATATTGGTAAATTGGTAAAAACGGTTGGGAATTCATACGAAATTGAAAATGGTGAATTACTAAATAATGGTGACGGATTGTGTTTCATTAACGAAAACAACGAAGCCGAAGGAATTTACGTTAACCGTGCCGAAAACGGATTTGTTTATCCAAATGTATTGAAAGAAATCAAAGAAGGTACTTTCATTTACAGAAATAATGATGCTGCTTTCATCAAATTAGTAGAAAGAGAAGATAGTGCGGTTCGTAAAATCAGCACAACTTTACTATTAAAAGAAAACGAAACAGGTTTTGAATTAATCGCAACTGATGAAGATGGAAATGTAAGTTTAGTAAATTTGGTTCACCCAAAAGAACAAACAAAAAACAACGAATCTTTAGCTGAAAATTTTAAAACCAACTTAGCAAAAACAGGTTTCACACCTTATACAGCTGATGAAATTACGATTGAATTTTCTGGAAATTGGTTCCTTCCTATTTCAAAAATCAATGAAATGCGAAGAACGGTTTACGAACAATTATCGGAAATTCGTTTGAAAAATTATGTTCGCAAAGAACACCAATTGGTAAAAACATCGCATCCGTATCCAGAAACGAAATTGGATTTCATGTACAATGTTGCCAATAAAACAGCACGTAAATTCTACGAGCGTCATGGTGTAACCGAAATTGAAAAAGCGTTCGAATTACAATGGGACCCGGGAAAATCTCGTGTAATGACTACTAAATATTGTATTAAATACGAATTAGAGCGTTGTCCAAAATACCATCGTGAAAACATGGACAAAAAGCTAAAAGAACCTTTAGTTTTAAAACAAGGCGAATTGGAATACAAATTAAAATTCAATTGTAAACCTTGTGAAATGGAAATTTGGGAAAAAGATGCCGAATTCGAAATTGAAGAAGATCACTTTCATTAATATAGAAACCGATGTGTAATGCATCGGTTTTTTTGTTTCTTTAATCCCAAAATTAAATTGTATTTTTGGAGTAATGCAATCTATTTTAGAAAATATCGCCAAACATGTTACGCTAACTCCTGAAGAGCAAGAGTTGTTTTTGTCTAAAACTGAAACCAGACAATTCAAAACCAAAACCATTTTATTGAGTGCAGGCGAAGTGGCGACTTGCACGTATTTTGTGAATTCCGGAATTTTGAGAAGTTTCAATATTAATGATAATATTATCGAACACGTATTACATTTTGCTTGCGAAGGTTGGTGGATTGGTGACATGTACAGTTACATTTCTGAAAAACCAGGAAATTTGTTCATAGAAATTTTAGAAGATGCCGAAGTGGTGATGATTACCAAAGAAAACCAACAACAACTTTATCAAGAAATTCCAAAATTAGAACGCTTTTTCAGAATTTTAGCCGAAAACTCCTTAGTTGCACATCAAGAACGACTAATGGACAATTTAAGTTTAACTGCCGAAGAACGTTTTGAAAAATTCTGTTCTAAATATCCCACCTTAATTCAGAAAGTTCCTCAAAAACATATTGCATCCTTCATAGGCGTAACACCTGAGTTTTTTAGTAAGATGAAAGCAAGATTATTGAAAAAATAAAACGAGCCATTGCTGACTCGTTTTAAACTTTATTTTTTACAACAACTTCACCACCGTAAAATTAGTACTCCCATCTGTCCTCGGAGTGCTATTTGCGGCTGTATTCGTGTTATTGAATCGAATCGAAAATACTTGGCCTGCTGTTAAATAAACTTGAGCTGTTAATTGTCCACGATTATTAATTGCTGCTTGAATAGACGCGGTATTTACCGATTGTACACCTAAAAAATCTGGTCCTATTACCGCATTCGTGTTTTGCGTATTATCTGTGTAATCATTGTTCACATCGATGTAAGGTAAAATTGCGGTTCCATTAACTGATGCAATGACTTGAATGGTAACCAGGTATAACCCATCAGAAGGAGCAGTGAAAATCCCTGTTGTAGCGTTATATGCACCTCCAATATTTGTCGTTACAGATCCAAAGCAGGTAGCTAGCGTCGGTGCTGCTGTATTACTTCCAAATGGTATTGATTGAGCAGTATTTGCAGAGGCTCTCACCAACATTACAGGTCCACTACCACCTGCACTTGGTGTTACCCACTGCGTTGCTCCTGCACCATTCGTTTGTAACACTTGACCTGCAGTACCACGTGTTGCTGGCAACGTGAAATCGTTGGTTCCAATGGCTTGACCGTTTACGCGAACTTGTCCTGCAATCTCAGTACTGGTTACATTGTTGTCACCCAAACGTATTTTGTTGCTTGCATTTACTTGTGCACCAGCACCAATTGCTGTAGCATTACTCAGGGTACCCGAGGTTACGTTTGCATTGTGCCCAATCGCGGTATTAAAATTTCCGCTTGAGGTCACAGACAAAGCGCTTCTTCCCACAGCTGTGTTTCCACCTCCAGTTGTATTATTGAGCAATGCTTGAACACCTACAGCGGTATTTTCAGCACCTGAACTATTTACATTAAAGGCAGATACTCCGAATACAGTATTTTGAGAACCAAAGGTGGTTTCGTTTCCACCGCCAATAAACATACTTTCACTACCTAATCCAGTGGTAACAGTAATTCGTCCATTTGGGGTGATTCTCCAACGCTCTAAATTGTTGGTACGGAAAACAATGGGTTGGTTGTCGGTAGTTCCAATAAAGTTAGTAGTTGGGTTTGTACCTGCATTACCAGTAAGACCCCAACCACTGCTTCCACTTGGTGTTACCCATTGTGTATTATAATCGGTACCATTTACTTTGGCTAACACTTGTCCTGCTGTTCCACCTGTTGGCACACCTTGTCCGTTGGTACCGTTAGTTCCCGCTGGACCTTGAGGGCCTGTTGCTCCGGTTAATCCTGTTGGACCCTGTGGACCCATTGCTCCCGTTAAACCGATTGGTCCTTGCGGTCCTGTTTCACCTTGAATACCTTGTGGTCCTGCAGGTCCTTGTGGTCCAGTAGCACCTGTTAATCCAATTGGTCCTTGTGGTCCTGTTTCTCCTTGAATACCTTGTGGTCCAGTAGCACCTGTTAATCCAATTGGTCCTTGTGGGCCTGTTGCACCAGTCAAACCGATTGGTCCTTGCGGTCCTGTTTCACCTTGAATACCTTGTGGTCCTGCAGGTCCTTGTTGGCCTGTTTCACCTTGAATACCTTGTGGGCCTGTTGCCCCAGTTAATCCGATAGGACCTGCAGGACCTGCAGGTCCTTGTGGGCCAGGAGTTGAACTCCCTGATGTTTTGGCATATAAAGCATAAGGTGCACTCAATAATTGAGAAGTACCTGTAATAGTATAGGAAGAACCGCCTGTTGGATCGGTTTCTGTTTTGATGAAATACGGACCGTTTGCCCAGTTGATAGTAGCCATGTTTCCTGAAACTATTGTACCACCACCAATTTCTAGCGTCACTAATCCGTTCGCATTAGAGATTGGAGTTTGTGTTTCTACATAAACGGCTGTTCCTGTAGCCGAACCTTGTAAAATACTAATTTGCATGCCTACCGGTTGGTTGAATACTAAGTTATTGGTAGTGTTACGCACTACGGCTTGGTAGCTCATTTTTTCTGGAGCTTGCGCGAAAGCTAAACTTCCGATAAATAAAGAAGTAGCTACAATAAGTTTTTTTATATTTTTCATTTTTTAACTTTCAGATTACATTTTAAATATCATGAACTTACAAGTACCATTCGTACTTAAGCCTTGACTGAAGGTACCTGAATTTGCTGTTAAACCTTTGATATTTATAGTTTGTCCTGCAGTTAAATACATCATTACAGATGTAAATCCTTTTCCTTTCACCCCAGATGGGAAATTTCCGGGATTGGCTACAGGATATTCTGTAAACATTGTATTTATACCTGTTATACCTGCATTATCAAAATCCACAAACAAAAACTGATTGGGTGTTTGGCTTGGAGTTGGTGCATCTGGGGTACGAACAGTTGCTTGTATACAATATACTCCAGCTTGATTTACTGTGAAAGTATTGGTAGCTGTATTATAGCTTCCAAAAGTAGTGTTCGAGGTAACCACATTGTCAAACGTTACCAAATCACCTGTATTTAGTCCATTAGCTAATGCTAAAACTTGAGGATTAGTAGTTTTTGTAGCAATCAAGGCTACTTGTGCACCACTTCCTCCTGCACTTGGTGTAACCCATTGTGTATTATAATCCGTTCCATTTACTTTAGCTAAAACTTGACCTGTTGTTCCACCTGTTGGCACACCTTGTCCATTAGCACCAGGAACTCCTGCTGGGCCTTGTGGACCAGTTAAACCTTGTGGACCTTGTGGACCCGCTGCTCCTGTTAAACCAATCGGTCCTTGAGGACCCATCGGACCTGTTGCTCCGTCTAAACCATTAGCTCCTGCTGGACCTGCTGGACCTTGTGGTCCCATTGGACCTGTTGCTCCGTCTAAACCGTTAGCACCTGCTGGACCTTGAGGACCTTGAGGACCTTGTGGTCCCATTGGACCTGTTGCACCATCTAAACCGTTAGCACCTGCTGGACCTTGAGGACCTTGTGGTCCCATTGGACCTGTTGCACCATCTAAACCGTTAACACCTGCTGGACCTTGTGGTCCTGTTAAACCTTGAGGACCTTGTGGACCCATTGGACCAGTTGCTCCATCTAAGCCGTTAGTTCCTGCTGGACCTTGAATACCTTGAGGACCTGCTGGACCAGGAGTTGAACTCCCTGATGTTTTGGCATACAAAGCATAAGGTGCACTCAATAATTGAGAAGTACCTGTAATGGTATAAGAAGATCCGCCTGTTGGATCAGTTTCTGTTTTGATGAAATAGGGACCATTTGCCCAGTTGATAGTAGCCATGTTTCCTGAAACTATTGTACCACCACCAATTTCTAGCGTCACTAATCCGTTCGCATTAGAGATTGGAGTTTGTGTTTCTACATAAACGGCTGTTCCTGTAGCCGAACCTTGTAAAATACTAATTTGCATGCCTACCGGTTGGTTGGTTACTAAATTATTAGTAGTGTTACGCACTACGGCTTGGTAGCTCATTTTTTCAGGTACTTGAGTTGTGGTTGTAACAGTTAATACAATTGTACTGTTATTAGTTACAATACCAACATCAGCAAGTGTTTGACCGTCTTGAATTGTTGTACCATTCCAAGATATGACTTGGTTTATAACTGGAACTGAAATTTGATCAAATATTTTGTTCTTAACATTTTCTCCACTATCTGACGGCTCTACATCTAATGAAATAGTGCCATTATTAGGTGTTTGTACGAATAAATTCATTCCGTACGTTTGTAATGTTAAGAAAGAAAATATAATTAATGTGTAAATTTTTCTCATAATTAATTCTCTTTTTTAATGATTTTAAACGTTTTCACTTCTTTGTTGTTGCTTACCACTTTTAACAGAAAAATAGCTGCTGGTAAGCGTTCCATTTGAATAGAAGATGTTTCAGCAGTAATTTTTTCATTTAAAATCATTTTTCCGTTTAAGTCAAAAAATTGATAGGAAAGATTGGCGAAATCTGTATTTCGTACTTCAAGTTGTAACCAATTGGTTGTTGGATTTGGATACACTGCTAATTGCAAGTTAATGTTGAAATTCTCTGCACCTAAAACGGTTTGGATTTCAAAAGGTTGTTGCACACCTTGTGCTACTGAACCGGTTGTTCCGGTATTAGTTGTGTATACCACTTGCCCTACTGTGTAACTCACATTTCCATTTGTTCCAGAAGCATTACCTCCAGAAGTAGCTACTGATTCTTGTGCTTGTGCTTGAAAAGCGCCCAGTAAAAGTGTGGCAATGAGTAGTTTTTTAATTTTCATTGGGTTCATAATTAGTTAATAAAAAAAGATAATATGATATAAATTATACCAGTGTATAAAATAAATAATAGAATTTCTAAACGGTATTTTTCTATGTTTTTCAAGGTTATTGTTTAATCAATTTTACCGTTTGTGTTTGGTTGTTTTCGGTGGTGATTTTAGCAAAATAAATGCCTGCTGTAAAACCATTTAAGTCTACCATTGTAGCACCAATATTTGCTTTTTGTGTTGTAATTTGATTTCCTAAAATATCGAATATCTCAATAGTAGTAGAACCTTCATTTTCAATCGTAAAAATTCCGTTTGAGGGGTTTGGATAAACGCTTATTTTTGATTGATTAAAATCTTCCGAAGACAATATTGAATTGATAGAATTAAAATTTGTCCAAACCGCAGCTCCTTCATATAAAGCTTCAGTACCTGCTGGAACATATAAAGGTATTGTTGGAATGTGTGAACTTGAGAAAAGGTCTGAACCAACAGTTGGTGGTGTAGTCCAATTAACTGTTACAGAAGTTAAGCTAGTACTATCCAATGCCACAAATCCAAAGGATGTTACAGAACTTGGAATATTAATAGACGTTAAACTTGAATAACGAAATGCTGCAACTCCAATGTGGGTTATAGAATTTGGTATATTCACTGAAGTTGCATCTGAAAAATAAAATCCATAATCCTTAATAGAAGTTACATTGTATGTTATTCCTGAATTTACAACACTTGTAGGTATATTTTCCACACCTGATGAAGAACCTATTTGTGCAACATTTACATTTAGACCATTTGTAACAGTATATCTCAAATTACCAATATCAAAGATTTGTGCATTTGATAAAAAGATAAAAAATAAGAAAAGAACTGAAAATTGTAATTTTTGTTTCATGATAAGATTCAAATTTAAAGGTTACTATTGATTTTAAGTTTAGTTGAAGTCTCAACTAACTTCGTTTTTTAGTTATGTTTAGTTTTCTTTTTTAAAATTTTCCAACAACTCTTTATTTTCCTTATGTTTCAAAATTCCCATTACTTCTTTAATATTTTGATCAGTTAAAGGAATATCATTTTGAATGCAGGTGTAAATCGCCTCATTTCTTTTAATGGAGAAAAGACGGAGGTAATTTTTGATACGTTCTAAGATTTTCATTTGTATAATTGTTTACTGCAAATTTGAAGTAGTAATACTGGATATTCTAATTTACAGCGGGTAGTTATCGGGTAGTTTCATGCACTACCCGCTGGGTAGTTTTCATTAAAACATTAAAAATCAATATTTTAAAAACAAAACTTATTTTTAGTTTTAATAAGGTGTTTCTTATCTTTGAGAAAATTTTTAGGTATGATTAAAAAGCATTTCCCCTTTTTGCTTTTAGTTTTATTTGTATTTACTCAATCCTTTGGGCAATCTGAAAAACTCAAAAAATTAGAAAATCAAATCAAAATATTAAATGATAATTTGCAATATGAAAAATCGATTGCAGTATTAAATGAAATAATAATAAATGAGCAATCTACTCATTATGAAAAATATTATGCCTACTTATTAGAGTCTTTTACATACAAACGTTTATTTAACTATACAAAAACACTACATAAGTTAGATTTAGCTCTTGCTGAAGGCTTGCAAAGTGACCAAAAAGAAGAGGTTAAAAATACAATTGATGCTGAAAAATGCTTTGTCTATTTTGATACGCAAGATTTTCCAAAAGCCGAAGCTTTGATAATTCAACTAAGAAAATTAAATTTCAAACATTTATCTATTCCCACACAATCTTGGATTATTATGCAAGATGGTTATATTAAAATGTTAAAGAAAGACTATGCAAAATCAGAAAAATTACTAAATGAAGCAGCAGCATTAGTTAAAGCAAATTCTCCTGAGAATTTACCCAATATTTATGGTAAAAAAATGGAGCTTTATAATAAAATGAACCTTTATGAAAAACGTGATATCACATTTAAAGAAGGTCTATTATTAGCAAAAAAATACAATAAGGTAAAATATGAAATGTATTTGTATCAAGTAATGCGAAACATATTTCAAGAAAATGAGGATTATAAAAATGCTTTTTTTACACAAAAAAAATATGATTCCATTGTAAAATATTATAATGCAACCGATGCCAATGGAAAGTTAGAATTAGCTGAAAAAAAATTAGAAGACGAGAATAGACAGCTAAAAGCTCAAAACGAAAAATATATAGATTATATATTATACGGTGTTATTGTATCATTACTTCTTTTATTGTTTTTTGCAGTTAGATTATACCAATCAAATATGGCAAAAAGAATTTTAGTTGAAAAAGAGAACACAAGAATTCATAATGAAATTGAACGCCTAACCCAAGCATTAGACGAAAAAGGAAATGCAAGTTTAAATTTATCAAACTATAATTTAACTGATCGTCAAAAAGAAATTATTGAACTTATTCGTTCTGGTTTAACCAATAAAGAAATAGCTTCTAAACTTTTTATTTCTGAAAACACAGTAAAATATCACTTAAAAATTATTTACGAAATTTTAGATGTAGAACATCGTTCGGCTATACGATAATTTCTTAATCTACATTAAGTGCTTACAGAATCTTCTGGTTGTAAATTTGTATCATAATAATTACTAAATTTATACATTATGAAAAATACAGTTTTACACAAAGCAGATTCAAGAGGACATGCCGATCATGGTTGGTTAAATGCTTATCATAGTTTTAGTTTTGCTAACTGGTACAATCCTGATAGAATTCAGTTTGGAATGCTACGCGTTTTAAATGACGATACAGTTGCAGCAGGAATGGGTTTTGGAACACATCCACACGATAATATGGAAATTATCACTATTCCATTAGAAGGAGACTTGGCCCACAAAGACAGTATGGGAAATGGCACAACTATTAAAAGTGGTGATATACAAGTAATGAGTGCTGGAACGGGAATTCAACACAGTGAGTTTAACCCAAATCATGACCAACACACAAAATTGTTTCAAATTTGGTTGTTTCCAAAATACAGAAATGTGGAACCTCGTTACCAACAAATTACCTTAGACCAATCGTTACAAAAAAATGATTTTGCTCAAATCTTATCACCAAATCCTGATGATGCTGGGGTTTGGATTCATCAAGATGCATGGTTTTATTTGAGTGATTTTGACAAGGATTTTTCGAAAAAACTTTCACTTAAAAAAGAAGGCAACGGTTTTTACATCATGAATATTGAAGGCGAAATCGAAGTTAACGGAGAAAAATTAGAAAGAAGAGATGCAATCGGAATTTGGGAAACCAATGAAATTGAAATCAAAGCGAATTCAAATACGAAGTTTTTGGTGATGGAAATTCCAATGGAACAATAAATTAATCTTTTCAACATTCAAAATTCCTTTTGAATAATGAATGTTGAAATTTAAAAACCATAATTATGACCGAAGAAGTCCAACTTAGAATAAACGACAACAAAGGTTCTTTTTACATTGAAGTTAATGGAAATCAAGAAGCAATGATGACTTTTGTTTTTGCTGGTGAAGATAAAATTATCATTGATCACACTGAAGTAAATCCTGGAAACGAAGGAAAAGGCTTTGGAAAAAAAATGGTAACAAAAGCAGTAGAATTTGCAAGAGAAAAAGGAATCAAAATCTTGCCTTTGTGTCCGTTTGCGAAAAGTGTTTTTGATAAAACTCCTGAATTTAGAGACGTTTTATAATTATCCCCTGCAAGATTTCAAAACCTTGCAGGTTTTTATATTAATGCAACAACCAAAAACTAAGAATCATGGATCCAAAAAATCTAAAAAAAGAATACACAAATGGTGAAGTAACCATTGTATGGCAATCTGGAAAATGTACTCATTCTGCTAATTGTGTTAAGAATAATCCAGATGTTTTTAAACCAAAAGAACAACCTTGGATTACACCTGATAATTCAACCACAGAAAAAATTATTGAAACCGTAAAAAAATGCCCTTCGGGAGCCTTAACTTATTATTTGAACAAGAATGACTAAAAAAATTATCGCTTTCGGAGCTTCTTCAAGCAAGCAATCCATAAATAAACAATTGGCAACTTTTGCTGCTAACCAATTTCAAAATGTTTCTGTTGAAATTTTAGATTTAAACGATTACGAAATGCCTATTTTCTCTGTTGATAAAGAAAAAGAAAACGGAATTCATCCTTTAGCACAAGAATTTTACAGCAAATTAGGAAGTGCTGATTTAATCATTATTTCGTTTGCCGAACATAACGGAAATTACTCTAGTGCATTCAAAAATATTCTAGATTGGACTTCACGTATTAACGCCAAAACCTTTCAAGAAAAACCAATGTTGTTATTAGCAACTTCCCCTGGTGCTCGAGGTGGAAGTTCGGTTTTAGAAATTGCTTCAAAACGTTTTCCGTTTCAAGGTGGAATTGTAAAAGGTAGTTTTTCATTACCAAGTTTCTACGAAAATTTTGATGTGATAAATGGGATTATCCATCCAGAATATAAAAATCAATTATTGGAAATTGTAAATTCAACTGAATTCTAATAAAAATGTTATTTTTGCCACTCAAGAAAAACTTGAAACTTTAAACTTGAAACAAAATTTATGAAAGCATACGTATTTCCAGGTCAAGGAGCACAATTCACAGGAATGGGTAAAGATTTATATGAAAACTCCCCTTTAGCAAAAGAATTATTCGAAAAAGCCAATGATATTTTAGGTTTCAGAATCACCGATATCATGTTCGAAGGAACGGCTGAAGAATTGAAAGAAACTAAAGTAACCCAACCAGCCGTTTTTTTACACTCAGTAATTTTAGCTAAAGTTTTAGACGTAAGACCTGATATGGTCGCTGGCCATTCTTTAGGAGAATTTTCTGCTTTAGTAGTAAACGGTGCTTTATCATTTGAAGACGGATTAAAATTAGTTTCTCAAAGAGCAATGGCAATGCAAAAAGCATGTGAAATTACTCCTTCTACTATGGCAGCCGTTTTAAACTTAGACGACAAAATCGTAGAAGATATTTGTGCTTCAATTGATGGAGTTGTAGTAGCCGCAAATTACAACTGTCCAGGGCAATTAGTAATTTCTGGAGAATACAAAGCAGTAGAATTAGCTTGCGAGAAAATGAAAGAAGCCGGAGCAAAACGTGCTTTAATTTTACCAGTTGGTGGTGCTTTTCACTCACCAATGATGGAACCAGCGAGAGAAGAATTAGCAGCAGCAATTGAAGCTACTACTTTTGCCACCCCAACTTGCCCAGTATATCAAAACGTTACAGCAAACGCCGTTTCAGATGCATCAGAGATTAAGAAAAACTTAATTTCACAATTAACTGGAGCTGTAAGATGGACACAATCGGTACAACAAATGATTGCTGATGGAGCAACAAGTTTTACAGAAGTGGGTCCTGGAAAAGTATTAGTTGGATTAGTAAATAAAATTAACAAAGACGTAGAAACAATTTCTGCTTCTTTATAAATAAAAATACTTTTAAAATTGAATTCCTCATGAAGTTTATTCGTGAGGAATTTTTTATTTTTGATAAAAAGAAAAACAATGGAAAATCTTATTGCTTTGTTCCAATCAATTGAAGCAGCTAAAGTCATTTCACCCGAGATTGATTACTCTGAATATGTTCCCTTGAATTTATCAATAACAAATTCTGAATTACAAAAATACAAATTAGAGACCGCTCAAGATTATGAAATTTTCATACAAAACCATTTAGATAAAAATCAAGGTAAAATTGCTTTTGGTGGCTACATTGAAACCCGAAATTTATATCAAAGAAGCACAGTTTTTAAAAACACGAATTCAGACGAACGTAATATTCACATCGGTTTGGATTTATGGATTAATGAAGCAGCTTCAATTCACGCTGTTTTAGATGGAACCATTCACAGTTTTCAAAACAATACCGCTTTAGGTGATTATGGTCCAACTATTATTTTGGAGCACGAAGTTGAAAGTATCAAATTTCACACGCTTTATGGGCACTTGAGCGAAGCAAGTTTAATCGGGAAAAAAGTTGGTGATATCGTAAAAAAAGGAGAACAAATTGCGACTTTAGGATTACCACCTATCAATGGTGATTATGCACCGCATTTGCATTTTCAAATCATCATCAACATGGAAGGAAAAGCAGGAGATTATCCGGGAGTTTGTAATGAAAAAACACTCTCGTTTTACAAATCAAATTGTCCAGATCCTAATTTACTGTTAAAAATTATTTGATAGAATTGGCATTAATTTTGTAACTTTATTTTCATTAAATCAATTCAACCATGAGAAAAATATTTTTAGGAATTGCAGTTGTAGCAGTCTTATTATCTTGTAAAGAAGAAACAAAAGAAAAAGTAAAAGAAGCTTCTGAAGCAGTAGGTGCTGATTTAAAACAGGCTACTGATTCAGCTAAAGTAAAAGCTAAAAAAGCAATAGATTCTTCAAAAATAGGTGAAAAAGCAAAACACATTATTGCTAAAGGAGCCGAAAAAGTGGAAGAAGGCGCTAAAAAAGTAAAAGAATCTGTAGAAGAATAAAAAAATCCCAAGTAGTTAGTACTACTTGGGATTTTATTTTTACTTCACTTCTATTTCGTATTTCTTCTCAACTGATTTTTCCTGATTCATTTTTTTTGGTCCAATAGGAAATCTAACGTCAACGTGTTTAGATGCAATAGTTCCATCTTTTTCTAACGTATCGGCTCTATTAGCTACCATATTCCATGAAAAAGAAACATTCGATCTACCGTTTTGTAATTCTTTTACTTTAAAACCATTTTTTGTTTTTTCGGTTACATAAACTCCGTTACAATCACCTTCTAATTGAATAAAAACCTTCATTGGATGTCTTTCATCAACAAAAATATGATCGCTCATTAATTCATCTATTTTAATATATGCTTCACCGTTTACTAATTTTCCAGTTCCAAAATCTTCAAATAAAATTTCTGGTGTTTCTGTTGCGTGAAGAATTCTATTGTTTCCATTTCTATCTTCTACCATTGTAGATAAAGAACCGCCACCTAAAACTTTATATGACGTATTATTATTTCTTGCTCCTACAAAAACATAATCTGTTGTTGATGTGTTCGCATCAAAATATCCACCATAAGTAACATCTCGCCTAGCAGCACTGCCTCCAGTAAAATAATCAACATCTTTACCTGCTATTCTAGCAAAAGGTCCATTACTTGTACTTAAATTATCGTCTTGATCGTATTCAAAATAAGCCGAAAAATAATCAACTCCATTTCCTTTACCAACACCTCTAACATGTAAACCAGTGGTTCCTTGTCCTGAAACCCCTATCGATTCTCCCGGCAATTCAGTAAAAGTTGTTCTTCCTCCAACTCCTAAAACCCCTATTACAGTTGAAGTTGCATTCGCAGCTAAAGCGGCACTAATTCCAATTACACCTCTACCACCGTTAGGATCTAAATTTCCACCATCAATTACAAATTGAGTATTGGTTGCGTTTAAAGCCCTAATAGTTCTTTGCGAATTATTACTATTAACAAAAAGACCTATTTGTCCAGCACCAGCATTAATTGTTGTTAACGTATTAGTAATCGGAGTTGTATTTGTTCCCAAAATAACTTGGCCGTCGTTTTCAACAGTAACTCTGTTCGTATTATTTGTTCTAATTTGAAAATTTTGATTGTCGGTAGTTCCTAAGAAATTCGTACTTGGATTGGTGCCTGTATTTCCTGTTAAAGACCAATCTTGGCTTGCCGCTAATGGAGCAGATTTCAAAGCGACCCATTCTGTTCCTGACCAATAATAAAATCCAGGAGAAACAGCAGTTATTCCTGCTCCAGCCGTCGCGGTATTAAAAATTAGAACTCCAGTTGCAATAGGTGCTGGTCCAACAGGTGCCACAACATTAGTAGCTGTAAGAGCAACCCTTGGAATTAATAATCCTCTCGAATTGCTTTCAATTTGAAATTCAACTCCGTTCTGAATATTAGTTGTTCCAATTCCAACTTGTGAGAATACATTTAAAGTAAATAAGAAGCTTGTAACTAAAAATAATGTCTTTTTCATAATCTGTGTAAGTTTTAATTACCAGCAGTTACGAAAAGAATAAAAGATTGGTTTTCTTAATTAAGAAAAAAGTAAGTTTTTAACTTTTGTTTATCTATTTCTGATTTTCTGTTCCCATTGCCAAGCGCTTGACAAAGCTTCTTCTAAAGAATATTGAGCTTTCCAACCTAAAATAGCATTAGCTTTATCGGTATTGGCATAGGCTTCAATTACATCGCCTTCTCTTCTACCCACAATTTGATAATTTAATTTTTGATTGGACACTTTTTCAAAAGCATTAATTACTTCCAAAACCGAACTTCCCGTTCCAGTTCCTAAATTAAACGTTTCTACTTTTTCTGAGTTTTGTTTGTTTAACAAGCGTTGTAAGGCAATTACATGTGCTTTTGCTAAATCAACTACATGAATGTAGTCGCGAATTGCTGTACCATCAGGAGTTGGATAATCATCTCCAAAAACCGATAATTTTTCACGAAGTCCAAAAGCAGTTTGTGTAATAAATGGCACTAAATTTTGTGGAACTCCTAAAGGTAATTCGCCAATTTCAGCTGAAGGATGTGCTCCAATAGGGTTAAAGTAACGTAATAAAATAGAATTGATGCTAGTTACTTTTGCAACATCAGTTATAATTTCCTCACCTATTTGCTTCGTGTTTCCGTAAGGCGACATCGCAACTTGAATAGGTGCATTTTCGGTAATTGGCATTTTATCGGCTTGACCGTAAACCGTACAAGACGAACTGAAAATAAAATGAGCTTCTGATTTTTTTTGCAATTCTTGAAGTAAATACACTAAAGAATTGATATTATTTTCATAATACAACAATGGATTTTCAACACTTTCACCCACTGCTTTTGAAGCAGCAAAATGAATCACTCCTGAAATATCTTGGTATTTTGCAAAGAAACTTTGAACAACCGATTTATCTCGCAAATCGATATTTTCAAATAAAGTTTTTTTTCCTGTAATTCGCTCAATTCCGTCCAAAACATCAATAGATGAATTCGATAAATTATCAATAGCAATTACTTCAAAACCTTCATTTTGCAATTCCACAACTGTGTGAGAACCTATAAATCCTAAACCTCCTGTAACTAATATCTTCATTTTTTAGTTTTCAGTTACAGTCGCAGTATACAGTAACCGTGACTGTATACTGCGACTGAACACTATTACACGTATTCTAAAACAGCGTCTGTAATAAATTTAATTTGTTCGTCATCTAATTCCGTATGCATTGGTAACGCAATTACTTCTTTTACCAATTGATTCGTCACAGGAAAATCTTCTTCTTTGTAACGTGCATCTGCATATGCTTTTTGACTGTGTAATGGAATTGGATAATAAATCGCACATGGGATTCCTTTTGCTTGTAAATGTTCTAATAATCCATCGCGTTTTCCGTTTAAAATTCGGATTACATATTGATGAAATACATGACAATCACAAGATTCACAAATAGTTGGCGCCCAAATATTAGGATTTTTACCAAGGATTTCTGAATACTTTCTTGCAGCATCCTGACGGGCTTTGTTGTAGGCATCCAAATGTGGTAATTTCGCTTTCAAAACTCCAGCTTGAATACTATCTAAACGTGAATTCACACCTACTACATCATGATGATATCTTTCATACATTCCGTGGTTTACGATTCCTCTGATTTTGTGTGCTAAAGCGTCATCATTCGTAAAAATAGCTCCTCCATCTCCATAACAACCTAAATTTTTAGATGGAAAAAATGAAGTTGCAGCCACATGACCAATAGTTCCTACTTTCTTTTTAGAACCATCTTTTGAAGTGTAATCTGCTCCAATAGCTTGAGCATTATCTTCGATAACATATAAATTATGTTCGCGAGCAATTTCCATAATCGCATCCATGTTTGCAGCACGACCGAATAAATGTACCGGAACAATCGCTTTTGTTTTTGGCGTAATGGCTTTACGAATTCCGTCAAGCGAAATGTTCATATTGTTCATATCCACATCTACTAAAACTGGAGTCAATTGCAACAATGCAATTACTTCCACTGTAGCTGCGAAAGTAAAATCGGCAGTAATAACTTCGTCACCTGGTTTCAAATCTAATCCCATCATGGCAATTTGCAACGCATCGGTTCCGTTAGCACATGGAATTACGTGTTTTACACCCAAATATTTTTCTAAATCCGCTTGAAATTGGTGAACTAAAGGTCCGTTAATGTATGTATTCGTATCTAAAACCTCTTGAATAGAAGCATTTACTTCTTCTTTTATTTTTTCGTATTGACTTTTTAAGTCAACCATTTGTAATTTTCTCATTGAAAAATAAGTTTAAAAGTTTAAAGTTTAAAAGTTTAAAGTGAAATCACCTTCGTTTTTACTTTTAACAAGAACAAAAATAGTCAATAATTGATTAGTTGGCAATGAATTTTCATAAAGAAACTGTATTTTCGCAATAGATATTTACCAACATGTTATTTCTATATAATTTAGTAGTCATTTTAGCCTCACAACTTTTGAAGCTTGTTGCTCATTTCAGTCCAAAAATGAAACTTTTTGTTGATGGACGAAAATCGGTTTTTCAAACTTTGTCTGATAAAATTCAATCTTCGGATAAAACCATTTGGTTTCATGCGGCTTCATTAGGTGAATACGAACAAGGTTTACCTGTAATTGAAGCAATCAAACAACAATTCCCAAATCATAAAATTGTGGTTACTTTTTTTTCGCCTTCGGGTTATGAAGTCCGAAAAAACAATACAGTTGCTGATGTTACGGTTTATTTGCCTTTGGATACGATTTCGAATGCGAAACAATTTATTCAGTTGGTTCATCCCGAAATGGCATTTTTCATTAAATACGAATATTGGCCTAATTATCTGAACGAGCTAAAAAAACAACAAATTAAAACCTATTTAATTTCTGGAATTTTAAGAGAAAACCAAGCGTTTTTTAAATGGTATGGCGGATTTTATAGAAACGCACTTAAAGCATTTGATTACTTTTTTGTTCAGAATGAAAGCTCAAAAACACTTTTACAAAGTATTGGATTCAATAACGTAAAAGTTTCTGGCGATACGCGTTTTGATCGTGTGGTTTCGATATTAGAACGTGATAATTCATTGGATTTCATCGAACAGTTCAAAGACAACAAAACCACAATCGTCATCGGAAGTTCTTGGCCAAAAGATGAAAGTTTATTAGTGAATTACATCAATCAAAGTTCGGATGATGTGAAATTTATTATTGCACCGCATAATATTAAACAAGAGCAAATTTTAAATCTCAAAAATCAAATTCAAAAGAAAACGATTTTGTTTTCTGAAAACGTAGAGACGCGATTAATCGCGTCTTTACAGGAATATTCGGTTTTCATTATCGACACCATCGGAATTTTAACCAAAATCTATTCGTATGCAGATATTGCTTACGTAGGTGGTGGTTTTGGAAATCCTGGCGTTCATAATATTTTAGAACCGGCAACTTTTGGAGTTCCAGTTGTGATTGGCCCAAATTACTCGCATTTTGCTGAAGCTACGGCTTTGGTAAATATGGAAGGTTGTATTTCGATTCAAAATCAAATTCAACTAAATGAAGCCTTTGATTTATTACTTCACAACGAAGACGAACGATTAGAAAAAGGGCACATTTGCAGCACTTTTGTACAAATGAATAAAGGAGCGACTCAAACGATTATGAATCATATTTTGGACTAATGACAACCTTCAAACTATTAGAAATTGCAGATATTGAAATCATCACTCAAATGATGCAAGATTTCTATGCGATTGACAATTATCCTATGGATGTTGAAGTAGCTAAAACTTTGTTTCAAGAATTTATTTCTAATGAACATCTAGGTAAATCTTGGTTGATTTATTCTGAAAAAGAAATTGTAGGCTACATCATTCTCACTTTTATTTTCAGCTTTGAATATGGCGGAAAAATTGCTTTTGTAGACGAATTATTCATCAAACAAACCGCTCGAGGAAAAGGTTTTGGAAAAGAAGCAATTCAGTTTATTCAAAGTGAAGTTCCTAAATTATCGTTAAAATTACTGTATTTAGAAGTCGAACCGCACAACGAAAACGCACAAAAATTGTATCTTGCACACGATTTTGAACTTCACAATCGAAAATTAATGAAGTACAAAGTCACTAAATAAAATTATTCTTATGAAATTTTTAAAATTACTACTTGTTTTATTTGTTATCCAAGTTCAAGCGCAACAAGGAGGCATGTGGATTCCCTCGTTATTGAAAGGAACCAACGAAAAAGAAATGAAAGCTTTGGGAATGAAAATTAGTGCCGATGATATTTATTCGGTAAATAATTCCAGCTTAAAAGATGCTGTTCCTCATTTTGATGGCGGTTGTACAGCAGAAATGATTTCGCCAAAAGGACTTTTATTAACTAATCACCACTGTGGATATGACAATATTCAAAGTCATTCTACTATTGAAAACGATTATTTAACGAATGGTTTTTGGGCTTATAAAATGGAAGACGAATTGCCAAACAAAGATTTAACAGTAACATTCATCATTAAAATTGAAGATGTAACTACTAAAATTTTTGAAGGTGTTTTAAATCTTCCAACAGAAAGCGACAAACAAAAAAGAATCCAACAAAATATTGCAACGGTTAGCAAAAGTTTCCAAAAAGAAGCTTGGCAAGATGTCATGATTCGTGCTTTTTATGATGGAAATCAATACTTATTATTCGTAACTGAAAATTTCAAAGACGTTCGTTTAGTTGGTGCGCCGCCGAGTTCAATTGGAAAATTTGGTTCAGATACTGATAACTGGGTTTGGCCTCGTCATACTGGAGATTTCTCTTTATTTAGAGTTTATGCAGACAAAAACAATCGTCCTGCAGAATATTCAAAAGACAACATTCCTTACACACCAAAACACTTTTTCCCAGTTTCAGCAAAAGGAATTCAGGAAAACGATTTCACCATGGTAATGGGTTATCCAGGAAGAACTCAGGAGTATTTACCATCATTCGCAGTAGAACAAATTGTAAATGATTTGAATCCAGCTAAAATTGAAATTCGTGATGCGGCTTTGAAAGTGCAAGATGGTTTCATGAGAAAAGACAACGCAATTAAAATTCAGTACGCGTCAAAATACGCAGGTGTTGCGAATTATTGGAAAAAATGGATTGGAGAAACTAAAGGTTTGAAAAAATCGAATGCGGTTGCTATTAAAAAAGATTTCGAAAAGAAATTCCAAGAAAGAGTCAATAAAGCTGGCAAACAAGTCGAATACGGAACTATTTTAGCTGATTTTGAAAAGAACTACAAAGACATAAGAGAATATGCTATCGCAAGAGATTACTTTACTGAAGTTGTTTTACGTAATTCAGAAATTTTATCTTTTGGATACCGTTTATACCAATTAGAGCAAGTTTATAATACAAGAGGTGAGCAAGCTTTCAATGATAGAAAAAACAATTTAATTTCTGCATTTGAAGGTTTATACAAAGATTACAGCGCTCAAGTGGATGAAAAAGTTTTCGAACAATTGATCAATTTATATGCTACAAAATCACCAAAACAGTTTTTACCAGAAAGTTTAAACAATGTTAATGCTTCAGCTTTAACAGCTAGTGTTTTTGGTTCTTCAAAATTAACGAGCTTTAATGGTTTGAAAGAATTATTAAATGGTGATGTGAAATCAGTTCTAGAAAAATTAAATCAGGATAAAGGTTACCAATTAGTAAAATCAATTGCGGATAGTTACCAAAAAAATGTAGCACCTAAGTTTGATGAGATCAATTTAAAAAATATCGCATTACAAAGAACCTACATGAAAGGAATTATGGAATTCTTCCCTAACGATAGAATTTTCCCTGATGCTAACAGTACATTACGTGTAACTTATGGAAAAGTAAAAGGCTACAAACCAAGCGATGCAGTTATTTACGAACCAGTAAGTTATTTAGATGGAGTTATCGAAAAATACATTCCAGGCGATTACGAATTTGATGTTCCTAAAAAACTAATCGATTTGTATAACGCAAAAGATTATGGAAGATATGCTGATAAAAACGGAAAAATGCCATTAGCATTTATTGCAACGAATCATACTACTGGAGGAAACTCCGGAAGTCCAGCTTTAGACGCAAAAGGAAACCTAATCGGATTGAACTTTGATAGAGTTTGGGAAGGTACAATGAGCGACATTTATTATAGTCCAGAAATCTGTAGAAACATCATGGTTGATGCACGCTACATTTTATTTGTGATTGATAAATTTGCAGGAGCTAAAAACCTTATCGAAGAGATGACAATTGTTTATCCTAAGTCACAAAAAGCCAAATAATTACAAATATTTTTAAAAATAAAAAGTTTGGCACACCATTTGAAATAAAGCATTTCGGAATCCAGAGAAAAAAAATGAAAAAAAATGTCTAAAAATATTTTGACATGTTAAAAAATTTATATCTTTGCTCCGAATTAATAATTAACCTTTATAATTTAGTAAGATGAAAAAAGTTGTTTTAAGTTTAGCAATTGTTGCTGCTATGTTCGTTTCATGTAAAGAAAATGCTGCTGAAGAAACTCCAGCTGTTGACTCAACTGTAGTTGAAACTCCTGCTGTTGAAGAAGCTCCTGTAGCTGATTCTACTGCTGTAGTTGCTGATTCTGCTGCTGCTGCTGCACCTGCTACTGAAGCTGCACCTGCTAAGTAATTTATTGCTGACAGAAAAAATCAAGCTCCACAATGTGGGGCTTTTTTTTAAACATATAGAAAAGAGAATAGTGCAATCCTATTCAAAATAAAATTTTAACCTTTTATAATTAAAACAAAATGAAAAAAGTTGTATTAAGTTTAGCAGTTGTTGCTGCTATGTTCGTTTCTTGTAAAGAAGCTGCTGCTGAGGCAGAAACTGCAGTTGATTCTACTGCTACTGAAGTAACTGAAACTGTTGAAGCTGTTGCTGACTCTACTGCTGTAGTTGCTGATTCTGCTGCTGCTAAAGTTGAAGGAGCTGCTACTGAAGCTGTTGAAGCAGTTAAAGAAGAAGTAAAAAAATAATTTAAAATTATTTTATAATGAAAAGCCTTGCATTGCAAGGCTTTTTTTTATTCTGATGGTCCAAATATATCTTCGGCTGATGAAAAATCTAAAAATTCTGCTTTATCTGCATACTTTACTATTTCATCAATCCCTTTTTGAAGAAGCAATTGGGTCGTATATCTTCTACTGACAGCTATTTCGTGCTCATCCAATATCAATCGAAAGAAAAACTTTCCGCTAGACGATTTAAAACGCATAAAAACGCATCGTTCTAAAGAAGTTTTAAGTTTTTCTATCTCCTCTTCACACTCAAAACGCAATTCGAAATCGTTGCTCGTAAAAATCGTTTTTCCTTTTCTGGAAACAAACTCATATTTATAAACTCCACTTAATCGTTGTGCGATTACAAATGTACCCATAGTAGTTGATTAATGATTTCATAAAGAATTCTTTAAAGATAACAGAAAATTCTAAATAGAGAATTTTATAAACAAAAAAAGCTCCAAACATAGTTTGAAGCTTTTTGTACTCAAGGCGGGACTTGAACCCGCACGGGCATTACTACCCACTGGATTTTAAGTCCAGCGTGTCTACCAATTCCACCACTCGAGCAAATATTTTTAGGTAGTTTAGAGCGAAAAACGGGGTTCGAACCCGCGACCTCGACCTTGGCAAGGTCGCGCTCTACCAACTGAGCTATTTTCGCGTTTCGTTTCGTTATCTTTTAAAGAACGTCGCCATACTTGTTCCGTATTGCGAGTGCAAATATAGAACATATTTTTATTCTTGCAAGCACTTTTTAAATAAAAATTAAAACTTTTTTCGAACTTTTCTTTAACCTTTTGATAACGAATAATTTATTTTAAAATTATTTTTTTACCAACATTCGTTTTATTTCGTTCAACTTCATCAAAGCCTCTACCGGAGTCAACGTATTGATGTCGATATTCATGATTTCTTCTTTAATTTCTTCTAAAAGTGGATCATCTAAATTAAAAAAACTCAATTGTAGTTCATCATTTGCTGATTTAATTCCGGATAATTCTTCGCTGGAATGTCTTTTTTCTAATTGCTTCAATAATTTTTGTGCTTTTTGAATCACAATTTGAGGCATTCCAGCCATTTTTGCTACGTGAATACCAAAACTATGCGCACTTCCACCTTTAACTAATTTACGAATGAATAAAACCGTATCTTTTAATTCCTTTACCGAAACATTGAAATTCTGAATTCTGTCAAATGTAACTTCCATTTCGTTTAATTCATGATAATGAGTAGCGAAAAGCGTTTTAGGCTTATTCGGATGTTCGTGCAAATATTCTGAAATCGCCCAAGCAATCGAAATTCCGTCATAAGTTGAAGTTCCTCTTCCAATTTCATCTAACAACACCAAACTTCTTTCCGAAATATTATTCAAAATCGAAGCGGTTTCATTCATTTCCACCATAAAAGTAGATTCACCCATCGAAATATTATCGCTCGCTCCTACTCTAGTGAAAATTTTATCTACTACACCCATTCTCACACTTTCTGCTGGAACAAAACTTCCCATTTGCGCCATTAATACAATTAAAGCCGTTTGTCGCAAAATGGCCGATTTACCCGACATATTCGGACCGGTAATCATGATAATTTGTTGGGTTTCTCTGTCTAAATAAACATCATTAGAAATATACGGAACACCAACCGGTAATTGCTTTTCAATAACAGGATGACGCCCCTCTTTAATTTCCAAATCGAAACTTTCATCTAAATCCGGACAAACATATTTGTTGTCAATCGCTAATTGCGTGAAAGACGTCAAACAATCCAATTGTGCAATTAAATTCGCATTCAACTGAACGTGTTTGATATACGTAGCAATCCAATTCACTAATTGTTCAAACAACTGCGTTTCTAATTGATGGATTTTTTCTTCAGCTCCTAAAATCTTCGATTCGTATTCTTTTAGTTCTTCTGTAATGTAACGTTCCGCATTCACAAGGGTTTGCTTACGAATCCATTCCGCAGGAACTTTATCTTTATGTGTATTTCGAACTTCTATGTAATAACCAAAAACATTATTAAAAGAAACTTTCAAAGAAGGAATTCCAGAAGCAGCACTTTCACGTTGTTCTAATTCTTCCAAATAACCTTTCCCCGTTGATGAAATAGCTCTCAATTCATCTAATTCGGGATGAACTCCAACAGCAATTGCATTTCCTTTATTCACACTTACAGGAGCGTCTTCTTGAATGGTTGTTTTGATTTTTTCGCGTAACAATTCACAAGCGTGCAAACTATCCCCAATTACTCGTAAAGCTTCATTCGAACTTTCTAATGCCAATGTTTTAATGGGAATAATCGCATCTAACGAATCTTTCAAGAAATTGACTTCTCTTGGCGAAATTTTTCCTGTTGCTACTTTTGAAATCAAACGTTCTAAATCGGAAATTTGCTTGATTTGATATTGAATTTGTTGTAAAACTTCGGGATTGGTTTTCAAATATGAAATCACTTCATGACGACTTCTTATTTTTGAAATATCTTTCAACGGAAGCGCCAACCAACGTTTCAAAAGCCTTGCTCCCATTGGCGAAAGCGTTTTATCAATCACATCTAAAAGCGTTACTGCATTGGGATTATAACTGTGATATAATTCTAAATTTCGAATCGTAAATTTATCCATCCAAACGTAAGCATCTTCAGCAATACGTTGAATATTAGTGATATGTTGAATTTTATTATGTTGCGTTTCCGACAAATAATACAAAATTGCACCCGAAGCAATCAATCCTTCAGTTAATTCTTCTACTCCAAAACCTTTTAGCGAATTGGTTTGAAAATGTTTGGTTAAACTTTCTAAGGCATAATCTTCTTTGTACACCCAATCTTCTAAAAAGAACGTATGAAAATCGTCTCCAAAAACAGAATGAAATTGATTTTTAAACTGTTTCGGAATTAAAATTTCACTCGGACGAAAGTTTTGCAATAATTTATCGATGTATTCTTCATTGCCTTGAGCTACTAAAAATTCACCTGTTGACACATCTAAAAATGAAACACCAACCATTTTCTTTCCAAAATGAACCGATGCTAAAAAGTTGTTTGATTTCGATTGCAACACCTCATCATTCATCGAAACTCCTGGCGTAACTAATTCTGTAACTCCACGTTTTACGATGGTTTTCGTCATTTTTGGATCTTCTAATTGATCGCAAATCGCCACTCGAAGTCCGGCTTTAACTAATTTAGGTAAATACGTATTTAAAGAATGATGTGGAAATCCTGCCAACGCGGTTTCGCTATCACTTCCTGCTCCACGTTTGGTTAGCGTAATCCCTAAAATTCCTGCGGCACGAACAGCATCTTCTCCAAAAGTTTCATAAAAATCGCCCACACGAAACAACAAACAAGCATCGGGATATTTGTTTTTTATCTCGTTGTATTGTTTCATTAATGGTGTTTCCTTGGGAGCTTTATCGGGAGTTGCTGCAGATTTTTTCGCCACAATTTCAAATTTTTAAGTATGATTGCGAAGGTAATAATTTCAAAGACAATGACAATATCAATTTCAAAAATCAAGTTTTAAAGTTTTATAATTAATCTTTACTTTTGCCACATGAGAAAATTAGCCAACGCAGAACTAGAACGCAAAAACATTGACGAGTTTAAAGAAGCTCAAAAAACACCCATTATTATCATCTTAGACGATATTAGAAGTTTGCATAATATTGGTTCGGTTTTTAGAACTTCGGATGCTTTTTTAATTGAAAAGATTTATTTGTGCGGTATTACGGCTACACCGCCCAATAAAGAGATTCACAAAACAGCTCTTGGCGCTACAGAAACCGTGACTTGGGAATACGCAAAAGACGTTTTAGCTGTAGTGAATCAATTGAAACAAGAAAATGTAAAAGTATATTCTGTGGAGCAAACCGAGAATGCGATTATGTTGGATGATTTTCAGCCAGAAACCAATACAAAATATGCTTTAATTTTTGGAAACGAAGTAAAAGGCGTTTCTCAAGAAGCGATTAATTTAAGTGATGGTGTGATTGAAATTCCGCAATTGGGAAGTAAACATTCGTTGAATATTTCGGTGAGTGCTGGAATTGTGATTTGGGATTTGTTTCAGAAACTTCAATAGAAATCTTTTTATTTAAACGCAAAGACGCAAAGATTTTTCGCAAAGAGCGCTAAGAAACTTGAAAAAAATCCGTTAAAATCTGCGTTTTGCCTTGGCGAATCTGTTTCATCCGCGTGCTAAGACTATTTTGTTGTTAATCTCATTCAACAAAAAAACATAATCTTCCTGTTTTTTCACAAAATCTAAATCAGAAACATCTATAATCAACACATTCAAATCGGTTTGTGTTTTGATATAATCTAGATAACCTTGATTGATTTTTTCTAAGTAATCTGCCGGAATTTCTTGCTCGTAACTTCTTCCACGTTTTTTGATATTTTCCAAAAGTCGTTCGGTATTTTGATACAAATACACGTACAAATCAGGTTTTGGCATTTCTTTGTGGATGATATCAAACATGGTTTTGTACAAACGATATTCGTCTTCTTGAAGGGTTACTTTGGCAAAAATCAACGATTTAAAAATGTGATAATCCGCTACCACAAAATCTTTGAACAAATCAAATTGCGCTAAATCATCGGATAATTGTTGGTATCTATCAGCTAAAAATGACATTTCTAATGGAAACGCATAACGACTTTGATCTTTGTAAAACTTTGGTAAAAATGGATTATCTGCAAAACGTTCTAAAACTAATTTCGCATTGCAATCTTCTGATAATTTAGTTGATAATGTTGTTTTTCCAGCTCCAATATTTCCTTCAATGGCAATGTAATTGAATTGCTGTAATTGTAATTTTTCAATTGGTGAAACTATGGAATGAACTGCTTTTATTTCACTTGCATCTTCGGTTTGAAGTAACAATTGAGAAACAGATTTCTTCAAAACAGGATGTTCCCAATTCAATCCTAAATCCAACATCGGTTGCAATACAAACTTGCGATTTTGCATTAATGGATGTGGAATTCGCAGATTTTCGGTAGAAATAATTTCTTCATCAAAAGCGATGATATCCACATCTATAATTCGAGCTTGATAGCCTATATCTTTGGAACGAACTCTACCTAACTTCTTCTCCACTTTCAAAACCTGTTTCAATATTTTTTGAGCTGATTTTGACGTATGAATTAAGATTGCAGCATTATAAAAGTATTCACTTTCAAACCCCCAAGCCGGAGTTTCATAAATTTTAGAAACCTTTACAACTGTTGCTACTTCATTATGAATCAAATCAATACAAGATCGAATCGTTTCTAATCGATTACCTTGATTGCTTCCTAATGATAAAATGACTTGGTGTTGACTCATATTGGCAAAATAACAAACAATTTTAGACTTCTAATTTACCTTTCTCATTTTTTTATGAACATGTAACATTTTTCTACTTTCTTCTACTAATAGCATAAATTAAAATGAAATTGAAATGAGATTTTTAGGAAATGTATTATCAACCATTGTTGGGCTTTTTGTTTTTTGCATGATAGCTTTTTTTGGTATCATTATAATTGGATTAATTGCTGGTGGAGGAGAAGAAACCGTTACGGTGAAAAATAATTCTGTAATTGAATTGGATTTATCAAAGGTAACCCTAGACTACGCAGGAAAAACAAATTATAAAGACTTCAATTATTTTGAAGCACATCATAATGGAGTTACCGATATTTTAAATGCTATTGAAGCAGCTAAAAAGGATGACAAAATTGAAGGAATTTCGATTTTAAACAATCAATCACAACTTGGTTTGGCTCAAAGTAAAGCGGTTCGTGATAAATTAGAAGAGTTTAAAAAATCGGGAAAATTCGTTTATGCTTATGCAAATAGCTATTCTCAAAAAGAATACTACATTAATTCTGTTGCTGATCAAATTTATTTGAACCCAATGGGCGAAGTAGATTTAAAAGGATTGTCTGCTGAAATTATCTACATGAAAGAATTGCAAGAGAAAACTGGAGTAAAAATGGAAGTGATTCGTCATGGAAAATACAAAAGTGCCGTAGAACCTTTCTTAGCACAAGAAATGAGTCCAGAAAACCGCGAACAAATGACAGTTTTATTAAACTCGGTTTGGAATTCAATTGTAGTAGATATCGCTAAAAGTAGAAAATTGTCTATTGCCCAGTTAAATGCCATTGCCAATACTTTAGGCGCAAGAACTCCAGAGTTAGCTTTAGCTAATAAATTAGTGGATAAAGTAGCTTATGAAGACGAATATCATGATATGATTAGAGCGAAATTAAAAGTAGACAAAAAAGAAAAATATGATATTGTTAGCATTACCGATTATGCTAAAAAAGCAGCTTCTACTGTTGAAGATTATTCTAAAAATGATATCATTGCAGTAATTTACGCTCAAGGTGAAATTGCAGGTGGTGAAGGTGATGTTAATGTAATTGGTGAAGGTTCAATCAAACGTTCTTTACAAGAAGCCCGTGAAGACGATGATGTAAAAGCAATTGTATTAAGAGTAAATAGTCCAGGAGGAAGTGCTCTAACTTCGGAATTAATTTGGAGAGAAATAGAAATTACTAAAAAAACTAAACCAGTTGTAGTTTCTATGGGGAATTATGCTGCTTCTGGAGGTTACTACATCTCAGCTAATGCGGATAGAATTTTTGCAGAACCAAACACCATTACTGGTTCTATTGGAGTCTTTGGAATGTTACCTAACATGAACCAATTAGGCAAAAACATCGGAATTAATGCCGAACAAGTAAAAACACATGAAAATGCAAGTGGTTATAGTGTTTTTGAACCAATGGATGAAAACTTTAAAGGTTTTGTTTTAGAAAGCATCGAAAAAACATACGCTACTTTCTTAAAACGCGTGGCTGATGGTAGAAAAATGACAACTGAACAAGTTGACGCCATTGCACAAGGAAGAGTTTGGACAGGTGTTGACGCTCATAAACTTGGTTTAGTAGATGAAATTGGTGGTTTAGATGCAGCAATCAAATACGCAGCTAAACTTGGAAAAACTTCTTCTTATAGAACAGAAAACTTCCCAGAATACGAAAAAAGTTTTGAAGATTTATTAGCTAACTTCACTGGAATGGCGATGTTTAAAACTAAAGAGCAATTATTAAAAGAACAACTTGGTGAAGAAGGCTTCCAAATGTTAGAGCAAATCAAACGTGTAAAAAGCAGAAAAGGTATTCAAGCGATGATGCCTTTCGAACTTGAGATTCATTAATTGTTACGATAAATAACAAAATCCCAAAAGCAATACGTTTTTGGGATTTTTTTATATATTTTACTCAAATTTAATGCGTAAATTTACAATTGGTATTACTTTTGTGTAGCTAAAATCATTCACTTCAAAAAATACAATCATGTTAAAGAAAGTTTTAAAAGGACTTGGGATATTTCTTTTGGTAACCATCATCGCATTAGCGGCAGCACCTTTTTTGTTTAAAGACAAAATCAAGGAAATGATTGCTAAAACATTAAACGAAAATGTAAATGCCAACATTGCATTTGAAGATGTGGATTTGAGTTTGTTCAAGAGTTTTCCACAGGCGCATGTTACTATCGACAAACTTAGCATTATCAACAAAGCACCATTCGCAGGTGATACGCTTTTATATGCTGGTGAAACCAATGTTACTATGAGCGTTAAAGAACTTTTCAAAGGTGAAGGTGAAACGATGAGCTTAGAAAGTTTTAGCGCCGTTGACGGAATAGTAAACATTATTTTCAACAAAGAAGGTCTTGGTAATTTTGACATCGCGCTAAAAGAAGCTGAAGAGAAAAAAACTACAGACAGCAAACCTTTTGCTTTGGATATTCAGAATTATGAGGTTGAAAATTTAAAATTCAGTTATGTAGATGAAGGTTCTGATATGAAAATGGTATTGGACAGCATTTATCATGAAGGAAAAGGAAATTTTGCCGCTCAAAAATTAGATTTGGAAACAAAAACTACTGCCAAACTATCTTTTGAAATGGAAAAAATGAACTACATGAACAATGTAGGCATCACTTTAGACGCTGTTTTAGGAATTGATTTAGAAAAAAGCAAATACGAATTCAAAGACAATAAAGCTCTAATCAATCAATTGCCATTGGAATTTAATGGATTTATTCAAATGGTGGAAGCAGGTCAAACCTATGACTTAACATTCAAAACTCCAACTTCTGATTTTAAAAATTTCTTAGGATTAGTTCCAGCCGCTTATTCAGGCGATATTAATAAAGTAAAAACAACAGGGCAATTTTCAGTAGATGGAAAAGTAAAAGGGAATTTAACCGAAACTACTATTCCAGCTTTTGATGTGAAAATTGCTTCGAATAATGCCTCTTTCCAATATCCAGATTTACCAAAATCGGTAAAAAATATTGTGATTGACACACATATTATCAACGAAACTGGTTTAATGAATGATACTTTTGTGAATTTACACCAATTGTCATTCGCAATTGATCAAGACGTTTTTAATGCGAAGGCAATTATTAAAAATATTGCAACTAATGCTCTTGTTGATGCCGAATTAAAAGGAACCATCAATTTAGCAAATGTTACCAAAGCGTATCCTGTAAAATTAGACAAACCGCTAACTGGAATTCTAAAAGCCGATGTGAAAACAAAATTCGATATGCAATCGGTTGAGAAAAGTCAGTATCAAAATATTCAAAATTCGGGAACAGTGAGCTTAACTGGCTTTAATTACGAAGGTCCAGAAATGGCGAAACCTTTCAAAATTAATCAAGCTAATGTAGCTTTCAATCCAAACCATATCAATTTGAGCAAGTTTGACGCTAAAACCGGTTCATCTGACATTCAAGTAAACGGAACATTAGATAATTTCTATGGATTTATGTTCAAAAACCAAATCTTGAAAGGAAAATTTAACATGAATTCGACTAAATTAGTGGTTTCTGATTTTATGGCACCAACTACAACGGTTAATGACGAAGGCAAGAAAACTACTGAAGCGGTTAAAATTCCTTCTTTCTTGGATTGTAGTATTACAGCTAAAGCAGGAACAGTTGTTTATGATAATTTGAATTTGAAAGATGTTTCTGGAAATATGATTATCCGTGACGAAGCCGTTACCTTGAATAATTTAAAAATGGGAATTTTTGGAGGAAATATTGGGTTAACCGGAACCGTTTCAACCAAAGGAAATACGCCAAAATTTGATATGAATTTAGGCTTAAACGCGGTAAATATTGCCGAGTCGTTTACCCAATTAGACATGTTAAAATCGATTGCTCCAATTGCTGGTGTAATTAATGGAAAACTGAATTCAACCATCAAACTTACTGGAAATTTACAAAATGATATGACGCCTAACTTAAAAACCATTTCTGGTGATTTATTTGGGCAATTATTATCTACTACTATCAATGAAAAGAACTCTTCAATGCTAACTTCTTTAAGTTCTAACTTAAAATTCATCGACATGAGTAAAGTAAACTTAAACGACGTGAAAGCAGCTTTATCTTTTAAAGATGGAAAAGTAAACGTAAAACCATTTGATATTAAATACCAAGATATTACAGTAAACGTTGGCGGAAGTCATGGTTTCGATCAAACAATGAATTACAACTTGAAATTTGATGTTCCGGTGAAATATTTAGGTAAAGACGTAACGAATTTAATTGCGAAATTAACGCCAGCCGACCAAAAACAAATAACGAGTATTCCAGTAAATGGATTGATGACAGGCAACTTTTCGCAACCAAAATTTAATTCTGATTTAAAACAATCGACTACAAATTTGACTACGCAATTGGTTAAAATGCAGAAAGAGAAATATGTGAATAAAGGTACAAATGCATTAAACAATATGTTGAATGGAACCAAAGGCAATACCTCTGGAACTACTACAACTGCAACTGATACTTCAAAAACCAAAACCACACCTAAAGAAGAAATTAAAAACACGGTAAAAGACAAAGCAACCGGAGCTTTAAAAGATTTATTTGGCAAGAAGAAAAAAGAATAATTTTAAAAAGAAACCCTTTCAACTTTGAAAGGGTTTCTTTTTAAAAAATATGCAGAAAAACTACAGCAACGCATTCAAAAAAGTTTCATTTGTTTGTTGAAAATTTTAAAACAAATAAATATGAAACACAAACTAAAGAAAATTCTCCTCTTGTATTTATTAAGTGGAATACTTTTTGTATCTTGTAGTCTAGAAGAAGATTACGTAAAAAATGAACATCAAAATAAACTAGTTTTAAAAAAGATGTACAAAGACGAAATTAAAAAAAATAATATTTTGTTAACAAACTAAATTTAATGCAATCTAGCTTAAATAGCAGAACATCAAAATTGGTTACAGATACTATTTTTAATTTTTCAATTGATACCGATTTTTGTTATTCCATTTATAATCCAACAACAAAAGTTACCTCTTATACATTTGCTACTATTTCAGAAAATCCAAAGTTGCAAAATTTAGTTGTCGCCTGCGATTCGTTACAAGTTTTTAAAACTTATTTAATGGATTACGATATTAATAAAAATGATTTTACTACTATTAATCCAAGTCAAATTCCAAACATTGAAGCCAATTGTAAATTAATTAACTTTGATGCTACTAGCTTATTTAATAAATGCCAAGCAAGTATGGAATTAATTTGTGTAGAAACTTGGGGATATGCCGAAGGTGGTACAGAATCTCCAATGGAAGGAGAACTTGTAGGATATTATAATGGGGATAACGTAAGTGGTAGTGTATGGGTGTTACAATCTACAAGCTGTAGTTTTGTATATAACGATGGTTGCACTGGAGGAGGCGATCTTGGCACAGGCTTTATAACAACCCCTACAGATGGTTCAGGAGGTGGTGGTTCTTCATTAGTAGACAATGACAGCCCTTGTAATAAACTAAAAAATTTATTTAAATACCCACAGCCCAATATTAAATCAACTATTATCAATGATTTAAGGCCTAATATAGATGTAAATCCAAAAGGAGAAAAAGGCGCAGCATTAATAAAAACTAATACTGGAGTAATGAACACAAGAGTACTTCCAGCAACAACAGATACTGAAATATTTATGCCTACAGGTGGCTCTTATTATTCTGCAATACATACTCATCCTAAATTCGCTGCATATCCCATGTTTTCATATAGTGATGTTGTTTTTTTACAAAAAATGCACAATAATATTGAGTCATATAATGAAGATTTGGCAAGTTTTTTGTTAGTTTGTCAAGATGATAGTGGAACTTTTCAAACTTATGCTATAGTATTTGACCCTTTTAGTTTAAACGATGGAATTGACCAATTTTTGAATACTCCTGAAAATAATGGATGTTCGCAAAATGAAATAAAAGGACAGGTAGATGAACTTTTGAAAGAAGAATTCAATATTGATAATAATTACGAACGGGTATTTTTAAAATTTATGGCACATACCAATGTATCTATATATAAAGCAAACAGCACTTTAACTAATTGGAATAAATTAAGCATGGATACTGGAATCACAAATACTGTAAAATCAACACCTTGTAACTAAAAAACATAAATTATGAAAAAAGCACATATTTTTATTATACTGTTTATTACATTTTTAAGTAATGCTCAAAACCCAATAATTGATCTTTCAGAATCCAGACTCGGAAAACCTGACGGATATTATAAAAAAGATATACACAATTTACTTAATCCATTTGAAGGAACTTATCTATATACAAATGGGAATACTTTATTTAAAGTGATATTAGTAAAAAAAGTACAGCAATATAATGGGCGCTATTATGAAGATTTAATTATAGGAGAATATCAATATATAGTAAACGGAATTGAAAGAGTTAATACTATAAATGAAATTAATACAGTTTACAATAATCAACGTGTACACAATATAGATGGCAACATAATTGTTGATAATAATTTTAGAATGTGGAAATGTCCCACATGCCCTGTTAATGAAAAGAGGCTTAGTGGTAGCATAAGAGATGCTTCAACAGACAGATATGCAAATTTTACTATGCGAAGAACAAATGAAAATGGTCAAGAAGTATTAAAAATTTATATTTACGGTGTTTCTAGAGCTGAAAATGAAAATGACCCAAATTTTTCTTTACCATTGTTAAATGAGTTGACTCTTATTAAACAATAAACTTATTTGCAAACAAAGAAACCCTTTCAACTTTGAAAGGGTTTCTTTTTAAAAAATATACAGAAAAACTACAGCAACGCATTCAAAAAAGTTTCATTTGTTTGTTGAAATTTTAAAAGAACTTACAAATAATTATTTATTTGCAACAAAAATGACTGGAAGACAAAATCAAATAAAAAAAGCAGATGAAGAATTTGGCAGATATCTAAAAAACTCCACTAATTTAGAAAAAGCATTTTCAGATTTTTTTCCCCTCAAATACTTTATCAATGTATAGAGTAACAGGAGATTTTACAGTTTATACCAAGCTTTCGCTACCAGAAAACACATCAAGTTCAATAATAGATACAACATCAGGTAATTAATTAAACTATGAAAACAAAATATTTTTTAACAATTATCATACTTCAAATTGCTTGCTTTTCTTGTAAAGCACAAGATCTTATTATTAGTGGACGAACTCATTATACTGACACCCCAGTAGGAGGTTATTATAAAGACCAAAACAACCTTCTTAATCCATACATAGGAACTTGGGTTTACACTAATGGAAACACAAGTGTAACGATACAATTAAGAAAGTTAACTCATAAATTAAATTTAAACATATATGAGGATGTCTTAGTTGGCGAATACAGATTCGTGGAAAATGGAGTGGAAATTTTTAACACCTTAGATAGGTTTAATTTAGATTTAAACAACTATTCCGATTATAATATAAATGGTAATACTGGCTTATTAGCAACTGATATTCCAAAATGTACGGATTGTAATTTAGGAATTCTAAGAATTGAACTAACATTTAATGATTTTTTGAAAGGAGTGTTAGGTAGCATGTATTTTGGAATATCACAATCAGACAATAATAAAGCTGTAGTCTTTATTAATAGTAGTGGTCTAAAAATCACAGTAGTTAACCCTTCAGACCCTTCTTTTGACACCACAACAACTGTAGGAACGACAATTCCTAATGGTTGGTATTTGTTCATTAAACAATAAATAATTAAACAATAAATAAAAAAAACCTTACTTCTTTAACAAAGTAAGGGTTTCTTTTTATAAACTCATCTTCACCACATATCCTTCATAGGTTCTTACGTTAAAAACGGTTCCGTCTTCAAAAAGTAAGTATTGTCCTTTAATTCCGGTTAAGGTTCCTGAAAAATTAGGAGTTTTATCTAAATTTAAACTCGTTACTTTTTTTGGATATTGCAAAACAGGAAAATCGAGCTGAATGATTTTTTCATCTTTTGGGAAATAATCTTTTACTTCGGTTGGTAACCAATCGAAAACTTTATTTCGCTCAGAAATTAAATCCATATTGGGTACTTCGTTTTTTAGCATTTTTTGCCAATTGGTTTTATCAGCAAAATGGTTCTTCAAAGCTACTTCTGTGATTCCTGCTAAATATCTATTAGGAACTTCCACAATTGGAATGGCTTGCACAGCGCCTTGGTCAATCCAACGAGTTGGAACTTGGGTTTTTCTGGTTACTCCTACTTTTACTTCACTTGATAAGGCTAAATAGACTACATGAGGTTGTAATTGTACGCGTTTTTCGTATTCTAAATCGCGGTCTTCAATATCTAAATGCGCGGTGCTTAATTCGGGTTTCATAATCCAATCACCTACTGCTGGACTGCTCATAAAACAATCGTAACAAAATCCTTGACGAAAAATTTTCTTGGCTTTCCCGCAATTCAAACATTGGTAGCCTTGAAATTCAATTTCCATTGGTTTACCTAAAAGTTGGTTCAGGTTTAAAAAACTATTTTCAAAAACCAAATAGTATTGAATTGGATTCCCAAATTCGGTTTGCATTTTACTTAGCGTGCCTTGATAATTCATTTGTGTTAAGATTTACTTTTTCGTTCAATTATTTAAAAAAAATGCTATTTTTGGTAAAGTTATTATTCCGTTTTAATAATTCAAAATTAGAAATAGGTAAATGCCATTACAAATTATAAATTCTGTAGCCACTTGGATTTTGAAGAAACGAATTCATCAAATGGAATTGTTCTTAAAATATCCGCATGAAGTACAAGAAGAATTGCTTTTCAACCTTATAAAATCTGCCGAAAACACGCAAATTGGAAGAAAATACGACTTTTCTTCTATGAAGAATTACACCACTTTTAGTGAGCGAATTCCCGTTTCTACTTACGAAGATTTAGAACCTTTAATTGAAAAAACAAGACAAGGCGAACAAAACGTTTTTTGGAATTCCAACATAAAATGGTTTGCTAAATCGAGCGGAACTACTAATGCTAAGAGTAAATTTATTCCGGTGAGTTCGGAAGCTTTGGAGAATTGTCATTACAAAGCGAGTAAAGATTTATTGTGTTTGTATTTGAACAACAATGAAGATTCGCAAATGTTTACAGGAAAGAGTTTACGTTTAGGAGGAAGCAAGCAATTATACGAAGACAACAACACGTTCTTTGGTGATTTATCAGCCATTTTAATTGACAACATGCCGATTTGGGCCGAATTTAGTTCAACACCAAGCAGCAAAATTTCGTTAATGGGCGATTGGGAAACCAAACTTCCAGCCATTATCAACGAAACCATTAACGAAAATGTAACGAGTTTAGCAGGTGTTCCAAGTTGGATGTTGGTTTTGTTACAAAAAACATTAGAAACTACTGGAAAATCAAATTTATTGGAACTTTGGCCAAATGCCGAAGTCTATTTTCATGGAGGCGTAAATTTTGATCCATATAGAGAACAATACAAGAAATTATTTCCAAAAGATAGTTTCAAATACTACGAAATTTACAATGCTTCGGAAGGCTTTTTTGCGATTCAAGACCAAAATGATTCGAGCGAATTATTGTTAATGCTAGATTACGGTATTTTCTATGAATTCATTCCGATGGATACGTTTGGAACGCTTAACCAACATGTCATCCGATTAAACGAAGTAGAATTGAACAAAAATTATGCATTGGTAATTACGACAAACTCAGGTTTATGGCGCTATTTAATTGGCGATACCATTCGATTTACGTCATTAAGCCCGTACCGAATTAAAGTAACAGGAAGAACCAAACATCACATAAACGTTTTTGGAGAAGAATTAATGGTAGAAAATACCGATACGGCTTTAACCAAAACGTGTAAAGAATTCAATTGTGAAATTACCGATTATACGGTGGCTCCCATTTTTATGAGCGACATACAAAAAGGCGCTCACGAATGGATAATAGAATTTAAAACCAAACCAAATAATATTGAGAATTTCCAAAAGGCTTTAGACGAAAATCTTCAAAGTGTCAATTCTGATTATGAAGCCAAACGCTACAACAACATGACCTTAAATCCGTTAGTATTAAATGTGGCTCGTGAAAATCTTTTTTATGATTGGTTAAAACAACAAGATAAACTAGGTGGTCAACACAAAGTACCAAGACTTTCTAATGAACGAAATTATCTAGAAAGCCTATTAACACTTCAATAAAACAATTATGAAAAAGAAGATAATATATTCCCTTATGACATTAGTCCTAATTACAGTATCTTGCGGACCAAGACGTTATAAATGTGGGCCTTACAGAAAATGCGAAAACTCAATAGAAAAAAACGAAAAAAATTCTTTTAATAAAGAATATCACAAAAGTAATCTCTGCTAAGAGCGTTTTATTGCAATATTCTCAAAAAAATCGATTTACTTCAAATGCAGTAAATCGATTTTTTTTGCATTATATCGGATTTTTAAATAATAATTAATAAATAAATACACTATTAATTTTTTTTCCAAAAAATACCTCTAATTTTGCACCCGTTTTAACCTCTATATTAACTAACTATTATTTAAGCATTTAAATTTATGAAACTAAACAAAATCCTTACGTTACTTTTACTTTTAGGAAGCTTTGTATCTTTTGGACAAGAGCCAAAACGTTCAGAAGGAGCAGAAGCTATTGTAAATGCCATTAATAAAAACACAAAAGGAATTAGCTTCATTACAAGTGATACTGGAATCAATTCTGAATTAAACGAAATTGGTACCACTTTCTTTAAGAACAAATACATCATCTTATCTAATAAAAAAAGAAGACATGCTGATGTAACTGTTAATCCTATTACAAATACTCCAAACAATAATTTATACTGTGTAGATGTAAAAGAAGACGGAAACTTATCTTTCCCTTTACTTTTCTCTCAGGCGTTAGATTCTGAAAACGATGAAGGCTCAATCGGATTTTCTTCTGACCAAAGAACTATTTTCTTTACTCAAGAAAACCCTAATAATAAACAATTGTTTACTCTACACAAAGCAACTCTTAATGAGAAAGATGCTAAAAAATGGACAAACATCACTAATTTAAATGTGGTTCCAGAGCAATATTCAGCTGAAACTCCAAGTGTTTCTCCTGACGGAAAGAAAATTTATATTGCTTCAAACATTCCTGGTGGATTTGGTGGATTTGATATTTATGAAGCTACCATTGCAGAAGATGGAACTATCGGAAAATTAGTTAACTTAGGTCCAAACGTAAATACAGCAGACGATGAGAAATATCCTTATATGTCTTCTGATAACAAATATTTATATTTTTCTTCGAAAGGTCATTTAAATTTAGGTGGTTATGATGTATTTAGATCGGCTTATGTTGACAATTCATTCTTAACGGCTATGAATTTAGGTACTGATTTAAATTCAAGAAGAGACGATGTTGCTTTTGTAATGACTTCTCCATCTAAAGGATATATTTCAACAGATAAAAAACAATCGGGTAATTTTGATATTTTAAAATTCGAAATTAAAAAGCAAGAAAATTTACACTTTAGCTATACTGTCGTTGAAGAAGTTACTAAAACAGCTTTACCAAACGCAACAGTTGTTGTAACTGACGAATTTGGGACTAAATTAGCAGAGACTCAATCTGATAATAATGGTAAAATCAAATTAGTTTTAGAACCATTAACAACTTACAATGTTGTAGTTAATAAAGATGGTTACGAAACTAAAAAATTAAATATTGCTACTGGTGATACTGACAAAAACATTGCTTTAACTCAGAAAAAAGCAGTAGTTACTGAAGATGCAATTGTAATTGAAAATATTTATTTTGATTTCAATAAATCAACAATTAAAAAAGAATCTGAATTATCATTGAACAAAATTGTTGAAGTTCTTAAGAACAATACAAACATGAGTATTACAATTAATGCACACACTGATAGCAAAGGGTCTGAAACTTACAACCAAACACTTTCAGAAAGTAGAGCAAAATCTGCATATCAATATTTACTTAAAAAAGGTATTCCAGCAACGCAATTAACTTACAAAGGTTTTGGTGAAAGCGAATTGTTAGAAAAATGCGAGAAATGTTCAGCAAAACAAGACCAAACAAATAGAAGGGTTGAATTCAAAATCGTAAAATAAAAAAGCACACTCTCAATTAATCACAACTATAAAAAAATGAAAAAAATCTCTCTAGTATTAGCCTTATCAACAATTGTATTATTAACATCATGCTCTAGTGGCTGGAGTTGTAGATCAAGTTATGTAAATGCTAAGCAAACCAAAACAATCGAGCAAAAGAAAAATGCTTAATCATAAAAAAAGGTCGCCAATTGGCGACCTTTTTATTTATACTTATTTCCTTAAGAAACAGCTTTCAATCTTTGTAATAAATTTTTACTCAAACTGTTTTCAGCATATTCTTTTGTAACTTGTAAGTGTTTGTCATCAGAACTTGGTAATTCGTACATAGCATCGGTTAAAATAGCTTCACATAACGAACGTAAACCTCTGGCTCCAAGTTTATACTCTAAAGCTTTTGACACAATGTAATCTAATGCTTCTTCTTCAATATCTAAAGTCACCTCATCCATTTCAAACAATTTCTTATATTGTTTTACTAAGGCATTTTTAGGCTCCGTTAAAATAGCTCTTAAAGTTTCCGCATCTAAAGGATCCATGTGAGTTAGAACTGGTAAACGACCAATAATTTCTGGAATTAATCCAAAATCTTTTACGTCTTTCGGTATCAAATATTGCAACAAATTATCTTTATCGATTTGGTCTGTTCCAATAGAAGAACTATAACCAACGGCTTGTCTGTTCAAACGTTTTGAAATAATTCTTTCAATTCCGTCAAAAGCACCACCAGCGATGAATAAGATATTTTGTGTATTTACTTCAACAAATTTTTGGTCGGGATGTTTTCTTCCTCCTTTTGGTGGGACATTTACAACCGTTCCTTCAAGTAATTTCAGCAAAGCTTGTTGCACACCTTCACCCGAAACGTCACGAGTTATCGATGGATTATCGCTTTTACGAGCAATTTTATCAATTTCGTCAATAAAAACAATTCCTCTTTCGGCTTTAGCCACATCGTAATCAGCGGCTTGTAACAAACGAGTTAAGATACTTTCTACATCTTCTCCTACATAACCCGCTTCGGTTAAAACAGTTGCATCAACGATAGCCAATGGAACATTCAACATTTTAGCAATGGTTTTTGCCACCAATGTTTTACCTGTTCCGGTTTGTCCTACCATTAAGATATTACTCTTTTCAATCTCAACTTCGTCTTCCAATTGAACTTGCATCAAACGTTTGTAGTGATTGTAAACCGCTACACTCATTACTTTTTTAGTTTGCTCTTGTCCAATTACGTAATCATCTAAAAACGCACGAATTTCTTTCGGTTTTAAAAGAATCAAATCGGCAATCAAATTCGAATTACCTGATTGTTTTAATTCTTCTAATACAATTCCGTGAGCTTGTTCGATACATTTGTCGCAAATATGCGCATTAATCCCTGCAATTAATAAATTGGTTTCAGGCTTTTTCCTTCCGCAGAATGAACACTCTAATACTTCTTTAGCCATTTTTTAATGATTAGTCAAAAGTGATTAGTAAATAGCTTATCACTTTTTACTAATCACTAATTACTTTTTAAATTATCTTGTTAAAACCTCATCAATCATTCCGTATTCTTTTGCTTCAGCAGCAATCATCCAATAATCTCTTTCGCTGTCTTTGTAGACTTTATCATAAGGTTGTTTTGAATGTTGCGAAATGATTTGGTATAATTCTTCTTTTAATTTCAACATTTCTTTCAAGTTGATTTCCATATCAGTTGCAACTCCTTGCGCTCCTCCTGACGGTTGGTGAATCATAACTCGTGAATGTGGTAAAGCCGAACGTTTTCCATCTGCTCCAGCACATAATAAAACCGCTCCCATTGAAGCTGCCATTCCTGTACAGATAGTAGCCACATCAGGTTTTACGAATTGCATTGTATCGTAAATTCCTAATCCTGCATATACACTTCCTCCTGGAGAATTGATATAAATACTAATATCTTTAGAAGCATCAACACTTTCTAAAAACAACAATTGTGCTTGAATAATATTTGCCACATAATCATCAACTCCTGTTCCTAAGAATATAATTCTATCCATCATTAAACGAGAGAAAACGTCCATTGAAGCTACGTTTAATTGACGCTCTTCAATGATATATGGAGTCATACTTCCTACAATTTTATCGTAATATAAACTGTTTACTCCGTGATGCTTAGTAGCATATTTTTTAAATTCTTTTCCGTAGTTCATAATTTTTTGTTTAAATGTTTAAGCGTTTAAAAGTTTAAATGGGTTGAACTAAAAACATTATATTTTAAATAGTTATCTTTTATTTTATGAAACAAAATGGTTTCAATAAAAAAGCGCCAAAACTAGTCTGACGCTCAAAGATAATTATTTTTTGCGAGATATTATTCTCCGTACATTTCTTTGATGAATTGCTCGTAATTTACTTCTTTCGTTTTAGCTTTTACTTTTTCTTTGTAAAGACCTAACATTTTTTCGCTCATTACTTGCTCTGATAAACGTTTTACCTCGTCTTGGTTTGACATTACGCGAGCTACAATTCCGTTAATTTCATCTTCTGATGGATTTAATTGACCAAATTGCGCCATTTGTTTCTTGATTAAATCAGCAGTGTGTGCTTTTAAATCTTCGAAAGTGATTTGTAAATTATTTTCAGCCATTACTTTTCCTTCGATTAATTGGAAACGTAATCCTTTTTCAGATCTTGCGAATTCTTCTTCTGCTTGTTCAGCGGTTAAAGGTGTTTCACCTACATTTTGAATCCATCTTTTTAAGAATTCAGCTGGTAAATCAAATTTTGTAGTTTCGATTAAAAATTCAGTAACATCGTTTAAGAATTTTTGATCTGCTTGTTGGGCAAATTGTGCTTCAGCATCTTCTTTGATTTTCGCTTTTAAATCTTCAACTGAAGAAATAACACCAGGTCCGAATAATTTATCGAATAATTCTTGGTTTAATTCTGCTTTTTCAACTGAATTGATTTCCTCAATTGTAAAATCAACATTGATATCTAAACCGTGAACATCATCATGACTTACTTTTAAGTAATCCATTAATTTGTGATCGTCATCGAATAAACCTTTAGTTCCGATAGTTACAACATCACCTACTTTTTTACCAATGAATGCTTTTGCAACTTTTTTATCAGCAAAAATATCTAAACCAAAGTTAGCTGGAGCGTTGATTCCTTTTTCTTCATTTGTAAAAGTTCCTCTTACTTCGAAGTCTGCTTTTACTTCAGATTGAGAAATTAATTTTCCGTATTGTTTTTGGATTCTTTCTACTTGCTCATTCAACATTTTATCATCAGCAATAACGTTGAATTTTATAACATTATTTTTAGCTGTTAAGTCTACTGAAAACTGAGGCGCTAATCCTAACTCGAAATCAAATGATAAGTTATCATTATCCCAATTGAAATCTTCTGTTACTTTTGGAAGTGGATTACCCAAAATATCTAATTTCTCGGCTACTAAATAATCATTTAAAGACGATTGTAAAATTTTGTTTACTTCATCTAACAACACAGCTTTACCATATTGTTTTTGAATTAAACTCATTGGAACTCCACCTTTTCTAAAACCTGGAACCGATGCGTTTTTTCTATAGTCAGCTAATACTTTTTCTACTTTATCTGAATAATCTTCTTTCGTAATTGCTACCGTTACAATAGCATTTAAATCATCAACTTGCGTTTTTGTAATGTTCATTATTTCTTTTGTTTAAGTACCATAAAATTTGGGTTGCAAAATTATAGAATTTTTGCAACCCAAACAAGTTTTTAATTTACTGAAATTCAATTCGCTAAAAATTAATCCTCACTAACAAAGATTTTATTTAAAATTGACTGAATAATAGACAACAAGACACTAAACAAAAGTGCATCTACAAATCCATCAACTCGAAACTCTACAATAAAATAATCGCAGATTAAAATTATTATAGCATTGATTACCAATAAGAATAAACCAAGTGTAAAAAAAGTTACTGGAATAGTAAGTAATACTAAAATAGGTTTTAAAAATGTATTTAAAAGACCTAAAACTACTGCAACTAACAAAGCTCCAGTTAAATCAGTAACATGAACACCTGGTAAAAAATATGACAGCACAAAAACTACTATTGTACTAATAAGGAGTTTAATTAATAAATTCATTTTATTTGATTAAGAAATTTAAAATTACAAAAAAAGGCATCAATAATGATGCCTTTTCAACTATTTTTTTTCAAATTTAATTTGAACCTACAATGTTAATTCCAGGAAAATAAGATGGGTGGTGTAATGGTAAATTTGCATGGTAATAACTATTAATCACTTTAATGATTTCATTAGCAATTACTGCATATCCACGTGCATTAGGATGAACTCCATCTAGAGAAAATAAAACTTGACCTTCTGTTGTAGAGCCACTAAAGTAATTAGCAGTATAAACCTGCCCAGTTTCAATTCTTAATCCTCCTACTAATTGGTTCATAACAGCATTCATATCAGCCACAGCAATATCATTTGCCGCAGCAATTGAAGTGATAGCTGAGTTAAAAGAAGCAGTAGCAGCAGCAACTTTTGCTTTTTCATTATCAGTTAAAACCCATTTATTAGCCATAGGATATGTAACCCCATTAATATTTATACCTGCAGGAGCTAAAGTGTTTACAGTTCCAATTACTGAAGAGGCAGGTAAAACCACTAAATCAGCAGCAGTTGCTTGACGTGCTTTTCCAAAAACAGCTCCAAAAGCAGCAGCTGTTGGCGCTCCCAAAGTTGGCGTTAAAGCACCTGTAATTTGAGCTGATCGGTCCGCTGCATCAGCATCGTAAATTAAAATTGGATTAGCAGAAGTTGCTGAAAGAGGATTTACTCTATTTGGCTCACCATAAGCAGTAAAAATATTATCTAAAGGTCCGTATAATTGCGCATTTAATGTTGCAATATTAGTAGCTCCCCCTAAAGCAGTTGGAGATAACGGTGCATATGGTACAGTTGTAAAATATGGAATTGAAGTAACACTAGGAATTGTACAAACCACACCTTTAGCTCCTCCAGATGTTAAAGTCGTGATAATTGTTGAATAAACATTTGCAAAAACTCCTGCATTAGTTATATCGTTTGAACCATAAGTCGCTGGATTTGTATTTCCTGTAGAGTTATGGTCAGCAGCTGGTGTAGGTGATAAACTTTCATCAACTGTAGTTGATGGGTTATCAGGCAAAGCACCACCACTTGTAGCATATGACAATACATCATTAGCACCAATCCAATTCGTGAAGAATGTTGGATTCTTTGACATTGCATCTCCTAAAACTGTCGCAGAAGCTGAAGTAGCGTGTCTAACAAAATAAGGATTTGCTTGACCAAGAGCAACGCCAGCAATATTCCCATAGCCTGATGCTAATAAATGAAATGATTTTGCCCCTGGAACACCCATATTATTATAAGCCGTAAATTGTTGTGCAGACACTTCAATTGTTGAAGTCCCAGCTATAGTTTCTGGTCTTCCTTCAGATGCATCAATAACTAAACGAGTTCTAAACAAATTTCTACCATTTACATCTGAAATAGGTAAGCCCCCTAACATTAACCCTCCTAAATTGTTAACATCGTCTGCATAAGAAGGTTGCGTAAATTCTCCACCACCTACTAAAGCAAATTGTCTTGCTAATAAATTTGGATAAGAATACGTTTGACCTACTCTAGAAACTGTTCCGTCCATGTAACCAGCAGTTAAAGAGTTACCGATAGCAACATAAGTTGTGAAATCTGCATCTCCTGCTGTATAATTTGCATCAACAGCATTTTCAAATTCTGGTTCACACGAAGCAAATCCAGCAGCTAAAACAGCTAAATATATAAATTTATTTTTCATATTATTATTTTTTAAAATTAGAACCCGTAAGTAATTCCTATTCCTGGTGAGAAAACAGATGATTTATATGTTCCACCAAATGGAAGCGTATTTCCATTTTCTTGATAGTAATCATAAGAATTATCGATTTCATCAAAATGTAAATAAAGGAATGAGAAATCAATACCTAATTTACTGTTTAATTGATATGTTAAACCTCCTGTGTATCCCATAGAATCATTTCTTGGTGTTTCTGGAGCAAAATAACCATCTTGAACTGGGCTTTCGTCGAAATACCAACCTGCTCTAAAAGTAAATTTACTATTAGCCACATATTGCATACCCACTCTATAAGTACTTGCGTCTTTGTAATTTCTTAAGTTAGTAGATGTTGGAACACTGTTTGCGAAATCAACAACTAAAGCATCATAAGCACTCCACTTTGTTCTGTTATAATCGAATGCTACTAAAAATTTATCTGTAAATTTATAAGACAAACCAACCGTTAATTCTGCTGGTAATGGTAAATCTGCATTAAATGTTGTGTTATTAAAAGTTCCTTGTGCAAATACAGGAACATCATTAAACGTAGCATCACCATCTCTTGCTTCCATTATCATTTCAGAACGATAATTCATTCCTAATCTTAACTTATCTGTAGGATTAAACATAAATCCAACATTATAACCATAAGCAGAAATTCCTTTAGCATCTAAAGTTACATCAGCAGGCTGACCATTGTCTGACAATAAAGGATTTGTTGATAAATTTCTGTTGAAATTCACCGAACCTGAAGCGTAAATAAATCCTCCACCAACACTAAAATGTTCTCCAACTCTAACAGAAATTGAAGGTTGAACAAAAATAGCAGCTAACTCAATACTATTAACTAAATGCGCTCCTTGCCAATCTTTATCCCATTCAACTGAACTACCATAAGGAGTGTAAACAGCCAAACCAGCTGTAAACCAGTCGTTTAATTTATAAGTAGCATAAATACTAAATGGAGTTCCAACATTGTTTGTACTAGCCTCCCAATTGTATTGCGAATTTTGAAATTTTGTGTTCGCAAATAATCCGTTACCACCAACTGATAAATTGAATTTTTTATCCAAATAAGCCATACCCGCAGGATTGAAAAAGGCAACCTCAGCACTATTTACCACAGCAACACCTGTATGTCCCATAGCTAATTGTTTTTGACCTTGGATACTAACTCTATATCCACCTGCAAAAGCAGTAGAGCCAGCCAAAGCCAATAATGTTAAAGAAAGTAATTTTCTCATAATGTAAAAATGTGTTAGTTTTTCTTTGTTTGTAAAATCTATACCTCAAAATTATAACAAAATATGAATTTTACAATTTTTTTAACTAAAAAATTATGCATGCATAATTTTTTGGTCGTTTTATTTAATAAAATCTATTACGAAGGAATAAAAATCTTTTGGATTTTCTGCGTGTAACCAATGTCCTGCATTCTTTATGGTTTCAATTTTTGCTTCTGGAAAATGGTGATAAATGGTTTCAAAATCACTATCCAAAATATAATCCGATTTATCCCCTCTTAAAAACAAAGTCTCTTTATCAAAAATATTCTCAAATGGTAAAGCAGTCCCTATGGTTTCAATTTTTTCATTGAAAACTTTTAGATTGAAGCGAAAAGCCAATTGTTCTGGAGTAGCCCAATACAAATTCTTAAGTAAAAACTGTCTTGTTCCAAAGTCTTTAATGTAACCCGAAACTATTTCTTCAACTTCTCCTCTACTCGGTTGTTTTGAAAAATCAACCGCATTCAAAGCTGCTAAAATGGTTTGATGATGTGGCGCATAATATTTTGGACAAATATCCGCTACTATTAATTTAGAAACTAATTCAGGATATGTTGTTGCTAAAAGCATAGCAACTTTTCCACCCATAGAATGTCCTATAATACTGATATCTGATAGTTGATAATAATCACAATATTGTTTTACATCTTCTACCATAATATCATATGAAAAATCTTCAGAATGAAAACTTTTACCGTGATTTCTTAAATCTAAAGCATGTACTTGAAAACCTTCATTTGCAAATTGAGTTCCTAGTGTTTTCCAATTGTCTGACATTCCAAGAAAACCATGAATAATTACTAATGGCTTTCCTTCGCCTTCTATTCTTGAATGTAACAACATTTTATTTCAATTTTTGAAGATACATATTCACTACATTTTCTAAACCTAAATATAAAGATTCGGAAATTAAAGCATGACCAATTGAAACTTCAAGCAATCCAGGAATGTTATCTTTAAAAAATTTGATATTTTCCAAACTTAAATCATGACCTGCATTTATGCCTAATCCTAATTCATTCGCTTTTATAGCTGCTTTTAAATAAGGCTCGATTCCGTTTTTATTTCCCAAACCATATTCGTGAGCAAAAGATTCCGTATACAATTCAATTCTTTCTGTTCCTGTTGCTTTTGCGCCTTCAATCATTTTTTCATCGGCATCTACAAAAATAGAAGTTCGGATTCCGTTTCTTTGAAACTCTTGAATTACTTCTATTAAATACGATTGATGTTTTATTGTATCCCAACCCGCATTAGAGGTTAAAGCTCCAATAGCATCAGGCACCAACGTAACTTGAGTAGGTTTGCATTCTAAAACCAAATCGATAAAATTATGTTGTGGATTTCCCTCAATATTATATTCGGTGTAGACTACCGATTTTAAATCGCGAGCGTCTTGATAACGAATGTGTCTTTCATCTGGTCTTGGATGAATAGTGATTCCATCAGCACCAAATTGCTGAATATCTTTTGCAACTTTCAATAAATCAGGCACATTTCCTCCTCTTGAATTACGAAGCGTGGCTATTTTGTTGATATTTACGGATAACTTTGTCATAATAATTTTAATTTATACAAAAATACAAAGTATAAGTTAGCTAGCATGTGGTATTTTTTGATTATTTTGCGATATATTTTCATCATATCCACAATGAATAATTTAACAAGCTACATCAATAACGAAATAAAACCGCTAAAACACACCGATTCTATAGCGGAAGCACAGGATTTGTTTTTGGATTTTCCTTACACACATTTTCCAGTTACCGAAGATGGAATATATATAGGATGCGTTAGTAAAGAAAATGTCGAACTTTTGAATAGTGATGCGCTTGTAAACGAAACTCGTTTTCATTTTGAACGTTTTTTTGTTAGAACAACAATGATTTGGTTAGATGTTTTAGAAATTTTTGCTAAAAACGAAAGCAATTTAATTCCGGTTTTAGATGAAAAAAATACTTATTTAGGATATTACGAACTTGAAGATGTAATTCGTTTTTTTCACGAAACGCCATTCTTAAAAGAAGAAGGTGGAATTATAGTCGTAGAAAAAGAATCAGATAAATTTTCTATGAGTCAAGTTGCCCAAATAGTAGAAAGTAATAATGCTAAGATTTTAGGATTATTTATTTCAAATGTTGTAGGAAATAAAGTAGAAATTACTGTAAAAATTAGTCAAAGCGGCTTGAACGATATAATTCAAACTTTCAGACGTTATGAATATGAGATTATTTCAGAACATCAGGAAGATTCGTATTTAAATAGCTTAAAAGAACGTTCAGATTACTTAGACAAATACTTAAATATTTAAAATAGATCGTAATGAAAATAGCATTATTTGGTCAATACTATCAAAATAGCACGGCAGAAACAGTACAAAAAGTAGTAGCTTTTTTAGAATCAAAAAAAATTAAAATTGCTTTTGAAGCACATTTTTTAGCTACTTTAAAAGAAAAAAATATTGTTTCAAAAGACTACGAAACGTATTCCAACTACACTACTTTGAATACCGATTACAAAGCTTTAATAAGTATAGGTGGAGACGGAACTATTCTAAAAGCAGCCACTTTTGTTAGAGATAAAAACATTCCCATTATAGGAATTAATGCCGGAAGATTAGGTTTCTTAGCAACGATTCAATTTGATAATATTGAACCTCTTTTACAAAAACTATTAGACAACGATTATGCCATTTCAAAAAGAAGTTTACTAAGTATAGAAACCACTCCAGAATACGACAATTTTAAGGAATTAGATTTTGCTCTAAACGAAGTTACGGTTGCAAGAAAAGATACCACTTCGATGATTACCATTATTACGTATTTAAATGGAGAATATCTTACTTCATATTGGGCAGATGGTTTGATTGTTTCAACTCCAACTGGTTCAACTGGATATTCACTAAGTTGCGGAGGACCTGTTCTTACCCCAAATGTAGAAAGCTTAGTTATAACTCCAATGGCACCTCACAATTTAAATGCCAGACCATTAGTAATTACTGATGATATGGAAATTGAGCTTCGAATTTCGGGTCGAGAAGAACAATTCTTAATTTCATTAGATTCAAGAATTTCAGCGGTTTCAAAAGACACGATTGTTCGAATAAAAAAATCGCCTTTTACCATTTCAATTATTGAATTTAAAGAAGAATCATTCCTAAATACGATTCGAAAAAAATTACTTTGGGGAGAAGACAAAAGAAATTAACACTCAATTTATATCATTTTTCATTTTTTAACGTTTTTAGCGTATTAATTAGCAACAAAAAAATCCCATAAAATAGGGATAAGAAGTCAATATTGTTATATTTGCAAACTATTTTAAAAAATGAAGTACTTTTTAATCTATATATCGCTGATTTTCTGCGGGTTTAGCACACATGCTCAAATAAACGAATTAGGTGTATTTGTTGGTGGTGTTAATTATATTGGTGATGTTGGTCCAACGACTTATATCGCGCCAAATGAACCTGCAATTGGAATTCTATATAAATGGAATAGAAGTCCTCGTCATGCTTATCGTTTTTCATATACCCAAGGGAGTTTGAAATCGAAAGATATAGACAGCGATGTTCCAAGTAGAAACCTAAGAGGATATTCATTTGAAAATAGCGTAAAAGAATTTTCAGCTGGATTAGAATTTAATTTTATGGATTTTGATTTACATAATTCTAAAACAAAGGTTTCCCCTTATGTTTACAGTGGTGTAAGTTATTTTATTTATGATGAAATTTACATTTTAGGAAATACTAGTCATATAGATTATCAAAGTAGTGCTTTCGCTATACCAATGGTAATAGGATTAAAAGGTCGATTTTTTCAAAATTTTATAATTGGAGCAGAAGTTGGATTTCGATATACATTTACCGACAATTTAGACGGAAGCAATCCTAAAAACGACAATTTTGAAACGTTGCGTTTTGGGAATTTAAATAGTAATGATTGGTATGTATTTACCGGTTTAACATTAACTTATACATTTGGCAAAAACCCTTGTTTTTGCACAGAATAAAGATGGAGCTAGTTCAACAAATAAATACAGCAACTCTACCACAACATTTAGCCATAATTATGGATGGAAATGGAAGATGGGCTAAACAAAAGGGATTAATCCGAGCATTGGGTCATGAAAGCGGAACCAAGTCGGTTAAAACCACTGTTGAAACTTGTGCCAAACTTGGGATAAAAAACCTTACTCTTTATGCGTTTTCAACTGAAAATTGGAATCGTCCAAAATTAGAAGTAGAGACCTTAATGAAACTATTAATCTCTTCTTTAAAAAAGGAAATTAAAACATTACAAGCCAATAATATTAAATTAAATGCTATAGGAAATTTAACAAATTTACCTTCTAGCGTACAAAAAGAATTACAAGAAGTAATAGACAAAACTTCTGAAAACACTAGGATGACATTAACTTTAGCCCTTAGTTATGGAGCCAGAGAAGAACTTATTCAAGCTGTTAAAAAAATTTCAAACAAAGTTAAAAATAATATAATTTCTGAAGAGGCTATTGACGAATCAATTATTAATCAGCATCTTTACACACACAATTTACCTGATGTAGATTTGGTAATCAGAACAAGTGGCGAACATCGTATAAGTAATTTCCTGCTGTGGCAAATAGCCTATGCAGAATTTTATTTCACAGAAGTCCTTTGGCCTGATTTTTCAGAAAATCATTTATATGAAGCAATTATTAGTTATCAAAAAAGAGAACGCCGCTTTGGAAAAACTAGCGAACAAATTATACCCGAAAAAAATGTTTAAAAAAGGATTACAACTACTTTCAATTTTTATATTACTAAACAGCTCATCCATTTTTTCTCAAGACACTAAACTTGAAAACGGAAAAGAATACATATTAGCTAAGGTATCTGTTACAGGAAAAATTTCCTATAACGAACAAACTGTCACAACCTTTACTGGATTAGAAAAAGGACAATCAATAATTGTTCCTGGAGAAGACATAAGTATCGCTATTAAAAAACTTTGGAAATTAGGTTTATTTTCTGATGTAAATTTCTATGTTAATGAAATTAAAGGCGATAGTATTTACCTTGAATTAAATATCAATGAATTACCAAAAATATCTGATGTTAAAATCAAGGGAGTAAAAAAAGGAAAGTCTGAAGAGATAATCAAAGAAACGGATTTAAAGAAAGGGAAAATAGTAAACGAAAATTTACTAACTACTACCAAAAACTATATTGAAAACAAATACAAAAAAGACGGTTTTTATAACGCAAAAGTTGCTATTAACACAATTCCAGACAGTACTGGAAATGAAGTTAAAATGGTGGTTAACATTGACAAAGGAAGCAAGGTTAAAGTAAGTAGAATTGATTTTGAAGGAAATACTAAAATTACAGACTCAAAACTAAAAAAAGCTTTAAAAAATACAAAGGTTAAAAATCCAATTCGAATATTTAAAGCTTCTAAATTTATTAAAGAAAAATACAAAGAGGATTTAAATACAGTTGTAAACAAATACAAAGAAAACGGTTATCGTGATGCAAGAATTGTTTCAGATTCCGTTGGTTACGACAAAAAGAAGAACACCATTGCTATAAAAGTCAAAATTGAAGAAGGTAGAAAATACTACTTTGGAGATATTCGTTATTTAGGTAATACCGTTTATACTGATAATTTTTTAAATTCATATCTTGGGATTAAAAAGGGGGATGTTTATAATGGTACACTCCTAGAAGAACGAATTGCAGACAAAAGCAAACCCGATGGTGAAGATTTAACTAATTTATACCAAAACAATGGATATTTGTTTTCAAATATAAATCCTGTAGAAATCAGAACTGTTAATGACACTATTGATTTCGAGATTAGAATTACAGAAGGTCCAATAGCGTATTTTAATAAAATTACAGTTGTAGGAAATGACAGAACAAATGACCATGTAATCTACAGAGAATTAAGAACAAAACCTGGACAAAAATATAGTAAAGATGATTTAATTCGTTCTATAAGAGAAATTGGACAATTAGGCTTCTTTGACCCAGAAGCAATTAAACCCGATTTTAAAAATGTAGATCCTCAAGCGGGAACAGTTGATATTGAATACAATGTAGTTGAAAAAGGATCTAGTCAGGTTGAACTTCAAGGTGGTTATGGCGGTGGTGGATTCATTGGTACATTAGGTCTATCATTTAACAATTTTTCAGCAAGAAATATCTTCAATAAAGAAGCCTACAAACCATTACCAATGGGAGACGGACAAAAAATGTCTTTACGCTTACAAGGGAGTTCTTATTTTAGAACTTATAGTTTATCTTTCTCAGAGCCATGGTTTGGAGGAAAAAAACCGGTGAGTTTTTCAACCTCTTTTTCATATAGTAAACAATTTTTATACAACTATCAAACAAGAGCAGTTACAAAAGATCAAAGTTTCAATATTATTTCGCTATCAACAGGTATTGCGAAAAGATTAACTGTGCCTGATGATTACTTTGTTTTGTCACAATCTATTTCTTTTCAGTATTATGATTTAAATAATTACAAAACAGGCTTGTTTACATTTGGAAATGGTTCATCAAGAAACTTAACCTACACTATAGGATTAACTAGAAATAGTAAAGGAGTAAATCCAATATTTCCAACATCAGGTTCTGAATTTAGTGTGATGGCTAAATTTACACCTCCATATTCCTTAATTAACGGAGTTGACTACGGAGATTTAAAAAACAAAGCTGAATATAAATTAAAATACTCAAACACTCTTGGTTACACTTACGTCCCGACAGACCAAGGAATCATACCAAGAGAAGGTGATTACATAGGAGCTAATTATGATGCTAATGGCAATATTGTATCTGTTTATTATGTTGAAGACCCGAGTGATGCCGCAGTAGACCAAGGAAAAGTAGACCAAAAAAGGTTTAATTGGTTAGAATATTATAAAATTAAATTCAAAGGAGATTGGTACACTAGAATTTGGGATAAGCTTGTTTTAAGAACTTTAGGAGAGTTTGGATATATGGGAGCATATAATAGTGAAAGAGGAGTTGTTCCATTTGAGAGATTCTATTTAGGAGGAGATGGATTAGCCAATTTCTCACTTGACGGAAGAGAAGTTATTCAGTTAAGAGGTTATCCGAACAATTCATTATCACCTATTCTTGAAGAAGGCCCTCAAAAAGGGCAACAAGTTGGTGCTACAGTTTATAACAAATTTTCATTAGAATTAAGATATCCAATTACACTAAATCAATCCGCTTCTATTTATGCATTGTCATTTCTTGAGGCTGGTTCGTCATATAACGATTTTAAAAGCTACAACCCTTTTAATTTACAGCGTTCTGCTGGAGTTGGTTTACGTGTATTTATGCCAGCATTTGGATTGTTAGGAATTGATTTTGCACATGGTTTTGATCCAATTCCAGGGCAAACAGTTAAAAGTGGTTGGCAAACACACTTTATTATTGGACAACAATTTTAAGGTTTGTTAGTACTTTTTTGTTAAATTCGTAAAAATATTTTATTATTTATTGCGTTTAGCAATTATTAAATTAGGTCAGCTACCAACCAAAATTAAGTTGAAATGAAAAAAATATTATTTATACTTGTTGCACTAAGCACTTTTTCTTCTAAAGCACAAACAGCTCGTGGGGTGAAAATCGGCTACATAGACATGGAATATATTCTAGAGAAAGTACCTGATTATGCTGATGCTATTAATCAATTAGAGCAAAAAGCTCAAAAATGGAAACAAGAAATTGAAGTTAAAAAAACCGAAATCAATAAGTTAAAAGAAAATTTAAAAACAGAAAGAGTACTTTTAACTAAAGAATTAATTGAGGAAAGAGAAGAAGAAATTGCTTATTTAGAAAAAGAACTTTTAGAATATCAAGAAAAACGTTTTGGACCAAAAGGAGATTTGATAATTCAAAAATCTGTTTTAGTTAAACCTATCCAAGACCAAATTTTCACCATAGTTCAAGATGTTGCTGAACAACGAAAATATGATTTTGTTTTTGACAAATCGTCTGATTTAACAATGTTATTTGCCGCTCAGAAATATGACATAAGTGATTATGTTGTAAAAAAGTTAACTGCTTCTCAAAAAAGAGAAGAAATGTCTAAAAAACAACTAAAAGCATTAGAAGCAAAAGAGGCATTAGACGAAGCTGTTGAAGAAAATCCTGCATTTACAGAAAGAAAAAGGATTTTAGATGAAAAAAAGGCTGCTAGAGAAAAATTAATAGAAGAGCGCAAATTAGCTAACGAACAAAAGAAAGCTGATGCAGCTGAAAAAAGAAAAAAATTACTTGAAGAGCGAAATGCTAAAAAAAATGGCACAGTAATTGAAAATAAATCTTCTGAAGGTGATAAAGACGAAAAAGTTGAGGATAAAAAAGAAGAAAGTCCTAGTGAAGAAAAAGACATTGTAAAAGAAGAAACCAAAAAACTTACTCCTGAAGAGGCTCGTCAAAAACTTATCGACGATAAAAATAAAAAAATAGAAGAAAGAAAAAAGGCCTTAGAAGAAAAAAAGAAAAAAATTGCAGAGGATAAAGAAGCTGCTAAAAAAGCGAAAGAACAGAAAACAGAAACAGAGAACAAAAATTAAATAACTTAAATTTTAAAATTAAAAATGAAACAATTAAAAACTTTAGCAATTGCAATCGTACTTTTTATTGGAACACAAGTTTCAGCTCAAACAAAAGTTGCTCATATAGACGTACAAGCATTAATGACTTCTATGCCTGAAATGAAAACAGCACAAGATCAAATGAAGAAAATTCAGGATACTTATGACAAAGATTACAAAAACATGGTAGCTGAATACCAAACAAAATTACAAAAATATGAGCAAGAAGCTCCAACTGCAGGTGATGCTTTAAACGAAACTCGTTCTAAAGAAATGCAAGACATGGGTGCTCGTATTCAACAATTCCAACAAACAGCTCAAAAAGAATTAGGTCAAAAAGAAATGGACTTAATTAAACCAATCATGGAAAAAGCTCAAGCTGCCATCAAAAAAGTAGCAAAAGAAAAAGGGTTTAACTATGTATTAGACTCAACTACAGGAAGTGGCGTTTTAGTTGCTGACGGTACAGATTTATTAGCTGATGTTAAAAAATCATTAGGTTTCTAATTAATTCAAACCAAAATTTTAAAAACTGCTTAATCTTAGTTTAGATTAAGCAGTTTTTTTTATTTTTGTTGTTATGATAAACGAAAATCCAATAGGCTTGTTTGATTCAGGTATTGGCGGTACTTCAATATGGAAGGAAGTTCACGCCTTAATGCCGAATGAAAATACAATTTACCTTGCCGATAGCAAGAATGCTCCCTATGGATTAAAATCGAAAGACGAAATTATTGCACTTAGCTTTAAGAATACAGAATTCTTGTTAGAAAACAATTGTAAAATCATCGTAGTAGCCTGTAATACTGCCACTACAAATGCAATTAAAGAACTTAGAGCTAAATATGATGTTCCTTTCATCGGGATTGAGCCTGCTATTAAACCAGCAGCACTTCAATCAAAAACACAAACAATTGGCATATTAGCTACAAAAGGAACGCTTAATAGCGAATTATTTCACAAGAATGTAGCAAACCATCCCGATGTTAAAATAATCGAACAAATAGGACACGGATTGGTACAATTGATAGAAAATGGGGATATGGATTCAGCAGAAATGGAAGAATTGTTAAAGAGCTATTTAAATCCCATGGTAGAAAAAAATATTGACTATTTGGTACTAGGTTGTAGTCATTATCCTTATTTAATTCCACAGATTAAAAAAATCATTCCACCACAAATTAAAATAATTGATTCTGGTGAAGCAGTTGCCAAACAGACACAGAAAATATTAGAACAGAATAATTTATTAAATCTTTCGAATAGAAAAAGCTCGCAAATATTCTATACGAATAGCGAGCCTGAAGTTTTAAAAAACATATTAGGAAATAATGAAAATGTAATTTTTAAGAATTTTTAATCTATTCTTTAAACCAACCCGAATACATCACATAATTATTTGAAATACGTTCAATTTCACCTGCAAAATCACTTTGATCAATATCTTTTACTTTTTTTGCAGGAACTCCCGCATAAATACAACCCGATTCAACGACAGTATTTTGCGTAATAACAGAACCAGCTGCCACAATTGAATTACTCTCAATTACGCAGTTATCCATCACAATAGCTCCCATACCAATTAAAACATTATCTTTTATTGTACAACCATGTACGATAGCATTGTGCCCAATAGATACATTATTCCCAATGACAGTTGGATGCTTTTGGTACGTGCAATGAACTACTGCTCCATCTTGAATATTTACCTTATTCCCAATAGTTATCGAATTAACATCACCTCTTATTACCGCATTAAACCAAACACTACAATTGGAACCAAAAGAAACTTCACCAACAATAGTTGCATTTTCAGCTACATAGCAATCATCTGGGATTTGTGGAAATTTCCCATTAACTTCTTTGATCAACATAATTAATTATTTTAAAAAAAATGTCCCGATAAATCGGGACAAATATACTTGAAATTTATTTTATTAATTAACAGCAGGACAATTACAATCCCATTGCTTGTCTTTACAGAAAACATTCATACCTAAAGTAATTTGATGAAATCCTCCATTATCAAACTTGATATCACCCATAACATGACTGTAAGTATATGAAAACATAAAGTTTTTATAATTAACACCTAAAATTGGTGAAACCCATTGTAAATTTTGCTTACCGCCTTCATACTGAGCGCTATCAAAACTTCTTCTGTAAGAAACTGCAGCCCATAATTTACCAAAATCAACAGCTTTATAAACTTTAAGATTTAAGTCAATTGAAGACTCTTTAGTTTCAGAAATACGTTGATACATAAAAGAGGGTTCGAAAAGTAATCTATCCTCGTTACCAAAAACAGCACCTACACTCCATAATAATTTACTCAAATTGTCAGATTCAAACCCTTCAGAATACAACTCTCTTCTTTGGCTTGCTAAAAAGTTTTTCATTGTAACATGAGTAAAAAAGTCCATGTAGTGATATGAAACACCTAAATCAATATTAAAATAAGCATCTTTTTGGATAACACCATTTACAATAACAGGGTCATTACCCGTAAATGTAGAACCATCTAAAGTACTTTGAACGAAAGCAGTACTTAAACCAAAAGACAACTGATTTAAATCTACTGTACCTCTAGAAAATCTTAAATGGTGAGCATATGTTAATTTAGCACCTTTTTGAGAATGATAACCATTTCGATCATTAAACAGAATCATACCAACTCCAGATTTACCATCTTCATCTACAGCTGTATTAAAACTAACTGTTTGTAATGATGGCGCTTCGCTTTGTCCAAACCATTGTTGACGACCAGTTAATCTAATTTTACCACAATTGGCAGCACCTGCCATTGATGGGTGAATTAAATAATAATTATCCGATAAATAATCAGAATAAACAGCTATTCCCTCTTGTGCGAAAGAAAATTGTGCCAATAAAAATGCTAAAATAAAATAACTCTTTTTAAAATTCATTGTAGTTATTGTTTAATGAAAACATACCTCTTACTACCCTAATCAAACCATATGGCTTAAAATTAGAATATTATTAATAAAAAACAATAAGTAACTATGGTTTTTTACTACGAACTTGCCAAAGATATAAATTTTTGTGTTTCTTTTACAATACACTTAAAATATTATTAGATTTAATATGTGATTTTTTACATTATATAACACTTTTACATTGTATTTATCAAAATCTAATAAAAAGTTAAATAAAAAAAGTGCTCTACTAAAACAAACTACATATCTTATGAACTTTGTATCTTTGCAAAAAAATAAGTATCATGCAAGTAATCGCAACTAAAATAACACAAAATCCGGCCATTGTAAAATTTGAATTGGATGAAATTATTGTAAGAACTGAGAATTTTGAATTCAAAAATATTGACGAAACGCAAAATTCTCCTTTAGCAAAACAATTATTTTTTCTTCCTTTTGTTAAGACAGTCTATGTTTCTGGAAATTTTATCGCTATTGAAAAATTTTCAATTGTAGAATGGGAAGATGTTCAAGAAGATGTAGCCAATCAAATAAATGAATTCATTTCTAATGGTGGAGAGATCATCAAAATAGATGAAACCAAAACAAAAAAACAACCAATAACCGTTTATGCCGAAACCACTCCTAACCCCTCGGTTTTAAAATTTGTTTGTAATAAACTACTAACGAAAACTGCTCTGGAATGTAAAAACATTGATGAAACATCTGCTTCTCCTTTAGCAAAAGAATTATTTAAATTTCCTTTCGTAAAAGAAGTATTCATCGACGAAAATTATATTTCGGTTACCAAATTTGCTATAACAGAATGGGATGAAATTACTCTTGAATTAAGAACTTTTATTAAAGAGTACATTGAAAACGGAAACATTGTAATTGATGAAACAGCAATTGTGAAAACAGAAATTCATCAAAAACAACAAGAAGCTTATTTTGACACACTTGATGTTACTTCTCAGCAAATCATCAACATTATCGAAGAATACGTTAAACCTGCCGTTCAAAGCGATGGTGGAAACATTATGTTTGAATCTTTTGATCCAGAAGAGAAAAGAGTAAAGGTAGTTTTACAAGGTGCTTGTAGCGGATGTCCTTCATCAACTTTTACATTAAAAAATGGAATTGAAAACATGTTGAAAGACATGCTGAAAGACGAAGCAATTAAAGTAGAAGCCATTAACGGATAATTCTAAACCGTATAAAACAAAAAAGAGCCTTTCGGCTCTTTTTTTATTTCTTATTCTGTTGATTAAATTCTTTAAACAACTCTAATAAATTCATAATTGATTTTATCAAATCGTTTGTTTCAAGAAGTAAAGAGAAATACAATTTACTGTTTTTAGGACTTGTTTCTGTAGTTCTAATTCTATTAATCTGTTTTGTGATTAATTCAGAAACGGTGTCTAAAAATGCTTTTTTATCTCTTAAAATCTCATCTAATTTAGAAAAATCTTCAGTTTTAAAACTTTCCTCTAAACGGCTGAACAATTCTTGTAGTTGTGTATCAACAGTTTTAAGATCACGAATTTGATTGAATTTTAATTTTTTATGATTGTTATTTACATGCGAATGGCTGCTTGATGTAATATAATCAATTGATTGAACCATGTCTTGTAAATAGCCTAAAATTAAAATATAAAATTTACTTGCTTCAACTGAATTTTCATCTAAGTTTTTGATGAAATAGAAAACATTACTTTTTAACTCGTCGATTTCTTTTTCAAGTTTTTTTAATGCTTTTTTATTTTCTTTCAATTTAGCCAAATCTTGTAAACCTAAATTATCTACAACATTTGAGTATAAGGCACTAGTTTTTCTTAACACTTTAGAAATCTGAGAAGAACTTTCTGTAATCATTTCTTTTAATGTTACGATGTCTTCTTTTCTTAATTTCTTAATTTCCTCTTCTTCTTTAACTTTCTTTTTGTGAATTTGGTTACTTCTGTAGAAGAAAATTGCGACAATAATCATGAAAGCAAAGAACGCAAATACTTCTCCAATGAATAAGATGTAAGCAATAATGGCAGAAGATAAAAATGCAGCTAAAGCAGTTACAAACCAACCTCCAATTACATTAAAAACACCCGCAACACGATAAACAGCGCTTTCTCTATCCCAAGCTCTATCTGCAAAAGACGAACCCATTGCTACCATAAAAGTTACATAAGTTGTAGATAATGGTAATTTCATTGATGTTCCGATAGAAATCAAAATAGAAGCTACAATTAAGTTTACTGATGCACGAACCATGTCAAACATAGGTTGTTCATCTCTCTTTCCTGTATATTCAGGCTGAACAAACTGAGCGTCTAATTTCTTCTGAAGTGATTTTGGTAAAATAAAACTAATGATATTTCCAAGATACATAAATCCTCTAACAATGTTTCTTGAAAGTGTATTAGCGTTATATTTTTCATTTCCTTCTCCTTGACGAGACAAATTCTGCTCAGTTTCAATAACCGATTTAGCTTTTTTAGATGTCCATAATGTGTAAACCATTACTAATCCAGCCAATGCTAAAAAGATAAAAGGAGCTGGTAAATTTTCTTTTTCCAAACCAGACATCATGAATTCCGTTGCTCCAACAGTTTGTCCAGGTGCAGCCCAAATTTCAAAAGCTTGGTAAGCCGCAATTGGCACCCCAATGAAGTTAACTAAGTCATTTCCTGCAAAAGCAAGTGCTAATCCAAAAGTCCCAACAATAATAATGAATTTAAAAACACTGAATTTAAAAACACTAATTAATAATTGACAAACAATTGTCCATAGAATTAATGAATATGCAATAATAGTAAATGGACTTTCTTTAATAAAATCTTTTACTTCAGAAGGCACAAATGTGATTGATTTTAATCCTTTTACCAAGATGAAAAAAGTAATCGCTGTCATAGCAACTCCACCAAAAAGTGCCGCTACATACTTATATCTTTTTTCGATATGAAATGTAAAAATTAACCTTGATACATATTGTACTAACGAACCTAGAGCAAAAGATAATGCTACAGAAAGTAAAATACTATAAACAATTTCAGAAGCTTTTTCAGTATTGATATAGTTTCCAAGAGTATCAAAACCATCTCCACTAACATATACTTTGTAAACAGCTAAAACTACTGAAGCCCCTAACAAAGAGAAAATTACAGAAACTGTTGTTGATGTTGGAAGTCCTAAGGTGTTAAACACATCAAGTAACAATACATCGGTAATCATTACTGCTAAAAAGATGATAATTACATCGTTGAAACTAAACATACTTGGCGTAAAAATTCCGTTTCGTGCAATTTCCATCATACCGTTAGAATAAAGGGCTCCAACAGCAACACCTAAACTCGCTACAATCATAATAGTTTTAAACGAAACCGCTTTTGAACCAATAGCTGAGTTTAAGAAATTAACCGCATCATTACTTACTCCTACCATCAAATCGGTAATTGCAAGGATGGCTAATGCAATTAACATTATAATATAAATTTGCTCCATTTTTTTATGAATTAATTTTGGTGCAAAATTCCTCTAAGAAATTTAGATTTACGTTAATTTAATGTTATCAATTTTAATTTTAAATTACATTTTTGATACAATACTTAACTTTAATTTAATATTAAAACTTTAGAAACTATCTTTGCAAAAAAAAGAATATGACTCCAATTGAAATTCAAAATTACTTCGAAACCATTAAAAAACTAATCTTAGAATATTCTCCAAAATTTGTAGTAGCAATATTAATTTTATTAATTGGGCTTTGGGGAACAAGTTTTATCACCAAAACAGCAAAAAAAATAATGGTAAAACGTAATGTAGAAGTTACGCTTTCAACTTTTATTGGAAATCTCATTTTTTGGACACTTCGCATTTTACTTTTTGTAACTGTAATTTCTAAACTTGGAATAGAAACATCTTCTTTTGTTGCTGTTCTTGGAGCCGCTGGTTTAGCAATTGGCCTATCCTTACAAGGTTCGCTTTCTAATTTTGCTGGCGGAATTTTAATTATTTTATTCAAACCATTTAGAATTGGCGACTTTATTGAAGCACAAGGGGTTTTAGGAACTGTCAAAGATATCAAAATATTCTCAACCGTAATTACTTCTCCTGATAACAAACAAATTGTAATCCCAAATGCTGCTTTATCAAATGGAGTTATAACCAACTACACTGTTAATGGAATCAGAAGAGTTGATTTAGTAATTTCTGTAGATTACGCAACTGATTTACAATTAGCTAAAACAACCTTAGAAAACATATTAAAATCAATTCCCGAAGTTTTACCAGAACCTGAAGCAGCCGTTTTTATTAATAATTTAGCAACGAGTTCAATTGATTTTGCTGTTAGACCTTTTACAAAAAACGAACATTTCTGGAAAGTTAAATCTGATGTTTTAGAGAAAACAAAGAGAACATTTGACGAATTAGGAATTGAAATCCCTTACCCACACCAAGTGGAAATTCACAAAGAATAACTTTATTTACTCAAAACAAAATCTTTCAAATAATAAGGTTCAAAATAAGCGACATCAACAAAGTCGCTTATTTTGTATTTCTCAAACGACAATTCACTCATTTCTTTAGCTGATGGAAATATAACATTTGAATGAAATACAAATTTATCATCCGTTAAAGTGTTTTTGAACTTTTCTGTTCCATCGCCAACTAAATGAATTTTCTTTGAAATTTCTTGATACGAAGTTTTATCAATAATCTCAGCTTGTGTATTTCTGATTTGTGTGTAATTTTTATCGTAAATAGCCGTAAAAACTTCCATTCTGCGAGCATCAATCATTGGAATGATAATTCCGTCTTCAATTTGAATTTGTTTCGCTAAAAGCTGCAATGTATCAACAGCAATCATTGGGATATTCATTGCATAACAAAATCCTTTTGCAGAAGAAACACCAATTCGCAAACCTGTATAAGAACCCGGACCTTGACTTACCGCAATAGCATTCAAGTCAGAAAACTGTAAATTATTTTCAGCAAGTAATTCTTCGATAAAAACGTGTAATTTTTCGGCATGAGAAAAGTTTTGCTCTGCAATTTCTTTACAAGCTATCGTTTTTCCTTCTTTTGCTAAAGCTACTGAACAATTTTTAGTTGCGGTTTCTATGTTTAGAATAATTGACATAATCAGATTTTTGAAAGGCAAAGTTAAGAAGATAAACCCGTAAAAAAAATAAGGCATAGTTTCCTACGCCTTATCTACCCAAATTAACTAATAAGAAATCTATTTCTTACTTTCTTTTTTATCTTTTTCTGTTTCTACACGAACTTTATCATTTGAAACTAAATCTTTTGAAACCGTTGTGTAAGGTCCAATAATAATTTCTTCACCCGGTTTTAAACCTGAAATAATTTCAATATTGGTATCGTCTTGAATTCCTGTTTTAACAACTCTCAACTTAGCTTTATCGCCAACTTTCACAAAAACACATTCGTATTTTTTATCACTTTTTGGTGCCGTTCCTTTTTGTTCTTGCTCTTTCTTTTTCAATTCTGCAACAATATCTTTTTTAACCGAAGTGGTATCGTCTTTTATTACAACTGCACTAATTGGAACTGCCGTAATATTTTCTTTACGCTTAGTGATAATATCAACCGTAGCAGTCATTCCCGGTCTAAAAGGCGAGAAATTTTCAGGTTTTCCTTCTAATAAATCTTGATAAGATTCTTTTAAAATTCTAACTTTTACTTTGAAATTCGTAACCTGATCAGCCGTTAATGCAGTACTTGCCGAATTTGAAATACTAGTTACAATTCCTTTAAATTCTCTTTTTAAATAAGCATCAACTTCAATATTTGCAGAATCACCGATGTTTACCTTTACAATATCATTCTCATTAACATCCACTTCTACTTCCATATTGTTTAGGTTAGCAATTCTAAGAATTTCTGTTCCTGCCATTTGTTGCGTTCCTAAAACTCTTTCTCCTAATTCTACATTCAACAATGAAACTGTTCCATCTGCTGGAGCATAAATTGTAGTTCTACCTAAGTTATCTTTTGCTTCAGTAACCGTTGCAGACGCACTTTGTACTTGGTAATACGCCGATTGTTTATTGGCAACCGCAACTTCATAAGCCGAAACGATTCTATCCCATTCTGACTTTGAGATAATTCCTTTTTCGAATAATTTTTTATTTCGATCGTAATTAGCTTTAGCTTCTTTTACCTGAGCATCTGCCTGACTTAAACCTGCTTTTGTAGTTGACATAGAAGCTACAGAACGATTCACTCCAGATTCGTATAAATCGGGATTAATTCGCACCAATAAATCTCCTTTTTTTACTTGTTGCCCTTCTTTAATAGGTAAAGCAATAATTTCTCCAGAAACTTCTGATGATATTTTAACTTCAATTTCTGGTTGGATTTTTCCTGTTGCCGAAACCGTTTCAACGATTGTTGTTTGCGCTACTTTTGATAATTCAACAACTTTAGATTCATCGTTATTTCCGATTACACCACCTTTTTTAAGTCCGACTACTAATAAAATTATTCCTACTAGACTTCCTAATAAAATGAATATGGTTTTCTTTGACATGATAAAGTATTTATATTTTAACTATTGCTTTTTGATTAATGGAATTCCGAAATAGAATTCTAATATTTTAGTTCTAAAAATGTAATCGTATTTGGTTCTTAACACTTCTGATTGAGCGTTTTCATAAGCTATTGTAGATTGAGAAAAATCAAATGAATTCATTAAACCTACTTCATAACGCTCTTTTGAAAAATTGAACGATTGTTTTCTAGCTTCTAAAGTTTTTTGAGCTGCTTCAAATGATTTTTTAGCATTAATAACATCATTATAAGCTTGATATACATTTCGCTCTAAATCTAACTCGGCTTGTTTCAGCTGAAATTCTGAACGCTCTTGATTAATTTTAGCACGTTGTACTCTTCCTCTTGTAGCAAATCCATTTAAAATTGGAACGCTTAACTGTAAACCAACTGCAGTTCCATCAAATAATGACAATTGATCTGCAAAATTAAATGGTGTACTTTCAGACCAACGAGTATTATATCCAACAAAACCTGTTAATGTTGGCAAATATGAAGAACGAGAAATCGCAACATCTTTTTTTGCCACATCAACATTTGACAAAGCTATTTTCACATCTTTAACCGATTCTTTAGCTTTAGCCAAAATAGCCTCCTGTGTTTCATTTGTTATATTAGACATTGGCAAATCAATCACTTCATCTGAAATATCAAACGTAGCATAATCTTCTAACAATAAAGTTTGACACAAGGCAACCTTAGAAATTAAAAGTGCATTTTCAGTACTAATAATTTGTTGCTCTTGAGTAGCATCTGTAGCTTGTAGTTCGTATATATCTCCAGCAGGAAGTGAACCAGCCTCTATTAACTCTTGAGTTCTTTTGATATTTTCTTTAGTAACTAAATTTTGATTTTTTTGAACTTTCAATTGTTCTTTATTAAACAATATTTGTAAGTACGAGTTTGCAATTGAAAGAGCAATATCATCTTTCATTTTGTCCAGACGATAAGTATTTGCTATCTGATTCAGTTTAGATCGCTGCAATGTTTTCCAATTAGCCAAACCATTAAACAACATTATATTTGAGTTTGCAGAAGCTGAAAACGATTTAAATGTTTGATTTTGAAACTGGTTTGTAACTGGGTTAATACTTGCTCCTGTATTTATACTATAATTTGCATTTCCATTCAGTGTAGGCAAAAAACCACCAATAGCTTCTAGCTTTTCAACATCAGAAGTTTTTAAATCTAATTCGGACTGTTTCACCGAAATATTATTTTTTATAGCATAATCTACACATTCTTCCAAAGTCCATTTTTTACTTTGTGCCGAAAGTTGAAAACCTATCAACAATAGAAAAAAAACTATTTTTTTTGTTATCATTTTATGTGATTTAATTCTCATTTCTTATAAGACCGCTTTTTCAATATTTTGTTACAGTATATCAATTAAAATTTTACTTTTACATCGAAAATTAGATTTCCTATGAAAACATTTCTTGTAATTTTTGCCTTACTTTTTACCTTGCTTCTAACCATTTCATGTGGTACAGCAAAAAAAATTGAAGCCATAAAACCCGCACCTTCAAACGCTAACCCTGTTGTTTTTAAAAATAAAGTTTCTTTTATTTCAATGCCTGTTGAAATAACATTGAAGGAACTCGAACAACAATTAAATAAAAATGTAACCGGATTAATATTTAACGATTCTATCTTAAATGATGATAAAACCGAAATGAAAATCTGGAAAACAGCTCCTATTAAACTAAGTGAAAAAAACGGAAACATTATTTCTGAAATCCCACTTAAGATTTGGGCAAAATTTAAATATGGAACTGATTTTATGGGATTAAATGACACTCGTGAAATCAATCTAAATGGAATCATAACTTTAGACAGCAAAACCCATTTAACGAATTGGAAGCTCACCACTACTTCTAAAATAGAAGATTTTGAATGGAGCGAAAGTCCTACGATTTTGGTAGCTGGAAAAAACGTTCCAATTACTTATATCATTAATCCCACATTGACCCTATTTAAATCGAAAATTTCGAAAAAAATTGATGAAGCTATTGATAAAACCTGTGACTTTAAACCTCATGTTTTAGATGCTTTAGACAAATTAAGCAATCCTATTTTAACAAGCGAACAATACGAAACCTGGTTTAAAATGGTTCCTTTAGAACTATATGTAACCGAAGCCAAACTTAGCAAAACTAAAATCATGTTAAACATGGGATTAAAATGCAACATGCAAACTATGGTGGGACAAAAACCAAAAAGCGGGTTTGATGCTTCGAAAATTGTATTGAAACCTGTAGAAAAAATTCCAGACAACACGACTGTTTCGGTTGTAGCGGTTTCTACATTTGAAAGTGCAAGTAAAATTGTAACTAAGAATTTTCAAGGACAAGAATTTGCATCGGGAAGTAGAAAAATCAGTGTTCAAAAAGTAGATTTATGGCAAAAAGATGGCAAAATGATTATTGCTTTAGATGTTTTAGGAAGTATTAACGGTACAATTTATTTATCGGGAATTCCAAATTACAATCCTATCACAAAAGAAATTTATTTTGACCAAATGGAATATGTTTTGAATACAAAAAGCGTCTTAATGAAATCAGCCAATTGGTTATTACATGGTACCATTTTAAAAAGTATTCAAGAAAATTGCCGCTATTCGATAAAAGGAAACTTAGAAGAAGGCAAACAAAATATGAAGCCTTATTTAAACAACTATTCACCTATGAAAGGTGTTTTTGTAAATGGAACTATCAATGATTTCGAATTCGAAAAAGTTGAATTAACGGATAAAGCCATTATTGCTTTCATTACCACTAGTGGAAAAATGGATATTAAAGTGGATGGATTAGAATAAAACAAAAAAGTCGTTTCAAATGAAACGACTTTTTTTATACATCTTTTTTCTTACCATATTTCAGTCGATAAATGGCGTAACCTAAAACACCAACTAATATGTATGGAATTGCCATTAAATACACAATTCCATCATTAACAGCTTCAGCCTTTACACCACCTTCTTCACTTTCAAGAGCAGCACGACACATAGCGCATTGGGCTTGAGTCGAAAGAGAAAAGAAAAAAGAGAAAAGAATAAAGAAAAACATCTTCATCTTACAAACTCTTTGTTCTATTTTCTTTGTTCTATTTTCTTTAGTTTGCATAATATGGAGAAATCATTAAATATACAATCACTCCAGTAACAGCCACATACAACCAAATTGGGAACGTAATTTTTGCTATTTTTTTATGTTTATCAAATTGTTGTGACCACGCTTTTACATAAGTAGTTAAAACTAAAGGAATGATAATAATTGATAATAAAATATGCGTTATTAGGATAAAATAATACACGTATTTAATTGCACCTTCACCACCAAATTTTGTAGAATCCGAAGTCATATGATAGGCTACATACATTCCAAGGAAAGCAACCGAACATGCGATGGCAACTTTCATCAAGTTTTCGTGTAGTTTTCTATTTCCGTTTTTAATTGCTATTACGGCAGCAACTAAAACCACAGCGGTTAATCCGTTGATTGTTGCATAAATTGGAGGCAAAAATGATAAAGGCTGAACATCATACCCTAATTTTCTCAAATTCACTCCAAAAAGCAAAGCCACAACAGCAGGAATTGCTACTGATAAAACAACAATAAGTTTATTGTATTTTGTTTCTATATTATTTTCCATAATTATTCTTCAAGTAATTTTTTAATATCTTCTTTTATTGCTTCAACACCCGAAGCCTCTAATCCATCGTAATATAAAATTGGATTTCCTTGAGCGTCTTTTCTGCATCTTATTTTCCCATCTTTATCTACTAATGCAAATAAACCTGAGTGCTCAAATCCACCAGCAACTTTATTGTTTTCTCCAGCGTATAAGTTAAAACCTTTGTTTGCTAAACTATAGATGTATTCTTTATCACCTGTCAAAAAATGCCAATTGTAATGTTTTACTCCTAATAAATTAGCATGTTCTTTCAATATTTGGGGTGTGTCTTTTGCTGGATCGATGGTTATAGAAGCAATTCCGAAATTCGGATTTCCATAAAATTCGTTTTGCAATTGCAACATACTTTCATTCATTTTAGGACAAATCGTAGGACATGTAGAAAAGAAAAACTCCACTACATACACTTTTCCTAAATAGTCCTTATCCGAAATAGTTTTATTGTCTTGATTCGTTAATTTAAATGCTGGTACTGGACCAATTGCTACTAAATCTGATTTTTGAAATTTAGCAATGATTTTTGGTACTGCCCAAATTCCGAAAATCAAAACGATGAATGAAATTCCGATGTATGATTTATTCTTCATGAAAATTACTTTTGTTTTTCAATATTCTCTTTGATGTTATCACGGAAAGCATCTTTTCTTTCGTTTTTATTCTTTTTTAAAGCCAAACGATATTCGCGAAGAATGATTTTTACATCATCTGTCATTTCGTTATGTAAATCAGCTGCTGAGATGGTATTGTAACTTTCCTTGTATTCTTCTTCGCCTTTTTTGTTTTTACCTTTTCTTCCGCGATGATTCAATTCTTTATCCACGATAAATACTGCTGGAGTTCCTTTATTTTCATCTAATTGTCCTATCAATTTATAACTATCATAGAACTCTTGAATTTTATCTGGAGTTGAAAAAACAAATCTCCATCCTTTCATATCACCGGTTATTGGTGCTAATTCATCTATAATTTGTTGGCATTTCTTTTCATTCCCTAAAGGAACTACCATAATCATTTGAAAATCTTTGAAGCCTTTATACTTATTATAAATTTTTTGATTCAAATTAAAAAAGTTACCGCGATTTTCAATTACTTTAGATCCAACAAAACCAAGAACTGTAATTTTTCCTTTCATTGATTCTTTTGCACCCTCTAAACCAATCCAATCAGCAGGAATATCTTTATTATTCTTTGAGATTGTAGGCAAAAAAAGAGAATTATGAGATGCTGTTGAAAATACCAAATAAATGGCAATTGGCAACATAAAAAGGGAAATTAGGACTAATTTATTTTTCATTATATGAAACTTATTTTGTTCACACAAAAGTAAAAAAAATCCCGATGTAAATCGGGATTATATAATAGAAACAAGTGTTAAAATATCCACTTTAAATGACCTGTTTTATAAACATCAAAAACATAGTTTCCTTCAACTAATAAAATAAAAGATAGATAAAGGATTAAGAAAACTACTGTCCAAACGATAGATCTTCTAAACCATTTTTTCTCACCTTCCATGTGCATGAAAGCCCAAGTAATATAATAAGCTTTTACAATAGTTAAGATAATGAACAACCAGTTTAACAAGTTCATTCCAGCGAAATTGTTAAAAAACAATGCCTTTGGTTTATAGATACCGAATAAAACTTCTACGATAGTAATTACAGATAGAATTCCAAAAACTACCCAAATTCTTTTTGTATTTGATTCGTGTGCGTGTGCCATGATATACTTTTATTAAATAATTATACTAAATAGAAGAAAGTAAATACGAATACCCACACTAAATCGACAAAGTGCCAGTACAATCCAACTTTCTCAACCATTTCGTAGCTTTTTCTCTTTTCGTAAGTACCTAATAACACATTAAAGAAAATGATGATATTAATTAATACTCCTGTAAATACGTGGAATCCGTGGAAACCTGTAATAAAGAAGAAGAAGTTAGCAAATAATTTATGACCGTACTCGTTTCTAACTAAGTTAGCACCTTCTACAACATATTTAGCCTCTTCTAATCTTTTTAACGATTCTGCTCTTGATAAAACTGTTTTATGTTTTTCAGCATTCAAATATTCAGAACGAACTAAAATAGACTCATTTGCTTTGAAACCTTCAACAACTTCATTTACTGAATATGTTGGTAAAGTAGCTTCATTCATAAACCAAACTCCGTCATTTCTATCTAATTGCTCTCTTGCTTCAGGTAAAGTTGTAGCAAAATCAGCTAATGCTACTCTTTTAAAAGTACCATCTTCTTGTTTTTGAACAAATTGCAAGATTGAACCTCCTTTAGTTTCAACAGCACCATATTCTCCTTTGATGAAGTTTTTCCATTCCCAAGCTTGAGAACCCAAGAAGATAAAACCACCAATAATAGTTAAAAACATGTAGAACGCTACTTTTGTTTTTTTCATGTGATGACCTGCATCTACAGCTAATACCATAGTTACAGAAGAGAAAATTAAGATAAAAGTCATTAACGCTACATAATACATTGGCGCATTTACACCATGTAAAAATGGAAAGTGGTTAAAAACTTCATCGGCGATAGGCCAAGTTTCAATGAATTTAAATCTTGAAAAACCATACGCGGCTAAGAAACCAGAAAAAGTTAATGCATCTGATAAGATGAAAAACCACATCATCATTTTACCATAGGTTGCTCCTAATGGTCCTGGACCTCCGTCTAAAGCGTGTTCGTCTGTAATAACTGTCGCTCCCATAAATTTTTTAATTGTTAAAAAGTTCCCAAATTTATTATTTTTTTTCTATTTGAAAAAATAGAAAAATAAAAACAAATAAACCCAAATAAAATCCATAAAGTGCCAATACATCGCACTTAGCTCTATACCAAGGGTTTGAGCCGAATTGTATTTTTGTTTATAATGATTATAAATTACTAATAAAAGCGATATAATACCTCCTAAAAGGTGAGCAATGTGAACCAAAACAGCAATATACAAAAATGAAGTCGTTACATTACTTTCACTTCCTGTAAAGAAATAGCCATTATCGATTACTTGTCCAAATCCTTTAAATTGCAATACTATAAACGCGATTCCAAGTGCTAAAGTAATCAATAAAAACATTGAAGCACCATTTCTGTTGTCTTTTTTTGTTGCTTGTAAAGCTAAGTAAAAAGTAAAACTACTTACTAACATAGCTACTGTACTAATTACAAATGCAGAAGGCAATACAAAATCTTTCAACCAATCTGGTCTTGATTTACTTACTACATAGGCACTTGTTAGTCCAGCGAAAATCATACAGATGCTAATCATTCCAAACCACAACAACATTTTGTACGTTCTGCCTTTGCGAGCTTGTTCTTCTTCCAAAGTCATTCTATTTTCCATAACTATCGTAAAAATTTATCTATAACATATATTATTTGCAACAACGAAATATACGAAACACTAACAATCATTAATTTTCTTGCCGCTTTTGCATCCATTTGTTTGTGCAATTGTACCGCATAAAACAACATCCATAATCCTAATAAGAAAACGATTACCGCTGCAGTTTTCGATAAAATCAAATTTCCGGTAAACCCAAAAACTGGAATTATCGAGGCTAAAATCATCCAAATCGTATACAAAATGGTTTGAAGCGCTGTTTTTTTATCGCGTTCTCCTGTTGGTAACATAAAGAACCCAGCCTTTTTGTAATCGTCATACAAGAACCAACCGATGGCCCAAAAATGTGGAAATTGCCAGAAGAATTGAATAATAAATAAGGTTCCCGCTTCAATTCCGAATTGACCTGTTGCAGCAACCCAACCTAACATAAACGGAATAGCTCCAGGAAAAGCACCAACAAAAACAGAAAGCGGAGTTAAAGTTTTTAATGGCGTATACAAGCTCACATACATGAAAATCGAAATCGCGCCAAACATAGCGGTTTTAGGATTTACATTGTATAAAATAGCTAATCCTAAAATGGTTAAAACGCAACCTAAAATAAAAGCATTTTGTTTTGTAATTCGACCAGAAGGCAACGGACGATTTTTAGTTCGGTCCATTTTGGCGTCTAATTCAATTTCGATGATTTGGTTAAAAACATTAGAAGCGCCTACCATGCAATAACCGCCAACAATTAACAATACTAAAACCAACCATTGAAAAGGTTGTTCCTCATTAAATCCTAACAAATAACCTGCAATAGTGGAAACCACTACACTAATAGATAAACGCGCCTTTGTGATTTCTACAAAGTCTTTGTAAAGAGATTTTTTAATTTGAGGTTGTGTATTCGTGTCCACTTTAGTGTTTTTCGCTGTGAAATTGCGCGCAAAGATACGATATGAAAATTAGAATTTAGAATTTAGAATTTAGAAAATTCGTTAAATCTATTAATAATCAAAATACCAGTTAAATAAATCGCTTCTTAGTCCAATTGAAAACCAAGTGGTGTTTGATTTTATTGTTGCTGCAGTTTCAGCTGTTGGGTCGAAATTTCTCAACATTACATTTCCAAAAACTTTTAAATTTGAAGCTGGATTAACTAAATACCCTACTTGTAAATCAGCAATCATAACCGTTGTTTTATTTCCTTGCGCAATCGAAACTCCGGTGTCGTATGGACGATTTTCGTCGTAATCTAAATAGATATTTCCTCCGTAGTTGAAATTATCAGTTCCGTTATTGAAATCAAATCCGCGTTGACCGTAAATAAATTTGGCATCTGCAAAATATCTTCCTTTGTAATAACGTGCAATAGCAATAAATTCTCTAAAATTTGCTCCCCATAAATGCCCCATACTTTGGTTATTGTGACCATAATTTGTAATAGGATCACTATGCGAATACACGTAAGGACGCACTTGGTTATATTCCACTTGAAGCAATAAATTTTTCACTTTGAATGCATCGTAATACTTTACTCCAATTTGATACGCAAATTTATTTCTCCAACTTTGATTGCTCTCTTTTACATCACCAATTGCAAACTCGTCAATTAAAAACTGTCCATAGAAGTTAATTTGATTGTTCCATTTGTATTTTGAAGTTAACCCAAGCAATGCATTTCCTGTTTTAGACGATGAGCCAAACTCAACCGTTCTATAGAAAATTAATGGATTCACAAAATTAAAATCAAAACCTCTATCGTTGGTATTCGTCCAAACCACATTTTCAAAGAAACCTAAATTCCATCTTTTCGTTACATTCCAACTCAAATAATGACTTGCCATGTATTTTGTAGTATAGGTTCCGTCAACTGTAGCAGCATCACGAACATCTTTCAGCCACATGTAGGTATTGGTGTATTTAATTTTCCAAAAAGTAGTGTTGATCTTGAAATACGGATATGGGCTTGCACCATCACTTTGTAATAAAGAACGATATCCATCACCTAAGAAATTTCTTCCGTAACCTAGTTGTAGATTTACAAATTTACTTGGTTGGTATTTGATATTTGCTTCTGCTAATGGAAAATCATAAGCATCCTCTTTAAAACGTTTGGCAATTCCAATTCCGGGGATAATCGCTGGATTTCCTCCCGAAGGACGAATACTTTCTGCATATGCATTGTAATAATCAGCAAATCTACCTTGACTTTCATAAATAGAAGTTGTAAAAGTTAATTGCTTTCCTAGACCACCATTTACAATTAAACCTCTTGTGTTAACAAATGTGTTCGAAGCTTCACTTTCAGTATCTTTTCCAATTCTAAAATCGAAAATTGGATTTAGTGTGAACCAATATTCTTCGCCTTGAATCGCTACTAAATTTTCGTTCCATAATTTTCTTCCCCACCAAGATGCTTTTTGTTTCGCAAATGATTGGTTTGCCGTTTCGAAATCATAATATTTTGCTACTTCATCATACGAATAAGGCTTTGAAGCCGTATGATTATTACTTCCTACTTGATTTAACAAAGCATCGAAAACACCATAATTTTGATGTGAAAACTGCACAATTCCCGAACTTTTAAACTGCGGATTTTCGAATGGTTTTATCACCAAATCATCGTATTCTGATAATTCTTTTTTGTTATCAATTAACAGCGTATTTGTTTTGGCATACTTAGTAGCTACATCCTCTTGCGTGCTTGGGGCAACTAAAGGAATATTGATTTTTATAGAAAATTTGGAATACGTCGGCTTTCCTGAATAAGTAGCAGGTAAAACTTTTGGCAACGATTCAAAAACGCGAGCAGCTTCTTTTTTTAGTGACTCGTGTGCAGCATCGGTATACAAAACCTTGAAATTTCCGACAGTATCGACTTCAAAAACAGCAATTACGGTTCCTTTGTAATTTTGTTCTTGAAGTTCTTGAGGTACTTTAAAATTATTGTAGAAATAATTTTGAATCGAATTGTAAAAACAAGATTCTTGTTGTTTGCCAATAGCATTTACGCAATCAGGAAATTTCGGAAATTGTTCGCTTGACGAATTTTGAGCAAAAGTCGTAAATCCGAAAACCAACAACAGTAAACAGTATATTTTTCTCATAAGATATTTTTAATAATCGCTATTTGAAATTTCGCCATTTGCAATTGCTTTAGCAGCTGAAGTTCCAATTCGTTTTACGCCTAACTGAACCATTTCTACAGCTTCTTCATAAGTTCTTACTCCACCTGCAGCTTTAACGGGTAGCGGACAAGAATTTTCAAGCATTAATTTAATGGTTGGAACTGTAGCTCCATTTGGAACACCCTCTGGCGTTTTATAAAAACCTGTTGATGATTTTACAAATACTTTATCGTATTCTTTTTCGCTAAAATTAGCAATCACCACATTCTTAATTAATGCAGATAATTGTACAATTTGATGATTATCTAAAGCTGCTACTTCAATAATCCATTTTACAATTTTATTATGAGCTAACCCTAATTTAGTTCCTTGTAAAACTTGTTCTTTTACAATATCAATTTCACCTCTTTTAAAAGCTTCATAATCGACAACATAATCTAAATCATCAACACCATTTTCTATAGCTTGTTTAGCTTCCTCTAATTTATCTTCTAAAGTTCCATTTCCTAATGGAAAATCGATAACCGTTCCAATTGTAACTTTTGAATTAGCCTCATGAATCATTTTTCTTGCCATAGCAACTTTATCTGGTCGAATCATGATTAATTTAAAATCATTATCGATGGCTTCTTGAATACAATTTTTCACAACTTCTGTATTTTCTTTTTCAGAAAGATTAGCTTGAGCTGCGGTTTTAAGATAGGTTGAGTCTAAATATTGTTTGATGTTCATTTCACAAAGAATTATAATGTGTAAAAATAAAAAAATCCCATCGAAATGGGACTTTTTATCACAAATAATATTTAATTATTGCATTTTAAACACAACTGGTATTGTGTATTTGATTCTTACTTCTTTATTCCCTTGCTTAGCAGGAATTAATTTAGGGATTCTTTTTACTGCTTTCTCTGCCGCTTTTTGCATTTCAAATGTAGCTCTTTTATTATTTACCGCTAAAACATTTGTAATCGAACCATTTTCATCGATGACAAATTCTACTTGAGCAACTCCTTGTTTTCCTACAGCTAAGTCTTCTTCAGGATATACTAAATTTTTTACAATCGCTTTAGCCAATTGCTCATCAAAACATGCTTTTTGTTCTGCTCTACTTAACCCCTTACATGCTGGAAACATAGGTAACTGCTCAACAGTAAATGCTGTTGGCGTTTCTACAACACCTCCATTACCATTTTCTTTTGGAGTTTCTGATGGAGTTGTATCGGTATTATTTTGATTATCTGATGAATTATCTTGATTAGCCAAGGTTGTTGTGTTATCCTCTTTTTTTGGCTCGGCTTTTGTTGGTTTAAAAACATGAGTTACTTTAGGAACATTACTTACAACAGGCTTTGTTGTTTCTTGTGGTTTTGTAATTGGAGCTGGATTATAAACGTAAGTTGGCTCAGAATAAATACCAGTAGAAATAACATGACTAAAGGGTTTTGATACATCCTTAAAATTAAATTCTAAAATAAAAAGCACAACTAACATGGTTGCAATTAAACCAACTTGAAAATAGATAAAGCTATTTTTTACTCTTTTCGGGAAATCAACATTTGCTTTCATGATTATATAGATTAATAGTTAACGGTTTGTTAATTAATCTATACAATTTATATGCCAAAAAAAAATCCCAACTCGAAAGTTGGGATTTAGTATTATTGTAATTTGAATGTAATAGGTTGACTGTATTTAACTCTTACAGGCTTACCTCTTTGCATACCTGGTTTGAATTTAGGTAATTTGTCAATTACACGTTTTGCTTCTTTTTCTAAAAGTTCACCACCTTTAGGACCACGAACTTGAACATTAGTAATACTTCCATCTTTATCAATTACGAATAAAACAGAAACTCTACCTTGAATTCCATCTTCCATAGCCTTTTCTGGATATTGTTGGTTTTTCTTAATGTGCTTAGCCATTTGCTCCATAAAACAATCTAAACGTTTGTTTTTTGCAACACCTTCACATCCAGGAAATACTGGAACATCTTCAATAACTGTAAAAGGAACTTCTTCATCAATTTCTTCAGCCGTTCCACCTTCTTCACCATAAGAAGAAGCTGTATTAACTACAACCGCTTTATTTTCATCAACTTCTGTAGTTTCAATCTTTTTCTCTTCAAGTACTTGTTTGTTATCAACAATTTGAATTACCTCTGGCGCTGGAGGAGGTGGTGGTGGTAGTCTTTGTGTAGGAGGCATTGTAAGAATAACTTCTTCATCTTCCATTGCCATATTATCTGAAACTACAAGTTCAACTTTTTCTTCTCTAGGATCTTCCGTCTTCATTTCAATGCTCACATACGTTAACATTAAAACAGCTGTTAAACCAATAAGGAAATACAACGAACTATTTCTCTTAGGGTCTACATTAGGATTTTTCTTTATTTCCATAATTTTAATTTTGAGGTGCTAATATAGTTAATATTAGAAATGTTTTAAAAAAATTTATTAAAAAATTTATACTTCACACAATAGAATCCGAAATATCCCATAATTGCACCCAATGAGTTTGCAAATACATCATATAAATCAGGCTCTCTTGTGGTTGTTAATAGTCCTTGTAAAACCTCAATAATTATGCCATAAACTATTGCAAATACAATAATAATAAAACTATATTTTTTTAAATAAAAGTTTTTATGCAATGCAAAACTCCAAAACACAACAAAAAAGAAGTAAAACAAAAAATGTACTAACTTATCATTTCCTGGTATTGCTACCTTAGGAACATTATTAAAATTTACTAAACTTGCTACTGTAATTAAAACAGTCCAAATAATAGCGAAAAATAAAAAATTACGCTCCGATAAGTGCTTTATAATCTTCACTCGATAAAAGTGCATTTATTTCAGAAGCATCAGAAATTTTCACTTTCACCATCCATCCATCTCCATAAGGATCTGAATTTACTTTTTCTGGATCTGATTCTAAAGAATCATTGAATTCAATAATTTCACCAGATAGTGGTAAAAACAAATCAGAAACCGTTTTAACAGCTTCTACTGTTCCAAACACCTCGTCTTTATCTAACGTTTGATCTAAAGTTTCCACTTCTACATATACGATATCACCCAATTCTTTTTGAGCAAAATCAGTGATCCCTACAGTTGCAACATCGCCGTCAACTGAAACCCATTCGTGGTCTTTAGTGTATTTTAAATTAGTTGGTATATTCATTTGGTTATAATTTTTTGACGTACAAATGTAATTGTATTTATTGAATTGAAAAAAAGGTTTTTGTTATTTTTTTACATAAAAAAACACCCGTTTAAAAAAATATTTTCTAACGGGTGTTTTACTTTATAATAGAATTATTTAATTCCCAAAATTATATCGTAAGGTAAATCCACTTCTAATATTAGTTGTTGGAAAAGATGTTGAAATAACTGCTTGAGAAAATTGATGATCATAGAAGAATATCGCCGTTAAATACTTACTAAACGAATAATCTGCTGTTAATTTTATAGACCATAAATCTTGTCCTCCTCCTAATTGATTATTATCGTAATCTAAATATCGAACAATGGTATTACTTTTTCGTAATGAAAAATCGGCCTTTATATTGATATCACTTTTTATAACTCCTGCTGTATTATCCGCTAAAGCAGAATTAATGGTAACATCTTTAATTCTATATCCAAGACCAATTATGTATTCGTTATCACTAACCTCAGTAAGTAGATTATTATCAAAACTCATATTAAGTGTTCTTCCTTTTTTAATTTCCGCTAAGAATTTAAATGAATTTTTTAGCGTCATATCAACTTTTACTAAAGGATTAAATTGTTCAGTAAGGTTAACGTTAGATACAATCTTATTCGCATAAAAATTACCATTGGCATCTACTGGAGCGTCATTCAAATTAGAACGAAAAGCATTAACATTATAACTTGCTCTGTAACCATGTTGGATTGAGAAGGTTTTGAAATTATCTTTAAACCAAGAATAACGCATTAAACCTGTATATTTAATATTCCAATTTGGTAATGGCGTATTTCTAAAAACTCCCGTTGCTACTTTACTTGCATCTTGACCGGAATAAGCTGCAATGAAGGAAGGCAATAATACTTGTTGGCTATTTTTACCGTAACCAACCGGATAACCTTCAGCATCTCTCGGGAAAGTTGCAGAACCGTAGTAACTTTCTGCTAATCGATTTGCTACAACAAGTCGGTTATCTCTCAAATCCTGAAAGGCTTGAGAAAAATTCACATCGCTTTGAGAGAATGAAGTTTTTATTAATATTGTTGAAATATTAAAATTACCAAAATCGTATGGAGAACGAGAATTATAATTCCCATTAGTCACATCGTACTGTTCTGAAAAATTATAAGTATAAGAACGATCTGCACTTAAATCGATTTTCAAATCAGGAAACACTTCTAACTGAGCTGTCAAATTCAATTTTTTATTTTCTACTTGAGTGAAATTTTGGTTAAACTCTGGAAATGATGTCAACCATCCATTTCTTGCAGCTTCATAACGCACATCCGCTTGGCTTCCAAAAATAAAACCTAAGGAAGGCTTAGAAGAACCAAAGAAACCTAACCCAGGTAAATATCCCGGTAAAACAGTCCCTTTATTTTCAGTGTAATTTACTTGAATATTTTTTACGCTTGTTATAACACCTATTAATCCCGACATAAAAAGATTGCGCTCATTAGAAATATTATTATTTCCTGCCGAAGTAACTTTTTGACCAGGTTTTGGCGCTACTTGCTTATTTTTAGGAACATTTTTACCTTTATTTGACTTCGTTTTAGTTAAGCCCACATACTTATAAAACATATCCATGTTCAAAATAGTATTCAACTTATGAGAACTAGCATTTTGAACTGTATTACCTAATTGATAAAGCGTTCCATCTTCTGCTTCTATACTTGAAAACGCATCTGAAGAACGTTGCCAATTATAATCTCCGGTGTAAGTATAAGTAGATTTTACAAAACTAAATATTGGCAATTTATTTATTGGAAGATCATAATTTACCACAAACTGTTGATTGTGCTGATTTGCTGTTCCTGTATTCCAATAATCATCCCAAATGTCCAATCCATCAATTGGTAAATTGTTTTCATCTAAATAATTTCTAACGATATTATTAGAAGCAGCTGTATAATTTACACGTAATGATTTTGTGATATTATAATTGAAACCATATTGATAATTAAAGAAATAATTTCTTCTATATAAATCTCCTAATCCAATTCCTTCAACGTCTACCAAACGGAATCTTTGTTTGTTAAACTGTCTTAGAATGGTAGAACTGAATGAAATATTTGTTGGCAAGAAATTAAAATTAAAATCACTCAACAATTTATAATAATTACTCTTTTTAAATACTTTAGTTTCTTTAAAAGGCTCAACAGTTAACGGTTTAAATGAAAAAGCATAATCAACTGTAGATCTATTTTGTTGATCAATTAAATTTTCAATTTCATAATCATGATGTTGTGTTTCGTTTAATGAGTACGAAAGTGTTAAATTTTCAACATCATAAAAATGAGGTTTTTTCTCTGGATTTTTCTCTTTTTTAACTCCAATTAAGTTGATACTTGTTCTCTTTGTATAATCAATTGCTCGATTTTCGATATTAGAACGATCCGTTGGATTTGTAGTAAGATCTAACAATTGTTGTAGTTCGATGTCCTGATAAAAAGGATCGTATTTTGGCGTAATAGTTTGTTCACCTACACCATAATTTAAAGGAAGGTTAATTCTCCAATTTTTTGGCAACAACTTTCCTAAATTTAAATTAGTCACAATATCATATTGAAAAACATCTTCTCTACTTCTTTCGTTTGGACCTTGTTCTAAAGATCCAAATCCGATAGTACTCATTCGAGTAGTTGCAGATACGGTAGCAAAATCAGCTAAATTAGAATCTAAATTAGCTACAGCAGCATAACCGCCTTTATTATCCATATCAGACATACGCAACTCATTGAACCAAACTTCACCTCTTTGAATTTGCCCTGATTTATTTTTTATACCAATCATTAAAGTTCTAACTAGACCAAAATTTGGATTTCCTTTTATCCCTAATGTTAGCCTATCATTTGAAGAACCTAAATTTTCCTCTTCCACAAAACCTATTCCATTTGCATCATAAGCAATTGAAGGATCACTAGCCAAAGCCAATATTTTTAATTCCGTTAAGAGAGAAAACGGTAATTCTATTTCATTTTCTGAAGGCCAAATTACATCAGGTGATGATGCTCCATAAGGGGTTACTTTTAAAGGAATTTCAACTTGATAAAAGTTATCTGTAAAATCATTTCCAAATCGAATAAATGCTGTTAGACCTTCATCTTGCAAACCTCCATTTTCTGTAGCTTCAGCATGTAAAAACATACGCAGTTTTTTGTACTGGCGCATATCAACACTTACATTTTTGAAAACAGCTCTTGAATCGTTCGGTTGTAATCCATTCACAACACCTCCCGTTTTATCATAAACTCTCAATGACAATGATTGCTCGTTTTGATTTATTACCGTATTGTTATTGTATAATTGTTCTCTAACTACTCCTGGTGGAGTCACATATTTAATTGGAGTTCTATCTCCATTTTCTTGAATATTTAAAGCTACAACATCAAACGCTGTATTATCATCATCAGTTTGTGGATCATTAAAATCTAATGAATTTACATATCTTCTCCATTCGCCTCTTACTAAATCTAAAGCTCCAAAACGCAATGTGACTTCATCTTTAAATCCAGTCATATACATACGCATGAAACGAATCGATCTAAAATCATTGATAGGACCTACTTTATTAGCATCTGTAAATTCTTGAATTGGAATTTTATATAAAATCCATCTAGCATTTGCGGTTTCTCCATTCGGTAATACTTCTGTAGATTTTCTTGAATCAACAATATAATTTTGACCAACAGGAACCCCATTATCGGCATCCGGATATTTCAAGATTGGCACCTCAAATTTAAAGTAGGCATTAATCGTATTCATTGTGTTGTCACGATTGATATCTTCAACATCAGGAAAGGTTGTGTTACCTCTATTATTATCTGTTACCGTTACAGGGGAATTACCTTCAAAACCATTATAATTTTTATATCGCGTAACAATATCACCCGTTGTATTTAAATAAAATTGATAATTATCTGCTGATGGATCTGATTGAGAAGCAAATGCTGGGAATTTTAAAACTTCATCGGTATCGGTTAAACCATCAAAACCTGCATCTTGAACCGCTCTATTTCCCCCATTTGTATCAAAGGCATAAATTAATGATTGTGCTGCTGGAACTTCTCCCCAAGACGTTGAAACTACAGGTTGAAGTGAATTTTGTTCGGGTAAACCATTTTCATATAGCTTTTTACCATCTCTCAAAATATCTTCTGATATTTCACCTAAATTGAATACTAATTTACCTGTATTGGTAGGATCTGCTACATCACCAGGATTACCATAGTATGGATCTAACACCCAAAACTGAATATATTCAACATTTGACTGTTCAAAATTGGTTGAATTTATAGAACGCATAATTCCTCCCCAATTTTCTGGAGCCTCAATATTTGTAAATTGATTAGTAGCAGCCAAAGTAGGATTAAAATTGTATGGCCCTCTATCTTTTGGATAATAAGTTAAATCTAAAGTATTAATCACTGTTGATTGTCCTTGAGCAATATCCGTAACTGGATACAATTCTCTACTAAAAATTCTTCTTGTTCTATTAAAAGATAAATCAGCATCAGAAATACCTGCTGGAGGCTGTATATAGAATATAGGGTCAATACTATACCATGATAGTTTAGCTCTTTTATAACCTACACTTAGATTGTCAACTGATGTTTCATTTGATGTAGCATCACCATCAAAAGCCCCTTCTAAAGGAATACTAGCTAAAGACCATGCTTGGGGACTTCTCATATCTATTGTTGACTGCGACCCTTCAAAATCGTCAATATAAGATGTTGGTTCTCCATTAAATTGATCCGCTTTTGATGCTCCTGGTTTTAAATAAGCAATTTCTCCTCTTAAAGAAATATTTGAAGGAACATCGGTATCAATATTTGGAAGTTTGTTTACTAATCTTGTTAAAAATGGAACTTCTGTTGAGAAATTCCCATTAAATCCAAAAATAGTATTGTTAACCGATTCTTGTCCATAATTAGATTTGGTTGTAAATGGTCGCTCCGACATGTTTAGCATTGTTGCACCTAACAAAAACTTATCATTGAATTTATGCTCAACATTAAAACCCCAAAATCTTCTTGTTTGCTGACCAAAAACAGAATTATTCTCTACCGAAACTTCAATAGGTGTGCTAGCTAGAGAAGGATCTAGAATATTTACCTTACCCATTTGATAATTAACCGTATAGTCAACACCTTCAACTAAAACTCTTCCTCCAGCAGTTACAACAACAGAACCTTGTGGCACATTAAAAGCACCAATAGAAATTCCATCACCACCCATAGACTTAAATCGCCCTTTTAATTGAAATTTATTTTTAGCACTTTCCTGTAATGCGGCAGCTTGTGTTGTTTTATATAAATTTCTAAAAACGTACTTAGCCTGATTGCTATTATAAGTTAATGGGTCATCGTAATTTTCAGCAAGCGAAGAAACATCTAATTTATTAAATAAGTGTTTTCCAAAAGGTTCCACTTTTAAGAATATAATTCTCCCTTTTTGAGCATCAACTGTTAAACCTGGATAAAAATCAAAAAAACCATCACCACCCTCTTGAGGATCATTAGTAAAATTCAACTTATCTAAATCGAAAACTTTTAATAATGGAGTTTCAACAACATCTGCTGGTAATGGATCTGTTCCTGCTTGAGTAATATAATTTAAAGGAGAGGGATCTGTATATAATATATTTAACTTAAAATCATCTTGTTGTAATTGAGCACCTCCAGGAATTTGATAAATATTTTTCATCATGATATTCCAAGTTGGCATTGTGAAATATGGACCAGAACCACCCACTTGATATTTATCAATTGTTAAATTACTCTTTAACAACTTCAAAATTAAGGCTTGAGAACTTGGAACTCCTGAAGCATCAACGTTTGTAGCGTCTACTCCATCTGTACCAAACTCTCCTACTTGATAAACTTGATCACCGATAGTATATTGGTAAGCAACAGCTAACACTTCATCATTTGCCAAACGTTGATTAAGTGAAATATAACCAAGTTGAGGATGGAATGTATATTCTGAAGCTGTTAACTTTCTTGCATTTTCTAGTTTTGCAAAGTCAACTCCTTCAGCCATTCCTGGAATATTAAATCCATTTGAAGCCGTAGAAACATCTCTAATAGAACTATTTAAGAAATTGCTTCCAATATTTTTTGGGTCAAATTTATTGTTTCCGTTATTTGATGGATTATCAGCAGCTACATTATAAAAAGTTGGATTGACCGTAGTATTAACATGCACTGTTTCTTCTGGCAAAACATTTGTTAAAGGTCCTTCTCCAATATCTTGTAAAGCTACTATATTTCTTAAGTTATTCTCTGTGGTATTTACCCTGTTTTGCTTGTTAGTAATCCAAACCTCAATTCTGTTAATTTGAACACGAGAATTTACATAAGGAAATGTTTCCAAAGCCTTATCATATTTATCTCTAAAGTATTGCGATAAGAAATAGTGACGATCCACATCATAATCCAATGCAAACAACTCAAAATCTTGAAGTGTTCCACCTCCTTGAGCTGTTACTGATTTAGTTTGTGACTTTTGCTCTGAAAAAACTCCTGTAAATGTTGTCTTACCAAACTGCAACTGTGCTTTAACTCCGAACAAACTTTGTGCTCCTCTTATTAAAGAATTGGATAATGGAAAGCTAACGTTACCTACTTCAATTTTTTGGATTATATCATCTTCAGTAGGCGTATATTCTAATTTTATTAAATTTTGAAAAGCAAAAGTTGATTGTGTATCATAATTTACGTTAACATTCAGACGTGTTCCTACTTTTCCTTGAAGACCAACACTAATTCTTTGATCAAAATCAAAACTTATTGTTTTTCTATTTCTAGGAGAAAAAGCGGGATTATCTTGTTTTGTAAATCGTACACCTAAATCTAACTCTACAGAACCAGTAGGTTTTACATCAATTGTATTACCACCAAAAATAGTTTCAAAAAACTTAGAATTTACATAATATCTTGGTAATAAATTCTTCTTTGCTTCTTCAGAACCCACTTTCTTTCCATCGATTGCAGCAGATTTTTCCTGATAGTATTTACGCATTTGCTCACGCAAAACTAATTCTTCGTATTGTTTTGGTGTTAATATCATAGGATAATTGATATTAAAACCATCAACAGAACTAGTGTAAATATAACGATCGGATGCAGGATCATAAGTATATTTATCCAATATACTAACTGGATTTGGCAAACTTAACTTACCTAAATCAACACCTGTTTTCACAGAATCTTTTTCTTCTTCATCTACCTGAGCTTGTAGTGAAAAAGAAAAAAGAACACATAATAATGCAAGACTATATTGTAATTTATTTATCGCTTTTATATTAATGTTTTTCAAGTTTTATAAATTTTTTAAAGCTTGTTTTATTAAGTTTTCCACAGAGGCATTTGGGGTATCTCTTATAATTTTATCAATAACTTTTTCGGCTGCTTTTCTTGCAAATCCTAAAACTTCTAAAGCAGATAACGCTTCATCTTTGTTTGTATTGCTTTCAACAACAGAAACTTCATCTAAATTGTACACTTTTAACACTTTTTCTTTTAAATCTAAGATAATTCGTTGTGCTGTTTTAGCTCCAATACCTTTCATCGATTGAATCGTTGCCACATCATTCGCCGCAATAGCCTGAATAATTTGTGCTGGCGCTAAAGACGACAACATTGTTCTTGCTGTACTGGCACCAACACCCGAAACCGAAAGCAATAACTTAAAAAGTTCTCTTTCCTGTTTTTCTACAAATCCGAACAAACTATGCGAATCTTCTTTAACTTGAAGAAACGTATATAATTTCAAACTCTCAGAATCTGGAATTAATGAAAAAGTGTGTAGTGAAATATTAATATGATAGCCCACGCCATTGCAGTCAATTACAACTTCGGTAGGTGTTTTTTCAACTAATCTTCCTTGAATGTGCGCTATCATATAATGATATTCTTATTTGTTTTGTTTTCTACTTTTCTCTTGAGCATCTACAACAGCAACTGCTGCCATATTTACCATTTCTTCAACACTTGCACCTAATTGAAAAACGTGAACTGGCTTGTCTAATCCTAAAATAATTGGACCAATAGATTCGGCTTTATTTAACTCTTTCAATAATTTGTAAGTAATATTAGCAGCGTCTAAGTTAGGAAAAATAAGTGTATTCACTTTTTTATTTACCAATTTTGAAAAAGGAAACTTACTTTTTAGCATATCCGAATTCAAAGCAAAGTCAGTTTGAATCTCTCCATCTACAATTAAATCAGGAAAATTTTCATGTAAATAAGCTACAGCTTGACTAATTTTACTTGGACCTTCATTGTGTGATGAACCAAAATTAGAATACGAAACCATTGCAATCACTGGCTCCATACCAAACATTTTCACTGTTTTAGCAGTCATTAAAGCAATTCTAGCTAAATCATCAGCTGAAGGATTTGGATTAATTGCGGTATCCGACAAGAAAATCGGACCTCTTGCCGTCATCATCATATTGGTTGTAGCAATTTTTGAAACACCAGGCGCTTTATCAATCAATTGCATTACCGGTTTAATGGTTGTTGGATAACTTCTTGAATATCCTGTCACCATAGCATCTGCTTCACCTGTATTGACCATCATTAAACCAAAATAGTTGCGCTCACGCATCCATTTTTCTGCATCTAACAATGTGATTCCTTTGCGTTTTCTAGTTTCCCAAAAATGCTTCGCATATTCTAGTCTCTTAGCTTCTGATTCTTTCGTTTTTGGATCAAAAATCGGCACTTCAGTATCAAAACCTATTTCCTCTTTTAATTCTTTGATTGTTTCTAAATTTCCTAATAAAATTGGGAAACCAATGCCTTCTTCGTGAACAATTTGAGCCGCTTTTAACACATCAATTTGATCGGCTTCAGCGAAAATGATACGTTTTGGATTCGTTCTTGCTCTATTGGTTAACAAACGAATCATTTTGTTATCAGAACCCATTCGTTCTAACAATTCGTCTTTGTATTTTTCCCAATCGGTAATTGGCGCTGTAGCAACACCTGATTCCATGGCAGCTTTTGCTACGGCTGGAGGAACTGCTGCAATTAATCTTGGATCAAAAGGTTTTGGGATGATATAATCGCGACCAAAAGTTAATTTTGTTTCGCCATACGCAATATTCACTTGCTCTGGAACCGATTCTTTAGCTAATTCCGCTAAAGCTACAACGGCCGCTTTCTTCATTTCCTCATTGATTTTTGTGGCTCTAACATCTAGCGCCCCTCTAAAAATAAATGGGAAACCTAATACATTATTTACTTGGTTAGGATGATCAGAACGACCTGTTGCCATAATGATATCTTTACGCGTATCAATCGCTAAATTGTAATTGATTTCTGGAGTAGGATTTGCCATTGCAAAAACTATAGGATTATCTGCCATTGACAATAACATTTCAGGTGTAACTATATCTCCAGATGACAATCCGATAAACACGTCAGCACCTTTCATAGCGTGAGCTAAATCATCGTAATGTTTATCCGTTGCATATCGGCGTTGCATATCGGTAACTCTTGGATCGTCTTTTCTTAAAGCTCCTTTACTGTTGAACATTACAACATTTTCTGGTTTCACTCCAAAAGAAACATATAAATTAGCACAAGCAATGGCAGCCGAACCAGCTCCAGAAATGACCATTTTCACTTCTTCCATTTTCTTGCCAGCTAACTCTACTGCATTCAATAAAGCAGCTGATGAAATAATAGCAGTTCCGTGTTGGTCGTCGTGCATTACTGGAATATTTAACTCTTCTACCAAACGTCTTTCTATTTCGAAAGATTCTGGTGCTTTGATATCTTCTAAGTTAATTCCTCCAAAGGTTGGCGCAATATTTTTTACCGTTTCAATGAATTTATCTACGTCTTTAGTATCCACTTCAATATCAAATACATCAATATCAGCGAAGATTTTGAACAACAAACCTTTTCCTTCCATTACAGGTTTTGAAGCTTCTGGACCAATATCTCCTAAACCTAAAACAGCGGTTCCGTTTGAGATTACAGCGACTAAATTTCCTTTTGCGGTATATTTATAAACGTTGTTAACGTCTTTTTCAATTTCTAAACAAGGTTCTGCAACTCCTGGAGAATACGCTAATGCTAAATCTCTTTGTGTTGCATATTTTTTTGTGGGAACTACCTGAATTTTACCAGGTGTAGGCTTTGCGTGATATAATAAGGCTTCTCTACGTTTACTATCTTTATGCATGGTTTTTTATTTTACTAACTTACAAATATAAGGGTATACGTATAAAATGAGAAATTATTTTGTTATTCTTTTGAAAAAAATTTTGAGAAATATTACAACAAAAAACAGTTATTTCTTTACCAAACCCTTCACCTTATTAAAAACAGTCATCAATAAAACAGCTACTAATCCGAACGCGATTCCCACGCCAAATTCAGCTAAAGTTGATGGAATACTATGTGGAATTAAATAATGAATGTATTCGATATTATGAATGAAAATTCCTCCTGAAACTAGGATAAGCGCAATCGTTCCTAATACAGCAAGTCCTTTAATTACTAATGGTAAAGCTTTAATTAAAATTCCTCCAAAATAAGACATAAACCCTTTGTTATCCGATTTTCTCATCAAATAAAAGCCCGCATCGTCCATTCTTACAATTAAAGCAACGATTCCGTAAACTCCAATAGTTGCTAAAACAGCCACTATACTAACACTTATAATTTGGGTAATCAGATCATGTTGTTTCTCCATTGCCGTTCCAAGAGCGATAATGACAATTTCGAGTGATAAAATGAAATCGGTTTTAATAGCCGAACTTACTTTTGTTTTTTCAGAATGTTCGTCATTTTCCTCCAATTTGCTTTCAGCGATAACTTCTTCTCCTTTTTTAGCACGATGAAAAAAGTATTCGATAATTTTCTCCACACCTTCATAGGCTAAATAAACTCCTCCAATAATTAAAGCCGCTTTGATTGCTGGCGGATACAACCAATTCAAAACAAAAACAACCGGAAGAATAATCAACTTATTTATAAAAGAACCCTTTGTAATTGCCCACAACACTGGAATTTCTCTTGAAGCTAAAAAACCCGTTGCTTTTTCAGCATTTACGGCTAAGTCGTCTCCTAAGATTCCTGCTGTTTTTTTGGTTGCTAATTTACTAGTCATTGCTACATCGTCCATCAATGCAGCGATATCGTCTAAGATTGCGAAAAATCCTGATGCCATAATTTTTAATTTTCTTTTTAATAACCCTCAAAGCTACGTCAAAGTTTTCTTTTGGAAAATATTTTTTGTCTGAAAAGCGCTATACCATTTTACTTCTTTAAGAAATTGATGTTACGAAGTAAGCCTTCATATTTGGTTCGTTTCACTGGAGAATTTTTAAATACTTTTTGAAACGTATCCACCGTAATTTCTTCCCAATCCGATTTTGAGAAATTTAAAATATCCGAATTCGCTTGAAAAAGCGGTTCATTATGTGGCTTTGAAAATCGATTCCACGGACAAACGTCTTGGCAAACATCGCAACCAAACATCCAATCATCAAATTTACCTTTCATTTCTTGTGGTAAATTATCTTTTAATTCGATTGTAAAATAAGAAATACATTTGCTGCCATCCACCACATACGGAGCCACAATAGCTTCTGTAGGACATGCATCTAAACAAGCTGTGCAAGAACCACAATGATCAGTTGTTGGTAAATCGTATTCTAATTCCAAATCAATAATTAATTCGGCAATAAAATAAAACGAACCTACTTTTTGCGTAATGAGATTGCTGTTTTTTCCAACCCAACCCAAGCCACTTTTTGCAGCCCAAGCTTTATCTAAAACCGGTGCCGAATCCACAAAAGCTCTTCCAGAAACTTCGCCAATTTCGGTTTGAATAAAATATAATAATTCTTTTAACTTCTCTTTTATGACATGATGATAATCTTGCCCGTAAGCATACTTGGAAATCTTATACGAATCTTCATTTTGAAGTTCTGAAGGATAATAATTGAGCAACAACGAAATCACACTTTTTGCTCCATCCACCAAAAGTGTTGGATTCAAGCGTTTGTCAAAATGGTTTTCCATATAACTCATTTGACCGTGCATGTTGTTGTTGAGCCAATTTTCAAGTCTTGGAGCTTCATGCTCTAGAAAACCAGCCTTGGAAATACCGCAAGACAAAAAGCCGAGTCTTTTGGATTCGGCTTTGATTATTTGTGAGTATTTTTCTTTGTTGTTTATCAAATTAGAACAATCCTCCTTGGATATTGTGTTTAATTTTTCCTAGATGCTTATAAGCTTTTTCAGTCACTTCTCTTCCGCGAGGTGTTCTAATTATAAAACCCTCCTGAATTAAAAAAGGTTCGTATACTTCTTCAATGGTTTCTCCACTTTCGGAAACTGCAGTAGCTAATGTTGTTAATCCAACTGGCCCACCTTTGAATTTATCAATTATCGTAGACAGAATTTTATTATCCATTTCGTCTAATCCGTGAGCATCCACATTAAGTGCTTTTAATGCGAATTTTGCAATTTCAATATCGATTTTACCATTTCCTTTGATTTGAGCAAAATCTCGCACACGACGTAACAAAGCATTGGCTATACGAGGTGTTCCTCTACTTCTCCCAGCGATTTCAATTGCCGCTTCCATAGTTATAGGCATTTTTAAAATAGAAGAACTACGTTGCACAATTGTGGTTAACAATTCGGTATTGTAATATTGTAAACGACTTTGAATTCCGAAACGAGCTCGCATAGGCGCGGTTAATAATCCCGAACGAGTAGTTGCACCGACTAATGTAAACGGATTCAAATTGATTTGAACGGTTCTTGCATTTGGACCCGATTCAATCATAATATCAATCTTGAAATCTTCCATTGCAGAATATAAATATTCTTCAACAATTGGGCTTAAACGATGAATTTCATCAATGAATAAAACATCCCTTTCTTCAAGATTCGTCAATAAACCAGCTAAATCACCAGGTTTATCTAAAACGGGTCCTGAAGTGATTTTAATTCCAACTCCTAATTCGTTGGCCAAAATATTTGCCAAAGTAGTTTTCCCTAAACCTGGAGGTCCATGAAATAAGGTATGATCTAAAGCTTCTTTACGCAAATTAGCTGCTTGAACAAAGACAGTCAAATTCTCTAAAACTTGATCCTGACCCGTAAAGTCATCAAAACTTAATGGGCGTAACGCTTTTTCGATATCAATATCTTGCGAAGAAAACGATTCTTTATTGGGATTTAAATTTTCATTCATGTAACAAAGATAATAAAGTTATAAAATAAAAAACCTCTCAAATTGAGAGGTTTTCTATACTATTTTAAAATCTTAATGATGTAATTGCTCTTCACCTTCCTTCATGGGAACAACTTGAGGAACGAAATCTTCATCATGACCTGGTTTACTGTAGTCGTAAGGCCATCTGTGTACTTCAGGAATTTCTCCTGGCCAGTTTCCGTGAATATGTTCCACTGGTGTAGTCCATTCTAAAGTATTCGATTTCCAAGGGTTTTGAGTTGCTTTCTTACCATAGAAAATGCTATAGAAGAAGTTCCAGAAGAATATGATTTGGAACGCAGCTCCTACGATTGCAAACATAGTAATCAATACGTTTACGTCAGCTAATTCATCAAATAATGGGAAAGCAGAGTTGGTGTAGTAACGTCTTGGTAAACCAGCCATTCCAATAAAGTGCATTGGAAAGAAAACTCCGTAAGCACAAACAGCTGTTACCCAAAAGTGAACATAACCTAAGTTTTTATTCATCATTCTACCAAACATTTTAGGGAACCAGTGGTAAACACCAGCAAAAAATCCATATAATGCAGAGATACCCATTACTAAGTGGAAGTGAGCCACTACGAAATATGTATCATGAACGTTGATATCTAAAGTTGAATCTCCAAGAATAATACCTGTTAAACCTCCAGTAATGAAAGTAGATACTAATCCAATAGAGAACAACATAGCAGGATTTAACTGTAAGTTACCTTTCCATAATGTAGTAATATAGTTAAATGCTTTTACTGCTGATGGAATTGCAATCAACAATGTTGTAAAAGTAAATACTGAACCTAAGAAAGGATTCATACCTGATACGAACATGTGGTGACCCCAAACAATAGTTGATAAAAATGCAATTGCTAAAATAGAAGCAATCATTGCACGGTAACCAAAGATTGGTTTTCTAGAGTTGGTAGCAATAATTTCGGATGTAATACCTAAAGCAGGTAATAATACGATGTAAACCTCAGGGTGACCTAAGAACCAAAATAAGTGCTCGAATAATACAGGAGATCCACCTTGGTAATGTAAAACTTCACCTTGAATGAAAATATCTGATAAGAAGAATGATGTTCCAAAACTTCTATCGAAGATTAATAATAATGCCGCAGAAAATAATACTGGGAAAGACACGATACCAATAATAGCTGTTACGAAGAAAGCCCAAACAGTTAATGGTAATCTTGTCATTGTCATTCCTTTAGTTCTTAAGTTGATTACAGTTACAACATAGTTCAAAGATCCCATTAAAGAAGATGCGATGAAAATAGCCATAGATGATAACCATAAAGTCATACCTAAACCTGAACCAGGAATAGCTTGTGGTAAAGCACTTAAAGGAGGATAAATTGTCCAACCCGCAGATGCTGGTCCTGATTCAACAAATAAAGAACAAATCATGATAACACAAGAAACGAAGAACAACCAAAAAGAAAGCATGTTCATGAATCCTGAAGCCATATCACGAGCTCCAATTTGTAATGGAATTAATAAGTTACTAAATGTACCACTTAAACCAGCAGTAAGTACAAAGAATACCATGATTGTTCCGTGAATAGTTACCAACGCAAGGTAAATATCATTACGCATTACTCCATCAGGTGCAAAATTATCACCTAAGAATACTTTGAAAATTTCGAAAGATTCTTCTGGCCATGCAATTTGCATACGGAAGAATAAAGATAAAACAACTCCAACAATACCCATCAATAAACCTGAAATAAGGTATTGCTTTGCTATCATTTTGTGATCAAGACTAAAGATGTATTTAGTAATGAATGTTTCTTTATGATGACCGTGTTCGTGTGACATACTAATTCTATTATATGTGATATAAAAATAACTTATTTAATAACTTGAGCTACAACTTTAGTTGAATCAACGGCTACTGCAGTAGTAGCTTCAGCAGGAGCTGCTGCAGGTGCAGGAGCATTAGCTTCTTTCCATTGTTGTGCTAATGTAGGTTTTTCAGCTAACCATTTTTTGAAATCTGCTGGTGTATCTACAACAATTTTCATTTGCATATTGTAGTGAGACGCACCACAAATTTTATTACATAATAATAAATAATCAAATGTATAAGGATCTAAAGCAGTTCCGCCTTCAGCAACAATTTTTTTACTGTTCTCAGTACGGATTTTATTAATTTTATTCACTTTAGCCATAATAGCTTCATCATTTCTCATATCAGCTGTTGTAACTGTTGGAGTAAATGCAAACTGAGTAATCATACCTGGAACACAGTTCATTTGTGCTCTAAAGTGAGGCATATAAGCTGAGTGTAAAACGTCTTGAGAACGCATTTTGAAAATTACTTTTTTACCAACTGGCAAATGTAATTCCGTTACTACTTTATCATCTTGAGCAGCTGGATCAGCTAAATCAACACCTAAAGTATTAATTCCTTCAATTAATCTAACGTTTGCTTTTCCTAATGTTTTATCATCACCTGCATAACGTGCTTCCCAACCGAATTGTTTTGCATATAATTCGATAACGATAGCATCTTGCTTGTCTTCTTCATCAACAAACATAATGTTATTCCAAGTATATAAACCGTACATAATTAAACCTGCTAAAACAATAACTGGAATAATTGTCCAAATAGCCTCTAACTTGTTGTTATCTGCAAAATATAATGCTTTTTGACCTTCTTTACCTCTGTATTTAAAAGCAAAGTAGTGTAATAAGAATTGAGTAATAGTTTGAACAAAGAAAATCAGTGCCATAGAAATAGCCATCAAATTATCTACGTCTTTACCATGCTCAGAAGCTGGAGTCCCTAATACTAAATCACTCCAAGAATATAATGAATAAATAGTGAATAGATAAATGAAACCAACAAAGGCAAACATTAAGTAACCATTAACACTATTATCTTTGTCATTTGCAATTTCGTCATTGTCTGAAGAACCGCCAATTTGGGTTAAATCAAAAATTTTAGTTAATTGCCAAATTGCAATACCGACTAGAACTAAAATTATAAATACCAAGAAACTTGTCATTTTTATTTCTTTTTAACTATTAATAATGAAAATGTTTACTTTCCTCAATTAAAGGATTTCCTTTCGGAACTAATGGAGCCTTAGTTAAAGCTGTAAATACAACGAAGATAAATAAACCTAAGAAGAACATTAAAGCTCCAATTTCAGGAATACCAATAAACCATTGATCACCAACTGTTGCAGGCATAATCATATTGAAGAAATCAATATAATGTCCACATAATATTACGATACCTGCCATAACAACAATCCAAGTTAAACGTTTGAAATCTGTATTGATTAAGATTAACAATGGAAAAATGAAATTCATAGCTAACATTCCAAAGAAAGGTAATTTGTAATGTTCGATACGAGTTACGAAATAAGTAACCTCTTCTGGGATATTAGAATACCAAATCAACATGAATTGAGAGAACCATAAGTATGTCCAGAAAATACTGATACCAAACATAAATTTAGCTAAATCGTGAATATGACTTGTATTTACATTTTCTAAATATCCTTTAGATTTTAAATATAATGTTATCATTGCAATTACAGTAATTCCACTTACGAAAAAACTTGCAAAAACATACCATCCAAATAATGTGCTGTACCAGTGAGGATCAACAGACATTACCCAATCCCAGGACATAATTGACTCAGAAACGATAAAGAAAACTAGGAAGAAAGCAGCTAATTTGAAATTTCTCTTATAAGGTGCATTATCTTCAGCTGTATCTTGAGCGATAGAATTTTTTACAAATTTAAAACGTACATAATTCCAAACAACTAAAATGATAGCAGCAGTTGCTAAGAATCTACCAACATTTAACCATCCTTTTTTAAGGAAAATTAACTTGTCAAACTTAACAGATTCTGGATTTACTACTTCTGGATCCATCCATACAAATAAATGATTGTAATGCATTCCAGCAGCAACTAACAATACAAAGAAAATAATTGAACCTGGTAATAAGTAAGCCGTAATACCTTCCATTACTCTAAATAAAATTGGAGACCAACCAGCTTGAGCCGCATATTGAATAGCATAAAAAGCTAAAACTCCAACTGAAATTAACATAAAGAAGATACAAGCAACATACAAAGCAGCCCATGGCTTATTCTGTAATTGGTGTAATACGTGTTCTAAATGTGCTTTGTGGTCATCATGTGAATGAGCATCTGCCTTAGCATGAGTATCGTGATTATCTGCATGTGCAGGAGCTTCAGCAACCGCTACAACAGCAGTAGTATCTTCAACATGAGCAGTAGAATCAACAGTAGTTGAGTGAGCAACAGTATGTGTTGAATCTGCAACATGTGCTTCAACAGCTTTAACAGTATCAGCTACCACATGAGCTTCTGTAGCATGAGGAGCAACTTTATCTACATGAGCAGCTTCATGACCATGATGACTATCTGCTAATAATTTCTCAACATCCTCAATAGTTTTAGGAGCGGCCATGAAACCAATTCCAATACCAATTGCACCTAAAATCATTAGGACGAATGAAAAAGTTTTTAATTTACTTGAAAACGTGTACATATCTATTATTTTCAAAAAGTATTAATATTATAATCCAGATTTTAGTTGTAAAACGTAGTTAGCTACTTGCCATCTTTCTTGTTGAGATAACTGGTTAGCATGAGAACCCATAGAATTTAATCCATAAGTTACTACGTGAAAAATACTACCTTCTGTAATTTCTCTATCTTTATAATTAGGCACCCCTAAGAATTTTTCTTTAACTACTAAATTACCTTTTCCATCTCCTTTTTCACCATGACAAATTGCACAATAAATATTATATAATTCTTTACCTTTTTCAGGATTTAATGATAAAGAATCTAAAGGAGATTTTAAAGTTGCCTTAGCTAAAGCATATCCTTCAGGAGTGTTTGGAATTTCATAAGGTACAAAACCTCTTTTTATTGAACCTTTTGCAGGAAGTTGAGCTTCTACTCCTCCTTTAAAAACATCATGTTCTGAATATGTTTCATAAGAAACGGCTTCATACATGTTAGGAAAAAACTGATAGTTAGGCTTTGCTTTATCGAAACATGAAGTTGCCATAAAAGACAAACCTACTACTGCTACTATTTTATATAAACTTTTCATAACTATCTATTAATGCTTTTCTACAACTTTAACTTCTACCGCTCCAGTATTTGTAAAGAAAGAAACTAATTCTTCTTCGTTACCGTGAATTCCAACCTCCATCAAGAAATGGTCATCCGTAGTTCTTACATCAGGATTTTCAGCTTGTTTGAATGGCCACAATTTACTTCTCATGTAAAAAGTGATAACCATTAAGTGAGCTGCAAAAAAAACAGTTCCTTCAAACATAATAGGCACAAATGCAGGCATGTTATCAATATAACTAAAACTTGGTTTTCCACCAATATCTTGAGGCCAATCATTTATCATTACAAAATTCATCAATGTAGTGTAAATTGAAAGTCCAACTAAACCATAAATAAATGCACAGATAGCTAGTCTTGTAGGTGCTAAACCCATAGCTTTGTCCAATCCGTGAACAGGAAATGGTGTATAAATTTCTTCAATATGATGATGAGCTGCTCTTGTTTGTTTAACAGCATCCATTAAAACATCATCATCATTATATATAGCGTGTATTACTTTATTACTCATGATATTAATGATTATCTGAATGATTATGACCGTGTTGTTCTCTTTCTGCCTTGTAGTTATCTCCTGAAGATTTTAAGATAGTCTTAACCTCTGCCTGAGCAATTACAGGGAAACTTCTAGAATATAATAAGAATAATACGAAGAAGAATCCAATAGTTCCGATGTAAATACCAGCATCAACAAAAGTTGGTTGGAACATAGTCCATGATGATGGTAAATAATCTCTGTGTAATGAAGTTACAATAATTACGAAACGCTCAAACCACATTCCTACGTTCACCACAATTGAGATGATAAAAGACGCCATAATGTTAGTTCTAATTTTCTTAGACCACATTACTTGTGGAGAAATTACATTACAAGTCATCATTAACCAATATGACCACCAGTAAGGACCAGTTGCTCTGTTTAAGAATGCATACTGTTCGTACTCAACTCCAGAATACCAAGCTACGAATAACTCCGTAATATATGCACAACCTACGATAGAACCAGTAATCATAATTACGATGTTCATTAATTCGATATGTTGGATTGTGATATAATCTTCTAGGTTAGATACTTTTCTCATGATGATAAGAAGCGTATTTACCATTGCGAATCCTGAGAAAATCGCTCCAGCAACGAAGTATGGAGGTAAGATTGTTGTATGCCATCCTGGGATTACAGAAGTAGCAAAGTCAAAGGATACAATAGTGTGTACAGAAAGTACAAGAGGAGTTGCTAAACCAGCTAATACAAGAGAAACCTCTTCAAAACGTTGCCAGTCTTTAGCTCTACCAGACCATCCAAAAGATAGGGTAGAATAAACTCTTTTGGTAAAAGGAGTTACTGCTCTATCACGTAGCATAGCAAAGTCAGGTAATAAACCAGTCCACCAGAAAACTAATGATACAGATAAATAGGTAGAAATTGCAAATACGTCCCATAATAATGGTGAGTTAAAGTTAACCCATAATGATCCGAATTGATTTGGAATTGGTAATACCCAGTATCCTAACCATGGGCGACCCATGTGAATGATTGGGAATAAACCTGCTTGCATTACCGAGAAAATCGTCATTGCTTCTGCAGAACGGTTAATCGCCATTCTCCATTTTTGACGGAATAATAATAATACGGCAGAGATAAGAGTTCCGGCGTGACCGATACCTACCCACCAAACGAAATTGGTGATATCCCAAGCCCAACCAACTGTTTTATTTAATCCCCATGTTCCAATACCAGTGGTAACGGTATAAATCATACAACCTAATCCCCATAGGAAAGCGGCTAATGCAATTGAAAATACTGTCCACCATTGTTTGTTTGCTCTACCTTCTACAGGTCTAGCCACATCTACCGTTACATCGTGGTAAGATTTACTTCCTACTACTAAAGGTTTTCTAATGGGTGCTTCGTAATGAGACGACATAATCCTTTATATTGTTTCTTTAATTAATACTTATTTATCGTTTCTAACTTTCACGTGGTACATCACGTTTGGTTTTGTTCCGATGTGCTCTAATAAATGATACATTCTATCAGATTCTACTAATTTAGCTACATCTGATTCTGAATCATTGATATCTCCAAATTTCATAGCACCACTTGAACAAGCTGCAGAACAAGCTGTTTGGAATTCATCCTTACCTACTGCTCTACCTTCACGTTTTGCTTTTAATTTAACTGCTTGAGTCATTTGGATACACATAGAACATTTCTCCATAACTCCACGAGAACGTACATTTACATCTGGATTGATAACCATACGACCTAAATCATCATTCATGTGATAATCAAACTCGCTATTTTTGTTATATAAGAACCAGTTGAAACGTCTTACTTTGTATGGACAGTTGTTAGCACAGTAACGAGTACCAACACATCTGTTGTATGCCATGTGGTTTTGACCTTCTCTACCATGAGATGTTGCAGCTACTGGACATACTGTCTCACAAGGAGCGTGATTACAGTGCTGACACATTACAGGTTGGAAAGCTATTTGAGGATTTTCTGAAGGATCTTCCATACTTGAGAAAGTATCGATAGAATTCATTAATCCAGCAGCAGATTCTTTTAATTCAATATCACCTGCAAAAGTCTCTTTAGAAGAATAATATCTGTCGATACGTAACCAGTGCATATCTCTACTTCTTCTAACCTCAGATTTACCAACAACAGGTACATTATTTTCAGCGTGACATGCGATAACACAAGCTCCACATCCTGTACAAGCATTTAAATCAATAGATAAGTTAAAGTGGTGACCTGTAGAACGATCGAAAGAATCCCATAAATCAACTTCTGTAGCAGCTGTTGGTTTGTGATCTAAAGATACCATTGGAACTGGGTTCCAAACTTCCGCTTTTTGAGTATTGAAAACTTCTAATGTAGTTTCTTTGATAATATCACCTCTACCCATTAATGTTTTTTGTAACTGAACACAAGCAAATTCATGCTCTCCATCAGCAACAGTAATAGTAGCAGATTGATTTGAGTTTAAGTTAGCGTATAAAGCATAAGCATTAACACCTACTTGCATCTCTTCTTTTAATCCTAATTTTTTACCATATCCAAAAGCTAAACCTAAAGTTCCTTTTGCTTGACCTGGTTGAATAATAACTGGTACATTTTCTAAAGTAGCATTTCCTACTTTAATAGTTGCATAACTTCCGTTTAAACCTCCGTTAGCTACATTCCAGTTCTTGAATCCATTTGCCTCAGCATCTGCTTTAGACATAGTTACGTAGTTATCCCAAGAAACTCTTGTAATAGGATCTGGGAATTCTTGTAACCAAGGATTGTTTGCTTGTTGACCATCTCCCATTCCAACTTTAGAATATAATACTAAATCGAAATTTGAAGATTTTGCTTGTGCTAAAGCTGAAGCTGCCGAAGCATAATCAGCAGAAGCTGCAGATAATGGACTTGCTACAGAAGCAACAAAACCATCATGAACTGCTTGATTCCAAGATTTTCCAGCTAGAGAAGTAGCAGAGAAAGATTTTAAGAAATCATAATAAGTAACTGTATTGTCTGTCCAAGTTAATAAAGCCTCTTGGAACTGTTTTGTATTGAATAAAGGACGAATCGTTGGTTGCATGATGCTGTAATTACCTCTAGTAATTGTAACATCACCCCAAGACTCTAAATAATGAGGAGCTGCAGCAGCAATTGTAGTTAAACTTGAAGTTTCATCTTCTTTCATAGAGAAAGCAACTGAAAGTTTAACAGATTTTAAAGCCGCAACGAAATCTTTAGAATTTGCTAAAGTATAAGCCGGATTAACTCCATTCATAATTAATGTATGAACTTTTCCAGCTTTCATATCTGCTACTAATTGAGCAACCGCTTTTGCATCTCCTTTTCTAGTAAGGATAGCATCAGAAGGATTGAAAGCTGCAGATTGTAATGCATTGTTAATAGCTAAAACTACTAATTGTGCATTTACATCATCTAAACCAGTTACAACTACACCTTTACTTTTAGCACTTGTAAGTTGTTTAGCTGCTTTAGCGATTTGAGCATTTTTAGGTTGAGCACCATTAACAACGGCATAATATAAATCAGCTAGAGCTTGTTTTTGTTGCGCAACTGTCATTGGAATTCTAACATCTGCATTAGCACCTGCTAAAGACATGTTAGATTCAATTTGAATATGTTTAGACATCATTCCGTTTTTAGGAATACGACCTTGAGCATATCCTGCATCAAAACCTCCTCCTTGCCAATCTCCTAAGAAATCTGCACCAACAGAAACGATAACATCTGCTTTTGAAAAATCATAATTAGCTAAAGCTCTTACACCGTAAACTGCTTGAAAAGCATCTAAAGCGTTTGATTCAGAAACTGCATCATAAACAACATGCTTTGTTGTTGGATATTTAGCAACTAAAGAAGCGATTAAAGCATCAGTTGAAGGACTAGCCATAGTGTTTGTTAACACCACTACATTTCCACCTTTTGCTTTAGCATCTTCTAAACTAGCTTTAACTTTAGTGTTTACATCAGCCCAAGTTGCATCTTTACCTGCAATTTTAGGTTGTTTCAAACGCAAACTATCATATAATGAAAGAACAGAAGCATGAACTCTTGCATTAGCTCCAGTTTTTGCTCCTTCTAAATTATTGTTCTCTACTTTAATAGGACGACCCTCACGAGTTTTGATTAAAATATTAGCGAAATCAAAACCATCAGCCATCGTTGTTGCATAATAATCAGCAACACCAGGAATAATTTCTTCTGGTTGAACTACGTAAGGAATTGACTTTACAACAGGACCTTCACAAGCCGCCAATGAAGCTGCAGCCGTGCTAAATCCAACATATTTTAAAAAGTCACGACGAGTAGTTGACGAAGAAGATAAAGATTCTTTATCTCCTAAAAATTGGTCAACTGGAATTGGTTCCACAAACTCGTTGTTTCTTAGCGTCTCAACAATAGAGCTATTTTCGTTTAGCTCTTCAACACTTTTCCAGTATTTTTTGTTTGATGCCATTGTATAGTATATTAGCTTCTTAAATTATTTTATTAATAGTGACATTTACCACATTCTAAACCTCCCATTTGAGCAGCAGTTAACTGAGATACTCCGTATTTTTTAGAAAGTTCTTCATGGATTTTTTTGTAGTAAGCATTATCTTCTACTTTCACATTTGTTTCTCTGTGACAGTTAATACACCATCCCATTGTTAACGGAGCATGTTGTTTCATGATCTCCATTTCTTCAACTGGACCGTGACAAGTTTGACACTCAACTCCAGCAACAGTTACGTGTTGTGAGTGGTTGAAATAAACGTGATCTGGTAAATTATGAATTCTAACCCATTTAACTGGTTTAGTTTTTCCTGTATATTTTTGTAATGACTTATCCCATCCAACTGCTTCATATAATTTAGCAATTTCACCATCGTAAAAAGCTTTAGAATGCTCTTCAGTTGCAGTAGTTTCAGCCACTTCGCTAATGTTTTTGTGACAGTTCATACAAACATTCAACGAAGGAATATTAGAATGCTTACTAACTCTTGCAGCAGAGTGACAGTATTTACAATCAATTCCGTTTTCACCAGCGTGAATTCTGTGTGAATAATGAATTGGTTGTACTGGCTCATATCCTTGATCCACTCCAATTTGCATCATCCAACCGTATGCAAAGTAAGCAGAAACCAACAACAAGACAATAACAGAAACTAATACTAAAAACTGATTTTTAGCATATGCTCTGAACACATTCATCAATGAACGATCTTTTTGTTCAACTTCTAATCCTTTAGCACTAGCGATTTTAGTCAACATATTGTTAACCAAGAACAACATTACAACTAACATCATCATCACTAATGAAAGCACTCCTAATATTACATTATTAGAAACACCTGAATCAGCAGCCGCATCAGTAGCAACCGGAGCAGCACCAGGAACCGCAGCAGGTGCAGCAGGAGCAGGCTCAGAAGTGTACGCAATAATATTGTCAATATCCTCATTTGACAATTGTGGAAATGCAGTCATTGGAACTTTATTGTTCTCTTCAAAAACTTTTACAGCTTGCGCATCTCCTGACTTGATTAATTCCCCACTATTCTTTACCCACTTATACAACCATTCTTTGTCATACTTAGCCTCAACTCCACGAAGAGCTGGCCCCGTAGCTTTTGCATCTAATTTATGACATGCTGCACAATTGGTATTAAATAATTCCTTACCCTTTGCCGCATCCTGAGAGAATACAGATAAAGAAGTTACTAGCACGAATGCTACACTGAAGAAAATCTTTGAAAACGATTTATGGTTACCCACCTTTTTCATATTTAAAATGATTATCGACTTAATTTGGTATACTTTTAGATATACCTTATCTAAAAACAACACGTTATTTTTTCAAAACTCCGACAAAAATACAATATTCGAACTATTATTAAAACCTTAATTTTATCTTAAAATGTAATTTATATTTGTTCTAAATAATATTCAAGTGTCTTATTCTCGTCTTAAATTGTATTTTTGTATTAAAATCATTTGTATATGAAAAACTTATCAAAACATAACTTATTGTACTTCTTTATTCTATCATCTTTATTCTGTTTTAGAACTAATGGACAAGATGGCAAAACAAATATTTCTGTTGACCCAAAAATAGACCAATTACTGAAAGAAAAAAGAAAATTAAACACTGGTTTATTTCTAAATGAAGGATACAAAATCCAGATTTTTTATGGTAATAGTGAAGAATCAAAAAAGAAATTGCAAGAATTTAAAAAAGAATTTAAAGACCTTGATGGTACCATCATTTTTAATAGCCCAAATTATAAAGTATGGATTGGAAATTTCAAAACAAGAATTGAAGTTGAACGCGCAATCTTAGATATTAAGAAAAAATATCCAACAGCATTAATTATAAAACCAACTAATTAAAAATAGATAAAAACAAAAAAGCCATTCTTTTGAATGGCTTTTTTTATTGATTACAATTGAATTATTTCAATTTTTTCTTAACCTCTACTTCATGGAATCCTTCGATTAAATCATACTCACGAATATCGTTGTAATTTTTAATCTGCATACCACAATCATATCCTTTTGAAACTTCTTTCACGTCGTCTTTGAAACGTTTTAAGGTAGCTAATTCACCTGTGTAAATTACAACTCCTTCTCTAATTAATCGAATCTTAGAATTTCTGAATATTTTACCATCTGTAACCATACATCCTGCAATAGTTCCTACTTTAGACACTTTAAACAATTCTCTAATCTCCGCAGTACCGGTAATTTCCTCTTTCATTTCCGGAGACAACATTCCTTCCATAGCATCTTTCAAGTCATCAATTGCATCGTAAATAATTGAATAGTTACGGATATCGATTTCTTCTTTTTCAGCTAATTGTTTTGCATTTCCTTGCGGACGAACGTTAAATCCGATAATAATCGCATCTGAAGCAGAAGCTAACAATACATCAGATTCTGTAATAGCTCCAACACCTTTATGAATAATATTAATTTGGATTTCCTCAGTAGATAATTTAGAGAATGAATCCGATAATGCTTCTACAGAACCGTCCACATCTCCTTTAAGAATAATATTCAATTCTTTAAACTGACCTAAAGCAATACGACGACCAATTTCGGCAAGCGTAATATGCTTTTGAGTACGAACCGATTGTTCACGTTGTAGTTGTGTACGTTTAGCTGCAATTTGTTTTGCTTCTCTTTCGTCTTCGTAAACATTGAATTTATCACCCGCTGTTGGTGCGCCATCCAATCCTAAAACAGATACCGGAGTTGATGGTCCAGCCGTTTTAATTTGGTGACCTCTTTCATCAAACATGGCTCTAATCTTACCATGATTTTTTCCAGCTAATACATAATCACCCACTTTTAAAGTTCCTGCTTGAACTAAAATAGTTGAAACATAACCTCTACCTTTATCTAACTGAGCTTCTACTACAGTTCCTAAAGCTGGTTTATTTGGATTGGCTTTTAATTCTAAAATTTCAGCCTCTAACAATACTTTCTCTAATAATTCAGGTACTCCTTGACCAAATTTAGCCGAAATGTCTTGAGATTGATATTTTCCACCCCAATCTTCAACCAATAAGTTCATACCTGCTAATTGCTCTTTAATTTTTTCTGGATTTGCTGTAGGCTTATCCACTTTATTAATAGCAAAAATCATTGGCACACCCGCCGCTTGCGCGTGACTAATTGCCTCTTTTGTTTGTGGCATGATTTCATCATCGGCAGCAACTACGATAATGGCAATATCGGTAACTTGAGCCCCACGAGCACGCATCGCTGTAAACGCTTCGTGACCTGGTGTATCTAAGAATGTGATTTTTTCGCCATTTTCTAAGATTACCCCGTAAGCTCCAATGTGTTGTGTAATTCCTCCTGACTCACCAGCAATAACATTTGCTTTACGAATGTAATCCAATAATGAGGTTTTACCGTGGTCAACGTGACCCATTACGGTAACAATTGGCGCTCTATGAACTAAATCTTCAGGATTATCTTGAATTACTTCAGCAGCTTCTTCAATATCAGTAGTGATAAATTCCACTTCATATCCAAACTCATCAGCCACAATTGACAAAGTCTCAGCATCTAAACGCTGGTTCATTGTTACCATAATTCCAAGCGACATACATGTTCCAATAACCTTAGTAATTGGCACATCCATTAAAGCAGCAATTTCACCTACGGTAACAAACTCAGTTACTTTTAAAGTTTTGCTTCCTTCTTCTTGTGCTTGTAATTCGTCATCTACACGTTGTCGGTGCGAATCTCTTTTATCTCTACGATATTTTGCCGATTTTGATTTATTCCCTTTACCTTGTAATCTTTCGAGAGTTTCTTTAATTTGGTTTTTAACGTCTTCTTCAGAAGGCTCTACCTTTTGAATAATTGGTTTTTTTCCTTTGTTAAAACCTCCAGCTCCATTACCTTTTACAAACTCTTTTTTTGGACCACCCGCATTATTATTGGCTCCAGGAGTTCCTGGCGTACCTGGTTTAACAATACGCTTACGTTTGTTTTTATTGTTGTTAGCAGCATTCGCCCCACCTGCATTCGGCGCTTGAGGAGTTCCAGGCTTTTTAAAATCTTTTTTAGGATCTTCTTTTTTCTTTTTTGGTTTATCAAATTGAGATAAATCAATTTTCTGACCAGTGAAAGTAGCCCCTGATAACTTTTGATATTGTGTTTCGATTTTTTCCTCAACTGCTTCTTCAGATGAAGTTTCAGATTTAACTTCAACCTCTTTAACTGGTTTAACAATTTCAGGCTTTTTAACCTCTTGAATTTCGGTTTTAATTTCGGCTTTGACAAGTTCAGAAACTTTTTCCTCTACTACCTTTTCAACTGCCACTACAGGTTTTTCTTCAGAAATTGGCTTTTCAGATTTAACTTCTGGTTTTTTAGGATCTAAATCGATTTTACCAATAGCTTTTGGACCTGATAAAACGGCCTTAGCTTTGATAACCTCTTGTCTTTGACGCTCTTCTTCCTGCAAACGCTTTGCCTCTTGTTCTTTTTCAAGTTCACGTTTAAGTGCTTCCTTCTCTTTTCTTTTTTCTTCACTTACTTCAAGAGAGGCTACCTTATTCCCTTTGTCAGCAGAAAATTGACCACATAAGACTTGATACTCCTCTTGAGATATTTTAGCATTTGGACTTGACTCAATTTCATGACCCTTTTCTTTTAGAAAATCCACAGCTCTATCAAGAGAAATATTTAACTCCCTTAAAATTTTGTTTATTCTTATTACTCTTTCTTCAGACATATAACCTTTTTAAAATTCTATTATGTTGTGTGTTGTTTGGTTTAAGAATTATCCTTCTAATTCTTCTTTTAATATATTAATTACATCTAAAATAGTTTCCTCTTCAAGATCTGTTCTTCTTACCAAGTCAGCAACATCTTGATTTAATACGCTTCTAGCTGTATCTAAACCGATTTTTTCAAATTCTTCAATTACCCAAGCTTCAATTTCATCTGAGAACTCTCTTAATTCTACGTCATCTTCTTCTTGTGCAACACCTTCTCTTATAACATCAATTTCATAACCTGTTAACAAACTTGCTAATTTAATGTTATTTCCTCCTCTACCAATAGCTTTAGAAACTTCTTCAATTTTTAAGAACACTTCTGCTGTTTTAGCTTCTTCGTTAATTTTAACTGTAGAAACTTTTGCAGGACTTAATGCTCTTGTTATATATAATTGAGTATTAGTTGTATAATTAATTACATCGATATTTTCATTTCCTAACTCACGAACAATACCATGAATACGAGAACCTTTCATTCCTACACAAGCTCCTACAGGGTCAATTCTATCATCATAAGAATCTACTGCTACTTTCGCTTTTTCACCAGGAATACGAACTACTTTTTTGATTGTAATTAAACCATCAAATACTTCAGGAATTTCTTGTTCAAATAATTTCTCAAGGAATTCAGGAGCCGTTCTCGACATGATAATTTGAGGTTTATTCCCTTTCAATTCAACATTCTCGATTACACCTCTAACATTATCGCCTTTTTTGAAATAATCATTTGGAATTTGTTTTTCTTTTGGTAAAACAATTTCATTTCCTTCATCGTCCATCAAAATTACAGCTTTTGGACGAACATGATGCACTTCTGCTGTATAAATATCACCTATCAAATCTTTAAATTGTTTATAAAGATTTGTATTATCGTGTTCATGAATCTTAGAAATTAAGTTTTGACGTAATGCCAAAATAGCCCTTCTTCCCAATTGAATTAATTTCACCTCCTCTGAAACGTCTTCACCTACTTCAAAATCAGGCTCAATTCTTCTTGCTTCAGACAAAGAAATTTCAGAATTTGGATCTTCTACTTCACCATCTTCTACAACAACACGATTTCTCCAAATCTCCATATCCCCTTTGTCAGGATTAATGATGATATCAAAGTTATCGTCTGATCCATATTTCTTTTTCAATGCATTTCTAAATACATCTTCTAAAATTGCCATTAGTGTAACTCTATCAATGAGTTTATCGTCTTTAAATTCTGAAAACGATTCGATTAATGCAATATTCTCCATGTCAACTCTTTATTTAAAATGATATTATAACAATTGCTTCTTTTATACTCTCGTAAGGAATTTCCAGCTTCTTATCAACCGTTTCTTTTCCTTTACCTATTTTTTTTGGCTCACGTGCCTGCCATTCTAAAATTATCTTTACATCATCAGCGAATGATAATTTAGCCTCAACCTCTTCTGACGAAATAGTTTTAACCTTCAAAGTTCTTCCAATATTTTTCTTGTATTGTCTTACTAATTTTAACGGACTTGAAACGCCTGCTGAAGCAACTTCTAATGAGAAATCTTGCTCTTCTCTATCCAAATTATTCTCAACTGCTCTACTTACGTCAATACAATCTTGTAAATTAACACCTGAATCACCATCTAAAATTACACTAATTTTATTAGCTTCATTGATAGACAAATCAATTAAAAAAAGATGCTCACGTTCCGCCAATGCTGCATCCAATACTTCCTGAACTTTACTTTTAAATGTCATATTTTTATAAAAAGAGGCACGCTGTGCGTGCCTCATAATCCTTTGTTCTTTAATAACGTTGCAAATATACAATTTTTTTTGAATTAAAAAACATTGTCAGTTTGGATATTTTTTGTACTTTTATAGTGTAATTCATTTTACATCATTAAAATAACCTAAAACAAACTTATGAAACGAATTTTAGTACCAACCGATTTTTCAAAACACGCAGAATACGCATTAAAAGTTGCAGCACAAATCGCCAAAAAAAATGACGGAGAGATTTTTTTACTACACATGTTAGAACTACCAACTACAGGTAACGATGCTGTTTCAAGAGCTCACGATATTCCAGAATTAATGTTCTTTAAAAATGCAGCCGTAGCAAAACTTGATGAATTAATGGATGCCGATTATTTAGATGGCGTAAAAATTTCAAGAATTATTCAATTCGAAATGGCTTTTGAAGGAATTATTAAAAATGGAGAAGCTCATAATGCAGATTTAATTGTTATGGGATCTCATGGAGCAAATGGTTTCCAAGAAATGTTTATTGGATCAAACACTGAAAAAGTAGTAAGAAATTCTGAGGTTCCAGTACTAGTTATAAAAAGAGAAGAAGATACTTTTAACGCATCCAAATTCGTATTCGCTTCTGATTTTTCTGACGAAATTAAAAAACCGTTTGAAAAAGTTGTAGAATTTGTTAACAAATTTGGATCTCATCTTTATTTAGCCAATATCAACACTCCAAACAATTTCAAATCTACTAAAGTAGCTCAAAAACAAATGGATGAGTTTATTGCTAACTTTAAAATCGACAATTACTCAACACATATTTATAACGATGTTAATGTTGAAAAAGGTATCTTACATTTTGCAAAAAGCATTGATGCAGACATTATTGGAATGAGCACACACGGAAGAAAAGGTCTATCACACTTCTTCAATGGAAGCATTAGCGAAGATTTGGTAAATCACGCCAAAAGACCAGTTATCACCTTTAAAATCTAATTTCAAGATTTTTACTATAAAAAAGACCGCTTTGAAGCGGTCTTTTTTATATTTTATAACACTCCAAATCAGACACATATGAACATAAAAAAACTCCGCCTAAGATAAGCGGAGTTTTGTTGGCCCACAAGGACTCGAACCTTGAATGACGGTACCAAAAACCGGAGTGTTACCATTACACCATAGGCCAATACCTAACAACCTTTTCGATTGCGAGTGCAAATGTAGAACATATTTTTTATTCTGCAAATTTTTCTAAAAAAAATATTAAAAAAAATAATTAACTAATATTATAAACAAAAAAATAGTTTCTTTGTAGGAGAATATAGAAAAACCAAAAAACAATATGAATTCATTCAACTTTAAAAAGTGGAACACCATTTTAGGCTGGTCTACTTTTATGGTAGCTTTAATTACTTATTCATTAACAGTAGAACCAACCTTGAGTTTTTGGGATTGTGGTGAATACATTGCAACATCGGCTAACTTAGAAGTGGGACATCCACCAGGAGCTCCGTTATTCCAAATGTTAGGTGCTTTCTTCGCTATGTTTGCGTTTAGTCCAGATAAAATAGCCTTAATGGTGAACTATCTTTCTGTATTTTCAAGTGCTTTTACAGTGCTTTTCATGTTTTGGTCATTAACTATCTTGTTGAAAAAAGTAATCGTAGGTGAAAAAGAAATTTCAACAAATAATGCTGTCATGATTTTAGGCAGTGCCGCTGTTGCAACTTTATCATTTACTTTTACTGATAGTTTTTGGTACAATGCAGTGGAGGCCGAAGTTTATGCCATGGCAACATTTTTAATTGCATTACTATTTTGGTTAGGATTACGTTGGGAACAAGAAATTAATACACCTCGTGGAAATAAATGGTTATTGATTATTTCATTGGTAATCGGACTTTCATTTGGAGTTCACTTTATGGCCTTATTAGCTTTTCCTGCAATTGGATTCTTATATTTCTTTAAAAAATATAACAATGTAACTTTAAAAAGCTTCTTAATAGCTAATGTAGTTATTATCGCTATTCTACTTTTTATTTTTAAATTATTACTCCCATATACGTTAGCTTTCTTTGGTAAAACTGAAATTTTTATGGTGAATAGCCTTGGGATGCCTTTTAACTCAGGTACTATTTTTGCTTTTATTCTAATTATTGCAGTTTTTTACTTCGGATTAAATTATACCAAGAAAAAAGGGCACGTTTTTTATAATACTTTAATATTAGCAACACTTTTCATTTTGATTGGTTTTTCGACTTGGATGATGTTACCTATCCGTGCCAACGCCAATACACCTATTAACGAAAATAAACCTTCTGATGCTGCAGAGGTTTTAGCGTACTACAATCGTGAGCAATATGGGGAACAAAAATTATTCTACGGACCTCAATTTTCAGATACTTATTCAGGCTTAGACCCTGTTACTCCGTATTTAGACGACAAACCTAATTACGAACGTGATTACAAAACAAAAAAATACATCATCACAAACGATTACATCAATGCTAAGCAAAATACAGATGATGCACACAAAGCCATATTGCCTAGAATGTGGAGTAGCGAGCATAATGAAAATTATATGATTTTTACTGAACCTTTAGAATTCAGAATAAATCCAGAATACGCTCACGAAGACGAATTAGTCAATATCGTAACCCAATTTAGAAAAGCTTATGATGCGGGAGAAGTTGACGAAAAAGACTATGATAAATTTTTAAAAGGATATGGCGAATATTTAATTGTAGACAAACCTACTTTCTTCAACAACATGAAGTTTATGGTGCAATACCAATTTGGATATATGTATGTGCGCTATCTACTTTGGAATTTTGTGGGTAGACAAAGCGATGAACAAGGGAAATACGATAACACCAATGGTAATTGGTTAAGTGGCATTAATTTTATTGATGAAATGTTCATTGGAACTCAAAAAAATCTCCCATCTGATATGGCAAATAACAAAGGAAGAAACACCTATTTCTTCTTACCTTTTATTTTAGCTATTATAGGAATGGTATTCCATGCAAAAAGAGATATTAAAAGTTTTTATGTCTTACTTACATTATTTTTATTTACAGGCTTAGCTTTAAAAATATACTTAAACGAAAGACCTTTTGAACCAAGAGAAAGAGATTACGCTTTAGTAGGTTCGTTTTATGTATTTGCTATGTGGATTGCTTATGGTATTTATGCTATTTTTGATTCTTTGAAAAAATACATTCAACCTAAAATTGCTATTCCAGTTGTATTAGTTCTTTCTTTATTAGCCTCACCAGTAGTGTTAGCGTCACAAAACTGGGACGATCATGATCGTTCTAATAAAGACACTGCTTTAACAATGGCTAAGGCTTATTTAGATTCTTGTGAGCCTAATGCTATTTTATTTACAATTGGCGATAACGACACATTCCCTCTTTGGTACATGCAAGAAATTGAAGGATATAGAACTGACATCCGAATCGTAAACACAAGTTTGTTCATGACCGACTGGTATATTGATCAAATGAAAATGAAAACGCATAATTCTGAACCAATTCCAAGTTCATTTAACAGAGAACAATACAAAGGAAGTAATAGAGATTATAGTTTATTCGTAGAAAGAACTAAAGAACCTTTATTATTAGACGAAATGCTTAAATTCATTGCTTTAGACGATGAAAGAGCTAAAATCGAATTGAATAATGGTCGTAAAATCAATTATTTTCCATCTAAAAAAGTAATTTACCCTATCGATAAAGCAGCGGTAATAAAAAATAAAGCAGTTTCAGAAAAATTCTATGATTCAATTGTTCCGGCAATAGAATTTGAAATTAAAGATGACGCGCTTTACAAAAATCGTTTGATGATGCTTGACATCGTAAATCAAAATAATTGGAAACGTCCTATTTATTTTACAGGTGGAAGTTTTGGTGAAGACGATTATCTTTGGATGAAAGATTACCTTCAATTAGATGGTATGTGCTTTAAACTAGTTCCTATTAAAACTCCTGCAGAATCACCAAGCCCAATGAAAATGGGACAAATTGATTCTGAAAAAATGTACAATATTGTAATGAAATGGGATTGGGGCAATAGCGGAAAACCAATTATCTATCACGATCCTGAAACACGTAAAAACAGTATTAGTTATAGAACTAATTTGGCTCGTTTGATGGAAACCTTAATTATAGAAGGCAAAAAGGATAAAGCTGAAAAAGTAATTGATTTAGCAATGGAAAAAATGCCTGTTAAATATTTCGAATATTATTCTATGTTAGAACCTTTTGCAATGGGATATTACGAAGTTGGTAAAAAAGAAAAAGCTAGAGAAATTATTTCTGAAGTAATTAAAAAATATCAGGAAAACCTAACTTTTTACAACAGTTGGAAACCTAGCGAGCAAAACTTTGGCGCTATGGATATTGTTACTACAATTGAACAATATAGAAGTTTACTTCAAGCATCAAAAGATGCTAATGATTTAGAATTTTATAACAAAGAGAAAGTAAAGTTCAATAATTTCAATAAAATGTTCCAACGTTTTGGCAGAGAAATGGAATAACTAATTTCTAAAACACAAAATGTTCCAAGTGAAAGAAATTTCGCTTGGAACATTTTTTTTATGCTAATTTTACAACATGAACTTCAACTGGATAAAAACAAATAAATGGATCAAAAAGATTTTCAATAATCTGGTTTGGGATATTCCAAATTTAGAGAAAAAAATCTATTTAACCTTTGATGATGGCCCAATCCCTGAAGTTACTGAATGGGTTTTAGATATTTTAAAATCGGAAGACATAAAAGCCACTTTCTTTTGTATAGGTGATAACATCCAGAAACATCCAGCAATTTATAAAAGAATACTTGCTGAAGGTCACCAAACCGGAAATCACACTTTCAATCATTTAAACGGTTGGAAAACTGAAACTAATCAGTATATCGAAAATTTCAAATTGTGTAAAACTGAACACTTAAAATTGAACACTGAACACTCTTTTCTATTTCGTCCTCCTTACGGAAAAATTAAACCAAGTCAATCAAAAGCAATTCGAAATTTAGGGTACAAAATAATTATGTGGGATGTGTTAAGTTATGATTTCGACTCAAACATTTCTGCAGAAAAATGTTTAGAGAATGTAATTTCAAATACACAACAAGGAAGCATTATCGTATTTCACGATAGCTTAAAAGCAGAAAAAAATCTGAAATATGCATTGCCTAAAGCAATACAAATTTTAAAAGATAAGGGGTTTGTTTTTGATGTAATTTCTTAGGCTTGTTCTTGCACTAACGAAATTAAAGTGTTGGCATCAAGTTCGCCACTTTGTCTCCATACCATTTGACCTTCTTTGTAAATCATTAAAGTAGGCAAACCTTTAATACGAAGCGCATCGGCTAATTCCTGATTTTTATCCACATCAATTTTAATTACACGAGCCTTGTCTCCTAAAGCAGCCGCAACATGACGAATTACTTCATTCATAGCTACTGAAGGTTCATTCCACTCTGTAAAAAAATCGATTAGTACAGGTACTTGAGCATCGATAAGTTCTCCAAATTTTGACATAAATTGCAATTTATTAGTATCAAAAATATTAATTTTCACACGAAAATAATATACAAATGTAGCATTTTTACTGAATTATGCTACTTTTTCTCCTTTTTTTAGTTCAATAACCGTTATTTCGGGCATAATTCCTACCCTACCAGGATAAGCATGAAAGCCAAAACCACGATTTACATAAATATATCTTCCAGCATTTTCATACAATCCTGCCCATTGTTTGTAAACATATTGTACTGGACTCCATTTTACCCAACCTGGTATTTCTATCCCAAATTGGAATCCGTGTGTATGTCCTGATAATGTTAAATGATAATGATTGTCATCGTGCTGAATTTTCTCATCCCAATGACTCGGATCATGACTCATTACAATTTTGAAATCTTCTTTAGACAAACCTTTAGAAGCTAAATTTAAATCGCCACGTTCACCAAATTTTCTTCCCCAGTTTTCAACTCCAACGATTGCCAATTCTTGATTGTCTTTTTTGATTTTCACATGTTCGTTTAACAACAATTTAAAATCAATTTTATTATGAATCGATTTGATATTTTCAAAGTTTTGAACCTTATCTTTTTTTGATGGCCAATCTACATATTCCCCATAGTCATGATTTCCTAAAACAGAAAATTTTCCATATTTAGGATTATGAATTCCTTTGAACGTATCAATCCATGGATCCATTTCGGTAGCATGAGTATTCACAATATCACCCGTAAACAAAACCATATCCGAATTTTGTTCATTAATCAAATCAATTGCATATTGAATTTTTTCTGCATCATCAAAACTTCCACTGTGAACATCCGAAATATGTGTAATCGTTGTTCCATCAAAAGCATCTGGCAAATCAGGAAAAAAAAGCGTTTGTCTGATTACTTTGTAATTATATTTTCCAATGGTAATTCCGTATAAAAAAGAAGCAAACGGAATAGCCGCTATTCCTAAAGCAATCTGACTCACAAAACGCCTTCTTTCTGGCAAAAAACCTTCTGAATCACTGTTAACCAAAGAAAATAAACCCACAAAAAAACGAACAATATCTTCTCCGAATAAAATAATTGTCAATAATAACTTTGGCACATAAAGTAACAATAACAAACCAAAAGTCGTCATGGTTTGTGGCGTTTGGCCAACACTTCTGTCAAAATGATATAGTTGATAAATAATATATGCTAAGGCAATAGCAGAGGTTACATAATAAAATACAAAAAACCACTTTGATTTTATCAAAGTCTTAAATGCCTGAAAAGCATAGATTTCAAGAATGATTACAAATACTAAAAAAACAATCCAACGAATCATTAGCTCTTTTTTTTGCAAAGTAACTACAACTTTGTCAATTCGATACGTATTTATTAAAATTTTAACGATTAAAAAAGGCTGTAAAACTAATAAGATTTACAGCCTTTGAAATTAATAACTAAAACTCTTTAAAATCCTAAGCCAACAGCCATTGCCGAAACAGTTGGAGAGAAATTCACAACACGTGTTGCAGCTCCAGTTGTTAGATTAATTCTATAAACAGCTTGTGTACCATTTACTGTTAAAATTGAGAAGGCTTCATTACTATTTCCACCAATATCAAATCCGTTAATTGAAGAAGCTGTTACACCTAAACTTCCCACTAAAACTAAAGTTCCATTATTTGGTGGATTTTGCAAATATAAATTGTTATTACTAGTGTCAATTACAAAAAGTTGCGTAGCTGTTGATAGAGCAAAATTATTAGTATAGGCAGCAGCAGTTACTGATGGTGTTCCTGGATTTAAGTTTCCATCAGTTGCTACAACTGTTCCTAAATCTGGGTGTAAACGTAAGTTTTGTCCTGTATTGCTAACTAAGCGAATTCTATCCACTGTTGGGTTAAAATCAAAACCAAAATCTGTACCAGAAAGCGCCGGAGTCAACCCAGAACCTACAGCCGTTACTTGACCATTAGCCGTATTAATTGTTAACAATCTACTTTGATTTGTAACTGCATACAAAGCACCATTTGCTGGTCTGAAATCTAATCCTACGATTTGTTCGTTAGCATTCATACCAGTTAAGACAATTGAATTAGATGAACCTAGAATTGGATGAATTCTATATAACATATTTGATGTTGATGTTGCATAAGCAATTGGTTTCGATTTAAAAGCAACCTCTACAATTTGTTGAGAAAAAGTTCCAATCCAAGTAGCTTTTCCAGACATTAAACTGATTGTATATAATCTTGATTCATTATTTTTATTATTCACTGCCATTGCATAGTTGGAATCTGGTAAAATATCCAATCCTCCTACACCTTCAAAATCTACTTCTAAAGCCCCTACAAGTTCTAAAGCCCCATTATTTGGTGGGTTTTGAAGATATAACTTGTCAGTAGTATAATCAATATCATACAACATAGTTGCTGTACTTCCCGCAAAACTGTTTGTATAACCAACTGCTTCAATTTTAGTATTCATAACACCATTGATACTACCATCTGTAGCCACAACTGTTCCCAACTCTGGATGTAATCTTAAATTTTGACCATTATTAGAAACTAAGCGAATTCTATCTACTGTTGGATTAAAATCAATTGAACTTGAAGTTCCTTCAATCTGTGGTGAAAATGAAGCTGCACCTATTGGAGTTGCCAAACCAGAAGTTTCATTAATAATGTACAAACGGCTAGTAGAACCTAAACCATACAATTGACCTGTAGCAGGTCTGTAATCAATACTCAAAATGTTTTCTCCTGATTGTAATCCGGTAATTGTTAGATTACGAATAGGAGCTTCCAAATTTCTAGCATTAAAATAGTAAATTTTGTTATCATTAGTTAGTGCAGTAAAATTTACCAAAGGAGCCACTTCAGGCATTGGAGTTGGTTCTGGTTGTGGCATTGGAGCAGTATCATCATCAGAACATGCTACAAAAATTGTCAAAAGACTCATCAGTAAAACTGATTTCAGAGGGAATAAAATTTGTCTCATAATTAATTTGTTTTTCTTCACTTACGAAAAACATGAAATCATGGTTTTATTTTATGAGATTTTTTCTGTAATAAACAAAAAAGACCAAAAACACATATATTTTTATAACTTTGAAAAATTAAAGAACACCAATATTATGTCACAAAAACGCCTTTTTTTACTCGATGCTTACGCCTTAATTTTCAGAGGTTACTATGCTTTTATAAAAAATCCTCGTATCAATTCGAAAGGAATGGATACTTCTGCCATTATGGGATTCATGAATTCTTTAATGGATGTAATTAAACGCGAAAAACCTGACCATTTAGCCGTAGCATTTGATAAAGGCGGAAGTGATTACCGTTTCGAAATGTATCAAGAATACAAAGCGCATCGTGACGAAACACCTGAAGCGATTAAAATTGCTGTTCCCTATATTCAAGAATTGTTGAAAGCAATGCACATTCCAATTATCGAAAAAGCAGGTTTTGAAGCAGATGATTTGATTGGGACATTAGCCAAACAAGCCGAAAAAGAAGGTTTTCAAGTGTTCATGGTAACGCCAGATAAGGATTTTGCCCAATTGGTTTCGGAAAATATTTTCATGTACAAACCTGCCCGAATGGGGAATGATATCGAAATCTGGGGAATTCCTGAAGTCTTAGAAAAATTTGAAATCGAGCGTCCTGACCAAGTAATAGATTTCTTAGGAATGATGGGTGATTCTGCCGATAATATTCCAGGATTGCCTGGTGTGGGAGAAAAAACAGCTAAGAAATTCTTAGCAGAATATGGCACTTTAGAGAATTTATTAGCTAACACGCACCAATTGAAAGGCGCGATGAAAGATAAAATCGAAGCCAACAAAGAATTAGGGCTTTTATCTAAAAAGTTAGCTACTATCCTACTCGATTGTCCGGTGACTTTTGATGCGGATGATTTTGAATTATCAAAACCAGATGTGGAGAAAACCGATGCTTTGTTTCAGGAATTAGAATTCCGCCAAATGAAAGCGCAGTTTGATAAATTATTTGGTTCAGGTAAAGAATATGATGAAATTGACACTAACGGAACAACTTCAGATTCGCCACAACCCACTAAAAAATCTCCTGCAAAAAAATCAAACGAAGATCAATTCGACTTATTTGGTTTTAGCGATGAATCGGATGAACCAACTGCGAATCATTCGTATTATGCTACATTAGAAAATACAACGCATTTCTACCAAATAGTTCAAGGTGATTTGCCAGTAAAATTGTTAATGCAGAATTTATTAAATCAAACTTCGGTTTGTTTTGATACGGAAACTACTGGAATTGACGCTTTGAATGCTGAATTAGTAGGAATGTCATTCTCTTTTGAAAAAAGAAAAGGATTTTATGTTCCGTTTCCAGAAAATCAGGAGGAAGCCCAAACGTTAATTGAAAAATTCAGACCATTCTTCGAAAATGAAAGCATCGAAAAAATCGGTCAGAATATGAAATACGACTTGAAAATTCTTTCGAATTACAACATTCAAGTCAAAGGGAAATTATTCGATACCATGATTGCGCATTATCTGATTAATCCAGATATGCGTCATAATATGGATGTGTTATCGGAAACCTATTTGAAATATGCTCCAAAATCGATTGAAACTTTAATTGGTAAAAAAGGGAAAAATCAATTGTCGATGCGTGATGTTCCTTTGGAAGACATCAAAGAATATGCGACTGAAGATGCTGATATTACTTTTCAATTGAAGGAACATTTCCAACCAATTTTAGAAAAAGTAGGTACGAAAAAATTGTTTGACGAAATCGAAATTCCGTTAGTTCCTGTTTTAGCGGATATGGAAAAAGAAGGAATTCGCTTAGATGTAGATTTTCTAAAAAGTATGTCGGTTGACATGCAAAAAGAAATCGATGCGTTAGAACAACAAATTTATGAAACCGCTGGTGAGAAATTCAATTTAGCTTCTCCAAAACAGTTGGGCGATATTTTATTCGACAAACTAAAAATTGGTGGCGCGAAACAAAAGAAAACTAAAACCGGTCAATATGCCACTGGCGAAGAAGTGTTGAGTTATTTGGCAAATGAAAATCAAATTGTGCGAGATATTTTAGAATGGCGTCAAATGGTGAAATTACAAAGTACGTATATTGATGCTTTACCAAACCAAGTCGACAAAAAAACAGGTCGCGTTCACACCGATTATATGCAAACGGTTGCCGCTACAGGTCGTTTGAGTTCGAACAATCCGAATTTACAAAACATTCCAATTCGTACCGAAAGAGGAAGACAAATTAGAAAAGCCTTCATTGCTCGCGATGAAAACTATACCTTACTTTCTGCCGATTATTCTCAAATTGAATTGCGTATTATTGCCGCTTTATGTGGTGAAGAAAACATGATTAAAGCATTTCAAAATCACGAAGACATTCACAAAAGTACGGCTGCAAAAGTGTTCAATGTTCCTTTAGATGAAGTGACAAAAGAGCAAAGAAGTCACGCCAAAACCGTAAACTTCGGAATTATTTATGGTGTTTCAGCTTTTGGATTGAGCAACCAAACTAACTTATCTCGAAAAGAAAGTGCGGAATTAATTGAAGCGTATTACAAAACGTATCCAAGATTAAAATCGTTCATTCAAGAACAAGTTGATTTTGCTAGAGAAAACGGTTATGTAGAAACTATTTCAGGAAGAAGACGTTATTTAAAAGACATCAACTCAGCCAACGCAATTGTTCGTGGCGGTGCGGAACGAAATGCGGTGAATGCTCCAATTCAAGGTTCGGCTGCGGATATTATCAAAATTGCGATGATTAACATTCATAAAAAACTGACTTCTGAAAATTGGAAATCAAAAATGTTATTGCAAGTACATGACGAATTAGTATTTGATGTGCACAACTCCGAATTAGAAAAAATTCAACCAATGATTAAACATGAAATGGAAAATGCCTTCAAAATGGCAGTTCCGTTAGATGTGGAAATTGGATTGGGCAAGAATTGGTTGGAAGCGCATTAGGAAAGTGTTCAGTGGACAGTAGCAGTTGGTAGTTTATAAAAACAATTAAAAACAAATATTTAGATATGAAGAAAATTTTATTAGTAGCCGTTTTAGCAATTTTGGCTTCATGTGAAAACATTACAACAAAAAACAATGCTCCTGAAGATATTGAATTTGCTAAAGAATTAGCAACTAAATTTTATGAAGAATTATCTAATAAAGACACAACCAAAATTAGTAGTTACTTAGACAAATCTATTCCTAAAGAAGAACTTGGCAAATTAGTCAATAAAAACCTACAAGACTATGGGGAAATAATTAAAGTTGACATCAATAAAACTCAAACTTCTAGCGTAACAAAAAATGATGTTAATGAGACAAAATATAGTATGGAAATATTAACCATTTACCAAAAAGGCAAAACTCTTGATGAGATTTCATTTACAAAAGACAACAATAAAGGAATCACACTAAATTCATATTTAGTCCATGAGGTAATTGAATAAGAAGTCTCAAATATTTATTACAAACCCGATACGTTTCAAAACCTATCGGGTTAATTTTTTTAAAATCATTTTGCCATTTCAAATAATATTTAGATATTTGTCTAAATATATAAATTAATATGAACGCAATTTTTAAAGCCTTAAACGACGAAACCAGAAGAGATATTCTGGAATTGCTGCGCAAACAGGAAATGACGGCTGGCGATATTGCGGACCAATTTCATATTTCAAAACCCAGTATTTCGCATCATTTGGATATTTTAAAACGTGCCGATTTAGTCACGAGCGAGAAAAAAGGGCAATTTGTAGTCTATTCGTTAAACACTACAATTGTTGATGATATTTTACAATGGATTATTACTCTAAAAAAATAATTATGGAAAAGTTGAAAAAAGAAATTCCGTTTTTAGCAATTGCTATAATTCCTTTTGCTTATCTAATTTACATTTGGAATCGTTTACCAGAAAAAATTCCAATGCATTGGAATGGTTCTGGAGAAATTGATCGTTATGGTGATAAAAAAGAACTTCTTGTAATGTTATTTATGCTAGTTGGAATCACTTATTTTGTTTTTCTTATTATTCCGTCTATTGACCCAAAACAAAAATTACAAAACATGGGCAACAAACTGAATAATTTACGAATGATTCTAACTTTATTCATGTCGGGTTTAGCGGTTTTTATTTTGTACAGTGTGCAACAAAAAAGTAGTAATCCAGGATTTGTGTTTGCTATTATTGGCTTGCTTTTTGCTTTCTTAGGTAATTATTTCAAAACCATAAAACCGAATTATTTCATTGGGATAAAAACACCTTGGACGTTAGAAAACGAAGAAGTTTGGAAAAAAACACATGAATTGGGCGGAAAACTATGGTTTGTAGGCGGACTTTTAATGGCATTGACATTTGTATTGCCAAATGAAATGCAACTATATACTTTTTTAGGAATTACTGCCGTTATTAGTATTGTTCCTATTGTTTATTCGTATTTGGAATTCAAAAAAATCAAAAATCAGTAACAAAATACTATCTTAACTACTAATTAAAAAAAAACAGAAACACCATGAAAAAATTACTTCTTTTTGTATTTGCTTTTTCGAGTTTCACTTTTGCTCAAGATAAATTTACTCGAATGGATAGTTTGTTGAACTATTTATACGAAAACAACAAATTCATGGGTTCGTTAACCATTCGTGAAGGTGAAAATGTGGTTTTTAATAAAGCGTATGGTTTTGCCGATGTAGAAAAGAACATCAAAGCCGATCGATTAACACGTTACAAAATAGGTTCGATTTCCAAAACTTTCACAGCCGTAATGGTAATGCAATTGATTGAAGAGAAAAAACTAACCTTGCAAACCAAATTAAATCGTTTTTATCCAAAAATTAAAAATGCAGAAAAGATTTCGATTTACGATTTATTGCACCACAGAACTGGAATTGTAGATTATATAAATCAAGACACTACATTTCATACTTCACTAGATAAAAAACATTCTAAAGAAGATATTTTAAAAGTAATTACTTCATTTAAATCTAATTTTGAACCAGGAAGCAAATACGAATATAGTAATTCAAACTTCTTCATTTTAGGCTGTATTATCGAAAAGTTGACTAAAAAATCATACGCTGAAAATTTACAAAATCGAATCGTTAAAAAAGCAGAATTAGGCACTTACGAAAATAAAACTGAAATGACGGCTAAAGGCGCGGTTACCAACAAAGTTTTCGTTCCTACAACCTATTACAAAGAAGAAGCAACAAATACGACAAATAGAGAAAGTTATTCCTATTATTTTGATGGGACCAATTGGGTGAAATCGTTAGAAAATCACAATTCAATTCCGTTTGCATCGGGTGGAATTACTTCAACTACTGCCGATTTAACTAAATTTATTTATGCACTTTTCAATGGAAAACTAGTTAGCCCAACTTCTTTAGACCAAATGAAAGAAATTAAAGAAGGCTATGGAAAAGCTTTAATTCAGTTTCCATTTGGCGAAAGACGTTTTTATGGTCATGGTGGAAGAATTGAGAATTTCAGTTCGATGTTAGGATATTATCCAACCGAAAAATTGAGTTTCTCATTAATTTCAAATGGAGATAATTTTGTACAAAATGATATTATCATAGGAATTTTGAGTATTTATTACAAAATGCCATTCCCATTTCCAAAGTTCATGAATATGGATAAAGCAGAATTAGCAAAATTCATAGGAACTTATGCGTCAAAAGATTTACCAATAAAAATCACAGTTTCTGAAAAAAATGGCGAATTGTTTGCTCAAGCTACTGGACAAGGTGCTTTTCCATTGACATTTAAAGAAGAAACCACTTTTGTTTTTGCAGCAGCCGGAATTGAAATGGTTTTTGGAGATAAGTCATTTGTGCTAATTCAAGGCGGAATGAAATTCAACTTTACAAAAGAATAAAGATGCAAAACACCATCGCTACCATCAAAAGCATTACCAATAGTAAATATCTCGATATTATCGGAGTGGTTTTGGTGGTGGGCGTTTCAGCGTATTTAGAATATTACAAAACCACTTACGATTTTAGTTTTGACGGAAAGAATTACTCGTTTTATTTAGGCTACTTTTCCATTTTAAACACTTGCTTATCCATGATGGCGACTCGATTGGTTACCAAGAAAAACAACATTGGGAATTTAATCAGCACTAGCAACACCTTATTAAGTGGAAGTATCGATTATCTTTTAGGAAATATCGGTGCGATTTTAACCTATCCCGTTTCGTTTTTTGGAAATTATTTTGCTTTCCGAATTTGGAAAAAGAAACAATATTTAAATGCAATTGATACAATCTTTTTTCGAAATATGGCAATAGGTTTACTGCTTTCGTTAGTATTGAATTACATTGCTTTCACAACATTTTCGGATAAAGCGATTGATTGGAAATTGTTTTTTGCCATCGCTGTTCCAGCCGGAATTAGTTTTGGTGGCACCTTTAATATAGGAAGAATGTATCCCGACAATTGGATTAATTGGCAAGTGTATAATTTATTCAAAATCATACAAAATGTAATATTGATGAACATTGCCAACACCGCAAAATATGTGTTTTATATGTTCAATGCAATTTTAGGTTATATTACTTGGAAGGATGATAAAGCGAAACAATTATAACTTCCTCGTAGATTCTCTCTGACGCAATTCTGTTTTAATTACAACCGTTTGTGGTTGGTAAAACTCATCTTTAGAATTTAACTTATGGATTAACAGTTCAGCTGCTTTTGCTCCAATTTCTGGCGCGTGTTGGCTCACAGTTGACAAACTCGGTGTTAATCTTCTTGACCAAACACCATCGGCAAAACCAATAATATTTAACTCTTCTGGTATTTTGATTCCTTGTTTCAACGCCATTTTCATAGATGCAGTTGCACTATGCTCGTCTAAGGCAAAAATCGCATCCATCTTTTTTGAAGCAATTAAAGCTTGTAATTTCACATCAAAATCTTCTATTGAAGTTTCTAGAATAATCAAATTATCATCAATAGGCATATTGGCATCAGAAAGGGCTTTTTGGTAACCTTCAAATCGCAACTTACCAACACTTAAATTATGAATCGTAGAAAGCAATGCAATTTTTTTACTTCCTAATTTTATCAAATGCGTTGTAGCATCATAAGCCGAATCAAAATCGTCTACCACAACTTTATCGCAATTAATTCCATCAGCTACTCTATCAAACATAACGATAGGAGTTCCGCTGTTCATTATATCTTTAAAATGTTTGTATTCTTTTAAGGATTGCGTTTCTTCGGCAATTGCCACAATGAAACCATCAATAGTTCCATTATTGAGCATGTCCATCACTTGTTGCTCTTTGTTTAAAGATTCATTTGAAATTCCGGTAATCACGTTATAACCTTTCTCCAACGCTACCTTTTCAATTCCACTAAAAACTTTCGCAAAAAAAGGATTGAGAATATTAGGTATGATTACACCTATAGTATTGGTACGCTGATTTTTTAGATTCTTCGCAATACTATTAGGTTTGTAATTCTGCAAAGCGGCATACTCTTGAATTTTTATTTTGGTAGCTTCGCTGATTTCGGGGCTATCGCTTAATGCTTTAGATACTGTTGAAATTGATACACCAAATTCGAGGGCTATTTGTTTTAGAGTTGCTTTTGCTTTCATAGATAAAAGTTAAGAGGTAAAAATAGTGTATTTCTGTAATTTAAAAAAACAACTTTAAATGAATTTTAGCTAAGCAAATGATGTTTAACAAATTAGAAAAAACAATATTTTCAAAAAGGGGTTTGCAATTCTAATAAATAGTTGTACTTTTGCACTCCCTTTATTGGGAATGGAATGTTTAATTTAAATTAATTATTGTGAACACATTAAGCTACAAAACAGTATCAGCCAACAAAGCAACTGCAGACAAGCAGTGGATTGTTGTGGACGCTGAAGGGCATAACTTAGGTCGTTTATCTACAAAAGTAGCGATGCTTTTAAGAGGTAAATACAAACCAAGTTATACACCGCACGTTGATTGTGGTGATAACGTAATTGTTATCAACGCAGAAAAAATCAACCTTACTGGTAACAAGTTAGATGACAAAACTTACGTTCGTCACACAGGTTACCCAGGAGGACAAAGAACTTTAACTGCTAAAGTAATGCAACAAAAAAATCCTGCATTATTAGTAGAAAAAGCTATCAAAGGAATGTTACCTAAAAACAAATTAGGTGCTGAATTATTCCGTAATTTAAATGTATATGTAGGTCCTGAGCACAAACATGCGGCTCAATCACCTAAAACCGTTAACCTAAACGATCTTAAGTAATGGGAGTTATTCACAAAATCGGTAGAAGAAAATGCGCTGTTGCACGTGTTTATGTTTCAGAAGGAACAGGAAAAATCACTGTAAACAAAAGAGAATTCACTAACTACTTCCCAACTGCAACTTTACAGTACAAAGTTATGCAACCAATGTCTATGACAGAAAACGCATCAAACTTTGACGTTAAAGTAAACGTATATGGTGGTGGTACTACAGGACAAGCAGAAGCTGTAAGAATGGCTATCGCTCGCGCAATGTGTGAGGTAGAAGCTGAAAACAGAGCTATCCTTAAACCAGAAGGATTATTAACAAGAGATCCAAGAATGGTTGAACGTAAAAAATTCGGTCAGAAAAAAGCACGTAAGAGATTCCAATTCTCAAAACGTTAATATTCGATATTTATCAGAATATATTTTCAGATTTATTTTTACAATTAAAATTGAATTAAAAACAAAGTTGTCGATATTCCTTGTAAAAAGGGAATTAGTTTAGCATCTAAATTTTCAAGACCAACGCAAGTGACTACTTGAAAATTGCTAATCACGGAACGTAAACTATTACACAATGGCAAACAAAATTGACGTTAAAGAGTTATTAGAAGCAGGTGTACACTTCGGACACATGACTCGTAAATGGGATCCAAACATGGCTCCTTACATTTATATGGAGCGTAATGGTATTCATATCATTAACTTATATAAAACTGCAGCTAAAATTGAAGAAGCTAACGAAGCTTTGAAAAAAATTGCTGCTTCTGGTAGAAAAGTATTATTCGTTGCTACCAAAAAACAAGCGAAAGATATCGTTGCTGAAAAAGCAGCAGCTTGTAACATGCCTTACATCACTGAAAGATGGCCAGGTGGTATGTTAACTAACTTCGTAACTATCCGTAAAGCAGTTAAAAAAATGGCTTCTATTGATAGAATGAAGAAAGACGGTACTTTCATGACTTTATCTAAAAAAGAAAGATTACAAGTTGATCGTTTAAGAGCTAAGTTAGAGAAAAACTTAGGTTCAATTGCAGATATGTCTAGATTACCAGCTGCATTATTCGTAGTTGACGTAAAAGCGGAGCATATCGCTGTTAAAGAAGCTCAAAAATTAAACATTCCAGTGTTCGCAATGGTAGATACGAATTCGGATCCACGTCCAATTGACTTCGTAATTCCTGCAAATGACGATGCTTCTAAATCAATTGAAAAAGTTTTATCATTAGTTTCTTCTGCTATCGTTGAAGGTCTTTCTGATAGAAAAGTTGAAAAAGATGAATTACCAGCTAAAGAAGTAGAAGCTACTGAAGCTCCTGCTACTGAAACTGAAGCATAAATCAATTAATTCCAAGAATTAAATTCCAAATTCCAAACTTGTTCTAACTATTCGTTAGCAATTTAGTAAAATTGGAATTTGGGATTTAGTAATTGGAATTTTTACTTTTATAAACAACAAATAAAAAAAATACAAAATGGCAAATATTACTGCTGCAGACGTAAATAAATTAAGAACTATCACTGGTGCTGGAATGATGGATTGTAAAAAAGCATTAGTGGAGGCTGAAGGAGATTTCGATTTAGCAATCGAAAACTTAAGAAAAAAAGGTCAAAAAGTAGCTGCTAACCGTTCAGATAGAGAATCTACTGAAGGAGCTGCTGTTGCTGTTATCAATGCTGACAACACTGCTGGAGTTGCAATCACTTTAAACTGTGAAACTGACTTCGTAGGTAAAAACGAATCTTTCGTTAAATTAGCAAACGATTTAGCTAACCAAGCTTTAAACTATGCTACTAAAGAAGAATTATTAGCTTCTGATTTCAACGGAATCACTGTTGCTGAGAAATTAATCGAGCAAACTGGAGTTATCGGAGAAAAAATCGAAATCGGTGCTTTTGAAAGATTAGAAGGTGCTTTCGTAGGTTCTTACATCCACGCTGGTAAAATCGCTACTTTAGTGGCGTTATCTGCTAACGTTGCTGGTGCTGACGAAGCTGCTAAAAACGTTGCAATGCAAGCTGCTGCTATGAACCCAATTGCTTTAAACGAAGCTGGTGTTGATGCTGCAATCATTGAAAAAGAAATTGAAATCGCTAAAGAGCAATTAAGAGCTGAAGGTAAACCAGAAGCAATGTTAGATAACATTTCTAAAGGTAAAATCCAACGTTTCTACAAAGATAATACTTTAGTAAATCAAGATTTCATCAAAGACAGTTCTATGAGTGTTGCTGCTTATATTAAATCAGTAGATGCAAACTTAACTGTAACTGGATTTAGTAGAGTTGCTTTAGGATAATCTTATTCTAAACTAAAAATACAAAACCTTAATTCTTTAACAAGAGTTAAGGTTTTTTTCATTTTAAAATACTGTATATTTGGAGTAAACGAAAAAATAAAATTACCTTGAAAAAAATCGCATTATTATTTGCCCTTATATCGGTTTCATTAGTTGCTCAAGAGAAAAAATACCAAAGTTTATTGTGGGAAATTAGTGGAAATGGTTTACAAAAGAAATCATACGTTTACGGTTCTATGCATGTAAGCGATAAAGTATCCTATCATTTATCGGATAATTTTTTTAAACATCTTCAAGAGGCAGATATCATTGCTAATGAAAGTGAACCAAGAACTTGGACAACGTTATTCGATTTGTTTAGTTTTTACAGTCAATATGCCAATCAAGGAAAGTTTTACACCAATTTTTATATTCAACCTATTGAAAAAGATAATTTATATCCACTTTTCAGAAGCAGCAATTACAACTTAATAAGCCTTCTTACACGAACAAATGAAGCACAAAAAGACTATCAAGAAGAAACTTACCTAGATATGTTTATCTACAGAACAGGTAGAAAATTCAATAAAAAAACTGTCGGATTAGAAGATGTAAAAAAATCTACATTAAACATCATGAAGGCGCAAGCTAAAATGGACGAAACAGAAGTAGATAAAAACCGTCAAGCCATTTTAAAAATCTTAAAAAATAAATCGTACGACCAAGCGCTTAACGATTTTTACAGAGAAAAAGATTTAGACATGATCGATTCGTTAACCATGTTAAGCTCCCCTAAATCATTTTTAAAAGCCATGCTTTTTGACCGAAACATAGAAATGGTTAAGAACATGGATTCAATTATGAAAACTGGAAGTTTATTCAGTGCCATTGGAGCGGCTCACCTTCCAGGACCAAAAGGCGTTATCGAATTACTTAGAGCTAAAGGATATAAAGTAACACCCGTTTTTGGAAACTACACCGAAAAAGGAAAAGCAGCTAAAAAACAAATAGAAGAATACTTTACCAAACCCGAATTAAAAAATAGAGCAACTGCAGATGGCATGATTTCATTACCTTTGTTTGAAATTGTTTTAGAAAATGGAGAAGATTTAGAATCTCCAGATTTAGTAAATGGTGGCTATGTAAACGTAAAAAGAAAACTATTAAACGACTTCTTGAATAAGAAAAACAAAACTTTTAATGTCAAAACATTAGACAGTTTGTTTTATGAAAATATTCCAGGGGAAATTCTAGAAAAAAAATCGTTTCAGGAAAAAAACTATTGGGTTTACGACATTAAAAGTAAAACCAAAACAGGCAACGCACAACGTTATCGCTATTATATAACACCACTAGAAATTATTAGTGTAATTATGGGTGGCGAAGGCGATTATGTTAGACGTTTTGAAGAAGATATTTTTTCTAAAATCGAGATAAAAAACAGCAAAAACACTTGGGAAAAAATTAGTCCAATAAAAGGAAATTTCGAAGTTCAAGTTCCGGCTTACAATACTTACACTGGAAACAAAAACAACGGCAAAGACAACTCCGACATTGCTATTACGGCTTTAGATGAAAAGAAAAAAAGCTTTTACTTTTTAATCGAAAAAACACTTTCTGAAATTGATAATTTAGAAAATTCAGAATACGAATTAAAACGAATTCACCAAGAATTTTACGCCCAACACGAATTAGATTCTACCCAAACTAAATTCAATAAAGAACGAATTGCTTTCTTTTCAAAATCGAGTATTGAAAACAGAGAGATTCAACTAAAATCGCAATTAAACGGCAATAAATATTACCTTTTAGGAACAGTTAATGCAGAAGATACAGATACCAAACGTTTTTTCGATTCATTTGAAATTAAACCTTCATTAGAATCTGAAAGTTATAGAATATTCCGTGATACAACGAATCATTTTAGTATTGAAATTCCAGAAAAACAAAACGAGCACTTAGACTTCTTGGTAGAAAAAGAACTTCAAAACGGAAACAAAAAGAAAAATCATTTTACGACTCAATCTAAAAACTATCAATTTTTAGGAAGTAGTGGTTCAATAATACAGCTTAACTATTACAAATATCATCGTTATGAGTCAGAAAAATCATTAGATTCTATTTGGAAAAATTACCGAAAACAAATTATTGGAGACGTAAACGTAACTACAAATGAAACTCCAACTGATATAGAAAATGATAATGAAGTAATTGAGGTAACCACTCCTGGGGAAAATTTTAATTTGGCTTCAGAATATATGTTCTCAGATTGGGATAAAAAGTTATTTCCAAGAGAAGAAAAACTAAAAATTATCGATGAAAAAATTAGTTTCGATAAAGATAATAACATTCACGTGTTTGAAGCCATGGTTTCGAAACCAAGTTCAAAACAAGCCATTAAATATAAATTATTACTAAACGGAAACACTATTTATGAACTATCAACATTGGTTGCAAAAGACTATGACAACAAAGATCCTTTTGTAGAAAAAACATTTAATTCTATAGCTTTAGAAAATAAAAAAACAGAGAACATTTTAGAGAATAAAATGGACTTATTCTTAAATGATGTAAGAAGCAAACACGATAGCATCCGTTATTCAGCTTTAAAATCTATCGATTATTTAACGATAGAAAAAGCGGATTTACCAAAGTTTAAAACCTTGTTGAATACTTTTAAATTTAGAGATGATGAAACCGAAATTTTAGGGGAATTATATGAAAAATTAGGACGAATTAAATCACCAGAAGTTATTTCCTATCTAGAAAATGCTTACAAGAAAGAAAAAACAAATACGGTTATTCAATTTGCTGTTTTAAGAGCATTAGCCTTTCAAAAAAGTAAAGAAGCTTACAAGAAAATTCAAGAACTATTAGAATATGATTTACCTGTTTCAGATAATGAATATGAAATTATTGGACTATTTAATCATTTTGAAGAAGATTTAGAAAACAGTCAGGTTTTATTTCCAAACATCTTTCAATACTACAGTATAAAAGAGTTTCATGAACCTATTGTTTCTTTTACACATCAGCTTTTACTTAAAAATCATGGCAATGCAAAGAAGTTAAAGTCGTACAAAAAAATGATTTTAACCAATGCAAAACTCGAGTACAAACGTTTAGCTAGTTGGAAAAGCAAACAAAACTTCAAAAACGAAGATGAAGATGAATATTATGAAGAAGACGAAGCTCCAATAGAAGATTTTATAAGTTATTATACCATTTTATATCCGTTTAAAGCAGAAAAAGATGTGGCACAGTTAATTAAAAAAGCAACCGATTTAAAAATTGAAAAATTAGATTTGGCTTTTGCTGAAGTACAATTGGAAAAAACTAATCAAGTTGATTCTCAAACGATGGATAAAATTGTTGAAAATGAAAAAATTCAATTTATTGGATTCTTAATGATGCATCACATGAAGCAAAATTCGTTTTTAACAAAATATGACCCAAAAACTATTGCTTTGGCTGCCGAAATTTACTCTGAAGACATCGATAAGAAAAAAGATTCATTGTCCTTCTATGATTCTAAAGAGATTCGATTCAATGGTAAAAAAATCACGTATTTCTTTTTCAAAAAAATCAATATCGAAGAGAACTCATACAACACCAATCAACAAAAAATTAGCGGTATAGCATTTATAACAGAAAACGGAAAAATTAACATCAAGGAATATTGCAAATTAATTGCTACAACTTATTTAGAAGAAAAAGAAATAGATGCAATAATTAAAAGCATGATTGACGAATCGTTAAACGATAATCACAGAAGAGCTTCCTATGGTAAATTAAAAATAAACAATAATCTTTTTGAAAACTTAGAAGAATATTAATATGTTTCAAAGAAAAAAAGACATTATATACGTTGTTTTAGCTGGAATTTTTATTACCAATGCTTTAGTAGCGGAATTAATTGGAGGAAAACTTATCCATGTTGGCAACACCGTAATGAGTTTAGGTATTTTACCTTGGCCAATTGTGTTCATCACAACCGATTTAATCAATGAATATTTTGGTGAAAAAGGAGTAAAAAAACTATCCTTCATAACAGCTGGATTAATTGCCTACACCTTTTTCTTATTGCTAATTGGGCTTCAAATTCCAGCAGTAAAAGGCGATGGCTTAATAACCGACGAACAATTCACTGCTGTTTTCGGGCAAAGTATGTGGATTATTGTGGGAAGTATTACGGCTTTTTTAGTTTCCCAATTAATTGACGTTACCATTTTCCATTTTGTCAAAAACCGAACAGGAAAAAAGATGATTTGGTTAAGAAGTACGGGGTCAACAGTGATTTCGCAACTTTTTGATAGTTTCATTGTACTCGGAATTGCCTTTTGGCTACCGGGAAAAATCGATACCAAAATGTTTATTGCATCTGCATTAACAGGCTACACTGTGAAGTTGTTAATTGCTGTTGGATTAACGCCTCTAATTTACTTAGGTCATTATTTAATAGAAAAATATTTAGCAAAAGATGGAAAATAAAACCCGTTGCGCTTGGTGCGAAAAAGACGATTTATATAGAAATTATCACGATAACGAATGGGGAAAGCCGGTTTATGAAGATGAAACTATTTTTGAATTCCTAATTCTAGAAACGTTTCAAGCAGGATTGAGTTGGTATACTGTTTTAGCCAAAAGAGAAAATTTCAGAAAAGCATTTGACAATTTCGATTTAATGAAAATAGCGAATTATTCGGAAGACAAAATGGATGCATTAGCAGAAGATGCTGGAATTATTCGAAACAAATTAAAAATCAAAGCTACCGTTACTAATGCACAAGCTTTTATAAAAGTTCAGGAAGAGTTTGGGACATTCTCTAAATATATTTGGGGCTTTGTAGATGGAAAACCTATTGATAACAAACCCAAAACCCTAAGCGATATTAAAGCTACTACTCCAATTTCAGATGCTTTAAGCAAAGATTTAAAAAAACGCGGATTCAAATTTGTGGGTTCAACAGTTATGTATGCGCACATGCAAGCTACCGGAATGGTAAATGATCATGTTTTAGATTGCCACACAAGAAAATAAAAAAATGAACAACGACCCACTTCACGGAAAATCTTTAAAAACGATTGTAGAACAATTGGTTGACTTTTATGGTTTTGATACTTTGGCAGAACTTATTAACATCAATTGCTTCAAAGAAAATCCATCGGTAAATTCTATTCTGAAATTCTTAAGAAAAACCGATTGGGCAAGAAAAAAAGTGGAAGAATTGTATGTGAGAACTTTGCCGAAGCTTTAAAAACAAAAAGGCTGTCATCTGACAGCCTTTTATTTACAAACTATAAATATAAATACCTAGTAAAGTTAATATTACATAAAGTAGTATTAATAAAATTTCAAACTTATATTTATAGAGAAACTTCATTAATTTTTAATCAATTTATGTGACTCAGAATTACCATTGGCATCTGTAGCTTTTAATAAATAAACTCCAGTATTAATGTTTGAAATATCAATACTATTTGTTCCACTTACTAATTGTTGGTTGTATACCAATTTCCCTAACAAATCATAAATTTCAACAGCAATAACTTGTTGCGAAACAATATTAAAAATTCCAGTTGAAGGATTTGGATAAATAGCAATTCTAGTTACATTGTCAAAATCTGAATTTCCTAAAGTTGCACAAGTATTACCTGTTGTAATTGTTGATCCTGATCTCCAGTTTGAAGTAGCTCCTGTTAAAGCAAAACTAGTTAAAATTCCATTATTTGCATTACTAGAACTATCAAGAAGTGAAGTAACCGATGAATTATTCACAATATCATTTCCTTGGTTAAACTTATAATAAGCAACTAATTCAGGTTGTGTTTGTGCTTCACAATTCATTGTATTCATAATATCTGTAGCTGTTAAAGCCATATCCCACAATTTAACTTCGTCTATATCACCATCAAATCTTTCAGACGTGTTAGATCCAATACTAAAACTAGTTGTTCTCGAAGGAATTACTCCTGTTTTTGCAGATGAATTAGCTAATATTCCGTCAATATAGATTCTCATTGTAGTTCCATCCCAAGTTCCTGTAACATGTTGCCAAGTATTTAGAACAACAGAACCTACAGCTGATACACTTGTATAACCACTTCCGCTATCTAACCAAAAAGCATAATTTGCTCCATCACGTCTTAGCATCATTTGCATAGAATTATTATTCGTTGGATAATTATAATTACCTACAATAGTTCCTAAACCAGAATTAGTTTCAGATCTTACCCAAGCTTGGATAGTAACTTTTGTTTTACCTGTAAAATAAGTAGTTAATCCAGAACCCAAATCTACCACATCATCAATTCCATCAAAATTCAAATGAGTTGCAGGTGCAGGTGCGTTAACTGTTACCACAATTTCAACTCTAGCACTCTCACAACCATTTGCATTTGTTGAAGAAACCCAGTAAGAAGTATTTCCAACTGTTGCTGTTGAAGGAGTTGGTGCAGAAGCTGAACCAACTCCTCCAGATGCAGTTGTGTACCAAAGTAATCCCGTACCATTTGTTCCAGTAGTTGCTGTTAAAGCCGAAGCTGTAGAGCCTTGAGTATAAACAACTGGAGTAGTTACTGTTGCAACTGATGGAATTATCGAACCTGTTATTACAGGAGAACCTGCCAACCAGTTTGATGTTGCAGCTGTCAAAGTAAAATTAGTTAACGTTCCATTTGGACCCGTAGATGCTGTTAAAGTAGTTATTGCTACATTATTAGATGCATCGAAACCTTGATTAAATTTATAGTATGCAATTAAACCAGTTTCTGTCCCTTGTAATTCACAATTCTTTGAACCATTAATTTGTTCTGCTGTTCTAACATTTGTCCAAATTCTAACTTCATCTATATTACCTGTGAATCTTTCTGGACTAGCAGCTTGATTATTTCCTATCATTAAGTTATTAGTAGTTGTTGCAAAACTACTTTCAGTTACACCTGTTGTTGTACCAGCTAAAACACCATTAATATAGATTTTCAAATCAGAACCATTCCATACTCCTGCAATATGTTGCCAAGTATTAACTAAGACAGCATTACTAGCGGTAACATTTTTGAAAACCCCTGGAGTACCGCTAATCCAAAAAGTATAATTTGCATTATCTCTTCGCATTAAAAACTGCATATTACCACCCGTTGGATTTGCATAATTCCCAACAATTACTCCTAATCCTGTGTTTGTAGAAGGTTTTACCCAAGCTTCCACTGTAATAGTGTTTAATGGGTCTAATACAGAATTTAATGTATTACCACAATTCACTATATCGTTAACACCATCAAAGTTTAAATGAGTTGCTGGAGTTGTAGAATTAACAATAACAACTATTTGAGAACGTGTACTCTCACAACTAAATTCCGTACTTGAAACATAATATGATACGGTACCTACTGTAGCGGTGCTTGGTGTTGGTGCTGTTGTACTTCCTATACCACCCGTTGCTGTTGTGTACCATAACAAACCTGTACCACTACCTGTTGCAGTTAATGCAGCTGCTGTATCTCCTTGATTATATATTACAGGTGATGTTACTATTGGTGCCGAATTATTACTTTGTCTAACAATAATTTTTGTTCTTGTGCTTTTACAACCATTAGAATCTGTAAAATCTACATAATAAAAACCAGTTGCTAATGCCGTTGATGAAGCTAACGCTGTTCCTCCTATAGCTTGACTGTACCAATTTATGGTAGCACTTGGAGCTGGAATTAAGTTAGCGACTGTTGCACTAGTACAAAAAGTATGATCTGACGCTACAGGTGGGGCTGGCAAAGTCACACTTGGTGTGTCTGCTATCCAATTTGAAGTAGCTCCATTTAGTGCAAAATTTAATAGTTCTCCACTATACCTTTCTCCATTATCAATCAAATAATTTATGGTTGAATTGTTTGCTCCTGCAACTCCTTGATCAAAAAAATAAGAAGCAATTACATTTGAATCATTTGGAGCAGGTTCACAAGTTGCATTTGGAATAACAGAGTTATTTAATATATATATTCTATCAATAGAACCTTGATAAGGGCCATAAGTATTATGAGTACCAAAATCCGAGTTTCCTATATCTCGTAAAGGAGGATGCACAAAACTTCTCGGTGATGTTAAACCAGTTTTAACCAATACTCCGTTTATATATAAGCTAGGTTGCTTATTTGTATATACTACTGTAACCCTAGTCCAGCCAGAGATTGCAACTGGATGTACTAACAAGGCAGGTAAATATCCTCCTGCGTGTTCAAATACGCAAATACCATTTGTACCCACAGAGACTCCAGCACCTGAATGGGTTGCATCATCTACACCATAAGCCCCAACAAGCGTCGGAAATAAAGGATAAGATTGTCCTGTACTACCTGTAATTCCCGCAGTTGCTTCAGTAGGTAATGTAATTGCTTTTTCAGGTTTTACCCAAAGATCCATTGTAAAATTGTTAGACACTGCAAAGTCAAAAGTAGAAACTTTTACATAGTCATCTACACCATCAAAATGTAATGATTTCCCAGTTGAACTTAAAGGTTTAACTAAAACTTTAATTTCTGCTCTTGGTCCTTCGCATCCTGTATTTTGAGAAACATAATAAGATGTTGTTCCTACTGTATTGGTAAGAGGAGTTGGAGCGGTTGTACTTCCAGTTCCCCCTGTAGGTGTTGTGTACCAAAACAAATTAGTTCCTACAGCAGTTAAAGGCAAAGCCTGTTGATTCAAATTATAAACAACATTTGAATTAACTGTTGGTTTTGGCGTAGAACATATTGGATTTAAAGTAGGATATCTATCATAGGATGTCAATGAAGCGATTTGAAATTGATATGTACTATAGATATCATAGTTAGAAGATCTTGAAATACAAAACTCAATTTCAGTTCTTGTAGTTGTAGATAAAGAGATATTATTATTGGAATTATCCGATTTGAAAAAACCTCCTGTAAAACTCCCTGTAGAAATCTGTTGAGTGGTTCCTGTATTATTAGTTACAAATACAGAATTAATAAAATAAAAATCATTCGCAGTAGAAGATGTTATTGATGTCCAAGCACCACCATTTTTTCTATACTGCAAAGGACTTAAATTAAAACTCCCACTACCTGAAGTTGAACTATTGTAAATTTCCATTCTTAACCTAAGTGGCTGATTAACAGCTCCTACTAACGTCGCTGCGTTTGTTGCGGCTTTCCAAGTTGAAGCGGTTTGATTTCCATCGTCATTTCGCCATCGGTAGTTTCCTTGACGAGCGCTTGCATTCATTAAAAAAGAATGCAACAAGATGAAAATAAATAATAATTTTTTTGTCATAGTTTTAATGATTTAATTGATAAAATAGTATTTATTGATAATATTAGAATTAATAAAATGTAGAATATATTTGGGTACTTTGAGTAAAATGTTTTTTCATTATTATTTTTTGTTAATTGTGTATTTGTATAAGCTTCATTGGATTGATTTACTTCAACAATTTCTCCATTGTTTTTTATAAATCCCGAATAACCACAATTACTACTAATGACAAAATCTCTATTGTAGGCAACTGCCATAATTCTTGCAATATAGAAATGATATAAACTGATGTAGGAATCTTTAAACCAACCATCATTACTTAATACAAAAAAATAATTAGCCCCAAGATTAATTTCTTTTTGTACCTGTGAATTTTCAATTGATTCATTACAAATCAATACTCCTACTTTACCATTTGCAGTTTTAATTGGTCTTGAATCATTATTTGTAGTGTATTTTAATTTCAAATTATAGTAAAATGGTATCTGAAAATAAGACAACAATGGTTCTTCAAAGCCTTTTAATAAAATATTCTTTGAATAAAATTGCGGTGACTTTGAATTAGAAATAAAAGCGGCTGAATTCAATGTTTTATCACTGCTAACAGGCTTATTTACACCTATTACATGTATTGCATTACTTTGATTGATTTTTAAAAATTCTGCTACTAAATCGTCGTTCTCTTCAAACACCCAAGGTATAGTAGATTCTGGCCATAGTATAAAATCAGGATTACTTTGTGAAGCTTGCTTACATAGCGAAAAATACTCTTGAGCTAATTGACTTCCATTTTTGGCATCCCAACTAATTTTGGGGCTAATGTTAGCTGTAGCAACACTTACTTTAATTTTTTTCGATTCCAAAGAATCATTTTTTACGTACAAAACATACCCCAACAAATAAAGTGATGGGAGAAATACTATCAGATATTTTAGTAGTAATTTAGATTTACGATTAAAATAATCTGCTATACAGGCATTGATAAAAAAAACAATAAAAGTTAGTATTGCAACACCTCCATATTTACTAAATTGAACCAAATACAAACTATTACTAAGCGTAAATCCAACACGTAAGTTAAGAAATGGTATTCCAATAAATAAATAGGAAAGTAATTCATCAAATAATGTTAAAACACTTGCTATTGAAAGTAAACTTAAAGCAAAGTATTTAATTGAATAAAATTTCTTGATTATAAAAAAAAGATAAGACAAAAGAGCATATACCAAACTATAAATAATAGATAACAATACTATGACCGCTACACCAATAATAACCTCAGATGTATATTCTTTTAATGAAGAAAATATCCATTTAAAAAGAAACAAACCATAAATAAAACCAAAAACAGCGCCTTTTTTTAATGCGTTTTTAGCAGTTTTACTTTGAAACAAAAAATAAAAAAAAGGAACCCAAGAAATAAGTATCAAAATGACACACATTTCTGTATATGCTAAAGCCGATAAAAATGCAGCAATTATTGTTGAACTATATTCTTTATAAAGGTTTTTAAACATATTTTGAGATAATTCTATCTCAAAAGTATTATTTTAAAGAATTTTAATGCAGAACTTGGGATAAACAGCAAAAGTTTGTGGACGAAATTAAAAATCAAATGAAAAATTTCTAGAAATAGGCATTTCGAACTCGTTAATTTTTAAAGAAGAAGATTTCTTTTGCGTAACTTTTGATTTATTAACCACATAAGAACGATGCACTCGACAAAATATATCGGAATCTAATTCTTTATAAAAGTTATCAAGAGTATTTCGGATGGTTATGGTTCTATTTGTTAATTGAATATCAACATAATTCTTATCGCTTTTTAGAAAAAGAATGTCTTCAAAATTTACTTTTACCTCATCAAATCCATTTTTAACAATTACGTAATTTACCTTGTTCTTTATTTTGGCTAATTCAATTGCAGCAATTAAATCGGATTCTTTAACTGGCTTTGTCAAATACGTAACAGGATTTACCTCAAAGGCTTTTAGCATGGTTTCCTTTTCGGTTTGGCCTGTAATAAAAATAATTTGACTATTTTCTACAAATTCTTTTGCCCATAAAATACCTGTATCTTTACCATTAAGATTGATATCCAATAAAACAATATCTGGTTTGTTTAGATTCATTTTTTCCGTTGCTTCCTCAACTGTAAAAGCTAACTCAACACCATTTAAACCATTATCATTTAGTAAATTTTTGATATAATTAGCAATTAAAACTTGATCTTCAACTATTAATATTTTAGTCATTTTCAAATGATTTTATAAAATTTAAATGAAATCCGTTATTGATAATAATTTCTGGTTGTACTCCCAATTGTTGACATAATTGTTTTACCAAAATTGGATTAATCTCCTTAGAATTGTTTTTTTGACCATTATCAGAATAGCTAAATTCAAACTGATTTTGAATCTTTATTATTTCAATTGCAATATTTTTTATTTGATCCTCTTTAAAAGCATATTTTACAGAATTCATGATTAATTCTGTCACCAATAAACCCATATACATTGCAGAATCTGAATCTGAACTTATACTATCCGCTTTTAATTTTAAATCTATATTTTCATAAGTACATATTTCTGAAAAACTCTCTCCAATTTTTGCAAAATACAATTGTAAATCTATCGTTTTTTTATCCTTTGAAGCATACAATTCCCTATGTAATAATGCAATTGACTGAATTTTGGATTGTAATCGAATTAAATCTTTATTTTCCTTATTCTCAGTTTTATTTTTTCTAATTGTTTCATTAATTAATAAACTGATTAATTGAAGATTATTATTAACCCGATGATTTGTTTCGCTTACTAAAAACTCATTTTCTTTATTTAATTTTTCAAGCGTTTTTTTTGATTTTCTTATTTTGTTGCTATAAAACCATAAAGTTGCCAAACCAGTAAATAAAAAAAGTAGAATAACAAACAATAATAATAAATTCTTTCTTGATGCAACAAGTTCTTTTTCTTTCTTTTGAATAATATAATTATTTTCTAATAATTCATATTTTTTCTTGTTTTCATATTCATTTAATAGACTATTAATACCATTTAATGAATCTGAATAATGCATGGCGTTTTCATAATCTTTACTTAAAAAAGTAGTGTTTTTTAATTCATTATAAATCTGTTGCATTTGCCAAAGATTATTTATTTCTTTTGCTTTCTTTAATCCTTTTTGATAATAATAAATTGCTTTTGAGAAATAGCCCTCTTTTTGTTGGTAATATCTACCTAAATTGATAGAAACGTCAACATAAGCTATTTTTGCATCATATTTTTCCGCTACTTTGAAAGCTTTTAGAAAATAATAAAGAGCGGTTTTAGGCTCCTCAACAAAACTTAAAAAACCTATTTCATTTAAAGTATAAACAATAATTGATTTATCTTTTATTTTAACTTGATCGGCAAGAATCAAATTACTCAGTTTGTGTATTTTTACAACAGAATCTTGAATATTATTATAATATTGTGCCAGAATTGCTATTCGTCTATTTAAATAGTGATATTTATATTCCGAATTATTACTTTTTAAAAATAATTTTTCTGCTTTATATATAAAATCATTTGCTAAATTTCTATTTCCTACATATCTTGAAATTTCAGCCTTTACAACTAAAATATGGAAAAGTTCATCTGTATCATTTAATTTACTAAAAGTCTTTTCTGCACTTTCAAGATAATAAAAACAACTATCAGATTTTGCTAAGGATTTTAAAACTTCTGCATATCTAATTTTTATTAAAGCTTTTTTCTTAGGACTGATTTTTTCATTTCGAAGCTCACTAAGTATAATTACTCTCGCAGAATCATATTGAGAATTTTCAATAAAATACTGCAATCGTTGATCAAAATTATTTTGTGAAAAAACACTTTGAAGAATTAAGCAAAAAAATATTGTAGTTATTATTCTCAAATGTTGTAAATTATATGTTTTAAATTTTATAAACTTAATAAAATTAATTCAAATGTGTTTAAAATTTACTTTTCAACACCATCAAAAAATCTTCTCTGTCAATTTCCACACAACCTAAACTTGCTAAATGGTCGTTGTAAACTTGACAATCTAATAAATGATAATTAGCTAATTCTAATTGTTTTGCTAAGGCTATAAAAGCAAATTTACTAGCATTTGGTACTTTTGAAAACATACTTTCGCCACAAAAAACATGACCTAAATCAACACCATACAAACCACCAACTAGTTTGTCATCTTGCCAAACTTCTACACTTTTTGCGATGCCTAATTCGTGTAATTTGCAATAGGCTTCTACCATGTTATCAGTAATCCATGTGCCTTGTTGGTCTTTTCGAGAAATCTTTTTACAGTTTAGAATTACGTCTCTAAAAGCAGTGTTGAAAGTAACTTTAAATTTCCTTTGATTGATGATATTGCGCATGCTTTTTGAAACCTTCAAATCTTCAAAAAACAACACCATTCGTTCTGGCGGACTCCACCATAAAATAGGCTCATCATCTTCAAACCATGGAAATATACCCGAATTATAAGCTAATACGAGTCGTTCTGGTGATAAATCGCCTCCAACCGCTACAATCCCTTCAGGAGAGGCCATTTCTATTGGTGGAAAATATAATTCTTTGGTTAAAAAATACATCGGTTTAAATTTAGAATTCAGAAATTAGAATTTAGAAAAAGAAAAAGTCAGAAATTATAAAACTTCTGACTTCTAAATTCTGACTTCTAACTTTTAAAAAGGTAAATCGTCGTGCTCTTCTTCGTTAAAGTTAGTTGCAGGTTCAAAAGCTGCTGCTGGTGGCATTGGTGGCATTTGAGGTGCTGCTGCTGGAGCTTCTGCTTGAACTTTTTCGATTCTCCAACCTTGGATAGAGTTAAAATATTTTGTTTCTCCTTGTGGATTTACCCATTCTCTTCCTCTTAAATTGATAGACACTTTTACTTGCTCTCCAACATTATAATTGTTTAACAAATCGGTTTTATCTTGTGCAAACTCAATCAAAATGTGTTGAGGATATTGCTCTTCTGTAGTCACTACAAGCTCTCTTTTTTTGAAAGAAGCACTTACTTGTTGTACAGGATTAATTAATTTTACTCTTCCTAAAACTTCCATAATACTAAAATTTATTTTTTTGCTAATAACAATTTCCAAGCATCAATCGCTCTTCCATTATCTACATACTCTTTTGCTTTTTGAAATTTTGTATCCATATCATCAGCACTTAAAACCGCTTTGACTTCAAAATTTTCTTTTACAAATATAGCAATTTCTTCTTCTGTTGGGATATTTTCTATATTTCCTAATCTTGCTAAATCATTTCCTGTAAAATAACCACTTTCTTTAATGAAATCCGGAATCACATCTACTCCAATTCCTAAAGTAGTTAATGGTTTTTCCACTTCAAACATACCAACATTAGAACGACTGTACCAATTAGCTCCCATTCTGGCAACCAAGTCGATTTTGTGTTGGTCAATCATTCCGTTTGCATCTAAAATAGCTTCGTTGATGTGAATTTTTACCACTTCACAAATTACTAAATTTCCAGCACCACCTTGGTCTCCTAATGCAATTACATCATTAATTTTACACTCAAATTGCACCGGACTTTCCGCAACACGAAATGGTTTTACTTTATCAGATTTTAACATTGTAAATCCAGCTTTTTCAAACTCATTCACGCCATCTGGATATTCAGTACTTGATAATGACATTTGTTCAACAATGTCATAATTCACGACATTAATCACAACTTCTTTCGTGTTTTGTGCATTGATTAAAGTGTGTTTTGTTGTATTATCGCGCACACGTCTGGCTGGCGAAAAAATTAGAATTGGCGGATTGGAACTAAATACATTAAAAAAACTAAATGGTGATAAATTTGGATTCCCATTACTATCCATAGTACTTGCAAAAGCAATAGGTCTTGGTGCAACTGCACTTTGTAAATAACCTTGTAATTTTGCTGGTGCTATTTCTTTTGGATCGATGCTTAACATGTTGTAACTTTTTTACAAAGATAACAAGAACAAGTGCAATTTCAAGAGCAAAAATCAAATGCAAATACAATTACAAGAATAAACATCAAATTAAAAAGGATTTTAGTATTTTTACTTCAAATACGAATACATGCAGTTTTCAGAAAGTCGAAATCTAACGCGTTGGTTTATCATATTAGCATCTTTTTTCATTGTAATCTTAATACTTTGGAATACCTACAACTTTTTCCAAATTTTCAAAAACGAAGAACGCGCAAAAATGGAATTTTGGGCAAGCGCTCAAAAAACATTAGCCAATGCCAATGAATATACAGATGTTGATCTTCCACTTCAAATTATCCAAAACAATACTACAATTCCAATGATTGTTACTGATAGTAAAGATTCCATTATTAGTCACAATAACATTGATGAAGCAATTGCAAATGACACTGCTGCGCTTAAAGTCTATTTCAATTCGATAAAAAACGATAACCAACCCATAAAAATGCAACTTTCGGAAAAAAGTTATCAGTTGGTCTATTATGGAAATTCGCCTTTATTAAATAAATTAAAATATTATCCTGTTGCTTTATTATTGATTATCATTTTGTTTGGTGCCGTTGTTTATAATTTTTATCGTGCAACTAAGATGGCAACTCAAAATAAACTTTGGGCCGGAATGGCAAAGGAAACCGCACATCAAATTGGAACACCATTATCTTCTTTAATTGGTTGGTTGGAAATTTTAAAATTAGATAATGTAGAAGAAAGTACGATTATTGAAATAGAAAAAGATATTACTCGATTACAAACCATTACAGATAGATTTTCAAAAATAGGAAGCGAACCCGTATTAGAAAAACGCGATATTGTTGAAGACACGAAAAACACAGTTGATTATTTACAAACTCGAGTTTCTCAGCAGGTAAACTTTAATTTTGAAGCTCCTGAACATCCTATTTTGGTTGATATTAATCCAGCATTACATAGTTGGACCATTGAAAATTTAGTCAAAAATGCGATTGATGCCATGAAAGGGAAAGGCAGTTTGAATATCGTAATTTCTGAACTTGAAGATATTGTAAAAATCAGCATAACCGATACGGGAAAAGGAATTCCAAAAAACCAATTCACCAAAGTTTTTGAACCTGGGTTTACAACAAAAAAACGCGGTTGGGGATTAGGATTATCTTTAACTAAGCGAATTGTTGAAGAATACCACAAAGGAAAAATTAAAGTGGCTCATTCTGAAATTGGAAAAGGAACTACCATGCAGATTAGTTATAAAACAACATAAAAAATCCCGAATCATCGGGATTTATATTTATAAGTTTGAAGCAATTTGTTCTGCTAATTCTTGAAACTCTTCAGGTGTTAAACTGGTTTTTCTTTGAAAACGCATATCGACCATATCCTGAAGTGGAATTAAATGTACGTGAACATGTGGCACTTCTAATCCTACAACAGCGACTCCAATACGTTTGCATTCAACCGATTTTTCAATAGCCTTTGCTACTCTTCTAGAAAACTTCATTAATCCTAAATAATGTTCTTCTTCCATATCAAAGATTTTATTAATCTCTTGTTTTGGAATACAAAGTGTGTGTCCTTTCGCATTAGGATTCACATCTAAAAAAGCCAAATAATTTTCATCTTCAGTAATTTTATAACAAGGAATTTCTCCGTTTACTATTTTAGTAAAAATACTAGCCATTATAAATAAATTATTAGTCTCTTGTAATTTCTAAAACATCAAATTTTAACACACCGTTTGGCACGATAATTTCAGCTACTTCACCAACCGATTTTCCTAAAAGACCTTTTCCAATAGGAGAAGTTACCGAAATTTTTCCTGATTTTAAATCCGCTTCACTTTCTGCTACTAATGTGTATTTCATTTCCATACCATTAGCTTGATTTTTAATTTTAACGGTAGACAACACCAATGCTTTTGACAAATCTAATTGCGATTCATCAATTAAACGAGCATTTGCCACTAACTCTTCCATTTTAGAAATTCTCATTTCTAATAACCCTTGCGCTTCTTTTGCAGCATCATATTCTGCATTTTCAGATAAATCTCCTTTATCTCTAGCTTCTGCAATAGCTTGTGATGCTTTTGGGCGCTCTATACTTTTAAGTTGGTCTAATTCTTCTCTTAATTTTTTTAATCCTTCTGCGGTGTAATAAGATACTGTACTCATAACTTCATCGTTTATATAAATAGAAAGAATCCCACCTGCATGGGATTCCTTTTCACAAAGATAGTGATTTATTTTTAATATTAATTTAAGTAATATTGTAATGTTTAGTCAAAAGTAATTAATTAAATTTGTTTTACAAATGAAAACAAAAAACCTAATGAAAAAATTTCTTATTCTACTTTTAATCCCTTTATTTTTTGGATGTGACAAAGAAGATTTTCAAAACAATAACCCATATTTACCAAACTATCCTGTAAACTTAAACATCAATATGAGTTTACCTCAATACAGTAATTTATTGAGTCCAGCTAATGCAGTTTACATCAATTCGGCTGGACAAGGAATTAGAGGAATAATCGTTTTTAATACAGGAAGTGGTTATGTTGCATACGACGCAGCTTGTCCTAATCAGTCTTTATCTTCTTGTTCCACTATGACTTTAAGTGGCATTGATGCTATTTGTCCGTGTGACGATAAACGTTATAGTTTATTCTCTGGTTTATCTCAAGGCATGCAATATCCTATGAAACGTTATCGCATAGAACAAACAAGTGAAGTTTCACTTCGTGTATACAATTAATAAAAAAGCCTGAAAGTTTATATTTTCAGGCTTTTTTCAACTTAACTTAATTTAACTAAAATTTTAAACTCATTCCGAAAAGGAAATTAATACCTGCTTGCGGATAATAACCTGTTCCCTCTATTGTTACTGGAGTTGGTCCAGACCATGTATCATCATATGTGTAGAAATACCCATTTGATTCATATTCTACGTTAAAGATATTATTTACCAACGCTGAAAAAACAATCGATTGAATTCCTTTATTGATTTGCCAATCGTAAGAAGCATTAAAATCATTAATGAAATAACTATCCAATATAGAATTTTCTGAATCGATATTTCCCATATACTGTTCTCCAACAAATTTTGACAATAATGACAATTGTAATCCTTTAACTGGCAAGTAAGTAAACCTATTTCCGAAAATAAAATTAGGTGAATACGCAATATTTGTATTCCCTAAATTTTGAACTACACCATCTCTTTGAAAATAGAAATCTTTATTTTGATTCTGACTCAAAGTTATATTTGGATTCAAAATCAATTTATTAGTAATTGCAATAGTAGATTCTACCTCTAAACCTAATCGATAACTTTTTCCGCTATTTGTAAAAATTGGCGAACCTACATCGTTTAATGCCCCTGTCATAACCAATTGGTCATTATATCGCATGTAAAAAGCATTTGCTGATAATTTTACTTTTTTAGAATTGTATTTCCATCCCAATTCATAATCAAATAAACGCTCTGGTTTTACAGCGCCATTTTCGTAATCATCACGTCTTGATTCTTTATTGGCAATTCCAAAATACCCATAAAATGCATTTTTAGTATTCAATTGGTAATTCAACCCTGCTTTTGGATTAAAAAATCGAAATGTATCGTTTACATCATCGAATTTCACGCTTGTTGCATCGTAAAATACCATTCTGTATTGTAAATCGGCGAATAAATTCAACTTGTTAGTAACATTGTATGATGCTTTTGTATAGAAATTTACATCGTCTTTATTTCCATAATTATCATAATAACGATTTGGATTTGGAATATAATTCTGTGTCCAAACCACTTCACCATAATGCAATCCTAAGTAACGATTAGCAGCACCTCCAAATAACAAATCTGTTTTCGCTGTTTTATAATTTAAAGAGAAGGTAGCTCCGAAGAAATCATTATCTAACCAACGTTTTCTTACCAAATCAGAAATTGGATTACCATTAAAATCTGGTAAATTATAGTCGGTTAAATCTGCATCTTCTTTGTATTGTTCAAAATAGCCTTTCCCAATGGTGTAATGCAATGCCGCATTCGAAATCCATTTCTCTGTCCATTTTTCTGTCCAATGCAATTGAAAATGGTTTTGCCAATAATTATCGGTTTCATTATTATAGAATTTCATGTTGCCGAATTCATCGAAATACATTCCGGCAGGATTGAAGGTTCTATCATTTCTAAGTTTTTCGGGATCTTCAATTCCGTACCAAGCTTGATAGGTTTTCTCTTTTCCGCCAAACGCCATGAATTTCACAAGAGTTGACTCTTTAACATAATTAGCATTGAAAAAATATCCAAACATATTTGATGTTGCTCTATCGATAAATCCATCCGAAGCAATATTGGAAATTCGTCCATTCATTTCAAAATTATTATGCAAACCTGTTCCAAAAGACAAAGTATGCTTTCTGGTATTAAAACTTCCGTAAGAATTTGAAATTTCAGCATAGGATTTTTCTTGATAGGATTTGGTTGCCATGTTCAAACTCGCACCAAAAGCACCAGCTCCATTAGTTGAAGTTCCTACCCCACGTTGCAACTGAACGCTTTCCAAAGACGAAGCAAAATCAGGCAAATTCACAAAGAACGTTCCTTGACTTTCGCTATCATTAAAAGGAATTCCGTTTAAAGTAACGTTAATTCGAGAACCATCGGAACCACGAACTCTCATGTACGTATAACCTACACCATTTCCCGCATCAGTTGTACTGACTACAGAAGGCAAATATTGCAACAAAACGGGAACATCTTGACCCAGATTTCGTGGTGCAATTTCTTCTTTGGAAACGTTAGTGTACGTAATTGGGTTTTTGTCTTTTGCTCTAACAGATGAAACGGTTACTTCTTTAAGTTCTGTGGTTTTTAAACTGTCTTTCTGAGTTTCTTGTGAGAAAGAAACAAAAGGTAAAAGGTAAAAGGCAAAAGGCAAAAGGCAGCTAAAATAGCGACTTTTTGTTTTTGGCATTAAGCCATTTTTTTTGAATAAAGTTTTCATTCGTAAAATAAATACGAATAAAAGGGGCAATTATTCCTTGGTTAAAAATTAAATATTGATACTCTTTGACGCCAATAAACGTGCACATTTATTTTTGTCAATTCCCTAAACAGCATTATCTGTTCTAGGTTCTATGGGTATGATCTCAGCTCGTTATTTAGAGCACCCCTTTGAGACGGGGCAAAGATAAGCCAATTTCAATGACAATTCCAATTCCAATTTCAAACTTTCTTTTATTGATTTTTGAACTTGCGCTTGTTCTTGTGTTTTTTAAAAGTTTGGTTTTTTTCTGTTTTGCTTCAAAACGCTCATTACTTTTTTGGCATTCAGGCGTTTTTCTTTTACCGCTCTTGGAATTTTAGTTTCTTTTCTTTCTTTTGGAACAACCAAAGCATTTTCAAGTAACTTAAAACATTTCTTTATGACTTTTTCTTTGTTTTTTAGTTGACTTCTGTCTTCTTCACTGGTCAAAATTAGGATTCCTTCTTGCGTTAATTTAGTTGCGAGTTTATTTTGAAGTAACGTTTTTTCTTCTTCTGTTAATCCTTTTGAATTGACTAAATCAAATGTCAGCACGACTTTAGAAGACACTTTGTTTACATTTTGTCCTCCAGCTCCGCTGCTTCGTACCGCTTTAAAAGAAAACTCAGATGCGATTATTGATTTATCCATTATCAGGTTGGTGTGACGGTTTTAATAAATCATTTACTGTTTTCACTGGATTAAAAGTTTCCAACGGAACCTCAACAAAAATAGTAGTCCATTTAGCCATAGCACCATTCCACAATCCAGGAAGTTCAAAAGCTTTAATTGGTTTACCGTTTTTTGTTTTTTCGGTAATAAAAGCAGATTTCGGATCTACGAATTGCGTTAAATCAAATTTTTCACCTTTGAAGTTTTTTACACCACAAACAATGTCCACGGGATTAAAATGCGTAGCTTCTTTTGCTGTGTTTTTTTGCGATTTATTGTTCAAATCTATTTGAGAAGATTCAACAATTTGTAACGTTTGACGTCCTTTTTCATCTTGTACCCAAAATGGTCCCCCGCCTGGTTCTCCTTCATTTTTTACCATTCCACAAACACGAATAGGTCGATTTAAAACTTTAATTAAATACTCAATTTTGTATTCGGTTTGGAAAAAATTGAACTCTTCTGGTAATGGAAAAGCAGTTTTATTTTCAGCAAAATCTTTGATTTCCAAAATTTGTTCTTCCGTTACATTTCCACTTGAAAGTAATTTTAGGTAATTGAAAATCTTGTATTGCATCCAAAGCAAAACACCTCCTAATAACTTTTTATTAGTTTCAATAACTTTTCTATGATTCTGAGATACGTTATCGATATTTTTGATAAAAATAATATCCGATTGTAAAGCATTCAAATTGTCGATTAAAGCTCCGTGTCCGCCAGGTCTGAAAAACAATTTATCATCTTCAACACGAAAAGGCGTATTATCTTCGTTAACCGCTAATGTATCAGTGGATTGATTTTGGTATGAAAAACTGATTTCACATTCTGAAAATTGATTGGTTATCTTCTCAAAATCGGGTTGAAATTCTTCGGTAATGGTGAAATGAATTTTTGTTTTTTGATTTTCTTTCTTGAAAAAATCGGACTCAAAAATATTTTCTTCAATTGGAGTAATGATTCTCTCATCTCTCACATGAAAAGGCAAAATACCTTTTGGCTTGTTAGCAAAATCTAATCCTTCTTTACTTAACAATGTTTTTATTAATGCATGATATTTTGCATCGTTTGATAGTGAATAATAATTCGGATACAATTGAATAGTTTTTTCCTTCAATTCTCTGTAAAAAGGAAAGTTTTTCAATCCAAAAATAAAAATGGAAATATCTTTAGCATTTCGCTTATTGATGTAACTATTGATGGTGTCGTTTTCAACATCAAAATCGTTCAAAAACTCATTCAAAAATTTGAACATACGAGTAGCTGCACCCGAAGCAGGCACAAACTTCTCAATAGAATAATTAGTTTTGTGTTTATCGAAATAGATTACAAAATCATTCGTTTCCTCTTCTGAGAATTGCCAAATACCATCGCCTACTTTAGCAGAGCGAACTAGGTTAATTTTGGGAATTCCTTGGATAAAAAAATCCAACTGCTGCTGAATTTTCTCGATTGAGTTTCCTCTATTTTGTATGTATATTAAATCGTCGTCTGTAAAAATCTTTTCCATTCTTTATAGCCTAAAATAGCGATAATCGTAAATAGTATAAATTGAAAACTCGAAAAGGTCAAACCTTTATAAAAGTATAAAGGAATTGAAATTGCATCGGCAATTATCCATAAAATCCAGTTTTCGATTTTTCTTTTGGCCATGAGCCACATCCCAACAAAGAATAATCCTGTGGTAAGCGCGTCAACATAAGCTGTCCAATGGGTAAATTTACCAAAAAAATGGTAAACTAATACAACAAACGTTAAGGTAATTATAAAAATTAGCATTGAAATTAGAATTTCTTTTCGATTTATAGTTGAAATAGGAAATTCATCCGCACCGTTTTTTGTTTTAGACCATAAATACCAACCCAAAAAACTCATAATTGTATAATAGAAATTGATAATTAAATCGCCATACAATTGAAATTCAAACAAAATATAAACGTAAAGAATCGTGCTAACCAAACCCGTTGGGTACACCAAAATATTATTTTTTCGAGCAAATAAAACACTGACAACTCCAAATACAACGGCAATTAATTCTAATGCAATTAAGAAGTTGGAATAGTCTTTATATTGTGTAAATAAAAACTCTATCATAGCGAAAAGAAGTTACTATCGTTTTCAAAAGCTGTTCCAATTACCACCAAATCTGCACCTGCTTCATACACTTCTTGAATCGTTTTCATAGAACGAATACCGCCACCAACAATCAACGGAATTTGAATATTTTGCGATACAAAACGAATCATTTCTAATGAAACGTGTTGGTCAGCACCACTTCCCGCTTCTAGATAAATTAATTTTTTACCTAAAAATTCGCCTGCTTTTGCTGTTTTATAAGCTAATTCTATGTTGTTATTTTCAATCGGCTGTGTTTGACTTACACGTTGCACGGCGGTTTCTTTTCCTCCATCGATTAGCAAATAACCTGTTGGGATGATTTCCAAATTTGATTTTTCTAACGCTTCTACCGAATTAATATGATGTTCAATCAAATATTCTGGATTTCGACCTGAAAGTAGACTTAAAAATAGAATTCCATCAGCTTCATTGGAAATTTGGGATGGATGACCTGGAAAAATTAAAATGGGTAATTGCGTTTCTCTTTTTAATGTCGCTATCAATTCATCCAAATGCGTTCCGCTAAAAGTACTTCCGCCGACAAAAATATGTGTTGCGGGTGAAGCTTTAATTTTTTCTGACAAAACCACAACTTGTTCTATCGAAACTTTTTCTGGATCGATTAGAATAGCCAATAGTTTTCGATTGTCTTTTTTAGCTTGAAGTATATTTGAATAGAGATTTTGCATCTTAGTTATTTGGGAAAGCACATACAAAGATATAATCTTCTACTTTATAAAATTGAATATTAAACTTTTCTATTTGATTATTAAAATGCAATTCTGCCGAACATTTTCCATCGGAAAAAGAAAATTCATCTTCAAAAATATGTTCTGGGAAGCTGATTCCTTTTTCGTTTTTGATTTTAAAAATCGATTCTTTTACACCCCAAATGACAGTTGCTTTTTCTATTTGTTCCGAAGTTGGAAGATTTTCTAAATGCTTTACTTCCATGAATCTCGGAGCAATTTTTAGTGTTTTTTCTTTGAGTTTTTCCAAATCAATTCCCATCAATTCATCACTAATGCAAATACATGAAAATTCGTGCGAATGTGATATAGAAATATGTTTGCCATCACTTAAATGAGGCTTTCCAGCTTCATCATATGTTAAATCATAATCGGTGTAACCCAAATGTTGTAATAACATTCGAACCGCTAAAAATCCTCTTTGGTGCTCTTCCGATTTCATTCCTTCTAAACGAAAAAGCGAAGTATCTTTTAACGAAACGGCTCTAAATAATGAAGTTACGTCTTCAGTGATATACCAAAAGTACGCAGTAGTGGTTTCGTTTATATGTATAATTTTATGTAGCGGCATTTATATTTTGTTGTTTTTCAAATCATTAGAAAACTAAACAATTCACAAATTAATAGAAATCTTTGAAAAAATAAAAAGATATTTTGTAATTTTGCACCCTAATTTTAGAATATACAAATATACATAATAGATGAGTACACAAACATTACCTTATGTAGCTTATAAAGTGAAAGATATTTCGCTTGCAGCTTGGGGAAGAAAAGAAATTGAATTAGCTGAAGCTGAAATGCCAGGTTTAATGGCTTTAAGAGCTGAATACGGAGCATCTCAACCTTTAAAAGGAGCTAGAATTGCGGGATGTCTTCATATGACAATTCAAACTGCAGTTTTAATTGAAACTTTAATTTCTTTAGGTGCAGAAGTTACTTGGTCATCTTGTAACATTTTCTCAACTCAAGATCAAGCTGCTGCTGCTATTGCTGCTGCTGGAATTCAAGTATATGCTTGGAAAGGTTTAAATGAAGAAGATTTCGACTGGTGTATTGAGCAAACTTTATTCTTTGGTGAAGATAGAAAACCATTGAACATGATTTTAGATGATGGTGGTGATTTAACTAATATGGTTTTTGACCGTTACCCTGAATTAATTCCTGGAATTAAAGGTTTATCAGAAGAAACTACTACTGGAGTTCACCGTTTGTATGAAAGAATGAAAAACGGAACTTTATTCATGCCGGCAATCAACGTAAATGATTCAGTTACTAAATCGAAATTTGATAACAAATACGGATGTAAAGAATCAGCTGTTGATGCTATTCGTCGTGCAACTGATGTTATGTTAGCTGGAAAAAGAGTTGTTGTTTGTGGATACGGTGACGTTGGAAAAGGAACTGCGGCTTCTTTCCGTGGTGCTGGTTCTATTGTAACGGTTACTGAAATTGATCCAATTTGTGCTTTACAAGCAGCTATGGACGGTTTTGAAGTGAAAAAATTAGATACTGTTATTGGTAATGCTGATATCGTAATTACTACAACTGGAAATAAAGATATCGTAGTAGGTCGTCACTTTGAGGCTATGAAAGATAAAACTATCGTTTGTAACATTGGACACTTTGATAACGAAATCGATATGGCTTGGTTAAACAAAAACCACGGTGCGTCTAAAATTGAAATCAAACCACAAGTTGATAAATACACTATCAACGGAAATGACATCATCATTTTAGCTGAAGGACGTTTAGTAAACTTAGGTTGTGCAACAGGTCACCCAAGTTTTGTAATGAGTAATTCATTCACTAACCAAACGTTAGCTCAAATTGAATTATGGACAAATAGTGCAGCTTATAAAAATGAAGTATATATGTTACCTAAACATTTAGATGAAAAAGTAGCAGCGCTTCACTTAGCTAAATTAGGTGTTGAATTAGAAACTTTAAACTCAGAGCAAGCAGCTTACATTGGAGTTGAAGTACAAGGTCCATTCAAACCTGAGTATTACAGATACTAATTTTTAGTAAAAAGTAAAAAATGATTAGTAAATAGTCACTTAATTATATAAAACCCTTGCAGTAATGTGAGGGTTTTTTCTTTTAACAACTATTTTTCAACAAATTAGCAACAACTTGAAACTTTTGGCGTTAAATTTGTACTAATCATCATCAATCAAAATCAATCATCATGTTAAAACGTTTTTTTATGTTATGTTCGGGCGTAGATTCCGACATAATTAATGGCTGTTCTAATGGCGAGCAAAACAAATATGCCGGAATTGGAGCTACCGTTTTCTTCACAGCCGTAATGGCTTTTATTGCGAGTGCTTATGCTCTTTTTACTGTTTTCGATAATGCATTTATAGCTATTGCTTTCGGTTTAGTTTGGGGTTTGCTTATTTTTAATTTAGACCGATTTATTGTTTCAACTATTAAAAAAAGAGATAGCTTTCTAGACGAATTTATTCAGGCAACACCACGAATTGCATTGGCGATTATTATTGCTATCGTAATTTCAAAACCTTTGGAAATTAAAATCTTCGAAAAAGAAATCAATACGGTTTTATTGAAAGAAAAGAACGAAATGATGTTGGCCAACAAAAAACAAGTAGCCAATTATTTTCAATCGGATTTAGACAAAAACAAAGCCCAAATTGATAGTTTAAAATCGGATATTCTTAAAAAAGAAAAAGAAGTAAATGATTTATATTCGGTTTACATTACCGAAGCCGAAGGAACTGCCGGAACTAAAAAATTAGGCAAAGGTCCGGTTTATAAAGAAAAACGTGAAAAACACGATGCTGCTTTGCAAGATTTAGCAACTTTAAAAACTACTAATCAAGCAAAAATCACCGATTTAGAAGCGAAAGCTAAAACTTTACAAACCGATTTAGACAAAAAAGTAACGGAAACCCAACCTATTATCGAAGGTTTCGACGGTTTAATGGCTCGAATTAACGCTTTGAATAAGTTACCATTCTTGCCTTCGTTTTTCATTATGTTGTTGTTTTTAGCGATTGAAACTTCGCCTATTATTGCCAAATTATTATCACCAAAAAGCGAATACGATTTCAAACAAGAAGATAACGAAATGGGCATCAAAAATATGCTAGCACAAAATCGTTATCAAAGCGAATTACAAAAGAAAACCGATGCCGAAATTTACGATAAAGTCTATGCCGACATCAAAGAAGATAAAGAACTTTACAACTACAAAAAGAAAAGTGCTACGGAATTACTAAAACTTCAAGCGGATGGATTTGTAGAGAAGCAGAAGAAATCAATGTAAGGCTTAACCGTAAAGTTAGCAAAGATTTACGCAAGGTTCGCAAAGGTTATTAAAAGAAAAACCCGATAAGTTTAAAAATTTATCGGGTTTCTTTTTATATTTTTTTGAGCTCTTTGCTATTAAATTTTATGGCAAATAAGAATAACCATTTCTACTTTTCCAAAGGAAATATTTTTCTAAAATTACTTTATTGATATCATAAATTACATTTGGAATCATAATAGCAAAAGTTCTTGGTTTAAAAAGACTTGTCGATAATAACAATACTTCTTTTTTACCAGCATCCATAACACATAATCCAGGAATTCTGCCCCAAGCTTTTTCTTTAAGTTTGGTTTTACCTTCGGTAACTCTGATGATGTTTTCGGCTACGATTTTACCCGTTTCATCACTTGGGTAACCTGTTTTTGGAGAAGCGAAAGGCACTTTTCCAGGTGTAAATGGAAGTGGAACATTCACAGCAATTCCAGCCGCCCAAACATTTGGATAATCTACGTGTTGGTAACTGTCTTTAACTGGAATATAACCTGTTGGTGTAGCATGTAATTCCGGAGAATTCGTCACAAACTCAACACCAATAAATGGCGGCATCAACATTGAGAATTTATATGGCAACTCTTCACCGTTTGTTAATTTGATTTTATCTTCGGTAACTTCTTCAACTCCAACTTGTGTTTTGTAATGAATATTAAACATACTCATGAAGGATTTTAGCATGGTTTCTCCCATTGGCATTCCATCGATTCCAAAGTGTCCCAAATAATCTTCAGGTGTAATCCAATATAAATCAACTTTTTTACGAATATTTTGTTCGCGAAGCCATTTCTCTACATTGAATAAAAACTCGTAAGCCGCACCCATACAACCCGCATTTTGAGTCGCACCAATTACAATTGGACCCGGATTTTTCTTGAATTCTTCCAAAGCTTTTCTAGCTTTCATGGCTCCGTTTGGAGTTCCAATATAATGCGTATGTTCAGCAACACCTGGTGCTATATCGTATTTCACTTTTGGACCCGTTGCTACTACTAAATGATCGTATTTATAATCACCTTTGTCGGTCGTAACTACTTGGTTTTTCACATCTACTTTTAAGGCTTCTGCATTTACAAAATCGACTCCTTTTTTAGCTAAAATAGCATCCTTTCTAAAAGAAATATCTTTAATGTCTCGTCTTCCAAAAGGCACCCAAATCAATGATGGAATAAACAAAAACAAAGGTGATTTATCAATTAATATTACTTTATGTTGGTCTTTACCTTTTCTTTTTATCTCTAAGGCTGCAGTCATTCCTGCGAAACTTCCTCCTATAACTACTGTTGTTGTCATTTTGTTTTAATTTTATAGTGTAAAGTTACCTCATTATCAAAACATTATCTGTTACAAAAGTTACACAAACAAAAAAGCCTGAAACGTGAATTTCAGGCTTTAAATGACATTTATATTTTTATTATAGATATTTTAAAATATCGGATTTTAATCGATCATATTCTCCTTGAAGGATTAATCCGTTGTCTAATAATTTTTTATAATTCTGAAGTTTAGCAAATAATTCGTCTTGAGTTAAATGCGCTAACCCTTTTTCTTCTGAAATTGGAGCCTCAACTTCCGTATCACGAATAACGTCATTTGGTGTCGGCATTAACTCTGCAAAATGCGTAACTTCTTCAGCTTGAATTTCCTCAACTACTTCTTGGGTTGGCGTTTCAATTGAAGCTTCTGCTTTAACTTCTTCTACAATTGGAGTTGCTACTTTTGGGTTTTTCAATAAATCCAATTGCTCTTTAGCGTAAGTATATAATTTTCTCGCTTGATTTTTTGGTAAATAATCAACCGTATGTGTTAAATCAGAATTAGTAGTAAAGGTAAAATCAGCTCCTAAAATACCTTCTTTTACAAACGAACCTGCGACATCATCCCAATCATAATCGATGAATTCCATTGACAAACCTAAGTTTTTAGGCTTACATAAAATGATACGTTTGTTGGTTACCACAATGCTATCTGGAAAAATTGTTACCGCTGGTTTTTTCTGAACCGCAATATAGCCTACTTCTTCATTCGACATTAAAAGATTCTCCAATTTAGCTGTGATTTTCTCAATAGCTTTTGGATCTTGATCTTCGTTTAATATTTTTTTTAAGTTGTCTATCATGATAGTTACTTTGAATTTTCTTATTTAGTAGCACAAAAGTAATGCCTAATTATCAAATTTTAAGATTTCTTCTTTTACTTTTTTTGTTAAACTTGAAAAAATCAATTCATACGAATGATTGATCAGATGAACTACTTTTTTATCTGGGACATCTTCGTTTACCTTCACTGTGTTCCAATGAATTTTACTCATGTGATAGCCAGGAAGAATTCCTTCATATTTCTCACGTAATTCTACTGCAACATTTGGATCACATTTCAAATTTAAAGACGGTGTTCCTTTTTCCCATTCGGATAATGAAGTTAGACAAAACATTTTTCCACCTACTTTAAAAACCAAAGTATCTTCATCAAATGGAAAATGTTCAGTTACGCCTTTTTTGCTCAAACAGAACTCATATAATTGCTGAATATCCATTTTGATAATTACTTTTCAATTTTATACAAAACAGGTTTTGATGGTGAAGCATCATTTTCAAACGAAGCGAACTGTAAATTCAATAGATAGCTTCCATCTTGAATTTCTTGATTAACGTATATTATTTCCGTAATCGTACAATTAAAGCGAGCTTCTTTATTGACTTGGTTTACGTCTTTTACATTCCAAAACGCTTTGTGTGCTAGTAATTTTCCTTCATCGTGTTCTTTGTCAACGCTAGGTAAATCAATTAACAAATGTTGGATGTCTTTTTCTCTAATAAAAATCGCAGCTGCTTCTTCTAAGTAAGGCGGATTCGTATTAGAGTAATTCAAATGCTTTTTGCTTTCTGGATTTGGTAAAGTTCTGATGATGATTGCTTCTGGCGAATTATCTTTCAATGCTGATTCAACTTGCTCTTTTGTAATAACTAAATCTTCCCCAACCGATTTTGGCTCTACCGAAATCAATTCTGCTGTAAAGAAAAACTGTTTCAAACATTGATTTATCGAATAAAAATCACGGGTAATATGTCCTAAACATTCCGTGTGCGTGCCATGCGCGTGAGGATTGAAGAAAATATTATTAAAATTGGTTGATGATTTTCCCTCCGAAACTTTTCCTATCCAATCGCCCATTTTTACAGGTTCAATTTCAGGAGCATTTTGATACCAAGCAATTGGATTTTGTTCATTATTGGTTAATGGAATGGAAATATCAAAAGGTTTTGATAAATCAATTTGTATGTTGTTAATTTTAGCTAGCATAATAATTTAACCACAAAGGTCACAAAGTTTTTCACTAAGTTCACAAAGCTTTGCTTTTCGTTGTGCTTTCTTTGTGTTCTTAGAGGTTCATAATCATTCCAAATTTAGTAAAAATAAGTCGGAAGCTATTCCGTCACTCAAAAACTTTCCTTTTTTAGTGGTTTTTAAGACAGTCTCGACTTCGCTCGACTTGACAAATTCTAATAATGATTGTTCCATGTGTTTTTTTGATTGATTTAATAAATAATCTAAATAGGTTTTTCCAAATTCTTGTTCGATTCTTTCTAATGAAACACCCCAAATTGTTCGTAAACCTGTCATAATATATTCGTTATAACGGTCGGTTTTGGTTAACGTTTCGAATTCAATTGGCAATTTATTTTCTTGAATCGATTTGATATAAAGCGAATTATTAGAAATATTCCAACCTCTATTTTTCCCATCATAACTGTGAGCTGACGGACCAATTCCGATATATTTTTTACCCAACCAATAACTCGAATTGTTTTTTGAGAAATGATTTTCTTTGCCAAAATTCGATAATTCGTAGTGAATGAATCCGTTTTCCGAAAGTTTATCGACTAAAATTTGGAAATGTTCTTGAGCCACTTCGTCATCAGGTTGCGGAATAATTCCTTTTTGAATATACGAATGCAAAGCGGTTTTGGGTTCCACCGTTAACGCATAACTCGAAATATGAGGCACGCCAAAAGACAAAGCAGTTTCGATATTTTGCAACCATTTTTCATTACTCATCTCGGGAACACCGTAAATTAAATCGATGGAAATATTATCGAAATATTGAGTTGCTGTTTCCAAACACTTCTTAGCTTCTTCTGCATTGTGCGCACGATTCATGAGTTTCAAATCGTCTTCAAAAAAAGACTGAATTCCGATTGATAATCGGTTAACTTTATTTTTTGAGAGTTCAATTATTCGATTTTCATTTAAATCATCTGGATTAGCCTCAACTGTGATTTCAGGATTTTCGACAACTTTATAGTTTCGATACACTTCGTCAATCAAAAATTTTAAATCTTCAATCGACAATATCGAAGGCGTTCCACCACCAAAATAAATCGTTTCTACTATCTCATCTTGAAATTCACTTTTACGCATTTCAATTTCTTTAGCCAACGCTAAAACCATTTCGTCTTTCTTCTTCAAATTAGTAGAAAAATGAAAATCGCAATAGTGACATGCTTGCTTACAAAAAGGGATATGGATGTAGATTCCTGACATTTTATTAGTATTCAGTCACAGTCGCAGTTTGCAGTACTGAGACCGAAAACTGAGACTGAAAACTATTTTTTAATTCTATCTTCATTCTGTTTTACAAAAGCATCCCAACCTGAGTAACTTTTCCCCACTTCCACTCGTCCTGAATTGAAAAAATGACAAACTGCTGCTGCCAAACCATCTGTTGAGTCGAGGTTTTTTGGTAATTCTTTTAAACCTAATAATTGTTGGAGCATTTTGGCTACCTGTTCTTTGCTGGCGTTTCCGTTTCCAGTGATGGCCATTTTTATTTTTTTAGGTTCGTATTCTGTGATAGGAATATCTCTTGAAAGTCCGGCTGCCATGGCAACTCCTTGCGCTCTTCCTAATTTCAGCATCGATTGCACGTTTTTCCCAAAGAAAGGCGCTTCAATAGCAATTTCATCTGGATTGTGTGTATCAATTAACTCAATAGTGCGTTCGAAAATGACTTTTAATTTCTGATAATGATTGTCGTATTTGGATAAAATGAGTTCATTCAACTGCAGAAATTCCATTTTCTTGTTGACTACTTTGATTAATCCAAAACCCATAATCGTCGTTCCTGGGTCAATTCCTAATATGATGCGTTCGTTTGCCAAAATTTTGTTTCAAGTTTCAAGTTTCAAGTTCAAAGTTTTCGTTTCTTTGTACCAATGATTTCAATTCCTCACAAAGCTAAGCAATTCCTTGTTTTTACCATCAAACTTTTGATTGTAATTGGTGCGTTTTATTTTATTTACGACCAAATTGCTGGAAATTCAAAGTTAGAATGGAGTAAATTCCAAACTTTAGTTTTAGAAAAAACTTCCGTCTTAACCATTATTTTCATTTTACTGTTTAGTGTTGCGAATCGTTATTTTGAGATTTTAAAGTGGCAGAATTTAGTGAGTTTTATCAAACCAATTTCCGTTAGCGAGGCAAGTAAACAAGTTTTGGGCGCTCTAACTGCTGGAATTTTCACGCCAAATGGTTTGGGAGAATATGCTGGAAAAGCTATGTTTTTCAAAAAAGAGCAAACTAAAAAAGTGGTGTTTTTAAACTTGATTTGCAACGGAATCCAAATGATTTTGACCATTATTTTTGGAACTATTGGATTGATTTTAATTGGGTATTGGAAATGGGCTTTAGCGATTATTGGAATTGCAGTTATATTGTTTTTTGCTTCTATTCTTTCTAAAAACATCACTATTAAAGGGTATTCCATTCAGAAATTGCTACACAAAATAAACGAAATTCCTAAGAAGATTCACCGAAAAAATATTTTGCTTGGTGTTTGTCGTTACTTAGTTTTTTCACATCAGTATTACGTTTTATTTTTAGTTTTTGATGTAGATTTACCTTATTTTACTTTGATTAGTTCCATCGCAGCGGTTTATTTTTTAGCTTCATCGCTACCGAGTTTTCAATTTTTAGATTTTGCTGTAAAAGGGAGTGTGGCGATGTTTTTCTTCGGAAAATATGGTATTAACGAATGGATTGTAATTTTCATTAGTACGTTAATGTGGTTTTTAAACGTAGTTTTACCTGTAGTGATTGGCAGTTATTATGTGATGCGATTTAAGTTGAATGACAAAAAAGCATAACCGATTTTCTTTGTGCAAAAACGAAGTTTTCTTTGTCTTCTCATTATTTTTTCACACTTTTACTATGTTTCTATGTGTTTTAAAATTTAACACATAGTCACAATAGATTTTGACTGTGTTGATTTTAGGCGTTTCACTAAACATAACTCACATAGAACTAATTTTTAATTATGCTGGAATTGATTCTTGGAACCGTTTTTCTCATTTACCTCCTGTTCATTAGGCAACTGATTTATGGATTTAATCGAATGAAACGCTTTTCGAGAAAGGAATTCACTTCAAAAACATCTTTTACCATTGTAGTTCCATTTCGAAATGAAAAAGAGAATCTTCCAAATATATTGCATTCGATTTCTTTGTTGCATTATCCGAAAGAATTAGTGGAAGTTATTTTAGTGGATGATGATTCTGAGGATGAATTTAGAATTCAGAATTTAGAATTTAGAATTCAAATAGTAAAGAATGTTCGTAAATCAAATTCTCCAAAAAAAGATGCGATTGAAACCGCTATTCAAGTTGCCAAAAACGATTGGATTATAACTACCGACGCCGATTGTTTGGTTCAGAAAGATTGGTTGAAAATTTATGATCAATATATTCAGGAAAATGAAGTGGAAATGGTAGCTTCTAGCGTTTGTTATATTCCGAAAAATAGTTTCTTATCCGCTTTTCAGAATTTAGATTTCTTGAGTTTACAAGGCGCTACGATTGGAAGCTTTGGAATCAACCAACCTTTTATGTGTAATGGCGCTAATTTTGCCTATTCAAAATCATTCTTCAAGGAATTAAACGGATTTCAAGGTAATGAAACCATTGCTAGCGGTGACGATGTTTTTCTACTTCAAAAAGCGGTTTCAGTTGCGCCGAAGAAAGTTGGTTTTTTATTGGCTAAAGAAAGTATTGTCGCAACAAAACCAACAGAAACTTGGTCTGAATTATTTCAGCAAAGGGTTCGTTGGGCTTCAAAAAGTACAGGATATTCTTCTATTTACGGTAAGTTGTTAGCGCTTGTGGTTTTTGGTGGTAATTTGACTTGGATTTTAAGCTTCTTACTTTGGTTGACAAGTGTATTGGACCAAAACATTTTCATGCTTTTTGTCGCTTTGAAATTCCTAATCGATTTTATCTTGATTTACAAAACCGCTAATTTCTTCGAATCGAAATTACAAAATGTGTTAGCGAGTAGTTTGCTGTATCCGTTTTTTAGTGTTTCGGTGGCGGTGTATTCTTTGTTTGGGAAATATAATTGGAAAGGGAGAAAATTCAAGAAATAATTTTAAACACGAATTTCACGAATTAGCACGAATTGTTTTTAACATATAAGTCATGTAAGTTTTTTGAAGTTGACAACTTTTTTCGAATTAAGTTCATATAAGATTTTGAAAATTATTGAAATTTCTTAAATCTGTGTTCCTAATTTGAAATTGAACTTGCCCTTGTACTTGAATTTGCCCTTGCTTATTTCTCCATTTTGATAATCACCGGAAGCACAAATTGCGTTTTTACTTTCACGCCTCTTTTAATCGCAGGTTCTACTTTTGGGAAATCAGACAATCTTGAAGTTAAAATACTATCGATTTTTGTTTTATCTGCTAAAGCGATGCTATCGTTTGGATATTGCGTTTCAAAGTGCAAGCTTGAATCGGGATTTACGGTAATTTTTACGTTGATGGTGTCGATTTCTGGATATTCAACACGTAACGTATCAATTCCTATTCGCTCTTGAATGGTTTGCGTCATATAATCGAAGAAACATTGTCTTTTTATTTCCGCATCTTTTATCGTATCGCATTGCAAAACTGATGGAAATTCATCGACTTCATCCCAATTGATTTTTTTCAATTCTTGTTCTAATAATTCTTTCTCATCAGGGACTTGTTTTTCGAAGAACTGACAAGAAACTAATGAAACAAACAATATAAAAATAGCTGCTTTTTTAATCATAAAATTATTGTAATGAATACATCAAAGGAAATGCATGTTTTACCTTAACCACTTTCCCTCTATGTTTTGCTGGTTCAAATTTTGGTAATTTTAATATTGTTTTTCTTAATTCTTCTTTTATTGACTCCGCTTGCGGTGGTCCAATAATTTCTTGAACAACTGCTATCCCATTCTCATCAATTATAAACTTTGCAAGTAATTTCACAGTAATTCTTTGCTCAATTACATCCTCTGGAAATACAAAATTCTTTTTAATATGATTCATTAATTCAGTTTGAAAACACTCTTGAGAATTTTCAACAGCAATTTCTTTACAATTTGGAAATGCAGGTGCTTGTTCAACTATTGTCAAAGGTATAATTTCAGAATTTGAGTCAATAATCTGAACATCATTAATAATAACTGCCTTCTCTTTTTCTTGAGAAAATAAAATTATTGAAAAAACTAAAAAAAGCAGCTGAATTATTTTTCTCATATTACTCTTGCATCTGAAAGTTTATAGGAATTGCATACATAATATTTATCGGCTTCCCATCGCAAGTAGCTGGAATAGCTGTTGGCAACGATTTAATTATGCGTATAGCTTCTTCTTCCAAAATCAATCCGTTTTTTGGACCATTAGCTTCTTTTATTTGCGGATTTCCTTCTTTATCAATAATAAAATGCACCATAACTCTTCCTTGCAATTCATGATCCATTGCAAATTCAGGATATCTAAACTTGTTATAGATATGCTTTCTTATATAATCTGTAAAAGTAATTTTTTCTTCAAAACCTGTTGTTGGATTTTTTCTAATGTAATATGGCGATTCTTGATTATCACATTTAGGAAAATCAGCTACATCTTTTTTGACATTATCAGCTAATTTCGTCTTTTCAATTGAATCAGCTTGTCTCTTTTGTTGTTTTGCCACTTTACTTTCTTCAACACGAACCAAATAAGCCTCCCATTCTTTCTTTTTTTGTTCATCAATTTCCTTTTTAACTCTTGCCAATTCTTTCAAACGATCTTGAGTTGACATTTTTTTGTCTTGAGCTACAGCTATATTAACCATTAAAAAAGAAATAAAAAGTAAAAAAACAAAACGCATAAAATCAATAAATTAAAATTGTAAGAAACAAAGTTATAAATTTGTTAGACAATAACTAAAATCTTATGGAATACTTTTTATTGATTCTGGGTTTGCTTTTAATGCTAGTCGGAATTATTGGAAGCTTACTTCCTGCTTTACCAGGTCCGCCTATTAGTTGGGTTGGAATTTTATTGCTTTATTTTTGTCCCGGAATGGAAACCAATTATTGGTTACTAGGCATTACTTTAGCAATTGCCATTGTAATTGGAATTTTAGATTATGTAATTCCGGCACAAGGCACGAAGTATTTCGGCGGAAGTAAATACGGAATTTGGGGGACAAACATAGGTTTAGTTGTTGGTTTATTCTTCCCACCTTTCGGATTTTTAATTGGACCTTTCTTAGGTGCATTAATAGGCGAACTTATTTACAACTCAAACGAAGGAAAGCGCGCATTTAAAGCAGCTACGGGATCGTTCTTAGGATTCTTAGCGGGAACGTTTATTAAGTTCTTAGTGAGTTTACTTTTCTTAGGAGTATTCTTTGTTGTGGTTTGGCAGAATAGAGGAATTTGGTTTTGATAGCCTGAACGGAATACTAATTGCCTCTCTTTGTGTGCGCAGATTACAAATCTGTGCTATCGCCCGTTGAACTTATTCAAGCAGTCATGTTATTTCATCATTATTTTGGCATATTTGCAATATCTTCTTTTGAAAACCCTGCTTTTAATATCAATGTAGTGTCTGTAATTTTTTCATCGAGATAAATTCTACATACTTCTGGCTTCTTATTAGAATAAATTACTTTGAAAAATTGTCCTATTTTTTCTCCTTTTTCATCCCTTGGTGCATCAGAACCAAATAAATTATTATTTACGTAATATTGATATCTTAAATACGCTCTTCTTCCTGCTCCTTTAAATTTCGTGACTTTCCCTACTGTTGTTATTCCATTTTTTTCAATTTCATTGTCGTAATTGTTTCCTTCATAAAGATTATACATAATCCAAATAACAACTAAAGCAAAAGCGATATAATTAAAATATTTAGTTTTCATTTATTATTTAATTTGTAATTCCAATCCCAACTTCTTATACTACGCACTTCAGCGTGAATCCTTTCGCTTGCATAGTTTCCAATCACATACGAAAATAAGATTAATCTTATTGTTTTCCTATATTTTGAGCATAAAAAAGCTCTCGATTTGAGAACTTTAAATTATTTATAAAACTACGAAAAGTATAAAAATCAAAAAAGCTCTGCATAAATGCAAAGCTTTCCATTGGTCTAACTACTAAACCTTTTTGGTACTTTCGTACCTAAACAACACAACTATTTTAAATATTTTAAGAGGGCAAAAAAGCCTTTCTTTTACGAAAGGCTTCCTCTTTACTGGCGGTCTGGACGGGACTCGAACCCGCGACCCCATGCGTGACAGGCATGTATTCTAACCAACTGAACTACCAAACCAGTGCTTGATTGCGAGTGCAAATATACTACGCTTTTTCATTCCTGCAAATATTTTTATAAAAAAAATCAAACTTTTTTTAGCAGTATCAGCCAAACTTTTGTTTTTCAACCAAATACGTTAGTAAAATTTTTTCAAAATTTTCACCTACAGAAACGGGTACATAGCGAATTTGATACTGCATACACGTTGCTTCTATCGTTTTGAAATATTCTTGTACCACTTTTTGATATGATTCTTGCGTATTTTCGGCAAATAAATTAATTTCTTCTCCCGATTCTACATCAATAAATTTTCGTGGCGTATTATCAAAATTGAAATTTAACTCGGTTTTTTCATCATACACATGAAAGACCACTACTTTATGTTTGTTGTGTTTTAAATGCTGAAGCGCTTTGAAAATTTTGTCGTTGTCTTCATTTTGGAACATATCAGTAAACAAAATTACCATAGAACGACGATGAATATTTTCAGCTATTTGATGTAAAAAAGTTACTGTATCCGTTTTTCGAGTGGTTTTGTTTTGAGATAAAACTTCTTCCAATTTGTTTAAAATCATGCGATGATGACGCTCGCTTCCTTTTTCTGGCGAATAATATTCATACGTATCCGAATAAACACTCAACCCAACCGCATCGCGCTGTTTTTTAAGCAAATTCATCAAAACCGCAGAAGCCAATACCGAAAACCCGATTTTACTTTCATAAAACGGCTGATTTTCTTTTAATTTAGGATAATGCATCGAAGACGAATTGTCTAAAATTAAATGACAACGTAAATTGGTTTCTTCTTCGTAACGTTTGGTGTATAATCTATCGGTTTTGGCGTATAATTTCCAATCGATATGCTTAGTGCTTTCTCCAGGATTGTAGATTTTATGCTCAGCAAACTCTGCCGAAAATCCATGAAAAGGCGATTTGTGCATACCGGAAATAAAACCTTCGACAATTTGGTTCGCCAAAAGTTCTAAATGCTCAAAACTGGAAATTTTTTCTATTTGCTGCTCTAAATTCATATCGTAAAGATAATGAATTAGAGTAACTTTTTTATTGCTTATTTAATAGCGCTTCTAATTTTGCTAATCTCTCTTCTAAAGAACTAATCTTTTCTTCTTGTTTTTGTATGTTTTTTTGCTGTTCTTTTATAGCTTCAATTAATAAAGGTGTAATAGCAGCATAGTCTACAAAATAATCACCATCTTTACTTTTCTGAATCGCTTCTGGTAGTACTTTTTCTAATTCTTGCGCCAATACCCCACTGCTTTTTATTGGTTCTTTTCCTTTTTCAATTTCTTTATGATCTTGTTTAAATTGATAAGTATAACCGCTAATTGCTAGAATCTTTTCAAGGGCATTATTTATTTTTTCGATGTTTTCCTTTTTATTTTTATCTGAAATTTGCACATAAGCACCAGCTGGAGAGATATAACTTTTTAAAGCAGTATTGTCATATGGATTAGTATTGGTAGCATCAAATTGATCTTCATCCAAAAAATATACCAATGCCGGTGGCTGACCTAAATTTCCATCACCAGGTGACCAAATAGAAACAGCATTTCCATCTCCATAAATTCCACCTGTTTCACCAACTCCTTCTCTTGAACTCAACAGAAATTCGTTTTGTCCCGTTCCAAAATCTTGATTACCAGAAGAATGCGCAAAAACACTTGTATTATTGAGCTGTAATTCTTCTGCATCAGCTGGATTTTTATGAACTTTTACAACGCCATTAATTTTAATAATATCATTATCGAATTCGCCATAAATAAGAGGAGTTGATGAATTACTATTCTCTATGTATAATTTATTAGATCCTATTTCATTATAACCTGCTTGATATCCAATTGCTATATTATCACTTCCACTTATATTATTATATAATGCCTCAGACCCAATAGTAATATTATATGCACCGTTATCATTATTAAATAAAGCTTGACTACCTATCGCAATATTTCTATTCCCAATAGTATTATTTACTAAAGTTGAAAAACCAATTCCAATATTTCCAACACCAGAGGTATTTCGAAATAAGGCATTAAAACCTAGTGCTGTATTTGAATTACCGGTAGTATTATAAAACATACTTCTTGTACCAACTGAAGTATTACTACTTCCAGATACATTAAGTTGTAATGTAGCATTTCCAATAGCTACGTTATCTACCCCATTAATATTATCTTTTAACGTTGAATTTCCAACTCCCGTATTATAAACCCCCGTTGTATTATCTTCTAAAGAATTTAATCCTAAAGCTACATTATTACTACCTGAAGTATTATATCGTAACGCATTATTACCTAAAGCTAAGTTAAATGAAGCCGAAATACTTGAATTAAGAGCCATAGATCCTATGGCTAAGTTTGAATTACCAGAAACATTATTAGCCAATGCACTTGAGCCAATAGCTGTATTAAAATTACCAACCGTATTACCAAATAATGCTTGATATCCAATTGCACAATTATAACTAGCCGTTGTATTATTATGCAAAGCTTCAAAACCTACCCCTAAATTATAACTACCTATTGTATTAAGTGTTAATGCTTTATGTAGTGCCAAATTAAAGCTTCCTGATGTATTCGAATTCAAAGCACCATACCCTAAAGCAACATTTGATGATCCATTAATATTTGCTCTTAATGCATTAACACCTATTGCTGTATTAGAAAAACCGGTGGTATTACTATTTAAAGCTTCTGCTCCAAATGCTGTATTGGTAATTTCAATTTTACCAGCAACAAGTCCATTTCTTTTGAATATTAAATCAACATTATCTGTAGTCCCAATAAAATTTGTTCCAGCAACTGTAGCTGAATTTCCATTCGTAGACCAATAATTACTTCCAATAACCGCACTTACATTTTGCCAAGTAACATTACCAACACCATCAGTTTGCATAATTTGACCTAAAGTTCCCCTGTTTGACGGTAATATATATTTATCAGCATCAGAAGTTCCTATCGCAACTCTTCCTAAAAAATAGCCCGCAAAACTATTCGCTTTTAAAGCACTTGAATACACACCATAATGCACGCCTCCAGCAGAAGGATTAATAGTGTTAAAAATTCCATATTTATTTCCTGTTCCAGAACCATTAATTTCACTTTTTACGCCAACTAAACTACCATTACCTGAATTGGAAACAAAATTATTTAATCCATAAAAATCCCCATTGCCATTACCTAAAATTTCATTGTAAAAACCAAATTTTGCTTGACCTCCAATTCCATCAAAACTATTTCTATAACCGTAGTTAATTCCATTTGCTGTAGGATCATTAATAAATTGATTATAAGAACCTGTTTTAGGCTGCATACTGGTGTCTTCAAATTTGTTAAATGTTCCTAAGAGAGCAAAAGTTGGAGTTCCTGAAAAATAATTATAAAGCCCAACTTGTTGATTAGCGGTACCTGAAAACACATTATGAACTCCGTAGCGAACACCAGTTCCTGAATTAAAATTATTACTCAATCCAAATCGAGTTCCAGACCCCGAAACAAAAAAAGCATTTCTATATCCACAAACTTCATTTGAAGAAGTTCCGTTATATAGATTATTTGTACCAATACCCATCACAGAATTAGACAAACTCATTGAATTATTTAATCCATAATAAATCCCGTTAGTATTAATCCCAGAATTTATACTTGTTTTTAACACTTCTATGTTTAAATTATTACCTGGATTTATATGTTCGAAATTAGCAACTCTTGTCTTAGCAACATTAGATTCTTTTATATCTAATTTATAAAGAGGATTTACCTCTCCAATACCAACATTACCATTATGGAACATATTATCATTAATGCTTGTTGGAGCACTTGTAGTAGCAACTTTATACCAATCAGCATCCTCATTCCCTTTTAAAGAAATCCATGAAGTTGTCGTATTATCCCAATAATAAAATCCAGGTAAATTAACTCCTACTATTGTAGTCAAATACACCATCATTCCCTGCTGATCAGCTGTAGGATTAACTACTGGAAAAGCATCAATTTTAGGAATTAAAATTCCATCTGTATTACTTGGAAAAGCTTGATTCGAGGATTTTATATCTAGCTGTGCATTGGGTGTCGTAGTGTTTATTCCAACCTGACTCGAACAAACCTGAATAAAAAATAACGATACAAAAACTGAAATATATTTAAACATAAGTAGATTTTTTATTCAAAAATATTTTTAAAAAACATTATTTATTAAATTAATAGACAAATAACATTTTAAATAGACAAATGAAAAAAAATTGTATTTTTGGTTGGTATTTTTAAGTATATGAGTCGTTTAAATTGCATAATAATTGATGATGAAGAAATTGACAGATTAACGATTTTATCGTATGTCAAGAAATTTTCATTTATCGAAATTAAAGGTGTTTTTTGTTCTGCAACAGAAGCACTAAACAGCAATTTGATCGATGACATAGACATCCTTTTTTCAGATATTGACATGCCAACTCTTTCGGGTTTGGAATTTAGAAAACAAGTAAAAAACATACCCGTTTGCGTGTTTATAACTTCACATCCTGAACATGCAGCAGAAAGCTTTGAATTAGAAACATTTGATTTTCTAATCAAACCATTACAATTTGATCGTTTTCAAAATACAATTTCGAGAATTGAACTGTATTTTTCTATGCGAAATAAAGCCAATTTATTTGATAAAATTGAAAATCAAGATGAAATTTATATCAAAGAAGGGCATTCACAAATTAAATTGAAACGCGAAGATATTCTTTATCTTGAAGCGTTAAAAGATTACACTTTAGTGGTTACTCAAAATAAAAAACATTGTGTATTGAGTAGTCTTGGAAACTTACTTAAAGAAAACCATTTTAATTCATTTGTGAGAATTCATAGAAGTTTTGCCATTCAAAAGAACTTCATAAAAAAAATTGGACCAAATGACGTTTGTTTAAATAATAATATTTCAATTCCTATTGGTAGAAGTTATAAAGAAAACTTAAAACTTATAGTATGAGGTTTGCAAAGTTCTTTTTGATACTATTTTCTCTTTTATCTTTTGGACAAACCAATACATTCTTAGAAAAATTATCTAATCAATGTGAAATCATAAAGAACAATGGAGAATATAAGAAATTAATTCAGATTGCTTCGTTAGGCATATCCAAATCTGACAACAATTACGATAAATCAAAATTCAACTTTTACAAAGGTTATGGATTTGAATATGACAATAATCAATACGATAAGGCTATTCCATATTTTGAAAATTCTTTAAAATTTGCTCAAAAAGGAAAGTATTTAGAACAAGAAACTCTTGCTTTAATGCGATTAAATTATTTGTACTATTCTACTAAAAAATTTAAAGAAAGAGATCAATTAATTGAGTATATAAAAACGATTGTTGACACTACTAAAAGTGTTTATTCTAAAGGAATATTATTTGGAAGTTTGGGCGAATATTATTTAGACAAATCGGAAATTTCTAAGTTTATTGATTACAAATTAAAAGCAATTGAATTCCGAAAAAAATTTCCTAAAACAGATAATAATAATTTTGTAAATATTGGTATTTCGTATTCTCAAATTGGACAAGCTTACATAAAGATGAAACAATTTAGGAAAGGATTGGAATATTGCAACCTTGCAAAACCCTATTTGAAAGAATCTGCAAATGCAATGGCTTTTTTACACAATGATTTTATTAAATGTTATTGGGGTTTACAAAATTTAGATAGCCTAGTTTCGCACAGAAATAAAATTTACGGCTTAGTTACTAAAGACGATTCTTTGTTTTTGAGTTTAAGTTCTGCAAACAGATATTTAGCGGAATATTATGTAGACAAAAAACAATTAAGCAAAGCAAATTCTTATTTAAAAGAAGCAGATTATTTTGGGTTAAAATCAAAGGACACTGAGATTTTAATGGAGATTAATCTTACTCGAGGCAAAATATTTTTTGAACAAAAAAACTATAAAGAAGCAATCTCAATTTTAAAAGAAGCTTCTGTTCATGCATATGAATTTGATAAAACAGTTTTTATTACTATAAACAAACTTATTGCAAAAAGTTACAAAGCACAAGCAAATTGGAAGGAAGCATTGCATTATTTTGAAATTTATAACAAAGTAAATGAAGAGGTTTTAAAAGAATCTACAAAACAAAGCATTGCCAACGCCGAAGCAAAATTTCAAAATCAATACAAACAAGAAAAAATTGATTTACTTTCTGCAGAAAATAAATTGAAAAATGCTGAAATCGAAAACTCAAAGAAGCAAAAAATATACTTTTTTATTGGTTTTTCTTTACTCTTAATAATTGCTTTTCTTTTATTTAAACAAAGTGAAAATAGAAAAAAATCGAATCTAAAACTACAAGTTTTAAATTACGAGCTTGAAGAAGCAAACAAAGCTAAACTTCGTTTTTTAAATATTTTAAATCACGACTTAAGAAGTCCAGTTGCGAGTTTAATTCAATTTTTACATCTAAAAAAAGAAAGCCCAGATTTATTAGATGAGGTAAGTAAAACTCGTTTGGAACAAAAAACAATAGCTGGTGCAGAAAATCTTCTAAACTCAATGGAAGACATTTTGTTGTGGAGCAAAGGACAGATGGAAAACTTTAAACCTCAGCCAGAAAAAATCAATATTTCTGAATTATTTCATGATATTAAAAATCATTTTTCTAGCACTGAAAACATTACAATTCAATTTGAAAATAATTCAAATATCAAATTATTTACCGACCAAAATTTCCTAAAAACCATAATGCGAAATTTAACTGGAAACGCCATAAAGGCTCTTGAAAATATTGATAACCCAATGATCATTTGGAAAGCTTGGAATGAAAACAACACAACTTTTATTTCAATTACAGACAATGGTAAAGGAGCAACTATTGAGCAATTTAAAGCATTATACGATGAAAAAGAAATTGTTGGAATTAAAACTGGTCTTGGACTTCATTTAATTAGAGATTTAGCCAAAATGATTGATTGTGAAATTAACGTAGAAACATCGGAAAACAAAGGAACCAAAGTTGTTTTAAAACAAAAAAGGCCCAACTTTCGTTGAGCCTTGAATTTCTTTTTCAAATATTATAGTAATGCATCAATTGCATCTGTATACGTTTTCTTTGGAGCAACACCAACTTGTCTTCCAACTACTTCTCCGTTTTGAAATACTAAAACTGTTGGAATGTTTCTAACTCCGTATTTTGCAGCAAATTCTTGGTTTGCGTCAACATCTACTTTTCCTACTACTGCTTTTCCTTCGTATTCAGCAGAAATTTCGTCGATAACTGGACCAACCATTCTACATGGACCACACCAAGCTGCCCAAAAATCTACTACTACTGGTTTGTCTGATTTTAATACTACTTCATCAAAAGTAGCATCTGTTATTGCTAATGCCATATTATTTCTTTTTAGTTTTATACTTATTTGAATTGCAAATTTAGAAATTAATTATAAACCAAAGTGTATTTTAAAATTACTTTTGATTATACTCTCATTTGCAGAATTTATACTTAATTCAATTTAAAATTTACTTGCATGCGTTCCAATTCTTGAAGTAATTCCGATGAAATTTTTACTTTCAATTTTCGGCTTGGCATGGAAAGTTTTGTTTTTACAATGATTTCTTCTTTTTCAACCGGAACTTCCATATTCATTTCTACTTCTTCATCAGAATCTTCCGAAATTTCTTCTTCCACATCTACTGGATTTGAAACCGGAATATCTTCCACAATTCGCTTTATTCGCTCTAATTCCATCACTTCGAATGTTACTGAATTATCGCCTTTATTTTCAGAAAATATTCGGTTTAACTCCGTTATCACATGCTCTTTTACATCGTTGATTGGGAACATTAAAATCAATTTCTTGGCGAATGTTGGCAATACATCGGCTAACATTTTAGCATCTAAAAACTGAATTCTTGGATCAGATTTTTTCCCAGTTTCACGATTTACCCAACCTTCTTTCACATTAATTTTAAAATACACAAATTGGTTTTGCAACAAGAAATGACGGTATTTTAAATATTCTTCATCAAAAATTCGGAACTCGTAACTCTCGTCATAACCTTCTAAAACAAAGGTTGCCCAACCTTTTCCGTTTTTGGCGGTTCGATGTTGGACATTGGTTACAATTCCTCCAAAAGAAAGATTTTTACCCAAATGTTGCTCCAAATTTTTAAGCGATTCCAATTTAGCTGTACAGAAATATTTCATTTCAAATTTATAATCATCCAAAGGATGTCCCGAAATATAAATTCCAACAACTTCTTTTTCTTTGGCTAATTTTTCCATTGTGCTCCATTCTTCGCATGGTGGCACTTGTGGTTCTGCGATTTGTACTTCCGAAGCATCACCAAACAAACTCACTTGCGATGAATTTTCGTTTTCTTGGAATTTCGAACCATAACGAATCGCTTTTTCTAAAAATGTAATTCCGTCGCCGTCATGATGGAAATATTGTGCTCGATGTGTTTCGGAAAAACCATCAAAACCACCTGCTAATGCTAAGTTTTCGAATGCTTTTTTGTTGGCAGCTCGCAAATCAATACGTTTCGCTAAATCGAAGATGGATTTATAATTTCCATCTTTTCTATTCTCAACAATGGTTTGAACTGCTCCTGCTCCAACACCTTTAATCGCTCCCATTCCGAAACGAACAGCGTAGTTTTCATTTACCGTAAATTTATAGTACGATTCATTCACATCTGGACCCAAAACAGCTAATCCCATGCGTTTACATTCCTCCATAAAGAACGAAACTTGCTTGATGTCGTTCATGTTGTTAGAAAGCACCGCCGCCATATATTCCGCAGGATAATGCGCTTTTAAATACGCAGTTTGATACGCAATCCAAGCATAACAAGTAGAGTGCGATTTATTGAAAGCATAACTCGCAAATGCTTCCCAGTCGGTCCAAATTTTGTCTAATTTTTGTTCGTCGTGACCATTGGCTTTTGCTTGATCGATGAACTTAGATTTCATTTTATCCAAGACATCTTTCTGCTTTTTACCCATCGCTTTACGAAGTACGTCGGCATCACCTTTAGAGAAATTCGCTAATTTTTGTGACAAAAGCATCACCTGCTCTTGATAAACGGTAATTCCGTAAGTTTCTCCTAAATATTCTTCGCAAGCATCTAAATCGTAAGTGATAGGTTCTTCCCCATTTTTTCTACGAACGAAAGAAGGAATGTATTCCAATGGTCCTGGGCGATATAATGCATTCATGGCAATTAAATCGGCAAAAACTGTTGGTTTTAAGTCCTTCATGTATTTTTGCATTCCAGGTGATTCGTATTGGAAAACTCCAACCGTTTCACCTCTTTGGAACAACTCGTATGTTTTGGTATCATCAATTGGAAATTCGTCAGGATTCAAATCGATTCCTAAACGGTATTTTACCAATTTCACTGTGTCTTTAATTAAGGTTAGGGTTTTTAACCCTAAGAAGTCCATCTTCAACAAACCAGCGCTTTCCGCTACCGAGTTGTCAAATTGGGTTACATATAAATCCGAATCTTTTGCTGTAGTTACAGGAACGAAATTCGTAATATCATCAGGCGTAATAATCACTCCACAAGCGTGAATTCCGGTATTTCGCATCGAACCTTCTAAAACTTTTGCTTGTTGGATAGTTTCACCCGCTAAGTCTTCGGAATTGGCGATTTCGATTAATTCTTTAACTCGGTCAAATTCTTCTGAACGTAAGGCTTTTTTGACTTCACTTTCGTCTTCGGCTAAAAATCTTGCTAAATTCCATTTTGATGGCATCATACCTGGAATTAGTTTCGCAATTCTATCCGCTTCAAACAATGGCAAATCCAATACACGAGCGGTATCACGAATGGCTGATTTCGTAGCCATTTTACCATAGGTAATAATTTGCGCTACTTGGTTTGCTCCGTATTTATTGATTACATAATCCATTACACGACCACGACCTTCATCATCGAAGTCGATATCAATATCGGGCATGGAAACACGGTCGGGATTAAGGAAACGCTCAAAAAGCAAATCGTATTTAATCGGATCGATATTCGTAATTCCTAAACAATACGCAACAGCCGAACCCGCAGCCGAACCACGACCTGGCCCAACAGAAACATCCATTTTTCGTGCTTCGGCGATGAAATCTTGCACAATTAAGAAATATCCTGGATAACCTGAATTGGAAATCGTAAGCAATTCAAAATCAAGACGTTCTTGAATATCTGGTGTAATTTCGCCATAGCGTTTTTTAGCACCTTCCATGGTTAGATGACGTAAATACGCATTTTCGCCACGAACTCCACCATCTAATTTGTCTTCCTCTACTTCAAATTCGTCAGGAATTTTGAATTTTGGAAGTAATACATCGCGATATAGAGAATACGGTTCAGTTTTATCGATGATTTCCTGAATATTGATAATTGCTTCGGGTAAATCAGCAAAAAGTTGCTTCATTTCATCACCCGATTTGAAATAATATTCTTGATTTGGCAATCCGTAACGATAGCCACGTCCGCGACCAATTGGTGTTGCTTGTTTCTCACCATCTTTTACACACAATAAAATATCGTGGGCGTTAGCATCTTCTTTATTAACGTAATAGGTATTGTTGGTCGCAACTAACTTCACATTATGCTTTTTCGCGAAAGCTATCAATGTTTGGTTCACACGATTTTCGTCTTCTTGTTTGTGGCGCATTAATTCCAAATAGAAATCGGAACCAAATTGGTCTTTCCACCAAATTAAAGCTTCTTCGGCTTGACTCTCTCCAACATTCAGAATTTTACTTGGAATTTCTCCATATAAATTTCCAGACAGCACAATGATATCTTCTTTATACTGTTCTACGATTTTTCTATCGATACGCGGAACGTAATAGAAACCATCGGTATAAGCAATCGAAGACATTTTGGCTAAATTGTGATAGCCTTTTTTGTTTTTTGCTAACAGAACAACTTGATAACCGTTGTCTTTTTTGGTCTTATCTTTATGATCGTCACAGATATTGAACTCGCACCCTACAATCGGTTTAATTACGGTTTCTGTTGGCTCTTCTCCGCTTTCGACTAATTCTTTGTTTTTAGCTTCAGCTGCTTTGTTGTGATTTAAAACAGCACTTACAAAATGAAAAGCGCCCATCATGTTTCCAGTATCGGTCATAGCAACCGCTGGCATTTTGAATTTTGCCGAAGCTTTCACCAAATCATTAATTGCGATAGTCGATTGTAACACCGAAAACTGCGTATGATTGTGCAAATGAGCAAAAGCAGCGTCTTTTAAATCGGATTTTACTTCTTCTGAAATTGTGGTTTGAACTTCCTCTTGCTCGATTTTTTTCAAACGCGCTCTAATTTCATCAGAGGCTTGTTTCAGATTGATATGTTTTAATCCGATTAATTGGATTTCACCTAGATTTTTTTCTCGGAAACTTCTGAAATAGTCTGGTGTTACATCTAACTCTTCTTTGGTAAAAACTTCTCTTTTAATTAACTCAAGAAAACAACGCGTTGTTGCTTCCACATCGGCAGTGGCATTATGTGCTTCTGCGAATGGTTGATTGAAAAGATATTGATGTAATTCTGTTAATGTTGGCAACTTGAATCTTCCGCCACGACCGCCTGGTAATTTTAATAAGTTAGCAGTGATTTCAGTACAAGTATCTAAAACCGGCATTTTAGTCATATCGGAACCAATATTCATACGATGGAATTCGCATCCCATGATATTGACATCAAATCCTACATTTTGCCCAACGATAAATTTTGCTTTTGAAAGTGCGATATTGAATTTCTCTAAAACTTCTGATAAGAGAATTCCTTGTTCCATTGCTAATTCGGTAGAAATACCATGAATTCTTTCGGCATCATAAGGAATATTGAAACCTTCGGGCTTAACCAAATAATCTTGGTGCTCGATTAAATTTCCCATTTCGTCGTGTAATTGCCATGCAATTTGTATACAACGAGGCCAGTTATCGGTATCGGTAATAGGTGCCGACCAACTGCGCGGTAATCCTGTGGTTTCTGTATCGAAAATTAAGTACATCTATCTGGTAATTAAGCTAAAGACAAAACGCAAAAGCTGATTTTGAATAAAAACAAAAATACATTTTAAGTTAGTGAATGCCAATTTAAGTTATCAACAAAACAAAAAACCATCTGAATTACTCCAGATGGTTTTTTTATTTTAATTAGCTGTTATTATTAAAATGTAGCTAAAGGCACTTTATAAAACCAACCTTCTGAGAAAGTAACAACATCTCCAAGTTCATCCACTACATTGAATTTAAATTTACCAGTATATTTTCCGTCTAAAACTTCAGTAATCGTAATTTCTCCATTACTTTGTTGCACATTAACTACTTTGAATTTAGCATTATTATTACCTCCTACAATAGTAATTAAATCACCAGCTCTATATCCGTTACCTCTTGAAACTAAAGTAATAGAAGTAACCGCCCCATTAGTAGTTGTTGTTGCAACTCTAATACCAGAACCAGAACCACCAGTAGTTTGAGCTCCAGCAGCATTATTTGTATAGCCACTACCCGCATTTTGAATAGCTGACAACTTGTATGCAGGACCAGAATACACTCTAGAATCATACGATTTTGATAATTCAGGGCTGTCCAAATCATAAGATGCGAAATCATTTGTATTAGCAGTTCCTAAAATGTATGTCCCTACAGTAGCAGTACTTGTTTTCAACATTACAGTTTCATATTCTGTAAAAGCCGTAATCGTCAACGCCCCACCTGCGTCAATTGAAGCAGCAGAATAATTTGCTCTCCACGCATTATTGTTAAAATTAGCCTGAAAAGCAGGAGTATTAGTCTGAATATCTTCTTGACAAGAAGTAAATAAAACCGTAGCAGCTATTAAAGAAAGTAATTTTTTCATTTTATTTATCCTATATATTATAAGTAGGTAACAAAAATAACTTTTTTATTGAAACAAACACATTTTATCAGAAAAAAATATTTTCAAACAACTTATACATTTGTATTGCAAAGTTTTATATATTTGCACCCTTAAATAACCGAGGTCGAGAACCTCAAATTAATCACAAGATTATGTCAGTAAAAATTAGATTACAAAGACACGGAAAAAAAGGGAAACCTTTTTATTGGGTTGTTGCAGCAGATGCAAGATCAAAAAGAGATGGTAAATTCTTAGAGAAAATCGGAACTTACAATCCAAACACTAACCCTGCAACTATCGATTTAAACATCGAAAAAGCTGCACAATGGTTACACAATGGTGCTCAGCCAACTGACACTGCAAGAGCAATTTTATCTTACACAGGTGCTTTATTAAAACACCACTTAGATGGAGGAGTTCGTAAAGGTGCTTTAACTCAAGAACAAGCTGATGCTAAATTAGCTGCTTGGTTAGAAGAAAAAGCTGGTAAAGTTGAAGCTAAGAAATCAGGTTTATCAAAAGCTGAAGCTGATGCTAAAGCTAAAGCATTAAAAGCTGAACAAGAAGCAAACGCAAAACGTATTGCTGCTCAAGCTGAGGCTGCAAAAGCTGCTGAAGCTACAGAAGAAGTTGCTGAAGAAGTAGTTGAGGCTGCTGCTGAAGAAGCTCCTGCTGTTGAAGAAAACAACGAAGAAACTCAAGCATAATTTTATAGCGATTCCATGCGTAAAGAAGATTGTTTCTATTTAGGTAAAATCGCGAAAAAATTTAGTTTCAAAGGGGAAGTATTGGCGTATTTAGACACCGACGAACCCGAATTGTATCAAAATTTGGAATCAGTTTTTGTTGAAATCAACAAAAGTCTGGTTCCATTTTTTATTGAAAGTAGTTCGCTTCACAAAGAAAAATTCTTACGTATCCGATTTGAAGACATTCAAACCGAAGAAGAAGCTGACGAAATCATGGGAAGTGAATTATATCTTCCACTTTCTATGTTACCTAAATTAGAGGGCACTCAATTTTATTACCACGAAGTAATTGGATTTGATGTGATTGATACCCGTTTAGGAAATATTGGAAAAATTGCCGCTATTAATGACAGTGGCGCTCAACCCCTTTTTGAAATCGATAAAAATGGAACTGAAATTTTGATTCCACTTATTGATGATTTCATTATTGCACTTGACAGAGCAAACAAAACCATTACTTTAGAAACTCCTGAAGGTTTGGTTGATTTATATCTTGGATAATTCCAATGACTTTTACATTCAAACAATTTTCCGTTAATCAAGATCGTTGTGCTATGAAAATTGGCACCGATGGTGTTTTGCTTGGCGCTTGGACTCCGTTAATCAATAATCCGTACAATGTTTTAGATATTGGAGCTGGAACTGGAATATTGTCTTTAATGTTAGCCCAAAGAAGCAACGCCGAACAAATCGATGCGATTGAAATTGACGAAGACGCTTACGAACAATGTGTTGAAAATTTTGAAGCTTCGTCTTGGGGTGATAAATTATTTTGTTTTCATGCAGGTTTGGATGAATTTGCGGACGAACCTGAAGACGAATACGATTTAATTATTTCCAATCCGCCTTTTTACACCGATGATTATAAATCAGATAACACTTCGAGAGACTTAGCGCGTTTTGAAGACGCTTTGCCTTTTGAAGAATTAATTGAAGCAGCCGCTTTATTACTTTCTGATAACGGGATTTTCTCTGTGATTATTCCTTATAAAGAAGAAGAGCGATTTGTTGATATGTGTAAAGAATTGGATTTGTTTCCATTAAAAATTACTCGTGTAAAAGGTACTCCAACATCGGAAATTAAAAGAAGTTTATTGGCTTTTTGCAGAATGGAACAAACTCCGTTAATTGATGAATTAGTTATTGAAATTTCTAGACATAATTATACTCCTGAATATATTGAATTAACGAAGGATTTCTATTTAAAGATGTAACCCTAGCCCAGATAGAAGCGGCATCCTTTTTGTTTTTCAAGCATTTCTTTTACAATGAAATAACGAATTGTTTTTTGAATTCGATAAAAACAAAAAGATATAGCGGATAGCTGGAAAAAGCTTCTTATAAAATTATAACACTTGTTCGTTGATTTGTTAAAAATCTTTACTTACTTTTGTGACTTTCAAATCAAAAACTATGAGACCAGACTTATTTCAATCTCCAGATTATTATTTATTAGACGAATTATTATCTGACGAACATAAAATGGTGCGTGATGCTGCACGTGCTTGGGTAAAAAAAGAAGTTTCTCCAATTATTGAAGACTTCGCACAAAGAGCAGAATTTCCAAAACAAATCGTAAAAGGTTTAGGAGAAATTGGTGGATTTGGTCCTTATATTCCGGTAGAATATGGTGGTGCTGGATTAGACCAAATTTCTTATGGATTAATCATGCAAGAAATTGAAAGAGGAGATTCGGGTGTACGTTCGACTTCATCTGTTCAATCCTCATTAGTAATGTATCCTATTTGGAAATACGGAAACGAAGAACAAAGAATGAAATATTTACCAAAATTAGCCACAGGAGAAATGATTGGTTGTTTTGGTTTAACAGAGCCAGATTACGGTTCAAATCCAGGTGGAATGGTAACTAATTTTAAAGATATGGGCGATCATTATCTTTTAAATGGTGCTAAAATGTGGATTTCGAACGCACCTTTTGCTGACATTGCAGTAGTTTGGGCTAAAAACGAAGAGGGAAGAATTCACGGATTAATCGTGGAAAGAGGAATGGAAGGTTTCTCAACACCTGAAACACACAATAAATGGTCTTTGAGAGCTTCTGCAACTGGAGAGCTTATTTTTGACAACGTAAAAGTTCCAAAAGAAAACTTATTACCAAACAAATCTGGATTAGGAGCACCACTTGGATGTTTAGATTCAGCTCGTTATGGAATTGCTTGGGGAGCGATTGGAGCAGCAATGGATTGTTACGATACGGCTTTACGTTATTCAAAAGAACGTATTCAGTTTGACAAACCTATTGGAGCAACACAATTACAACAAAAGAAATTAGCTGAAATGATTACTGAAATCACGAAAGCACAATTATTAACTTGGAGATTGGGTGTTTTAAGAAACGAAGGAAAAGCTACTTCGGCTCAAATTTCGATGGCAAAAAGAAACAACGTTGATATGGCGTTAACGATTGCTCGTGATGCACGTCAAATGCTAGGAGGAATGGGAATTACAGGTGAATATTCCATCATGAGACACATGATGAATTTAGAATCTGTAGTGACTTACGAAGGAACTCACGATATTCACTTGTTAATTACAGGTATGGATGTAACTGGTTTCCCTGCATTCAAATAATTAAACAATAGATAAAATTGATACAAAATGCTTCACTTTTTAGGGAAGCATTTTTACATTTGTAGTGTACAGATTCAAAACCAAAAGAAGTTAGAATTTCGTATATAGAAATAAAAATTGCCCTATGAATATTCAAACCATAAACCAATCGATTCAAAGTCAGAAAGAACAACTGTTAAACCATTCGTTATACAACAAAGTTAAAACGATTGACGATTTACATTGTTTTTTAGAAAACCACATTTATGCGGTTTGGGATTTTATGTCATTACTAAAAGCCTTACAGAATAAATTAACTTGTACTACAACTCCGTGGTTACCCATTGGAAATCCAGAAATTCGTTATTTAATTAACGAGATAGTTGTAGCAGAAGAAACCGATTTAACTATTGATGGAACACGTCAAAGTCATTTTGAAATGTATTTGGATGCGATGACACAATGTGGTGCTTCGACAACTCAAATCAATTCTTTTTTGAAGAATGTAGAAGAAACGAAAAATATTTTTGTATCCATAAAGCAAAGTGATTTACATCCGAATGTGAAAGCGTTTTTGGATTTCACTTTCCGTGTGATTGAACAAGGAAAACCACATGAAATTGCGGCTGCCTTTACTTTTGGAAGAGAAGATTTAATTCCCAATATGTTTACCGAAATTTTGAAAAACTTTCAGCGAAACTTTCCAGAAACGGATTTATCAAAACTAATTTATTATTTTGAAAGACATATTGAATTAGATGCCGACGAACATGGTCCAATGGCGATGCAAATGATTACTGAACTTTGTGGTGATTCAGAACAAAAATGGAATGAAGTTCAAGAAGTTTCGATTACAGCTTTAGAAAAAAGAATTGGACTTTGGAATGCCATTGAAGAGCAAGTGGAACATAAACATGAATTAGTATAAAATTAAAAGCGAGAATTACTTCTCGCTTTTTTTATTGTTCTGGTGCTATTTCAATTTCTAAACCTTCTAAATCTTCGGTGATAGGAATTTGACAACCTAATCGTGAATTATCCTTTACGTGATAGGCTTCCCAAAGCATTGCTTCTTCATCTGGGTTGCGTTCTAAAGAAACTACATCATTTAAAATATAACACTGACAAGAGGCGCACATCGCCATTCCTCCACAAACACCAACGGTTCCCTCTTCGGCTAATTCATAAGAACGAATTAACTCCATAATGTTCATGTTCATGTCGGTTGGAGCTAACACTTCATGTTTAACTCCGTTTCTGTCGGTTATAAAAATGGTTACGTCTTGGCTCATATTAATCAATTGATTTTACAACGGCTTTTTCTGCTTCTTTTCTTGTCCCATCAAAACCATCTACTCCTGAAACGGTGGTATATTTCAATACGTAACGTTTTCCAGGATTGATTCTGTTATATACACTTTGGCACATTAATGTCGCTTCGTGGAATCCGCATAAAATCAACTTTAATTTTCCTGGATATATGTTTACGTCACCGATTGCATAAATTCCGTCAATATTGGTTTGATAATCTAAAGCGTTATTTACTTTGATAGCGTTCTTTTCGATTTCTAATCCCCAATTAGCAATTGGTCCTAATTTTGGCGTTAACCCGAAAAGTGGAATAAAATAATCACATTCTGCTTTCATTCTGGCACCGTTAACTTCTATATCAACAGCGGTAATTCTTTCACTACCATTAAACCCTACAACTTCAGCAGGAGTAACTAATTTAATTTTTCCAGTATTCTTCAATTCTTGTACTTTTTCAACCGAATCTAAAGCACCACGAAATTCGTTTCTTCTGTGTACCAATGTTACTGAATTTGCAACATTCGATAAGAAAATACTCCAATCTAAAGCAGAGTCACCTCCACCTGCAATTACAATATTTTTTCCACGGTATTTTTCTGGATCTTTTACGAAGTAATCTACGCCACGATCTTCTTTTTCGTAGAATTCGATATCTTTTAAAATAGGTTTTCTTGGTTCGAAAGTTCCTAAACCACCTGCAATTGCAATCGCTTTTGCTTGGTGTTTTGTACCTTCATTAGTGGTTACGATGAAAGTTCCGTCTTCTAATTTTTGGATGGTTTCAGCAGTTTCTCCTAAAGTAAATCCAGGTTGAAACTGTTTGATTTGTTCCATTAAATTGGTTACCAAATCACCTGCTAAAACCGAAGGATAACCTGGAATATCGAAAATAGGTTTTTTTGGATACAACTCCGCTAACTGTCCGCCTGGCTGAGGCAAGGCATCAATAATATGACATTTTAATTGTAATAATCCGGCTTCGAAAACGGCAAAAAGCCCCGTAGGACCTGCGCCAATAATTAATATATCCGTTTGAATCATGTTTTAAAATCTTTTAGTGTTGTAAAGTTACAAATACTAAAATTTGCTATACGTTACAATAGTTACAAAGAGGCAAAATTGAAGAATTGAAATATAACATAATATGATAATAATCAGTTATGCAATATTTTCTACAGTTTCAATTTGAGGCACATATTTTTTAATCGTAGTTTCAACACCAGCTTTCATAGTGCTAATACTTAAACTACAATTGGTACATGCACCTTCTAAACGAACTTTAACATGTTTGTCTTCAATAATTTCTACTAATGAGATGTTGCCACCATCTGAATTCAAAAATGGACGAATTTCCTCTAATGCTTTTTCAACATTCTCCTTTATTTCTAGTGTAGTCATAATATTTAGTTTTCAGTCACAGTTTTCAGTCACAATAAACAGCATAAACTGTATACTGAGACTGTAAACTGATTACTATTTTTTTACAGCAGAACAACCTGCCATTGTTGTTATTTTTATAGCTTCTGTTGGTGGTAATGTTTCGTTACGATTTACAGTTTCTTGCACTACGTTTCTTGTAATATTTTCGAAAACACCTTCTAAAACTGAAGCCGTTTGCAATGCTGCTGGGCGACCGTAATCTCCTGCTTCGCGAATGCTTTGTACTAATGGCACTTCTCCTAAAAGAGGCACTTGTAAATCTTCTGCTAAGTTTTTAGCTCCTTCTTTACCAAAGATATAATATTTATTTTCAGGAAGTTCTTCTGGTGTGAAATACGCCATATTTTCGATAATTCCTAAAACAGGAACATTAATCGATTCTGACATAAACATTGAAACTCCTTTTTTTGCATCGGCTAAAGCCACAGCTTGAGGTGTACTTACTACAACAGCTCCTGTAATTGGCAACGATTGCATAATTGATAAGTGAATATCGCCTGTTCCCGGTGGTAAATCGATTAACATGAAATCTAATTCGCCCCAGTTAGCATCAAAAATCATTTGATTTAGAGCTTTGGCAGCCATTGGTCCTCTCCAAATAACCGCTTGGTCAGGTTTTGTGAAAAATCCGATAGACAAAATTTCAACTCCGTAACTTGCAACAGGTTGCATTTTCGATTTGCCATCCACCTCAACTGAAATTGGTTTTGAATTTTCAACATCAAACATAATTGGCATTGAAGGTCCGTAAATATCGGCATCTAAAACCCCAACTTTGAATCCCATTTTTGCTAATGAAACGGCTAAGTTAGCTGTAATTGTAGATTTACCTACACCACCTTTTCCTGAAGCAACTGCGATAATATTAGAAATTCCAGGAATTTGTTTTCCGCGAATTAAATTTGGATTTTCTGGTTTCTCTGGCGCTTCTACTTTGATGTTTACTTTTACTTTGGCTTTTTCGTAAACTTTTTCGTGAATTACCTTGATAATATCTACTTCTGCACGTTTTTTAATATGCAAAGCTGGTGTTGATAAAAGTAAATCCACTACAACCTCATCACCAAAAGTAATTACATTTTGAACTGCGCCACTTTCCACCATGTTTTTACCTTCACCTGCAACCGAAATAGTTTCTAATGCAGCTAAAATTTCTTTTCTATCTAATTTCATTTTTTCGAGTTTTTAATAAATCAGTTTAAAACAGAATAACCTACATTTTTATTCAGACTGATTTTAGATTGCAAAGATAATAAGAAGTTTAGGAGTTTAAAACTTAAAAAGTTTAAAGTTTTTATAATTTGATAGTTAGAATCTATGATCAAATAAAAAAGCAACCCTTCATAAAAAGATTGCTTTCTTAAACTAATTGAAAAAATAGTATTAATACTGCAAGAACAAATTAAAATTGATATCAACATTGTCATTAACTACCACCATGCCTAATAATTTCTTAGGAGATTTTAATTTAAAATCTTTGATGTTCAACTTCAATTGTCCTTTTACATTATTTGTGTTTGAATTGAAAATTACTGGAACCAAATATTCTTTTTCAACACCAGCGATTTTCACGTTTAATTTTGCGGTTATGTTTTCTTTTGTTGTATTAATCTCTTTAACATTAATCACAATATGAGGATATTCCTCTGCTTTAAGTATTGTTTTGAAATCTTTAGTTATCATTTTGTGAGCGCAATCAAAACCAGTACTCTTTATAGAAAGTTTTGCGCCTTCTAACACGATTTTGTTATTGTTTCTAGCTATTGAAACCTGCAAATCATTCTCAATAAAATTCGGATTATATTTACATTCAAAGCTATTGACATTAGATTTTCCTTTTATCGAAACCTCACTTTTATTCGTGATTTTAACTTTGGTTTGATTTTTCGAAAATCCAAAACTCAAAAGAATAATAACTGCTATAATACTAATTGTTTTCATAACCTTAAAGTAAAAGCGAAAAGCAATTTTGCCTTTCGCTTTTAAATTTACTTATTTTATGTTAGAATGTAATTACCGCTTCAAACATCAATCCACTGAATTTACCTCCGTAAAGATCATTTAAACTATTTCCACTAAATTGAGAATATCCTTTATAGTTTTGACTTGTGTAAGCAAGTTTTGCTAGAATGTTTTTAGTCATAAACCAACCTGCACTTGTTTCAAATCTGTTTACATTTACTTTGCGAGCATCTGCATTTGCTAATTTACCTGAAACTGTATTTAATCTTGTTCCAATATAGAATTTTTCATTAGTTCCAAATCTGTAAACTACGTCTCCTGCAAATTGATTTACTTTACGTGTAGCATCAACACCTTTTTTATCACCACCTTGAGCGAACTCTATTGTTCCAAAAAGCTCTAGTCCTTTAAATTTCACAAAAGGATTAAACATTACCGTTGTGAACCAATTACCAAAACCCGGATTAAATCTACCTGTTGTGGCATTTGCAGCTAAATCTGTAGTAGCATTGTTAGTAACATTTGTAGTGTTGTAAGTGTAAGCCGCATGAGACATTACATAGTAGTAACGGCTACCTGCTCTATCAGAACTCCATGGATTACCACTCATATTTGCATTATGAGATAATGAACCTGTAAATCTAACTCTTAAATCTTTATTGAATTGTTTATCGTAACCTAATTTAGCTAAAATTGTAGGACTAATAGTTGTGTTAGGATTTGGTGCAGCAACCGTTGGTGCAGCTGGAACAAACTCAGTAACATTTTGATTTAATTTACCATTTGTCATACCAAACATTGACACAAAACCACTACGATTATAGTAAATTTCAGCACCCATTTCAGTTGTAAATGAGTCCATAATATTACTTTCAATAAAAGGATTAACTAAAGCACTACCATTATCTGATCTTCTAAAGTGAGCATCACCATAGTTATTTTCCATTTGACCAATTTTAATTGTAGCATATTTCATGAAATTTGCTAAGAAATCTTTTTTAATGAAATCTAATTTGTCAATTTGTAAATATCCTCCTTTTACCCAAGTTTCATTGTGGTGTCTTGCTGCTAAATACATATCTAAATTTACTCGAACTCCATCATACAATTGCGCTCCAATTGTCATATTTGCTGTTGGTAAGTTGAATTGATTTTCCAAATTATTCAATTTATAATTTGTAATGGTTGCTCCATTAGAAGCAGTGTAAGAACCTTCTTGTTGATCATTAAACGAGTTTACTGCTTGAAATTGTAAAGCAAATGCTCCACCTAAATCAATACTTAATCCTTTATATGCAACTGTGTCTTTTTTAACATCAAATTGATTAATTGCTCTTTGATCTCTTGGAATCAAATTTTGCATTTGTCCAAAAGTAGGCGTTTGAGCCTTAATAGCGCTTGTAAAACTTAAAGCGGCTATAATTACTGATAATTTTATAAATGTTCTCATGACTTGAAATTTTTATTATTTGTTTTAGTTATAAGTTCTTGTTTGTATTAATTGTAAGTAACTTTGAAATCAACTGTTACGTCTTTACCTGTTTTAATTGTTCCCATCAAAGCTGTTGGAGGTTTTACTCCGAAGACTGTCATATCAATTTTGGTTTTTCCAGAAAAAATGGCTTTTTTTCCTATGATTTTAACTGTAAAAGTTTGATTGATTCTTTTTGTAACTCCAGAAATTGTTAAATCACCTTGTGTTTCAACTGTATAATTACCATCTGAAGTTTCTGTAATTTTTGTAACACTTACCAATTTGTAGTTTATTGATTTGTAAGTTTTACTATTTAAAGCTTTGAATGTATTATTATCCATTCCACTTTTACCACTTTTTAGTTGTTCAACTTCAACTGCAAAATCCAAACTTTTTATAGCTTTTAAGTTTCCAGCATCTATGGTCATAACAGATTTTCCACTCATCGCTTTAGCATCAATTTCCCAATCATGAAGATTAGATGTTCCTAAAACTTTTAATTTACTTTCTGCCAAAACCACTTTGGATTCTTGCGCAATTAAAGTGTTAAAATTACTGAACACTAAGAGCAGTGTAAGTAAAGTTCTAAATTGTGTTTTTAATTTGCTCATAATACCTAAATTTATTGGATTACTAATTTGTTCTAATATTATAGTACAAATTTCAGCCGAAAAAAAAAGGTATCACATGACATTTGTCACATTTGTTACAGAAAGAATAAGGTAAATTAAGGAATTCGAAACTCAAACGTTTTCGAAAAAGATAATTAAAATTTAGGTTCCCAAAAATGTTTTTCGAAATCAATAATTTGATTGTCGACAACTTGAATTCCTTCGTTTTCTAGAAGTTGTTGCATTAAATTTGTGCCTTCAAAATGATGTTTACCAGAAAGCATTCCAATTCTATTTACAACTCGGTGCGCGGGAACATCTTCTAAGTTATGAGATGCATTCATTGCCCAACCTACCATTCGAGCTGAGCGAGCTGCGCCAAGTGCTTTTGCTATAGCGCCATAAGAAGTTACTTTCCCTTCGGGAATTTGTCGAACGATTTCGTAAACACGTTCAAAAAAGTTGTCGTTATTTGAAGTTGACTTTTTCAAATATTAAAAAAACATCTTATATAAGGAAGAAACCGCTACAATTCCGGTTAATGCGGCAATTAAGAAATTGATATTTTGAACTATAAAAGTAAGTTTGTGTTCAATTAGCTTGAAAAATTTAGCATATAAGTAAAACACAAAATAAGTTCCAATAGCTGCCGATATTGAAAACAATACAATAGAAATCATATCGTACTGAAACAATTCTTTTGAAGCCATCATTAAACTAGTTAACGCATACCAAGGAATGGCAAACATATTAAACGAAGACATTGCCATTCCGTAAAAAAAACGGTTTCTTTTTGCTTCAATATCAACTTTGATTTCTTTTTGCTTTTTAGCTTTCAAACCCATAATAGTAAAAGCAATCGTCAATATAATAAAAATAATAGTGCCAATTTTTTTCAATCCTTCACTAAAAGCTGGATTAGCATCTAAGAATTTCGCAAAATAAGTTCCTAAAAAACTTTGGATAAAAACCACTACAACCGCTCCTAAAGCAAAATTCAAGGCTTGTTTTTGACTTTCCTTTACACTTATTTTAGCAATTGTCATATTCAACATACCCGGAATAATGATGCCGCCTATGGAAATTATCAAACCTAGAAAAATGGCTAAAACAAACGTCATAAATTGATTTTTATCAAAAGTAAGGAAGAATATTGAAATGAATGTAACAAAGATTACTTAATTCGGAACTTAATATAGGTAATAGGTTTGTTTACTTCTAAATATTGGCTTTCGTAAAACGTTTGAATTCCAGTTACTTCTGCTGGCGCTCCTTCGTTTTTGTAAATATTGTGATTGGCATAAATTACTTCATGACCTAAACCATGCAACAAGCCTAATGTGTAACCGTGCATAAATTCTGAATCGGTTTTTAAATGCATTAATCCGCTTGGTTTTAGGATTTTTTTGTAGCGTTCTAAAAACTCAGCATTTGTCATTCTGTGCTTGGTTCTTTTATATTTGATTTGTGGATCTGGGAAAGTAATCCAAATTTCAGATACTTCGTTTTCAGCAAAAATATGATTGATTAACTCGATTTGCGTTCTCACAAAAGCAACGTTATTCATGCCAGATTCTACCGCAGTTTTTGCACCACGCCAAAATCTTGCCCCTTTAATATCAATTCCAATGAAGTTTTTTTCTGGAAATCTTTCGGCTAAACCAACAGAGTATTCACCTTTTCCACAACCTAATTCTAACACAATTGGATTATCATTTTTAAAGAAATCGCTATTCCATTTCCCTTTTAACAGAAATTGGTCTCCCACCACTTCTTCTCTTGTTGGTTGAAAAACATTAGTAAACGTTTCGTTCTCGCTGAATCTTTTTAATTTATTTTTACTTCCCACTTCTAATTTATTTTGGGCAAAATTAAGGAAATAATTAGCAACACAAATAAACTTTTAATAATGTTTCAATAACCTTAACATTAGATAGGTTTTCGTTTTTTGCATAAAACTTTTATTTTGAAGAAACGTAAAGTTGAAGTGGCTGTTATTTCCGATGTTCATCTTGGAACGTATGGTTGCCATGCGAAAGAATTATTGGATTATTTATCTTCGATAAAACCTAAAATTTTAGTGCTGAATGGTGACATTATTGATATTTGGCAATTTAGAAAATCCTATTTCCCATCCAAACACTTAGAAGTAATTAAAAAAATTATTTCGATGAGTACAAAAGGCACAAAAGTGTACTACATAACCGGAAATCACGATGAATTTCTTAGAAAATTTACCGATTTGCACATGGGAAACATCAGTTTAATTGATAAACTTGTTTTAGAATTAGATCATAAAAGAGCTTGGATTTTTCATGGTGATGTTTTTGATGCTTCGATTACTCAAGCTAAATGGTTAGCCAAATTAGGCGGTTGGGGTTATGATATCTTAATCCTAATCAATAGATTCATCAATTGGGTTTTAGCCCGATTTAACAAAGAACCGTATTCGCTTTCTAAGAAAATTAAAAACAATGTAAAATCTGCTGTTAAATTTATCACTAACTTTGAAAATGTTTGTGTAGAATTGGCAATAGAAAACGACTACGATTATGTAATTTGCGGACATATTCACGAACCCAAAATTGAGTTCATGGAAAATGAAAAAGGAGAAGTTTTCTATTTGAATTCGGGTGATTGGATAGAAAATTTAACGGCTTTGGAATACAACAACAAAAAGTGGAAATTATACCAACACGATAGAAATTTTAGTTCGGAGGAAAATGAGTATAATTTTGAAGATGAAAATAAATTAGCCGAACAATTTATTGCGGTTTTGAAAAAGTAATGAAGAAAAAAATACTCATAGCACCATTAAACTGGGGTTTAGGACATGCCACACGATGTATTCCTATTATAAAAGCATTGGAAGAAAATGGTTTTGAACCCATTATTGCTTCTGACGGAGTAGCTTTAGCTTTATTAAAAAAAGAGTTTCCGAAACTTTTAAGTATTGAATTACCCGCTTATAATATTCAATATGCGGAAAAAGGTAAAAACTTCAAGTGGAAACTAGCACTTCAAATGCCAAAAATGATGTTGGCCATCAAAAAAGAGAAATCAAAAATCAATAGGATTATCGAAAACTATGAAATCGATGGTGTTATTAGCGATAATAGATTAGGCGTTTATTCTTCAAAAGTACCTTCTGTTTTTATTACACATCAATTGAATGTACTTTCTGGAAAAACTTCTTGGTTGACTACCAAATTGCATTTGCGTTATATTTCCAAGTTTGATACTTGTTGGGTTCCTGATGTTTCAAGTGTGGAGAATTTATCTGGAAAATTAGGGCATCCTGAAAAGAAGTTAAATAAAATTTCTTACATCGGTCCGCTAAGTCGCATTGAAAAAAAATCACTTCCCGTTAAATACGATATTATGGTTTTATTATCAGGACCAGAACCGCAACGTACTTTATTGGAAAAAAAACTTACCAAAGAATTAGAAAATAGTTCGAAGGAAATTCTTTTTGTAAAAGGGATAGTTGAATCGCAACAGCAAATTGAGAAAGTAAATTCGATTACGTATTACAATTTCATGAACTCGGAACAATTAAGCACCGCTTTTAACGAAAGTGAATTTGTGGTTTGTCGTTCGGGTTATACTACGGTTATGGATTTAGCAAAATTGGAGAAAAAAGCGTTTTTTATTCCTACGCCTGGTCAATACGAACAAGAATATTTGGCTAAAAAGTTTAAATCGGAAATTGTGGCTCCAAGTTGCAAGCAAGAAAAATTCAAAGCTTCCAAATTAGAAAAAATTCACTTTTACAAAGGATTTAAGGATTTTTCGGTTGACCCGAATTGGAACGAATTATTTCGTCTTTTCCAAGGTAAATGAAAATTCTGAACCAACTCCGATTTGACTTTCTACATAGATTTTTTCATCGTGACCTTCAATGATATGTTTCACGATAGCTAATCCTAAACCTGAACCACCTTCGCTTCTTGCACCACTTTTATCTACTCGGTAAAAACGTTCAAATAAACGTGGAATGTTTTGTTTTTCGATACCTTCACCGTTATCGGTAATTCTTACGATGACTTTATTTTTGGTTAAATCTTCGATTCCAACTTCAGTAGTTCCGCCTTTTTTGCCGTATTTGATAGAGTTTACTACTAAATTCGTAACAACTTGTTGGATTTTTTCTTGATCGGCCATTACCCAAATAGGCTTAGCATATTTCATATCAAAAGTTAAGGTAATGTTTTTGTTTGCTGCTTTCATTTCGAACAAATCAAACACATTTTGAATCACTTCAACAATATTAAAACGAGTTACATCTAGATTGATTTCACCAACTTCTAATTTGGTAATCATATCTAAATCTTTCACGATGTAAATTAGGCGTTCTACACCTTTTTCGGCACGTTCTAAATATTTTGTTCGGATATTTTTGTCTTCCATCGCACCATCAAGAAGTGTAAGCAAATAACCTTGAATCGTAAAAAGTGGTGTTTTTAATTCGTGCGAAACGTTTCCTAAAAATTCTTTTCGGTATTCTTCTCTAATTTTTAAGGTTTCGATTTCTAATTTTTTATCTCGGGCGAACTTTTTTACTTCTTTCGTAAGAGTTGCCATATCAGTTGTTACGGGCTGATTTACATAAGAAGTTGTTTCCAAAAGCGAGACATCATCATAAATTTTCTTAACACGTTTATAGATAAAATGCTCCACTCTAAATTGAATTAAAAAGAATGTCGCCGCATAAAAAATAAGCGAAAAAGCGAAAACAACCAGTAAATTTAATGACTGAACAAAATAATGATACAAAAAAATAGTCGCTAAAAAGAACAAGGTTACGTATAACGATGACTTTAAAGCGAACTTATAAGATTTTTTAAATTTTAATTGCATTAAAATTCGATTTTATATCCCACTCCTTTAATGGTTTTAAAGAAGCTATCTCCAATTTTTTCTCTTAATTTTCTTATGTGAACATCGATGGTTCTTCCACCCACTACTACTTCGTTACCCCAAACTTTATCTAAAATCTCTTCGCGAGTAAACACTTTTCCAGGTTTTGTGGCTAATAAATAGAACAATTCAAACTCTTTACGAGGCAAGATGATTTCTTCGCCCTCTTTAATAATTTTGTATTCTTCTCTGTTGATTTCGATATTTCCTACCGTTAAAGTTGTGGTTGACGAAACGCCTTCTACACCTTTTAATCTTCTTAATAATGCTTGTACTTTACTTACCAAAACCTTTGGCTTGATGGGTTTTGCAATGTAATCATCAGCTCCAGCATCAAAACCAGCAACTTGTGAATAATCTTCGGAACGAGCGGTTAAAAAAGTAATAATTGTATCTTGAAGTTCTGGAATTTTTCTAATGTTTTCACAAGCTTCCATTCCGTCCATTTCAGGCATCATGACATCCATAATGATTAAATGAGGATGTTCTTTTTTTGCTTTTGCGATAGCTTCTTTTCCGTTTGAAGCTGTAACGATTTGATAGCCTTCTTGAGAAAGATTGTATCCTACAATTTCTAAGATATCTTGCTCATCATCAACCAATAAGATCTTAATGTCTTTTTTCTTCATTACAAAATTTGTTATGTTTTGGTTTGTAAAGGTAAAGATAAAATAAAATGTTCAAAGGAGTTTACAATTATTTAATCTATTAACAATTCGGTAACGCATTCACAACTAATTCATAACAGGCAAGTAACTTTACAATAACACTCTGGCAGTTCCTTTGCACCAAAATTTAACAACACAAAATGAAACTACGTTATCTATTATTATCATTATTCTTTTCAGTAGCAATGTTTGCTCAAAATGGAACTGTAACTGGAACTATTTTAGATAAAGAATTTAACAACGAACCTTTACCTTTTGCTAACATAGTAATTAAAGGAACAAAACAAGGAACTTCTACTGATGAGAACGGAAAATATTCAATTTCTCTGAAACCAGGAAACTATACTTTAGTAATTGGATATTTAGGATACGAAACTAAAGAAATTCCATTTACCTTAAAAGCTAATGAGAAAAAAGTAATCAATCATACTCTAGAAGCTAGTGGCGTTCAATTAGCAGATGTTGAAATTATCCAAGTAGTTTCTAAAGAAAAAGAAAGTGCTTTATTGCAAGAACAACAAAAAGCAGTTGAGATTAAACAAAGTATTGGAGCGGAAGAAATTTCTAAAAAGGGAATTGGAGATGTAGCTGCAGCTGTTGCTAAAACATCAGGGATTTCTAAACAAGAAGGTTCAAGCGATATTTTTGTTAGAGGTTTAGGTGATCGTTATAACTCTACTACAATGAATGGATTACCATTACCATCAAATAATCCTTCTACTAAAAACATGTCTTTAGATGTTTTCTCAACTGACATTGTGGAATACATTGGAATTGATAAAACATTCAACTATAAAAACTACGGAGATTTTGCAGGAGCTAATGTGGATATCGTTTCTAAAACTTATAAAGGGAGCGGAATGATTGAAGTAGGAAGTGGTATGAATGCTAATTCAAATGCAATTTCACAAAACAAATTCTATTTGCAAGACGGACCAAATTTTCATGGTTTTAGTAATCAACCTATACCAAGTAATCCTTTAGCCGGTTATAACTTTACTACAAGCTGGGATAAGCAAGCAGCAACTCCAATAGGAAGTTCATTTTATTTAAGAGGTGGAGACTCTTATTCAATAGGCACTAATGGGAAATTAAGTTTCTTTTTAAACACTTCATTCGATAATAATTATAATTATAAAGAAGGAGCAAGAAGAGGTGGTGTTGAAGCAAGTCAGGGTGTGGCCTATAAAGACTTATTTAGAAAAGCATATGAATACCAAACAAGTTCAAATGCTATGGCTAACATTAACTATAAAATAAACAGTAATCATAACATCAAATTAAATACGATGTATATTAATTCTACCTCACAAAAACACGAAGAGTTTACAGGTGTAATTGATATTTTTGATGCAGCACCTGATGGAGGTGGTTATTTATCACGTTCTACTTTTGAAAGAACTTCATTACTTATTAATCAATTATTAGGTAATCATACTTTAAGCAATCGTATTAACTTTGATTGGGGACTTTCATATAATATGATGACAAATGTAATTCCTGATCGTATGCAAAACACATTTGTACCATCAGATAATGATAACCCAACAACATCTCCGCTAATTGTTTCAAACTTAAACAAATCGGACAATCATAGATATTTTCAAGAAATGACTGATGATGAATTAGCTGGAAATTTTACTTTGTCATATAAATTTGGAAAAACAACTGAAGACAAATATAAAGGAAAGTTTATAGCAGGATATAGTGCTAGATATAAAGAAATTAATTTTGATGCAACTCAATTCAACTTCAAAATTAATTCACAACAAGTTATTGATTTGAATAATATTGATGGCTATTTTAACCAAAACAGTTTTAACTTAGGTTATTTCGATATTCAAACATTTAGAGGTGGTTTAAGCGCTCCAAATGCATTAGATCCTCAAAATTTTAATGGTCAACAAATTATTTCTGCAGGTTTCGGAGCTATTGAATACCAGTTTACACCAAAGTTATTTGTAATTGCTGGTTTCCGTTCCGAATATATTATTCAAGATATTTTTTACAGCACCTCATTGAAATCAGGTAAAAAATTATCTGACACTATGGAATATTTACCTTCGTTAACAGCAAAATATGAAATTAATGAAAAACAAAATGTAAAATTTGCTGCAAGTAAAACTTATACATTACCTCAATTTAAAGAAAGAGCTCCTTTCTTATTTGAAGAAGTTGGGCAAAGTTTCTTTGGAAATGAAAACTTATACAACTCTACTGATTATAACTTTGATCTAAAATGGGAAATGTATCCTAAAAATGGTGAAGTTATATCATTTACAGGATTTGGAAAATATATTCAAAATCCAATTAATCAAGTTACAGTTGCTTCTGCCACAAATGATATTTCTTGGGTAAACTCAGGCGAAAAAGCAATTGGTTTAGGAGTTGAAGGTGAATGGAGAAAAAATATTATTTCAAGAGAAAATAACACAACTGGTGAAAAAACTAACTTAGGATTTGGATTAAATGTATCTTATCTATTTACAAATCAAGATTTGGATACTCAAAAAGTAATTGAAGAAAATCCTGGAATTAGCGTAGCATTTACAAATAAAGATTCAAGACTTACAGGTGCTTCTGATTTATTAGTAAACTCAGATATCAGTTTCAACAAAGATTTCAAAAATGATAGATCATTAACCGCAACTTTAGCTGGAGGTTATTTTTCAGATAGAATTTATGCGCTTGGTGTTACTGGAAAAGGAGATTTAGTAGACAGTGAAGTAATTACTTTAGACTTTGTTTTAAAATATAAAGTAAACAAAAATATTGGGTTTGGATTTAGCGCAAAAAATTTAACCGACCCTACCATTGAAAGAACGCAAGACATTCAAAATGTTGTAGTTGACTCTTACAAAAAAGGTAGAAACTTTAGTATTTCAATGAAATATTCTTTCTAAACATTTAATTTACAATAAATAAATATTAGGCAGATTTTATTCCGAAATCTGCCTATATTTTTAATAAACTAATAACATTAGGATAAACACTAAAAAACAATTCAAGTCTACATTTGTTTCAACAAATTAAATAACACAAAAATGAAAAATTTACTTTTATCAGCTTTAGCTATAGCTGTTTTAACTTTCACTTCTTGTTCAAGAGAAGAAGAATCTGATAACAACAATAATGCTGTAACTATTAATCCAGCAGATTTTAAAGGAGAATTATTAGCAGGACAATCTGCTACATTAGACCCTACACAAGTATACAACTTAACAGGTTCATTTATCGTTAGAGGTGGTGCAACTTTAACCATTCCAGCTGGAACTAGAATTGAAGCTACTGGTGGAACAGCATCATACATTGCAATTGCACAAGATGGATTACTTTATGTTAACGGAACATCTACTAATCCGGTAGTAATGACAAGTGGAAATGCTGTTAAGGCAACTGGTGATTGGGGTGGATTAGTAATTTGCGGTAGAGCAAACACAAACAAAGGTGGTTCTACAGGTCAAACAGCTACTTCTGAAGTAGGAGATTTAACATATGGTGGTACAGAAAATACTGATAGCTCTGGAGTTATTCGCTACTTAAGAGTAGAATATACAGGTGCTGCTTTTAATGCAACTAAAGAATTTAATGGAGTATCATTATTTGGTGTTGGTAGTGGAACAGTTTTTGAATATGTCCAAGCTTACAAAAGTGGTGATGATGGAATTGAATTTTTTGGAGGTTCTGTTAATCCAAGATATTTAATTGCTTTACATAGTGAGGATGATGCGGTTGACTTTGCAGATGGTTTCTCTGGAACAATTGATTATGTGTTCATCAAAGATGTAGCAAAAGCAGGAGTTGAAGGTTCAAACAATGGAGACAATGGAGCTGCAACTCCAACAACAAACGCAACATTAAAAAACTTTACAATCTTAAAAGGAAGTTTAGCTGGTTCTGAGCACGGAATGTTCTTAAAAGAAGGTACTGGAAAATGGAATTGTCAAAACATCTACATTGATGGATTTACAAAAGGTTTAAAAATCAAATCAGCTGCTGAAGACCCAAGTTCTAACACAAACGTTGATAATGGTTTTGTTACTTTCAACCCTATCTATTTTGGAGCAACAATAACTACACAATCTGAGTATGCAGGCACAAACACAACGTATTTAACTGTAGGAACAAACACTGGTGCTGGAAATAGTGGTGAAACACCAAGCTGGGCAACTGGTTGGACTACCGGCTTCTAAAGAACAAAAAAACACAATAAAATCCCTCATAAAGAGGGATTTTTTATTTGGCATTGTATTTGCTTTAAAAAAATCATTACCTTTACACTCAATAATAGTTGCACATGAAAAAAAAATACTTTTATATTTTTCTTCTTATGTTTTTGTTTTCTTTCAGCCTTAAAGCACAAGAGAACAAATCTGCTGTTGCAACTAAAACTCAAGAACCTACAATTGAGGGCTTAGCCATTTACCCAAATCCCGTAAACTCTGGGAAAATTTACATTACTACCAAATCGTCTTTAGACAAAAAAGTAGAAATTTTTAATGTACTTGGGAAAAAAGTACTAGAAACGGTAATTACTTCAAAAGAAGTAAATGTGAGTAATTTAGCAGCCGGAGTTTACATCATCAAAATTAAAGAGGGTGATGCTACTGCTACTAGAAAACTTATAATCAACTAGTATTAATTCAATATTTATTTTCTCCTTAAAGAAATTGAGGTGAGTTTTTGTTCGTATTTATTAACCCTTAATATTTTATTCTATGAGAAAAATCTACTCTTCTCTTTTTACAGTTTTTGCTGTTGTTATGTCTTTCGGACAATCTTTTACTGGAACTTATAATTTTGCAGCGGTTTCTAACGGCAGTTCTGGTTTAATTGATCCAACTCCAGTTCCTACATTTACAGGAATAACATTTGGAAGTTTTTCAGCTACAAATCCTGTAGCTACACAACCTGGTGCTAATGGCCGTTTTGTTTTTGACAATCAACCTTTAGGAGCAGCAAATGGAGCCACTTATGCTGCATTAACAGGTAGTGTAAGCGCAACAACTTATTACGAAGTAACTTTAACACCTCAAGCAGGTTATTCTGTTGATTTAACTTCGATTACTTTCACAACGCAACGCTCAAATACTGGAGTGAGAACCTACGTTGTTCGTTCAAGTGTTGATGGATATGTTGCAAATTTACCAGCATCTATTTCACCTGCAAACGCCAATTTAATTGCTCAACCAGGCAATATATTCTTTTTTAATGCGGACAACAACAGCAGTCAAACAGGAAGCACCATTAATCTTAGTGGTTTTAATGGCTTGACTTCTCCAATAACTTTTAGATTTTACGGATATAATGCAGAAGCAAGTGGAGGCAATTTTAGTATTGATGACGTGGTTATTTCAGGAAACATAAATACTTTGAGTGTTGCTGATAATAACATTGAAGGTTTAAGAATGTATCCAAATCCATTATCTGGAAATACATTACATTTAACTTCAACCCAAAATTTAAACATGACTATTCAAATTATTGACACCTTGGGAAAAACTATCTTAAAATCCGAAGTTATTAATAACAGTGTAAACATTTCAAGTTTAAATTCAGGAGTTTATATTATAAAAATAACCGAAGACAACAAAACGGCATTAAGAAAATTAATAGTTAACTAAATAAACATCTCATAAAAACTATAAAGACACTTTAAACAGTGTCTTTTTTTCTACACAAACCACTTTTAACATACTAAACATCTGCTAAAAACTTATTTTTCAGATAATTAAAAAGCAAAAAATATAAAATTAATTTAAACTTAACATCTTTTTATTAGAAAGAAATTTAATTTGTTTTTATCTTTGTGTTCAATTTAAATTCATATCAACATGAAAAAACTTTACACCTTATTATTAATAGCAGTTTGTACTTTGTCATTTGGACAAGTTTTCTACTCTGAAAACATGGGAACACCAGGTGGAACCACAGCAATTGCTGCTAATACATTCCAAAACACATCTCCAATTTTATATTCTGGAACTGCAGATGTTAGAGCATCAACAGTATCTTCTGGATATACTGGTGCATCAGCCGGTGGTAATGTTTATTTTGCAAGCAATACAACCAACTTTTTTTTAATTGAAGGAATTAATACTTCAGCATACAACACTGCAGATTTACAACTTAGTTTTGGACACCATAAAAACACAACTGCAGGTAATAACGAACTAATAGTTGAAGTTAGTACAAACGGTACTACTTTTACTCCGCTTACCTACTCTAGAACAACTGGTGCCGGAACAGCAAATTGGACATTAATAACAATAACCTCTGGAATTCCAAGCACAAACAATTTAAGAATTCGTTTTACTCAATCCTCTGCAACTACACAATTTAGAATTGATGATGTGAAGCTAAATTCTGTTTCTGCTTCTTGTACTCTTTCTCTAGGAACAGCTGTAACCGCTTGCTTAGCATCTACTTCAGCTTTAGACAATTACACAGTAACTATCCCATATACTGGTGGAGCTAATGCAACTTACACTATAACAACTTCTGGAACAGTATCAGGAGATAATCCAACATCTGTAGCTGCAGGAAATATTGTTGTCACCTTTACTGAAGGAACTGCTTATTCTGTTACTATAACAGGCGGAACTTGTAACTTAAATGCCTCTGGAGCAAGTCCTGAATGTAAGATTCCAAATACCCTACCATTTTCAGAACCATTTAATTACACAGCAAGTTCTGCATTAAGTAGTTCCCAAAAATGGACCAATATTTCTTTAGGATCTGATGAAATTTTAGCTACAGCCTCAAATCTAACTTACACAGGTATTACCTCTACTGGCGGATCAATTACCTTCGCTGGAACTGGAAGCGACACAAAAGCTCCATTCACAACGGTTAATTCAGATGTAATTTACGCTTCTTTCTTATCTAGTGTAACTGATATTACTGGAGTTACAGGCGTTTCATATTTTGCTATCTTATCCGACGTATCAAACTCATTCACTACTGCTAGAATTTGGATTAAAAATGACGGAACTCAGTATCAATATGGCTTAAGTCCAACTACATCTGCTGCAGACATAGTTTGGTCAACTAATCTATATAATGTTGGAACAACACAATATTTAGTTTTAAGACATAACTTTTCATCTAACACTCTTTCATTATTTGAAAATCCAACAATTGGTGGTACTGCTAGCTCTACAGTAAATGTAACACCAACAGTTGCAATTACAAATTTCGCAGGTTTTGTATTAAGACAAGAATCAGCTACTACAACACCAGTAATGATAATTGATGAATTAACTATTAATACAGTTCCAAACTTTACATTATCATCTTCTTCTTTTAACTCAATAGAAGGATTAAGCATGTATCCAAATCCTCTAAAAGGAAACACATTATTCATAACTTCTGCTACCAATGCTGACATGTCTGTTCAAATTTTTGATTTATTAGGTAAAGAGGTAATAAAAACTAATGTAATCAACAATACAATAAACGTTACCAACTTACAAGCAGGTGTTTATGTAGTTAAAATTACCGAAGAAGGTAAAACCGCAACAAGAAAATTAGTTATTCAATAATTAGTTTTAATACCATAATTAAAAGCGCCAATAATGTTGGCGCTTTTTTTATTTAAAAAAACTGAAAATTAAGCTATTAATTAAAAAATAGTCTATAAATTTGCCACCCCAATTAAAAATTTTCACAAATGAAAAAACTTTACATTTTATTTTTATTAACCTTCTCATTATTAACTTTTTCTCAAGGTTCTATAAACTTTGACGACACGGCTAAATGGTCAGCAACTACTCCTGATAGTTATGGAAATCATACTTATACAGATGGTATATTCACAATGTCTGGAACTGACGTACTTAGAAATAGCACGGCACTTCAAGATGCTGTAGCAGGTGCATTAGGAACATACTCTGTTAGACTTAGAAATAATGCAACAACCAATATCATTATGACAATTGCTTCAGGCGGAGTGGGAACATTCAGTTTTCAAGCAAGAAGATGGGACGGTACACCAGCAACTGATTTTACTGTAGAATATTCGACCGACAATGGTACAAGTTGGACTTTTTCATCAACAATTAACGCAACTGTCACAACAGATTCCAATTGGAAAACAATCAATGGTACTATTAATAGCCCAAATGCAAATATTCAAATCAGAGTAAAATCAAATTCTGTTAATGAAAGACTAATGGTTGATGATTTTTCTTGGACAGCTTCAAGTTCTGCTCCAAGTATTATCATAACATCACCATCAAATGGAACTTCATACAATCCAACTATCAATAGTGTTAACATTGGATTATCAATAGCAAATTTCAATGTTGCAAACGGAACAGGCGATGGACACATTAGATACTCTGTTAATGGAGGCGCTGGAGTAATGAAATATGATACAACCCCTATTTCACTAACAAGCTTAACACCGGGAGCATATTCTGTTTTTGTTGAATTAGTAAATAATTCAAATAACCCTATTTCTCCAGCTAAAAATGCTACTGTAACTTTCAACATTGACTCTTATGTTGTTGTTCCAAATATTGCAGCTGTTAGAAATCATGTTATTGCTAATGGCGCTGGAAAATATTACCATATAACTGGGCAAGCAATAGTAACTTACGCTAGAACAACTAGAAATCAAAAATATGTTCAAGATAGCTCTGCTGCTATTTTGATTGACGACAATACAACTGTTATTACAAATCCATTTGTAATCGGAGATGGAATGACAGGATTAAAAGGTCAAACATCACTATTCAATGGAACACTACAATTATTACCTTTAGAGAATATTTCAGTTTCATCAACAGGTAATGTAATTACTCCGGAGGTTGTAACAATAGCTGCAATAACAGGAAACATTGAGGCATACGAAAGTGAATTAGTAAGATTAAATGCTGTTACCTTCTTAGAAGGAAATGGATCAAACACATTTATAAATCCACCTGCTACTAATTATAACTTATCAGATGGAACTAATACAATTACTTTTAGAACAGCATTTGTTGAATCTGACTACATCGGACAATTAGTGCCTTCTGGATCTAGAAATCTTTCGGTTTTAGTAACAGACTTCGCTGGAACACCTCAAGTTACAGCACGTTCAATCGCAGATACGAATTTATCAGTAAGAGGTTTTGACGCAATCGATGGTTTAAAAATGTATCCAAACCCATTAAAAGGAAATACATTATACCTAACTTCAACTGCTAATGCTGAGATGTCAGTTCAAATTTTTGACATAGTTGGAAAAGAAGTTGTAAAATCAAACGTAATGAATAACACTGTAAATATTTCTGGTTTAAACGCTGGAGTTTACATTGTGAAAGTTACAGAAGAAGGTAAAACGGCTACAAGAAAATTAGTTATTCAATAATTAATTTTAATAACATATTGAAAAGCATCAACGAAAGTTGGTGCTTTTTTAGTTATGACAAATTTGTTTCCTATTTTTGCACCATGATTTCACAAGAAGATATTTTCCAAATTGGCTCTAAAAAAGAATTTGAAAAAATTACTTTAAAGGTATTTCGTCATCAGTACGATAACAATTTGGTGTACCAACAATTTTGCAACTTCTTGAAGAAAGACAAAACCAATGTGAAATCCTTAACAGAAATTCCATTTTTACCCATTCAGTTTTTTAAAAGTCATAATGTGTTAAGTTCGTCTGAAACTATTCAGCAAACATTTACCAGTAGCGGAACAACTGGAATGCAAACTAGTAAACACTTAGTTACCGATGTAAGTTGGTACGAAATGAGTTACCGTTTAGGATTTTCAGAATTCTACGGAAATATTGAAGATTATTACGTTTTAGCATTACTTCCATCCTATTTAGAGCGCGAAGGTTCATCGTTAATATATATGGTAGAAGATTTAATCCAAAGCAGTAATCATGAAGATTCTGGATTTTATTTGAACAACTACGACGAATTGATTTCTAAATTGATTGAGTTGGATAATTCAGGTCAAAATGTGATTTTAATTGGAGTTACTTATGCTTTATTGGATTTGATTGAGAAGCAAAAATTCCAATTAAAAAATACTATTATCATGGAAACGGGTGGTATGAAAGGCAAACGAAAAGAAATGATTCGCGAAGAACTCCACTCCATTTTATGCAACGGATTCGGTGTTTCTAAAATTCATTCTGAATATGGCATGACTGAATTACTTTCGCAAGCGTATTCTCTTGGTGATGGCATTTTCGAATGTCCACCATGGATGCAAATTTTAGTTCGCGATACAGAAGATGCATTAACTTATGTTTCCGAAGGAAAAACGGGTGGGATTAACGTGATTGATTTAGCAAATATCAATTCATGTTCGTTTATTGCTACGCAAGATTTGGGAAAAAAATATCCCAACCATTCTTTCGAAGTGTTGGGACGTTTTGATAATTCCGATATTCGTGGTTGCAACCTGATGGTTATTTAACCTTAATTACATAATAATTTTTCTTTCCTTTTTGTAACAACAAGAATTGATTGTTGATTAAATCTTCTTTCGTAATGATTTTATCTTCCCCAACTTTTTCTTTATTTAAGGAAATTGAGTTTTGTTTCAATTCTCTACGCGCATCACTATTAGAAGCTAAGAAATTGGTTTTAGCAGCTAATGCAGCGATCATATCCAAACCTGCATTCAAATCTTCCATTGAAATTTCAGCTTGAGGAACACCATCAAAAACTTCTAAAAACGTTTTCTCATCTAACTTTTTCAATTCATCCATCGTTGGACTAAAAAACGCATTTGAAGCTGCGATTGCATTTTCTAAATCTGCTTGCGAATGAACCATTACAGTAATTTCCTCTGCTAAACGTTTTTGTAACGCTCTTAAATGAGGTGCTTCGTTGTGTTCTGCAATTAATTTTTCAATCGTTTCTTTATCTAAGAACGTGAAAATCTTAATGTATTTTTCAGCATCAACATCCGAAGTATTTAACCAGTATTGGTAAAATTTGTAAGGAGAAGTTCTTTCTGCATCTAACCAAATATTTCCACCTTCTGATTTTCCAAATTTTGTCCCATCTGCTTTTGTAATCAACGGACAAGTTAACGCATACGCTTTCCCAGATTCAATTCTACGAACTAATTCTGTTCCTGTTGTGATATTTCCCCATTGGTCACTTCCACCCATTTGTAGCGTACATTTTTTTGCACGGTATAAATGTAAAAAGTCGTAACCTTGAACTAATTGGTAAGTAAATTCCGTAAACGACATTCCTTCTGAAGTTTCTCCAGACAAACGTTTTTTAACTGAATCTTTCGCCATCATATAATTCACGGTAATGTGTTTTCCCACATCACGAATGAATCCTAGGAAAGAAAATTCTTTCATCCAATCGTAGTTGTTTACTAATTCTGCAGCATTAGGTTCCGCAGAAGTAAAATCTAAAAAACGAGCCAATTGCCCTTTAATCGCTTCTTGATTATGACGCAAAGTAGCTTCGTCTAGCAAATTTCTTTCGTTAGATTTTCCTGATGGGTCACCAATCATTCCGGTTGCTCCACCTACAAGCGCTAATGGTTTATGACCACTCAATTGGAAATGCTTCAACAACATCACTCCAACTAAATGTCCTATATGCAATGAATCGGCGGTTGGATCAATCCCCACATACGCCACACGCATCTGCTCCATCAAATGTTCTTCGGTGCCTGGCATTACGTCGTGGAGCATTCCTCTCCAAGTCACTTCTTCAATAAAATTTTTCATGATTCTTAAATAATTTGAGCAAAGATAGTTTTTAGTTTAAAAGTTTAAAAGTTTGAAGGTTTAAAAGTTAGTCCATCTTTAAAAGAATTGTTATTTTTACATCATGATTTTAGTCACAGGAGCAACAGGTTTAGTAGGTTCGCATTTATTAGTGCAACTTCTTCAAGAAAATGAGGAAGTCAAAGCGTTATTTCGTTCCGAAAAACAAATTGAAAAAGTAAAAAATGTTTTTGCTTATTATAATCAAACTAGGCTTTTTGATAAAATCAATTGGGTAAAAGGCGATATTACTGATATTCCGTCCTTAGAAATTGCTTTTGAAAATATCACTCATGTTTATCATTGTGCTGCTTTGATTTCGTTTGACCCAAATGACGAAGACGAACTTCGAAAAATCAATATTGAAGGAACAGCTAATGTGGTAAATTGTTGTATTGATTTTGGCATCAAAAAACTTTGTCACGTAAGTTCAATTGCAGCTTTAGGAAACCCAAAAGAACACGAAGCTACTATCACAGAAGAAACCGAATGGAATCCAGAAGAATTACACAGTGATTATGCGATTACAAAATACGGCGCTGAAATGGAAGTTTGGCGTGGACATCAAGAAGGCTTAGAAGTCGTAATTGTAAATCCAGGAGTTATTTTTGGTTACGGCTTTCCGAAAAAAGGAAGCGATGTGATAATTCAATCCGTTAAAAAAGGATTATCATTTTATACCAAAGGTAACATTGGAATTGTTGCTGTTGAAGATGTAACAAAATACATGATTCAACTTATGAAAAGTTCAATAAATGGCGAACGCTATACTTTAGTTGGTGAAAATATTTCGACAAAAGCATTGCTTGACTTTATTGCAGCAGAATTGAAAGTAAAAAAACCATACATTGAAGCAACAAAATGGATGACATCTATTGCTTGGCGAATGGATTGGTTGATTTCAAAATTAGTAAATCGAAAAAGAAAACTAGCTAGAAGTATTGCAACTTCATCACATGCTACAATCACTTTTGACACATCAAAAATTGAATCGGAATTGAATATTATTTTTCAAAAAAAAGAAACGTATCTAAGGACTATTCTACAGGAACGTAAATTTGTTTCTCACCATTAGTATTATTTGCTTTATTAGAAGAATCTTGTTTTCCTCTATTTTTTTCTTGTTCTAATCTTTCGATTACTTTTTTATAAATTTTTTTATACTTTCGAGCATTTGCTGCATAATATCTCTGGTTTTGTCGATAGGTAACACTATCTATTTTATATTTATCTAAAATATATTTGTCCATTTCAATATTATATTCAGTAAACTTGTAAGGCATAGAGCCGTCTGCAGCTTGAAGTATTGAAATATCAAAAATAATATCTACCATAACTTCCTCATCCAACAAATTATCAGGCGTAGGTGCAGGATTCTTAGAACAAGAAGCAACAAATAAAGCAACAAATAAAATTAGCAACTGTTTCATTATATTTCTCTTTCAAATAATAATCGTTGGCCTACTTTTAAATCTTTCACTTTACCATTGTGATAAACTAATTTTCCGTTAACAAAAGTATGCGTTACTCTAGATTTGAAGTTATATCCTTCAAAAGGCGACCAACCACATTTATATAAAATATTTTCTTTTTTTACATTCCAAGGCAAATAAGCATTTACGATAGCAATATCAGCATAATATCCTTCCTTAATAAATCCTCTTTTCTCGATTTTGAAAATCTTTGCCGGATTGTGACACATTTTTTCAACAATCTTTTCTACCGAAATTTTTCCTTGATGATGCGCTTCAAACATAGCTACAACAGCATGCTGAACTAATGGTCCACCAGAAGGACATGTCATGTAGGGATTGATTTTTTCTTCTAAAGTATGTGGAGCATGATCAGTTGCAATCACATCAATTCTGTCATCTAATAACGCTTTCCATAACGCGTCTTTATCTTCTTGTGTTTTTACAGCTGGATTCCATTTGATTAATGACCCTTTCGTTTCATAATCAGCATCGGTAAACCATAAATGATGTACACAAACTTCGGCAGTAATTTGTTTTTGCTCTAACGGAATTTTATTGGTAAACAATTCCATTTCTTTTGCAGTTGACAAGTGAAACACATGCAAACGCGCACCTGTTTTCTTTGCTAATTCAATCGCTTTAGAAGAAGACAAATAACAAGCTTCTGCGCTTCTTATTAAGTGATGGTATTTCATCGGAATATCATCTCCGAATTCCTCTCTATATTTTTGAGTATTGGCTTTAATTGTAGCTTCATCTTCACAATGAACCGCAATTAACATTTTTGTTGAAGAGAAAATCTTTTCTAAAACTTCAGGATTATCTACCAACATATTTCCTGTTGAAGAACCTAAAAACAATTTAATTCCAGCAACATTTCTTGGATTTGTTTTTAAAACTTCCTCTAAGTTATCATTGGTTCCTCCCATCATAAACGAATAATTCGCATACGATTTTTGAGAAGCAATTTGATATTTATCTTCTAAAAGTTCTTGAGTAACAGCATTTGGAACTGTATTTGGTTGTTCTATAAACGAAGTTATTCCGCCAGCAACCGCCGCTCTACTTTCCGTTTCGATGTTTCCTTTATGCGTAAGCCCTGGCTCTCTAAAATGCACTTGATCGTCAATTGCTCCAGGCATTACATAACTTCCTTCCGCATCAATAATAACACAATCCGACGATTTTGGGCTTATTTTTTCGGCAATCTCTTTAATGAATTCATTCTCAATTAAAATATCACCTTCAAAAATAGCTCCTTCATTAACAATTTTGGCATTTCGAATTAAAACAGTACTCATTATAATCTATTAAATATTTTTCTTAACCTCAACATTATTACTCCCACTACGGCTTCGCGGATAATTCCTCCACTCATTTTGGATTGTCCTTTTGTTCTATCAGTAAAAATGATAGGAACTTCAACAATTTTAAAATTCTTTACGAAAGCGCGATATTTCATTTCAATCTGAAACGCATAACCCACAAATTTTATTTTATCCAAATTGATAGCTTCTAAAACTTGTCTTCTGTAACATTTGAATCCTGCAGTAGCATCTGCAATTTTCATACCTGTTATCATTCGAACGTAAACGGAAGCAAAATAAGATAGTAAAACACGACTCAAAGGCCAATTTACCACATTAACTCCGTTAGAATATCGGGAACCAATGGCAACATCGGCACCATTTTCACAAGCAGCTAACAACTTTTCTAAATCATTTGGATTGTGGGAAAAATCGGCATCCATTTCAAAAATATAATCATATCCATGAGAAAGCGCCCATTTAAACCCAGCCACATAAGCTGTACCCAAACCCGATTTTTTCATACGTACTTTTAAATGCAATCGCGTAGGATATTCCTCTTGCATTTCTTTCACTTTTGCTGCTGTACCATCAGGCGAATTGTCATCTACGATTAAAACATGAAAAGAAGTAGGTAAAGACAAAACTGCCTTTACAATTGCTTCAATATTTTCAATTTCGTTAAAAGTTGGAATTACAACAATACCCTGAGCCATAAAAAATCTTGTATTTCAACTGCAAAAATAAGCTATTTCTTGCTGACAATTCTTAATAATTTTATAATAATGAAAGTGACACTATTTTTTGTAATTTTGCGCCAATTATGTTAGCAATTCAATTACACGACAGAATCATCGAAAGCAAAGATTGGGCAACCATCTTGTTTATTATCTGCGTGGCTATAATTGCCATTAACAAAACCATATCTTCTGTTCGCTTTAACGAGTTTGTTCGATTGGCTTATTCCGATAAATACACCAAAATTTATCGCGATAGTAGTAACTTAATGAGCGGTTTTACAATTTCGATGTTTGTTTTACAATTAATTTCTTTTTCTTTTTTTACTTTATTGGTTTTAAATCAATTTAATAGAGCTGAAAAAACGGACTTGATTATTTACATTCAGATCTTCACTTTTTTGAGTGTTTTTATTCTTTCTAAATTCTTAATTGAGAAAATTATAGCAACGGCTTTTAAAATTGAAGAATTCAACGAGCAATTTAACTTACTAAAAGTAAATTACAGAGCTTATTTTGGATTCATTTTATTACCTGTTAATATCATTTTATTTTACAATTCGTTTGATTCGGATTGGTTTTTTTGGACATTATTGATTACCCTAATCACTATAAACATCACTACTTACTTGGTTGCATTGAAATTGTATCAAAATTTACTATTACGTAAAATATTTTATTTTATTTTATATCTTTGCACCCTTGAAATAGCACCTTACTATTTTATTTATAATTGGTTTACAAAAAATTAGAGAGAAATATGTCAAATTTGAAAGTGAAAACAATATTAGTTTCACAACCAGAGCCTAAAGTAGAAAATTCTCCGTATTTTGAGCTTCAAAATAAACTGAAAGTAAAGGTTGATTTTCGACCTTTCATCCATGTAGAAGGTGTTCCGGCTAAAGAAGTTCGCGCTCAAAAAATCGACTTAAATAACTATACTGCCATCATATTAACGAGTAGAAATGCTGTAGATCACTTTTTCAGAGTGGCCGAAGAAATGCGCTACAAAGTGCCAGAAGATTTAAAATATTTCTGCCAGTCTGAAGCGGTTGCATTTTACTTACAACGTTATGTAGTATACAGAAAGAGAAAAATTTATGTGGGTCAAAAAGACTTCGCTGATTTAGCTCCGCTAATTAAGAAATATAAAGACGAAAAATTCTTATTACCAAATACCGACCAATTAAACGCCGATGTTCCACAAACATTAGATGGTTTAAAAGTAGAATGGAAACAAGGTATTTTCTACAGAACAGTAATGAGTGATTTATCAGACTTAAAAGATGTTTATTACGACATTTTAGCATTCTTTAGTCCAACAGGAATTAAATCATTATTCAAAAATTTCCCTGATTTTCAACAAAACAATACTAGAATTGCTGTTTTTGGAGAAACCACTAAAAAAGAAGCTTTAGAACACGGTTTACGTGTTGACATCATGGCGCCAAGTCCTGGAACACCATCGATGACAGGAGCTTTAGAAAAATATGTAGCTGAAGCTAACAAAGGAAAATAAAAACAAACAAAAATATATAGAACCCAAATTCGAAAGAGTTTGGGTTTTTTGTTTGATTAATACCAATAAAAAAGTCCCGAAAACTTCGGGACTTTTTACTATATAATTTAATTTCTTTAATTACAATTGAGGACCAGCTGCCACTAAAGATTTTCCTTCTTCGTTATCTGTATATTGAACGAAGTTTTTAATAAATCTTGAAGCTAAATCTTCAGCTTTCGTTTGCCATTCAGCTGCATCAGCATAAGTATTTCTTGGATCTAAAATATTAGTATCTACATTTGGCAAAGCGGTAGGAACTACAAAATTAAATACTGGAACTGTTTTAGTTTCCGCATTTTCGATAGAACCATCTAAAATAGCATCAATGATTGCTCTTGTATCTTTAATTGAAATACGTTTTCCTGTTCCGTTCCAACCTGTATTAACCATGTAAGCTGTAGCGTTGTGTTGCTCCATTTTCTTAACTAACTCTTCACCGTATTTTGTTGGGTGTAATGATAAGAATGCTTTTCCGAAACAAGCAGAGAATGTTGGTTCTGGTTGTGTTACTCCTCTTTCAGTTCCTGCTAATTTAGCTGTAAATCCTGATAAGAAGTAATATTTAGTTTGCTCTGGAGTTAATTTAGAAACTGGAGGCATTACCCCGAAGGCATCTGCAGTTAAGAAAATAACTTTAGTAGCGTGACCTGCTTTAGAAACTGGTCTTACAATATTTTCAATATGATTAATTGGGTAAGAAACACGAGTATTTTGTGTAACTGAACCATCTTTGAAATCAATTTTTCCGTTAGCATCAACGGTTACGTTTTCTAACAACGCATCTCTTTTGATCGCTCCAAAGATGTCTGGCTCGTTTTCTTTACTTAAATCGATAGTTTTAGCATAACATCCACCTTCGAAGTTGAAAACACCGTCATTATCCCATCCGTGCTCGTCGTCTCCGATTAATTCACGTTTTGGATCTGTTGATAACGTAGTTTTTCCTGTTCCAGATAATCCGAAGAAAACAGCAACATCGCCATCTTTTCCTTTGTTAGCTGAACAGTGCATAGAAGCAATTCCTTGTAATGGTAAGTAATAGTTCATCATAGAGAACAATCCCTTTTTCATTTCACCACCGTACCAAGTTCCACCAATTAATTGGATTTTCTCAGTTAAGTTGAATGCTACATATACTTCCGAATTTAATCCGTGAGCTGCATAATCTTTGAAACTTGTTTTTGAACCGTTCATTACAATGAAATCTGGTTCACCAAAGTTTTCTAATTCTGCTTCTGTTGGACGGATGAACATGTTTTTTACAAAGTGTGCTTGCCATGCTACTTCCATGATGAAACGAACTTTCAATCTTGTGTTTTCGTTTGCACCACAAAAAGCGTCAACAACGTATAATTTTTTATTTGATAATTGCTTTACCGTAGTTTCTTTTAAAGCATTCCAAGTATCTTGAGAAATTGGTTTGTTATCGTTAGCCGCTTTATCAGAATTCCACCAAATTGTGTTTTCTGTAACGCTATCTTTAACAATATATTTGTCTTTAGGAGAACGACCTGTGAATTCACCCGTCATTACGTTTACCGCGCCAAGTTCTGACAACTGACCTCTTTCAAAACCCTCTAAAGCTGGGTTTAATTCTTCATTATATAAGTAATCGTATGAAGGATTGTATATGATTTCTGATACATTAACGATTCCGTACTTTTCTAACGAAATCGATTTCGTAGTTTGAGCATTCGTATCCATAAAATTAGGTTATGTTGTGTTTAAAATAAAGTGCAAAATTATAAATTAAATTTGAGATAGCATTTTAATTTAGTGTTTTTTAGATAAAACCGCATAAAATAAGTATCCCCAAGCCGAAACTAAGAACAAACCTCCAATTGGCGTTATTGGTCCTAAAAATTTCGTCTTTAAATTAGTGATTGTATTTGTTGCTAAAAAATAAATCGAGCCTGAAAAAAACAAAACACCAATGATTGTTAAATAAAAAATAATAGAACGTTCTTTCTCTCCTAAAAAAGTAAAAGTTCCAATAAAAAGTAAAAACAACGCGTGATACATTTGATAACGCACTCCTACCTCAAATGTTGCCAATTGCTCCACCGAAAGTACTTTCTTTAATCCATGAGCTCCAAAAGCTCCTAAAATTATAGCTGTAACTCCTAAAATAGCAGCAACCAACAGTATTTTCTTATCCATTTTATAAAATTTGAGACCAAAGATAGCAAAAGTTTTTATGTTAAATTATGACATAAATCAAGAAAATGTTTTCATAAATATAACATTTTACTATCTTCGTGTGATATTTTTACAACACATCCAAAGATGAGACATATTTTAGTCATTGGAGCAGGACGTTCTGCTTCATCTCTTATAAAATACCTTTTAGACCATTCAGAAGCTGAAAATCTTCAAGTTACTATTGGTGATTTGTCAGAAGAATTGGCAAAACAAAAGACCAACAATCATAAAAACGCCAGATCAATTGCTTTTAATATTTTCAATGAAGCGCAACGAAAAGAAGAAATTCAAAAAGCAGATGTGGTTGTTTCGATGTTACCTGCACATTTGCATTTAGAAGTAGCTAAAGATTGTATTACTTACAAAAAACATATGGTAACCGCATCTTATATTAGTCCAGCAATGCAAGAATTAGATGCTGCAGCTAAAGAAAATGGTTTGGTTTTTATGAATGAAATTGGGCTTGACCCTGGAATCGACCACATGAGTGCGATGAAAGTATTGGATGAAATTCGCGAAAAAGGCGGAAACATCATTTTATTCGAATCGTTCTGTGGTGGTTTAGTGGCTCCTGAAAGCGATACCAATTTATGGAATTACAAATTTACTTGGAATCCTAGAAATGTAGTATTAGCTGGACAAGGTGGTGCAGCAAAATTTATTCAAGAAGGCACTTATAAATACATTCCTTACACGAAATTATTCAGAAGAACCGAGTTTTTAGAAGTAGAAGGCTACGGAAGATTTGAAGCGTATGCAAATAGAGATTCTTTAAAATACAGAAGCGTTTACGGATTAGACAATGCCTTAACTTGTTACCGAGGAACAATTAGAAGAGTTGGGTATTCAAGAGCTTGGGATATTTTAGTACAACTAGGAATGACTGACGATTCATACACAATTGACAATTCGGAAAACATGACGTATCGTGAATTCACCAATTCGTTTTTACCTTATCACCCAACCGATACTGTGGAAATCAAATTACGTCATGCACAAAAAATTGACCAAGATGATATCATTTGGGATAAATTAGTGGAAATTGATTTATTTAATCCGAACAAAAAAATTGGTTTAATAAAAGCAACTCCAGCACAAATTTTAGAAAAAATCTTGTCTGAAAAATGGGCTTTAGAACCAAATGATAAAGATATGATTGTGATGTATCACAAATTTGGTTACGAACTAAACGGTGAGAAAAAACAAATTGATTCTACCATGGTTTGCATTGGTGACGATCAAACGTATACCTCAATGGCAAAAACAGTTGGACTTCCTGTTGCAATTGCCACATTGAAAATCTTAAACAAAGAAATTACAACTCCTGGAGTTCAATTACCAATTACAAAAGAAGTGTACAATCCTATCTTGAAAGAATTAGAAGATTACGGTGTAATTTTCAAAGAAACTGAAGTTCCGTATTTAGGATACAATCCACTAAATATAAAGAATTAAGTAATTATAATTCAAAATAGAAAATCCGAAATCGTAACTGGTTTCGGATTTTTTTATTTGGTTTGAAATTGATTTTGTACTTTTACTTTCAAATCAATTGAAAATGAAGATAAATCACTTACAAATTGAAATCGACGGAATCGACAAAGAAATCCTTCGTGATTTAATGGAAGACGCGCGTAAACCTATTTTACAAATTGCGAATAAAATTGGGATTTCAGGTGCTGCAATTCATCAACGTTTACGTAAATTAGAACAAGCGGGTGTGATTTCGGGTTCGAAATTTATTGTGGACACAAAAGTTTTGGGTTATAGTACGATGGCTTTCATTGGAATTTATCTAGAAAAAGCATCAAGTAATCCAGAAGTGGTAAAAGAATTGAAAAAAATTCCAGAAGTTTTGGAATGTCATTATACAACCGGAAATTGGAGTATTTTAATCAAAATTATTTGTCGAGATAACGAACATTTGATGCAATTACTCAACAAGAAAATTCAACCTATTGATGGTGTTTCGAGAACAGAAACTTATATTTCTTTGGAACAGCAAATTGAAAGACAAATTCAGTTGTAAATTTCAATTACAATTTCAAAAATCAATAAAAAACCCAAACTCTCATCGAATTTGGGTTTTTAAAATATAGTATCAAACAATTATTCTCTCGAACCTAAAATTTGGAAAGCCCAATATAATAAAGACGCTAAAGCTCCTAAAGCCGCCACTACATAAGTTCTTGCAGCCCATTTTAATGAATCTTCAGCTCCAGCATATTCTTGTTGACTCACCATATTTTTATTTTTTAACCAAGCCAAAGCTCTGTTACTAGCATCGTATTCTACTGGAAGTGTTACAAAACTAAAAGTAGTTGCAATTGCCATTAAAATCAAACCTGCAACCGCTACATAAAAACCAATACTAGATTTTGAAGCGAAACCTAAAATTAAACCACCCATAATTAACCATTGCGACATACTAGATGAAATGTTCACTACCGGCACCATTTTAGAACGCATTGTTAACCAACTATAAGCATGCGCATGTTGCACAGCATGCCCAACTTCGTGAGCTGCAACCGCAGCCGCAGCCGCATTTCTTTGATTGTAAACTGCTTCAGATAAATTTACAGTTTTATCCATTGGATTGTAGTGATCTGTTAATCTTCCTGGTGTTGAAATAACTTTTACGTCAAAAATTCCGTGATCGTGAAGCATTTTCTCTGCAATTTCTGCACCGCTCATTCCATTGCGTAACGAAACTTTTGAATAATATTCAAACTTGCTCTTTAAACGAGAACTTACTAACCAACTTACTAGAGCAATCGCTCCAATCATGATATAATATCCTAACATAATTTTTCTTTTTAATTTTATAAACTATATACAAACTCTACGCCAAATTATCTCAAATGACAAGTTGACATTTTGATTTATTTATTATACGTAAAAAATGAAAAATGTTACAAAAACGAATAGAAAAAACCGCAGATTCGCAGATTTCAAATTAATCTGCGAATCTGCGGTTTAATATTATATACCTAGTTTGTCACTCTGAAAGAGTTTCTACAAAGTTTGCGTTAGACTTTTTCGTAATGACAAAAATGTTCTGAAATTATCCCACCAAATTAATAATCTTACCTGGAACGATAATCACTTTGTTTGGTGTTCTTCCTTGTAATTGATTTTGTGTTCTTTCATCTGCCATTACGATTTCTTCGATTTGGGCTGCCGTTAAATCTAAAGGCAATTTAATCGTGAAACGCATTTTTCCATTAAACGAAACTGGATATTCTTTTTCAGATTCTATTAAATATTTTTCTTCAAATTTTGGAAAACCAACTGTTGCTACAGAACCTTCGTGACCTAAAGCGCTCCATAATTCTTCTGCGATATGAGGTGCATATGGCGAAACTAAAACCGCTAATGGTTCTAAAATCGCTCGGTGATGGCATTTTTGTTGCGCCAACTCATTCACACAAATCATAAACTGTGAAACCGAAGTATTGAACGAGAAATTCTCAATATCTTCCGTAACCTTTTTGATGGTTTTGTGTAGCGATTTGTACATATCTGCCGTTGGCTCATCATTCGTGATATTTAAACCATTATCATCAAAATACAAACGCCATAATTTTTTCAAGAAACCGTAAACTCCAGTAATTCCAGCTGTATTCCAAGGTTTTGCTTGCTCTAATGGTCCTAAGAACATTTCGTACAAACGCAACGTATCGGCACCATATTCATTACAAATATCATCTGGATTTACTACGTTGTATTTCGATTTTGACATTTTTTCTACTTCACGACCTACAATGTATTTTCCATCTTCTAAAATGAATTCTGCATCTTTATAATCAGAATATAATGGATGTGCTTTGAATTTTTCGATGTCTAATTCGTTAGTGATGTCGTTTATGCAAGATAAATCAACGTGAATAGGCGTAAAATGTCTCCAATCAGCTTCAAAGTTTTTTATATGTGAATGATATTCTCTTAGAGTTGTATTAATATTTTTTGCTTCTTCATTGACATCCGAAATAAACATTCTTTGTTTAATCGCATTATCTATAATATTTTTACTAACAAATACTACTTTACGAATCTGATTTTTCGAATCTGAAGCTAGACCATATTCCCATCTATAAACAAAAGCACTCATTCCCAAAATCATTCCTTGATTAATCAATTTCTTGAATGGTTCTTCTGTTGGAGCGAAACCTCTATCTTTTAAGAATTTGTTCCAAAAACGAGAATATAATAAATGTCCGGTTGCGTGTTCGCTTCCACCTATGTATAAATCTACGTTTTCCCAATATTTTAATGCGTCTTCGCTAGCAAAATCATTTTCATTTTGAGCATCCATATAACGCATCCAATACCAAGACGAACCTGCCCAACCTGGCATGGTGTTCAATTCTAATGGAAAAACTTTCACGTTATCAATCAAATCATTACTAACTACTACATTTTTCTCAGTATCCCAAGCCCAAACTGTTGCATTTCCTAATGGAGGTTGACCATCTTCTGTTGGTAAATATTTTTCAACCTCTGGTAAAACAATTGGCAAGTGTTTTTTGTCAATCATTTGTGGCAAACCATTCACGTAATATACTGGAAATGGTTCACCCCAATAGCGTTGGCGAGAGAAAACCGCATCACGTAAACGGTAATTTACTTTTGCTTTTCCGGCTCCAATTTTTTCTAATGCTTCGATTACTTTTTTAGTTCCCGATTTGTAATCTAATCCGTTTAAAAAATCAGAATTTACTAATTCGAAACCGCCTTTTTCACCGTAAGCGGCTTCAGAAATATCTTGATTGAAAATATTTTTAATTGCTGGCATTCCGTTTGTTCCTTTGAAGAAATTCGCGAAAGCATAATCACGCTCATCGCCACATGGAACTGCCATAACAGCTCCAGTTCCGTAACCTGCTAATACGTAATCTCCAATCCAAACCGGAATTGGTTCTTTCGTAAATGGATGTTCTGCATACGCTCCCGTGAAAACTCCTGAAATGGTTTTAACATCTGCCATACGTTCTCTTTCAGAACGTTTTGCTGTAGCTTCAATGTAAGCATCAACCGATGTTTTTTGTTCTGGAGTAGTGATTTTAGCAACCAATTCGTGCTCAGGTGCTAACGTCATAAACGTTACTCCGAAAATGGTATCAGGACGCGTTGTAAATACTTCGATTACTGCATCATGATTTTTTACATTGAAAGTCACAGCAGCACCAACTGATTTTCCAATCCAGTTTCTTTGTGATTCTTTGATGGATTCACTCCAATCGATAGTATCTAAACCTTGTAACAAACGCTCAGCATAAGCTGAAATTCGCATCGACCATTGCGTCATTTTTTTACGGATTACAGGATGTCCGCCACGTTCTGAAACACCGTTTACGATTTCGTCATTAGCTAAAACCGTTCCTAAAGCTGGACACCAGTTTACTTCGGTCTCGGCTAAATAAGTTAATCTATATTGTAATAGTAGTTTTTGTTGTTCTTCTGAAGAAAACGCATTCCATTCAGCAGCAGAAAAGGGTGCGATGTTATCATCACAAACCGCATTTACATTCGCATTTCCGTTTTTCTCAAATTCTTGTATTAACGTGCAAATGCTTTCCGCTTTATCCGTAGTTTTATTGTACCAAGATTCGAATAATTGGATGAAAATCCACTGTGTATGCTTGTAATAATCTGGATTTGAAGTACGAACTTCTCTGCTCCAATCAAACGAAAACCCGATTTTATCTAATTGTTCACGGTAGCGCGCAATATTCTCACGAGTGGTTTTTTCTGGATGTTGACCTGTTTGAATCGCATATTGTTCGGCTGGTAAACCAAATGAATCATATCCTTGTGGATGCAATACATTAAAACCTTGATGTCTTTTATAACGCGCCACAATATCCGAAGCAATGTAACCTAGCGGATGTCCCACGTGTAACCCAGCTCCAGAAGGATAAGGAAACATGTCTAATACATAGTATTTTGGTTTATCTGAATTGTTTTTAGCAGCAAAAGTTTGGTTTTCTGCCCAATATTGTTGCCATTTGGCTTCGATTTCGTTATGGAAGTACTTCATTATTTTAGTTTTCAGTCTCAGTTTTCAGTCTCAGTTTTTAGCCTCAATTTGAACAACTGATGACTGCGACTGTGACTGACCACTATTTTTTTCGGTGCAAAAATACATTTTATAATACTAAAGTTAAAACTTTGTTGTTATATTCTATGTAAACAAAATTTCTTTACTATTTTTACGGCTTAAATAGAATTATATGGCATCATCTTTTGAAAATTACAACAAACGACGTTTGATTTCATCCTACTTTTCGGTAGTATTGAGTATCTTTTTAGTATTGTTCCTTTTAGGAGCTTTAGGACTTTTTGTAATTAATTCGAAAAAGATAACTAACGATTTTAAAGAAAATATCCCAATGACTGTTTTCTTTGATAACGATGCAAATGATTCTATCATCAGTGCTTTTGATACTGAAATGAAAAATGCAAAATTCATCAAAGAGTATGCTTTTGTTCACAAGGATAGTGCGGCTAAAAACAATGTAGATATCGTAGGGAAAGATTTTATGGAGTTTTTAGGATTCAATCCGCTTCAAAATTCATTTGATATTCACTTAAAAGGAGATTACGTTAATGCCGATAGTATCAAGAAAATTGAACGTAACATTCGTAAAAACGAAATGGTTTCGGAAATTATCTACGATAAAGAATTGGTAGATATGGTAAACGAAAACGTAACAAAAATCACATTTTGGATTTTAATCATCAGCGGAATTTTAACGGTTGTGGCGATGTTGTTAATCAATAGCTCAATGCGATTATCGATTTACTCACACCGATTCACTATTAAAACAATGCAAATGGTGGGAGCGACAAAATCGTTCATTAGAAAACCGTTTATTTGGAGAAGCATTAAATTAGGATTAATTGGTTCTGGATTAGCCATCATCGGAATTATCGCTTTAGCTATTTATGTAGATGGTATATTCCCAAGTTTAGGCATTGCAAAAGATTACGTTTCGCTTGGTATTGTAATTACTGGTGTTTTAGGAATTGGAATTCTAATTACTTGGATTAGTACCTTTTTTGCTACACAACGTTTCTTGAATTTAAAAACAGACGATCTTTATTAGTATTCAGTGTTCAGTTTACAGTGTTCAGTGGATTTAAAAAACATAAAAATGGAAAATAATAACAAACCAGAATTTCTTTTTGACAAGATAAACTATAAAATTCTTTTAGTTGGATTAGCCGTTATTGCTCTTGGATTTATTTTAATGAGTGGTGGCGGAAGCGACGATCCAAATGTATTCAATGGTGAAGAATTATTTAGTTTTAGAAGAATTCGTTTAGCTCCAACCGTAGTTTTAATTGGATTTGGAATTACAATTTATTCGATTTTAAAAAATCCGAAGAAGTAATACTTTATGGATATTTTTCAAGCTATTATCATTGCCATTATTGAAGGTCTAACGGAATATTTACCCGTTTCTTCAACGGGACACATGATTTTTACGAGTTCTTATTTTGGAATTGAAAAAGAGGAATTCACCAAACTGTTTCAAGTTTCTATTCAATTTGGGGCTATTTTGGCAGTCGTAGTTTTGTATTGGAAGAAGTTTTTCGATTTCTCGAAATTTCAATTCTTTATTAAATTAGCTTTTGCCGTTATTCCAGCCTTAATCTTAGGAAAGTTATTTGACGATAAAATTGAAGCGGTTTTAGAACACCCAACACCAATTGCAATTGTACTTATCATTGGTGGAATCATTTTATTATTTGTTGATAGATTTTTTAAGAATCCTACTATTTTTAAAGAAGAAGATATTACCATAAAAAAAGCGGTAACTATTGGTTTTTGGCAATGTTTAGCTATGATGCCAGGCACGAGCCGAAGTGCGGCAAGTATCATTGGCGGTATGCAACAAGGATTAACACGACAAGCTGCAGCCGAATTTTCATTCTTTTTAGCAGTACCAACTATGCTAGCTGTTACTTGTTATTCTATCTTTTTAAAATCGTATGAAGCAAGTGGTTTAAAAGGGTACGAATTGATTTTAAAAACACCCGAAAATACAAAAATGTTTATTGTCGGAAATGTTGTGGCTTTTATTGTAGCGGTTTTAGCTATCAAGTTTTTTATTGAAATCATCAAAAAATACGGTTTCAAACCGTGGGGTTGGTATAGAATTGTAGCTGGAATTCTATTATTAGCGTACTTTAATTTATACAAATAATGAGTGCCGAAGAATTTTTAGCAGGAAAAGTACTTTTAATCGACAAACCTTTGACTTGGTCTTCTTTTCAAGCGGTGAATAAATTGAAATACATTTTAAAACGCAAATACGATTTACCAAAGAAATTCAAAATTGGGCACGCTGGAACTTTAGATCCTTTAGCTTCGGGATTATTGATAATTTGCACGGGGAAATTCACAAAGAAAATTACCGAAATTCAAGCACAAGAAAAAGAATATACGGGAACAATCTTTGTTGGTGCTACAACACCATCTTATGATTTAGAAACCGAAATTGACGCAACTTTTCCAACCAAACATATTACCGAAGAATTGATTTTGGAAACCACTAAACAATTCATTGGTGAAATCGACCAAAAACCACCTGTTTTTTCCGCTATTAAAAAAGACGGAAAACGTTTGTACGAACACGCACGCGCTGGTGAAGAAGTTGAAATTCAATCAAGAAAAACTACGATTTACGAATTTGAAATCACAAGAATTGCATTACCTGAAATCGATTTTAGAGTAAAATGCAGTAAAGGAACTTACATTCGTTCTTTAGCATATGACTTTGGTTTAGCATTAAAATCAGGCGGACATTTAACAGCACTTCGTCGTACAAAAATTGGTGATTATGATGTTAAAAATGCTATTTCTCCTGAAGATTTTGAAAAACAAATAAAAGATGAAATTTAGACTTTCGATTCTTCTAATTATAATTTCCCTTTTTGGTTTCTCACAAAACGTAAAACTAAAAACAGGTGATTTATTATTTCAATCTATGAATTGCGGTCCACTTTGCGAAGCCATTAACGAAGTTACCGAAGGTTATCAAGGGAAAGATTTTAGTCATTTAGGAATGGTTTACATCAAAAATGATTCTATTTTCGTGATTGAAGCCGCTGGAAAAGCAGTAAAAGTAACGCCATACGAAACCTTCAAAACCTACACAAAAGAAGAAATGTTCGTTGGAAGATTAAAAAGAAAATACCGAAAATATATTCCAAAAGCTGTTGCTTTTTCATTGCAACAAGTTGGAGTTCCTTACGATGACGAATATTTGTACAACAACGGAAAATATTATTGTTCAGAATTAATTTATGATGCTTTTTTATTCGCATACAAAAAACCTCTATTTGATTTATTTCCGATGACTTTTAAATCTCCTAAATCGAATGAGTATTTTGAAGTTTGGGCAGACTATTATGAAAAACTAAAAATGGAAATCCCTGAAGGTCAACTAGGCTGTAACCCTGGCGGAATTTCCACTTCTGATAAGTTAAAAATTATTGGAACTTTACGCTAAGATATTTTCATGCATTTCCACGATTTCGTTCTGAATCGAAATTCCTTTATCGTGTAAATACCATTTTTGCAATTCAATTTTAGCCGTTTCATCTACTACACCATGAGCAGCTTTGTAATCCAAAATAAGTTGTTTTGCTCCTGCTGGTCTTGGGCCCCAATCAGCAATTACTTCTAAAGTTTCAGCATCTAAAAGGATTAATTTTGGAATTGCTTTTCCGCCATTGGTTAAAAAATGTTGCATTAATGCATCGTTGTCATCACGCAACGCAATTTTTAATTCTACTCTATCTGTTACTTCAGCCATTTTGTGGATTACAGGAACAATTTGTGCTGCATCACCACACCAACCTTCACTTAAAACTAACCAAATGTACTTTTTGTCTAGGTTTTGCAATTTATTTTTCACTTCATCAGTAACCTCGATGGTTTTTTCTAAACGATTCATTCGGGTTTCGTTTAATTCTGAATATTTCAACAAATCTTCTGATTGCGTATGACCCGTAGATTTTCCTTCAGCAATTAAACTTGTTACTTTTTTTCGGTAATCAGCATAAGAAAAACTATTTTCTAGTGCTTGTTTTATAGTATTTATCATCTTCTTAACTTTATTTGGCAAATTTAATTCTATTTTTGATATTAATATGTAAGAAATGTTACACATGGAAAATGCGTCAAAATCTATCGGAATTGTATTGTCTGGTGGCGGATCTAAAGGAATTGCCCATGCAGGTGCTTTACAATTTTTAACAGAGCAAGGCCTGCAACCTTCTTGCATCGCAGGAACAAGTGCTGGTGCAATCGTCGGTGGTTTGTATGCTTTTGGGAAAACGCCTGAAGAAATTCTAGAATTTTTTAAATCGATTTACTTTTTTCATTGGAAACATTTTACCTTCAAAAAAGCAGGATTGATTGATTCGGAATCCTTCAAAAGTTATTTTGCAGAAATTTTAGGTGATGTCACCATTGGTGATTTAAAAATTCCAGCTTACATCACCGCTACTGATTTGGTTAAAGGAAAACTGAAAATTTTTAATTCCGAAACAAAACTTATTGATGCTATTTTAGCTTCATCCTCTTTTCCAGGAATGTTATCACCATATGAAATCAATAAGAAATTATATAGCGATGGTGGTATTTTAAATCATTTTCCAACGGATATTTTACAGGGAAGATGTGATTATTTGATCGGTGTTTATGTTAGTCCGATTCAAAATATCGAATCTAAAGATTTAAAATCGATTAAATCAGTTACAAGTAGAGCCTTCGATTTATTATATGCTAATTATAATTATCAGAAGTTTAATTTATGCGATTGGGTTATTGAGCCTAAGGAATTGGCTAATTTTAGTACATTTGAAACCAGTAAAACTAAAATGGATGCCATTTTTGAGATTGGATACAACGAGGCTAAAAAATCATTTCAAAATTTAGACATATAAATGTAAAAACATTTTTTTCTAAAAAAAGCTATTTAACTATATTTGCACCACAAATAATACAACACACGATGAAGTACAAAAGAATTCTTCTAAAATTAAGCGGTGAAGCTTTAATGGGTGATAGACAATATGGAATTGACCCACAACGCTTAGCTGAGTATGCTGCCGAAATAAAACAAATTCACGATAAAGGTGTAGAAATTGCAATCGTTATTGGTGGTGGAAACATTTTTAGAGGTGTAGCTGGTGCAAGTAACGGAATGGACAGAGTACAAGGTGATTACATGGGAATGTTGGCAACAGTTATTAACGGGATGGCGCTACAAGGTGCTTTAGAAGAAGCTGGAATGCAAACGCGTTTACAAACCGCTTTGAAAATTGAGGCTATTGCTGAACCTTATATCAAAAGAAGAGCTACTCGCCATTTAGAAAAAGGAAGAATTGTAATTTTTGGTGCTGGAACTGGAAATCCGTACTTTACAACAGATACAGCAGCAGTTTTAAGAGGAATTGAAGTAGGTGCTGATGTAATTTTAAAAGGAACTCGTGTTGATGGTGTTTACACTTCAGACCCAGAAAAAAATGCAGATGCAGTTAAATTCGACTTTATTTCGTTTGAAGATGTATTAGCAAAAGGATTAAATGTAATGGATACCACTGCTTTTACATTAAGTCAAGAAAATAAATTACCTATTATTGTGTTTGACATGAATAAAGATGGTAACTTGTTAAAAGTTTGCGAAGGTGAAACTATCGGAACAACAGTAACAATATAAGTACAAAGTACAAAATTAGAAGTACGAAGTAAAAATTTAGAGATATGACTGAAGAGATTAACTTTATTTTAGACAGTGCAAAAGAAGCTATGAATGGTTCGATTGCTCATTTAGAAAAAGAATTCTTAAATATTAGAGCTGGAAAAGCTTCGCCTCAAATGCTAGGTGGTGTTTTTGTGGATTATTATGGTTCGCAAACGCCTATTTCACAAGTAGCTAATATCAATGCTCCTGATGCGAGAACATTAACAGTTACGCCATGGGAAAAAAACATGTTGGGTACAATTGAAAAAGCAATTATGATTGCTAATTTAGGGTTAAACCCAATGAACAATGGTGAAAACATCATCATTAATATTCCTGCTTTAACAGAAGAAAGAAGACGCGACTTAGTTAAACAAGCGAAACACGAAGCTGAAGAAGCAAAAATTGGTATCAGAAATCACAGAAAAGATGCGAACACGGATATCAAGAAAGAAGAAAAAAACGGAACAGCGGAAGACATATGTAAAAAAGCAGAAGAAGATGTTCAAAAATTAACGGATTCGTTTATCAAGAAAATTGAAGAACTTTTAGCTGTTAAAGAGGCTGAAATCATGAAAGTATAAATTTTAAATCCCGATTAACACTCGGGATTTTTTATTTTGAATATATTTGTAGAAAATCAACCTCTAAATGAAATATTTTTGGCTTTTTTTGTGCTTCTTAATAACTAATATCTTAGTAGCACAAACCAAAATTAAAGGACAAGTTATCGACTTTGATTCAAAAGTTCCAATTGCTTTTGCCACTATTACCTACAACAACATCAAATTCAACGCCGATTGGGAAGGAAAATTTTCTATTGAAGTCAAAGATTATAAACTTCCTATCAAAGTTAATTTTAAAGGATATTATGAAAAAATAACCTATCCACAACCAAAAGTTTACAATTTAACGATTAAATTAATTAACGATTTAAACGAAAAAAAAGCAGAAATTTACACCGAGAACAATGTCAATAATATCATTAAAAAAGTTATTGAAAATCGAAAATTAAATGATCCAGAAAAAGGCCTATCGAATTTTCAGTACAAAAACTATGAATATCTTCAAGTAACGGCAAATCCTGACAGTATTTCTTCAAAAATTGACACTGTTTACAAAAAGAGATTTTTAAGAAAACCACTAATGAAATTAGATTCCACGAATTATAAATTCAAGAAGTTCTCAGAAAAACAACATTTGTATCAAACAGAAAAAGTTAATCTAATTCAACATAATTCAAAACAAAGTAAAGAAACCATTCTAGCTACAAGAATGGCTGGTTTTGAACAACCTTTGTACGAGTATTTAGGCTTAAAACTTATTTCATATTCCGTTTATGAAAATCCGTTTGAGATTTTAGAAATTCCAGTTCAAAATCCAATTTCTAACTTTGGTCGAAGACTTTACAACTATAAGTTAATTGATACCGTTAAAATTGATGGAAGAAGTGCTTATCGAATTTATTTCGAGCCAAAAAAAATCAACACCAATAGATTAAGAGGACTTCTTTATATTGATACCATTAACTTTGCGATTTCAAAAGCTTATTTCAGAATTTATGGTGTCGTAAATATCAATGCCACTTATACATTTGATTATAAGAAAGAATTTGATGTTTGGTTTCCTAAAAATCGAATATTCCGAGTTTCAAAAGGAAACAATCATGAAGATATTAAAATTTTAGGCGGAACCATTAAATTTAGTTCGGATTTAGAAGAATTAGAGAGTAAAAACGCTACTGATCAAGCATATGTAATTATTGAATCCACACCGTTCGACATTGAAATCAATAAAACAGTTACCATTTCAAAACCAAGAGTAAAAATTGAAGTCCCAGAAAATAGCTTGAAAAGAGAAAACGAATACTGGAACACCTTTAAAAAAGATTCATTAGACAAAAGAAAACTTCGCACTTACACATCAATTGATAGCTTGTCGCTTTCGGAAAAAATCGAGCATAAAGTTTTTCTTGGTAGAAAAATAATTAACGGTTATTTCCCTGTTTCTATCTTTGATATCGATTTAAGAAGCATCGTAAAATATAATAATTTTGAAGGTTTCCGACTTGGTTTAGGCGCTGTGACCAATTCAAAATTATCAGAAAAATACAAAGTTGCTTTTTATGGCGCTTATGGTTTAAAAGACGAGGAATTCAAATTTGGGATTACTCCTTCTTACTTAGTTGATAAAAGTTCTGAAACTTGGGTTAGCGCATCTTATTCTGAAGACATTTACGAGATTGCTCAAACTAATTTTGTTACCGATGTTAGAAGATTTCGAATTTATGATCCGCGTCCTATCAACATTTCTACATTTTACAATAATAAGCTGAGTTCTGTCTCGGTGGAAAGTAAGTTCTTACCTAAAACTACAAGTTATTTTGGGATTTCACATAATCAAATTCAACCTCTTTTTGATTATACTTTTATCAATGATAATAAAGCTTTTACTGAATATACTATAACTGCTGCACAATTTGCCATTCAATGGAATCCGTTCAGCAATTACATGCAAACTCCTATGGGTAAAATTGAATATGAAAAACGCCATCCCAAATTTTCATTACAGTTGACTCAAGCTTTGCCAAATATTTTAGACAACGACTTTACATTTACCAAAGTTGATTTTAAAACGTATTACGAATTGCCTTATTTATCGGGTCAAAAAAGTTCGATTTTATTACATACTGGTATAGCATTTGGCGATGTTCCAATAACCCATTTATACAGTATTGTTCCGAATAACTTAAATAGAGATGCAATTCTACAACGAATTACATTTGCAGGAAAAAACAGTTTTGAAACCATGTATTTCAACGAGTTTTTCTCCAATAAATACGCGTCTTTACAATTAAAACATACCTTTAATAAAGTTCGTCTTGGGTATAAAATTAATCCAGAATTCACAGTGGTAACCCGAATGGCGGTTGGTTCAAACAACAAAAATAACCAGCACGTTGGAATAGGATATAAGACACTTGAAGATGGATTTTTTGAAAGTGGTGTTGAGTGTAACAAAATTTTCAAAGGTTTTGGTTTGGTTGCTTTTTACAGATATGGTCCCAACCAATTACCTAATTTTGATGACAACATCGCCATAAAAGTTTCTTACTATCTTGATTTAGGTTTTTAATTTTAACTTAAAAATTCCGCTCAACACCAATATTTTAAGCAATAATCCTTACCTTTGCACCCTAATTTTTGAGAGATGTTAAAGTGGTTAAGCACCAGTTTTTGGGATTATATTGCCAGTAGAATTTTAAGAAACCGCGTTTTTTTATTACTTCTTGTTTTACTTTTTACGATTTTCATGAGTTTTCAGTGGAAAAACATGCGTTTTACCTTCACTGAAGCCAATTTATTACCTGATGATCATGAAGTTAATATTCAATACAATTCGTTTTTAGAAAAATTTGGCGAAGAAGGAAATCTAGTTGTCTTAGGATTTAAAGACAAAACCTTTTTTAATGAAAAAAACATTAAAGCTTGGGAAAAATTCATTGCCGAAATAAAAAAGGATAAAGCCGTCGAACTTACCTTATCTATTGAAGATTTAAAAGTACTTGAGAAAGACACATTAGAACAAAAATTCAAATTAGTTTCTTTCATCAATAATGATAGTATTTCTGACACCTATTTAAAAGAAAAAGAGAAAGAGTTTTTCAACGATTTACCTTTCTATGAAGGTATGCTTTTCAATAAAGAAAGTGGCGCAGTGCGTTTTGCTATTTACATGGATAAAAAAATTGTAAACACGCCTGCAAGAAAACAGTTTATCGAAAAATATCTCAACCAAGAGAGAATATCTGCCTTTGAAAAAGAAACTGGATTAGACCTTCGTGTTTCTGGAATGCCATACATTAGAACACTGAATGCTAATAGCATTATTAGTGAAATTGGATTGTTCGTTGGTGCTGCACTTGGAATTACTTCATTACTATTCTTCTTCTTCTTTAGAAGTTTTAGAGCTACCATGATTTCCATGTTTGTAGTAATTATTGGTGTAATGTGGTCGTTTGGAACACTAGGTTTGTTACATTATGAAATAACTGTTTTAACCGCTATTATTCCGCCGCTAATTATTGTGATTGGTATTCCAAATTGTATTTTCCTAATCAATAAATACCAGCAAGAAATTAAGAATCACGGAAACAAAGCCAAGTCGTTACAACGTGTTATTTCTAAGGTTGGAAATGCCACTTTGATGACGAATTTAACTACAGCAGCAGGTTTTGGCACCTTCATTTTTACGGATAGTAAATTATTGAAAGAATTTGGAATTGTAGCATCATTAAACATTGTTTTCTTGTTCATACTGTGTTTAATTATTATTCCAATTGTTTACAGTTATATGCCAATGCCTAAAGAGAAACACTTAGCGCATCTTGGCAAAAACTATATGGCCAAATTCATTAATTGGATTGAAAATACGATTAGACATCATCGAGTTGCCGTTTTTTCAACAGCCATTGGAATTTTAGTAATGGGAATTATTGGAATTTATCAAATTAAAATTTCGGGAAGTATTATTGAAGATATGCCGAAAAAGGCACCTTTTTATAAAGACATCTTATTCTATGAAAAAGAATTTGATGGTGTTATGCCATTAGAAATTGTTATTGACACTAAAAAACCAAAAGGCGCTTTAAAATCGGTTACTTTACGACGAATAGAAGAACTTCAAGAAACCATTGAAGAAATTCCTGAATTATCAAAACCCGTTTCTATTGTTAATTTAGTCAAATATTCAAAACAAGCTTACTATAACGGAAATCCTGAATATTACGAATTACCTACCAAACAAGAAGAAGCTTTCATTTTATCGTACATAAAAAATTCGACTAAAAAAGGAAACGAGAATATGCTGAAAAGCTATATTGATAGTACTGGGCAATATGCACGCATCACTACTTTTATGCGAGATATTGGTACGGATAAAATGCAAAAAATTGAAGAACGTTTACAAGACAAAATCAATCACATTTTCCCAAAAGAACGCTACGAAGTTTCACTAACAGGAAAAGCTTATGTTTTTGAAAAAGGAACCCATTATTTAATTGACAATTTAGTACAATCGCTAATTTTTGCTATTGTTTTAATTTCGCTATTAATGGCATACATGTTCCGTTCTTTCAAGATGATAGTTGTATCATTATTACCAAATATTTTACCTTTGGTTATGACCGCTGGATTGATGGGATATTTTGGAATTCCAATTAAACCATCTACCATATTAGTATTTAGTATTGCGTTTGGAATATCGGTGGATGATACGATTCACTTCTTAGCAAAGTATCGTCAGGAATTAAAAGCTAACGATTGGAAAATAAAACGATCTGTTTACGCTACTTTAAAAGAAGCAGGAATTAGTATGTTTTACACTTCAGTGGTATTGTTCTTTGGATTCTCTGTATTTACATTATCTAGCTTTGGCGGAACTGTAGCATTAGGAGGATTAGTTGCTACAACATTACTTTTTGCAATGATTTCAAACCTAATCTTGTTACCAGCATTATTACTTTCGTTAGATAAAACGATTGCTAACCAACAAGAATTTTTAGAACCAACATTAGATATTTTAGCAGAAGATATTGAAGAAGAAAATTCAAACGAGAAATAGTATATTTGCATTATAAATCATAAATCGAAATGAAACACTCAAAAGTAATAGACCTTTTAAATAGCACGAAAACATTACATGAAGTAACAGCAAAAGGTTGGGTTAGAACATTTAGAAACAATCAGTTTATTGCGTTGAACGATGGTTCAACCATTCATAATATTCAGTGTGTGGTAGATTTTGAAAACACACCTGATGAAACTTTAAAAAGAATTACAACTGGAGCTGCTATTTGCGTTACAGGAACTTTGGCAGAAAGCCGTGGTGCTGGACAAAAAGTAGAAATTCAAGTAACGAAGTTAGAAATTTTAGGCGATAGCGATGCGGAAAAATTCCCAATGCAACCTAAAAAACACTCGTTAGAATTCTTACGCGAAAATGCTCATTTACGTGTTAGAACCAATGCTTTTGGTGCTATTATGCGTGTGCGTTCAACTTTAGCGTTTGCAGTACATCAATATTTCCAAGAAAAAGGATTTTTCTATGTAAATACGCCTATCATCACAGGTTCTGATGCTGAAGGTGCTGGAGAAATGTTCCAAGTGACTTCTTTACCCCTTGATGGTTCTGCTCCAAGAAACGAAGACGGAAGCATCAACTACAAAGAAGATTTCTTCGGAAAACAAACGAATTTAACCGTTTCTGGACAATTAGAAGGTGAAACTTTTGCTATGGCTTTAGGTCAAATTTATACGTTTGGACCAACATTCCGTGCAGAGAATTCAAACACTTCTCGTCACTTGGCTGAGTTTTGGATGATTGAGCCAGAAGTTGCTTTCAATGATTTAGCTGATAACATGGATTTGGCGGAAGATTTCATCAAATACGTTATCAAATATACGGTTGATAAATGTGGTGATGATTTAAAATTCTTAGAAAACAGATTGTTAGAAGAAGAAAAATCAAAACCACAAGCAGAAAGAAGCGAAATGACGTTGTTAGAGAAATTAAGTTTCGTACTTGATAACAACTTCAAACGTGTTTCATATACCGAAGCTATTGATATTTTAAAAGATTCTACACCAAATAAAAAGAAAAAATTCCAATATATCATTAACGAATGGGGTGCTGATTTACAAAGCGAGCACGAACGTTTCTTAGTAGAAAAACACTTTAAATGTCCTGTAATTTTATTTGATTATCCAGCAAAAATTAAAGCGTTTTACATGAGATTAAATGACAACACAGAACCAGGAAAAGAAACCGTTAGAGCAATGGATATCTTATTCCCAGGAATTGGAGAAATTGTTGGTGGATCTCAAAGAGAAGAGCGTTACGATGTATTAGTAGAAAAAATGAAAGCCTTAGGAATCGACGAAGAAGAACTTTGGTGGTATTTAGACACGAGAAGATTCGGTTCGGCTGTTCACTCAGGTTTCGGATTAGGTTTTGAAAGATTAGTGCTTTTTGTGACTGGAATGAGTAACATTAGAGACGTAATTCCGTTCCCAAGAACACCACAAAACGCAGAATTTTAGAATCTTGTTAAATTGTTTAACTGTCGATGTGTTAAATCGTAAATTTAATAAACAATTCAACAGTTAAACGATTAAATCAATTAAACAAACATTAATGTTAAAACACAGTTTACAATTCAAATTATCTCAAAAATTATCGCCTCAACAAATTCAGTTGATGAAGTTAATTCAATTGCCTACGCAAGCTTTTGAACAACGTCTTCAAGAAGAATTAGTAGAGAATCCTGCTTTGGAAGAAAGTAGCAAGGAAGATAATTATGATTTAGATGATTATGGAAGTGATACTGATGATTACGACGATTACGATAACGAGCACATCGATACAGGCGATATCAACATTGACGAATATTTAAGCAATGATGAAACGCCAGATTACAAATACCAAACCAACAATTATAGCGATGATGATGAAGACAAAACCATGCCTTTTGCAGCTCCGATAAGTTTTCATCAAGATTTAATCAACCAGTTGAATACTTTTATTTTAACCGATGAAGAACGCGATATTGCTGAATTTTTAGTAGGAAGTATCGATGACATGGGCTATATCAGAAGAAGCATTCAAGATATTGTGGATGATTTAGCTTTCACTCAAGGAATTTATACGGATGAACCGACTGTTGAACGCATTTTGCATTTGGTTCAAGATTTAGAGCCGGCTGGTGTTGGTGCTCGCGATTTACAAGAATGTTTGTTGTTGCAATTGAAACACAAAACACCTTCAGATTCGATAGCTTTAGCTATTAATGTGATTGAACAACAATTTGATGCTTTTACCAAAAAACATTACGATAAATTGTTGCAAAAATTTGATGTTTCCCAACAACAATTACGCAAAGCTATTGATGAAATTGAAAAACTAAATCCGAAACCAGGAGGAAGTTTTGATGGCAATCAAAAAGCAGTTGAACACATTGTTCCCGATTTTACGATTCGAATTATTGATGGTGAATTAGAACTTTCGTTAAACGGTAGAAACGCTCCAGAATTGCACGTTTCTAAAGATTATCAGGAAATGCTGCAGAGTTATAAAGACACTTCTGAAAAATCGAGTTCTCAGAAAGATGCCGTTCAATTTATCAAACAAAAATTAGATTCGGCAAAATGGTTTATTGATGCGATTAAACAGCGTCAGGAAACTTTATATGTAACGATGAATGCCATTATGCATTATCAAAAAGAATATTTTTTAGAAGGAGAAGAAACCAAACTTCGTCCGATGATTCTAAAAGATATTGCTGATATGGTAGGATTAGATATTTCAACAGTTTCGCGTGTAGCCAACAGCAAATATGTTGATACGCCTTATGGCACTAAATTGATTAAAGAATTCTTTAGCGAAGCGATGACCAACGATCAAGGGGAAGAAGTTTCAACTATCGAAATTAAGAATATTTTACAGCAAGTAATTTCGGAAGAAGATAAGAGAAAACCATTACCAGATGATCAATTAGCTGAAATTTTAAAGGAAAGAGGTTATCCAATTGCCAGAAGAACCATCGCAAAATACCGCGAACAATTAGACATTCCAGTGGCACGACTAAGAAAGAAAATCTAAGAAAATGGATTTAAAAAAAATATTACCTGTTTTCTCTTATATTTTTCATCCCATATTTGTGTCTTTATATGGGACTTTGTTTTTCTTTTTAATTACCAATTCTTTCTTTTATAACTCGCAAATCATCGTAACGTTAATTCAAGTAACGATTTTGACTTTGTTATTACCTTTATCGATGTATTTTTTATTTCGATCATTAGGAGTTGTTTCCTCTTTTACCGAAGCCAGCATTAGCGAGAGAAAAATGCCAATAGCTGTTCAAGCTATTTTATTATTTATTTTAATAAAATTTAGTGTTTCAAAAGATACTGTGGCAGAATTGTATTTTTTTTTTCTTGGTGGCTTTTTAAGTAGTGTAATCGTTTTAGCCAGCGTTATTTTAAAATTCAAAGCCAGTTTGCATATGATTGGAATTAGTGCGTTAACGTGCTTTATTTTTGGTCTGTGCATGTATTACCAACTCCCTTTTATAAATCTTGTGGCATTTTGTATTGTTAGTATTGGTTTAGTAGCCTCTTCACGTTTATATATGAAAGCACATACGTATCCAGAACTTATTGCAGGAATAATAATTGGAGCTGGACCACAGTTGTTTTTGTATCAATATTGGTTATAAAATATAAAACATCAAACCAATTTTTAATGTAGTTACATTGTTCTCAGTAGTCGTTTTATCTTTATCAAAGAAAGGATTTAATCCGTAATGAATATAAGCATTCCAAGTATTAAATCCGAAAGTTAAGTACGTTGCGTATTGAAACTTATTTAATAAATCATTTATATTTTCAGTTCCGGAACCAAAACTTCCCTCATATTTAAACTTACCATTGATTAAATAACTTGCCATAAAACCACCATAAATTCTCCAAAATTTATGACTATTTGGAGTCGCATTTCGCCATCGCAGTTCTAACGGAAAATCAACATAATGTAATATAATTCTACTTTTTACGATTTCTGTATCTGTGCTATTAGAAATGGAAGAAAAATCGATATTCTGCTTTAAATCATTAAACGAATAACCAATACCAGGAGCAATAGCCCAATGTCTGTTATCTGAAATAGGAAAATCTCTTAAAAACCCAGCGGATAATCCTGTTGAAAAAGAATACTGACTAAAATTGTCGGGCTTATTTTGAAGAAAATTATAGGAAATAGATACATAAAATTGATCTTCACGAAAAAGAGAATCAACTACAGGTTTTGTTTCAGATTGTGAAAATCCAATTGTTACAAAAAATAGAAAAAAAAGGGATACTAATAATCGCATTATATTTTTTTATAAAAATAATAAAAAAAGGCACGCAATTGCGTACCTTTTTTTATATTAAATAAAATTACTATTCAACAGGATTTCCTTTTGCTGTAGTATAATTTACTTTTAATTGCTCTATTTTACGCAATTCTAATTTGATTGCACTTACTAATCCCATCTTCACATTTCTGTCAATTTTAAGGGAAGCAGTAAGATATTTCTCGTCATCAGAGTTACGTTGTGCTCTTTCCGTGATAATGAAGTTTTTGATATCTGCAGGCGAAGCCATTTTATCAGCTAATTGAATACGATCAGAACCTCCAAGAGTAGCTCTATAACGCTCACTTGGTTTTCCAGCGTAAATATACATTACATACTCTTTCTTGTGCAATTTTGCAGTTTGATTCGCTTTAGGTAATGTATTTTCAATTTTTAAATCAGTATCTTTCATGGTTGTAGCCGTCATGAAGAAGAACAAAAGCATAAATACAATATCAGGTAAAGACGCTGTTGAAATTGCAGGAGTTCCCTCCGTATTTTTCTTTTTAAATTTAGACATACTTTCTCAATATTATATTATTATTTTTTTGGCTCAGCTTCAGAAAGTCTCATAGGAAACAATTCTTGAATCTTTTTTACTTTTGGTTCTAAATCTTCAACCAAACCTTCGGTTGCTTTAGAAGCTGGATCATTGTAAATGTATTCCATTTCTGTAAAAGTCATACCGTAACGCTTCTTACATTCTCTATCTCTTAAAAAATTATATGCTGCTACTAGTTCATTTTGAACCGCAATATAAGTTTCATAAGTGGTTTGCCCATCATTGTTTAATGAAATAACCGCATCATCAGGACCGTCTGACGAATTTGGATCTCTTTTTCCATTACAATAAGTACAAGCTCCTTTTCCATTATTTTCAAGAAAATCGATAGCAGTTTGTCTTAAGTCTTTAAGGTCAACCAATTTCTCTTCAACAAGCAACTGATTGTCTTTATTAACTAAAACTGTTAGAATATTTCTTTCATTAATTGGCGGAACAGGTGGGTTCTCTTCATAACGAGGTAAGAGTCTATTAATCCCTTGATCTACTCCAATAGTGGTAGTAACTAAAAAGAAAATTAAAAGTAAGAATGCAATATCTGCCATAGAACCTGCATTCACTTCTGGCGGTGCACCTCTTTTTTTACCCATGATTTATTATCTTTTAATTTTTGAAAAACCAGTCCAACCCAATACTCCAACTGAAATAATAGCAAGAATATAAAAAGTGTTTAAACTAGTACTAATTAATTTAGAAGCTGTAGAAGTAATAACTCCTCCATCTTTCAATTTCACTTCTGTACTATCTGCTAGTATGAAAGCAACTAAAATGATAGCTGCAAAAATTCCTAATGAAATAAGTGCTCTTTTCAATTGTTCTTTGTGTGTAATTAAGTTTTTGAAAACGAAATAAACTACAGAAAAGAAAGCAACTGCCATTGCTATATAGGAAATATAGATAAAGTAATCTACAATATAAGAATTATTGTCCATAGAAACCTCCATACCTAAAGTAGATACGAATAATATAGAAGCAATAATACCTAGTATGATTACTAAAATTTTTGAAATTTTGTATACGTTCATAACAATAATTTGTTAATGTATTATTTGTTTAATTTCTCTTTGAAATAATCTGATAACATATCAACTAAGCTGATAGAAGCATCTTCCATATCGTTAACGATAGAGTCGATTTTAGCCGTGATATAGTTATAGAATACTTGAAGAATCATCGCAACAATAAGTCCAAATACCGTTGTTAATAACGCTACTTTAATACCTCCAGCTACTAATGATGGCTCCATAGATCCAGCAGACTCAATTTGGTCAAACGCAACAATCATACCAATTACCGTTCCTAAGAATCCTAACATTGGTGCAAGTGCAATAAATAAAGAAACCCAAGATACGTTTTTCTCTAATTGACCCATTTGAACACCACCGTAAGCAACAATAGATTTTTCAGCAGACTCTAAACCATGAGAAGAACGCTCTAAACCTTGATAGAAAATAGATGCAACTGGACCAGCTGTATTTTTAGCCACTTCTTTAGCAGCTTCAATACCACCTGAGTTTAATGCATTTTCCACTTCAGAAACGAATTTTTTTGTATTGATAGTAGAAAGATTTAAGTAAATAATTCTTTCAATAGCAATCGCCAAACCAAGAATTAAACACAATAATACTGGAGACATCCAAATTGGATCTCCTTCAATGAAACGTTTTTTCATTGATTGAGTAAAAGTAACTTCTTCAGCAGCCGCAGCATCGTCAGTTGTTGCTGTAGCCTCATCAGTTGTTGCTTCAGTAGCAGTTGTATCAGCTACTTGTTCTGTAGCAGGAGCTGCTGCTTGAGTTGAATCTTGAGCTTGAACATTTCCAAAAGTCATAAGCCCCGTGATTGCTAAAATAGAAAATAATCTTTTCATCGCTTTTGTTCTTAAATTTAATTAGTTAATTGGGTTTAAAGATATAAAATAATTATAAAATTTTTTAAAATTAATATCATTCTGCAGAGAGGAAGGGATTCGAACCCTCGATACCCTTGTGGAGTATACACACTTTCCAGGCGTGCGCCTTCGACCACTCGGCCACCTCTCTATCGAAACGACACTCGATTTTAAGGGTGCTAAATAACGTAAAAATTCTCATGTATAAAAATTTTATATGTTATTTTTACAACATTTCTCCTCTTATTCCTGTTTCAAAAATGGTCTTAAACACATTATGAGACACATTTTGCCCTAAAAGATACATCAATTTTGTAATTGCAGCTTCGGTAGTAATGTCTTTACCAGATATAACACCTATATTTTTTAACTGTGTACTAGTTTCATAATTCCCCATCGAAACACTACCACCACTACATTGTGTAACGTTTATAATGTGAATATTATTGTGAATTGCTTGCTCTAAAGTCTGCACAAACCAATCTTCAGTTGGAGCGTTTCCAGAACCATAGGTTTCTAAAACAATCCCTTTTAAATTCGGAATAGCAAAAAAAGCAGTCAAAACCTTTTGATTAATACCTGGAAAAATCTTTAAAATTGCCACATTATCATCAAAATCAGTATGCACTTTTAACTTTTTAGTTGCTTTTTGCTTCAGAATAACATCATAATTTACTTTCAAATGCACACCAGATTCCGCCAATTCAGGAAAATTAGGTGATGTAAAAGCATTAAAATGTTCGGCGCTGATTTTTGTAGTTCGATTCCCTCGGTATAATTTGTACTCGAAATACAAACACACTTCTTGAATTACCGGTTTTTTATTTTCTTGAAGCGAAGCTACTTGAATTGCTGTAATCAAATTCTCTTTGGCATCGGTTCTTAAATCACCAATAGGCAATTGCGAACCAGTGAAAATAACTGGTTTTGCCAAGTCTTCTAACATAAAGCTTAATGCAGAAGCACTGTACGACATTGTATCCGAACCATGTAAAACTACAAATCCATCAAATTTTGAATAATTTTCCTCTATAATTTTGGCCATTTTTTGCCAATTGGAAATATTCATATTCGATGAATCAATAGGAATATCAAATGAAATGGTTTCAATTTGACAGTCTAATAAATGTAATTCGGGAATTCTACTTAACAACTCATTAAAATCAAAAGCTTTCAAAGCTCCTGTTTCAAAATCTTTTACCATTCCGATGGTTCCACCGGTGTAAATTAAAAGTATTTTTGGTTTATGAGATGTCATTTGTATATTTCAATTTATTCACAACCGGATTAGCATACATCGCCAAGAAGCCTTCTCTCATGGTTTCATTATCGGCGTCAATTCGCATTTCTAATCTTCTTTCAAACAATTGACGCTCTTTATTGTTGTACAAATGTGCAAATCGAGTTGTTTTGTATAAAATATCGTAAGCAATAAAGTTCGTTGGCCATAATTTGTACGATTGCAAAATAGAATCATCAATTACTTGTGCCAAAGCTTGAATTTGCTTATTATTATTATCGTTTTCAGCAATAATTTTTTCGTATTCATTTTCTAAAACATCACCTACATGAATGTGAATACGCTTCTTCTGCCCGATGATTCCACTTAACAACGTAATAAAATCCTCGTTTTTCTCCTTAATATATACTTCGTCTTTTGAAAGTGCTATTAATTGTGGCATTTTCAAAGCATCTGTTGGGTCATATTCATACGAAATAGAAACCGGAACAATTTTTAATTTCTTGAAAAAGTCCATAATTCTGGCTTCATCATTTGCCATTCCTAACATTTTCAAAACACCTTGGTGTGTTGCATCGTTACCGTCTTTTGTTCTTCCTTCTCGTTGGGCAATCCAAACCGAACGATTTTCTTTAGACAATAAATGGTACATGTATTCCGACATCAATTTAGAGCTTTGCAATAATTCTCTTGGTGATAATCCTCTTTGAACTAAGAAATTTCGATTTAATTTTGATAATTTCAACAAGAAATCTTTCTTAACCAAATTATCTCCAATTGCCGATGCTGTCATTACCAAACCGTGATCAATCAAGGAAACATTCAATAAAGAAGTATCTAAAATAATATCACGATGATTGGAAATAAATAAGTACGAAGTATTTGGTTCTAATTTTTCAAAACCAGAAGTAGTAAGTCCTTCCGAACTTCTTTCTAAAACTCTTTGAATCGATTGATAAACAAAATTTACTTGGAAATCTCGGATAGAATGCGTTCTACTCAATTGTTCTTTCCAAACTTCATCTTCTAATTCTGGAAATGTAAAATCCATCATAGCCTTCATCATAGGATGATGCAACAAAGACTTCAAAGCTTCGTTTACTTCAGAATCATAATAAGGGCGAATAGAATCGAATTTTGTCATATTTATTTTAAAAACAATTCACAAAAGAACAAAAATTTTATGAATTGAAACTTTATTTTAGGTTAAATTCCGAAAATTTGTTTTGAGTTTTCTGTAGTAATTCTTGCAATTTCCTCAACTGGTAACTGATAAATTTCGGCTAACTTTTGCGCTACCAATAAAGTATAACTGCTTTCATTTCGTTTTCCACGATAAGGAACTGGTGCTAAATATGGCGAATCGGTTTCTAAAACAATGTGTTTCAAATCGATTTCATTTAAAAATTGGTCGATTTTTCCGTTTTTGAAAGTTGCTACACCTCCAATTCCTAATTTCATTCCTAACGAAATCGCTCTTTGGGCTTGACCCAAATCACCCGTAAAACAATGAAAAATTCCGAATAAATCAGTTGCTTTTTCACTTTCTAAAACCTCAAAAACCTCATCAAAAGCATCACGGCAATGGATATTGATTCCTAATTTGTACTTTTTTGCTAGTTGAATTTGATGTTTGAAAGCATGTTGTTGTTCTTTTAAAAAAGTTTTATCCCAAAATAAATCGATTCCAATTTCACCAACGGCATAAAATTTTCTTGAAGCTAATTCTTTTTCTACATGCGCCAATTCTTCTAAGTAATTTTCCTTAACATATGTTGGATGTAAGCCCATCATTAGAAACACATTTTCGGGATATTGATTTTCTAATTCGTACATTTTTGATGTGTAATTAGAATCTATTGAAGGTACGAAAAAACGAGAAACACCAGCATTAATGGCTCTTTGCATCATTTCGTTACGGTCTTGATCAAATTCTTCTGAATATAGATGAGTGTGAGTATCGGTAAGTATCATTTGTGTTTTTGATTACAAAGCGTCAAAGTTACAAAGTTTGATTCAGAAATTTGATTTACTTTTGAAGTATGGAAGATTTACAAGACTTTTTAAAAGGGAAAAAATATAAAAAGATAAAATTTACGGTGTTAAAAACCCAACATTTATTAATCAAAGGAAAAATAAATGACGTAAAGGGCAACTTTATTTTAGACACCGGAGCGAGCAACAGTTGTGTAGGATTTGAAAGTATTGAACACTTCAAATTAGACGCCCAATTTTCAGAAACTAAAGCTGCCGGTGCTGGTGCTACTGGAATTGAAACACAATTAGCTAAAAACAATGAAATTCAATTAGGAAGATGGAAAAACCATAAATTCCACTTAATTGTATTTGACATGAGTCACGTAAATGATGCGCTTCGTCATTACAAAACCAAACCCGTTGATGGTATTATTGGCGCTGATGTTTTACTAAAAGGAAAAGCAATTATTGATTACAGTAACCATTGTTTGTATTTGAAATAACTAGTTGGAATGATTTTTCTTCAGTGTTCGGTAAGCTAAAATCGTGCTAATCAACATGAAAATTCCTCCCAAAATAAAGGGCGCTCCTGGAAATAAGAAAGGCGCTTCGTCGTGAGTAAAATAATAAAAAACGGATGCCATCATCGGCGGACCTACGATTGAAGAAGCGCTCATTAAACTCGTTAAAGTTCCTTGAATTTCGCCTTGTTCTGATGGAGGTACTTGTTCAGAAACTACAGCTTGTAAGGCTGGTCCAGCGATTCCTCCTAAACAGTAAGGAATTAAGAAAACAAACATCATCCAGCTTTCAGTTGCAAAAGCAAACAAAAACATTCCGATAGTATATAACGCTAATCCGAAATAGATACTTTTTACATTTCCGATTTTTGGATTGATCCAACGAATCAATCCTCCTTGAACAATCCCTACTAATAATCCGATGACTCCAAGTGAAATTCCTACCATTTTTTTGGTCCAATTAAATTGATACATGGTGAAGTAATTCCAGTTACTTTGAACCGCATGTGAACCTACATAAAGAACAAAAATTGCTAGAACCAAACCAATTAAATTTGGATATTTTTTCAAATGTAAAAAAGCTCCAATTGGATTGGCTCTTTTTAATTCAAATGGTCTTCTTTTATCTTTACTTAATGATTCAGGCAAAATAAAATAACCATATAAAAAGTTTAACATACACAAAATAGCAGCTGCAATAAAAGGAACTTTAGTACCAAAATCTCCTAACAATCCACCTAAAACTGGACCAATTATAAACCCTAATCCAAAAGCAGCTCCCATCAATCCAAAATTCTTAGCTCTGTTTTCATGTGTACTTACATCGGCAATATAAGCAGAAGCAGTGGTGAAACTTGCTCCAGTTATTCCAGATAGAATTCTACCAATAAATAACCATGTAATTGTAGGCGCAAAGGCTAACAATAAAAAATCTAACGAAAAGGCAAACAAAGAAGTTAACAAAACGGGGCGTCTCCCATATTTATCACTTAAATTTCCTATCACGGGCGCAAAAATGAATTGGGTAATCGCATAAGCGAAAGTTAACCAACCTCCGTACTTTGCTGCTTCGCTAATATCGCCATTGATTAAATCTTTGATTAAATCTGGAATTACAGGAATAATAATACCCCATCCAATAACATCTAACAAAACGGTAATAAAGATGAAACCAACGGCTGCTTGCTTCTTAGATTTTTTCATAGCTAAATTTTGACTTACAAAGTAAAGAAAAATCCCAAACTCTTTTGAAGTTTGGGATTTAATATTGTTTATTTCTTATTACTTAACTAATTTCAACCAAATGAAATCATTCCATCCTTCTATAAGTCTTGTAGGATCTTTCATTTTAGTTCTGTCTTGTTCTTCTATCGGAACTATTTTGTTGTTTTGAACCGTAAAATTGTAAACTCTTGGTTTTTTTTCATTTGAAAGAGTTACTTCTATTTTATAGTTACCATCTTTCAAATCACTAAATTTAATCGCTTCTCCATTTGGTTTGTCGATTGGTCTTAATGCACAATTAAATTCTTTCCAATCAGCACGTTCAACAATTGCTACGTTTTTATTTGAATCGTATTGTTTTGCAAATGGTTTACCATCTTTAAACATTTTCAAAGTCCAATCTACACTTATGCTTGTTTTATTAGCGTTAGAAGGATTTGGTTGTAAAATTTCATGATTTAAATAAAATCCAAAGATTAAGTTTCCAGATTCTGCATGTTGCATAAATGCATAATTGCTCCAAGGTCCACGAGTAACAAAAATTTCATTTGTTTTTGCATAAGGATCATCACTTACTATTTTAGCTAGTTCAAAATCAAAAGTATAAAACATTTTATCTCCCGCATAAAAGTCTAATCTGTAATTTCCAACACCCCAATCTGTAATAAATGATTCTGACCATCCTACCCATTCACCATCACGTTGATAACGACTACTTGGCCAATTTAATTTTGTTTTTTTACCATCATCAAAAACTTGATCTCCTGAATATTCAAAATAATTCATATATTGATTATCCTTATAAATTTTAATTTTTAAATATCCTGATTGATCAGCGAAGGCATGAACTTCTTTACCGTCTGCCGTTTTATGAGGAATAAAAGTAGCTGTATAGTTATCAATTCTTCCTGTGCTACTTCCAGTTCCATAAAGTAACGAATTGAAAGTAATGGCAGGAGTTTGTTTGAAGATATTCCAATCTAACTTTAATGCTGCAGGTTCTCCACCTTTTTTCTTTTTACCTCCTTTAGCAACTTCTTTTCCTTTTTCAACAACCTCTGAGGCATCAGAAGCTTGATTTTTCGCTTTGCTAATTTTGTTTAATAGCTGAGCGTTACTACTACCAAATGACATTAGTAATAATCCAAATAATAATACTTGTTTCTTCATATTAGTGTTAAAGTTTTATGTTTATTTTTAAAGTATAAAATTTACTCTTTTATAATTTTTATGGTTTTTACTTCATTATTAGAAGTTACTTTCACCAAATAAGTTCCCGCAGCTAAATCTGTAACATCTATTGAAGTTTCGTTGCTGTTTACTGTTTTTGTAAAAACTTCTTGACCCAATAAATTGTTTACAGAAACAGTAGTAATTTCTTTATCTAATGAAAGGTTTAAAACATCTTTTACAGGATTTGGATAAAGCTTTAAATTTTTTATTGAGAATGATCCCGCAGAAAGCATTTGGGTGGTAAATGAACCTCCAGAAGCCCAATCTGTTTGTGTGTTACCACAAATAGATTTTACCCAAAAATAATAAGTAGTATTTGGAGATAAGTTATTTAAAACAGCAAAAGTATCTGTGGTAGTTCCTGTAATTGCATTTGCAGAAAATGGATCATTAACAGTACTATAACAATAAACATAACCATTACTCGGTGTAGGTGTAGCTTCTACCCATGCAATATTTACAACTGTTGCTGATTCAGGGTCTGTAAATAACTGCGTTGGGGCGTTACATTGAGATTGTGGATATGTGGTAAATGAGCCACCCGAAGCCCAATCCGTTTGTGTGTTACCACAGATAGATTTTACCCAAAAATAATAGGTAGTGTTTGGTAATAAATTGGTTAAATTCGCATAAGTCTCTGTCGTTGTTCCTGTAATTGCATTAGCTGAAAACGGATCGTTTACTGTACTGTAACAATAAACATAGCCATTACTTGGTGTAGGCACACCTTCTATCCATGCAATAGTATTTGTTGTAGAGGTTAACCCATCGTAATATATTTGCGTTGGGGCGTTACACCCAGATGCTGCTGAATATGTGGTAAACGAACCACCAGAAGCCCAATTAGTTTGTGTTTGTCCGCAATTAGATTTTACCCAAAAATAATAAGTAGTGTTTGGCGTTAAATTGGTTAAATTCGCATAAGTCTCTGTTGTTGTTCCTGTGATTACGTCATCAGCAAACGGATCGTTTACTGTGCTGTAACAATAAACATAACCATTACTTGGTGCAGGAATCGGCGCTACCCATGCAATAGTATTTGTTGTCGAGGTTAAACCATCGTAATATATTTGCGTTGGTGCATTACATCCAGATGCTGGATATGTGGTAAACGAACCACCAGAAGCCCAATTAGATTGTGTTGCACCACAATTAGATTTTACCCAAAAATAATAAGTAGTATTTGGTGATAAACTATTTAAAGTCGCAAAAGTATTTGTTGTTGTTCCTATGATTGCATTAGCAGAAAATGGATCGTTTACTGTGCTATAACAATAAGTATAACCATTGCTTGGTGCTGGATTTGGTGCCGTCCATGCAATATTATTTGAAGTTGAAGTTAAACCATCATAAAATAGTTGCGTTGGAACATTACAGCTTGGTATTGTAGCACATGTAATAGATCTTACTCTGTTTGTGTTTTGAGTTCCACAACTAGAATTGGCATTCAAATGGTATCTAACTACTCCAGAAGTTGTACCAGATAACCATGTTAAAGGAGTTAAACCACTAGCTAAAACCGTTGTCCCTGTAGCATTAGTTATGGTAATAAAGTCTGTGGAAACTGAACTTCTAAAAGTATATTGTTTATTTGACAAGACATTTACATTTGAATACTCTCCAGCATAAGCATCTGCAACGATTTGTTCTGAACTTCCAGTACAAGCAGGTGTAAAAGTTGCATCAGGATATAATCCATAAATTGCACCGTTACAAATTAACGCAGGTGGTGTAGTAAAACTACCACCCGAAACCCATACACCAGTTGTAGCTCCACAGTTAGAGCGTACCCAGTAGTAATAAGTAGTACCTGCCGCAACATTCAAATAGAGAGTAGTATTTAAGTTAGTTGTACTAAATAAGGTAGGAGTAGAATTTGCATTAGGGGCTATATTAGCTGTAACAATATAAATATCATAATGAGAAGAAGGCACTGGTGATGCCGCTGTCCAAGTCATTTTACAAGAATTGGATGTTATATTTGATACCATCAAATTTGAAGGAGGTGTACAGTTTGATGCGTCAGCACATCGAATATAGCGAGACCTTTCCACTTGTTGACTACCACAACTTGCATTTGAATGAAGATAATAACGGATAACACCTGTGGTACTGCCAGAATCCCATATTACAGGTTGTGTTCCGCTTGCATAAGTAACAGTTCCTGTTGCATTAGTAATTGTGATATAATCCGTTGTTACAGAGCTCGAGAACGAATATTGTTTGTTTGCAATTACATTCACATTGCTATACTCGCCTGCATAACTTTGACTGGTTAATGTCTCATAGTTTCCACTACAGTTTGGCGTATAAGTATTAGCTGGAAATAATCCATACGTTGCTGAAGTACATTGCGCAACAGCATTAGGAATGAAATTCAAAAATGCCAATAGGCAGAATAAAGTAATTTTTTTTCTCATTTTTAGATTTTGATGATTTGAAACTTAATGTGATTAAAATTCCATCAAAACTATGAGATATGAAGTGCTAGACCAATTTATATATTGGACTATTTATAAATAATCAGAAGATTTAAAGACGTTTATTTATTTGACTAACATATACTTAATTTGTGTTTTCTAATTTTTCAATGTAATAATTAGGAGAAAGTCCGGTTTGCTTTTTAAAAACGCGAACTAGCGTATTAGCGTCTTTATAACCTACTTCTTCTGCGATGGCTTGCAAAGTATATTTACGGAAATAAGGAGCATCTTTCAGCTTTTGAAGTACATAATGAATTCGTAATTCTTGAGTATATTCTGAAAAGGTTTTTTGCATTACCTGATTGAAATATTGAGATAAATAAGCCGTATTGGTATTCAATTTTTTTGCCACAAAAGCCAACTTGAAGTTAGGATCTAGAAAAGTTTCCTTTTGCTCTAACTTTTTTAAACCTAATGCAAATTTTTCAATAAGCTCTTCATCGAGTGTTTGTTTTGGTTGCGGTTCAGTTTTATCAATTTGCTGAATACTAATTTCTGAAGTTTTAGATTCTTTTAGATTTTGGATAATCTTTAAAAATCGATAATGCTTTTCTTTCTGATTTTTGTAATAATAATAAAAACTATAAATCACCACAGCAAAAAGAATCAAAATACCAAAAAGTGAAATTTTAAAATAATTCTTAGAAGCGATAATATTCTTAGATTCTTCTTTTATTATGTTTAAATCATAGTTGTGTAGAAAATTTAAAGATTTACTTTTTATTCCTTCAATTGACTGAATTAATTCTAAACTTTTTTGGGCGTAGCGATACGCATTTTTAGTGTCATTTTTCTCATTATAACATTGTGTCATAATGTTATAGGTCATTAATAAATTTTCTTTGGAAACCTTAGTTATTTGATAACTTTCAACATATTTATTACAATAAAAAAGTGCAGAATCAACTTGTTTTAAATGATGGAAACAATCGGCCATTCCTAAATCAAACAACTGTTCTGTTCTTATATTATCCTGAATAATAGGATACTTTTTTCTCTTTCTATATAACGACAATGATTTCTCATAATTTCCTGCTAAAGCGGCACTTTTTGCCTCGCGCATACTCAACAATGCTTTTGTGTACTCAGGTTGAAAATTATCTTGTAACATCATTGTTGCTGCTACATTAAAGTAGTGATTAGCCGAATCTAACAACACTATTTTCTTCGTCTGAATGTAATACTTTTGATAGGCCTCACCAATAATATTATACTTATCAGCAAACAATTTTTTGTTCATTACTTTTTTTTCACCAACTCCCAATTTTAAGTGATGAGAAGTTTTCAATTCTCTCTTTAACAAAGCAATTCCATTTACATAATCGCCCATAGCTACTTTTATGGAACCATATTGTTCGTTGAAATGATTATTAGGTACGCTTGTTTTATATTTATCAAGATAAAACAAAGCCATGTCGTACTCTCCTAAATTTTTATGGATATAAAAAAGTTTGTTGACACACATTCCAAGCAAATCTTGATACACTTTGCTTGATTTATCCATCTTACTTTTTTCAATGCTCTCTATTAATGCTATTAAAAGTTTCTTAGACTGAATAAACTCAGACTTATTATAAAAGAAATTGGCCACATAATATTTGCCATAAAAACGAAATAACTCATTTTTAGAATTACTAATTTCCAAGGCTTCGGCATACGCTTTTTCAGGATTTGAAATGAGGTTTTCCTGAATACTTCTGGTTCTACTAATTTCTGATTCACTCAATTCTTGAGCAAACATCAAATTAATAAATGATAATAGTATAATAGAAAAAGTAAATTTGTACATCTTGAAAAATTGGGGCTCAACTTAAAATTATAGCCCGCTAAAATAAGAATAAAACTACATGATTTTAAAATTATTCAAAAGATTAACTTTTCTATTTTCAAATAGTTTTGTCTAAACTAAGAATTTCTAGTAAAGAAAAATCCCAAACTCTTTTGGAATTTGGGATTTTGTTATTTAGAATCTGAAACAAGTTCAGATTGACAAAGTCATTTATAATTCTAACGCTTTTTTCACATTTCCACCCATTAAAATTTCAGCTGGGTTTTCTAATGCTTCTTTCACCGCTACTAAGAATCCTACTGACTCACGTCCGTCGATGATTCTGTGGTCGTATGATAAGGCTACATACATTACTGGAGCAATTACGATTTGACCATTTTTAACGATAGCTCTATCCACTACATTGTGCATTCCTAAAATACCTGATTGTGGAGGATTGATGATTGGTGTAGATAACATACTTCCGAAAACACCACCATTTGAAATTGTGAATGTCCCACCAGTCATTTCGTCTACGGTGATTTGTCCGTCACGAGCTCTTAAAGCTAATCTTTTGATTTCTGCTTCAACACCTCTGAACGATAATGTTTCTGCATTTCTCATAACTGGAACCATTAATCCTTTTGGACCAGAAACCGCTACTGAAATATCGCAGAAGTCGTAAGAAATTTTCTCTTGACCATCAATCATAGAGTTTACATCTGGATACAATTGTAAAGCACGAGTTACCGCTTTAGTAAAGAACGACATAAAGCCTAATCCTAAACCATGTTTCGCTTTAAACTCTTCTTTATATTGATCACGAATAGCATAAATTGCAGACATATCTACTTCATTGAAAGTAGTTAACATTGCTGTTTCGTTTTTAGCAGACACTAAACGCTCAGCAACTTTTCTACGTAACATAGAAAGTTTTGTTCTTTCTGTCCCGCGGTTTCCTCCTGTTGGAGTTCCCATTGATGGCACAGCGTTTACAGCGTCATCTTTAGTGATTCTTCCACCTTTACCTGTTCCTACAATTGCAGAAGGCTCGATGTTTTTTTCTTCTAATATTTTTCTAGCTGCCGGAGATGGCGCTTGCGTTGCATACGTTTTTTCTGCTACTGGAGCTGCTTTTGGAGCCTCAGCTTTAGGCGCTTCAACTGCTTTTGCTTCTTCTTTTACTGGAGCTGCACCACCTTCTGGTTTTGCTGCACCTGTATCGATTAAACAAACTACAGCACCAACCGCTACTGCATCACCTTCTTCTGCTTTTAATGTAATGATTCCGCTTGCTTCAGCTGGTAATTCTAATGTTGCTTTATCTGAATCAACCTCAGCAATCGCTTGGTCTTTTTCTACATAATCACCATCTTTTACTAACCATGTAGCAATTTCTACTTCTTTAATTGATTCCCCTGGAGAAGGGACTTTCATTTCTAAAATCATATCTTTTTATTTAAAAAGTTTACCCTTTGACAAGCTCAGGGTGATAATTGAGTTGTTTTTTATTGAAATAATTTTTTATCAAATACCATAGCGATTGCATTAGCATGACGTTTTTTAGAACGCTCATAACTTCCTGCTGCTGGTGCACTGTATGCTTTTGGCGATGCTAATCTTAATTTTACTAAATCAAAATTCATTAACATATAACCATAAGCGCCCATGTTTTTAGGTTCTTCTTGTGCCCAAACGTAATCATCCACATTTGGATAACTGTCGATAATCGCTTTGATTTGGTCAACTGCTAATGGGAACAATTGTTCTAAACGAACTACTGCTACATCATTTCTACCTAATTCAGCACGTTTTGCAATGATATCATAATAGAATTTACCTGTACAGAAAACCAACGTTTTGATTGCTTTTTTATCTGCAACATTTGGATCGTCTAATACTTCTTGGAATTGTCCGTTTGCTAAATCATCCATTGAAGAAACCACATCTGGATGACGCAATAAACTCTTTGGAGAGAATACTACTAATGGCTTACGGAATTCTGTTTTTAATTGTCTTCTCATTAAGTGGAAGAAGTTGGCTGGCGTAGTTACATCGGCAATATACATGTTGTGTTTTGCACATAATTGTAAGTAACGCTCCATACGTGCTGATGAGTGTTCTGCTCCTTGGTTTTCATAACCATGAGGCAACAACATTACCAATCCGTTTTGGTTGTTCCATTTATCTTCACCTGCTGAGATGTATTGGTCAATCATAATTTGAGCTCCGTTAGAGAAATCTCCAAACTGTGCTTCCCAAATTACTAAAGATTTTGGTGATGCTAAGGCATATCCGTATTCAAAACCTAAAACCCCATATTCTGAAAGGTGCGAATTGTAGATATAAAAGTTTCCTTTTTTATCTTTTATTTTATCTAAAAGAATTACTTCTTCTTCCGAATCTTCTACTTTAACTACAGCATGACGGTGTGAGAATGTTCCACGTTCCACGTCTTGCCCAGAAATACGCACGTCAAAACCTTCTTTCAGTAAGGAACCATAAGCTAATAATTCGCCCATAGCCCAATCTAATTTATTGGTTTCCACCATGTTTTTTCTATCACCAATTAACTTCGTAATCTTACTGATGAATTTCTTATCAGCAGGAAGTTCAGTAATAGTTTTAGCAATTTCAGCTAATTGATTCTTATCAAATTTAGTGTCAAATTTTTGAAGCATTACATCATCATCAACTTGTTTGTAACCTTCCCATTCATTTTCCATGAACGGCGTAATTACAGTTAAGTCTTTTTTACGAGAGGCTTCTAAATTCTCATCTAACTTTGATTTGTAAGCTTCTTCCAATTCTTTTACAAAACCAGCAGAAATAATGTTTTCCTGAATTAATTTTTCAGCATATAAATCTCTTGGATTTTTGTGTTTTGAAATTGCTTTGTATAAAATTGGTTGGGTAAAACGAGGCTCATCACCTTCGTTGTGACCGTATTTTCTATATCCTAATAAATCGATGAAAACATCTCCACCAAATTCCATACGATAATCTAAAGCAAACAACATCGCGTGAACTACTGCTTCTGCATCATCTGCATTTACGTGTAAAACTGGTGACAAAGTTACTTTCGCGATATCCGTACAATACGTTGACGAACGTGCATCTAAATAGTTAGTTGTAAATCCAACTTGGTTATTGATTACTAAATGGATAGTTCCACCTGTTTTGTAACCATCTAACTTCGCCATTTGAATGATTTCATAAACAATACCTTGACCAGCTACAGCGGCATCACCGTGAACAGCGATTGGTAATACTTTTGAAAAATCGTCAGCGAAATATCTATCTTGTTTTGCTCTTGTGATACCTTCAATAACAGCACCTACTGTTTCTAAGTGCGAAGGGTTTGGAGCTAAATTTAAGTTGATTTTTTTACCTGAATCGGTTAATCTATCTGAAGTTAACCCTAAGTGGTATTTAACGTCACCATCAAAGTTAGCGTCTTCGTCATAGTCTTTTCCGTCGAATTCAGAGAAAATATTTTGAGTGTTTTTTCCAAAGATGTTTGCCAAAACATTCAAACGGCCTCTGTGTGCCATTCCCATTACGAATTGCTCTACTCCTCTATCAGCAGCACCTTCAATTAAAGCATCTAAGGCAGGAATTGCCGCCTCACAACCTTCTAATGAGAAACGTTTTTGACCTACGTATTTAGTATGCAAGAAGTTCTCGAAAGAAACGGCTTCGTTTAATTTCCTAAGGATGTGTTTCTTTTGGTCAGCCGAAAAATTAGGTTGGTTATCGTTAATATCTAAGCGATTTTTAATCCATTCTTGAACTTTTGGATCACGAATGTACATGAATTCCACTCCGATTGACTGACAGTAAACATTTTCTAGATGTTTGATAATATCAGCTAACGAACTTGGTTTCATGTTTACCATTTTAGCAGCATCAAAAACGGTATTTAAATCCGCTTGAGATAATCCAAAATTTTCCAAAGCTAAAGAAGGTCCGTGAACTCTTCTATCTCTAACCGGATTTGTTTTAGTGAATAAGTGTCCGCGAGTTCTATATCCTTCAATTAATTTAAGAACATTGAACTCTTTTTGCATTTTTTCAGAAATTTCACCTGAATCACCCGAAGCTACATAAGCAATTTGCTGAGCAACTTCTTCTGAACCATAATTGGCTTGTGCAAAATCAAATCCTTGAAAAAAACTTCTCCAGCTTGGCTCTACGCTATCTGGATTTTGTAAATATTGTTCGTATAAATCGGCAAAGAAAGCCGTATGTGCAGCGTTTAAAAAGGAAAACCTATCCATAGTGTGTTGTCTAAAAGACCTTTTAATTAAAAATTTACGCAAAAGTAAAACATTTTATGATAATCTTTCAAGGATTTTTATACTTTTATAACATTAATTTTTTCAAAATGGAATTATGAAAAAGAATTTCGTAATAAATTTAACATTTTTGTTAACTATTGTGGTTTTATTTAGTTTTAAACCTGAAATTTATGCACAAGAAAATACCGAAAATAAAACAAAAAGTGATTTTTGGAAACATGTTCAATTTGGTGGCGGATTAGGTTTAGGCTTTGGAAGCGGATATGCTGATATAATGGTAGCGCCAAGCGCTATTTACAATTTTAACGACTATGTAGCATTAGGTTTAGGAGCACAATACAGTTATGTAAAACAACGTGATTTTTACAATGCCAATATGTATGGAGGAAGTTTAATTGCTTTATTCAATCCTATCGAAGAAATTCAAATTTCTACCGAATTAGAACAATTAAGAGTGAATAGAACTTTTAATGATTCTTTCGGAAACGATACTCAAGATTTTTGGAATACGGCTTTGTTTTTAGGAGCAGGATATCGCAATGAAAACATAACTTTAGGAATTCGTTATAACATTCTGCATCGTGATAGAGATAATATTTATGCGGAACCATTTATGCCTTTCGTAAGGATATTTTTCTAATACTTATTACGAAACCAAACCTTTTGCCATTCGCGTTTTAACACTAAAAAAGTAACTTGTTCCGATAATTCTACCAAATCAGAACCATCTAATTTTTTAATTTGTTCTTCCGGTACGTCAATGATGTAGAGTAAATTCAAGTATTCAGCAAATTTGTATTGAATGAGTTTATAAATTTTCTCTTGAACCAAATTCTTAAATTCAAATGGAAAAATACTTGATGGCACATCTAAAGATTCATTCGCCAAAGCAAAATCTTTATTTACTTGCTCAATCAATTTGAAATACAAATGTTCTTCTTCGGCTTGCGAAATTAAGGCATCAATATTTGCTGGTGGATTATACATTTCTTCCCATTAAATTCTCTCCAAAAGCTTTTAAGATAGCTTTCTTTTCAGCTTCGATATCCATTTTTTCTAGAGTTTCAAAAGCTTTGAAAGTAAAATCTTGAATAGCTTTTTTGGTAGCTTCGCTAGCTCCAGAAGCATTAAAAATTCCTTTTACAGATTCTATTTTATCTTTATTATCTGTTGGTTGAATCGAAAACAAATGCAACAATTGTTGTTTTTCTTCTGGTTTTGAAAACTCAATAGCTTTTAAGTACAAATAGGTTTTTTTGTTTTCAATAATATCTCCACCCACTTGTTTTCCAAAAGTTTCTGGATTACCAAAAGCATCTAAATAATCATCTTGTAATTGGAAAGCTATTCCTAAATTCAATCCGAAATCATAAATCAAATCCGCATTTTCATCTGAAGTTTCGGCAACTATTGCCCCCATTTTCATGGCGGCACCAACTAAAACAGCAGTTTTATATTCAATCATTTTTAAATATTCTGGAATCGTAACATCGTCACGCGTTTCAAAATCCACATCATATTGTTGGCCTTCGCAAACTTCTAAAGCTGTTTTACTGAACAATTTCGCCAATGCTTGAAAAATTTTTGGCTCATAATTTTCAAAGAATTGATACGCTAAAATCAGCATTGCATCACCCGATAAAATTCCCGTATTCAAATCCCATTTTTCATGAACGGTTTGATTACCTCTTCTCAATGGCGCATCGTCCATAATATCATCGTGAATTAATGAAAAATTATGAAACACCTCAACCGCAGTTGCTGCCGGAATCGCTTTTTCGCAATCTACATTAAAAACTTCGCTTGCCATTAAGGTCAAAACGGGACGCATTCTTTTTCCTCCAAGCGATAAAATATACTCGATAGGTTCGTATAAATTTTTAGGTTCTTTATTGGAAACAATTTGCGTAAAATGATTGGCTATTTTCTCCTGATAGTACGATATAGAATGCATTATTTGAATTTTTTGCTAAAATACTTCAATATTCTGAAACGACACGAATATATCAAATGTTAAATTTATGTAAAAACAATGGAAACTATTTTGGTGTTAAAAGTTTCCAACATACATTTGTACCCGAAAATAAAATCCAAAAAAGCGATTTTACTGAAATGATGAAAGAAAAAATTATAAATAAAGCAAAAGAAATGTTTTTGAGACTTGGTTTCAAGAGCATTACTATGGATGATATTGCTTGTGAAATGTGTATTTCGAAAAAAACGATTTACAAGTATTTCAGCAACAAAGATGTTTTAATTGAACAAAGTGTTGAAATGGTTCACAAAGAAGTTCATGAAACGATTGACCAAATTGTAGCTAAAAACTTTAACGCAATTGAAGAAAATTTCGAAATTAAAAGAATGTTTAGAGAAATGTTCAAATCAGCTGAATCATCTCCAATTTATCAGTTAAAAAAGCACTATCCAGAAATTTACGACAAAGTACTAACCCAACAAGTAAGCATTTGCGAAGATTGTTTTAGACAAAACATCATAAAAGGTATTAACGAAGGTTTGTATCGAGAAAACTTAGACATCGACAATTATGTTAAGTTTTATTATACGTTAATCTTCAATATCAACGAAAATACGATGTTAGAAAATGACGCACATGAATTAGAAGTAAAAGCTTTGGAATATCACATTAGAGCAATGGCAACATTAGCTGGAATTATAGAATTAGAAAAACACCTTAAAAATCCAATTATATAAACAATGAAGAAAACAATTCTCATAACATTATTAACTTTTACACTGTCAGTAAGTGCACAAGAAGTGGCACCACTAACATTAAAAGATGCTATAACTTTTGCGCTTGAAAACAAAGCAGAAGCTAAGAAAGCCAAATTAGAAGTAGAAAATAGCGAGTATAAAATTCAAGAAGTTCGTTCGAGAGCTTTACCGCAAATTTCGGCTAATGGAAGTATGACATACAATCCTATTCTTCAATTAAATGCCTTACCAGGCGATTTCTTTGGAGCACCAGGAACTACAATTTTAGCTCCACTTGGACAAGAATGGAATTCAGTAGCAGGAGTTTCTTTAAACCAAGCTTTGTTTGACCAATCGGTATTTACAGGCTTGAAAGCAGCTAAATCTACTCGAGAATTTTACCAAATAAATGCTCAATTAACCGAAGAACAAGTTATCGAACGTGTTGCAAATGCGTATTATCAAGTATATGTGCAACAACAAAAACTTATTGTGGTTGATAATAACTTGAAAAACACAAACAAAGTAAAAGACATTATCAAAGGACAATTTGATAATGGTTTGGCTAAAAAAATTGATTATGATAGAATTACCGTTCGTGTAAACAATATCAATTCATTACGTCAACAAATTTTAAATGCGATTTCGCTTCAAGAAAATGCGTTGAAATTTTATATGGGAATGCCGATGGAAAACAAAATCATCATTCCTAACACTGCTTTTGAAGTTACACCACAAGACTTATCATCAACAGCTGATGTTACAGGAAGAACCGAATATTTGTTACTTAAAAAACAAGAACAATTATTAACCTACCAAAAAAAGGCAGCTCAAGCAGCTTATTATCCAACACTATCATTAACTGGAAGTTACAATTATATTGGTCAAGGTCCAGAAATGCCATTATTTGCAAAACCAGCTGATGGTGTTTATTGGTCAGACTTTTCTTCTATTGGATTAAGTTTAAGAGTTCCATTATTTACAGGATTTGGAACAAGAGCAAAAGTAAGACAAGCAAACAATGCATTAAGTTCGATAAAAGTAGATCTTGATGACACAAAATTAGCTTTGGATTTAGCGTTTGATAATGCAAAAAAACAACTTGAAAACAGTTTGATTACTATCAACAATCAAAAGGAAAACGCGCAACTTGCTAAAGAAGTTTTTGATAATACCAATAACAACTACACACAAGGATTAGCTGCATTAACCGATTTATTAGATGCTGAAAACGCAATGGTAGAAGCACAAAACAATTATACTAATGCTATTTTAGAATACAAATTAGCTGAAATTCAATTCATAAAATCAAAAGGCGAACTTAAAACACTAACCAATAAATAATTAAAATGAAAAAGACAATTATAACCATAGTAATCATTTTAGCCTCATTAGGTATAATCGGATTTATATTAACTAAAAACAAAGCAGAAAACGAAGCTAAAACAGCAATCGTAGCCGAAAAAAACGCATCAGTTTCAGTAAAAGTGGATACGGTAAAAACAGAAGAAGTTTCATTAGATTTCGTATCAAACGGAAACTTTGAACCAATTCAAGAATTAAAATTTTCTGCTGAAAAATCTGGGAAAGTAACTGAAGTTTTAGTTAAAGAAGGTGATTATGTAAAAGCAGGACAAACACTTGCAATTGTAAGAAGCGATGTTATTAACGTAAATGCGCAAAACGCTAATGCGGTATATCAAAACGCTGTTGCAGATTACACAAGATTTGAAAATGCTTTTAAAACAGGCGGTGTAACTAAACAACAATTAGATCAAGCAAGATTAGCAATGGTAAATGCAAAAGCAAATTTAACGCAAGCTAACATCAACGTAGGTGATACTAGAATTAAAGCGCCAATTAATGGTTTTATCAATAAAAAATTCATTGAACCAGGATCTATTTTATCTGGAATGCCACCAACAGAATTGTTCGAAATTGTAAACGTATCTAAATTAAAATTAAAAGTTACGGTTAACGAAAGTCAAGTGGCGAGCTTAAAAGTAGGAAGCGTAATTAAAGTAGGTTCAAACGTGTATCCTGACAAAGAATTTACAGGAAAAATTACTTTCATTGCTCCAAAAGCAGATGCAAGTTTAAACTTCCCTGTTGAAATTGAAATCACAAATAATACTTCAAACGACTTAAAAGCGGGTATGTATGGAACAGCAAAATTTGCTTCAAACCAACAAAAACAAACGTTGAAAATTGTACCAAGAAATGCATTTGTTGGAAGTGTTAGTAGCAACGAAATTTTTGTAGTTGAAAATGGAACTGCAAAACTTAAAAAAGTAACAGCAGGTAGAATTTTAGGAGACAAAGTAGAAATCTTAGACGGATTATCTAACGGAGAAATTGTAATTGTAACTGGACAAATCAACTTACAAGACGGAAACGCTGTTGAAGTTATTAAATAATCAAAACATATGAAATTAGCAGAAATATCGATAAAACGTCCGTCGTTAGTAATTGTATTGTTTACAATTCTAACGCTTGGTGGACTGTTCAGTTATAGCAATTTAGGCTACGAATTGATTCCTAAATTTGAAACTAACGTAATTACAATTGCCACAATTTATCCTGGTGCATCGCCAAGTGAAATTGAAAACACGGTAACTAAAAAAATTGAAGATGCGGTAGCTTCTTTGGAAAACATCAAAAAAATTGATGCAAAATCATACGAAAGTTTATCAACCGTATCCATTACATTAACATCAAATGCTGATGTAAATGTTTCGATGAATGATGCGCAACGTAAAATTAACGCTATTATTAGTGATTTACCAGATGATGCCGAAACACCTTCGTTAACTAAATTCTCCTTGAGTGATTTACCAATTATGACAATTGGTGCCAACGGAAAAATGGACGAAGTTGCTTTTTACGACTTAATTGATAAAAAATTAGCTCCGATTTTATCTCGTGTTCAAGGTGTTGCGCAAGTAAACATTATTGGTGGACAAGAGAGAGAAATTCAAGTAAATCTTGATGCAGTAAAAATGCAAGGTTACGGACTTTCGATTCCTCAAGTGCAACAAAATATTTTATCATCAAATTTGGATTTCCCTACTGGAAACATTCAAACGCGTGACCAAAAAATATTAATTCGTTTAGCCGGAAAATATAAAAATGTTGAAGAATTAAGAAACTTAATAGTGTCATCAAGAAACGGAATTCAAGTTCGTTTAGGAGATATTGCTGATGTTCAAGACACTCAAAAAATTGCTGAAAAAGTTGCTCGTGTAGATCAAAAAAGTGCTATTCTTTTACAAATTGTAAAACAATCTGATGCTAATGCTGTAGCGGTAAGTGAAGAATTGGTAAAAACCATCAACAAATTAGAAAACGATTATAAATCAAAAGGATTACAATTAGAAATTGCAAAAGACAGTACTATTTTTACATTAGAAGCAGCAGATGCGGTGGTTCATGACTTACTTATTGCCGTTATATTAGTAGCTTTAGTAATGTTGTTTTTCTTACACAGTGTTAGAAACTCGTTAATTGTAATGGTTTCGATTCCTGCTTCGTTAATTGCAACTTTCATTGGAATTTACTTAATGGGATATACCTTAAACTTAATGAGTTTATTAGGATTATCTTTAGTTGTTGGTATCTTAGTGGATGACGCGATTGTGGTATTGGAAAACATTTACCGCCACATGGAAATGGGTAAAAACAAAGTTCGAGCTGCTTATGATGGAACCGCCGAAATTGGAGGAACCGTTGTATCGATTACCTTAGTAATTGTGGTAGTATTTTTACCAATTGCAATGAGTACAGGATTAGTTTCAAACATTATTACGCAATTCTGTGTAACGGTTATTATTTCGACTTTATTGTCGTTAGTGGCTTCGTTTACTATTATTCCTTGGTTATCGTCAAGATATGGAAAATTAGAACACATTACGGGTAAAACCTTTTTCGGAAGAATTATCCTTGGATTTGAAAGCTATTTAACTCGTTTTACGGACTGGGTTTCAGGATTATTAACTTGGTGTTTAGATCATTATATCAAAACAATAATAGTAGTTCTAGTATTATTCTTTAGTTCAACCATCGGATTAATGGGTGGTGGATTTATTGGTGGTGAATTCTTCGCAGCATCTGATAGTGGTGAGTTTTTAGTTCAAATTGAAATGCCGAAAGACGCTTCGTTAGAACAAACCAACTTTATGACGCAAAAAGCAGAAGCTTTCCTGAAAAAAGAACCATTCGTTCACAGTCAAATTACAACTATTGGTCAAACGAGTGAAGGTTTAGGAGCTTCTCAAGCAACTGCTTATAAATCTGAGATTAACGTAAAAATGGTTGGTTTAGACAAACGTGATGAACCAGCAAACGTTTATGCTGCCAAAACAAAACGAAAATTAGAGAAAATCTTAGTTGGAGCAAAAGTTAAAACGGTTCCAGTAGGTATTTTAGGAACTGCTGAAGATGCAACTTTAGGTTTAATCGTTACAGGTCCAAATGTGGAAACAGCTATGGCATTTGCAAAAGCTGCTGAAAGAGAATTACGTACGATTCCTGGAGCTACAGAAATTGAATTATCTGTAGAAGACGGAAATCCAGAAGTAAACGTTCAAGTGGATAGAGATAAAATGGCAGCGCTTGGGTTAAGTTTACAAACTGTAGGTATGACGATGCAAACTGCATTTAGTGGAAATACCGATGGTAAATTTAGAGCTGGTGAATACGAATATGACATCAACATTAAATACAATGCATTCGACAGAAAAAGTATTGAAGATGTAAGTAATTTAATTTTCATAAACGATAGAGGTGAACAAATCAAATTAATTCAATTTGCAACGGTTTCTGAAAGTTCTGGTCCAAGTGAATTAGAACGTAGAGACAAATCAGCATCGGTAACTGTAAAAGGTCAAAATGTGGGAGTTGCTTCTGGAACTATTGTATCGCAATGGCAAGAGAAGTTAGACAAATTAGAAAAACCAACTGGAGTAGATTACATTTGGGGTGGTGATATGGAAAATCAATCGGAAGGTTTTGGAACACTTGGAATTGCTTTATTAGCAGCTATTATCTTGGTTTACCTTGTAATGGTTTCGTTATACGACAGTTTTGTGCATCCATTTGTAGTATTGTTTGCGATTCCGCTTTCGTTCATTGGAGCTATGCTAGCTTTAGCTTTAACAAACAACTCTCTTAATATTTTCACTATTTTAGGAATCATCATGCTAATTGGTCTGGTGTGTAAAAATGCGATTATGTTAGTGGATTATACGAATCAAAGACGTAAAGCAGGAGAAAGTATCAGAACAGCATTAATTCAAGCAAATCATGCAAGGTTACGTCCAATTTTAATGACTACGATTGCGATGGTATTTGGTATGTTCCCAATTGCATTAGCTTCTGGAGCTGGAGCAGAATGGAAAAACGGTTTGGCTTGGGTAATTATTGGTGGATTAATTTCATCATTATTCTTAACCTTAATTGTAGTTCCTGTAATTTATGAAATTATGGAGAAAATAATCGCTAAATTCTCTAAAGGAGAAAAAACAGATTATGAAGCAGAAATGGTTGCCGATTATGTTCACCAAGAATTAAGTGAAGACGGCTTCAACCCAAAACATACCTTATAAAAACAAAAAGTCCCGATTAAATCGGGACTTTTTTTATACTTCAAATTGAATTAGTTTTTAACTAAAACATCTTTTGACCATTTTTTTACTTCAGCAATTCTACTATCTGAAAAATCAACTTCGCTTAAAGAATCTTCACTCCAGAAAAACCATTTTCCAGTTTTAGCACCTTTGTTGTATTCTCCAATTGATTGTTTAGAACCATCTTCGTTATAAGCCATCCATTTCCCATGTAACTTCCCATCTAAATAATACCCTTCTTGTTTTACTTGCCCGTTATCATAATAATATGTTGCTTTTACCATTTGGTCAACCACTTCTAATTTTGGTTTTACTTCTTGTGCAAATGACAAACTTGAAACCAATAAAACTACTGCAATTACTACTTTTTTCATACTCTTTTCTTTTTTAGGTTAACATTACAGTAACAAATATAAAATATAATTTACAATAAAAAAACTTTTGCTTAACAATTTGGTAACATTAGATAAAAACTTAACATTGAAAAAGCCAATACATAATGTATTGGCTTTAAATAGAATATAAAATAAAGGCTATTATTTCACTAAACCATCTAGTAATTCAACCAAAGTTGCAGAAGAAGGTCTTGGCGCATCAGCCTTAACTACGTTCCCGTTTGGATCAATTAATATGAATCTAGGAATCGAATTAATTCCGAATGCTTTGATAAAATCTGACATCCAGTTTTTATCGGCAAACAATTGAATTCCTCCTAATTGTTTTTCAGTTACAAATTTTTGCCATTTCTCATGATCTTTATCTACATCAACCGAAATACTAACGAATTCAATGTTTTTACCATGATATTTTTCTTCAATTTTCTTTAAATGAGGAATTTCCGCTCTACAAGGGCCACACCAAGTTGCCCAAACATCGATATACACATATTTTCCTCTTAAATCTTCTAATTTCGTTTTTCCACCTTTGTGGTTTTCATAATCAAAAGAAGGAGCTGTAGTTCCTTCTACTTTTTTAGCAGCCGCTTTTTGATTATAATATTGGGTTAGCATCATACCTTCTTGGGCAATTCTTGGTTTTAAAGCGCTTACTAATTTTTCATCTAAACCAGCACTTTCTAATTTTGCTAAATCTTCTTTTGCTTTTTTATCAAGAGCAGCCTTAAAAGTAGCTTCGTCTTTTTCTAATAAACCTTCAAGTTCCATTTCAAATTTCTCATCTGACAATGCTTTTTGAGCTAAAAAGTTACTTTCTTTCGAACCTTTTCCAGTATAAACAATTGTTTCGTCAAATTCTTTTGCATCCAATGTTAATTTGATATCATCGCCTCCTCTTAAATACATCATTGAAGATTCTGACCCATCACTAAATTGATGTAACCCGTCAGTTACTTCAAAAGAAGCTTCAAAAACTCCTTTTTTATTAATTGGGATTACTTGTTTAAATTTATTTGGGCCAAAAACAGTTAACGTGTCACTGTTTCTATTTTCAATTTTAGCCGAAAATTTTACTTTTTCTTTTGTAGTAGTTTGTGCAAAAGAAAAACCGACTGATAATACTAATAAATAAACTAGTTTTTTCATAAAATGTGTTATAAGGTTTGTGTAAAATTATATTATTATTTTATAAAACGAAAAATAACGAATTAAAATTCTATTATTATTAACAATTGAAAACAAAAATTTTCTTTTTTGTTCTTACTTTTGCATAAAATTTTTCAAAATGTACAGAAGTCATAATTGCGGCGAATTAAACGCATCACATATTAATACAGAAGTTACCCTTGCAGGTTGGGTTCAAAAATCGAGAGATAAAGGATTTATGATTTGGGTTGATTTACGTGATCGATACGGAATCACGCAATTAATCTTTGACGAGCAAAGAACCGACAAAGCCGTTATTGAAAAAGCAAAATCTTTAGGAAGAGAATTTGTGATTCAAATCAAAGGAACTGTTATTGAGCGTGTTTCTAAAAACCCAAATATGGCAACGGGTGACATTGAAATTTTAGTTGCTGAATTAACGATTTTAAACGAAGCACAATTGCCTCCATTCACTATCGAAGACGAAACCGATGGTGGTGAAGACATTCGTATGAAATACCGTTATTTAGATATCAGAAGAAATCCGGTTAAAAACAACTTATTATTCCGTCATAAAGTTTCGATGGAAGTTAGAAAATATCTTTCTGACCAAGGTTTTTGTGATGTAGAAACACCTTATTTAATTAAATCTACTCCAGAAGGTGCTCGTGATTTCGTGGTACCAAGTAGAATGAACGAAGGACAGTTTTATGCACTTCCACAATCACCACAAACGTTCAAACAGTTATTGATGGTAGGTGGAATGGATAAATATTTCCAAATTGTGAAATGTTTCCGTGACGAAGATTTACGCGCCGACCGTCAGCCAGAATTTACCCAAATCGACTGTGAAATGGCATTCGTTGAGCAAGAAGACATTTTAAACATGTTTGAAGGTTTAACACGTCATTTACTAAAAGAAATCAAAGGAATTGAAGTAGATAAATTCCCAAGAATTACTTATGATTACGCTATGAAAACCTACGGTAACGACAAACCAGATATTCGTTTTGAAATGAAATTTGGCGAGTTAAATGCTGTAGCGCAACATAAAGATTTCCCTGTATTCAATTCAGCTGAATTAGTAGTCGGAATCGCTGCACCAGGTTGTGCAAATTATACAAGAAAAGAAATCGATGCTTTAATTGATTGGGTAAAACGCCCTCAAGTTGGAGCTTCGGGAATGGTATATGTAAAATGTGAAGAAGATGGAACTTTCAAATCATCGGTAGATAAATTCTATGACCAAGAAGATTTGAAAAAATGGGCTGAAATCACCAATGCAAAACCAGGTGATTTAATCTTAATCTTATCTGGAAACGCAAATAAAGTTAGAACACAATTATCGGCACTTCGTATGGAAGTAGCTACTCGTTTAGGTTTGAGAAAATCAGACGAATTTGCTCCATTATGGGTAGTTGATTTCCCTTTATTAGAATGGGATGAAGAAAGCGGTAGATACCACGCAATGCACCATCCATTTACCTCTCCAAAACCAGAAGACATGGCATTAATTGAAACCGAACCAGGAAAAGTTCGTGCTAATGCTTACGATATGGTTTTAAACGGAAACGAAATTGGTGGAGGTTCTATCCGAATTCACGATAGAGAGTTACAATCAAGAATGTTTGATTTGTTAGGATTTAGCAAAGAAGAAGCACAAGCGCAGTTTGGATTCTTAATGAGTGCTTTTGAATTTGGAGCGCCACCACACGGAGGTTTAGCTTTTGGTTTAGATAGATTAGTGTCTATTTTAGGCGGACAAGAAACGATTCGTGATTTTATTGCTTTCCCTAAAAACAACTCAGGAAGAGATGTAATGATTGATGCTCCTTCAACTATTGATGAAGCACAATTACAAGAATTACACATCAAACTAAGATAATATGAAAAAGGTTCTAATTGGTTTAATTGTCATTGTATTAGGCTTAATTGGTTTTGGATATTTCCAAAAAAACAATGGCTTAAATGGCGAAAAATGGATTGGAATTGGAGTTCTATTGGCTGCTTTTGTTCTTATGCCTTTATTTTTATATTCGAGGTTTAAAAATAAAGAAACTAGAGAGCGAATGCTAAACTTAGGTTTAAAGAAAAAAGAAGATACTGATAATCAGTAATTTTGAAATATTTTTAACTTTTTCTTGTTTGTGTTGGAAATAAGTATATCTTTGATAATTATTAATTTTTTACAATACAAAATGAGAACAGGTAAAGTTAAGTTCTTCAATGAATCAAAAGGTTACGGTTTTATTACTGACGATGAAACTGGAAAAGACATTTTCGTACACGCTAGCGGAATGAGAGTTGAATCTTTAAATGAAGGTGATGCTGTTAGTTACGAAGAAGAAGAAGGAAGAAAAGGTAAAGTAGCTGCTCAAGTAGTAGTTATCGAAGACTAATATATATTATTTTTTGATTACCTAGAAAGATCAAAGTCCCGATTTAATCGGGACTTTTTTTATACCATATATTTATAAATGTAACTTTATTCCATAAAAAAAGAGCTACATTACTGTAGCCCTTTTAAACTAATCAAACCATATTTTACTTAAATAAATACTTTACTCCAAATAAAATATTTCCTTTTGGCATTGGCACCATTCCTGCTTCAACATACTCTGTGTTGAAAATATTATTAGCGTAAATCGAGAATTCCAGCTCTTTTAATTTGTATGAGGCACTTACATCCCAAATGTTATAACTAATTCCTGAAGTTCTCTCTACGTATCTATATCCGATAGAATTACTAAAATTCTTGAACCATTCCATTGCATAATTTCCAACAAATTGGTGTTTCATAGAATTGATGGAATATCTTGAATAAGCAGCACTGGTTTGCTTAACATCGTCTTCGATAAAAGTGTAACCCATTTTAATTTTTTGTGGCAAAGAATTTAATGTAAAACGATATTCTACTTGTGTTTCAAATCCTTTCGTATTTACATCTTGAATGTTTTGAGGCGTGTAAACCACATCTGATTCTGTTAATCTTACATAATCTATCAAATCATTTGAATCTCTATTGAATGCTGCAAACGTAAAATCAAACTTTTTAGTTAACCATTTCACTCCAATTTCTTCCGAAATAGCTTCTTCTGGTTGCAAATTTTCGTTTCCAATGGCTTGTGGTCCTATGTAATACAAATCGGTATATGTTGGAACTCGGTAAGTATATCCAATGTTTCCATACACTCTAAAATTTGACGAAACTTGATAACCTAAATCTAATCCAGGAAATGCTTTGCTGTCAAAATCAGAAAAATAAGAAACAGCAACTCCTGGTGTTATATCAAATTTTTTATCCAAAAACTGAAAACGATGTTCTAAAAACACAGAAGCCATTTCTCTTGAATTATCACCTAATCGATTACTAGAAATGTAATATTTAGCCATTTCAATACCAAAACCAGTGATTCCCACCTTTGATTCATATGAACCATTTAATTCAGCAGCAAACTTATTGGTAATATGTAAATTTCTATAAATAGAAGGATTACTTCTTATGTAGTGATATTCATCTTGATTTCTTCTCCAATACACTCGTGGTTTCCAAGTTAAATTTCCTTTTTTAATCACCGTTGAAAGTCCAACTAAACTCGCTTGAGTTTCTTCATATTGATCTGTTGCTGATGGAATTCCGTAAAAACCATTTGCACCGAATTTTCTTTCTGAATAAGTTGTAAGTAATTCAATAGGTAATTTATTTTTATTGAATTGATTTTTCAATACATAATTGGTATTGTCAAAATCGGTATTATAACGATATCCTTCTGAAAAGTTTTTAGAAAAATGTACAATATGACTACTTTCTTTTAAACTAACTGTACCGGTAGCTTCAGCAATAAATTGACCAAAAGAACCACCTTGCACTTTAGCAATCAAAGAATTTTGTTCAACATCTTTGGTTACAATGTTAACCGCGCCTGTAAAAGCATTTTGTCCAAAAACACGAGCAGCGGGACCTTTAATTACTTCAATTCTTTTGATTACTTCAATTGGTAAAGCTAAATTCATCGTGTGATGTCCAGTTTGCGGATCATCAACTTTAATTCCATCAATAAGTAATAACGTTTGATCAAAACCTCCACCTCTAATATATAAATCGGCTTGCATTCCGTTTACACCTTGGCGTCTTACGTCAATTCCTGCTAGTTGTTGTAAAGCATCTGCGACATTAGTAACACCTAATTTTTTGATGTCTTCAGCGGTAACAATTTGAATTGTTCTTGAGTTTTCTTTGAAAGGTAAATCAATACGAGAAGAAGTAACCACAACTTCTTTAAGAGAATCTGTTTTTAATTCTGTTTCTTGTGCATTTCCTACTATAGAACCAAAAAGCAAGACAGATAAAAAGTATTTGTTTTTCATTTGAAGTTTATTTTAAAACGGCGCAAAAGTCGTAACTTTCCGGACGATTAAAATAGTCCAGTTTTAAAATGAAAGATAGTCCGGTTAATGTGTTACTAAAAGAACTTATTCACTTTGATAAAACGAGTGCTACATCGGTGTATGTTCAAATTTCCCAACAAATTATAAATGCTGTACAAAGAAGGTATCTTAAAGAAGGAACAGCTTTGCCCGGCACCCGAATTTTCAGTCACTTACTTAACATTCATAGAAATACTGCAGTTGCGGTTTATGAAGAATTAGCTTCACAAGGTTGGGTTGAAATTATTCCAAACAAAGGGACTTTTATTTTAGTTCCAAAACCAAAAACAGCTACTATCAAAGCGCGTTCCAATAAAATAAACGATGCTTATAGTTATCCTAAAACGACAGGATTTCCTTTTCAAACATCCTTTCACTTGGCATCAACACAAGAATTTTCGGAAGCTAAATACATTTTAAACGATGGCCAACCTGATTTACGATTGCATCCTATACACGAATTTTCGAAATGGTACGGCACATCAATGAAAAGAAAATCATTGATTTCAAAATGGAACAATACATCAAAAAACAGCTATTCTACGTTTGAAAATCAATTGTGTAATTTTTTAAATGCAACCCGAGGTTTTCACATCAAACCCACAAATTTAATAAGTACACGAAGTACCGAAATGAGCTTGTACATCATCTCGCAACTTTTAATTCGAAAAAAAGATGTGGTTTTGGTTGGTAATTTGAGTAATTATAATGCCAATATGATTTTTCAAGAAGCTGGAGCCAACATTAAAACCATTCCTGTTGATGAAAATGGATTAGATATTAATTACATTGAAAAACATTTTACAAAAGGCAAAATTCGATGTGTTTATGTGTGTTCCAATCGCGATTATCCCACAACAAATACTTTGTCTGCCGAACGAAGATTACAACTTTTACAACTTGCCAAGAAATATCAATTTGCCGTAATTGAAGATGATTTTGATTACGATTTTCAACTCGAAGGTTCTGCTATGTTGCCCATGGCTAGTTCAGACGGAAATGGAATGGTAATTTATCTTGGAAAGTTAGGCCAATCGTTATTTCCTAGTTTTCAAACGGGATTTGTGGTAGCTCCAGAAAATTTGATTTTGGAAGCAAAAAACTATCTTCAAATGTTAGATAAACAAGGCGATTTAATTCAAGAACAAGTACTTTCGGAATTAATTTATGAAGGTGAAATTCATCGATTACTGAAAAAGAACACCATTATTTACAAACAAAGAAGAGATTTTGCATGCGAATGTTTGAAGCGTTATTTCAATGAAACCATTCAATTTAAAAAGCCTTCTGGAGGATTAGCTATTTGGATTGAATTTCAACCTTCCATATCATTAATTCAAATTGCTGAAGAAGTTTCGAAATTAGATGTCTTTCTTCCAAAGACCATTCTTTATCAAGATAAAAATACGTGTGCCATTCGTTTTGGATTTGGACATTTGAATGAAGAAGAAATTGAAATTGTGATAAGTAAATTAAATCTTGCTTACAATTCAATTATAAAATAATACAACAAAAAAAGTCCCGCAAATTGCGGGACTTTTTACTATAAATCTATTGTCTTAGTCAGCTAAAACAATAATCTTGTTTTCATTCATTTCGATGGTACCTGAATTAATAGGCAACCAATACGTTTGCTCATTTACTTTATTGAATTTAGAAACGAATTCTTTTTCAATTTTAATGTTTTGAGCATTGATTTTCACGTTTCCTTTTGCCAATAATGAAACAATAGGTGCGTGATTATTTAGCATTTGAAACTCACCGTTAATTCCAGGAACTGCTACCGAAGTAACTTCTCCTTTAAACAATGTAGCTTCTGGTGATACTATTTCTAAAATCATATTTCTTAGTGATTAGTGAATAGTGATTAGTGATTAGCAAGTAACTGAATACTGTGACTGAACACTGAACACTGAATTATGCTTCTGCTAACATTTTTTGTCCAGCTTCGATAGCTTCTTCGATAGTACCTTTAAGGTTGAACGCTGCTTCTGGTAAGTGGTCTAATTCACCATCCATAATCATGTTAAATCCTTTGATAGTTTCTTTAATATCAACCAATACTCCAGGAATACCTGTAAATTGCTCCGCTACGTGGAAAGGTTGAGATAAGAAACGTTGTACACGACGCGCTCTAGCTACTGCTAATTTATCATCTTCTGACAACTCTTCCATACCTAAGATGGCGATGATATCTTGTAATTGTTTGTATTTTTGAAGAATTTCTTTTACTCTTTGAGCACACTCGTAGTGGTCTTTTCCTAGGATTTCTGGTGTTAAGATACGAGAAGTAGAATCTAGTGGATCTACCGCTGGATAAATACCTAACTCAGCAATTTTACGAGACAATACTGTTGTTGCATCTAAGTGAGCAAACGTTGTTGCAGGTGCAGGGTCAGTTAAGTCATCTGCAGGAACGTAAACCGCTTGTACAGATGTAATAGATCCTTTTTTAGTTGAAGTAATACGCTCTTGCATTACCCCCATTTCAGTTGCTAATGTAGGTTGATATCCTACCGCAGATGGCATACGACCTAAAAGTGCCGACACCTCAGAACCTGCTTGTGTAAAACGGAAGATATTATCAACGAAGAAAAGTACGTCTTTACCTTGCCCATCTCCTGCTCCATCACGGAAGTATTCAGCAATCGTTAAACCTGATAAAGCAACACGTGCACGTGCTCCTGGTGGCTCATTCATCTGACCGAATACGAAAGTAGCTTTAGAATCTTTCATTAATTCTTTGTCTACTTTAGCTAAATCCCATCCTCCATTTTCCATAGAGTGCATGAATTCATCACCATATTTAATAATTCCTGATTCTAACATCTCTCTTAAAAGGTCATTTCCTTCACGAGTTCTTTCTCCAACACCAGCAAATACTGATAAACCTCCGTGACCTTTTGCAATATTGTTGATCAACTCTTGAATCAATACGGTTTTACCTACTCCAGCACCTCCAAACAAACCAATTTTTCCTCCTTTTGCATAAGGTTCAATAAGGTCAATTACTTTGATACCTGTAAATAAAACTTCAGTAGAAGTTGATAAATCTTCAAATTTTGGAGCCGGTCTGTGAATTGGCAAACCGCTTTCACCTGCTTTTGGTAAATCTCCTAAACCATCGATTGCATCACCGATTACATTAAACAAACGACCAAAAACTTCACCTCCGATTGGCATTTGAATTGGAGCTCCAGTAGCAACTACTTCCGCACCTCTTGACAAACCATCTGTAGAGTCCATAGAAATGGTACGTACAGTGTTTTCACCAATGTGAGATTGAACTTCTAATACTAATAAAGTACCGTCTTTTTTAGTGATTTCTAATGAATCGTAAATTTTAGGTAATTCGTTATTTGAATCGTTGAAAACGACGTCAACAACTGGCCCGATAATTTGTGCAACTTTTCCTGTGATTCTAGACATTGCTTATGTATTTATTTAATAGCTAATTAATGTTGAAAAAATGATGTATTTTTCCGAGTGCAAAGATAGTTTTTTCTAAAACAATTTTGCAATTTATTTTTTGAATTTTTTGCAATAAAAAAGCGAAATCTTCCAATTTCGCTTTTAAAATGTTATTCTACGGTAACGGATTTTGCTAAATTCCTAGGTTGATCCACATTACAACCTCTTAAAACTGCAATATGATACGATAGTAATTGTAACGGAATTGTAGTTAATAATGGTGTAAACGGTTCGTTTGTTTCTGGAATTTCGATCACGTGGTCTGCTAAAGCTTTTACTTGCGTATCTCCTTTAGTAACTACGGCAATAATTTTTCCGCTTCTTGATTTTATTTCTTGAATATTGCTTACCACTTTATCATAATGCCCTTTGTTTGGAGCAATTACAATTACCGGCATAGATTCATCAATCAAAGCAATTGGCCCATGCTTCATTTCTGCTGCTGGATAACCTTCAGCATGGATATATGAAATTTCTTTTAATTTTAAAGCCCCTTCTAAAGCTACTGGGAAGTTATAACCTCTTCCTAAGTATAAACAATTGGTTGCGTCTTTGTAAATTTCGGCAATTTGTTTCGCAACATCATTTGTTAACAAAGCTTCTTGCACTTTTTCTGGTATTAATTCCAATTCCAATAAATAACGTTGGTAATCTGAATTATTCATTGTTCCTTTTGCTTTTGCTAAACGTAATGCTAACAATGTAAGGATTGTAATTTGTGTTGTAAATGCTTTTGTAGAAGCTACTCCAATTTCTGGACCCGCGTGCGTATAAGCGCCAGCATGAGTTTCACGAGAAATTGATGAACCTACAACATTACAAACTCCAAATACAAATGCACCGTTTTCTTTAGCTAATTTGATTGCTGCCAAAGTATCAGCTGTTTCACCTGATTGTGAAATTGCAATTACAACATCATCTTTATTAATGATTGGATTTCTATATCGGAATTCTGATGCGTATTCTACCTCTACCGGAATTCTTGAAAATTCTTCAATAATATATTCTGCAACTAATCCTGCGTGCCATGAAGTTCCACAAGCAACAATTAGGATTCGTTTAGCGTTTAAGAATTTTTCAATATTATCTTCAACACCTGACATTTGGATAATTCCTTTGTTTGCCAAAAGTCTACCTCTGTAAGTATCTTTGATTACACTTGGCTGTTCGTAGATTTCTTTCATCATGAAATGATCGTAACCACCTTTTTCAATTTGCTCCAAGTTTAATTGAAGTTCTTGAATATAAGGATCAACCAATGAATCGTCTTTAATTTTTCTAACTTTTAATGGCTTGTGTAAACGCACAATTGCCATTTCTTCATCTTCTAAATAAATAGCATTTGAAGTATATTCTATAAATGGAGTTGCATCTGATGCTATAAAAAACTCGTCTTCACCAATTCCAATTGCCAATGGACTACCTAAACGCGCTACAATAATTTCATCTGGTTTTTCCACGTCAATTACTGCAATCGCATAAGCACCAATAACCTGGTTTAATGCAACTTGAACTGCTTTTCCTAGCTTACAATTTTCTTTTTTCTTAACTTCTTCAATCAAGTTTACTAATACCTCAGTATCTGTATCCGATTTAAAAGTATAACCTCTTTTGATTAATTCTTGTTTTAATGGCTCGTAATTTTCGATGATTCCATTATGAATAATCACTAATTTTCCAGAATTCGAAAAATGTGGATGCGAATTTACATCATTAGGAACTCCATGAGTTGCCCAACGTGTGTGTCCCATTCCTATTTTACCAATAGTCGTTTTCTCGCTTTCCGCTTTAGCTTCAAGGTCAGAAACTTTTCCTTTGGTTTTTGATAATTTTAAATCTTTTCCATCATACAATACAATACCGGCACTATCGTAACCTCTGTATTCTAAACGATGTAATCCTTTAATAATTACAGGATAAGCATCTCTATGACCAATATAACCTACAATTCCACACATACAATACTAGTTAGGTTTAGTATAATAAATTTTTAATTTCAATTTTTTATCTTCAGGAACATTAACATGATTTCCATATAAAATTGTTCCCAATGTATTTATAGCAGAAGCAAGTGGAATATTTTTTTGGATATCTGAACCAACTAAAAAAGGATATCTTAAACTAGCTGAAACAGAAAGGTTAATATTTTCAGTAACTACTAAACCTAATCTCATGTCACTCTTCAAAAACTTATCTTCACTATTAATCCATTTTTTCAACTGTTCTGTTATTCTTATTTTGTAATAGTATTGATCATTTTCTTTTACAAGAATTCCTCCATAGATAAATTTATTTTTCTTTATATCTTCTGAAACACTATTATCTACCAAATAATCATATACAAGAGTATTATCACCTGCGTTGAATAAGTAAATTCTTTTAGGCTGATCAACTCCAGCAGCAGACATGTGAGTTCCGTCAACATAAAATTTAAGATATGCATCATTAATTAACCAATTATTAGCACGTATTTCTTCTAATTTATCCGCAATACCATTTGAGTCTGCATCATCTCCAAATAATTCAATATAAGAAACTGCACCGTCACCTCCTTTTACATAAAGTCTTTCATCACCTGTTAACTCATTAGAATTGTTAATTCCTGTTTCATAAACTGAGCCTGAAATATCATTATCAAAGAAATTAATTCTATTTCCTCCAAGTTTAATCTTAACACTTCTTTTTGTATTAACTGTTGAAATGGTTGAGTGATACTGAACAGTTATATATCCTCTCGAAAAATCTAGCTTTGCTAAAACTCCAGCCTCACCACTATTCTCTTCCGCTTTAAAATACAATCCTCTAAAATAATCTTTAAAAAGACTGTTATTGATTAGATTACTTGGATTTGCTAATAATACTTTATTTTTAAAAAAATCTTTATCTAAATTGATCCACATACCTGGAACCAATTTTTCTTTTACAACTTTTTCTGCAGGATCAGTTGTAATTGCGCCTGATGAATCTAAAAAATTTCCACTACCATCTGTTTTGTAAATAATAATTTCGTCTTTTTTAAATTTAAACTGACTATTCTCTTCGGTATTTGAACCGTTATTTAATTGAAAACCTGTTAAATTAGATTCAACCAAATTTTTATCATCAGAGTAATACTTTTGTGAATAAGAACCTACTTCTCCGGGATTTGGATTTGGTTCAAAATCTCTAATGTAATATTTATTTTCGTAAATTTTTAAATTTATTGAACTTTCAACATCACCGTAAATAGAATCTAAAGTGTATATATTTTCATTGTTTACAACTTTTTTAGTTGAAAAATATGGAACATAAAGATAAACTGAATCATTAGGTTGAATTTCAATTTCAGTACCGTAATCGGCTCTAGGAGCTACCAATTCTAATTGAGAAACAAAACTTGCTGTTGTTTTTCCAAACTTAGGATTATTATATACACCTAGTGCATTAATAGGTAAGTTATTTGCTTGCACAGCCCCTGTTCTTTTAGAAAAAGCTAACAAAGGAACATCATCCACCGACTCTAAATCAAAATGAGGATCATCAACAAGATCAGAACCCACAGTGTTAAAATCTTTGTCACAAGAAATAATTGTAACAGCAACTGTAATTACAGAAAATATTTTAAGAAAACTTTTTTTCATAGTCGAAAACCCTTTTATAATACGTGATTTTTAATAAACGAAGTATAAACTTCTTTAATTGTGTCTTTGGAGGCGAAAGGTAAAAAAGGTTTGTTTGAACTTTCTATAAATTTTGTTAAAGTTGGAGACAACACTTCAGAACCCGCCACTACTGCATCGGAATGCATAATTGAAACCTTCATTAAGTTCTCATAAGTAGGTGATGCTAAATCTGAAACAGCATCTTTATTAATGTTATCAAATAATACTTTATTGATAAATTCTTTATCTAATTCTCCTTCAAAACCTTGCTCGTAAACCGATGAAATAATTTTTGTTTCCGCAAAAATACCTTCATCTTTATAATAATGTTTCAAATAAACTGGCAACATAGCTGCCATCCAACCATGAACATGAATTACATCTGGAACCCAATTTAATTTTTTAACAGTTTCAACTACTCCTTTTGCAAAGAAAATAGCTCTTTCGTCATTATCAGGATATAAAACACCTTCTTCGTCAGAAAAAGTTGCTTTTCTTTTGAAATATTCGTCATTATCAATAAAATAAACTTGAATTCGCTCTTTAGGAATTGAAGCTACTTTAATAATTAGAGGCATATCCATATCATTTACCACCAAATTCATCCCTGATAAACGAATAACTTCGTGTAATTGATGTCTTCTTTCGTTAATATTACCATATCTAGGCATAAAAATTCGTATTTGACCGCCTAAATCATTAATCATTTTTGGCATTTCATACGATTGTAACGATACTTCATTTTCAGCTAAATAAGGCACCACTTCAGATGATACATACAATATCCTCTTGTCTTCCATAATGTATTCTAGTTAATTAATGTTTTAAAAAACCTTGCAAAATTACAAAATTTTATGGATTTATCCACTAAAATAGTAAGTTTGCACCTGAAATAACAAAGTAGAAAATGCTCATTTTTAACAAAAAGTCCGATTTAAGCGCTTTTTTAAGCCCATTAATCAAACAAAATAAATCCATTGGATTTGTTCCTACCATGGGAGCACTGCATCAAGGACACTTGTCGTTACTAAAAAATTCGCTTTCTGAAAACGATGTAACGGTGATGAGTATTTTTGTAAATCCTACTCAGTTTAACAACGCTGAAGATTTAGATAAATATCCAAGAACTCTGGAACGCGACGTACAAATCATGCAAGATTTAAGCAACAAAATCATCGTTTATGCACCAGAAGTAGCCGATATTTATGAAGGAAACACCGTTTCTGAAAATTTCAATTACGATGGTTTAGAAAATCAAATGGAAGGCAAACACCGACCAGGACATTTTGATGGCGTAGGAACTATTGTGAAACGTCTTTTCGAAATTGTTCAACCGAACAAAGCTTATTTTGGTGAAAAAGATTTCCAACAACTACAAATTGTGAAAAAATTAGTTTCAAAACACAACATTCCAGTTGAAGTTATTGGTTGCCCCATTCATAGAGAAGCAAATGGATTAGCTATGAGTTCAAGAAATGAACGCCTTTCAGAATCTGCAAGAGAAAAAGCAGCTGTAATTTATCAAATTTTAAATACGGCTAAAGATTTTTTCCAAAGCCATTCAGCAGAAGAAACCACAACATTTGTAGAAAAAGAATTCGAAAAACATCCTGAGTTTCAATTGGAATATTTCGAAATCGCCGATGAAGCAACTCTTTTACCCGTTTCTGAAAAAGAATCGAATAAAAAATATCGCGGATTTATCGCCATTTTCATTGAGAATATCAGATTAATTGATAATATTTCACTAAATTAATTACCTTTGCATCATGCAAATTCAAGTAGTAAAATCGAAAATTCATAGAGTAACCGTAACGGGTGCCGATTTGAATTACATAGGAAGTATCACCATTGACGAAGCCTTAATGGAAGCGTCTAACATTATTGAAGGTGAAAAAGTACAAATCGTTAACATTAATAATGGCGAACGATTAGAAACGTATGCTATCAAAGGACCTAGAAACACAGGCGAAATCACATTGAACGGACCAGCAGCTCGTAAAGTGCACCGTGGTGATATTGTTATTATCATTTCTTACGGAATTATGGACTTTGAAGAAGCTAAAAAATTCAAGCCTACTTTAGTTTTCCCTAACGAGAAAGACAACTCTTTAACTTAGTTTGAAAGCCAGTATCCGAAAATTTTTAAGTCTATCTATCCCACTTTTAATTGGGTTAGGAATTATTTATTATCAGTTTACCACTCTTTCATCTGACGAATTAGAAAAAATTAAAATCAGCTTTGTTAAAGCTGATTATTTCTACATTTATTTATCTCTTTTTATAGCGCTTTTCGGGTTTTGGTCAAGAGCCTACCGCTGGAAATTTGCTTTACAACACTTAGGTTATCACACTAAATTTCACAACGATTTACTTACTGTTTGTGTTTCTTATTTAGTTAACTTAACCATTCCTCGCTCTGGTGAAGTATCGAGAGCAATGCTACTAAAAAAATATGAAGACGTCCCTTTTGACAAAGCTTTTGGAACCATCGTAGCCGAACGTATTGTTGATATGTTGATTTTTTTACTCTTTGTTGCTATCGGTTTTTTATTGCAGTTTGACACCATTTACCAATACCTAGTTAATAACGGGGTAGAATTCGAAACTTTAATTTGGGCTGGAATTTTAGGATTTGTTTTATTTATAATTTTCATTCTAATTTGGATTTATGCCGAATGGAAGATTATCTTAAAACTTAAACAAAAACTTTCAGGATTAATTGAAGGCATGCAAAGTATCTTAAAAATGAAAGACAAATGGAAATATATTTTTCATTCTTTCTTTATTTGGTTTTCTTACTTAGCCATGTTTTATGTAACCATTTTTGCTTTACCCGAAACCACTAATATTAGTTTTGATGTTGTAGTAATGGGATTTATTTTTGGAACACTTGCCGTTGGATTTACTAATGGCGGCTTAGGCGCTTATCCTTTAGCCGTAGCTTCAATTTTAGGTTTATACGGAATTTCGGAAGGAATTGGAACTGCCTTTGGTTATTTAATTTGGGTTTCACAAACATTGTTAACCATTTTATTAGGATTATTATCTTATTTGCTTTTACCTATTTTAAATAAAAAATAAATTAGTAAATTGCTAATCTATTTAACCAAACTATTTAAAATGAAAACCAAACTTTTCCTTTTTGCTTTATTGGTATCGTCATGCTTATTTGCACAACGCACACCAGAAACTATCGAATCTAAAAAATTAGGCACGAGAACTTTTACAGTTGTAACGCCAGCATCATACGCTACTAGTCCAGAAAAAAGCTACCCAACTTTGTTAGTTTTAGATGGAGAATATCTACTAGATCCATTTGAAGGAATTTTAAAATATGGCGCTTATTGGGATGATTTACCCGAAATGATTATCATCGCCGTAAATCAAAACAATGGGGAAACTCGTTTTGCAGATAGCGAATTTGACCAAGCTGGATTTCCTTCTGGTACAGGAGCAAATTTCTTTGAATTCATTGGACAAGAACTTTATCCTTATGTAGATAAAAAATACCGCACCATTCCTTTCCGAATGATTGCTGGTCATGACACTACCGCTGGATTCTTGAACTTTTACTTGTACAAAGACAACCCAATTTTCAATGCTTATATTTCATTAGCTCCAGAAATGGCTCCAGAAATGGAAAAACGTGTAGCAGAACGTTTAGCTAAAATGACTAAACCAGTTTTCTATTATCAAGCTACAGGCGAAGGTGATCTAAAAGAAATCAACGAAAAAGCAGCAGAGTTAGACGCCAATATTAAAGCCGTTCCAAATGCAATATTTAAATATCAAAACGATGCTTTCAAAGGTGCTTCGCATTATTCTTTAGTAGCTAAAGCTATCCCAAATGCCATCTATTTTATTTTTGATGGATACCAACCGATTTCAATGGTAGAATTTCAAGATAAAATTTTAAAATTAGATGCCGGTTATACTGATTATTTAGTTGCGAAATACGACGAATTAGAAAAACGTTTTGGTTTTAAAATGAAACCAAGATTATCTGATTTTAAAGCTATCGAAGCCGCAATCATGAAAAACAAAGCTTACAATGAATTATTAACTTTGAGTGATTATGCTAATAAACATTATCCAAAAACTACTTTAGGAACTTATCACGAAGCTTTATATTATGAAAAAACAGGTAATTACAAGAGAGCTATTAAAACCTATCAAAGAGCTTTCACGCAAGAGCCAATTCGTGAAATAACTAAAGATTTCATGTTGAACCGTGCAGAAGCTTTAAAAGGAAAACCAGATAAACCAACTGAAGAAGCACCAGCGGAAGTTCCAACTGAAACTCCAACAGAAGAAAAAAAACAAGAATAAAACCAAATGAGTAAAGTAAAAACCGCTTTTTTTTGCCAAAATTGTGGCACCCAATATTCAAAATGGCAAGGTCAATGTAACGCCTGCAAAGAATGGAATACCATTGTAGAAGAATTGGTTCAAAAAGAAGAAAAAGTAGCGTGGAAAACCACAACAGCTACATCTAAAACGGCTTCAAAACCTTTACTTGTAAAAGAAATAGACACCGCACAAGAAATCCGATTGAACACGACTGATAACGAGTTGAATCGGGTTTTGGGTGGCGGATTGGTTCCAGGTTCCTTAACGTTGTTAGGTGGCGAACCTGGGATTGGAAAAAGTACTTTGCTCTTGCAGATTGCTTTAAAATTACCTTACAAAACGCTTTATGTTTCGGGAGAAGAAAGCCAAAAACAAATTAAAATGCGTGCCGAACGTATTACCTCAACCGGCGATAATTGTTACATTTTAACTGAAACCAAAACCCAAAATATCTTCCGTCAAATTTTAGAAATTGAGCCCGATATTGTGATTATCGATTCGATTCAGACTTTACATACGGATTATATTGAATCGTCAGCGGGAAGTATTTCTCAGATTAGAGAATGTACAGCCGAGTTGATAAAATTTGCCAAAGAAACCAATACACCCGTGCTTTTAATCGGTCACATAACCAAAGACGGAACCATCGCTGGACCGAAGATTTTGGAACACATGGTCGATACCGTTTTACAATTTGAAGGTGATCGAAATCACGTGTACCGCATTTTACGTTCGTTGAAAAATCGTTTTGGTTCTACTGCCGAATTAGGAATTTACGAAATGCAAGGTTCAGGCTTACGCGAAGTAGACAATCCTTCTGAAATTTTGATTTCGCATAAAGATGAACAACTTTCAGGAACCGCTATTGCTACCACTTTAGAAGGCATGCGTCCGTTGATGATTGAAATTCAGGCTTTAGTAAGCACCGCAGTTTATGGAACACCACAAAGAAGCACCACAGGTTACAACGCCAAGCGCTTAAACATGATTTTAGCCGTTTTAGAAAAACGTGCTGGTTTTAGATTAGGCACAAAAGACGTTTTCCTAAACGTTACAGGCGGAATTTCAGTCGAAGACACCGCCATTGATTTAGCAGTTGTAGCTGCTATTTTATCCTCAAACGAAGACATTGCTATTGCAGAAGGTTTTTGCTTTGCTGGAGAAGTTGGACTTTCAGGTGAAATTAGACCTGTTAACCGCATCGAGCAACGCATTCAAGAAGCAGAAAAATTAGGCTTTACCACGATTTTTGTTTCCAAACACAACAAAATTTCCTTGAAAAACACCGGAATCAAAATTGTTTTAGTGGCAAAGATTGAAGATGTGGTGAGTGAGTTGTTTGGCTAATCTTTTAATCTTTTAGACATGAAGAAAGAAAAATTAAAAATACTTCCATTTCTATTATTACTATTCTATTATGGAATTACCAAACTTTTTAAAGATTTGTCTTTTGAAAAGAAGATGGCAATGTTGCTACCTATTATTCTAATTTCAATAATCATCTATAGTATTCAATACAAAAAAAATCCATCGGAAAACAAAAAAACAAAATTTTACATTTTGCTGTTTTTCATTATCGTTTCTACTTTAATAACTTGGTTTGGATATAATGCAATTGAATAATAAACATTCTTAATTAAAAGATTTTGTCCGATTTAAAAGAACGAAGATTAAAAAGTCTTGATTACCAAATTCAAGAATTAGAAAACCGCCCCAATTATTATAAAAAATATTGGCTTAGGATAATTGTAATTGGTGTTTTAGTAACTTTAATTGCTCCAGAATATACAGCAAAAAATTCTAAAAATTTAATCTATTATTTTGATTACAACTATCCGTTGTGCTATACCATTGTAGCACTTTCTTACATCGTACTTTGTGCAATAATGCTATTAACTTTTAATATCCAAGACAAGAAAAAGTTGAAGAAATTAAAAGAAGAACGCGATTTGATGGATTTGTTTAGGAGTTAAGAAAACAAGAAATTAATTAAAAATATTGAGGAATAACTTGATCAGAATATAAAGGTTTTCCAATTCTAGATACTCCTTTTTTTAATTTCAAATAATTTGTGGCAAGTTGCCAAATATATTCATAACCTTTATCGCCAATTTCATTTTTCCTTCTTTCAATTTTAGTTACATCACTTGAAACTAAGTCTGCAATTATTGGATGAACTAATGTCCACATTCCTGAATTATTTTCACCAGGAATTAAATCTGATTGTAATTGAGATATTTCTGCAAATGTATTAACACAAACTAATCTATCTTGAACCTTAAAATTATATTTATTTTGGATTTTGTCTTCAAATACCAGCATGACAATACAATCAATATCTTCATTATAAGCTGCAATTAACAACGGATTTGTTTTTACAACTATTGCGCCTTGACTATCTCCATATTTTACATGCTCAGAAATAACTTCAATATGAGTTGCAAAACCCCAATTCTTGAATTTATATTTAATTTGCTGAATCGGGCTAAATATTTCTGGAATTAGAAACTTTAATTTTTTTAAATCGATACCAATTCCAATTGAATCAGATGCGAAAGACGAATTATCGTGATATTTCATAGTTTTTTTAAAATAATTGAAGAAAGGTAATCATAAATTTTAACTTAAACTAAATGTCGATAGCGCGGAATTGCATTCCGTGCCCACAATCTACTTCAAAACAAATCTATCATAAGACCAGACAGGTTTTTGAAACCTGTCTGGTCTAAAATTGCGCTATCGTTGCGGTGAGATATCTGAGCGGTTGGGTTTGTTTAGTAGTTAAAACACCAAACGTCGAAAGTGAGGATTTACAATTCGTGCCTACTATCAACTTCTAATAATCTATGAATTAAAAATTCCTATAAACATAATAAGTAAACAAAGTTAAACCTAAAGAAAACAGACCGTAAACATCAACTAAATATTTCTTTTTCCCTAAATTATATTCATTTTTTGTAATTATAGTATCTAATTTTTTTAGTTTCAGATAATAGAAATTATTAAAAATTACAATGACAATTTGAATTACAAAATAATAGTAATGAATTTTATATTCGAAATGAAAATTGGCTAGATAAAAAATAACATTTAAAATAGTTAACACGTTATTTGCCTGACAAAAAGACAAAAATGTTATTACAGGAATTTCTGGCGAAGCATTTACTTTGACACTATCGCTATAAAGATTGTAAAATATGCAGTTAAAAAACCTTTTCATCCAGTATAAATTTACTTATTCACCTAGTAATACTTATCCAAAAAACATTTCCCTAATTGGAAATACTAGGATTTTCATCATACAAATCCTCTAAATCCCCTCCAACAACTCCAACGCCTTATTCACACTTTTCACATTATCAAAAGTAAGTAATAAACGTAAGCCGTTTTTGGTTTCTTTTTCTTTTATTTTACATACATTGCCGTTGCGTTGCGCAAATTGTAGCACTTTCATAAAACGGTTACTTTGGTAGAAATCACTTTGTTGGTCGCCAATAAAATAGCCTATCATTTTGCCTTGTTTCATCATCAAACGTTCAATTCCCATAGCGGTAGCTTTCCATTTAATACGCACGCTATTTAGTAAGGCAATCGCTGGTTTTGGTAAGGCGCCAAAGCGGTCAATTAGTTTTTGTTCAAATTGTTGTAATGTAGCTTCGTCTTTAATTTGGCTTAATTCGTTGTATAAATTCAAACGCTCGGTGATGTTGTTGATGTATTCATCTGGGAACAGCAATTCAAAATCGGTATCAATTTGAATGTCTTTGACAAACTCTTTGGTTTCGATGTCGTTTTCTTCTTGGTACAAATCTTTGAATTCGTTTTCTTTCAACTCGTCAATGGCTTCGTTCATGATTTTTTGGTAGGTATCAAAGCCAATTTCGTTGATAAAACCACTTTGTTCTCCGCCTAATAAATCACCCGCACCACGAATTTCCAAATCCTTCATCGCAATGTTAAAACCGCTTCCTAATTCGCTGAATTGCTCCAAAGCCGTAATACGTTTTTGCGCTTCTCCCGTCATCATCGAATACGGCGGCGTAATGAAATAACAAAACGCTTTTTTATTACTTCTTCCCACGCGACCACGCATTTGGTGCAAATCAGACAAGCCGAAATTATTAGCATTATTGATAAAAATCGTATTCGCATTCGGTACATCTAATCCACTTTCGATGATTGTGGTAGCTACCAAAACATCAAATTCACCTTCCATGAAAGCCAACATCAATTCTTCTAGTTTCTTCCCATCCATTTGACCGTGACCGATGCCTACTTTTGCTCCTGGCACCAAGCGTTGAATCATTCCGGCAACTTCTTTGATGTTTTCAATTCGATTATTGATGAAATAAACTTGTCCACCACGCTGAATTTCATACGAAACCGCATCGCGAATCACTTCTTCATTAAAACGAATAACTTGCGTTTCAATCGGATAACGATTTGGCGGAGGCGTTGTAATTACTGATAAATCGCGAGCCGCCATCAACGAAAACTGCAACGTTCTCGGAATCGGAGTTGCAGTTAATGTCAAGGTATCGACATTCGTAGCAATAGTTTTCAATTTGTCTTTTACGTTTACTCCGAACTTTTGTTCTTCATCGATAATCAACAATCCTAAATCTTTAAACACTACATTTTTGTTTACCAATTGATGTGTTCCAATTAAAATATCGACTTTTCCTTCTTGTAGTTTTTGAAGGGTTTCCGCTTTTTGTTTCGCTGTTCTAAATCGGTTCAAATAACTCACAGTAACCGGCATATCTTTCAAACGTTCCGAAAACGTGCGGTAATGTTGATAGGCTAAAATAGTTGTTGGCACTAAAACGGCAACTTGTTTTCCATTATCCACTGCTTTAAAAGCCGCACGAATAGCAACTTCTGTTTTTCCGAAACCAACATCGCCACAGACTAATCGGTCCATTGGACGTTCGTTTTCCATATCGGCTTTTACATCGGCTGTAGCGGTAACTTGGTCGGGCGTATCTTCGTAAATGAACGAACTTTCTAATTCTTTTTGCAAATAACTATCGGGTGCAAACTGAAAACCTTTATCTAATCTTCGCTTTGCATACAACTGAATTAAGTTGAACGCAATGTGTTTTACACGTGCTTTTGTCTTTTGTTTTAAGGCTTTCCAAGCGTTGCTTCCTAATTTGTAAATCTTAGGTGGCGCGCCATCTTTCCCGTTATATTTTGAGATTTTGTGTAGCGAATGAATGCTCACATACACAATATCGTTATCGGCATAGACCAATTTTATGGCTTCTTGCGTTTTGCCTTCGACCTGAATTTTCTGCAAACCACCAAACTTTCCAATTCCGTGATCGATGTGCGTTACATAATCGCCCACCGACAAGGAAGTCAATTCTTTTAACGTAATCGTTTGCTTTTTAGAATACCCATTTTTGATAGAAAACTTATGGTAACGCTCAAAAATTTGATGATCAGTGTAACACGCTATTTGATTTTCTTCATCGATGAAACCCTCAAACAAAGGCAACACCATGGTTTTGTATTGTTTGCGAATGCTTTCGTGATTGGCTTCATCAATATCTTCAAAAATATCATGAAAACGACTCGCCTGATTTTCATTAGAACAACACAAATAATTTTTGTAACCATTAAAATGATTTTCGCTCAAATTATTCAACAACAAATCAAATTGTTTATTGAACGAAGGTTGCGGCTGAATATGAAATTCAACTTTTTTATCGGTTTTAAAAACAGCGTTCGTATGTAATTCAATTACTGAAAAATCAAGAGCTCTTTTCAAAAATTGCTTTTGATTTAGGAATAATTCTTCGGGTTTTGCGTGTTGAATGTCTTTGGATAATTTCTCGAAAGCTTCATTGGCTTTATCGAATAATTTATCCAATTGTTGTCCTAATAATTCGGTATTTTGAATCACTAAAACCGTTTTTTCGTTGATATAATCTAAGAAACTTTCGCGATTTTCTTGCAGTAATTTATTCTCGACATTTGGGATAATCGAAATCTTTTTCAGCTTTTCAACTGATAATTGGGTTTCCACATCAAAACTTCGGATGCTATCGACTTCGTTTCCGAAAAATTCAATTCGGTACGGATTATCATTGGAAAACGAAAACACGTCTATGATTCCACCACGAACGGAAAATTCGCCTGGTTCCGTAACAAAATCGACACGTTTGAAATTGTATTCAAATAAGGTTTCGTTGATAAAATCGATAGACAAATTATCACCAACCGACAATTTCAAAGTGTTTTTCTCTAACTCTTTTCGAGTAACTACTTTTTCAAAAATGGCTTCGGCGTAGGAAACAATAATCGCAGGTTTTTTTCGCGAATTGATTCGATTTAAAACTTCGGCACGTAACAAAACATTAGCGTTGTCGGTTTCTTCAATTTGGTAAGGTCTTCTGTACGAACTTGGGTAAAAAAGAACGTCTTCGGTATTAATTAATTGCTCTAAATCGTTCAAATAATACGCTGCTTCTTCTTTATTACTGAATAAAATCAGGAAAGGAAGTTCAGATTTTTTAAACAACGAATGTGCCACAAAAGACAACGAAGACCCGACCAAACCCGTCATTTGAGACTTTTGGCGCGCTGCGAATGTACTTTCTAAAAGGGCAATCTTTGGTGACTTATCGTAAATGGATATAATATCGGACTTGCTCAAAATGAAATTTTTAATGGACTACAAAAATAAAAAAACCACTACGTTTTCAATAGAAAAGTAGTGGTTATATTACTGAAACGTTTGTTAAAAAATAAATTTCTTAGCAACGGTAACGTTATTTTCTAATGTTGTCTTAATTATTAAAGCTTGATTGTTTCGTGTTAATTCAGAAAGAACAATTTCTGAAGTGTTTATTTTATCTTTTGAAAGGATAATTCTTCCTAACATATCATATACAATTACGCTTGTAATGTTTGATTTTGTAGAAAGGATTTTTGGTTGATTATCATTTTTGAAAACGTAAACAGAATTTTCATTTCCTACAAAATTATCATTTGACAAAGAAATATCTTGATAATGGATTTTAAATCGAGAATCAAAAGTTCCAATTGTTGTTGTGAAAGTAAAAGCACTGTTTTTCAAATTGTGAAAAGTACCTGTGCTAGTGTCTTCTAAAAAAATATCTTTATCAGCGAAAAAAGTATCAAAATGATCAATAGCAATATCAAAAGTTCCTGCTTGCGACGTAGTGTAACCTAAAGGAATAACATCGCTAATTGACCAAGGATAAGTTCTTGCTTGAATTCCAAATCCAAAAGTTAATGAATTTATCAAAGAATAAAAACGAATCGCTCCTTCAGTTGAAGCTAAAGCATCTGAACCAAAATCATAATCATTAGTAGCATCTTCTTGATAACCAACAGCAATTTGCTTAAAGGCTCCCAATGTATTGGTCATGTTTAAATGAAAATAATAATTCAAAGGCAAGTCCAAAGTTGCTCTGTAAAATTGAGTATTGTTTCCTGCAACACGCATTGCATTAGTAAAATTGATGGTTGTAGTTGTCCCTGCCGACGCAAAAAAACCCTGTCCTGCTGCAATATACAATCCTGGAGCAGTTCCTCCTGTAACAGCCGCTGTTCCTGTTGTTCTTGTGCGTATGGCATAATCATTCGATGTAAAAACATTGTTGGTAATCGCAGAATTATGAGTCCAGAAATAAAGGGTTCCAAGGTTAGTATTATCAATTAAAGTAACCACATTTATAGCTGAAGGGTACGGATTAGATAATAAATTATAATTTAACAATCCTGGATTAAAAGCAACAACATTTGCCGGAACATTTCCGTTATTTGGAGTTCCTACAAACTGGCCATTAAAAACTTGAGGTGTTGCTGTATATCCTTGAGGCGCTCTTATGGCATACCCTTTACCAGGTGTCATAACACTACTTGAGTTTTCTAAGACCCAATTATTAACCCCAATACTTGAATTGTAAGAATAAAATTTGTCAGAAAGTGTTAATGGTGAAAAAACATTTAAAACTTGACCTATAATTGGCGAACCCCAATACGTGTATTCAAACTCTCTCATTGGTGCTGCATTTCGTTTATAAGTAATATTACCAACATTAATTGCACTAGAATTAGCCTGTAACAATGACGCATTATTCTCAAAAACTAAGTTTGATCCCGAAACAACATTAACACCGTTTTCAACTGACAAAGTATGATTGGAATTAATGGTTACTATGGCATTATTTGTTACTGTTATTGAACAAGCCGTAAAATCAGTCAAAGAGGAATAATTTCCAGTAAAAACCACATTTTTATTAGCATTTGGTTCGCCTTTATCCCAGGATGTTCCATTCCATGTGGTAGTCATGGCACATTTTTGAACTAGTAACTTATTTGCGTGAATGTTGTTTAGATCATTTCCAGCATCCGTATTCCCAACATATAATTTAAACCCTGAAAATTGACCAGTTCGTACTCCTGAAGAATAACTATCAGAACCTCTCGTTATTACAACCTCATAAGAATTTGAATCAACTTGATTGACTTGCAATTGAAAAACAGAAGCTTGGTCATAAGTCCATCCAAGATTGGCATTTGTAGTTGTAACATAAATGTCAGAGCCAACATTAAAATTGTATAATAAATTAAAATTTTGATCCATTAAATCAATTCCTTTGTAACCATTTCTAAAAGCAATTGCTAAATCAATTTTAAACGTTTGTCCTGATAACAAATATTGTCTTCCTCCAACAGCCGGCGAACCTGTGTTGTTCAAAAAACGTTGTGCATTAGCCTGAACGAAAGTTCCTCCAGGATTGGCATACATAGAAAATGAACTTCCTGAAGTATTGACATCACCAAAACCTTGTCCAGTAGAACTTCCCAGAAAATGGCCTGCAAAATGAGTTCCATCAGTGTTTTGAGTCCACATATCCCAATTAGAAAAACCAGTTCCGGCATTGCTTCCATTAGTCCAAGAACCATAGTTGGAAGCATTGTCTGAAAACAATGTTAATTGTGCAAAGCTAGTTTGTAAGAATAGAAAAGCTAAAACAATAAAAAATGTAGAGGTATAATTTTTTTTCATTTGTAACTATTTGATAATAAATATAGTAAAAAAATTTATTTAATTTTATCAGAAATTTCCATCTTTTTTCGCATTTCATCTGGATTTGCGTTTCGCGTTGTATCCAAAGCTTGCAGCATTAACTCCTCACCAATTTCTTTAGGAATGGCTTTTTTAATGATAATTTCGTCCCATTGTTTGTACAATCCTTTAATTTCTTCATTGATTTCTGGAATTAACTTAGCAATTCGTTGTTCTGGAATTACTCTTAAATTCATGAAAGTTTCAAGTGATTTTAATTTGGTATTTAAAGTAGTAATTCTACTTAAAATCTGAGGTTTGTTATATTCGAAAGGAACTGTTAGAGCTAAAGTATCTGCTTTTTTTGACAAATTCTTTGTCTTCATTTGAAAAGCCGACAAGGTAGATTGCGGTTTTTGAAGCATTTCAATTTCAAACTGACGCCATTCATTCCAACGATCTAAAGTAGTTGCTACTTCAGGTCGTGGCGTTGGAAAATTAAACTGCCACATTTTCGAAATGTTCTTAAAAACTGCTTCGTTTTTTTGAGCTACTTTTTGGGCTTCTAATTGTTGATTTTCATTTTCGCATGAAATCAATGTTAAAACTAAAAGCGACAAACTATATAAGAAAACTTTCATTCGGATAAATTAAAAAGCAAAGGTACAAATGTTTACTTAACGTAGTTACTTTTCTAATAATATCTTAACACCAGTTTTACATCTAAATTGTTAATCTGCTAAGAAAAATCTTTGAAAAGATGTTAATTTATTAAATATCTAAATTAAGCAAAGCATTTATAAAAATATCACAAAAAACCATCCTAAAAATCAGTACTAAAATATTATATTTGTTACCTCATTACACTATCAAATGGACACAAAAATTTTAATAATTGGTGCTTGTGGGCAAATTGGCACTGAACTTACAGCTAAATTAAGAGCTACCTACGGAGTTAATAACGTTATCGCATCAGATATCAGAAAATTAGAAAATGATGTAGTTAACAACGGAATTTTTGAAGTAGTAAACGCTCTTGATTATAATCAAATTGAGCATTTACTTGAGAAATATCAAATTACTGATGTGTATTTAATGGCGGCATTGCTTTCGGCTACGGCTGAGAAAAATCCGGCATTTGCTTGGGATTTGAATATGAATTCGTTGTTTCATGTTTTAAATTTAGCCAAAGCAGGAAAAATTAAAAAGATTTTTTGGCCTTCAAGTATTGCCGTTTTTGGACCTACAACACCAAGACACAATACACCTCAATATACCGTTATGGAGCCTTCAACTGTTTATGGAATTTCGAAACAAACAGGTGAAAGATGGTGTGAATATTACCATAAACAATATGGTGTAGATGTGAGAAGTATTCGTTATCCAGGTTTGATTAGTTGGAGTACCGAAGCTGGTGGAGGAACTACCGATTACGCAGTAGATATCTATCACAAAGCTATTACGGATGGAAAATTCACGAGTTTTTTGTCTGAAAATTCAGAATTACCGATGATGTATATGGATGATGCAATTAAAGCGACAATTGGAATTATGCAAGCTCCAGCGGAACAAATTAAAATTCGTTCGTCTTATAATTTAGCTGCGATGAGTTTTACACCTAAGCAAATCGGAGAAGAAATTAAGAAACATTATCCAAATTTCGAATTAAGCTACGAACCTGATTTCCGTCAGAAAATTGCTGATAGTTGGCCTGCTAGCATTGATGATACTTCGGCAAGAGAAGATTGGGGTTGGAAAAACGATTTTGATTTAGAAAATATGACCGTAGATATGTTCAAAAACTTAAACGAACATATTTATAACAAATAAAAAAACGCCTCGATTACTCGGGGCGTTTTCCATTAAAACAAAAAACAAACTTACTCCTGAACGATAGGAGCTCTCAATGATTCTAATACAGCAACAACTTCACCAATTAAAGCAGGATCTGTAACCCCGTTTAAACCAGCTGCCGCTCCAACATATCCTATAAATTTATCGTATTCAGCATCATTAGATTTTTTCCCCATACGAGGATTTTGTGCTGGATCATGTGCTGCCACCATATTCAATCCTGTATAAGTATTAGTAGCACCTCCCCCTGTATTTGCTGAGAAGAAATCGGTTAAATTATCACTCAAAATAGCAACATTAGTAGTATTTCCGCTTAAAGCTTCTGAAATTACTGGTGCAAAATGTTGCCCTAAGTTTCCTTCTGCTCCTACCACAATGTCAGAAACAATTAAAGTGATAGTTGAATCCACTACAGAACGATAGCTCAAACGTCCCTGTTCAATCATTTGTCCAGGATTGTTTGGATCAGCTACCATAGTAGTACCACCTAATTTTGCATATAGAGATTTTGGTTTTGCTGAATCATCATCACTACATGATATAAACAAGCTTCCCGATGCAATAAACAAAGCCACCAAGGCTAATTTTGAAAAATTTTTCATAGTAATAGTATTTGGAAATTAATTAAAAATTCGTTGAATTCCTCTAGAAAATTTGTAACTAAAACTGTCCTCAGACATAACAGGACAAGCTGTTTTATTTTCTAATTCTTTTGGAAGCACAAAACGTTCTGCTTTGTAATTCCCCATTGCCATAAGCTTATTGTAAATAGTTTTAGAATCCGCTACTTTTATATCGTGAAAGAAAACTAAAACACCTGTTTCTTTATTCAATCTATCGGTTTTAACTCCTGGAATAGATTTTAAATTACGATGGATTTCTTTTGCTTTAAGCGAATCTATTGGTTCTTTGAAGTCAATTCTGCTAATTTGTAAAGTAGCATTATCTACGACTATAGGTTTTGCAGTTGCGATGTGAACTACTAAAACCAGAAATAAAATTAGGAAGATTCCGAAGACACTTCCTAAAGCAATTTTGATTTTTCTATTAATTTTCATTTTGTTTGAGATTTTTGTTTAGTTGCATTTACGAGAACTACATCACTTTGGTTTTCTCAAACTGAAAAAAAATTAATTTTTAACATTTGGGCATAAAAAATCCCAAGACAAAATCTCTTGGGATCAACAATTATTTCTGTTTGTTTTACTTCTTTTCGGAAAGAATTTTATCTTCTATAACAGATTTTATTTTTACAACTTCATCCACATTGTCATTTGGAACCGTCATCGAAAGCACATAATGTTTGATTTTCCACTGTTCGTTTTCTTGAACCAAAACACCAGAACCACGACAGATTTTCATTTGGGTACTCAATAATTCATCAAACCATACTGTTTTTCCGTTTTCACTAAAATAAATATTACGTTCGATTGCTTTAAAGTTCCAAGCTTTCCCTTTATCAAAATACGGTTTTGCAAACGCTTGAAATTGTTTTTTGTTCCAATTTTCAGTGGCGTCTGTTCCAATGAAAATGGATTCGTCAGACATAGCTCCAAAATACGCTTCGTAGTTTGCAGCGGCAGCAGCTTTGTGCCAATTGTCTAAAAGGGTCGTGATGTTTTGTTTTTCTGATTGTATTTTTTCCTCGCAGGGCTTGCAGGAGAAAACTAGAGTTGATAGGATTAGGATGGTTAATTTTTTCATATTAAAAAGTATTAATTACAACTGTTTTCACATTCACAAATTCTTTGATGCCGTCTTCGGCTAATTCTCTTCCGTAACCTGATTTTTTGATTCCCCCAAAAGGTAATCTTGGGTCGGATTTTACCATTTCGTTGATGAAAACAGCACCTTCATTAAAAGCTGAAATCTTGGTTTTGATGAAATCAATGTCTTGAGTAAAGATGGAAACTCCCAAACCAAATTCCGATTGATTACTTAATTCGATGGCTTCTTCAATGGTTTTGAAAGTTATGATAGCTGCAACAGGTCCGAAAGTTTCTTCATTGAAAACTGGCATTTCTGTTGTTACTTTTGTTAAAATTGTTGGTTCATAGAAAGCGTCTTTCCTGTTTCCACCAGCAATCAACTTAGCTCCCATTTGAATGGATTTTTGAACTTGCACTTCTAATTCTTCGGCTAAGTCAACTCGAGCTAATGAACCGATTTGCGTTTCTTTATCTAACGGATTTCCGGTTTTTAAGTTTTGAATCGCAACTTTGGATTTTGCTACAAACTCTTCTGCAATATCTTCGTGTACTAAAAATCGTTTCGCTGCGATACAGCTTTGACCAGCATTTTGCATTCGGGCATTCACAGCTATTGCTACTGTTTTCTCTAGATTAGCATCTTCTAAAATGATAAAGGCGTTACTTCCGCCTAATTCTAAAACACACTTTTTTAAATGTTTGCCAGCTTCGGTAGCGACTGCGATTCCAGCTTGTTCACTTCCTGTTAAGGAAACAGCTTTTATGATTGGATTTGCAATGATGTTTGCGACTTCGCTACTTGGAATAGGTAAGTCTTGATAACAGCCTTTTGGAAAACCAGCTTGCTCAAATATTTCTTGAATTAATTTAGCTGATTTAGGAACATTACTTGCATGTTTTACAACAATGGTATTTCCAGCGACAATTGTTGGAACTGCAAATCGGAAAACTTGCCAAAATGGAAAATTCCAAGGCATTACACCTAAAATCACACCTAAAGGTTCGTAGGTGACAAAACTTTCAGAAGCTTCGGTTTTTATGTTTTTTGTTGCTAAAAAGGTTTCGGCATTTTCGTAATAGTAATTGCATAAAAGGGCGCATTTTTCAACCTCAGCAATGGCTTGCGAAATGGGTTTGTGCATTTCGGTGGTGATGCAAGTTGCGTATTCTTTTTTATTCTCTAAAAGTAGTTTTGCCAATTGGGGCAAAAAAGATATTCTATTTTTAATAGATAATTGTTTCCATGAAAGTTGTGTATGGGCTGAAAATTCTAATTGTGATTGCATAACAAAAGTGTTTATGTAAAATTACGCATTAAAATTGAAAACACAGATTGGTTAAAAATCCTTTGTTACAAAAACAACAAATTTAAATTCGAAAGGAAATAATATCTTTGTATCATATTTGCAATTTTATTAAAAATGGAAGATTGTTTTGAAACCTTAATTTCGAGTTATTTGGATTCGAAAGTAGGCATTGTAGAACATTTTGTATCGGAGGAATTGGCGCAACATTTGTTAAAGAGATTGTTTGAATTGAAAGAACAAAATTTACTAAAAGCCGCCGGAATAGGAAATGCAGCGAAACTGACTCAGAATTCGGCAATACGAAGCGATGCTATTTATTGGTTAGACAGAGCGAATAATAACGAACATGAAAATGCATTTTTAGATCAAGTAGATGATTTTGTGTCGTATTTGAACCGAAGTTGTTATACTGGAATTACAGGTTATGAATTTCATTTTGCGTTGTTTGATAAAGGCAGTTTTTATAGAAAACACTTGGATCAATTTCAAGATAACTCAAGCCGACAGTTTTCGATGATAACGTATTTGAATGAAAATTGGCAACCTGAAGATGGTGGCGAATTGTGTATTTATGATGGCGATGAAACTCAAAAAATAGCTCCAACGAATAGAAAAACGGTTTTTTTTAAGAGCAATGAATTGGTTCACGAAGTGTTAGAAAGTCACAAACCTAGATTGAGCGTTACGGGTTGGTTGAGACGAGATTAAATAAAAAAACCGATACAATTAGTATCGGTTTTTTGTTGCTCCCCCTCTTGGGCTCGAACCAAGGACCCTCTGATTAACAGTCAGATGCTCTAACCAACTGAGCTAAGGAGGAATCACCTCAAAGGTTTATGTTTTGCTAAAAAGTTGCTCCCCCTCTTGGGCTCGAACCAAGGACCCTCTGATTAACAGTCAGATGCTCTAACCAACTGAGCTAAGGAGGAAGGTATTTATCTTTTTAGCGAGTGCAAATATAAACTGATTTTTTATTATCGCAAATTATTTTATTGAAAAAATTATAAAAGTTTATCTACCACTAATTGGTAAATATCTTTTCCGAAAGTTAAAGCCATTAGCGTCAATAAGATAATCATTCCGGCTGTTTGTACATAACCTGCAGCTTTGTCTGATAATTTCTTACCTGTTATCATTTCAACTATTGTAAATAATGCATGTCCACCATCTAATCCTGGAATTGGTAATAAGTTCATAAATGCCAACCCAATTGAGAATAAGGCCGTGAAATTCCATATGAATTCCCAGTTCCAAGTGTCTGGTAAACGACGTGCAATTCCAATTGGGCTTTGAACGTGTTTGTAGGCTTCTGTTTTTGGGCGTAAAATTAATTTAAACTGTTTTACATTATAAACTAACAGCGACCATGATTCTTTTACCGCTGCAGGAACCGCTTGACCGAAAGACAACTTATTATTTACTTCGTAATCTAATTTATCTAAAGCTTTGTTGATGAAACCTAATTTTCCTTCTTTATCAACCTTAGCTTTCAATTCGACCATTTGAGTTCCTCTCAAAACTGATAAAGAGATGCTGTCATTTTTATGTTTTGAAATTCGTTCTTTAAACTCATCATAATAAGTAAAAGCACTTCCGTTTAAAGCTTTGATTTTATCTCCTTTTTTTAAACCTGCTATATCTGCTGCCGATTTTGGAACAACCGAATCTACTACGGTATTTGAAAAACGAGGCCCAACAAATTCTTTCCCTTCTTTGCTGATGATTTCACCTTTCATTTCGTCAGTTAAAATCACATCAACTTTTTGACCATTACGTTCTACCTCAACTTTATCGCCAAGTAAAACGTCTAATGTCATACGATTAAAACTTGGCTGAAATTGCCCGTCAACAGCTAAAATCTTGTCTCCATTTCTAAAACCTGCTTTCTGACCTACTTCGCCAAAAGCTAATCCGTTTTCTTGAATTTTTTCAGTAGCAATGAATTTCTGTCCAACAGTTGCATACATAATAGTAAAAATCAACCATGCTAAAATTACATTCACAATAATTCCACCTAACATAATAATCAAACGTTGCCAAGCTGGTTTTGAACGGAATTCCCAAGGTTGTGGTTCCTGATTCATTTGTTCTGTATCCATACTTTCATCAATCATTCCTGAAAGTTTTACATAACCTCCTAATGGCAACCATCCAATTCCCCATTCTGTTTCTCCAATTTTCTTTTTCAATAAAGAAAAACCAGCGTCCATAAATAAGTAGAATTTCTCAACTCGTACTTTGAACATTTTAGCCGTTATATAGTGGCCAAATTCGTGAAGAATTACTAAAACTGATAATATGAATAATATTTGTGCTACTTGAATCATTTTTATGCATTTATTTAAACGACAAAAGTAAGGTTTTCACCTTACTTTTCATCAATATTTTATTTTGGAACTATTTTTTTATAAAATTTTTATGAATTGCACCTTCCGAAGTCGTGATTTTCATAACATGCATACCCGAACTTAAATTGTCAATTCTGAAATCTGTTGTTTGATGTGTTGCCAATAATTGTCCTAAAGTATTATAAATTTCTACTTTTTCTAATTGTGTTGTGGTCGGCATCATAATATGCAATTCGTCATTTGCAGGATTTGGGTAAACCGAAATTGTTTGTTCTAATTCGAATGATTCATTTGATAATGTTACCACATTATTTTTAGAAATAATATGCTTGTTAGGGTCAAATGTTACTCCAGCCACAACAAACGGAACTGGCACTACAAATTCTTGATTATTAACGGTGTTGTTTACAACCACATCATGATTTACACCTCCAGCACTTGTTAGTCGAATTTCTAAAGGCATTTCAAAAAAAGAAACTGACGCATGCGACTGTGTTTGACTTACTGTAATTTTTGCCTGACCAGCACCCCAATTTTGAGCCGTAATGGTATATGTAGGATAGCCTTGCATGTAAAGCCAATCGTTAAAGAATTCTGAAAGACTACTTCCATGAACTGCTTCTAAATGTCCTTTTAAATTATTTGTAAATGCATATCCATAAGCTAAATTTGAATCAGACAAATAATTACGTAAAGCTTGGAAAAAATTTGCATCCCCCATTACCCATCTTAGCATGTGAGTTACCATAGAACCTTTATTGTAAGACAATCTACTACTAAAAATACGATTTACATCAAGTGCTTCAGCATCTGTTAAATAAACTGCACCAGATGTTGAAGATGTAATACTAGAAATCTTACCACTTTTCCAAGAAACAAAACTAGCAGCACCATCTAATTCTTCAACCATAATTCCTGCTGTGTATTCTGTTAGCCCTTCGTTTAACCAAATATCTTTCCAAGAACCACAAGTAATTTTATCACCAAACCACTGATGACCCAATTCATGAGCGATTAAACTTCTACTCCAACCTCCCATTGAAGAAATTGTTGCATGTTCCATTCCACCACCCCAACCAAATTGCACATGACCATATTGTTCATTTCTGTATGGATAAGGGCCAAATTTGGCCTCAAATACATTCATAATAGGAGCAGTAACATCAATTGCCGTTCTTGTTGCAGCTGTATTACTTTCAGGGTACAAATAATTGTTAATTGGGAAAAATGGGCTCTCAGCTGTTCCTAAACCTGCTTGAATATTATAGGTTGTGTAATTAGTTACATTTAACGAAATCAAATAAGCAGGTATTGGATAATTGTGTCTAAAATGTCGCGTTGTATTTCCTCCTGAAGTAACTGTACTTTGTAACAATCCATTAGAAACTCCAATATAAGTATCAGGGCAAGTAATATACATGTCAAAGCTTCCGATTTTATCATTCAAATCCTGCTTACAAGGCCACCAATCTCTAGCTCCAAATGGCTCAGAAAGTGTATAAATTACAGGCGTTCCACTATGCGTACTTCTTGTAAAAGCTCCTTCTGCTTGCGGAGGTGAACCTGCATAAGTAATTTCAACTGTTGCACTATTTCCTGTTGTTAATGTTGAAGGCAAATTAATATTAAGCTCATAGTTACTTTGATTAAAAGTAAGACTAGTACTATTCATTGTTACCGAACTCACTACTAATGCCGTTGCCATATCAAAAGTTACAACATTCATATTTGACAAGGCTGTAAAAGTAGTTTTTACCACACCATTAATGTAAGGTGTTGTATTATTTGGATTTACTGTAAATCGAAATTCATGATAGGTAACATCATAATTCAGAGTATTGGGATTAATTCTGAGATTTTGAACCGAAGAAGCCGATTTCATTTCCGCCTCTACCATTCTATCAAATTCAGCGTTATCTGTTTGGGCAAAACTGATAATACTAAAAAAGAACAATAAACTTAAAGTAATTTTTTTCATTTTTATGTAGGTTATTAAATTGGGGGCTAATATCTATACTAACTAAATTTCGTATTCTTTTATAAATTTGATTTAAAATTATGAAATTATACAAAAATTAAGCGAATATACAATAATATCTTTATTTTAAACTTAGTTTCCATGAGAATTTACTCAATTCATAAAAACACTCCAGCGGTTATATTTTTTATACATTATCTAAATTCAATTCATTAAATTTGCATCTTTAAAATCCTATATATTATGTTACAGATAGCGTACATTAGAGAAAACAAAGACGAAGTAGTAAAACGATTAGCTAAGAAAAACTTAGATGCTAAAAATGCGATTGAAGAAGTCATCGCATTAGACGAAAAAAGAAGAGCAACTCAAGCAGAATTAGATACTATCAAATCCGAGTCAAATAAGCTATCCAAAGATATTGGTGATTTAATGAAAAGTGGCGAAAAAGCAAAAGCTGAAATCTTAAAAGAAAAATCAGTTCAACTTCGTGAAAAAGACAAAGAATTGACCGAAGTATTGAATACACATGCCGCTAAATTACAAGAAGAATTATACAAATTACCTAATTTACCAGCTGACATCGTTCCAGAAGGGAAAACACCTGAAGAAAACTTAAACGTGTATCAAGAAGGTGAAATCCCAAAATTACACGAAGGCGCTTTGCCTCACTGGGAATTAGCGAAAAAATACGATTTAATTGATTTCGAATTAGGAGTTAAAATCACAGGAGCAGGTTTTCCAGTTTACAAAGGGAAATGTGCTAAATTACAACGTGCTTTAATCACTTATTTCTTAGACAAAAATACCGATGCTGGTTACTTAGAATACCAAGTTCCTCATATGGTTAACGAAGCTTCTGGTTTTGGAACTGGTCAATTACCAGATAAAGAAGGTCAAATGTACCATGTAGGTGTTGACGATTTGTATTTAATCCCAACAGCTGAAGTTCCAGTAACGAATATCTTTAGAGATGTATTGTTAAACGAAAATGATTTACCAGTTCTTTGCACAGGATACACGCCATGTTTCCGTCGTGAAGCGGGTTCGTATGGTGCTCACGTTCGTGGACTAAATCGTTTACACCAATTTGACAAAGTTGAAATCGTTCGTATTGAACACCCTGACAAATCTTACGAAGCTTTAGATGGCATGGTAGAACACGTAAAAGGAATTTTACAAGAACTAAAATTACCATATAGAATTCTAAGATTATGTGGTGGTGATATGAGTTTTGCTTCTGCTTTAACGTATGATTTTGAAGTGTATTCAACAGCACAAGAGCGTTGGTTAGAAATTAGTTCGGTTTCTAATTTTGAAACTTTCCAAGCAAATCGTTTAAAATTACGTTTCAAAGACAAAGAAGGTAAAAACCAATTGGCACACACGTTGAACGGAAGTTCATTAGCGTTACCAAGAGTATTAGCTGGAATTTTAGAGAACTACCAAACACCAGAAGGTATCGTAGTTCCTGAAGTTTTAAGAAAATATACTGGATTTGACATCATTAACTAAACGTTAATCTTTATAAAATAATGTACTAATTTGACGCTAAAAAGTGTTACTTTAGTACATTATTTGTTTTATTTATGTTGCAAAAAATAGCTTTTTTCATTTTGTTTTTGTCCTCGTTTTGGGTTTCGGCACAGAATGAGCAATTGGCATTTAATTATATTGATGCTGGAGAATACGAAAAAGCTGCAACCATTCTTGAGGAAGTTTACACAAAAAACAAACATTTATATTTGGACAAACTTTTGTATTGTTACCAACAGTTACAACAATATGATAAAGCGTTAAAATTTATAAATGAATTAAAGCCTAAAAACAACAACCCTACTCTTTTAGTAGAAGAAGGCTATGTTTATCAACTACAAAAAAGACAGTCTGAAGCCGATAAAAAATATCAAGAAGCCCTTAATGAAATTGATAAAAATGCCAATTTTGCATACAATTTAGGAAGTGTTTTCGAAAGAAAAGTATTATTAGAATGGGCATTAAAAGCCTATGAAAAAGGTCAAAAATTAAACCCAAATCTAAATTTCGATTACCAAATCGCCATGATTCAAGGGCAATTAGGTAATTTGGAATTGATGCTAAATAAATTATTAGATTATGGTTTCAACACTCCTGACGGAACTCCAATGGTTCAAAATCAGTTGACTCGTTTTTTAATGGATGATACCGATGGTTCTTTTGCTGCGACTATTCGAAAAAACTTATTGCTAAGAACTCAAAAGTCGCAGGATGTATATTGGAACCAATTTTTGAGTTGGTTTTTTGTACAACAAAAAGAATACGGAAAAGCGTTTGTTCAAGAGAAAGCAGTTTATAAGAGAAATCCTGAAACCATTTATAATATAATAATTTTAGGAAAATTAGCTATCGAAGAAAATCAGCACGAAGATGCTAAAACTATTTTTCAATTTATCTTAGATAATTCAACCGACCCGCAACTTCATCTTGAAGCTTATGATTTTCTTTTATCTTCTCGTATAGAAAATGCTCTTCCTAATGAATATCAAGAAATATATAATAGTTTGAATAACGTTTTAGGAAAGTATCATCAAAATCCTTATCTAACAAAAATTGTTTTACTAACTGCTAGATTTGAAGCATTTTATTTAAATAATTCTGAAGCTGCAAAAAAAAGGCTTAATGATTATTTAAACAATACTTTAAACATCAGAGAACAATCAAAAGTTAAAATGGAATTGGCCGACATTATGGTGTATGATGAAAAATTCAATCAAGCCATTTTGTATTATGCGCAAGTAGAAGACAATTTGAAAAACGATGTTTTAGCTCATGAAGCCAGTCTAAAATTAGCAAAAGCCAACTTCTATAAAAAAGATTTCGATTGGACATTGCAACAAGTGAAAGTCTTGAAACAATCGCCAAGTTTATTAATTGCAAATGATGCAATTGAAATGTTTTTGCTAATCCAAGACAATTCTGCCGAAGACAGTTTACGAGTTGCACTTCAAGCCTATTCAACAGCCGATTTAAAATCGTATCAGAATAAAAAAGAAGAAGCGCTTCAACTCTTTTTAGCCATTTTACAAAAACACAAAGGCGAAAGCATAGAAGAAGGAACCTTATTCAAGGTCGGGAAAATTTACGAAGAAAAAGACGATTTCAACAAAGCTTTGACATATTATCAGAACATATTGGACAATCACAAAGACGGAATTTATAAGGATGAAGCTTTATTCTTTTCGGCAGAGATTTATAGAAAACATCTTTTAGACAACGAAAAAGCAAAAGCATTATACGAAAAAGTAGTTTTAGAACATCCCGATAGTCTGTATTACACCGAAAGCAGAAAGCAATACAGAATGTTGCGTGGTGATTCAACGATTTAAGATTAACCACAAAGTACTTAAAGAAAGCAAAAGGTACACGAAGATTTTTTTAATTATTCCAATTTTTTTAAATCTGTGTTCCAAAATTGATTTTTGAAATTGTACTTGAACTTGAAATTTATTAAAAATGATTATATACAACGTAACCATAAACGTAGACGAAAGCATTCATTCCGCTTGGTTAAAATGGATGCAAAACAAACATATTAACGATGTTTTAGCAACCGGTTTATTTACCAATGCTAAAATGGTAAAGGTTTTAGTGGAAGAAGAAATGGGAGGCACCACCTATGCCGTTCAATATTTTACCGATTCTAGAGCGAAATTAGAAGACTATTACAAAAATCATGCGCCAAGATTACGCCAAGAAGGTTTACAACTTTTTGCGGACAAAATGTTAGCTTTTAGAACGGAGTTAGAAGTAATGGAAGAATTCTACGGAGAAACGAATTAATTTGTTTAGATGAAAAAAGAACTATCAACATCAGAGATAATAATTAAAGGACATCTTTGGGTAAACCTTCCAATTACAATTTTGATAATTTCTGGATTCTACATAATCCATGAATATCTTAAACAAAGTTTCAATATAGCATTAATTGGAGGAATTGTAATTGGTTGGACATATTGGAGTTTTTCAGTAAAACGTTGGATAAAATGGGCATTAACAAATAATGTTGATTCAGAAAAATTATACAAAATTGGAATAAGAAATCTTCTGATTTGGTCTAGAAACGATATAAAACAAGTAGCTGATAAGCTAAATAAAGAATAATGGAAAAAGTAACCGCAAAAAAACACTTAGGACAACATTTCCTAAAAGACGAAAGCATCGCAAAGGATATTGCCGACACACTTTCGCTAGAAGGCTATTCTAAAATTTTGGAAATTGGTCCAGGAATGGGTGTTTTAACCAAATATTTATTGGACAAACCAACCGAAACCTATGTAATTGAAATCGATAAAGAATCGGTGGAATATTTGGGCGTTCATTATCCTAAATTAGAAAATCATATCATTTCGAAAGATTTTTTAAAATACAATTTAAACGAAGTTTTCAATGGTGAACCTTTTGCTATTATTGGAAATTTCCCGTACAATATTTCAACTCAAATTGTCTTCAAAACGTTAGAAATGCGTGATCAAATCCCAGAATTTGCTGGAATGTTTCAAAAAGAAGTAGCCGAAAGAATTTGCGAGAAAAAAGGTAGCAAAACCTACGGAATTCTATCAGTCTTAGCCCAAGCATTTTATGAAGCAGAATATTTATTTACAGTTCCGCCAGATGTTTTCAATCCGCCACCAAAAGTAGATTCTGGTGTAATGCGATTAAGAAGAAAAGCAGATTATTCGTTACCATGTGATGAAAAATTATTCTTCCGAGTAGTAAAAACTGCTTTTCAACAACGAAGAAAAACATTGCGAAATAGCTTAAAAACATTCAATTTTTCTGATAATTTAAAAGAAGATAGTATCTTTGACCTGCGTCCGGAGCAACTTTCGGTAGAACAATTTATTGAAATCACCCAAAAAATAGCAGCCGATGGAGTTTAAAATCAGCAGAGAGTTTCTAACTGAAATAGAACAACTTATAAGTGAAAACAAGTCGCAAGAATTACTTTTGCTTCTTGAAGATATTCACTTTGCTGATATTGCCGAAATCATGGAAGAACTCGATGATTATGGCGCTTCTTACATTTTTAACACCTTAGATTCTGAAAAAACAGCCGAAATTCTTCTCGAATTAGATGAAGAAGTTCGTGAAAAAATCTTGCGCAATTTATCTCCAAAAGAAATTGCAGAAGAGCTTGACGAATTAAGCACAGACGACGCTGCCGACATTATTGCCGAGTTACCTCAAGACAAAAAAGAGCAAGTAATCTCTGAATTAGAAGACGTTGAACACGCAAAAGATATTGTTGACTTATTACGCTATGACGAGGACACCGCTGGTGGTTTGATGGGAAAAGAGCTGGTAAAAGTTAACGAAAATTGGAACGTTTTAACGTGTGTAAAAGAAATGCGTGCACAAGCTGAAAATGTTTCAAGAGTACATTCTATATATGTAGTTGATGATGAAGAGCGATTGAAAGGACGTTTGTCATTAAAAGATTTATTGACTACCTCAACAAAAACACCCATTAGCGAAGTTTACATCAAAAAAGTAGATTACGTAAAAGTAGACACGAAAGATGTAGAAGTTGCGCGAATCATGCAAAAATACGACTTGGAAGCTATTCCGGTTGTAGATGAATTAGGTCGCTTAGTAGGTAGAATTACCATTGATGATATTATTGATGTCATCAAAGAAGAAGCCGACAAAGATTACCAGTTAGCAGCCGGTATTTCGCAAGACGTTGAAGCCGATGACAGCATTTTGGAACTGACAAAAGCACGTTTGCCTTGGTTAGTTTTAGCTTTATTTGGGGGATTTATTTCGGTACACGTTTTAGGGATTTTTGAACCTGTAATGGACTTGCACCCTGAATTATTTTTCTTTACACCGCTAATTGCTGCGATGGCTGGAAACGTTGGAGTTCAATCTTCTGCAATTATTGTACAAGGTTTGGCAAACAACACTATTATTGGACCAGTTGTCGAGCGTTTATTAAAAGAACTTTCCTTAAGTTTACTTAACGGAATTATTCTTTCTGCAATTTTACTTTTAGGAAGTTACTTTTTATTAGGATACGAAATTCATGTTGGTTACACAGTTTCAATTGCGCTACTTTCAGTAATTATTATGGCATCGTTAATTGGAACTTTTATTCCAATTATCTTAAACAAATACGGAGTTGACCCAGCGCTAGCAACGGGTCCGTTTATTACGACAAGTAACGATATCTTAGGGATTTTGACTTATTTTACAATTGCTAAGATTATTTTGGGAATTTAATTTCACTCACTTCCCAACCTTTTCCATTTTATTTCACTCTATACTATAAACACTAAAGTTTATAGAGATGAAAAAAATATTCGTTTTAACCTTGTTCTGTTTTTCAGCAATGGTATTTGCTCAAAAACCAATTTTTACTTCAGCAAAAATTAAAAGCGCTACAGTTTATAGCAATTCGGCTGAATTATTACAATCGGCTGCAGTTACACTTCCATCTGGAACCAGCGAAATTGTAATCAAAAACGTAGCGGATTATGTAAATGAAAACACCATTCAAATTGGTGCTCCAGCTAATGTTACCGTTTTGTCGGTTCAGTTTACACGAAATTTTATTTCGGAATATGAAATCGACGAAAGTAATCCTGCAATCAAAAAAGTTCGTGATAGCATTGCCATCATTGAAAAAGAAATGGGCAAAATCGCCAATGAAAAAGTTTCTTATTCCAAAACGATTGATTTATTAGATAAAAATCAAAACGTTGCTGGGCAAAACTCAGGTTTAAATGTTACCGAATTAATCAAACTAGTAGATTATTACAGAGCCAAAAGAAATGAATTGAGCAATTTGGTTGATGTCCTTATTGAAAAAGAAAACAAGTTAAAAGACAAACTATCAAAACTGAATTCTAAATTAGAATTGAATACCCAAAAACAAGAAAAAACCTCACAAGGAAAATTGGTTATACAAGTAATGACGGATGCAGCAAGCTCAGTAAATCTTGACATTAATTATTTAACCAATAACGCTTCATGGTCGCCATTTTACGATTTGCGTGCCGACAACATCAACTCGCCAATCAACTTAATGTATAAAGCAAAAGTGGTGCAAAACACAGGAATCGATTGGAAAAAAGTAAAACTGACACTTTCGAGTGGTAATCCAAATCAAAACAACACGGCTCCGATTTTACAAGCTTGGTTTTTGAGATTTGGCTATCCAAGAGTTTACAATAATAGTAATACGGCCATAAATTCATTACAAGGAAGAGTGTCAGGACTTGCTCTGAACGATGATAAATCTTATAAAGAAGAATCCTCAATCTCAAATTACACAACAATCAACGAAAACCAATTAAATGTTTCTTTTGATATTGATATTCCATATGATATTTTATCGAATGGAAAAGCGCATAGTGTAGCCTTAAAAGATTTGAAATTACCTGCAACATATAAATATTATGCGGTTCCAAAAGCAGAAAAAGAAGCTTTCTTATTAGCTGAAATTAGCGAATATTCTAAATTCAATTTATTACCTGGTGAAGCAAATATAATCTTCGAAGGAATGTATGTTGGTAAAACAATGATTAACCCAAATCAAACTTCAGACACGTTGAATTTGAGTATGGGAAGAGATAAAAAAATTGCTATCAAACGTGAAAAAATCGCAGATAAATCAGGAACTAAATTCTTATCAGGTTATAAAGAACAAACGTTTACTTATGATATCACCGTAAAAAACAACAAAAAAGAAGCAATTGAAATGTTGTTAAAAGATCAATATCCAATCAGCACCGATAAAGAAATTACCATCGAATTGCTAGAAAACGGAAAAGCAAAAGTAAATGCTGAAACGGGAATTCTAACCTGGGATGTAAAACTTAACGCTGGAGAAACTAAGAAATTCAGAATCAGTTATAAAATCAAATATCCAAAGGATAAGTTTATAGATAATTTGTAAATCAGTGTTCAGTGTTCAGGAGTAAGTGTTCAGTATATAACTGATTACTTATAACTGAACACTGATTACTTTTTTAAGGCGCTGGATTCGGAATTAATTCCTGAATTTTCTCAATTTCAGCTACAATTTCGTCTGATAAAATGGTGTCAAAAGCTTGAATGTTTTCTTGCAATTGTTCCATATTAGTAGCACCAATGATCGTTGAAGTCACAAATTTTTGACGGTTTACAAAAGCAATCGCCATCTGCGTTAACGTTAATCCGTTTGCTTCTGCTAATTCTTTGTATAATTTGGTTGCTTTGAAGCAATTTTCATTGGTATAACGAACGAAATTTGGAAACAATTTCATACGAGAATTCTCCGGATAACCATTTAAATATTTTCCAGATAAAAATCCAAAACCTAATGGCGAATACGCTAACAACCCAACATTTTCACGCATTCCAATTTCTGACAAACCAACTTCATATAAACGATTCAATAACGAAAAAGGATTTTGTATTGTGGAAATTCTTGGCAAACCGTGTTTTTCACTTTCCATTAAAAAACGCATAACACCCCACGGATTTTCATTAGAAACCCCAATATGTTTAATTTTTCCTTCTTTAATTAATCCGTCATAAACTGTTAGTACATCAAAAATATTGTCTTGCCATTTGGTATCAATTTCTTGAACACCGCGCTTTTGAAACATGTTCATCACACGTTCTGGCCAATGCATTTGATACAAATCGATATAATCGGTTTGCAGATTTTTTAAACTTAATTCTACCGCTTCGTGAATACTTTTTTTGGAAAAATCTAATGGTTGACGAATGTATTCCATTCCTCTATTTGGTCCAGCTATTTTTGTTGCTAAAACTAATTTCTCACGTTCCGAAGCACCAATTTTCTTAATCCAAGTTCCAATGAAACGCTCGGTACTTCCAAAGATTTGAGCATTTCCACCAATTGGATACATCTCAGCAGTATCAATAAAATTGATTCCTTTTTCAATAGCATAATCCAATTGAGAATGCGATTCACTTTCGGTATTTTGATTCCCAAAAGTCATGGTTCCTAAACAGATTTTACTGACTTTTAGTTCGGTATTAGGTAGTGTTGTGTAGTTCATTTCTGAATTTGAAAATTTAAAGTTCAAAGTTACAAAGTTTAAACCAAAGAAAAAGGCTTGAATTTAGAACTCAAGCCTTTTTTATCAATCTTTTATGAAATGTTATAGGTCATTCAACATTTTAGAAATCTCATCTAACTTAGGTGTTAAGATAATTTCGATTCTTCTGTTTTTTGCTTTTCCTTCAGCTGTTTCATTACTCATTAAAGGCGCATATTCACCACGACCTGCAGCTGTTAAGTTTTCTTTTTTTACTTTAGCATTAGCCGATAAAATATTCACAATTGCAGTTGCTCGTTTTGTAGATAAATCCCAGTTGTTTTCCACTCCACCACCAATAGTACCAGTGATTTTATCGTTATCCGTGTGACCTTCAATTAAAACAGAAATATCTGGATTGTCACCTAAAACTTTCCCAACTAAATCCACCGCTTTTTTACCTTCAGAACCTACAGTCCAACTTCCCGATTCGAAAAGTAATTTGTTTTCCATAGAAACGTATACTTTTCCATCTTTTTCCGTTACCGTTAATCCTTTTCCTTCAAATGCTTTTAACGATTTAGATAAGGTTTCTTTCAGTTTTTTCATAGCCGCATCTTTATCAGCCATCATTTTTTCTAATTCAGCTAAACGTGCTGAAGATGCTTCTAAATCTTTTTTCAATTTATTTAAACGATCTTGTTCCGCTGCTAAAGCTTTTTGTTTTGCTTCTAACTCAGCTAACAATTGTCTGTTTTTATTAATATTGGCTTCTAAGGCATCGTTACTATCTTTTTCAAGAGCCGCATAAGACGCTTTTAAATTGTCTAAACTCTTTTTGGTTGCTGCATAATCAGCAGCTAATTTATCGCGTTCTGCCTTAGTTTTATCTAATTCCGATTGCAGTTTATTTTTATCCGCTTCTAACTGATTTTTGTCTGTTTTTAAAGTGGTGTTTTCATCCGATAAAGCGTTGTGTTCTTTCTTTAAATCCGCATATTTGTTTTCTAAATCTTGGTAGATTTTTTTAGAAACGCATGAAGTAGTTAAACTTAAAACTACACAAGCAAGGGCAATTTTTCTAATCATTATTTTCTATTTTTGATTAATTGATTCTTATTTAATTTCTACTAAAACTGGACAATGGTCAGAATGTTTGGCTTCTGGCAAAATTAATGCTCTTTGAATTTTATCTTTCAAAGAGTCGGCTGCCAAACAATAATCGATTCTCCAACCTTTATTATTATTTCGAGCATTGGCTCTGTAACTCCACCAACTATAATTATGTGGTTCTTTGTTTAAATGGCGAAAGGTATCGATAAATCCACTTTTCATAAAACCATCTAACCAAGCGCGTTCTTCAGGTAAAAATCCTGAAATTTTTGCATTTCTAATTGGATCGTGAATATCGATAGCTTCGTGACAAATATTATAATCACCACAAATTACCAAGTTTGGAACTTCTTTTTTCAACTCATTAACATAGTTTTGAAAATCGTCCATGAACATGAACTTATGCTCTAACCTATCAATATTTGTGCCAGATGGAAGATACAAACTCATAACTGAAACATCTTCAAAATCTACTCGCAAATTTCTTCCTTCAAAATCCATATGTTGAATTCCTGTTCCGAAAACCACTTTTTTAGGTTCAATTTTAGACAAAACAGCAACACCACTATATCCTTTTTTCTCCGCTGGAAAATAATATTGGTATGGATAACCTGCTGCCTCAATTTCTAATTTTGGAATTTGATCTTCGGTTGCTTTAATTTCTTGAAGACAAATAACATCGGGATTCGCTTGTTGCAACCATTCTAAAAATCCTTTGGTTATAGCTGCTCGAATTCCGTTAACGTTGTATGATATGATTTTCATTTCGTATTGTAGCTTTTGACCAAATATAGGAAAAAGGTTTTTAAAAATAAAGTTTAGAATCTAAGGAATTCATAATTTGCTAACTATCAGACTACTAAAAAACCTAACAAAATACCCTTTTTTATTACCCGATGAAAAGTGCTGAAAATTCAGCAAAATTCTTATCTTTGTTTCTTGCTCAATAAACAAAAATAAATGGGTTTAGTTACTGCTAAAGAAGTTGCAAAAGCGATAAATGCTGACAAATATGGGGTTTTCGGGACTTTCTCGGGCTGGTTGCTCATGAAAGTGCTTAAGATTTCTACGCTGAACAAAATTTATGATAGAAACAAACATTTGAGTGAATTGGAGTTCTTAAATGCTATTTTAGATGAATTCCAAATCAAGTTTGAAATCCCTGAAGAAGATTTAAAACGTTTACCAAAAGACGGCGCTTATATTACCATATCAAATCATCCACTTGGAGGAATTGATGGTATCTTACTATTGAAATTAATGCTTGAAAGAGAACCAAATTTCAAAATTATCGCCAACTTTTTATTGCACCGCATTGAACCGATGAAGCCGTACATCATGCCGGTAAATCCGTTTGAGAATCATAAAGATGCCAAATCGAGTGTAGTTGGAATCAAAGAAACATTGCGTCATTTAAGTGATGGAAAACCACTAGGAATGTTTCCTGCGGGAGAAGTTTCTACTTATAAAGATGGTAAGTTAGTCGTTGATAAACCTTGGGAAGAAGGTGCAATAAAAGTAATTAGAAAAGCACAAGTTCCAGTTGTACCTATCTATTTTCATGCTAAGAATAGTAAATTATTTTACTTCTTATCGAAGATTGATGACACGCTTAGAACAGCAAAATTACCAAGTGAGTTATTAACTCAAAAAGATAGAGTAATTAAAGTTCGTATTGGAAAACCTATTTCGGTAGCGGAACAAAACGAATATCAGGATATTGAAAGTTATGGCGATTTCTTACGTAAGAAAACCTATATGCTTTCGAATGCTTTTGAAGATGAAAGCAAAATTAATTTACCAAAATTAACGATTCCAAAACCTCCAAAGCAAATTGCTAAACCAGCCAATCACGAACAAATCCTGGAAGAGATGGCATGTTTAAAAAAAGGTGATTATCGCTTATTACAAAGTAAGAATTATGAAGTTTACTTCGTAACGGCTGATAAAATCCCAAACATTTTACATGAAATTGGACGTTTGCGCGAAATTACGTTTAGAGAAGTTGGTGAAGGAACCAACGAATCGTTAGATCTTGATGATTACGATAAATATTATCATCACATGTTTTTATGGGATGATGAAGCGCAATGTATTGCAGGAGCTTATAGAATGGGATTAGGTTCGCATATTTATCCTCAACACGGAATAGATGGTTTTTATTTACATGAATTGTTCCGTTTTGAACCTGAATTGTATGATATGATGAGTAAATCTATCGAAATGGGTAGAGCCTTCATTATTAAAGAATACCAACAAAAACCAATGCCATTGTTCTTGTTATGGAAAGGAATTGTTCACACAACTTTACATTATCCAGAACATAAATATTTAATTGGTGGCGTAAGTATTAGTAATCAATTCTCGGATTTTTCTAAATCGTTGATGATTGAATTTATGAAGTCGCATTATTACGACCCATATGTTGCGCAATACGTTCACCCGAAAAAAGAATACAAAGTAAAACTAAAAGACGCCGACAAAGATTTCGTTTTCAACGAAACCGAAGCTGATTTAAATAAATTTGACAAAATTATTGACGAAGTAGAACCAGGAAATTTACGTTTACCCGTTTTAATTAAAAAATACATCAAACAAAACGCTAGAGTGGTAGCTTTTAATGTGGACCCATTGTTTAATAATTCGGTAGACGGCTTAATGTACATCAAAATTGCCGATTTACCCGAAAGCACCGTAAAACCCGTTATGGAAGAATTTCAAGCGGAATTGGAAAGAAAAGAAAAAGGATAAAAAAAGGCTTACGAATTTGTAAGCCTTTTTTTATTTCCAAATACTTTGTTGCACAATATCATTCCAAGAATTTTCTTGAACAAAAAGAATTAATCTTATTATGTGATATCCAATTAGAAAAGCAGCTAAATAATAGGCTAATTTTCGATTATAAAACCATTTTCTAAAGTAGGTTTTCTTTGTTTTAAGTTCAACTAAAAAAAGAACGATAATAAAAAAACAAAAACCCACAACTAATGGTCCAAAAAGATGAAAACTCAAACTTTTGAGCAAATTTCCATCATAAAAATAAACAATTGATTTTGTGATTCCGCATGACGGACAAGGAAAACCTGTTGTAGCTTTTAGTGGGCAAAAAGACTGCTCTTTATCTAACGAATGATTGCTGTTTTGAAGCCATAAAAAAAAAGGTATTACAAGTGTTAAAATCGCACCTGTAATACCTAAAATTCTATTTAAAATAAATTTTTTAATTGTATAATCTATTAATATCTCCTTGAACAATCATAGCAGCTGCAAAAGGAAAAAACAAACCTAGAATAATTAATAAAGTAGATTGATCCTTATTTAATTCTCCTGTTCTTTTGTATACATTTGGCAAACCATCTTTACCTAAAACGTAATAAAAATATAAATTTACAGGTAAACAACATCCAGAGAAAACAGCTACTGGCGTAGAAATCACTTCTCTGTTTGACACTGCGTTTATAACTTCTGCTACTTTTATATTCCAGTAGATTAAATACAATCCACAAGTTATAAAACTTAATAATAACACCATAATTGGGTCAACTTTGAATACCGGAATGTTGTTGTTTGGCTGATTCCAAGTCTCTTGTTGGTTAGTTACTTCCATTTGTTTTTAGTTTTAGTTAGTTTTTACGAATATATAAAAATATTACATATAAGTCTAACTTGTCAAATTTTGTTACAAACTAATTTGCGTAAATAGCTTTTATTTTATCTACAATCGTTTGCGCTAATTTTTGATGACTTTCAAAAGTCCATCCTGCAATATGTGGTGTTAGTAATACATTTTCAGCTTGTAATAAATATTCGAAAGCGGCTGGTTTTTCACCTTCAAATAAAGTTTCGAAAGATAGTTTTTCGTATTCCAAAACATCTAAACCTGCGCCTAAAATTTTACCTGATTTCAATGCTTCAACTAAATCAGCTGTTACCACCGAATTTCCTCTTGCGGTATTAATCAACCAAAATGTTTTTTTAAATTGATTAATAAAATCAGCATTAATCATTTTATCAGTTTCGGGTGTCCAAGGTGTGTGCAAACTTAAAACATCAGCTCTTTCTTGAAGTTCAGATAATGAAACTTGAGTAGCATTACTATCTCCCATATTCGGCAAGATATCAAGACACAAAACGGTTACATCAAATCCGCGAAGTTTCTTTGCGAAAGATTTTCCCATATTTCCATATCCAATAATCCCAACTGTTTTCCCTTCTAATTCATGTCCGCGATTGGCTTCACGTTTCCATTGACCCGATTTTACTTCGTTATTGGCTTTGTTCAAGTTATTAAAAAGTGATAATAACATTCCGATAGCGTGTTCGCCAACAGCATTGGCATTCCCTTCTGGAGCCGCTATTAAATGAATTCCTTTCGCTGTAGCGTAATCACAATCGATACTTTCTAAACCAGCACCAACTCGTGCTATGAATTGTAAATTAATAGCTTTATCTAAAAAGGTTTTGTCAATTTTAAAACGACTTCTAATGACAATTCCGTGATAATTTTCAATTTTAGCTTCTACTTCTTGTTTAGATGAAGTAAAATCAGCTTCGTTTTGAAAACCGGCTTGTTGTAATTGTTCCCAAAGCAAGGGATGATTACTATCTATGTGAAGTATTTTAATTTGGGATAAATTCATGATTTTCTATTAAAATATAAAAGTACATAATTGATTCAAAAAAAATGAGGCCAATTTGACCTCATTCTTATTTTATAAGTTTAACCAAGATTCTGGATTTAGTGTTGTCGTATTTTGTAATACTAAAAACTTAATTACTGCATTTCCTGATGAATCTGTATGAATTTTTCCGATATTTTGTTTGATTGTCACTTTTTGTCCTTTGGTAACACTTACCGATGACAAGTTTAAGTAAACCGTAATAAAATCTCCGTGCTGAATATAAACTGCTTTATTATTTGCTGAAATTACCTGAACTTGTAACACTTCGCCACCAAAAACAGCTCTTGCCGAAGCACCAGGTTTAGTAGAAATTTCGACACCACTATTATGAATAGTCAAATTCTTATGAACTGGATGCGGTTGATCGCCATGTTTTAATGAAATATAACCATCAACTACTGGCCAAGGTAATTTTCCTTTATTCGCTTTAAAATTATCTGAAGCTACTTTCCCTTCTGCAGATAAAACAAACTTAGAAGCTGCAGTTGTTCCGGCTTTTGGAGCTGTAGTTCCTGACTTCTCTGCGTTACGTTTGTTAGCAGCAGCAATTTCGGCAGCAATTAATTTTTTAATTTTTGCATCAATATCTTTTGCTTCTTTTTGCTTTTTGGTAATCTCAGCTGCTAATTTCTTTTTATCTTTTTGTATCGACTTAACTAAGCGTTCTTGCTCTTGTTTTTCTTTTTCTAACTCTTGCTTTTCTTTTTCAGTTTGTGCTAAAACAACTTCTTTTTCCTTTTTGCTTTCAGACAAACGTTTTTCGGCTTGTAATAATTTTGTTTGCTTGTCTTTAATTTCTTCACCTTGCATTTTTCTGAATCCTGCATATTGTTTCATGTATTGGATTCGTTTGTAAGCTTGGAGGAAATTCTCAGAGGAAAGAATAAACATAATTCTACTTTGCTCGTTTCTACTTTTATATGATTTTACAATCATTTTTTCGTAGTCTTCTTTTAGCACTTTTAATTCTCTATTTAACTTGTTCATTTCTAACTGAGTTAAATAAATTTCATCGCTCAAAATTCGAGTTTGCTTTGCGGTTGTATTCAATAACTTTTGTCGTAATTGAATCAACTGTTTTTGCTGATTAATTTGGGTTAAAACCGATTTCTCTTTCTTCTTCTCGGTTTCTAAACGCGATTTATTTTCTGAAATTTCTTTCAGAATTTGTGCTTTGCGCTCTTCTAACTTTTGCTGTTCAGAAGGTTGAGCAAAACATAGGCTTGTAATGAAAAAGAAAAATACGATTTTAATGAATTGGTTCATGCAATAAGGATTTTTACAAAGGTAGTTTTTTTACTTAAATAAAAAATTAATTGATTTCAACCGCAGTGTAACCACTAGGTACTGAATAAGGATAACTCAAATTCTCATTAAATGTTGTGTTCTTATATTCAATATCAATTGCTATTTTGTCTTTTTGTTCCGCTTTAATATTGATTTCGTTTGGTAAAAACATACCTTTATCTTCTTTGTACGAAGGATAACGAATTTCTAAATTTCGGTTTTTACTAGCTTGATTTATCGTTTCTTTTTTCAACAAATAATTAGCGCCCTCAAAATAAAATTCTTTTGCAACATCAGAATCATTTGGCAACGACAACTTAAACATTTTCTCTACGACTTCAGAAATCCATTTATCTTTTGTTAAATCGTCAATTGCTTTCCCAAGAAATAAATTCTGTACTTTTTGAAAATCTAAATCAGTACCCAACCAATTACTTAACATACTAAAATCGCCTTCAAAATACGTATTATTTATTTTTTCATAATAACTTACTTTGGTTGGAGTAATCATTGCTTTTGCCATTGGAATTCCTAAGAACTTAATGTTTATCCAAATGATTTCGTCTTTTTTGATGCGAATATCGGCATTCATAGAATGAGATTGTTTCGCATCTTCGTATTTGGCGTTTGCTCTGATATTTAGCGTAGTAAAATCGTGTTCATTTTTATAATGACCATTGATGACTTTTGAAACTTCGGTATTTTCATTTGCAGCGGCTGTAGTAACGGATTGCTTTGATTTACATCCGATTAAAAAAACGATTAAAAAGGCTGATATAATTGACTTCATTTATTTTTGTAATTGCTTTAATTTGTTGGTATACGTTTCTTTTTTTGCATTATCATTCAAATTCTCGCAACTGATAATTAATTGTTTGTAAAAATTAACATTGAAACGATTGTTGTAAATTCCAGATTCTGACGGATTAAATTCAACAACAAAATCCAAGCCATTTTCTAAAATATTCTTTGCTTTTTTATATTCTTTAAGTTGATTGTATCCTAAACCGGCATAAAAATAAAACCCAACTTGAGTAGGAAATGACTCCAAATATTCTTCTGCTTTCTTAGTTACTGATTGAAAATCTTGCTTCTGAATTAAAACTTCTAAATTCAATTCCATAGCTTCTAGGTCATTGGAATTTCTTTTAATTCCTTTCTCAAAATATTTCGTCGCATTTTCTAAATCATTCTTTTTCCAGAAAAATTTTGCCACTTCTTTTGCTACATTAATTTCTTTGTCGTTATCAAAATACGGAATTGCTTTGTCAATATCTTTTAAATAAGTTGGATTTTTAACAGCAAAAATTAAAAACTCATTAAAAACACGATGTTTGATTTTTAAATCCATTCTATCGTTGTCCAAAACTTTGAACATCGATTTAGAAGCATTTTCACCATCGTTATTATTCAAATGGAATTTTACCAAACTTACGTGTGCCCAATCGGAATTTGGAATTTCTTTTTCCAATTGTTTTGCCACTTCAAAAGCTTTATCTTCTTGATTGAAACTCGTATACAAAACAATCAAATCGATATAATTTTGTTCTACTTTTGGATTCTTTTTAATCGCTTCTTCTAATTGTTCTTTCTGTGGTTTTGTATAATCATTCGATTCTTGAATCTTCAATTTATAGAATTCCATGGTGCTGGTCAACTTGGATTTCGATTCCATGTTTTTCAACAATTCCAAGGCTTTCGTGTGTTGATTTGTGTTCATGTAAAGCGATACCAAATCTTCTTTCATGTTAGCATCAAACTCAATTAATTTCTCTACAATAGGAATTGATTTTTGGTAATCTTTCGTTTGATAATACACGTCGTATAATCCGTTCCAATACCAACGTTGTTTGTTGTCTAACTCCACTGCTTTTTTGAAAGCATTTTCTGCATCAACATAATTTTTTAGGCTCAAATAATTCTTGCCTAATTCATATTGAAAAGAAGCATTTTTAGGTTCTTTTTCAATACATTTTTGAATCGCCACAATCGCTTTATCGTAATTTTCGATGCCGCGTTGTTTCACAGCTTCGTAAAAATTATTTTCCAATTGGTCATCCACCAAAGCAATTGTATCGGGGTTTTCTTGCGCGAACAAGTGATTCCCAAAACTAAAAAGCAGGAACGCCAAAAAAGCTATGTGTTTTTTCTTTATCATCTATTCTAAAACCGAATAATCTCCGATACTAATACTTGTAAAATTGCCATCAAAACTAGCATGATTTCCTATCATTGCGTTATCTAAATTGGCATTTTTAATATGTGCGTGAGTTTGAATCAAACTATTTTTTATAGTAGAATCAATCACGTGACATCCTTTCCCTAATGAAACATTTGGTCCAACCGTAGCATTAATCAACACTACATCTTCACCAATATAACATGGAGGAATAATAGTTGAATTCTCTAATTTCACATCGTAATCAACTAAATGTTCGCCATCGTTATGTAAAAAACCTAACATTCTTGTGTTGGTTTCTACTGTAACGTCTTTATTTCCACAATCCATCCACTCGTCTACTTGTCCTGGTACAAATTTCATGCCTTTTGCCATCATTTGTTTGATACCATCGTTGATTTGGTATTCGCCACCATGGATAATGTTGTTGTCTAACACCGATTGTAATTCGTTTTTCAACACCGCAATATCTTTGAAATAGTAAATTCCTATAACTGCTAAATCCGACACGAATTCTTTTGGTTTCTCTACTAATTCGATGATTTCGCCATTATCATTTAAGTTTACCACACCAAAAGCTTCTGGTTGATCCACTTGTTTTACCCAAATTACGCTATCCGCAGTAGTGTCCAAATCAAAATCGGCACGAATTAACGTATCCGCATAAGCAATAACTGCTGGACCTTCCAATGAATCTTTCGCACACATTATCGCATGACCAGTTCCTAATGCTTCGTTTTGATAATAAATCGTCCCTCTTGCGCCTAACTTTTGAGCAATCGCAATTAAATCTTCTTCTACTTTTTTACCAAAACTTTCATGAATAATAAAAGCTACTTCGTCTATTTTCTGATTTAAAACACCAGCAATATCTTCCACTAAACGGTGAACAATTGGTTTTCCAGCAACTGGAATTAATGGTTTTGGAACAGTTAAGGTATGTGGGCGAAGGCGTGAACCACGACCTGCCATAGGTACGATTATTTTCATGGTATCTTTTTATTTTAAACGCTAAGCTTGCAAAGGTTTTTCGCAAAGTTCGCTATGATTATATTTTTGATGTTTTTCTGAACAAATTATTCTGAACACTGCGACTTCGCGCAGTCTGACAAACTGTTAACTGCGACTGAACACTGAACACTTATTTCACTCCCGTACTACCAAAACCACCTTCTCCTCTTGAAGTTTCTGATAATTCAGTTACTTCAATCCATTCCGCGCGTTCGTGTTTGGCAATGATTAATTGAGCGATGCGTTCTCCGTTTTCGATTACGAAATCTTCATTGGATAAATTTACTAAAATCACACCGATTTCTCCACGGTAATCAGCATCAACTGTTCCTGGTGAATTTAACACGGTGATTCCTTTTTTGGCTGCTAAACCGCTTCTTGGTCGAACTTGCGCTTCGTAACCGATTGGTAATTCAATGAAAAGTCCAGTTTTTACGATGGTTCTTTCTAATGATTTTAAAGTGATTGGTTCTGAAATATTGGCGCGTAAATCCATTCCTGCCGAAGCGATAGTTTCGTAGTTAGGTAACTCGTGATTGGATTTATTGATAATTTTGATTTGCATATTATTTTCTTCTGATAATCGTTAAAATGGTTTCTTTTTCGTTTCGGTACACAAAGTAAGCAAAAAACAAGATAGCTGCAATTCCGAATACGTAAGTTTCACGTAAAATTGGCACATAAAATGAAATTCCTGAAAGCACTATTGCCAATCCCAAATAGGTGAAAATCGATTTCTTGTCATAAGGAATTGGATATTTCTTTTGTCCCATGTAATACGAAATAAACATCATGGTTCCGTAAGCCAAAATAGTAGCAATTGCTGAACCCATGTAACTTATCATTGGAATTAAAATCAAGTTTAAAACTAAAGTTACAATTGCTCCAACAATAGAAATGTAAGCACCGATTCGGGTTTTGTCGATTAGTTTGTACCAAACGGATAAATTCGTATAAATACCTAAAAAGAAATTGGCTAGAACAATTAGTGGCACGACATCCATCGCGTCCCAATAAATGTCTTTTGGAACTAAAATCAATTTCAAAATATCGGCAAAAACGATAACGCCTAAGCAAATAAACGAACCGAAAATGACAAAAAACTTGGTAATCGTAGCATAGGTTTGTGGTGCATTTTCATTTTTAGCGTGACTAAAGAAAAAGGGTTCGATTCCTAATGTATAAGCCGTACGGAACAACACCATAAACATTCCGATTTTATAACAAGCAGAATAAGCTCCAATATCCGCCATGTCGACATTCATCCAATCTAATAAAATTTTATCGAAATGTTCGTTGATGGCAAAGGCAATTCCAGCGACTAAAATGGGTAATCCGTACTGCATCATTTTCTTCCACAAATCTGCATCGAATTGCCATTTGATTTTGAAATAATCAGGTAAAACGAAAAGTAAAGTAGCTAAACTTGCAATTAAATTCGCAACGAAAATATAGCCAATTTGAAAATCATCGTGATAAATCGTTTGAATGAACGGATTCGAAGATTCGTTTGCAAAATCAGGCAACAGAATCAAAAAGAAAACATTAAGTAATAAATTAATTAATACGTTTGAAATCTTAATCACCGCATATTTTATGGGACGACCTTCAGCTCTAATTTTGGAAAACGGAATAATCGCCAACGCATCTAAAGCTAGAATCCAAATGGTAAAAACAATGTATTCCACATTGATTTCTGACCAAAGTGCTAAATCTTTTCGAAACAAAAGGAATAACACTAAAAAACCAATTGTTGACCAAAAAAGCGAAATAGTGGATGTAGAAATTACTTTACTCTTATCGTTTTCAGAATTATAAAATCGGAAAAAAGCCGTTTCCATTCCATAAGATAAAATCACATTGAAGAAAACTAAATAGGAAAAAATAACGGAAACTTCTCCCATTTTTTCTTTATCCGTAAGGTAATAAACGAAAATGGGATTTAGAATAAAACTGATAATTCTAGGCAAAACCGTTGCTATGCCGTAGATTGCCGTTTGTTTAAAAAGACTTTTATAGAGGCTCAAATTTTATTTATTTATAGACAACAAATATAATTAAAACTTTGGTCTAGCAGAAGGATATTCTAAAGCTGGTTTTTCAGTTACATTGGTAATTTTTTGCTGGTATTCTTTGCCGTTTTTTGAGAATACTAGAATAGCCTCATTATCTTTAAGTTCTATATTGTTTTTTGGACTAGTGGATGTGCTTTTTTTATCTCCCTCAAATCTTTCCTGATTGACTCCTGTAATTATTGCAGCGTTATAAGACAACGCATCTTGCTGGGTAAATGGTACTTCAAAACCTTTAAAAATAACGTGTTTTAACTCTACTCCCTTTGGCAATTCAGATTTTAATTTTAAATTAAAATTAATTCCTCCTCCGCCTCCACGAACACCACCAATCCAGCCTTGATATGTAGCAGATTCAATATTATCTTGCGCAATTATATGTGTAGAGCCACAAGAGATTATAACTAAACTCAATAAAATTGTTACTAAATATTTCATGATGCCTCGATTTTTAAATTCACACTAAATTAAAGCAAAAAAAGAACCAAAACGAAGTTAATTACAAATTAATTTGAATATTTTCGCCTTTGGTAATTTTCTTACGGCATTTAACATGAAAACAATAGTTTTATTATTTATTTTTTTAATTAGTTCGGGTTTAAACTTTGTTTTTTCTCAACAAAAAATTGAAACCAAAAAAGTTCCCTCAACGCTTTCAAAACATGGAATTACCATACAAGACGATTATGCTTGGTTGGAAAACACTACTGAAAAAGAAGTTGCTGATTGGGTAACTTTACAAAACAATATTAGCGAAGAAAAACTATCAGAATTAGTTAGAAATTATAATTTTTCATTCAAAATAAAAGATTATGATTATTTGTCTACGAATGGATTACCAACTAAAAAAGGAAAGTACTTTTACAATACCTATAGAGTTGAAAAAAACAAACCAAGCGTTTTATATTACAGAGAAAGTCTAAATGATTTAGGCAAACCTTTGGTTGATCCGTTTGATGTTTATAAAGATGCGAATGTAGTTTTATCTGGATATTTTCCTTCTAAAAACACTAAATATTTGGCTTTTAAAATTAGTCCGAACGGAAGCGATAGACAAGAAATTAAATTTAAAGACTTTGCCAACAAAAAATATCTTGACGATGTTCTAACGGATGTTAAATTTTCAAATGTTGCCTGGAATGGCGACAGAGGTATCTTTTATAAGAAAAATTCAAACAAAGAATTCTTTGAAAAAGATTCTACTTATCAGTTATACTATCATAAAATTGGAGATATTCAAAGTAAAGACCAATTGGTGTTTGATACTTCAAAATCAAAAGCTAATTTCATTTTTTTTACCAAACAAAATAAATTATTTGTTGTTGAAACAAGCGAAGATGAAACCACAAAAAACTACTATTATACTACAATTGAAAACGAACAATTTCAATTTAATAACTTCATAAAAGACGATAAAACGAATCTAAATCTTTTAAATATTATTAACGATAAATGCTATTTCTCGGATGAAAAATATCCATGGGGAAATGTGAGTTACTTTGATATAAACAATCGAGCAGAAAGTACGGTCTTAATTCCTCAAGTATATTCTCATTTGCTTATTGGAACTACCTTTTTAGAAAATTATATTATTTGTAAGTATAACAATATGGGCAAATATTATATGTCTGTTTACGATTATACTGGAAAATTTATTCGAAAATTTGAAGCGCCACACAATATGGATTTTCAAATTAGATTTTATGACGAAAAAACAAATGACCTTTTCGTTACGTTTTATTCGTACACCATTTCTTCATTAAATTACAAGCTAAATATTACAACTGGAGCGAATGATATTTATTTTAATGATTTCATTCAGCCAAAACCAACTTTATTTCCATTTAACTATTTTGAAACCAAAACGATTACTTATAAAAGCAGAGACAATAAAGATATTCCAATCGTTATTATTCACAAAAAAGGCATTGAACTTAATGGCAATAATCCTACTCTACTAAGAGCTTATGGTGGTTTTGGAAGTATTAGCAGTCCAAATTACGACACTGGATTATTGCACTTTTTAGAAAAGGGTGGTGTTTATGCTTTTGCACAAGTTAGAGGTGGTGGCGAAAAAGGAAAAAACTGGCATAAAGAAGGAAAAAGATTAAAAAAAATCAATTCGATTAACGATTTTGTGGATGCTGCTGAGTTTTTAATTCGAGAAAAATATACCAATCCAAACAAATTAGCTATTAATGGAGGTTCGCATGGTGGATTAGTCGTTGGAGCAGCCATGACTCTGCGTCCTGATTTATTCAAAGTCGTTATTTCTGAAATGGGAAGATTAGATATGGCTTCGCTTGAAAAATACACTTCTGGAATTCATCATTTTGACGAATATGGAAATCCAAACAACAAAGAAGAATTTCAATCTATGCTTTCATATTCGCCTTATCACACGATTAAAGAAGACGTTAATTATCCAACTTGCTTAATTATTACTTCTGAAAACGACGATAGAGTGCCGCCTTTTCAATCCTATAAATTTACCGCAAGATTACAAAATAGAGCCGCACAGAAAAATCCTATTTTTTTGAAAGTAAATAAGGTTGCTGGTCATTCAGGTAACATTTCGAGCTACGAGAAAAGAGTAAAACAACAAAGCGAGTTCTACAGTTTTATTTGGGAATACTTAAATAATTAATCCTTCAAATATTTCACAAAATGAAATCCTTTGGGTACAAAACCGTGATTCATGTAGAATTTTTGGGCTCCAAAATTGGTCGTATAAGCATCTAAAGCAATCATATTACAGTTTTCATCGATTGCTTTTTGATTGAGATAATTTGTCATGATACTTCCAATTCCTTTAGAACGAAAATCTTCATGTACGACTACGTTATCCATTTCCAAATATTTGCCACTCCACAATTTAGTTCCAATCCAAAATCCTGCCAAACCCATCGTGATTCCGTTTTCGACTACAATGAGTTGTTTGTAATTGTGCGGAATCATTTTGTCTAATAAATTCCCATAAATTTCTAAAGTATAATCAGGATATAATTGTTGGATGATAGGCAATTGCTCTAACATTTCGGCTTTCGTTCCTAATTCGAGTAACTGTAGCATTTTATTTATGTAATAGATTTTCGTTGAATAAATTTAAAATTCTTCGGTATTCGTCTACCCAAGAATACGTTTCAGTAAAACCATGCGCTTCTACTGGAAAAACGCCTAAATCCCAATCTTTCTTTCCTAATTCAATGAAACGTTGTGTTAATCGCACAATATCTTGGAATTGCACGTTGTCGTCTACCATTCCGTGTAACATTAACAATTTGTCTTGTAAGTTATTTGCGAAATAAATTGGTGAGCTTTTCTTGTATGCTTCAGGATCAGTTTCTGGGAAATTCAAAATATTTGAGGTGTAACCGTGGTTATAATGCGCCCAATCGGTAACTGAACGTAAAGCGGCTCCTGCTTTGAATTCGCCTGGTTCTGTTAACAAAGCCATTAATGTGATGAATCCGCCATACGAACCGCCGTAAATTCCCACTCGGTTGGCATCAATTCCTAAATTTTGAACCAAATATTTCTTTCCATCCAATTGATCCGATAAATCTTTTCCGCCCATGTGACGGTAGATTCCGGTTCTGAAATCGCGACCATAACCATCGCTGGCTCTGTAGTCGATATCTAAAACGGTGTAACCTAAATCCGTTAACATATTGTGAAACATGCATTCTCTGTGATACGTGCTCCAATAATTATGCGCATTTTGCAAATAGCCAGCACCATGAACAAAAATTACAGCTGCTTTGTTCTTGTTTTCTGCTTTTGGTTGGTATAAACGTGCATAAACATTGGTTCCGTCATTGGCTTTAAAAGTGATGACTTCTGGTGTTTTCCAATTGTATTTTTTGAATTCTGGCGTAGTGGAGAACGTGATTTGTTTTAAATCGGAATTCGGTTTATTAGCTCCAACGTATAATTCCCATGGTTTGTTTTTATAAGAATAGCGCACTAAAAGCGTCTTTTCATCGGGAGATAATTCTACTTCGTAGTTGCCATCATTCGTTAAAATTCCCGTCATTTTTTTAGAAGCGATGTCTAATTTGTAAAAACTTCTGTTTCCTGGATGTGTTGTCGTTGTGGTGATGTAAAATGAATTTTTATCGTTTGATAATTTCACTGCACGAACTTCCCAATTCCCTTTTGTTAACGGTTCTTTTTTCTTGGTTTTTAAACTGTATATGTACAAATGCGAAAAACCAGTAGCTTCCGATTGAAAATAAAAAGTCGAATTATCAATAAAACCTAAAGTTCCACTGCTGAAACTATAGCCTGGAATTCCGGGTCCGCCAATCCAAGCTTCGTCGTGTTGGTGGTCTAATTCGGTGATTTTTCCTGAAACCAAATCCAATTGCACAATCCAACGGTGTTTATTGTCTTGACTTCTCATTTCTAAAACGGCATTTTTCCCGTCTGGACTATAAACTGGACTCATCATTACAATAGCGGTTTCGTAATCCGATTTATCTTTTAAATTATCGTATTCTTGATAGTATTTTGGTGCTTCTTTTATTCCCGATAAATTGGAAAACGAAACGTAATAGGTTGTATCTTTTTCAATATTAAAAATTCCGAATTTATGTTTGCTGAAATTAGAAATCGAAACTTTGGCTCTTGCTTTTTCTTGACGCGTAAATCCGTCAGCGGTAATGAAATTTTCAACGTTTGTTGATGGCTGATTTGGATAATCAGAAATTCGAAAGGTTACAAATTTTCCATCTGGTGAGGGTTTAATTTGCTCTAAAGACGATTTATCGTAATAGATTTCTTTTGGGAATTTCTCTTTCTTGTTTTTAGATTTTTCTTCGTACCATTTGGAAGATGCTTCTTCATCGCGAACAAATTGAAACAATGCTGCCTGTTGGTTTTTTAAAAAAGAATCTTCTTCTTTTGAAACTTTATTTTCTTTTCCCGATTTAAAATTAGTCAATTGAACAATCGAAAAATCTTTGGTATTGAATTGATACACATTGCGATTTTGCTGAAAAAAAATCACATCAGCATTCGTGCTTCTTTCTACCGAGTTAATTCTATCGGCTAATTGAATGACTTTTTTTATCTTTTTTGTGGATTTGGTATACGAATACAAAACGCCTTGATTCGTATAATACACCACATCATAATCTTTCTGTGTTGCCATGAAATCCAAATCGTAAATCGGATTTGAAGTCGTTACTTTTTGTGGTGTTTTTAAGGAAGCATTCCAGAAATACGTGCTGTTTCCTATTTCGTTATTCGGGTTCCAATCAAATAAAACGGTTTGCCCATCGATGGACCAACGGTGATTATCAGGTTGGTGCCCGATGAATTCATTTCCTTTCATGATGTCTTCTAAACGAAGATTTTGTGCCGAAGCCAAAAAGGTAAAAAGTAGTAGAACGAAAGACGTATATTTTTTCATTGGTGAATTGTTATTCTTACAAATATACCAATAAAAGTAAATGAGGGAAAAAAGGTTTTGTTAAATGAAGTTGTGCTATGTGGAGAATTCTTTGTGGGCACGGAATGCAATTCCGCACTAACGGATGCAATTCCATTAAATCAAGAATTAATAGATTAACTGTCTTGGATAAAAAGTAGGGCTTAATATTATTAATAAAATGTATAATTCTAACATTAAAAACACAAATATACAAGTAGTATGTAAAAGTCTCTTTCTTTTTGACACATTAGAGAATTCATTATTATTCATTACAGGATAGTTTTTAAAATTTTTATTAATCAAATAATAAATAACAAAGGCTAATATTAAGCCTACAATTTTAAAAACATCCTTAAAAAAATTTCCAAATAAAATAACAAAATCTGTATGCTCAAACAAGAGTACCCTAAAAAACATTAAGACATCAAATATTCCAAAAAAAGTAATAAAAGACAAAATTATTTTACCCGTTTCGCCATTCTCACCAAAGTGTTTATAATTTATATGAGCACAACACCAGTAAACATATCTTATTAATTTAATCATTTTAATATTTAAAATAAATTTAATATACTAACAAATATAAAACAAAAAAGTCCCGAATAAATCGAGACTCTTTATAATATCTAAATTAAAATTAGTTGTTCAACGCTTCTGCTCCACCAACGATTTCTAGGATTTCTCCAGTAATTGCTGCTTGACGCGCTTTGTTGTAAGTTAATTTTAATTGGTTTCTTAATTCTGTAGCATTATCAGTTGCTTTGTGCATTGCGGTCATACGCGCTCCGTGTTCTGCTGCAAATGAATCTCTAATCGATTTGTATAATTGTGTTTTTAATGATTTAGGAATCAGAGTCAACACAATTTCCTCTTTAGAAGGTTCAAAGATATAATCAGAAGCTACTACTTCACCTCCAACAATTGGAGCCAAAGGTAAAAACTGTTGCGTTCTTACAATTTGAGTCGCAGCATTTTTGAATTCATTATACACGATTTCAATTTTATCATACTCACCTGCTACGAATTTATCCATTAACTGTTGCGCAATAGCAGCTGCATTGTCAAAAGTCAATTGATCAAAAACACCATTTTGAACGTCAACCACATTATGTGTTTTACGTAAAACGTCGTTTCCTTTTTTACCGATAGCAAAAACATCCACTTGTTTTCCTTGGTAAGCATCAGCTACTACTTTTACTTGTTTGATAACGTTTGAATTAAACGCACCACACAAACCTCTATTAGAAGTAATTGCAACGATAAGCACTTTTTTTACTTCTCTTTGAGTTGTAAAAGCACCACCTACTTCTCCTTCAAGAGTTGCACTTAAGTTTTGTAATAGTTCAGTAAGTTTTTCTGCATACGGACGCATAGCCGTAATGGCATCTTGCGCTTTTTTTAATTTAGCAGCAGAAACCATTTTCATCGCCGATGTAATTTGCATCGTAGATGAAACAGAAGTAATTCTATTACGTATTTCCTTTAAGTTTGCCATTTTTCTTTAGTAATTAGTAATCAGTGAATAGTAATTAGCTTTTTACTAATCACTATTCACTTTTCACTTGAATTAATATTTTGCTGAAATTTCTTTAGCTACGTTTTCTAAAACGTCAGTAATTTTGTCATCAAATTTACCTGCTTTTAACGCGTCTAATGTATCTCTGTGTTTTGCATTTAAGAACTCTAAATAATCTTTTTCGAATTCTTTTACTTTATCAACTGGTACATTTCTTAATAAGTTTTTAGAACCTGCATAGATAATTGCTACCTGATTTTCAACTGTAAATGGAGAGTTTAAACCTTGTTTTAAGATTTCAACGTTTCTCTTACCTTTTTCAATTACGTTTAAAGTAACAGCATCTAAGTCAGAACCAAATTTCGCGAAAGCTTCTAATTCACGGAATTGAGCTTGGTCTAATTTTAATGTACCAGCAACTTTTTTCATTGATTTGATTTGTGCATTACCTCCAACACGAGATACCGAAATACCTACGTTGATAGCAGGACGAACTCCAGAGTTGAATAAATCACCATCTAAGAAGATCTGACCATCAGTAATCGAAATTACGTTTGTTGGGATATAAGCAGAAACGTCACCCGCTTGCGTTTCGATAATTGGTAATGCTGTCAACGAACCACCACCTTTAACGATTCCTTTGATAGAATCTGGTAAATCGTTCATGTTTTTAGCGATTTCGTCGTTAGCGATAACTTTACAAGCTCTTTCTAATAAACGAGAGTGTAAGTAGAAAACGTCTCCAGGATAAGCCTCACGTCCTGGTGGTCTTCTTAATAATAAAGATACCTCACGGTAAGCTACTGCTTGTTTAGATAAATCATCATAAACAATTAAAGCTGGACGACCAGAATCTCTGAAATATTCTCCGATTGCAGCACCCGCCATAGGAGCGTAAACTTGCATTGGAGCAGGATCTGAAGCGTTAGCCGCTACAATGATAGTATAAGCCATAGCTCCTTTTTCTTCTAATGTTTTTGCTAAAGCAGCAACAGTTGAAGCTTTTTGACCTACAGCTACATAGATACAGAATACAGGTTGACCTGCATCATAAAATTCTTTTTGATTTAAGATCGTATCGATACAAACTGTTGATTTACCAGTTTGACGGTCACCAATAACTAACTCACGTTGTCCACGACCTACTGGAATCATCGCATCAACTGCTTTTACTCCTGTTTGTAATGGTTCAGTTACTGGCTGACGGAAAATAACTCCAGGCGCTTTTCTTTCTAATGGCATCTCATATAACTCACCACCGATTGGACCTTTACCGTCAATTGGGTTACCTAAAGTATCTACAACACGACCTACCATTTGCTCTCCTACTTTAAGAGAAGCAATACGTTGTGTTCTTTTTACTGTAGAACCTTCTTTGATTCCTGTTGATGGTCCTAAAAGTACCACCCCAACATTGTCTTCTTCTAAGTTCAATACGATAGCCTCTAATCCGTTTTCGAATTGTACTAACTCTCCGTATTGAGCGTTTGATAATCCGTAAACACGAGCGATACCGTCTCCAACTTGAAGTACTGTTCCAACTTCTTCTAACGATGCACCAGATTCAAAACCTGATAATTGTTGTTTTAATATTGCTGAAATTTCAGCAGGTTTAATTTCCGCCATAACTATGTGTGATTATTATCCTCCTATATTAATATTAACGCCAGATCTTTTAGGCGTTTGATCATTATTATTATTAATTATAATTGTTGTTGACGAAGCATTTGCTTTATCCGTAAAAGGTGTTCCGTATTTTTCAACCATACGTTGCACACGCTCTTCATTTAAAGTTCCGTCTTCGTTTACTACTTTAGCGTCGTAAAATTTTTTAAGCAATTTACCATTTATTAAACCAAATCCTTCAGAAAAATCCAAATCGACTGACTTATTTACACCTAAAAAATTAACTTTCCAATATTTTTGATCTGCAGTATCAGGTTTGCTTAACAATTTCATGTAAATGATTTCCTCACCACTCAAATTATAAACTGTACAAACTTGATCCCAACCTCCGCAACCATCATATTTTAACCAATTGACATTATCCACAGTAACAATGCCTTTTTTTAATTTTATGTCTTGCGAAAATCCATAAAAAGAACAAAATAATAATATTAAAATTATTCTTTTCATATTAATTACTAAACTCTCTTTTTAAATTTTGCAATCTGCTTGCTACAGATGCATTGTATTGTTTGTCGCCCATTCTTAAAATAAATCCACCTATGATAGCTGGATCCACAATATTTTGAATGGTGATTTTTTTATTTGAAAACGATGCAATTTTTGCCAATACTTTAGTTTCTAACTCAGCAGTCATTGGAACAGCTGTTGTAACTTTAGCTACTTCAATTCCGTTAAGTTCATCATATAAAGCATTGAACTGTAAAGCAACATCGTTTAATAATTCAAATCTTTTGTTAGCTAAAAGCAATTGAAATAATCCTTTTGTCTCTTTTTGAGCAGAAGCAAAAATTTCGTTTAAAGATGAAAATTTAATTTCCCCTTTAACAACTGGGCTTTGCAAAAAGTTTTTCAATTCTGCACTTTCTTTAACTGCTTTTGCAATAGCAATCATATCTGCATTAACTGCATCTACAGAATTGTTTACTTTGGCAATATCCAAAATAGCTTTAGCGTATCGAATTGCCGCTCTAGTTCCTGCCATGATATTAGTTTAATTTAGCGTCACCTAACATTTTCTCAACTAATTTAGTTTGAGCTTCTTTGTTAGATAATTCTTCTTTTAATAATGTCTCAGCGATTTCTAATGACAAAGAAGAAACTTGATTTTTCAATTCTGCCATAGCTGCATTTTTCTCACTTTCGATAGAAGCTTTAGCAGCCTCAATCATTTTTTCGCCTTGTGCTTGCGCTTCAGATTTAGCATCAGCAATCATTTTTTCTTTGATTTCTCTTGCTTCTTTAATCATCAAGTCTCTTTCAGCTCTAGCTTCAGCTAATAATTTTTCATTATCCGACTTCAAGTTTTGCATTTCTTTCTTAGCATTTTCAGCTGCTAATAAAGCGTTAGAAATTCCTTCCTCACGAGCTACAATTGAATTCATGATAGGTTTCCATGCAAATTTAACCATTAATACGATTAATATTAATAAGATAATAGCTTGCCAGAAAAATAGTCCGAATGAAAAATCGTTAATTAATTTCTCCATGTTTTGAAAAATATATGTTTAAATAGTACTTTCTTTTTAAAAGCAGTACCTGTAACCAACCGTTACAGATACTGTTTTTTGTTTCTTTATTATTTTCCTAAGATTAAAGCAGCGAATGCTAAACCTTCTAATAAAGCAGCGATAATAATCATCGCTGTTTGAATTTTACCAGCAGCTTCTGGCTGACGCGCGATAGCGTCCATTGCAGAACCACCAATTTTTCCTAAACCTAAACCTGCACCGATTACTACTAAACCAGCTCCAATTAAATTGTACATAATAATTGATTTATAAAATTAAACAATACTCAAATTTTAATGATGATCATCGTGATGATGATCTTGAACTGCCATACCAATAAATAATGACGACAACATTGTAAAGATAAAAGCTTGTAGGAATGCTACTAAAACTTCGATAATTGAAATGAACAATGTTAATCCTAATGATATAGGTAAGTCAGCTGCTAAATTTTTTCCAACAAAAATCATTGCAATTAAACTCATGATTACAACGTGACCTGCTGTAATGTTTGCGAACAAACGAATTAATAATGCGAATGGTTTTGTTAATGTTCCCAAAATTTCAATTGGCATTAAGATAATCTTCATTGGAACCGGAACACCTGGCATCCAAAAAATGTGCATCCAATAATCTTTATTAGCACTAAATTGTGTAATAAAGTAAGTGAATAACGCCAAACAAATAGTTACTGCAATATTACCTGTAACGTTGATTCCTAGTGGAGTCATTCCAAGTAAGTTTAATAACCAAATTAAGAAAAACACAGTTAACAAATAACCCATGAATTTTCTATATTTTTTCTCTCCGATATTTGGGATAGCAATTTCGTCTCTGATGAATAAAATAAGTGGCTCTAACACTCTTCCGAAACCTGTTGGGATTGGTCCTTTTTTGTATGATTTAGCCAAACCAACAAACATGAACAATAACAATGCAGAAGTAAACAACATTGAAAACACGTTTTTCGTAATTGAAAAATCTAATGGTTTTGCATTTGTTGGATGATGATGCTCGTCATAATTAATAGTTCCAGCAGCATCTGTTTTATAAATTTTTCCGTGGTATAATTTGTAGAAATTTCCATCAACTTCAGCTACAGTTTCTCCGTGGTGAAATTTAGAAGATGAAAATACTTTTAAACCATTATCAATTAAAATAACTGGTAATGAAAACCCATAATGTTTACCTTCTTTTTCATCTGAGAAAAAAGTAAAATCGTGAGAATCTTGTAAGTGATGTTGAATGTACGCATCTACTTTAGCTTTCTTGTCCTGAGGTTCAGCAGTTTCTCCATGATTAGCATCAGCAGCAACATGAACTTCATGAGCTTCTTTTTTTACTGTATCATTAGAAACATTAGCAAAACTAAATAAAGGCAATATCGCGATTGCGATTGCTGCTATTACATGAAGTGGTTTTCTTGAAATCACCATATTGATTATATTCTAAAATTTTGGTCCTAAAAATTTTTGCAAAAGTACAACTTTAATTAATATTCCAAGTTTCAAAAATATTTTTTTTTGAATATTTAATGATTTTTTTGCCTCAAATTACTTTTTGTTTAGCAATCTTATTGTAAAATAGACATCTAGACTTAAAAAAAACAGAAAAGTGATAAAAAAATTAAATTTGTTTGTTTCAAGCGTTGTCTTGTTTTGAAATAAATATTCGGTAGCAAAAAAATAACTAATTCCTACTTTCAAGGTAGACAACCCTAAAAAAGCAAAACCTAATTGTTCTTTAGCTGTTTCATAAATTTTAATCATTGCTAACAAAATAACCAATGTCATTATAATTTGTAAAGCATATGACATTAAAAAAGGCGTTGTGTCAATCTTATTTAAAAAAGTAACTATTCCAAAATGAATTAGAAAAAAAACAATCGAAATTAATAACACTTGAACAGTTACGGGTAATTTTTTTAACATCTTTACTTATTATTATTTAATTGATTTACTTGTTTGATTACATTATATAGCGCAACAAAAACTCCAAGAAGCGTAATTCCTTTTAGAAAATAACCTTCAGGATTTGGATATTTTTCATCGAGCCAACCACCAAGATACGAAAAGCCAAAAATAATCAATCCCATTTGAAATGGGATATTAATTAGTGCTAACCACTTATTGGATTGTTTCTTATTAGAATCCATTATTTGTTCTGGGTTCTCATTTCGCAACTAGCTTCAAATCGAGCTCCTGGTTCTACGGCTAATTTACCTACGATTACTTCTCCTGTTATATGTGCTTTCGATTTTACATTTAACATCCCTTCTGCTTGCAATTTTCCAGAAAAAACACCTTCGATATCGATACTTTTACATATGATATCACCGATAACTTCTCCCGTAGGACCAATTACAATTTTTCCTTCGGAAGTAAAATTTCCTTTTAATTTTCCGTCTAAACGAAAATCCGCTAAAGTAGTGATGTCACCAGTTATAGTAGTTCCGTCTACAATTCTATTGGTTTTGCCTAATAAATGATCTTGATTCTTTACTTTTTCAAACATATTAATAGGGATTTGGGTTCTTATTTATTTAACAAAATCCATTCTTGCAACTTCTTCTTCATTTGTACAATCTTGTAATCTTCAGTTGAAATAATATAAACTTTGTCGGTTAGTTTGTAATTTTTATGCAATTGTAATACTGATAAAACCGATATCGCAGCATCTTTATTGTCAAAACCATGAATGACGATAAAATTATCGGTTAAGGTGTAAATATCTTCAGATGATTTTAACGCTACTGCATTGGTGTCTTTAATATACTTCGCTATTTTATCTGTTAGATTTTTAACTTCTTTTCCGTAAGGATACGTTTTAGGGAAGATGATTTTATAGCTTGTTGGTTGAGCTAATCCAAAATCAAGTGCTTCAATTAATGGCACTTCCATTTGCACCATTTTTTCAGCTTGTTTTCCTTCTTCTGTATTTGGATACGTTAAAGCTACGAAGTTTAATGCTTTTTTATATTCTTCAACACCTTTTAATCGTCCAGTTATTTTTGCTTTTAGCATTTCAAATTTCGGAAGCGATTCTTCTCCTGCAAATTTAAAAATTGCTTCATCGACCTCTACAAAAACTTCTCTTAATTGATTGCTTTCAAACTTCTTATACAAAGCATTAAAAACCAATTCTGGATTGTCATTATCGGTAATTTCAACTTCTGGATTGTTCAAAATTTGCGCATAACGGCTATCTGGATATTGCGACAAGATTTGTTGCTTGATATTTGCCGCTTTTGAAGGCGAAATTTGCTGATAAATTTTGTATAAATTGTACATCGCCGGAAGCACCAAACGTTCTTCTGGTTTATTTTTTAATAATTGCTCTAAACGAGAAGCCGCTAATTCGTATTCTTTGAATTTTTCCTTATAAATCAATCCCAATTGATAGTAAGCCAAATTTCTATCTTTTGCCAAACTATCTAATAGCTTAGAATCTGTTGGAATTTGATTTAAATAAAAATCACTTGTATATTTCGGATTTTCAACTACTGCTACTGAATCCTTATCGGTTTTATCTTTATCAACATTTTCTGCATCAGCATCAGCATTAACTCCTTTTTCAGAAGACCATCTCCAATTATCTTTTAATGCCCTTTTTCCCCATTTGTTTTGGAAATCTTTCTTGCCAAATTCAACTGCTACAGGATTATAAAAATAAAAACTAGAATTGTCTGTTCCCATACCCGGTGGCAAAAAAGAAGGATTATTTGGACTTTGCACTTGAATATCCTTACTTTTTGTGTTTGGATTTACCAATCCTAATCCATTAGAATTGTTATTATTGGCCTGCAAATTAGCTTCTTTTTGAGCTTTTTCAGCTTCTATTTTAGCCTTTCTATCGTCTTCAGCTTTTAATTTTACGATGTAATCCTCATAATATGCTTTTCTCTCAGAATCAGACATAGCAACAACATACAAAATACTGTCATTTTTTTGAGCTATAGTTTCGTATTTGATTACATCTTCTAAATTGTCTCGTTTCTTTTTTATCTTTCTGTATTCTCTTGTACGCTCGTTCAAATTTATAAGTGTACTATCATAATATTTTCCTGCCGATTTGTAATCTGCTTCTCTAAAGTAAATCTCACCTAAATTTCTATAATTAGACGCTACTAAATATTTATCATTAGAAACTGATTTAATTGATTTATTATAATACTTTTTGGCCGATTTATTCTTAGTATTTTTATCATAAAAAACACCAACTTGATGATTCAAAACATCCAAATAAGGACGGTTTTCTCTATCTTCAATTAACTTATTAAATTTTTCTAAAAAAGCTAACGTATCTCCTTTAGTGTAATCAAATTGTTGAGCTTGTTTGGCATGAGCCTGAATTACATAACGACGCGGTGCTTTTCGATTCATTTGAATTACTTCTTCAAAAGCAGCATATGCACTATCATTATATTGCATTTGCTCGTAAAGTTGCCCTAAAATAAAGGTATATCTTGCTTTTTCTTCGTTATTTTTTGTTGCTTCTTTAGCCACTTTTAAAGCCGCAATAGCCGTGTCTTTAACTTGAATGTTCATGTAAGCTTGTGCCAACATTGCATTTGCATCTGCTAAATCCTGACCTTGAATTTTTTGATCTTTTAAAAGTCGTTTTAAATTTTTGATGGCTACATCTTCGTTATCTAAACGAATGTTTACTTTTTCGCGCCATACTTTAGCATGGTAAATTCGATCACTAAGTGGATATTTATACAGAATGTAATTTAGTGACTCTAAAGAAGGTATAAAACGATTTTCATAATAACGGGATTTAGCCAACAGAAGATAAGCTTCATCCATTTGCGGATTTTTTTCAGTTCCGGCGATATTCATAGCATGTTTTTGAATAGCCTTTACCGCTTTTTCTTCAGCACGCTCAAAATTTTTATTTTTTGTTTGTCCTGGTAAAATAGCTTCTTCAGCATCAGATGTTCGCTCAACAGGAAGCACTTCCCAAAAGTTATCTTTATAGGTTTGCTTAAGCTCTTCAAGTCCTTTTTCTAAAGCAATATTACCATTATACAAAACGTTATATTTTGTAGTGACAGCATGAAAATTACGATTAACAAACTTATCTTTTTTAACAGAACAAGCTATTAAAAAAAACAAAAAACCTACGACAAGAGAGTATTTAATTATAGTGCTTTTCAATGTAAAAACGTTTTTGTACTTTAACTACTAAAATCACTTTTTAGTATGTATAGAATGGTAAAAATACGTTTCTTTTTTTGATGTGAAAAAAAAATAGAAGACTTTTTATTAATCGAAGACATTTTTAAGGTCTTTAATAACCTTAAACGCTACATCAATTTGGTCGTCACTAACAATAATGGTAAATTCATTTGTAGTTGAAATTACCTCGTGAATGATAATTCCTTCCCAAGCCAATCTTTGAAAAATATAATAGTAAACACCAGGAGTTGAAATATTTTCTTGTGGCAATTTTACAGTTATAGAAGATAAATTTTCGATTTTGTGCGTTAACTTCTCGTTTTTAAAAATAGCCTCCACCATTGGTTCAATTGATGTGCTTGTTACAATATTGGTTTCATTAACACCGCGAGAAGAAGTATAAAAAATATCTTGTTGCTTGTTAATTTCCGAAATCAACTTAGCTTGATTGTCTAAAAGTGAATCCGAACTAATAAAAGTAAAATCGGTAAGCGAAGAACGAACCGTGATCTCACCTATATTTTTTAAAACCTTTGAAATTTTGTAATTGATTTTGAAATCTAACTCTTCAGAAAGTCTTTTTAATGACATTACAACGGCACCTTGTTTCACATCTTTTCCTAAATGCGCTTCCAATTCTGGCATCATAATACGAGCCAAAGAAGTCAAATTGATAATGCCTTGCGAAAGTGAACTCAATAAAAAAGGCTTCGATTTAATATATTGTTCTACTACTGAAGATATTGTTTTCATGCTTTTAGTTGTTTGTTTGGCGCAAAGATAAAAACAAAAAACAAATTGTTATAAATTTAACATTAAAAATAATAAAACGCTTCTTCAATATGTTCTATAACAAAATCAGAGTTTTCTTTATGAATAGCCACGATATCAAATCGAACTTCAACATCTAAATCGTTTTGAGTAACATACTCATTTATAGCTTTTACCAACAATTGAATTTTCTTAGGTTTTACAAAATCTTGAGGCAGACCAAATTCAATACTCGAACGCGTTTTTACTTCAACAACTGCTAGTATTCCATTTTTTTGAGCAATAATATCTATTTCGGCTTTATCAAAAACCCAATTCGTTTCCAAGATTTCGTAGCCGTTTTTTTCTAAGAAATCAACTGCTAATTCTTCTCCAAATTTTCCTAATTCGTTGTGTTCCGCCATCTTTTCAAGTATTCAGTGTTCAGACTTTAGTGTTCAGTTATTTGAAAGATAAAATCACTTCTTTGTCATTCACTTCAAAATCTACTTGTTTTCCAAGAATTAAAGTTCGGTTGTCTTTTTGGTGTCCTGCTGGAAATTCAAACACGATTGGAATATTGTATTCTTTTGCAATTGCAGTAATAATTTGCACTTCATTTTGCCCGAAAGGAATTTCGTTATCGTGCATGTCGGCCATACTTCCTACAATAATTCCTTTTACATTTTCGAAATATTCATTGCGTTTTAAGTTGTACATCATTCTGTCGATATGATACAAATATTCATCCAAATCTTCAATAAAAAGAATTTTTCCTTTCGTATCAATCGATGATTTCGAACCCAATAAACTATATAAAATAGAGATATTTCCACCAACTAATTCGCCCGAAGCTTTTCCTTTTACATCATACGATTTTGATGAAATAGAATATGAAATTGATTCTCCAAAAATTGCTTTTCGCAAAGTTTCTTTCACTTCTTCCGGAGCTTTTGGAACTGTAAATGGCATTATAGAATGTAATGTAGCAACTCTTTCCACATTTAATTGACTGTGCAAAACGGTAACATCAGAAAAACCCATTATCCATTTTGGATGCTTTTTGAATTTAGTAAAATCTAACGAATCGATAATTCGAACGGTTCCATAACCACCACGAGCGCACCAAATGGCTTTAACATTGTCGTCATCCATCATTTCCTGAAAATCGGCAATTCTTTCGGCATCAGTTCCACCCAATTGGCAACTATCTAAACCTATGGTTTTGCCTAATTTGGCTTTCAATCCCCAAGATTCTAATAGTTCAATAGCGGGTTTTGCGTCATCTGGAAAAAATTTACGAGCGGTACAAACAATAGCAACTGTGTCGCCTTTTTTAAGATAAGGTGGAATTTTCATTTTCTTTTGCGAATGAGAAAAGTTTGAAATTAAAATAAGTATCAAAATAAATCTATACATCGTCAGATTTTATTAACTCAAAAGTAAACAAAATCCAATTAAAATTCGGGATTTCGTCACTAATCGATTATTTTTGTTTCAGTTTTTACTAAAATAATCTTTGCTCTCTTAAATTAACACTTAGTTTGTTCAAAATTTAACGCAAAGTTTAGAAGTTTTTCGCAAAGTTAAAAAAGGAAAAATGACAGAAAATGAAATCTCAAATAGAGTTATTGGAATTGCCATTGAAGTTCATAATGCATTAGGACCTGGCTTACTTGAAAATACATATAAAGAATGTCTTTATTATAAACTTGTACAAGCAGGATTTAAAGTTGAAAAAGAAAAATCAATTCCAATGATTTTCGAAGAAGTAAAACTAGATTGCGGTTACAGAATCGATTTACTTGTAGAGGATAAACTCGTTTTAGAATTAAAAAGTGTTGAAGAACTTTCCGAACTTCATTTTGCTCAAACTCTAACTTATTTACGGCTTGGTAACTTCAAATTAGGCTTACTTTTAAACTTTAATTCCGTTCTTTTAAAAGAAGGTATCAGACGAGTTGTGAATAAATTATAATTTTCACGACATTTGCACTTTTAAAACTTAAATTTCTTTGCAAAGCTTTGCGAAAAACTTAGCGTCTTTGCGTTAAAATAAAATAAATTATGTTAGAAAATCCGAAAAGATATACGATTACAGCGGCTTTACCTTATACAAATGGACCTATTCACATTGGACATTTAGCAGGTGTTTATGTTCCTTCTGATATTTATGCAAGATATTTGCGTTTGCAAGGAAAAGATGTGGCTTTCATTTGTGGAAGCGACGAGCACGGTGTAGCGATTTCAATGAAAGCTAAAAAAGAAGGAATTACGCCTCAACAAGTAATTGATAAATATGACGGAATTATTCGCAAATCGTTTTTAGATTTCGGAATTTCTTTTGATAATTATTCGAGAACTTCTTCAGAGATTCATCATAAAACAGCTTCAGAATTTTTTAAAAAATTATACGATAACGGAGATTTCATTGAAGAAACTACCGAACAATTATATGATGCAAAAGCTGACCAATTCTTAGCAGATCGTTTTGTAACTGGAACTTGTCCAAAGTGCGACAATCCGGAAGCTTATGGTGATCAATGTGAAAAATGTGGTTCGACTTTAAATGCAACCGATTTAATTAATCCAAAATCGACAATTACTGGCGAAACTCCGATTTTAAAATCAACAAAACACTGGTTTTTACCTTTAAATCGTTACGAATCATTCCTAAAAGAATGGGTTTTAGAAGGTCACAAAAACGATTGGAAACCAAATGTTTACGGACAAGTAAAGTCATGGGTTGATGGTGGTTTAGAACCAAGAGCGGTAACGCGTGATTTAGATTGGGGAATTGATGTTCCAGTTGAAGGCGCAGAAGGAAAAAAATTATATGTTTGGTTTGATGCGCCAATTGGTTATATTTCATCTACCAAAGAATGGGCAGCTCGCGAAGGAAAAGACTGGGAACCGTATTGGAAAGATGCCGATACAAAATTGGTTCACTTCATTGGAAAAGACAATATCGTTTTCCATTGCATCATTTTCCCAGCGATGTTAAAAGCGGAAGGAAGTTATATTTTACCTGATAATGTTCCAGCAAATGAATTTTTAAATTTAGAAGGAAACAAATTATCGACTTCTAAAAACTGGGCGGTTTGGCTACACGAATATTTGCAAGATTTCCCACAAAAACAAGATTCGTTACGTTATGCGTTAACCGCAAATGCTCCAGAAACCAAAGACAATGACTTCACTTGGAAAGATTTTCAAGCAAGAAATAATAACGAATTAGCTGCGATTTTTGGAAATTTCATCAATCGTGTTGTGGTGTTAACTAATAAATATTACAATGGAATTGTTCCAGCTCCAAACGAATTTTCGGAAGTTGACGAACAAACATTAGCCGAATTAAAAGCGTATCCAGCCGTAATTTCAAGTTCAATTGAGCGTTACAGATTTAGAGAAGCATTAGGCGAATTAATGAACGTAGCTCGTTTAGGAAATAAATATTTAGCGGATGAAGAACCTTGGAAAATGGTAAAAGAAAATCCTGCAAGAGTACAAACGCAAATGTATGTGGCGTTGCAGATTGCTTCTGCATTAGCAGTTTTATCGGAACCATTTTTACCTTTTACAGCTAAAAAATTATCGAATATTTTGAAAATCGATGCATTAGGTTGGAACGATGTAACTACTAAAACTGATTTGTTACCAGCTGGACATCAAATCGGTCAAGCCGAAATTTTGTTTGCCCAAATTGAAGATGCTGAAATTCAAAAACAATTAGACAAATTAGAAGCAACTAAAACCGCAAATAAAGTGGAAAATGCAAAAGCGGAACCGCAAAAAGATATCATTACCTTCGAAGATTTTGCCAAAGTAGATTTACGAATTGGAACCATCATCGAAGCTGAAAAAATGCCAAAAGCTAATAAATTGTTAGTATTAAAAGTAGATACTGGAATTGATGTTAGAACCATCGTTTCTGGAATTGCTGAGCATTTTACACCTGAAGAAGTCATTGGAAAACGCGTAACCGTTTTAGTAAACTTGGCACCAAGAGCTTTACGTGGAGTAGAAAGCGAAGGCATGTTGTTATTAACGAATAATGCAGAAGGTAAATTAGTTTTCGTAAATCCAGATGCAGAAGGCGTGATTAATGGCGCGATGATTTCTTAATTAAATAACAACAATGACTCCAAAAATAATTGCTTTCGACGCAGATGACACTTTATGGCACAACGAACCTTATTTCGATGAAGCGCAAGAACGCTTTTGTGTTTTGTTTCAAGATTATGCTTCGAGTCAGGAAATTTTGGGATTGATTTTGAATCATCAGGTGAAGAATTTGCCTTTGTATGGTTTCGGAATTAAAGCGTTTACCTTGTCAATGATTGAAACTGCTTTGCAATTGACCAATCATCAAATATCCGGAAAAGGAATTGAGCAAATTTTAGCTATTGGAAAAGATTTATTGCAAAAACCGGTCGAATTATTACCAAACGTAGAATCCGTTTTGGAACAATTAAAAGGAAAATACAAATTGGTTGTAGCTACAAAAGGCGATTTAAAAGACCAACATCGTAAGTTACACGATTCTGGAATTGGTGCTTACTTTCATCATATTGAAGTAATGAGTGATAAAGCCGAATTAGATTACGAAAAAATGTTAGGTCGTTTAGATTGTAAAGCTGAAGATTTTCTGATGATTGGAAACTCGTTAAAATCGGATGTTTTACCAGTTTTAAACATTGGCGGACATGCGATACACATTCCGTATCACACCACTTGGGAATATGAGAAAATTGACTTTGAAATCAAACACGATAATTTCAAATCGTTCACCAATATTACTGAGATTTTACCCTTATTGAAATGAAACAAAAAATAGACATATCTTCTTGGAATCGAAAAGAACATTTTGAATTTTTCAATACTTTCGAAGAGCCCTTTTTTGGTGTTACAACATCAATCGATATGACTATTGCTTACGAAAAGGCGAAAGCCCAGCAAATTCCGTTTTTTGTTTACTATTTACACAAAACGATTGCTGCAATAAACCAATTAGAAAATTTCAGATACCGAATTGAAGAAAATGAAGTAGTACTTTATGACGAAATTGACGCTTCATCTACCATTATGCGTGAAGATAAAACGTTTGGTTTTTCGTTTATGAAGTTTCATGAAGACATTCATGATTTTAATAAAATAGTTCAAACAGAAATTGAGCGAATTCAAATAACACCAGGACTTTTTACCAGAGAATTTCCTAAAAATATTATTCATTTTTCTGCTGTTCCTTGGATTAATTTCACAGGATTAACTCACTCTAGAAAGTATACTTTAAAAGATAGTTGTCCAAAAGTTTCTTATGGAAAATTAATGACCGAAAATGGTAAAAAAACCATGGCAATGACCGTTTTAGCACATCATGGCCTAGTTGATGGTTACCACATGGGATTGTTTGTAGATGCTTTACAAAACTTACTGAATTCGTAAATGTTTCCTATTGCATTTCATCCTATTTATAAACATCCGTTACCTGAAGGTCATCGTTTCCCGATGTTGAAATACGAATTATTACCACAACAATTACTACACGAAGGTATTGCTTTAAAAACCGATTTCTTTGAACCTGAAATTATTCCGATTGAAACTGTTTTAAGAGTTCACACTAAAGAATATGTTTCCGATTTATTAGATTTAACTTTAGATGCAAGAGCTGCGAGAAAAATTGGTTTTCCGCTTTCTAAAGAACTTGTAGAACGAGAATTGCGAATTGCCCAAGGAACCATTTTAGGTTCCGAAAAAGCGTTTGAAACCAAAGTAGCATTTAACATCGCTGGCGGAACGCATCATGCTTATTCAGATCACGGGGAAGCTTTTTGTTTATTGAATGACCAAGCCATTGCTGCTCAATATTTGTTAGATAAAAAACTAGCAAAAAAAATCTTAATCATCGATTTAGATGTGCATCAAGGAAATGGAACAGCTGAGATTTTTCAAAAAAACGATAACGTCTTTACCTTTTCTGTACATGGTAAATCAAATTATCCGTTCAAAAAAGAAACTTCTGATTTGGATATTGCTTTTGAAGACAATACTTCTGATGAGGATTTTTTGAAAACCATTTCCGAAATTATTCCTAAATTAATAGCACAACAAAAACCCGATTTCATTTTCTATTTGGCCGGAGTTGATATTTTAGCTTCCGATAAACTAGGAAAATTAGGTTGCTCTATCGATGGTTGTAAAAAAAGAGACGAAATTGTTTTCCAAAATTGCGAACGTTACCAAATCCCAGTTCAAGTAAGTATGGGCGGCGGATATTCTCCAGAAATCAAAACGATTATTGAAGCACACGCGAATACGTATCGAGTAGCGAAAGACATTTTGTTTTAAATAAAAACCACCAACTTTCGCTGGCGGTCTTTTCTCAAACGGCATTTAAAATTGCTAAAATATCTTCTCCGAATCGCTCCGATTTTTGTTTTCCGAAACCTTTGATTTGTTGTAATTCATCTAAGTTACTTGGCTTATACATGGCTAAATCGATTAATTCTGAATTGTGACAAATCATATACTTTTTCAGTTTCAAAGCTTCCGATTTTTCGTTTCTCCATTGATTCAAATACCCATAAACTTGTTTGTCTTTTGGATTCAAATCTTCGTAAGATTTTCGTTCTAGTCGTTCAGGCTTTTCTTGTTCTTCTGATTCATAATGAACAATTACCGACCAATGGGCTTCTTCACTTTCAACAAATTGCGTACTCGATTTTTTAAACGTTACCAAATTCAAAAAAGCATTCAATTGTTGTTGGTCGTACTCCAAAAATGCGTTATCCAAACGGATGGAAAATACTCTAACTTGCATAACATCCTTATTTACCGATTAACAAAATTTCGTTCGCAATTACTTCTGTAACATAGCGTTTGTTTCCGTCTTTGTCGTCGTAACTTCTGTGAGTTAACTTCCCTTCAATACCGATTTCTTTTCCTTTGGTTACAAATCTTTCGATAATGTCGGCTGTTTTGCCCCACGCTGTTACTCGATGCCATTGTGTTTGTTCAACTTTGTCACCGTTTTCACGATAATATACTTCGTTTGTAGCGATGCTGATGTTTGCTAATTTTTTTCCTCCTTCTAGGTTTTTGATTTCTGGTTCTTGACCAACGTGTCCGATTAATTGTACTGAGTTTTTCATGGCGTATAAATATTAAATGTTTGTGTTATTTGATTTTTTGGAACACAGATTTAAAAATTGAAATAATCTTAAAAATCTATGTGTTGAAATTTGAGATTGAACTTGCTCTTGAGCTTGATTACTTGCTTAATAAAACCAATTCATTAGCAACCACTTCTGTAATGTAACGTTTGTTTCCGTCTTTATCATCATAGCTTCTGTGGGTTAATTTGCCTTCGATGGTAACGTGACTTCCTTTGGTTAATAACTTTTCAATAATGTCCACTGTTTTCCCCCAAGCGGAAACACGGTGCCATTCGGTTTGTTCTACTTTTTCACCTTTGGCGTTGGTGTAATTTTCATTCGTAGCGATTGTGAAGTTAGCTACTCTTCCAGATTCTAAGTTTTTGATTTCTGGTTCTTGACCTACATGTCCGATTAATTGTACTCTGTTTTTCATAAGGCTTATATATTTATTTATTAAGGTTTTATGTAATTCGCATTTCGTTTAGTTTTTGCCTAAGGAAAATGCTCATTTCATGGCGTGTAAAAATTTAAATGTTTATAATTATTAATATTGATTCTTTTTTGGAACACAGATTTAAGAAATTGGTATAATTTAAAAAATCTAAAGTTTTGAAATTTGAACTTGCTCTTGTTTTTGAACTTGAACGCGTTGTTTCATTTCGACAGTGCAAAGATGGGACAAGAAAAAAACGTTATTCGGTATTTAGCTATTTAATATCGGTTGTAAATATTTGTAAACGTTTGTAAATGGAAATTATTTTTGTATATTCGCTTTAATTATAAGACTTTACAGATGAAAAAATCACTCTTCCAAAAAAGTATTTATTTTTTACTTTTTATTTGTTCGTTTACTGCTTTTGCACAAAACACCTTAAATTATAATGATGAAAAAGGTTCGCCAAAAGCTACTTTACAAGATGTAAAATGGATTGTAGGCAATTGGACAGGCGAAGCTTTAGGCGGCATTTGTCAAGAAACTTGGAGTGAACCGATTGGAAATTCGATGATGTTCAGCTTCAAATTAGTGGTTGATGGGAAAGTTGCTTTTTATGAATTGGGACACATTATTGAAAAAGAGAAAACCCTTTTATTACAACTAAAACACTTCGATGGCGAATTAAAAGGCTGGGAAAAAGCGGAAGTAAGCGAGAATTTTAGATTGGTAAAAATTACCCCAACCCATGTGTATTTCGACAAATTTACGTTTGAAAAAATTTCAGATAATGAAATTAATCTTTACGTGGTTTTTGAAGATAGTGGTAAAGAAATGAAGTTTAATTTTAAGAAGTAAAACTTGAAAAAAATCATCTTAATACTAATTCTAATCCATTCACTATTTTCATTCAGTCAAAATGAAAAAATGAATCAAATTTATGTGGATTGGGAAAACCCAAAAAACTTTGAGAAATTTAATTTAAAAAAAGTAACCGTTTTTTCGAAAGATGTCAAAAATAATGGAAAAATTAAAAGAGACAGTTTACTTTTAAAGCAATATGAATATAACAAAGAGAAATCTACAATAAAAGGAACAAATCACAATTGGCTTTTTATTAATCATGGAGGTGGAAGCCATAGACAATATTATAATTTTGAAAACGACTATTCAAAAGATAATTTTATTACCAAAAGATTAACTTTTTATTTATCAAAAGAAAAAAGAGAAAAGGATAAAATAAATCACAATTCAACAATAGAAGAATTTGAATATGATTCATTTGGAAATATTATTAAAAACATTTTTTACAATAAACGTGAAGAAATCTATATATTAAAAAAAGATACAATTGATTTGTTCATTTCAATAAATAATCCAAAAATAATTCAATTCGAATACGATTTAAAAAACAGAAAAACGAAAAAATACATTTCAATTGATAGTACAACGTATTATTCAAAATTCGATATGAAATCTGATTTTAAAATTTCCAAAAGTTGTTCTCATTGTGAAGAAAAATATTTACAACAAGAATGGAAATATGATGATGATAAACTTCTGGAATGGACAACATATACTTATAAAAGCGAAAAACATACCAAAAGAAATTATTTTTACGATGAAAATAAAAATCTAGTAAAACAAATTGACTCTTCTGGCTGGTATTTGATTAATAGAAAACCCTACTTAGAATCTACAACTGAAATAGTATATAATCAAGAAGGAAAAATTGTTACCTCAATTGATAATTTGAATAAACTGTTGCCAAAACATTACAATAAAACAATTCAATATTTTGACAAAAACAATTTATTGATTAAGGAAGAAAAACATTCTGAAAATCAAATAGACACTCATGAATACTTTTATGAAAATTCAATTTTAAAAAATGAAACTTCTAAATATGATGAAGATGCTGTAATTAGGTTTGAATATTCATATAATGAAAAAGGGCTTTTAAAAGAGATAAAACATTACATCGGTGAAAAATTAGTAAATATTGAACGACATTATTATGAGTAAAACCTGTTTAGAATGTGGCGATAAAATTATTGGTCGTGAGGACAAAAAGTTTTGTTCGGATGGCTGCCGCAATGCATACAACAATAAAATGAACAAAGATCAGAACAATCTGATGCGCAACATTAATAACAAATTGCGTAAAAATTATCGCATTTTGTGTGAACTCAACCCAGAAGAAAAAGGAAAAACCACCAAAACAAAATTACTAAGTAAAGGTTTCGATTTTGAATTTTTCACGAGCATGTTACAAACGAAAACCGGCAACACCTATTTCTTTTTGTATGACCAAGGTTATCGTGCTTTGGAAGACGATTTTTATATGTTGGTGAAGAAAGATAGTTAAGAGAATAGATGAAAAACAATAAAATATACTTTGCATTTGTCACACTTTTAATCATTGCTTTTTTTGTTATAAATGAGCATAACAAAAGACAACGAAAGGAAGAAATTGAAAATTATAAAGAAACCACTATTGCTTTTACTCTTGAAATTAAAAATTATGAAGATTCCTCGGAATTAAAATTTTACTTTTATTCAAATGGAAAATTATTCATTGGCAAACAACATTCAAGTGACTATTTCGATAAAAGCATTTTGAATAGATATTATGTGGTTAAACACGATACTCAAAATCCAAGAAAAAATTACATCTATTTAAACGAAGAAATCCAACCAGATTCAATCGCTTTAACTAAAGCTGGCTTTAAATATGTTATTTATTACGATTACGATATTCCAACAAATACCTACATAAAAAAACACAAATGGGAATAAAAATCTCCATACTCGGCTGCGGTTGGCTCGGTTTACCATTAGCCAAATCATTGCTTTCAAAAGGTTACAAAGTAAAAGGTTCTACGACTTCGGAAAGCAAATTAGAAGTGTTGAAAAATGCTGGGATTTCGCCTTTCCAAATTCAATTGGAAGCACATCAAATCATTGGAAATATAGAAGATTTTCTGAAAGAAACCGATGTTTTAGTGATTGATATTCCACTTGGATTAAGAAGAGAAACTTCGACTTCGAACGAAATGACATTTGTAAATAAAATAAAAACGTTGATTCCGTTTATCGAAAAATCAGGGATTCAAAAAGTTATTTTTGTGAGTTCGACTTCGGTTTATGGTGATAGTTTTCCTATTGTTGAAATTACGGAAGAAACAAAACCCAATCCCGATACCGAAAGTGGCAAACAATTAGTAATTTCCGAAACCCTTTTGCAATCAAATCCGAATTTTAAAACTACAGTAATTCGTTTTGGTGGTTTGCTTGGCGATGATCGTCATCCTATAAAATTTTTGGCAGGAAGAACCAATGTTGAAAATCCAGACGCTCCAGTAAATATGATTCAAAGGGAAGATTGTATTGGAATTATTGAAAAGATACTGAAACAAGTTCAGCATGACAATTGGGGAGAAACCTTTAACGCTGTCGCACCTCAGCACCCAACACGCAAATCATATTATCACAAAAAAGCTGAAATATTAAATTTGCCATTGCCTACCTTTGCGGAAGATTCGGAATCGAAAGGTAAAATTATTTCTAGTGAAAAAGTGGAAACCATTTTAGGTTATTCGTTCCAAAAAGAAATTTAGTAATGGCGTATTTTAGCGTATTTCACAATTACATCCAACAAAAGAAAAATGCAATTGGTTTACCCATTTTAGCATTAATTTGGATTAGCTTTTTCTGGGGAACCACTTGGATTGCTTCCAAAGAAGGTGTCAAACACATGCCTCCGATGCAATTGGTTGCGCTACGTCAACTTTTTGGTGGATTGTTGTATCTACTTTATTTCTTAATCAAAAAACATCCTTGGCCAAACAAACGACAATGGCGCACAATTCTCGTTTTGAGTGTTTTAAACTTCATGCTGAGTAACGGTTTGAGTACTTGGGGCGTGAAATATATTTCTAGTGGTTTGGGTGCGATTATTGGTTCTATTTTTCCACTTTGGATTGTAATCATCAGTTTGTTTCGCGGACAAAAAACATCTTGGAAAGCCGTTGTAGGTTTAATTGTTGCTTTTGGTGGAATTTGTGTTATTTTCTACGATTACCTTAACGATTTCTTAGAACCTGAATTCCGATTTGGAATTTTACTTTCGGTAATTGCTACGTTTACTTGGGCATTATCTTCGATTTATATCAAAGAAAACAAGACGAATTTCAATCCGTATTTTAGTTTGGGATTACAAATGTTGATTTCGAGCGTTGTGATTTCGAGTGTAATTGGATTTAATGGCACTTCGGTTCCATTGAGTGAAATTCCAGAAATTTCTTGGTGGTCGATTGGGTATTTAGTCGTTTTTGGTTCTGTGTTAACGTTTATTGCGTTTATTTATGCTCTAGAAAATTTACCAACAGAAATCAGTAGTTTGTATGCGTACATAAATCCAATGGTGGCATTGTTTTTTGGTTATTTGTTGTTTAATGAACCTTTGACAACAGCTATTATTATTGGTGGAACGATAACCATTATTGGACTTTATTTAGTGAATCGAGCAATTAAAAAGAAATAAAAAATCCCACCTAAAAGATGGGATTTGATTTTATTTTGAATTTGATTACCAAATTTTCACGCGTTTTTCAAAAGGCAAATACATACCGTTGTGTGGTAAAATATTGAAGGCTTTATAGAACGCTTCCACATTTTGTAACGGCACATAAGCACGATACATTCCTGGTGAATGTGAATCAGTTTTAACTTGATTTTTGATGGCTTCATCACGCATTTTACTTCTCCAAATGGTTGCCCAAGAAATAAAGAAACGTTGTTCAGCTGTAAATCCGTCGATTAAATCAGGCTTTCCGTTTGCTTTCAAATAGATTTGTAATCCGTCGTAGGCGGCGTTAACTCCACCTAAATCTCCAATGTTTTCACCTAAAGTGAATTTTCCATCCACAAAAATTCCTGGTAAAGGTTCTAAAGCGGAATATTGATCTGCTAAAGCGCTTCCTAATGTTGTGAATTGTTTTAAATCTTCATCACTCCACCAGTTTACTAAGTTTCCATCCGCGTTATATCTTGAACCTGAATCGTCAAATCCGTGTGAAATTTCGTGACCAATTACGGCTCCAATTCCTCCATAATTAACTGCTTCATCCGCTCTATAATCATAAAATGGTGGTTGTAAAATCGCAGCTGGGAATACAATCTCGTTATTTGTTGGGCTGAAATACGCATTTACCGTCTGAGGCGACATTCCCCATTCTTCTTTATCAACAGGTTTCCCCATTTTTTCGATGTTTTTCTTGTGACTCCATCTCGCGTACATTTTTGAATTTTCAAAATACGTTCCGCCTTGTTCTGGAGATTTTACTTCAAGAGCTGAATAATCTTTCCATTTGTCAGGATATCCGATTTTCACTCGGAATTTATTCAATTTGATTTTTGCATTTTCCTTAGTAGCTTTAGTCATCCAAGGTAAATTATCAATTCGGTTATTGAAAGCTTGCATTACGTTTGCAATCATATCTTGCGCTTTTGCTTTAGCTTCTGGCGGGAATTTTTTAGCTACGTAAAGTTTTCCTAATGCTTCACCTAATCTTCCGTTAACCGTTGCTAAAGCTCTTTCTTCAGCTGGACGTTGTTTTACAGCTCCTGTTAAGGTTTTTCCGTAGAAATCAAAATTCGCATTTTCGATATCCGTTGATAACAAACCTGCCGAACCTCTTAAAGCGGTCCAACGCATGTAGGCTTTCCAATCTTCAACTTGGTTATCTTTTAAAATGATTTCAACCGTTTGTAAATATTTTGGTTGCGAAACTACTAAAGAATCTACTTTTCCAATGCCAACACTTTGGAAATACGTATCCCATTTTACTGTTGGCGCTAATTTTTGTAAATCAGCAAAACTCATTGGATTGTAGGTTTTTCTTCTATCTCTACGCTCTACTCTATCTAAAGTTGCGGTTGACATTTTAGTTTCTAATGCTAAAATTTTCTTTGCATTCGCATTGGCAACTGTTTCAGATTCTCCGATAAATTGCAACATTCTGGTTACGTGAGCCACGTATTTTTCACGCTTTTCTTTGTTGTCTGGCGCATCCGAAACATAATAGTCTCTGTCAGGCAAACCAAGACTTCCTGTTCCTACATAAATTACGTTTTTGTTGCTGTTTTTAGCATCAGCACCTATGTAACTTCCGAAAAAACCTAATCCCATTTCTGGTTCCAATTCGGCTAATAAAGCAACTAATTGATCTGCATTCTGAACACTATTAATTTTAGCTAAATAAGGTTTTAACGGGTCGATTCCTGCTTTATTTCTACTTACTGTATCTAAAACCGTTTTGTATAAGCTAATTGCTTTTGCTTGGTCTGAATTTGGATCGATCGTTTTGTCTTTAATAGCTTCTTTCAAGATGGCCATTACATCGTCATCGGTGTTTTTACGAAGTTCGTCAAAACTTCCCCAACGCGTTCTGTCGGCCGGAATTTCGGTTTTATCTAACCAAGTTCCGTTTACATAACGATTAAAATCATCTGCTGGATTTACGGATTTATCCATATAGCCAACGTTGATTCCAATAGACTCTTTTTTAGATGCCACCTCTTGTGACGATTTACAAGAAGACAAAGCGATTGATAAAAAAAGGAACCCTAAACCTCCTTTTAGAATGTGTTTATTCATAGTTATTCTTTAATAATTCTTTTAACTGTTGATTGATTGTTTGCTGAAATTTTCACAAAATAAATTCCTTGTGCAACGGCTGATAAATCTAATGAAACTTCCGCATTTGAAATTGCAAAATCTTTTTTAGACCAAACGATTTTTCCTGTTACATCGTAAACATCAATTGCTGATGGTTCAATAGTACCTAATGCAATGTTGAATATTCCTTTTGATGGATTTGGATATAACACAATATTTTGTAATTCAAAGTTTTGATTAGAAAGTGTTCCATTGATTACAAAATCATCAATGTTAACTCCTAATTGATTTGCCGATTCATCAGAATGGAATACAATTCTAAAAATTACATTTGTTTCAGAATTAAGAGCGTTTAATGGATAAGTATAAGTTGTTAACGTAGTGTTTGTTCCCGTCCATTGTGCTCCAGGGCAGTTGTAACAGTCACTTCCTGTTGTAGCTTGGGTTCTATTACTATTATACCATCCTGCACCCATAGTTCCTAAAACTGTCCAACTTGCTCCAAAATTAGTTGAGTATTGAACATAAACTACATCCCAATTTTGCTCTAAATCAAACTTCATTGCAAAACTAATTTGTGGATTAATTACATTGGATAAGTTATAGCATTGAGAAACTAAATAGGATTTAGTGGCATCTGGATAGTTACCTGTTAAATTTGTTGTGTAAACGGTATTACCTGATGTAGTCATTGTTCCTGTTCTAGTTCCTCTAACCCATAATGAACCCGTACCTCCTTCATTATATGAAATTAAGGCATCTGTAGTATTTGTAAATGGGTTTACTACGCCAACAACTCCTCCGTCATTAACATAAAACGTTGTACTTCCTGAATTGTTATCAGAATAAGCATCACTAGTAGTTGTTGCAGTAACATTTAAAACGTGTGTACCTCTTGTTAATGTAGCTGACGGTAAATTAATTACTGCAGAGGCAGCAGAAGCTAAAGCATTATTCCAAACATAATTATAAGGAGTTCCATCGATTGTATAATTAACTGTTACAGAAGAAATAGAAGTTGTTCCGTTATTTTTTACTTCAACTTGTGGGGCAACACTACCACCACAATTGATATTGATTCCAGGATTTTGAATACTAACAAATTTTAAATCGATTGGTGGTACTTGAACTGGAATATCGGTTTGCCATATTCCTCTTCCGTATGTTGCAGCAATTAATTTTGCATCTTCTAAATTAATTTCCAAATCTCTTACTGATACATTAGGTAAGTTAGTATCAAAAGGAGACCATGAAGACATAGAATCATCTCTATAATAAACGCCTAAACTAGTTCCTACATATAACGGATTATCCGTATTTCTTCCTTGATGAACAATACATTCTTTACCAATTGAAGGAAGTCCTGTTGAAAAATCAGTAAAAGTAACTCCTCCATTTGTTGATTTCAAAACTTTACCCGAAGCACCTTCTGTAACTAAATAAACGATGTTGCTATCTGTAGAATGAACTTCGATAAAAGTTATATTTCCATTTACGGAATTGAACACATTTGTAAAATTCACTCCTCTATCAGTGCTCTTGTAAAGACCAACACCATTTGCAACATACATAACGTCATCATTTGATGGATCTACAGCAATTTCATCTAAATTGCCCGTTCCTAAAGGCGATACATTTTGTTGTACCCAAGCACTACCTACCAATTTGTATAAACCAGCAAACCCAGAAAACAATTCTCCTGAATTATTCGCTATTAAAGGAGTTACCCAGTTACCATTTACTCCTCCTGGAGAAGAGACTGATCCTGAATTAGAATTTCCTGCATTATTACTTATATAAAGACTATTACCATACTGAATAAATCCATAATACTGATTCTGATTTGTTGGGTTAATTGCTGTATCCATACCATCAGCACCATAATAGTTTTTCCATTGGCTTCCACTATAGGCATGACCTCCATTATCTTGTAAACCTCCAACCATGTTTGCAGATGATTGTTTAGCAACCGAAATCTTATAAAATTGGCTAATTTGGGCACCAGCAGTTAAATCTGTAAAATTAGTTCCATTGTTGCTTGAAACATATATTCCACCATCTGTTCCCGCAAATAATTTTGTTCCATGAAAACCTAAATAATGAATATCTGCATGAGTGTAAGAAGGACCTGTAGGATTACTCCAACTATTAATTTTGGTTAAGTTTGTTCCTCCATTGGTTGATTTCCAAACATTCAAACAACCCGTATAAATTTCTTCTGCGTTAGTGGAAGAGATCCCTAAAGCTAAATCATACCAAGCTTGTGATGGTGATGTTGTATTTTCAAAAATATTTGTTGTTGTATTTCTAGCAGTAAATGTCGTCCCTCCATCAGTTGATCTATAGATTCCTTGAAAATTGTAATTATCTGTACTTAATTTAGAACTCAATATGTAGATATATTCTGGATTTGCTGGAGTAACATCCATTACAAATCTTCCTGAAGTAGCTGGTAATCCAGTTGAAACTTGAGTAAAAGTAGTTCCAGTATCTGTAGAACGATAAAAGGCATTTGAAGTTACTGCGTACACTGTAGAAGGGTCTCCAGGTTTCAAACGAATATTTCCTTGAGAAAAACTACCTGTTTGCACTCGAGTCCATGAAGTTCCTGCATTTATAGTTTTGTATATTCCATTATTGGTAGCACACCAAAGTATTTGATTGTTTGTTGGATGGATTATAAGATCTCCAGCTCTTGATGGGTTTGAACCTCCCATAGTTCCGGTAGCATTCCAAGTTACACCACCATCTGTTGATTTATAAACCCCTACTGAATACGTATCTCCAGCATCTTTATCTCCAGTTGCTATATAAATGGTATTTGAGTTCGAATAATCAACTGCAATACCAGAAACTCCAATTTGAGGTAATTCATCTGTTAAAGGCGTCCAAGTGGTTCCGTTGTTAGTAGATTTCCAAATTCCACCTGCAGGCGAACCTAAATAAATTATATTAGGATTGGATGGATCAACATGCACAATATTTACACGTCCTTGCCCAGATGACCAGGAACCTGTATTTGTATGTGTAAATGGTCCAACAGGTTGCCAATTACTTGTAGGCAATGCTCTACTTGTATTGTTTCTGTTTGCCTTAACTTGATTTTTTTGTCTCCATGCATTCCAAAATTGCTCAGATGGAATTATATAACCTTCTTCATTGGTTAAATTTCTCCAATAATATTCCCAACGCATAAAAGGTTTATAACCAGAACCTTTTGCTTTTTTATCTCTGGTAGACCAATAAGTGTTAAAAGCCTCCACTATTTCATCAATAGTTGCTTCTCCATTTTTAGCTGTGTTTATGTTAGTCATCCATGGAGCAGAAGGATTGTATTGTGAAAATCCTAAAAAAGAACACAATAAACTAACAATCAAGTAATTTTTAATCATATTTTTAGTAGTTTTATGGTATGGTTTCACAAATATAACTAAGAAAATCAACATTTTATAATTTTAACAAATGTCTATTGGTGTTTTAACAAAACTCATTTGATTTATGATTAATTTTGCAAAAAAAATATATGCTTGATTTTCTAGCTCCTTACAAGAAATTTTTTATCATTTTTGGAATACTTTCTGTCATTATATATTTCGGGATTTATAACTTATTATCTCCAGAAAAAATGCTTCCCATTTATTCGCCAAGAGATATTAATCCAGTATTAGTAGATTCAACAGTGCAACACATCGGCAACGATCATAAAATTGCTGACTTTGCTTTTACGAATCAAAATGGGAAAATCATTACCCAAAAAGACTATGAAAATACCATTTATGTAGCCGATTTCTTTTTTACAACTTGCCCAACGATTTGCCCTAAAATGACCGACAATATGGTTTGGTTACAAAATCAATTGAAGAATAATCCAGAAGTAAAACTATTGTCATTCTCTGTTACGCCTGATATTGATACGCCTGATGTTTTAAAAAAATATGCTCAAGAAAAAGGTGTTGATGATTCGCGTTGGAATTTAGTTACTGGAAATAAAAAAGACATCTATTATTTAGCCCGAAAATCCTATTTAGCTGTAAAAACAGGTAAGCCAGAAGAATTATACGACATGGTGCATACCGAAAATTTTATTTTGGTAGATAAGAATAAACGCATTCGCGGATTTTACGATGGCACTAATCTAGACCAACCCACGAATGATACCAAAACAAAGAACATGAAACAACTTTTAGAAGATATTTTGTGGCTTTGTGAAAACCAATAAATTTATTTTTACAAATAATTTACTAAAGTTGACAATTATCAGTTTTAGTCCGATTATAATTTTTACTTTTGTATTTTAATTCAATCTAAATAAGAAAATGGAAATTTGTTCTTCTGAACTTAAAATTGGAGAAGTTGCCGAAATAACCTCCATCAATCTAGATGAAATCCCACTAAAGCTTTTAGAAATGGGGTGTTTGCCTGGAAATTCCATCACTTTAATTCAAATTGCACCTTTAGGTGATCCTTTGTATTTTAACGTAAATGATTCGCATGTAGCCATTCGATTAGAAACGGCTAAAGAAATCACAGTTACTAAAATGTAATTCTCATGAGTAAAAATCCTATCAAAGTTGCTTTAATTGGAAACCCAAATGTGGGCAAAACATCGGTTTTTAATGAATTAACAGGATTGAATCAACAAGTGGGAAATTACCCTGGAATTACCGTTGAAAAAAAACAAGGCGTTTGTAAATTAAACGAAACCATAAAGGCAAAAATCATCGATTTACCCGGAACTTACAGCTTAAATGCCAGTTCTATTGATGAAAATGTGGTGATTGAATTATTATTAAATAAAAATGATGAAGATTTTCCAGATGTTGCCGTTGTGGTGACCGAAGTGGAAAACTTAAAACGAAATTTACTCCTTTTTACCCAAATCAAAGATTTAGAAATTCCGACCATTTTAGTCATTAATATGGCGGATAGAATGAAATTGAAGGGAATTGAATTGGATATTCCGGTCTTAGAAAAAGAACTAAAAACAAAGATTGCTTTAATTAGTTCACGTAAAAAAATTGGTATTGATTATTTGAAAGATTTGATTCTGAATTATAATGCTCTTTCTACCGAACCTTGTTTGAATGCGTCTTCAATTGATCCAGAATATTTCAATAATTTAAGAAGAGCGTTTCCAAATCAATTACTGTACAAACTTTGGTTAGTGATTACGCAAGATGTGAATTTCTTGAATTTAGACCGAAACGAAATCAAAAGTTCATTTACCAAATCGCATTCCGATTTAAAAAAATTACAACAAAAAGAAACCATAAAACGCTATCAGTTTATCAATGACACCTTAAAATTGGGTCAAAAAATAGACGTCTCGAAAGCAACGGATATTCGTGCGAAAATTGACCGAATTCTGACACACAAAATTTTTGGTTATGTAATTTTCTTCGGAATTTTGATGCTAATTTTCCAATTTTTATTTGATTGGAGTAGCATTCCAATGGATTTCATTGATGAAACTTTTGCCAATTTGAGTTCGCTTGCCAAACAACATCTTCCTGCGGGAGAATTTACCAATTTAATCAGTGAAGGTTTGATACCAGGAATTGGTGGAATTGTTATTTTTATTCCTCAAATTGCCTTTTTATTCTTGTTTATTTCTGTGTTAGAAGAAAGCGGTTATATGAGTCGTGTGGTATTTTTGATGGATAAAATCATGCGAAAATTTGGGTTGTCTGGAAAAAGTATTGTGCCTTTAATTTCGGGAACGGCTTGTGCCATTCCGGCAATTATGAGTGCGCGAAATATCGAAAATTGGAAAGAACGATTAATCACGATTTTAGTCACGCCTTTCACCACTTGTTCAGCAAGATTACCGGTTTATGCGATATTAATTTCCTTAATTATTCCCGAAAAAAGAATCTTCGGATTTTTAAGTTTACAAGGTTTAACCTTAATGGCGTTGTATTTGCTAGGTTTTGGAATGGCGATTTTTTCGGCTTTCTTACTTAATAAGTATTTGAAATTAAGTTGCAAATCCTATTTTGTTGTGGAAATGCCAAGCTATAAAATTCCGATGTTTAAAAATGTTGGAATCAATGTGTTAGAAAAAACAAAAGCGTTTGTAACTGGTGCAGGGAAAATCATTTTGGCCTTATCCGTAATTTTATGGTATTTGGGTTCCCATGGTTTAAGTGATGATTTTAATAACGCAGAAAAAATTATTACCCAACAAAATCAAAACAAAACCATCTCAACCGAAGCATTTGAAGATCAAGTAAATTCTTTCAAATTAGAGAATTCATATATCGGTTATATGGGAAAAGCCATTGAACCCGTAATTCGACCTTTAGGTTACGATTGGAAAATTGGCGTTGCTGTAGTGAGTTCGTTTGCTGCTCGTGAAGTTTTCGTTGGAACTTTAGCCACTATTTATAGCGTAGGAAGTCATAGCGAAGAAGAAACAACCATTAAAAACCGAATGGCAGCCGAAGTTCATCCTGAAACCGGGAAAAGAGTATTCAATTTTGCAACTGGAATTTCATTATTGTTATTTTATGCTTTCGCCATGCAGTGTATTTCTACTTTAGCGATTGTGAAAAAAGAAACCAATTCGTGGAAATGGCCGATAATTCAGTTAGTTTTCATGAGTGGATTTGCTTACATAACTTCTCTAATTGCTTATCAATTCTTGAAATAAAAGGCATAATTTTTGATTGTCTTCAAAAAACAAAATTGATGAAAAAAACATTATTTGTTCTGATTACTATTTTAACTTTAAATAGTTTGTTTTCTCAGAAAATCGACAAGTCTAAAAGTGAATTAAAATCTGGAAATTCTTCTCGTTCTTCGAGTTCGGGTTCTTCCAGAAGTTCTTCTTCAAATGACTTTGGATTAGCAGGATTATTTGTTGAAGGATTTTTATATGTGAGTTTTTATTCCACTATTGGCGATTATAGAAGCGAAAATCATTTGTATAATTCACTTTCTAAATATCCTTATTTCGATGGCGAATCTGGAAATTTTAGAAATGACAACGACAGTATTCAATATGGAAATTTGATGCGATTTGATGTTGAAAATCATTTTCTTTACAGCAACAACAATATATTTGGAAATCATCTAAAAGCAAAATTTAGACCTTTTCAATATTTTTATGTGCAAGCTGATTACCGAGAACTGTTGGAAAAAAACATATTTACAAATCGTTTTTCAAACCTGTCATTGTTTCAATTTAACGTGGCTTATGATAGGATTCGATTTAAAAAATTCAATTTAGGTTGGACGCTTGGCGCTACTTACGTTGGTAATGATGTTCAAAAAGTAGGCTTCTCCTATGGTTTGCATACTGATATTTTTGCAATAAAAAACATCAGTTTTAATAGTGCGATGATGTGGAGCAAAATAAATGGTTTGCCTGTAAATTCTTTTGAACTTAGAGGAAAATATCACAAAAAGAATTATTTTTTCTCGTTAGGATATGAACACTTAAAAATTGCTTCACCTAATTATAATTTCATAACAGTTGGAGCAGGTATATACTTTTAAAAAAGTTGTTTTTATTACAAAATGTTAAAGTTTTTATCGATTTTTTTTTAAAAACAATTTTTTTTTCTTAAAACTCCCAATTGTAAATAATTCGACAAAAATCTTTATTTATAATTTGTCTAAATAAATTTTAGTGATTATTTTTGCTTTGTAGAATTAATCTAAATAAAGATGAAATATATAATTGCTCCAATTACCCTATTAATCTCAGGAATAGCTTTTTCACAAGAAAACGAAACTAAAAACGATTCTGTAAAAACATTAAAAGAAGTTGTTGTTTCTGCCAATCAAATCATCGGAAGTAAATTTGAAGCAGCTAATAAAACAGGTTCAGCTTCCTACATTTCAACAGAAGATTTACAAAAATTCAACTATACCGATATCAACCGTGTTTTAAGAACAGTAACAGGAGTTAATGTTTATGAAGAAGATGGTTTTGGCTTAAGACCAAATATCAGTTTAAGAGGAACTTCACCTGATAGAAGTGCAAAAATCACTCTAATGGAAGATAACGTTTTAATTGCTCCAGCTCCATATTCAGCACCAGCAGCCTATTATTTCCCATCAGTTGCTCGTATGAGTGCTGTAGAAATCTTAAAAGGAAGTAGTCAAATTCAATATGGACCATTTACTACGGGTGGTACTATCAACTTTGTTTCGGCAGCGATTCCTAAAAAATTTAGTGCAGGATTTTTAACGGATTACGGAAGTTTTAATACGAGTCGTACTGTTGCTAATGTTGGAATTGCAAATGAAACGGTAGGCGCTGTGGTTCAATTCTTAAACTACAATTCAGATGGTTTTAAAAATTTACCAAGTGGTGCCAACACAGGTTTTGACAAAAAAGATGTAATGGCTAAATTTAGAGTGCAATCTAAACCTACTAGTAAAATTTACAATGCTATTGAATTTAAAATGGTTTATGCAGATGAAGATGCTAATGAAACATATTTAGGTCTAACAGAGGAAGACTTTAATAATTCTCCTTTTATGCGATATGCAGGTTCGGAAAAAGATAACATTACAACAAAAAATAATCAATTTTCGGTTACACATACCTTAAAAACAAGCAACTATTTTAGTGTAACCACAACGGCTTATCGTAATAAGTTCTCAAGAAACTGGTACAAACTAAACGATGTACGTTTTGGTGGAACTACTTACAACATTGATGCAATTTTAGAAGATCCAACAACAAATGCATTAGCTTTTGATTATGTAACAGGTGCACAAAACTCACCAAACAACGCTTTACGAGTTCGTGCAAACAATAGAGGATATTTAGCTCAAGGAGTTCAAACTAAGTTAGATTTTCATTTCTTAACAGGAGACGTTTACCATGATTTAGAAATAGGCGTTCGTTATCACAAAGACAGCGAAGACCGTTTTCAATGGAATGATAGCTATGCTATGATTGATGGTTCGATGGTATTGACTACAGCAGGAACTCCAGGAACACAAGACAACAGAATTGCTTATGCTGAAGCACTTGCAGCACACGCATTATACAAAATCAAATATAACGACTTAACTGTTACGCCTGGTATACGTTTTGAAACTATAGATTTATTAAACAAAAACTACGGAACAAATGACGTAACAAGAACGGGCGCAAACTTAGTTGAAAATGATAATCATGTTAAAGTTTGGTTACCAGGTGTTGGAGCAAATTATAGAATCAACAATAACTTATCATTTTTCGGAGGAGTTCATAAAGGTTTTGCACCACCAACAAACAGAGAAGGGACTGAAGCTGAGAAAAGTGTAAATTACGAATTAGGTTCTCGTTTTAAATACAACAAATTGTCAGGAGAAATTGTAGCGTATTTTAATGACTATTCTAATCTATTAGGTAGCGATTTAGCTGCAAGTGGTGGTTCTGGAACATTAGACCAGTTTAACGCAGGTGAAGCAAATGTAAAAGGAATTGAGTTGTTATTAAACTACCAAGTTTTAAAAGAAGAGAGTAAATTCAAATTACCAATTACTTTTGGATATACTTTAACCGATACCGAATTTGTTAACGAATTTGCAAGTACAGATGGAGCTTGGGGAACAATCACAAAAGGAGATGAGATTCCATACATTTCAAAACACCAATTTAATGCTTCAATTGCATTAGAACACGCTAAATTTGAATTGATTTTAGGTGCAAGATTTAATGGTGAATTCAGAACAGTTGCCGGTCAAGGTTCTATCCCAAATGAATTTTCTGTACCAAACAATACGGTTGTAGATTTTGGTTCAAAATATAAATTCAACAAACATTTTAGCCTAACTGGAAACATCAACAACCTTTTTGATACTACTTATTTAGTTTCAAGAGTTCCAGCAGGATTAAGACCAGGAATGCCTTTCAGTGCATCAATCGGAATTGCCGCTCAATTTTAATAATTTTCAGTTAGTTTTAAGTTAATAAAAAAGCAATCTCAATAATAATGAGATTGCTTTTCTTATTTTTGCATTATGGATATACAACAAATCTTAGTTTACCTTTCATTAGCCATAGCCGTAGGTTTTTTGGTAAAGAAATTCTTTTGGAAAAAACGCCCAAAGAAATCAAAACCTTGTGGCGATGATTGTGCTTGTCATAATTAGTGCTTCTTTTTATGACTTGGTTCGTATATCAATCGTAAGAACGAACTAAAACGTTCATTTTCTCTATTTACTGGAATTCCAGTAACAATTCCTACCATTAGATTTTCAGCAATTCCTACTCTCATTTGTGGACGAATGGTCATATCAAAATCGTTATTGTGATTGATTTCTTTATTGAATTCTATTCCAATAAAATTACGAGTTCCCGGAATCATATAATGAAAATTGGAATTGATTTGGTAATTCGTATGCCAAGAATTCTCACTAAAATTATGCTCAAAAACAGGTCCGGTGTACAACAATGTATGAAAATTATCGCCCCATCTTTTAGCTGCTACAAAAAACGGATTGTATAGATTTCCTTTAAAAAATCGATCATTGTCATAATTTTTAAATTCCGTCATTTCAAATTCATGAATGTAGCCAATTGCTAGGGAAGTTTTATACTTTTCCGAAACCAAAAAAGAATATTGAGCAGCTAATTTTAAGCCATTAAGCTTGCTATTTGGAGCCTTTACATCATTTGCTAATGGATAATAAAACGAAAAAGGTAATTCAATTTCCAAACCCAAACGGTCTATTGGCGCCCATTCGTATTCTACCAAGGCAGTGTATTTATCATACGAATTAGCATCCGCTAAACCAAAACCAACATTCCATTCTTTTTCGCCTTTTCGAGCTCCCAAATCCCGAATTAAATCAATATAAAGCGGCTCGGCATGTAAGATTTTAGGTCGAAGTTTTGGGTTTTCAACTTCTTGAATAAACAAACTGTCTTTTATTTCGTTTTCAGTTTGTGCTTGTAATGGAATTGTAAAAAGGGAAACCATCAACCCTACTAAAACATAATAGTGTGTTTTCATATTCTAATTTGATAGTAATAAACATGTAAAAATTACTCCGTTTTTGGAGTTAAAATAAGTTATAAAAAATCAAATTAAATAAGTGGTGGTGGCGAAGTTATTTCTAAAGAAATACTATCAAAAAATGGTAATTGTAAAATCGACTTTTCATTGGAATTCCAATTAAAGTTATTACTGTTAAAACCATCATTTAGATTGAAAACAAAAAAATCTAAAGAAGTCGATTTTTTTATTGATTTTTGAGAAGTATTCTCAACATCATCTTGCTCAGAAATAGCATTTTCAAAACCCAATACTTTTTCAACCAAAAGTTCTACAATACTCTCTTGATCGTTGAATTTTAGATTTTCTTGTTGAGAAAAAATTTGGACATCAGGTGCATCTACACTACAATTCAAGAAATAAAACGCCATGAAAATCCAAAGGAATTTTCCAAAACTAGTTCTATTTATCAATCGTATCATGACGCAAAAATAAACATCGAAAATACAATGTAAAACGTTTTAACAAAGATTTATAGCTTAACCTAGAGCTACATCTAAAGTCATCATCACGATAAATCCGCCGATAAAACCTAACGTAGCGATATCGGTATTTTTATCTTGTTGCGTTTCAGGAATTACTTCTTCAACTACTACAAAAATCATGGCTCCAGCTGCAAAAGCCAGCGCATAAGGTAAAATTGGAGTGAAAAAAGTAACAGCAACAGCTCCTAAAACTCCAAAAATTGGTTCTACTATAGCAGATGATTGTCCGTACATGAAACTTTTTCTTCTGTTCATTCCCATTCTTCGTAATGGCATAGAAACGGCAATTCCCTCAGGAAAATTTTGAATTCCAATACCAATAGCCAAAGTAACCGCTCCAGCAATTGAAGCTTCTGGAATTCCCGCTGCGACTCCGCCAAACAAAACCCCAACCGCTAATCCTTCAGGAATATTGTGCAACGTAATGGCTAATACTAAAAGAGTGGTTCTTTGCCAAGGCGATTTAATTCCTTCCGTTTCTTTGAAATTAATGTGCATGTGAGGCAACACTTTATCCAATCCAAAAATAAATAAAGCTCCCATAGCGAATCCAACCGTTGCTGGAATTACTTTTACAAAACCTTCTCCATGACTCATTTCGATAGCAGGAGCTAATAAACTCCAAAAACTTGCTGCCACCATAACACCTCCTGTAAAACCAAGCATTCCATCTAACACTACACGATTCATATTCTTAAAAAAGAACACAAATGAAGCACCAAATGCTGTTAAACCCCACGTAAATGTTGTAGCCAAAAAAGCCGCCAAAATAGGGTCAATACTCTCAAAAAAATGGATAATTGAATCAAACATAATTATTGAACGTATAAATTATTAGCAATTTTATTGGAAATCGTTAATCTTTTTCCATCAATTTCAACGGTTAACGTGTCATCAAAATCTTCTCTGTCGATTACCTTAACAACCGAACCTAAAGCTATTTTTTGCTTATCTAAATATTTTAAAAAATCGGTTGAAGAATCTTTTACTCCGACACAATGAAATGAAGCATTTATTTCCACTTCTGATAAGAGTTGTTTCTCTATTTTCTTAATCACACCTTTTGCATCTGGAATAGGATCTCCGTGTGGATCAGCAACTGGAAAACCTAAAAAAGCATCCAATTTATTAATTAATTGTTCGGATTTGATGTGTTCTAATTCTTCAGCAATTTCATGCACTTCATCCCAAGAAAAACCTAATTTATCCACTAAAAAAACTTCCCACAAACGGTGTTTTCTCACAATCATTTTTGCTGAAAAAAATCCTTTATCTGTTAAAGTAACGCCTTGGTATTTTTGATAACTTACCAAATCTTTATCCGAAAGTTTCTTCAACATATCGGTAACCGATGACGCTTTGGTATCTAGCATTCCTGCTATAGCGTTAGTATTAACGCCTTTTGGAGAAACCAACGACAAATGATAAATAACTTTAATATAGTTTTCTTCCGAAATGGTCATAAACAATTCATTTTGACAAATATATAAAGTTTTTTTAGTTTTGTAAATGTTTTATTTTTAGTTTTGTCTAAATTTAATTTTATAATGTTTAAAATATTTATTTATACAACCCTACTTTTCTCACTTTTTACCTTTTCACAAAACACCATAAAGGGTAAAGTGACAACTAAAAATGAAGCTTTGTCATTTACCAACATTTATATAAGTGAATTAAATAAAGGTGTTGAAACCGATGAAAATGGTTTATATGAATTTAAAGATATTCCATCTGGTTCTTATACAATTACAGCTTCCTACATTGGGTTTAAACCCGAAAAAAAGAAGATAACGCTCACAGAAAACAACGAAACAACCCTTAACTTTAACCTAATTGAAGATGCAAACACATTAGATGATGTGGTAATTTCTGGAACTCTAAAACCCGTTTCAAGAATGGAAACTCCTGTTCCCGTTGAAGTATATACCACTGCTTTTTTAAAGAAAAACCCAACTTCTAATATTTTTGAAGCTTTACAAAACGTAAACGGTGTTCGCCCTCAACTCAATTGCAACATTTGCAACACTGGCGATATTCACATCAACGGATTAGAAGGTCCGTATACGATGGTTACGATTGACGGAATGCCGATTGTAAGCGCACTTTCAACTGTTTATGGCTTATCAGGAATTCCGAATTCTTTGATTGAGAGAGTTGAAGTGGTAAAAGGTCCAGCATCAAGTTTATATGGAAGTGAAGCCGTTGGAGGTTTAATAAACATTATTACCAAAAAACCTTTGAGTGCACCTTTGTTTTCTGCTGATATTTTTTCGACTTCTTGGTTAGAAACCAATGTGGATTTAGGTTGGAAAAGTTCGGTTGGAAAAAAAGCGGTTACTTTAATCGGCATCAATTATTACAATTACAACCAACCGATTGACAATAACAACGATAACTTTACCGATGTAACCTTACAAGAACGCATTTCCATTTTCAACAAATGGAATTTCGAACAAAAAAACAACAAAGAATTCACCATCGCAGGACGATTATTTTACGAAGACCGTTGGGGTGGCGAAATGCAATGGAACAAATCGTATCGCGGTGGTTCGGAAGTGTATGGAGAAAGCATTTACACTAAACGTGTAGAACTTTTGAGCAAATATCAATTACCAACTACAGAAAACATGTATTTATCGTTTTCAATGACTGCTCATGACCAAAATTCGGTGTATGGAAATACGATTTACTTGGCAAATCAAAAAATTGCTTTCGGACAATATACTTGGGATAAAAAGTTAGAAAATCACAATTTGTTATTGGGAGCAGCTTTTCGTTATCAATATTATGACGATAATACACCGGCGACAATTTCGGCAGAACAGACAAAAATTTATAGTGTTTTTCTTCAAGATGAAATAAAATTGGCTACAAAACATCATATTTTATTAGGTGCTAGATACGATTACAATAACAATCACGGAAACATTTTTACACCTAGAATTGCCTACAAATGGAATCCAACCGAAAACGATGTGTTCCGAATTAATGCCGGAACTGGATTTAGAATTGTGAATTTATTTACCGAAGATCACGCCGCTTTGACTGGATCAAGAGACGTTATCATTACTGAAGATTTAAATCCTGAAACTTCGTACAATATCAATTTCAATTATTTGAAGAAAATTAGATTTGAAAATGGCACTTTTTTAGGATTTGAAACTTCGGCTTGGTATACGTATTTTAACAACCAAATTATTCCAGATTACGACACCAATCCGAACCAAATTATTTATTCCAACCTAAACGGATATGCCCAAACTTTGGGAATTAGCGGTAATATCGATTTGGTTACGTCTTTTGGATTGAAAGCAATTCTTGGTTTTACGATTATGGAAGCAAAGAATGTTCAAAACGGAGTAAGTTCAACACCTGTTCTAACAGAAAAATACAGCGCCAATTGGGCCATAACGTACGATATTCCAAAATGGTTTTTATCCATTGATTACACTGGGAATTTATACGGACCGATGCGATTGCCGATTTTAGGCGATTTAGACCCAAGACCTGAATATTCTCCTATTTGGAGTTTGCAAAACATTCAGTTTACTTATAAAAAATTTCGTAGTTTTGAACTTTATGGCGGTGTAAAAAATATTTTGAATTGGACACCAAACAAAGGAACTCCATATTTAATAGCTGGAGCTGAAGATCCTTTTGGTGAAAATTTTGACGCAACTTATGTGTATTCACCTAACCAAGGAATTAGAGGCTTTTTAGGAATTCGATATACGATTTATTAATGCAACATTATCATTACATTTTTACAGGTTCAGGATTATCGGCTTTAATGACAGTTTATGAAATGCTTGTATCTGGAAAATTCGATGACAAATCCATTTTACTAATTGATGAAAATACTAAAAAAGTAAACGATAGAACTTGGTGTTTTTGGGATGAAGATAATTTATTTGAAGACATCGTATCAAAAAAATGGAATCAAGCGATTTTTGCGAATGAGAAATTTAATCGAGTTTTAGAATTAGCACCTTATCAATACAAGAAAATTAATGGTTTGGATTTTTACGAATCGGTTTTCAAAAAGATTTCCGAACATAAAAACATTCATTTTCTAAATCAAAAAGTAGTTGATTTTACAGAATTAGGAAATCATTGCATTGTAAAAACAGAACAAGAGGCTTTCACTTGTAACAAGGTTTTTAATTCTATTTACAATCCAGAAGCTGTAACCTCACAAACCAAATTTCCTTTAATCCATCAACATTTTATAGGTTGGTTTATTAAAAGTAAAGAAGCGGTTTTTACTCCAAATTGTGCTACTTTCATGGATTTTTCGGTGGAACAAAAAGGCAATACGCGTTTTATGTATGTTTTGCCAACATCAGAAAATGAAGCGTTGTTGGAATACACCTTATTTTCAAAAAACTTACTTTCTAAGGAAGAATACGAAGCTGAAATTCAGAAATACATTGAAAATTTAGGTATAACAGAATACGAAATCACAGAAAAAGAACAAGGGAATATTCCGATGACGTGTTATCCGTTTTGGAAACACAACACTAAGAATATTGTAAATATAGGTTCGGCTGGCGGTTGGACTAAAGCAAGTACAGGTTATACTTTTAAAAATGCTTCCAAAAAATCAAAAGCTCTAGTTCAATTTCTAAAATCTGAATCTGACTTTACGAAATATCACAAAAAAGATAAATTTTGGTTCTATGATTTGTTGTTGTTGGATATTTTGAGTTCAAAAAACGAATTGGGTTCTAAAATATTTTCTTCGATGTTTAAAGAAGGAAATTCAAGTGTAATTTTTAAATTTTTAGATGAAGAAACTTCTTTTTCAGAGGATTTGCAAGTGATTTGGAGATGCCCAAAAATGATTTTTGTGAAAGCTTTATTTGGTAGAATTTTCAAATAAGAGCAAACTATCCAATCATAACAAATCTTTATGAATTGGTATTCTGTAACTAGCAAAAAACTTTGTAACTTTGCGAATCGTTAACTTATAACAATATACATTATGTATCCAGAAGAAATGGTAAACCCAATGCGTGCTGAATTAACAGATGCAGGTTTCAAAAATTTATATACAGCAGATGACGTAAAAAACGCTATCAAAGCTGAAGGAACAACTTTAGTGGTGATTAATTCGGTTTGTGGTTGTGCTGCTAGAAATGCGCGTCCAGGAGCAAAAATGAGTTTAGAAGGTGGTAAAAAACCTGCTAACTTAATCACTGTTTTTGCTGGAGTAGACAGAGAAGCTGTTGATGCAGCAAGAGCAGAAATGTTCCCTTTTCCACCATCGTCTCCAAGTATGGCATTATTTAAAAATGGAGAATTAGTTCACATGTTAGAACGTCATCACATCGAAGGTCGTCCTGCAGAATTAATTGCTGAAAATTTAAAAGACGCTTACAGCGAATTTTGTTAAGATACTATGCTGGCATACTATAAAAACCACCAAAACATTGGTGGTTTTTTATTTTATAGCTTACTTTTGCTCAAATTGATTTTCATATGGAAAAAATTCTTTCATACCCACTATCAATAGTTTATTACATTCTATTCTTACTTTGGTTATTGATTTTCCACCCAATACAATGGATTTGCTTCAATGTTTTTGGGTATAATGCGCATCGTTTAAGTGTGGCTTATTTAAACTGGTTTTTGGTTAGAACCGCACATGTTGTTGGAACCACCTATCATATTAAAGGAATGGAAAATGTTCCTGAAAACAAACCTTTAGTTATTGTTGCAAATCATCAAAGTTTACATGATATTACTACAATCATTTGGTTTTTACGAAAAGTGCACCCAAAATTCATCAGTAAAATTGAATTAGGAAAAGGAATCCCTAGTGTTTCATACAATTTAAAACACGGAGGTTCGGCTTTAATTGACAGAAAAGACCCAAAACAAGCTTTACCTGAAATTAAAAAAGTAGCCGAATTAATTAATAATAATAATTACTCGGTTGTCATATTCCCAGAAGGAACAAGAAGTAAAACCGGAACCCCTAAACCATTTGCAGTGAACGGATTAAAAATGTTATACAAATTTGCTCCAGATGCCTACTTCTTGCCAATTACTATAAATAATTCATGGAAAATGACTAAATTCGGTACTTTCCCTCTCGGATTAGGAACTCGTTTAGAATTCACCATTCATGAGCCTATGAAAATTTCAGAACATCCGTTTGAAGAAATTTTTGAAAAAACCGAATCTGTAATTACAAAACATATTAAAATATAACCCCTATGTCTATTCAAAATGTCCGTTTAGAAGTGATGCAATTTTTAGAAAAAAAAGTGGATCATTTCATGGAAGAATTCTTAATTCCTGTCGAAAAAATTTGGCAACCAACTGATTTATTACCTGATTCGTCAAAAGAAAATTTCTTAGAAGAAGTAAAAGAACTACGCGAAATCGCAAAAGATTTACCTTATGATTTCTGGGTTGTATTAGTAGGTGATACTATTACAGAAGAAGCTTTACCAACATACGAAACCTGGTTAATGGATGTTGAAGGTGTTTCGCAAAAAGGAGAAAAAGGCGATAACGGTTGGGCAAAATGGTTACGCCAATGGACAGGTGAAGAAAATCGTCACGGTGATGTTTTAAACAAATACTTATACCTTTCGGGAAGAGTTAATATGCGCGAAGTTGAAATTACAACACAGCATTTAATCAACGATGGTTTTGATCCCGGAACTGATCGAGATCCATACAAGAACTTTGTTTTCACTAGTTTTCAAGAATTAGCTACGTATGTTTCACACAATCGTGTAGCACAGATGGCGAAGAAATTTGGTGATAAAAAATTATTCAAAATGTGTAATTTAATTGCTGGAGACGAAATGCGTCATCACTTAGCCTATAGTGAATTTGTAAAACGTATTTTTGAAATTGATCCAAGCGAAATGATGTTGTCGTTTCAATACATGATGAAGAAAAAAATCACAATGCCTGCACATTTAATTAGAGAATCTGGTGAAAGTATTGGAACTGCTTTTGAAAAATTCTCAGAATCAGCACAACGTTTAGGTGTTTACACGGCAATGGATTATGTAGACATTCTAAAAAAATTGAATGAAAAATGGGAGATTGATAAAATCTGTAATCTTACGGATGAGGCTGAAAAAGCTCGTGATTACTTAATGAAACTACCTGAAAGAATGACAAGAATTTCGGAACGATTAGTAGTTCCTGCTGAAGGGCAACTTTTTAAATGGGTGCAACCTGCTTTGGTAAAATAACATTCTGAAATTAAAATTTAAGATTCCAAATTCAATTATGAGTTTGGAATTTTTTTGTAAATTAGAACCATGCAAATTATCAATAATACTATACTTTTTGTAAAGAATCAACTAGCTCATGCTGAGGGTGGTCACGATTGGTTTCACATTGAACGCGTTTATAAAAATGCTTTATTAATTGCCGAAGGCGAAGAATGTGATTTAACCGTAGTAAAACTTGGTGCACTTTTACATGATATTGCCGATTCTAAATTTCATGGTGGCGATGAAACGGTTGGTCCTAAAACAGCGAGAACTTTTTTAGAATCGCAAAATGTTTCAGAAGACATTATTTTACATGTAATTGCTATTATTGAAAATATTTCGTTTAAAGGCGGAAATTTCGAAAAGAAATTCAATTCCAAAGAATTAGAAATTGTTCAAGATGCCGATCGATTGGATGCGCTTGGCGCGATAGGAATTGCTCGTACTTTTAATTATGGAGGATTCAAAAACAGACCTCTTTACAATCCAAATATTCAACCAAACTTAAACATGAGTAAAGAGGAATATAAGAATAGTGAATCGCCAACTTTGAATCACTTTTACGAAAAACTATTACTTTTAAAAGACAAAATGAATACCGAATCAGGTAAAAAAATCGCCCAAAAACGCCATGATTTTATGGTAACGTTTTTGAGTCAATTTTATGCTGAATGGGACGGACAGGAATAAAAAAAGGAGATTGTGAAAACAATCTCCTTTTTTTTATAAAGTAACTTTTAGTAGTTGTTTTTTCTTGCCTTTTCGACCTATGAAATAAACAGAATTTTTAGAAAGTGCACCATCCGAAACCATAAATGGTACTTCATTTGCTTTATCATCTAAAATTTCTTGAAAACTAAAATTTCCATCTGGAGTAATTCTTATTACATTAAGATTAGATCGTTTTGTACTTGTTTGACCAAATTGAATTCTATCATTACTCAATTTCTTTACTTTTTCGCCTGTATTGATAAAAAAGTACGTATCGTTTCCTTTGATTGTAGAAGTATACGAAATATAAGATTCATCCCCGCTAGTTGATTGACGCTTGTTTATATTTCTTGCCCAAATAATACTACCGTCGTTTGCCATTTTTGCACTTACAATATCATCATAATGATAAACATATCTCCAATAACCACCACCATTAGGAGTACTTTGATAATGTGATGTTACGTAATATTCTTCTGCATTAAAAACAATTTCATTTTGTTGTGTTATCAAAATACCTCTAAAAGATAAATTTTTCAATTCTTTATCTTTATTTTTTCCGTATTTATCAATAATAAATTGCTCGGTAAATGGATTGTATTTCGATTTACGAATTGCCAAAGTAATTGGGTCTAGTTCAAAATAACTAATTCCTTTGAAGCGATAATCTTTTCTATCAGAATAAAAACCAATACAGGTTAATTTATCTTGAAAAACAATTGTTTTTAATGAACCTGAAAAATGCTCATCAGTGTCAAAAACTTGTGTTGCTTGCCCTTCATTACTAATTCTGGTTAACTCATACTGATATTTTCCACCTTCTTTTTTCTTCTTTTTCTCTTCTGTAAAAACCTTACCTAAAAGATATAGATTCTTTCCATCTTTTGAAACATCGATATTTTCGTATACAAACTTTTTATCTTTGATATCTCGTTTAAAATTGTGTTCAATATTTTTGTTCAACTTGTTGTCAAATAAAAATACTTTGTGTGTTTCTGTATTCTTATCTTTAATATCAATTGTAATAGCAAATGCTGTTTTATCTTCATTAACTATAAAGTTTGTTCCTGAATCTCCATCAAATTGATTATCTCCAAACCATTGTGATTTCATTACATCTTCACTAGCAATTCTGAAAAGTTCTTTTTTATTAAATTTAAACTCATTGATGCTTGAAGTTAATGCTGAACAAACAAAAGCTTTATCTTTTGTATTATATACAAAATCAATTAAACTAACTTGATTTCCATTCATTATAACGCCTAAAATTGAACCATATTTTTCAATATCAGAACGTTTCATTTCATATTCATATTCTTTAATTAATTTCAAACTAGAATCGTAATGTTCAAAATAATATCCAGCTCCTGAGGAAAACAATCCTCCTGCATAACTTCTTACAATAAAAACACCGTCATTTCCATCATCCTCTACTAAAACAATAGACGAATGTTTATATTCATCTTTAAAAACTTGACTTTTTGTTATACTATGTGGAATTTCCTGAGCATAAAAATTAGTAATCGAAAGGCTTATAATTAAAACCGTTAAAAAATTTTTCATATTTATAAATTAATTTATTTTCCTGGAAATTCTGCTTTTCTTTTTTCTAAAAACGCCGTTGTTCCTTCTTTAAAATCTTCTGTTCCAAAAGAAAGACCAAAGTTTTTAATTTCTACTTCATAACCGTTTGTTCCATCTTCAAAATTGGCATTAATTGCTTCAATTGCTTTGGCGATAGCTACACTTGAATTTTTTGTGATTTTTGTTGCAATTCCTGTAGCCAATTCTAACAATTCTGCTTGTGGAACAACATGGTTTACTAAGCCGTAGTTTTTAGCGGTTTCTGCATCAATCATTCCTGCTGTCATAATCATTTCCATAGCACGACCTTTTCCTACTAATTGTGCTAAACGTTGTGTTCCTCCATAACCTGGAATAACTCCTAACGTTACTTCAGGTAATCCCATTTTTGCGTTATCTGATGCTACTCTAAAATGACATGACATCGCTAATTCTAATCCACCACCTAAAGCAAAACCATTAACTGCTGCAATTACTGGAGTGCTTAAATTTTGAACAAAATCAAACAACAATCTTTGTCCTTCAGCAGCTAATTTTCCGCCTTCTTCTACTGAAAAATTGGCGAATTCAGAAATATCGGCTCCGGCAACAAAAGCTTTTTCTCCGCTACCCGTTACAATAATTGCTTTAACTGATTTATCTTCATTTAATGATTTAAATCCTTCGTGTAATTCTTGAATAGTTGCCTTATTTAAGGCGTTTAATTTCGTTGGTCTGTTAATCGTTACAATTGCAATAGCATCTTGTTTTTCAATAAGAATATTTTCCATTTTTGTTTGTTTTGATTATTTATTTATTGGGAAAGAAACCAAAAATTCAGTCCCTACATTTGGTTCCGTTTCAAAGGTAATGGTTCCGTTATAATTTTCTATGATATTTTTAATAATGGCCAAACCAAGTCCCATTCCACTTGATTTTGTTGTAAATTTTGGTTCAAAAACGCGTTCCTGATTTTCTTTTGAAATTCCTTTTCCGTTGTCTTTTACTGCAATTTTAACCTCGTTATCTTGTCTAAAAACGGTAACAAAAACCAATTTATTTTCTTGCTCTTCAGGTATGGCTTGAATAGCATTTTTTACCAAATTCGTAATCACACGAATTAGCTGTGTTCGATCTAATTTAGCGATAATTTCGTCTTCCAATGCTGAAAACTGAATATAATCTTCATTAAAAATTTCCAAAGCCATTTTTACAATTCGAACCACATTTAAAGTCTCATTTTGCTGTGCTGGCATGGTTGCAAAATTTGAAAAAGCACCCGCAACAGCCGTCATCGTATCAATTTGCTGTAAAATAGTTTTAGTGTAATCGTCTAGTTTTTGAGTGATATTTGGATCGTTTGCATCAAACTTTCTTTGAAAACTTTGTACGGTTAATCGCATTGGTGTCAATGGATTTTTGATTTCATGTGCTACTTGTTTTGCCATTTCGCGCCAAGCTTGCTCTCTTTCACTTTGTGCTAAAATGGTGGCACTTTCTTCTAACTTATCCACCATATTATTATACGAATTAATCAATAAGTTAATCTCTTTACTACCGTCTTCAATTACAATTTTCTCGTTACGTTGATCCAATTGCGTCTCTTCCATTTTATCACTAATAATCTTCAACGATTTTGTAATATAACTTGATAAGAAATAAGATAAGATAATCGAAATTAAAAACATAAAAACATAAACCTGTCCAAAACGAATTAAGAAATTTTGAACTTCATTGTCATAAAATTCTGTGTTTTCTTCGTATGGCAAATTTAAAATTCCCATGGGTTTAAACTTGGTATCCTTTAAATAAGAATAAGAAGAACGAAACGATTGACCGTCAATCTTTGAAAATTCTATGTAACGTTTATCCAATGAAGATTGAATAATTTTTAATGTGGATGGATTTATTTTTGGCTTGTCTTTATCTAATTTAAAAATGGCTTTCGACGAAATCAACAACTTACCTTGTAAATCGAAAAAATTAATTTCCATACTGTGGATATCCGATAACTCAAAGATTTTATCCTTAAAAATTAAGGGAATATTTTCTGTTGTTAATGGATAAGTTGTTGTTTGAAGCACATAATTAATGTGTTCCGTAATTGCAACTTCTTTTCGCTCTAGTCGATCTTGATGATATTCTCTAGCTTCTTTTCTAAATTGATAAATGGAAACCGCAGCTATAAGGACAGACGCAATAAGCGTTAAGAATATCATAGAAAGAAATATTCTTACCCGTAACGAAAGATTTTTAAAATTGAATATTCTATCCATTAGTTGCGCTAAAAATTAGCTGTTATTTTTTTCTCGGATTTTCTTGTATAATTTATATCCTAACATTAATAGAATTGAAAAAACAATAATTCCAATAACGCCAAAAATCCAATTAATTGCATTTTTTAAAATTACTAAAAAAACTACAGCAAAAAGAATTATAGTAGCGCCTTCGTTCCATATTCTAAAAAAACTAGATGTGTATTTTACCTCATTGTTTTGCAATTTTTTAAATATTTGATGGCATTTTAAATGATACAAATACAATAAAAACACAAATGCTAATTTTACATGCATCCAAGGTTGAGTTAACCAAACTTTGCCTACTTCAGTAAAAAACAACATCCAAAAAGCAAAAACACTCGCCAAAACAGCACTTGGCCAAGTAATGATATACCACAAACGGTATTGCATTAATTGGTATTGTTTTATTAAAATATCTTGCTCAAGCTGAGGCTTTTGTTTTGCTTCGGCGTGATACACAAATAAACGCACAATGTAAAACAACCCAGCAAACCAAGTGATTACAAAGATTAAATGTAGTGATTTTATGTAGTTGTAAAGTTCCATTTTTTATTGATTTTGAAAAGCCCATTGGTCAATCCAACGGCTCATGGTTTTTACCCAGTCGTCACTATCATTTAAACAAGGAATAGATAAGAAATGTTCGCCTCCATTTTCTTCAAAACTTTCTGCAGCTTCCATTCCAATTTCCTCTAAAGTTTCCAAACAATCTGAAACGAACGCAGGAGTTACAACAGCTAAATTTTTAATACCTTTTTGAGCTAATCCATCAATAGTAGCATCGGTATAAGGTTGTAACCATGGATCGCGACCTAGACGTGATTGAAAAGAAGTGCTGTATTTTCCTTCTTCCAAACCTAAAAACTCTGCAACCTGTCTTGTAGTTTCATAACATTGATGTCGGTAGCAGAACTCATGTGCTTTTGAAGGTGTATTACAACAACTTCCATCTATTTTACAGTGCGATTTCGTGACATCTGATTTTCTAATATGACGCTCTGGAACCCCATGATACGAAAACAATAAATAATCCGATTTAAAATTATCTAAAGCCGATTTAATAGAATTAGACAAATCACGAATGTAATCAGGTTGGTTATAAAAAGCTGGAAGAACCGTGAATTCCATCTTTGGGAATTTTTTTTTACGGATTTCCTCTGCTAATACTAAAATAGTTTCAGTAGTTGCCATTGCAAATTGAGGATACAATGGAATTAATAAAACTTCATCTACACCTTGATTGTATAATTCTTTTAAACCAAATTCGATACTAGGATTTCCGTAACGCATAGCTAAACCAACAGGAATACTTACCTGTTCTTGAACTTTATTTTGTAACCGTTTTGATAAGACAATTAATGGTGAACCTTCTTCCCACCAAATTTTTTTGTAAGCTTTCGCTGATTTTTTTGGACGAGTATTCAGAATAATTCCTTTTACTAAAAGCGCTCTAAGTAAATAAGGGATATCTATAACGCGTTCATCCATTAAGAACTCATCTAAATATTTTCTAACATCTTTAGGTTCAGGGCTATCAGGTGAACCTAGATTAATTAATAGTACTCCTTTTTTCATTTTCTTTTTTTTTCAAAAATACTACATAAATATTAAAAAAAATATATAGTAAGATTAATCTTAAATCAAAAGCAACCATTTGTCGTTAAAAATATGTATTTTATCGAAATTATGTTAAAATTATAGTATTATTAACAATAATATTTTTTTGTATTTAAATATTGTTTAATTTAGTAACAGAATTATTGAATTATTAATAATAAAATATTTGGCTATGGAGAAAAATTACATAACTTTTGCAATATTATTAATATCATGTTCTGTCATTTCCCAAACAAAAGGAGTTGGTATTAACGAAACGGATCCTCAACAAGCATTACATCTTGGTTCATCTAATGGAACCATTAGAGTGGATGGCCTCAATAGTACTAATTCCACTTACAATGGCGGTGGTACAGAAACCTATCCTTTGTACGTGGATGGCAATGGTAACTTAACTTTGGAGTTTAAACCGCTATACAATAGTAATGGCTCTGATGCTTTAGATCATGCTACCTTACCTGGTTCAATAGTAACGCTTCCAGCTGGCGATAACGATGGCACTATTACTGGTGAACTCTTTAATTTTACAATTGCTGTTAACAGAGCTTCTATTCTAGAAGTAAAATACAACGTAAGCATGGATGTCTTCAGCACTCCAGCTGAAGCTGTAATAACAGATAGAAGAGCAAGAAGAATAAACACTTTTTTTCAAGTAAATGGAGTTGGTAGAAAATACGGACATGCCGGAAAGTGCTACACCGGAGGCAGTGCTGATAGTGAAACAGGAAAATTATTTAACACTTCTACTTCTTACATCTCTCTTCCAGCTGCTGGATCATATGTAATACGTTTTTATGGTGAAGTTTCATCAGGAATTACAGGAAGTACAGCAAATACGGGTCTTGCAACTTGTGTAAAATTTGCTAGAGGAAATGATTCATTACTTTTTAGACTGCATTGATTTTTTGTTTATAAATTTTAATCCCCAAAATTATGAATAACAAATACTTATACATATTATTATGTTCGTCTATTGGATTTAGTCAAGTTGGAATAGGAACTACAAACCCACAAGAGGAACTACATTTAACTGGAACAACTTCTACAATTAGAATAGAAGGTCTAAGCACTGCAAATAATCCATTAAATGATGGAGTAAAAAATGCTCGTGTTTACGTAACTGGAAATGGAAATTTAACTCTTACTCCTCCAAGTTATGTAGCTGGGGGGAGTGGAAATGGAAATTTACCAATAAATTTTTTAATTGATGTTCCTAACTTTATTCCAGATAATATTGATGGTCTACCTGCGCCATATGATAGCTTAGGAAGAATTATTAATAGTGATTTAACTCAAGAAACGGTTGAAGGTTTTATTTACAGTGTTACTTTCACTGTTCCAGCTGCTTGCACTGTAGAAGTAAAACACGGAGTAACTTTAGTTGTATCTGGAATAAATATGCTTATACCTCCTCGATTGGCTTACATTAACGATAGCAAAACAAGAACCATCCAAACTTACTTTTGTTTTGACATTAATAATGATGGCTTAAGTGTTGCTGAAAAAGCAATACAATACGGAAACAAAGGTCAATTTTATTGCTCAGTAGCTGGCGGCTCATTAGGATATCCTTATATGAATAGTCAAGGTTACGCAACTTTGCCTCCAGGAACTCACTCAATTCATTTTTTTGGAATTGTTCAAGATTCGCCAAACACATTTACAAGCGTAGGTTTTGGAGGAGCAACAGACTACCTAAAGCTTCGTGTATATAACTAAATCCTACTATTATGAGAAAATATTACGCACTATTTATTTTTACATATTCTTCAGTTTTTTTTGGTCAAGTAGGTGTTAATACAACAAACCCTCAAGAAGAATTACATGTAGGTGGTTCAAATTCAACGATTAGAATTGAAGGATTGAATACCCCAAATAATATAAATAATTTAGGCACAGCATCATCAACACCCGTGTATGTTGATGCTGATGGCGATTTAGTACTAGGAACTTTAGCTGATAATGTAGAAATTCTATTTGACTCAGAAAATTACCTTGTTGATGTTCAAGACCCAACTTCATTAATTAACCAAGTTGGAAGTGGTGCTGGATTTAGTCAAGGAGGAATTCCGATTGGAGGAACCGCAATTTCATTTACCTTAACTAAACCAGCTATTGTAGAAGTAAATTATTCTGTTACTTGGAATGTGGGAAAAAACGTTACAGCAACATCTAGAATTGATGATTTTAGAGCTAGAATTGTTCAAACAGCAATGTATTTTAGACAAAATAATTATCTAGGCCCAGCAGTTATAAATGATTATTATGGAAACCCAATAAATGGAGGGCCATGGTGTATTACAAGTAATTGTATGGAATTAGGAGGTCTATTAGCAATAAATGGACAATTTTATAACAATATTATCCAAAACCAAGGTGAGTGGAAAAATTTTAGAAATACTGCTTCTGATTATGTTGTTTTAGGACCAGGTACATATACTCCAATGTTTGCTGCTCAGTTAGCAGTTGGTGACACTGCAGGTACAGGAGCTGTAAAATTATATTTGGGAGTTGGAATGGATGAAGTTCAAATAGTTGCATATTATTTTAACTAAAACTTTTATTAAAAAACACATTTAATCGAAAAAAAATACATTTAATCGATTTTTAACAACATTTTGTTGATTATCAGAAAAATAATTAGATTTTTGAACAAAAAGGTAGAGCATGAAATCAAAAATTATTTTTCTGATAGTTTTTTTTATTGGAGTAAACTCAAAAGCACAAGTTAGCGGTGTCGGAATCAATGAAGACAATCCACAACAGGCACTCCATCTAGGTTCTCAAACGGGAACAATTCGTGTAGATGGATTAAATTCAACAAACAATACATTCAACGGTGGAGGTGCTGACCAAACCTATCCTTTGTATGTTGACCACAATGGAGATTTAACACTTAAAGTTTCCGCATTCCAAAACAGTGATGGATCAGATGCTTACACAACATCAGGAATTAATGGATCTGTTGCAATTACTCTTGCCCAACTACCAAATGATGGTTATGAAACTGTTGAGATAACTTCATACACTTTTACAGTTGCAAGAAATACAACTTTGGAAATAAAATATTCTTTGAGTGTTGAAGTTTTTGCTAATAGCGCATTAACAATAATAAAAGATCAATATGCCAGAAATATTACAAATTTCTTTACATTAGACGCAGCTACTTTAACTTCTACTACGAGAAGATATGCTCCAAGTTCAAAATGCTACTTTAACAGAAATGACATAGTTTCAAATCCAGTGGCAGTTCCGGATGCTGCTACAGGATATATCTACAATAGCGGCACAACCTATATGAATTTAACACCCGGTACTCATACCGTTAGGTTTTATGGAACAGTTTGCTCAGGCTCCGCGAATAGAGCAACATATGTTAGATTTGCTGGTGGACCAGATTCTATTTTCATTCGTTTATACTAATTCTTGACATTCTATGAAAAAAACAGTATTTTATATAACATTAATTTTTTCTTGTAACCTTTCATTTGCTCAAGTAGGAATTGGAACGAATAATCCTCAACAAGAATTACACATAGCTGGATCAAATTCAACTATTCGTATCGAAAGTTTAAATTCAACAAATGAGCCAGCACTAAACGTTCCTCCTAAATTAGCCCCTGTTTATGTAACTGGAGATGGAGATTTAACACTTAACCCTCCAGGTTTTACTACTGGTGGTGGGGTAGGTACAAATGAACCATTAAACTTTTTAATCAGTATTCCAAATTTTGTTCCTAACGGACCTTTTGGAGATGGAACCGTAGTTGCTAACCCAGTTGGTGTTAACTCTGCATCAAATCAAATTGTTTCTGTCCCATTTTCAAGCCCTCAAGAAGCCTTAATTGAAGTTCGTTATGCTATGACCATTGATCTTTCGGACCAATTTTTACCAGCTGCTTCAGCATCTACTTTTAATGATATTTCTGCTAGAGCTGTTCGCTGTTTTTTCTATATAGATTTAAATAGTGATGGGTTAGATGCAACAGAATTATCAAAACGTTATGGATTACATGGTGAAGCTTACACATCTTATACTCAAGGTTCAGTTGGTTATGCTTTTATCCATGGTGTTGGTTATGGAAATATACCGGCAGGAAATCATTCTTTAGTTTTCTATGGTGAAACCGTTGATGGAAACAATAGAGATACTTATGTTGGTTTCGGTGGTTCTTCAGATTATTTAAAAATTCGTATTTACAACTAAAAGATTACTCATGAAAAAAATATTTTCCATTATATCTATTTTTATATCACTAATTTCATTAGGTCAGGTTGGTATAAATAATACAAATCCTCAGGAAGAATTACATGTTTCTGGAACCAATTCTACAATTCGAATCGAAGGATTAAATGCAACAAACAACCCATTGAACTTAGGAATTAAAGAAAACACTCGAGTATACGCTAACTCTAATGGTGATTTGGTTTTAAATAATGCTCCGACTAACATTGAGGTACTTTTTAATCCAGCTAATTATTTAGCCGATCCATTAGATACAGGAGGTGCGGATTCAAACCAAGTTAACCAAACAGGTGTTGGTTCTGGTTATTCTCAAGCCGGATGGCCTCGACAATCAGGCGCAGGCTTATCAACATTCACATTAACTAAACCTGCAATTGTTGAGATTAATTACGCAATATCTTATGAAATATATAAATCAGGAATTCCAATTGATGATTATCATGCACGTACAGCACAATTTTATGTTTATTTAAGACAAACTGGACCATCAGGTGCAATTGTTACAACCGATTATGACGGCAACGCTATAGACTTCGCTGGAAATCCAGGAGCAATGGGATACAGCGGAAATTTTTATACTAACGGAAGTAGTCTAGGCGCTGGTGGCGGAGAAGGATTTGATAAAAAATTCTATGCAACAGGGCATGATTATGTAAAATTAGGACCAGGCACTTATTGTCCAATGTTTGCAGGAATATTATTTGTTGCAGACACAGGAGGAACTGGAGCTGTTAAAATGCAAATGGGTGGTGGAGAAGACGAAGTTGTTATTATAGCACACTATTATAACTAATAAAAAAAGAGCCTTGGGGCTCTTTTTTTATACATTTGAATTAATAGACATCAAATATTTTTTTGGAGTTGTTCCAAATTTCTTTTTAAAAGCAGCAATAAAATGACTTCCTGTACTGTAACCGATTTTCAATCCCACTTCATTTACATTGTACGAACCACTATCTAACAATTGACGCGCATAATCCATTTTGTAGTCAAATAGAAATCCGTAAACCGTATCACCATAAATTTGTTTGAAACCCATTTTTAGCTTTTTAAGACTCAACCCTACTTGTTCTGACAAAACTTCTAAAGTAGGAGGTTCTGACATATTAGCAATGACAATTTCTTTTGCCTTTTTAATCTTTAAAACGTTTTCTTCATCAATTAAAAATGGGCATTGTTCAGCGTTTGGATCTTCGGAACGATTAAAATACAAACTTAAAAGCTCATATCCCTTTCCTTTATAATATAAGTTTTTGATAAACGAATTTAAATTATAATGGAATATTTGACTCAACACAATTGACATTGAAGGACTAATATCGTTTTCTTTATAATATTTTTTATCCTTATTTTCATCACTTAAAAAAGGAATGTTTTCTGCTTCCGAAGAAAATAATCCATGAAATTTTTTTATCGAAACAATTACCGAAATTATCCAAGTATTAGGAGCCAATTCTAAATGAATAGGTAATTCTTTTTGAGGATTATAAAACAAAAGGGATTTCTCTTCTTTCAAATCCAAAGCATAATTACCTTGATTGAAAATAAATTTACCTTTCCCCTTTAAACCAAAATGAAACTGAATAAGTCCTTGATTTACAGGTTTTTCTATTTTAATTGTTTCGTTACTATCATTCTGAAAACGCAATAAAATAAATTCGTTTTCAATTTTTATTTCTTCTAATGAACCCATAGCGATATTTTTTCGTATATACTTTTGGTTAACAATGAAATATTATTTAGAATTATTCTATATAAACTAATTGTTAGGCCTTGAATACATTACAAATTTAATGGAAATAATAGTAAAAAGATAATATTAGCCTAAAATATCTTTAAGCGACACAAAAAGTACTTTTAGCGTTGTTTTTATAAAATTGGAAAATATAATTTTGTTAAACTTTTAGGAAAGAGTGAGTCATATGGAAAACAATACATTCGCAAAGCATCCAACTTTCTATGCAGTAGGATTGAGTTATAAGAAAGCTGATGCTGAAATGAGAGGGAAATTTAGTTTGGATGAACAAGCCAAAACTAACTTATTACATCAAGCTAAAGCTGAAGGTATTGATAGTTTAATTGTAACCTCTACCTGTAACAGAACTGAAATCTATGGTTTTGCTCAACACCCTTTCCAATTAATCAAATTATTGTGCGAAAACAGTCAAGGAACGGTTGAAGATTTTCAAAAAGTTGCTTTTGTATACAAAAATAGTGAAGCAATTTCACATATGTTTCGTGTGGGAACTGGATTAGACAGTCAAATTTTAGGTGATTTTGAAATCATCAGTCAATTAAAAAACGCATTTGTAAAGAGTAAAGAACTAGATTTAGCCAATGCTTTTTTAGAAAGACTTGTAAATGCAGTTATTCAAGCAAGTAAAAAAATTAAAAACGAAACCGAAATTTCTTCTGGTGCTACTTCAGTGTCTTTTGCTTCGGTTCAATACATTTTTAAAAATGTAGAAGATATTGCTTCGAAAAATATTTTGCTTTTTGGAACAGGAAAAATCGGAAGAAATACTTGTGAAAACTTAGTAAAACATACAAAACACGAACAAATAACATTAATCAACCGAACAAAAGAAAAAGCTGAAAGATTAGCTCGAAAACTTGATGTTATTGTAAAAGACTACGCAGATTTACAAATAGAACTTCAAAAAGCAGATGTGGTAGTGGTAGCAACTGGAGCTCAAAATCCAACAGTTGATAAAGCCATCTTAAATTTGAAAAAACCTTTATTGATTTTAGATTTATCGATTCCTAAAAATGTGAACGAAAATGTAAAAGATATTGAAGGTGTTACGCTTGTTCATATGGATGAGCTTTCGCAAATTACGGATGAAACTTTAGAAAACAGAAAAAAACACATTCCAGCAGCCGAAGCAATTATTGAAGAAATTAAAGACGAATTTATGGCTTGGACCAAACAACGTAAATTTGCACCAACCATACATGCTTTAAAAGCAAAACTGAATACAATTAAAGAGGGAGAATTAAACTTTCAACGTAAAAAATTAGCTAATTTTGACGAAGAACAAGCCGAATTAATTACGGCAAGAATCATTCAAAAAATCACGAATCATTTTGCTAATCATTTAAAAGATGATGAAACTATGGTGGATGAAAGTATTGAATGGATTGAGAAAATTTTCCAATTAGAAACAGTTTCAAAATAATGAGCAAAATAATCCGAATAGGAACTCGTGATAGCGAATTAGCCCTTTGGCAAGCACACACCGTACAAAAAAAATTAAACGATTTAGGTTATCAAACGGAGATTGTTGCCGTAAAATCACAAGGAGATATCATTCTTGATAAACCACTTTACGAATTAGGAATCACTGGAATTTTTACCAAAACCTTAGACATCGCCATGATAAACGGTCAGGTAGATATTGCGGTTCATTCTATGAAAGATGTACCAACTGCTTTACCTATAGGAATTGTTCAAGCTGCCGTTTTAGAACGTGCCAACACAGTTGACATTTTAGTTCATAAAGGCAATTTAGATTTTTTAAATTCGGAAGGAACTATCGCAACTGGAAGTTTACGCAGACAAGCCCAATGGTTAAATAAATATCCAAATCATAACGTCGTAGATTTACGCGGAAATGTAAATACCCGCATGCAAAAACTACAAGATAGCGATTGGAACGGAGCTATTTTTGCAGCAGCAGGCTTAGAACGCATCAATTTAAAACCAGAAAATTATATCGATTTAAGTTGGATGGTTCCAGCACCAGCACAAGGCGCAATGGTTGTAGTCGCTATGGAAAACGATGATTTTTGTAAAGAAGCTTTAGCGAAATTAAACCATACTGAAACCGAAATTTGTACCCACATTGAACGTGAATTCTTAAAAACCCTTGAAGGTGGTTGTACAGCTCCAATTGGTGCTTTGGCAACATTTACTTCAGATAAAATTGATTTTGAAGGCGTTTTGTTCTCTTTAGACGGAAAAGAAAAACACACAATCAAAAAAAGTTGTACTTTTGATTCTTATAAAAACTTCGGAAAAAATTGTGCCGAAGAAATTTTAAACAACGGCGGAAGTGCTTTAATGGAAAGCATTCGTCGTGATTTAAAAAAGTAATTTTATTCCAAAATGGAGAAAGAATCGTTACTCAATTATTTATATCGCTTTTTTGATATCATCGTACTACTTTTTATAGTCTTTGACTTTGGATATGATTTCGAAGAAAACTATAATTCGCCACACGTTATAGGATTAATATTTCTTTCAATAGGTCTATTAGCGTTTAATTCGTTTAAATTTTTTACTTATAAATACAAGAGTAATAAAAAAGTGGCTCTTGCTAACATGATATTATTAGCAGGCATTATGTTGACTTGTGTAATAATTTCATTACTAAATTTAAACTTTTCATCAGATTACATTCTTCAAAAAGTAAAACCAATTTTAGAAGGAGGGCTTATCTTTTATTTTTTACTACGACTTTTAGTTTTAGTACGTCATATTTATGATATTTACTTTAATCCAGCCATTGTATTTGTTGGAAGTTTTATGATTTTAGCCTTAACAGGTGCCTTTTTATTAATGCTACCGAGTGCTACAACAAACGGAATAACTTTTACCAATGCGCTTTTTACTTCTACAAGTGCTGTTTGTGTTACTGGATTAGCAGTTGTAGACACCTCAACCGCTTTTACGACCGTTGGGCAATCCATAATTTTAGTTTTAATTCAATTAGGCGGAATTGGAATATTAACCTTCACTTCTTTCTTTGCTTTCTTTTTTAGAGGAAGTTCATCTTTTAAAGAAGGATTGAATACTAAAGACTTTATTGCACATGAAGGGTTAAGAGATGTTTTTAGAGCAGCCCTTAACGTAGTAATTTTTACCTTGGGAGTTGAAGCCGTAGGTGCTATTTTCATCTATTCCTCTATATTGGAAATTAATACTATAGAAAACAAATTTTTCTTCTCAATTTTCCACTCTATCTCAGCTTTTTGTAACGCTGGCTTTTCAATTTTGTCTGCCGGATTATATGATGAGGCTATACGCTTTGACTATTTTCTTCAATGGATTATTATGACTTTGATTGTTTTAGGAGGATTAGGACACAACATTGTTTTCAATTTCTATCAATACATAAAAAACTATGTCATTGAACTTTTCGAGAAAAAAATAGTACATAAAAAAATTAGAGTAATTACTTTAAATACTAAAATTGTAATCTACACAACTATTATTTTACTTGTAGGCGGTTTTATATTTTTATACATTTCTGAATACAACAACACATTACTAGAACATAAAACATTATTTGGCAAAATAACTGCGGCAAGTTTTAATTCAGTAACTCCAAGAACTGCAGGGTTTAATGCTGTTGACTTTTCTCAAATGAATGTTCCTTCTCTTTTACTAATCATCTTTTTAATGTGGATTGGTGGTTCGCCAGCTTCTACTGCAGGTGGTATTAAAACCAGCACCTTCGCATTAGCAACTTTAAATATATTTGCTGTAGCAAGAGGAAAAAGCAGAATTGAATTTTTTGGCAGAAGAATTTCATCTGAATCTACTTCTCGTGCATTTGCTATTTTGTGTATCTCGTTAATAACAATTGGGATATCAATTGTGGCAATGTTAATTTTTGAACCAAAAGGAACACCATTATTAACCGTTGCTTTTGAATGCTTCTCAGCATATAGTACAGTAGGATTAAGTTTAAACTATACACCAACCGTTACAGAACCAAGTAAATATGTTTTAATTGCTTGTATGTTTATAGGTCGTATTGGAATGCTCAACTTAATGGTCGGTTTATTACGTAGATTGAATCATCAATTTTACGAATATCCAAAAGAAAATATATTAATCAACTAAACTTGTCCAAATGAAAATTATCGTATTTGGTTTAGGAAACTTCGGAATGTCGCTTGCTATCAGTTTAACTGAAACAGGAAACGAAGTAATTGGTGTAGATAAAAACATCGAAAAAGTAAATTTAGTAAAAGATAAAATTTCGCATGCAATTGCATTAGATTCTACTAATGAATTGTCTTACGAAGCTTTACCTTTAAAAGATGCAGATAAAGTAGTGGTAGCCATAGGAGAAAATGAAGGTGCAGCTATTATTACAACAGCCATTATTAAAAAATTGAGTGATGTGAAAATCATCAGCCGAGCTCTGTCGCCTATACACGACACAGTTTTAGAAGCGATGGGAATTCACAGCATTATTCATCCAGAACAAGAATCGGCAGACCGATTAACGAAGCAAATCAACTTTAAATCAACTTTAGAAAACTATCAATTGGATGATAATTTTACCATTTCTGAAGTAAAAGCTAAACCAGAATTCTTTGGAAAAACATTAGCTGAACTTGATTCTATCGATAAATACCATTTAACATTAGTAACCATCATTCGAAAAAGAGAAAAGCGAAATCTTATCGGAAAAAAATCAGTTATAAAAGAAACGATTGGTAGACCCTCTCCAGAAACTGTAGTGTTAGAAGATGATATTTTAGTAGTTTATGGATACAATAAAGATATTGAAACCTATTGTTTAGGGCAAGAAGAACACCAAATTAGAAGCTAAAATGACCCGAATTCTCTCTACAAAAAAACTTTCAAAAGCATTAAAAAACAAACTTTCTGATGCTAAAATTGAACTTGTAGAAAAGAATTTCATTCAAACTAAATCTATTGATTTTGAAACATCTCAACTTAATGAATACTTGGTTTTTACAAGTAAAGAAGCAGTAAAAAGTGTTTTAAAATCGGATGTAAAAAACGTTCATTCCATTTCATGTTTTTGTGTGGGAAGTAAAACCCGAAATTTTCTAGAAAAGAAAGGATTCATTGTTTTGGAAAGTGCCGATTATGCCGAAGAATTAATTCAAATCATCGAATCAAAATATAAAACTAATTCGTTTACTTTCTTTTGTGGAAATATCAGAAGAAATACGATTCCCGATTTTTTTCAGCAAAACAAAATCGTATATAACGAAATTGTCGTATATAAAACCAAGCTGAAACAACACCAAATTAAAGAACCGTTTGATGGTGTTTTGTTTTATAGTCCATCAGGAGTGAATAGTTTTTTAAAGAAGAATTCATTAGAAAACAAAACCTGTTTTTGCATTGGAACCACCACAGCAAAAGCATTAGAAAACAAAACAAACAGCATAATAATTGCATCGCAACCCACCGTTGAAAATGTAATTACCGAAGTAATAAAATATTATAAACGCTTATAGCCAATTGCTTAAAGCATAAAGTATAAAAAATGATTAAGAACGACTTATTTTTACGAGCATTAAAAGGAGAAACTGTTGAACGTCCACCAGTATGGATGATGCGTCAAGCCGGAAGATATTTACCAGAATTTAGAGCTTTACGCGATAAATATGATTTTTTCACCCGATGCGAAACTCCAGAATTAGCTGCTGAAATTACCGTACAACCTATTCGTATTGTAAAACCAGATGCTGCGATTTTATTCTCAGATATTTTAGTAGTGCCGAGAGCAATGGGAATTCACGTTGAATTAAAAGACAATTTAGGTCCGATAATTCCAAATCCTATTCGTACAGCTGAACAAGTAAACCAAGTTTTTGTTCCAAATATTCACGAAACTTTAGGTTACGTGATGGATGCGGTAAAATTAACTAAAGAAATGTTGAACGACGAAGTGCCATTAATTGGTTTCGCTGGTTCGCCATGGACGATTTTCTGTTATGCTGTAGAAGGAAAAGGTTCTAAAAGTTTTGATACAGCAAAAGGATTTTGCTTTTCAAATCCAGTTGCAGCTCACTTATTATTACAAAAAATCACTGATACTACGATTTTATACTTGAAAGAAAAAGTAAAAGCGGGCTGTAATGCAATTCAAATTTTTGATTCTTGGGGCGGAATGCTTTCTCCGGTAGATTATCAAGAATTTTCATGGCAATACATCAACCAAATCGTAGAAGCATTAGCCGAAGAAACAGAAGTAATCGTATTTGGAAAAGGTTGTTGGTTTGCTTTAAACGAAATGTCAAAATCCAAAGCTTCAGCTTTAGGAGTGGATTGGACATGTTCGCCAAGAAACGCGCGTTATTTAACCGGTGGAAACATCACGTTACAAGGAAATTTCGACCCAAGTCGTTTATTATCTCCAATCCCAACCATCAAAAAAATGGTTCACGAAATGATTGACGAATTCGGAAAAGACAAATACATTGTAAACTTAGGCCACGGTATTTTACCAAATATTCCTGTGGATCATGCGAAGGCGTTTGTTGAGGCGGTGAAGGAGTATAAGAAGTAGTTTTTATAACTAATGATAACAACCGATTCATTTCATATAATCACTTTACAAGCAGATGACGCAAAAAGTTTATCTGAAATGATGGTCTTGAATTTTGATAACTTTAAACGGTACTTTCCAATTACGTTGTCAAAAAATCAATCCTTTGCTGATAGTTTAAGTTATATTGAAGAAAAAAGAAAAGAAAACGATTCAAAATCTGAATTTACTTTTGGAATTAAAGATGTTTCAAATTCAAAAATTGCTGGTTTAATTATCATCAAAGAAATAAATTGGGATACCAAACAAGGTGAATTTGCTTATTGTATAAGTAAAGAATACGAAAACAAAGGTTGGATGTCAAAAGCTATTGTGCTAACCTCAAAATATGGATTTGAAGTTTTAGGATTCAATAAATTTCAAATTATTGCTCATAAAACAAATATTGGAAGTTGTAAAGTCGCAGAAAAATGTGGTTTCGATTGGAAAAGAACACTTTTAAATGAATACACACCTCCAAATGAATCTCCATTGGATATGGAATTATATGAATTAGAACATGAAAAATAAATTAAAATGAGAGCAATTTTAACTGTATTTATTTTATTATTTTCAAACTTTATTAATGCGTGCCTTTGGGATAGAGACACTTATGCAATGGAAAAACAAAAGTTTCCAGATGCTTTTGAATTAATAACTGGGAATTTTGACAGGCACTCCAATTCATATTACCAATGGCGTATAGCTAAAATTCAACCTCAAATTGATAAAGGAAATAAAGACCCTTTACTTTTTGATGATTTAGCAGTGGCGTATTCAAAATTAGGCAATGATAAAAAAGCTATTGAGCTTATGAAGCTTAAGGAAAAATTTGCTCCAAATTTATATGAAACATTCGCTAATCTTGGTACTTTTTATATACATGATGGGCAATTTGAAGAAGGATTAATATATATTAATAAAGCTATAAAAATAAATCCTGAGGCGCACTTTGGAAGAGAAATATATCAAAAATACCTTGTTGAATTTATTCTATCAAATAAAAAAAAGGGGTCTGAATCTAACAATTTTTACACCTTTTTATTAGAAAAATACAAAACCAAAAATAATTCAACGAAAGATTTTCTCCCTGAAGATGAAATTAAAAAAGCCGTAAAAGGAATTTTAGGAATGATGCGTTTTGGTAATTATAACTCTCCTATTCTTTTGAATGCTCTTGGAGATGTTTTGCTTAATGAATCATATAGTGAACCTGGAGCTAAAAGGTTATCAGCTATGGCATATATGGCTTCTGATTTATACAATGCCGGTTCAGTTTCTCTCAAAACCAAAGAAAACATTCAAATGTTTTTGAGCATGCAAGAAAGTGATAAAAACACTTACGAAGAATTGCTTAAAGAAGTTAAAAAAGGTATTCTAATTGGGAAAAGCAGATATGCTGAAATTGAAAAAAAAGAATCAAATTGGGTTATCCAAAACAAAGATTTAGATATTGAGTATGCACAAAATTTTTATGCAAAAACAGATTCTACAAATAAGAACAATGTTGCTCAAAATAATCAAAATAGAATTACTAAAAGCGGAGATAAAATATCTAACAAACTAATCATTGGATTAATCATTACATTAGCTATTGTTGGAATTTTTGTAATTGTAAAACTTCGAAAAAAACATATTTAAATTGAAAAATAAATTCTACACCTACATACAAACCCTACAAAATCAAATCTGTAAAGGATTAGAGGACATCGATGGCGGTACCAAATTTCGAGAAGATTTATGGGAACGACCAGAAGGCGGTGGCGGTCGCACACGTGTTATTGAAAACGGAAACGTTTTTGAAAAAGGCGGTGTGAATATCTCAGCCGTTCATGGAAAATTACCTGATACCATGCAAAAAATGTTCGGTGTAGGAGAAGCCGATTTTTTCGCTTGCGGATTGAGTTTAGTAATTCATCCGAAAAATCCGATGGTGCCAACGGTTCATGCGAATTGGCGTTATTTTGAAATGTATGATAAAAACGGCAACATCATCAACCAATGGTTTGGTGGCGGACAAGATTTAACACCATATTATTTGTTTGAAGAAGATGCAAAACATTTTCATCAAACTTGTAAAAATGCTTGCGACAAACATAATCCTGAATTCTATCCCAATTATAAAAAGAAATGTGACGAATACTTTTGGAACGCACATCGATTTGAAGCAAGAGGAATTGGCGGTTTGTTTTTCGATTATCTAAAAGCAACTGAAGTAATTTCAATGGAAGATTGGTTCAATTTTGTAACCGAAGTTGGGAATTCTTTCTTACAAGCTTATGTTCCCATTGTGAAAAAAAGAAAAGATATACCATTTACAGAAGCGCAAAGAACTTGGCAAGAAATTCGTCGAGGTCGTTATGTAGAATTCAATTTGGTTCACGATAAAGGAACACTTTTCGGACTAAAAACCAACGGAAGAATCGAAAGTATCTTAATGAGTTTGCCACCTCATGTACAATGGGTGTACGACCATCATCCAGAAGCAGGAAGTGAAGAAGAAAAATTACTAAAAGTATTAGCAAAACCAATCGATTGGGTATAAAGAAATCCGCTATTTAAATAGCGGATTTTTTTATTTTATGACATTTGAATTAATCTAAAAAATCGATTAAATCTAACATTTGAAGCACAATGTTTTCATTTGAAAAATTAGAATTAATATCCATTTCTAATTTCATAATGTGATTGTTTATCTTATTTGAAGCTTTAAACTCCATGTTTTTAAACTGATTTCCTAAACGTACCATTTTAGCTGTATCACTTCCTAAATCTTGATTTAACAAATAGGATTTGAAGAAACGTTGTATTTCAAAATTTCCGTAAAAATAATTCTTCGATAAATCTTTCTTCACTTTTTTAGTGAAATCTGATTTTGATCCATTATTTAAATAATCCAAACCATTAGTAAATACCATTACATCTCCTCTCTTAATAATCATGAAATCCCCTAGTTCTTCTGATTGATTTACCAAATAATAGTCATCTACTTTTTGTAAAAGATTTTTTCTAACACCTAAATTCAACAATTTATCTCCCATTGTTGGATGAGTAGAAGTCATAATCATAGTAAAAATTGGTCGAGTTTTGGTAATGGTTTTTTCTTCTTCAACTTCTTCGTAATCTTCATCATAAGTTCGCGACATAAAAGTACTTTCATACGTTTCCATAGCATGTAAAAACATTGAAATGTCACCATCAAAAAGCGTTGCAGTAGCTTCTTCATCAACAATAGTTGAAATTAAATCGGTTAAGATTTCTGTATCTTTTTTGTCAATTGGCATATTACCTAAAATTTGCTCCATGATTTCTGGATAATTTTTAAGCAATTCTTCTGTACTTGAATGATATGAAAAATAAGCTAAAGGCTCTTGTTTTGGGAAGTAATTAAAAATATTTTTATTCGGTTTTCTCGCAACTACTTTTTGCATCACATTGGCAAGAGATTCTGAATATTCTACTTTTTGCTCCATTCGGGCTTTATTATTCTCAAAATAGAAATCAACATTCATTCCTTTAATAGCATTCTTAGAATTGTTTACTTCTCTATTTGAATTAATAGAACCTAACAAATAATAAAACGAACTCATTCTGCCATAAATAGCTTCATAATTAATCCAACAAGCAATGTCGGCCTTTGTATTTATTTTTGAAGATACAGGTGTTACAAATCCATTTTCAAATAAAAGTGCAATTTGTTCCTCTTGTTTTTCATGCTTTTGGATTCGCTCTTGTGCTTGTTCTTTTTCAAAAGAAGCTATCCATTTTTTATACTCTTCATCATTAAAATCCGCTTCTTCAATGTCTTCCTCTTCAGTAACACCTTCTGCAACTCCAGCTCTTTTATCAACTAATTCTTCTATTGGAGCACCTTCTCCAGCTTCAATTCTTTTATCTAAAATAACTTTAGTAGGAACTTCTTCTACAACTTCAATAACCTCAACTGGAGCATCATCATAATATTCTTCATCTACAACCACAGCGGCAGTATCTACGGCTATCGTAGCATCAGAAAAGTCAGTATAAGCAAAGTTATTTCTAGTTTCAATAATTTCATAAATGATTAAATTACCATCATTCCATGCCAGAGTAAAATCATCGTTTTTAGGTGAATAAAGAGCCCATTTATCGTGTTTCTTAATAACTTCTTTAATGGAATCTGCTGTGTTTAAATTGTTTTTATTTACCTTGTTTTGGATGAAAGTATTCCAACCTTTAGCATCTTTTAGTGGAAATGTCATTTGATAATAAGCAATACTATCCGTAAAATTTCCATGAATCGTAACCGATTTTGTTTTATCGATGAACGAAATAAAATCGTTTAATTTAAAATCGGAATTAGCTTCGTTTACACTTTTAAAAACCTTGTGATTAAACAAGCTATCCATATCTACTTTTTTAGCAAATTGAGATGTGTTGAATTGCACAAAATAATCATAGTTTTCCTGTTTGCTTTGGCCAAATACGATAACGGGAAATAGGAATAAGAAATAAAAAATCTTTTTCATAATGGAGTTAAGGATTGAAACTTATGGAATTGTTCATCAGTTTATTGTTGTTTAAAACATTCCATATATTCTGTTTTAAAAACACTGTTTTTTTAGATTTTGAAAGTTTACTGTTTGCATTTTGAACCGTTGCCACATCTTTATCAAAAGTATAAACCGCTATGATATTTGCCTTTAGTAAATCTTCTTTTTTATCTTCGTTCTTGATTAAATTTTTTGGTAACGGATAGGAAGCAATTCGCTCAAATTTTCCATTATTGTTTTTAAAATGAACCAAATTATTTTTTTTATCCATTACATTTAAAACCGCATTCAAGGTTTCTAAAGAATTGTATGAAAAATTGATTTTGAAAATGTAAGTATTAAAATCATACGAAGTAGAAATTTTAGAAACCCCTTTAATTTTTGAAGCTTCTGTTCTAAATTGTGCTAACTTTGATTTGATGTCTTCTTCATTTGGAATACTAACTCCATCAACTTCTTCTAACATTACAGCCGACTTGGTTTTGAACCATGAACTCGAAAAATCCACTACCAAACTATAGTCCCCGCTTTGGTCACTATTATGCTTGATTTTTTCGGTTATTTCGAAACAACTGGTCAACAGCAGGCAAATGCTTAAAATAAAAAGCTTCTTCATGCTACAAAATTAAGAATATTTTTACGGATTTACATAGTTTCCAAAAGAAAGAAATCGGTTAAAAATTAGTAACTTTACGCTCTAATTTTTTGAACAACAAATTATGTTTCCAATACACAGAGGTCGTCGTTTAAGAGTAAACGAATCTATAAGAAGTTTAGTTCGCGAAACCAGCTTGAGTCCGGCTGATTTTATGTTTCCGATGTTTATTATGGAAGGCGAAAACACAAAAGTGGAAATCCCTTCTATGCCAGGAATTTTCCGTCGTACATTAGATTTAACGGTGGAAGAAGTAAAAGAATTATTTGCTTTAGGAATTCGTGCCGTAAACATTTATGTAAAAGTTAGCGATGATTTAAAAGACAATACCGGAAAAGAAGCTTGGAACGATAATGGTTTGATGCAAAGAGCCATTCGTGCCATAAAAGCCGCTTGTCCAGAAATGATTGTAATGCCTGATGTGGCTTTAGACCCATATTCGATTTATGGCCATGATGGAATTATTGAAAAAGGTGATGTAGCAAATGATGCCACCAATGATGCTTTAGTAAAAATGGCGGTTTCTCACGCCAAAGCAGGTGCAGATTTTGTTGCACCAAGTGATATGATGGATGGACGTGTTTTACGTTTACGTCAAGGTTTGGATGCGGCAAGATTTCACAATGTGGGAATCATGAGTTATTCAGCTAAATATGCTTCGGCGTTTTATGGTCCGTTTAGAGATGCTTTGGATTCGGCTCCAAAAGATGCTGATGTAGAAGTACCGAAAGACAAAAAAACCTACCAAATGGATTATGCTAATCGCATCGAAGCGGTTAAAGAAGCACTTTGGGATGTGGAAGAAGGCGCTGATATGGTAATGGTTAAGCCAGGAATCGCTTATTTAGATATTGTTCGTGAAGTGAAAAATGCGGTGGATGTTCCGGTAACAGTTTTCCATGTTTCGGGAGAATATGCAATGATTAAAGCGGCTTCGGAAAGAGGTTGGTTAGATCATGACAAAATTATGATGGAGCAATTAATGTGTATCAAAAGAGCGGGTGCAAGTTTGATTTCAACCTATTTTGCTAAAGAGGCTGCTATTTTATTAAATAAAAAGTAATGTGACAAATGTCACAAACTAAGTGAAATCGATGTTGTAATTTTATCGATATTTCTAAATTATATCAAAATGAAACTTATATTAAAATCATTTGCTGTTTTCACATTAGCCATTTCCTTAACGAATTGTGGTGAAAAAAAGGAAACGGATGCCTACGGAAATCCTGTTCAAGAAAAATCAGAAGTAGCAGCAGAACCCACAGTTGACCCATTACTAGCAAAAGGACAAGAACTTTTTGAAGGAAAAGGAACTTGTACCGCTTGCCACAAAGCTGACACAAAAGTAATTGGACCAGCCATAAAAGATATCGCCAAAATTTACAAGGAAAAAGGAGCAAGTATCGCTTCTTTTATAAACGAAGAAAGTAAAGCGATTGTAGACCCATCACAATACGAAACCATGAAAGCTAACTTTGTTATTACAAAAGCCATGACGGCTGAAGAACGCAAAGCCTTAGAAGTATATATGATGAGTTTCGAATAACCGTTACTCAACCACTAATTTAAAGCCCACGCGCGGAATGTTTTCTATTCTCACGTGGGTTTCTTCTTTTATGATTTTTCGCAATCTTGAAATAAAAACATCTAAACTTCTACCCAGAAAATAATCATCACTTCCCCATAATTCCATCAAGATTTTTTCTCTTTTTAAAACAGTGTTTGGATTATCTAAAAACAATTTTAAAAGTGAGGCTTCTCTTTCGGTTAAAGTTATACTTTGATTCTCGTTCTTTAATAAATAATTTTCGGGTTCAAATTGAAAACTTCCAAATGTATATTGTTTTTGTATAGAATTATCGGTCGACTTTTGACTTCGATTTAAGAAAATTTCGATTTTTAAAATCAATTCTTCTATCGAATAGGGTTTTACTAAATAATCATCGGCACCCAATTTTAAACCTTTAATTCGATCATCTTTCATGGTTTTTGCCGAAAGAAAAATAATTGGAATTTCCTGATTTCGCTTTCTGATTTCAGTTGCAATTTCAAATCCATCCATATCTGGCAACATAATATCCAAAACACACAAATCGAAAGACTCTTTGCAAAACAATTGAAAAGCTTCTTTTCCATTCGCACAATGGGTAACATCAAAATGTTGCTCTAAATTATCGGAAGTTAAAAACGCTAAAGTTTCGTCGTCTTCAACATACAAAATACGCTTTTTACTCATAATCGTTTTTGTTTATTTGGATGGTTATGGTGATTCCTTTTTCTTCGTTGTTTTTGGCTTCTACTTTCCATTTGTGCCATTCACAAACACGTTTTACATACGAAAGTCCAATTCCAAAACCTTCAATGTCTTTGCTATCTTCTCTTGCTACACGATAGAATTTATCAAACACAAATGGTAAATCACTTTCTGGTATTCCGCAACCATTATCGGTAAATTTTAAAGCTAATCCTTTTGAACTTTCTTTTGATTGAATGGTTATTTGTGGTGTTTGAGGCGAATATTTCACCGCATTATCCATGATATTGTAAATCACATTATAAAAATGAAATTCATCTGCCTGAACTACATAATTTTGTTCTAACTGAATATCAATATTGATTTCTTTTTGATGTTTTAAGAAAATATTTTCTCTTACCAATTCTAACAACAACTTCAAATCTACTTTCGATTTTTCCAATTCGATTTGCTTGCTTTCGGTCTTCGCCACATATAGAATTTTCTCTATATGCTGGTTCAATTTATTACTTTGGTTGATAATAATTTGAATGTATTTTGAAAGCTTTGGATTATCAATAATTTCTTTTTGAGTATTCGCATAATTAGAAGCAATCAAAATAGAAGCCAAAGGTGTTTTAAACTCATGTGTCATATTATTGATAAAATCTTTCTGTAAATCAGTATATCTTTTTTGCTTTAACATTAACAAAACAGAATACACATAAATAATCAGAACAAAGAATAAAACCCCAGTAAAAATCCAATATTGTGACAAACTTTTAAAATAGGTTTGTTTAATATTTGGAAAACGAACCGCAAAGTAATACGTTAAATCGCTATTTTTTGAGAAACAATCGGCACAAAATTTTGAAGGCTCTTTTCCATTAGAAGAAACATAATTTCCATACACCATAGCATCAGAACTACAATCATATATGGCATATTCGTAGTCTAATTCTAATTTTACTTTTTCAAACTCATTTTTTAAATATTGTTCTAATATGGTATTTTCAAAAACATCATTTACATTTACAATAAAGTAATTTTCGGAAACTTTTTTTATTTGATTTCCTATCGGAAGTTCTTTTTTATTGTCCTTATAAATTTTATTTACAACATCTTGCAACGCAAAATGGATTTTATCTTCTACATCTTTTTTCTCAAAAATATAGGCTTGATTGAGCAAAAACAACTGCATGATAATTACTCCTACAATTGCTAAAAACCCAGCAAAAATTACGGTATTAAATCTGTTAAACTTCATAATGAGTTCGATATTACGAAAAAAGTAGTTTTAAAAATGCCTGTTAACATGTCATTAACAATCATTAAAATTTAATTAACAACAGAAAAATAAAACTTTTTTAGTTTTGTATCAACAAATTTAAAATAACTAAAAAAATTATACCGTATGAAATCAATTAAATTATCAATTGTAGCTTTATTTATAGCTAGTGCTTCATTCGCACAAACAAAAGAGGTTAAGGTAGAAAATGCTAAAGCGATGCAAGTAGCTCCTACAGAAGTTAAAGCTCCAGTAACTCCAAAACAATCAAACATTAAATGGGATCAAGAAATGCATGATTTTGGAGATATTGAAAAAGGGAAACCAGTTACTTATGAATTTTCTTTTACAAACACTACAAAAGAAACTATCTTAATTACAAATGTAAGACCAGCTTGTGGTTGTACTGCTGCAAATTATACAAAAACTCCAATTAAACCGGGAGAAAAAGGAATGGTTGCTGCAACTTTCAATGCTGCTAGTGGTGGAATGTTTCAAAAATCAGTTACTATTACAACAACTGAAAACGGAGTTGAAGCTGTTAAAACTTTATCTTTCAAAGGAAAAGTATTAGAGCCTGCTACTGACAAAAAAGAAGAGATTAAATCTTAATAATATTATTAATTCAGCTTTTACATCTTATTAAACCACCTTTTATAGGTGGTTTTTTTTTATTTTTACTAAATGAAAACAGTCTTTATAAATACACCTCTCGGCTTCACAGAAATTCAAGGAGATGAAAATGGAATTTCAAAAATTCATGTTATGAATGAAAACGTTGAAATTTCAATTAAAATTCCAGAAGAATTAAAAGAGGCTGTTTTACAACTTCAAGACTATTTTGATGGAAAAAGAACAACTTTTACTTTTCCACTTAACCCAAGTGGAACCGACTTTCAGAAAAAAGTTTGGGAAGAATTACTCAATATTCCTTTCGGAAAAACATGTTCGTATTTAGATTTATCAAAAAAATTAGGTGATGTAAAAGCAATTCGCGCAGTTGCTTCTGCCAATGGAAAGAATCCCCTTTGGATTGTGATACCATGTCATAGAGTTATTGGTACTGATGGATCATTAACAGGTTATGCAGGTGGTTTGTGGCGCAAAAAATGGTTGCTTGAACATGAAAATCCTGTAAAACAAGAAACTTTGTTTTAGTTTGTTGTAAAATCCAATCACTTTTTGCTACTTTTATAACGCAATCTTATAAAATTAGCTCATGAAATTTCTTATAAAATTCTTCAAATGGTTTGCTATTATTTTAGTAAGCATCATCGTTTTAATGTATATTTTTAACGTAGATTATCTTTTACGAGCTGTAAGAACCATTTATTTTAAAGGTTACACAACAGCTTTTCTAGAAGACTATAAAGAATTTCCTAATAGAGAAATTAAGAAAGGAATCGCACAACCTTGGGCAATAGCCACCGATTACAATTCTATTCCTGCCACCGAAGTCTTATCTAAAAACCATAAAGAATTACAAACTATTGCTTATTTAATTATAAAAAACGATAGTATTTGGCACGAAAGTTATTTTGATGGATTTGATAAAAATTCTAAAACCAATTCTTTTTCCATGGCAAAAAGTGTTGTTACTATGGCTATGGGGAAAGCAATCATGGAAGGAAAAATGAAAAGTTTAGATCAAAAAGTAACCGACTTTTTTCCTGAACTAAAAGGAAAATATGCCAAAGAAGTTACTATCGGCGATTTATCTTCTATGGCTTCTGGATTAAGTTGGGATGAGAAATATTACAGTCCGTTTTCTATTGTAACTCGTGCTTATTTTGATGATAATTTGAAGGATGTGATTCTAGGATTAGACATCAAAGAAAAACCAGGGCAATCTTTCAAATATTTAAGTGGTGCTACTCAATTATTGGCGATGTGTATTGAAAAAGCAACAGGAGAACATTTATCTGATTACGTTTCAAAACACTTTTGGCAACCCATGGGAGCCGAAAACGAAGCACTTTGGCAATTAGATGAAGCGCCTGACGGAATTGAAAAAGCCTATTGTTGTATTGCAAGTAATGCAAGAGATTTTGCCCGTTTTGGGAAACTATATTTAAATGATGGAAAGTGGAATGGCCAACAATTATTAGATAGTACTTTTGTAAGAAAATGTATTACCCCACGTTTTGAAAAAAGTCCAGAATATGGTTATGGGTGGTGGATGCACGAAATTAAAGGAAAGAAACTATTTTACATGCGCGGTCATTTAGGACAATTTGTAATTGTAATTCCCGAAGATGATTTAATCATTGTAAGATTAGGACATTTGAAAGGACTTCAAACTAAAACAGACCCACATAGTAACGATTTATATATTTATGTTGAAGAAGCCTACAACATGTTAGCACAAAGGGATAAGAAAAATAACACATTACATTAATTTAAACAACTACTACTCTCATGATTGAAAAAATTAATTTAAACAACATCCTGTTTTTAGACATTGAAACGGTTCCAGAATACCATAATTATCGTGGTTTAGATAATGAAACCCAACAACTTTGGGAACAAAAAACGCAATACCAAAGAAAAGATGAGGTCTCAGCCGAAGATTTTTACGAACGTGCTGGAATTTGGGCTGAATTTGGAAAAATCATTACCATATCTGTAGGTTATTTTGTTAATAAAGCCGATATTCGAAACTTTCGTGTTACTAGTTTTTGGGGTGATGAGAAGAAAATTTTAAACGATTTTTCAAATTTATTGAATAACCATTTTAATGGTGCCCAACATGTTTTGTGTGGTCACAATGCCAAAGAATTTGATATTCCTTTCATTGCTAGAAGAATGATTATAAATGGGATTGCACTTCCAAATAAATTGAATTTATTCGGCAAAAAACCATGGGAAGTACCTCATTTAGATACTTTGGAATTATGGAAGTTTGGCGATTACAAACACTTTACTTCTTTAAAATTATTAACAAAAGTGCTAGGAATTCCATCACCAAAAGATGATATTGATGGTAGCGAGGTAGCGCACGTTTTTTACGTAGAAAACGATATTGACCGAATCATTACCTATTGCGAAAAAGATGTAATTGCAGTAGCGCAAATTTTTCTGAGATTAAGACGAGAAGATTTGTTAGTGGAAGATGAAATTATTCATGTATAAAAAAAGGGAGCTAATTAGCTCCCTTTTTATTTAACTCTAAATAAATTATTTATTAATTACTACTTTTCTAGTAGTTTTTCCTAAATCATTTTCAATAGTTAACATATAAATTCCTTCCGATAGATTTTCAACATTTAATGTTTCAATTGCATTTGAAGATTTTTTAGTAACAACTTGTCTTCCTTGAACATCATACAATATATACGTAGATTCTCCAAAGGTATCAGATGCTAAATTAATATTCAAAATACCTTTTGTTGGATTTGGATATACTTTAATTTCGGCTAATGCATTACTTGGTGTACTTAAAGATTGTGCAATATTACAAATCGATAACGAAACTGCATTAATAGCACCACTATCCCCATTGTAGGAGTCAACTACTCTTAAAATCCAAGTTCCATCTGCAGGTAAATTATTTAAATTTGTTAAATAACCTACAGGCTTAACTGTTCCTGTAATTGAAGGGATCCCTGTTCCGCATGTAAAATTAACACCTGCATCATCTAATGTGCAAATGATATCATCATTATCTCCACAAGGCTCATCAAATAAAGTAATTATTGGACTTCCTATAGCTGCTGGACCTTCCAAATAATATTTCATATCTTGAATGTATGTGTGTGTAATGTCGATTGAAACATTAATATCTCCAATAGTTAAACCTCCAGTAACAACAATTGGAACAGTAGCAATACTATTTGCTGTTGCGCCTATTGTAGCATTAGTAAAATCTGTTGCCGTAAATGTATTTCCACAAGTTACAATACCAGTTCTAAAATTATTTACTATGGAAGAAGATGCTGCTGCCGTCCCGCAACGATTCGATGGAACAACTCTCCAATAGTAAGTAGTTTCAGGTGTTAAACCTGTTACTAAGTAACTATTTTCTACCGTATTCACATTTGAAATTAATGAAGCAAAATTAGACTGAGTAGATACTTGTAAATTGTAAGTTTCAACATTTATATCAGAATTCCAGTTGAAGAAAACAGATGTAGCAACGCTATTCTGTCCACTTGCAGGAGAAGTTAAGACTGTTGGTTGAAAGGTAGGTGAATAAATTTTTAATTGCTTAAATCTTGTTTCTACTTCCGTTCCATTTGAGCCTGTAATTCCAACTGTGTAATTTCCTGGTTGAACAGACGCCAATCCAGAAACTGTCATCGTTACTGTTCCATTAGCACTTAATGATGAAGGGCTAAATGTAGCTGTTGCTCCTGATGGTAATCCAACAGCCGAAAAAGTCGTTGTCATACTACCCGATTGTTTATAATCAAATGTATATACCGCATCTTGATTAGAACAAACAATTAAATCATCTGATTTTGAAATAAGTGCAAAATTAGATGTAATTCCAGTAACTACTAATGAATAATTTTGAGCTCCAGTAACTAAAGTCCCTTTATGCGTAACTGTGATTACATAATCACCGGCCGCTGGTGTATCAATTCTAACTACTTCAATATTGTCAACATTATTATCCCCTGTTCTAACCGCTAAAGCAGTTGGACTTGATTGTAATTTCCATGGATAAAAAGTAGTTGTTCCATCTTTGGTTACTCTAATATCTAAATCATTAACTAAAACTGGTACCGCATAATTATCTCCTAAAGTACCATTATTAGCTGTCCCAGGTAAATCAGTCCAAGTTATAGAAGCTACTAAAGGATTTGAAGCGCCTCCAGTTGATTTAACAGTCATAGTAAATGTTTGACCTTGAGTTAAATTGTTTTCTGAAACCCAAGATGTTAATCCGTTCCCTGTTATCGTTTCGACTGCTTTTTTAGCATTTAACAAACCCCAACCAAATTTAGCATCTGGTCCTACGTTTCCAGCATCATCTGCTGTATGACATGCCAACCCTCTTAAAGTAGCCGACTTCATAAAACTATTGGTTAAATTTTTATTGTGTTGTTGAACCAATAATAAAGTTCCTGCAACATTTGGACTTGCCATTGAAGTTCCAGAATAAGAAGCTGTTGCTGTATTACTAGTAGAAATAGTTGAGGTCAAACCAGTACCATTACCTGTAATATCTGGTTTAATTCTTCTATCATCAGTTGGTCCTTGACTACTAGATGCATTTATAGAAACACTTGATAAAGATCCGTCTGCATTAATAACAGCGTCATTAGCATTAGCAACAATTAGGGTGTTTTTTGATGTCTTATTTCCAGTCAATTTATCATAGCCTGCAGCTATTGGATTTGTATTATTATTATTACCACCATCATTTCCAGCAGACATAACAGGTAAATAATAAGGAGATAAATAGGCAATTTCATCCCATCCTTGTGCAGCATCTGTGTATGCCCCGATGTACCATGCAGGCAAAGAAGTTGTTCCGCTTGTAATAGGCACACCATACGAATGATTTGAAATTAACATTCCACCTAAAACTTCAGATAATGCTTCTGATTCATCATTATCCCAATAAAATGTTCTTGCAGTTGCTAATGTTGCCATTCCTTTTACACTAGCTGAGCCAGCATTCCAAGGTAATGCAAGAATTGTACCTGTAACATGCGTTCCATGATCGCTATATGTTGTTCCCGAAACATCGTCAACGGTTGTTACTCTGCCTCCAAATCCACTATGAGATCTACGCACTGTACCTCCATCCCATACACGAGCCACCATACCTTGTCCGTCTAAGGTTAATCCTAATCCACCACCCGTATTTAAAAAATTAGCTCTAGTTGATCTTGCAGCGGCTACATTCGTTGTTGCATAATAAACAGGAAAACCATCAGGTGTTAATTTCATTAACTCTTGAAATGAACCATTTTCACCTTTAATAATTATTGGCCAACCGTTTTTATTTGCTACTTCTATGGCTTTAGCTCTTTCTGTTTCTTCCAACTTTTGAAAGTAGGTTATTTTCTGTTGGATTTTTTCTACATCATAATCTTTTGTGATTTTAGCAACATCTTCTTTTGTTTGGGAAAAAGAAAATGTACAAAAAAACGCAAAGAAAGAAGCGAATAGTTGTTGTTTTTTCATTTTTTGGGGCTGTTTAGTGTTATTTAATAAAACAAATATATAATTTTTTCACAATCTTAAAAAAATGTTTTAAAAAAATAAACTTTTTTCTAAAACATAACAACTTGAATATATATTATTTATGAATTTTTATCTAATAAAAATAAAATTTTCTTTAAAAGTTAAGATATACTACATTTACGAAAAAATAGCATTGTATGGTTTTAAGTAGATTTTGGTTAGTAATATTTATATCGTCTATCTTTTTTATTGTATTCGGATTGTTTTCATCGCAATATTATTCTATTGATTATGTTTTGAACGGGAAACAAGGCGAACCTCTTTTAATAGGTGAAAAATATTTAAAAGAAGTTCCGAAATTTGTTCAAGATAGTGTCCAAAAAGCGGAAGACAAAACATTCATTATCAATAAAAATGAAAAGGATGCAGACACAACTTATATTTACAACAATCAAACTGTAAAAATCTACAGCGGAAAACAAAAAGCCGATGGTTTGCTTCCTATGACCAAAAGCAGTTTGTTTGATTTAATTCTGCCTTTGATTGCTTATTTATCCTTTTTCTGTGGAATAATGGAACTACTTATTATTTCAGGAGCTTCGGAAAAATTGGCGAAAAAATTAAGTCCTTTGTTTGCGAAAGTTTTTCCTTCGATTCCAAAAAACCATGAATCGATTTCTTATATGACATTGAATTTTTCTGCTAACTTCTTAGGATTGGATTCAGCCGCAACTCCGTTTGGATTAAAAGCGATGCAAAGTTTACAAGAATTAAATCCTGACAAAGACAGAGCTAGTGATGCCCAAATCATGTTCATGTGTTTGCATGCTGCTGGTTTAACATTAATTCCAACATCCATTATTGGTTATCGAGCTGCCGAACACGCTGCAAATCCTGCTGACGTTATGTTGCCATGTATTATTACTTCTTTTGTTGGAACTATTGCCGCTTTTATTTTAGTGGGAATCAAACAAAAAGTAAACTTCAAAAGCGCTTCTTTATTAGCGGCTTTAATGGGAGTTATCGGTGCGATTGTGGGATTATTATTCTACGTAAACAGTTTGGATTTAATCGGAAAAAACTATTTTACTTCTAACCTTTCGGGATTATTGTTAATCTTGATTATCGGCGGAACTTTGATATTTTCTTTCGTTCAAGAGAAAAAATTCGTTGAACAAAAAACAACGATTTTCGATACTTTTGTAACCGGTGCTAACAACGGATTAAAAACCGGAGTAACCATTTTCCCTTATGTTATGGGAATGTTAGTGGCGATTTCCTTATTCAGAAACAGTGGCTTGTTTGAAATTATTGCCAACGGAATTTCCTTTTTATTTGCACATCTTGGAGTAGCTAAAGAAATCACCGATTCATTGCCTGTGGCGATGTTGCGCCCTTTTAGTTCAGGTGGTTCGAGAGGATTTATGATTGATGCGATGAAACAGTTTGGACCTGATTCTTTAACGGGAAGACTAAGCTGTATTTTCCAATGTAGTGCCGAAACGACTTTCTACGTAATTGCAGTTTATTTTGGAAGTATCAACGTAAAAAACACGCGTTATACTTTAGGAATGATGCTTTTAGTTGACTTGATTTGTGTGATTACGGCGATTTTTGTAGCAAGTTGGTTTTTTTAGAACAATAAATTCATGCATAATTTCCAAAGACATTACTAGTAAATGAGTTTTTTTGAAGAATTAATAATTGATTTAGGACAAGAAGGAATGTACTTCTTTTTTAAAAGATTGGGTATGCTAACAAAGTGGATTTTCTACTCAGGAAAAAAAACATTCTCAGAAATTAAAAATGAAAATTGGAATACCAGAATAGGCTTCGTGTTGTTCTTAATAATAGTTGGAATAATAATTTATATTGTAAATTAATTCCTTAAAGTTTTAAAAACCTTGCAGGTTAAAATAACAAAAATCCGTAACTTTACCTTTCAAAACATACACAAAATGGACTTTTTATATCAAGATCCGTATCCAATTTTAAAAGACGATACACACTACAAAAAATTAACTTCCGATTACGTAAAAATTGAGCAACTTGGCGATAGAGAAATCTTAGTGGTTGACCCAAAAGGTTTAGAACTATTAGCTCAAGAAGCTATGGACGACGTTTCGTTTATGTTGCGTTCGGCACATTTACAAAAATTAAGAAACATTATCGAAGACCCAGAAGCAACAGACAACGATCGTTTTGTGGCTTATAATTTATTGCAAAATGCTGCTGTAGCTGTAGAAGGTCAATTGCCTTCTTGCCAAGATACTGGAACTGCAATTGTAGTTGCCAAAAAAGGTGAAAACGTATACACAGGAGTTGATGATGGCGAATGGTTGTCAAAAGGAATTTACAATACGTACCAAAATAAAAATCTTCGCTACTCGCAAATTGTTCCGATTTCGATGTTTGAAGAGAAAAACTCGGGCTCTAACTTACCAGCACAAATCGACATTTATGCAAAAAAAGGAAATTCTTATGAGTTTTTATTTTTAACAAAAGGAGGTGGTTCGGCTAACAAAACGTTTTTGTATCAAAAGACAAAATCGTTGTTAAATGAAAAATCGCTAGACGAATTTGTTCGTGAGCGCATTATGGATTTAGGAACAGCAGCTTGTCCTCCGTATCACTTAGCTATCGTTATTGGTGGAACTTCTGCGGAAGCGAATTTAGCAGCCGTGAAAAAAGCATCAGCAGGTTATTATGACAATCTTCCAACTTCTGGAAATATGTCGGGTCAAGCATTTCGCGATTTAGAGTGGGAAAAAAGAGTACAAATTATTTGTCAAGAAAGTCAAATTGGAGCACAATTTGGTGGAAAATATTTAACGCATGATGTTCGTGTAATTCGTTTACCACGTCATGCTGCATCCTGCCCTGTCGGAATGGGAGTTTCGTGTTCGGCTGATCGAAATATCAAAGGTAAAATTACAAAAGACGGTATTTTCTTGGAACAATTGGAAACCAATCCAGCTCAGTTTTTACCAACAACTGCTCCACATTTAGAGCCAGCGGTAGAAATTGATTTGAACAAACCAATGCCAGAAATTTTAGCAGAATTATCAAAATACCCAATCAAAACACGTTTAAAATTAAACGGAACGTTGATTGTGGCTCGTGATATTGCGCATGCAAAAATTAAAGAATTGTTAGACGCTGGAAAACCAATGCCTGAGTATTTCAAAAATCATCCAGTCTATTACGCAGGTCCAGCTAAAACTCCAGACGGAATGCCATCAGGAAGTTTTGGACCAACAACCGCAGGAAGAATGGACGTTTATGTAGACGAATTCCAAGCCGCTGGCGGAAGTATGATTATGTTAGCCAAAGGCAACAGAAGCAAAGACGTAATGAACGCTTGTAAAAAACACGGTGGTTTCTATTTAGGTTCGATTGGTGGTCCTGCTGCGATTTTAGCGAAAGAAAACATCTTATCGGTTGAAGTAGTAGATTTCCCAGAATTAGGTATGGAAGCGGTAAGAAAAATTGAAGTTAAAGATTTCCCAGCTTTTATTATTACAGATGATAAAGGGAATGATTTTTTTATGAATCTGTAAAATATTAAGATAAAAGAATTAAGTATTAAGACAAACCTGTGAGTTGAAAAACTTGCAGGTTTTTTTATTTAAAATAAGATTCTAATAACGCTATTGATTTTTTGACTTTACTATCAAATGTGAATTTTAAAACAAGGAAAAAAATGAGTAGAAAAGGAAAAAACAACAAAACTTGTAAATCTTCGAATTTATTATAAATAAAAACTACAAATACAAATTCCATAGCAATTATAAGTAAAAATAATCGCTTTAAAAAAGAGCTAATTGTAAATTCTAAATCTATTGATGAACCATGAATTTTTCCTAATATTTCAGGTCGAAATTGTTCTCTTGGACCAAAATCAAAAGTGGGTTTAATGTTAATTTCTCCTCTTAAATTTACATTTCCTTCAAAATCAAATTTAGAATTATCACGATGAAAATTTTCAACCTTAGTTTGAAGAATTGCAATGATTTCTTCTTTTGAAAGTGATGTTTTTATGGAGTGCGATTTTTTGAACATGATTGAAGTTTAAATTCAAATAAACAATTAACAACCTATAGATTTTTAAATGATTTCTCTATTTGTAAAATCTCTTAATAATTTCAAAACATGTTAATTCTATAAAGATGAGAACACTATAAAAAATAATATTAGTTTTAAAAACAACGTCATTAAATCTAATATATAATTCATAATCATTATCATAAATATTCTCAAATATTTCTTGAACCAAATATATTCCTGAAATAAATGCAAATAATGAAACTATAAATAAAAATAAAACTTTCTTAAAGAAATTGATTTTATAAAAATCATAAATTAATATCATTCCAACTATTGATACAAATAGAAAGTTTAAATAATGAAAATCCATATCCATTCCTCCCTTAGCAAACATAGAAGGAAAACTATATGAAATAATTAAAATTAAAACTATAATTATGAATGCCTTTAGAAAATTTGAAATTGATTTCATAAGTAAATAATATTAATATTATGAAAAAAAACTTGAGATTCCTTCGGAATTACAAACTATGCGCAAAATACTGAACACTTCAAACTGACAACTGACCACTTTAAACCTACTCCACAAACAACACCAAACCTTTTAAATAATGACCTTCTGGGTGGTAAATGTTGGTTGGGTGATCGGGTCCTTGTTCTAATTTATGCAAAACTCTGATGTTTCTTCCTGTTTCTATTGCTGCGGCGGCAACGGTGTTGTAAAATAAAACATCGTCAATAACTTGCGAACATGAGAAGGTGAATAGAATTCCGTTTGGTGCTAAGGCTTTTAAACCAGCAATATTTAGACGCTTGTAAGCTTGTGTTGCAGTGTGTTTGCTTTTGATGCTTTTCGCGAAAGCGGGCGGGTCTAAAACAATGACATCATATTGTTGCGTGTGCTCTTTCATGAAGTTGAATACATCATCGGCAACTGCTTTATGATTGGCGTTTGGGAAATTTAATTCCATATTGCTTGCTGCTAAATCCACAGCTTTTTGAGAAATATCTACCGAAGTTACCAATTCAGCTCCAGCGCTCATTGCGTAAATTGAAAATCCGCCTGTGTAACAAAAGGTGTTTAGTACTTTTTTGCCTTTTGAAAATTCGCCTAGTAATTTTCGGTTTTCGCGTTGGTCTAAGAAAAAACCTGTTTTTTGACCTTCAACCCAATTTACCGAAAACAAAATGTTGTTCTCTTTCGCAACTGCTTCTACTTTATTTCCGAATAAGAAATAATCAGTTCCTGTATTGGGTAAAGTTCCAGAACTTTTGCAATAAATAGTTTCGCAATACTCCGAAAAATTCGATTTTATGGCTTCCGCGATTTGCTCCATTTGAAGAAAAACTCCAGTGGAATGCGCTTGAATTACCCAATTTTTATCGTAATAATCAATAATCAATCCCGAAATCCCATCACCTTCTCCGTGAATTACTCGGAACGCATTGGTAACTTCAAAATCCAAAATTTGGGTACGTAAATACCAAGCCGATTGTAATTTGTCCTTCCAAAAGTTCTCAGTAAAAGTCTCTTCTCCGAAAGTCAAAATACGAACCACAATACTTCCTTTGTCGCTGAAATATCCGGTTCCTAAATGATTGTTTTTTGAATCAACTACATCAACCATTTCGCCATCGTTTATTTCGCGACTCACGCCATAAACCGCACCACTGAAAATCCAAGGATGACGACGTTGAATAGATTTTTCTTTACCTGATTTTAAAATTACTTTTGGTAAGCTCATTTTTTTGAATATAAAACCGCAGATTCGCAGATATATAAAATTGTAATCTGTGAATCTGCGGTGAAATTAAAATTTAATATTAATCGATTTTCATTTCTGGAATATCTCCTACAATGATTAAATCGGCTTCTGTTGCTTTGATAATTTCTTCAACTGAAACACCTGGCGCACGTTCTAACAATTTGAAACCGTTTGGAGTGATTTCTAAAACCGCTAACTCAGTAACAACTTTTTTCACACAACCAACACCAGTTAAAGGAAGCGTACATTTTTTCAAGATTTTCGATTCTCCGGCTTTATTTACGTGCATCATGGCTACGATAATATTTTCTGCCGAAGCTACTAAATCCATAGCGCCACCCATTCCTTTTACCATTTTTCCTGGAATTTTCCAGTTGGCAATGTCTCCATTTTCAGAAACTTCCATTGCTCCTAAAATCGTTAAATCTACTTTTTGAGCACGAATCATTCCGAAACTAAATGCCGAATCAAAGAAACTAGCTCCTGGTAAAGTGGTAATCGTTTGTTTTCCTGCGTTGATGATATCGGCATCTTCTTCTCCTTCAAAAGGGAAAGGACCCATGCCTAAAACTCCATTTTCCGATTGAAATTCAACTGAAATATCGGTGCGAACATAATTGGCAACTAAAGTTGGAATTCCGATTCCTAAATTTACATAGTAACCGTCTTTTACTTCTTGTGCTATTCTTTTTGCGATTTGATTTTTATCTAATGCCATGATTAACTTCTTTGTCTAACAGTTCTTTGCTCAATTCTTTTTTCAAATTTCTCACCTTGGAAAATACGATTTACCATAATTCCTGGAATGTGAATTTCGTTAGGATTTAAAGTTCCTGCTGGCACTAATTCTTCAACCTCAGCAATTGTGATTTTTGCAGCACCTGCCATACAAGCGTTGAAATTACGAGCTGTTCCTTTGAAAATAAGATTTCCTGCTTCGTCACCTTTCCAAGCTTTTACGATTGAGAAATCAGCTTTATAAGCCAATTCCATCACGTGCATTTTTCCGTTGAATTCACGTGTTTCTTTACCTTCTGCGATTTCAGTTCCGAAACCTGCTGGTGTAAAAAATGCTGGAATTCCGGCTTGAGCAGCACGACATTTTTCAGCTAAAGTTCCTTGCGGAGTTAATTCCACATCTAATTCACCTGAAAGCATTTGACGCTCGAACTCTGCATTTTCTCCAACATAAGAAGAAATCATTTTTTTGATTTGACGTTTTTGTAATAATAAGCCCAATCCGAAATCATCCACACCTGCATTGTTTGAAATACAAGTTAAATTGGTTACATTTTTACGAACTAATTCAGCAATACTGTTTTCAGGAATTCCACAAAGACCAAAACCACCTAACATGATAGTTTGTCCGTCTTGAATTCCTTCTAAAGCTTCTTGAACGTTATTTACTTTTCTAGAAATCATATTTAGTTTGTTGTTGTTTATAATCCAAATTCGTCCATGTCTGGCTCTTCTGTTGGAGCTACAGCAGTTGAATCAACCACTTTTTTAGGAGTCCAACAATCTACTTTTATTTGTAAATCTTCTGGTTTTTCAAATGGTTCTTTGGAAACATCTAAATCACTATCGGCATAACATTTCTTCATAAAAATTCCCCAAATAGGTAATGCAGTTGTAGCACCTTGACCCATATGAGTCGATTTAAAATGCGCTGCTCTGTCTTCATTTCCAACCCAAATTCCAGCTGCTAAATTAGGCACCATTCCGATAAACCAGCCATCTGAGTTGTTTTGAGATGTTCCTGTTTTTCCTGCAATTGGATTTCCAAAACTATAATCGTATTGGATGAATCCGCCACCACCCCATTTTAAACGAGCTCCGGTTCCTGATTGCGTAACACCTTCCATTAATTTTACAACGGCATAGGCCACGTCTTTATTTACAACGTCTTTTGTTATTGGTGTAGGTTGGTCAATTACAACTCCGTTTTTATCCTCAATCTTAATAATAAAAGATGGTTTTACATATACGCCTTGATTAGCAAACGTACTCATAGCTCCTACCATTTCCTCCACGGTAATATCTACAGCCCCTAAAGCGATTGAAGGCTGAACTGGAATTTGTGAAGTAATTCCCAATTCTTTAGCCATATCAACTACGGCTTGTGGCCCCACTTTATCAATTAATTTTGCTGATACTGTGTTAACCGAATTCGCTAGTGCTTTTTGTAATGTGATGGTACCTCTATAATTTCCATCAGAATTTTTTGGAGACCAATCGGCATCAATTCCCCATTTTCCTTTCGGCATCGTAAAATAACTGTCAATGATAGAATCACATGGCGACATTTGTAATTGTTCTATAACCGTTGCATAAACAAATGGTTTAAATGTTGAACCTACTTGTCTAGCTCCTTGTCCTACGTGATCGTATTGGAAATATTTATAGTTAACACCTCCAACCCAAGCTTTTATGTGACCCGTACGTGGCTCCATTGCCATCATTCCAGTTTGCAAGAAGTGTTTGTAATATATGATAGAATCTTTTGGTGTCATGATGGTATCTTTTTCGCCTTCATAAGTAAAAATTTTCATTTTTGCTGGCACATCAAAAGACTTGATAATTTCTTCTTTAGTTTTTCCATTCAAATCCATTTTTCTCCAACGCTCCGAATTTTTCATGGCTTGGTTCATGATTTGTTGGGTTTGTTCTGGAGTAATATCAACAAATGGAGCATTTTCTTGGTCTTTCTTTCCTTCAAAAAACTCTTTTTGAAGATTTTTAAGATGTTCAAAGACCGCTTCCTCGGCATATTGTTGCATTTTAGAATCGATAGTAGTATAAATTTTTAAGCCATCACGATACAAATCATATTCGGTTCCATCTTCTTTTAAATGATCTTTCACCCATTTTTTCATGTAATCTCTAAGATACTCTCTGAAATAAGTAGCACTTCCTTCGGAATGACTTTCAGGTCTGAAATCTAATTTAATTGGGAGTTTTTTTAATTCTTCTTTTTTAGCTTCAGAAATTACACCATTTTTTACCATTTGTCCTAAAACGGTATTTCTTCTATCCAAAACTAATTGTGCTCTTTTTTTACGGTTTGGATTGTATAACGAAGGATTTTTTAACATCCCTACAAACAAAGCAGACTCTTCAATAGTTAAATCTTTTGGCTCTTTATTCATGTAGATTTTAGCTGCCGAACGAATTCCAACCGCACCATTAACAAAATCTACTTGATTTAAATAAAGCGCAATGATTTCTTGTTTCGTGTACTGACGTTCCAAACGAATAGCAATAATCCATTCTTTTACTTTTTGAATTACCCTAAATAAAATGAATTTCGAACCTTCACCGTGGAATAAGTTTTTCGCCAACTGTTGAGTTAACGTACTCGCACCACCATCTCTTCCTAATCGTACAACTGCACGTAAAGTTCCTTTGGCATCAATTCCAGAATGTTCATAGAAACGCTCATCTTCTGTGGCAACTAACGCTTTTACTAAATGTTGTGGTAATTCTTCATATTTTACAGGCGTTCTGTTTTCTTTAAAGAATTTTCCAATAACCACTCCATCCGAAGAAATGATTTCAGTTGCTACATTTGAATCTGGATTTTCTAAATCATCAAACGAAGGCATTTTTCCGAAAAATCCCCATGATGCAAAAAGGAATAATAAAATTACTCCTAAAAATCCGTAGGCAAATAATTGCCAAAATTTTCTTTTATACTCTGAAAAATCGTTTGTATTTGCTTTTTTGGTAGCCATACTATTTTATTTTTTCAATTCTTAATCCTAATTCTGTAATTCCATTCAGTTCTGACACTCCATCTACTTTCCCAGTTTCTCTCACTGCCTGAACTACCTCAACATTATATTTTCCTGCTCTACTAAATTTGAAGTTCTTCAAATACCACAACTTACTTTCCTTCACATCTGAAAAACCTTCACCTAATAAAGTTCCATCTGGGTTTGCCATTAAATACTCTAATGTATCTACTTTAACTGTTGGTTTTTTCCCTGGTTCTTTCATCGTAACAATCAAATACATATTGCTAAACGGATAATCGTTGTTGTTTCTCACATTTAAAAACAAATGATACGGATTTACCGTGTCTTTTTGTTCAAATGCAAAACGCAACGTGTCTGATTTTTTCCAAGAACCGTCTAACTCTTTGTATTCGCTAAAAAATTGCTTTTCATCGCAAGAGAAAAAAAGCAAAGTGAATAGCATTAACCCAATAAATTTAGTCTTTTTTAGGAGCATTTTTAAAATTTGATGGTTTACGTTTTTTGTTTTTATTGTTGTTCTTTTTCTTTGGCTGATCAAAACGAGTTAAACTGTCTTGTCCTACCACATTTTCGAATTTTTTCTCTACCTCTTGAACCGTTTCCACTACATAATCTTCCAATGCTGCTACACGTTCTTTTTTCTTATTAATAGCTACAATTTCTTTTACTTTTGCAACGGGTAATACCAACCAATGTGCAGGAGCATTAGCATAAGAAAACCACATGATTTCTTTGAAAATATCGATTTTCTGACAATATGCATCGCCTTTTTCGGTATATAGTTTTGTGTCCATGTCGGGCATGTCTTTCAATGCATCCAAATAGGTGTCTAATTCGTAATTCAAACAACACTTTAATTTACCACATTGTCCGGCTAATTTTTGTGGATTTAACGACAACTGTTGGTAACGTGCTGCCGAAGTATTCACACTTCTAAAATCGGTTAACCAAGTTGAGCAACATAATTCTCTACCACAAGAACCTATTCCACCTAAACGAGCGGCTTCTTGACGGAAACCTACTTGCTTCATTTCGATTCTAATCTTGAATTCTTGAGCAAATTCTTTAATCAATTGACGAAAATCCACACGATCATTTGCGGTGTAATAAAACGTGGCTTTTGAACCATCTCCTTGAAATTCTACATCTGAAATTTTCATTTCCAATTTCAAGTTGATAGCAATTTCACGAGCACGCATACGAACCGATTCTTCTTTATTTCGAGCTTCTGTCCAAATATCAATATCGCGTTGAGATGCTTTTCTGTAGATTTTAGCTAATTCTTTATCTGGATTTTCGCCTTTCTTTTTCATTTGAATTTTTACCAATTCACCTGTCAAAGTCACAATTCCAATATCGTGTCCTGGAGAAGCCTCAGTAGCGACGATATCTCCAATAGCCAAAGTTAGTTTTTCTGTATTTCTAAAAAATTCTTTTCTACCATTTTTAAAACGAATTTCTGCCGCATCAAATGGTTCTTGACCACCTGGCAACGTCATGTTTGACAACCAATCGAAAACCGAAAGTTTGTTGCAGCTATCGGTGCCGCAAGTCCCGTTATTATTACATCCTTTTGGTGTGCCGTCTTTAGCACCCGTGGAACAGTTTGTACATGCCATAATTTTGAATATATGTTGATTGTCCGTTTGTTGGACTACGTTTCTAAAATGTTTTTGAGCGTAAAGATATTGATTTTTTATGGAAACTTTCAAATTCAATCTTTGGAAGTTGTACAAAAAGAAAAAACCCATCTCATTATAAAACGAAATAGGTTTTCATATAGTATTGTAAAACAAAAATTTAAGTTTCTTTTACGGTAATAATGTGCACCGGGCAAGCTTTTGCCGCTAATTCACAATTTTCAACAATCGTATGATCAGCCGATTTTAAAGTGTGAAAACCTTTGGCATCAACTGATTTTATTAATACTGATTTTCCGTCTTTTTTAGACATTTGAAATTGTGCGGGTGCCATTTCTACACAATAATTGCAACCAATGCACTTGTCTCTTTGAAGCGTAACAACAACCATTAGTTTTCTACAATTTTATACATTTTGTCCGATAAACGAATGCGGAACGGCACTTTTAAAGTACAACTATCTCCTTTAGTTGCTTTTTCAGAAGTGACATCATTCACAAAGAAATCTTCTAAAATTAATTCTTGCGCTCCTGTTGACGGACCTGTGATTAAAATTTTATCGCCTTTTTTAATGTCGTAAGCTTCAATTTTGAATTCGGCTATACTTGATTTTGGGAAATAATGCATTCCTTTTCCAACATATACTTTTTTCTGAGTGGCATTAGAACCTGGATTGTCTGACCATTCGCCTAATTTTTGTCCCAAATAATAACCGCTCCAAAAACCACGATTGTAAACGGTTGCCAAGGCTTCCATCCAAGTTTGAATTTTTTCTTTAGTAAACGTTCCTTCGTAATAAGAATCGATAGCTTCACGATACGTTTTGATAACAGTTGCTACATAATCAGCCGCTCTACCTCGACCTTCAATTTTTAAGACTTTTATTCCAGAATCGATAACTTGGTCTAGAAAATCTAGCGTACATAAATCTTTTGGCGACATCATGTATTCATTGTCAAGTTCGATTTCAAAACCAGATTCTTGGTCGATAACGGTATATTTTTTACGACAATTTTGCTTGCAAGCACCACGATTTGCTGATGAATTATGCGAATGTAAACTCAAATAACATTTTCCTGAAACCGCCATACACAAAGCACCGTGACCAAAGATTTCAATTTCTACTAAATTACCACTTGGTCCTTTGATTTGCTCTTTTTCAATGTCATCTGTGATTTTCTTTACTTGACGCAGACTCAACTCGCGTGACAACACAATTGTATCGGCAAACATCGCGTAGAATTTTACGGTTTCGATGTTAGTTACATTCAATTGGGTAGAAATGTGCACTTCTATTCCCATCGTACGAGCTGTCATAATCACCGCTTGGTCGGATGCGATTACAGCTGTAATTCCCGCTTCTTTGGCTTTGGTTAAAAGCGTTTTTACAATCGATAAATCATGATCGTAAATAATGGTATTCAAAGTTAGATAGGTTCTAACGTTTTTTTCGTTGCAACGACGCGCAATTTCTGGTAAATCATCTAAAACGAAATTTACTGTTGCTCTTGCACGCATGTTTAATTGTTCGACACCAAAATAAATCGAGTCGCAACCATTATCTAAAGCTGCTTGCATCGATTCGAAATTTCCTGCAGGCGCCATTAATTCTATTCTTCCAGAAGTTGTCATTAGTTGATAATTTTAAATAACTTATCGGATAATCTTACTCTAAAAGGCACTTCGAAGGTTACTTTATCGCCAACTTTTGCAGAAGAATTTTCTATTCCGTTTACGAACATTTTTTCTAAAACCAATTCTTGATTTCCAGTTGTTGGTCCAGAAATTAAAATTCTATCTCCAACATTAAGTTCTTGGTTTTCTATAACGAAAAGTCCTACTTGTGCTTTCACATAATAATGTTCGGCTTTACCAAGCAATACTTTTTTTACTTTTATTTTCTGGCGAATGTCTTTTGTTTTTTCGGCTACAGCCAAAGGTTTATCCGACAATTCTCCTGAATGTTTGAATTTCAAATTTTCCGATTTTCCTTTGCGGAAAACTTTATTTCCAACTTGTTTTCCTCTTCGAAGTTTCACTTGTTCGGCTAATGGCAAATGTGTGATTTCTAAACATTCGGTTGAACAACAATTTTCCATAGCTGCTTTACATTCGTCACATTGAATGAATAATAAATGACAACCATCGTTTAAACAATTCGTGTGATTATCGCATGGTTTTCCGCATTGGTGACATTGTGAAACGATATCATCGGTAATTCTTTCACCTAATCTGTGGTCGAAAACGAAATTCTTTCCGATGAATTTACTTTCTAAGTTTTCTTCTTTGATTTGTTTGGCGTAATTGATAATTCCTCCTTCTAATTGGAAAACATTTTTAAAACCTTGGTGTTTGAAATACGCCGATGCTTTCTCACAACGAATTCCTCCGGTGCAATACATCACCAAGTTTTTATCTTCTTTGAAATCTTTTAATTGTTCGTTGATAATAGGTAACGATTCACGAAAAGTTTCCACATCTGGTGTAATTGCGCCTTTAAAATGACCGATTTCACTTTCGTAATGGTTTCTAAAATCAACAACAATAGTGTTTGGATCTTCTAAAATTTGATTGAATTCTTTCGCTTTTAAATGCACTCCGATATTGGTTACATCAAAAGTTTCGTCGTTCAAACCGTCGGCTACAATTTTGTCTCGAACTTTTACAGTTAATTTTAAAAACGAATGATCGTCATGTTCTACGGCAACATTCAAACGAATGCCACGCATAAAATCATATGCTTCTAAAGTTTCGCGAAAAGCTTCGAAATTTTCTGCTGGAACACTCATTTGAGCATTGATACCTTCTTTGGCTACATAGGTACGACCAAGAGCATCGAGCTTGTTCCATTCGATAAATAAATCGTCGCGAAATTTTTTGGGGTCTTCAATTTTGGCATACGCATAGAAAGATAATGTAAGACGTTGTTTTCCGGCTTCATCAATTAATTGAGCTCTTTCTTCTGCGCTTAAGGTGTTATACAGTTGCATGCTATAAACGTTTAAGTGAGAAATATGTAATGAATTCTAAATGGAAGAATTCGGGCACAAAGGTAATAAAATTGATTAAAAATCAAATCTTTAAATGAATTGGAAAACATATTAACATTTTTTGGCACAATTGAAAAAAGCTGTATTTTTACAAAAAAAGAATTGTAATCAATTTAAAGCCAAATATTATGAGCTCAGACAAAGAAGCAAAATTAAAAGCCTTACAACTAACATTAGACAAACTTGACAAAACATACGGAAAAGGAACCGTAATGAAACTAGGTGATAGCGCTGTTGAAGAAGTAGAAGCTATTCCTACAGGTTCGTTAGGTGTTGATTTAGCACTTGGAGTAAATGGATATCCAAGAGGAAGAATCATAGAAATCTACGGTCCAGAATCGTCAGGTAAAACTACGTTAACATTACACGCCATAGCTGAAGCTCAAAAAGCAGGAGGAATTGCAGCATTTATTGATGCAGAACATGCATTTGACCGTTTTTATGCTGAGAAATTAGGCGTTGATATTGACAACTTAATTATTTCACAACCTGACAATGGTGAACAAGCATTAGAAATTGCTGAGAGTTTAATTCGTTCAGGAGCGGTTGATGTTGTAGTAATTGACTCGGTTGCTGCTTTAACACCAAAAAGTGAAATTGAAGGCGATATGGGTGATTCTAAAATGGGATTACACGCACGTTTAATGTCACAAGCGTTGAGAAAATTAACAGGAACGATTCACAAAACGAATTGTACAGTTTTCTTCATTAACCAATTACGTGATAAAATTGGAGTAATGTTTGGAAGTCCAGAGACTACAACTGGAGGAAATGCCTTGAAATTCTATGCTTCGGTTCGTATCGATATTCGTAAATCGACACAAATTAAAGATGGTGAAAACGTTATTGGTAATAGAACTAAAGTTAAAATTGTAAAAAATAAAGTAGCACCACCATTTAGAACGGCAGAATTTGATATTATGTATGGTGAAGGAATTTCAAAAGTAGGTGAAGTTTTAGACTTAGCTGTAGAATTTGAAATCATCAAAAAAAGTGGTTCATGGTTTAGTTACGGAGAAACTAAATTAGGTCAAGGTCGAGATGCTGTAAAAGCATTAATCAAAGACAATCCAGAATTAATGGATGAACTAGAACAAAAAATTAAAGAGCTTATCAAAGAAAATAACGCTTAAAAATTAAATCACGCCTTGAGCGTGATTTTTTTTACAAATAGACGCAACCTTTTAATTAAATTTGAATCTAACAATTAAATAAGAAATCAAAATGAAGAAATTTGTATTACTGTTAAGTGTTTTGTTTTTATTTAACTCATGTAACATGGACGACAATGGTGATGATTTTCAATATGTATTATTACCTGTTGCGTCTGTTGAAATTCCGGCAGAATTTGTGTTAGGGGAAACCTATAATATTGTTGTACGATACTACAGACCTAGTACTTGTCATGCCTTTGATGGCTTTTATTATGAGAAAGATTTAAACATACGAACTATTGCGGTGCAAAATATTGTTTTTAACCAAAACAATTGCGAACCATTAACTGATGTGTTAGTTGAAGAAAATTTAGAATTTCATGTAACGAATAATGGAAGTTACATATTTAAGTTTTGGCAAGGTAAAGATAGTAACGGACAAGATATTTTCTTGGAATATGAAATACCTGTAATTTAAAAAAATAAGCTTTTGATAATCGAGCAACTCATACATGAATGTACTAAGAATAATATCAAATCGCAAGAGCAACTTTATAAATTATTAGCGCCGAAGTTGTTTGCTGTGTGTTTGAAGTATTCGCGTAATTATGAAGAAGCTCAAGATAATTTACAAGAAAGTTTTTTAGTAATTTTTGAGAAAATTGGTCAATTCAAAAATACAGGATCATTTGAAGGTTGGGCAAAACGTATAGTAATTAATTATGTTTTACAACAATATCGAAATCAAAAAATATTTGAAATAATATCTGAAAAAATCGCTGTTGAAGAAGAAGTTGAAATTGACGATGAAAATGTAAGTTTAGAATTTTTAACTAAGATAATTCAAGAATTACCAGACCGCTACAGATTGGTTTTTAATTTATATGTGATTGATGATTATTCGCATAAAGAGATAGCAGAAATGTTGGGTATTACTATTGGAACATCAAAATCTAATCTAGCCCGAGCGAAAGCAATTTTAAAACAAAAAATCGAATTGAATAATAGCTATTCAATTAAGAAGACAAAATGAAAGAGCAAAAAAATATAGAACGTTTATTCCAAGAAAAATTCAAAGACTTTGATGCCATTCCGCCTCAAGGATCTTGGGACTCAATTGCTTCTAAATTAAATGAGAAGAAAAAGAAAAAAAGAGTTGTACCGTTTTGGTTTCAAGTATCCGGAATTGCTGCTTCATTGTTAATTATTGGAACGCTAATTTGGAATTTTCAATCAGAAGACAATGAAATTATACTAAATAATAATGAAACTGTCGTTGGCGTTGATAAAGAAAATACTACTCGTGGAAATTCAGAAAAAAATAAAATTTCATCAGACAACGAAAACAATCAAAATACAATAAAAGAAAATCAAACTAATGCTTTAGAAAATAATAAAAAGCAATTTGATTCTAATTTGATAAATCTAGAAAAATCGAATACTAAAGTGGTTTCGAATGAAAATCAAAATACTCGTTCAAACAAAAAAAATAATAATATTAATTTATCTGGAAACAAAAAACGATTTTACAACAATATAAAAGAGTCAAATAATATAGTTGTTTCTAACTCTAAAACTAACAAAACAAAAAGAAGTAAATCATCAATTAAAAATAACGATAACTACAATCTAATTGCTGATAATGAAGACTATAAAAAAACTAAATTAGTTTCAAACAAAAAAACAAAGAACATTATATCTAAAAAAGAGACCATAGATTCTGAAAAAATTAATTCTTTTTTTGATAAAACTGAAACCATAACAAATTACGTAAATACAACTAATGATTCTCTAACAGAAAAAACCAGTAACAGGGGAAGCGCAAATGTTATATTAACTTCTGTTGAAGACATTATTAATAACGATAGTACGCTAGTGGCTGAAATTTCTTCAGAAATTAATACCCTAGAAGTATTGCTCAAAGAAAAAGAGGCTGGGAAAAATGAAGATGAAAAAGAAAAGAAAAAGAGAGATAAATGGGCGATAAGCACAAACGCATCGCCTGTTTATTTCAATTCTTTAGCTGAAGGGTCGTCTTTAGATCAAGAATTTGAAACGAATAGTAAAAACTATTCAACCACTTACAGTTATGGCGTAACGGGAATTTACAGCATTTCTAATAAAGTAAGTATTAGAACGGGAATAAATAATATTTTATTTAGCTACAATACAAATGATGTTGTTTATGAAAGTAAACTAATTACTTCTGCTGCTAGTAACAATGTAGAAACAATCACAAGAAATGCGCAAGGAAATAATATGAATTTTTATTCTAAAAACAGCAATCAAAATAGTTTAAACGGGGATGTAGAAAACTTTACTCAAGAAAACATTGGTGCTTTAAAACAAAATGTAAACTATATTGAAGTACCTGTTGAATTAAGTTACAAATTACTAGACAAAAAATTTGGAATAGAAGTAATTGGGGGGATGAGTACCTTGTTTTTAAATAACAATACAGTTTTACTAGTTACTGACGGAATGGAAATGAATGTAGGAAAGGCAAACAATCTAAACAATATACATTTTAGTAGTAATGTCGGTTTGGGTTTTAAATATAATTTTTGGAGAAGTTTTAATGCTAATTTCCAACCTATGTTTAAATACCAAATCAATACTTTTAGTGAAAATTCCGGTAACTTCAAGCCTTATTTCATAGGCTTGTATACCGGGGTAAGTTTTAGTTTTTAAGCTTTATTGGTTAAGCTTAAATTTTTAGTTAAGTTGTTTCGTTTCTAGTTAAAATGAAACTGAGAAAGTCCAAATGCGTTTGGACTTTTTTATTTTAAATCCTCGAGCAACGGTTGTAAAATAATTTCTCTTACTTGTTGTTTCAATGCATTTTTATCTTCTAAAGTTTTTCCTTTCGTTTCAATTATTGGATAAATTTTAGCACGCATCTTACCCGGACTTCCGCTGAAAAAAGTATATGAAAAACGTTTTTTATTATCAAAAAATACCATTGGAACTATTGGTAAACCGTGTTCAATAGCAATTCTGAAAGCACCATCTTTAAATTCATCTAAAACAATATGTTCTTCGGGAACACCGCCTTCTGGAAAAATACAAATACTCAATCCTTGATGAATTCTTTTTTGTGCACGTTCAAAAACCGCATAGCGACTTTTACTACTGCTTCTATCAACCAAAATACAAACGCGTTTATAGATAAATCCAAAAATCGGAATCTTCGCCAATTCTTTCTTTCCAACAAAAACAAAAGGGTGATTTTTAACCGCAATCAACATCAACATAATATCCGTCATTGAAGTATGATTGGCAACTAACATATAACTTTTGCCATCTTCAAAAACTTCATCACCTTCAATTTTGTAATGGAATCCCATTCCAATTAAAATGAATTTGGCCCAAATACGCGCAATTCTAAAAAATATTGGATAGGTTTTTTCACTTAAAATTGTAGCAAAAATGAAAGGAAATAGTACAATAATGGGAACTAAAACCAAGATGTAAAACCAAATACGATATAAAAGGGTAAACGGATATTTTAAAAATTTCATTTAGCAAGATTATTAGAATTCCAAAAGTAATCATTTTAATAAAACCTATCTCTTTTTACTTTTCTGTTTTTGGTTTACATTTGCAATTCAGAATACTAATTAAAAAACTTAGCGAAGCTTTGCGAATAACTTTGCGATTCTTTGCGTTAAAAAACAACAATGGCAAAAATCTTAACCGGAGTTCAAAGTACAGGAACGCCTCACTTAGGTAATTTATTGGGAGCAATTTTACCAGCAATTAAAATGGCTGAAAATCCTGATAATCAATCATTTCTTTTCATTGCTGATTTGCATTCGATTACGCAAATCAAAAATGGCGCAGAATTAAGACAAAACACCTACAGTACGGCGGCAACTTGGCTAGCTTGTGGATTAAATACCGATAAAGTAATTTTCTATCGTCAATCAGATGTGCCTCAAACAGCAGAATTGTCTTGGTATTTGAGCTGTTTCTTTCCGTTCCAACGCTTAACATTAGCGCATTCGTTCAAAGACAAAGCAGATAGATTAGAAGATGTAAATGCCGGATTGTTTACTTATCCAATGCTAATGGCTGCGGATATTTTATTATACGATGCCAATATTGTTCCCGTTGGAAAAGACCAATTACAACATATAGAAATTACAAGAGACGTTGCTTCAAGATTTAATCATCAAATGGGAGAAACCTTTGTTTTACCAGAAGGAAAAACGAGTGAAGAAACCATGTATGTTCCAGGAACAGACGGACAAAAAATGAGTAAATCGAGAAACAATTTCATTAATATTTTTGTGGACGACAAAGCGCTTCGCAAACAAATTATGGGAATTCAAACCGATAGCACGCCTTTAGAAGATCCAAAAAACCCAGATACTTGTAATTGTTTTGCTTTGTACAAATTGTTAGCAACACCAGAACAAACGGAAGTAATGAAAGCCAACTATTTAGGTGGAAATTACGGCTACGGTCACGCAAAACAAGAATTATTCGAATTAATCGTTGAGAAATTCAAAACCGAAAGAGAAAAATACAATTACTACATCAACAACTTAGAAGAAGTAGATAAATTATTACTCGAAGGTGCCGCAAAAGCAAGTAAATTAGCTAATGGTGTTTTAAAAAGAGTTAGAGAGAAGTTGGGATATTAATTAATATCATTTAGAAATGAATGAAAACTCCATAAAACTCTTCAAACATTGTGAATTGTGTAAAAACAAATCTCAAAATCTTGAAATAGGCGTTTTTTGCAGTTTGACCAACAAAAATCCAAATTTTGATATTTACTGTGATAAGATTTCATTTAATGAAAATCTTGAAAAAAAGATTACAGAGATTAACATCGCTTTTGAAAAAACGAAAAGAGAAAAAAAATGGGTTTATTCTTATTTTGTAGTTTTCTTAATTATGAGTCTAGCTATGTTTCTTTTTACCTATAAATTCAACGATTATATCGCAAACATTTTAAGTAAAGCAAGCGGTAAACCTATATTTATTGCCTCATCAATTATAATAATTTTCATTTGTATTGGAGTGGTTTTGCTTGGTTATGCTTTTGGTGCCTTGAATAGATATCGTTTCGATAGTAAAAAGAACACTGAAGACAAACATGAATTAGATGCCATTTTAAAATTATACAATATCGAATATGATTTTAAAATATCTTTTAAAGACCGTATGTTAATGCCGACTGATATTGTAACAGAATTAAAAATAGAAAAAAATTATTCTGATTGAAATGGGCATGATGTCCACGGATAAGCACATTGGTCTTTTCTTTGTAACCACCCTGACATACTAACTCCATTAATCACAAAATTTACTTTTGCCCATAGACCAATAATTTCAATCAATTCTGTTTCTAAAAATTTATCTGATTTATAAACTATATTAGAGTTTAAGTTTGGATTTTCAAAAAACTTAATAAGACTTCTTGATTCGACATCTAAATCGGAAATATTAATTTTTAAGTTTTTTGCTAATATCCAATTACCTTTATATTGTTCGAAATTATTATTAAACTGTCTGTCATTGCATTCTGGTAAAATTAAAATATTTTCGATTTTCAACCAGCCACTCTTTGATTCTGATATAGCAAATTTGTACCAACTACTATCATTAATTAATGGTTTGAGTTCGTGAATTAATATTCCATTTGGATAATTGTAAATTAAAATTGGTTCATTTAAATTTTTTGAATAATAACATTCAACAAAATTTTCAAAAAAAATTTTATTATTAAATTCCTGAGCTGAAATTTTTGATGAAATTAATAATATAATAATCAAATAAATTTTCTTCATACATTCTATTCTCTTAAAGTATTGCCATCATCAGGAATTACTTTTCTTATCTCCCATTTGTTGTTTTTTATTTTTCTACAATAAACATGATAAGTACCAAAAAATTTAAAAACAGAAAAAAAAGAATTTTCTGCTTTTTCGTCCATTAATACTCTTGTAAAAAACAAAACTTGTTCTCCAGAATTTCTATCTTGTCCTTCAAAAGTATTTGAATATGGAACTAAATTAACACTAATATTTGAATCATTAAATTCATCTAATCCAACTTTTCTTGAATCTAATTCATTTTTTAAATAAACAGTTTCATCAGTAGATAGTTTCTTAACATACAACAAAGTGTCTAACACTTTTTGTTGCACTTTCTTATACTTTCTTATTTTAGATAATTGACTTTTATAATAAACTTTAAATTCTTTTAAGTATCTATCCCATGACAAACTATCTTGTCTACGAATACTATCTAATTGTTTTTCATTATATTTTAACGAATCTAATATTTGAGGTGGTGGAATTCTCACCGAATAAAATTTCAATTCTCTTTCTAAAACCTCCGGCAACACATCGCACAAAACTTCCGCTTCTAATTCTTCATAGGTTTTTTCTTTCTCAGTGCAAGAAAGTATAAAGAAAGAAAAAAATGTAAGTAAGATTAGTTTTTGCATAAACCTGAATTTATAAATCAACAACAAAAACTAAGCCGAATTTCTGCTCGCATTAATATTTCCAAACAACGAACGTGTTACTATTTTTTCATAAACCGCAATTAACTTTTCGTCTGGTGTTCGACTTTCTCTCAACGCTTTAATTTTTAACAAGGCATATTGCTGAATCGTTAATAAAGGAACCACCATTTTTTCACGCATTTCTATGGAAGCTTTTCCGTCGGGATAGTTTTCCATTAATTCTTTGAAACCTGAAATTTTCAATAACAAGCGTTTGGTTTCTAAATATTCATCGTGAATTATTGTCCAAAAAGCACCAAATTCCGCATCGTTTTTCATGTAAGCCGTTAACGGAAAAAACGATTTGCATAACGCCATCATACTGTTTTCCAATAAGGTTCTAAAAAACAATGAATTTTGATATAAGTTACTTACTTCGTCCCAACGGTTTTGTTCTTCAAAATGTTTTAAAGCCGTTCCAAGTCCGAAAAAACCAGGAACATTTTGCTTTAATTGACTCCAAGAACCCACAAACGGAATGGCTCTTAAATCATCTAAATTTAATTTCGCTTCTGATTTTCTTTTGGATGGTCGGCTACCAATATTTGTTTTTGCGTAATAATTCAACGTGCTCATTTTTTCCAAATAAGGCACAAACAGCGGATGATTTTTAAAATCAATATATTTCTTAAAACTAATTGTTGCCAATTGTTCTAAAATAGCATTTTCAGAAAGCGTTAATTCATTTTGATTGGTATTGAAAACTTGATTTTTCGCACCCGCACTCACTAAATTTTCCAAATTGTAGCGACACGAATCCAACGTTCCAAAATTAGAACTAATCGTTTGTCCTTGCACCGTTAATTGCAATTGCTGACTTTCAATTTTTGGACCTAACGAAGCATAAAACTGATGCGTTTTTCCGCCACCACGCGCTGGAGGTCCGCCACGACCGTCGAAGAAAATGACTTTAATGTTGTATTTTCTGGAAATTTCGGTCAACGCTTCTTTTGCTTTATATATGGCCCAGTTTGCCATTAAATAGCCACCATCTTTTGTTCCGTCTGAGAAACCTAACATGATGGTTTGCTGATTGCCACGATTTTTCAAATGATTCGCATAAACCGAATTCGTGTACAATTGTTCCATCACTAAATCGGCTTTATGCAAATCTTCCACCGATTCAAAAAGCGGCACCACATCAACCGTTGGATTGTTCCAATCGCACAAATGAAACATCGCCAACGTTTCCATGACGTTCAAAGCACTTTCGTTGTTACTAATAATGTAACGGTTACAACCTAATTCGCCATTATTCTGTTGAATCGTGCGAATGGCTTCAATAGAACTGATGGTTTCTTTCGTAATTTCATTCTCAAAATCTGAAGCTTTTAATTGAGCTGAAGCTTTGGATAAAATATCAATTTTTGCTGTTTCTGATAAGTTAAAATAATCTGCTGGAAACAAACTTTTCTCTTTTTGAACAATGTCTTGAAAAACCGCTTTGTGAATTTTGCTGTTCTGGCGAATGTCTAAAGTCGCAAAATGAAAGCCAAACAAATTGACTTTATTCAATAACAAATCTACTTCGTCCACATAAAGCGATTGGTGTTTTTCAATAATGATATTTTTAATGTTTTGTAATTGCGATTTGAATTCCTCCAAAGAAATAAAAATGTCTCCTTGCGAATAAAAAACCGAACGGTATAACTTGTTTTCTAATTCGGCAATAATCACGTCAACACCTGTAAAAGTTAATTTTCGTTTTAATTTTCGAATATCGGTGTAATAACATTTTAAGATAGAAGTTCGTAAACGTTCGGCAACTTTCAAAGTAATTTCAGTAGTTACAAACGGATTTCCATCTCGATCGCCACCGGGCCAAAAACCTAAATTGAGCACATCATTCTTGAGTTCGTTTCCTTTAAAAATATTTTTTTGAAGGTAATGCACCATTTCGCTTGCTGTTGGATAAAATACATTTTCCAAATACCAAATCAAACTCACAGCTTCATCAAAAGGAGTTGGTTTTTCTTTTTTGAAGAACGGCGTTTTACCCAATTGCGCCAACAAATCTTTAATTACAATATGATTGTTAGCTTTCAAAGCTTCCGTCAAATCGGTAATAATTCCTAAAACCGAACCTGGATAAAACTGTGTTGGATGTGCAGTTAAAACCGTTCTAACTTTGAAATTTTCTAAAAATTCTTTCAGTTCTTTGCTTTTTCCTTCCGATTCTGCCGTTTCTTTAATAGCACGAAGCGAACTTTTGCCTTCCATATTGTTCACTATTGGAAAAGCAGCATCTTCAATCGCATCAAAAAGCACCACTTGACGCTCCACATATTGAATAAATCGAAACAACAAACTGATTTTTTCTTCTTCGGAAGGATTGTCTAAATATTTCGTTACGAAGGTTTCAAAAATCTCCGCTGGACTTTGCTCATTTTTATACCCATTTTCGCAAACTTCCGAAAACAAAGGCAACAAAACTCCCGTGTTATTAATCTCGTCAAAAGGCAACGTGATAAAAACACTGTTATAAATGGTATATTTTGAAGCCACATTTTGTTGAAAGCGTTCAATTTTTGGAAGCGTGTACATGGTTTTTAATTTTGACACTAATTTACGAGTTTAAAATTAAACCACCTCAAACATTTTTCCAGGCAAAGGACGAATCACACCTTTTAATTCCATATTTAATAAAATCGAGGAAATGCGATAAATTGGAAAATCGCATTCTAAGGCGATGATGTCCATCATTTCTTTACCTGTTTTTTGAAGGTAATCGTAGATGATTTGCTCTTCATCGGTTAAGGTAACGAACAATTGTTTTTGTACTGCTTTTTGCGATTCGCGTTGTAATTCCCAATTTAAAATATAGACTAAATCTGCTGCCGAAGTGAGCAAATTGGCGCGTTGTGTTTTAATCAAATTGTTGCAGCCTTGACTATATTTATCACTCGTTCTTCCTGGAACTGCGAAAACATCTCGGTTGTAATCGTTAGCCAAATTAGCGGTGACTAATGAACCACCTCTTTCAGCACTTTCAATTACGATGGTAGCTTCGCTAATGCCAGCAACAATACGATTTCTTTTGATGAAATTTTCTTTATCGGGATTGCTGGTGCTCCAAAATTCCGTCAAAAAGCCGCCGTTTTGTTCCATTTTTGCCATGTACTTTTTATGGGTTTTCGGATAAATTTGATTTAATCCATGTGCTAAAACGCCGATAGTTTGTAAACCACAATCCATTGCCATTTGATGGGCATAAATATCCACGCCATAAGCAAAACCGCTAACAATTATTGGATTTAATGGTGAAATTTCTTCAATCAATTTCTTAGTAAATTCCATACCATATGTCGTGATTTGGCGTGTGCCGACGATACTAATGATTCTTTTATTTTCTAAATCGATATTTCCCGCTTTGAATAAAAGTACAGGGCTGTCGTAGCAATTTTTTAATCGTTCAGGATAGTTGTTATCTTGAAAATAAGTGGTAGAAATATTTTCTTGTGCAATGAATTGGAGTTCAGCTTCCGCTTTTGCAAATACGGATTTATCTTGCAAATTTTTAATTATAATCGAACCAATGCCGTCAATTTTTTGAAGTTGGGATTTTTTTGAAGCGAAGACTTCTGTAGCGTTTCCGCAATGTTGGAGGAGTTTTTTTGCGATTACATCTCCTACTCCTTCCACTTGCATGAGCGCAAGCGTGTGGTATAATTCTGACTGTGTCATGGCGTGTATAAAATTTATTTGGCGTATAATTGAAGAACAAAAATAGTTCTTTTTAGCAATAATCCAAAAAAGAAAATGGAAAGCTAACTAGCCCTAATGGGAGCGGCACCATGTAGAGCGGACAGCAGGAACAGGGAAACCAAGAAAGCCCAAGCCATTCGCTTCCAATTATTTACAGTAAAAACCACAATTGTTAATAATTTTTGTTGATAAAATTTTGATATTGCTATTGATTATCTAACTTTGTTGTTATGCTTATAGAAAAACACATATCCGACTTATTATATCGTTATCAGTGCGTTACTGTTCCTGGCTTTGGTGCGTTTTTAACCGAAACTGTGTCCGCTCACGTTACTGGAAGCGCAAGTTCGTTTTTTCCACCTAAAAAAATGGTTTCGTTTAATGCGAATGTAAAAAATAATGATGGTTTATTAGCGAATCATGTGGCATTACAAGAAAAAATGTCCTACGAATTAGCGGTAATCAAAATTGGTGATGTGGTAAACGAATGGACGTATTTGTTGCAAAACCGTAATCGTGTAGTGTTGAAAAACATTGGCGAAATTTCGGTTAACAATGAAATGAATTGGGTTTTTGAACCAGCTAATACTGTTAATTACTTAACGGATTCTTTTGGATTAACACCTTTTGTTTCTCCAGAAATTACTAGAGAAGTTTTAAAACAAGAAGTAGAAGCTTTGGAAGAAAAAGCACCAATTATTTTTACTCCTGAAAGAAAGAAAGATTACTCGTATTTGAAATATGCAGCTGTTTTTGTAACGATGTTGGGCGCTGGTGGTATTGGATATAAAACGTATTACGACCAACAAATTGAGACTAAAACTTTAGCTGTTCAAAAAAACGTTCAAGAGAAAGTACAACAACAAATTCAAGAAGCTACTTTTGTAATTAGTGCTCCGGTTGAAGCCGTTGAATTAAGTGTTGCTGCTCCAGTTGAAGAAAAAACGCCTTATCATTTAGTAGCTGGTGCTTACAGAAGTGAAGAAAATGCTAACAAAGCAATTACTGAACTAAAAGCCGCTGGTTTTGAAAATGCTAAATTGCTTCCGATGAATAAACACAACTTGTATCCAGTAGTTTACGGAAGTTTCAAAAACTTAAACGAGGCTCAAACGGAAAGAAAAAATATTCAAAAATCGCACAATGCGGAAGCTTGGTTGTTAATAGAATAAATTTTTAACACTTTGCGTAATAATTATTGAAATCCCAATTTTGGGATTTTTTTTTGCATTTAATTATCAAATTCCTCTTTATCTTTGCAAAAAAAACAATGCAACCAAAATTTCCTTCAGAATCGGTAACTACTTTAACCGACTTAGTTTTACCAGGTGAAACGAATCCATTGAACAATTTATTTGGTGGTGAATTGCTTGCTCGTATGGACAGAGCAGCGAGTATTACTGCTAGAAGACACTCACGCAGAATTTGTGTAACAGCATCGGTGAACCACGTAGCGTTTAACAGAGCTATTCCGTTAGGAAGTGTGGTAACTGTAGAATCTAAGGTTTCCAGAACATTCAATACTTCTATGGAAATCTTTATTGATGTTTGGATTGAAGACAGAGAATCAGGAATTAAAAATAAAGCGAACGAAGCTATCTATACTTTTGTAGCCGTTGATGAAACCGGAAGACCAATTCCAGTTCCACCAATTGTTCCAGAAACTGATTTAGAAAAAGAACGATTTGCCGCAGCATTAAGAAGAAAACAACTAAGCTTAGTCTTAGCTGGAAAAATGAAACCAAGCGAAGCAACGGAATTAAAAGCGTTGTTTATGGAATAAATTAAGAACCTTCGGGTTCTTTTTTTTATTTTTGTAAAAAATAAATCACATGTCATCATTTTATAAATTAAGCATTAAAGAAATCATCAAAGAAACAGCCGATGCGGTTTCGATTCTTTTTAATGTTCCCGACGAATTAAAATCGTATTACCAATTCGTTGCTGGACAATACGTAAACTTAAAAATCACGCTTGACGGACAAGAGATTAGAAGAGCCTACTCGATATGTTCTTCTCCAAAAAGTGGCGAATTACGAATTGCTGTTAAAGCTATCCAAAATGGTTTCTTCTCCAAGTTTGCCAATGAAAAATTAGCGGTTGGAAATGTAATCGAAGTAGGAACTCCAGAAGGAAAATTCACTTTCGAACCTAAAGCAGAACGTCAGAAAAACTATGCAGCTTTCGTGGCGGGTAGCGGAATCACGCCTGTTTACTCGATTTTAAAATCGGTTTTAGAAGAAGAACCAAACAGTACTTTTGTTTTGGTTTACGGAAATAAATCGGAAAAAGATACCATTTTCCACAACCAATTACACGATTTGCAATTGCAATATGTGGGGCGTTTATTTGTGCAATATGTGTACAGTCAATCAACTGCTGATAATGCTTTGTTTGGTCGAATTGATAAATCAACCGTAAATTTCATCTTGAAAAACAAACATGCCGAAATGGAGTTTTCAAAATTCTATTTATGTGGACCTGAAGAGATGATTAATTTGGTTTCGGATACATTGAAAGAAAATAATATTTCCGATTCAGATATTAAATTCGAATTGTTCTCTACCTCATCAAGCGAAGGAGAAACCGTCGCAAGCGCTGATGGGCACACTAAAATTTCTATTTTAGTTGATGATGAAGAAACAACTTTCGAAATGAGTCAAAAACAAACGTTATTAGAAGCGGCTTTGAAGCAAGGTTTAGATGTTCCATATTCTTGTCAAGGTGGGATTTGCAGCAGTTGTATTTGTAGAATTACAGAAGGTGAAGCAGTCTTGAAAAAGAATCAAATTTTAACAGATGCAGAAATCGCGGAAGGATTAACTTTGGCATGTCAAGCACATCCAACAACACCTACGATTAAGATTGATTTTGATGATGTTTAATCTTTAAGATTCCAATTAAAAATACAAATTCCAATTTTATCTAGGTAAGATTGGAATTTATTTTTTTAATAACTTGAGAAGGCAAAATCGTTCGCATCACATCTGCATAACCTTCCACTTTTTTATTTCCATAAATGGAAGTTGGCAATAACGGATATTGTACTCTGTCTGAAGTCAAACAAAAATCGTCCGGCTGATTGAAAGGTTTAAAACCTGCGTAAGGATGCGTTGCTCCCCAAAGTGTAATTACTTTTACACCCAACATCGCAGCAATATGTGCATTTCCAGAATCCATGGAAAGCATGATATCTAAATTGGAAATTACTTCTAATTCTTGTTTGAATTTTAGTTTTCCAGCCAAAACGATTACATTTTCGTGTTGGTTTTGTAATTGATTCAACAATTGAATTTCTTTTTCGCCTCCACCAAATAAGAAGATTTTATGATTTTTATTTTCTGCTAAACCATCAATTACTTCTTGCATCAAATCGATTGGATAGACTTTACTTTCGTATTGAGCAAACGGCGCAATTCCAATCCAATTTTGATTTTTATTCCCTGTTATTGAAAGAATCACTTTCGATAAAGTCGCTTTTTCAGGAAATTGAGGATTCGACAAATCAATTGAAAATCCAAGTTGCTTGAACGTTTCCACATGTCTTTCAACCATTGGTTTAACTGGAGCAAAGACTTTGTTGGTTAAACTGGTTAAGGCTTTCTTTTCGGCTCTACCTTTATCAGTTGCAGCGACTTTTTTTCCGCTTAAAGCGAATAAGGTTCGAACAACTTTAGAACGAAGTACATTGTGTAAATCGGCAACTACATCAATATTTAATTTTCGTAAATCAGAAAATAATCGAAGTAATCCGATGAAACCTTTATGACGTTCTTTCAAATCCACACCAAAGAAATCTACATTGGGAATTCCGTCAAAAAAAGGTTGAAAAAAAGGTCTGGAAACTACCGTAATTTTTACTTCGGGATATTGCAAAACTAAGGCTCTCAACACAGGAACCGTCATTGCGACATCACCCATGGCTGAGAGCCTTATTACCAATATGTGTTTTGGTTTAGACATCAAATGATGACTATTTTTTATTTTGATACAACACCGGATTTAACTCCTCGTCGTTGTACATTTTCATTTGTTTGTACACTTTCATGTATTTGTCACCCGCTTCAATATCTTCAATTAATTGACTGATTGAAGTAAACATATCGTTCTTTTGATCTAACAATACATTCAATTTTTCTTGACATTTTGCTCTGTGTTCAGCCGTTGCTTCTGCACGCGTTGCTTCTTCGTTCATGTGGTAAATTTTCAAAGCCAAAATCGATAAACGGTCAATTGCCCAAGCTGGACTTTCCGTATTGATTTTTGCATTTGGTTTTACTTGAACGTCTTTGTATTTATCTAAGAAATAACTATCGATGTATTCCACCATATCCGTACGAACTTGGTTGGAAGCATCAATTTTACGTTTTAAATCTAAAGCTGCAACCGGGTCAATATTTGGATCACGAACGATATCTTCATAATGCCATTGCACGGTGTCTACCCAGTTTTTTGCAAATAACAAATATTCAATAGTTCCTTTTTCATAAGGATTTACAACAGGTTGATACACATCGTCAATAATGTGATATGTTTTGATACTTTGTTCAAAAATGGGAAATGCAAATTCAGCAAACATAATTATCTCTTTTAAATTGATACAAAAATAGCGATTTTTTGTACTTTTATCCTGAATTACAAAAAATAAAATCGATGCACATTCATTATATCTCCGAACAAAACAGTATTCTTAATCATTTTTTGGCGCAAATTCGCGATGTGAACATCCAAAATGATAGCATGCGTTTTAGAAAAAACATTGAGCGTATTGGAGAAATAATGGCCTACGAATTAAGCAAAACACTTGATTATAAAAATATCGATGTGCAAACACCATTAGGAATTAAACACACTACAACTATTGCAGAACCTGTAGTTTTATGTTCGATTCTTCGTGCTGGTTTGGCCTTACATCAAGGTTTTATGAGCTTTTTTGATAACGCAGAAAACGGATTTGTTTCGGCATACCGTCATCATTATGACAACGATGATAAATTTGAAATTTTGGTAGAATATCAAGCAGCTCCATCATTTGAAGGGAAAAATCTGATTTTAATTGATCCAATGTTAGCTACTGGACAATCGTTAGTCGCTGTTCTACACAAATTACATTTGGAACAAAAACCAAAAGAAATTCACATTGCGGTTGTTATCGCGACTCCAGAAGGAATCGAATACTTAGAGAAAAACGTTCCTGAAAATTGTCACTTATGGGTAGCCGCCTTAGATGAAAAGCTAGACAAGCATAATTACATCGTTCCTGGTTTAGGCGATGCTGGTGATTTGGCTTACGGAATTAAATTATAATTGCATTACAAAGAAGAAAATTCCCAAAGCTAACAAGGAATAAACTACAATTTCTTTTACCCAATTGTTTTCAATTTTCTCGATAAAATTAGCTCCGATAATTGCTAATGGTCCAAAACAGAATGCTAAACTTCCATTGTTTTTATTTGCCGAAAGCACGTAAATTCCAACACCTAAGATAAAAGAAAACAAAATCGTTTTGTGTGACGATTGCATGTTCAAGGCTTTGTTTGGCACATCAAAAACATGCAAAACAAACGCAAATAAACTTAGTGATGTAAAAACCGCTAAAGCAATTCGTTGGTAAATATTTTCGAAATAATAAAAATCGAAACTGATATAGGTTTTACTTAACAATGAACTCATTAGACTATTATCTAACAAACTATTGGCAAGAAAAAACAAAATAGTTACAGCAAATAAAGCTATGAAAGGAATTATCCAATTTCGATAATCTTTAGAAACATGAAGAATGACAGCTATAAATACCAAAATAATGTAAAAAATACTCCAAAAGTGAAATAATGCTGCCAGGAAAATCCAAAATGAAGCATCAAAAATTTTCTCTTTGGTTTGTAATAATGATTTCAGAGAAATTAATCTTCTCAATGCCAAAAGCAATAAGAAATTGGAAATAATGATATTTTTATTCTGGAAAATGGACGAAAAAAACAGAAGAAAAATAAAAAACAACAATAAGGAGTAATTGTTTCCTTTGGTTAATCCGTTCTTAAGCGTGATGAAATTTAAAATGAATAATGAAGCAAAAAGAAGTAAGTATAAACCAAACTCTTCAGCATAGTAAATCCAATTAGCATTAGGTTGTGCCAGCGCTATTATCTTCACAGAAAAGAAAAATAGCGATAAAATACCTACTACTAAATAATTAAATGGTCTTGTTTTACTAAAAATGCTTGCTAACATTAGAATATTTTATATTTTTGTGGTGTAAATATAATACTTTATCAAAATGAAATCATTTTTTGAAGGAATACAATCACTTTTCGTAGATTTTTTATTCTTACCAATGGATTGGTTGAGAAAACTAGAATTAACTAATTGGTGGACTGCAAATATCTTAAACTGGATTTTTATTATTATCTGCTGTGCAGCTATGACTTATTGGATTAAGCAATTGAACATCTTCAAATCAAACAATGAAGATGAGCAAGATACTACTGCACACTCATTTTTAAAATAATCTTAAGATATTAGCAAGGATTACAAATCCTTACCAATATCGGTTCTAAAATACATCTTATCAAATTGTAGTTTTGCTATACTTTGATAAGATTTTTTTATGGCTTCTTGAAAGTCATTTCCGTACGAAGTTACTGCAATAACGCGACCTCCGTTAGTCACTACTTTTCCGTTTTCTAATTTTGTTCCTGCATGAAATGGAATAGAATCGGTGATGTTTTCCAATCCGAAAATCTCTTTTCCTTTTTCATAATCTTCTGGATAACCACCAGAAACCACCATAATAGTTGTAGCGGCTCTTTTATCAATTTCCAAAGTAATTTTATCTAATTCTTGGTTTGCGATGGCTTCAAAAATTTCAACTAAATCACTTTTTAATCTTGGCATAACCACTTCTGTTTCTGGATCACCCATTCGAACGTTGTATTCGATAACCATTGGTTCTCCCTTCACGTTGATTAATCCGATGAAAACAAATCCTTTGTATTCGATTCCGTCTTTTTGTAAACCTGCAATGGTTGGTTTTACAATTCGAGTTTCGATTTTTTCTAATAAAACAGCATCCGCAAACGGAACTGGAGAAACTGCTCCCATTCCACCTGTGTTTAATCCTGTATCACCTTCCCCAATTCGTTTGTAATCTTTTGCTGTTGGTAATACTTTATATGATTTTCCATCGGTTAAAACGAAACAACTTAATTCAATTCCGTCTAAAAATTCTTCGATAACTACTTTTGAACTTGCTTGGCCAAATTTAGCTCCAACTAACATATTTCTTAATTCGGCTTTCGCTTCTTCTAAATCCGATAAGATTAAAACGCCTTTTCCAGCTGCTAATCCATCTGCTTTTAAAACGTATGGTGCTTCTAAAGTTTCTAAAAATTGACAACCTTGCTCTACGGTTTCTTTGGTAAAACTTTCGTAACGAGCGGTTGGAATATTGTGTTTTACTAAAAATTCTTTGGCAAATTCTTTACTTCCTTCTAATTGCGCTCCCACTTTTGATGGACCAATTACAGGAATATGATTGATTTCAGCATCATTTTTAAAGAAATCATAAATTCCTAACACCAATGGATCTTCTGGACCTACGACAACCATTTCCACTTTTTCTTGTAAAACAAAAGCTTTAACGGCATCAAAATCATTCGGATTTAAAGCTACATTTTTTGCAATGGTTGATGTTCCTGCATTTCCAGGTGCAACAAAAAGAGAAGTGCATTTTGAAGATTGAAGCATTTTCCAAGCCAGTGCGTGCTCACGACCGCCAGAACCAAGTAGTAAAATAGTCATTTTGTGTGTTGTTATGTTGTTTGGCAAAAATACTTCGTTTTAAAGACAAATAATAATTTTTTTTCCTACCTTTGGCGTTAGTAACGCAAAAAGTATGATAATTTCTTTTGGAGATAAAAACACCGAGAAAATTTGGAATGGTATAGCCGTAAAAAAGCCTTCCGTCGAAATTCAAGAAATTGGAAGACGAAAATTGAGAATGTTACACAATTCAATTGATATCAATGACTTAAAAATTCCACCATCGAACCGATTGGAAAAATTAAAAGGAAACTTAAAAGATTTTTACAGCATCCGGATTAATAATCAATGGCGCATTATTTTTAAGTGGGAAAATAACAATGCATTTGAAGTTGAAATTCTAGATTATCACTAATTATGAGTAGATTAAAAAACATACATCCAGGTGAAATTTTATTGGAAGAATTCATGATTCCATTAGAAATAACAGCTTATAAATTAGCTAAAGATATTGATGTGCCTCAAACTAGAATATCGGAAATTATCAAAGAAAAAAGAAGAATTACGGCTGATACTGCAATTAGACTGAGTAATTATTTTGGAAATTCAGCCAAATTTTGGTTGGGATTACAAGACGATTATGATATTGAATTTGAAAAAACCCAAAAAGAAATCGAATTCAAAAACATCATTCCTTTTGATGATAAAAAAGTAGCCTAATGTTCAACTTGTTTCATCTTTCTTTAAAATTAAGCGGTTTTCCGATTGTGAAAGCTCAGGCTGATTTTGAGAAAATTCTACAAATTTCGGAAGCAGATTATCCCGATTATCTCGAAACTAAAAAGCGAGAAATTGTGGAATTTCATTTGAAAAATAACACTTTTTATCAAAATTTAGTTGGAAAAGAAAGCTTTGAAAGTTGGACAGATTTACCCGTTCTAACCAAAAAAGATTTGCAAAAACCATTAAAAGACCGACTTTCCAAAGGCTATTCTGAGAAAACTGTTTTTGTGAATAAAACTTCGGGTTCGAGTGGTGATCCATTTGTTTTCGCGAAAGACAAAGAGGCTCATGCGATTACTTGGGCTTCGATTATTTATCGTTTTGGTTGGTATGGTGTTGATTTTAATTCGTCATATCAAGCAAGATTTTATGGGATTCCGTTGGATTTTATTGGATATCGAAAAGAACGTTTGAAAGACTTTTTAAGCAAAAGATATCGTTTCCCAATTTTTGATTTATCTGATAAAGTTTTAGAGGGTGTTTTGAAACATTTTAAAACTAAAAAGTTTGATTATATCAATGGTTACACGAGTTCGATTGTGCTTTTTGGAAAATATTTACAAGCGCGAAATATCATTTTAACCGATGTTTGTACAACTTTGAAAGTTTGCATGGTGACATCGGAAATGTTGTTTGAAGAAGATAAAATTTTGCTAGAAAAACACTTGGGAATTCCTGTTGTGAATGAATATGGCGCTTCAGAATTAGATTTAATTGCTTTTCAAAATCCGAAAGACGAATGGCAAGTAAATTCGGAAACTTTATTTGTAGAAATTTTAGATGAAAATAATCAACCCGTTCCGTATGGAAAAGAAGGGAAAGTGGTGATTACTTCGTTATACAACAAAGCGCATCCGTTTATTCGTTATGAAATTGGTGATGTGGGAATTTTGGATGAAAAAAGCACATTGAAAAAACCAATCCTTAAAAAATTAATTGGAAGAACCAGCGATGTAGCACTTTTACCAAGCGGGAAAAAATCGCCTGGATTAACGTTTTACTACGTAACCAAAAGCATCATCGAAGACGATGGAAACGTAAAAGAGTTCATCGTTCGCCAAACAAAATTGGATAGTTTTGAAATTGATTATGTGAGTTCAGTAGAATTGACTTCATATCAGATTCAAGAAATTGAAAAAGCAATTGCGAAATATTTAGAGCCGGGATTGCATTTTACTTACAATCGAAAAGATGTTTTGGAACGCACAAAAAGAGGAAAATTGAAGCAATTTCAGTCGGTGATATAATTTTTAAACACGAATTTCACAAATTACACAAATTACACAAATTACTCTTAACATTAAATCTTTCAAAGCGAAGCTACTTCAATTAACTTTATTAAATTTTGTGAACTTTGCGAAAGACTTTAAAACTTTGCGTTAAAATCTAATTTCTATACTTCATAAAACCGCGATACATCCAATGCAACATATAATAAGCCGATTGAAAAATATTCAGCTTTTCAACTTCTCTGTAAAATTGCCATTGGTATTTAATTAAATCTGATTTTTTTCTTGAAAGTGAATTTTCTCTGATTCGGTAAATCGCTTGCGTTTCTTGGATTCCGTGAGCGAATGGAATTACTTTTAAATAGTTTAACCACAATCCCATATCTTGACGTTTTCGGATAAGTGGCATGTACTTTTTACCTAATTTTTTAATATCCAAAAATGCTGTCAAACAACTTATTGAATTGGACTTTAAAATATCGGTATACGAAACTTTATGTGGTACAATAAAATCAGAATACACAAATTCTAATTGTTCATTGGCCCTTCTGTAAGATGAAAACACAAATGGAATTCCAGTTTCTTGAATCGTTTTGATATTGTTTTCGATGAAGGTTGGGAACCAAATATCATCTGCATCAATAAAAGTCATATAATCACCAGAAGCTTTTTCAATTCCTGTATTTCTAGCTACTGCTGGACCAGAATTTTGGCTTAACTTATGAAATTGGATGCGATTATCATTTTGGAGTATCGATAAAACGACATTTTCTGTATCATCCGAAGAACCATCATCTACGATAATCATTTCCCAATTTGGATAGGTTTGATTTTGCACTGATTGAATGGTTTCAGCAATAAATTTTGCAGAATTATAGGAAGGTGTAATTATAGAAACTAAAGCATCATTCATTAGTAAGCTTTTTTCTCTCCTTTAATGGCGTTTACTACTGTTGCAAAAATAATTTTAATATCTAACAAAATAGACCAATTTTCCAGATAGAAAATATCATATTTTACTCTGTTAATGATGTCTTTTTCTGTTTCTACCTCTCCTCTAAATCCATTAGTTTGGGCTAAACCTGTAATTCCCGGTTTAATAAAGTGTCTTACCATAAATTTATCAACCGTTTTGGCATACATTTCAGTATGGCTTACCATGTGAGGTCTTGGTCCAACAACCGACATGTCTCCTAATAATACATTAAAAAATTGTGGTAATTCATCAATACTTGTTTTTCTGATGAATTTTCCAATTTTAGTAATTCTTGGGTCGTTTTTTTGAACTTGTTCAACATCTGCGATAGGGTTCAAATGCATCGAACGAAATTTATAACAATAAAATTCTTCGTAGTTTAATCCGTTTCGTTTTTGTTTAAAAAATATTGGTCCTTTTGATTCAAATAAAATCAACAAGGCTATCAAAGGTGTCAACCATGATAGTATTCCAATAATAATTAACAAAGAAAAAACAACATCAAATACTCTTTTTAATCGTTTATTTACTTCTTTGTCTAATGGTATTGTTCTTAACGAGATAATAGGGATATAATCGTAATATTCAACCGCTAAATTTCTTAAAAAAGTATTTTTACTATCTGGTAAAAATTTAATCGTTTTTAAATTATTATCTGCAAAATGAATTAAATTATCAATTTCCCTATTTGTAAGAGTATTAATAGAGGCGTATATTTCATCTATTTTATGAGCAATTACATAGTCATTACTCTCTAAAAGTTCGGTTTTCTTATTTCCTTTTAAATCAAAAATATGGACAAGATTGTATCCGTAATCTGGATTATTGGTAAAAAAATCCTTTAGTTCATCAACACTCTTTCCATGTCCAACAATGATTACGTTCCTATGATTTCCACCATATAAAAGGCGATACTTTTTGAGTAAAATAAAAATTGAAAATTTCAATAACCCAACTAAAAGAAACGACCAAAGGATATATCTTCCAACTTCTTCTGTTGTTACATATTTATATTTGTATCCAACATAAGCAAAAGTAATTAAGCTTATAAAGAAAAACTGCTTTAATAATTTCCCAAAAATCTCAATTCCTTTAGTAAAACGATAAACTTCATAATATCCGGAATAATAAGATATTATTAACCAAAAAACGGTTAGAATTGAGTGATAACCAAAATTACTCATAGCCGAGCGCATACACAATAACACTAATAGATTTACAATAACTAAATCTAAAAATATTATTATGGGCCTAATATAGACTGAGTATCTTCCGGTTTTATTTTTCAATTAGTGAATGAATTTTGTAAAATCTTTGTGTTCTTCCTTTAATAATTCTTCTGTTGACAAGGTCTTAAAATAATCATACGTAATTTTCATACCTTCGGATCTTGAAACTTTAGCTTCCCACCCTAAAATTTCTTTTGCCTTAGTGGTATCGGGTTGTCTTTGCATTGGGTCATTTACAGGTAACGGATGATAGACTACTTTTTGATTTGTACCTGTAAGCTTGATAATTTCTTCAGCAAAATCTTTAATTGTAATTTCATCTGGATTACCAATATTTACAGGCAAATGATAATCAGAATGCAACAATCTAAAAATACCTTCTACTTGGTCATCCACATAACAAAACGAACGCGTTTGACTTCCATCACCAAAAATAGTTAAATCTTCACCACGCAATGCTTGTCCAATAAATGCAGGAATTACACGGCCATCATTTAATCGCATTCTAGGACCATATGTATTAAAAATTCTAACGATTCTAGTTTCTACACCATGAAAAGTATGATAAGCCATAGTTATCGATTCTTGAAAACGTTTGGCTTCGTCATAAACTCCTCTTGGTCCAATAGTATTTACATTTCCGTAGTATTCTTCTGTTTGTGGATGAATCAATGGATCGCCGTAAACTTCAGAAGTTGATGCGATAAGAATTCTTGCCTTTTTTACACGAGCTAAACCTAATAAATTATGCGTCCCTAATGAACCAACTTTCAAGGTTTGAATAGGAATTTTTAAATAATCAATTGGACTAGCTGGAGAAGCAAAGTGTAAAATATAATCTAATTTACCAGGTACATGAACAAATTTGGTAATATCATGATGGTAAAATTCAAAGTTTTGAAGTTTAAAAAGATGTTCAATATTTTTTAAATCTCCAGTTATAAGGTTATCCATTCCAATCACAAAATATCCTTCCGCTATAAAACGATCACACAAATGGGAGCCTAAAAAACCTGCGGCGCCTGTTATTAATATTCTTTTCATTTTTACTTTTTTTCTAATTTCGAAGTGCTTTCTGCGTTAAATAAGCAATATAAAACCATAAAAAACAAAACACCTCTTTGTCTCCACAAGAAAGATTCTGTCAAAAATAAGCTTATCATTAAAACTGCAAAAGCAATATGCATAAAATCTTTAGTACCAAAGGCTTTTTTTGTGTTTATGTACAAAATAATCAGTAATAGTAAGAATCCAACTACACCTAACTCGGCAAAATTTTGTACGTATTGATTGTGAAAATTAAAAGTCCCATAACCTGGATACAAATTATATTGTTTTTCCTTTTCTAATAATTTATTTAAGGAAGCATTAAGGCCAAATCCTTTCCAAAAAATAACATCTTCCTCTAAAAATTCTGTAAACATTCTAAATTGATAAACTCGAAAAGCAGTTCCAGGAAAATAATCAGATGGATGAAATTGTTCTTTGGTCCAAGCATCAGCAATACTAATGTTGTTGATTCCTTCGCTTTTATTTAATGCTACATTGTGTGAAATACTTTTGTCAGAATTAGTTCTAAATTCCACCAAAAAGCGTTCTTTAATTTTACTGAAGGAAACTATAAATCCTAACAAAATTAATATAATGGTAAGATTTCGCAATCTAAGACGATTAGCAATTTTTGAATAGAAAAAAACCTGAATTAGAATTAATAAAACTAAAACTAAAATGATATTTTTAGAAGATAAAAGAATTACAAAAACAAACAATAAGATACTTGCAGCTTGTTCCCACTTTGTTTTGTGTTCTTTAATAAAAAAATAAAAGAATGCAATTGAAACATATACCGAAACGTGAATAGCATTTAATAATCTAGGTACTAATCCTGTATCCGTTTCATTATCTGGTCCGTGGTAAAAGAAAACGCTAGTATCCTTAGTTATTAAAAACCGAATTAAAGCTCGAATTAAAAAAAACACAACGTAAATCAACATTGTGTAACTGTAATATTTTAAAATCCTATCTTTTTGCTCTTTCGTAAAAGTAGGAATTAACATAAAGGCAATAGGAAGTAATAATAAAGCAATTTCTTTTGGTATTGCACTAAGAGTTCGTTTTAAGTCGATAGACCAAAAATAAGAAACACACATCCAAACAAACAAGAGAATTGGAATCAAAAAAGTAACCGACAAAACGAACTTGTTTTTTCTTATGTATAGAAGCGACGATAAAAAAAAGACTCCTAATAAAATATTATTAACTGCCATTGAAATTGGCAGAGTAATTAACAATAATAAAAAAGGAATAAACGCTTTGTTTTGTTTATTTTCTTCTAAAAGTTCCTTCCAAACATTGCTTAAAAAGCTGTAAATATTGTTCATTTATTTTCTCCCAATTAAAAGCTGAAGCTATTGCATCATAGTTATTCTCTACAAACTGCAAGTTATTACTTTTTTTGATTTCATTTAAGATTTTTTTAACCTCTTCGGCAGATGTAAAATAAAAGGCATTTTCTTTTAATACGCCTTTGTTGAAATCGTTATTGTGAGCTGCAATTAGAGCCTTTGATGCCATGGCTTCTAACAAAGAAGGATTGGTTCCTCCAACAGTATGTCCATGAAAGTAAAGGTTGGAATAATATCGTAAATTATTTAAGTGGTCTAAATTATAAACCGCTCCTAAAAATCGGATATGAGAAAAAGCTTCGAACTTATTTTTTAAATAAGTTCCATATTTAGTGTTGTGATTTCCAATTACTAAAATTGGTGTTTTATCTTCCGCCATGGCAACTCCTTCAAGCACCATATCTAAATTATTTTCAGGCTCAAAACGGGCCATAATCATGTTGAAATTTTCTTTTTCGACTTGATATTCTTTTAAAATTTCTGGATTAGGATCATTGAAATTATGTGCGCCATAGGCAATGTAAGTGCTTTCTTTTTGATACTTTTCTTTGATATATTTTTGAATTCCAATAGAGTCTGCAATTAAATAATCGCTCTTTTTTACCGCTAAACGTTCTGCTATTTGAAGTGCTTTTTGTACTTTTTTTGAATATTTAGTGCGTTTCCATTCTAAGCCATCCATATTGGTAATCACAATGGCGTTTTTGGGATGTAATGAAAACCAAACAGAGCTACTTGTATAGCCTAATTGAAGAATAATATCAAAATCTCTTTTTCTGGCGTCTCTAATGCAATTTAAGTCATAAATAAACTGACCAACAGTTCCTATTTTATTTTCAGGATCATAGCAATGCACAATATGTACACCTCTGAATTGCTTTTCTTGATAAGGATGACTATGGGAATTATAAACATATACCTCATGTCCTTGACTTGCGGCATAAGTGGCGAAAAATTCTGCAAACTGCTCAAAACCCCCATAATGATTAGGGATTCCTCGCGTTCCTAAAACTCCAATTTTCATTTAGATTTTTTTAACAAAAGCAAAAATAGGGGTTCTCATTTGTTTATTACTCATTTTAGACCATTTTTTTGAGGTTTATGACAAATGTCATCTAATTTATCTAATTTTATTTTCTATTTTTGCTACAATACAAGAATATTATTATGATAAATTTCGAGTTTTTAGAAAGCAATCAAGAGGCACTTAGAACAAAATATTTAACCGCTCAACCATTTCCGCATTTAATAATTGACGGATTTTGCGATGAAGAAAAATTAAATAGAGCTTATGCTTCAATTCCAGAATTAGAAAACAAGAGTAGAGATTATGCTTTTGCTAATAACAAATTCGAAAAATCAAATTACAAAGTTTTATCTCCTGAGTTAGAAGAACTTTATAATGACTTGTCTTCAGAGCGTTTTAATAAAATTTTATCATTTATTACAGCTAAAAAAGTGTTTGTTGATCCAAAGAATCATGGAGGTGGTTTACATCAAGGTAAAAAGAATAGTTTTTTAGATATGCATCTTGATTTTAACTATCATCCTATCAATAAAAATTGGTACCGAGAGTTAAACTTATTGCTTTATTTAAACAAGAATTGGAAACCTGAATACAAAGGAGGTCTTAAAATTAGAGATTTAAGAACAGATGAAGAAGCAGAATTAAATGTGCCTTTTAACAGATTAATCATTCAACAATGTGCTCCATATACACTTCATGGATATGATATGACCAATTTCCCTGAAGGAAATTATAGAACATCTATTGCTACATATGCATATCAAATTCATAATAGACATTTAGAAACTCCTCGTACCACCGATTGGTTTCCAAAAGAAGATGCTTCTTTCTTTAAAAAACAATTAGCAAAAAACTACAATTTTTTAGTACAAACTAAAAATAAATTGTTTGGTAGTGGAACTGCTAAAAATCAGTAATTAAAATGAAAAATGTTTTAATTGTCAATCAGTCGGCCGAATTATACGGTGCTGATAAAGCAATTTTGGAACTTATAAATAATTTCCCAGAAAATTATGCTCCTATTGTAGTATTACATGAGGAAGGTCCATTAAAACAATTACTTGAAAAAAAAGGGATACAAGTAATCTATTCATCAGTAATAAAAGTAAAAAGAGGAATTTTAAAACCCTCTTTTTTTATCAAATTACCTTTTGAAATTATAAAATCTTTTTTTTCAATAAAAAGACAGCTGAAAGGAAAAAAAATACATCTAATTCATTCCAATGCAACATCAGTTTTTATTGGTGCTTTTTATTCCTTTTTTTTTAGAATTCCACATCTTTGGCATGTACACGAAATAATTGAGAAACCTAAAAGAATTGCCTTAATTTATCCAAAAATTATTCATTTTTTTTCAGATAAAGTAATTTTTAACTCTATTGCCACTTCAAATCATTTTACTTCAATTTATCCGAAAATTAAGAGTAAATCGAACATTATTTATAATGGTCAGGAGAGAAATATTAACAAAATTGATGAAGTGGAAATTGCCAAAATTAAAAGTTCAATTTCCTCGGAAATTAAAAATAAAGTATTAATTGGATTAATCGGTAGAATCAGCCAAATTAAAGGTCAAGATTTAATGTTAGATGCATTTGTAATTTTACAAAAAAAACACTCTGATATCCACCTAGTATTTATCGGTTCTGCTGTAAAAGGAAAAGAAGAATATCTAGATAGAATATTGAAGAAAATTGAAGAAAATTCTTTGCAAAGTAAAGTTTCATTTGTTGATTTTCAGGAAAATATTTGGCCTTATTACGATATCATAGATATAACTGTTGTGCCTTCCACCGAAAAAGAATCATTTGGACTAGTCGCAACTGAAGCAATGCTTTCAAAAAAACCAGTAATTGCAGCTAATCATGGTGGTTTAGTAGAGATTGTAAAAGACCATGAAACAGGGTTATTATTTGAAGCAAATAATGCTAAAGATTTAGTAGAAAAAATTTCTCTCCTGTTAGAAAACCCAGAATTAATTAAAATTTATGGAGAAAATGGGTTTAAAAGGGTAAACGAGAACTTCTCTACAAAAAAATACGTAAAAAGTTTTTCGGATGAATATGAAAAATTAACTCGATAACTGATTTAACTTTATAATATCTTTTTCTACTTTTTCAACAGCTAATAAACCTCCTAGAATAAAAACTACTGCATCTATGGGAATATAAATTCCAGTAATAATTAACGAACTGAAAAAATAAAAAACACTAATACTAACAATAATTCTATCAACAAAATAAGCTTCTTCAGAAGTTTTTTTAGTATAAATTTTCAAGTATAAATTAATTAAAAAAACAAAATATAGTATCAAGCCTATAAAACCTGTTTTATACAAAACAAAAACATAGCCATTATGTATTCTTGAAATGAATTTCATGTCTTTCTCTCCAACAGGTGCTTTGAATTTTAAATTCACCAAAGAGCCATATCCCGCTCCTAACAAATAACTTTTAGGGTTTTCATTCATTAAGGCTATTGCTCTTTTTGCTTCATACCCGCGCCAGTGATCCCATAACTCTTTATGATTTTCCCTATCTATTTTGGTTTCGAAAATTTCTTCTGGAGCTATCTTTATTTTATATAAAAACGCTTCCACTCCTTTGGCATTTCGGTCAATTTTAACTGAAAATAAATAAGCATATAATAACCCAATCAGTAAAAATGCAAATCCTATGAATTTTAAGGTTCCTGTTGTAATTTTAGCATACCCGAGCATTGAAAAACCTACTAAAAAGAAGGCTACCAACATCGTTCTAGAAAAATAAAGATAAATCGATAAAAGAAAAACTACAACCAATACATAATACCATCTTCTATCTTCTACAATTGGTTTTCCTAAAAAGCGTTTGGAAAACAAAAGAATATATAAAGCAAAAATTTCAATAAAATTATCTAAACCAAAATCACCTCTTAATTCATGAATCGAATTGGATCTGAAATCTCCTAGTATAAATATTCCAAATAAATGTAAAAATGCCGTAAAAGCAGCAATAAACACAATTGCTTTTAAGAATAGAAACATATCATTTTGCTTCTTTATTAAGACATAGCTTAAAACCAAAACAATGATAGGTTTTAAAAAATAAGTAATATCTTTAATGGTGGCAGACAGCGGATAAAAATCTAGTAAATATCCTAGAAACCCAACAAGAAAAATGGATAATAAAGGAAGAATTGTTTTAAAAAAACGCAGAGAAATACTGGACTTACTGATAAAAACAACAATAGCTAAACTAACAAACTGAATAGCAAAATTTAACTTGTAAGAAGGCAAATAAAGTTCGCACAATAAAACAAGTGTAAATAACGTTATTGGGATGTGTTTTTTTGCAATCAAATTCTAGTATTTAGCCCCCAAATATAAAGCTATTTCACAAAATATATTGCTAAAAATTATACAATTACTTTTTAAGATATATATTTGTAGCTATTAAATTTTTTACCCGAGATGAAAAAAGCGTTAATTACCGGAATTAATGGGCAGGATGGTTCGTATTTGGCCGAGTTGTTATTAGAAAAAGGATACGAAGTTCACGGAATCATAAGAAGAAGTTCTACTTTTAATACCGAAAGAATTGAGCATTTATATATTGAATCTCTAATCAGAGACTTACATAAAGATAAAAAAATCAACCTTCATTATGGGGATATGACCGATTCTACGAGTCTAATCCGCCTAGTGCAACAAATAAAACCAGACGAAATTTACAATTTAGCAGCGCAATCGCACGTAAAAGTGTCTTTTGATATGCCAGAATATACGGCAGAAACCGATGCTGTTGGAACGTTACGTTTGTTAGAAGCAATCAGAATTTGTGGGTTGACCGAAACAACAAAAATTTACCAAGCTTCTACTTCTGAATTATACGGAAAAGTGCAAGAAGTACCTCAAAAAGAGACTACTCCTTTTTACCCACGTTCTCCCTATGGTGTAGCTAAAATTTATGCATTTTGGATTACCAAAAATTACCGCGAATCTTACGGCATGTTTGCTGTAAACGGGATTTTATTCAACCACGAATCAGAACGTAGAGGAGAAACTTTTGTTACTAGAAAAATTACACTTTCCGCTTCAAGAATTAAACACGGATTACAAGAGAAATTATATTTAGGAAACCTTAACGCTATGCGTGATTGGGGTTATGCTAAAGATTACGTAGAATGTATGTGGTTAATGCTACAACAAGAACAACCAGAAGATTATGTAATTGCTACAGGAATTCAATATTCAGTTCGTTACTTCTGTGAACTAGCGTTTAGAGAAGCGGGAATTGAACTAGAATGGCAAGGAGAAAATGAAAACGAAAAAGGAATTTGCAAAGCTACCGGAAAAGTAATTATTGAAGTTGATCCTAACTATTACAGACCTGCTGAAGTAGAAAGTTTATTAGGAGATCCTACAAAAGCTAAAACTCAATTGGGTTGGAATCCAAGTCGTACTTCTATCGAAGAACTAGTTAAAATCATGATGCAACACGATTTAAACTATGTTGTTCGTTTTAAAGACAGAGATTCATTAAAAAGATACGAATAATTTCTCTATGAAGATATTAGTTACAGGCGGTAATGGCATGGTTGGCAAAAATATTTTGGAACATCCAAAAGCAAATCAACACACCTTATTATCACCATCAAGTGCTGAACTGAATTTAAGAGATTATAACGCAGTTGATGCTTATCTAAAAAAACACCAACCTGATTTCATAATCCATTCTGCAGGTTTAGTGGGTGGAATTCAAGCCAATATGGCAAGACCTGTGGATTTTTTAGTTTTCAATTTAGACATGGGAAGAAATATCATCATGGCGGCTAAAGAAAACGGAATCAAAGGGTTTATGAATATGGCTAGTTCTTGTATGTATCCGCGTGAAGCACAAAATCCATTACAAGAAGAATTAATTTTAAAAGGCGAACTAGAACCTACAAATGAAGGGTATGCTATTGCAAAAGTTGTCGCTACTCGTTTGTGCGAATATATTGTAAAAGAAAATCCAACCTTGCAATACAAAACCGTTATTCCGTGTAATTTATATGGAAAATACGATAAGTTTTCACCTGAACATTCACACATGGTTCCGGCAGTAATAAAGAAAATTTATGAAGCCAAACAAAACAACGCTACTGAAATTGATATTTGGGGCGATGGTTTAGCCCGAAGAGAATTCATGTACACAGGAGATTTGGCCGACTTTGTATTTTATGCTTTAGAAAAATTTGACCAAATGCCACAAAACATAAACGTGGGATTAGGATTTGATTATACGATTAACGAATACTATCAAACCATTGCCAACGTAATTGGATTTGAAGGAAAATTTGTTCACGATTTGTCTAAACCAATCGGAATGAAACAAAAATTAATTGATGATACCAAACTGAAGCAATTTGGTTGGCAACATCAAACATCCTTAGAAGAAGGAATTAAAAAAACAGTTGAATACTTTAAAACATCGGTTTTACATGATTAAATATCCATTAGCATCCTCAACTTGGGATGAAAAAGAAATAGAAGCCATCAATGGTGTTATCGCAAAAGATATGTACACTATGGGCGAAGGCGTAAAACAATTTGAAGACGATTTTGCAAAATTTGTCAATTCAAAATACGCGGTTATGGTAAATTCGGGCTCATCTGCTAATTTAATTGCAGTTGCCGCAATGTTTTATACTAAAAATCCAAAATTAAAAAGAGGCGACGAAGTTATTGTACCAGCCGTTTCTTGGTCAACCACTTATTATCCACTATACCAATATGGATTAAAATTGAAGTTTGTAGATGTAGATTTACACACGTTAAATTTCGACTTAGACCAATTGAAATTAGCCGTTTCGGATAACACTAGAATGATTTTAGCAGTAAATCTTTTGGGTAACCCAAATAATTTTGATGCTATAAAAGAAATCATCGGTTCTAGAGATATCATCTTAATGGAAGATAACTGTGAATCAATGGGAGCGGAATTCAAAGGAAAACAAACGGGAACTTTTGGTTTAGTGGGAACTTTTTCTACTTTCTTTTCACATCACATGGCAACCATGGAAGGTGGTTTAATCGTAACCGATGACGAAGAAATGTATCATGTAATGGTTTGCTTAAGAGCACATGGTTGGACACGTCATTTACCAAAAGAAAATAAAATTTCTAACAAAAGTGATAATTGGTTTGAAGAATCATTCCGTTTTTTATTACCAGGTTACAATGTGCGACCAGTTGAAATGAGCGGTGTTATTGGGGTTGAACAATTAAAAAAATTACCTTCGTTCTTAGACCAAAGAAGAAAAAATGCAGCGTTGTTTATTTCTCTATTTAAAGATAGCAACGACTTCTACATTCAAAAAGACATCGATAACAGTAGTTGGTTTGGATTTAGTTTTATCATTAAACCCGAGTCTAATTTAAACCGATTGGATATCGTAAAAAAATTAGAAGAAAACCACATCGATTGTCGCCCTATTGTTACTGGAGATTTTACTAAAAATGAAGTTTTGAAGTACTTCGATTGTGAGATTTTTGGCGAAATGAAAAACGCACAATACTTAGACAAAAAAGGTTTCTTTGTTGGAAATCACCAAATCGATTTAACAGAAGAAATTAAGCACTTGCATCGAGTTTTAACTTCGCTGTAATTAAAATTTTTACTCATGAAACAATTTACTTTGGTTAAAACCAATTTCAATCACCATGTTTCAATGGACTTGTATTATGAGTTTGAAGCTAGAATTATAAATAAACCCAATTGGGAAATAATAAATGGAGTGGGAAGCATTCAAGCGCGAATGCTTCGCCAACTTCTTAAGTTTATTCCGCCGATTCAACTACCCTTTAAAAAGCATAAAAACTATGTGGTAATAGGGTATCAAAAAGAAAAGTTTTTCCCTTACTTTCATTTCAATGTCGATTTAAAAGTGCTTTGGATGTATGATGCTTGGGAACCTTTGTTTGATGAGATTGAAAAAACAATACGTGCTTATAAAATTAATTTAGTTTTCACAGCAAGTAAGCAATCGGCAGAATATTTCAACACTTTAAATATTCCGAATTTTCAATCGCATTGGATTCCAGAAGGAATTGATGTTACCCAATATCAATTTATACCTTATCAAGAAAGAACCACCGACGTTTTACAATTAGGCAGAAAATGGAATGAGTATCACAAAAAAATTAAATCCATTGAATCCGATTTAGTTTACCAATACGAAAAAAAAGCGGGTCAAATTATTTTTCCTTCACGCGAAGACTTTTTATTTGGTTTAGCCAATTCTAAGATATCTATTTGTGTCCCTTCAGACATTACACATCCTGAAAGAACTGGTAAAATTTCTACCATAACAAATCGTTATCTGCAATCGATGGCGTCTAGATGTTTAATTTTAGGCAAACTACCACACGATATGCTTCATCTGTTTGATTACAATCCTATTATAGAAATTGATGAAAAAAATCCCGTAGCACAAATTGAAGCTATTTTAGCTAACTTTGACACTTATATTCCGCTTATAGAAAAAAATTATGAAGTCGTGAAAAACTTCCACAATTGGGACAATAGAGTGACTCAAATTGAAAATTTTATTCTTAATTCCAAATAAAGAAACGCTTGCAAAAATCGAAACTTCTTTTCAATTCAATCGCTGCGATAGGACAAGTTCTCGTCGTGGGAATTGTTTATTTGCTTTTGTATCGTTACTTATTGGTTACATTAGGAATTGAATTACTGGGTGTTTGGTCTTTAATCATTGCTTCAACCTCATTAGCTTTAATTGCTAATTTTGGCATCAGTACAAGTATCGTTAAATTTGTAGCCACTTATCAAACCCGAAACGATTTTGAAAGTTTAAAAAAACTGATTTTTACTGCTTCCGTTTTTATAATCGTTACGTATTCCATTATTTCGGTTATCATTTTAATAGCGGGAAGTTATGTTTTACCTCATTTTATTGAAACTCAATATCTACCAATAGCATTAGAAATATTACCATTTTCACTAATCAGCTTAGTTATTAATGCCTTAGGAGGGGTTATTAGCAGCTGCTTAGATGGGATTCAAAAAAATTATATTAAAAGCTATATTGTTAGCTTTACTTCTATCTTGCTTTTTGTTTTAAGCGTTTTACTCACTCCAAAATTTGGCTTGAAAGGATTAATTTTTGCCCAAATTGTTCAAGCTGCAGTAGTCTTATTAACTTCCCTATACTTCTTGTCGAAATACATAAAAGGAATTTTTACCTTCCAATGGAACTGGTCAAAAAGCTTATTCAAAGAAATTATTGATTACGGCTTAAAAATGCAAGCTTTATCGTTCATGCAAATGTCATTTGAACCTATAACAAAAGCATTTTTAAGTAAATATGGTGGGTTAGCTATGGTGGGTTATTATGAAATGGCGAGCCGATTAGTAACACAATTGCGTGGTTTAATTGTAAGTGCTAACCAAGTTATTATTCCAGTTGTGGCTGAAGCAAAAGAAACCAATGAAGATTATGTAAAAACATTGTATATAAAAACGTTTTCAATAGTACTACTTTTTGATATTGTTTTAATTACAGGCATTATTATAACAGCTCCACTAGTTTCCTTCTTGTGGATTGGAGAAATTGTTCCGTTTTTCTTGTTTGCTGTAGTTTTAAACAGCATTGTTGCCTTTGTTAATATTTGTAGCAATCCGGCATATTTTAGTTACTTAGGAGAAGGCAAATTGAATTGGTTGATTTATTCGTATTTAGCCATTACAATCATCAACCCTATTTTTGGTTATTTTTTAGGAGTTCATTTTGGCGGTTATGGTGTAATATTAGGTTGGAACGTTGCGTTTTTAATTGGTTCGTTATTGGTTTTGTTTTCTTACCAACATGAGAACAAAATTTCATGGAAAAGCTTACTACTAAAAAATGACTTATTCTTTGTAATTTCAGCTATTGGTACAAGCTTTTTTGGATATTTTACCATAATTAGTTGGTTTAATGGTACTTTAAATTACTTATTTATCTGTATTTTTGTTTTATGTCTTATCTTTTTTGTTCTTTCATTTTTCAAGAACCAGTATTTGAAAAGTGTAATCGGAAAAGTAATGCAATTATTTACAAAAAAATAAATGAGTACAACCCCATTTTTTAGCATCGTTACCGCTTCTTACAATAGCGAAAAAACAATTTCAGATACCATCACATCGGTACTAAACCTAGATTTTAAAGATTTTGAATACATCATAATTGATGGTAATTCGTCTGATAACACTTTGGAAATTATACAATCATTTGTACCCAAATTTGAAGCTAAAGGAGTTCCTTATAAATTTATCTCAGAAAAAGACAAGGGAATTTACGATGCTTGGAACAAAGGAATACAACTAAGTTCGGGGGAATGGATTAGTTTTTTGGGATCTGATGATATGTATATGGATGACGCATTAATTAATTATTCAAACAAAATTAATAAAAGTGATATTGGAACCAATTATATTTCCTCACAAGTAGAAATTATTGATGAAAAACACCAGTTTATAAGAGTAATTGGAAAGCCATTTGTTTGGGAAAAAGTTGTAAGAAATATGAACATTGCCCAAGTAGGTTCCTTTCATAAAAAGGAATTATTTGAAAAAGTGGGCAAATTTAGTACAGCATATAAAATTGTGGGCGACTTGGATTTTTATATACGTTGTAAAGATTATATTCAACCAGCGTTTTTTGAAAGCATCACGGCTAAGATGCAAAATGGCGGTGTGAGTAATCAAATTTATAAAGCCCTTAAAGAAGCACTTGTGGTGAAATTAAAATATGGGTATAACCCTAGTTTCTTATCCTATTTTGATTTCTATTTTTCCTTGTTGAAATGCTACATAAAACTTATACTAAAAAAATAGGGAGCTAAAATTTAGCTCCCTATTTTTTTTATAATATTTAAAACGTTATTCTACTTTTTTAGCGTATAATGTTTCGATTTGTTTCTTTAAGTCTACTGTTGAACCTAAGATTGGATCATAAGGTTCTCCTTCTAATAATTTAATTTTAGCAGTTGTATTTACAGTATCAATTTCAACTTGAGTGTTAGGATAAAAATACTTGAAAAAATCTGCTGTAGTTCCTTCAATTTTTTTGTCTAAATACTCGATTTTAAAGCTTTTGAAAGGAACTTGCTTTAATTCTTTATTAGCTCCAATATCGAATCGTAAAGACATTGGCATAGCTTCTTTTGGTAATTCAAAAACTAAATCTTGTGGCTGAGTACTACCTTTGATGTTTATAGTTACTGCATCTTCTGGAGCAAAATTATCTCCTCCATCTTCATTGTAAAAAACTTGAAAAGTATCATCTTTTTCAACTACTGCGTTGAATGTAACTGTAAATGTCTTAGACTCTGCTTTTGCAGTTTCATTTGTATCAACTGCTTTGTCATCTTTACATGAAGTAAATAAAACACTAAGTAATAATCCTGATAAAATAAATGCTTTCATTTTTTGATTTTATTTTTGTGCAAATATATAATTTTTTGAATTGCAATTCGTTTTTTTTTTATAAAGTTAATTTTTTTTCAAATTGCTTATAATGAGAACTCTTCTCATTTGTATCTTCAATGATAACTCCTACTCTGTATTCACCTTTTGGTAATTCTTTTGTTAGAAACTTAAATTCAAATCCAGAATAATCATAATTATATTTATTCTCATTAGCTAAAGTAACATCGTTTCTTGTAACTAAATTAGTGTCATATAAATACATCTTAGATTTGGATAATAAAACTATTTTTATTTTACAATTTATTGAGTTTCTCTTTTCTAAAGCCGCCCAACCACTCATTTTTATAAAATTATTTTTGTTTTCAATGGTTTCTAAATTAGACATAATTATTGATTTAGAATCTGGTAATTTATTAATTAAAGTAAATGTTTGATATTTTCTTTTTCCAACTTCTGATAACTTATCTGTTTTAGAATAATGATATTTCCCGTTTTGATCTTTAATTACTATTCCTAGCTCATAAGATTGCTTAGGAAGTTTTTCCGTAAATAATGTAGTAGAAAATCCTGAATTATCTAAATTTCCTTTTTTGTAAACCGCAGTAATGTCACCTCTTGAAACAGCAGTTGTTGGAAAAAGATATGTTTTACCTTTGTTTGTTAATGCAATGAAAATAGAATCATTTAAATTAGTAGAAACTGATTTGTTAAAAGCCCAGCCACTAATCTGCATTACATCATCTTCAAATGAATAAGCTTCTACATTAAACTGGATGTTTTCTTTTGAATTCCAATTATTAGCAACTTCCTTAAAACTCATGTTTTTTAAATATGAATTCTTAACAGAATCTATATACTTTAAATTGAGTTCACTTGAGATAAAATCAGTTTTTAAACTTGTTCCCTTTGAATAAATAGCAATAAAGCCATCAAGACGTTTTAAATTAACTTTATCTTTATAAATCAATACGTTAAAATCTTTAAGATTGGCAGCGTTAGTTATATAAATTCTATTTTTAGCAATTTCTCCACTTTTCAATGAATTGATTATTGAATCTTTAAAGATTTGTCCTTCAACAACATTCTCTCTGGCCACATAACCAATTGAAATGGGTTTGTGAGATTTTAATGCAACATACATCAAATCTTGATAATCCATATTATAAACCATGTTATTGGTATAAGCTGGATAAGTTATTACCTCATCAAAATTTTCTAACAACAATTTCCATTTCTCCTCATCTAATTTTGAATCAAATGAACCATATTTTAAATCTCTAGAAGTTAGTAAATTTTCTATATCATATAATTGAAAAAACGTCAAACCAACAAAAACAAAATACTTAACATATGTATTAAATTTTAATTTATTAAAAATCAAAATTGAACCTATAATTAATAAATAATAAAAAGGCCAAGAAAATCTACCATTTGCTCTAAAAATATTTCCTAGCTTTTCGATAATACCTAATGTTGGATATTTAAACAAAACTTGCTCTCCATAAGTTACAATATTAGTTATTGCAAAAAATAACATTAATGTACAAAGCAATATTAATGGTAATAAATATTGATGGTTTTTGTTAACCTTTTTAGTAACAATAAAATATTGAAACACAAAAATTGAAGTGATTACTAAAAACAATAATCCAAGTCCAAGATATCCAAATCCTTCATGCTGTAAATCAGTTACCATTCCTAAATGTGGTATGAATTTTGAATAATGACCATAAGAATTAAAGAATGAATTCAAATTAAATCCATACTGACCATAAATATTTCCTACATCAAGATTAGTGGCTTTATTGAATTCAATTAATCCAAATATTATCCAAAAAAACAAACCTGAAGCGATTGATAAAAAGGGTAACAAAAAAACTTGTTTTATTAAAATCGATTTTTCATAATAATAGTTTTTTATAGCCAATACAATATTAAAGCCCGCCACCATAATAGCTAAATATGGGTTTATTGTTGCACTTAAAAAAAATAATATCCCTTGTTTTTTATAATTACTTACTGCGTTTTCTTTAGTTGTAGGAACCAAATAATAATAAAAAGATCCTAAAATAAGCCAATGAGCACACAAAGCAGGATGCATACCTCTAAAAACAATTACAGGATTTGTAACAATTAGAACTGCTGCTATATAGATAACTAAATTACTTACTTTAAATAATTTTAATATTTTAGTAGTATAAAAAGCATTTAAAAACAAACAAGATAATAACCAGATTCCAAAATATTGAAAATCTTCAGGAAGTAAAAAAGAAAAAATCTTGAAAACAAAAGCCAATAGTGGAATTGAATCTGTAAATCCAACATTAGTACCTACAGGATAATAAAAATTATCCATTTTACCTAAAGGAAAACTCCAGTCGGCATCTCTATAATAAGCCCATCCCAAATAATGCTGACCCCAATCATGGTACATCGACATTAACCAACTTATATTGGTTGGAATTAATGTTTCTAAACCATAAATAACGTCGTAAGCTATAAATGAAATTAAAAATAAAATAAAATAAACAATCTTGTTTCCCTTCAATATTCTATTTTTCATATGATATATCTTCTATAAAATCTTTGTAAATTTTTGGATTAGGTGCGCTTATATTTTTTCTTGAACTTAATTGCAATAACAATACAATTAAAGTAACTGAAAACAATTGTAAAATTATGCCTGATATAATCAAAATCAAGCTTGAAGCCCAACCTGGAATGGCATTATCTGTAAATAATTTTTGATACAAAATAAATAAAACCGAAACAAAACAAATTCCGATTCCATAAAGCGAATATCTTAATATTCTCAAGGATAAAAAATCAAAATAAACAGCAATAGAACTTAATCCGTGAATTATTAAACTATTAAAATTCATTTTTGAAACGCCTTTGTAACGCTTTCCTCTGTCGAGTAAAACTTTTTCAAAAGGAATTTTAGATTGGATAATTCCGCCCGAATAATGGTTCCAAATGTTATTTTGATGTACTACTTTTGAAAGTAACTTTTTTGGAATTACACTGAAATTTCCAAAGCTGATCTTTTGTCCTGTTAGGAAATAGAATAAGTATTTATAAAAGAAATACCCTATTTTAAAAAACGTAGATTCTTGACGTTTTTTTCGTTGGGCGAAAATGATTTTCTTTTCCTGTTCTTGTTCTGCTTTATTGATTAATTCTTTTATGTCTTGAGGCTTATCTTCACCATCACTATCCATTACCACAACAAAATCATAATCGGATACTTCATTGTAAATATATTGCAACCCAACAGCAATAGCTCTTTGGTGTCCAATGTTTATTTTTAAATTTAAAACCGTAGCAGATATATTCTTGTAATCAAAATCTTCAGGAATATCTTCAGTTGAACCATCATTAACGGCTACTATAAAAAAATTGTAAGTACTAAAATTTTGTTTTAAAAGACTTATTTCTTGAATCAAAACAGCAAAGCTTTCCCAATCGTTATAAATGGGTGTAAGGCAATAGATGTTCTTGTTTTGATTCATATTTAATAAATTACTCTTCCTCGATACACTTCATCCACATTTACAACGGGAGGTACATTTTTTAAAACAACATTTCCTGTTGCAAAAATAGTTCCTTCTATTTTTTGAATTGGATATACAAACATATCGTTTGAACCTCTGTGATATAATTTTATATTTTCAGCTCGTAAGTTTTCTCCATAAAAACGTCCATCTCCAAAGTAAAAATTTAATAACATTTCTGAACAATGTCCAGAAATATAAAAATTGGAAACATTATTACTTTCCACAACTAATTGCCCATTATCAACTGTTATGTGGAAGTCTGCAGTTCCTGCCCCATCACCATCATCACCAATTGAAAACAAACGAATAATTGGTGAGTGCAATATTCCATCAGACTGTATTTTTTGTTCTGTTTTACAATGTAATTCTAACTCTTGAACTAAAGGTAAAATAGTTCCATCAGGAATCGTTATATAAACTATTGTTTGTCCGTAATCCCTAGCAATATTACAAGAAGAATTATCTTTAATCACAAGCATATTTCCTTCTAACTTTACATCTAAGTTATCAATGATGTTTTCTGATGTTTTTATTTTAACTTCATAATTAGGTCCTTCTTTAACAACCAACCCAACACCATCATATACTTTTATTCTAGAAAAACCTTCAAAAGGAAAAGTTTGCGTAATTTGATTGCCATTTCCTTTAAAACAATCTTCGGAAATACCACAGCTTGTTACCAAAATTAGGCAACACAAAGTAACTATATGTAAAATAAATTTTCTCATCTTATAATCGTACTCCTAGGGTAGCTTCTATTGCTTCGGCTCTTCCGCCGTGAGTTTTTAATCCAACTCCTGTAAAAAAGTTTTTGTAAAGATAATATTTTGCTCCGATTCTTTGATAAATATCAATTTCATAATCAAATGGCTTATAAACATAATAGCCAAGTTGTGTTTCAATGGAAAGTTTATTAATAAATAATTCGTGTCCAACAAATAATCCAACTCTCTTATAATCGGTATCAGCGTCTGCATATGATTCATGTCCAGGAGGAAAAGCCACCGAAACAAAATCAATATAATCTTTCAAATATCTTGAAAAGAAAACATCGGTTCCTAATTGTAAAGCACTTTTTCTTCCTATCCTTTTATCGGCATATAAACCGATGTGATAAAATTGACGCTGTCCTAAATTTGGAACTGGTCCTTCAGAAATACCCGTTCTAAAAGCAATGTTATACTTAATTCGTTCTTTATACGTTGATGATGCTGGTAAAGAATCCTTAATGTATTCTTGCTTTTCACCTAAATTATAGTTTAATCCAACGTTTAATGCAATGGTGTTAATTCCGCTATTTGGAGCTTTGAATCTTCCGTTTGAAAAATGTGTTAGCATAAATCCTGCTTGAAAACCAATTCGATTAATAAGATTTTCTTTTTTATACTGCAACATAAAGTAGGTATTATCCATCACTTTAGTTCCAAAAGCGTTATTTTTATTGTTGGTTTCCTTATCATAAGGACTCGATGTCATCCCAATTCCTTGTGAAATTCGAAACATTAAATTTCGATTAAAAAAGTAAAAATTATAGTGTAATCCTAAGGCCACATTATACCCTAAATATTGATTTTTAAAGTCTAAATAGTGAAATGAAATTCCATAATCTGGATAATTATAAACTTGCTCCCATTCTTTTTTACCAAAAGTTTTCCAGTTGTAACTTACTAAAAATCCATCCGGATGACCTGAAATCAAATGCCCAACATCTTCTGAATGTTTTATAATATTTCCTCTAAAAAGTTGAACATCAAAATAACCCGATGATTTCTCTTGAGAGAAAGACAATGCCACTGAAAAACAGATAAAAAGTAAAGCTTTTTTCATTAATTTAAATGGTTTAAACTTACGGTTAAACTTTCTTTCCAATCTTTAATTTCAACTCCAAAAACCTTTTTTATCTTCTTTTTATCCAAAACACTATAAGCAGGTCTTTTAGCTGGCGTTGGATAGGAATCTGTTGGAATAGGCTTCAAATCAATCTCTATTCCTTTTTGATGGAATATTGTTGCCGCAAAATCGTACCAAGAACAAACGCCTTCGTTTGAAAAATTATAGATCCCGAAAACTTCGTGTGACTCAGTCTGACAAGATGTAATTATTTTTAGTAAAACCTCAGCTAAATCAACCGCATTTGTAGGTGTACCAATTTGGTCGTTTACAACAGATAAGTTATCTCGTTCCGAAGCCAAACGTAACATCGTTTTCATGAAATTATTTGCAAATTGAGAATACACCCAAGAAGTTCTTACAATGAAATGTTTTTCCCAATTTTTTTGAATGGCAATCTCTCCATCTAATTTCGTTTGTCCGTAAATACTTTTCGGATTTGGAACATCGGTTTCTAAATAAGGAACTTTTGAAGTACCATCAAAAATAAAATCTGTAGAAATATGAACTAAAATAGTATCGAATTCTTTACAAACTTTGGCTAAATTTTCAGGACCAACAGCGTTAATTAAATGCGCTTTATCCGATTCACTTTCAGCTTTATCAACAGCAGTATAAGCGGCTGTATTGATACAAAAATGAGGTTGGTGTTTTGCAAAAACTACTTTACAATTTTCAATATTAGTAATATCCATTTCTTGAAAATCGGTATATACAAACTCAATATTTGGATATTTATTAGCAATAAACTGTATCGATTGTCCTAATTGACCGTTAGCTCCCGTTACTAATACTACCATACTTTCTTAGTGTTTTCAAGATTAGGTAATATTTGATCTTTGTCGGAAATTATCAATTCATTCAAAGGAAAATTCCAATTGATATTAACGGTTGGGTCATTGTAAATTAATCCGCCCTCGCTTTCTTTATTATAAAAATTATCGCATTTATAAAAGAAAGTTGCGGTTTCAGATAACACTAAAAAACCATGTGCAAAACCTCTTGGAACAAAAAACTGTTTTTGATTTTCTGCAGAAAGCAACACTGCTTCATATTGACCGTATGTTTCAGAATTAGGTCTTAAATCAACAGCTACATCTAAAACTTCACCTTGTAAAACACGAACTAGTTTGGCTTGCGCATGTTCGCCACATTGGTAATGCAATCCTCTCAAAACACCTTTAGTGGAAAACGATTGGTTATCTTGAACAAAAGTTACTTTATGCCCTACTCCATCTTGAAAAGTTTTTTCATTAAAACTTTCCATGAAGTAACCACGTTCGTCTTTAAATATTTTGGGTTCAAGGATAAAACATCCTTTTAGTTTGGTCTCTATAAATGTCATATGCTACATAATGTGCCAATTTTTAATATGTCAATGAGTCCTTTTTGTTCACATTAGCATATTATCACATTGACAAATTGACTAATTAAATTAGGCTTATTAAATGTTTTCCATAACCGCTTTTTAATAACGGTTCGGCCAATGCTTTTAACTGATTTGCATCAATGAAGCCCATTTTGTATGCCGCTTCTTCAATGGCTCCAATTTTTAATCCTTGACGTTCTTCAATAACTTCAACAAATTGACCCGCTTGCATTAATGATTGAAACGTTCCTGTATCTAACCAAGCAGTTCCTCTATCTAAAATACTTACTTGTAATTTACCTCGGTTTAGATATTCTTTATTCACATCGGTAATTTCTAGTTCGCCTCGGTGACTTGGTTTAATATTAGCTGCAATATCTAAAACATCATTATCATAAAAATAAATTCCAGGAACAGCATAGTTTGATTTTGGTTGGACTGGTTTTTCTTCAATAGACAACACTTTTCCATCTTTATCGAAATCAACCACTCCATAACGCTCTGGGTCGTGTACATGATACGCATAAATAATGCCACCATCAGGATTGTTATTCGCTTGAAGTAATTCCGCTAAACCAGTTCCATAGAAAATATTGTCACCTAAAATTAAAGCAACTTTGTCGTTTCCTACAAATTCTTTTCCAATAATAAATGCTTCCGCTAATCCGTTTGGATGTTCTTGAACAGCGTATTCAAATCGACAGCCTAATTTACTTCCATCGCCTAATAATTGACGAAATAAAGGTAAATCATGAGGTGTTGAAATAATTAATATTTCACTAATTCCTGCCCACATCAAAGTTGACAATGGGTAATAAATCATCGGTTTATCGTAAATAGGCATCAACTGCTTACTCACCGCTAATGTTAACGGATGTAAACGTGTGCCTGAACCTCCCGCTAATATAATTCCTTTCATTAGTTGTTATATTTTTGTAAATACCATTCGATGGTTTTCTTAATACCTGATTCAAAATTTTCATCAGCTTTCCAACCCAATTCATTCTCGATTTTTGTTGCATCAATTGCATAACGCAAATCATGACCAGGTCTATCTTTTACAAATGTAATTTGATCTTGATATTTTCCTCCAGATTTTGGTTGTAATTCATTCAAAATCGAACAAACAGTGTCAACGATGTACAAATTATTACGTTCGTTTCTTCCGCCAATATTGTAGGTCTCTCCAGCTTTTCCTTTTTTGAAAGCTAATTCAATTCCTTTGCAATGATCCAAGACATATAACCAATCGCGTACGTTTTTTCCATCTCCATAAATAGGAATATTTTCACCTTGTATTGCTTTACGAATAATGGTTGGAATCAACTTTTCGTCATGTTGTTTTGGTCCGTAATTGTTAGAACAATTTGTGGTTACAACGTTCATTCCATATGTATGAAAATAACTTCTTACAATCATATCTGAACCTGCTTTTGAAGCCGAATAAGGACTATTTGGAGCATACGGAGTCGTTTCTTCAAACAAACCAGTTTCACCTAATGTTCCGTAAACCTCATCCGTAGAAACATGATGAAAACGAGAATTTTCAAATCCAACATTGTATTGATTTGGAGCAGACATCCAAAGTTTTCTTGCGGTATCTAATAAATTAAAAGTGCCTAAAACATTGGTTTTAATAAAAGCTTCTGGACCAGAAATTGAATTATCTACATGACTTTCTGCTGCAAAGTGAATGACATCGTGAAATTGATATTTTTGAAATAAATCTTCTACAAAATTTCTATCGCAAATATCACCTTGAACAAACGTATATCTTGGATGGTTTACAACTTCTTTTACATTGTCAAGATTCCCAGCATAAGTGAGTAAATCTAAATTTACTAAATGATAATTGGGATTATTCTCAATAAAGTAAGGGACAAAATTGGCTCCTATAAATCCTGCACCACCTGTAACTAATATATGTTTCATTATCCTTTAATTCTAGCTAATTGTTTTCTGTACAAATTATTAAACTTAAAACCAATCAAATAAAAAATTACAAATACAAAAGGTAAGATTAATTTCATTTTGTTATTAATACCTTTTGTGTTAAGATTATTTAATGAAACATTTATTACTTTAACTATTTGTTCGTATTCTCCTTTATTTAATTTTAAGTTTTGTGATTCTTTAATCAATTCATCTTTCTTATTAATCAATGCTGTAATACTACTATTTTCTGAAATAGTTACATTACTAGCGCTTTTAGAATCTGTTAATTTAATTATTAAGCCATCGATTTGTTTTACTAATGAGTCATTAAACTTGATTTTTTCATCAATATTCTCTTGATGAATCACTTGTTGCTTTTGATAGAAGGTGTTTACTTGATAATACTTCAAAATAGGATCGATGATTTCTTTTTGATTAATCTTTTCAGAAGTAGAAATGGTAATATTATGAGAATAGTAATTTTTACTTGTAAAATCTTCTTTTATAATTTCTTTCAAATTTCCATCTTCAGCCATTAATTTTAATAATTCAAAATTGGGCTCGCTTGAACTAATAAAACCAAAAACTCCATTAAAAGCTTCTACATTAATTTTAGTTATCTTTTTAAAATCTTTAACACCTAATGATTTAAAAAAAGCCTCGTCATTTTCTTTTAAACGTGATTGCAAAAAAGCAGTTTTGGTATACAAATACTCATTACTTCCAAAATTAGGAATTACCGAAATCTCTTGATTGTAAGAAAAATCTTTGTCTAAGAAAAAACCTAATACTATACCTACTACAAATAGACCTCCAATAATTACAATCTTCTTTTTAATAAAGAATATAAAATCGAAAATGGAATTCACTATTCCATTGAAAAAGTTCTTAATTCCGGTTCCGATTTGTCCTAAATCGATTTCTTGACCTTGAGAATTTGTACTCATTAATGCTTATTTAACGTTAAAGATTTGTTCTAATATTTTAATCGTAATTAAATACGTAGGTTTTACTCCTGTGGTTCCTAATCCACCCGATGCTAATGTACTTCCTGTTTCTAAAGGGTTATCAGAAGCATAATAAGCGTATCTCACTTTTACATCTGGATTAATACTTTTTCTAATTTTTGAAGCCGATTGAATTGCTTTTTGATAATAAGCTCCTTCCATTTCTAAACCAATCGCTTGCCAAGTGGATTCGTGGAAAAATTTCAACAAATCTCTATTTTGAAGCGATGTTCCTAAAACCGTAATCATAGGTCCAGCAAAAACTGGAATTCCATTACCCTCAAACATTGCTGCCGTTAACTCATTTTCAAAAGGATAGTTATCTGCTGTTCCTTCATTTACATGAGCGCACGGAATCATGATATCTCCTTTTCCACCCTCTAAAATTCCAGCTTTACCCATAATGGAAACCGATTCTACATTTAAGAAAATTTTATTTTTCTTTTCTGCTTTGTAAGGTTTCAATAATTCATCAATCGTTTCAAATGCTTGCTCACCAAAAGCGTAATCCATTACAATGATAACCGGTTTTTCTTTAGCTAATTTAGCTTCTGCAAATATTGTTTTCTTGAAATCAATTTTAGCTGTATCAAAAATTTGAACGTCGATATTGGTTCCTGATGCATCTGGCAACGAAATCATTCCTTGTTGTAACGCTAATTCTTCTACTTTCTTGCGTAACTCTTTGTTTGCCGAACTACTTAAATCCTCAAATATCTGAAATTCAGGTGTGTTTTTGTATTTTTTTCCTAAAACTGGTTCTGCAAAAATAGAATTCATCACACTGTGCATATTCGCACTAATAATGTGAATTGGTCTATCAATTAAATCGTTTTTAAGTAAAACTTCTTTAATTGTGGTTGCCCAAATATCCCCATAAATATGATGACCTAATCGTTCTCTCAAAATCGGGCTGAAAGTTATCGTTCTTTTGTTATTATCGACTACTTCTTCGATAGCTAATTTTCCTAACCAATACACTACGTGTAAGAATCTGTCTGGAGCTTCAGCTGTAGCGAAATCGTCGTAAATGTCTTGTACTTCAGCGAACGTTCTTCCTAATACGTTAGCAGCATGAGAAATTGCTTTTTCACGATCAATCAAGCTTAATTTTTTAGTTTGTTTTACCGCTAATTCTAATTTTTGCCAATCGCGTGAAACTGAACCTTCATCATCAATTAAAACTCTATCTTTAATTTTGTGCGATTCGATAAAAATAAAGGTCAAATGCGTTAAAATATCGTAAATATCCGAACGACCACGTGTGATTTCCACATTCATTTGTTCGTCGTCAATACGGTAACAGTTTCTTCTTCTTTTTGGTGGAACAATCGCTTTAAAGTGCGAATTTGAATAGCCTTCATCTGAAGTTAAATTGATGTAACGGCATTCTTCAATTCCAATTGGTAAACGTTCAATTACGTATAAAAGCCCGTTTAATTCTACCTTTTCTTCGGCGATAGAACCGTAAATTTCTGGTCGAAGCGCTAATAAAGCTTCTCTTAAAGTTTCTCCTGAAACACCCATTGGTTTATAGAAACCTCTGTTAAATAAATGTCTCATGGTAATGTACAGTCGCTCAATAGCTGCTGAGGACTCTTGCGCTCTTGAGCGCGAAATGTTTTTAATGTCTTTCATTAATTTTTATATTTTCTAACCTACAAATGTAGTGTTTTTTATTTTAGTTCGATAAAATTAGGTTTATTGAGGGCTCATTTACGCTGATTTTTTCTGAATTTTCACCAGATTGCTTACTCCATTTTCCGTAAGCATATGTATAAAAAAAGTCTCTTTCAACATAATTATACAATACATAAGGTTGGTATTTGGTACCGGTTTTGTTACTTTCAATTAACAATTTTTCATACGCCACAAACATTCCTTTTTCTGGGAAAACCAAATCAAATTGCGAAATATTAAAACGATGTTTGATAACCCCTTTTTTCAAGGTAACAATGTAATCTTTAGTTAACAATTCTTCGCCCGGAAATCCGTTTTCATCTACACTATAAAAGTGAAGTTTTATTGTCGCATCATCTATTCGACTATCAGTAAAAATAGTTACTTCTTTTATAAACTTTGTTTTACTGTACGAAGCTTGATAAGGAAAAAACTTCGCTTCGATTTTTGGTCCGTTATCAAACGATTGAAAAATAGCGTTCTTGATATCGCCAATTTCAATTTGCTTGGATTGCTTTTTATTTAGAATTACGATTTCTCTTAAATCATAAGTGGTAGGTTTTAAAAACACTTCCGAAATTTCACTTCCTTTCAACGTTTTTCTTTCGTAACCTAAAACCGAAATCACAATACTTTTTTGTTTTGAAGCTTCTAAGAAAAATGTTCCGTCAGCTTCCGAAGTAGTTCCAATCGTTTCATTCTCCACCCAAATATTCACAAACGGAATGGGTTCGCCAGAAATACTGTCTTTTACTACGCCTTTTATTTGGGCTGAAATTGAAATTGATATCAAAAAAAACAAATACTTCATTGTTTTATTCTGTTAATGTAAGTTTCAATGCTAATTCAATCGATGAATAAATAGGAAAGTCATGTTTATCTTTTCCTTCATGATTTAATAATCTTAATGTTTTTGATTCAGAATAGAAGCCTAGTATTGTTGGTTCATATTTATAACCTCTTTTTTTTCCTTTTATTCCTGATTCAGTATAATTATATTCATATCTATTTTGAGAAATTCTTAAATACTCAAAACCTATAATAATCCCTTCAGAAGGAATTCTAATATTATAATTTGATAAATCAACTTTATTAATTTTTTTCCCTTTACTTATTGTAACGATAATGTTTTCATTAGTAACTTCATTTATAACATTTCCTTCAAAATCTAGATTAAAAATTCTAATTCTAACTAATACATTATTTAAGTTAGACCTAGTTACAAATTCTAATGATTTAACTTGTGGAAAATTCTTAATTTTATCGTTTGATTTTATAAACTTACCCCAAATATGTGTTTCTTGTTGACCAGAATTTGAAACTCCTATTTTAAGTTTTATTTTTGAAAAATCTCCAATAACAATTTCTTCTGGTTTCTTTGGATTTGAAATCACCACTTCATTTAATTCAAAAACCTTAGATTTTAATAAAATGACCTCGTTTTTAAAGGATATTTTTTTTGTTTCATAACCCAATGCCGAAAAAACCAATACTTTTTCTTCTTTTATATCTAATGAAAAACTTCCATCTGCTTCCGAAGTAGTGCCAATCGTTTCATTCTCCACCCAAATATTCACATACGGAATCGGTTCGCCAGAAATACTGTCTTTGACCACGCCACGGATTTGTGAAAACACAAATTGGGAAACGATAAGAAAAAACCAAATCAATCTTTTTTCTTTCATCTTTATTCTTTTATCTCAAAAAACTGTGCAATTTTTCTATCGTTACTTAATCTAGGTAATTTATTTTGTCCGCCTAATTTGCCTATGGATTTCATATAGTCTTGAAAACCATTTTTTGGAACGCTTGTGATGACTAATGTTCGCAGCACATTCCCAACAATCAAATCGTCGTAATACACGTTTTGTTTGCGCATCGCAGCATCAATTTTTAACGCGAAATCTTCTAGATTATTGGGTTCATTTTCGAATTCAATAAACCATTCATGATACGGCAAACCTTCGGTTGGTGTAATTTGTGGCGCAACTGTAAATTCATTTACTCGAATATCTGTTCCCTCCATTACTTCTTTTAGTGCTGATTCCACTTCTTTTCCAATTACGTGTTCGCCAAAAGCAGAAATATAATGTTTAATTCTTCCTGAAACGATTACTCTATATGGTTTTAAACTCGTAAACTGAACCGTGTCACCAATGTTATAAGCCCAAAGTCCAGCGTTAGTAGAAATAATTAAAACGTAATTGACACCTAATTCTACTTCGCCAATCGTATAGCGTTTTGGATGTTCAGTGAAAAATTCGTCTGCTTTTATGAATTCGTAGAAAATTCCAGAATTCAATAGCAATAACATTCCTTTATCTTTCTGAGAATCTTGATAAGCAAAAAAGCCTTCAGAAGCTGGAAACAATTCAATCGAATCGACTTTTCTCCCAATTAAATTTTCAAATTTCGCTCTGTAAGGTTCGTAATTCACACCACCATAAATAAACAAATTGAAGTTTTTGAAGATTTCGCCAACAGGTTTTCCTGCTTTTTCCTTTAACTTTTCAAAATACATTTGCACCCATGACGGAATTCCAGAAATCACCGTCATATTTTCCTTGATGGTTTCTTCTACAATGGCATTGACTTTAGTTTCCCAATCTTCGATGCAATTGGTTTCCCAACTCGGCATGCGATTTTTTTGTAAATATTTCGGAACAAAATGCGCTACAATTCCAGATAATCTTCCGAGTTTGATGCCGTTTTTTTCTTCTAAAATGGGACTTCCTTGCAAGAAAATCATTTTTCCGGATACAAATTCGGCTTTTCCAGTTTCATGAATGTAACTTAAAATCGCATTTCGAGCGGCTTGAATATGAAACGGCATTGATTCTTTAGTGAGTGGAATATATTTCGCACCGGAAGTAGTTCCAGAAGTTTTAGCAAAATATAAAGGTTTTCCTTTCCAAAGTACATTCTCTTCGCCTTTTACGACTTTATCTACATAGTGTTTCAAACCTTCATAATCTCGAACGGGTACATTTTGTAGAAAATCGGAATGCGTTTTTATTGAACCAAAATCGTGGTCTTTTCCAAATTGTGTTTGAGCCGCTTCTCTGATTAATTCTTGAAATACTTTTTGTTGGGTTTCAATTGGATTATTAGCCCATTTTTGAGTTTTGGCATGAATTCTTTTGGCAAATAACTTGGCCGCAAAAGCTTTTACTGACATGTTAATTGAAATTGATAAATTGGGTTGGATCAATTGGGAAACCATCTTTCCATAATTCAAAATGTAAGGTCGCACCCGAATTTTGAAGCGTATTTGCGTTTCCTGCAAGAGCGATAACTTCTCCTGATTTCACTGTGTTTCCTTGTTTTTTAGTTACCGAAGCCGCATTTTTATACACCGATAAAATATCATCTTTATGACGCACAATCACCACATAACCTGAACTTGGAGTCCAATCGGAAAAAATAATGGTTCCGGCTGCTACGGCTTTGATTGGTGTGTTATTCGTAAGTGCAATGGTAACAGCTAAATGTTTATTTCCAACATTATATTTTTGTAAAATACTTCCTTGTGCTGGGGGAAACAATACAAAACTTACTTTAGGTTTTGAAGTTTCAAAAACATTGTATTTGTCTTCTTTTATTACTTGTTCGCGAAGTTCTTTTTCTTTTTCTGTAGGAGTTAATCCTGATGCGTCAATTTCAGAAACGTCTAATGCTTTTATAGAATCTTTGTTTAATTTGGCATACTCTAAATCGCCAGTAAGTACTTTTTTGATAGAGGCAATATAAGCATTATTAATCTTCACCGATTTTTCAAGAGAATCTGATTTTATTGCCATTTCCAAGGCTTCTTGCTTCAATTTAGTAGAGGCATAACCTGGAATATATTCACGAAGTGGTGTAAAAGCAATAATATAAGTCGTTACAAAAATGATTAATATAGCGCCAACACTTGCCACTACAAAGACGTTCATTAAATTTAATTTTAATGAAAAAGTTTCTTCAAAAGTGTCTTCGTTAAGAATAACTAACCTTCTCTTGTTGAATAATTTTCTTAATAAAAGTTGTCTTTTTAGCCTTTTATTAGCCATTTTTAAAAGATATTAATTACACAAATATACTAAATACAACGGGTTTCTAATTTCGAATTGTATAATTAATCGTTAAAAAATAATCATTTGTTAATTTCTTTATATCTTTGTACTTTAAAATTTAGAAAAAATGAATGCACTAGCTATATTTTTAGGAGTTGTTGGTCCAACACAAGTTATTCTTATAATCGCTATTATTGTTTTACTTTTTGGTGGTAAAAAAATTCCAGAATTAATGAAAGGAATTGGAACTGGTATCAAAGAATTCAAAAACGCAGCAAAAGACGACCAACCTGCTAATTCTAAAAAACAAGAAGAAACAAAAGAAAAAGAGTAATTTTTCTTTTCCTTGAATATTAAAAATCCTAAACTCCTATTTAATGAAGTTTAGGATTTTTTTTAATTATTAGTATATTTATAAATAATTTTTTAAAACTAGACTTATGAGAGTTCTTTTTCTCTTTATATTTATTCAAGTTACATTACTTTGTAATGCACAAAACCAAGCTGATGTTTATCAAAATTTTGGGTCATACCCTGGATTTGATGGATCAGTATATGCTAGTGCTATTCAAAGTGATGGTAAAATATTGGTTGGTGGAATTTTTTACTCTTATAGAGGTTTATCAACTAAATTTTTAACTCGTTTGAATCCAGACGGCTCTGTTGATACTTCTTTTTCATTTGGAGGTAGTGGTTTCAATGGGGTTGTTTTTTCTATTGACATACAATCTGATGGGAAAATACTAGTTGGTGGTGCATTTACTACTTTTAACGGAGAATTTGCGAGTAGAATTATTAGATTAAATCCTGATGGCTCAAAAGATACTAGCTTTGTGGCTGGATTTAATAGTATTGTTCACTCTATAGTTGTTCAAAATGATGGTAAAATACTTGTTGGAGGTGAGTTTACTTATAATAATGGAATAGGAAACCGACTTGTTCGATTAAATTCAAATGGAATTATAGATGTTGGATTTTATACTGGAACTGGTTTTAGTATTCAAAGTGTTCGTGCAATTGCCCTACAAACGGATGGTAAAATAATTGTGGGAGGAGATTTTCAATCATTCAACGGAGAGGTGGTAAATAAAATTGTTCGTTTAAATTCTAATGGTTTTAGAGACTACTCTTTTAATACAGGAACTGGTTTTAATTATAATTCACTTGCGCCTCCTCCTATCATATGTATTACAATACAAACAGATGGTAAAATACTTATAGGTGGAACATTTTCTACATACAATGGTGTTTTTCGTGATGGCATTATCCGTTTAAATATCGATGGAACAATAGATAGCTCTTTTAACATAGAAACTGGTTTTAGTGGTAATGTACATTCCATAAAATTACAAACAGATGGAAAAATTGTTGTAGGAGGAGATTTTATTTCTTATAATAACATAAACTCTATAAATAAGATTGCTCGTTTAAACATAGACGGAACTTTTGACAATACCTTTAATACTCAAGGCGGTTTTAATAATGCTGTCACTTGCCTTTCTATCCAAAATGATGGAAATATAATTGTTGGCGGGCATTTTATTTCTTATGATGGTTTACTTCAAAATAAAATTATGTGCATAACTCCAGCAGGAGCTAAAAACGAAAATTTTAATACGGGTTCAGGATTTGATACCTTTGTAAACGCAACTTCTCAACAAACGGATGGTAAAATAATTGTAGCGGGTGCTATTACTAATTACAAAGGAATTCCAGAGAAAAAAATAATTCGTTTACATACAGACGGAACTAAAGACATTACTTATAATACAGGAACTGGTTTCAATAATAATGTGCGTTGCATTGCTAAACAAAATGACGGTAAAGTAATCGTTGGAGGGGAGTTTACTACATTTAATGGTAGCGCTCAAAATTATATCATTCGTTTAAATACAGATGGAACAAAAGACACAAGTTTTAATATTGGAACAGGCTTTAATAATTTTGTGAATACTATAACTATTCAAAATGATGGGAAAATTCTTGTTGGTGGTGATTTTAACTTGTATAAAGGAGCATTAGAAAACAAAATTATTCGTTTAAACAGTGATGGAACTAAAGACACATCATTTAATCCTGGAGGAGCAGGTTTTAATGATTCTATTAATGCAATAGTTATACAAAATGACGGAAAAATTCTAGTCGGTGGTGCATTTACATCATTTAATGGTTTACAAGAAAATAGAGCTATTCGTTTAAATAATGATGGAACTAAAGATACTTCTTTTAACCTTGGAACAGGCTTTGATTCTTCTGTTCAAGGTATTGCGGTACAATCTGATGGGAATATTTTTGTATTTGGTAATTTTAACAACTTCAAAAATCTTTTAGATAAGAAAATAGTTCGATTGAATTCTACTGGTTCAAGAGATTCTTCTTTTAACACAGGTATGGGTTTTTCTAACTCTTATGTTGATTATGTAAAATCTGTAATTATTCAAAATGATGGTAAAATTATTATAGTAGGTGCTTTTAATTCTTACAAAGGATTAGTTGAAAACAACATTATCAGATTAAACTCTGATGGAACAAAAGACACCTCTTTTGATACAGGAATAGGTTTTAATAATAAAGTCAATTGCATTAGTTCCCTAAATGATGGTTCAATACTTATTGGTGGAAATTTTACCTCATATAAAAACCTTATAGATAGCTCATTTTTAGTTGCTTTAAACGGAAATAGTGTTTTGTCTAACGACAGTTTTGATTTTCAAAACGATGTTTATTTCTGGCCAAATCCAACAAAAAACAATTTAAATATTAAGAATTTAGATAATATTATTAATTCAATAACTATATATAATATTGAAGGTAAATTAATTTATGAAAATACAAATGTTGGCACTACTATCGATGTTAGTAATTTAACTTCTGGCTTATATTTAGCTAAAATTGTAACCGAAAAAGGAACAATTACTAAAAAGTTTATTAAAGAATAATTTAACTTCAAATCATAAAAAAATCCCAAACTCTAAATTTAGAATTTGGGATTTTTTGTTTTTACAAAATCATCGTCAACTGAATTCTCTTTCTCGCTTCATCCACCTCTACGACTTTTACTTGCACATGTTGGTGCATTTTTACTACTTCGTTTACATCGGAAACATAGCCTTCTTTTAGTTGTGAAATGTGCACCAAACCACTTTCTTTGATTCCTAAATCTACAAAACAACCAAAAGCGGTAATGTTATTTACAATTCCGGGTAAAATCATGCCGGTTTTTAAATCGGAAATAGAGCGAACATTTGGATCGAATTCGAAAATTTTTGCAGCTTTTCTTGGATCTAAACCAGGTTTTTCTAACTCTTTTAAAATGTCTTTTAAGGTTAAAATTCCGATTTCTGATGTGATGTAGTTTTCTGGTATTATTAGGGCGATTTTTTCTTTATTGGCGATTAATTCAGTGGTTTTGATGCCCAAATCTTTTGCCATTTTTTCCACGATTGGATACGCTTCTGGGTGAACAGCTGAGTTATCCAACGGATTTTTTCCATCACGGATTCTAATGAAAGCTGCTGCCTGTTGGTACGCTTTTTCTCCTAAACGCGGTACTTTTTTCAGTTGTTTTCTATCTTCAAAAGGTCCGTTTTCGGAACGATAAGCAACGATATTTTCCGCCATTTTTTCACCAATTCCAGAAACATAACTCAACAACGATTTACTAGCGGTGTTGATATTAATTCCAACAGAATTCACGCAACTCATTACAGTACTATCCAATGCGGATTGCAATTTGGTTTGGTCCACATCGTGTTGATATTGTCCAACTCCAATCGATTTTGGATCGATTTTTACCAATTCAGCCAATGGGTCACTTAATCTTCTTCCAATGGAAACCGAGCCACGAACGGTAACATCGTAGTTTGGAAATTCTTCTCTCGCAATTTTACTAGCAGAATACACCGATGCTCCCGCTTCCGATACTACAAAAACTTGGACTGGTTTATCAAAAGCGATTTTTTTGATGAAAAATTCGGTTTCACGAGAAGCCGTTCCGTTTCCAATAGAAATGGCTTCAATGTTATACGCATTTACCATCGAACGGATTTTTTTCATCGCCATAGCAGTGTCGTTTTGTGGTGCGTGTGGATAAATGGTTTCGTTGTTTAGTAAATCTCCTTTTTCATCCAAACATACCACTTTACAACCTGTTCTGTAACCTGGGTCGATGGCTAAAATTCGTTTTTCACCTAATGGTGGCGCTAACAACAACTGACGTAAATTTTCGGAAAATACGTCAATCGCTTTGATATCGGCTTTTGCTTTTGCTTCTTGTAAGGTTTCGTTTGAAATGGCTGGTTCTAACAAACGTTTGTAACTGTCTTTAATCGCTAATTCTAAATGTTCGGTTGAGTCCGAATTTTTATTTTTGATGATGTTTTCTTCAATAAAATCTAAAGCTTCTTCTTTTTCGATTGCGACATTAAGTTTCACAAAACCTTCTGCTTCGGCACGCAACATAGCTAATAATCGGTGCGATGGTGCTTTGGAAATCGGTTCCGACCAATCGAAATATTGGGAGAATTTTTGAGCCGCTTCATCATCTTTTTTAGTTTTCACGACTTTGGTTGTGATTTCAGCTTTTCGTTGGAACAAACGACGTAAATTTTTACGGATAAAAATGTTTTCATTAATCCATTCGGCAATGATATCGCGAGCGCCTTGTAAAGCTTCGTCTTCATTTTTTACATTCTCATTCAAATATTTCGAGGCTAAAAACTCAATATCCTCATTTTTTTGACTCATAATGATTTTTGCCAAAGGTTCTAATCCGTTTTCACGAGCAACATCGGCTTTAGTTTTTTTCTTCTTTTTGTAAGGCAAATAGAAATCTTCTAATTCTTGTAAATCAAAACTATATTCGATTTTCGATTTCAATTCAGGTGAAAGCGCATTTTGTTCTTCAATCGATTTTAAAATGCTTTCTTTTCGTTTGATGATTTCGTCAAATTGCTTGTTTAATTTCGAAATGGCTTCGATTTGTACCTCATCTAAATTTCCGGTTTGATCTTTTCGGTAACGCGAAATAAACGGAATCGTACAATCTTCAGAAAGTAATTTTATAGTAGCTTCAATGCTTTTTGGAGCAATGTTGGTTTGGTTTTGAATGAATTGAATGTTGGTCATCGTAAATAAAAATTGAATTGCTAAAATACTATCTTTGGACAAAATTCTTAGCTTTTGGAAGTACTATTTATTTATTTAATTGTGATCAACAGCCTTTGTTTTTTAACTTATGGCTACGATAAATGGCTAGCTAAAAATAATAAAAGACGCATTTCAGAATTCAATTTACTTGTATTGGCTGGAATTGGTGGTACTATTGGAGGAATTATAAGCATTTATCTTTTCAAACACAAAACCAATAAATTTTCTTTTATTTTGAGTTTCTACGCAATTGCGATACTTCAGATTGTTTTATTGTATTTCGGAATTCAAGCTTTTAAAAGCTAATCCGATATTCTCAATAACATCAGTTATCAACATACTTTCTTCGCTTTGTGTTTGAAGTGTAATATCAGCAGCTAATCCGTGCAGATAGACTCCTAATTTAGCCGCTTCTAAAGTTGTATAACCTTGCGCTAAAAATGAAGTAATCATTCCGGTTAACGCATCTCCAGAACCGCCTTTTGCTAAACCTGAATTTCCGGTAGTGTTTTCAAAAGTGTAAGTTCCATCCGTAATAAACGTTTTATGTCCTTTTAAAACAATAACGCAATTTAATTCTTTAGCTTTTTTGATGGCTGTATTTCTTCTTTCAGATTCGGAAATATGTTCACCAAATAATCTATCAAATTCTTTTGGATGTGGCGTTAAAATACTTTGGATTGGTAAAAGAGAAAGCCAATCTTGGTTTTTAGCTAAAATATTCAAAGCATCGGCATCAAAAACAACTGGATTTTTGACCTTTATTAAAACGGAATAAAGTAATTTTTGAGCCGCATCGTCTTGATTAAGTCCCGGCCCAATTCCTATAGAAGTAAATCCTGAAAAATCGAATAATTCATCTCTAAAATGAAACATTGCTTCAGGAATACTTGTTGCTAAACTAACTTTTTCTGATTTTGGTATAGAAACGGTTAGTAAACCAACACCACTTCTTAAACAAGCTTTTGAAGCAATGATGGCAGCTCCTATTTTATTTTCAGAACCAGCAATTAACAAAGCATGACCATGTGTTCCTTTATGAGAATCACATGGTCGTTTTTTATAAGTGTTTTTAATGCAATTCAAATCTAATTTTAAAACTTCCATTTGAATTGATTTTTAAGATTATTGGTTATTTACAAGCGATTTTTTTTACGCGATTAGCGTGTCTACCGCCTTCAAATGGGGTATTTAAAAATGTGTCTACCATTTCAACAGCTTGCTGAATAGAAGTGTAACGAGCTGGAATACTAATAATATTCGCATCGTTATGTTGGCGTGCTAATGCAGCAATTTCTTTTGTCCAACAAAGTGCACAACGAATATCTTGATGTTTGTTAGCGGTCATAGCAATTCCGTTTCCTGAACCGCAAATTACGATTCCTAAATCGGCTTTTTTACTTTCTACATCGTAGGCTACTGGGTGACCAAAATCAGGGTAATCTACACTATCAAAAGAATCGGTTCCGTGGTTATAAACCGTATGTCCTTTTTCTTCTAAAAATTGAACAATAGCCTTTTTGTAATCTGGACCAGCGTGGTCATTTCCAATTGAAATTTTCATAAGTTGTTGTGTGTTTTATAGATGCAAAAATACTAAAGATATAGGAGTAATAACAATATGATTCAGGTTTTGATATTTTTTTAATCATTTCGTTTAAAATCAGATAATTATACAATAAACTAACCTTAAAAATACAGTTTGTTAACTTCTAAATGTAAATCGTTGAAAATCAGTTAATATTAAATTAACATTCATTGTTAACAACTTTGGATAGAAATTTAGAAGTTTTTTTAGGTTGTAAAGAAAAAATTCTTAATCAAAAATTGAAATGAAAAAATCAAGCAGAGTTATTATTTTTTGTTGAAAAATTATCAATATAAATTCACAGGTTATTAACATAAATTAACAAGTAAACTTATTTACAATTTTATACTGAAATTTAATTTCAACAGTTGTTAATAAGTAGAAAATAAAAATAAAAATAACTCAGATTTTCAATTCATTAAATAAAATTAGCATTGTTAATTAGTTTGTATAACTAAGAATAACTTTTAAAAACTACTTCTGTAAAAAAACTTATTCCACATATTAACACGCTATAATAACCATCATAAATTTAAATTTAATTAAAAATATTTTTTGTTGTTTTTAATATATGTTGAAAACTTTCAGCTTTAAAAAAATTAAACAATTTTTAAATGATCGTCTTCGTTTAGTTTTTTAAGAATTTCTTTTACGGTTGCTTCATCGTTTGGATGTACTTTTAATTTGATTCCGCCGTAAGCTATTGTGGCAAAAGGATCGATTCCAACGATAGTTTCGTTTTCAAAAAAATAAGCAATTCCTTCTTGCTCTAATAAATTTTTAATAATTAAAGTTTCGTGTTGGTAGTTAAAAATAGCAACGGTTACAAAATTTTCCATCTGAATTGATTTACTCTATAAAGTTACGATAAGTTATTTTTATATTAAAACTGAAATACATTTTCGTTTTACATCGTTGTATTTTGTAACTTTAACCAATAATTGAAAATGATACAATGAGTAAGAAACCAAAAAAATTAGGAAATAAACCAAAAGATTTTACTGCACAAATATTTAAAATACTTTCAAGAGAACCTTCTAAATCTTTTAATTACAAGCAAATAGCTGCTGTTTTAGAGTTAAGCGATACCAAAAGCCGAAATGAAATAATTAGAGATTTAAAAATACTTAAAGCACAAGATAAAATTCACGAAACGGAAATTGGAAAATATCAAATTATTTCCAAAGCCGAATATTACGAAGGAGTTATCGATATGACGTCTCGTAAAACAGGATATTTTGTTTGTGACGAATTAGAAGACGATGTTTTCATTCCGTTTATCAACTTAAATCATGCTTTAGATGGTGATAAAGTAAAAGCTTATATCTACAATAGAAGAAGTTCACGTAAACCAGAAGCAGAAGTTTTAGAAATTTTAGAACGTGCTAAAACAGAATTTGTTGGGGTTATTGATGTACAAAAAAACTTTGCTTTTGTAACGACTGCCAATGCTAAAATGTATACTGATATTTTTATTCCAAAAAATAAAATTGGTGAAGCTGAACACGGTGATGTTGTTTTAGTAACTTTAGAAGATTGGCCTAAAAAAGCCGATTCTCCTTTTGGTTCTGTGATTAAAGTATTAGGAAAACCTGGTGAACACAATACAGAAATTCATGCAATTTTAGCAGAATATGGTTTACCTTATGATTTTCCAATTGAAGTAGAAGCGTATGCAAATAAAATTGATACTTCAATAACCGAAGAAGAAATTAAAAAACGTCGCGATATGCGTGATGTTTTAACGTTTACAATTGATCCAAAAGATGCTAAAGATTTTGATGATGCGTTATCGTTTCAGGTTTTAGAAAATGGAAATTACGAAATTGGAGTTCATATTGCCGATGTTTCACATTATTTAAAAGAAGGAACTATTTTAGATGATGAAGCGTATAAAAGAGCTACTTCGGTTTATTTGGTAGATCGAGTAGTTCCAATGTTACCAGAAGTGTTATCCAACTTTGCTTGTTCACTTCGTCCACATGAAGAAAAATATACATTTTCAGCTGTTTTTCAATTAAACAATAAAGCAGAAGTTTTAGATGCATGGTTTGGACGAACAGTAACGTATTCTGACCAACGTTTTGCGTATGAAGAAGCACAGAGTATAATTGAAACGAAATCAGATGTAATTCCAGCTGAAATTTCATTAACTGGAAGTGAATATATTGTTCCAAAACCAATTGTTGATGCTACTTTAAAAATGGATGAATTAGCAAAAATTCTTCGTAGAAAAAGAATGGCTGCCGGAGCAATTTCGTTTGATAAAGTGGAAGTGAAATTCAATTTGAATGAAGAGGCGGAACCAATTGGAGTGTACTTCAAACAAAGTAAAGATGCGAATCATTTGATTGAAGAATTTATGTTGTTAGCGAATAGAAAAGTAGCGGAATTCATTGGGAAACAAAAGAAAACCTTCATTTACAGAATTCACGATGAACCAAATGAAGATAAATTAATCAATCTTCAAACTGTGATTGCTAAGTTTGGATATTCTATAAATTTTAAATCTAAAAAAGACATTTCAAATTCGTTGAATAATTTACTTTCAGAAGTTGTTGGTAAAAAAGAACAAAATTTGGTTGATACACTTACAATTCGAAGTATGAGTAAGGCGGCGTATTCTACTGAAAATATTGGTCACTATGGATTAGCTTTTGATTATTACAGTCATTTTACATCGCCAATTCGTCGTTATCCAGATGTTATGGCACATCGTTTGTTACAACATTACATAGACGGCGGTAAAAGTGTAAGTGAAGAAGAATACGAAGAAAAATGCCAACATTCTTCACAAATGGAAGCTTTAGCCGCTCAAGCGGAACGTGATTCTGTGAAATACATGCAAGTAAAATACATGCAAGATCACAAAGATCAAGAGTTTTTAGGGGTAGTTTCAGGTGTTACCGAATGGGGAATTTATGTAGAAATCATCGAAAACAAATGCGAAGGAATGGTTCGTATTCGTGAAATTAAAGATGATTATTACACGTTTGATGATAAACAATATGCTTTAGTAGGTGAAGTTTCTAAAAACATCATACAATTAGGCGATGAAGTTTACGTTAAAGTAAAAAATGCCGATTTAGTGAAAAAACAATTGGATTTTCATTATTTGAGAAAGAGAGAATAGTTAATTTCTTAATAGGATTTAAATAAAATAAAATGAAGAAAATAGTTTTTAGTCTTTTATTAATTAGTTCAATAACTTTTGCCCAAACCGAAAAAAATGTTGGTGATTTTACTAAAGTAACCGCTTTTGATAAAATTGATGTCAACTTAGTAGCTTCAACTGAAAATAAAGTTGTTTTAAAAGGCGCTAATTCGCAAGAAGTAGAATTAGTAAATAAAAATGGCGAATTAAAAATTAGAATGCCATTGACAAAAATGTTAAGTGGTGACGATGTTTCCGCTACGGTTTATTACAAAAAAATTGATGCTGTAGAAGCAAATGAAGGAAGTAGAATAGCATCTAAAGATGAAATTTCTGCCATTAATTTTGATATTATTTGTAAAGAAGGTTCTGAAGTAAAACTAATTAATTTGCAAGCCGATAGATTACAAATTCGTGTTTCACAAGGAAGTATTGTAACTACAAAAGGAACAGTTAAAAATCAAGATATTGTATCGAATTCAGGCGGAAAATATGATGGTCAAGATTGTAAAACACAACAAACTGTAGTAACCGTAAATGCTGGTGGAATGGCAAATGTATATGCAACTGATTTTGTGGACGCTAAAACAAGAGCTGGTGGTGAAATCACTATTTATGGGAAACCAAAACAAATCAATCAGAAAACAATTGCTGGTGGAATTATCGAACAAGCTAAATAATAGTAATCAGTGTTCAGCTTTTAGTTGGCAGATTTTTTTCGTAAATTCGTTTTTTATTAAATGCACTGAACACTAATAACTGAATACTGAACACTTGATTTTACAAGACATACTTACCGCAATTCCTTGGGGACTTTTGTTAGCTTTTTCAATTGGTCCTGGTTTTTTTGTTTTACTTGAAACCAGTATTACTAAAGGTTTTAGAGCAGCTTTTGTTTTTGATTTAGGAATTGTTTTTGGAGATATTATCTTTATTTTAATTGCGTATTTAAGTACCAATCAACTTTTAGAACAATTAAAAGATAATCCGACACTTTTTGTTATTGGTGGAATTATTATGTTGGCTTACGGATTGATTTCGTTCATTATGCTAAAACGAAATTTTCAAAAACAACAAGTAATAGAACAAGACGATGATAACATTCCTAAAAAGAACTATTTCGCTTTATTCTTTAAGGGTTTTTTATTGAATTTCATTAACATTGGAGTTTTAGGTTTTTGGATGATGATTATCATTACTTACGGACCTCAAATGGAAATGAATACTTCTCGAATTTCTATCTTTTTTGCTGCCATTTTATTCTTTTATTTAGCTTTTGATGTAGCAAAAATTCTATTAGCAAAACAACTAAAACACCGATTAACACCAATAAACATTTACAAAATCAAGCGTGTTATTAGTTTAGTAATTTTAATTTTCGGATTGTTTTTTATCCTTCAAGGTTTCTTCCCAAAAGAAAAAGAAATGATAACGAATAAGTTGTTACCTGATACAACAGTTACTGAATAATTTTAAAACTTCATACTATGAAAAAGCTTCTATTATTCCTATTTATAATTAGTTTTCATAGTTATGCTCAAGACACTATTCCAGCTGCAAAAAGTGTAGTTGCTTTAGATAAAATGAACGTGGTTTATCGTGGTGTTGAAAATCCTATATCAATTGCCGTAAATAATGCTAAATCATATGTTATTTCAGGAAGAGGAGTTTCAAAAAAAGAGGATGGAAGTTATGTTCTTCGTCCAGGTTCAGGTAGTGAAACAAAAGTATTTGTTGAAATAGAAAATTTTGATGGTTCAAAAGTTATTGAAGAGCATGTATTTAGAATTAAAGGATTGCCTGCGCCAATAGGTACTTTAAATGGTGAATATAGTACTAATGGAAATTTATTTTTTTCTTTAAAAGAACTTGAAGAAGCTGAAATTAGTTTTAAGTTTATTGATTTTCTATTCCCAATTGATTTAAATGTTACACGTTTTTCTATAAAAGTTTCTAATTATCCAATTGTTAATATTGAAGGAAACAAAATTACTAGTGAAGTTTTTAATTTATTAAAGAAAGCTAGAAAGAATGATTTAATTGTTATTAGCCATATTAGAGCTAAGTATATGGAAGGTGATGGTTATCATAAATCAATAGGACCAATTATTTTTCAAATTATTAAATAAAAAAACCTCTAAGTTTCCTTAAATTTTTTAGAGGCATCGCCCGGATTCGATATATCTTTTAATTAATTTTTTCTAAAAATTATCCCATAAAAAAAACCTCCTAATTTCTTAGAAGGTTTTTGAGGCATCGCCCGGATTCGAACCGGGGTAGACGGTTTTGCAGACCGCTGCCTAGCCGCTCGGCCACGACGCCATTAGTTGAACGGACTGCAAATGTATATAAAAAGTTTATAGTTTAAAAGTTTAAAGCTTAAAAAGTTTTACAATTAACCCGAAACTTTTACCTCAAAACGTGTTTATTAATTTCTGAATTCTTCCATTTCAATCGTAACTGCTTCTACATCACCACCAATAGGAGGATTTAATTTAGAAACCGCTAATTTTATTCGAGAAATTGAAGGAATTTCAGCAAAACATCTAGTGATAATGCGTTGGGCAACATGTTCTAATAATTTAGAGCGAATCGCCATTTCTTCCACCACAATTTTGTTTAGATGCACATAATCAACGGTATCGGCTAAATCATCCGTTTGAGACGATTTACGTAAATCAGTTTTTATCTCTAAATCTACGCGGTAGTCTGAGCCTATTTTTCCTTCCTCAATTAAGCATCCGTGATAAGAATACGTGCGAATATTTTGTAATTTAATTGTTCCCATAAAATTTTAGTTTCAAGTTTGAAGTTTTTTAGGTTTCAAGTTGTTTTTCTTTCTTCAAAGTTACATAAAACCTGAAACTTTTAAACTTGAAACCTGAAACATTTTCTATCTTTGCATAAATTTTTGATACTATGTCAACAGAAGAAAAATCATTGAATTTTATAGAGCAAATCATTGAAGAAGATTTAAAAAATGGTTTGTCAGCAGATAAATTACGTTTTCGTTTTCCACCAGAACCAAATGGGTATTTGCATGTTGGACATGCGAGTGCTATTTGCTTAAATTTTGGTTTAGGAATCGATTACAAGGCTCCAGTTAACCTTCGTTTCGACGATACGAATCCTTCTAAAGAAGAGCAAGAATATGTTGATGCTATCAAGCGCGATGTGGAATGGTTAGGCTATAAATGGGATAAAGAATGTTATGCTTCTGATTATTTCCAACAATTGTATGATTGGGCAGTGGAATTAATCAAAAAAGATAAAGCGTATGTAGATAGCCAAACTTCGGAAGAAATGGCAAAACAAAAAGGTACGCCAACTACTCCAGGAACTGATTCTCCTTACAGAAATCGTTCTATCGAAGAGAATTTAGACTTATTTACACGCATGAAAAACGGAGAATTCGAAAAAGGAACTCACGTTTTACGTGCTAAAATTTCAATGAGTGCTAACAATATGTTGATGCGTGATCCAATCATTTATCGTATAATGCATGCGCATCACCACAGAACTGGAAACGATTGGTGTATTTATCCAATGTATGACTGGGCACATGGTGAAAGTGATTATTTAGAGCAAATTTCACACTCGTTTTGTACGTTAGAATTCTTGCCTCACCGTGAATTATATGATTGGTTTTTAAATCAAATTTATGATCCAACGAAAGTTCGTCCGAAGCAAAGAGAATTTGCGCGTAGAAATTTATCGCATACTGTAGTTTCGAAACGTAAATTATTGCAATTAGTTGAAGAAAAGCACGTTACAGGTTGGGATGACCCAAGAATGTCAACGATTTCTGGTATGAGAAGACGCGGTTATACGCCAGCTTCAATCCGAAATTTTGCTAAAACTATCGGAATTGCAAAACGTGATAATTTGATTGATGTTTCGCTTTTAGAATTCTGTGTTCGTGAAGATTTAAACAAAATTGCACCACGTGTAATGGCGGTTTTAGATCCTGTGAAATTAGTAATTACGAATTATCCAGAAGGACAGGAAGAATGGTTAGAAGCCGAAAATAATCCGGAAGAAGAAGTAATGACATACAGAAAAGTGCCGTTTTCTAAAGAATTATATATAGAAAGAGAAGATTTTCAAGAAGAAGCTCACAAGAAATTTTTCCGTTTGACATTAGGAACTGAAGTTCGTTTGAAAAATGCGTATATCATTAAAGGTGAATCAGTTGTAAAAGATGAAAACGGAAATATTACCGAAATTCACGCTACTTACGATGTAGATTCTAAATCAGGAAGTGGAACAGAAGCAAGTCAAAGAAAAGTAAAAGGAACCATTCATTGGGTTTCGATTCCTCATGCAAAAGAAGCGGAAGTTCGAATTTATGACAGATTATTCACTAACGAAAGTCCAGATAAAGACAAAGAAGTTGATTTTAAAGAATATATCAATCCAAATTCATTAAAAGTAATTACTGGTTTTGTAGAACCAAGTTTGGTAACTTCAAAAGAATTAGATCATTTCCAATTCCAACGTTTAGGTTATTTCTGTGTAGATAGAGATTCAACAGCAGAAAAATTAGTTTTCAACAAAACGGTTGGCTTGAGAGATACTTGGGCTAAAATTTCAGAACAATAAAAATTTCGATTTTTGTCAAATCGAACGAAGTCGAGATTTTTTAAATAATTTAAACCTGCAAAATTTCTTTGCAGGTTTTTTTATTTTAATTTGAATAAAATAAGTATTACTAATTATTTTTAATTTTTTAATCTGTTTTTATTATCATTAATAAAAACTATTGAAATAAAATTTTTAATAATTAAAAACTTAAAAAAGTGACTTTCATAAATTAATTGTAAGAAAAAAACTTTTTTAGCTAAAGTGTTTTTACATCTTTAGTATTGAAAGTGTCAGAAATCGCTTTATTTTAATTTTCGCTTAAAATCGAGGTAGTTTTTCTCTAATTTTCTTTTCTTGGAGCGGATTTTAAAAAATTATCACTAAAATTATAAATTTCTAACATTTGGTTATAAAAAAACCACCAATTAAAAATTGATGGTTCTAAAATTAATTTTGATAATTCTATTATACTTCTTCTGAATTTTCAATTCCGAAATTTTCGTTTGAAGCATCTTTCTTATTTACCTTTTTGGTTTTGTGTGCATTTTTCATTGCTTCACCTACTTGGTTACTTGCTGTAAAACTCGCTACCATGTTGTTCAACATATCACTTCCCGCTTGAGGTGAATTTGGTAATAAAATTAAATTACTATTTGCATCAGCACCAATTGCTTGTAAAGTATCGTAATGTTGTGTTACAACAATTAAAGCGGAAGCTTCTTGAGAATTGATTCCCACTTTGTTCAACACATCTACTGATTCTACTAAACCACGAGCAATTTCTCTTCTTTGGTCAGCAATACCTTGACCTTGAAGTCTTTTACTTTCTGCTTCTGCTTTAGCTTTAGCAACAATTCTAATTCTTCCAGCTTCTGCTTCGTATTCTGCAGCTGTTTTTTCACGGTCAGCCGCATTGATACGGTTCATCGCATTTTTAACTTGAATATCTGGATCAATATCAGTAATTAACGTATTGATGATGTCATAACCATAAGTTGTCATCGCCTCGTTTAACTCACGTTTTACTGCTACTGCGATATCATCTTTTCTTTCGAAAACGTCGTCTAATTTTAATTTTGGAACTTCAGCACGCACTACGTCAAATACATAAGACGTAATTTGATCGTGTGGATATTCTAATTTATAAAAAGCTTCGTATGTTTTTTCTTGTAACACTTTGAACTGTACCGAAACTTTCATTTTAACGAATACGTTATCTTTCGTTTTGGTTTCGATGATAACATCTAATTGTTGAATTCTTAAATTAACTCTTCCAGCAATTCTATCCACAACCGGAATTTTTAAATGTAAACCTGAATTTCTCAAGCTAAGAAATTTTCCAAAACGTTCCACAACAACAACAGTTTGCTGTTTCACAGTAAAGAAAGAAGAAAAAAGTACAATTAATCCAACGAAAATAATTGGAAACATGATAAACTCCATAATTTTATAGTTTTAGTTATAATGATTATACGCTTTTTAAAGTAAAAAGTTACAAAAAACCAATTTTTAAGTTTACTTTTGGCGCTTAAATTTTTACAAATGAAGAAATTAGCTTTCATATTTCTTATGATTTCAACAGTTGCACTTGCGCAACGTGGTAACAAAGACAGTAATCGAATTGGAATAGGTGGGGGTTTAACCCAATTAAATATTTTTACCGATAATTTTACCGTAACACCAGAAAGTGGATGGATCGGAGGTTTAAGTGTTAGAGGAAATTATTACAACAATTGGCAAATGAGTTTTGGTATGTTTTTTACCGATAGTAATTTTTCGATTCCAACACAAAAAGGATTATTACAAACACAAACTAGTTTCAAAATGTCTGCCGTTCAAATTTATATTGTACCAAGTTATGTGGCAATTCCCGATCATTTGAATTTAGAATTTGGTCCCGTTTTACAAGTAAATGGTAAGTTAACTATTGATGATTCAGATGAAAATAACATTTTGTTAGACCAACCTACCTTACTTGCTAAAGATATTTTAGATGTTTCAAAGTTTAATGCAAATATTTATGTTGGTATTAATGGCGGAATCAAAAACGTAAGAGCAAGAATTGGTTACCAATATGGTTTAACGAATTTCTTTGGAAATCTAAACAACAATGATAAGATTGAACTACTAGGCGAAAAAATGAAAGGAAATATTGGTTTAATTAGTGGTCAGATTACGATATATCTTTAAAAAAAAACCCTCTGAATTTCAGAGGGTTTCTTTTTTATAAACTAGCTATTGCTTTTTCTATTCTCTTCACTGTTTCTTCTTTTCCTATCATTTCAATAATGTCGAATAAATGTGGTCCTTTTAAAGCTCCTACTAAACTTAATCGTAGCGGTTGCATTACTTTCCCCATTCCAATTTCGTTAGCTGTCATCCATTCTTTTAATAAGGTTTCGATGTTAACGGAAGTAAAATCTTCAATCTTTTCTAATTCCGAAATCACTTGTTGCATTAATCCTGGTGTTTCTTCTTTCCAGTTTTTAGCTGCTTTTTCGTCATAAGAAGTTGGAGCCTCAAAGAAATAATCGGCTAAATCCCAAAATTCGTTTACGAAATGCGCTCTTTCTTTAATTAAAGAAACAACTCTTTCTAAATCCAATGTTGTTGAAACACCTCTTTTTTCTAATTCTGCAGCAAAACTTATCGCTAATGCCTTATCACTTTTCCCTATTAAATACTGATGATTGAACCATTTGTTTTTCTCTGGGTCAAACTTTGCTCCTGCTTTGTGAATTCGGTTTAAATCAAATTTTTCAACCAATTCTTCTAACGAGAAAATCTCTTGTTCGGTTCCATCATTCCAGCCTAATAACGCTAAAAAGTTGATAACCGCTTCTGGGAAAAATCCGTTTTCTCTGTAACCAGATGAAATTCCTTCTTCTGTTTTCCATTCCAAAGGAAATACTGGGAATCCCATTTTATCGCCATCACGTTTTGATAATTTTCCATTTCCAATTGGTTTTAAAATCAATGGTAAATGCGCAAATTCTGGAGCATTCCAACCAAAGGCTTTGTATAATAAATGATGTAAAGGCAAACTTGGTAACCATTCTTCACCACGAATTACATGAGAAGTTTCCATCAAATGATCATCTACAATATTCGCTAAATGATAGGTTGGCATTCCGTCCGATTTGAATAATACTTTATCGTCTAACAAATTCGTATCAAACTTAATATCACCACGAATGATGTCTTTCAATTCTAAAATTTCATTCACAGGTGTTTTAAAACGGATTACATAATGTTCGCCAGCAGCAATTCGTTCTGCTACTTTTTCACGTGAAACCGTCAACGAGTTATCCAATTGTTCTCTTACCGAATGATTGTAAATAAACGTTTTCCCATTCGTTTCAGCTTCTTTACGCATCGCATCTAAACTTTCAGCCGTATCAAAAGCATAATATGCCCAACCTGAATTTATCAATTGATCCGCATATTGTTGGTACATCGCTTTACGTTCGCTTTGACGATATGGTCCAAATTTTTCATTCTTTCCTACAGTTTCATCAGGTGCAATTCCTAACCATTCTAAAGCTTCAAAAATATAAGCTTCTGCTCCTGGAACAAAACGCGTTTGATCGGTATCTTCAATTCGTAAATAGAAAGTACCACCATGTTTTTTGGCAAATAAATAATTGAATAAAGCGGTACGAACACCACCAATATGCAAAGGTCCTGTTGGACTAGGTGCAAATCTTACTCTTACTGACATTTCATTAAATTTTTGCAAAGATACGATTCCAATTTAGAAGTAAGAATTTAGATTTTAGAAAATCATTAGGTTATTAACAATCCAAAGCTACAAATGTTAAGTTTCACTAAAAACCTATTGACAATTCTAGGAAGATGTTGTATTTTTATCGGTTATAAACAGTATATCAACAATTTTGGAAGCAAAAAGCATTATTTTCGATAAGCTTGAAGAGTTTATCAAGAAGTTTTACACCAATGAACTGATAAAAGGAGTCATTCTTTTCATCGGATTGGGCTTGTTGTATTTCATTTTTACTTTATTGATTGAATACTTTTTATGGTTATCAACATCTGGAAGAACTATTTTGTTTTGGTTGTTTGTTGGTGTGGAATCGTTTTTATTTATTCGATTTATCGCATTTCCATTGTTTAAATTATTCAAATTGCAACAAGGAATTAATTACAAACAAGCCTCAGAAATCATCGGAAATCATTTTTCGGAAGTACAAGATAAATTGTTGAACTTTTTGCAATTAGCAAATCAAAGTCAAACTTCGGAATTATTAGCAGCTTCTATCGAACAAAAAGCAGCTTCGTTACAACCAATTCCGTTTTCGAATGCGGTGAATTTTGCTAAGAATAAGAAGTTTTTGCCTTATGCGATTATCCCAATTCTATTATTGATACTGTTTTTCGTTACCGGAAATTTTGAAATCATATCGAAAAGTTTTACTCGAGTTGTGAATTATGAAACGAAATTCGCTCCACCAGCTCCGTTTGAATTTGTGGTGTTGAATAAATCGTTAACCGCACAACAGAATTCCGATTTTGTACTTCAAGTGAAAACACAAGGAAAAGTATTGCCTGAAAATGTAGCGATTCAAATTGGTGATGAAGAATATTTTCTACAAAGCACAAAACCAGGAGTTTTCGAATATACATTTTCAAAATTATCGAAAGATGTTACTTTTTCACTTCTAGCTAATGGATTAAATTCGAAAGAATATCAGATTAATGTTGTGGATGTTCCTACGATTGCCAACTTTGAAATGGTGTTGCAATATCCATCTTACTTGGGAAAGAAATCAGAAATCATTCAAGGAACTGGAAATGCTGTAGTTCCTGAAGGAACAGTTGTTAATTGGAGAATTAACGCTTTGGCAACCGATAAGGTTAGTTTCAAATCGAATAACCAAGTAAGTGTTTTTGCTAATAAAGAAAATAACTTTTCGCTTTCAAGAAGAATCACAGATAATTTGAGTTACGAAGTAATTACATCGAATAGAAACATCAACGAGTTTGAAAAATTGTCGTATCAAATCGCAACGATTAAAGATCAATATCCAACAATTTCAGTTCAAATTGCGCCTGATTCATTAAAGTTAAAATCCAAAATGATGATTGGGCAAGTTGCCGATGATCATGGTTTATCGAAGTTACAAGTTGTTTTTTATCCGAAAGGAAACCCAAACGCTGTTCGAAAAGCGAATTTAGCTATCAATAAACAAGCCGTTGACCAATTTATTTATTCATTTCCTAATGGTTTAGCAATTGAAGAAGGTGTAAATTACGAATATTACTTTGAAGTGTTTGATAATGATGTAGTTAATAATTATAAAAGCACAAAATCCTCAGTTTTTCTTCATTATGAGCTTACAGAAGAGCAAAAAGAAGATAAACAACTGCAAGAGCAGAATGAAAACATCAATAGTTTAGAAAAATCGATTCAAAATCAAGAGAAGCAAATTTCAGAATTGGACAAACTCCAAAAAATGAATAAAGAGAAATCGACATTAGATTTCAAAGATCAAAAGAAAGTGGAAGATTTTATCAATCGTCAAAAACAACAAGACGAAATGATGAAAGAATTCACTAAAAAGTTAACCGAGAATTTGGAAGAGTTCAATCCGAAATCACAAGATAAAGACAAAGAAGAATTATTACGTCGTCTAGAAGAAGCAGAAAAACAAGCAGAGAAAAACGAAAAACTTTTAAAAGAATTAGAAGAACTTTCTAAGAAATTAGAGAAAGATAAATTGTTTGACAAAGCTGATAAGTTAAAACAGAATGCTAAAAACCAACAACAAAATTTAGAGCAATTAGTCGAATTGACGAAACGGTTTTATGTAGAACAAAAAGCCGAACAAATTGCAGATAAATTAGACAAGCTTGCTGAGAAGGAAGATAAATTAGCTAATGATGCTAAAGAAAATTCAAAGGAAAATCAGGATGCGATTAATAAAGAATTTGAAAACATTCAAAAAGAGCTTCAAGATTTGGACAAGGAGAATAAAGAATTGAAAGCTCCAATGGACATTCCCAATGATAAGAACGAACAAGAAGATGTGAAGAAAGATATGGAAAAAGCTTCTGAGGAATTACAAAAGCAAAACCAACAGAAAGCAAAACCAAAGCAAAAATCAGCAGCCGCTAAAATGAAACAGATGAGTCAGAAAATGACCCAATCTATGCAGTTAGGTGACATGGAACAAATGCAAGAAGATGCTAAATTGTTACGTCAGATTCTTGATAATTTATTAGCATTTTCATTTGACGAAGAGACTTTAATTAAGACTACGAATACAACACAAACACGTTCTTTGCAATTGAACAAAGTTTTAAAAAAGCAACAAGATTTGAAATTACAATTCAAACATGTGGATGATAGTTTGTTCGCGGTTGCCTTACGTAATCCAAAAATTACTGAAACGATTTTGAATGAAGTCGGTGAAATCCATTACAACTTAGATAAGACTTTAGAAACTTTAGCAGATAATAACATTCAAAAAGGAGCTTCGCACCAGCAATACGTTTTAACTTCAGCTAACCGTTTAGCCGATTATTTGAGTAATGTGCAAAGTGAAATGAATATGGAAATGCAAGGTCAAGGTTCTGGAAAAGGAAAACCAAAACCTGGAGGTGGTAAAGGAATGCAACTTCCAGATATCATCAAACAGCAAGAAGGTTTGGGTGAAAAAATGAAAGAGGGAATGAAACCAGGTGAAAAGCCAGGTGATAAACCGGGAGAAAAATCTGGTCAAGGAAAACAAAAAGGGCAATCGGGTGAGAATGGTGAAGAAGGTGAGAATGGTTCTGAAGGTAATGCCGGTAAAGTTTTGGAAATTTTAAAAGAACAACAACAACTTCGTGATGCACTTCAAAAAGCATTAGAAAAAGAAGGTATGACGGGTCAAGGTCAGAACGCTTTGAATCAAATGAAGGATATCGAAAAGCAATTAATCAATAAAGGATTCAAAAATGAGACGTTGCAAAAGATGTTGAATTTAAAACACGAGCTTTTAAAATTAGAAAAAGCCATTCAGCAACAAGGAGTAGACACCAAGCGTCAGTCAAAAACGAATGATAAGAATTATAATGGTTCCACTACTCCCCTTTCTAAGGAATTAAAAGATTATCTGAATAGTGTTGAAATATTAAACAGACAAAGCTTACCTTTGCAACCCAATTTTAACCAGAAGGTTCAAAACTATTTTAAAGGCAATGATTAGTTTTAATTACGAAACAGATTTCGAACTAGAAAACGAAGCACTATATGAAGATTGGATTTCTCGCATTATTGAATCCGAAGGATTTGATGAAGGTGAAATAAATTATATCTTTTGTGATGACGAATACCTACATAAAATAAATGTTGAGTATCTAGATCACGATACTTTAACGGATATTATTAGCTTCGATTACACAGTAGGAAATTTAATACAAGGTGATATTTTTGTTTCTATTGAGCGAGTAAAGGATAACGCTAATGATTTTAACGTTTCTTTTGAAGAAGAATTAAAACGAGTATTATCACATGGTGTTTTACACTATTGTGGATACAAAGATAAGTCTCCTGAAGACGAAGCTTTGATGCGTTCGAAAGAAGAAGAAAAAATGCAAATGTTTCACGTGGAACATTAAGCTTATAAACTAGAATTTTTTTAAATGTTTCACGTGGAACATAATATTTTATAGAAGATGTTTTTAAATCAATATGATGTAATTGTTGTGGGTGCTGGTCACGCCGGTTGTGAAGCTGCTGCTGCTGCTGCCAACATGGGGTGCTCTACTCTTTTGGTAACAATGAATCTTCAAAACATTGCGCAGATGTCGTGTAATCCTGCTATGGGAGGAATTGCAAAAGGACAAATCGTGCGTGAGATTGATGCTTTGGGTGGATACTCTGGAATTGTTTCAGACAAGACCGCAATCCAATTCAAGATGTTGAATAAATCAAAAGGACCTGCCATGTGGTCGCCAAGAGTGCAATCGGACAGAATGCGTTTTTCGGATGAATGGAGATCGATGTTGGAGAATACTCCGAACTTGGATTTTTACCAAGAAATGGTTTCTGGAATTTTAGCTGAGAATGGAAAGATTGTCGGAGTGAAAACTTCTCTTGGAGTGGAAATCAAAGCAAAGACTGTTGTGTTGACAAACGGAACTTTTTTGAATGGATTGATTCATATTGGCGACAAACAATTCGGTGGTGGTCGTGCAGGAGAAAGTGCTTCTTTTGGAATCACAGAAGATTTAGTAAAATTAGGTTTCGAATCAGGAAGAATGAAAACTGGAACGCCTCCTCGTGTGGATGGTCGTTCATTAGATTTTTCTAAAATGGTAGAACAACCTGGTGATGAAGTTCCAGAAAAATTCTCGTATTCTAATTTGACCGCTCCATTAAAAACACAGCGTTCTTGTTGGATGTCGTATACTTCATTAGAAGTGCATGATATTTTACGTGAAGGTTTTGATAGAAGTCCAATGTTCAACGGAAGAATTAAAAGTTTAGGTCCGAGATATTGTCCGTCGATTGAAGATAAAATTAATCGTTTTGCAGATAAAGAACGTCATCAATTATTTGTTGAACCAGAAGGTTGGACAACTTGCGAATATTATATCAACGGATTTTCAACTTCGTTACCAGAAGATATTCAATTCAAAGCATTACGTTCTGTTGCCGGATTTGAGAACGTGAAATTTTTCCGTCCTGGTTATGCTATTGAATATGATTACTTCCCTCCTACGCAATTGCAACACACTTTAGAAACCAAGTTGGTTGAAGGGTTGTATTTTGCCGGACAAATTAATGGAACTACTGGTTACGAAGAAGCAGCATCACAAGGTTTGATGGCTGGAATAAATGCAGCATTAAAAGTTCAGAATAGAGAACCATTTATCTTAAAAAGAGATGAAGCATATATCGGAGTTTTAATTGACGACTTAATAACAAAAGGTACAGAAGAGCCTTATCGTATGTTTACTTCTCGTGCTGAATACAGAACGTTATTGCGTCAAGATAATGCTGATTTTAGATTAACACCTAAAGCATTTGAAATTGGTTTAGCTAAAGAAGAGCGTTTGATTCGAATGGAACAAAAATTCTCACAATCGGAAGCGATGGTTAATTTCTTTAGAGAAACAAGTCTTAAACCTGAAGAAGCAAATCCAATCTTGGAAGCTAAAGGTTCGGCTCCGATGAGTCAGCCTGATAAAATGTTTAAAGTTTTCTCTCGTCCGCAATTGGATTTGGAAGATTTTAGAAAATTCAAAAAAGTGGCTGCTTATATCGAAGAACATGATTTAGATCAAGAAGTCGTGGAGCAAGCCGAAATTCAAGTCAAATATTCAGGTTATATTGAAAAGGAAAAAAATAACGCAGATAAATTGACTCGTTTAGAAGACATGATAATTCCGGAAAATTTTAATTTCGATAAAATCCAATCTATTTCAATTGAAGCCAAACAAAAATTAAATAAAATACGACCACGAACTATCGCACAAGCTTCTCGTATTAGCGGAGTTTCGCCAAGTGATATTTCGGTGTTGTTAATATATATGGGAAGATAAGAAAGTGTTCAGTGTTCAGTAAAAATGTTTCACGTGAAACAACGCCGTCAAACCTATTAAAATAAGCCTTTCGCATAAAAATAAAATAAATGAATTTTTTAGAAGATAAAAGTTTTATTACCGTTAAAGATTTTTCAGTTTCTGGAGAATCTTTTTCCTTGTTGTTAAATGAGGAATATCAAATCTTAAAAACGCATCCTCAACCTACGTTAGATAAATTAGGTTCGTATTACGAATTTGAAGATTATATTTCTCACACCGATGGAAAACGTACGTTATTTGAAAAAATGTATCACTTCATCAAAAGAAAAGCGATTCGCGATAAAGTTAGTTTGATTAATTCGCACCAACCTTTGAAAGGAAGAATTTTAGATATTGGTGCTGGAACTGGAGATTTCCTTTTGGAATGTAAAAATCAGAATTGGGAAATCTTAGGAATTGAGCCTAATGATAAAGCAAAAGGAATTGCTGTTGGAAAAGGAATTAAATTTGGTGATACGATTGAAAAGTTAGAAAGTAATTCGTTTGATGTAATTACCATGTGGCACGTTTTAGAACACGTTCCAGATGTCGAACATCAAGTTGCAGAATTGAAACGTTTGTTGAAACCTTCAGGGACAATTATTATCGCTGTTCCAAATTTCAAATCGTACGATGCGAAATATTACAAAGAATTTTGGGCAGCTTATGATGTGCCAAGACATTTGTGGCATTTCTCAAAAACAGCAATCGAAAAATTATTCGATAAACAAAATATGAATCTTGAAGATATTAAACCAATGTGGTTTGATAGTTTTTATGTGTCACTTTTATCAGAAAAATATAGATCAGGTAAAATGAATTTCATTACAGGATTTTTTATCGGTTTGATATCAAATGTGTCCGGTTTCTTCAAAAAAGAGTTTTCATCGCATATTTATGTGCTAAAAAACAAGTAAAAATCATTTTAAAGCGATTTTAGACACTTTTTTGTTTAATTTGATGTAATTTATTGTCTTTTTTTAGATGATTTGTCTAAATTAAATTATAAAAGTCACTTTTAATAGCTTGAATCTATCATTTTTAAAAAATTACATAAGAAATTCTTATAATTGAAATATAAATAAAAAAGCAACAAATTTGTTACTTTATAACTTATTATTACTTTTACGAAAAATTATTAATTACCAATATACAACCATGAAAAAATTAGTATTGATTTTAGGTGTTGCATTAAGCGTTTTAGCATGTAACAAAACAGAAACAAGTTCAAAAGATTTTAAAACTGCATATATAGATACTGCTGAGTTAATTGAGAAATACGATAAATTCAAAGATGAAGATGATAAATTCAAAGTAAAATCTGAGGAATTAGGTCGTCCGTTAGAAGCAAAAGTTAGAGCTTTTCAAGCTGATGCTCAAAATTTCCGTCAAAATGCGCAAGTAAAAGGACCACAATGGGCACAACAAATGGGAGCTTCTTTACAACAAAGAGAGCAACAATTAGGAGTTGAACAAAATGCATTAATTCAACAATTACAACAAGAAGGAGCGGTTTTAAAAGATACTTTAATTAGTGAAGTAAAGAAATTTATCAAAGATTACGGAAAGAAAAAAGGATATGATTATATCTACGGTACTGGTGATGCTGCAACAGTTCTTTACGCTAAAGATGGTTATGATATTACTAAAGAAGTTTTGAAAGAGCTTAATGATACTTATAAAGCGACTAAGAAAGACGATAAAGTAGCTACTAAAGAAGAAGAGAAAAAATAATTTGAAAGTCCTGAGAAATCAGGACTTTTTTATTTCCATCCGTTTCTATATATTTGTTTTTTAAAATTTTACGCCACATGGAACAAGTATCAGCCGCAGCCACTTATACCCTTCGATTTATTAATCAAACCAATAAATCCATCTTCCTTACCGGAAAAGCAGGAACCGGAAAAACTACGCTATTAAAAGGAATTATTGCCACAACACACAAAAACACAGTAGTTGTAGCACCCACAGGAATTGCCGCATTGAACGCAAACGGTGTTACGATTCACTCTATGTTTCAGTTACCTTTTGCCGCATTTATTCCTGATAATAAGCAATTTCCACACTTTTCAGATACTGTAAAATTCGAAAATCGCGATTCGTTAGGTCGTCATTTCAAGATGAATAACGTGAAACGTTCCGTAATTCGAAATATGGAATTGTTGGTTATTGATGAAGTTTCTATGTTGCGAGCTGATGTATTAGATGCTATGGATTTTATGATGCGAAAAGTACGCAAAAACGAAAGACCTTTCGGTGGTGTTCAAGTTTTATTTATAGGAGATTTATTACAATTACCGCCCGTGGTAAAAAATGAAGAATGGGAAATGCTAAAGAATTATTATCGAGGCATGTTCTTTTTTCATTCGCACGTAATTCAGCAATTTCCGCCTTTATACATTGAGTTAGACAAAATTTTTCGTCAAACTGATACCGAATTTATTGATGTTTTGAATAATTTACGACATAATAAAATCACTTCGGAAGATGTGCAACTGCTAAATCAATTCATACAACCTGATTTTGATCTGAAGAAAAAAAAAGGATTTATTATTTTAACTACGCATAATGCCAAAGCCGACACCATAAATGCTCAGTCTTTAAAGGATTTAGAAGGAAAACAATTCACCTATTTACCTGAAATTACTGGAGATTTTCCTGAAAAAATCTATCCATTAGAAGAACAATTGCAGTTGAAAGTCGGAGCGCAAGTCATGTTTATTAAAAACGATTTGAATTTCGAAAAGCAATTCTTCAATGGTAAAATGGGCGTAATCAGTTCGTTAACCGAAAAGGAAATTTTTGTTCATTTTCCTGAAGAAAACAAAACCATTGAAGTAGAACGCTACGAATGGCAGAATATTCGCTACAAAGTCAACGAAAACACCAAAGAAATCGAAGAAGAAGTCATCGGAACGTTTGTCCACTACCCTATCAAATTGGCTTGGGCAATTACCGTGCATAAAAGTCAAGGCTTAACTTTTGACAAAGCAGTGCTCGATGTATCGCAAGTTTTTGCGCCTGGACAGGCGTATGTGGCTTTATCGCGTTTGCGTTCGTTAAATGGGCTTATTTTGCTTTCTCCGTTGCGAATGAATGGCATTTCGAGTGATGAACAAGTACTCAGTTATGCCGAAAACAAAGCTTCTGAAGAAATTTTGCAACATTCGTTAGCTAAAGAAACCTTAATTTTTTGGTTGAATACTTTGCTTAATTCATTTGATTTCAAAGAATTAGGACAAGAATGGCGCAATCATTTGTTCAGTTATAATTCCGAAGCACCAAAATCACCAAAAACAAAGCATAACGATTGGGCAAAAACCCAACACGATAAAATTGCAGAAATTCTCGAACCTTCAGGGAAATTTATGTCGCAATTGCATAAAATTTTTTCCGATGAAAATCTTAATGTAGATTTCGTAAAAGAAAGATGCGATGCCGCTTATCAGTACTTTTTCAGAACATTAGATTTGGTTGCAGAAGAATTGTTATTGAAGATTGAAGAAGTCAAACGCATCAAAAAAGTAAAAACGTTTTATGATGAATTATTGGTTTTAGAAGAGCTTCAAATCAAAGCGATTTTACAACTCAAAAAAGCAAAATTATTAACCAATATCATTGTCGAAGGAAAAGAAATTTCGAAGAAAAATTTAATTTCGGAAGACATGAGTACTTACAAAATCAATAAGTTAGTCATTATTGCTGAACGCTTTAGAACTTCGCACGCTGCTTTAGTAGAAGACGATGAAGACGTTTCATATTACACCGATACCAAAAAGAAAAAAACAAAAGAACCAAAAAAATCTACTTACGAGGATACCTTGGAATTGTGGAAACAAAATTTATCGATTTATGAAATTGCAAAACACCGAAAGTTAACACCACAAACGATTTACAACCATTTTGCCAAGCTAATTCAAATGGAAATCGTGCAACTTTCCGATATTTTACCGGAAGATAAAATTTCAGATTTAAGAGCTGCTTTCAAAGATTTTAAAGGCGAAAGCTTAGGCGAATTAAAAGAAATCCACGGCGATCAATTCTCTTGGGATGAGTTGCGATTGTATAAAGCGAGTTTAAACAATTAAACCATCTTTCATTTCTATAATTCGGTCGCTTTTTTTTGCAAAATCATCATCGTGTGTTACAGCAATGATGGTTTGGCCATAGTTTTGAGTTAATTCCTGAAAAATATCAAAAACAATGTTGGTGTTTTTACTGTCTAAATTTCCAGTAGGTTCGTCACCCATGATTAATAATGGGTCGTTTATCAATGCACGTGCAATTGCTACACGCTGTTGTTGCCCGCCCGAAAGTTTGTTGGCAGGTTTTAAAGCTTGATCTTCTAAGCCAAGAATTTTGAGTTTTTCGTATGCTTTTTCTTCGATTTCTTTTTCGGAAAGTTTCCCAAGTTTAATCGCAGGAATCATTACGTTTTTTAAGCACGTAAATTCAGAAAGTAAGTAATGAAATTGAAAAACAAACCCAATTTTTTCATTTCGAATTGCCGCTAATTTATCAGTTGATAAACCCGTCATTAATTCGTTGTCAATGAATAAATTTCCTTTGTATTCTGTATCCATAGTTGATAAAACATACAACAACGTAGATTTACCACTGCCCGATTTTCCAACCATTGATAGAAATTCTCCTTTTTGAACTTCAAAAGATATATTTTTCAAGACTTGAAATTCAATAGGGTCATAGAAATATTTATCTATATTTTCGGTTTTTAGAATAGTTTGTCGCATAATTTATTTTCTAAAAATGGTAACAGGATCAACTTGTGCTGCTTTTTTAGCTGGAATATAACCTGCGAAAAAAGTAATTACGAGACCAATAACAACGCCTTGCAAATATTTTGTCGGTTCATAATCAATAGGAAAATAACCAATATCACCACCAACATATACTTTTTTCAAGAAAGTTATTAAAACAGTAGCCATAATCATTCCGCCTATAACGCCCATGATTCCTATTGTTACCGCTTGTGTCACGAATATTCTAATGACATCTTTTCCTTTAAAACCCATAGCTTTTAAAATAGCGATATCATTAATTTTTTGAGAAACCGTCATGTTTAAAATATTATAAATTCCGAAACCTGCGACTAACAAAATAGTTAAAGAAACAAAAGTGATAATCATTTTTCGCATTTTGTTGGCCGCCATAAAAGTTTCGTTGGCTTCTTTCCAACCTTCTGCTTTATAACCTGTTATATTTGAAATTTTTTCAGCTATTGCTTTTGCTTTTTCTGGATCAACAATATTTACGTTAATATCTGTAATGTAAGACGCTCCTTCTTTCAATAATTGTTGAGAACTGGCTAAATTTACATAGGAATTTGATTTATCAACTTTTGAATTATTGGTTTTAAAAATCCCAACAACTTTATACGTTTTGATGACACTTTTTGAGGAAGTTAAATTGATATTATCGCCAATTTTTGCATTCATTTTTTCTGCAATTCCGCTTCCAATGATAATTCCGTTTGGATTTGATTTTAATAAGTCGAAATTACCTTCAGCCATAAACGATTTGATGTTGTACATCACATTTGCTTCTTCAGGTTTGATGCCAATTGCTAATCCAGAGATTTGTGATTTCCCGTTATTGTAAAAAACATTAACGCTCACTTGAGGAGTCACCACAGTGACTTCGGGCTGTTTTAAAATGGTTTCAGAAATTAACTTCGGATTGATAATTGTATTGTTTGAAGGAACAATTTTTGGGTTAATAATCAAATAATTTTCATTGGAATTTTTAACCAAAACCTTACTTATTTCATCATCTTTATACACTCGAATATGCGATGTTGTTTTAAAAATGCTGGCGCTCGAACTCTTATCAAATCCAACCAACATGCTATTCATAAAAATATAAATAGACATTCCTAAAACCACACCGGCCGCTGCAACAGCTGTTAATTTTTTGTTGGAAATAATATACGTTTTTGCTATTTCTGTATTGATGTTCATGGCTTAAGGTTTTAAAGGCAACAAAACATCTTCTTTAGTGATTCCGTCTAAAATTTCTACATATTCTGTAGAAACTATTCCTGTTTTTACGATAACGGCTTCGTCTTTTCCTTTTACCATTACTTTATTTCCAAACCCCAAAAAGTTTCTTGGTATTAATAGCGCATTTTTCTTTTCGCCAACTAAAATATTAGCTTCTAATTGCGTTCCATAAAGCGAAGTATTTAAAGGTTTGTCGAAAATTACTTTACAAATAAACGATTGAGTTTGCTCATCAAAAGCGGCTAATATTTCGCTGATTTTTGCATTATACACTTCGTTTTTATTGGTATTTAATTGCACAAAAACGGTTTGACCAATTTTTACTTTCCCAATACTATTTTCATCAACATTTAAAACGCCTTCCACTTTATTTTCATCTGCGATTACGGCAATAACATCTCCTTTTTTTACATAATCACCTGAGAATTTTAGCTTTTTAATAATCGTTCCTTTTTGTGGAACAACCAATTTATTATATCCTAGAACTACTTGATTGTTTTTCAATTGATTTTCAGTGTTGATGTAATTTTGTTTGGATTGCTGTAAGACTTGTTGGTATTGTTTTTTCAAAGCATTCAATTGTGATAAGGAATTTTCTGCAGCTAATTGCATGTTTTCATATTCAACTTTGGCAATACTTTGCGAATCGTACAATCTTTTGTAGCGTTCGGCTTGCGTTTTATCTTGCTGATATTTGCTTTCTGCAAACTTTATATTTTGTTGTAATTGTTGCAAAGCGGGAGCATTATCCGTTAAGTTTTCTTTGGAAATAACCACTAAATCTTTAGCTGAAGCGGTATTGTTTTCATTGGTTTTATTGTCAATTGAAGCAATAATTTGGTTTTCAGTTACTTTATTCCCTACATCAAAAGTTGCATTTACTAAAATCCCGTCCGTTTGAGCAGTTAGATTATAAGAATTGTCCCATTCTAATTCGCCCGAAGCAAAAACTAATTCTTTAATGTCTTGTACAACAGGCTTTCCTTCTTCTTTTGTTCCACACGAAACCAAAGTAGAAAGTGTTAGTAAAAGAAACAGACTATTTTTCATTTTTAGAATATTTTTAGTTGTTGTTTATCACAATTTTATTTTTTGAGAATCCTATGTTTGCCAAAGCATTTACCATATTTATCTCACTGATTAACAAATCGTTTTGCGAAATTAGAAGCTTGTCTAATGGCAAAATTTGTTCTTGATATTGATTGAAATTTTTTTCAAAAGTGTCTTTTTTTAGCAGATATATTTTTTTGAAATTTTTATATTGCTCAATCGCTTTTTCATATTCAATTTCTAGTTGTTTGTTGGCAAATTCATTTTCTTTTTCGGCATGATCTGCATTGTTTTTCAATTGATTCAATTGAATTTTCTTATTGTAAACGGCGGTTAATTTTTGCACATTCGTTGGAAAATCCCAAGTAACTTTTAAACCAACATAGTTGAAATTTACCCAATTTGAATTCGCATCAAAATAGTTTACATTACTTAGATTTTGCCAATTAAATGATGAAATAAAAGATAAAACAGGTAATTGTTGCAAACGAGCGATTTTTAAATCTTGTTGCATCATTTGGTATTGCAACTTGTAGTTTTCGCTTTTAAAAGTGGAGTTGGTTGTAACCAATTCATCTCTATTTTCATAATTTGAAAGCTGTTCAGTAAGTTTTAAATCAAACTCGTTTTCAAAAAAAAGCGCTAAACTTTGCTTTTGTATCTTTTCATTTAAGATAAGTTGCGATAATTTATCTTGTAGCGCAATTAAATTAGCCTCTGCTTCATTTACATCTTGTTTTCTTGTAATTCCTTCGTTAAACTTGTTTTGGTTGATTAAAACTAAGCTTTCGGCAATTTTGATGTTTTCTAAGAGAATTTTTTTCTGAGCTTCAAACGAAAGCAAGTTATAATACACACCATTAATTTGATTATAAATGTTTTGCTCGTTGAGTTTGTTTTGATTTTCAACTAATTGTTCGTTGATTTTTGCACTTTTAATCTGGGCAATACTTCCAAAATTTAAAATATCAAATTGAGGTTGTATCGAAAAGGTGCTGGTATATTGTTGTCCCATGGTAACTTCCTTAAAAGTTCCTACAGGTAGTCCAAAGATGGGTCCAGGTAAAAAACTTACCTGTTGTTCAAAATTATTCAGGGATTGAGCAGTTGCTGGAATTCTTGGATTTAATACATTTCCAATCGCTGTTTTTTTTGTTAAGTTTGCTAATTTCGTTTGCAATGTTGCATTTTGCAAGGCATAATTCTTTTCTTTGGAAAGGTGTAACACTTCTGGTAAAGAGTTTACAATTCTTTCTTCTTGGGAAAAACTTGATATTCCACAAAAGATTGAAAAGTATATCAAGAATTTTCTTTTTGATTGTTTATGAATGTTTTCAAATTTTATCATCGCATTTTCATTTCTGAATTAAAGCTAATAAGTTGTCAATTATTTTGCTCCCTTCTATAGAAATATCGTATTGAAAACCCGAAAGTTTCCATTTTAACATTTGAAAACGAAAAGAGCCGAGTATAATGGGTAATAAATCTTCGGTTGAAATTTTTGTGGTGAATTCGTTACTTATTTTTCCTTGTTCAAGTATTTGGGCCAACAATTGCATTTTGTTTTGCATCAATTGAAGAATTATCGTTTTAATTTCTTCAGATTCATCTAATAAACCATCTGATAAAACAGCAACAACAAAGTGAGGATTCTTTTTAAAATAGTTGAATTGACTTGTAAAGACTGCTTTAAAATTTTCAGCTGCAGTATTTTGTGGTTTAATTTCTGCCGTTAATCGCTTGTTCATGTTTTGTTTTAATAGCGATAGTAAAGCAACTAAAATTTCTTCTTTCGATTTGAAATGGCGATAAATAGCGCTTTCTGAAAAATTCATTTCTGAAGCCACTGTTTTTGTAGTTAAGCCTTTTATACCTTTTTCAATAAGTATTTTTCCTGAAACCTCTATGATTTCAAGTTGTCTGTTTGATATTTCGTTTGTAATTGTCATAGGTTAGTGAATATTCACACTACAAAGATATACAAATATTTACTAACTAATAAAAAATCAAATAATTTTAAATTAGTTCAACCAAAAAACCACTAAAACTGCTGGAATAAAGTAAATTACAATCGTTCTTGCACCATCGTAATCTTTTGCTAAACGTTGTCCGAACAAAAGGAAAAGTAACGTAATACAAGATAAAATAGCACCATAAAATCCTAAACCTCTTATTACTACATCTTGCACCAAGTGTTGGATAATTCCAGAAACACATAAAATTCCAGAAACAACTTCTAAAACTAATACAATTCCTAAAGCAAACGGAACTTGTTTTGCTAAAATCGTATTGGCAAAATGACCGGTTAACCATTCTACATTGCCTTTCCAATCTTTAATTTTATCATATCCAGATTGTAAAAAAGTGATGGCTAAAAAAGCTAAGACTAAAAGTGGAGCAACTTGTATCATAATTATGCGTTTTTATGGATTAATCGTGTTAGTTTTATAGATAAATCGGTTAAGATGATTTTGCTATTTCCGTTTCTTTCAATGTGGTAAATAGCATCTTCTAATTCTTTGTAAATATCTGAAATATTGGCGCCATTTACAAACGGAGCAAATTTTTCCAATTCAAATTTAGGTACTTTTGTCTCTAAGAAAACCAAGTCATTCGCTTGATAATTAAGCAATAAAGCTTGTCTAAAAAAGTGAATGCAATAGTGTAAAAATTGCTTTTGCGTTTCTCTTCCAGTAGAAGCAATGTTTTCACTCCAAGCGATTAAATCATTAATAGCGGCGGCATTTCCTTTGGCACGAAAAGCACTTCTCACCCATTCTACAAACCATTCGTCAAACGGAAATTCATCGTCTTCTTTTCGTAAAATATGCAACGCTTTGTTATAATTTCCTTCGCTTTGATGTGCGATTTTTTTTGCAACTGTTGGCTCACAATTTTCACGTGAAACCAAAGCTTCTGCAATTACACTTTCGCTCAAACCAATAAAATCAATAACTTGACAGCGCGATAAAATAGTTTGTAACATATCGCTGGTGCTTTCGGTAATTAAAATGAAAACCGTTTTAGCTGGCGGTTCTTCTAATAATTTCAGTAATTTATTTGCTGACGAACCATTCATCTTGTCCGCCATCCAAATGATCATGACCTTGTATCCACCTTCGTAAGCTTTTAATGCTAATTTTTTGTTGATTTCAGTAGCTTCATCAACACCAATTAAACCTTGTTTGTTTTGAATTCCGAGGTTTTTCAACCAATCAAACAAACTTCCATATGGACTTTCAGTTAAAAATTGGCGCCATTCGACCATGAAATTATCACTAACGGCATGACTTTTGACGCTATCGGTTGAAGCAACAGGAAAAACAAAGTGTAAATCGGGATGCGAAAAATGTTCGAATTTTAGGTTACAAGTGGTGTTTTCACCTACATTTTCTCCGCCTACATTGCCACACAAAATATATTGCGCATAGGCAATCGCCATCGGAAGTGTTCCACAACCTTCAGGGCCAACAAATAATTGTGCGTGCGGAATTCTTCCGGCTTCGGCACTCTTAGTTAAGTGATTTTTAATATGTTCCTGTCCTAAAATATCTTTGAAAAGCATGGAACAAACCTAATCAAAAATTACCAAAATTGGTAGAAAAGAAATCAAAAAGTTGGTTTTAGAAGAATTTAAAAAAATGCAAAATATGATATTTGTTATAAAGATTTAAAATACAATAAATTATATTTGCATTCGCTCAAATTAAAATTCGATATAAATGAAAACACTTAACGACTTCAATTTCAATAACAAAAAAGCAATTATCCGAGTAGATTTTAACGTGCCTTTAGATGAAAATTTCAAGGTTACTGATGCTACTAGAATCGAGGCAGCAAAGCCAACAATTGACAAAATATTGAAAGATGGTGGAAGTGTAATTTTAATGAGTCACTTAGGAAGACCAAAAGGTGTTGAAGCGAAATATTCGTTACAACACATCGTTTCAAAAACGGAAGAAATTTTAGGTCAAAAAGTACATTTTGCTTCGGATTGTATTGGAGAAATTGCAGAAAATGCTGCAAAAAATCTTCAAGCGGGCGAAATTTTATTATTAGAAAACTTACGTTTTTACGCCGAAGAAGAAAAAGGAGATGTTGATTTTTCTAAAAAATTAGCTGCTTTAGGTGATATTTATGTGAACGATGCTTTTGGAACCGCTCACAGAGCACACGCTTCAACTACGATTATTGCTCAATTTTTTCAAGATGCAAAATGCTTTGGTTATTTGTTAGCCAAAGAAATTGAAAGCATCGAAAAAGTATTAAAAAATTCTGAAAAACCAGTGGTTGCGATTTTAGGAGGAAGTAAAGTTTCTTCAAAAATAACGGTGATTGAAAATATTTTAGATAAAGTAAACCACATGATTATTGGTGGTGGAATGACCTTTACGTTCATTAAAGCTTTGGGTGGAAAAATCGGAAATTCAATTTGTGAAGACGACAAATTAGAATTGGCTATCGAAATTTTAAAACAAGCAAAAGAAAAAGGCGTTCAAATTCACTTACCTGTGGATGTTGTGGCTGCTGATGCTTTTTCAAACGATGCCAATACGCAAGTGGTGGATGTTAAACAAATCCCAGACGGTTGGCAAGGATTGGATGCTGGTCCAAAATCATTAGAAATTATCAAACGCATTATATTAGATTCAAAAACAATTCTTTGGAATGGTCCATTAGGAGTTTTTGAAATGGAAAGTTTTGCTAACGGAACCATTTCGTTAGGAGAATATATTGCAGAATCTACTGCAAATGGTGCTTTTTCACTTGTAGGTGGCGGCGATAGCGTTGCGGCTGTAAAACAATTTGGATTAGAGCCAAAGATGAGTTACGTTTCTACCGGCGGTGGAGCGATGTTAGAAATGCTGGAAGGCAGAACCTTACCTGGAATTGCAGCTATTTTAGATTAAGAATACAATAAAACGTTGGTTATTAAGTTATTAATGATTAACATGCCCCAAAAAAACAAAAAACAGAATGAAAAAAACAATTATTATAACATCCCTTTTTCTGTCGCTTTTTAGCTTTGCGCAGGAAACTGCAGAAAAAGAAAATGTACTTCCGTTGCCTAAAATGTCCTACTTGGATTCATTGAAAACAACGTTTGTAAATCACAGCACAAGTAATTGTATTGATGAAAGATGGTTGTCGGAATTAGCGAATTTCGAACTATCAAACGATATGTTTAAAGACATTTCAACCATTGATATTGATTCAGAAGTTAGTTACAATCTTTCAACCGATTTATTAAAGAAGCGATTATCAAAAATGGATGCTAAATCGCCTTTTAATATCGAATATCATCCAGCATTAGAAAATACGATTAAAGCTTTTTTGAAAAATCGTCCAAAGGCATTTGAGCGTTTAATGGCGATTTCGGAGTATTATTTTCCAATGTTTGAAGAGCATTTAGCAAAATATAACATTCCGTTAGAGTTGAAATATTTGGCTATTGTTGAATCGGCTTTGAATCCAAGAGCGAAGTCTCGTGTTGGCGCTTCAGGTTTGTGGCAATTTATGTATCCAACAGGAAAGCAGTATAATTTAGAAGTTACTTCGTATGTTGATGAGCGTTATGATCCCTTAAAAGCAACGGAAGCAGCTTGTCAATATTTATCAAGTTTGTATGGAATTTTTGGAGATTGGAGCATGGTTTTGGCGGCTTATAATTGTGGACCAGGAAACGTTTCAAAAGCAATTCGTCGTTCGGGCGGAAGCCAAAATTATTGGAACATTCGTAAAAATTTACCTCAAGAAACGGCTAATTACGTTCCAGCGTTTTTAGCTACATTTTACATTTACGAATTCAAAAAAGAGCACGGAATTCAGCCTAAAAAAGCGCCATTAACGTATTTCGAAACGGATACGATTATGGTGAAAAAGCAAATGTCGTTCAAACATATTGCTGAGTTATTGGATATTTCGGAAGAGCAACTAGAGTTTTTAAATCCAATTTATAAATTGAAAGTTATTCCTTTTGAAGGAGATAAACCGCATTATTTGCGTTTACCAAAAAATAAAATGGGATTATTTGTTTCTAACGAAGAGAAAATTTACGCTTATTTGAATTATTTAGAAACGTACAAAGAAAAAACAAAATCGGAATTTATAGCTTCCACTTCAAAAGATTCTATTTCATCTTCTGCCGATTCATCATTTGTAAGCAAACCTAAATTTGAACGAAAAACGCAGTTTCACACCATTAAAAGCGGTGAAAGTTTAGGTAAGATTGCCGACAAGTACAATGTTTCCATTTCTGAACTTAAAAAATGGAACAGCATTAAAGGAAATAACATTCAAGCTGGAAAAAAATTAAAAATTTATTCCGACAAAAAAATAATTGCTAAAACCGAGTCAAAAGCTAACAATGACGGGACTTATACGGTTAAAAGCGGTGATTCGTTATTCTCAATTTCAAAACAATTTCCAGGCGTTTCTATTGAAGATATTAAAAAATGGAACGATATTAGTGGTGATAACATACAACCCGGAATGAAATTAAAAATTAACGGATAATAAATTGTTCTACCCCATGAAAAAATTAGCAGTATTCACTTTTGTTGCCCTATCGTTTTTGTCTTGTAAAGAAACTTCTAAAGAAGAAACACAAGCCATTTTATCAGAATCCAATGGAAAAATCAATAATGTTTCGATTATTATTGATGACAATTTGTGGAATGGAGAAATCGGAGATAGCATTCGTAAAAAATTTGCTGCTCCAGTAGATGGTTTACCGCAAGAAGAGCCATTGTTTACTTTAAATCAGTACCCAACAAAAGTTTTTGAAGGTTTTGTGCGTAAAAGTCGCAACATCATTGTTGTGAAGAAAGGGAAAGAAGCTGGATTTGCTGCTAACACTAATAAATACGCAAAACCACAAAATGTATTTTTCATTTCTGGAACCGATACCGAAGATGTTTTAAATGTTTTGGAAGAAAAATCAGCCGAAATTATAAAAACGATTAAAGCTTCTGAAATCATTGAGAATCAAGTTCGAATGAAGAAATCATTGGTTTCAGATGAACAATTACAAAAAAAGTTTGGGATTAGTCTTCAAATTGGTTTTGGATATAAATATGACATGGTGAAAGACAATTTCGTTTGGTTACGTAAAGAATTTACCTCAGGTTACAACAGTATTTTAGTCTATCAAGTTCCAATTGATAAAGTGGAAAACGGAGGCGATATTATTACGAATATAACTACTATGCGAGATGAAATTGGAAAAGCTAACATTCACGGAACATTGCCAAATACTTGGATGATTACTGAAGCCGCTTATGCTCCTTATTTGTTTGACGTAACAGTTGCAGGTAAAAAAACCTATTTAACCAAAGGAACTTGGGAATTAAAAAACGATTTCATGGCGGGACCTTTTGTTAATTACGCCATCAAAGACACTAAAAACAATCGTTATTTAATTTTAGAAGGATTCACTTATAATCCGTCAAAATCGAAACGTGATTTGGTTTTCGAATTGGAAGCGATTATTCAATCCGTTAAGTTTTTAAAATAATATAAAGTTCCCTCCATTGGGAACTTCTTTTTTTAATATGGAAATACAATTCAAAATAAAGCGATTTAACGAACTTTCAACATCCGAACTCTATTCTTTACTTCAACTACGTTCAGAAGTGTTTGTAGTGGAGCAAAATTGCGTTTATCAAGACATTGATGGCAAAGACGAGAAAGCGCTTCATATTTTAGGATATTACAATGGCGATTTAGCTGCATATTCTCGATTGTTCAACAAAGGATATTATTTTGAAGAAACATCTATAGGACGTGTTGTAGTTAGCCCAAAATACCGTGATAAAAAATTCGGTCACGATTTAATGCGAGTTTCTATTAAAGCAATCAAAGAAAGTTTCAACGAAACTGCCATTACGATTTCCGCTCAAGAATATCTCAAAAAATTCTACGAATCGCACGGATTTATCCAAACCAGCGAAATGTATTTGGAAGACGATATTCCGCATATTCAGATGAAAAAATAACTATTTCTTCGGTTGCTCCACAGGAACTACCTCATTTTTAGTAATCAAAAGCTCTACTCTTCGGTCTAAAGTACTGCCTTTTTTTAAGGATTGCGTATTGCCATATCCTTTATACGTCATACGGGTTTTACTGATGCGTTTCATTAAAAAGTAATTATATACTCTTTTGGCACGATTGGTAGATAATTCACGTTTTTTGGTGTCACGATCAATAGCTTCCTTTTGGAATGTTGGCGTACAACAAACATGTCCTTGGATTTCGAAGTGAATGTTTTTGTATTTGTGTAATTCCAAGGCAATTCGGTCTAATTCTTTCTTGGCTTTGTAGGTTAATTGGCTACTGCCTCTTTCAAATAAAACGTGGTCAAGGTATATTCTATCGCCTACAATTCTATCTTTTTTGATCGTACTATAAACACCAGGAATTTTGAAATCTTCAATTACGATTGGTTTAAAATTTACTACTACGTCTACTCTTCTGTTTTTAGAACGCGCTTCAGGAACATTCGTTTGCATATCTTCATCAAGCATAATTCTACCTTTTCCTTCAAGCGTAATGATAATTTTACTTTTAATCCCTTTTTCAATCAATTTGTTTTTTACCGTATTCGCTCTATTGGTTGATAAAGTATAGTTGTACGCGTCTTTTCCTCTATCATCACAGTAGCCAAAAATCTGAATCGATTCAATTCGTGTGGTGTCGATTTTGCTTACGAAAGCCACAACAGCATTAGCTTGCTCTTCTTTTAAATTGTATTTGTCAAATTCAAAGAATATAGAGTGTACTTCTTCATCTTCTTGAGCAAATGAAACTACTGAAAATAGTAAAAATAGTAGGGAAAATAAACGTGTCATCTTATTTTTTTAATATCGATTTGTATTGCGTTTGATTGTTTAATAAGGCAATAGCTTTTTCAATTTCTAAGTTTTCTTTGGTATAAAATTGATATAAACCCTCGCGATATTGGTAACGTGTTATTAATTCTTCTTGAATTAGTTTCTTAATTTGATTTTTGTTTTTATCTAATTCCAATTCTTGATTTCGTTCTATGGCTAACTCCAATTGTTTGTATTCCGCAGCAATTTGAGCATCTATTTTCTCTTTTTTAGCCGTTTCAAGTACGTTTTTCAGTGCTTTATTTGTTTCTGTGTCTAAAGTGATTTTCTCTTGCTTTAAAAACGCTTTAAACGCAGTATAATCTGTGTCGGTTATCGTTGGAATTCCCGAAACAGTTGGGTTTTTATAATACCATTGCGTTGCAAAGTTGAAAATAGCATCCGATTTAACAACAGCATCAGTAATAGTTGCCGTTTTGGTTTCTTCGATTTCGACATCAGGTAAAACACCACCACCATCATAAACCGTTCTTCCTGCTTTGGTTTTAAAGGCATTGAATTCGTTTTGGGATTTTTTGATAGCTTTTCCGTTTGCGTCTTTTTTAGAATAATCTAAAGCTTGAATACATCTTCCCGAAGGTGTGTAATATCTTGAAATCGTAACTTTTACTTGGGTTCCGTAAGACAAATCTAACGGACGTTGTACCAATCCTTTTCCGAAACTTCTGGTTCCTAAAATCACGCCTCTATCCAAATCTTGAATCGCACCTGCTACAATTTCAGAAGCCGAAGCACTTTTCCCATCCACAATAACCGCAATCGGTATTTCTAAATCGATAGGTTCGTTTTTGGTGCGATATTCTAAATTATGTTTTGGATTTTTCGACTTTGTGGTTACAATCAATTCGTTTTTAGGAACAAAAAGATTGCAAATATTCACCGCTTCGTGCAATAAACCACCTGGATTTCCTCTTAAATCTAAAATGATTTTGGTAGCACCTTGTTTTTTCAATTCTAATAACGCCGCTTTGGTTTCAAAACTAGCTTTTTCAGTGAATTTCGTTAAAACGATATAACCTGTATTGTCTTTTAAAAGAGAGAAAAATGGAACGGCTTTTATTTCAACATCGTCTAAAACAATCGTTGCATTTTGTGTTTTTCCTTGACGAATGTATTGAATTTCAACTTTCGTATTTTTTGCACCACGAAACAATTGCGACGCGTCTTCTTTGTATTCTTTTAAACTGATATCTCCAATTTGAATTACCTCATCACCTGCTCTCAAACCCGCTTTATCCGCAGGAAAACCTTTGTAAATTTCTTTTAGAAAAACTTTTCCTTCTTTGCGTTGCACCATAGCGCCAATTCCAGTGTATTCACCCGTATTGTTGATTTTGAATTTTAAAACATCTTGTTCGTTAAAGAAAACCGTGTATGGATCTAATTCTTTTAACATGTTTTTTATGGCGTTATCCATCATTTCACCTGGATTGGTTTCGTCCACGTAATTTTGGTTAACGGTTTTGAAAAGTCCGGTGAAGATTTCGATTTGTTTGGCAATTTCAAAAAAGTCGTTCTTGAAACTAACGCCCACAAACAAGAAACCCGCTGCCAGAACAGGAATGATTATTTTTCCTCTGAAATATTTTTTCATGTTGAAGTATTGAATTATACCAGTTTACGAAAGTAAAGAATCTTGAGCAAAAATTAAACCAAAAGCGCAATTTACTTCTGCCTTTCGTTGAATTTTTGAAAAAGTTGGATGGTTTTCTCTTCAATCTCCTGATAAGAAAGTCGCTCTTTTGTTTGATAGAAAAACATGAAAGCATGTGGTTTTTCTAAATGATCAATCAAAAGATGCTTGTTTAAACGATAGGTTTCGCGCAAAACACGCTTGAAATAATTACGGTCGACCGCCTTTTTGAAATATTTTTTAGATACCGAAACACCCATTTTAATCAGTTCCGCATTAGGTTCTGTATTTTCAACATAAACCAAACGCAAAGGATATTTCGAAACTGATTTCCCTTCCGAAAACAACAAGTCAATTGTGGTTTTGTTTTTTAATTTTTCGTGTTTGGGATAAGTAAATTTCATGAAGCAAAGTTAGAAAACTTTAAATTAAGATGCGTATTTAAGTTTTAATTCTTCTTGAAGCAGGACAAATTTGTAAAAAGTGAAGTTGGAAATTCCGAACAAAATGATGGTTAACATTCGTAAAATTTCATCTGGAAAATAATATTTGTTGATTAAAAACACGCCAATTTGAATCACAAATAAAATAGCGCTAATGAACAACCAATACAATCGTTTCTTGTCTTGAAAAAGGAAATTGAAAGTCGCCATTCCACCAATGAATGATGTTAAAAAGCCATTTATAACCCATGGATAAAAATCCATTTTTACTTCTTTTTCTATCAAAAGTAACGCATACAAATAGATAAAAAAGAAAGGAATCGAGGCCAACACTATCGCTAACCAATTTTTATTTTCAATACTTTTATAAACGATGATAAAAATTAAAATCCGATATGCAAGCGAAATAATCGCTCCAATAAAATTAAAGAAAGGTGTATTTTCCCTAAAAAACAAATAAGCAAAAAAGAACAATATTAAGGCGCTAAAATAGAGCGTACTTTTGACTTTAGAAGCAAGAAAATACATTAAAATAAGAAGCGGAATTCGAATACTTCCTAATAAGAATTCAAGAATTGGAAATGATTTCAAATCTAAAAATGAAAAGGTTACAACCGCTAAAATGTATAGAATTGTTAATTGTGATACCGTTTTATTTTTATCTAAGATTTCCACCCGATTATATTTTATACTAAATTACTAATAATCAATAGTATATTTTTTATTTTTCGATTTTATTTTCAAGCCGACAAAAATAAGCATAAAAAAAGCTTCCTCAACTTGAAGAAGCTTTTCTAAATGCAAAATTCAATCCTTATTCAGATAAAACCGCATTGCTTATAACTAAACTTTCCTGAACATGAGGAGGAACCAGTTGATAAGAACTAAATTCCAATTTGAATTTTGCTTTTCCTTGTGTTAATGAACGAAGTGTAGAGCCGTAATCTTTGAGTTCGGCTAGTGGCACTTCGGAAATAATTTTTTGATAATGACCATCGGTATCCATACCTTGAATGATGGCTCTTCGGGTTTGTAAATCGCCCATAACGTCACCGGTGTAAGCATCTTCGCAAAGCACCTCAAGTTGGTAATACGGTTCTAAAAGTTGAGGTCTAGCTTCATTAAAGGCATCTTTGAATGCGTGTGAAGCCGCCAATTGAAATGAAATATCATTACTGTCTACCGCATGCATTTTACCATCGTAAATACAAATGCGAATGTTTTGACAATTAGAACCCGTTAACGGACCTTCGGTCATGGATTGCATGATTCCTTTTTTAATGGCTGTGGCATAACGATTGTCGATAGCACCACCCACAATACACCAATAAAAGGCAAATTTTCCGCCCCAAGGTAATTCTTCAATTTCTTTGTTGCGAATGTTTACGCCTTGTGGTTCAGGCATATCATCGTAATAAGGCTCTATGGTTAAATGTACTTCGCCAAATTGTCCTGCGCCACCACTTTGTTTTTTATGACGATATTCTGCTTTTGCTGCTTTTGTTATCGTTTCGCGATAGGGAACTTTGGGTTCTTCAAAGATAATTTCGATGTTATTTTCACTTTCGATACGATGTTTGATTAAATCCAAATGCAATTGCCCTTGACCATAAACTATAGTTTGTTTAAGCTCCGAAGATTGCTCTACTTTGAAAGTTAAATCTTCTTCTTCAATTTGATGTAAGGCTTTAATCATTTTTTCCATATCGGCTAGATTGGCTGTTGCGACCGCTTTTCTGATGCGACTTTCTGGAAACTGCATTTTTCTCACTTTTCTTTCAACACCTTTAGCATTCAACGTATTGTTCGAATGTCCGTATTTCAATCGAACAGTAACACCTAAATCACCAGCTGTTAATTTATCAACTGGCGTTCTTTGTTTTCCCTCGGTTACGAATAATTGAGTTAGGCGTTCGGTTTCTCCATTATCAGCATTTACCAATTCATCACCAGCATTCAATTCGCCCGAAAGTACTTTGAAATAGGAAACCATTCCCACTTGTGGTTCTGAAAGCGTTTTGTAAATGAAAATTGTGGTTTTGTCAGAAGCATCGCATTTTAATTCGCCACCATTTTCTAGTTTTTTTGCTGGTCTATCGGCTGGAGATGGAGCAATATCATCGATGAATCCCATAATTCTTCCACTACCCATATCTTTTAAACCTGAAGCACAGAAAACTGGAAATATTTGTTGATGTGCCAAGGCTATTGTTAATCCTTTTGCTAATTCTTCTTCATCTAAATTGCCTTTTTCAAAGTATTTTTCCATCAAACCTTCTTCGTTTTCCGCTGCAGCTTCTACTAAAGCGTTATGTAGCGCATTTGCTTTTTCTAATTCGGATGCAGGAATTGGCATTTTTTCTGGTTTTCCACCATTTTCTGGAAAAACATACATCGTCATGCGAAGTACATCGATAATACTATTGAATTTTTCACCCGAATTGTATGGATATTGAATTGGAATTACTTTGTTTCCGAAACGATTTACTGCTTGTTCCAATGTAGTTTCAAAATCTGCTTTTGGATGATCCATTTGATTGATGACAAAAAAAGCAGGTGTTTGATAATTTTGAACGTATTCCCAAACGATTTCTGTTCCCACTTCTACACCAGAAGCCGCATTTAAAAGAATTACAGCGGTATCGGCCACTTTAAGGGAAGAAACTACTTCGCCTATAAAATCGTCAAAACCAGGAGTGTCAATGATGTTGATTTTGTTGTTGTGCCATTTAACGTGCATTAAGTGGCTGTATAAGGTATTTTCTCTTTCGTGTTCTAAATCGGTAAAATCCGAAATCGTATTGTGATTTTCTACTGAACCACGTCGTGGAATAACGCCACTTTCAAATAACATGGTCTCGATAAAGGTGGTCTTTCCTGATCCCGAATGCCCAAGAAATACCACGTTTCTAATGTCTTTTGTTGCAATGCTCATGACTTTATGTTTTTAAATGAATAACTAATTTTAATTTGCATTTTTAGCACATTAAAATTACGAAAGCTAAAACAGCTAAATCATGATATTTGTCATCTTAAAATGAACACAAAAAAGCGACCCTAAAGTCGCTTTTTTTTTATTTTTTTGGAAAGATATTGTCCTCTCTATTTATATCCGCCATTAGACTATCTGGGTCAATGGTGATGGATCTGATTTTATCTTTTGGTTTTGCAATTTCAAAAGTGAAAGTAGGGTAAGCCCAATCCCATCCTTTTAATACATTCCCTTTAATTCCTGCATACGGATTTGGTTTTTCCCAACGCATTAACGTATTTGGAATGTAGAAAAATTCTTTGGTTCCATCGGTATATTCTACCATCACATCTAAAGGCATTGGCATTCTTCCTTTTCTTTCAAAAACCACTTTTGTATTAGCAGCATTGGCTTCAGAAACTTCTTTGATGCTGTAATCAATAGTATTTGTAGTTAGCGTCCAATCTAACAAATACCAATCTAAATTAGCACCTGAAACTTTTTCCGCCACACGTTTGATATCGTTAGGTGTTGGGTGTGTGAATTTATACTCGTTGTAATAACGTTTGATGGTTTTGTTGAGGTTTTCTTGCCCAATTAAATAACCCAATTGTACTAAAAACACTTCTCCTTTACTGTAAGCAGAAATACCATACGCCATATTCAAATCATAACGATCAGCGTGTGTAGAAAGTGGTTGCTCTTTTCCAGATTTTGCTAAATAAATGTAATTATTGTAAGCGTCTTCAAATGGATTTTCTGTTTTTTTTGGAGGCAATACTTTGTTCATCGCTAAGTTAGAAATGTATGAGGTAAATCCTTCATCCATCCATTCGTGTTTGGTTTCGTTTGTTGCAAGTACGAATTGGAACCAAGAATGCGCCATTTCGTGAGCGGTTACACCAACTAAACTTCCAAATGCTCTGTTTCCGGTTATTAACGTACACATGCCATATTCCATTCCGCCATCGCCACCTTGAATAACAGAATATTGTTTGTATGGATAAGGTCCAACATTTTCATTGAAGAAAGCCAATAATTCAGCCGTTTTAGGTTGCATTTTTTTCCAATTTTCTAAATTTTCTTTCTTGTTTTTGTACAAGAAATGCAATTCCACATTATTTGGACCTAAAATCATGTCATGAATAAACTCATTGTCTGCTCCCCAAGCAAAATCATGCACATTTGGCGCGTAAAAATGCCAAGTTAAGTTTTTAGTTTTCTTTGGATAAACCACATTTACACCTGCATCTTGATAACCGTGTCCAATTTCGTTTTTATTTTGCAAATAACCCGTTCCACCAATTGTGTAAGCTTTATCTATGGTGATTTTCACATCAAAATTTCCCCAAACTCCATGAAATTCTCTTGCGATGTATGGGTTAGCGTGCCAACCTTCGAAATCATATTCGCATAATTTAGGATACCATTGTGTCATTGATAAAGCAACGCCTTCTTCAGATAATCTTCCTGAACGACGAATTTGCAACGGCACTTGTCCATCAAAATCTAATGAAAGTGTTGTTTTTTGATTTGGTAAAATAGCTTTTGCTAAAGTTACTTCTAAAATAGTTCCTACTACTTTAGTGGTTGCAGAAACTCCATCTTGTTTGAAATTAGCAATTTTTAAATATCCTATTTCTTCAGGTTTTAACGTGCTAATTCTACTTTCTTTTACATCTTTACCTTCTTTTTTGAATGTTTTTACCATTCGCTTATCTGGATCAGAAATAGCTTGAAGTCTTGCGTCCATTTCGCTTCCGGGTTGAAAGGCGTTATTGTACAAATGATAAAAAACTTTGTGTAAAGTGTCTGGTGAATTATTCGTGTACACAATTTCTTGTTTTCCTTTGTATTGGAATTTTTTCACATCCATATTCACCTCCATTTTATAGTCAACATGTTGTTGCCAATAGCCTGGATTTGGATTGTTTTGTGCGAAACCAATACAAGAAGTAAGTAAAAGAAGTAATTTTTTCATAATCAATTTTTAAAAGAAAAACCTACAAGAATTTGACAACCTGTAGGTTTTGGTTTTTACTAAAGTAGTGAAATTTTTATTTTTTTGCCATTTTAGCCGCTAAAACTAAAGCGTTATAAGCATTAACAATTCTTCCCGATTTAGAAGCGTCTGCAAAGTTTGCTTTATGCTTATCTTCACCAATTGTAACTGTGTTTTTTAATGGTGTTCCGCTTTCCATGATGATTTGCTTAACTTGAACTGCAGTTAAACTTGGATAGTAAGAACGAATTAATGTTGCAACACCAGCTACGTTAGGAGAAGCCATTGAAGTTCCTTGTAAATATTCATACGTATTTAATGGAGTAGTAGCATAAATTTTATCTCCTGGAGCATAAATATCTACATTGTTTTTTCCGTAGTTAGAAAAACTTGCCACCATTTTAGTTCCGTAAGTAGGAGAAAGTGCTCCAATGATTAATACGTTTTTAGCGAATTCTGGACTTCCATCGTAAGTGTCATTTGGATATTTGTTCGTAACATCTAAATCATAAGATTCGTTACCAGCAGCAATAACTACCAAAACATCTTTAGATTCTGCATATTTGATAGCATCCATAACCCATTCTTTGTGTTGAGAATAGTATTTTCCGAAAGAACCATTGATTACTTTTGCACCATTATCTGCTGCATAGCGAATAGCCAACGCAATATCCTTGTCATACTCATCTCCATTTGGAACAGCTCTTAACGCCATGATTTCAGCATTATTTGTAACACCATCACCGCCTTTATTGTTGCCTCTAACTTGAGCCACAATTCCAGCAACATGTGTTCCGTGTTTTGCTTCTTTTGGTTCTGGACCTACTACGTTGTTGTTTCCGTATTTAGTATCTTTTAAATCATCTGGATTGTCTCCAACGATTTTTCTTCCATCAAAATCAACGTTTAAGTTGTAGTTAACTTGTCCGTAGATATAATCTTTGAATTCTTCAATTTGTTTATCAAAATCCGCTTTTGTGCTATTACTTAAAACTTGTGTAAAAACAGCTTTAGCTTGAGATAATGAAGTTTCTGTTGCAGGAATTGCTTTTACTTCTTCTAATGTAAAATCACTCTTTTTGAAATAGCCCACTAAGGCTTTTTCAGCATTTAGAATGAAATCTAATTGTTGTTTTTGAGGTTGAATTCCTTTTAATTCTTCTGCTAATTCTGTTTTTGCTTTGTCATATTCAGGAGTTCCAGGACCTTTTTTAACGATACGTGTCATTTCTAATTGCTCATGAACAGCATTTCCTAAGAAATTCCACCCGTGAATATCGTCGATATAACCGTTTTTGTCATCGTCAATTCCGTTACCTGCAATTTCTTTTGGATTAGTCCAAATAACCGCTTTTAAATCTTCATGGTTGATATCTACACCAGAATCTACGATACCAACGATAACTTTTTTACCTTTTTTACCTTTTAAAAGTTCCGTGTAAGCTTTGTCAACACTCATACCTGGAAGCGTGTCTTTAACTAAGTCTAAATGACTCCAACGTTGCAAATCTTTTTCTGCGACTGGAGTAGTTTTTAAGGGTAAGTTATCAATATTTTCAACCGGAGTTGAAACCATTTGCTGAGTTCCGCAGCTTGCTAATGCGAATGCAAAAGCTAAACTTAAATAAAGCGGTCTAAAAATTCTCTTCATTTTTCAATTAATTAATTTCAGTTATTGGACTGAAGTGATTTGTATTTGTTACAATAATATTTCTTTTTAACATTATTTTAAAAGGTCTTCACATCTGAAAACTTCTTTCAAACGCACCCCTTTTTCGGTTCGCTCTACCGTAATAATTTCATTGTGAGCGTCGTGCTCTAACCATAAATAATAATTATTATCAGCCGCAGCGTTCATGAATTTTGCTTTTTCATCCAATGTCAACAAAGGTCTAGTGTCGTAACCCATCACATATGGAATTGGAATATGTCCAGCAGTTGCTAGTAAGTCGGCACAAAAAACAATGGTTTTTCCGTTGTAGTTGATGTGAGGTAACATTTGTTTTTCGGTATGACCATCAGCGTAAAATATATCAAAACCTAATTCATTTGAAAACCCAAAATCACTATCAGGACGATTTATGAAATGCAATTGGCCACTTTCTTGCATTGGAAATAAATTCTCGTGTAAAAAAGAAGCTTTTTCACGCGCGTTTGGTTTCGTTGCCCATTCCCAATGGTTTTCATTTGTCCAAAATTTTGCATTTTTAAATGCGACTTCGTAACCGGTTTTATCTTTGTTCCAATTTACGCTTCCACCACAATGGTCAAAATGCAAATGCGTCATGAAAACATCGGTAATATCATCGCGATGAAAACCAGCATTTTTTAACGATTTATCTAAAGAATGGTCGCCCCAAAGTGAATAATAACCAAAGAATTTTTCCGATTGTTTATTTCCCATTCCGGTATCAATCAAAGTTAATCGGTTTCCATCTTCGATTAACAGACATCTAGCTGCAATATCAATAAGATTATTTTCGTCGGCTGGATTGGTTTTATTCCAAATGGTTTTAGGTACCACACCAAACATAGCACCACCGTCTAATTTAAAATTTCCCGCTTCAATAGGATGTAATTTCATAGGTCAAACAATTTTCAGCCAAATTACAAAAAATACTATAAACAGAAACTATGAATCTATAAGTTATAAAAATGTTAGCAATTCTTGTAAAAAGCAATTTATGGCTTATCTTTGCGGTTAATTTAGACAAAATCAAAATAAGAATATGATTAAAGTATCTGATACAGCAAGTAAAAAAATCATCGCTATGATGCAAGAAGATGGTTTTGATGCAGCCAAAGATTACGTACGAGTAGGCGTAAAAAGTGGTGGTTGCTCGGGTTTGTCTTATGATTTAAAATTTGACAAAGAAATAGGAGAAAACGATAAAATATTTGAAGATAATAATGTAAAAATTGCCGTTGAGAAAAAGAGTTTTCTTTATTTGGCAGGAACTATATTAGAGTTTTCAGGTGGTTTAAACGGAAAAGGATTTGTGTTTAACAATCCAAACGCACAAAGAACGTGTGGATGTGGAGAGAGTTTCTCTCTATAAATCAAAAAATATGAGTAAGTATACAGAAGACGACTTAAAAGTCGAATTAGAAAATAAAGAATACGAATACGGATTTTACACCGAATTGGACTCGGAAACGTTTCCTATTGGCTTAAATGAAGACATTGTTCGTGCGATTTCGAAGAAAAAAGAAGAGCCTGAATGGATGACCGAATGGCGTTTGGAAGCTTTTCGCGCTTGGCAAGAAATGGAAGAGCCAGAATGGGCAAACGTAAATTACGAAAAACCCGATTTTCAGGCAATTTCATATTATTCGGCACCTAAAAAAGCGGATCCGAATAAAAAATTAGAAGACGTTGACCCAGAACTTTTGGCGATGTATAAAAAGTTGGGTATTTCTATTGATGAGCAAAAGAAAATGAATAACGTGGCGATTGATATCGTAGTCGATTCAGTTTCTGTGGCAACGACTTTCAAAAAAACATTAAACGAAAAAGGCATTATTTTCTGTTCGATTTCGGAAGCCATCAAAGAACATCCAGATTTAGTTCGTAAACATTTAGGAACTGTTGTTCCAATGAAAGATAATTTTTACGCTGCTTTAAATTCAGCTGTTTTCTCTGATGGAAGTTTCTGTTACATTCCAAAAGGAGTAAAATGTCCAATGGAATTATCAACGTATTTCCGTATCAATCAAGGAGGAACAGGTCAGTTTGAAAGAACGTTATTGGTGGCTGATGAAGAGAGTTATGTGTCTTATTTAGAAGGATGTACCGCTCCAAGTCGTGATGAAAATCAATTGCACGCAGCCGTTGTAGAATTAATTGCCATGGATGGTGCTGAAATTAAATATTCAACTGTTCAAAACTGGTATCCTGGAAACAAAGAAGGTAAAGGTGGAGTTTACAATTTCGTTACGAAAAGAGGTTTGTGCGAGAAAAACGCTAAAATTTCTTGGACGCAAGTAGAAACAGGTTCGGCTGTAACTTGGAAATATCCTTCTTGTGTATTAAAAGGTGATAATTCAATCGGAGAGTTTTATTCGATTGCCGTTACTAATAATTTCCAACAAGCGGATACCGGAACCAAAATGATTCATTTGGGAAAAAACACCAAATCGACCATTATTTCAAAAGGTATTTCAGCTGGAAAATCACAAAACAGTTATAGAGGATTAGTGCAAATTGGAGCAAGAGCTGAAAATGCTCGTAACTTCTCACAATGTGATTCGCTTTTGATGGGAAATAATTGTGGTGCACATACTTTTCCATATATCGAAAGTAAAAATGCTTCAGCCAAAATTGAACACGAAGCTACGACTTCAAAAATTGGAGAAGACCAAGTGTTCTATTGTAATCAAAGAGGAATTCCAACCGAAAAAGCCATTGCTTTAATCGTAAACGGTTTCAGTAAAGAAGTATTGAATAAATTACCAATGGAATTCGCAGTGGAAGCGCAAAAATTATTGGAAATTTCGTTAGAAGGTTCAGTAGGATAATCAATCATAAATTCGAATATATAACACATTTACAAAATGTTACAGATAAAAAACTTACACGCTTCGGTAGAAGACAAAGACATATTAAAAGGAATCAACCTTGAAATTAAAGCAGGAGAAGTGCATGCGATTATGGGACCAAACGGTGCCGGAAAATCAACATTATCTTCTATCATTGCAGGAAACGAAAATTACGAAGTAACCGAAGGCGAAATCTTTTTAGATGAAGAAGAAATTTCAGAATTAGCTCCAGAAGAAAGAGCACACAAAGGCGTGTTCTTATCGTTCCAATATCCAGTAGAAATTCCTGGTGTTTCGGTAACGAATTTCATCAAAACAGCTATCAACGAAAAGCGTAAAGCAAATGGTGAAGAAGAAATGCCAGCGAATGAAATGCTAAAGAAAATCCGCGAGAAATCAGAATTGTTAGAAATGGACAGAAAGTTTTTGTCGCGTTCTCTAAACGAAGGTTTTTCGGGTGGTGAAAAGAAACGTAACGAAATTTTCCAAATGGCGATGTTAGAACCAAAAATCGCTATTTTGGACGAAACCGATTCAGGTTTGGATATCGATGCGTTACGAATTGTGGCTAATGGTGTAAACAAATTAAAAAACGAAAACAACGCGGTATTAGTAATTACGCACTACCAACGTTTGTTAGACTATATCGTTCCAGATTTCGTTCACGTTTTAATGGATGGAAAAATCGTAAAAACGGGTGGAGCTGATTTAGCTTTAGAATTAGAAGAAAAAGGATACGATTGGATTAAACAAGAGCAAACCGTATAATATGGAGTTGAAAGAAAAAATGTTAGCTTCTTTCATGGCCTTTGAAGAAAAAATCAAAGACAATGAAGATTTGCACGAAGTTCGAAATCACGCCATAAAAAATTTCGAAAACAAAGGTTTCCCAACCAAAAAAGAGGAAGCTTGGAAATACACGTCGTTAAATGCCATTTTAAAAAATGACTTTTCGGTTTTCCCAAAAAAGGATAACGCCATCGAATTTAAAGACGTAAAAAAGTATTTCTTACACGAAATTGATACCTACAAAGTAGTTTTCATTGACGGAATTTTCAGTTCGTTTTTGTCTTCTACTACACATGATGGTTTAGATGTTTGTTTGATGGCTTCGGCATTGACCAAACCTAAATATAAAATGGTAATCGATACCTATTTTAATCAAATTGCGAGTAAAGAAGAGAGTTTGACTTCTCTAAATACGGCTTTTTCATTGGAAGGTGCTTATATCAACATTCCAAAAAGTAAAGTGGTTGAAAAACCAATCGAAATCATCTATTTCTCAACCGGAAATGAAGCGGCTTTGATGGTACAACCTCGAAATTTAATCATCGTTGGAGAAAACGCTCACGTGCAAATCGTAGAACGTCATCAAAGTTTGAATAGTAATCCGGTTTTAACGAATTCGGTTACCGAAATTTTCGCTCAAAAACGCGCTATTGTAGATTACTACAAAGTACAAAATGATGTACAAACTGCTAATTTGATTGACAATACGTACATTGCGCAAAAGCAAGAGAGTAGAGTAGCAGTGCACACGTTTTCGTTTGGTGGAAACATCACCAGAAATAACTTGAATTTCTATCACCAAGGAGAACGAATCGATTCCACGTTAAAAGGAATTACTATTATTGGCGACAAACAACACGTAGATCATTATACATTGGTGCACCATGCGCAACCAAATTGCGAAAGTCACCAAAACTATAAAACGATTTTACATGATAATTCAACAGGAGTTTTCAATGGGAAAATCTTCGTTGAAAAAGAAGCACAAAAAACCGATGCATTCCAACAAAACAACAACATTTTAATTGGCGATAAAGCGACTATCAACGCAAAACCACAATTGGAAATCTTTGCCGATGATGTAAAATGTTCACACGGTTGTACGATTGGACAATTAGACGAAAGCGCAATGTTTTACATGCAACAACGCGGAATTCCGAAAAAAGAAGCAAAAGCTTTGTTGATGTATGCGTTTACAAGTGAAGTAACCAATAGCATCAAAATTCCAGAATTAAAAGCAAAAATAGGAAGAATTATTGCAGATAAATTAGGGGTTAATATGGGATTTGATTTGTAATCATCCTTATGTAAATAGTAGAAAACCGCTCAAAAGGCGGTTTTTTTATGTCTTTAAATCAGAATTTCCTTATCTTTAATAAAATTTTAAAGTATGGAAAGACCTCATTTTTCAGAATTACAACTCCAAAAACTCCATCAAAAGGAATTTTTGAAAGACAAAGATTTGGAGGAAATTGCTAATTATCAAAAGAAAGGTATTTTTTCCTTGCGAAGCGAATTGCTTTTAATGATTTACTTTTCGATAATCTTATTTACTTCTGGAATTGGAGTAATTGTCTACAACAACATAGATTCTATTGGACATTTAGCGATTCTTTCGGCTAATTTTATTTTGATGTTGGTATGCTTTTATTTCAGTTTTAAAAAAGCAAAAGGATATTTCAATGATGAGGTTTTGTTCGAAAATCCGTTGTATGATTATTTGGTTTTAACAGGAAGTTTATTGGCGTGTATTTTTTTGGGTTACATCAATTTCCAATATCAAATTTTTGACGATTCGTATGCTTATGTTTCCTTAATTTCAGCCGTCTTATGTTTTGCTGTTGCTTATTATTTCGACAATCGAATTGTACTTTCTATGGCGATTACGAGTTTGGCGGCTTTCATTGGAATCAGCATAACACCAAAAAGTTTGTTTCAAAACGAAGTCTATTCCAATCTAGAATTAACGTATTCTGGATTGATTTTAGGAATGCTTTTGTTGGTTTGGATGGAATATTCGTTGAAACATAAAATCAAAGCGCATTTTCATTTTGTGTTTGCCACGTTTGCTTTGCATTTGTTGGGCGTTTGTATTTTAGCAGGTTTGGTTTCGGATCATTGGTGGGTTTTCATTCCCATTTTAATCGGATTTGTGTATTATTTCTATCAGTTTAGTTATCGTGTTTTGGCTACGTCACTTTTTGCTTTTATGTTGTTGTATGGTTATTTTGGAGTAAATATTGTTGGCGGAAGAATTATTTCGTTTATCCATTTTGAATTTATTTACCAATTTCTAACCATGTTAGCGCCATTTTATGTGGTAGCGAGTATTTATCTGTTTATTCGATTAGTCAAACAATTTAATGCCAAAAAAAATGCAAGCGTACAATAAATCCGATTTAGAAAACTATTTTTTGGCCGAAGAAGCAAAAAAATTATACCAAAAGAAATTCTTGTCAAAAGAGCAATTGCAAAACATTTTCGCCCAATTAGTCCAACTAAAATCGAATTCGAATATTTTCTTTAGAATTGGATTCTTTTTCTTGGGTAGTTTCTTGATTTCAACCATTATCAGCGCTTTTGGATTAGTTTTATTTCCACTAATTTCGGAGGATTTCGAATTCATTTTCTTCTTTTATGCGATTGTGGCCTACATTGGATTAGAGGTTTTGGTGAACATGAAGTTTTTTCGACATGGTTTAGATGATGCTTTCGTCCTTACTTCTCAAATATCTTTTTCAATTGGTATTGGAATTCTCACCGAAGCCATATTGCCGGTTTTAATCACGATGTTAGTCTTAGGACTGTTTTTTGCTATTCGATTCATCAATACCATTTCGGCTGTAATAGCTTTCATAGGTTTGGTTGGGATATTTTTCAATTTAATTGTCGAACATGATGTAATGCCCAAATTTTATTTGTCATTTGTGGGATTAATTTTAGCCATTTTGGTTTATTTTTTTATAGTTCATTTGGCTAAAAACCAAAATTACTATCCGTATTTCAAAACGTTTGATACCATTCGAATTGTGAGTTTGCTTTTAGGTTATTTATCAATGAATTATTTAGTAGTTCGCGAATTGTCTCAATCTTTAATGAACTTAGAAATCACAAATAAATCCGATGTTCCGCTTGCTTTTGTTTTTTACGGACTCACCTTTTTAATTCCGTTGCTTTATTTCTTTTTGGGAATCCAATGGAAAGACAAATTGGTTTTATACACTGGTTTAGCCACTCTAGCGTTTGGATTTTACTCCATTCGTCATTATTATTATTTCTTTCCAATAGAATATGTAATGGTAATCAGCGGAATTTTACTTTTTGGATTAGCCTATTTGATTATCCAACAATTAAAAAACAAAACCGAAGGCGTTACTTTTCAGCCTGATAGAGATTCCGATGATTCTTTATTATTCAATGCTCAAGCCGTTTTGTCTTTAGCAAATGCTACCACATCAGCCCCAACTCAAACCAATCCAATGGATTTTGGTGGCGGCGGATTTAGTGGCGGCGGAGCAGGAGAGAAGTTTTAATTCTATTTTAACCTTTATTTATTCTAATTATAAACAATCAAATCGTAAATTTGTACTCAAATTGTACAAAAATGTTTGATGTTCAAAAAGTAAGAGCTGATTTTCCCATTTTATCGCAAAAAGTAAATGGCAAACCCTTGGTGTATTTTGATAATGGAGCTACATCGCAAAAGCCACAAGTGGTAATTGATGCTATTTCAAAATATTACAGTGAAATCAATGCGAATATTCATCGTGGTGTGCATACGTTGAGTCAATTGGCTACCGATGCGTATGAAGTATCGAGAAATACGATTCAAAACCACTTAAATGCGAAATACAATCACGAAATCATTTTTACTTCGGGAACTACTTTCGGAATTAACTTGGTGGCGAATGGTTTTGCAAGTTTATTAAAAGCAGGCGATGAGGTTATGGTTTCGGCTTTAGAACATCACAGCAACATTGTGCCGTGGCAATTTTTATGTGAAAAAACAGGAGCGAAGTTGGTGGTAATTCCAATGAATGAAAAAGGAGAATTGGTTATTTCAGAATTCGACAACTTACTTTCCGAAAAAACGAAAATCATAACGGTTAATCACATTTCAAATGCGTTAGGAACGGTTAACCCAATAGAATACATCATCAAAAAAGCTCATGGAGTAGGAGCTGCCGTATTAATCGACGGCGCACAAGCAACGCCACATTTACGTCCAGATGTACAAGCATTAAATTGTGATTTTTATGTGTTTTCGGGACATAAAGTTTGTGGACCAACAGGCGTTGGAGTTTTATACGGAAAAGAAGAATGGTTGCGAAAATTACCACCGTATCAAGGCGGAGGCGAAATGATTGCCGAAGTTACTTTCGAAAAAACAACTTATGCCGATTTGCCACATAAATTTGAAGCCGGAACTCCTAATATTTCAGGTGGAATTGTTTTGGGAACCGCAATTGATTATATGAATTCGATAGGTTTTGATAACATTGTGGCTTACGAACAAGAATTGTTAGAGTACGGAACTAAAAGATTACAAGAAATAGAAGGTTTAACGATTTACGGAACGAGTGAAAACAAAGCTTCAGTGATTTCGTTTAATATTGAAGGTATTCATCCGTATGACATTGGCACAATTATCGATAAGTTAGGTATAGCGGTTAGAACCGGTCACCATTGTGCCCAACCTATTATGAATTTTTTCAATATTCCAGGAACGATTAGAGCAAGTTTTGCTTTTTATAATACCAAAGAAGAAATTGATATCTTTGTAGAAGCGGTTAAAAAAGCGCAAATGATGTTATCTTAAAAAGTAAAATTATGAAAATTATGCTTACTATTTTCTTGTCTATTTTCCTTTCAAAAGGTTGTGCGCAAGACCAAGAACTATCTGATGTTAAAATTGTTTATGGAGCTAACACAAGAGGTTATCACAGAATGATAACAATTGAAAATGGGACATTTTCGTTAGTTAGTCAAAGAGATGGAAACCCAAGTGTTGTCAATTTAACAGATACACAATGGAAAAAGTTAGCGGAATTATATAGTAAAATAGATTTAAAAACTTTCAACGATTTAGAAGGTCCAACTATGGAGCGTGCGCATGATGGGAAACCTCATGCTGATATGACAATTGTGGTGAAAGATAAAACGTATACAACTAAAGGATTTGATCATACAATTCCGCCTGCTAAAATTAAAGAATTTGTTGATTATATTAATAAAATTGCTGATGATTCTGTCTTCAAAAATCCAATTTTAGGAAGTTATGTTGTAGAAGAATTAGTAGGAGTTAACGTAGTTGAAAAAAACTATTTTATTAGTTTTGAAAACGAGAAAATTTCGGGTTTTATGGGTTGTAATATGTATTCTGGAACGTATAATCTGAATAATGAAAATATAATTATTTCACCCTTGATGGCAACAAAGAAATATTGTGAAAATGAAATGAAAAATGAAGATGTTTGGTTTAAATCTGTTTCTAATGTTTCTCGTTTCGAAATCGAAAACAAAACAATTTTTCTTTTAGACAACGAAAATAAAGTAGTTTTAAAAGCAACAAAAAAATAAGAATGACAATTAAAGAAATACAAAACGAAATCGTAGATGAGTTCTCTATGTTTGATGACTGGATGCAACGCTACGAATACATTATCGAATTAGGGAAGTCGCTTCCATTAATCGATGAACAATACAAAGTAGACGAAAATATCATCAAAGGTTGCCAATCAAAAGTTTGGGTATACGGAGAAGAACAAGACGGGAAAATCGTCTTTACAGCCGATAGTGATGCTATTTTGACCAAAGGAATTATTGCTATTTTAATCCGAGCTTTTTCTAATCAATCACCAAAGGATATTTTAGATGCAAATACTGATTTTATTGACGAAATCGGTTTAAAAGAACATTTATCACCAACAAGAGCCAATGGTTTAGTTTCAATGATAAAACAAATAAAAATGTATGCTTTGGCATTTCAATCAAAGCAATAATTAAAATTTAAAACCACAAGTTTTCAGATTAACGGAACACTTTTAACTGAATATTGAATACTAAAAATAAAATGGAAGAATTTAACGATACAATCAACTTAGGCGAAGACGTTGTCAAAGTTTTAAAAGGAATTTTTGATCCAGAGATTCCAGTAGATATTTACGAATTAGGTTTAATCTACGACGTAATGATTAATGAGGATAACGATGTAAAAATCTTAATGACCTTAACATCACCAAACTGCCCAGTAGCGGAAACGTTACCGCAAGAGGTAGAGGAGAAAATAAAGTCTATAGATGCTGTTAAATCTTGCGAAGTTGAAATTACTTTTGATCCGCCATGGAGCAAAGATTTAATGAGCGAAGAAGCAAAATTAGAATTAGGAATGTTGTAAAATTTGTTTAATGTTTCTAGTTTTAGGTTGCTCAACTTGAAACTTGAAACTTGAAACTTTTCAAATGGACGAAATAGTAAACAAAGTAGCGCAAAGTTCTTTGATGGTATTCGATTTAGAGGATTACTATCCAGATAATCATGTGGTAGATTTAGATATTTCGCAATGGTTATTAGAGGGATTTATCTTAAAAGAATCCGATTTTCGTGACCAATTAAAAAACAATGATTGGTCTCAATATGAAGACAAATACGTTGCTTTATATTGTTCTACCGATGCGATACTTCCTGCTTGGGCTTTTGCTTTAGTTTCGGTTCATTTGGCACCTCATGCATTAAAAGTAATTCACGGAAGTAAAGAATTAGCGGTTTTTGAGTGGTATCAAGATATATTGAACAAACTCGATTATACCGACTATTTTCAAAAACCGGTAATTCTTAAAGGTTGTTCTAAAAAACCAGTTCCTAACCAAGTGTATACTTTAGCGATTCAAAAATTGATAAAAGTTGCTAAAAGCGTAATGTTTGGTGAGGCTTGTTCAGCAGTTCCATTATTCAAATCAAAATAAAAAAAGACCTCAATTGAGGTCTTTTTTTATTCGTTTTCAACAGCATCTTTATAATCTGGATATAAAAATTTGTTGTAAGGAAATCTTGTAATGTGAATTTCTCTTACTGCCTCGTATACTTTTTCTCTGAATTCCTCAAAATTTGCCTTTTCAGTAGCTGAAATAAACAACGTGTTTTTATCACCTAATTTGCTCATCCAAGTTCTTTTCCAATCTTCCAAAGTATAATGTTTGGTAGTTTTTTCAACACTTAAATCATTTTCATCAAAATGTTCTGATTTGTAAGCGTCAATTTTATTAAAAACCATAATCGTAGGTTTGTCCGCACTTTTAATATCTTGTAAAATTTGGTTTACCGATTCAATATGGTCTTCAAAGTCAGGATGCGAAATATCTACTACATGAAGCAATAAATCAGCCTCTCTAACTTCATCTAAGGTGCTTTTAAACGATTCAACTAACTGAGTTGGTAGTTTTCTAATAAATCCAACCGTATCGCTTAAAAGGAATGGTAAATTCTTTATTACAGTTTTTCGAACAGTTGTGTCAAGTGTTGCGAATAATTTGTTTTCTACGAAAACATCACTTTTTCCTACAGCATTCATCAAAGTTGATTTTCCAACATTGGTATAACCCACTAAAGCTACACGAACCATAGCCCCACGATTACTGCGTTGCGTTGCCATTTGTTTGTCGATTACTTTAATTTTTTCTTTCAATAACGAAATTCTATCGCGCACAATACGACGGTCGGTTTCAATTTCAGTTTCTCCGGGACCACGCATTCCAATTCCTCCTTTTTGACGTTCAAGGTGGGTCCACATTCCGGTTAAACGAGGTAATAAATATTGGCATTGTGCTAATTCTACTTGTGTTCTTGCATACGAAGTTTCAGCACGTTGGGCGAAGATATCTAAGATAAGATTGGTTCTGTCTAATACTTTACAATCTAATTCTTTGGTAATATTTTTGGATTGTGAAGGCGTTAATTCATCATCAAAAATTACAGTTTTAATGTTGTTATCTTTAATGAAGTATTTGATTTCTTCCAGTTTTCCAGTTCCTACAAATGTTTTTGGATTGGGTTTATCCATTTTTTGCGAAAAACGCTTGATAACGGTTCCACCAGCGGTAAATGTCAAAAATTCCAATTCGTCAAGATATTCGTTTAGTTTATCTTCACTTTGGTTTTGGGTTACAATTCCTACCACTATTGATTTTTCAAAGTCAATAACTTCTTTCTCTAACATAATCGTTCTTTAAGAATACAAAGGTACGAAATAGCAAGCATAAAAAAAGCGACTCGATTAGAGCCGCTTTTATAATTTTATAGAATTGTAATTAGTTGATTACAATGTTGTCTAATTGCATTGTTGTAGTTGGACCAGAAGTTCCATTTCCAACATATTCAAACACGAAGAAACCGTTACCAGTAACTCCTGCAGGAATATTGTAAACTCCGCTTGGTGTAAATGATGCTGGATAACCGCTTGGTAATCCAGGAGAAATTGTAAAGTTAGAAGTAATATCAACTAAAGTTGCCGACGTAATTTGAGTACCTGGGACATAATTAGTTGTATAATATACTTTTAATACATTTCCGTTGTGGAAACCAGCATTTGTAGCAAAAGATAATGTGTTTGCAGCAGTCATATCAACAGGAACTAAAAATAATGTTCTGTTTGCTTCAGGAGTTCCACCAAATGAAGACATTTGGATGTAAGTATTTCCACTGAAAACTTTTCTTTGCCAATATCTACTACCTACAGCTGCATCATTAATGTATTTAGGAAATACTTGTTGATTTGTAGTTGTATAAGACGTAAAAGGCTCGTTTAAAGTAGCGCCGTAAACTAAAGCAGAACCTCCGATAGGTGGATATAAATCAATAGCTAATCTAGGATTAGTCATGTTTACGTCATTTAAAGTTCTAATCATAAATTGGTAATCACTATTGTATTTAGTCATTACTCCTCTGATTTTTCCGTTAAATGAAGGAACTGCATTTGATGCAAATGTTGCAAATTCACTAACTCTTACGATAACTTTGTTTCCAAATTCATCAGTAATTTCATGATTTGTTGCCCCACCAATGCTGTTTAAAGTTGCATCATAATATTTTTTGCCTAATGAAGCATCAGTAAATTGAACAGCGTCAAACTCGATTAACATATTCAAATATTGATCGTTTTTTGCTGCAGCTACTGTTAAGTTTTTTACGATATCATTTTCGTTAACATCTTCACAAGATCTTAAAATAACATCTTTATATTCAACACCAGAAATTCTACCAACCCCACTATTGTAAGAAGAACCAATAACGGTAGAACCGTATTGTTTGTTAAAATATCTGTTTTTGTCTAATTTGATAGTAACTTTTCTTCCAGGTTCGAACTCTGTGTATAAATTATAATTGTCAACAGGCATACTAAATCCTTTTAATCCGTCTAATGACATCATTGAAATAGATTTGTAAAAATTTCCACCTTCATCACTTGAAGTTACATAGGCTTCAATGTAATCTGTTAAAGTCTCATCTGTTGTATATTGAACAGCAGTAGCAGTTGCAATGTTAGTTACATCAGAAACTTCTTTTGTTTTTGCAATGGTAACACAATCATTTGATAAATCAGGTGTTCCATAGTCATCGCCGTTAACACACCCAACTAAAGATGCTAAAACAGCAGTTGTTAATACTAATTTTAATTTTTTCATAGCTATTAATTTTTGGTGATCTTAATATTGTCTAATTGTAAAGTAGTTGTAACACCCACTCTACTTCCAGTATATTTGAAGGCAATTCTTACATTATTACTTTCATAAGAACTAATGTCAATATTTCCACTACTTACAAAAACATCATTAGCTGTTGGTGCAGTAAAAGTAAGAGGAGTCCATGTTGCCGTTGCAATGCCAGCAGTTGTGCCGTCATAATCTGTAGAGACAAAAGCGGTTAAAGGATAGCCATTAGCAAATCTAGTTTTTGTTGTAAAAGCTAAAGTTTCTCCAGTAGATGCTGTTAAGTCGATAGCAGGTGTAATTAACCATGCTACATCATTTGTTCCAGATGTAGAATAAAATGATGAGAATTCTGCATATATATTGCTATCAAATGTTCTTGCATGCCATAAACGAGTTGATAATGGTGTTGAAGTTGATCCATTATAATTTACCCATCCTTCTAAAGCGATTGGGACTTCAACAGAACCACTTCCTGTAGGTGAAGTTTCAAATCCTTCATTAAAAGCGTAGCTAAACACGGTAGGTATAACATAATCATCATCTCCTACACAACTTGTTAAAGCACTTGTACTAAGCGCTAACAAAAAAATTGTTTTTAAAAATTTAATTTTCATAGTATATTTTTTTAGAAGTTAATGTAGAAGTTAACAAAGAATGTTCTTCCGTATCCGTAAAAATATTTAGATCCAAAAGAAGGAGTTCCGTTAGCTTGATCAGCTTGTAAATCTGGGAAAGTTGCTTTTCTAGATTGTTCAAAACCACCTGTTTTGTATACAACATCAAAAACGTTGTTTACAGAAGCAAAGAAACCTACTGTATTACGATTTGCTTTACTAATTCTCCACGATTTTCCTCCTGTTAAGTTTACTAATGTAAAGCTGTCGAATTTTTCTTGCTTTAAGATGTCTCTTACTGTTTCAGGAGTAGCTCCAGAGTAATTATCTCCAGTATTACTATCAATACTAAAGTTGTCAGTTCTTAAAATGTTTGCAAAATCAATGTAGCTATTAGCTAAGTAATTAACATTTGCTCCAACCCACCAGAAATGTGGATCTCTATATTCTAAACCAAATGAAGCCGCAGTTTGTGGCATACCTGGTTGGTGGTAATTTTTCATGTAAACAGTTCCAAAATCTGTTAAGCTTTCATTTCCAGCAGCAGCTAATGCATCATCATTAGTTTTTAATTTAGCATTGTCAGAGTAGATATACTGTCCGTAAGAAGCAGCAGCTGTAGCTTTAATAGTAGATGTAATTTGGTATTCTAAACCAAGTTCTGCTCCCATATTTTGTTTGTCAATTCCAGTTACGATTTCACTAACAAAAGTGTCTTCGTCACCACCATCGTCACCGCTTCCAATTCCTTCTCCATAGAAGAATGAAATTTCGGTAGCATTTTGAATTTTAGAGTAGAAACCCGTTAAACGAGCTTTGAATTTTGGTGCTCTTAAGATATAACTTGCATCAGCACTTGTAATGCTTTCGCTTTGTAAGTCTGGAGTAATCATGTTGTTCATTCTAGCATTTGAGAATGAGTTTCTTAAGCTTGGCGCTTTTGTTTGATATAAACCATTGAAATCTAAGTAATTTCTACCGTTTAATTTGTAAGTTAAACCTCCTTTGAAACCAAAGTTTTCAAAGGTAACTTTTTCCCCTTTTCCAAAAGAATTATCAGCGTAAATACCATTTCTGTATAAACCTTCTCTTTGGTATTCTGTTCTAGAGAACGATTGAGCTAAATAAAAATCAGCTTTGTCGTAAGTGAATTTAAATTGAGTAAATCCATCAAATGTTAAAGCGTGTAATAAATAGTTATATCCATAAGTATCTCCTTCGCCAACTTGTCTATTTGGATTGTTTAAGTTAGATTGTGAAGCATCTCCTGAGTAAAAAGGGTCGATATCTAAGAAATATTGACCTCCTAATAAATCCAATAAGTTTTGGTGATTATGAGAACGTAATTTTCTGAAATTAGCACCAGCAGTTAAGCTAACGTTTTCTGAAATACTTGAATTTAAAATACTGTTTGCACTTAATTGGTTGTCATCCGTTCTGTCTTCGTATAAAACGTAAACACTTCTTCCTGCAAAAGCGCTGTTTTGATTTGCAATATACATTGCGTTCCAATCAATTTGTGAATTTGATCTAAAAGTATTTCCAATTTGAGTCAATTGGTCTTGAGTGTAACCTCCTAAATTACTGAAGTAACTTGGTAAGTTTTTGTAGTATGTTGGATCAGGATTATTACCTAATTGGAAATCTAATCTTGAGTTACCAATTTTACCTGTTTGAAAAGCAACGTTAGTATTTAAAGTTGTTTTTTCAGTAATTTTCCAATAGTGAGATAACATTGTGATTGGCTCTTCAACATCTTTATCTCTTGAGTTACGTTTTTTACCATCTTGCCATCCCCAATAAGAATTATATTTAATTCCCATTAAATCATTCACTTCTTTAGTGTTAGGAGAATTTTTTCCTCTACTATTTTGAGCATAAATAGAAGTTAAATTCAAACTGTGTTTGTCATTGATTTTCTTTTCAACACTAGCAAATAATGAGTTTGCAGCGTAGTCTGTACCTTCAAAGTATCCTTCTTCAGCCCATCTTCTTGATGCAGAAACTACAAATGCCCATCCGTCTTTGTTCATACCAGACGCATGTGTTCCCATCATTCTCCAGCTATAGTTGGTGTTAGTACCCGACATAGAGATTCTTGTTCCTTCACGGTAAAAAGACGCTCTTGTATTAATTTCTTGAGTTCCTAAAGCACTACCAAATGTATAATCAGATGGTGCAGAACCCATTGTAAATTCTTGATTTCTTGTAGCATCATTTAAACCACCCCAGTTACTCCATTGTGGTCTTCCATCATATAATTTATTCATAGAGAGACCATTAATCATAGTAACTCCATATTCATTATCTAAACCTCTAATTCTAAAACGAGATTGTCCCCAATTAAAAGCTGCAGCTTGCTGATAAGTATCTCTTGTTGCCTGTAAAAGCCCAGAAGTACTTTCTGATCCACTGTTGTCATCTCCTAAATCGTTTTCAGTAATTGTTACTAAACTCAATTGTTGTTCTGAAGTAATATCTTCTTCTAATAGAACTACTCCTAAATCAAGAGTTTCTCCATTAACAGAAGGTTCTAACATAAAAGTTTGTTGTGTGTACCCAGAAGTTTTGATTACCAACACTTGTTCACCAGTTGGAATAGTTTTAAAAACAAAGTTTCCATCAAAATCAGTCAAAGCAGATTGATTCGTACTTTGAATGGTTGCAACAACATTTTGTAATGGTTTTTGACTTTTAGCATCGATAACCTTACCTTTTAAGGCTGGATTTTGCTGTGCAAAAACAAAAACAGCTTGCAGCACTAATAAAGTGCTCAATACAAGTTTTTTCATAAAGAATATTAAAATTAATACTAATTTAATGTTAAGTAGTTACAAACTTAACAGCCTACAAATGTATAACTTTTAATAATATTATTTACCTTTGGCACCCAATTTGTAATAAACTTGATATTAACATAACATTTGATTTATGAAAATTAAACACCTTTTGGCTGTTTTTACTGTGATTTTGTCTGTAAATAGTGCTGTTTCACAGGATAAAAAATTTAAAGTGCATACAGTAGCATTTTACAATTTTGAGAATTTATTTGATACAATTAATGATCCAGATACCTATGATGAAGAGTATACTCCTGTAAATGGTTGGACAAAAAAGAACTATCAAAAGAAGTTAGACAATTTAAGCCGTGTACTTATCGAGTTAGGCACAAGCGAAAGTCAAAAAAACTCTCCAGTAATTATCGGAGCTTGTGAAATTGAAAACAGAAGAGTGCTAGAAGACTTAGTTAAGCATCCTACTTTAATTAACAAAGGATATAAAGTAGTTCACTTTGACTCACCAGACAAACGTGGAATTGATGTTGGATTTTTATATCAGGAAAAATATTTTCAACCTACAAGTTATATAAATATTCCATTATATGTTTACGAAACCGAAACGGAATCTGATAAAAAAAGAACCAAAGAAGAAGAAAAAGAAGTTGAGGAAAATGTAAATTATGATAAAAAAACAAAACGTATTTATACTCGTGACCAACTTCTAGTAACTGGTTTATTAGATGGTGAAGAAATCAATGTAATTGTGAACCACTGGCCATCGCGTTCTGGTGGTGAGAAAAAAAGTAGCCCTTACCGTGAAGCAGCTGGTAGATTGAATAGAAAAATCATGGATTCTATTATTAAAATTAATCCTAAAGCTAAATTCATTACAATGGGTGATTTAAATGATGGAGCGTATAATAAAAGTGTAAAACAAGGTATTGGTGCGAAACTGAAAAAATCAGAATTAAAAGAACCAAGAGACGTTTACAATCCATTTGAGCAAATGGCTAAAGACGGACATGCTTCTTTATTTTATAGAGATTCAGGTGATATTTTCGATCAAATCATGGTAAGTCAACAATTGGTACCAGCGGATAATAACGATTATGGTTCGTTAAAATATTGGAAAGCAGGTATTTACAATAAGCCTTTCTTAATACAGAAAACAGGGCAATATAAAGGTTATCCACTTCGTAATCAAAATGGAGTTCCAGGATTTTCAGATCACTTCCCAGTATATATTTATTTAGTGAAAGAAGTGAAGTAATTCCAATCTTAATAATTTAATAAGGTTAGTTTGTAATAAAATGCAGCTAACCTTTTTTCTTTTTAGTAACTTTACGTTTTTAAATTCAAAAAAGATGGAAATAAGAAAACCGTTTAATTTGCAAAAGTGGATTGAAGACAACAAAGCGTTGTTAAAACCACCTGTGAGTAATAAGAATTTATATGTTGATTCAGATGATTATATTGTAATGATTGTGGGTGGACCCAATGCACGAAAAGACTATCATTACAACGAAACCGAAGAATTATTCTACCAGTTAGAAGGCGAAATTACCGTTTTTATTCAAGAAGATGGTGAAAAGAAAGCTATGAAATTAGGTCCAGGAGACATGTATTTGCATCCTGCTAAAGTACCACATTCTCCTGCAAGAACAGAAGGTTCTGTTGGTTTGGTAATCGAAAGAAAACGAGCTGGAAAAGGATTCAACGATGGTTTATTGTGGTTTTGCGACAATTGTAATCATAAATTACACGAAGTTTATTTCGAATTACACGATATAGAAAAAGACTTTTTACCTCATTTTAGTACGTTCTACAATTCGGAAGAGAAAAGAACGTGCAAAAATTGTGGAACTGTAATGGAAACCAATCCCAAGTTTACGACTAAGAAATAGTTAAAAAACAGCTGTGTAACTTGATACACACAATTATTAAAATATATTTTTTACATTTGTAAAAATTTAACAAAAACCGAATAAAAAGTTATAAAATGATATCTGAAGCAGCAATTCAATTTGGTATGCAAGAAGCTTTGCAACAATTAGGCATTAAAGAAATTAACGAAGGAACTTCTACTGGAACAAAGTGGTTTTCTAACGGAAAAATCATCGAATCATACTCACCAGCAACAGGAGATTTGATTGGAAAAGTAAAATCTTCAACAAAAGAAGATTACGAAACAGCTATGAGTGCTGCAGAAGAAGCTTTCAAAACATGGCGTTTGGTTCCAGCTCCAAAAAGAGGGGAAATTGTACGTCAAATGGGAGAAGAATTGCGTAAACACAAAGAAGCATTAGGAAAATTAGTGTCTTTCGAAATGGGTAAATCGTATCAAGAAGGTCTTGGAGAAGTTCAAGAAATGATTGATATCTGTGATTTTGCAGTAGGTTTATCACGTCAATTACACGGATTAACAATGCATTCGGAACGTCCAATGCACAGAATGTATGAGCAATGGCATCCGTTTGGAATTGTTGGAATCATTTCGGCTTTCAACTTCCCAGTAGCGGTTTGGTCTTGGAACACAATGTTAGCATGGATTTGTGGTGATGTTTGTATTTGGAAACCAAGTTCAAAAACGCCTTTGTGTGGTGTAGCTTGTCAAAACATCATTCAAACCGTATTAGAAAGAAATAATTTACCAGAAGGAATCAGCTGTTTAGTAGTGGGTAACGAGTCTGGAGATTTAATTAATAACGACAAACGTATTCCATTAGTATCGTTTACAGGTTCTACAAGAATTGGTCGTCACGTATCAAAAACAGTTGCGGAGCGTTTTGGAAACACTATCTTAGAATTAGGTGGAAACAACGCCATTATCGTTTCTAAAGAAGCGGATTTATCAATGGTATTGGTAGGAGCAGTATTTGGAGCGGTAGGAACAGCAGGTCAACGTTGTACTTCAACTCGTAGATTAATTGTTCACGAAAGTGTGTACGATAAAACATTAGACGTTTTAGCAAAAGCGTATGCACAGTTAAAAATTGGAAATCCATTAGATGCTAACAATCACGTGGGTCCACTTATCGATAAAGGTGCAGTGCAAGACTATTTAGATGCGATTTCAAAAGCAAAAGCTGAAGGTGGAAGAGTAATTGTAGAAGGTGGTGTTTTAGAAGGAAAAGGATACGAAAGCGGTTGTTATGTAAAACCATGTATTATTGAAGCGAAGAACGAGTTCGAAATCGTGCAACACGAAACATTCGCACCTGTTTTATATGTTATGAAATACAGCACAATTGAAGAAGCGATTGCCATGCAAAATGCAGTTCCTCAAGGATTATCTTCTTCTATCTTTACCAACAACATGAGAGAAATGGAATTATTCCTTTCGGCTGCGGGTTCTGATTGTGGTATTGCTAACGTAAACATTGGAACTTCTGGTGCTGAAATTGGTGGTGCTTTTGGTGGTGAAAAAGAAACAGGAGGTGGCCGTGAATCAGGTTCTGATGCTTGGAAAGCTTACATGAGAAGACAAACTAACACGATTAACTACGGAACAGCGTTACCTTTAGCACAAGGTATAAAGTTTGATTTCTAAAATAAGTAATTAGTGATTAGTTACTTTTTAGATATAGAGAAACCCTGCAATTGCAGGGTTTTTTTTTGAATTAATCTATTCTAGTGTATTCAATGAGAATTTTATCATTATCTAACAAACTTAAGCTACCGTTTTTTCCAAGTTTATAAATCCAACCAAATGGTTCTCCTTCTATTTTATAATATTTAAAACCATCCTTTTTAGAAATTAAATTAATTTTCTGTAAAATTCCGTCATCTGTTCTTTTATACAATTTCCCATTTGACATTTTTACAAATTCGAAAAAACCTTCTTCCTTAATGTCTTTAAAAGGTTGGAATTGCCATTTAAATATTGTTTTTATCTTTTTTAATGAATGAGAAGCTTTAAAATTATTGTGAGACGTTATTAATTTTGAAATTATTTCTTCATTTGAAAAGGTGTTCTGTAATTTCGAAATAAGGTTGTCATAAATTTTATCCTGATTTAATAAAGAGTATCCGTAATAATTTAAACTAATACTTTCTAATGGATACGCAGGATAGTTTTTCATTATTTGATTAATTACAACTTTATATTTTTCAATAATTGGCCAAAATAGTTTTGCTGAATTTGAATTACTACAATGTGCCATATTCATAACAGGCGCAATTTTATACAATCTAAAGGTGCTTTCATTATGATACTCAAACATTAAAATTGTTCTTATCATTAAGCTAGTAGAAATAGAATCTCTTTTTATTAAATTTTTTTCACTCAATAAAACATTTTGATCTATCTCTAAAAGCTTATCCCAATAAATGCTTACCTCATCAATAGATTTTAAATTTGATATTTCATTCCTGTAGGACTCAACAGGTATTTGTGAAAAACAAATTTTTACAAAGAACAATAAGAATAAGTAAAATGTTTTTTTCATAATTTTTTTAGTAAATGTAAGATTCACGATAGCGCGGAATTGCATTCCGTGCCCACAATCCACTTTAAAACAAAGCTACTGAAATAATTTTATCTTTTTCAAATACCAATTTATTTATACTTAAAAGGTCAAAAAGATCTTGTAGGAAACGGAAAAACCCCACAAATCAAATTTGCAGGGTTTTCTATGTTATAATTTTGTCATTCTGAACTCGTTTCAGAATCTCATACAAACTCAATAAGAAGCTGAAACAAGTGCAGCTTGACAAAAAGGAAAAAAGGTTACTTCGTTTTCTTCACGTATTGCGTCAAAATATAAATACTTTGGTTTTCTACTCTACCTTCAATTAGGTTTGCGTCGTCCCAAACTAATTTAATATTGTGCACGGCAGCTCCACGTTTTGCAGTAAAGGTAGCGCCTTTTACATCTAAATCTTTAATTAAAACTACTGAGTCGCCATCTTGTAAAACAACGCCATTACTGTCTTTATGTACAATTTTGTTTTCGTCTTCTTCTTCGCCTTCTCCAGTTGCTTTTGCCCATTCTAAAGCTTCTTCATCTAAGTACATCATGTCAAGCAAGTCGTTGTTTTTCAAACGAGCCAACATACGCCAAGATAAAATTTGAACCGGTAAATGTTCATTCCACATACTTTCTGATAACCCTCTCCAGTCGTTTTCATTCATGGTTTCTGGGTTTTCAATTTGGTCTTTTAAATGTTTAGCAACTAAAACCGAATGTTCTAAACTCTCTGCAGTGTGAGGTGGCAACGTGTACACAACTAAATCATGTTCGGCACCACTAATTTCGCAAACTGAACCACTGCGGTCTTTCAGTTTTTTTTCTATTACACTCATTTTGAATGGATTTTACGTAATTAAATAATTTGGGACAAAGTTATAAATTGAAATTAATTATCTTTGATTATTAGATTAAAATCCACTTAAAATGAAAAAATTACTCTTAATAATAGCAATCTTTCCATTATTAGCTACACAATGTAATGAAGACGATAACGGAATTGTTTGTACCGAAGAAGCAAGAGCAGGTTTAAATATCACTATAAAAGATTCCGAAACCAATGCCTATTTAAGCGAAGGTGTTTCGGTTGTAGCTACAGATGGAAGTTATTCTGAAACCTTACAAAGTTTTGATAGTACTGAACCGATTTTTTCAGGCGCTTATGAGCGTGAAGGAAATTACACGATTACGGTTTCAAAAACGGGTTATGTAACATACACTTCAGAGGTAATAAGTGTCACTTCCGATGTGTGTCACGTTATCCCACAACAAAGAACCATTTTGCTTCAACCGGAATAAAAAAAGGAAGCCATTTTGACTTCCTTTTACGAATAAATTTAAAATTTTTATAAATTGAACGAGGCACCAAAATGGAATACAAATTGGTTGTTGTAATGTTCAAATCCACGAACATCATTGTCATATCGTGCTAATGGTGCCGAACCTTCAGCATACAATCCAAAACCACTTGAAAAGAAATAACGGAATCCTAAGTGAGCTCCAAAGTTTCGGGTACCTAAATTCAAACCTGGATAAATGTCCATTTTAGGGTCCAAACCTAAAACACTTCCAATGTTTGCATTAAAACGAGCTTTGATATCGGCTCTGTCTTCAAAAGCAGCTTTTTCGCCTAAGATTTCATCAGTGTTTAATAAATAGGTTCCTACGAATCCAAAAGACATGTTTTCGCCCAAACCAAAATCCACTGTTGATGTAATACCAGAACCTCCATCTTGTAGATTAAGTCCCACTTGAAATTTGGTATCTCCTTTTCCTTTAAACGCTTGTGCATTTGTCATTTGAATTGTAACAAACAAACAAATTACCATCAGAATTTTTTTCATAGCATTCGATTTTTAATATTTCTACAAAGATACAATTTTTAATTTCTTCCATTTTCGTTCGGATATAACTCAGGTAAAGCATCACTTTGCCAGAATTCTTTCGTCTCAATATCCATAATCGTAAGTTTTCCTTTGAAAGCGGCACCGGTATCTACATTCCACACACAAGCTTTATTCACAGGAATGGTTTCATTTATTTTAGTTACTGGAGTATGCCCAATATAAATTTCTTTATAAATAGTTAACCGATTTGGATAAGTGATGGCATCTTTAGAAAGATTCGGATCAAGAGCTAAGGCGGTTTCCCAAAGGGTTCTGTCCCAGTAAAAAAGTGGTTTAAAATATTCGTAATCAACGCCTTTCATATTGGTAAAACCAGCATGAATAAACAATCGGTTTTCAGTATCTAAATAATAATTTTGAAGCGATTGTAGAAAATGAATGTGTTTCTCTTTCGTTTTAGCGTCAATATTTTGATACGATTTTACAGTTGTTTCTCCACCATGTTGAAACCACAATTTTTCATCAATATTTTCGTTATTACCTAATAGCCAGTCTAATAGAAGTTCGTCGTGGTTGCCACGAATAAAAATACAAGATTGTTTTTTTTGTAATGCAATCAAAAAATCCAAAACGGCTGGCGATTCGCTCCAACCATCTACAAAGTCGCCAAGAAAAATCAAAGTATCATTATTAGTAACGTTGGCTCTTTCTAAAACTTGGTGAATGGCTTTTAATCCACCATGAATATCCCCTAGTACGAATTTTCTCATAATTAAATATAATTTGATGCAATTTTTAGAAAAATATGCAGAAAAACTACAGCAATTAATTTTTGCAGTGTATCTAATTTTGTATTTCAAGTTAATAAACCCATTGTAAACAAATAAACAAAACCCTTAAAATCAAAATCTTATGAAAAATTTAGTTAAATTATTTGCTTTAGTGTTAGTAGGGATTTCTCTTTTTTCATGTACAACAGACGAATACGATGCTGCACTTGAAGAAAGTGTAAAAGTAACAGAAAATATCCGAAATCAACAATCTAAGGAAGGAGATCTAACAGAAACACAAAATACTACGACTACGGAAGATGGTGATCCTGTGGTAATAATTGTAAAAAAAGATTAACAGATAAATTTAATTTAAAATGAAAACACTAGTAGTTTTATTGGTAAGCTCTATTTTTTTGTCAACTATGTCAAATAATGTAGAGAAAGATTCAATTGAAAAAGTTATGACTTATAAAATTGAAAAAACAGAGAAAATTAAAGTTGAAAGTGCAATTAATTCAAGAACACCTATTATTATTATAAAAAAGGATTAATTATTATCTTTAAATAGTATTTTTGTTTATGAGCAAATCATTTTAATTGAAACAGGTTATAACTTTATTTAGTTTCTTTATTCTCATTGGATGTAATTCAAATGAGGATAAGGCTATAAATCAAAAAAAATTAGATGCCTATTTTGAAAATAGTTCAAATGTAAATTTGGATAAAGCCACTCGTTTGAAATTTATCGATTCGATAGAGCAACTAATTGAAAATTCAAATTATTCCGATTCACTGAGGATAAAGAATTATTTTAAAATAGCCAATCGCTATTTTGGAGTTTTGGAATATGAGAAGTACAAGGAAATAACAAATAAAGTTTTAGAAATTTCTAAATCTAACAAGGACTCTTTAAATATTGCAAGAGCAGAATATTATTTAGGAGATTATTATTTTTCTACTTCAAAAAATGATAGTGCTTATTACTATTATTTGGAAGCAGAGAAAAAATATGAAAATTTAAATGACAAGCCGAATTTAGCAAGCACAAAATTACATAAAGCCTATATTTTATCCTATGAAAAAGATTTTATAGGGAGTGAGATAGAGACTATTAAAGTTTTAAATGTTGCAAAAGAAATTAAAGATCAAGAGTTAATTTATGAGTGTTTTGCAAACCTTGGTAGGTCTTTGTCTGGTTTAGGGAACTATGAACAAGCATTAGAATATCATCAAAAATCGTTATCACAAATTAAGGAGATTGAGAATGACAATTATAAACCTTTATTACAAGCTCAAGCCATAAATAATATTGGTTTTGTATATTTAAGTTTAGGTAAATTTAAAGAGGCTAGTGAGATTTTCACAGAAGGATTAAAGATTAATAATTTAAAAGAAATTCAACCTGTTTTATATACTTCTTTATTAGATAATTATGCTTATTCTCGTTTCAAAATCAATAAAAACGAAGGTCTTAAGGAATTTAAAGAAGCATTAGAACTTGGAGATGAAATCGATGATATTTACAGTAAAATAAACATTAGAATTCACCTTGTTGAATATTATTTATCTAAAAATGATACTACTGTTTCGCTTCAGTATAACGAAGAAGCTAATCGTTTAGCTAAAGAGTCCAACTACAACAAAGAAGTGCTACAAACACTCGATTTCTTTACCACATTAAAGCCTAAAGAAGGTCTAAAATATGCTAAGGAATACATAAAAATTAGCGATAGTTTACAGCGACAAGAGCGCTTAACACGAAATAAATTAGCAAGAATTGAATTTGAAACAGATGAAATTATTGTAGAGAAAGAAGCTATTTCAAATCGTTTTCGAATTATTTTAATTTCATCGTTACTTATTATATCGTTTGGAATATTGTTTTATATTATTCTTTATCAAAGAAGTAAGCATAGAGAATTGTTGTTTAGTCAAGAACAACAAATGGCAAATGAGGAAATTTATAAATTAATGCTCGACAAACAAGACGAGTTAGAAGAAGCAAAAAAGAAAGAACAATTACGAATTTCTCAAGATCTTCATGATAACATTCTAAATAAGTTGGCTAGTATTCGATTTAATTTATTTGCGTTAACTCAAAAGCCAGATGAAACTGTTATAAAAAGAAGTATTGAATATATTGATAAAATTCAAAGTGTGGAAAGTGAAATACGAACAGTTGCTCATGAATTAAATTTTGAATCCTTTCTCAATAAAGGAAATTACAAAAGTATTTTAGAGCAGTTGCTTCAAAATCAAAAGGAAACGTATCAAACCATTTGTGATTATACGATTTCATCTGATGAAGCAATCGAATCACTTTCAGCTTTAGTTAAGATGAATATTTATAGGATTATTCAAGAGACGTTAAATAATATCAATAAACATTCAAAAGCTACTTTGATTTCGATAACTTTAACCATTGATGAAGGTTTCTTATATTTGTATATTATAGACAATGGTGTTGGTTTTAAGGTTTCAAAATTAAAATCAGGAATTGGACTAAAAAACATGGAAAGTCGAGCAGTATCGATAAACGGAAGACTAAAAATTTCATCTGAAATAAATAAAGGAACTAAAGTGTCTTTAAAAGTTAAATTATAAAAACAAGAATTTTGGAAACTAAAAAGCTAAATGTATTAATGATTGATGACCATCCTTCTATGATAGAAGGGTATAAAAGCATTCTCTCTTTTAACGATTTGGATTGTGAAATTAATGTTACACCAGCTTATAATTGCGAAAGTGCTTATTATTTGATAACTGAGAATCAAAATCTATCCGCTTACGATGTGGTTTTTATCGATTTGAGTTTGCCAGCCTTTCCAGAACAAAAAATTTATTCAGGACATGATTTAGCAAGATTAGTTAGAAGTTATATGCCTACTACAAAAATTATAATTCTAACATCTCACATTGAAGCCTTTTTGTTATACAAAATTCATAGAGAAATTGAACCAGAAGGGTTCTTGGTTAAAAGTGATTTTTCAGCTCAAGAACTTTTAACTGCTTTTAATCAAATAATGTTGGGCGAAAAATATAAAAGTCGTACGGTACATCAAAACATTAATGAATTAATGGCAAACGAGTTTTTATTAGACGAATATTATCAACAAATTATAACGCTTTTGGCGCAAGGCATAAAGACCAAAAATATGCCAGAACATATTAACATTACATTAAGCGCAATTGATAAAAGAAAAGCTCACATAAAAGAGTTTTTTAACATTGAAAAAGGCTCTGACGAGGATATCATTAAAGAAGCAAAAAAAAGGGGCTTGATATGAAATTTTAACAAAATGTGCAGAAAAACTACAGCAACCTATTCAAAGAGCGTCCTTAACTTTACATTGTAATTTAAATAATAAAAAGGATGAAACTATATACTAAAATCTTGCTGTTTTTGTTGTTTCTGAGTTTGGTTTGGCTATACACTGTGGTCGATTTAACATACAACACACTATTTTTTGAAAGTAGTACATTTTTATCTAAACTTATAGGATATCATGCGCAATTTGAGCTGATTTATATTTTAGGAGTTTTCCTTTTTGTTTCCTATTTGGTATTAATACTTTTTATAAAAAATAAAAAATTGTATTAGTCGTACTTCATTTTTCTTAAAATCCGCATTACTTTTTTGAAACAGATTTATTTGATAGGATTTTGTAACGATTTAAGATAAGGTTTTACATCAATTATTTTTGTTTGGAATCATCAAAACCTTTAAAAACCGAAGATTCGTAAAAGAATTTAGTGTAAATAAAAGATGATGATTTTATGAAATGTATATTCTATATTTTTTTTTAAAAGATTTTAGGAGAAACAATATTATCATTTTAATAAACAAATAAAAGATTATTTTATTTATTTTCGTTAATTTTATGAGAAATATATCAATTATGAAAAAATTAATTACTTTTTTTAAAAACAATAAAAACTTGTTTTTAGCATTTGTTTTGTTATTTTCTAGTAAAGGCTGGTCACAGGCAGATTGTTCAAGTGCTGTAGTAGTTTGCGGAAATACACAAACATTTAATCCAAGCGGAGTAGGGGCTAAGCTCGAACAATTAGCTTGTGGTGGTATTGAACATAACAGTACCTGGATAGCTTTTCAAGCAAAGGCTAATGGCAAACTAAATTTTGTTATTAGACCTCAAAATCTTTCAGGTTTGCCAACTGTTTTAGATTTTGATTGGAGTTTATATGCTCTGCCAGGAGCTCCAGGAGTTTCTAATTGTGATAATAAAACACAGCTAAGTTGTAATTTTTCAGGATCTTCAACGGTTTTTGGTATTCCTGGAGCAACTGGTTTAGCGTATCCTAATTATGTTGCGGCTCAGTTTAATACGGGTGTGGATGTTTTAGCTGGAAATTGGTACGTAATTTTAGTTGACCAATTTTCAAATACGACGCCATCTTCTTTTTCTATTCAGTTTACTGGAAATCCAGAAAGTCCTAATTTGAATTCTTCACCAGGTATTTTTGATGATAAACCTGATTTTTCTATTAATACAGTTTCAGGTTGTTCAGGGAATTATTCTTTTACAAATACTTCAACAGCTACTTCAGGTTTAGCAAGTTATTTGTGGGATTTTGGTGATGGTTCAACATCTACATTAGCCTCACCTAGTCATACTTACATTACTTCAGGTACTTATTATGTTAATTTAACAGTTACTGATGTTAATGGTTGTAAAACAAGTATAAAAAAAGCATTGTTTTATAATGCTAATACTGCTCCAACTATTAATAATACAGGAATTTTTGCAACTACATCTTGTTCAGATAGTAATAATGGTACAATAACAGTTACTACTGTAGGAAGTGGAACTTTGGGTGTTAGTGGTGGAACTCCACCTTATACCTATGAACTTGTTTCTCCATCAGCAATGATTAGAACTTCACAATCTTCAAATGTTTTTACTGGTTTACAACCAGGGGGGTATATTGTAAAAGTTACAGATGCTTGTGGAAAAGCTGCAGTAAGTACAACCATTACAGTTCCTCAACTTGCACTTAATTCCTTAATTGGACTTGGTATTCAAAACATTCAGGCGGCGTGTAGTAGTTCTCCAACTGGAACTGCAACAATTTTTGCTAATGGTTCAGTACCACCTTATACCATGCAACTAGTTGCTTCTTCACCTGTTACAACAGCAGTTTTGCCATCTTTACAACGTGATCCAATAACAGCTACCTATTATACAACTTTTACAAATTTATTACCTGGCTCATATACAGTTGAAGCAACAGATGCTTGTGGAAAAAAGCGTAGAGCAACTTTTACTGTGAATACAAGTACAGCGCCTATAGCCACAACTATTTCAAGTCCTTCTTGTGCAGGGTTAGCTTCAGGTACACTAACTGTAACAGCAACTGGAGCAAATGGTTTATCTGGTGCAGGATCTCCTGGTTCTTTCCAATATGCTTTAATAGCTCCATCACCTATAGTGAGGTCATTTCAAAATTCATCAGTATTTGAAAATCTTTTTCCAGGTACCTATACCATAGCAGTAAAAGATATATGTGGTAATATAGGAACATCTACATCAACTGTTGGGTCAGCAGTAAGTCCTAATTTTGGAACATCGTTTACAACACCCTCATGTCCTAATGGAGCAACAGGTACTATTGAAGTTCAAAATGGAACAACAGCAGGAGGAGGAGGTCCTTACACTTATGAACTTATTGATCCATCCCCAGTTACAAGACCTATTCAATCAAGTAATGTATTTAATAATTTACCTACAGGAACTTATACAGTTAGAATGTCTGATGTATGCGGAACTCAGGTAACTGCTACTGTAACTGTAGCTTCAGGCAGTGCTCCTTCTTTTACATTGGCTACCGCATCTAGCTGTAGTTCTCCAGAAAATGGTTCTATAACAGTATCACCAGCAGCTAGTAGTATAGGACCTTTTACATTTGAGTTAATAGGACCTGGTGCAGCCATAAGACCTGCTCAAGGAAGTAATATTGCTAATTCAACAAGTAGTATTTTTACAGGTTTAAAGCAAGGGACATATACGATAAAAATGACAGATGCATGTGGTGTACCAGTTACGGGAACAGCAACTATTACTGCACCTGTTGCACTTTCTTTTCCTACAGGATCCTTAGCAGTAGCATCTTGTACTTCGCCTGCGTCTGGACAAATAACAGTAGCTGTCCCAACAACGGGAGTTGCCCCATATACATATGAATTAATTGCACCATCACCTATAGTTGTGGCATCACAAGCAAGTAGAATTTTTAATGGATTAGCTGTAGGTAATTATACAATTCGCATAACTGATGCTTGTGGTAATCAGGTAACTAATTCTACTCCATTGGCATTAGCAAATGCTACAGCTCCTACTTTAACAGTTACAAATACATCAAGTTGCGCAACTAATACAGGAACAATAACCTGTATAGCAACTACCGCAAATCAAGGAGGCGGTAGTTATCAATTTGCTTTGATTGCACCATCACCAGTAACAAGACCAAATCAAATTTCTCCTATTTTTGACAATCTACCAGCTGGTGTTTATACAGTTCAAATTACAGATCAATGTGGTGTAACAGGTACTGCTACCACAACTATTGTAGCAGCAGGTGCTTTTACACCAGCAGCAGGAGCTTCAGTTGTTTCTTGTTCAGGAACGAGTTACAATGCACAAATTATTGTAACGACGCCACAAAACTTTACTCTTGGTGGACCTGTACCTACAGGTAGTGGAGGAGGACCTTATACATATGCTATTTATGATTCTAGTAATACAACCCTAATTGCAGGTCCTCAATCTAGTAATGTTTTTTCAACTATAGTTCCTATTGCAGGAACATCTACACATACGGTTCGTGTTACAGATGTTTGTGGTAATACTTCGACAGTTGCAATTACTGTAAACCCACCTGCTGCTATATCACCTGCAACGATTTCAGCGACAACATCTTCTTGTGCAGCAAGTAATACGGGTGTAATAAAAGTTACGACAGGATCTGGAGGAGGTTTAGCTCCGTATAGCTACTCGCTTATTGATGCAACAACACTAGTAGTAGTTCAGGGGCCTCAAACAAGCACTACTTTTAATAATGTTCCTGCAAATGCAACGGGTTATTTTGTTCGAACTACGGATGCTTGTGGGAATTTGGTTACCTCTTCAACAGCTTTATTGTTTCCAGCAGCAGTTGTTCCTACAGCTACAGTGGCAGTAGTAAATTCTTGTGCTTCATCATCAACTGGAAAAATAACGGTAACTCCAGGAACAGGTCCAACTTTAGCAGGAGGTACGTTTAGCTATGCTTTGTTTGATTCAGGCAATACAACTCAAATTATAGCAGCACAAGCAAGCCCAGTATTTACAAATGTTGCAGTTGGCACTTATACTGTTCGTATAATTGATCGTTGTGGTACTATTGGAACTGTGGCAGCAACAGTAACATCTACAGTTACGGCTTTAACATCTTCAGGAACCGCTTTTGGGACATGTACAAGTGGTAATAGTGGGGTAATTACAGCTACATCAACAGGTGGATCTTTGCCAATAACCTATACTTTAATTAACCAAGTAACAAGTGGTGTTGTAGCTGGTCCGCAATCTAATAATGTTTTTTCAAATTTAGTTAATGGCACTTACATAGTAAGGGCAATTGATGCTTGTGGTTCACAAGTTGATTCGGCAAATATAGTTTTAGGTGATTTAACAACAGTTCCATCTATAACAACTAGCTTAGCTTTAGACTGTGGTGGAACAGCATTAATTGCAGGTTATGGATCTGGGGGAAGTGGTGGTCCTTTTACTTATGCTATATGTAATGGTTCTGGTTGTACTTCTTTTGGAAGTTATACTAATTCTAGTACTTTTACGGTTAACACTTCAGGAACCTATAGAATAAGCGTTAAAGATAGATGTGGAAATGCTGTTTCTTCAGCAGATATTGTAATTAATTTACCTGTAATACCTACAATTTCTGCCGTTAATTTTACAAATGCATGTGGTCCTACTACAGTGACACCCGTTTTTTCTGGGGTTGTAAATATACCTTATTACAGTGTTGATGGAAGTAATTTTTCACCAACTATAGGCACATTGAGCCCAGGTGCACATACTGTTAGTGTTTTAGATTTTAATGCTGGAACATTTGGTTGCCCAAGTAGTACATTTAGTTTTAATATAAATACTGCTCCACCAACAGGAAGCTCCCCACAATTATTGCCAAGTACAAGCACTCTTTCAGATATAATCGTTTCAGGAACTGGAATAATATGGTATGCGTCAGCATTAGATGCTGCAAATGCTACTAATCCATTGCCAAATTCAACAGTTTTGTCTAATAACACAATTTATTATGCAACACAAACAATAGGAGGATGTGCCAGCACTTCTAGCCTGCCAGTTACTATAGAAACATTTTTAAGTAATAATGATTTTGACTCAAATTCATTCGTTTATTACCCAAATCCTGTTGAAAACATTCTTAACCTTTCTTATTTTGAAAAACTTATCAATGTTGAAGTTTACAATATTGATGGGAAAAACATTTTTACAAAAAAATTAGATTCTAGAGTATCTGAAATAGATATGTCTAAGTTAGCTTCAGGAATTTATTTCTTAAAAGTTTATTCTGAGAAAGGCTCTAAAATAATTAAGATTCTTAAAAAATAAGTTGATAAATTTTAAAAGCCACCATAAAAGGTGGCTTTTTATCTTACTATCAACGATAAGATAAGTTTCATTTAATTAATGTTTTTTGCACTTTAAATTCTTTAATAGTTATATTTTTGGTAAGCAAATTTTAAACCTAGAGTTATTTTGAATTTGTAGATCTTAGTATATATAGTTAGTCATATTTCATTTTTCTTAAAATCCGCATTACTTCTTTAAAGGAGACATAAACTAAAGGATCTTCAAAAGATTTCAAATAAAGTTTAGCATCTATTAGTTTTTGTTTGGCCTCTTCAAAACCATTCAAATAACAAATCATCATAATGTGAGGTAAGTTTTCTAAATCTCGCTTTTCAGAATCATTTAATGGCAATCCTTTTTGAAGTTTTCCTATTATTACCAAATTAGAATTGTAAATGTGATGCAACATTTTTCGGTTATATTGCGGTGGCTCGAATAACATTTCCGAATTCATTTTGTAATAACCATTGTCAAAAAAAGTCAAGGTTACTTTTTCAAACGGATAATAACTCGTTTTATCATTTAATCCAAGTGAAATGTATTCGGTAATCGAAAAACTACTTTCATCATAATTAATACTTACTTCATCTAAAGCCGAATAAAACAACTTCACTTGTTCGTTTACTAACTCAATATCTACTCTTGAATAATATACTTTATCCCGAACTTTTTTCTTATTTCCAGCCCAACAAACCACAAATAATTCTTTGAAAACTTTGTATTTGGAAGGCAAATCTTTATGACGATTGTTGATGAAATCCAAAACGCTTTCTAAAGTATGTTCAATGCTGTTTCGAGAACTGTTTTCGATACTAATAACTGTTTCAACATTCTGTTTCGAATACGGAATTTTATCTGTCGTTGGCGATGTATTACTGCCTTTCCTAACGAAATAAGTATTCGCTTCAATAGTATGAATTCCTTTCTTGAAGTATGAATTTTTTGATTTCGGTTTAATCGTAACCAATCCCACCACTTTATCTTTCGGAAGATTCGGAAAAGGCACATTTTCATACTGAATTTTAGGTGGATTTTCCAAAAAAGCATTCACTAAATTCTGAATTCGGCTATCATCAAAAAAATCATCCCCAACGATTTCATTGGTTTCATCTTCAACACCAACCACAATATAAGAATTATTGCTAGGATTTGAATTGGAAAGTGCACAAATGTGTTTCAAAAACTTAGCTTTTCCTTCTTTGGTGTGTAAATTCAATTGGCGCTTTTTATCATAAAAACTATTCTCATCATGATGAGCTAAAATATTTTTGATAAGAAGGCGCTTGTTAATCATTTTTTAGTGAATAGTTATAATTAAAAAGTGATTAGCGGATAAAATGGACTATTTACCAATCACTTTTCACTAATTCCTCTTTTAAGGTACTTTATGTCCCATACTTTCTGTCCAGATAGCAAACCAATCTTGTTTGTCTAAAACTAACGATTTTGCTTTTATCAATTGTTGAATTCTTCCCGAATTAACTGTTCCGGCAACTGGAGAAATTCCAGCTGGATGTTGCATAATCCAAGCCAATAAAATAATATCAGAACCTATGTGATATTTCTCTACCAACTTAGCCAAAAGTTGACGCAATCTAAAAGTTTGATCCGTATTTTCTCTGAAAACAGTTCCTAACGGATTCCAAGCCATAGGTTTGATATTGTGGATTTGCATGTAATCAAAACTTCCATCTAACATGGCTTCATGATGTGTTGCCGAAAACTGCACTTGATTAAATGAAATTTCGGTTTTTTGACGCAAAAGTTCTGTTTGAAAAGGTGTGAAATTAGAAACCCCAAAAGATAGAATTTTTCCGTCTGCTTTTAATTTCGAAACGGCTTCGGCAATTTCGTCCGCTTGCATTAACGGACTTGGTCGGTGAAGTAAAAAAACATCCAAATAATCAGTTTGTAAATTTTTTAATGAATTTTCGGCTGACCAAATAATATAATCTTTTGAATATTCGTAATGTTTTATCGAATTATTAGGTCTATTTTCAGAAGTATATTGAATTCCACATTTAGTAATTAATTGAATTTTTTTGCGATCTATTTTACTTTCAGAAAGCGCTTTTCCAAACGAAGCTTCAGTGGTATAACCGCCATAAATATCGGCATGATCAAAAGTAGTGATTCCGTTTTCTATGAATAAATTAATTAAGTAAGTAAATTCATTGGTATTTAGGTTTTTATCCCAAACACCCCAATTCATAACTCCGGCAATAATAGGTGATAATTCTACAGACATAGTTGTTGTGTTTTTAATTTTTTCTTAAAATTATAAAATAGAATCATAAAACACTCATAAAATCAACCTTTTTTATGCATTTTTAACGCAATGTTAACAACTTAAAACCAAAAAAAAATTCAATTTGCAGTGTTAAAAAATGTTGTTAATTTCACACCGCCAAATACAATCATAAAATGGAAGAAAATACATCAACCTTAGACATTAGAGCAATTAATGAAAAGATTGAAAGAGAAAGTGCTTTTATAGACTTACTTACAATGGAAATGAATAAGGTAATCGTAGGTCAAAAACACATGGTCGAGCGATTATTAATAGGTTTGTTGGGTCAAGGACATATTTTATTGGAAGGAGTTCCTGGATTAGCAAAAACCTTAGCCATTAATACGCTTTCACAAGCTGTTCACGGTTCATTCAGTCGTATTCAGTTTACACCAGATTTATTACCTGCCGATGTGGTAGGAACCATGATTTACAACATCAAGCAAAATGATTTTAGTATCCGTAAAGGTCCAATTTTCGCCAATTTCGTATTAGCAGATGAGATCAATCGTGCGCCAGCAAAAGTGCAATCTGCTTTGTTAGAAGCGATGCAAGAAAAACAAGTTACTATTGGAGACGAAACGTTTAAGTTAGACAAGCCGTTCTTAGTAATGGCAACACAAAACCCGGTTGACCAAGAAGGAACCTATCCATTACCAGAAGCACAAGTTGACCGTTTCATGTTGAAAGTGGTTATCGATTATCCAAAAATGGAGGAAGAGCGTCACGTAATTCGTCAAAACTTAAAAGGTGCTTTTGAAAAAGTAAATCAAGTGGTTTCGTTAGAGCAAATTTTAAGAGCACAAGAAGCTGTTCGTGAAGTGTACATGGACGAAAAAATCGAGAAATACATCTTAGATTTAATTTTCGCAACACGTTATCCAGAAAAATATAAATTAGAAAGTTTAAAGCCATTAATCAGTTTTGGTGCTTCACCACGTGGAAGTATCAACTTAGCTACTGCTGCTAAATGTTACGCTTTCATTAAACGAAGAGGTTACGTAATTCCAGAAGACGTTCGTGCCGTTGTGTACGACGTTTTACGTCACAGAATTGGAATCACCTATGAAGCTGAAGCTGAAAATGTAACCACTGAAGACATAATCAGCAGAATTGTTAACGAAGTTGAAGTGCCTTAATCAAGTTGGCAGTGATCAGTTATTAGTTGGCAGTTATATTGCCAAATTAGCAAACTAAAATTTATAGTTATTAAAAGTTGAATTATTGATAATCTTTCAGCATAAAGTTAATCACTGAACACTTAAAACTGAACACTGATTACTAAACAAAAATGGATACCAAAGAAATTCTAAAGAAAGTTCGAAAAATAGAAATCAAAACCCGAAGATTGAGTGATCATATCTTTTCGGGAGAATATCACACGTCTTTTAAAGGACGCGGGATGACGTTTTCAGAAGTGCGCCAATACCAATACGGTGACGACGTAAGAGCTATCGATTGGAATGTAACCGCACGCTACAACGAACCATTCGTAAAAGTGTTTGAAGAAGAGCGCGAATTAACCATGATGTTAATGGTGGATATTTCGGGTTCGGAAAGTTTTGGTACAAAAAATCAATTAAAACGCGATATGATTACCGAAATCGCAGCCACGTTAGCGTTTTCGGCAACTCAAAATAATGATAAAATTGGTTTGCTTTTATTTTCAGACCAAATCGAATTGTTTATTCCGCCAAAAAAAGGAAAATCACACGTTTTGCGAATTATTCGTGAGTTAATCGAATTCGAATCGAAAAGCAAAAAAACCGATTTATCGCAAGCTTTGAAATATTTATCAAGCGTTTTGAAAAAGAAAGCCATCGTGTTTTTAATTTCCGATTTCATGGTGAAAGATTACGAACACACGCTGAAAATCGCTTCAAAACGTCATGATGTAACCGGAATCCGAGTGTTTGACCAAAGAGAAGAAAGCATTCCAAATATTGGAGTAGTAAATATGCTAGATGCTGAAACAGGCGAAACACTTTTGGTAGATACAACCTCCTATAAAGTGCGAATGGATTACGAAAAATACTATCGTGAAAACGTAAATTATTTCAAGGATATTTTTTCAAAATGTGGAGCGGGAACGATTAGTTCAAGAGTAGATGAAAGCTATGTAACCAAATTATTGGGTTATTTTAAAGCGCGTAATTAAGAAAAATGAAAAAGAAACTTTACTTATATATTGCTTTATTGTTCGGATTTTTGGGTTTTGCCCAACAAATCTCGTCTTCTATTGACTCAACTCAAATTAAAATTGGATCGCAATTCAATTTAACCATCAAAGCAAAAGTAAACGCTAAAGATAAAGTCGTTTTTCCAGATGGAAAGTTTTTTGGTGCTTTGGAAATATTAGAATCATACCCAATTGATACCGTAAAAAACGACAACCAATACGAATTAATCAAAAAGTACGGGTTAACCCAATTTGATTCGGGACGCTATGTAATTCCAAAATTATTAGTGAAAATCAACCAGAAAGAATTCCGTACCGATTCGCTTTCGATTTTAGTCAACGATGTAAAAGTTGATACCACAAAACAACAAATGTACGACATCAAAGACATCATCGCTACCGAAGAAAAACCAATGAGCGAATGGTGGAAATTGCTGATTTTATTAGTATTGATTGTGACTTCTGGATTTGCATCGTACTTTATTATCAAAAGATTGCAAAAAGACAAAGGACAAAAAGAAGAATTTTTCGCTTCGCCAATTGAAAAAGCGATTGCGTATTTGCAAAACTTAGATAAAAAACAATTGGTGCAACGTGGTGATGTCAAAGAATATTATTCTGAAATGACCGATATCACCAGAACTTACATTGAAGAATCAATTCATATTCCAGCGATGGAAAGTACTTCAAGTGAGTTAATGGAAGCGTTGAAAAAAGCGATTGCCGATAAAAAAATGTTTGTCAATCGTGAAGAATTAGATAAGTTCAAGAAAGTTTTAGAAAATTCTGATTTGGTGAAATTTGCTAAATCGCAACCCTTACCTTTTGAAATTGAAACCGATAAAAAAATCATCGATAAATTCTTATTGGTAATTGACAAAGCATTACCTAGAACCGAAGATCAAGCGGCAATTTTATTTGCTGAAGAAGTTCGTAAGAAGGAAATGCAAAAACAAAAAGCAAAACGTTTAGCGCTTTCAGCTGGAATTTCAGCCTTTTTATTGGTGGCTTCGATAGTGATTTTCGCTTATACGGTAGGATTTGATTTTGTGAAAGACAGTTATTTTGGTTATTCTACCAAAGAATTGTTGGAAAAAGAATGGATTACTTCGGAATATGGCGAACCTGCTATCATTATTTCATCGCCAAAAGTTTTAAAACGAACTATAGATGAGAAAATTCAAAACAATCTTCCAGAAAACGTAAAATCAACTAGTCGTTTTGCCTATGGAAATATTACAGATGACTTCTCAATTGTTTTAATTACAACCGCTTACAAAGATACCACGAAGATAGATTTAGATTTAGCTTTGGAAGCAGATTTAAAAGAGTTAGAAAAGTTTGGAGCTAAAAATATCATCGTAAAAACGGGTGAATTTGAAAATGTAAAAGGTCTTTCAGGTAAAAAAGCCTACGGAACATTCACGGCTTTAGACCTTGATAGTGAAGAAGATATTAAAATGCAGTACGACATTATGGTGTTGTCGCAACCTGGTGGTGCTCAAGAATTTTTCTTTATGTATAGAGAAGAAGACGAACATGCGAAGCAGATTATAGAGAAAATTCAGAATTCAATCGAACTAAGAAAAGCCAAGAAATAATGGGAAAAGTAACCTTTTTAAATCCGGAATTTTTATGGTTGTTTTTGGTTTTACCAATTGCAATTGGTTGGTTATTTTATAAAAGAAACCAACTTTCGGCAACGGTAAAAATGAGTTCATTAGAACCTTTCAAACAAAACCGAACATTCTTAGCCAAAGCCAAACCATTTTTATACGTTTTACGAATCTTAGCGTTGAGTTCTATTATCATAGCATTAGCAAGACCAAGAAGTGTTGATGTCACTTCAAAATCGAAAACCACAAAAGGAATCGATATTGTAATGGCAATCGACGTTTCGAGTAGTATGTTGGCTAATGATTTAAAACCAAATCGTCTAGAAGCATTGAAAAAAGTAGCTTCCACATTTGTGCAAGACAGAGTTAACGACAGAATTGGATTAGTAGTTTATGCGGGTGAAAGTTATACAAGAACTCCCGTAACTTCTGATAAAACTATCATTTTACAATCATTAAAAACCATCGAATATGATGATTCCATTATTGCTGACGGAACAGGAATTGGTGTTGGTTTAGCAACCGCAATTAACCGAATTAAAGACAGCAAAGCGAAAAGCAGAATCGTCATTTTATTAACGGATGGTGTGAACAATTCTGGAACCATCGATCCTAGAACGGCATCTGAAATTGCTAAAGAATACGGCATTAAAGTTTATACCATCGGAATTGGAACAAACGGTCAAGCGATGTTTCCTGTTGCGAAAGATGCGAATGGTAAATTGGTATTTAGAAAAATGCCTGTAGAAATTGATGAAAGCTTAATGAAAGAAATTGCAAAAGCAACCGATGCTAAGTATTTTCGAGCTACATCAAACAAAAAATTACAAGCCATTTACGATGAAATTAATAAGTTAGAAACCACCGAAATTGACGAGAAGAAATTCTACAATTACGACGAGAAATACAAACCTTTCGTGTTGATTGCTTTTGTATTGTTAGGTGTTGAGGTGTTATTACGAAATTCAGTTTTTAGAGGAATCGTTTAGAAAGAAAAACAATGTTTGAATTAGAAAGTCCAATATATTTTTACTTATTAGCACTATTACCCATAATAGTAGCACTTTTTCTATTCAATTTGTTTTGGAAAAGAAAAAGACAAGCTGTTTTTGCCGATTTGGAATTGTTTAATCAATTGGCACCAGAGAAATCGAGTTTTAAACCGGCCTTGAAATTAGGAGTTTTGTTGTTAGCATTGGCTTGTATTATTATTGCTTTGGTGAACCCAAAAATGGGAACGAAAATGGAAACCGTAAAACGTCAAGGAATTGATATTGTTTTTGCAGTCGACATTTCAAAAAGTATGCTAGCCGAAGACGTAGCACCAAATCGATTAGAAAAAACCAAGCAAATCGTTTCGCAAATCATCAATCAATTAGGAAATGACCGTGTGGGAATTGTTGGGTATGCAGGAAGTGCTTATCCAGTTTTACCCATGACAACCGATTACAGCATTGCTAAAATGTATTTGCAAAGTATGAATACCAATATGGTGTCTTCGCAAGGAACTGCTTTTAATGATGCCATTCAATTAGCTGTTGATTATTTTGATGTTAAAGATACTAGTAAATTAATTGTTTTAATTTCAGATGGAGAAGATCATGGTGATGGAGTAGATGATGCAATTGAAATGGCAAAAGAAAAAGGAGTTCGCATTATAACAATTGGTGTAGGAACCGAAAAAGGTGGTCCAATTCCGTTACGTGATGATAAAGGAACTATCGCTTCGTATAAAAAAGACCAAGAAGGACAAACGGTAATTACCAAGTTATATCCAGAAGTTTTAAAGAAAATTGCAGATAATACAAAGTCAAAATATATAGTAGGAACTACTACAAAAAATGTGGTTGAGGAAATAAAAAAATCCTTAGAAAAGATTGAAAAATCAGAATTCGAATCGCAGCAAATTGCTGATTTTGAATCACAATATCAATGGTTTTTAGCTTTAGGATTTTTATTATTGTTAGTTGATGTTTTCCTTTTGGAGAAAAAAACAGCATGGGTGCAAAAGTTGAACTTATTTAATGAAAAGAAACATGCGTAACATACTTTACATAGTGCTATTATTGAATAGTGTTTTGCTTTTCGGACAAGAAAAAGACAAAAATCTTTACAACGGAAATCAGTTATTTAAAGAGAAAAAATACGCTGATGCCGAAGCTGATTTTCGTGTAACCGAATCAAAAAAATCACCTAAAAAAGCAACAGCTGGATATAATTTAGGGAATAGTGTGTATCGTCAAAACCAACAAGGGGAAGCGCAAATCCGATATATCCAAGCCTTAGAACACGCGAAAACGAAAGAAGAAAAGCACCGAATTTATCATAATTTAGGTAACACTTTCATGTTGGATAAAAATTATGAAGCAGCAGCGGAAGCCTACAAGAATGCGTTGAGAAACAATCCAAATGACGAAGAAACGCGTTACAATTACGCTTTGGCAAAAAGAAAGAAAAAAGACAATCCACCTCCAAAAAACAATAAAAAAGACAACAAAGGTGGTGGAGGTCAAGATAAAAAACCACAACCAGAAAACAACAAAAACGATAAAGGAGACGACAAAAAAGATCAAGACAAGAATAAAGGCGAAGACAAAAAAGAAGACAAAGGTGACGGAGAGAAAAAAGAAGATAAAAACGAAAATCCAAAACCAAGTGGCGCCGACAAACAACGCATCGATAATATTTTAGATGCAGTTAATAATGCAGAGAAGAAAGTGCAGGACAAAGTGAATGCGAAGAAAGTGAAAGCACGTCCGGTTTCAAATGAAAAAGATTGGTAATTAATCATGAATTTTATAAAAAAAATAGTTGTTTTATTTCTTGTTTTTAACTCTCTATGGGGATTTTCTCAAGAAGAGAAAATAATTATTTCCGAAAAAGTTTCAAGCACAGAAATAGGTTTTTTTGATGTGCTAACGGTTGAATTTGAAATTAACACCAACGATGCTGAATTGATTGAGCCAACGTTCAATGATTTTGATTTTTATTCTCAAAAAAGTATAGCGAGTTCAGTCACAATAACAAACGGAATCAAGACTTCAAAAGTAACCCACAAGTACTATTTAAAGCCAAAAAAAATAGGATTATCAACAATAGAGGAAGTAACATTTGATTATAAAGGTAAAAAGTATCAATCTAATCCAATAATTATAAATATTAAAGGAGAAACGATTGAAAACGATCCTTTAAATACAGAAAATAAACTTTTTATAATTCCAGAAATTTCAAATTATAAACCGCATCGCTATCAGCCAATTACAGTAAAATATAAATTGTATTATGATAAAGATATTAAGCCATCTTCGATACAGTTAGATTTTGAAAAAGAATATGTAGATGATTTTTTTATTTATTCAATTTCAGAAAATGCCGATGCACCCTTTCTAGCTAATTATAACGGAAAAGAATATAATTGTGTTGTAATCAGGACTGACGTATTGCGATTTAAAGAGTTATATGATACCTATATCCACAATAAAATTATTGTTCATTATAATAAAGAAGTTTCTGAAATTGAAAACGAAAGTATTTTAAAGGCAGCAAGAAAAATAGTTCCAGTGGTTTCAGAGAGAATAAAGGTTCAAAACTTTGAAAACTTCAGATTACCCTATAATTATGTTTATCCTTACGGAAATTATAAAATTGATGTTATAGAACCAGAGAAAACTTCAATTAGAAAAAATAAAATTTTTGAAGTTCAGATTCAAGTTTATGGAGAAGGTTTTTTAGAAGATGAAATGATTCCTAAATTGAGATTACCTAATGGAATTGAAGTTGTTTCAGATGTAATACAAAATGAGAATACAATTGAGGAAACTAAAATTAAAACAATTGCCTCAAGAACATATAAGTTAAAAGCAATTATGGATGGTAAAATAGATTTTAAATCAATAGATTTCTATTTTTACGACGAAATTAATCAACAACACAAATCAATAAAGTCTAAAGAGTTTTCAATTATTGTAAAATAAAGAACGACTAAAACGAAAATGAAATTTTTAAAGCAAATACATATTGTACTTTTTTTTCTATCGGCTTTGTCTGTTTCCGCTCAAGTAAAATTTGAAGCGCAAACAGAAAGAAGTTCTTATGGTTTAAATGAGCGATTCCAATTGGTGTTTTCTATCAATAACGAAGGTGATAATTTTGTACCACCAAAGTTTCCTGGTTTTAAAGCAGAAGGACCATTCATCAATAAAGGAAACCAAACATCAATAACGATTGTAAATGGTAGAGTTAATCAAAAACGAGAAATTTCAACCCAAGTTATTTACTATTTAACACCTACTAAAAAAGGAACTTTTACCATTGGCGCAGCTTCAATTGAATATGATGGAACAGTTTATAAATCAGCTCCGATAAAAATTACAATTACTGATCCTATCCAAATGCCAACTTATCCAGGTCAACAACCAACGAATGTGAATTATGGAGAAGGAATTCATTTGGTGGCTGAAATGTCAACTAAGAATCCATATGTAAATGAACCAATTACGGTAGTTTATAAATTATATTTCGAACCTCGATCTACTGTTGGGAATTTTAGAAATTTCAAAGCACCAAAGTATAACGATTTCTGGAGTCAGTATATCGATATGAAGCAATTGCGTGCCGAACGTGGAAAATACAACGGAAAAGATTATAGTATGGTGGTGCTGCGCAAGGTAATTTTGTATCCGTTAGAAGCGGGTGCTAAAACTATAGAACCTTTCAAAATCGATTTAGATGCTGAGGTTCCAACTGGTCGTCGCGATTGGTTTGGCGAATATGAAATGCGAGTTATTGAAAAATCACTTTCAACAGGAACGCAAACCATTAACGTAAAACCACTTCCAGAAAACGGAAAACCAGAAAGTTTTACTGGAGCTGTAGGGAATTTCGATTTTAAAGTAACTCCATCAAAAACAGCATTAAAAGCAGGCGAATCCTTAGATTTAGAAGTAAGTGTTTCAGGTAAAGGAAACTTAAAATTATTTACTTTACCAAAACCCGTAGTTCCAAGTGCTTTAGAAATGTACGAACCATCGCATACCGAAAATGTACAAACGCCATTAACGGGTATGGTTGGAAAAGTTTCAGATAAATACACTATTATTCCACAGTTTAAAGGAAAATATACAATTAAACCGATGGAGTTTTCGTATTACGATTTGGTAAGTAAATCGTATAAAACTATTACTTCAAAAGAAATCACCATTGACGTAGCCGAAGGTGACGGAACGGTTGTGGCTAATACACCTAGTACGAATAAACAAGTCATTCAGAAAAAAGAAGTCTTTCAATTCAATAAGTTGAAAACGGAATTTGTTTCTGCTTCTAGAGAAGATTTCTTAGGTTCAGGATTGTTTTATAGTTTGTTATTTGCACCATTAGTATTGATTCCAATTGTGATGATTGCCAGAAAACAAAAAGAAGCAAAAGATGCCGATGTTGTAGGAAACCGAGTTAGAAATAATAACCGATTAGTAAAGAAATATTTATCGGAAGCTAAAAAACAAATGGGCGACAAAGTACCGTTTTATATGGCAATGGAAAAAGCATTACACAATTTCTTAAAAGCCAAATTACATATCGAAACGGTTGAAATGAGCAAAGACAATATCATCGAATTACTACAACAACGAAACGCATCCGAAGAAAGTATTAATCGATTTATGGAGTTAATGAACGATTGTGAATTCGCACGATACGCACCAGCAACCGATATCGCCATGACAAATGATTTTGAACGAGCTGTGGAACGAATTTCTGAACTTGAAAAACAATTGAAATAATGAAAAATAAATTTATACTATTCCTTTTGTTTTTGATTTCATTTGCCAATGCAAGTGAATCCATCGATGCTACCTTCAAAAAAGCAAACGATTTATATAACAAAGGCGATTACGAACAAGCGTTGCAATCTTTCGAAAGTATTGTAAACAAAGGCAACGAATCGGCAGATTTGTATTTTAATATTGCCAATTGTTATTACAAACTTGGAAAAGTAGCACCATCGATTTACAATTACGAAAAAGCATTGCTTTTAAACCCAGATGACGAAGCCATTCAAACCAATCTGTCATTTGCTCAAAAAATGGCAATAGACGATATTAAAATCCTTCCAGAAGTGGGTTTTAAGAAAATGGTTAAAGAGTTCACCAACACATTTCATTATGACACTTGGGCTAGGATTGCAGTATTTATCGCTTTCCTAAGTTTACTTTCCTTTTTAGGGTATTATTTTGGAAATACCGTATTTCTAAAACGAACATTTTTCAGTTTGTTTCTATTATTTTTAATTGGAATTGGAGTAACGGTTTTCTCCGCATTTTTACAGAAGAAATTCGACGCGAATTACAATCCAGCCATCGTTTTTGCAGAAGCAACAACTTTGAAAGCCGAACCTAAAAATAGTTCGGAAGATGTAGTAACGCTTCACGAAGGCACAAAAGTTTTTGTTTTAGAAGAATTAGGCAACTGGAAACAAGTAGAACTCACCGACAAAACCAAAGCGTGGATTGACAAAGAAGCGATTAAGGAAGTGAAGGAATAGTGTTCAGTGTTCAGTTGAAAGTGTTCAGAATTAGCTTGTTGAAGCTTTTACTCCTCACTCGCAACTTCCGACTTCAAACTGTCATACCAACCTTCAATCGTAGGATAAATCGCTTTTAAAATATTCTGAATTGGGTTATAAAAAATGGAATTCTCTCGTGTTTCTTTAGAAAGTAGCATGTTGTTGATGTTGATTTTCTCAAAAATAAAAAGCACAACACTCAACGCTAAAATTGTTTTCAATAAGCTAAAAATCACTCCAGCAATTTTGTTAATCCAACCTAAAAAAGCAAAATCTGCTAATTTGGTTAAAATTTTCGCACTCAAGTGTATTCCAATCACCACCAACAAAAACGTAATGATAAAAGCGGTTATTTCAATGTATTTTGGATTCCAACTTGGGAAAATTCCAGTAAAAACAGTGCCTACTAAATTTGAAAATTTAATCGCTAAGTAAATTCCTAAAATCAATGCTACGAAAGAAGCGACTTCTACAAAAAGTCCGTTTTTTAATCCTTTATAAACTGCAAAACCCAATAAAACTGCAAAAACAATATCAATAAAACTCATGCAAAAAGAAAATTGATGAAAGAATAAAGAACAAAGACGATAGATTGTGTAAAAAACAAAACCATCGATTATCTTTGCAAATCTAATATAGAAAGTTGGGAATAGTCTTTTTTCTTTTCTCTTTTTTCTTTCATCTATAAAACATGTCAAGAGACGAACAATTAAAACAGCGTTGGGAAAGCGTTGTCACTATATTATCAAATAAATTCGCAGATGGTGAAACCCTTGATTTAGAGGGAATCATTTATCTAATCGGTGTGCAAGAATTAGGAAAAATTCATGCTACATTCAAAAAAGATGAAAAAGTAAACCTAATGCACATCGCTATTTGTCGTTTGTTAGAGCCTTATGGTTACTACGAATTTGAATATTTCGACAACGATGGTTGGCCACATTACAAAGTAAAAGAAGAATTACCACCACTAAAAGCAGGTGAGCAAGCCGTACTAATGAAAGAAGCAATTGTAAGTTACTTTTTAGAGAAAGAGTTGATAGATTAATGATTTAAGATTAACGATTTATGATTTTAGAAGTTTTAGACAACTTGAAACTTGAAACTTGAAACAAAATCCATAAATTTGCACCTTTATACAACGAGCGATGACAGAAACGATTAAAGCCCATATTGAAGAAGTAAAAGCTTTTCAAACCGATAATAAAGAACAATTAGAAGCCTTCCGAATTAAGTATTTAGGAAGTAAAGGCTTGTTGAAAGATTTTTTTGCTGAATTCAAAAATGTTCCAAACGAACAAAAGAAAGAATTCGGACAAGTAATCAACGAATTGAAAACTTCGGCAGAAGAAAAGGTAAAAACCATTCAAGACGCTTTAGAAAATAAAGAAGAATCAAAAGGAATTTACGGTGATACAACGCGTCCGGGAGAAGCTATGAACATTGGTTCGCGCCACCCAATTTCTATTGTAAAAAATCAAATGATTGATATTTTTTCAACCATTGGGTTCAACGTGTCCGAAGGTCCAGAAATCGAGGATGATTGGCACAATTTTACCGCATTAAATTTACCAGAATATCATCCAGCACGAGATATGCAGGATACGTTTTTCATTCAAACCAATCCTGATGTTTTATTGCGAACACACACTTCATCAGTGCAAGTACGTTACATGGAAAATAACAAACCGCCTATTCGTACGATTTCTCCAGGAAGAGTGTTTCGTAACGAGGCAGTTTCCTCGCGTTCGCACTGTATTTTCCATCAAGTGGAAGGATTGTATATTGACAAAGACGTTTCCTTTGCCGATTTAAAACAGACTTTGTTGTATTTCACGAAAGAAATGTTCGGAAAATCGAAAATCCGTTTACGTCCGTCATATTTCCCATTTACAGAGCCAAGCGCTGAAATCGATATTTATTGGGGATTAAAAACTGAAACCGATTATAGAATTACCAAAGGAACCGGTTGGTTAGAAATTGGTGGTTGTGGAATGGTAGATCCAAACGTATTGAAAAACTGCGGTATCAATCCAGACGAACATACAGGTTTTGCTTTCGGAATGGGAGTAGAACGTATTGCCATGTTGTTGTATCAAATTGGCGATATTCGTATGTTTTATGAAAACGACGTTCGTTTCTTAGAGCAATTTAAATCATCAATTTAGTCATTGCGAGGAACGAAGCAATCTCACTTACTATGAAAAAAGACATTATCATCCCAAAAGTAGCAAACGTTCACATTGTAGCTTTTCAAGAATGGAACGACGATTTTATGGAGAATTCTTGGTACGCTTACTTAGTAAACGACACCGATGATTTGCTAGAAATGGCTATGGTAGTTTCACGCGCTTACGGTTTAATCAATGGCGAAGAACGCAAAACGGGAACTTTTCGTCATGCGTTTGCCAAAGTTGAACCAAGAACAGCTGTTAAAGTAGAATTGTTAGAAAACAACGTTTTACAATTGAATAACGAATTTATGTTATCGTATTTCGCAAACGGACAATTATACGATAAAACCTTCGTGTTCCGTGTAAACACCATCAACGAAAAAGCCACTGCCGATTTACCTATTATCAACAAAAGAGGTGTTTTTGCGAATTAGATTTGCGTAAATTAAAATAGTGAAACCACGAATGCACGAATTGATTTCTGTATTCGTGGTTTTTTGTTTTTAAAAAGAAAATATTTTTACCTTTAAGAAATTTTTTCAACAACACAACATGAAACCATTTCTTATTGCTTTAGCCTTTTTAACTACAACAATTTCCCAAGCACAAGATTACGCCAAACACGTCAACCCATTTATTGGAACAGGTGGTCACGGACACACTTTTCCGGGCGCAACTGTGCCTTACGGAATGGTCCAATTGTCTCCTGATACCAGAATTGACGGCAGTTGGGATGGCTGTGGCGGTTATCATTATTCCGATAATTTGATTTACGGATTTTCGCACACGCATTTGAATGGAACAGGTGTTTCGGATTATGGTGATATCATGTTGATGCCAACTATGGGCGAACCTTCGTTTGATAATAAAGTGTATTCTTCTACTTTTTTGCATGCCAATGAAAAAGCTTCCGCTGGATTTTACTCTGTGAAATTAGACAAACACAATATCGATGTACGTTTAACCACTTCAACCCGTGTTGGTTTTCATGAATATACGTTTAATAAAGCTGGAAATGCGAATATTATTATCGATTTACATCATAGAGATAAATTATTAGATGGAAAAATTCGTGTTATCGATAATAGAACTATTGAGGTTTTAAGAAGAAGTGAAGCTTGGGCTCGAGACCAATATGTGTATGCTCGAATAGAATTTAATGTTCCTTTAGAAATGAATAAGGCTATTGCTAATTCAGAATATTTAGGAAATATTACAAAAGCTAGTTTCTCCAAACAAGTCAAAAAAGGCGAAAAAATCCTCGTAAAAGTATCACTTTCGCCAACGAGCTATGAAGGAGCCAAATTAAACAGTTCTGAAATCAAACATTGGGATTTCAATAAAGCACACAAAGCCGCTATCGCACTTTGGAACAAAGAATTGTCAAAAATTGAAGTCACTTCCAATGATAAAGATAAGTTAGCGATTTTTTACACGGCTTTGTATCACACGATGATGCAACCGAATATCGCACAAGATTTAGACGGAAAATACCGCGGTAGAGACAATAAAATTCATGTTGCCGAAGGATTTGATTATTACACAGTATTCTCGCTTTGGGACACGTTTAGAGGAGCTCATCCGTTGTATACTTTGATTGATAAAAAACGAACTGCAGATTACATCAATACCTTCATTAAACAGTATGAACAAGGCGGTAGGTTACCAGTTTGGGAATTAGCTTCCAATGAAACGGATTGTATGATTGGCTATCATTCCGTTTCTGTAATTGCAGATGCGATGGTAAAAGGTATAAAAGGTTTTGATTACGAAAAAGCGTTTGAAGCCAGTAAAGCTTCTGCTATGCGTGATGTTTTAGGTTTGGATGCCTACAAGAAAAATGGTTTCATTTCGATTGATGACGAACACGAAAGCGTTTCTAAAACCTTGGAATATGCGTATGACGATTGGTGTATTGCCCAAATGGCTCAAATTTTAAATAAGCAAGAAGATTATCAATATTTCATGAAACGTTCTCAAAATTGGAAAAACATTTTCGATTGGGAAACGGGTTTCATGCGTCCAAAGAAAAACGGAGGTTGGGACAAACCTTTCGACCCAAGAGAAGTCAACAATAATTTTACTGAAGGAAATTCTTGGCAATACTCGTTTTTCGTGCCACAAGATATTGAGGGAATGATTCAAGCTTACTGCGGACCAGCTAAATTTGAAGCCAAGTTAGACGAAATGTTCAACAGTGAAAGTAAAACCACAGGTAGAGAACAAGTCGATGTTACGGGTTTAATCGGACAATATGCGCATGGAAACGAACCAAGTCACCACATGGCGTATTTGTACAATTATGTTGGGAAACCAGAAAAAACGAATGCAAAAGTCAAGTATATTTTAGATAATTTTTACACAAACACACCAGATGGTTTAATTGGAAATGAAGACTGTGGGCAGATGAGCGCTTGGTATGTATTGAGTTCGATGGGGATTTATGCGGTGACTCCAGGAAAACCAGAATGGCAAACAGTTATACCTTATTTCGAAAAGATAAAAGTTAATTTTGAAAATGGAAAAAATGACATTTTAACTAAAAATGATGTTGTACAAAGAAATTATAATTTTGGTTTTTTTGAGCAAAATTTTGGTAACATCTATGATGTTTCAGAAGTTGAAATAAAAAAGTTTATCTCAGTTCCTGTAATTCAAGCGGAAAGCAAATCATTTAAAGATAAATTGAAAATTGAATTGAAATCAAAGGAAAATCAAGAAATATATTACAAAGTTTTTGACAAAGATACTAGTATGGTTATGATTAATTTTAAAAAGTATGAAAAACCATTTTATATAGAAAAATCAAGTTTAGTTTTGGTTTATAATGAAGAGAATGGGCAAAAAAGTAACACAATTTCCGCAACCTTTTTCAAAAAACCCAATAATTACAGTATCAATATCAAATCGGTTTACAATCCGCAATATCATGCCGGTGGTCCAGAAGGGTTGTTAGATGGTATTTTAGGAACGGAGAACTGGAGAAAAGGCGATTGGCAAGGTTATCAAAGTCAGGATTTTGAAGCGGTTGTCGATTTAAAAGAAATGAAAGAGTTAAAATCGTTTAAAGCAAATTTTTTACAAGATAGTCGCTCTTGGATTTTAATGCCAACTCATTTAGAGTTTTTAATTTCAACAGATAATGTCAATTTTACTTCTGTTGGAAGTCTTGATATTGCTAAAAATAGTGGAATTGATCCAAAAGATGAAAATTCATTTACTAGAGAATTTGGAGTTCTTTTAGAAAAGAAAAAATCAGCACGTTACGTAAAAGTCATCGCAAAAAACTTCGGTAAATTACCAGAATGGCATCAAGGCGCTGGTGGCGACGCGTTTATTTTTATAGATGAAATAACAATTGATTAACAACTTAGCGCTCTTTTTAGTTTTAATTTTACAATTGTAAATAAATGAAACATGAAAAGAGCGCTTTTTTTTATTGTATTTTTAATTTTATCAAACACTATTTCGGCTCAAGTTGTTTTTGAACCTTCTTTAAAGGAAGCGTTTAAAAAGGCTAAAGAGCAAAACAAGATTGTTTTTATCGAATATTACAATTCCGATTGTCCTGTTTGTAAACGTTTGGGTGATTTACTTAAAAACGATTCTTTAGTTGCCAATTACTACAACAAAAACTTCATTAATTATGCTATGAATACCAACGGTTCTTTAGCAGAAGATGATAATGCATTTATTTCCGAAGCGAATCTTCATTTTGAAAGTGTTCCCGTGCTTTTATATTTTGATGCGAGTAAAAAATTCATTCATCATAGCGGTGTAAATGTCGAATCTGAACATCTAATAAATGAAGGAAAGAAAGCGAAAAACCCCGATTTTAGAACTTCTAGTTTAAAAGCAAAATACGAAAAAGGAGACCGAACAGTAAAAACACTTTATGCGTATTGTGATTTACTTTTGGTCAATAAAAATGAAACTTTACTCAAAAAAGTATCTCAAGAACTTTTCGAATCGTTCAAAAAAGAAGAATTACCAACCAAAAAGAGTTACATTATCTTAAAACAAGTAGTAACTTCTACCGAAAATGGCTTTTTTCAGTATTGGATAAATAATTTGGACAACTTAAAAGACTTTGAAACAGGCTATAAAGCTGGAACCGAAAAATCATATCTAGAGAAAATTGTTCTAAAAGAATTGAATGATAAGACTATTAAAAGTTGGGATGCATCCAAAAAAGATAAATTCAAAGATTACATTTTGAAATTAAAAATCACGGACAATCCAGAAGTGTATTTTGAATAGTATTAATCCTTATCAGGAAACAACAAAGAAGCGATTACAGACAAGATTAAAGCTCCACCCACAACAGATAAAGATAAACTTGTAGGAACGTGGTAAAACGGCGCTATAATCATTTTAGTTCCGATAAAAGCCAGTATAAATCCTAATCCATATTTCAATTTACTGAACATATACATAAAGTTCGCCAAAAGGAAATACAACGAACGCAATCCTAAAATTGCAAAAATATTCGACGTATAAAGAATAAAAGGATCGTCTGGAGCAATAGCAAAAATCGCTGGAATACTGTCAATCGCAAATAATAAGTCAGTAAATTCAACGATAGCAACCACTACAAACAAAGGCGTTGCCATTTTGATTCCGTTTTGAATGGTGAAAAATTTATCGCCATCAAAATTCGGACTTACTTTAAAAAACTTGTGTACAAATTTTGAACCGGCACTTTTGCTAAAATCTTTACTTCCTTCATCTTCTTCCTGACTTAATGCCGATTTAATTCCGGCAACAATCAAAATAATTCCGAAAAGGGTAAGCAAATAGTTGATTTCGACTAGTTTTCCAAAAAGTTCCATTTCGGGCAAATACGTATAGTTCAGTAACCAAACGCCCGCAAAAATAAAAATTGCTCTAAACACTAAAGCACCAATTACACCCCAAAATAATACTTTGTGTTGGGCTTCTTTTGCTACGTTGAAGTATCCAAAAACTAAAATAAAAACAAATAAATTATCTACCGAAAGTGCTTTTTCAATCCAATACGCGCCTTGAAATTGCATGAATTTTTCGGCTCCCATGTAATGATAAATAATTCCACTAAATCCCATTGCCAATGAAATCCAAATCACCGACCAAATAGCTGCTTCACGATTAGAAATTACGTGACCTTTTTTATTTAAAACTCCTAAATCTAATACCAACATAGCAATGATGGTAATGGTAAAAGCCGAAATAATTCCAGGATGATCGATTAAATGATCAATAGCACCGGTTTTTAGTGAAAATAGCATGGGTTTTTAGTTTAATTTTTCTGTCAAGGCTTTAAAAACGGTTTTAGCGTCTTTGTTTTCGTATAAAATTTCGTAAACGGCATCAATAATTGGAGTATCAGCTCCGTATTCTTTGTTTAATTTGTAGGCACTTTTTACAGCGTAATAACCTTCAGCCACCATGCTCATTTCCATTTGTGCTGATTTTACGGTGTAACCTTTTCCAATCATGTTTCCAAACATTCTATTTCTAGAAAATACCGAATATCCAGTTACCAATAAATCACCCAAATAAGCAGAATTATTAATATTTCGCTTCATTTTGTGCACTTTACGAATGAATTTCTTCATTTCTCGAATACCGTTACTCATCAAAACCGCTTGAAAGTTATCGCCATAGCCTAAACCATGAGCAATTCCGGCTGCAATTGCGTAAATATTTTTTAAAACGGCTGCATATTCAGTTCCAATAATATCATCAGTAGTTTTTGCTTTGATGTAATGTGAACTTAGATTTTTTGCAACATATTTCGCTTTTTTTCTATCACTACACGCAATGGTTAGGTACGATAAACGTTCCATTGCTACTTCTTCTGCATGACAAGGACCTGTAATTACCCCAATATTTTCAAATGGAATATCGTATTTGGTATGAAAATGTTCGCCTACAATCAAACTTGATTCAGGAACAATTCCTTTAATAGCTGAAAAAATGATTTTCCCTTCCAAACTTTCAGTCAAATTTTCTAATTCTTTGCTTAAAAAAGCTGATGGAACCACAAAAATAATGTAATCAGCATAAGCAACCGCTTCGTTGATATCGTTTGTAAGTTTTAATTTATTGGTGTCAAACGCAACCGAGCTCAAATAATTTGGGTTGTGTTTTTGATGTTTTAAATGCTCAATAGCATAAGTACTTCGCATGTACCAAGCAATTTCGTCTTGATTTTCACAAAGCATTTTCGCAATTGCAGTAGCCCAACTTCCTCCTCCAATGACGGCAAATTTTGGCTTTTTTTCCATTTTACGATTTAATTTAGAACATCAAAAATAGGCATTTAAAAAGGATTTACAAAAAACGTTTGCGAAACTCTTTTTAATACAAAGGCACGAAGATAAACTCCGTGCCTTTATTATGATGAATACATATTTTTTAATAACTCATTTCTACAATAGCTCTCACTTTTTCAAGCGTGATGTTTTGCTTTTCACCCATGGCTTTCCAGCCTCTTTCTTCGAAACGATTTACGATGAAATCAGCTGTTTTTTCGATGTTTTCTGCGTTTTCTGAAATTTTGGTTTTCATGCCCATTTTGTGGAAGAAATCAACCGTTTTTTCAATCGCTTTTTCTGCAATTTCATCTGTTGAATTGCCTTGAATGTTCCAAACACGTTGGCCGTATTGTGCTAATTTGTCTTTTTTCGTATCGAACATGACACGGTATAAATTTGGGCCGATAATTGCCAATGTTCTTGCGTGGTCAATTTCGTATAAAGCCGTTAATTCATGACCAATCATGTGCGTTGCCCAATCCGAAGGAACTCCTTTTTGAATTAAGCCATTCAATGCCATGGTTGCACTCCAAACAAAGTTGGAAGCTATTTTATAATCGCTCGGATTTTCCACTACATCTGGACCAATTTCAATTAGCGTTTGTAAAATACTTTCTGAAATTCGGTCTTGTAATAAAGCGTCGTGCGTATACGTTAAATATTGCTCCATAACGTGTGTGAACGCATCCACAACTCCGTTTTGCAATTGTCTTTTTGGTAAAGAAGTAATTACCGTTGGGTCAACAATTGAGAAAACTGGAAACAAAGCACTTCCACCTAAAGTTAGTTTTTCTTGAGTAGCTTCAATCGTAACCACAGCGCCTGAATTCATTTCCGAACCGGTTGCTGGTAAGGTTAAAACGGTTCCAAAAGGAATCACTTTAGCAACATCTTTGAATAAAATTCGTTTTTTTAGAATATCGGCTTCATCACCTTCAAAATTAACAGCTGCCGAAATAAATTTCACGCCATCAATCACGCTTCCGCCACCAACAGCTAGAATAAACCCGATTTTTTCAGCACGAATAATTGCAACCGCTTTCATCAAGGTTTCAAAACGAGGATTCGGTTCGATACCACCAAATTCCACAATATCGTGATTCGGCAAAGCCGCTTTTACTTGGTCATAAACACCATTTTTGAAGATACTTCCGCCGCCATAAGCGATAAGAATTTTAGTATTTGTTGGAACTAAATCAGTTAGTTTAGCAATTTGTCCTTTTCCAAAGACATAATTTACTGGATTGTATAATTCGAAGTTTAGCATAACATTTTATTTTTAAGAATACAAAGTTACGCAATGGGATTGGGAACGAATGGTAAAGGAATGTTAAGAATGATTTCGATTAGAATTATATCTATTTCTGAAAAAATTCATTGTTACTATAATTTCTTCGGGGTTTGAATAATTATACAAACCAAAACGTTCTTTTTTACCAGTTTTCATAAAGATTTCCAAATAATAGTTGGAATTTTTTTGTTTGTGTTCAATCGTAAAACCATAATCATAAATTTGATTCCATGAATGTTGGGTTTTATTAATTTCAATTCCTGCTTCTGAAATTTTAATTTCTTCTATTTTTTTTGTTTTATTAAACCAAACAATAAGTGCTAAGACGACTAATAAACCCCAAATAATATACCTACTAAATATATCTTCAATCGCACGAAATCCAAAAATAAAAATCATAAATCCAAAAATAAAATAGATGTATTTATCTGAACCAGTATTATTAAAAACGATTTCTTTACTATAATTCTCGATCATTGAACCATATTCTTTTGACCTAACAAAATATGGATTATCAAAAATATAATCGATTACTGAATGCTTCTTTTTCGGTTGCTTTTCGATTAGCTTTTCTAGTTTAGGATTTTGCATTCGGTTACTTCTTATAAAACAAATTATGTTCCATATATTCCCAAACTTTATTGGGTAACATTGGTACTACATTTTTACCGTTTTTAATGCTTTCACGAATGAATGTGGAAGACAATTCGATTACAGGCGCGCCAACTCGATGAATTTTTTGATGATTTACAAATTGTTCATCAATTTCACCTGAATTTAGTCGCGGATAGACATAAATATTGTGGTTTTGCAAAATGACTTGGTAGTTTTTCCACTTGTGGAGCGAGTTCAAATTGTCTTCGCCCATGATTAACGAAAATTCGTGTTTCGGAAATTTTTCTTGTAAATGCGCTAAAGTATTTACGGTATAATTCGGCTGCGGTAATTTGAATTCGATATCCGAAGGTTGAATTTTTGGGTAATCTTCGGTTGCCAAATGCACCATATGCAAACGATGGTAATCATCTAACAACGAACTTTTCTGTTTGTGTGGATTGTGGGGCGTAACCACCATCCAAATTTGATCCAAATCAGAATGCTCCGCCATATGATTGGCAATAATTAAATGCCCAATGTGAATGGGATTAAACGTTCCGAAATATAGACCTATTTTCATTTTCAAACACTAATTTCACAAATTATCACGAATTCAAAATAATTAAATCTCACAAAATTTGTGCTAATTCGTGGAATTCGTGTTGATGAATTTTTTCACTAACTGATACGCTTCTTCTTTTGCCACATCTAAATCATAATTTTTGATGATGGTGTCAAATTGTGGTGCAGTTGCTAATTCTACTGATGCTTTCGCGATACGCATATTGATTTTGTCTTCGCTTTCTGTGGAACGTTGTTTTAAGCGGCGTTTTAATTCGTCAACGCTTGGTGGTTTTACAAAAACAGCTAAAGTTTCGTTTGGAAATTTGCTTTTAATACGCAATCCACCTGCTACATCAATGTCAAAAATTACGTGTTTTCCTAAAGCCCAGATGCGTTCTACTTCGGTTTTTAAAGTGCCGTAGAAATTATCAGTATAGACTTCTTCCCATTCTACGAAATCTTCTGCTTTAATGTGCTTTTTGAATTCATCCCATGAGATGAAATAATAATCTTTTCCATCTACTTCTTCGCCACGAGGCGCACGCGTTGTACACGAAATCGAAAATTCTAAATTCAAATCGGGTTGGGCTAATAAATGTCTTACTATAGTGGTTTTTCCTGAACCTGATGGCGCAGAGAATACTAATAATTTTCCTTTCGTCATTGTGTTGTTGTTTAATAATAAATTTTCAAGTTAAACCTTTCAATTACATCTAAATATTCATTAAAAATTATCATTATTATAATTGAAATTAAAATACTAACTATTAATGAATTAGAAATGATTTTTAATTTTTCTTTTTTAAAAACATTTAGAATAGCTCCCAAACCAAAAGGAATAACTATTGTGATAAATGGAATCAGAAAAAAAGGTTCGAAAGCATAAACTTCCTTTGAATTTGCATATTTTAAATTAGTAATGAATAAAAAAAGTATCGATACTAAAATGCTGTAAAATATTGTTTTATTAAAATTGATTTCTTTTCTCAATTTGAAAATTTGCAAAATAGATAATCCTATAATTACAAAAAGGACAATAAAATAAAACAATAAAATAATCCCCATTTCAATCCGATTACAATACGTTCAAAACTTGTTCCTTAATCTTTTCCAATTCATCTTTCATCATCACCACCAATTTTTGCATTTCGGTATGATTCGATTTTGAACCCATGGTGTTGATTTCTCTTCCCATTTCTTGCGTGATGAAACCTAATTTTCTTCCGTTAGCTTCTGTTCCGTTTAAGGTTTCTAAGAAATAGTTCAAATGGTTGCCCAAACGCACTTTTTCTTCAGTAATGTCGTATTTTTCTAGATAAAAAATCAATTCTTGTTCGAAACGATTTTCATCTACATTGATTTTTAATTCATCTAAAGCAGTACGTAAACGTGTTTTTACGGTTTCAATGCGTTCGGCATCGTAAGAAACCGCTTCGGTCATTAAATTATTGATGTTTGAAATACGCAATTGAAATTCTTTTTCTAAAGAAGCACCTTCATCTTTTCTAAAATTAGCGATGTTTTCCAAAGCTTCATCAATCACGGTTTGGATTTGTTTCCATTCGTTTTCATCGATTTCGTCGCGCTCAGTTTTTAATGCATCGGGCATACGAACTGCCATTTTCATTAATTCCGTTTCATCTGCATTTGGAATTACAGCTTTCATTTGGTTAATGTATCCTTTTACAATCGGCACATTGATTTTTGAAGTCGTTTCTTCACCAGTAACTTCTACATAAAGCGAAAAATCAACCTTTCCGCGTTCTAAACGTTGCGAAATTTGATTGCGTAAACCCAATTCCATTTCACGAAAAACCGATGGCATTCGCGTATTTAAGTCTAAACCTTTACTGTTTAGCGATTTGATTTCTACGGTAATTTTTTTGGTTGGTAATTGCAAAGAAGCTTTCCCAAAACCCGTCATGGAGTGTATCATACGTTATAAAAATGTCTTCAAAGATAAGAAAAAGTGTTCAGTGTTCAGTTTTTAGTGTTCAGTATTGGAAATCTGATTAAGAAGTAGATTTCTTTTGCGTTACTAAATAAACTCCGACAAATATCAAAACAGCTGAGATCAATTTCACTAAACTTAAATCGTCTTTTCCTAAACTTACGGCGAAAATAGTGGCAAAAAGCGGTTGTAAATAGATGAAAACTGCTACGGTTGTTGGTTTTAATTCACGCATGGAAACTAAATTTAGTAAATACGTTAAGAAGGTTGAAAACACGACTACAAAACCAATTTTCCAGAAAATATCCGTTGGTAAATTAGCAAAATCTACCGCTTGAAATTCGTTCCAACCAAAAGGCAATACCATTAAGAACCCAAAAGTGTAAATCCATTTTACGAAAGTAAAGGCATTGTATTTATCCATTAATTTTTTCACGATGATGAGGTAAAATCCGTAAGAAACGGCATTTACAAAAACCAATAAATTTCCTAAAGAAGCATTTGTAGCGTTTACTAACGATTTTCCGTAGAGAATTAAAGTTATCGTTCCGGCTAAGCCTAAAATGATTCCTAAAACTTTTCGGTTTTCCATTCGTTCTTTCATGATGAATGCTGATAAAACCAAAACAATCATAGGTGTGGTTACCATCAAAACGGCTCCCATAATAGGCGAAGTGTAGCTCAATCCTTTGAAAAAAGTCAACATGTTGAAAGCTACTCCGAAGAACGCAGCTGCAACAATTCGAGGAAAATCTTCTTTTGCAATTTTTTCTTTGGGTCCAAAAAAGGAAATCAACCAAAATAACAAAACCGAACCACCAACACGCATTACGATAAACCCGAATGCGTCGACATATTTTGGCATTACGTCTTTAGCAATCGTAAAAGTTACGCCATAAATGATGGAAACTAAGGTAGCGGCAACTAATGCCCAACTTCTTTTTGACATTAGCTTAAAACGGTAATTACTTCATGAATGTTTTTTGGACTATTTCCAATGTAAATCTTCCCATCGATAATAAAAACGGGGCGACTCAAAAACGTGTAATGTTCTAAAAGATATTTTTTGAAATCGGCTTCAGTAAGATTTTTATCTTTTAAACCTAGTGATTTATACAATTGTGCTTTTTTGCTGAAAAGCGCTTCATAACTTCCCGAAAGTTGGTACATTTCTTCCAAATCACTTTCCGAAATTGGATTTTGACGGATATCTATAAATGTTAATTTATCAGAATTGGGTAACGATTTGATGATTTTTCGACAGGTATCACAAGAAGCCAAATAGTATATTTTGTTCATTTTATTGTTTTTCAATTTCTGATGCAAAAATACAGTCTTTTGAATTCTAAAAATCAGTAATTTTATAAAAAAATTAGACATGGACGCAACTTTTAGAATTTGGGAAACCAGCCGCGGATTATACAAGAATTTTTTAGATAGTTATTCGTTGGAACAATTGAATACAATTCCAATAGGAATGAGCAATAATTTAATTTGGAACATCGGTCACGTTATTGTGTCCCAACAGAAATTAGTTTACGCTTTATCAGGTTTACCAATGCATATTCCCGATTCGCTTTTTGAAAAATATCAAAACGGTTCACGTCCAGATGGAAAAACTTCACAAGCTGAAGTCGATGAAATTAAGAAATTACTATCCGAAATGGTTGAAAAAACGAAAGCTGATTTTGAAGCTGGAATTTTCAAAGAATTTCATCCGTATCAAACTAAAACAGGATTTCATTTGGGAACATTAAATGAAGCAATGGAATTTAACAATTATCATGAGGGCATTCATTTAGGAATTATGATGTCGATTAAAAAGCATATTTAGCGAATTGTTAACGATTCGAAAAAGCAGCATCAAACAACTTTTATTTACCTTTGTAAAAATTTTTTAAAAATGAAATTCAATACAAAAACGATACATGGTGGACAACATCATGAAAAAGTAACAGGAGCAGTAATGCCACCAGTATTTCAAACTTCGACTTATGTACAATCAAGTCCTGGGAAACCAATTGGCGACTACGAATATAGTAGAGCAGCCAACCCAACAAGAACTGCTTTAGAAGATGCTTTAGCAAGTATCGAAAATGGCGCAAGAGGTTTAGCTTTTTCTTCTGGATTAGCTGCAACCGATTGTTTGTTACGTATGTTCAAAGCTGGTGACGAAATCATTGCAATGGACGATTTATACGGTGGAACTTATAGATTATTCACTAGATTATATAAAGATAGTGGTATCAAATTTCATTTTGTGGATATGAATGATTTGGAGAAATTCCAATCGTTAATCAATGAAAACACAAAATTGGTTTGGGTGGAAACACCAACAAATCCCTTAATGAAATTAGCTGATATTGCAGCGATTGCACAAATCACCAAAAAGCATAATATCTTATTTGCGGTTGATAATACTTTTGCAACACCATACTTACAAAAACCATTGGATTTAGGTGCTGATATTGTTATGCATTCGGCTACTAAATATTTAGGAGGACATTCTGATGTTATTGCGGGAGCATTGATTATTAAAGATAAAGCGTTAGGCGAAGAATTACACTTCAAACAATTCGCAACAGGAGCTACATTAGGACCAATGGATTCTTTCTTGGTTTTAAGAGGAATCAAAACGTTGCATTTACGTGTACAACGTCATTGCGAAAATGGAGAAAAAGTAGCAGCATATTTAGATAATCATCCTTTAGTAGAAAGAGTATATTATCCAGGATTAGCTTCGCATCCATTTCATGAAATTGCTAAAAAGCAAATGAGTGGTTTTGGAGGAATGGTAACGTTTACATTCAAGTCAGGTAAAAAAGAAGATGCAATTAAATTCTTAGAGAATTTAAAAGTGTTCACTTTGGCTGAATCTTTAGGTGGAGTGGAATCGTTAGCGAATCACCCAGCTTTAATGACACACGCATCTATTCCTGAAGATAAAAGAAAAGAAGTGGGTATTTCAGATGACTTAGTTCGTTTGAGTGTTGGAATTGAGGATGTTGAAGATTTATTAGCGGATTTAGAGCAAGCTTTTAAATAGTAGAAGTAACTGAAAACAAAAAATCCCGATTCGTGAGAATCGGGATTTTTTTATGTTGAGATATTTATTAATCTAAATAATAAATGTATCCGAAGTGAAACCATAAGTTCCAATCGTTAGCTTTGTTTTCTTTCCAAAGATCTGGATTTTTATTTAAACCATCAACCCAGTCAGAAAAGTAGTACTGCCATCTTAATTCAAAAAATAAATCCGAAAGTTCAGTTAACTTGTAGCGAGTACCTACTGAAGAAACAACAGACCAAGTACTTCCTCCTTCAGATGAAAAGCCGTCTGGTAAATATCTAGGATAAACATTGTTTGGATTTCCTAATCCTCCCGGTAATGTTGAATACGTGTTGTTATCAAAAAATGAGTAATGTGCTCCAAGTCCTAAGAATGGTGCCCATGCGCCATCGGTTGCAGTAAATTCACGAATACTTAATGGAAAGTATTCTAATTGCATACCCACATCTGTAACTTTAGCTTCACCTTTCATTGCTCGAAGTTGAGCACCAGCTAGAGTTTGTTTGTCTGCAAATTCACCAAAATGTTCTAATTTTGTACTGTTGTAAGATAACTCAGAACGAACTTTAAAGTGGTCGTTGAAATAAGTTTCAGGAGTGTAACAGTTACATTCTGCACGATAAGCAAAATTCATATAGTGTACTAATCCAACACCAATCCCTGTGTTTCCTGCATTAGTTTTAAAATCATGTCTTACGCCAAAATCAGATTGAAAAGCAACTCCTCCAATAAAAGCTCCAACTTCATGAGAGAAGCCAAATTGTGCATTCATTGAAAAATTTGCTCCTAAAAGCAATATTATTAGGTATTTAATTTTTTTAGTCATCGCTAAAATTTTTCCATTATCGGACAAATATATAAAAACTAACTTCACTTCAAAAAAAAAAGAATGTTTTTCTTGTATAAAAATGTATGAGAGAGAAGTGTCAAATAAAAACGCACAAGTGATATTATAAATTTTTATTAAAAATATAGTAAGTAATTTTTAAAATGTATATTTGTCGACTTAAATTTTGCGAAATTCGTAATTTGAGAAAAAACACACATATTTAACGAATTAGTTTATCTACAAGTTTTATAGTATAATGGAACAAAAAATTAATGATTTTATGGCGCTCGTTGAGGCCAAAAATCCAAACGAACCAGAATTTTTACAAGCAGTTAGAGAATTTGCTGAAACAGTAATGCCTTTTATTGCAAACGAGAAAAAGTATGATGGAAAAAATGTCCTTTTAAGAATGGCAGAACCTGAGCGTTCAGTAATTTTTAGAGTGCCATGGGTTGATGATAAGGGTGAAATCCAAGTAAATAGAGGTTTTCGTATTCAGATGAATTCTGCAATTGGACCTTACAAAGGAGGAATTCGTTTTCATCCAACGGTAAATTTATCTGTACTTAAGTTTTTAGCTTTTGAGCAAGTATTCAAAAATAGTTTAACGACACTTCCTATGGGAGGTGGAAAAGGAGGATCTGATTTCGATCCACAAGGAAAATCTGATGCTGAAGTTATGCGTTTTTGCCAATCGTTTATGACAGAATTATGTCGTCATATCGGTCCTGATTTAGACGTTCCTGCTGGTGATATTGGTGTTGGAGCAAGAGAAATCGGATACATGTTTGGTCAATACAAAAGAATTAGAAACGAATTTACAGGAGTTTTAACTGGAAAAGGGTTAGCTTATGGAGGCTCTTTAATTCGTCCAGAAGCAACAGGATATGGTGTGGTTTATTTCACACAACAAATGTTAAGCACTATTGGACAATCTATTTCAGGAAAAACAGTTGCTATTTCAGGTTTCGGTAACGTTGCTTGGGGAGTGGCTTTAAAAGTAAATGAATTAGGAGGTAAATTAGTTACAATCTCAGGTCCTGATGGTTATATTTACGATGCTGATGGAATTTCTGGTGAGAAAATCGAGTTCATGTTAGAAATGAGAGCAAGTGGTGACAACAGAGCTGAGGCATTTGCGGAAAAATTCCCAAGCGCAGTATTTCACAAAGGGAAAAGTCCATGGGAAGCAAAAGTAGATGTAGCTATTCCTTGTGCTACTCAAAATGAGTTAAATGAAGAAGATGCTAAGAAGTTAATTGCTAATGGTGTTATGTGTGTAACAGAAGCAGCTAACATGCCATGTACATTAGAAGCAATTAAGCAATTCTTAGATGCAAAAGTATTATTTGCTCCAGGAAAAGCAGCTAATGCAGGAGGTGTTGCAGCATCAGGTTTAGAAATGACACAAAACTCTATTCGTTTAAACTGGACAAGTGAAGAAGTTGATGCTCGTTTAAAAGACATCATGACAGGCATTCACGGTCAGTGTAAAAAATATGGTACAGAAGAAGATGGTTATGTAAACTATGTTAAAGGAGCCAATATTGCTGGTTTCGTTAAAGTAGCTGACGCTATGTTAGCTCAAGGTGTCGTATAACATTTGATTTATAAAATAATAAAAGCTCTTTTGGTTTTCCAAAAGAGCTTTTTTCTTTTCGAAATATATCAAAATTAAAATTAAAACGTTTGTAGTATATTTGTATTAAATACTTGTAATGAAAAAGGTAATTTTTATTTTATTTATTTCTCAATTCTTTTTTGCGCAACAAAGCAATCAGTTGTGGAAAGGTTATTTTTCCTACAATGAAATTGTTGATGTGGAATCAGCAACCGATGCAGTACATGCAGCTACTCAAAATGCGGTTTTTTCGAAAGCAATTGCTTCAAGTGATTTAAAAATTTATAATTCTATTAACGGATTAAAACCAGAATCCATAACCACCATTCATCACTCTCAAGCTACCAACAAAACTTTTGCTGGAAACTCTAATGGATTGTTGTTAATCATTAATTCCGACGGATCTATTTCTACGAAAGTGGATATTATTAACGAAGTTCCAGTGCCGCCAAATAAAAAGAGAATCAATGATCTTTATGAGCATGATGGCAAACTTTACATTGCTACAGATTATGGAATTTCCGTTATGGATGTTGCAACTTCCGAATTTATTATTACCTATTTCATTGGTACATCCGGTGAAGAAACTGAAGTACTTCAAACCACCGTTTTAAACAATCAAATTTATGCGGTTACTAGAAGTTTTGGTATTAGAAAAGGAGATTTAGCCAATCCTAATTTATATGATTTTAGCCAATGGCAAACTTTTGATGCCGGTTTTTGGTCGGGAATTGTGACTTTTAACAATGAATTAGTTGCAATGGGTACGGATTCAAGAACTTATCGTTATAATGGAACATCTTTTCAACAAGTTTTAAATCAAAATCAAACCGGACTTAAAATCAAAACTAACGGAACAGAATTAATTGTAACTACGCAAAACCATGTATTTGTTTTAAATCAGTCCTATGCCGTTTTACTAGACATCACACAAATTCCAGATTACAACGCAATTTTTAAAGCTGCAACAGTGGTAAGTGGAATAGTTTATATTGGTACAGAAAAAGATGGTTTGTTTTCAACCTCTTTAGCTAATCCATCAGTTTTTGAGTTAATGTCGCCAAATGGTCCTGTTAGAAATTATATTTTCAGAGTAAAAAAAGCTCCTAATTACTTATGGGCGGTTTACGGCGATTATTCTCGTCAATATAATCCTTATGCTTTGGATGAATTTGGAATAAGTAAATATTCAAATGATAATGGCTGGGAATTAATTCCATATAATGATTTGTTTCAAGCAAAATCTATTTGTGATATTGTAATTAATCCAACGAATGAAAATCAAATCTATGCAACTTCTTATTTTTCTGGATTGCTTAAAATTGAAGGTGAAAATATTGAACTTTTTAACAATACGAATACAGGCCCAAATGGCTTAGAATCTATTTCAACAGGGAATCCTAGCTATATTGATATTCGTGTAAATAGTCCAGCATTTGATAAAAACGGAAATCTTTGGATGACCAATGTAACCAATACAGGGAATTATAAATCGATAAAAACCTTGCAAACAAGTGGTCAATGGCAATCTTATGGTATTGCAGATGTAACAACTGATGATTTTGGAAGATTTGGACCAATGGCTATAGATAAAAACAGAACAAAATGGATACCTTCTATCAATGATGGATTAATTGCTTTTAATGAAAATTACAATAACAAATTTATTGTGATTAATTCGACTAATGGTAATTTACCAGATAACGATGTTCGATGTGTAGCGGTTGATAATAGAAATCAGTTATGGATTGGAACTTTTGCCGGTTTGAGAACCGTATCTGTTGACCGATTTATTTCTTCGGATGAGTTGACCACCAACGCTATTATCATTCAAGAGGGCGATTTAGCACAAGAATTGTTTTACCAACAAACGATTTTAGATATCGCTGTTGATGGTGCTAACAGAAAATGGGTTTCCATTGCCGATGGAGGGGTTTTCTTAGTGTCTTCAGATGGTCAAGAAACCATTTATCGATTTACCAAAAACAATTCGCCACTACCAAGTGATAACATTAACGATATTGAAATTGATGGCGTTTCTGGCGAAGTGTTTTTTGCCACTGATAAAGGAATGGTGTCGTTTTTAGGAACTTCAACCAAACCAAGTGATAGTCTAAGCGATGTTTTTGTGTATCCAAATCCAGTGCGACCAAATTTCGTAGGTACAGTAAAAATTAGCGGATTAACCGATAAAGCAAATGTAAAAATCACCGATATTGAAGGAAATTTAGTTTACGAAACCACTTCTTCTGGAGGAACGATTGAATGGGATACCAAAGCATTTGGAAAACATAAAGTGGCATCTGGAGTTTACATGATTTTTGTGGCTTCAGAAGATGCGACAGATTCTACTGTGAAAAAAGTGATGATTATCAGATAATTCAATGCTAGTCAAAACCAAAGCTATCGTAATTTCGGCCTTAAAATATCAAGAAAAAAGCTTGATTGTTAAGTGTTTCACGCAATCTGATGGTTTGAAAAGTTACTTTGTTCCAAGTGCTTATTCCAACAAAAAAGCGAATCAAAAAATCGCTTATTTTCAGCCGTTAACCATAATCGAAATCGAAGCAAATCACAAAAATAAAGGCACGCTCGAACACTTCAAAGAAATTAAATTAGCACACAGTTTCCATTCGATAAATACGGATATTGTCAAAAGCACCATTGTTATTTTTCTGTCCGAAATTCTGCATCACAGCATCCACGAAGAAGAGAAAAATGAGAACCTTTTTTCCTTTTTAGAAACCGCATTACTTTGGTTAGATACCCACGAAGAAGCGGCAAATTTCCATCTGATTTTAATGATGGAAATGACTAAATTCTTAGGGTTTTATCCTGATGTTTCCGAAATAGATTTCGATTTTTTCGATGTTAAAGAAGGCTTTTTCACACCATTTCAATCCGTGAATACTCTTTCGGCTAATGAAACACAATTATTCAAACGATTAATTGAACTAAAATTTGATTCCAATCAGAAAACTTTTGCCGGAATAGAACGTCAAATCTTGCTAAAAATTCTTTTAGATTTCTATATGTTACATCTTGAAGGCTTCAAAAAACCAAAATCCTTAGAAGTTTTAAAAGAAGTTTTTTCCTAATTCTTAACTTTTGCCTTTTACCTTTTGCCTTTTACCTTTAAATCATTACTTTCGCAAATTGATTTAAGAAAGCGACAAAATGAGTACAAAATTTACTGAATACAAAGGACTTGACTTGCCAACAGTAGCATCAGAAGTTCTTGATTTTTGGAAAAAAAACAACATCTTTGAACAATCGGTAACTTCTCGTGAAGGAGCTACTCCTTACGTGTTTTTTGAAGGACCACCATCGGCAAATGGTTTGCCAGGAATTCACCACGTAATGGCACGTGCGATTAAAGATATTTTTTGTCGTTATAAAACTCAAAAAGGCTACCAAGTTAAGCGTAAAGCAGGTTGGGATACACATGGTTTACCTGTAGAATTAGGTACCGAAAAAGAATTAGGCATTACCAAAGAAGATATCGGAAAAACGATTTCAGTTACCGAATACAACGAAGCGTGTAAAAGAACGGTTATGCGTTACACCGACGTTTGGAATGACCTTACCGAAAAAATGGGCTACTGGGTAGATATGGAAGATCCGTATGTGACGTACAAATCCAAATACATGGAAACCGTTTGGTGGTTGCTAAAACAAATTTACAATAAAGATTTACTATACAAAGGCTACACGATTCAGCCGTATTCTCCAAAAGCGGGAACAGGTTTATCTTCGCATGAAGTGAATCAGCCAGGTTCATACCGTGATGTTACGGATACTACAATTGTAGCGCAGTTCAAAGCAAAAGACGAAACCTTACCAAGTTTCTTGCAAGGTTTTGGAACGGTTCATTTCTTAGCTTGGACGACGACTCCTTGGACGTTGCCATCAAACACAGCGTTGACTGTTGGTCCAAAAATCGATTATGTTTTAGTAAAAACGTTCAATCAATATACTTTTGAAGCGATAAATGTAGTTTTAGCTAAGAATTTAGTTGGAAAGCAATTTGGTGGAAAATATTTTGTAGCGGAATCAGAAGCTGATTTTGCAAATTATAAATCGGACGACAAAAAGATTCCCTACCAAATTTTAACCGAAGCAAAAGGTGCTGATTTAGTAGGAATTTGTTACGAACAATTATTGCCATTAGCTTTACCATATCAAAATCCAGAAAATGCATTTAGAGTAATTTCTGGAGATTTCGTAACTACGGAAGATGGAACTGGAATTGTTCACACCGCACCAACATTCGGAGCAGATGACGCTAAAGTTGCTAAAGAAGCAACTCCAGAAGTGCCACCAATGTTGGTTTTAGACGAGAACGGAAATCCTGTTCCATTGGTTGATTTGCAAGGAAAATTTGTTGCTGGATTAGGTGATTTGTCAGGAAAATATGTTAAAAACGAATATTACAACGACGGAGAAGCGCCAGAACGTTCAGCTGACGTAGAAATCGCTATCCAATTAAAAGAAGAAAATAAAGCCTTCAAGGTTGAAAAATACGTACACAGTTATCCACATTGTTGGAGAACGGACAAACCAATTTTATACTATCCATTAGATTCTTGGTTCATCAAAGTAACCGAAATCAAAGATAGAATGTTCGACTTAAACGAAACCATCAACTGGAAACCAAAAGCAACAGGAGAAGGTCGTTTCGGAAATTGGTTGAAAAACGCTAACGATTGGAACTTATCGCGTTCAAGATATTGGGGAATTCCTTTACCAATTTGGAGAAGTGAAGATGGAACCGAAGAAATGTTAGTTGGTTCAGTTGAAGAATTGTACAACGAAATCGAGAAATCAATCGCAGCAGGTTTCCAAAAAGAAAATCCATACAAAGGATTCAAAATTGGTGACATGAGCGAAGCCAACTACGATTTAGTGGATTTACACAAAAATGTTGTAGACGGAATAGTTTTAGTTTCGCCATCAGGAAAGCCAATGAAACGCGAAACGGATTTAATTGACGTTTGGTTCGATTCAGGTGCGATGCCTTATGCGCAATGGCATTACCCATTTGAAAATAAAGAATTAATCGATGAAAATAAAGCGTTCCCAGCCGATTTCATCGCAGAAGGTGTTGACCAAACTCGTGGTTGGTTCTATACCTTACATGCTATCGGAACCTTAGTTTTCGATAAAATCGCATACAAAAACGTAGTTTCAAACGGATTAGTTTTGGATAAAAACGGACAAAAAATGTCGAAACGTTTGGGAAATGCGGTGGATCCATTCACCACTTTGGCTGAATATGGTCCAGATGCTACACGTTGGTATATGATTTCGAATGCGAATCCTTGGGACAATTTAAAATTTGATATTGAAGGTGTTGCTGAGGTAAGAAGAAAATTCTTTGGAACACTTTATAATACGTACTCATTCTTTGCTTTATATGCAAATATTGATGGTTTCAAATACAACGAAGCGGAAGTTCCGTTAAACGAAAGACCAGAAATCGACCGTTGGATTTTATCGGAATTACATACGTTAATTCAATTAGTTGATGAAGCGTATGCGGATTACGAACCAACAAAAGCAGCTCGTGCTATTTCCGATTTCGTGCAAGAAAATTTGAGTAACTGGTACGTTCGTTTGTGTAGAAGAAGATTCTGGAAAGGCGATTATGCACAAGATAAAATTGCGGCTTATCAAACACTTTATACTTGTTTGGTAACGGTTGCGAAGCTTTCTGCTCCAATTGCCCCGTTCTTTATGGACAAACTTTACAGAGATTTAACACAAGCTACAGGTTCTGAGTCGTTTGAAAGCGTACATTTGGCCGAGTTTCCAAAAATGGTTGAAAACTTTGTTGATAAATCACTAGAAAGCAAAATGATGAAAGCCCAAACGGTTTCTTCATTAGTTTTATCACTTCGTAAGAAGGAAATGATTAAAGTGCGCCAACCGTTGCAAAGGGTTATGATTCCTGTACTTGACGACAATCAGCGTGCTGAAATTGAGGCAGTTTCTGACCTAATTAAAGCAGAGGTAAACGTGAAAGAAGTGGAGTTGTTAGACGATGCTTCGGGTGTTTTAGTGAAGCAAATTAAGCCTAATTTTAAAACGTTGGGACCGCGTTTTGGTAAAGATATGGGTTTGATTTCCAAAGAGATACAAAATTTTGGACAAGAGCAAATTGCCAAATTAGAGCGTGATGGTGAGTTAGTTATGGATATTGCAGGAAAAAGTATAACTTTATCACAAGATGATGTTGAGATTTCTTCACAAGATATCCCAGGTTGGTTAGTAGCCAATTCAAACGGAATTACAGTAGCGCTAGACATTATAATTTCCGATGAATTAAGAAAAGAAGGGATTGCGAGAGAATTAATCAACAGAATCCAAAATATCAGAAAAGATTCTGGTTTTGAAGTGACTGACAAGATTACCGTTAAAATGGAAAAAAATGCTCAAGTTGAGGAAGCCGTTTTAGCTAATGAATCGTATATTAAGTCAGAAACGTTAACCGAATCATTAATTTTTGTTGAAAACCTTGAAAATGGTACGGAAATTGAGTTTGATGATATTAAAACAAGTATATTAATTTCAAAATAAAAGCCAAAAGCTTTTAATCATCGTATAACTATAAAAAAATATTGAAATTATGGTAGAGGAGCAAATTAGATATTCAGACGCTGATTTGGCTGAATTCAAAGCGTTAATTCAAGCGAAATTAGAAAAAGCTAAAAACGATTTAGAGCTTATTAAGAGTGCTTATATGAATGACTTAAATAACGGAACCGATGATACATCACCAACGTTTAAAGCATTTGAAGAAGGCAGTGAAACCATGAGTAAGGAAGCCAATTCACAATTAGCAATTCGTCAAGAAAAATTCATTAGAGATTTAAAAAATGCCTTGATTCGTATCGAGAACAAAACCTATGGTATTTGTAAAGTTACAGGCAAATTAATAAGTAAAGAAAGATTAAAAATCGTTCCTCATGCAACTATGAGTATCGAAGCAAAAAACTTGCAACGTTAATCTTTTTACAAAATTATACTAACGCTCCGTTTGGGGCGTTTTTTATTTGATAAATTCCACTATTTTTGCAAAAAAATTGAACATGTCGTTAAAGAAAGCCTATATTTTAATCATTGCTATTTTATTAATTGATCAGATTTCTAAAATCTATATCAAAACGCATTTTTTTATTGGAGAATCCATAAAAGTAATGGGTTTAGAATGGTTTCAAATTCATTTTATAGAGAATGAAGGTATGGCTTGGGGCGCTGAAATTCCGGGCGAACATGGGAAATTAATCTTAACCTTATTCCGTATCGTAGCTGTAGGCGGAATTGCTTGGTGGTTATGGGATTCAGTAAAGAAGAAAGCTTCTAATTACTTAATTGTAGCGATTGCTTTGATTTTTACCGGCGCCTTAGGAAATATTATTGATTCTGTTTTTTACGGTGTCATTTTTAACGATAGTTATCATCAAGTAGCAACTGCCTTTGCTGACCAACCTTATGGTACTTGGTTTCACGGAGAAGTTGTAGATATGTTCTATTTTCCAATGTGGGAAGGAAACTTACCTTCTTGGTTGCCAATTTGGGGTGGCAAACATTTCACTTTCTTCAACGCCATTTTTAACGTAGCCGATGTAGCGATTTCAACGGGTGTTGGGATTTTAATCGTGTTTAATAAAAGAGCTTTTGGTGAAAGTCATATTCTGGCAAAATAATTAAAAGCGAAACATCCTCTCAGGCGTCACACAAAAATCCAATTTTACATCATTTGCTGAAACATCCTCAATTTTTTCTTCTGGAGGAAAGAATGACAACCCAATTTTAATTGTTTCAGGCTTGCATTTACTAAGAAAGTTGTCATAGAAGCCTTTTCCGTATCCAACGCGATTTCCTTGCTTGTCATAAGCTAAAAGTGGCACAAAAACCACATCAATTTTCGCATCAGGCACTTCTAAACCATCAACCGGTTCTGGAACGTTGTAACTGTTCTTTTTGATTTTGGTATTATCCGTTAATAAAAAATGCGTCATTCCTAAAGTGGCAAATTCGCACTTCGAAATTACGATTTCTTTATCTTTTCCCGCTAAAATTTGAAGAATATATTCGGTATTGATTTCTTTTTGCTCTTCAATCGTTAAAAACAAATGATAATACAATTTGTCCCAAATGTTCATTCGCAACAATTGGTTCGCAATTGCTAAACTTTTGTCTTCGATTTCTTCTTGAGTTAACTTTTGCCTTTCAGCTTTTGCCTTTTGCCTTAACGATTTCTTATCCATTTACAGACGCTTTCAATTCGTCTATAAATTTAGTCAAATGTTCTACTTCTACGTGATCCATTAACACAATTTTGTACCATTTGTTGTTTTCGTTGTGTTGTTGCGGAACCAAATCGTACTTTTCAGCAATTTTCTCTGGAATAGATTCGGCATGAATCGTTACAATATTCATAAATGGTTCACGGAAATATTTGATATATAGTTTATCTAATTCGTGACATAAAAATTGCGTACGCATTTGTAAAATACTTACTTTTTCAAACCAACCATAAGCACCATAAGTAAATAAAATCATCCAAACCGCCACCGCATTTGCCCCAGAACGACTTCCGCAAAGGGTTAAATCCATTCCTTCTACATATTCTGCTTCTTTGGTTAATACGTTTTCAATTAAGCCTTTTCGACAAACAAAAACACCTGTTCCGTAAGGAGCTTGTAACATTTTGTGCGCATCAATGGTAATAGAACTAATTTTAGGATTACTAAAGTTGATATTCGATTTTTGATTGCTAAATGGATACACAAATCCGCCATAAGCGCCATCAATATGCAAACGATAAGTTACATTATGTTTTTCTAAAATCGAAGTATAATCATCTGGATTATCAACAGAACCAAACATCGTAGTTCCCATATTAGCAACCGCAATGAAATATTTTTTGCCTTTATTTTTAGCTTCCGAAATGATGTTATCCAATGCATTCACATCAATTTCACGATTTTCAAAACCAACCGGAATTTTCAACCAATCAATTTGCAATAAATTAGAAGCTTTAGGAATAGAATAATGTGTGTCTTCCGAAGCTAAAATGGCGATTTCGTCTAATTTTGCATCGAATTTGTGCATGAATTCATTTCTAAAGACCCAAATCGCTTGAATATTCGCTTCGGTTCCACCAGGAGCGATGTAACCGTCGAATTCGTTTTCTTTGGCTTTAAAAATATCAACAGCAATTACGTTTAAAACTTCGCGTTCAATTTCTTGTGTGCCATAAAACGCTTTTTCAGAAGTTCCAAAAGTATGACAACCAATGTTATTTGGATTCGCAACATAGGTTTGAAGCGTTGGCGCATCTTTTAAAAATGGCGCATCATCATAAAAAACGCGATTATCTAATTTAGACGCTGGATAACCTAAAGACGCGTCTTTTGAGAAGTTAACATTATCGTGTAAAGCCTTTTCAATACGGGCTTTTCTTTCTTCGTGTGTTAGTTTTTTCCAGAAGTTCATACCTAAAAATTTTGGCGAATTTACAGTTGAAAAACCAATAAAAACATGATAATTGTTAGCTTTCCGATTCTAAATGGGTTGAAACGTGAAAAATAGCATCACCTTGATATACAATTGGCGCATCGTTAACATTGATAACATAGCCGTCATGAGGTGCTTTCATTTTGTGCTCGACTTTTCCATATGGGTCGGAAATAGTAGCAATTAGTTCCCCTTTTTTGATAAAACTACCTATTTTCACCATTCCATGAAACATGCCTGAATATTTCGCTCTTACCCAATTCGATTTTTCAATATAAATAGGTTTTTTCGATTTAATATTGGCTTTTTTTCTTGGATTCAGCATGTCCAAATGATCCAAAAATCGCTTGGTGCCTTCAATAGCATCATTCGTAACTTCTTCATTAATATCTAACGATTTTCCGCCTTCAAAAAGCAACATTTTAACGCCTAATTTATCGCAAGAATTTCGAAACGAACCCGAAATATTCTTCGAATACAAGGTAAAAGGCGCATTGAAAACATCCGAAAGTTCTTTTAATTCTGGATTTTCTGGCACAATTCTAATTTGAGGGGCATTAAATCGACTGGCACCACCTGCGTGAAAATCAATTGCATAATCTACGTGTGGAATAATATCTTTTAAAATATAATACGCAAAACGACTCGCCAAAGAACCCGTTTTACTTCCAGGAAACACTCGATTCAAATCGCGACCATCTGGAAATTCTCTGGTTTTATTGATGAATCCAAAAATATTGATAATCGGAATGCAAATTATCGTGCCGCGTTTTGGTTTGTTGATTTTTTGAACAATTAACTGACGCACAATTTCAGTTCCGTTGATTTCATCACCATGCAAACAAGCGGTGAACAAAACCGTAGGCCCATCAAGTTTTGATCGTTCCACAATTATTGGAATTTTCAATTTATTCATGGTGTGCAACTTAGCAATTTCCATGTTAATGGTTTTGCTTTCGCCCGCTAAAATGGTTTCTTTAAGGATTACAAGTGGTTTTGAGGCTGTCATTTTTAAAATCTAAAGTGTTAAAAATACAAAAACAATTGTCATTTGGGAACACTGATTTAAGAAATTTAAGAAATTGACAAAATCTTTGTGCTCCTAGTGGCTTCTTCGTGCCTTCGTGGTTAAAAACTTTAAAAATTCAAAATCAAATCTCTTATCTTTGTTCTATCATCTTTCAATAAAATGCAAACACTATTAGAACTTCAAATCCAAACCTTGCCCGATAATCCGGGTGTGTATCAGTATTATGATAAGGAAGGAAAAATTTTATATGTTGGGAAGGCGAAAAACTTAAAAAAACGCGTTCAATCGTATTTTACTAAGAATCACGACAATTATAAAACTTCGGTTTTAGTTAAGAAAATTGTTACGATAAAACATATTGTTGTTCCAACGGAAACCGATGCGTTATTGTTGGAAAACAACTTAATTAAAAAGTTACAACCTCGCTATAATGTTTTGCTTCGTGATGATAAAACTTATCCTTGGATTTGCATCAAAAACGAACGATTTCCAAGAATATTCTCTACCCGAAAAATGATTAAAGATGGTTCGGAATATTTTGGACCTTACACAAGTTTTAAAACCGTTCACACGATTTTAGATTTGATTAAAGAATTGTATCCGTTGCGAACTTGTACTTATGATTTATCGAAAGCGAACATCGATTCAGGGAAATTTAAAGTCTGTTTGGAATATCATATTGGCAATTGTAAAGGTCCTTGTGAAGGTTATGAATCTTTGGAGCATTATCAAAGTCAGATTGAAAAAATTCGTCAAATTTTAAAAGGAAATTTCAAAGAAAGTTTGAAAGATTTCAAAAAATTAATGACCGATTTGGCGATGGAAATGAAGTTTGAAGAAGCCCAAAAAATCAAAGAAAAAATCGAGGTTTTAGAAAATTACCAATCGCGTTCTACGGTTTTGAATCCAAAAATTACCAATCTGGATGTGTTTTCGATTATTTCCGATGAAACAATGGCGTATGTGAATTTTTTACAGATTTCTCACGGAGCAATTGTGCGTTCGCATACGTTGGAATTAAAGAAAAAGCTAGATGAAACCAACGAAGAATTATTGGAATTAGCCGTTGTAGAATTACGCGAACGTTTCCATTTGAATGCACGAGAAATTGTAGTTCCGTTTCCAATTGATTTGGGCGAAAATGTAAAAGTAACCGTTCCTCAATTAGGCGATAAAAAACAAATTTTAGAATTATCAGAACGAAACGCCAAATTTTATCGATTAGATCAATTAAAACAAATTCAAATCGTTGATCCAGAGCGACACACCAATCGTATCATGGCACAAATGCAAAAAGATTTGCGTTTATCAGTAGAACCAAGACATATTGAATGTTTTGATAACTCGAATATTCAAGGAACAAATCCAGTTTCGGCTTGTGTGGTATTTAAAGATGGAAAACCAAGTAAGAAAGATTATCGTCATTTTAATATTAAAACGGTTGAAGGTCCCAATGATTTCGCTTCGATGGAAGAAGTCGTTTATCGAAGATACAAACGCATGTTAGATGAAAATCAGCCTTTACCACAATTGATTATCATTGATGGTGGAAAAGGACAGTTGTCTTCGGCTTTAAAAAGTTTGGATGATTTAGGCTTGCGAGGAAAAATCGCCATTATCGGAATTGCAAAACGTTTGGAAGAATTGTTTTATCCAGGAGATTCTGTGCCATTGTATTTGGATAAAAAATCGGAAACCTTGAAAGTGATTCAGTATTTACGAAACGAAGCACACCGATTTGGAATTACCCATCATCGCGATAAAAGAAGTAAATCGGCTTTAACCAATAGTTTGGAAAGTATTCCGGGTATTGGAGAAAAAACGATGATTACATTAATGAAACATTTCAAAAGTGTTAAAAGATTGCAAAATGCCGACGAAAAAGCAATTTCTGAGGTTGTAGGTGTTTCAAAAGCCAAAAAAATTTCCGACTTTTACAAGAAAAATACTTCTAATTAGAAATGAAAAAACTCCTCTTGTTTGTAAGCCTACTATTTCTAACCCAAATCAGCTTAGGACAAGAAAATCCGCGACCAAAAGTAGGACTTGTGCTTAGTGGTGGTGGAGCAAAAGGATTAGCGCATATTGGCGTGCTAAAAGTAATCGATTCGTTAGGAATAAAAATCGATTATGTAGCAGGAACCAGTATGGGTGCGATTGTTGGCGGATTGTACGCTTCTGGCTATAATGCAGAGCAATTGGATTCTATTTTTTCTAATGTGGATGTTGATGCTTTACTTCAAGATTTTACTCCAAGAGGTTCGAAATCGTTTTATGAAAAGCGTAACGATGAGATTTATGCCTTAACACTTCCATTTAATAAATTCAAATTAGGCTTGCCTTCTGGTTTATCTAAAGGATTTTATAATTTTAATCTAATTTCTTCTTTAACCCAACATGTAAGTCACGTAAGAGATTTTGATAAGCTTCCAATTCCGTTTTTATGTATTGCAACCGATGCAGAAACAGGTGAAAAAATTGTTTTAGATTCAGGTGTTTTAGCACAAAATATGATTGCTAGTGGTGCTTTGCCCACTTTGTATAGTCCAGTTGAAATTAAAGGTAGAGTTTTAATTGACGGTGGTGTTGTTGATAATTATCCAATCGAGGAATTAAAAGCTAGAGGAATTGATATTATAATCGGAGTTGATGTTCAAGATGGATTAAAAACAAGAGAAGAATTAAAAGGAGTTACATCGGTTTTGGCGCAAATCAATAACTTTTCCATGATTGAAAAAATGGAAGGGAAACAAAAAGCGACAAATATTTACATAAAACCCGATATCAAAGGTTATACAGTGGTTGCATTTGATAAAGGAAAAGAGATAATTGAAAAAGGAAAAGAGAAAGCTTTAGAATTTGTTAGAGAACTAGCTCCGTTTGGAAATTCAAATGCCAAAAGTGATAACAAAATAACAGTTCAAGATTCAATTTATATTAAAGATATTGTTTTTAATAAATTGGATAATTTCACAAGAGCATATATTATTGGTAAGTTGAAATTTAAAAGAAATACTAAAATTTCTATGAACCAGTTGCAAAAAGGAGTTTTAAACTTAAATGCAACACAAAATTTTAGTGCTATTAATTATTCATTTGAAAAAATGCAAGATGGCGAAAAATTAATCTTGCAATTGAAGGAAAATGAAAATAATACTTTTTTGAAATTCGGATTACATTATGACGATTTATTTAAAAGTGGAATCTTATTGAATTATACCAAGAAACGACTCTTAGCTAAAAATGATGTAGCTTCATTAGATGTAATTTTAGGTGATAATATTCGATACAACTTTGATTATTATATTGATAATGGATTTTATTGGAGCTTTGGTTTCAATTCTAAATTAACAACCTTCAATAGAAATATTACTAGTAATATTGCTGATGATGCTATTTTTAACACCACTGCAAGCGCAATTAATGTTGATTTTTTCGACTTGAGTAACCAAGCATATTTGCAAACCATTTTTGCTCAAAAATTTTCATTAGGCGGCGGTTTAGAATTTAAATTTTTACGATTAGAATCAGAAACATTAGAAAACACAGATCCTGTTTTTGAAAGCAGTAATTATTTGTCGGTTTTCGGATTTATGAAGTATGATTCGTTTGATAAAAAATATTTTCCAAGAACAGGTTGGAATTTTAATTCTGAAATTCGTTCTTATATTTATTCATCTGATTACAAAAATAATTTTGAGCGATTTACCGTTGCCAAAGCCGATTTTGGTTTTGCACAACCCGTTTTTAAAAACATGACATTTAAACTTCAAACCGAAGGTGGTTTTGCTGTTGGAGAAAGAAGTGTTTCTTATTTCGATTTTATCTTAGGAGGCTACGGATTTCAACAAGTAAATAACATTAAACCATTTTATGGGTATGATTTTTTAAGTTTAGCTGGTGATAGCTATGTAAAACTTTTATTAACAGCAGATTATGAAATTTTTAAGAAGCATCATTTGAATTTTAGTGCTAACTTTGCTAATGTTGGTAATAAAATTTTCGATACCCTTGATACTTGGTTAGTTGAACCTAATTATTCAGGTTATTCATTTGGTTATGGTATGGAAACGGTAATAGGTCCTGTTGAAATTAAACATTCTTGGTCGCCCGAAACAAAAGATCATCACACTTGGTTTTCAGTAGGATTTTGGTTTTAAAAAAAAATTACGATATTTGTATTGATGAAAAATTGGACTGGCTTATTAGCATATTTGAAATTCCTCATCAAGAGAAATCCTGAGTGAGTTTTTTAGCGTGCCAATACTTTTTAAACTTCATTTATAATTGGCACTTCGACATATTTACTTAATTGTCTAATAAAAACATATTATAATGCCAATATATCATAAATTGGGAAATATCCCACATAAACGTCATATTCAATTCCGTAAACCAAACGGCGATTTGTATTATGAGCAGTTGTTTGGAACGGTAGGTTTTGACGGTATGTCAACCAATTCGTATCACGAACAAAGGCCAACTCAGGTTAAAGAAATCAGAAGACAATACAGTGTTGCGCCAAAAATTGCGAAATCAAATAACATTCAGTCTTATAAATTAAGAGGATTTGAAATTGAACCGCAAGATGATTATCTAGAAAGTAGAAAAATTGTTTTGACGAATTCAGATTGTCACATTGTTTTGGCAGCACCAAGAAAATCAACAACGGATTATTTTTATAAAAATACGGATTCAGACGAAGTAATTTTCATTCATAAAGGAACAGGAAAATTAAGAACCATGTTAGGAAATTTAGATTTCAAATATGGCGATTACTTAGTAGTTCCAAGAGGAATGATTTACAAAATGGATTTCGATACTGAAGATAATCGTTTGTTTATAGTTGAATCTCATTCGCCAGTTTATACACCAAAGCAATACAGAAATTGGTTCGGACAATTGCTTGAACATTCTCCATTTTGCGAAAGAGATATTCGTCGTCCAGAGGAATTAGAAACCTATAATGAAAAAGGAGATTTCGTAATCAAAGTAAAGAAAAAAGACGAAATTTTCGAAATGGTTTATGCTTCACATCCTTTTGATGTAATTGGATATGATGGATTTAATTATCCATACGCATTTTCAATTCACGATTTCGAACCTATTACAGGTAGAATTCACTTACCACCACCTATTCATCAAACGTTTGAAACAAATGCTTTTGTAATTTGTTCGTTTGTGCCAAGGTTATACGATTATCACCCATTGTCAATTCCTGCTCCATATAACCACAGTAATATTGATGCTGATGAGGTTTTATACTACGTTGACGGTGATTTCATGAGCAGAAATGATGTAAAACCAGGAAATATTTCGTTACATCCTGCGGGAATTCCTCACGGACCACACCCAGGAGCGGCAGAAAGAAGTATTGGTAAAAAGGAAACGTTAGAATTAGCGGTAATGGTAGATACTTTCAAACCTTTAATGGTTACGGAAGATGCTATGGGTATTGCAGATGATACGTATTATCAATCTTGGTTAGAGGAATAAAAAATTAAACACAACTTTTGGTAAATAGTACCATTTTTAAAATATTAGAATCATGTCACAAGAAATAAAATCAGTAGAATACGGATTAGAAAAAATATTTGAAGGAGCACAAGACTTCTTACCTTTAATGGGAACAGATTACGTAGAATTTTATGTAGGTAACGCAAAACAAGCTGCACATTTTTACAAAACCGCTTTTGGATTTCAATCATTAGCATATGCAGGATTAGAAACAGGGGTTAAAGACAAAGCTTCTTATGTATTAAAGCAAGATAAAATTCGTTTGGTATTAACTACTGCTTTAAATAGTGATTCTCCAATTGGTGAACACGTAAAAAAACATGGAGATGGTGTTAAAGTCATCGCTCTTTGGGTAGAAGATGCGCGTCAGTCTTATGAAGAAACAACTAAGCGTGGTGCAAAATCTTACTTTGAACCAGTAGTTGAAAAAGATGAAAATGGAGAAGTAGTTCGTGCGGGTATTTATGGTGCTTACGGAGAAACTGTTTTCATTTTTGTAGAACGTAAAAATTACAACGGAATCTTTTTACCAGGCTATAGCGAATGGAAATCAGATTATAACCCAACACCAGTAGGATTAAAATATATCGACCACATGGTAGGTAATACGGGTTGGAACAGAATGAATGAAGCAGTAAAATGGTTTGAAGATGTGATGGGATTTGTAAATTTCCTTTCATTCGACGACAAACAAATTACTACAGAGTATTCAGCTTTGATGTCTAAAGTAATGTCTAATGGTAACGGAAGAATTAAATTCCCAATTAACGAACCAGCAGAAGGTAAAAAGCGTTCGCAAATTGAAGAGTATTTAGATTTTTATGAAGGAGAAGGAGTTCAACATATTGCAGTTGCAACAGATGATATCTTAACAACGGTTGCCGAAATGCGTGCAAGAGGAATCGAGTTTTTAAGTACTCCGCCTCAAGCGTATTATGATGCAATTCCAGAAAGATTGAAAGACCACATGTCGAAATTTAAAGAAGATATTAACGAACTTCAAAAATTAGGTATCATGATTGATGCTGACGAGGAAGGATATTTATTGCAAATTTTTACTAAGCCAGTTGAAGATCGTCCAACGCTTTTCTTCGAAATTATTCAAAGAATGGGTGCTAGAGGCTTCGGTGCAGGTAACTTTAAAGCCCTTTTTGAGTCGATTGAACGTGAGCAAGAATTACGAGGTACATTATAAAAACGACATTTTATTAACAATTAATCAAAATACAACGTTGTAGTAGTGTGGTTTTTGATAAAAATATGTTAAAGTTGAAATTTAACTAAGAATAATTCAAAAAACATTTCTACATTTGCACTCGCAAAACAGGGAGGTAGTTTGCCTTGTTTTGACAGTAAATTTTCATAATTTATAGTTTTTTGGTTGGTTAATAGCATAAAAACTCAGTCATATTTTTGACTGGGTTTTTTTGTTTTAGTATTTTTGGAACGGAAATTGCATTTTCATATCTAAAAATGAATAAACTATGAAAAAAATTATCTTACTTCTTGTTTTATTTGTGTTTACAAATTCTTTTGTAGTACAAGAAAATGCATACACCACTGGCGAGTGGTTCAAACTTCGAATCCATTATGGAATGGTTAATGCAGGTTACGCCACCTTAGAAATCAAAGACGCTGTAAAAAATAATAAAAAAGTTCACCACGTAGTAGGTAAGGGTTGGACTGTTGGAATGACAAAGTTCTTCTTTGAAGTTGATGATAATTACGAAAGTTATTTTGACAAACAAACAGGAAAACCGTATCAATTTGTTAGAAAAATTGATGAAGGAGGTTATACAAAAAATCAGGAAGGCTTTTTTAATCAAGATCGAAATACGGTTTTAGTTAAAGATTATAAACATAAAACCGAAAAAACATTTTCTGTTCCAGAAGAAGTACAAGATATTGTGTCTTCATTTTACTATTTGAGAAATCATCCAAAAATTGATAAATTAAAAGTGGGAGAATCCATCTCAATTGATATGTTTTTTGACAATGAAACCACAAAATTTAAGCTAAAATTTATTGGTAGAGAAGATATAAAAACTAAATTTGGAAAAGTTTCTTGTATGATTTTTAGACCCTACGTTCAAGCGGGTAGAGTTTTTAAAGAAGAGGAAAGTTTAACTGTTTGGATATCAGATGATGATAACAAAATACCAATCCGTATAAAAGCAAGTTTAGCAGTAGGTTCATTAAAGGCTGACTTAGAAGCTTTCAAAGGATTAAAGAATTCATTTAAAGTTAAAGTAGAAAAATAATGGAAGTTACTCCCAAAATTCAAGAACAATTAGATCAACTTCATGAAAAATTTGAAGCGATTAATCAAAACACATCTACCCATTTAGAGGGTTTGCTTTGGGCTAAACCCATTACCTATTGGGATTATATCCAAACGGATGCACTTTTGAGTCTTCAAACACAACGCACCACTTTGCCAGACGAAATGGTTTTTGTTATGTATCATCAAGTAAATGAATTGTTGTTCAAAATGATTCTTTGGGAAATGAATCAATTGTGTCATAACGAAAAACCAACCACAGACTATTTTACCGAAAAATTAGGAAGAATCAGTCGTTATTTCGATATGCTTACCACTTCTTTCGATATTATGAAAGACGGAATGGAGCCGGAACAATATTTAAAATTCCGAAATACTTTAACACCAGCGAGCGGATTTCAATCGGCACAATATCGTTTAATCGAATTTAGTTCAACTGATTTAATTAACTTAATTGACAACCGTTTCAGAGCTACAATTGACAGAAATACGCCATACGAACATGCATTTGAACATTTATATTGGCAAGCAGCAGGAAAAGATTATCATACAGGAGAAAAATCCTATTTAATACTAGAATTCGAAAGAAAATACAAAAAAGTGTTCTTAGATTGGATGGAAGAATACAATACGATTAACTTGTGGAGAAAATTCAAACAATTACCAGAAGCTGATCAACAAAATCCGGAATTAGTTGCTGCAATGCGTCATTACGACAAAACAGTAAACATTACTTGGGTAATGGGGCATTTTAATGCAGCAAAAAAATACATCGAAAGTGTACCAGGAAATCACGAAGCTACGGGTGGAAGTGATTGGAAAAAATACATGTTACCAAAATACCAAAAAAGAATATTCTTCCCTGAATTATGGACGAAAGAAGAATTAGATAACTGGGGAGAATAACCGCATTACGCACAAAACAAAAAACATTGAGATATTTAGTATTAGCCATTTTATTTGTTACTTTTTTTACCGCTTGTAATTCGAAAGAAGATGCTGAGAAAGCCAAAAAAGCAGTAGTAAAAAAAGAACCCATCATAAAAGAGTACGGATTTACCTTTAACGACTTCAAAGTGGTTAGAGACACCATTCGTTCAGGCGATACTTTTGGTAAATTGTTAGAAAAATATCCCTTAAAAGATAGTTTACGAGTTCATGATGTTACTGAAAAAGTAAAAGATTCATTCAATGTTAAAAGAATTAAAGCAGGGAAGCCGTATATCATGTTTCTCGACAAGAAAAAACCTAACACGCTTCAAGCTTTAGTATACATCGAAGACCGAATAAGTTATACCGTTGTAGATTTTAGAGATTCAATTGCGGTTTTCAACAAGAAAAAACCCACTACTATAAAAAGAAGAGTAGTAGCAGCAGAAATCGAAGGTTCATTATCCGAAACCTTAAGCAATGCAGGAGTTAGTGCTGGTTTAGCCAATAAATTAGCCAATATTTATGCTTACACGGTCGATTTCTTCAAGATTCAAAAAGGGGATAAATTTGCGGTGACCATAAACGAACGTTACATTGATGATTCCATTTATGTGGGAGTGGAAAGCATTGAAGCTTCTTATTTTGAGCATAAAGGCAAGAAAATCTTCGCGTTTCCATACAAATTATCCGAAAATCAGAAATATGAAGATTTTTATGATGAAAATGGAAAAGGTTTAAAAAGCATGTTCTTGAAAGCGCCTTTGGATTATTTTAGAATATCTTCTCGTTTTTCAGGCAGACGATTTCATCCGGTACAAATGCGTTTCAAAGCTCATAATGGAACCGATTATGCAGCACCTCATGGAACTCCAATTAAAACCACAGCTTCTGGAGTTGTAGAACGTACAGGTTATACCGCTGGAAATGGAAACTTTGTAAAAGTTCGTCATAGCTCAACTTACTCTACGCAATATTTACACATGTCTAAAATTTTGGTTCGAAACGGACAACGTGTTTCGCAAGGACAAGTAATTGGTAAAGTAGGAAGTACAGGTTTGGCCACTGGACCACACGTTTGTTATCGTTTCTGGAAAAATGGTGTTCAAGTTGATCCGCTTAGGCTTAAATTGCCAAATGCCGAACCTATGAATGAATCGCACAAGCAAAAATATTTAGCGTATATTGCTCCTTTAAAGAAAGAATTGGATAGTATAACTGCAGTAAAATTTAAAGAATAATGGCACTACCAAAAGTAAATCCATCACAAACAGCTGCATGGCAGCAAATACAATCGCACTTTGAGAAAATGCAAGCAACTTCAATGAAAGATTTGTTTGCTTCTGATATTAATAGAGCTGAGAAATTTCACATACAATGGAATGATTTTTTAGTTGATTATTCTAAAAATATCGTAAGTCAAGAAACATTGGATTTGTTATTAAATTTAGCCAACGAAGTTGAATTAAAACAAGCGATTTCAAGTTATTTTCAAGGAGATTTAATCAATCAAACCGAAAACAGAGCTGTTTTGCACACCGCTTTACGTGCTGAAGAATCAGCCAATGTTATGGTAGATGGCGTTAATGTAATGCCAGAAGTATATTCGGTAAAAAATAAAATCAAAAACTTCTCAAACGAAGTTATCTCAGGAAATAAAAAAGGATTCACAGGAAAACAATTCACTGATATTGTAAATATTGGAATTGGAGGTTCTGACTTGGGTCCAGCTATGATTGTAGAAGCTTTACAATTCTATAAAAACCATTTAAATGTTCATTTTGTTTCTAATGTAGATGGCGATCACGTTAACGAAGTAATTAAGAAATTAAATCCAGAAACGACTTTATTTGTAGTGGTTTCTAAAACTTTCACTACGCAAGAAACCTTATCTAATGCAGAAACTATCAGAAGTTGGTTTTTACAATCCGCTTCACAAGAGGATGTAGCGAAGCATTTCGTAGCGGTTTCAACCAATATCCAAAAAGTAACTGAATTCGGAATTAATCCTGATAACGTTTTCCCAATGTGGGATTGGGTTGGAGGTCGTTTTTCGTTATGGAGTGCTGTGGGTTTGTCTGTAAGTTTAGCAGTTGGATTTGATAATTTCGATAAATTATTGAAAGGTGCCAACGAAATGGACGAACATTTCAAAAACGAGTCTTTCGACAAAAATATTCCAGTAATTTTAGCTTTATTAAGCATTTGGTACAACAACTTTTTTGGTGCCGAAAGCGAAGCTTTAATTCCTTATACCCAATATTTACAGAAGTTAGCACCTTACTTGCAACAAGGTATCATGGAAAGTAATGGAAAAAGTATTGGTAGAGATGGAAAACCAGTAAATTATCAAACTGGAACCATTATTTGGGGCGAACCAGGAACGAATTCGCAACATGCTTTCTTTCAATTGATACATCAAGGAACTAAATTAATCCCAACAGATTTCATCGGATTCAAACAATCGCTTTACGGGAACAAAGACCATCATGACAAATTAATGTCGAATTTCTTTGCGCAAACCGAAGCTTTATTAATGGGTAAAACCGAAGCACAAGTAAAAGCAGAATTCGAGAAACAAGGAATTACAGGTGAAAAAGCCGATTTTCTATTGCCTTTCAAAGTGTTTTCAGGAAATAAACCTACGAATACCATTCTTATTAATAAATTAACGCCAGAGTCATTAGGTGCTTTAGTGGCCATGTACGAGCATAAGATTTTCGTGCAAGGTGTCATTTGGAACATCTTTAGTTATGACCAATGGGGTGTGGAATTAGGAAAACAATTAGCTAATTCTATCTTAGATGAAATCGAGTCAAAAGAAGTGAAAAATCATGATAGTTCCACTTCGTTTTTGTTAAAAGCGTATTTGAAATAAGTTTTTGAAATACATGATATAAAAACCTCTTATTCATTTTTTTGGGTAAGAGGTTTTTTAATTTCCTATATTTGTAATTCACTTTAAAAAAAATTAGGTATGTACGAAACTATTCAATCCGTTCACTCTATCTTAGCTTATGCCGCTTTAGGGCTTTTAGTATTAGCTTCAATTAATGCCATTTTTGGATTAACTTCTAAAAAATTATTTACTGATAAAGACTTACGTTTGTCTTTATTCACCTTAATCATCTGCCACATTCAATTGTTAGTAGGTTTGATTTTGTATTTTGTTTCTCCATTAGGTTCTGCTCAATTAGGAAACATGAAAGACGCTGCTATGCGTTTAACTTCGTTAGAACATCCATTAATTAATATTATTGCTTTGGCATTAATTACAATCGGATGGTCAAAACATAAAAAAGAAGAAAGTAACAACGGAAAATTCAAAAAGATTGCCGTTTTTTATACATTAGGTTTAATATTAATCTTATCGAGACTTCCTTGGGCTAATTGGTTCAATTAGTCTTTGGTACAATCTTTGGTAATAAGTCAACAAAATCAATAAATTATGAAGAAAAACATCTTAATAATATCGTTTGTATTACTTATTGCCGCATTAGTAGGCTTTTCTAATGGAACTAAATCCGGTTTCGTTAGAAAAGCTTCTTTATATGATACCGTTAAGAGAAAAGATTCCCTCCAACTTTTAGATTCGATAAAAAAATCAGACTCCATTCGAGTTGCCGATTCTTTAACCAATCTAAAAACCAAATTATACAAGAAAAATGTAGAAGCTTCGCATTATTCCGATAAATTAAACGGAAGAAGAACCGCAAGCGGACAAGTTTTTAGCAACAAAAAATACACCGCTGCTCACCGAACGTTAAAATTTGGAACGAAAGTAAAAGTTACCAATTTAGCCAATAACAAAAGCGTTATCGTAACCATCAACGATAGAGGGCCGCACACGCGAGGAAGAGAAATCGATTTAGCAAAACGTCCTTTTTTAGATATTTCACACAACAACGGACGCTCACTTTTACGTGTGAGTTTAGAAATCGTAGAATAATTATTTCAGTTTACTCCCTTTTGCAGCCCACCAAGGAACGGTTTCCACTACCAATCTTCCTGCTTTAACCGCTGGGTCAAGCTTAGCCAAACTATCCGCTTCTTTCATAGTTTCGGTATTGAAAAGTAAAAATCCTGAAATCGTTTCGTGTTTATCAGACGGACCAGCGACACTAATTTTATTCGTTTTCGCTAACCAATTGATATGTTCCATGTGTTTTTTCTGAATCTCGGCCGCTTCTTCCTTCGAATGTTCGCGATTGGGACCTTTTTTTAGCATCACCAAAAAATATTTCTGCATTACATAAGTAGTATCGCCTTCTTTGTAGCTAAAGGTTTCGTGATTGGTTTTCGGTTTGTCAGGATAAATTACGGTGTTTGAACCGCAAGAAAACAATATAACTACTGTCAATATTCCAAAAAGTGTTTTCATTTTACCAAGATTTAAAAGGATTATTACTCAAATAAGCATTGTAATAACGTTCGTCAGAAGTAACTTCTTTCCCTAACCAATTCGGTTTTTCAAAAGATTCGTTTTCCGATTGTAGTTCTATTTCCGCTACGATTAAACCTTCGTTTTCATCTGCAAAAACATCAACTTCATAGGTGTGATTTCCCACTGGAACTTCGTACCGAATTTTATCAATAGCGCCTTTTTCACAAAGCAGCAACAAGGCTTCGGCTTCCGAAATATTGATTTCTTTTTCCCACTCAAAACGGCTCATGCCTGATTCGTTTCCTTTGCCTTTTATGGTTAAAAAACCTTTGTCACCTTTGATTCTAACTCTAACGGTTCGCTCTGGATTCGAATTCAAATAGCCTTGTACAATTCTAAACTGAGCTGTGCTTTCCGAGATAAAATCGGTTGATGTGACTAAAAATTTGCGCTCTATTTCTGTCAAAATTTAATATTTATTTAGGCTTCTAAATTACTAAAAAATACTTTCTCTTTGTATCTTTACGAATCTATGACCAAAATTATGAATTTATTTACAAGCAAAAATCATCTTTCTCCCGATGTAATTCTTAAGAAATACTTTAACGAATTGCAGTTGTGGCGCAACGAAGAAAACGAAATTGATATTTTAGTTCAATTGGTTAACGCTATCCGTCCAAGAAATCCAAAAAAACCAGAACAAATAAGTCTTTTTCCTATTATCGAGTTTTTTACAAATAACGATGAAGAACGAATCAATTTTGTAGCGTATTTGCAAACGGTCTTACATAGCAAAAATTTCGACGCCATTTTAACTGATGCTGGAATTCTTCAAGATACCGATTTCTTCTACGAAGTTAAAAAGCGTGTTTTTGCTAAAATTTTACCCTATCAAGCACCAAAAGATACCTTACAATATGTTTTAAATCAGGTTTTTTATGTGGATTCTGATCCCGTTTGGATAAATAAAATTCCAAAATCTGAATTGGAAATCCTTTTTGAATTATTTCATTTCGAAACAATTTATGAATCGGTTGCAGTTAATTCTCCTTTGTATGAAGTGATGCAAGCTATCAATTTGTTATCGCAACGCACCAGCGGAAAAGCATTGGAAACCGAAGTAATGAAAATGGTGCCTGAATATGCCGATTTAGAAAGTCCATTTGCTGCTTTTGAGAAAGAATTGTATGCTATTGAAAATACCATTCGCAATAAAGAATCGGAATTTTATACGACTTCATCTGATATCAATTACAAGCAATTGTTAGTGTTGTATAAACAATGTAACGAATTTGTTGAGAAAGCCTTCCAAAACTCTTCTAAATACGGAATTTCACTGCGTGTGAACCAAAACTTGTTGCGCATCAAACAACAATTGTATCGTGTTGGCGTTTTGATGCCACTTTTGGTAGTCGATAAACCCGAGGATAAAAAAGCAAAATCAATTGAATTAGCAATAAAACTCATCAAATACAATTGTTTAAAAACCAACGTTAGAAAATTATTCAACGAAAGTACGCAGTTGTTGTCGTACGAAATCACGCAACATACTGCAAAAACAGGTGAACATTACATAACCGAATCCAAAACGGAGTATTTCAAAATGTTGTATGCCGCTTTGGGTGGCGGATTGATTGTAGGTTTTTTGTGTATTTTTAAATTGTTGCTTTCAAAAATTGAAACTTCTGATTTTGGTCATGCTTTTTATTACAGTATGAACTACTCTTTTGGTTTTATTGCGATTTATGTTTTAGGATTTACCTTAGCAACTAAACAGCCAGCCATGACAGCTGCAGCGTTAATTAGCGCTTTGGAAGATGGTTTAAAAAAGCAAGCTAGCGGAGATGGTGAAAAACACAACAGTTTCGCTATTTTATTCGCTCGATTGTTCCGTTCGCAGTTTATTGCTTTTGTTGGAAATGTTGTGATGGCTTTTCCTGTGGCTTTGTTGGGAATTTGGCTAATCGATTTAGCTTTTGATTACAATATTGCTGAAACCAAATGGCAAAAACTAGTTACCGATCTAAGTCCAATACATTCTATGGCGATTTTTCATGCCGCTATTGCTGGATTTTTCTTGTTTTTATCGGGAATTATCTCAGGAAGTATTGCAAATCGCGACAAGCATTTTGATGTCTATTACCGAATCAAAGAACATCCGTTGCTAAAATTGAATTTCGGAAAAGCGAAAGCCGAAAAAATCTCGAAATGGTACGAACGTTATTGGGCAGGAATTATTTCTAACTTTTGGTTCGGAGTTTTCTTAGGAAGTACGGCTTCGGTTGGATTATTTTTGGGACTGAATTTAGACATCCGACATATTACGTTTGCTAGCGGAAACTTAGCTTTAGCGATTTACGGCGCCGATTATATGGTGAACAATGCAATGTTATTTTGGGGTATTTTAGGCATCGGAATTATTGGTTTTGTGAACTTTTTAGTAAGTTTTGGTTTGTCGCTTGGATTGGCGTTTCGTTCGCGCAATATTCCGTTGGCGGAGTTACGCCCAATTATCACTTCGATAAAACAACATTTCTTTAGAAAACCGATGAGTTTCTTTTTTCCTACCGAATAATTTATGAGCGAACACTACCGAAAAATAATTCACGTAGACATGGATGCGTTTTATGCATCGGTAGAGCAAATGGATAATCCAGAGTTGAAAGGAAAGCCTTTGGCAGTTGGCGGAAGCGAAGTTCGCGGTGTAGTTTCAGCAGCAAGTTACGAAGCTAGAAAATTTGGTGTTCGAAGTGCAATAAGCGGTATTCAAGCTAAGAAATTGTGTCCCGATTTAATTTTTGTGCGACCAAGATTTGACCGTTACAAAGAGATTTCCAAAAAAATCAGAAAGATATTCCACGATTACACGGATTTAGTCGAACCGTTATCGCTCGATGAAGCCTATTTAGATGTTACCGAAAACAAAAAAGGCAATCCTAGTGCGACATTAATTGCTCAAGAAATCAGAAAGCGCATTTTTGAAGAAGTTGGATTAACCGCTTCGGCAGGAATTTCAGTAAATAAATTTGTTGCCAAAATCGCTTCCGATTATAACAAACCTAACGGACAAAAAACGGTAAATCCAGATGAGGTAGAAGCGTTTTTAGAAAAGTTAGATATTAAAAAATTCTATGGCGTTGGAAAAGTTACGGCTGAAAAAATGTACCAATTGGGAATTTTTACGGGTTATGATTTAAAACAAAAAACTTTAGAGTATTTAGAGAAAAACTTTGGAAACAGTGGTTTTCATTATTACCAAATTTGTCGTGGCATTCACAACAGCGCGGTTAAACCGAATCGTAAGATAAAATCCGTTGGTGCGGAACGTACTTTTGGAGAGAATTTATCTTCCGAAATTTTTATGGAAGAACGTTTGCAAAGCATTGCCAAAGAACTAGAAAAACGTCTTCAAAAAAGCAAAATCTCAGGAAAAACCATCACCCTAAAAATAAAATACTCCGATTTCACTTTACAAACCCGAAGCAAAACGTTGCCTTATTTCGTAAGCGACAAAAACATTATTTTAGACGTGGCTAAAGATTTACTCTACCAAGAACGCCTAAGAAACTCCGTAAGATTACTAGGAATTTCCATCCACAACTTAAACAACGAAGAAAAAACCAAAACAGATTTGCCTCAAAAAAGTGTGTCGGTGCAACTGAAGTTTGAGTTTTAGTCAATTAAACAAGCGTTAAAGTTGCCTTTTCTGACGTGTTGCTTCATTTTTCTTTTTAGTTTTAACGCAAATTACAAGGGTATGGAGTTCAAAGTTTACGATGCTGCGTTTGCAAAACAGTATGAAAATGGCGCTATAAAAGCAATGCCGTTAGTGTCTTGGGATATTTATTCTCAGTTTTTATTGCAAACCAATGTGTTGCTTCATGATGTAAATTCGTTACATCAAATAGCTAATAAAAACAATTGGAAATCAGTTTGGGATTATAAAGAAAGTTTACAAGACGAAACTGTTATTGTAGTTACCGATGCACAATTAAAAATTGTTTTCGCTAGTAAAAACATCAAAAAAATGAACGGTTACGAATCTCAAGAAGTTATAGGAAACTCACCAAAAATGTTTCAAGGTCCAAAAACAGATTCTAATATAAGTTTCGAAATCAGACAAGCCATTTTAAATAGAGTTCCATTTGAGAAAAACGTAATCAACTATTGCAAAGATGGTTCGTTATACAAATGTCACATCAAAGGTTTTCCCGTTTTTAATAATAAAGACGAAGTAATTAATTTTATCGCATTTGAGAAAATAGCGGCTTAAAACGAAAATATATAATAAACAAAAACGAGTGCTAGTAATGTAGCACTCGTTTTTTTATAATTGTAAAGCAAAGCTTATTCTATTTCAGAAACACGCATCGTGTTTACCATTCCTTTTGCTACGATAGGCATTGCGGCTAAGTTGACCACCATATCGCCTTTTTTCACGTATTTCTTTTCTTTACAAATCGTGTTGATGTCGTCAATGGTGTCGTCTGTACTTACTAATTTGTCGTAGAAATACGCTCTAACACCCCATAATAAGTTCAATTGCGTTAAAATACGTTTGTTAGATGTAAATACTAAAATATGCGATTTTGGACGCCATGCCGAAATTTGGAATGCCGTATAACCTGAGTTCGTTAACGTAGTAATCGCTTTCGCATTAATGGTATCCGCCATTTGTGAAGCGTGGTAACAAATCGATTTGGTAATATAGCGACTGTTTTTAACCATCGGTTGCGAAATAGGCACTTTAATTAATGGCGAATCTTCTACACTTTCAATGATACGTGTCATGGTTTGAATTACTTCCACAGGATAATTTCCTACTGAAGTTTCTCCAGATAACATTACCGCATCAGCTCCGTCCATTACCGAGTTCGCTACGTCGTTTACTTCAGCACGTGTTGGTGTTAATGAGGTAATCATCGTTTCCATCATTTGTGTTGCCACGATTACTGGAATACGAGCTGTTTTTGCTCTATGAATCAATTTTTTCTGAATCAATGGCACTTCTTCTGCAGGAACTTCCACACCTAAATCACCACGAGCTACCATCAAACCATCGCAAAATGCTACGATTTTATCAATGTTCTCAACTGCTTCTGGCTTTTCAATTTTAGCAATAATCGGAATTTTATGATCGGAATGTTCTGCAATTAAATCTTGTAAATCTTCTAGGTCTTTTGGCGTTCTTACAAACGATAATGCAATCCAATCTACTTTGTTTTCGATAGCGAATTTAGCATCGCGAATATCTTTTTCCGTTAAAGCAGGAAGCGAAACTTTTGTATTTGGTAAATTCACTCCTTTTTTCGATTTCAAAGGACCACCTTGTACCACTACAGCTTCAACTTCGGTGTTTTTATCGGTTTTAGTTACTTCGAAAATTAATTTTCCGTCGTCTAATAAGATTCTTTCTCCTGGATTTACATCTTTTGGAAATTCTTTGTAGTTCATGTAAACACGCTCTGCCGTTCCTAAGATATCTTCTGCAGTAGTAAAGGTAATTTTGTCGCCTTTGCTTACTACTACGTCTTCTTTCATAACGCCTACACGTAATTTCGGACCTTGTAAATCGGCTAAGATGGAAGTAGTGTAACCAAACTCATCGTTTAGTTCTCTAATCATGTCAATTCTGGCACTAACATCGGTATAATCAGCGTGCGAAAAGTTAATTCGGAAGACATTAACTCCAGCATCCACCATATTTTTAAGCACTTCTTTTGTACTACAGGCAGGACCAAGCGTAGCTACAATTTTAGTTTTTTTGTTTGTCGGCATTTTAATTAAAAAATTAAATTATTTTTTGATTTTAAGTTTGTTGTATCAACGGAATAAGCAGTGGTTACATTTTTGATTTTCAATATGGTATCGATGATTTCATCAGCATCAAAGCCATAATCGATATTTTCAATTTTAATTAAATAATCTGCTTTTTTATATTCTGGAAGTAAAAAAACGGTGATGTCAACTTGTTCAAAAAGCGAACTCGTTTGTTTGTTCGAATTGATAATCGTGGTTTTATTTTCGATTAGGGTCCAAATTACATCGTTCTTTTCATCATCAAAAGCGAAATTTTCAAAAGCGCTTTTTCCTTCCGGAATGGCGATTTCTATGTAGTTATCATTTTTTTGTAACTGCAATCCCAATTCCTTGTTTAAGCAATACGCTAATTTGTAATCTTCTAAAGATGAATGAATGGCGATTAACTCATAATCATCTGAAATAAAATCGTTTATTTGAATTTTATGAATGGCCATTTTCCAAAATTAAGTCGTAAATATAAGGCTAAAAATCGTTAAAAACTACCTGTTTGGCAGTTCTTAACGATAATTTATAAACTCAAACGTTTGAGTAGGGGAATTATTTTTTCGAAATTTTTTCTTGAAAGACAAAATACGCTCTTTGGGCAGCTTTTTCTTCTGCTTTTTTCTTAGAAGTTGCTCTAGCTTTGGCGATAATTTTGTTGTTAATCGACAATTTTACGCTGAAATATTTCTGTCCTTCTTGTCCGTTATCTTCGATAAAATCAAAGGCGAAAGGTGCTTTTTCTTTTTGACACCATTCGATGATTAAACTTTTGTAACTGATGACTTTACCTTCTAATTTGGCAATGTCAACATATTGTTTAATGATTTTATTTTGGATGAATTTTTCGCAATACGTAAAGCCTTTGTCTAAATAAATAGCACCAATAAAAGCTTCAAACAAATTACCATGAATGTTTTCGCCAAACTGACTCGAATTGACTTTACTTTCTACAAAACTCACTAAATTAAAATCACGTCCTAGTTCGTTCAAATGCTCTCTACTGACAATTTTCGAACGCATTTTTGTCAAATAGCCTTCATCTCCAGAAGGAACTTCGTTGTATAAATGAGCTGCGATAACGCTTCCTAGCATCGCATCACCAAGAAATTCTAAACGTTCATAATTAAAAGGATTTCCTTTTTCATCCAATTTATTAGCTGAGCGATGGGTAAATGCTTTTCGGTAATATTTTAATTCTTTTGGCTGAAAACCAAGTATTTTGGTAATTTTTTCAAAAAAAATCCCGTCTTCTTGAGAACGGGAGTTTTTTCGTATTTTATTAAATAAACGACGCATGTTTAGTTCTCAAATTTTTTGAATAAAACACAAGCGTTATGTCCACCAAAACCAAAAGTATTACTCATAGCCACTTTAATTTCGCGTTTTTGCGCTTTGTTTAAAGTTAAGTTTAACGATGGATCTATATTTTCGTCTACAGTTGTATGGTTAATCGTTGGAGGGACAATTCCGTTTTGCATTGCCAAGATAGAAGCAATAGCTTCAATAGCTCCAGCAGCACCTAACAAGTGACCTGTCATAGATTTAGTCGAGTTGATGTTGATGTTTTTAGCATGATCACCAAAAACAGCTTTAATGGCTTTTAACTCAGCAACGTCTCCAAGTGGTGTTGAAGTTCCGTGTGTGTTGATGTGGTCTACGTCTTCTGGTTTCATTCCAGCATCACGTAAACAGTTTTCCATAACAGCAATAACTCCAATTCCTTCTGGATGTGGAGCAGTTAAGTGATAAGCATCAGAAGATAAACCGCCACCACCTACTTCACAGTAGATTTTAGCACCACGCGCAATCGCATGTTCGTACTCTTCTAATACTAAAGCACCAGCACCTTCACCTAAAACGAATCCATCACGAGTAGCATCAAATGGTCTTGACGCTGTTTCTGGACTTTCGTTTCTAGTCGATAAAGCTTGCATTGAGTTAAATCCGCCCATACCAGCAATAGTTACCGCTGCTTCAGAACCGCCTGAAACAATTACATCACACATTCCTAAACGGATGTAGTTAAAGGCATCTACTAAAGCATTTGCCGAAGAAGCACATGCAGAAACCGTAGTATAGTTTGGTCCCATGAAACCATTTCGCATTGAAATGTGTCCAGGAGCAATATCAGCAATCATTTTAGGAATAAAGAATGGATTAAAACGTGGTGTTCCATCACCAGCGGCATAATTCATTACTTCGTCTTGGAAGGTTTGTAAACCTCCAATCCCAGCTCCCCAAATAACTCCAACTCTATATTTATTTACATTTTCTAATGTAATTCCAGCATCTTTGATGGCTTCGTCACTGGCAACAATTGCGTATTGAGCAAATTTATCCAATCTACGAACCTCTTTTTTGTCGATAAAATCTTCAACATTGAAGTTTTTAACCTCACAAGCAAATTTGGTTTTATGCTTTTCAGTATCGTAATAAGTAATAGGGGCAGCGCCACTTTTTCCGTTCACAAGACCGTCCCAATATTCTTGAAGAGTATTCCCAATAGGAGTTAACGCTCCAAGACCTGTTACAACAACACGCTTTAATTGCATATTCTAATTTTTAAAAAATCGTTTAAACAAATAATACCCGTGTATTCTTTAATTATTAGTAGTAAAGAGACAAGGGTATTTCAATATATTGTGATTGAATTTCAATCAAAAATAGTCTAATTTTCTTTAAAATAATAAAAACCCGTATGCCAAAATAAGCACACGGGTAATTTATTTATTATTTTTTAGCTTCTTCGATGTAAGAAATAGCTTGACCTACTGTAGCAATGTTTTCAGCTTGGTCGTCTGGAATTTGAATATCAAATTCTTTTTCGAACTCCATAATTAGCTCAACAGTGTCTAATGAATCAGCTCCTAAATCGTTTGTGAAGCTAGCTTCTGCTACAACTTCGTTTTCGTCAACGCCTAATTTGTCTACGATAATCGCTTTTACTCTTGATGCAATGTCTGACATAATCTTTAATTTTTAATTTAATTTGTTGGCAAAAATAAAAAACTTTATTTTAAAACAACCTTTTTGTTACTAAATGTGACTACGAAAATAAAAAAAAATATTCACAAAGGCTTCTTTTTTTTATTTTTTACCAATAATTATTCTTTTTTTTGTGGGAAGAAATCAATACTGAAATGAAGAATATTGTGCTTTTTGCTTCCGGAAATGGCTCAAATGCCGAAGAAATTATTCGCTATTTTAAAAAAAATAACCAAGGAACTGTAGTCGCTATCTTTTCTAACAAACCAGATGCCAAAGTGTTAGATAGAGCAAAAAATCATGATATTCCTTCTGTCGTTTTTTCAAAAAGTCAATTAAATGAGGGTTTTGTGTTGGAACAATTACATCAATTTCAACCTGACTTAATTGTTTTAGCAGGTTTTCTATTAAAATTTCCCGAGTCTATATTAAAGGAATATCCAAAAGTGATCAATATTCATCCTGCATTATTACCAAAATATGGTGGAAAAGGCATGTATGGAATGAATGTGCATCAAGCTGTCTTAGAAAATAAAGAAAAAGAAACCGGAATCACCATTCATTATGTAAACGAACATTACGATGAAGGCGAATTTATTTTTCAAAAATCAGTAAATATAGAAGATTGCAAAACAGCGGAAGAAATTGCGCAAAAAGTACATGAATTAGAACATCAATATTTTCCAACGGTTATTTCCGAAGTTCTAAATTCAAATTTTTAGGAACACAGATTGAAGAAATTGTAATAATTAATTAAAATCTTTTATGAACTTATATTCTCAAATTGCTTTGATTTAAAAGCTTATATGACTTATATGTTTAAAAGATAATAAATTCTAAAGTTAAATTTTGTCACACGAAGTTCACATATACACAGACGGCGCTGCCAAGGGAAATCCTGGTCCGGCTGGCTATGGCGTGGTGATGGAAATGGTGGGAACGCCTTATAAAAAAGAATTTTATGAAGGTTTCCGATTGTCTACTAATAATAGAATGGAACTATTAGCGGTAATCGTAGGTTTAGAAAAATTAAAAAATCCAAAAACCAAAGTTTTAGTTGTTTCCGATTCGAAATATGTAGTGGATGCTGTGGAAAAGCGTTGGGTATTTCAGTGGGAAAAAATCAACTTCAAAGCCAAGAAAAATCCAGATTTATGGATGCGTTTCTTAAAAGTGTATCGAAAACACCAAGTCGATTTTCAATGGGTAAAAGGTCACAACAGTCATCCGCAAAACGAGCGCTGCGATGAATTAGCCGTTATGGCATCGCAACAAGAAAAATTATCAATTGATGAGTTTTACGAAAGGGAAGAAGGGAAGTTGTTGTAGTGTATTAACTTTTAAACACATAAACTTTTAAACTTCTAAACAAAAACTTATCTTTGCACCTTATTTCAAATTTAATTTAATGAACAAACTATTAATAGTAGGAACAGTAGCTTTTGATGCTATTGAAACACCTTTTGGGAAAACGGATAAAATTTTAGGTGGAGCCGCAACTTACATTGGTTTAGCGTCTAACTTTTTTAATGTAGATGCAGCAGTAGTTTCTGTGGTTGGAGAAGATTTTCCAAAGGAATATTTAGATTTATTAGAAAATAAAGGAGTTAATATAGAAGGAATCGAAATCGTAAAAGGTGGAAAAACCTTCTTTTGGAGTGGAAAATACCACAACGATTTAAATTCTCGCGACACTTTAGTTACCGAATTAAACGTTTTGGCAGATTTTAATCCAGTGGTGCCACAAGCGTATAAAAATTCGGATGTAGTTTTATTAGGAAACTTACACCCAATTGTGCAATCAGGCGTTTTAAACCAAATGACGGAACAACCAAAATTAGTCGTTTTAGATACGATGAACTTTTGGATGGATTGTGCGTTACCAGAATTATTAGACGTTATCAAACGTGTAGATGTTATTACGATTAATGATGAAGAAGCACGTCAGTTATCAGGAGAATATTCTTTGGTAAAAGCAGCGGCTAAAATTCATACAATGGGACCAAAATATGTGGTAATTAAAAAAGGAGAACACGGAGCGTTATTGTTCCACAACAAAGACGTATTCTTTGCTCCAGCGTTACCATTAGAAGAAGTGTTTGATCCAACAGGTGCTGGTGATACTTTCGCAGGAGGTTTCGCAGGTTACATTGCGCAATCAGAAAACATTTCGTTTAGCAATTTGAAGAACGCTATCATTTACGGTTCTAACTTAGCTTCGTTCTGTGTGGAGAAATTCGGAACAGAAAGAATGGAAACTTTAGATAGAAAAGAAGTAAACTCGCGCTTGCAACAATTTAAAGCTTTAACGCAATTTGAAATAGAATTAGAAGAATAAAAACGTGCCTCGAAATTTCGGGGCATTTTTTGTTTCAAAAAGAAAAAGAAAATACAACAACCTACAACAACACAACAACTTATGAGTGACGCAATCAAACACGAATGTGGAATTGCACTACTGCGATTAAAAAAACCGTTAGAATTCTATAAAGAAAAATACGGAACCGCTTTCTATGGGGTACAAAAAATGTACCTACTAATGGAAAAGCAACACAACCGCGGTCAAGACGGAGCCGGATTAGCTAGTATTAAATTAGATGTAAATCCGGGTGAGCGATACATTAGTCGTATTCGTTCTAATGATCCGCAACCAATCAAAGATATTTTTGCTCAAATCAACGAACGCATTAGCGGCGAATTAGAAGCGCATCCTGAATATCAGAACAATGTAGCACTTCAAAAACAAAACATTCCGTATGTGGGCGAAGTGTTTTTAGGGCACGTTCGTTACGGAACTTTTGGAAAAAATAGTATCGAAAGCGTTCATCCTTTCTTGCGTCAAAACAATTGGATGCATCGTAATCTAATTGTTGCTGGGAATTTCAACATGACGAATGTTAAGGAGTTATTCCAAAACTTAATCGACTTAGGCCAACATCCAAAACAAATGGCAGATACGGTTACCGTTATGGAGAAAATCGGTCATTTTTTAGATGACGAGGTGACACATTTATATAAAGAATGCAAAAACGAGGGTTATTCTAAAAAAGACGCTTCCCCAATTATCGGAGAACGATTGAATATTCAACGCATTTTAGAGCGCGCTTCACGTAATTGGGATGGAGGTTACGCTATGGCTGGTTTATTAGGTCACGGCGATTCATTCGTAATGCGTGATCCTGCTGGAATTCGTCCTGCTTTTTTTTATGAAGATGATGAAATTGTAGTGGTGGCTTCAGAGCGTCCGGTAATTCAAACAGTTTTCAATATTCCTTTCAAAAAAGTTCAAGAATTAACACCAGGAAGTGCTATCATCATTAAGAAAAATGGAAAAGTTTCCATTGAAGAAGTTAGAACTCCATTGGTAAAGAAAGCGTGTTCGTTTGAACGTATTTATTTCTCTCGTGGAAGTGATGCTGAAATTTACCAAGAGCGGAAAGAACTAGGAAGATTAATTTTTCCAAGTATTTTAAAATCCATCGATAACGATACTGACAATACAGTTTTCTCTTATATCCCAAATACAGCAGAAACTTCTTTTTACGGAATGTCTGAAGCTGCACAGGATTTTTTAAATCAGAGAAAAGCCAAAATGATTATCGAGCAAAAAGATACGTTGACGGAAGATACTTTGAAAGAATTACTTTCAGTTAAAATCAGAACGGAGAAAATTGCGATTAAAGATGCGAAACTAAGAACGTTTATTACCGAAGATAGCAGTCGTGATGATTTAGTGGCACACGTTTACGATGTAACGTATGGAGTAGTAAAACCAAGTGATAATTTGGTAATTATTGATGATAGTATTGTTCGAGGAACAACTTTAAAACAAAGTATCATCAAAATGATGGATCGTTTACATCCTAAGAAAATCGTAGTTGTTTCATCAGCACCACAAATTCGTTATCCAGATTGTTACGGAATTGATATGGCGAAGTTAGAAGGTTTAGTAGCTTTTAGAGCGGCTTTAGAGTTGTTGAAAGAGCGTAATTTATATCATATAGTAGAAGAGGTGTATAAAAAATCGAAAGCACAGGAAGATTTCAATGATGCCGATGTGATAAACTACGTAAAAGAGATTTATGCGCCATTCACTGATCAAGAAATTTCAGATAAAATCGCTGAAATGCTAACACCAGAAGACACAAAAGCAGAAGTTAAAATTATTTACCAAACGGTGGAAGATTTACATAAAGCATGTCCTAAAAATTTAGGAGATTGGTATTTCACAGGCGATTATCCTACAGATGGAGGAAACCGTGTAGTGAATAGAGCTTTTATGAATTTTTATGAAGGAAAAGATGCTCGCGCCTATTAAAAAATGCGTTTCATCGACTTTTTATTTCGTTTAACAATTTTTTTATTGTAATACAAAATCTCACCATACTTTAGCACTACCAGAAAATTAGTAGGTTAAGTTTTATGGTAGATTTGGGGCAAAAAGGGTACGCAAAGCGTGCCTTTTTTTTTGCTCCAAAATCTCGTTTTAACACAAATGAAAGGTTAATTTTATTAAAAAAGTGCATTTTGTCGACTTTTTAATTCGTTTAACAATTTTTTTATGCAAGCATAGTATCTTGAACTACTTTAGCACTACCAGAAAATTAGTAGGTTAAGTTTTATGGTAGATTTGGGGCAAAAAGGGTACGCAATGCGTGCCTTTTTTTTTGCCCAAAAAGGAATGAATTTGTTAGAAAAAGTAAAAATTTAACGTGTTTTATTTTTTAAAAACGCATTTCATCGAGTTTTTGTGTTATTCAACAATTTTTTTCGTCACATATAAAAGAGTGTTCTACTTTAGTGCTACCAGAAAATTAGTAGGTTAAGTTTTATGGTAGATTTGGGGCAAAAAGGGTGAAAGTAATTTCACCTTTTTTATTTTAATAAACTTGGTAACAAAAAAGGCGAAGATTTTTCAATCCTCGCCTTTTATAATTTTATTTATTTTTAATTATTTTGCTGCAGCAAAACGTTTTGCAACTTCAGCCCAGTTAATTACATTAAAGAAAGCTTCCATGTAATCAGGGCGACGGTTTTGGTAGTGTAAGTAATAAGCATGTTCCCAAACATCCATTCCTAAAATTGGTTGTCCACCACAAGCAACACCTGGCATTAATGGATTATCTTGGTTTGGAGTAGAACAAACTTCTAATTTACCATCTTTCACACATAACCAAGCCCATCCTGATCCAAAACGAGTAGCTCCCGCTTTAGCAAATTCTGCTTTAAAAGCATCAAACGAACCAAAAGCAGCATCAATTGCAGTTGCTAATTCACCTGTTGGTAAACCACCACCGTTTGGCGACATAATTTCCCAAAACATCGTGTGATTATAGTGTCCACCACCATTGTTACGAACTGGCATATTGTTCATGTCTAAATTTTTCATCAAATCTTCAATAGATTTTCCTTCTAAATCCGTTCCAGCAATAGCAGCGTTTAAGTTGGTAACATAAGCGTTGTGGTGTTTAGAATGGTGGATTTCCATTGTTCTAGCATCAATATGTGGTTCTAATGCATCGTAAGCATAAGGTAATTGTGGTAATTCAAAAGCCATGATATTTAATTTTTAGATTAATAATATTTTCACCAAATTTACAAATTAAACTTCGGATTCAAAAATAGATAGTTTTTATACCACTATTAGTAAGATAAATATAACATTGAATACAACCGCTTTCACCATATACGACGCTTCGGCTGGTTCCGGAAAAACTTACACGCTAACGAAAGAATACTTAAAAATTCTTTTCTTGGCAACAAATGATGATGCCTATCGAAAAATTCTAGCCATAACTTTTACCAACAAAGCGGTAGAAGAAATGAAAACTCGAATTGTGTCGAGTTTGTATCAATTTTCATTGGATAATACGTCCGATAAAGCAATGGAATTGCTAAAAGATGTGGCTTCGGAAACCAAATTAAGCATCGCTACTTTAAAAGACAAATCGAAAGCCATCATTAAAAATATCATTCATAATTATGCGGCGTTTGATATTTCAACGATTGATAAATTCACTCATAAAGTCATTCGAACATTTGCCCAAGATTTGAATTTACCTCCGAATTTTGAAGTGTCATTGGAAACCGATTCCTTATTACAAGAAGCCATTGACTTGGTGATCTCTAAAGCAGGTGACGATCCAAACTTAACCAAATTACTAATCGAATTTTCAAAAGAAAAAACCGATGACGATAAAAATTGGGACATTTCGGCCGAATTATTAAAGGTTGCCCAACTGATTACAAACGAAAACAATTCGGAAGAAATCAAAGAAATGGCGGATAAAAGTTTGGATGATTTTGGAATAGTAAAAAAGAAATTACAAGAAGAAATCAAACAATTAAAAGCCGAAACTAGCGAAGATGGAAAAAATATTAAACATTTTATTGAATCAAATGGTGCGAGTTTAAGTTCTTTTCCAAAGTATTTCAATGATCATTTGAATAATATTGAGTTAAATCAATTAAAAGACACTCAAAAAAAATATTTTTCTCCAGAAGATATTAAGGTTTTAAAATCGGCAAAAGACGTTGCTATTATTGAGTCGATTATTGATGAAATTGTATCGAAATTAAAATCGATTTACGATAAGTTAGGAAAAGTAACTATGTATGAAGCTTTTCTGCAAAATTTGAATCCATTGTCGTTATTAAACACGATTTATCAGGAATTTAAGCAAATTCAGGAAGAACAAAATTTAGTTTCAATTTCCGATTTCAATAAAATCATTCACAACGAAATTCAAAACCAGCCAGCGCCATTTATTTATGAGCGTTTGGGTGAAAAATACCGTCATTATTTTATCGATGAGTTTCAGGATACATCCGTGATGCAATGGCAAAATTTGATTCCGTTAATCGATAACGCTTTATCAGGTCAAGACGATTTTGGTCAGCAAGGCACTTTGATGTTGGTTGGCGATCCAAAACAAGCCATTTACCGTTGGCGCGGCGGAAAAGCCGAACAATTTATCGATTTAGCGAAAGAAGATAAAAAACACAATCCATTTTCCAATAAAGACAAAGAAACGCTTCGTTTAGGTACAAATTACCGTAGTTTTAGCGAAGTCATTCAGTTTAATAACGCGTTTTTTAAGCAATTATCCGATAAATTCGAAAATCCAGATTATAAAAATCTTTACGAAAATCTTTCGCATCAAGAAATCAATTCCAAAATGGGCGGTTATGTGAATTTGTCGTTTATCGAAGTGCCAGAAGATGAAACTGAAGTTGAAGGTTTTGATTCGGATAACGATTCGATTTCAGTAAAAGATAAATTTTACTTGAATCAAACGTTGCGAACCATTGAAAAAAGTATCGCGAACGGATTTGAATACAAAGATATCGTCTTACTTACGCGAACCAAAGCACCTGGAATTAAATTAGCGAATTTCTTAACCGAAAACAGCGTTCCGATTTTGTCTTCGGAAACCTTATTGATTCAAAATGCAACGGAAGTTAAATTGTTGATTGCGTTGCTTCGCTATTTGAAAAATCCAAAAGACGACGAATCGAAAGTGTATTTCTTGTATTTCATTGCGAAATATTTACAGTCAGAATTGGAAATTCATGATTTCATTTTGGTTACCAAAGATAAAAATTCGGAAGAATTAGAATCGTTTTTGAAAACCATCGGAATTGAAATTTCGTTCAAAAATTGCAAGAAAAAATCGCTGTATGAAGCAGTTGAAATTTTAATAGCGACGTTTTTAAATGACAAAGTAAATACTTCGTATTTGCAATATTTCTTGGATTTGGTATTGGAAAAAGATGTAAAAGTGCAATCGAGTATTGCAGATTTCTTGGAGTATTGGGACAAAATTGGCTACCAAAAAAGTATTCCGTCACCAGAAGGAACAAACGCAGTTCGTATCATGACGATTCATAAATCAAAAGGTTTGGAATTTCCGGTGGTGATTTTTCCGTTTGCCGAAGAAGATTTTTCAAGAAAAATTAAAGACAAATTATGGATTCCGCTTGAAGATTCAAATATTGATTTACCAAAAGCGTTAATTAATAACAGAAAAGAAGTGGAAAGTTATGGAAACGAAGCAAAAACCATTTTTCAAACCAAAAACCAAGAAGAAGTTTTAGATACGATTAACGTTTTATACGTGGCGCTAACGCGTGCCGAAGAACAATTGTATGTGATTTCAAATAAACTAAAAACGAAAAAAGGAGAATTAGTTATCAATAATTTGTCTTACTATTTCTTGGAATTTCTACAAAATTCAGGAAAATACGAAGAAACCAAATCAGAATACGAATTTGGAAACCCAAATAGAATTTCAAAAAACAAATCCCACGAAGGAAATCACAATCAAATTGGGATTGTTTTACATAAATTAAATCCAAAAAACATCAAAATTGCGCAACGCGAAGCTTTAATGTGGGGGACAATTCAGCAAGATGCGATAAACTTTGGGAATATTTTGCATGAAATCATGGCGTTTATTCATACAAAAGACGATGTGGATTTGGCCATTCAAAAAGCAACTGAGTTAGGATTGATTAAGTTTTCTCAAAATGCAATTTTTAAAGAAACAATTGATAAAATTGTCAATCATGAAGAATTGATTTCGTTTTTTGATGCCGATGCAAAAGTATTCAACGAACAAAACATCATCAAAAAAGCTACTAAAAACATTAAACCCGATAGAGTTGTGATTAAAGATAATGTGGTCTATTTGTTAGATTATAAAACAGGTGAAAAACACAACAAACACAAAGCCCAATTAGAAGAATACGAAATGGCTTTACAAGAAATGAACTATACGGTTGCAAAAAAAGCATTAATATATATAGGTGAAAGTATAGAAATAGTAACTTTGTAATTCTAAACAACAAACTAGTAACAATAAACAAATTATGTACGGAAAAATCCAACAACATCTACAAAACGAATTAAATACGATTCAAGAAAACGGATTATTTAAAAAAGAGCGCATTATCACTTCGCCCCAAGGAGCAGAAATTACGATTTCGACTGGTGAAACGGTTTTAAACTTTTGCGCTAATAATTATTTAGGATTGTCATCTCATCCAGAAGTTGTGCAAGCAGCTAAAGATGCTTTAGATTCTCATGGTTTCGGAATGTCATCAGTGCGTTTTATTTGTGGAACGCAAGATATTCACAAAGAATTAGAAAAAAAGATTGCCGATTTCTACGGAACAGAAGATACTATTTTATACGCAGCGGCTTTTGATGCGAATGGAGGAGTTTTCGAACCTTTATTAGGAGAAGAAGATTGTATTATTTCTGACTCTTTGAATCATGCTTCTATTATTGATGGTGTACGTTTGTGTAAAGCAGCACGTTATCGCTACGAAAATAACAACATGGGAGACTTAGAGCAACAGTTAATCAAAGCAACTGAAGCAGGTCACCGTTTTAAATTAATCGTAACTGACGGAGTTTTCTCAATGGACGGATTAGTAGCGCCATTAGATAAAATTTGCGACTTGGCTGATAAATATGATGCTCTAGTAATGGTTGACGAATGTCACGCTGCTGGTTTCATTGGTGCGACAGGAAAAGGAACTTTAGAAGCTAAGGGTGTAATGGGAAGAGTGGATATTATCACAGGAACTCTTGGAAAAGCTTTAGGTGGAGCCATGGGAGGTTATACAACTGCTAAAAAAGAAATTATAGAAATCTTACGTCAACGTTCGCGTCCGTATTTATTTTCTAATTCCTTAGCGCCATCGATTGTTGGGGCTTCATTAAAAGTTTTCGAATTATTAGAAAAAGACACCACACTAAGAGATAAATTAGAGTGGAATACCAATTATTTCAAAGCCGGATTAAGAAAAGCAGGTATTGATTTTATCGATGGAGACTCTGCAATTGTGCCAGTTATGCTATATGATGCCAAATTATCGCAAGTAATGGCAGAAGAATTGTTGAAAAAAGGAATCTATGTTATAGGGTTTTTCTTCCCAGTAGTTCCTAAAGATAAAGCGCGTATTCGTGTGCAATTATCAGCTGCACATACACAAGAACATTTGGACAAAGCTATAGAGGCTTTTACAGAAGTGGCCAAAAAATTAGGAATAATCAAGTAAAACCGGACAAATAAGTAATTTTTTTAACAAAACTTTTTGTAGTTAAAAAAAACGTATTACTTTTGTTCCAATTATAACGCATTGTAATTAAATAAAACAAGTATGAAACATCTTAACAAATTATTTGCTGCAGCTTTATTGTTTGCTGGTTTAACATCGCAAGCACAAGATAGCAACAACCCATGGGCAGTGTCTTTTGGGGTAAATGGAGTTGACACTAAAGTTAGTGCTGTTGGTAATGACAGTCCAAAATTCATCCAATTATTGAATGTTAAAGAAAACTGGAACATTTTACCTTCAGTTTCTTATTTAAACGTATCTAGATACGTTGGAGATGGTTTTTCTTTTGGAGTAACAGGTTCTGTTAATTCAATTGATAAATGGGTTTCTAGAGTTCCTGGAACTGAGTCAACAGATTTAGTTTCAAACCCAGGTAATTTAAAATATTACGCATTTGATGCTGTTATTAAATACAGCTTCATGGATTTATTAAAATCTAAATGGTTAGATCCTTCTATTAACATTGGTGGAGGTTACAATTTCCTTGGAGATGCTTCTGCAGGTACAGTTAATGGAGGTTTAGGATTAACTTTTTGGTTTACAGAGCATGTTGGTTTACAATTCCAATCTACTTACAAACATTCATTTGATGATAACAGAGTAGCTGGTCAAGATGTTCCAACACACATTCAACACTTTGCTGGTTTAACTTTCAAATTTGGAGGTAAAGACACAGATGGTGACGGAATTTACGACAAAGATGATGCATGTCCTGAAGTTGCTGGTTTACCAGAATTCAAAGGATGTCCAGATACAGATAAAGACGGAATCCAAGATTCTGAAGATGCTTGTCCAGAAGAAGCAGGTACTAAAGAATTAAACGGTTGTCCTGATACAGACGGAGACGGAATCATCAACAAAGAAGATGCTTGTCCAGATGACAAAGGAACTAAAATGATGAACGGATGTCCAGATGCTGACGGTGACGGTGTTGCTGATAAAGATGACAAATGTCCTACTGTAGCTGGTGCTAAAGATAACGCTGGTTGTCCATGGCCTGATACTGACGGTGACGGTGTTGCTGATAAAGATGACAAATGTCCTACTGTAGCTGGTACTGTTGCTAACAATGGTTGTCCAGAAGTATCTGATGATACAATGAAAAAATTAAATGATTACGGTAAAACTATCTTGTTTAACTCTGGTAAAGCTTCTTTCCAAAAACAAACAATTCCAGTTTTAAAAGCTATGGCTGCTATCTTAAAAGAGTATCCAACTGCTAAGTTCTCATTAGAAGGTCACACAGATTCAGATGGTAAAGATGCAATGAACCAAAAATTATCTGAAGATAGAGCTGCTGCTGTTAAAAACTTCTTAGTTGAAAACGGTATCGATGCTTCAAGATTATCTTCTAAAGGTTTTGGTGAGTCTATGCCAGTAGATTCTAACAAAACTGCTAAAGGTAAAGCTAACAACAGAAGAGTAGAAGTGAAATTAGTTAAATAATTTCTTTCTAAAATATACTAAGAAACGTCCCGATATTTCGGGACGTTTTTTTATTTTTATAAAATGAATCAAAATACTTTTTTAGATAAGTTAAGCGCCACTATTTTATCACAATCTGATATACAATTATCAAATTGTTTGATTGTTTTACCCAATAAAAGAGCCAAGGTGTTTCTTTTAGAAAGTTTAAAAAATCAATTAGAAACTACTTCGTTTGCACCAACTATCATTAGTATTGAAGATTTTATTCAAGAAATTTCAGGACTTCGAACTATTGATCCAATTGAATTATTGTTCGAATTCTACGAAGTTTATCTTTCGGTTACCGAAAAAGCGAAACGACAAACCTTTGAAGAATTTGCCACTTGGGCAAAAACCGCAATTCAAGATTTTAATGAAATCGACCGCTATTTATTAGACCCAAATCATTTTTTTTCTTATTTAGAAGATATCGAAGCATTAAAACGTTGGGATTTACAACCACAAGACAAAACCAAATTAATCACAACTCATTTAGAGTTTTGGGCTAAATTACCTTTATACTATGAATTGTTTTACAAGCATTTATTAAACAAAGGAATCGGTTATCAAGGGTTATTGTACAGAGAAGCAGTAAAAAACTTAGCTTCGTTTACCGCAACCATTACCAATCAAATCTTTTTCGCTGGCTTCAATGCTTTAAATCAAGCAGAGGAACGAATATTCAAACATTTAGCGAACGAAAATAAAGCTAAAATATATTGGGATATCGATGAGGTGTTTTTAAACGATTCTTATCACGATGCTGGTCTGTTCATTCGAAGGTTTAAAAAAGAATGGAAACCTTTTGTGAATCAAGATTTCGAGTGGGTTGTCAATCATTTCAGCGAAGAAAAGAATATCGAAATTATTGGCACACCAAAAAGTATCGGTCAAGCTAAAATTGTAGGAACAATAATTGAAAAAATTCAATCTGAAAACCCAAATTTAGAAAGAACCGCTGTTGTTCTAGGCGATGAAAATTTGTTGCTTCCTGTTTTATATGGCTTACCTGAATCAGTTGATGCGTTGAATATTACAATGGGTTATCCGAGTAAAAATAATCCTGCGCAATTGTTAATTAATAAGTTGTTCAAGTTACATGCTAACGCCAAGCAACGAAATGAAAAAAGCTATACATTTTATTACAAAGAAGTTTTAGATATTCTAAATCATCCTTTGGTCGAGCCTTATTGCAAAGTAGAAGAAGTAGTAAAAGTGATTAACAACAACAATTTCACCTTCTTTTCCAATCAAAAATTATTCAGTTTATACGAAGAGAAATATCCAAATTCTGAAAACAAATTCTTCGAATTGTTATTCACACGTTGGGAGGATTCTATTTCTGATATTTTAACTAATTTGAATTCGATTTTACTTACCATAAAATCCTATTTAAGTAACGACGATGCCGAAGAAAAAGTAACGAAAGCTTTTGTGTATTCGGTTTTTAAAACCATTAATAAATTAACCAATTATCACGAAACCTATAATCAAATCGAAAGTTTGCAATCACTACAAGCGATTTACAAGCAAATTATCGATTTAGCGGAAGTTTCTTTTGAGGGCGAACCTTTGAGTGGTCTTCAAGTAATGGGTGTTTTAGAAAGCCGTGTATTGGATTTTGAAAATGTGATTATCACTTCTGTCAATGAAGGAAAATTTCCCGCTGGTAAATCGCAGAATTCTTTTATTCCGTATGATGTAAAGAAAGAATTAGGTTTACCCACATATAAAGAAAAAGATGCAATTTATTGCTATCACTTTTATCATTTGTTGTTACGTGCGAAAAACGTTTGGTTACTTTATAACACCGATAACGAAGGAATCGATGCTGGTGAAAAAAGCCGTTTTATTACCCAATTAGAAATCGAGAAACAACCAAAACACAACATTACAAGCACCATTTATAACGCCGTTTTACCTGAAAAAGCATACGAACCCGTTACGATTCCTAAAACCGATAAAATCCTAACACGTTTGCACGAAATCGCAACGGATAAAGGATTTTCGCCATCGTCTTTGACGAATTATATTCGAAATCCGTTACAGTTTTACATGCAACGTATTTTACGAATAAACGAAGCCGACGAAGTAGAAGAAAATATCGCGGTAAATACGTTGGGAACTATCATTCACAATGCGTTGGAAGAATTGTATACGAATTATCTGAATCAGTTTTTGGCATTGCATCATATTGAAGCGATGGAAGCAAAAATTGATGAAGTTATTTTGAAACATTTCAAAGAAATTTATAAAGAAGGCGAAATCACCAAAGGGAAAAATTTATTAGCTTTTGAAGTAGCAAAACGAAATGTTTACAATTTTCTACAATTAGAAAAGAAAGATATCGAAGCCGGTCAAGCCATAAAAGTATTGCTGTTGGAAGCAAGTTTATCTTGTGAAATTGAAGTGAAATCGTTACCATTCCCAATAAAAATCGCTGGTAAAGTCGACCGAATTGAAGAACGAAACGGCGCCATCAGAATCATCGATTATAAAACTGGAAAAGTAGATGGAAATAGCTTAAAAATTCAAGATTTTGGTGATTTAACTTCCGATATAAAAAATGAAAAAATCATTCAGTTGTTGTGTTATGCTTTGATGTTTGAAAATCACGAGTTAAAACAAAACCGAGAAGTTTCAGCAGGAATTGTTTCGTTTAAAAACATGAAAAACGGCTTTTTACCTTTCGGATTAGGAAAAGGAAAAGATGCTGAACTTGTTATCTCTACTGAAATTTTAGAAGATTTTAAAGCAGAATTAGAAACGTTGATTTTGGAAATTTTCAATCCAGAAATTGCGTTTAAAGAAAAGGTTTAACATTTCGTTACAATTTTCTTACATGCTTTTTCGTTTTCTTTACAAAAGTTACAATAACCGAAAAACATAGATATGAAAAAAATCTTCTCTTTTGGATTCATCTTATTGGTTAATATTTTGTTTTCGCAAAATCAGGTGCCTGTTTTTAATCTTGATTTTGAAAAACATTTTAAAAAGGATGAATTACCAAACGATTGGATTCGATGGGGAGATAGCGAATTAAAAATTGATTCGACTAATGCCGTTTCTGGAAAAAATAGTATGCTTATTAATGTCAAGGAAGGTGAAGGTTTTGGTTGTGTTGCTTACAAACTTCCTGCAAATTTTAAGGGTAAAAAAATCACTTTAGAAGGTTTTATGAAATATGAAAATGTTTCAGATGGTTTCGTTGGGTTACTCATAAGAATTGATAAAGACGGACAATCAGTTGGATTTGATAATATGCAAAACCAAAAATTACAAGGAACTTCGGAATGGAAAAAACATACTGTAACTATTGATTTCAAAGAAAATGCAGATGAAATTTATGTTGCTGGAATTTTAGTTGGTAAAGGAAAAGCTTGGTTTGATAATTTTAAAGTTTCCATTGATGGAAAACCAATTGAAAAACAAAAACCTGTTGAAAAAGAACTTTCTATTATTGATAAAGACACAGAATTTGACGCAGGTTCTAAGTTTGAAATCACGAATCTTAATGAAATTCAAAAGCGAAATTTATTCGTATTAGGAAAAGTTTGGGGGTTTGTGAAATACTACCATCCTGTAATTGCTGAAGGAAAAATCAGCTGGGATTATGAGTTGTTTAGAATGTTGCCAAAAATAAATAGTCAAAACTTTGATGGCGAATTGGTGCAATGGATTAGCAAATTAGGGACTTTCAAAACTACTACTCAAAAACTTCCTAAAGAAAGCATCATTAAATTACTTCCTAACACCAAATGGATTTCTGATACCAATTTAATTTCTTCCGAATTATCTTCATTACTACAAAAGATAAATAGTGCTGAAAGAAGTGATAAAAACTATTATATCAAATTGCATCGAAGTGTAAATAATCCAAATTTTACTGATGAAAAAGTATACAGTAAAATGGAATATTCCGATACTGGAGTTAAGCTTTTAGCGGTTTTTAGATATTGGAACATGATTGAATACTTTTCTCCAAATCGTCATTTGATGGATGAAAATTGGGATTCAGTTTTAACAGAATTCATTCCGAGAATAACCGCTACAAAAGATCAAAAAGAATATACTTTAACCTTATTAGAACTTATTGGAAAAATTCAGGATACGCATGCTAATATTTGGGGATATAATTCTGTTTTAGATGCTTTTTTTGGCGAAAATATTGCTCCAGTAAAAATAAAATTTGTTGAAAACAAAGCTGTAGTTGTTAAATTACAAGACGAATTTAAAGATGCTAATTTACAAGTTGGTGATGTAATTGTTTCTGTTAATGGCGTAAAAGTGGAGGATTGGTTAAACAATAATTTGAAGTATTTTCCAGCTTCCAATTACCCTACACAATTGCGAGATGTGGCACGAAAAATATTGCGCACAAACGATAATTCTATTCGGCTTACAATCGAAAACAATTCAGGGGTTAAAGATGTATTAGTCAGTACAATTAAAAACAAGTATTTCAAAGAAGGACCTGTTTCGCATAAAATTATCAATGAAAACATAGGTTACATTTATCCAGGAACATTGAAAAAGGGTGAAATCAATGAAATCATGGATAAGTTTTTGGATAAAAAAGGTTTGATAGTTGATTTAAGATGTTATCCTTCTGATTTTATTATATTTAGTTTGAGTAATTATCTACTAAATGAGAAAAAAGATTTTGTAAAGTTCACAGCAGGAGATATTAAAACACCCGGATTGTTTACTTTTAGAGGTGGAGAAATGCAAGTTGGAGGTAAAAATAAAGATGCTTTTAAAGGAAAAGTAATCATATTAGTTAATGAAGAAACCCAAAGTCAAGCAGAATATTCAGCAATGGCGTTACGAGTAGCACCAAATGCAAAAGTATTAGGAAGTACAACCGCTGGTGCCGATGGAAATGTTTCGACAATTATTTTACCAGGAAATATTTTTACTTACATATCAGGAATTGGCGTTATAACTCCAGATGGTTCTGAAACACAACGTATAGGAATTGTTCCAGATATTAAAATGGAACCAACAATTAAAGGAATTCGTTCAGGAAAAGATGAATTATTGGAAAAAGCTATAGATCTAATTAATAATTAAATAAAAATTTAGTTTGCCACGGATTAAAGGATTTCCACAGATTCCGAAATCCTGCTAATCTGTTAAATCTGCGGCTTTTTTAATTTGCGAACTTTGCGAAAAAACTTTGCGACTTTGCGTTAAAATTAAACCCTTTTCAAAAATCCACTCAAAACCGCTAACAATTCCGTTTGGTTTTCAAAATGACTCATGTGACCGTCTTCAAAAGTGGTGAGTTGTACTTGCGTGCCTTCGATTTGTTCTAAATTGTCATCATAATTCAAAACAGGGTCTTTTTTACCTAAAATAAGTTGAATCGGATAAGGCGCAAAATGCAAAATAACTTCACGGTCTTTTCGGATTTTCATGCCTTCTAATGCGGCAACGATTCCTTGAAGCGGCGTTTTTAAAGCTTCTAATTTCACTTCTTCAATAATATCAGCCAAACGTTCACGATTATCCTCACTGAATAAATTAGCAATACTCATGCGAATGAATGCCGAATAATTTTGTTTTACAGCAATAATAGCGCGGTCGCGATTCGCTTTTCGTTCGTCGCTATCGGCTCTTGAAGTGGAGTTTTGTAATACAATTCCTTTAACGTTATCGGGGTACAATTCGGCGAAAGCCAATGCCACATATCCACCCATCGAATGTCCAATTAAAACCGCTTTTCTGATTTTTAATTCGTGCAACACATGATGCACCATATCGGCTTGGTCTTCCATTGTATGAATATAACCTAAACATTCTGTTTCGCCATGACCTAATAAATCGATAGTAATGATGCGGTGTTTTTTAACCAATTCTGGAATAAAGGCCTTCCACATCGATTGATTTTCCAAAAAACCATGCAATAAAACCACAGCCGTTCCTTTTCCTTGGTCGGTGTAACTGATTTTAGTGTTTTTGAAGTTGGTGGTTTTCATGAGGGCAAAGTTAGGGTTTAAACGCAAATTCCGAAACTTCGGAACCAAAGTTTTTTTGCGAAGTACGCAAGGATTTTCTCACCACAAACTTGTCATTCCGTAGGAATCTCATAACGAGATGCTTTTAACTTCGTTGAATCTGCGATTTCAGCATGACAAAATTGTGTAAAAAAACGTATTTTAGCACTATAAAATTATTCACTCATGTTCACCATCCAACAAATCCAAGAAGCGCACGCCAAAGTTAAAAGCGGTGCCGATTTCCCAAAATACATGCAAGACATTATGGCGCTTGGTGTTACTTCTTTCGAAACTTTTGTTTTTGATAATCATACCCATTATTTTGGAAAAGATAATTTTCAAATTGCTTCAGAAGGTTTTTCAGAAACCTTAACTATTGCTGAACAAAGCAACATTGAGCAATTCAAGTCCGATTTAAAATCGCACCAACAAGGCAACACCGATTACATGACGTTTTTACACGATTGCGCCAAATCTGGCGTTGAAAAATGGGTAGTAGTCATGGATAAAATGACCTGCAGTTATTACGACAAAGCCGGAAATGAAATGGTGCTGGAAGTAATTCCGTCGGTTTAATATTTTAGGAACACAGATTTAAGAAATTATATAAATTTTTATAAATTTCTTAAATCTGTGTTCCAAAAAAAACGGCTCACATTTCTGCAAGCCGTCTATTTTCTATATTCTATACTCTATATTCTCAATTAAGCATTCATTATCGCTTCAATTTCTTCAATTTCAATCGGAATATTGCGCATTAAATTAAATGCAGCGCCTTTTTCTTGAATCACCATGTCGTCTTCTAAACGAATACCAAAACCTTCTTTCGGAATGTAAATTCCAGGTTCAACTGTGAACACCATGTTGGCTTGCATTGGTTCGTGTAATAATCCGTAGTCGTGCGTGTCTAATCCCATGTGGTGCGAAGTTCCGTGCATGAAATATTTTTTATACGCTGGCCAATCTGGATTTTCGTTTTGTACATCGGCTTTGTCTAATAATCCTAAACCTAGTAATTCAGAAGTCATGATTTTACCCACTTCTACATGATATTGTTTCCATAATGTCCCTGGAACCAACATTTTTGTAGCTTCATTTTTCACATTTAAAACAGCATTGTAAACTGCTTTTTGTCTATCTGTAAAACGACCCGAAACTGGAACCATACGCGTCATATCACTTGAATAATTCGCATATTCTGCTCCAACGTCTAATAAAATCAAATCGCCTGCTTTACATTGTTGGTTGTTTTCGATATAATGCAATACATTCGCGTTATTACCCGAAGCAATAATTGGCGTGTAAGCAAAACCTTTCGAACGATTTCTTAGGAATTCATGTGCAAATTCGGCTTCGATTTCGTACTCCATAACGCCTGGTTTTACGAAATTTAAAACTCTTCTAAAACCTTTTTCGGTAATATCACACGCTTTTTGGATTAAATCCAATTCTTCGCTTTCCTTAACCGAACGCAATCTTTGTAAAATAGGATTCGATTTTTCTACTTTATGTGCTGGATAATTTTCTTTCCACCATTTGATAAAACGCGCTTCACGAGTTTCCGTTTCAATAACGGCTCTATAATGTTCGTTGGTGTTGATGTAAATCGTATCGGCATACGCCATGATTTCTTTCAACGTTTTGTGGAAATCTTGTAACCAAATCACCGATTTAATTCCAGAAACTTCAAACGCTCTTTCTTTGGTTAGTTTTTCACCTTCCCAAATGGCAATATGCTCATTCGTTTCTTTTAAAAATAAAATTTCTTTCAAATGTTCGTAAGGCGCATCTGGAAAAAGCAATAAAATACTTTCTTCTTGATCCACACCCGATAAATATAAAATATCTCTGTGCTGAGCAAAAGGTAAAGTGGAATCGGCAGAAACTGGATAAATATCGTTTGAATTGAATACCGCAACGCTGTTAGGTTTCATTTGAGCTGTGAATTTCGCTCTGTTTTTAACGTATAAATCGCGGTCTATTTGATGGTATTTCATGGTTTATGATTTTTTTCGATTTCCAAAAATAAAAAGATAAAAATGAAAAGTTGTTAAATACTTTAGAAATTTTGTAGAAGTGCAATGTTTTGGCTAATTTTCAACAAATTTTTTCAAGATGAAGCAAATTACTATCCTGTTTTTATTGATTGTGCAATCGGCAATCGCTCAAAATTCGTTGTTTAATCAAGTGGAAGCTAAGAATATCGGACCAACCATTATGAGTGGTCGTGTGGTTGATTTAGCTGTAAATCCAAAAAATCCAACCGAGTTTTACGTGGCTTATGCTACAGGCGGACTTTGGTATACCAATAACAACGGAACTTCTTTCATTCCTGTGATGGATGCAGCAGAAACGGTTAATTGCGGTTCGGTTACGGTGGATTGGAATTCGGGGACTATTTGGGTTGGAACAGGTGAAGTGAATGCTTCGCGTTCGTCTTATGCTGGAGTTGGCGTTCTAAAATCTTCGGATAAAGGCAAAACTTGGGAAAATTTAGGGTTAAAAGATTCACATCATATTAGCAGAATTTGGGTCAACCCAAGCAATTTAAATGAAATTGTCGTGGCTGCTGTGGGACATTTATATACAACTAATAAAGAACGTGGTATTTACAAATCAACTGATGGTGGAAAATCGTGGAAACAAACTTTGTTCGTTGCAGAAGATACAGGAATTATTGATTTAGCCGTTTCGAAAAACAATCCAAAAATCATGTTTGCCGCATCTTGGCAAAAAGATAGAAAAGCGTGGCATTTTGATGGCGATGGAGAAAAATCAGGTATTTATAAAAGTGAAGACGGCGGAACTTCTTGGAAATTAATTTCAATTAAAGAAAGTGGATTTCCAGCAAATGAAGGTGTGGGAAGAATTGGTTTAGCGATGTTCGGTGAAAATGTGATTTATGCTGTTGTAGACAATCAAAATAAACGACCAAAAACAGCTTCAAAAAGTAAACTAACTACGATGTTGTCAACTCCAGGTGCGGATTTCATGGAAATTTCGAATAAAGAACTGAATATCGCTTTGAAAGAAAGCGGTTTTAGAGATAAATATCGAGCCGAAAATATTAAAAACTGGGTTGCCAATAATAACATGGAACCAAAAGAAGTTTTAGCCATTTTATCAGATGCCAATAAAGCTTTATTTGAAACCGAAGTAATTGGTTGTGAGGTTTACAAATCGGAAGATGGCGGAAAATCATGGAAAAAAACGAATCAAAATTATATTGACGATATGTTTTACACCTACGGCTACTATTTTGCGAATATTTCTGTAGATGAGAAAAATCAAAATCGTCTTTATATTGGTGGCGTTCCATTATTATTTTCAGAAGATGGTGGAAAAACTTTCACAGCCATTTCAAAAGAAAATGTGCATGCCGATCATCACGTAACTTGGGTAAATCCTGAGAACCCGAATCATATCATTAACGGAAATGATGGTGGTGTGAATATTTCATACGACAACGGAGCGCATTGGATTAAATGTAACAATGAAGCGCTGGGTCAATTGTATGCCGTAAATGTCGATTATCAAGAAAATTATAATGTCTATGGCGGAATGCAAGACAACGGAGTTTGGTTTGGAAATAATGAATATTCTCACTCTGTAGCTTGGCATCAAGAAGGAAAATATCCGTATCAAGAATTAATTGGCGGCGATGGAATGCAAATTCAAATTGATAGTCGCAATCCAAATGTAGTATTTACGGGATATCAATTTGGAAACTACTACCGAATCAATCAGAAAGAAGGTAAGTTTGATTACATCACTCCAAAAGCTCCAAAAGGAGAAAAACCGTATCGTTTTAATTGGCAAACACCGATTTTATTGTCTTCGCACAACCAGGATATTTTGTACATGGGTTCGGAGTTTTTACACCGTTCAATGAATCAAGGCGAAACTTGGGAAAGAATTTCAGGTGATTTAACAAACGGAGCTAAAGAAGGAAATGTAGCTTTTGGAACGTTGACTACTATTTCAGAAAGTAAATTCCAATTTGGATTACTTTATGCAGGTTCTGATGATGGAAAAATCCATGTTTCAAAAGATGGCGGTGTTTCATGGCAATTGATCTCTGCTAATTTACCTCAAAATTTATGGGTTTCAAGAGTGGTGGCTTCGTCTCATAAAAAAGAAAGAGTTTACGCGACTTTGAACGGATATAGAAATGATAATTTCGAAATTTATGCTTATGTTTCGGAAGATTTTGGAACTACTTGGACTTCGATTTCGAATGGATTAACACAAGCGGTTAATGTAATTGTTGAAGATTCGGCAAATGAAAATATTTTATACGTTGGAACCGATAATGGTTTATTCATTTCATTAGATAAAGGTGCTTCTTGGCAAGATTTTTCAAACGGAATGCCTAATGTAGCGGTTCATGATGCGGTAATTCAAACGAAAGCAAAAGAATTAATCGTGGGAACTCATGGTCGTTCGATTTATAAAATGGATATTTCAAAAGTTCAAGAAGTAACTAAGGAAGTTTTAGCTAAAAACCTGCATTTATTTAAAGTGAATGATAGAACGAAATCTGATCGTTGGGGAACTCAAAATTACGCATGGGGAAAACCGAATGAGCCTTCACAAACAATTTGGTTTTATGCTAATGCAGATGGAATTGTGAATGTTTCGATTGCGAATGAAGCAGGATTGGTGGTTCACACTCAAAAAGTAGAAGCTAAAAAAGGATTGAATTCGTTTGAATTTGATTATTCGATGCCAAAAAATGTTGCGGATAATTGGAATAAAAAAGATAAAAATATTAAAATTAAAGAAGCTGAAAACAAGAAGTTTTATTTGCCAATTGGGAAATTTAAGCTTACGATTTCACAAGATAAAATTTCAGAAAGCAAATCATTCGAAATTTTAAATCCTAAAAAATAGTTAAAAAGGCATACTATTTGCTGTAATATTTACGTTAGTTAATTAAGCAGATGTTTTAAATTTACTATTTCAAACGTTAATTTTGATTTTATGAAAAGAATTGTTGGATTTTTTTTGATTTTAGTTTCTGTTTTTTCTTTTTTCTCTTGTGAGGATGAAGATGATACGGTTAACGAACCCTATTTAATTGTAAAATTCAAATTCGATCCTAATCAAGTGCGTTTGAATAATTTGGGTCAACCAGCAGTAATTCCTTCTAGTCATGCTGCTCAATCTCCAGATTTTAGTAAAATTAGCGCTCATTATTTTGAATTGGCTCCAAATGCTTACACCCAATTAACACAAGGAACTGTTTTATATCATGCTGATGAGACTACTCAAGGTGGTTCAGTTGCGATCGATTTTAGTAAAGCGGTTGTTGTTAGTGAAGGTGAGGCTTTTTTAAAAATCCCATTAAGTCAAGTACCTCAGGGAAGTTATGAATACGTTCGTGTTTCATTAGCATATCAAGAATATACTATTTCAGTTCGAAATGCAGGAAGTGATTATCTAGGAAAACTAGCTAGTTTTGTTGGGTATAATACCTACATCACAACACATTCTATAGGAAATAATTCGTTTCCAGTAAATGGTAATCGTTTGCAAGGTTATTGGGCTTTTGCTTTAAATGATTTTCCATATGCTACCTCTGGTCAAGCTCCAGCAGGAGCTACAACCGTTCCAAACCCAATTGCTGCTACGTCTCCAATTCCGCCAGGTTCATGTGTAGTAACGGGAAAATTTGCTCAAAATTTAGTTATCAATGGTAATGAAACTCGCGATGTTGTATTAACACTATCACTTTCTACAAATAATAGTTTCGAGTGGCAAGAAGTAACAACTGATGGTAAATATGAGCCTTCAATAGGCGAAAATGTTGTAGATATGGGACTAAGAGGATTAATGCCTTCATATGTAAAATAAGTATATTTGCTAATATACTATACATTTGCATGATTTATCTGCTTTAAACCCTTGGTATTCAACAATAGTTAAACTCATTTTAAAATCATTATAAATTAGCTAGAAAAGGTTGTAGTTAATTTCAAATAGCCTTATTTTTGTTTGATTTTTTATTAAACTAGTACAATCAAATAAAAATTATGGCAAATTCGGCACTATTAAAGTCGTCTATAGTAAAAAAATACTGGATGGCTCTTACAGGTTTATTTTTATGCTTGTTTTTGGCGGGGCATTTGGCTGGAAATCTTCAATTGATTTTTGGAACCAGTCAACAATTCAATGAGTATGCATTATTCATGACCACCAATCCGGCAGTTAAGTTACTTTCTTATCTCACTTACATTTCAATTATTTTCCATGCTTTTGATGGAATTATGTTGACAATTCAAAACAAAAAAGCAAGACCAATTGGTTATGCTAAAACAGATGGTTCTTCAAGTAGTTTAGCTTCGAGAAATATGGCTGTTTTAGGAACTGTGATTTTGGTTTTCATCGCTACACACATGGTGAATTTTTGGGCAAAAATGCATTTTGATAAAAACATGCCTTTGGTTCAAAAAGAAATTGACAATGGGATGGGCGGAAAACAAATTCAGTTAGTTGGTACAAAAGATTCTCAAATGCCATTTATGCAATTAGATCAAACAGGAAAACTTTCTAAAGAGTTTTTCGAGATGATTAAAGCACAGACACAAGGGCAATACGATTTGGAAGTTCAGGACATGACTAAAATTGTAAATAAGAAAACAGGTGAAGTTGTATTTATCGGTTATAAAGATTTACACAAATTAACGGTAGATTTCTTCAAAGATGCAAAATACGGATTGTATTTTACTATTGGTTATGTTTTAGCTATGTTAGCTTTAGCATTTCACTTGTGGCACGGTTTTCAAAGTGCTTTCCAATCTTTAGGTGTTAATAATAAGTTTACACCAGCAATTAAGTTTTTCGGAAAAGCATTCGCAATTATAGTTCCACTATTATTTGCAATTATTCCAGTTTTCTTACATCTTAAAAAATAATCAACATCAGTATATATTATGAAGTTAGATTCTAAAATACCAGCGGGTCCGTTAAAAGACAAATGGACCGATCATAAAAACCACTTGAAATTAGTTGCTCCAAATAATAGACCAAAAATCGATATTATTGTGGTTGGAACTGGTTTAGCAGGTGCTTCTGCTGCCGCTTCTCTTGGAGAAATGGGGTATAATGTAAAAGCATTCTGTTTTCAAGACTCTCCTCGTCGTGCGCACTCAATTGCGGCTCAAGGAGGTATCAATGCAGCAAAAAATTATCAAAATGATGGTGACAGTGTGTACCGTCTTTTCTATGATACAATTAAAGGAGGTGACTACCGTGCGCGTGAAGCAAACGTTCACCGTTTAGCAGAAGTTTCAGGTAATATTATCGACCAATGCGTGGCACAAGGTGTTCCTTTTGCTCGCGAATATGGTGGAATGTTAGATAACCGTTCATTTGGTGGAACACAAGTACAACGTACTTTTTACGCCGCTGGACAAACTGGTCAACAATTATTATTAGGAGCGTATTCTGCTTTATCAAGACAAATCGGGTTAGGTCGTGTAAAAATGTACAACCGTCATGAAATGTTAGATTTAGTAAAAGTTGATGGTAAAGCTCGTGGAATTATCGCTCGTAATCTAATCACAGGAGAAATCGAAAGACATTCAGCTCACGCAGTTGTTATTGCTTCTGGAGGTTACGGAAATGTATATTTCCTTTCTACAAATGCAATGGGAAGTAACGTAACAGCTGGATGGAAAATCCACAAACAAGGAGCGTTATTTGCAAATCCATGTTACGTACAAATTCACCCAACATGTATTCCAGTTCACGGAACGAATCAGTCAAAATTAACTTTGATGTCGGAGTCGTTACGTAACTCAGGACGTATCTGGGTTCCAAAGAAAAAAGAAGATGCTGAAGCAATCAGAGCAGGTAAATTAAAACCAACTCAAATTGCTGAAGAAGATAGAGATTACTACTTAGAAAGAAGATATCCAGCGTTTGGAAACTTAGTACCTCGTGACGTAGCTTCAAGAGCTGCTAAAGAGCGTTGTGATGCTGGTTACGGAATCGAAGCTAACGATACTAACGAAGGTGTTTACTTAGATTTCTCGACAGAAATTCAAACTAAAGGTCGTCAAGCGGCTTATGCGAAAGGAAATCATAATCCAACTCCTGAAGAAATTACAGCTTTAGGGAAACAGTGGTTAGAAGAGAAATATGGTAACTTGTTTACGATGTATCAAAAAATCACGGATGAGAATCCTTATGAAACACCAATGAAAATTTATCCAGCGGTTCACTATACTATGGGTGGTGTTTGGGTTGATTATAACTTACAATCTACAATTCCAGGTTGTTTCGTAGCAGGTGAGGCTAACTTCTCTGATCACGGAGCTAACCGTTTAGGAGCTTCGGCTTTAATGCAAGGTTTAGCAGATGGATATTTCGTATTACCATACACGATTTCAAACTATTTAGCAGATGAAATTAGAACTGGAAAAATCTCTACAGATTCTCCAGAATTCGCTGAAGCAGAAGCTAGAGTGAAAGATTCAATTAGTAAATTCTTAAACAACAATGGTACGAAGTCAGTTGATTATTTCCATAAAAAATTAGGTTTGATTATGTGGAATAAAGTAGGTATGGCTCGTAACGAAAAAGGATTAACAGAAGCTATTGCTGAAATCGCTCAATTAAAAGAAGATTTCTACAAAGATGTATATGTTCCCGGAAGTGCAGACGAATTAAATCCAGAGTTAGAAAAAGCTTTAAGAGTGGCAGATTTCATCGAATTAGGTCAGTTAATGGCAATGGATGCGTTACAACGTAAAGAATCTTGTGGTGGTCACTTCCGTGAAGAATATCAAGATGCTGAAGGTGAAACATTACGTGATGACGAAAACTTCAAATTTGTTGGAGCTTGGGAATATAAAGGTGATGACATCAGCAAAGAAGAGCTTCACAAAGAAGAATTGAAATACGAAGAAATTAAAATTGCTGCACGTAACTATAAATAGTATTTTATGACAAAATTCCGCCATGTATTGGTTTTAGTGATTTTCTTTTTAGGAATAACTAACGTTTTTTCTCAAAAAATAACCAGTCAACCTGTTGTTAAGCCTTCAGAAGGGAAAGCATTGGTTTATATTACTAGATCAAACGGGGCAATGATGGTAAATTTTAGAGTCTATGATAAAGATTTGTTTATTGGAGCTTTAGAATATGGAAATTATTTTCTTTATGAGTGTGAACCTGGTCAGCATTTATTTTGGGCTGCTTCTGAGAATAGAGATTTTGTCGAGGCAAATCTTGAAGCAAACAAAGTATATGTAATTGATCTTGAAGCTAGAATGGGTGCTTTTATTGCTGCTATCGCTGTTGTTCCACAAAATCCTAAGGAAAAGAGACATAGAAAAATGTTTTATAGAACTGTAAAGAAAGAAACTTCTATTCTAAAGTTTCAATCAAAATTAACATCTCAAGATAAAGAAAGTAATATCATTGCCGCATTAGAGAAATATAAAGATTTAAAACAAAACAATTCTACCAAAATTATGGTTTTAAATCCTGATATGAATTTTGAAAATGCTGATAAACCAGAATAAAAGATATAATTTATGAGTACAAAAAACATAAACATAAACCTTAAAATTTGGCGTCAAAAGAACGCTAGTTCAAAAGGTAGCATGGAAACCTATAAATTAGATAATGTTTCTACTGCAAGTTCGTTTTTGGAAATGTTAGACCAATTAAACGAGCAATTAATTAACGAGAAAAAAGAACCAGTAGCATTTGATCACGACTGTCGTGAAGGTATTTGCGGAATGTGTTCTTTATATATCAACGGTCGTGCTCACGGACCTGATACAGGAATTACCACGTGTCAGTTGCACATGAGAATGTTCAATGATGGCGATACCATCTATATCGAACCATGGAGAAGTAAAGCGTTCCCAGTAATCAAAGATTTAGTAGTTGATAGAAGTGCTTTCGATAGAATTCAACAAGCAGGTGGTTTTGTGTCGGTAAATACTTCTGGAAATACTATTGATGCAAACTCAATTCCAGTTCCTAAAGACGATGCAGACAAAGCGTTTGAAGCAGCAGCTTGTATTGGATGTGGTGCTTGTGTGGCAACTTGTAAAAATGGTTCTGCGATGTTATTCGTTGGAGCAAAAGTATCACAATATGCTTTATTGCCACAAGGTAAAGTAGAAGCTACTCAACGTGTTTTAAACATGGTACGTCAAATGGATGAAGAAGGATTCGGAAACTGTACCAATACAGGAGCATGTGAAATCGAATGTCCAAAAGGGATTTCGTTAGAGAATATTGCTCGTATGAACAGAGAATACTTAAAAGCAAGTTTAAAATAAATTTTATGAAATCAATTTTTAATATATCAATTTTACTTTTGTTTGTAACATTGTTTTCTTGTTCATCTGAAGATTCTTCTAATAACAATAATGTTGATCCAATAGATACAGTTTATCCAATGGAGATTTATTTAGATGGTGAACATATTGTATTACAAAATGATAGTAATTTAGCAAATCCATTAGGAGGTACTTTTGGTCCGGATTATAATTTATTATACGGGTTTTCTCAATCATCATTGACTGGTAGACCAGTTATTGATAGAAAAGTAGAAATGAATTTAGCTATTCCAAAAACTAATGTTGTTGTAGGAGAGCATCTTTTTACAAATGCTATTCAGACTAATGGTTATTTTGCCGACATGGACATCAAAATTGATGGTGTTGTTAAAGTTGTTAATACAACAAGTGGAAAAATAAATGTTTCTTCGATAGATCCTGTTACAAATTTAGTAACGGGTACTTTTGAGTTAATTACTAATGATGGTACAAATCAAAATCATACAGTAACCGGTTCATTTGAATATGTTATAGTTGATTAAATAATTTAGTATAAAAATAAAAAACGCATTCATTAATTTGGATGCGTTTTTTATTGTTTAAATATTTCTTAAACATTCTTAAATAAAAGAATAAAATGGTATTTTAGCTTGATAAAATCGTTGATATGAAATATCTATTTCTTTTGTTTTTCTTTCTTTTTTCCATTTGTGTTTCATCGCAAAATAAGGTTTTAGTTATTCAACAATTAAACTCTAAATTCACCAAAGAGATTAATGAGAATAAGCGCATAAAAGTATGGACTAAAGATGGGGAGAAATTTTACGGAAGATTTACAATAAAAGACTCCACAAGTATTATAATTGAAGAAAAAGTTGTGCTGTTAGAAGACATCATTAAAATGAAGAAAAAATCACTTTTTGGAACTATAGCAAATCCTATTTTCATTGTTTATGGTTCTTTTGCGATAATTGCTGGTGCGGCAACCGTTGGTACTGGGGCCTGGGGCGCATTAATTGGAGGGAGTTTTATTGTTGCAGGAATACCAATGGTTTTAATTCCCTCAATTAGTAATAATCATCCAATGCAAGATTGGAAATATTCAATTAAAATAGAATAGATGAAAGTAGCACTTTTTCAAACCAAATTAGCTTGGCAAAATCCAGAAATCAATAGAACATTCATCGAAGAATATTTCTTGAATGAAGATGAGTCGTTTGATTTATTTGTTTTACCCGAAATGTTTACTTCAGGTTTTACCATGAATCCATCTATTGTAGCTGAAACTATGGAAGGCGAAACCATAGCTTGGCTGAAAGATTTGGCTAAAAAGAAAACGTGTGCTATTACAGGAAGTTTAGTAATTAAAGAAAATGATAATTTCTACAACCGAATGGTTTTTGTGTTTCCATCTGGCGAAGTACAGTGTTACAATAAACGCCATTTATTCACTTTAGCTGGCGAAGAAAAAGTATATACAAAAGGAACTGAAAAAGTAATCGTAAAGTATAACAATTGGAACATCTGTCTACAAATTTGCTACGATTTGCGTTTTCCAGTTTTTGCCAGAAATGTGGAAAATTACGATTTGTTATTGTACGTTGCAAATTGGCCAAAACCACGAATTAACGCTTGGGATGCATTATTAAAAGCTCGTGCCATTGAAAACATGTGCTACACCATTGGCGTAAATAGAATAGGCGAAGATGACAATAAATTAGAATATCCCGGACATTCAAAAGCGATTGACTTTTTTGGCAATATAATTTTAGATTGCGAAGATGATCTAGGTGTTTTTATCTTCGAATTAGACAAATCTTTTCAAAATGAAGCTAGAGCAAAATTCAATTTTCTGAACGATAAAGATGCTTTTGAAATCCTCTAATCCAAAATGAAATCTTGTTCCACATCCCAGTTGGCTCTAACGTCAATTAGCTTTGGGAAATAGATGATTTCTTCGGCTTGTTTTTTGGCTAAGTAATTACCAGTTGTCCATTCATTATCAGAATTATCGTCGTAGATGATTCTTATTGTGTATAATCTTGGTTCAATGCTTTCAAAAGAAATGCTCGTTTCTTTTGTAGAATTAGCAGAATATAAAACCTCATTCTTATCTAACAATTCAACAATAAAAGGAAAACGTTTTACGTTTATCAGATTAATTTTTAAGTTTCCATAATCAGAGAGTTGTTTGGTAGCAAAATTGAATTTTAAGGAGTCGTTAGACTTTTCATAAAAGTCTTTTATAGCACCTGGAAGCAATTCTATAGTATATTTTTCATTTTCTTCTTTTTTGAAATCAAAAGCAATTTCTTGATCAAAATCATGGTATTTCGAAGTGAATTTCACCGCTACCGAATCTTTATTTTTTAAAATAATTTTTGACTCATCAATTGTTACTACAGGCGTGCTTGTTTTTAAAACGAAAGTATTTCTAAATGGTAATACTGCACCTGTTTTGTTTTCAATATTTAAAGAGTCAGATTCTTTTAGGTTCTTGAGTCTTGAAGTGAAGTTTTTTAAATAGGTTCCGTTTTTAACAGTAATTTGAATAGAATCCATCTTTACATTAGGATAAAAGATCTGAACAGAATCTTTATTTTTTTCAGGAAATCTTACAACTTTAATAGGCACTTCTTTATTGTCATAGGTGGCGCTAATTGAAGTGTTTTTAAAATCTCCTTCATAACCTAAAAAAAGTTTGTTATTGCTTTCTTGGGTTGGTTTAAAAGTTTTAAACGGTTTCTTTTCTTGAAATAACTCTATTTCAAACATGTCAGTGGTTGGAATAGTTATTGGATAATCAATAAACCCTATTTTATCCGTATCAGGATTGTACTTATTGTTGTTTGCTTTGTCTTTTAAAGCTATAATTTTATAAGAGCCTTCCTTAAGATTTTCAAGAGAAAAGACTTTTAAACTATCTAATGTATTGGTAATGTAGAGAGGTGTTTCTTTAAAAACTGTAGAATCCGTAAATGTTTTCGCATCATACAGCATAACACTAATAAAACTATCTGGTTTTTGTTCATATGCATCTTTTACTTTACCTACTACAGTTAAAGAGTCTACATAACTTCCAGTTGATAAAACATATTTGAATTGTGAATAAGGATTTCCTTCATTGTTATCGGTAATACTTTGACCAAAGTTGAAACTGTAAGTTGTATTTGGTGCTAAAGTGTCTAAGATTTTAATTGAAATATATTTACTAGCACTTCCTTGCGGTACAATGATAGGTTGTTTTTTCATTGGAGGTGAAATGATCAATTGCTTATTGATGTCTTTCACTTTAATTAATTCATCAAAATTAATTTTGATTTCGTTTCCTTTAAAATTGGTAGTAAAATTTTCAGGTAAACTATTTATAATTTTTGGCGCAATAGTGTCCTTTTTGCCTCCAGTTATTGTGCCTCTTTTAGCACAATTGGTTAACAATAAAAGACTTGCCAATAAAAAGGCTATGTGTTTAAATTTTATCATTTTCTTAAATAATGGTGTTGCAAAATAACGACTATAATTAGTACAAACATACAACTTTTAGTATTTTTTATGATTGCGTGTAAGCAATTGTTACGATACTTACTTTGCTGTTTGGAATTTTTAACAAAGCTTTTGCACACGCTTCTAAAGTAGCTCCAGAAGTTAAAACGTCGTCAATTAGTAAAAAGTGATTGTTGGAATCAGCTTCGGTGAAATTTACTTTAAATAACGCATTACTAACTTCTTTTCTTTTTTCTTTATCTTTTTTTGTTTGTGTTTTTGAATAGCGACTTCGGTATAATAATTTGTTATTAAGAGGAATTTGAAGTTCTTCAGATAATGCTTCGCAAAAAGAGGTAACTTGATTATAACCTCTCTCTTTTAATCTTTTTTTATGGAGTGGTACTGGAATTATTTCTGTTACTGTTTTTATATTTGCTACAGATTTTAGATCTTTTGCATACCATTTTCCTAATAAGGTTCCTATTTCCTCGTGTTTTTTGTATTTTAAATTGTGAATTAAATTTTGTACAATACCTTTGTGGTGAAAATAAAGCATAGATGCGCTAAATTCAATTGGAATTATGCCATAAAACTTTTTTGTTGTATCATTGTGGTCCAAAATATGGTGATTGGTATAAGGCAATTGATGATTACATTCTGCACAAATGATTTTTTCATTTTGAAGTAACAATGAATTACAGCCCATACAAAGTTTTGGGAAAAGTAAGTTTATCAGATATTTTAGCATTTTATCGATTAATTATATCAATATTAACATTTTTAAATAAATTTATAAAAAAGTTTATAATATGACACGCAGAAGAAATAAAATAACAAAAATTAGCATCTTGGTATTGATGCTGTTATCGTTATTTTTAGGTGTTAAATATTATAAGGTTTTGGGTGAATACAATGCATATGTTCAAAGTTCTGATTTAGAGAATAAAGTCCTTGAAAGTCAATTAACTGAAATTCTTCATAAATATGATTCAGTTAGTGCTAAGAATAAAATAGACAGTATTAAATTTGATCAAGTAATTAAATCAAACAATACTAATGGGATTGTTGATAAAACATCTAAGAATAATTTAATACAAGATTCAATTGTTTTTTATGCAAAACAACTGCAAAAAGTTCAAAAAGTTGACCACGGCCTTTCTGCCATGAATTTAGTTGAATCTAAAACCAATAAATTAAAGACAAACAAGTTAACTGCTTTGAATATTAATGCTAAAGGAGTTAAAATTTACTCTGATGCTTACAAGATGAGTGAAGCAAAAATTCAACAGTTAAGAGTTTGTTTTACTTTAGAAGAAAATCAATTGATTAATTCTGGTGCTAAGACAATTTATGTGCAAGTTGTTAATCCGAAAAATCAGATTATTTCATTAGGAGATACTTCAGTTGAATCGGATTCTAATATTAAATTGCAATATAGCGCTTCCGTTACTACTAATTACCAGAAAAAAGATACTGATGTTTGTACTTATGTCGATTTAGAAAAAAATAAAACGATTAAAGGGAAATACAAAATCAATATTTACCACGATTTTGTTAAAATTGGCACTACAATTTTCGAATATTAATAATTCTTATTTTTATTCCTTAATTTCTTTTCTTTATTTCATTCCTATTTTTACTTTTGCACTATGGCAAAACAAGATGATATTTTCAAAAATGTAGTTTCGCATGCAAAAGAGTACGGATTCATATTTCCGTCAAGCGAAATTTACGATGGTTTAAGTGCGGTTTATGACTATGCACAAAACGGTGTGGAGTTAAAAAAGAACATCCGTGAATACTGGTGGCAATCTATGGTGCAAATGCACGAAAATATTGTGGGATTAGACGCTGCAATTTTGATGCATCCAACTACTTGGAAAGCTTCTGGACACGTTGATGCTTTTAACGATCCATTAATCGATAATAAAGATTCTAAAAAAAGATATCGTGCCGATGTTTTAATTGAGGATTATGCCGAAAAATTAAATCAAAAAGCACAAAAAGAAATCGACAAAGCACGTGAGCGTTTTGGGGCTTCATTTGATGAAGAACAATACAAAACAACGAATCCTCGTGTGATGGAATATTTGTCTAAAAAGAAGGAAATTCTAGAAAGAATGGCTCGCTCTTTAGAGACAGAAAACCTTTCTGATGTTAAAGCTTTAATCGAAGAGCTAGAAATTGCTTGTCCAGAAAGCGGTTCTAAAAACTGGACCGATGTGAAGCAATTCAACTTAATGTTCGGAACTAAATTAGGCGCTTCTGCTGAAAACGCAATGGATTTATATTTGCGTCCAGAAACAGCTCAAGGTATTTTCGTAAACTTTTTAAACGTTCAAAAAACAGGTCGTATGAAGATTCCTTTTGGAATTGCTCAAACGGGTAAAGCGTTTAGAAACGAAATCGTAGCGAGACAATTTATCTTCCGTATGCGCGAATTTGAACAAATGGAAATGCAGTTTTTCGTTAAACCAGGAGAAGAAATGAAATGGTACGAATACTGGAAAACAACTCGTTTAAATTGGCATTTATCGCTTGGTTTAGGAAAAACGAATTACCGTTTTCATGACCACGAGAAATTAGCGCATTATGCAAACGCAGCTGCAGATATCGAATTCAATTTCCCATTCGGATTCAAAGAATTAGAAGGAATTCACTCGAGAACCGATTTCGATTTGAAAGCGCACGAACAATATTCAGGTAAAAAATTACAATATTTTGATAACGATACCAATTCAAACTACACACCTTATGTGGTAGAAACTTCGGTTGGTTTAGACAGAATGTTCTTGGCGGTTTTCTCAAACTCGTTACAAGAAGAAGTATTAGAAGATGGTTCTTCAAGAACAGTTTTACGTTTGCCTTCAGTTTTAGCACCAACAAAAGCTGCTGTTTTACCATTGGTTAAAAAAGACGGTTTACCAGAAGTAGCGCGTAAAATTATCGATGATTTAAAATGGGATTTCAACGTAGCGTATGATGAAAAAGATGCGGTTGGAAGACGTTATAGAAGACAAGATGCATTAGGGACACCATTCTGTATTACGGTAGATCATCAAACATTAGAAGATGAAACGGTAACCATTCGTCACAGAGATTCTATGCAACAAGATAGAGTGAAAATTTCTGAATTACGCGATATCATTAACAACGAAGTTTCGATGAGAAACTGGTTGATGAAAATGTAGTTTTGAAGTAAAAAGTAAAAAGCTCAAAGTAAAAAGCTCAAAGTAAAAAGTAAACCCCGAATTTCATTTGGAATTCGGGGTTTTTATATTTTCTGAACTTCCGGTTTTCCACTTTCGTCACTTCGATTTTGTATTTGGAAAGCCTAAGATTTACAAATACAAAATGTATCGAGAACTAATGAAAACGAATTGTAGTTGCAGTTCTCGATACAATTTTACAAAGCAAAAATTAAAATTTTTCCTTTATAAAATCGAAGTGACGTTTGAGTTAATTCGTTTCTTTTTTTTACTCACTCAAAGCATTCCAACCTCTTGCTTTCAATGCAATCTTTGTATTGGCTCTTGTGATTAAATGATTTCCTTCGGTAGCGGCAACCATGTGACCGATTACGGTGAAATTTGGATTCCCTTTGATTTTGTCAAAATCTTCCATTTTAATAGTGAAAAGCAATTCGTAATCTTCGCCACCGCTTAACGCTACAGTTGTGATGTCTAAATTGAATTCTTCACATACATTAATTAATTGTGGATCAACCGGGATTTTCTCTTCGTATAAATTACAACCTACATTACTTTGCTTACACAAATGTAAAATCTCCGATGATAAACCATCTGAAATATCAATCATTGCAGTAGGTTTAACTTCTAATTTTTCTAAAAGTTCTTTGATATCAGTTCTCGCTTCTGGTTTTAATTGGCGTTCGATTAAATACGTGTAATCGTCTAAAACCGGTTGGTTGTTTGGATTTACTTGAAACACTTGTTTTTCGCGTTCCAAAACTTGTAATCCCATATAAGCCGCACCAATATCTCCCGAAACTACTAATAAATCGTTTTCTTTTGCGCCATCTCTGTAAACGATGTCTTCTAAATTCGCTTCACCAATAGCGGTAATACTAATGATTAATCCTTTTTGCGAAGAAGTCGTATCGCCACCAATTACATCTACATTGTAAATTTTAGAAGCTAACGTAATTCCTTCAAATAATTCTTCCAAAGCTTCCAAAGGAAAACGATTTGAAACCGCTACTGAAACCGTAATTTGAGTTGGAGTTGCGTTCATCGCGCAAATATCAGATACATTGGCAACAACGGCTTTGTATCCTAAGTGTTTTAACGGCATGTAAGCCAAATCAAAATGAACACCTTCGACTAATAAATCGGTTGAAATTACCGCTTTTTTATCGCCAAAATTCAATACCGCAGCATCGTCTCCAATGCCTTTTAATGTTGATTCTTGACTGATAGTAAAGTTTTTAGTTAAGTGTTCAATTAAGCCAAATTCGCCTAATTGCGATAAACTGGTTCTTGATTGGTCTTTATTTTCTAACATGGATTATTTTTTTTGCAAAAGTACGATTTTATTGTGACACAAAGTATCGCGAAGTTTTTCACAAAGTTTCATAAAGTAAATTTTAAAAATCTGCGAATCTGCGGTTTAATTGTTATACAAAGTTTTATTAAATACCTCTGTGAATCTCTGTGTCTCTTCGTGATTCTTTGTGTAATAACTTAGTTTCCAGTTTCCAACTCATTCAACTTTTCATAAATCAAATTCGTTTCATAGCCTTTACGAAGTAAGAAATCGACGAACTTTTTGTTCTTTTTTGGGCCTTTTCGTTCGGTGATGTTGTGCCAATGTTTTTCGGCTAACTGATGAAAATTTTTTAGATAGGTTTCTTCAGGAATTTCTTTTAAGGCAATTGTAATGATGCGAGAGGAGATATTTCGAAACTTCAATTCGTTTACAATACGGTTTTTACCCCAAAATTTGTAGTTGTGCTTGCCACGAACAAAACTCTGTGCAAAACGTTCTTCGTTAATGAAATTATTTTCGATAAGATAAGTCAGAATTTCCTCTTTTTCAGAAGAATTAACCGAAAACGAATACAATTTTTCCTCCACTTCCTTATAACAACGCTCTTGATACGCACAGTAATATTCCATCTTGGCATAGATTTCTTTCAAGGAAAAAGCGGATTTATTAGTTTTCAATTCGTTAACAATTTAATAATGCAATAAATATTTCATAATCAAAAAATTATGATTTATCTTTGTTGGCTTTTTTTTAAGCAAAGAAGCATAATCAAACCAAATCTAATATTTTCATTCAAAGTTATGAAATTAAAATTACTTATTGTTGCGTTATTTTGCTCGGTTTTAGGGTGGGGACAGACTACTTTGGCAAATTATAAATTTGAAAATAACTTAACTGTTGAAGCTGGTGCTATTGGTTCGCCAACATTCACGGCAAGTACAACGGTTTCTTATTTTGCAGGTGTTACTGGTCAAGCTGTAGCGTATGCTAGTTCAGCGGGTAAATATTTCGATTTGGTAATATCAACAACTGGATATAATAACATAGATATTTCATTTTCGGGTAGATCATCTGCTGCATCAACATCTTGGGTAGTAACCGGAGACGCAACGGGTGGAACTACTTTTTCTGCTATCACAAGTTTGGCTTGCCCAAATGGTTCATTTGGAACTTTGTCTCCATTTGTTTTAGGAGCTAGCTATGATAATAAAACATCAATTCGTCTTAGGATAACAGCTACTGGAAGTGCTACTGCTACATTAAGATTAGATGATTTGATAATTAGAGGAGTGCCAATATCCTCAAACACCATCACTACAACTACTCCAATTGTAGGTAGTCCGTTCTGTATAACGGCTTCTTCGGGAGCATCGGTTTCAGTGCCTTTTACAAGTACTGGAACTTTTACTAGTAATACTTATACCGCACAATTGTCAAACGCAGCAGGAAGTTTTGCTTCGCCTGTAAGCATAGGAACACTTGTTAGTAATGCTAATAGTGGTACAATTTCGGCAACAATACCGGCAAATACTGCAACTGGAACGGGTTATTTAATTAGAGTTGTCTCTAACGGACCAGTAGTAACAGGTTCAAATACGGCTGCTTTTACGATAAATTTAGCTAACAATAGTATAGCTCCAGTAGCCACTCAAAATATTTTTGAAAGTGCAAATGGTACTACCTTAACAGTAACAGAAACATCAACACCATCTTCAAGACAATGGTATTATGCAACAGTTAGTGGTGGGCCATATACTAATTTAATCGGGGGTGCAACAGGAACTACTTATGTGCCTAACTTTGCTACTGCAGGAACTTATTACGTAGTTTGTGTTTCTACTTTTGCTTGTGGAACTATAACTTCAAATCAAGTTCAAATCAATGTAACGGCAGCTCCAACAGGTTGTACAGATTTGTTTATTTCAGAATATATTGAAGGAAGCAGCAATAATAAAGCAATTGAAATTTATAATCCAACAGCAGCACCAATTAATTTAGCTACCTACGATTTAGCCTATTATTTTAATGGGAGTGCTACTGTATCAGGAACATTTGCGTTATCAGGAACAATTCCTGCTTATGGAACTCATGTTGTGAGTAATTCTGCTTCTTCAGCAGCTATTTTGGCGTTGTCAAATCAAACTACAGGAGGAATGACTTTTAATGGGGATGATGCTGTTGCTTTAAGAAAATCAGGAGTGAACATTGATGTTATAGGTCAAATTGGTTTCGACCCAGGAACCCAATGGGTTTCAGGTGGAAATTCTACGTTAGACAATACCTTAATCAGAAATTTTGCAATTCAAATAGGAGATGCTAATGGAGCAGATGCTTTTAATCCAGCAACAGAATGGACAGGATTTGCAACGGATTATATTTCAGATTTAGGAAATCACTCTAATTCTTGTGCACCTCCAATGCCAGAAATAAATGTTCAAGGAAATTCAGTTACGATTCTTGATGGAGATACTACACCTATTGTAGGTGACGATACAAATTTTGGTTCGGCTGACATTGCAGGTGGAACAATTGTAAAAACATTTACTATTCAGAATACAGGAACAGCAGTTTTAAATATTGGTGCTATTTCGTTTACGGGTACCCATAGTGCTAACTTTACAGTAACAACCCTGCCATCAGCTACCGTTGCTATTGGAGGTTCAACAACGTTCCAAGTAACTTTTGATCCAACAATTGTAGGAGCTCATAACGCAGAGATATCAATTGTGAATAACGATGTAAGTGAAAATCCATATAACTTTGCAATCACAGGAAATGGATTTGCAACACCTAATATTGTGTTGAGTTCTTCTAATCCTGCTGTGGCTGCATCTAATATCACACAAGGGACAACAAATAATGTTATTTATGCATTTAACTTAGCGGTAACTAATGCTGATGCTACTTTAAATAATGTGGTTTTTAACACATCTGGAACTTATGCAGCTTCAAATATCACAAACTTCAAATTGTGGTATTCAGCAGATGCTACTTTTAATAGTGCATCGGATACAACTCTAGATAATGAAACAACTGCTCTAGGAACTGGAGCACATACTTTTACTGCTTTTACAAGATTAATTACAGACGGAAGTACTGGATATTTCTTTATTACAACAGATATTCCATGTGCCTCAACAGCAGGTAATACAATTGTTGTCGACGCTATTACAACAGCAGATTTAACTTTTGTATTAGGGAATAAATCAGGAACAGCTTTTGCTAGTGGAGTGCATACAATTCAAAGTGCTATTCCAAATAATGTTACAGGAGCTGTAACATCTGTTTGTGAAAATGGTACAGCAACAATTAGTTGGACAGCTCCTGCAGGTTGTAGTGATAATGTGTTGGTATTTGCAACAAGTGGAACATTTACAGCTGCAATTCCAACAGGAAATGGTGGAGCTTATACAGATAATGTTGTTTTTGGTTCAGGAACGACTTTTGATGGAGGGTTTACTGTTTATAAAGGTACTGGTACATCAGTTACAGTGACCGGATTGACAAATGGAACAACTTATAGATTTAAAATTTTTACTAGAAACGATTTAAATTGGAGTAATGGTGTAGAAGTAAGTTGTACACCAACTTTAGCATATTGTGCTTCAGGTGCAACATCAAGTTTAGATTCAGAAATTGAAAATGTAACCTTAGTAGGATATTCTACTACGATTTCAAACAATACAACCAATGCTTGTACTACAGGAGTAAACAATTACACAGCTATGAGTGCTGATTTACAAGTTGGCGGAACCTATACCGTTACAGTAGAATTTGGAGATTGTAGTGATGCATCGCAATTTGATGGAGCAGGAGGAGTTTGGATTGATTGGAATAACGACGGTGATTTTCTTGATGTGAATGAAACTATTGGTACGGCTTTAGTTGCTGTTTCTGGAGGAAATGTAATTCAAAACTTTACAATTAACGTTCCAGGTGGCCAGCCAATTGGGAATTATAGAATGAGAATTGTTCAAACAGAAGGAGGTACTCTAGGTACAATCAATCCATGTGGGACGTTTACTTATGGTTCAACAGAAGATTATACGGTTCAAGTTATAAATTCATGTATTCCTACACATAGTGTTACATCATTTACACCAACATCTGGACCTATAGGAACTGAAGTTACCATTATTGGAACAGGTTTAACAGGTGCAACAGTAACTTTTTCAGGTGTTAATGCAACAATAGTTTCTAATACAGGAACTCAAATGGTAGTTGTTATTCCTGCAGGAGCAACAACAGGAATGTTATCAGTAAAAGATAGCCAACCTTGTGCTATCGATAACGCTTATACAATTATTTCAACCAACAATACTTCATGTGAAGGTGCAGCTTCTACAACCGATTTAATTATTTATGATATTCACGATGAGCAAACTGGTTCAGGTGGATTTATTACATTATATAATGGTACAGCTGCTACGGTGGATTTAACAAATTATAGTATTTGGAGAACGACGTTACACGATGATGGAAATGAAGTAGATTATGCTAATTTAACCGGGACAATTGCCCCAGGTGCTTTAGGAATATTGAAAGTTTCTGTTGGTAGTTGTGGTCCAGCATCAACAAACGGTACAATAGATGGTGGATTTAATGAGAATGATGGTATTCAATTAAGAAATGCGGCAGGAACGGTTATTATTGATGATGTTGATACTTACCCAGTTGGGCCAGGTTATTATATGGTTAGAAATACAGGAGCATTAAGCGCTAGAACATCTTATGTTGCAGCAGATTGGAGCACTATACCTTTAGCTGCTGGAGTTTGTTATCCAAGTGCTGGATTAGTTCTTCCTACTGGAGGAGCTGTACCTCCTATGGTTACTTCTCAACCTTCTTATACGCCATCATGTGGTTCAACAGCAGCTACTTTAACAACAGTAGGTGCAGAAGGTTATACAGGAGGAAATGCCTTAGCTTATCAATGGTATTTTGCTGCACCGGGAAGTGCAACATGGACTGCTGTAGCTGATGGTGGAATTTACAGTGGTGCAACAACTGCTTCTTTGTCAATTTCTACAATTACAGGAGTTGTAAATTATCAATATTACTGTCAGATTAGAGAAAATTTAGCAACATGTTATACAGCAACTAATGCAGTTAAAATTACAGATTCAAATGCAACGACCTGGAATGGTTCAGCTTGGTCAAATGGAGTTCCAACTTTAACAAAAGCTGCAATTATTGACGGAGCTTATGTGACGGCAACAAATGGTAACTTTAGCTGTTGTAGTTTAACGGTAAATGCCACTAGAACTTTAACTATTTCTTCAGGAGGTTATGTAGAAGTTCAAAATGACATAACAACCAACGGAACTTTTAATGTTTTAAACACAGGTTCATTAGTTCAAATTAATGATTTAGGAGTAAACACAGGAAATATTTCTTACGAAAGAATTGCTTCTGTAAAACTTCAAGATTACGTCTATTGGTCATCACCTGTTAGTGGTTTTGATGTCAACTCAATTTCACCAGCAACACCAGCTTACTATCATTGGGAATGGAATCCTACGATTGTAAATCCAAATGGAGGAGAAGGGAATTGGGTAAATGCTTCAACAACAATGTTAGGAGGAAAAGGTTATATTGTAAGAGCTCCAAACGGATTTAGTAATGCTGCAAATCAAAACTGGACAGCTACATTTAATAATGGTGTTCCAAATAACGGAGTCTATACGCCAACAATTGCTAGAGGAACAGATTTAAATGCTGGAACTGCTGGTCCAAATGGAGTTATGAGAACCGTAACAGACGACAACTGGAATTTATTAGGAAATCCATATCCATCTGCAATAAGTATTGGTTCTTTCTTAACTGCAAATCCTCAATTGGATGGATTTGTAAGATTATGGACACATGGAACATTACCTACATCAACGGTTGACCCGTTTTATAATAATTTCGTTTATAACTATACATCATCTGACTATATTGCTATCAACGGTGCTGGTGCTACAAGTGGCCCAGGAACTTTGAGTGTAATTGGAGGTGGTCAAGGATTCTTTGTTTTAATGAATCCAGGAGCAGCAACTACTACAACCGCATTATTTAATAATGCAATGCGTGATAAGGGATATTCTAATAGTCAGTTCTATAGAAATTCAAATACATTAACAACAGCTCCAGGTGGCGATATTGAACGTCATAGAATTTGGTTAGACTTAATCAGTCCAACAAACGAAACTACACGAACTTTAGTAGCTTATGTAGAAGGAGCAACTGCAGAAAAAGACAGAATGTTTGATGCATTAACGGATTATAAAAGTGCGCAAAACTTCTATTCTTTAATTGCAGATCAAGTAATGACAATTCAAGGAAAAGGATTGCCTTTTGTACAACAAGATAGAGTGCCTTTAGGAATTAAAACACCTTCAAATGGTGCTTATAAAATTGCTATTGGTGCAGTAGATGGACTTTTTGCAGGGAATCAGAATATTTATCTTGAAGACAAAGTTTTAGGAGTTATTCATGATTTAAGACAAAATCCGTATTCGTTTTCTGTAAACTCAGGAATTTTAAATGATAGATTTGTTTTACGATATACAAATGAAACTCTAGGAAATGAAGATTTTGATAATGATTTTAATGTCTTAATTGCTTCTTCAGATGTAATATCTATTTTAGCAACAAATGAAACAATTCAAAGTGTTCAAATTCATAATATTTTAGGACAATTGTTGGTAAATGAGAAGAATATTAGTTCAGAATCATTTGAGATTAATACACTTCAAAAAAATAATGCTCCTTTAATTATTCAAGTTACCCTTGAAAATGGGAAAAAAGTTTCTAAAAAACTTATATATTAAGTATAATTAGTTTTTTTAAATAAAAATGACGACTGTTGAGGTCGTCATTTTTATTTAAGTTATCTTGTTTTTTTAGGTTATTTTTCTATATTTGTTATCCCCAATCATACCTAAAATGAAAAGAAAATTACTTTACGCATCAGCTTTTGTAATAGCTGCTGCTGCATTTGTTTTTTTAAGCTCTATTAAAAATGAGAAACAAGAGACTGAAAAACAAAGAATTGAGCAATCTGTAGTAAGTACTTCTAATGTACAATCAGATTCAAAAATTGAAGCTTCTAAAACTTCTGAAGCGATTCATCCTAAAGTTGGTTTTTCAAAAAATCGATCAAAAAGCAAAACTATTGCTGAAAATAAAACTGAATATCGACTTTCTTCAAAAGAATTAGACTCTATTGAACAATTAAAGAAGAAATATGCGTCTTTTCTTCGTAATCACCCTTTTGCTAAAACCAAGCAATTATCTAAAAGTGAGAGAAAAGAGTTGTCTTTGCCTCCTAATGCTTTTTATGAACAAGAGTGGTTATATACCGCAAATCCTTATTTAGAAAGACCAGAACCAGAAGCAACTTTACAATTACAAAAAACATTACAAACACTTGAGCTTACAGGTAGAGTGCCTGGTGATGCTGTAGATAATGCATGGGTAGAACGAGGTCCAAATAATGTTGGAGGTAGAGTAAGAACATTAATGTTTGCTCCTGGTAGTACAACAAAAGTTTTTGCTGGCGGTGTTAGTGGAGGTTTGTGGGTTAATAACGACATAACATCTGCAGCTTCGCAATGGCAACAAGTTAATGGAGTGCCAGGAAATTTGGCCGTTTCATGTATTACTGTTGATCCTAATAATACCAATATTATGTATTTAGGTACAGGTGAAGTATATACATGGGGAGCTGTAAACGGAAATGGTGTTTATAAATCAACTGATGGTGGCCAAAACTGGGTAAATATTTTTGGCGCTGCAACTGCTAATGTGGCGGATAACATTGTTTACATTCAAGATATAGTAGCTTGGAATAATCCAGGAACAAATCAAACAGAAGTTTTTATTGGAGTTGATGCTATGGCATATACTGAAGAAGTAACTGCGGCTTCTGGTGGAACTGCAGGGTTTACTTACTTGGGATCTAATTCAATAGGTCTATACAGAAGTACAGATGGAACCAACTTTGCAAGATTAAATTTAGCAGCACTTAAAAATGCATCTAACCAATTTTATGCTCCAAATAAATTCGCAGTAGGCGCAGATGGTAAATTGTGGATGGGAACAAAATACAGTTATGCTTTTGGAGCTGCTGGAGGAATGGTTTTTTCTACCACAAACGGAGGTACATGGACAAATGTTAGAAATTTAGGAAATAACGGTAGAGTAGAAATTGTAGCTTCTAAACAAACGGCTAATAAATTATACGTTTTGTTAGAAAATAATTCAGGGACAGGAGATTTAGCTCGTTTTGCTGTAACGACTGACGGTTTTGCTACCGCACCAACTTTTAGAACAATTCCAGATGACGTTGACACTGGAATTCCTGCAAATGACTTTACAAGAGGACAAAGTTTTTACGATTTATTAATAGGTATTGACCCTAATAATGATAATACATTGATAATCGGTGGAATTGACTTATTTAGAACTGCTGATGGAGGGGTAAATTTTACCCAAATTTCAAAGTGGTCTAATAATAATAACTTAGCTGCATTAAACGTACCATTAGTTCATGCTGACCACCATTGTATTGCTTTTGCAAATTCATCTCGATTAGTATTAGGAAATGATGGAGGTGTATTTTATTCAAATACAGGAGCTGTTGGAGCGACTTCAATTGAATCAAGAAATAACGGCTTAAATGTTACTCAGTTTTATAAAGCAGCCATCAACCAAACTGGAGCTACACAAAAATTATTAGCAGGAGCACAGGATAATGGTTCTCAGTTTATTAACAACGCTCCGGGGTCGCCTGCTTCTTCTGTTGCTGTTTCTGGTGGAGATGGATGTTGGGTTTTTATTGATAAGCAAGATGATTTTATGATTTCTTCTTATGTATATAATGTTTACTATAGAAAAGATATGAATGGTAATGCATTAAATACTATTGTTAACAATACTGCAGATGGAGATTTTGTTAATCAAAGTGGTTATGATAGTAATTCTAATATTTTATACACAAATGGAACAAACGGGACAACTTATAGAATATATAGATTCTCTGGAGCTAATTTAACAACACAAGCTACTTTGACTAATGCTTTGTTAAATGATATTCCAACTTATTTACAGCCTTCTCCATACACTGCAAACCGTCTTTTAGTTGGGCTAGCAAATGGTAGATTGCTAAGACTTAATAGCGCAAATGGAACTCCTGCATGGGCTTCTATTGGTGATGCAACATGGGTGGGAGCTATTTCTGATATCAGATATGGACAATCTGAAAATGATATTTTCGTAACGTTTCATAATTATGGTGTAGTTAGTGTGTGGTACACTGCTGATGGTGGTACGACATGGCAAAATAAAGAGGGAAATTTACCTAATTTGCCAGTTAAATGTATTTTACAAAACCCTTTTGCTTTAAATGAGGTAATTGTAGGGACAGAACTAGGAGTTTGGGCTACTACAAATTTTAATGCTGCATCTCCAAATTGGGTTCAATCAAATAACGGAATGAAAGATGTTAAAGTATTATCTTTTGATTATAGAAACTCAGATAATACAATTTTAGCAGCAACTTTTGGAAGAGGAATGTTCACAGGTGAGTTTTGGACTTGCGGAAGTTCAACGACAACTTGGAATGGAACAGTTTGGAATAATGGTACTCCAAATAAAAAGAAAGTTGCCGTAATAGATGGTAATTATAATACAGCAACAAATGGAAGTTTCGAATGTTGTAGTTTAACAGTAAATGCTGGAAGAACAGCAAATATTGGAGCTAATAATTATATTTCCGTTTCTGGAAATATTACTGTAAACGGAACATTAAATGTGTTAAATAATGGTTCGTTAGTTCAAATTGATGATACAGCTGTTAACGTAGGAAATATTTCATACGAGAGAACAGTTTCAATTCGTAAAAGTGATTATGTGTATTGGTCTTCACCTATTAGTACATTTAATATTAATGGAGTTTCACCAGCTACAAATTCATCTTTTATTTTTAAATGGAATCCAACTGTTGTTAATGCAAATGGAGGTTTCGGTAATTGGAACGCCGCAAATGGAGAAACTATGGTTTTAGGAAAAGGATATATTGTTAAGGGTCCAGAAAGTTTTACAAATACGGCTCAGAACTTTACAGCAACTTTTAATAACGGAATTCCAAATAATGGTATTATTACAATTCCTATTTCTAGAGGGAGCTTTACTGGGGCAAATTATAATGGTACTAACGGAACTCAAATAACTAAGTTTGATGACAATTGGAATTTAATCGGTAATCCATATCCGTCAGCTATTCGTGCTTTAGATTTCTTGAATTTAAATACTAATATTGAAGGAGCAATTCGTTTGTGGACGCATACTAGTTTGCCGTCTTCAGCAATTTCATCACCTTTTTATGGAACTTCTCCATCAAATTATACACCTGCAGATTATATAACGTATAATGGTTTAGGAACTGTAAGTGGTCCTGCTGGTTTTAATGGTTACATTGCAGGTGGACAAGGTTTCTTTGTACAAATGAATGATGGTGCCGCAGCAACTCAAAATATTACTTTTAATAACGCATTAAGAAGTGCTGCTTATGCTAACAATCAGTTCTATAGAAATGCTCAAGGAGAAGAAAATCCAGATTTAGTAGCTTCAAGAATTTGGTTGGACATTGTAGATAGTAGTAATAATTCCGATAGAACATTAGTAGGATATACAGAAGGTGCAACTACTGCAAAAGATCGTCTTTTTGATGCCGTTACTGCGGCTGGGCTAACCATGAAAATTTATTCTTTATTAGAAGACGATTTGTTAACTATACAAGGTAAATCGTATCCAATTGACATCAATGATAGAGTGACTTTAGGTGTTAATATTGTAGCCAACGGTAATTATTCAATTGCTATTGCTGCATTAGATGGTGTTGCTTCTGATTTGCCAATTTATTTAGAGGATAAAGATTTAAATATTATTCATGATTTAAGACAAGCGCCATATGCTTTCTCTGCTATTGCAGGTCAATTGAATAATAGATTTGTGTTGCGATATAATAATGAAACATTAGGGAACAATGATTTTGTTTTAAATAATGAAGTTATGGTAATTTCAAATAGTGCGATTCAAGTTGTGTCAAATAAAGCATTAATTGCTAATGTTAAAGTTTATTCTGTTTTGGGTCAATTGCTTTTTGATTCTAATGTGATGAGTTCTAATTCATTTGAGACTTCTAAAATTCAAAAAAATAATACTGCTTTATTAGTTCAAGTAACACTTGAAAACGGAGCTAAAGTAACTAAGAAAATAGTTTTTTAAACTGAAAATAAATTATCTCTCAAAGCCCAATCAATTAAAGATTGGGCTTTTTTTATTTCATTTGAAATCAATTTTGTATTTTTGAACTTTATCAAACAATCACAATGGACAATATAAAACAATACGTTCAAGAAAATAAAGAACGTTTTTTAAACGAATTAATAGAACTTTTAAAAATACCATCTGTAAGTGCTGATAGCGCTTATGCTCACGATGTAGTATTGACAGCCGAGGCAGTTAAAGCAAGTTTAGAGAAAGCAGGTTGCGATTTCGTAGAACTTTGCGAAACACCAGGTTACCCAATTGTTTATGGAGAAAAAATCATCGATAAAAATTTACCAACGGTTTTGGTTTATGGACATTATGATGTGCAACCACCAGATCCAATGGAGTTATGGACATCGCCTCCTTTTGAACCTGTAATCAAAACGACAGAAATTCACCCAGAAGGAGCTATTTTTGCTCGTGGCGCTTGCGATGACAAAGGACAAATGTACATGCATGTGAAGGCGTTTGAGTATATGATTCAAAACAATTGCTTACCATGTAACGTAAAATTCATGATTGAAGGCGAGGAAGAAGTAGGTTCAAAAAGTTTAGGTTGGTTCGTAGAAAGAAATCAAGAAAAACTAGCAAATGATGTGATTTTGATTTCGGATACTGGAATGATTTCTAATCAACAACCATCAATCACAACTGGATTAAGAGGTTTAAGTTATGTTGAGGTTGAAGTTACCGGGCCAAATAGAGATTTACACTCAGGTTTATACGGTGGGGCAGTAGCGAATCCAATTAATGTATTAACCAAAATGATTGCTTCGTTACATGATGAAAACAATCATATTACGATTCCTGGTTTTTACGATAAAGTAGAAGAATTATCTACTGAAGAAAGAGCCGAAATGGCAAAAGCACCTTTCTCATTAGAGAAATACAAAAAAGCTTTAGATATCGAAGATGTTTACGGAGAAACTGGTTATGTTACCAATGAAAGAAATTCGATTCGTCCAACTTTAGATGTGAACGGAATTTGGGGTGGTTACACAGGTGAAGGAGCTAAAACGGTTATCGCAAGTAAAGCTTTTGCAAAAATTTCGATGCGTTTAGTGCCAAATCAAGATTGGGAAGAAATTACGGAATTATTCAAAAAACACTTCGAAAGTATCGCTCCAAAATCAGTGAAAGTTGTGGTAAAACCGCATCATGGTGGACAAGGTTATGTTACTCCAATTGATAGTGTTGGATACCAAGCAGCTAACAAAGCGTATACAGAAACTTTTGGAGTTCCTGCAATTCCGGTTCGATCAGGTGGAAGTATTCCTATTGTAGCGCTATTTGAGAAGGAATTAAAGAGTAAAACCATTTTAATGGGCTTCGGGTTAGATAGCGACGCTATTCACTCTCCAAACGAACATTTTGGGGTTTTCAATTATTTGAAAGGAATTGAAACGATTCCATTGTTTTACAAGTATTTCACAGAAATGAGTAAATAAAATAAATCCCGATGAAAATCGGGATTTATTGTTTTAATGAAGTACTATCCACTCATTATGTTTGAAATGACTCCATTCTGCACTAGCCATATCAAATTTTGGATCAATCAAGGTTTTATATTCTTTTCGATTGATACTGTTTTTACAATCGATATAAATAGCAATGGGTTTTCCTTTGTATTCCTCTTTTATTCTTTGACAGTATTGCCAAATGAAATCGGGTTTGGCTGCTAAGTTCAGTGCTTGTTTTTCTGTTAACTCTTTACCGTAATTATAAATTGATTCTTTTCCGGTTTTTAAATCTTTTAATCTAATGATAATGTATCCATTTCTTTCTCTAAGCATCATACGCCAACTTAATCGATGTCCTTCTTCTGTCCACAACACGTCGCCTTCAATAAAATGATGACGAAGCGGAAGTATAAGTTGAATAATTATATAAGGAATCATCAAAAAGTAAACAATTCTTTTTCCGTAGAAATTTTGGTGCAAATTTTCATTTTCAACACTTGTTTTCTTTATAAGAAATATTCTTCTGATGGCTTCAGGTTCGTAAAAAAATAAAGCAAAAGTTAGAGCAAAGAAAGGAAAAATGCCAATTTCTAAGAAAACTGCATTAAAAAGATGGAAAGATAAAGAAGCTATTAATGCAATAATTCTAGTTCTTTTGAAAAGAAGAAGAGGTACAATTAGTAAATCAAAAATAATTCCCATATAGGCGATAAAGAGATAAAACCATTTTTGGAGAAAAAGCTTTTTTAAGGTAATTATTTCAGTAGAATTTACAAGTAAGTTTCTAGTAAAAGTTCCGTCTAACCAATCTGGATAAAATTTAGCAATGGATGCGTAAACATAAACAATAGCAATTTGAACTATAAATAGAAGACTAATCCAATAAGGCATTGTTTTTTCCTCTTTCACTCTTTGTTGCTTTACATCTAGAGAAGCATATCGATTTGCTGGAAGAAAAATCAGCAGGAAACTTATTAAAAGTAATAAATAGTAATGATTGTTATAGGCTGTTTTTTGCATAAAATACACGCCAGCCCACAAAAAAGTATAAGAAATAATGGCTATTCGATATCGATAACCTAGCATAATAGCCAAGCCAAAAATTCCCATTGTAATGAAATAAAAATACATTCCATTGCCAGGAAAAGGTTGTAGCCATTCAAAACCAATAAAAGTAAAAGTAAATTGAGGATCAATAAAAACACGTTTAACCCATCCAGTAAGTATAGCTCCAAAGCTTTCACAAGCAACTAAAAATCCAAAGAAGATTCGGAAAACAATTAACGGACTGTTATCTATTTCTTGGAATAATATTTTCATTTTAAATTCTTAACAAAGTCAAGTGAAAATGTTTTGTCTTTTTCAAGTTGGGATTGAAGTTCTGTTATTGAATTAAATTTTTGTTCATCTCGAATATGTTCTAAAAAAGAAATTTCTAAATCTTTATTGTATATATTTTCGTTTAAACCAAAAAAGTGAACTTCAATTGATTGTTCATTCTCACCAAGTGTTGGGTTATGGCCAATATTCATCATTCCGTAAAAACTCCTGTTGTTTATTTGGCTTGATACAACATAAACGCCATTCTTAGGAAGTAATTTATAATTTTCTTTTATTCTAATATTAGCAGTTGGAAAACCAATGGTTCTGCCTATTTTTTTACCTTCAACAACTTTTCCTGTAATAAAATAAGAATAGCCCAAATATTGATTGGCTAATTGAATTTCTCCTTCTAATAAAGCTTTTCTAATTTTAGTTGAACTAATTGCAATTTCGTCAATTTCTTTTGCATTAATTTGTTCTACTTCGAACCCATATTTTTTTCCAAAGGTTATCAAGTCATTAATGTCGGCAGTTCTATTTTTGCCAAAGCGGTGGTCGTGACCAATAACAATTTTATGTATACGTAGTTTTTCAACTAAAATATCTTTTACAAATTCTTCGGCAGATAAATTTGAAAAAGCTTCGTCAAAGGGGTGAATTAGTAAATTATCAATTCCAAATTTTTCTAATAAAGTAGCCTTTTCATCAATTGTATTTAAAAGTTTTATAGATCTATCTTGTTGTAAAACCATTCTAGGATGGGGAAAAAAGGTGAGCAATAGGGTTTCGTATGAACCATTTTCTTTTGCTTCAACTAATTTTTTTAAAATAGACTGATGACCTAAATGAACGCCATCAAAAGTGCCTATCGTAATTATTGAGGGCTTTAATTGTTTAAAAGTATATGCTGAAAAATTAGTTTTCAAAATGTGATTGTTTCTGCAAAGATATTTGACTTTGCTTAAATAGAAAAGTAATGGCTGGATTATTTAAACGTCTTAAAGTGCAATTGGAATTAGTTGATATTGTGTTAATTTTTAATAATTTATCACAATTAAAAAAATTATTTTTATTTTTGTAGGTATTAAATTTAACCAAAAATGAAAAAAAAATTACTATTTTTATCTTTTTCATTGTTTAGTTGTTTTGTGTTAAACGCACAAACTGATAAATTATGGAAAGAGATTTCAAACAAAGAAGGAATGGTAAAACACAAGAGTGTTACCAGAGAAAGCTTTCCGTTAGAATTTAAACTGTTTCAACTTAATCTTGAAAGTATGAAACAAGTACTTTATTCTGCGCCAGACAGAAGAGATGTTGGAGCTACAGGAGTTGTAATTTCTGTTCCTAATTCAAATGGAAAATTAGAGCGCTTTGAAATGTTCGAAGCTTCAAATTTCGACGCAGAATTGCAAGCTCAGTATCCAAATATTAGAGCTTATGCGGGAAAAGGACTAGACGATAAAACCGCTCAAATTAGATTAAGTTTTGGTGTTAATTCACTTCAAACAATGGTTTTTAGAGCAGATAAAGCTACTGAGTTTATGGAGCCATATACTCAAGACGCAACAGTTTTTGCGGTATACAGCAGAAGTAATGTTACTAAAAGAGCTCCTTTTACTTGTCTTACTGTAGAAGAACAACAGATTGCAAATTTAGGAAGAAATGGAAATCAAGTTTTAGCAAGTAATCCAAACTTAAGAACCTTTCGTTTAGCATTATCATGTGTTGGAGAATATTCAAATTATTTTGGTGCAACAAGTTCAGCACAAAGTGCATTAGTTTTAACAGCATTTAACAACACAATGACACGTGTTAATGGTGTAAATAACCGTGACTTTGCTATCCATATGAATATTGTAGCTGCTACTACCAATGTTATTTATTATAATCCAGCTACTGATCCATATTCTGACGCCGCTACTGGATCTGCGGGTGCTTGGAATGCGGAATTACAAAACACTTTAAGTTCTTCACTTACAGGACCAGCAACGTCTTTAGCAACTAATAATGCCGCGTATGATATCGGTCATTTATTTGGTGCGTCAGGTGGTGGTGGTAATGCGGGTTGTATTGGTTGTGTTTGTGTGAATGATACTGCGTCAACAACTGATAAAAATAAAGGTTCAGCATTCACATCTCCAGGAGATAATATTCCTTCAGGAGATACTTTTGATATTGATTACGTAGCTCATGAAATGGGACATCAATTAGGAGCCAATCACACATTTAGTCATTCTACAGAAGATAACGCTGTAAACTATGAGCCAGGATCAGGTTCAACTATTATGGCTTATGCTGGAATTACTAGTAAAGACGTTCAAAATAATTCTGATGATTATTTCCATGCAGGTAGTATTGATCAAGTTCAAACAAATATGGCAGGAAAAACATGTGATGTAGAAACAGCTTTAACTCATGGAGTTCCAGTTGTTGCTGCAGGTGCAGATTTTACCATTCCTAGGAGTACCCCTTTTACATTAACAGGGTCTGCAACTGATTCAGGTGGTGGGGCTTTAACTTATTGTTGGGAACAATATGACGATGCTTCAGGGGCTGGAAATTTATGTAGTATTTCTACAGTAAGTGCAGGAGATAATGATTGTGTTCCAGTAGGTACTAAGACTGCTGGTCCAGTTTTTAGATCTTATCAACCAACAACTTTATCATCAAGAACATTTCCTAGATTACAATCAGTTTTAACTGGTTCAACTACTACAACAGGTTCTGAAATTGTAGTTGAAGCTTTACCTTCTGTTGCTAGAACATTAAATTTCAGATTAACAGCACGAGATAATTCTGTTGTAGGTGGTGCTGGTTTAACTAATTTTGATGATGTTATTGTTACTGTTGCTAACAAAGATCCATTAACAGTGTCATATCCTGCTAATGCAAATACAGATGTTTATGCAATAGCATCAACTCATACAGTAACTTGGACGGGAACTGCAAGTGCTACTACAGGTCATCAAACTATTGCAGGTGCAACTAATGTTGATATTTTATTTTCTAATGATGGAGGATTAACTTTCCCTTATACATTATTATCAGGAACTCCTAATGATGGTTCGCAGTCAGTAACTTTACCAGCGGGCGTTTCAGGTGCAGATTGTAGATTTAAAGTAAAAGCAAGTTCAAATATCTTCTTCAACATAAGTAAATCTTTTGCTGTTGGAAATTATACATACCAACCACAAAATTCATGTACTGATTATGTTCTTAATTTTGGAGGATTAGATATTCCAGAAGATTCTGGTCAGTTTGTTGGTTATGGAGTTTCTGTTCCAGATGCATTTACATTAACAGATTCTAACATAAGAGTTGAATTAACACATCCTGATATTGGTTCAGTATTTTTAGCTGTAAGACCTGCTCATGTTGCTACAGGTGTTACTCAATTCTTCAATGGTTCTTGTGATGGTTCTGCAAATATGAACTTAAATTTCGACACTTCTGGATCTGTGTTAAATTGTGCAGCTCCAACTAGTGGAGTAAACACAATTCCTCCAGTTGCATCTTCGGTTACAGCAATTAATGCTTTTAATGGGAATTCAGCAACCGGTACTTGGTATATTTTCTTTACAGATATTGCTGTTGGAGATGGTAATATTGGAACTATAGAAAAAGTTACTTTCAATTTGTGTAAATCTGTAAATGTTGCAGTTTTAGCGAGTGAATCTTTCGGATTAGATAATTTTGTTATTTATCCTAATCCAAATAGTGGAAACTTTAATGTACAATTTTCTTCAAATTCAAATAATGAGATTAAAATTGTTGTGCATGATATGAGAGGAAGAGAAATCTTTACTAATAATTATAATAATTCAGGATTATTTAATGAATCTATTCAATTAAATAATGTTCAATCTGGAATCTATCTTGTAACTGTTCAAGATGGAGATAGAAAAGAAGTGAAAAAAATTATTATTGAATAATTGTAATTTTAAGTGTTTTAATTAAAGAGAAGGCGTAAGTCTTCTCTTTTTTTTGCATAAAATTTAAAAATTTATATTAAAAATTATATATTTGCTCATTAACCCTTAAATTAACCAAAAATGAAAAGAAATTTACTATTGATTGTTTTTGTGTTTTTTTCTTTTGTTTTGAATGCTCAAAATAATAAATTTTGGAACAGCTATCAAAATGACAGAAGTAAAATCGAAACCAATAAAAGTGTAAATAGAATTACTTTTCCGAAAGAGTTCGATTTATACACTTTGAATTTAACGGCTTTAAAACAAGAATTATTTACTGTAGTAAATAGTACTAGTAAAAAAAGTGTAATCATTTCTCTTCCAAATACTAGAGGTGAAATGGAACTTTTTGAAATGTATGAGGCATCCAATTTTGTGCCTGAGTTACAAGCTCAGTTTCCTGAAATTAGAGCCTTTTCTGGAAAAAGTCTTACTGATAAATCATCTCTTTTGAAATTAAGTATTTCTCCACAAGGAATCTCTTCAACAGTGTTTAGAGCAAATAGAGAAAATGAGTTCATAGAATCTTATTCTCAAGACAATGTTATCTATGCTGTTTATAGTTCTAAAAGAGATAAAGCTAAATTACCATGGACGTGTACTACAGAGGATCAAGAGTTTCTTGAGAAAACATCTTCTAAATTTGATTCAAATGTGACATCAAGATTAAGTGATGCTACTCTTAGAACTATGAGATTAGCACAATCTTGTACTGCAGAATATGCTAATTATTTTGGAGCTACTAGCGCTGCTCAAGTAGGTCTTGTTATGGCTGCATTTAATGCAACAATGACAAGATGTAATGGTGTTTATGAAAAAGATTTGGCATTACACTTAAATTTAGTTGCTAACACAACAAGTGTAATTTACTATAATCCTGCAACAGATCCTTATTCTGCTGCAGCACAAATGGGAAACTGGAATGGGGAACTTCAAGCTACATTAACAAGTGTTATAGGTGAAGCTAACTATGATATCGGTCATCTTTTTGGAGCAACTGGTGGTGGTGGAAATGCAGGCTGTATTGGTTGTATTTGTGTTGATGGACAAAAAGGTAGTGGAATTACTTCTCCAGCAGATGGAATTCCTCAAGGGGACAATTTTGATATTGATTATGTTACTCATGAGATAGGACATCAATTGGGTATGAATCACTCGTTTACACATAGTGCACAAACTCTTCCTGCACAAAGAGAAGTAGGTTCTGGAGTTACTATTATGGGTTATGCTGGTATTACAAGTTATGATGTAGCTCGCCATTCAATTGATACTTATCATGCATACAATATTTATCAATTTGAAGCTAATGTTAGCACAAAAACTTGTCCAGTTCTAGTTTCTGTTGCTTCAGCTAACGTTGCTCCAGTAGTAAATGCAGGTGCAGATTATATCATTCCAATTAGTACTCCTTTTATTTTAGAAGGTTCTGCTACTGATGCTAATGGTGATGCAATTACCTATCAATGGGAACAAAATGATGCAATTACGGGTACTGGTCAAGCTGGAGCAAGTAGTCCAGCAAGTCCAACAAAAACAATTGGTCCAAATTGGGTTTCAATGTTGCCATCAACATCTCCGAATCGCTATATGCCGAGATTGTCATCAATTTTAGCAAATTCTGCTACAACAAATGGTACAGGAAATGAGATCATTTTAGTAGAAGCACTTAGTTCTGTTGCGAGAGATTTGAACTTTAGACTTACAGTAAGAGACAACGCGCCATATAGTTCAAGTACACCAGAAGTAGGACAAACGGGTTATGATGATATGAAAGTTACTGTAGCTTCAACGGCAGGTCCATTCTTAGTTTCAGCTCCTAACACAGCTGTTTCTTGGACTCCAGGAACAAATCAAAATGTAACATGGGCAGTTGCAAGTACAGACACGGGAACTGTAAATACTAAATTTGTAGATATTTATTTGTCTACAGATGGAGGAAATACTTATCCAATTCTTTTAGCAAGTAGAGTTCCAAATGATGGAAGTGAAACCATAACGGTACCTAACTTACCAGGAACTACTAATAGAATTATGGTTAGAGGGAATGGTAATATTTTCTTTGATATTTCAAATACAAACTTTACAATAGCTGCTGCAACATCAACTTTTGCTGTAGCTTTTAATGGAATTGCAGGAGATCAAAATAAATCTTTTTGTCAAGGAGCTACTGCAACATTTAGCATTGATTACAAAGCTTTAAGTGGTTTTTCAGGTACAACAACTTTTGCAGCAACTGGTAATCCTGCAGGTACAACGGTTTCGTTTTCTCCAGCTTCAATTAATGCAAATGGAACAGTTACAATGTCAATTACAAATACAGCTGGTGTTACACCAGGTTCTTATAATATAATTGTTACTGCGACATCAGGTGCCGTAAATAAGACAGTTCCTTTTTATTTAACTATATTGAATTCGAATTTTGGCACACAAACTTTAACTTCACCAGCTAACAATGCAATTAATCAGTCTACAATTTTAACGTTAAGTTGGCCGGCAAATGGTGCTGCAACATCTTATGATGTTCAAGTGGCAACTGATGCAGGATTTACAACAATCATATACAGTGGTAATGTTGTGGGGACTAGCTATGCTTTAAATGGTTTGGCAGATGCTACAACTTATTATTGGAGAGTTAAGCCTAAAAACGCTGGCTGTGAAGGAGTGTATAGCGCTACGTTTAATTTTAAAACTGGACAAACGAATTGTAATTTAACTTCAAGTGTTGATGTTCCGAAAACTATTAGAAGTAATAATGCAAATACAGTAACTTCAACTTTAACTGTTGCTTCTGGTGTAGTAATTACTGATTTAAATGTAAATTTAAATATTACTCATACATATATACAAGATTTGACAATTAGATTAACAAGTCCTTCAGGAACAGTTTTAGATTTATTAGTTGAGCCATGTGGTGACAATGACAACATGAATGTCACAATCGATGATTCTGGTTCTGTAGTTGCTTGTGGGGCTGGTAATCCATCTCTGTCAGGGGTAGTTGTTCCTTCTCAACCATTGTCAACTTTTAATGGATTGAATTCTGCAGGAACTTGGACGCTAACTGTTATCGACGGATATTCAGGAGATGGAGGAACATTAAATAGCTGGAGTTTAAATTTTTGCTCTACACAACCGTTAAGCTCAAATAGTAATCAGATTAACGATTTAGTTGTTTATCCAAATCCTAATAATGGTAACTTTAATATTCAATTTACTTCAAATTCTGGAAATGAAATTAAAGTAAATGTTCATGATATTAGAGGAAGAGAAATTTTCAATAGATCATATGCTAATACTGGTTTGTTTAACGAAACTCTTCAGTTAGATAATGTTCAATCAGGGATTTACCTAGTTACTGTGCAGGATGGATCAAAAAAAGAAGTTAAAAAAATAGTAGTAAATTAAAAAAAACAATAAATTCATAAAAAAAGGAGGAAATTTAAATTTTCTCCTTTTTTTTATATAATTTTATGCCCTAATCATAAATTTACCCCAAAATGAAAAGAAACTTACTATTAAGTGTTTTTCTGTTTTCTGGGTTTTTTAGTTTTGCTCAAGAGTTAAAAACTAAAAACTTAGTTAGAACAGATGAGACTTTTGCTAACGGCATTTCTCAAGCGCGAACCTTTGGTCCCAATGGAATTGTCAGATGCGCGAGCACAGAATATTTAAAAAGCAAACAAAATAAAGGTCTAGCAGTTTCAAATGAAGCGTTTGAAGAATGGTTAGCTCCAAAATTAAAAGAAATTAAAAAGAAACGTTCAGAAGGTAGACTCCCTGCTGTAATCAGAATTCCTGTTGTAGTTCATATTATCCATAATGGTGATGCATTAGGTACAGGAGAGAATATTGCAGATGGTCAGGTATTATCACAAATAACGGTTTTTAATCAAGATTTTAGAAAATTAGCAGGTACACCTGGTGATGGTAGTGGAGTAGATACTACTATTGAATTTTGTTTAGCAGTAGTTGATCCTAATGGAAATCCAACAAATGGTATTGATAGAGTAAGCCGAGCACTTGCTTCTTATGCAGAGGCAGATGTTGAAGCTGCAAAAGCAGCAACAATTTGGGATCCAACAAAATATTTAAACATGTGGACTTTCCGATTCGGAGGTGATTTAGCTGGTGTTTTAGGTTATGCTCAATTTCCTTCAGGTTCAGGTTTAGCAGGAATGCCAACTGAAGATTGTATTGCAGGTGAAGCTTCTACTGATGGCGTAGTTTGTAGTTTTGATACTTGGGGTTCAAGAAATATCTTTCCAGCAGGTTCATATGGCGGAACTTCTTATGACAAAGGTAGAACTATGACTCACGAAGTTGGACATATGTTAGGCTTACGTCATATTTGGGGAGATGATGGTTGTCCGTCAGGCACAACTAACGTAGCTACTAATGAAGATTTTTGTGCAGACACTCCAGCTTCGGCAGCTGCTAATTTTGGTTGTCCAACTGGTACTGATTCTTGCCCAACTATTCCAGGTGAAGATCAAATCGAGAATTACATGGATTATACAGATGACGCCTGTATGAATATGTTTACTCAAGATCAAAAAGATAGAATGTTAGCTGTTTTGATGAATTCTCCTCGTAGAGATGATTTATTGGTTTCTACAGTTTGTAATACACCTCAAGCAACTATCCAGTTTAAAAGATTAGTTTGTGAGTCAAGAGTTCAAAACTCAGATAAAACGGAAGGAAATGGATGTAGTTTTACTGATTATACTATTCCTTTAAATATTAACAAAGCACCAACTGCAAATGCAGTAGTGACTTTTACTGTTGATGCAGCATCTACAGCGAATGCTAATGACTTTGCTATTATGACGCCTACTGTTACTTTTAACTCGGGTTCAACTGCAGACCAAAATTTAGTAGTTAGAGTTTATAATGATGCCTATATTGAATCTGTTGAAAATATAGTTATTAATTTTACTGTTAATGCTAACGGAGGTGATGCTGTAGCAAATGCTGAAGGGAATAAATTAACTTTTTCAATTTTAAATGATGATGTAGCGCCTTCATCTACTGTTGTGAACACATTAATCAATGAAGATTTTGAAGATTCAACAGGCTGGACTTTATTAGATGCTGATGCTGATAGATGGGGAATTGTTAATGGTGCAGCAGGCGTTGGAACTGCTCCAAATCTTATTGTAGGACGTTGTGCTTATTCTGAAAAAAGTAGATCTTTCTTAGGAGGTACAGGTAATGCTACCCCTAACAATTACTTTATTAGTCCTCAAGTAACAATTCCAACTGGTGCTGTATCAGTTAATTTGTCCTATATTATGGCAGGTTATGGAGCTACTGCCGGTAATTATACTGTTTATTTTACAACAAACGTTTCAACTGAAGCAAATATAACATCAGGAACAGTATTACAGACAGCTACTACAATTGCTTCTGGCGCTTCAGTGTTAAGAAATCATAGTTTATTAGCTTTAGCAGGTCAAACGGGTTACATTGTTTTCAGACATAGTAATTTAAATACTGCAACAGGTTTATTGTTGTTGGATTCTGTATTATTGACTTCTACTGTAAATACAAATGTTCAGACAACGGTTAATACAGCTACTAGTGGTAATAATAGTTTAAAAGGTGCAGGTACAGCTACTTTTTATGACTCAGTTGCAGCAAGAAATATAATGACAGGGATAACGGTTAATAGCGCTACTGATTTTGGATGTACTTCTGTTGCTGTAACAAGATCTGGAACTGGGGCACTACAATATGGTTCAGTTACTGGGACTACTAACTATGCAATGTCAAAACAATTTACTATTACACCAACTAATGTTGTAACAGGAAATTCAACTATTACATTTTACTTTACTGAAGCTGAAATTGCAGGATGGGAAGCTGCTACTAGTAATACAAGATCATTACTTTATGTAGTTAGAGATGGTGTAACAAGAGAAATTCAACCAGTTACAATAGGTTCGTTTGGTGCTACTGGAGTAACATTAACAGCGACGTTTACAAATGGTATACAAGGTGTTTATTCATTTGCAAAACAAGCAAGTTTACCAACTGAAAGTTTTGAGTTAACCGATATCAACTTGTATCCTAATCCAAATAACGGTACTTTCTCAGTACAATTTACTCCTAGTTCAGATAAAATAGGTGTAACTGTTTTTGATATGAGAGGAAGAGTAATTTACGATAGAAGATATCAAAACAACGGATTATTCAACGAAACTATTCAGTTAGATAACGTTCAATCTGGAGTTTATTTAGTTAAAGTTCAAGATGGTTCAAGAAGCTTAACTAAGAAAATCGTGGTTGAGTAGCCAAAAGAGTTAAATACAACAAAAAGGGAAGCTTTAAGCTTCCCTTTTTTATTTTCCATTATAAGCATTCATGGTGTTGTTTAAGCCTGCCAAAGCGAAAGATTTTATTATTTCAGAACTAATTTCTAATCGTTCTTTTAGTTTTTCTTTTTCTTCTTCTGACCATTCTCCTAAAACATAATCAACTTGTTGCCCCTTTTTAAAAGCATCACTAATTCCAAATCTATATCTAGGATACTCTGTTGAGTTTAATAATAATTGAATGTTTTTAAGTCCGTTATGACCGCCGTCACTTCCTTTGGTTTTTATTCGGATAGTTCCAAAGGCTAAATTTAAGTCGTCAGTAATGACCAACATATTTTCTTTTTCGATATTTTCTTTTTCTAACCAATATTTTACCGCTTTCCCACTCAAATTCATGTAGGTATTTGGTTTTAGCAATAGAAGTGTTCTTCCTTTTATTTTTAGTTCAGCAACTTCTCCTAATTTTACCGTTTGAAACGAAATCCCTTCTTGATTAGCAATATAATCTAAAATTTTAAAACCGATATTATGTCGTGTATTTGCGTATTCTGAGCCAATGTTTCCAAGCCCAACGATTAAGAATTTCTTCATTGGAATAGTGTCTTGTTTTTGTTTCTTAATTAGATTTAATAACCAATTCATATTACAAAAGTAATGCAAAGTTTAGATACTGAAAAGCATAAAAAAAGCACCAGTAAAAACTGATGCTTCTTTTGTATGGCTTGTAAAGAAATTATTTTTTCTTTTTTGCTCCTTTTTCTGCTTTTGCTGCTTCTTGAGCTGCTTTCATTGCCGCACGAGAAATTCTCACTTGACAAACTACAGTGTTATCTGGGTGCATTAATTTGAAATTGTTAGTTTCTAATTTAGTTACATACAATTTATTACCCATTTGTAATTCTGAAATGTTAGCTTCAACAAAGTCAGGTAAGTTTTTAGGTAAAGCTTTTACTTTTAAACGACGTTGGTTTAAACGTAAAACACCTCCTAATAATACCCCTGGAGAAGTTCCTGTAACTTTAACTGGTACTTCCATGATGATTTCTTTGTCATCACTTAATTGGAAGAAGTCAATGTGTAAAATTTTGTCAGAAACTGGGTGAAATTGAATGTCTTGCATAATAACATTGTAAGACGTTCCGTTTAACTCAACTACAACTGTGTGTGCGTTTGGAGTGTAAACCAAATCTTTAAATGCTCTTTCGTCTGCAACAAAATGAACTGGTTGATTTCCTCCGTAGATAACGCAAGGAACCATTCCAGCATCACGTACGGCTTTAGTTGCCTTTTTACCTACGTTTTCTCTTTCTGATCCTTTAATCGTAATTGATTTCATTGTAAAATATATATAATTAATAAATACTTATTAGAGTGGATTCTTGATTACATCAAAAATTTACCACTAATTGAGTTGTTGTTTTGAACCATGTGCATTACTTCTGCAAATAATGGTGCACAACTTACCACTCTTATTTTTTTTGATTCTTTTCTTAAAGGAATTGAATCGGTAACAATTAATTCTAATAATTTAGAATTTTCTATTTTTTCATACGCTTCACCTGATAAAATAGGGTGCGTACATATTGCTCTTACACTTAATGCTCCTTTTTCCATCATTACATCAGCAGCTTTTGCTAATGTGCCTCCAGTGTCAATCATGTCGTCAACTAAAATAACATTTCTGCCTTTTACGTCTCCGATTAGCTCCATGGTGTCAATTACATTCGCTTTTTTTCTTTGCTTGTAACAAACGACAACATCAGATTCTAAAAATTTAGAATATGCGTAAGCTCTTTTTGAACCTCCCATGTCTGGAGATGCGATAGTTAAATTTTCTAAATTTAAACTTCTCACATAAGGCAAAAAGATAGTAGAAGCAAACAAATGATCTACTGGTTTTTCAAAGAACCCTTGAATTTGATCGGCATGTAAATCCATGGTCATAATTCGGGTTGCTCCAGCAGTTTCTAATAATTTTGCAACTAATTTTGCTCCAATTGGCACTCTTGGCTTGTCTTTTCTGTCTTGTCTTGCCCAACCAAAGTAAGGGATAACCGCTGTAATATGACGTGCTGATGCTCTTTTTGCTGCATCAATCATCAATAATAATTCCATTAAATTATCCGAACTTGGGAAAGTCGAACAAACAAGGAATACGCGCAATCCTCTTATCGATTCTTCAAAAGAAGGCTGAAATTCGCCATCACTATATTTAGAGAACGTAATCTTACCTAGCGGAACGCCATACTTTTCAGCAATTTGTTCGGCTAAATACACACTCTGAGAACATGCAAAAATTTTTGCTTCTGGTTCTTGATACAGCATGTTAATTTATTGTTTAGTAGTTAGTTAGTGTTGTGTCGTGTTAACGAGGTGCAAATTTAGAAATAAAATCGAACTCTGAAAGGATATTTTTAACTATTTTTTTATGAATTGCAGAAATATTTTTTACATTTGCACCCACTTAATGATACAAATATCATTTTCCATTGCCCGGATGGCGGAATTGGTAGACGCGCACGACTCAAACTCGTGTACTTAGGTGTGTGGGTTCGATTCCCACTCCGGGTACTAAATGAGACTTATCAGGTTTTCTTGGTAAGTCTTTTTTTATTTTTACTACCACAAATGCTTTGAAAAGCAATTAGTTAGTTCAAATAAAGTGCCTGCTTTTGAGGTTAGATATTCTTTTTTTTTAAGTGAATATTGTAAGCCTTCAGGAAATAGTAATTTTTGTAAAACTCTTTTTAAGTTTTATTTGTAAAAAAAGCCGCTCAATTTTTTTGCGGCTTTTTTAATTAACTATAAACTTATTCTTTTATTAATTTTTTTGATTGGCTTATACCATTACTATCTGTTATTTTTATTAAATACATTCCAGTTTCAAGATTAGTAATATCTAGTTGTTGATTAGAGATTACATCTGAAAATGTCTTTATTAATTGTCCAGTCATTGAATAAATCTCAACATGGGTTACGTCTGCAGAAAGAGCAAAACTGTTTCGTGTTGGATTTGGATATATGTCAATGTTGCTTTTTATCACTTCTAAATCGTTAGAAGATAAAGTTGAAGGTTTATTTCCATATACTCTAAATTGTCCCGGAGTTAAAGCGATCGTTGCTGTTGGACTAGTAATCGTTACAGGAGTGTTATCCATTAAATTATACCAGGTCATTGGATAGGTATATACATCTGTTGGGAAACTAGGGTTTATACTTTGATTTGCTACAGAAAAGTTAGCAATAACAACTACATTCCGCAACTGAGTAGTTGGGTAAGCATTGTTATATACATACAATCTTTGACGGATGTTACTTCCATCTGGACTAATTGCAAAGTCAGAACTAAATACTGGTTCAGAAGTTTTTAGGCTAATTAATTTTGACCAATCGCTCAAAATAGCTGTTCTCCTGGTATCCGACAACCAGTTTTGAGTCCATTGCACTTGTTCTTTAGTATCTAATTTACAATCACCAGGATAGAATGTACCTTCGTCGTTAACAGTTCCATTAGCACAGGTGTAAATAGATTGATTGTTGCCTAATTCAGCGAAATGCCAAATCATCTTTGGACCGGGAACAAGAATACTCATTGCTCCTAAAGCTCCCATTCTAGATAATGCATTGGTTAAATTACCATTGACTGGTGAAGTTCCACCACCATTGCCATAAGTTACAGCTTCATACATCATTCTATCTTTATCATGACTTTCTGGATATCCAATTAATCTTTTTCCAGAAAATCCGCGACTTGTATGCCCCATTCTAGAAATATTTTGTGTTGAGAATCCCATAGCAAGTTCTTTATATTGCGTATACATTTCTCCCCACATCATAATTCCTTTTCCTTCTCCTAATCTGTAATTTGCCCATTGCTGTTCTTCATTATCAGTTCCTAAATGTTCAAATATTACATAATGGTCATTATCTAAGCTCCAAGAATAATCTGCATATTCTTTTAATACATCTACACGATCTTGTTGATATGCATTAGTACATGCATCATCTCCTGAATTGCAGTTTTGGGTAAATCCTTTGGTTAAATCCCAACGGAAACCATCTATTTTGTATTCTGTTATCCAATGTTTGATAGTTTGTTTTACATAGTTTTTGGTTAGTGTTGAAGAATGATTAAAATCTTCTCCCACGCTATAACTATGTCTTGCTGTAGTGTTAAAATAAGGATTATCACTAGCTGGCCCACCCCAACCGTCTCCATCAGGATCGTTCATCCACATTCTTATCATTGGATTTCTTCCAAATGCGTGATTGAAAGCAATATCAAGAATAACTGCGATACCATTTTGATGACATAAATCTACCAATTCTTTCAGTTTTTCTGGTGTTCCATAGAATTTATCTAAAGCCATATGAAAAGCAGTGTTGTAACCCCAACTTTCATTTCCTTCAAATTCCATAACTGGCATTAATTCGATAGCATTAATCCCTAAGTTTTTGAAGTATTGAATTCTATCAATAATGTTTTGATAACTTCTATTGGCATCGAAATCACGCACCAATAATTCGTAAACTACTAGTTTGTCTTTATTTGGTTTTGTAAAGTTGGTTACTTGCCAATTATAAGGAGTTGTTCCAGTTTTAAACCAAGTTACTTCACGTTCTTGTCCGGAAGGATATGTTGGTAAACTAGGAAAATTAGTACTTGAAATGCCTGAATCATCGTATGGAGATAGAACCATAGTTGAGCAAGGGTCAGCAACTTTTACTAAAGCTGGAGAATTAGCAATAGGAGTTTGATCCACTACCCAATATTGATAGGTGTTGTTGGCTCCAGGAGTGAGTCCAGTAAGTTCTAGCCAAAATTTACCATTTGAAGGATCTTTCTTCATTGCAAAGCTACTGTTTGGTGTGTAGTTGTTAAAACTACCAGCCACATAAACAAAATCTTTACCAGGGGCTTCTAAAACTAAGGTAGCTCTAGTGTTGTCGGAAGTGTTATAGTTGATTCCGTTTACTAAACCTAGGGGAATTGCTTGAGAAGTACTTCCTGGATTTACAATTACTGAAAATCTTCTTGTTATAGTGGAAGCTCCTAAAGTTACTTCTAATTCATAACTTGTATTTGTTGTAATATTGGTATGATTAAAAGAATAACTCGATGTAGTATTTGTATTTATACTTGTTCCATTAGCCTTTAAATTATATAAAGCATTTCCGCCGGTATTGGTTGCAGCAATGTTTAAATTACCTCCAGAATTAATAATGGTAGCACTATTGTTAGACGGAGCAGTTAAGTTGACTTGAAAAGTACCTACATTGAAGATAAAATCACCACAAGATGGAGGTAGTTTTAAAGTTTGGCTTCCGTTTGCATTCCTAAAAACCATTCCTAATTTTGTAGCATTGGCTTGTTGCGTTCCATTTAAACCAAAATAAGTGCTAGGAGTTAAGGTTATACTCCATGTGCCATTTCCGTTATTTGTCATTAATCCAACGCTGTCGTCTTGACCCCAGTTTCCTACTACTGAAAAACCAAATGCATTGCTGTCGTCTCCAATTCCTGCGTGCATATATACTTTAGTTGGGGTTGTTCCCATAAGATTACATGCTTGAGCCACTGTTGAGACTGTGATTGTAATTTGATCCGTAACATTAAAACTGCTGGGGGTGATGGTTACTTGTGCATTAGCAAAGAATAGATTGCTTAACGTTAGTAACAATGTAAATATTATTTTTTTCATAGCTGTAAATGGAAAAAAGGGCTGCTTTATAGCAGCCCTTTATAATTTAAATTAAAGAGCAATTAACTCGTAAGTGTATCTTCTAGGATTAGATAAATCTAAAATAACTTTATAATTTCCTGCAGGACCAGAGAAAGTTAAATCTCCTCCGTCAACTAAGAAACCATCAGCATTAACAGTTCCTAAATCAAAACCATTGCTCCATGCATTGTTTCCTCTAAATTTGAATGCTCCTGGTACTAATGCGATACTAGCAATTTCTAATTTTTTTGTCGTTGGGTTATAAGTTAAATCTGTATCAGAATCCCATCCTGTAGGAGTCGCTGCTCCGATGATTCCCCAACTAACTGGAGCAACATTGTAAGTGCCTGTTGCTGGGTTTGCTCTTACTCTGTAATAACCTGTTACAGCACTGCAATCACTTTCACCTGTTTCAACTAATATTCCAGTAAAAGAACCATCATCACCATAATCTGTATTTCCCCAGTTGAAATTTCCAACTGCATCAGGTGCGACAAATTTAAATCCTCCGTCTAACATCATATAACCTTCATAATCGGTAGCTCCAAAGGCAGATGATGCAATTCTTGGGGCTGTTGGTGGATTCCATCCTTGATGATTTCCTGCTACTGCAAGTTTAGGAAGTTCAGTTGAATATGGTGTTACTAAATAATTAATAACATTTGAATATTGTACTTCACTTGATTGTGACCCAACTGATGATTTTATTCTTACATCAATTGAACCCTGTGAAAATGGGGTTAGTCCTACTGTTGCTACAGCACCATTTAGTGCGTCAGAATTAATTGTAATGTAAGTATTTGTTGTACTAGATATTGTGAAAGGAGTGTCAAAGTTGTCTCCTGTTTTATCAATTTCTATTTCATAAGTTATCTCAGTTGGTGTAGAGCCATATTTTGCATCTTCCCAAGAAAGAGATAATCCCGGATTAAGAGGAGTTGTAGCGCTTAATACGACTTCATCACCAGATGTTGGTGTTAAAATTTGAAACGATCCTTCTGGTGTTAAGTAGGATAAGTCTTGCTCATCTTCACAAGAAATTAGACTTGCTATTAAAGCAATCGATAAAAATGATTTAACTATATTTTTCATATTTTCTATTTAGTTTTGATTAATAACCTGTATTTTGAGTTAAATTTGGATTTGAAGCTAAAGCTGCTTCTGGTATTGGATAAACTTTAAGATGGTTACTTAGTGCAATTCCATTAACCCCATTTCCTTTCCAAGCCCAATTATAGCTTCCTCCGGTATATTTATTAAAGCGAATCAAGTCTTGTCTTCTGTGAGCTTCCCAATGTAACTCACGAGATCTTTCGTCTAAAATAAAATCTAAAGTAAGAGATGATAAAGAAATATTGTTTAAAGTAGATCCATTATTTGCCCTAGTTCTTAAACTATTAATATATCCTAGCGAAGTGTTGTTAGCTGTACCATCTTTTCTGATTTGAGCTTCAGCGTACATTAAAAGTACGTCTGCATATCTGAATAGTGGAAAATCTGTCTCCACAAATGTTGTGCTAATTCCTGCAACGCCAGTAGATGAAATGTTTGAAAATTTACCTAAGACATAACCTTGATCTCTATTTGCTATATCAGTAATTTCTATATCTCTTGATCCTGAAATTATTGTTTTTCTTACATCTGATGAGAATTCACTTCCATCAAATTTTTGAACAAATTGTTTTCTTAACCTTAGGGCGCCTCCCCAGCCACCAACACCAAATTGTGATCCATTTGCTTCAATAGATCCTACTTGACCATTTATAATTACAGTAGTAGGCCCATAGTTTTGAGTAACTTCACCATTAGATTGTAGAGAAAATATCATCTCAGGAGAAGTGTGATTATCAGCTTTAAAGTTGTTAAGATAATTAGAGTTTAAAGTATAACCAGATGAAATTATTTCTGAACAAACATTCATACACTCTTGATACTTTGATTGTCCAATATACACTTCTGCATTCAGATATATTTTAGCTAAAATCATATTTGCAAAGGCTTTATCCAATCTTCCGTATTCATTTGTTCTTGGATTTTTTAAATCAGGAAGTAATTCATTAAGTTCAGATTCAATGTAACTAAACAATTGTTCTCTGTTATACTCTGGACCAGCTGTTCCAATAGCATCATCTTCAGTAACAAAAGGTGCTTTTCCATATAGATCCATTAAATGATAATAAGCTAAAGCTCTCAATACTCGTGCTTCTTTTCTGTATAATTCTATATCGTTAAGAAGATTTGTGTCTGTAACACCTCTTCCGCTAAGTACAGAAGGGCTTGTTTGTCTTAAATATTCATTAACTAAGGCTATTTGGTAAGTAGAGCGACTAAACATTCCTCTAATTATTGGATTTGTTGCACTCCAAATATTTCTTTGAATCTCTCTTGTACCTGGGTCATTTTCATAACTCCAAATTACTTCATCAGTAGATAAATTTTGTAGATACCATAAAACACGGCCATATTGGCTAGTACCTGCATCAATACCTCCAATATTTGAAGATTCGGCACCTGATGTCCCTGTTAAAGATAAATTGCCATACACACCTGCCAAAGCTTGCTTATAAGCTCCTGGTTGAGCATAAAATTCTTCAACAGATAATTGTGTCTCTCCTTCTGGAGTCACATCTAAATCATCAACACAAGACTGAAGAAAAATACTTAAGCTTAAAAGTGTAAATAATGTTAATTTTATTTTTTTCATAATCAATTTTTTTAGAATTTAACATTTGCTCCAAACAAAATTTGTTTTTGTCTAGGATAGATAGTAGCATCAATACCTCCGTTAATTTCTGGATCAAGACCTGAATACTTTGTAATTATGAATGGATTTTGTACTCCAGTAAATAATCTCACAGATGCTTTACCATCTAACCATTTTGGAAATGTATATCCAACTGTTGCATAGTCCATTCTTAAGAAAGACCCGTTCTCAATAAACATATCAGATAATACATTTTCGCCATTTTGAATTTGAAAGTTTGTATATAATACATTAGTAGAAACATTTTGAAGTTGACCGTTTTCTAATTGAGAGTAATATGATCCAGTAGATTTAATAGTATTTAAGATTCTATTACCTACACTAGCTCTTAAATTAAATCCTAAATCTAAATTTTTGTATTTAAATGTAGTTGAAAAGCCTAATAACAAATCTGGATCAGGATTTTTATATATATATCGGTCTGCACCTGTAATTATACCATCTCCATTTAAATCAGCAAATGCGCCTTCAATTGGAGCTCCGCTCGCATCATATAATTGTTTGTAAACATAAAATGAATTTGGAGTATATCCTTCTGCTAAAATTTGTGATGTACCACCTGTACCCACTCCTGTAAAGCCTGTGTAAATTGGGATTCCGGCTGCAATTTTATCAATTCTTCTTTCAAATTTTGTAGCATTTAAATTAACATCCCAATTAACATTCTCATTTTTAATAATGTTATAATTGATATTTAATTCAATACCTTTGGTACTCATGTCGCCAACATTTTGTGGACCTTGATTTGTGTAGTTACCTCCATCGGCAAACGGACCTATTTGAAACAAGTCGTTTGATTTTTTGTAAAACAAATCTACACTTCCAGATAATTTATTGTCAGCAATTCCAAAATCAATTCCTGCATTATAAGTAGTGGTTTCTTCCCATTTTAAAGGGCCGTAAGCACTTGGTACAGCTATACTAATTGGATCATTACCAAAGATATACTGTGAATTCCCATTTCCAATATTATATAATTGTCTATAAAATAAAGATTCTACGATTTCTTGTTGGCCTGTTATACCCCAACCTAAGCGAAGTTTTAAATCAGAGATAAGTTTTGAATTTTTGAAAAAGTCTTCTTTAACTTTCCAAGCAAAAGCTGCTGCAGGGAAATTACCCCATCTATTAGATTCGCCAAAGCGTGATGTTCCGTCTCTTCTGTAAGTAAAAGTCAGTAAGTATTTGTTTTTGAAGTTTATGTTACCTCTACCAAAGAATCCAATTAGTACAATATCATTATCAATATATGCTCTTTGAACCGATGTAGGATTCGTAGCATTATAACCTGACAAACCACTGTTTTCAAATTTTTGATATGCATAACCTGCAGTACCTTCAATATCAAAATCTCCAATCGTTTTGTTGTATATAAAATAGGAGTCTAGCGATTTATTAATTCTTGTATTTGATTCACTGTAGTCAGTTCCTAACGAAATATTATTGTTCAAAAAACCTGATCTTGCAAGTCTTGATCTTCTTACCGTTCTAGAACCATCATTGTTGTCATAGCCTAAATTTACCACGGCTCTTAATTCTGGTAAGAAATGGAATTTATAGTCAACTTGAAAATTTCCATAAAAACGATTGTTTACACCTCTATCATTTGTCTGTAATAACTGAGCAACAGGGTTTCCGATAGATGGATTTGCATAAACAGGGCTTCCACTGTTATATCCAGTTATGTATTCAAAAAAACCACTAGGATTTGTGTCGTCATAAATTGGTTGAGTAGGATCAAATCTGATTGCAGCTCCTTCAACACCATCTGCAAACCTGTTTTTTTGGTTTGTATAATTTGCATTAACGTTAAGTTTTAAGTAATTATCAAAAAAACTTGGGTTCATACTTAAAGAGAATGAATTTCTATTGAAATTATTTGTCAATCGTAATCCTTCTTGATAAGTATTGCCTATTGATACTCTTGTTGGAATAATTTTAAATAAATTACCTTTTAATGATAAATTATTATCTACAAAGTCAGTTCTTCTATAGATTGCTTCTTGCCAATCGGTATTAGCATTACCTAACATTGATATTTGATTAGCAGTTCCAATATTATTTATCAAATCTCTATAATCCTGTGAAGAAAAAACATCTATTTTATTGAATTTTTTTCCGCTACCATATTGAAAATTATAATCTACAGTTAATTCTTTACTACCTTTTTTTGTTGTAATTAAGATAACTCCATTTGAAGCTCTAGAACCATAAATTGCAGTAGCAGACGCATCTTTTAAAACAGTAAAACTTTCAATGTCATTTGGGTTGATAGAAGATAAAACTGAAGTTGATCCAGCAACACCAGAGTTTGATATTGGTAATCCATCAATCACTATAAGTGGATCATTTGATGCCAATAATGAAGAACCTCCTCTTATCCTAATTTCCGCACCTGATCCGGGAGCTCCACCTCCAGTGTTTATGCTCAAACCAGCTACCTTACCATTTAATAGGTTTTCGGCAGTTACAACAGTGCCTTTGTTGAAATCTTTTGAGTTAATTGTACTTACAGATCCAGTAGCATCTTTCTTTTTAACTGTCCCATATCCAATTACCACAACATCTTTTAATTCTCTTTGATCTTCTTTTAAAGTAATTGTGATAGTTTTCTGATTTTCATAAATTAGTGTTTCATCTGTGAAACCAATATAAGAAAATGAGATCTTTTCACCTTTTTTGATGTTTGTTAAAGTGAAATTTCCATCAAAGTCGGTAGTAGTTCCATTAGTTGTGCCTGTGACTAATACGTTAACCCCCGGTAATGGCTGGTTGTTAGTGCCATCTAAAACAACTCCTTTGAGAGTGTTTTGTGACAATAAGCCAAAGGGTAACATCAGTAGCAAAAGCAATAACTTTTTTTGCAGTGTTTTCATACAAATTGTTTAGGTTAAATTGTTTTTTAATCGCTTGTAAATTCACTTCTAATGTTAAATTTATGTAAAAATCTATACAAAAAAAATTGAGTTTTGCGAAAAACCTTTCGAAAACGTTTTCGTGTTGAAAACTTTATGGATTTGAGCTATTTTTTAGCATAATATTGCAAGACCCAAAAAAATAAGTTACATTTATTAAAAAATTATAACCGACTAAAATTCTTATGAGAAGAAAAGTTACTTTAAAGCAAATCGCAAAAGAATTAGATGTATCTATTTCAACTGTTTCAAAATCCCTTCGTGACAGCCCAGAAATCAGCGAAGATACTCGCTTAAAAGTACAAGCTTTTGCTAAATTATACAACTATAAGCCTAATAATATTGCGTTAAGTTTAAAGAATAAGAAAACTAAGACAATTGGTATTATCATTCCTGAGATTGTACATCACTTTTTTGCTACAGTAATTAGCGGAATTGAACAAGTGGCAAACGAATGTGGTTATAATGTTATTGTGTGTTTATCTGACGAGTCTTTCGACAAAGAAGTCATCAATATGGAAATGTTAGCTAATGGCAGTACTGATGGATTTATCATGTCGTTATCAAAAGAAACCCAACAAAAGAAAGATTTTCACCATCTTCAAGAAGTGATTAATCAAGGAATGCCTGTGGTGCTTTTTGATAGAATTTCTAATGATATTCTGTGTGACAAAGTAATTATAGATGACCAATTAGCCGCGTATGAAGCAACTAATTTCTTAATTTCAAAAGGATTGAAGAAAATCGCTTTACTAACGACAGTTGATTATGTTAGTGTTGGTAAATTAAGAACGGATGGTTATTTAAATGTTTTGCACGATCACGGAATAGAAGTAGACGAAAGCTTAATAATTCGAATTGAAGATACTGAACATTGCGATGAAAAAATTAATGAATTATTAGAAAACAAGTCGGTGGATGCTATTTTGGCGGTTAATGAGTTATTTGCTGTTACAGCAATAAAATTAGCGATGTCTAAGGGAATCAAAATTCCAGAAGATTTATCGGTAGTCGCTTTTACGGATGGAATTATCTCTAAATATTCTACTCCAACCATTACCACTATCAGTCAAAACGGTATAAAAATGGGAAGAAAAGCTGCCGAAATGCTAATCAAAAGATTGGAATTAGAAGATGAAGAAGACGAACATTACAAAACCGAAATCATCGAAACGAATCTAATAATTCGAGAATCTACGAAATCGTGATAGTTGAGTTTAAACAATTGAAAATCAATTAATTAAAATTTCAATTTACACTATTCGAATAAAAAATATTTGACAAAAAGCAATTATTTATTAAAAATAACCTTTTATATTTGTGAAATCAAAGCTTGTAACTTCACTTCTAAAAACATAAGTTTTGATAAGTACATAGAACGCTTATCGATTTATTAATCAATAAATTACGATAATGGAAAAGCGTAAATTAGGTTTCTGGGAAATTTGGAACATGAGTTTCGGTTTTTTGGGAATCCAGTTCGGTTTTGCCCTTCAAGGAGGGTTTATGTCCCGAATTTTTCAAACTCTTGGTGCTAATGTTGACGATATCCCTGGTTTATGGATTGCAGCTCCTTTAACAGGACTTTTGGTTCAACCAATAGTGGGTTATTTGTCAGACAATACTTGGAGTCCAAAATTTGGAAGAAGAAAACCATTCTTCTTAATTGGTGCAATTTTAGCATCTGCAACTTTGTTTATTATGCCTCATTCTCCTGCTTTATGGATAGCTGCAGGGTTATTGTGGGTGTTAGATTCAAGTATAAATATTAGCATGGAGCCATTTCGAGCTCTTGTTGCAGATAAACTTCCAGAATCTCAACGATCAAATGGTTTTGTAATTCAAACCTTAATTATTGGTATTGGAACATGGATAGCAAGTAATTTACCTTGGTTAGTAAATAAATTAGGTGTATCAAATGAAGCATCTTCAGGAGTAATTCCTCCTTCAGTTATTGTTGCTTTTTCAATTGGTGCTTTCGTCTTTTTTGGAAGTATTTTATTTACCATTTTTACTACAAAAGAAGATCCGCCTCAAGATTTAGAAAAATTTCTTTCCGAAAAAAAAGAATCAAGATTTATTCCTGATTTGATTTTGAGTTTAAAAGAAATGCCTTCTACAATGAAAAAATTAGGTCTAATACAATTTTTTAGTTGGTTTGCTTTTTTTACAATGTGGAGTTTATCAACACCTGCTTTGACGGAGCATGTATATAAATCGCCAAAGCCAGATGTGAAAGAATTTGCAAAATTAGACAGTGACGGTGAAGTACTGAAAGATGCTAAAAAAGATGTGATTTTTTTAAATCAAAATGCTGAAAATGAGTACAAGTCTAAAGATAAAGTTTACAATGATTCAGCTGATTTAGTTGGTTCAGCAACTGGGGTCTATGGGTTGTCATCAATGGCATTTGCACTTTTATTGACTTTTTACACTTTAAAAAGAAAAATAAACAGAAAGTACATTCATATGGTTTCTTTAATTATGGGTGGATTTGGGTTTATTTATATGTTTTTTGCTACCCCATCAACTTTAATGTATTCTTTTATTTTAATTGGTTTTTCATGGGGAAGTATACTTTCAATGCCTTATGCCATGTTATCAAGTTCAGTAAATCCAGATAAAATGGGAATGATGATGGGTTTATTTAACATGTTTATTGTTATTCCACAGATTATAGCTGCTCTTGGAGGAATTAATTTTTTATACAAGTTAATCGGAGAGGCACACATCAATGCTATGATATTAGCTGGGATTTCTTTGATAATTGCAGGACTATGTAATTTTTTAATAAACGAGAAAAATGCAATTTCTGGATAATAAAATTGATATGGCAAAAAAAGCATTCATATTCGACCTTGATGGCGTAATTGTTGACACGGCTAAATATCATTTTTTAGCTTGGCAAAAGTTGGCCAACCAATTAGGAATCGAATTTACGCACGAACATAACGAAGGTTTAAAAGGTGTAAGCCGTGTTCGTTCGTTAGACATTATTTTAGAATTGGGTAATGTTCAAGGTTCCCAAGAAGATAAAAACAAATGGTTGGTTCAAAAAAATGAAGAATACCTTTCCTATTTAGTAGACATGGACGAAAGTGAAATTCTTCCAGGTGTACTAAAAGTATTGGAATATCTGAAAAGTAAAAACCAATTCATTGCTTTGGGTTCGGCAAGTAAAAACGCGCGACCTATTTTAGAAAAAACCAATATCATGCACTTTTTTGATGCTATTGTTGACGGAAATGACGTTTCCAACGCAAAACCAGATCCAGAAGTGTTTTTGAGAGCAGCACAATTGGTAGGAGTTTCCAATGAAAATGCTATCGTTTTTGAAGATTCGGTAGCGGGAATTCAAGCGGCAAACATTGCCAACATGATAAGTGTAGGAATTGGTAATGCATCTGTCTTATACGAAGCAAAGTACAATTTTAAAGATTTCACCTTTATAGATGAAGCCTTTTTATCGCAATTAATTGGTTAAGAAATTGACTAATTGACACATTAACAAAATTGACATATTACAAAAATGAATCAAGATTATATACAACCTAACAATTGGTCGATTATTGAAGAAGGATTTGATGCAGAGCGAGTTAAATCTTCTGAAAGTTTATTTAGTATCGGGAACGGTGCTATGGGGCAACGCGCTAATTTTGAAGAACACTATTCGGGCAAAACGTTTCAAGGAAGCTACATTGCCGGAATTTACTATCCCGATAAAACAAAAGTAGGTTGGTGGAAAAACGGTTATCCTGAATATTTCGCTAAAGTTTTAAATGCACCCAACTGGATTGGAATCGACATCGAAATTAATGGCGAAAATTTAGATTTAGCTAAATGTCAGTCGGTCTCTAATTTTCGTCGTGAGTTGAACATGAAAGAAGGAATTTATTATCGTTCTTTCAATGCAATTTTAGCAAATGGAACCGAAATCGCTGTAAAAGTGCAACGTTTCTTATCTTTAGATTTGGATGAAATTGGGGTTATCAACTACGAAATCACCGCTTTAAATTCTGATGCAAAAATTGTTTTCAAACCTTATGTTGACGCTGGAGTTCATAACGAAGATGCCAATTGGGAAGAAAAATTTTGGGAACCAATAAGCGTAAAACATTCAGGAAACGAAGCTTTCGTAACGGCTAGAACGTTCAAAACGCATTTTACAGCTACAACTTTTATGCAAAATAGTATTTTGTTAGAAGGTTCTAATTTGAGTGTAGCTCCAGTGAGTGTTGAAGAAACGAAAGAAAAGATTCAGTTTTGCTATCAAGTTGCGGTTACAAAAGGGCAGTCGACTACTATTCAAAAAATTGGTGGTTACACCGTTTCAATGAATCATGAGGACACGATTTTAGCTGCTAAAAAAAGCATTGCAAAAGCATTAGAAATTGGCATTGCTCAATTAACTGAAAACCAAAAACAAGCTTGGGCTAAAATTTGGGAAATGAGCGATATTACTATTGATGGCGATGTAAAAGCCCAACAAGGAATTCGTTTCAATATTTTCCAATTGAATCAAACCTACTTAGGAAAAGATTCCAGATTAAATATTGGTCCAAAAGGATTTACAGGTGAAAAATATGGTGGTTCTACTTATTGGGATACCGAAGCCTATTGTATTCCTTTTTATATGGCCACCAAAGACCAACAAGTTGCTAGAAATCTATTAGCGTATCGATACAACCAATTGGATAAAGCAATCGAAAATGCAGAAAAATTAGGTTTCAAAAATGGAGCTGCTCTGTATCCAATGGTAACAATGAATGGAGAAGAATGTCATAATGAATGGGAAATTACCTTCGAGGAAATTCATAGAAATGGTGCCATCGCTTTCGCTATTTTCAACTATTACCGATTTACAGGTGATTATTCTTATATTCCAGAAAAAGGACTAGAAGTTTTAATCGGAATTGCGCGTTTTTGGCATCAAAGAGCTACTTTTTCAACATATAGAAATCAGTATGTGATTTTAGGAGTAACAGGTCCAAATGAATACGAAAATAACGTAAACAACAATTGGTACACAAACTACATAGCAAAATGGTGTATTGATTACACTGTTGAACAAATCAATAAAATTGAAAACGAATATCCATCGGATTATACCCGAATCATGAATAAAGTGAAATTATCACAAGCCGAAATTTCAGCAATGAAAAAAGTGGCAGATAATATGTATTTCCCTTATTCAGAAGAACATGGCGTATATTTACAACAAGATGGTTTCTTAGAAAAAGAATTAATTACTGTTGCCGATTTAGATAAATCGCAACGACCAATCAATCAAAAATGGTCTTGGGATAGAATTTTACGTTCGCCTTACATCAAACAAGCCGATACATTACAAGGATTCTATTTCTTCGAAGATCATTTTACCAAAGAACAATTAGAGAAACATTTCGATTTTTACGAACCGTTTACCGTTCATGAAAGTTCGCTTTCGCCTTGTGTGCATTCGATTCAGGCAGCTGTTTTAGGTAGAATGGAACAAGCGTATACATTTTATTTAAGAACTTCACGTTTGGACTTAGACGATTACAACAAAGAAGTGGAAGAAGGCTTACACATTACTTCAATGGCGGGAACTTGGATGAGTATCGTTGAAGGTTTTGGTGGAATGCGTGTTAGAAATAACCAATTGCATTTTGAACCAAAAATTCCAGCACAATGGAAAGGCTATTCTTTCAAAGTGAATTTCAGAAACGCCATTGTAAAAGTAGAAGTAAAACAAGAAGGAACCAACGTTTCCATTGAAGGAAATTCGGATGTGGAAGTGTTTGTAAATGGTGAATCGCAATTAATTAAAAATTAAAAAATGAAAAAATTTTTTGTTTCAGTATTCGTGATGGTTTTTTCAATTTTTGGGATGAATGCTCAAGAATTAAAATCACCCAATGGAAATTTCAAGATGATTTTTGCTTTAGAAAATGATGGTACACCAACGTACCAACTTTTTACGAAGAACAAAGAAATCATCAAAAAAAGTAAGTTAGGTTTAGAACTTCAAAAAGATAAAAAGTCGTTATTGAATGATTTTAAATTGGTAAACGAAGTTCGAAACACTTTCGATGAAACTTGGAAAACCGTTTGGGGAGAAGAAACCCAAATTCGCAATCATTACAACGAAATAGCGCTTACACTGAAACAAAATGAAACCGAAAGACAAATTATCATTCGTTTTCGATTATTCAATGATGGTTTAGGTTTTCGTTACGAATTCCCTGAACAAAAAAACCTAACGTATTTTGTACTAAAAGAAGAACGCACCGAGTTTGCTATGACAGGTGATCACACCGCATTTTGGATTCCAGGTGATTACGATACACAAGAATACGATTTTACAGAAAGTAAATTAACCGAAATCAGAAAGTTATTCCGAGGTGCTGTTTCTGAAAATGCTTCTCAAAAACAATTTTCAGATACGGGAGTTCAAACGTCTTTAATGTTAAAAACTGCTGACGGAATTTATATCAATATTCATGAAGCGGCATTGATAAATTATTCCTGTATGCATTTGAATTTGGATGATAAAAACTTAGTTTTTCAATCGCATTTAACTCCAGATGCTAAAGGGAATAAAGGACATTTACAAGCACCATGTGTTTCGCCATGGAGAACGATAATTGCGAGTTCTGATGCACGTGATATTTTAGCTTCTCGAATGACATTGAACTTAAACGAACCTTGTAAAATAGAAGATACTTCTTGGATTAAACCTGTAAAATACATTGGAGTTTGGTGGGAAATGATTACCGGAAAAAGCTCTTGGGCATACACCGATGAAATTCCATCCGTACAATTAGGAATTACCGATTTCACCAAAGCCAAACCAAACGGAAAACATGCTGCTAACACAAAACACGTAAAAGAATATATCGATTTTGCCGCTAAACATGGTTTCGATGCGGTTTTAGTAGAAGGTTGGAACGAAGGTTGGGAAGACTGGTTCGGTCACGAAAAAGATTATGTATTCGATTTCGTTACTCCTTACCCTGATTTTGATGTAAAAGGAATTCACGAATATGCGAAATCTAAAGGTGTGAAAATGATTATGCATCACGAAACTTCTGGTTCAACTCGAAATTATGAGCGTCATTTAGACAAAGCATTTCAATTTATGAATGATAATGGATATGATGCTGCTAAAACGGGTTATGTAGGTAACATTTTACCTTTAGGCGAACATCATTATAGTCAATCGATTTTAAATCATTATCAATATGTGATTGAAAAAGCAGTCGATTATAAAATCATGATTAATGCGCATGAAGCGGTTCGTCCAACAGGAATTTGTAGAACGTATCCTAATATGATTGGTAACGAATCAGCTCGTGGAACAGAATTCCAAGCGTTTGGTGGTTCAAAAGCAAATCATACTACTTTATTGCCCTTCACGAGATTACTTGGTGGTCCAATGGATTACACACCAGGAGTTTTTGAAATGGATATTGCCAAATTAAATCCAAACAACAATTCACATGTGAATACAACCTTAGCGAATCAATTGGGATTGTATGTGGTCATGTATTCGCCACTTCAAATGGCTGCCGATTTACCAGAAAATTATAATCGATTCTTAGATGCGTTCCAATTTATTAAAGATGTTCCGGTAGAATGGTCAACTTCAAAATATTTAGAAGCTGAGCCAGGTTATTACATTACGATTGCTCGAAAAGATAAAAATTCTAACAATTGGTTCGTTGGAAATTCAAACGGATACAATACTAGAACATCAACTGTTACATTAGATTTCTTAGAAAAAGGAAAAAAATACGAAGCCACTATATATGCGGATGCTGCCGATGCGGATTACAAAACCAATCCACAAGCATACAAAATTTCAAAACAAAAAGTAACCAATAAGACTAAATTGCAGTTGAAAACGGCAGCAGGTGGTGGCTACGCTATTAGTATTGTTGAGGTTAAATAATTTAATTCTGTCTATAACCCTTTCAGAGTTTAAAACTCTGAAAGGGTTAATCAAAATAAAAAAGATGAAAAAATTAATTCTATTATTCTTAATTACATTTTCAACAAGTGTTGTTGCTCAAATCGACCGAATGGAACCACCGTTTTGGTATGAAGGAATGAATAAAAGTGAAGTTCAAGTATTGTTTTACGGAAAGAATATCGCTCAAAATTCTGTACAAGTTTCTAGTAATGTTGTAATTACGAATGTAACTAAAACCGAAAATCCGAACTATCTTTTCGTTACAATTGATACCAAAAATGTAAAAGCGCAAGAATTACAATTTACGTTTACCAATGGTAAAAAATCATTCAAAAGAAATTTCGAAATCAAAAAGAGAAGACCCAATTCGCCGCTTCGTAAAAGTTTTGATGCTTCTGATGTGGTGTATTTATTGATGCCGGATCGTTTTGCAAATGGAAATCCAAATAACGATTCTTCGCCTGAATTACAAGAAAAAGCCAATAGAAGTTTACCAGGAGGAAGACATGGTGGCGATATTCAAGGCATCATCAATAACTTAGATTACATCAAAGAATTAGGAGCAACGGCAATTTGGAGCACACCAATGTGTGAAGATAACGATAAAGGCTATTCGTATCATACGTATGGACAATCAGATGTTTACAGAATTGATCCGCGTTATGGAACCAATGAAGAATACAAAAAGCTAGCCGATGAAATGCACAAACGAGGCATGAAATTAATCAAAGATTATGTAACGAACCATTGGGGAGCTGAACATTGGATGTTTAAAGATATGCCAACTTACGATTGGTTTCATCAATTTCCAGGTTATGCCCAAAGCAATTATCGCATGACCACGCAATACGATATTAATGGTTCAAAACGCGATGCTAAATATTGTATGGACGGTTGGTTTGTGCCAAGCATGCCCGATTTAAATCAGTCGAATCCATTAGTGTTGAATTATTTAATTCAAAATGCGATTTGGTGGATAGAATATGCCGATTTAGATGGTTTTCGAGTAGATACTTATTCGTATAACGATAAAGAAGGAATCGCAAAATGGACAAAAGCCATAACCGATGAATATCCGTATTTCAATATTGTTGGTGAAGTTTGGATGCACGATCAAGCCCAAATTTCGTATTGGCAAAAAGACAGTCCAATTGCTAAAATTCAAAGTTATAATTCCTATTTACCAAGCGTGATGGATTTTACATTGCACGATGTTTTTGGAAATGTTTTCAATGAAGATAGAGCCGATTGGAGCAACGGAATGATTAAGTTTTACGAGAATTTCGTTAACGATTTCTTGTATGCCGACCCAAATAATTTATTGATTTTCCTTGAGAATCACGATACTGGTCGTTTCAATCAAATTTATCAAAACGATTTCAAAAAATACCAATTAGGAATGACCATTATGACAACCATGAGAGGAATTCCACAAATTTATTACGGCTCTGAAATTGGAATGGCGGGAGACAAAGGTATGGGCGATGCCGATATTCGTCAAGATTTCCCTGGCGGTTGGAAAGGCGATACAAACAATGCATTTTCAGCTAGTGGAAGAACAGCAGAGCAATCAAAATATTTCAATTTTTCTAAGAAAGTATTGAATTGGAGAAAAAACAAAGAAGTTATTCATACAGGAAAACTAACGCATTACATTCCTGAAAATAATGTATATGTATATTTCCGTCACAATGACAAAGAAACGGTTATGGTGGTTATCAATAATGCTCCAGATTCTCAGAAATTGAATCTTACTCGTTTTCAGGAAAATATCAAATTGTTTACTTCTGGAAATGATATTCTTTCAGGAAAAACCATCGATTTGAAAACTGAATTAGCGATAGATGGAAAATCGGCAATGATTTTAGAATTGAAATAATGAAACAACTATTACTCTTTCTATTATGCTCTTGTTTTGCTTTTTCTCAAAGTAAGATAACATCTTATGCTCTTGAAAATTCAGGAAAATTTGAAGGAAATATAGAAAGAGTAAAAAGTTTTCCATCAAAATATATTGTGCCAAGAACGGTTGATGTTTGGTTACCAAAAACCTATTCTAAAACAAAAAAGTACAATGTTTTGTATATGCATGATGGGCAAATGCTTTTTGATTCAACTAAAACTTGGAACAAACAAGAATGGAAGGTTGATGAAGTGGCATCCCAACTGATGCAAGAAAACAAAGTAAATGATTTTATAGTTGTGGCTATTTGGAACATTCCTAATTTGCGTCACATGGATTTATATCCAAAAAAACCTTACGAATCACTTTCAAATGAGTTAAAAGAGAAAATTCAAATGGAAGCTAAAAAATCTCAATTTCCATTTGATGACAACAAAATAAACTCGGATAATTATTTGAAATTTATTGTCGAAGAATTGAAGCCTTACATTGATAAAAAGTATTCTGTTTTTACTACTGCTAATCACACAGCCATTATGGGTTCGAGTATGGGAGGCTTGATTTCGATGTATGCTTTGTGTGAATATCCAACTATTTTTGGAAAAGCAGCTTGTTTATCAACGCATTGGATTGGATTCAGAGAATTTGAGAACAACCCAATTCCGGAATTTTTTTTCGCGTACATGGAAAAGAAATTACCCGAAGCTAAAAATCATAAAATATATTTCGATTACGGAACAGAAACTTTAGATGCTTTTTATATAAAATATGAATATCGAGTTGATGAAATTTTAAAAGCAAAAGGATATACAGATGTAGATTCTCGAAATTTAAAGTTTGAAGGCGAAAACCATTCGGAAGCTTCTTGGCAAAAAAGAGTCAATATTCCGTTAGAATTTATGTTTGGAAAATAAAACTATAAAAAATGAAAAAGACAATTGTTACTGCATTAGCTGTTTTGACTTTATTGAGTTGTAAAAACGAAACAGAAAAAACCGTAGAAAATTCAAAAACTGAAATCGCAAAATTTTCTCCAGAAGTAGAAGAAAGTGCTGTTATTTATGAAGTTAATATCCGTCAGTATTCACCAGAAGGAACTTTCAATGCCTTTACTAAAGACATTCCACAGTTAAAAGAATTGGGAGTAAAAATCATTTGGGTGATGCCTATTTTTCCTATTTCGCAAACGAAGAGAAAAGCTACTGGTGGCGATAATAGCAAATTTGCTTCAGAAATGCCAAAAGAAGAGCAACACAAATACTTAGGAAGTTACTACGCGGTTTCTGATTTCAAAAAAGTAAATCCGGAATTTGGAACAATTGAAGATTTTAGAAATTTAGTAAAAACAGCTCATGATAATGGGATTTATGTGATTTTAGATTGGGTTCCAAATCACACGGGTTGGGACCATGTTTGGATTAAAGAACATCCAGAATTTTATACTAAAAATGCTAAAGGCGAAATCATCGATCCAATCAATCCAGAAACGGGTAAATCTTGGGGTTGGTCGGATGTTGCTGATTTGAATTATGATAATAAAGAACTTCGCAAAGAAATGACTTCTGATATGTTGCATTGGATAAAGAACGAAAATATCGATGGTTTCCGTTGTGATGTGGCAGGAAATGTACCTTTAGATTTTTGGCAACAAGCTATTCCTCAATTAAGAAGAGAGAAAAATATTTTCATGTTGGCAGAAGCTTGGGAGCCAGAATTATTAAAAGATGGTTTGTTTGATATGGCTTATGGTTGGGAAGCGCATCATACCATGAATAGAATCGCTCAAGGCAAAAATACCGTGAAAGAATGGGATGCATATATTAAAAAGGTAAATAAAGATTATGAAGCGAATGATATTTTGATGAATTTTATTGACAATCACGATGAAAATTCATGGAATGGTACTGTAAAAAGTAGACTAGGCAAAGCAGAGGAAGCCATTACCGCTTTATCTTATGTGATGCCAGGAATGCCATTAATTTACAGCGGAAATGAATATGGTTTGAATCACAGTTTGAAGTTTTTTGAAAAAGATTCAATTCCAAAAACAAAAGGAAAAGATTGGGAATTAAGAGCAAAATTAGGAAAGCTTAAAGCTGAAAATCCTGCGTTAAACGGAGGAAAAAACAAAGCTAAATATACTAGAATTAAAACAGATGATGATGACAATATTTTAGCTTTTGTTCGAGAAAAAGACGGAAAGAAAGTGTTTTATATCGCGAATTTTTCAAACAATCCAATAAGTACAAAAGTTGAAGTTAAGGGTGAATATACGGATTATATGACAGGAGAAAAAATGAAGCTTAATGAAAAGCAATTTTTTTCAATGGAACCATGGCAATACTATATTTTTTCGGAATGATATAAGAAGTATTACCCTTTAAGGTTCTGATGTTTTTTGTTTTGAATAAATAAAATGTTAGCGATCTTTTTAAAATAAATGATTAAAGTTTTATCTTTGATAACTATAATATAAGGAAAAAGATGACAAAGCAATTAATTTTAGCCATTATAATAGGGTCAATTCTAATCGTTTCTTGTAAAAAAGACGAAGAAGTAAAACCAGTAGAAGAAACACAACAAACAGCTCAGCCTTTTTCAGGCGAAGCTTGGTTAAAGCAGCGTGTTGGTAATCAAGGTCAGCAAGTGCAACCTGTACAACAACAAACCGCTCAATCAGCAACTCAAACGGCAGCAGGAATGAATCCACCACATGGTCAACCTGGTCATCGCTGTGAAATACCTGTTGGAGCACCATTGAATTCAAAACCAGCACAAAATACTCAATCCCAAAAGATTACTCCTGTGGTAAATCAAAAGCCTGTTGAGCAACCGGTTATGAATATTAATTCAAAAAGTGGCTCAACAACAATTGTTGGAACATCAACTCCTCCAGGAATGAATCCGCCTCATGGTCAAGAAGGACATCGATGTGACATTGCGGTAGGAGCACCACTTCCAAAAGAATAAAAGTTTAAGAAATAAAAAAAGCAAAATCTTAATTAATAAGGTTTTGCTTTTTTTTTATTTCATAGGTCTAAGTGTATTGCTATAGGTAATAATAAATTGAAATTTTCCTTTAGTTACTTTTTTCATTACATAAACATATTTGTGTTTGCTTGATTTTTTTGATGGAATCAAAATTTCTTTTTTAGAATTTCGATCGTTAATTACCAAATCTTGTTGGTTGTTGAAACTTAAATAAGAAGCAATTCTATTGTTTAAATTAGTGATGGGATATTCAGAGTAAATCGTTTTTCCTTTTTGCGTAATGATGATTTTTTCTCCCTTGTACACTTGAGTTAGAAATAAAATACTTTTGTTACTGTTTTGGGCATTGACTTCTTTTTGAACTTTTTCGATTTCAGGTTTTGAAGCACTTCTAAAGTCATCTCGATACACGCTTTTTACGGTTGAATTACAACTTTGTAATCCAATAGAAGCAATAATGATGGATATAAAAACTGAAATTCTCATAAAATAGAAAACCCGCTTTTTGAAATTTTATTGCATAAAAAAAGAGCCCGAAGGCTCTTTTATCAGTTTTTTAACTTTTCTATTTTAATTCTTTAACACCCATATTGTAAAGTGTAAAGACTTGCATATCCACATTTTCTTGAATCGTAGCCGCAACCGATTTTCCAGCTCCGTGACCCGCATTTACATCAATGCGAATTAAAACTGGATTATCACCCGCTTGTTTGGCTTGTAATTCTGCAGCAAATTTGAAACTGTGTGCTGGAACAACACGGTCATCATGGTCTCCAGTAGTCACCATAGTTGCTGGATATTTCGTACCTGCTTTTACGTTATGAACTGGTGAATACCCTTTAATGTATTCAAACATTTCTTTGCTTTGTTCCGATGTTCCATAATCGTAAGCCCATCCTGCACCAGCTGTAAATGTATGATAACGTAACATATCTAAAACGCCAACTGCTGGTAACGCTACTTTTACTAAATCAGGTCGTTGTGTCATTACCGCACCAACTAATAAACCTCCGTTTGAACCTCCTTTTATCGCTAAATAATCTGAAGAAGTATATTTTTCTTTGATTAGATATTCAGCTGCCGCAATGAAATCATCAAAAACGTTTTGCTTTTTCAATTGTGTTCCGGCATCGTGCCATTTTTTACCGTATTCTCCACCGCCGCGTAAATTCGCAACAGCGTAAACACCTCCATTTTCTAACCAAACGGCATTCGCGATGCTAAAAGAAGGGGTTAAACTAACATTAAATCCTCCATAACCATATAAAATAGTTGGATTTTTTCCGTTTAATTTTGTCCCTTTTTTATACGTAATAATCATTGGAATTTTTGTGCCATCTTTTGAAGTGTAAAACACTTGTTTTGATTCGTAATCTGCCGAATTAAAATCCACTTTTGGTTTTTGATATACAGCTGATTTTCCTGATTCTGGATCAAATGAGTAAATAGTTCCTGGCGTTATATAATTCGTAAACGAAAAATATAAAGTAGTTTCTTTTTCTTTTCCACCAAAACCTCCAGCAGTTCCCACGCCTGGTAATTGAATATCACGAACTAATTTTCCGTTATAATCGTATTGTTTAATGAACGAAACAGCATCTTTCATATAACTTGCGAAAATATAACCACCACCTGTGTTTGGCGACAACACATTCTCAGTTTCTGGAATACAATCTTTCCAGTTTTCTTTAGCAGGATCTGATAAATCAAAAGTCACCACGCGTTTGTTTGGCGCTTTGTAATTGGTTACCAAATAAATTTTAGAACCTTTGTTGTCTAAAACATCATTATCATTTTCGTAATTGTCAATTAACGTTACGATTTTGCTATTTGGTTTTGATAAATCTAAATAATATAACTCGTTTCCAGAAGTTGAATTCGCAGCAGAAATGAATAAATATTTTTCATCTTCCGAAACATAACCACCTACATATCTTCTTTTAACATCGCCACCGAAAATTAATTTATCTGTTTTTTGCGAAGTATTTAATTTGTGATAATACAATTTGTGTTGGTCTGTTTTTGCAGATAATTCACTTCCTACAGGTTTATCATAACTTGAATAATAAAAACCTTCGTTTTTGTACCAAGAAACACCACTGAATTTCACATCTACAATCGTATCGCCAATGATTTTCTTAGTTTTAGCTTCCATTACAATTACTTTTCTCCAATCACTACCGCCTTCGGAAATAGAGTAAGCTACTAAACTTCCGTCTTTGCTGAAATTTAATCCACCTAGAGATGTAGTTCCATCTTTTGAAAAAGTATTTGGATCTAAGAAGATTTCTTCTTTACCTGATTTGTCTTTTCGATACAAAACCGATTGATTTTGAAGACCGTTGTTTTTGTAATAATACGTATAATCACCTTCTTTGAATGGAGCGGAAATTTTCTCGTAATTCCATAATTTTTCCATTCTTGATTTTAGTTGATTTCTGTATGGAATTTGTTCTAAATAACCATACGTCACCACGTTTTGAGCTTTTACCCAAGCTTCCGTTTCTGCGCTTCGGTCGTCTTCTAACCATCGGAAAGGGTCGTTGATTTTTTCGCCAAAATACGTGTCAACATGGTCGATTTTTTTGGTTTCAGGATAATTGATTTTTGTTTGTGCGTTCATAACAAGTGTACAAACAATAGCCGATAATGTTATTGTTTTTTTCATATAGTATTTGTTGATTAAAACAAAGATATTCATTTGAATTTTAAAGATTTGTTAAAAAACAAAAACGACTGAAATTTCAGCCGTTTTGTAACAAATTTTATTTCATTTTTTAGTTTACTGCAACTGAAAAAGAAACTGCTGCATCGGTGCTTCCACCAGCGTTTGTTATATCACCGCCAGCTACTCCAGCTCCCGATTTGTTTAAATCATGTCTTAAAGTAACTGTTAAAGTTCCTGTTGATCCAGAAGTCCCAGCAACCAACGTGAAGTTTAAACCAATTGGTCTTCCATTAGCGTCAGTATCAGTGTAAGTTATTGTACCAATTGATGGAGCTAACTGATAAAAAACTTGGTGTTCTGTTCCTTCTTCTTCCACTTCAACAGTTATATCTTCAGTTGGATCTTCTAGTTCATTTAAAAATTCTGTAGAACCTACATAGGTTACACCAGTTACTAAATTTCCAGAAACTGTTACTACAGGAGCGTTTGGTCCATCACCATCTAAATCTCTTGAGGTTAGAGTTATAATTTGTCCACCACCCGTTAAAGTAGTTCTTACGGTTGTGATTACTTCTTCCTCGTTTACAGGAGCATCATCATTTGAACAAGATGTTGAAAATAATACTGGAATAACTAATAGCGCAATAAGTTTTAAATTTTTCATAATTGTAAATTGTTTTAATAATTAAATTTTAATTGAATTTGAACATTTCTACCCATTTCGTCTACAAAAAAACGTTGACGATTTAGATAATCTCGATACGTTGTGTTCATTATATTTTGAATACTAAAAGAGGTGGTTAGGCTATTTCTTTTATTGATTTTAAACGTCATTTCACTGTAAAAATGTAATAAATGATAACCTTTTGGAGGTGAACTAATATCAACCAAAACCGGAGTTAATTCGTTATTCACAACAATGTTGGTTTCAAAATTGTAATTCGGGAATTGATTTTGTCTGAAAACCAGTTCACTCTTTAATTCGGAAACGAAATTGAACCAAGATTCCTTTTTGTATTGAATTTTATTATTAATGACAAATGGAGGCATATCAATCAAATACTCGTCAGTACTTAGATTTTGTCCGTTTACATAAGCCATTCCTAATTCGTGTGAAAAATGGTTGGAAAATTCCCATTTGGTATTAACATCAAAACCCGTTAACAAAGCTTCCGTTTGTTTGAATTCCCAAACTGGAAAAGCCCCGCGAATAGTGGTTTCAAAACCAGTAGGTTGCAAATAAATGAAGTTTGAGATTCGGTTAATAAACGGATTAATTTGGATACGAAACGATTTCCAATCTTTATTAAAAGTCGTATTGAATTTATACGCTTGCTCTTTTTCCAAACGTAAATCACCTAATTCAATTTGACCTGTTGAATGATGCAATCCATCGCTAAATAATTCGGACGGATTTGGATTTCGAGAAGCCAAACTCACATTCACTAACCATTCCATTTCATGATGAAATTGCTTTCTAAATCCGATGTTTGCCGTAATATTATGATAATCAAAAGTCGGTTTTGTTAACCATTGATTGCCTTCTTCGCCCACAATAAAATGTGAAAATTCGGCATCATAGCCACGTTCTGTCCATCTTGATTTCAAGTAATATTTTGTTGCTTCAATAGTCGAAAAATCATAACGAATTCCCGATTCTAACAAAGTCGCATTGTCGAATTTATAAACGGCAATTCCGTATAAGCCAGCATCTAATTTTTCATAACTCGGAATTAATGGACGAACACCTGTTTTTGGATTCGCAAAATTGTTTTGGTAACCCAAATTCAGTCCTGACTTCAATCTCCAATTTCCAACATTCGTTTTATAATCCGCTAAAAAAGTATGTGTTGCCAATTGTAAATCCAATGCGGCTTTGTCATTGTTGGCGCTACTTCTTCTAACATCAAACTCTAAACGATTATTGAATTGAAACGCATATTGAAAATCAATCGAAGTGTTTTGGCTAAGCCATCTTTGGTAATTCACTTTTGCTAAATGATGTTGCACTTCTTGTTTTGGCGCATCAATCGAGTAGGTGAAAGGTTCAATTACGCTTGGTTGTTGGTTGTTGATGGAATTGTATAAATCGTTTACATTTCCAATGTGAGATGCTTTGATGATTCCAATTTGTGCATTGTAAAAACTGTACATCGCATTGAAGTTGTATTTCTCTTGCGCATAACGAATGCCGCCCGAAAAATTTTGTTCGCGATTTCCAGAATTGGACAATACATAATCAGGTGTTTCTCTATCGCCTAAATATTTAAAAGTTCCCAAAGCATTCCAACTCCAACCATAACGATTTCCTTTTTGAAGACTTGAACTCAAGCTCCCGCCCATTCCGTTAGAGGCTAAGTTGAGAATTGATTTTCCAACTAAAGTATCTTTTTTAATTACTTCAGGTTCGATGATAACGATTCCGCCAATAGCATCACCGCCATATTGCAAAGCCGAAGCACCTTTAATCACGGTGATTTTTCCAGCTGCATTAATATCGAAATTCGGTGCGTGTTCAGTTCCCCATTGCTGGTCTTCTAATCGAACATTATTGTTGATAATCGGCACACGATTACTATGTAAACCATTAATTACTGGTTTTACAATAGTACTTCCGGTTTTTAAAATGGAAACTCCAGAAACTTCTTTCAAAGCTTCACCCAAAGTTTGATTGCTAAACTTTTCAATGGTTGCGCTTTTCAAAACTTGTTCGTTACTGCTTTCGCTTTTTGAGTTCGAAAGTTGTTGAATGGTGATATCGTCTAATTTGGTGACATCTAACTTCAGTTGACGATTGATAGTCAAATCGCTTGAAATTTCGATGGTTTCCTCAATAGCATGATAGCCTATAAACGAAATATAGAGTTTCTGTTTCCCTTTTGGAATGCCTGATAAAACATAACTTCCGTTTACATCGGTTGAGGTAGTTTTATTAGCAATGTGTACGTGAGCATCTCTAAGTGGTAAGCCATTTTCATCCGAAATAACGCCAGTAATCGTAACTTGAGCGTATCCGAAAAAGCCAACCAAAAAGAAAAATAATATCGATAAGTATCGCATTTCTTTTAGTTTAAATGTAACAACAACGTATCATTATTTTTGGTAATGATATCGAAATATATTTTTTAAACTAATGCAGGCGGACCGCGAAGATAGAACGAATTTCCATCAAACGTAATGCAAGATTCATTACTATTGAATTGATACGGAATTTCGTAAAACGAAGGAATAAAGTCAAAATGGAAAACTTCTGGTGAAAGGAAAGCCGCAAATTTGAAATCACAAACAGGACAATCTTCACTTTCGGTAAACGTTTTTTCAGAAGTTTTAAAAGTCAAATGATGTGAATCATCACAACATTCTGTTTTTAAATGGTGATCGTGTGAAAAAGTATGAATAGATTGATAGCTCACAGCAAATAACACTGCAAGCATCAAAAATATGTTGATATGTAAAAATTTCTTTTTCACTATTACAAATATACTGCTTTTAGAACAAAGCCAAAAAACAAACCACGAATTAACGAATTTTTAAGTTTTGATGACTTGTTTCGCTAGTTCGTGGTTATTTGTTTTTGCAACGGATTAAAGGATTCAAAAAAGGATTAAATCTGTGTAATCTGTGGCTAAAATTATACTAGATTATTTTCAACCAAATATTCTGCAATTTGAATCGTATTTGTTGCCGCTCCTTTTCTTAAGTTGTCAGCAACAATCCACATATTAATAGTGTTCGGTTGACTTTCATCTCTTCGGATTCTACCAACGAAAACATCATCTTTTCCTTGAGCGTAAATTGGCATTGGATAAGTAAACGTCTCTAAATTATCTTGAACTGTTACACCAGGCGTGTTGTGTAAAATTTCACGTACTTCATTCACATCAAAATCATTTTCAAACTGAACGTTAACTGCTTCACTGTGTCCGCCAACAACCGGAATACGAATTGCAGTTGCTGTAACCGCAATGGTTTTGTCGTTTAGTATTTTTTGTGTTTCACGAACTAATTTCATTTCTTCTTTCGTGTAACCATTATCTTCAAAACTATCACATTGTGGAATGGCATTTCTGTGAATTGGATATTTGTATGCCATTTCACCTTCAATTCCTGCATATTCGTTTTCTAACTGACGAACTGCTTTAACTCCAGTTCCTGTAATTGATTGGTATGTAGAAACTACAATACGTTTGATATCATATTTAGCATGTAAAGGCGCTAAAGCCATTACCATTTGAATCGTTGAACAGTTTGGATTTGCAATAATTTTATCTTCCTTAGTTAAAACGTTTGCATTGATTTCTGGAACTACTAATTTCTTAGTGGCATCCATTCTCCAAGCAGAAGAATTATCGATAACTGTTGTGCCTACTTCGGCAAATTTTGGAGCCCACTCTAAAGAAGTTTCTCCACCTGCCGAAAACAAAGCAATTTCAGGTTTCATATCTACAGCGGTTTGTAAACCTACTACTTTATAGGTGTTACCTTTCCATTCGATTTCTTTTCCAACTGATTTTTCAGAAGCAACTGGAATTAAATCTGTTACAGGAAAATTACGTTCTGCTAATACTTGAAGCATTATTTCGCCTACCATTCCGGTAGCGCCAACTACGGCTACTTTCATTTTGATGTGTGTTATTTAATGATGCAAAAATATAGAATATTCAAACGACTTAGCAAATATTGATGAAATTATAACAAAAGTTTTGAGTTGTAACAAGTTTCTAAAAAAATACCCCGACGAATCGGGGTTTAATTAGAATATATAATGTAGCGGAATCGACTATTTTTTTAATAAATCTCTGATTTCAGCTAACAATTGCTCTTGTGTTGGTCCTGCTGGAGCCGCTGGAACTGGTTCTTCTTTTTTCTTCATACTGTTAATTGCTTTAACCATCAAGAAAATAACAAAAGCAATTACTAAAAAGCTAATAACAGCTGCTAAAAATTTACCATATAAAATTCCACCATCGGTTTTTAAACCTGCTAAATCTTCAACTTGAGCTGCTTTTAATGCTGGATTCAATAATGCTGGTGTTATTACATCAGATACTAATGAGCTAACGATAGCTCCAAAAGCACCACCAATAATTACCCCAACTGCTAAATCCATTGCGTTACCTTTTGCAATAAAATCTTTAAATTCTGAAATCATTCCCATAGTTTTTAATTTTAAGAGTTAGTTTTTTGTTTTAGTATAACGAATATACAAAATTTAAAACAAAATGTTAATTTTTGTAAAAAATTCTTTTAACACGTTGCGAAATTCCAGTTAGAATTTCATAAGGTATCGTGCCAATAATATTCGCCATTTCGGTTACTTTTGGACTTTTTCCAAAAACAATCACTTCATCTCCAGTTTTGCAGGAAATGTTCGTAACATCCACCATCATCATGTCCATACATATTGATCCTAAAATGGTTGCTTTTTGATTGTGGATGGTAACAAATCCTTTCTCATTGCCCCAAGCTCTTCGAATGCCATCAGCATAACCAATCGGAATCGTTGCGACTTTCATTTTTTGCGTTACTCGAAATCTTCGGCTGTAACCAATGCTTTCTTCGGGTGAAACTTCTCTTATTTGAGAAATTATCGTTTTTAAAGTGCTCACATTTTCCAACACTTTCAATTCTTGTTCCGAATTTCCAATACCATATAAACCAATTCCTAATCGCACCATTTCCATCTGTTTTTCAGCATAATTGAAAATTCCAGACGTGTTTAAAATATGACGAATCGGTTTTGAAGGCAATACTTTTTCTAATTCGGAATACATCGCATCAAAACGTTGAAATTGTAATTTCGTGAAATCGTCTAGTTGCAAGTCATCACTCGCAGCTAAATGCGAAAACACGCTTTTTACCTTAACAAAATTGTTGTTTTTTAGTAAGGAACACAATTCGTCTATCAAATGCGGTTCAAATCCTAAACGATGCATACCGGTATCCAATTTAATATGAATTGGATAATGGGAAATATTTTGGTGTTGGGCAATTTTTAAAAACGCTTGTAAACCCGTAATCGAATAAATTTCAGGTTCTAAATTATAAGCAATCATGGCTCTAAAACTACTATTTTCAGGATTTAAAACCATAATTGGAGTCGTAATTCCAGCTTTTCGTAATTCGATGCCTTCATCGGCAAACGCTACGCCTAAATAATCGACTTTATGATGTTCGAGCAATTTGGCAATTTCGTAACCACCATTTCCGTAGCCAAATGCTTTCACCATGACCATAATTTTGGTTTCCGGTTTCAGTTTAGATTTATAGAAATTCAAGTTGTGACTAATTGCATCGAGATTGATTTCTAAAATAGTTTCGTGATTTTTCTCTTCCAACAAAACTACAATTTCATGAAAGTTAAATCCGCGAGCACCTTTCACAAGAATGGTTTCGTTTTGAAACGAATGTGTATTGAATTGCTGTAAAAATTCTTGCGTAGTGGCAAACGAAATCACATTTGGTAAATCGTTCAATTGTTTTGCGATGGTTTCGCCAATGGTAATAATGCGTTCGATTTTGTTTTTCGAAAGCAATTGTTTTACTTGATTGTAAAGTGTTTCAACGGCAATGCCACTTGTGAAAATATCGGATAAAATAATCGTTTTTTTATCGTGTAATTTTTGTTGTTCCAAGAAATCCAACGCAATTTTCAACGATTGATAATCCACCGAATAACTATCGTCGATGACCAAACAATTGTTGATGCCTTTTTTGGCTTGAAGTCGTAATTCTACTGGATATAATTCCGAAACTCTATTTTGAATAAACGGAATTTCTTCGCCTAAAAACAGCATAAAATTCACGCAAGTAATTACATTTTCAATCGAATTTTCATCCGAAAACGGAATAATTACACTAAAAATATTGGTTGTATTTTTGAAAGTTAATTCGGTTTTGCCATTTTCATTTTTCTTAGAAACGAAAAGATTCGCACTTTCATCCGAAAAACTCCAAGTGTGTTTTTGACAGTTTTGTGGAAGTGAAACTTCAATTTCAGTATTCTTTTCCAAGAAAATATCCGAACAATTTTCAAAAAGTTTGATTTTCTCTTTGATTTTGGTTTCATGATTTGCAAAACCTTCATCATGAACCGAACCAATATTGGTTAAAATGCCATATTTCGGTTGGATGATGTGTTCTAGATTTGACATTTCATTGGGTAACGAAATTCCCGCTTCAAAAATTCCTAAATCATAATTCCCTTCAATCGCTAAAATAGATAGCGGAACACCGACTTGCGAATTGTAACTTTTCGGATTTCGAACAATCAAATGATTTGGACTTAATAAGAAATTCAACCATTCTTTTACGATGGTTTTTCCGTTGCTTCCCGTAATTCCCACAAATGGAAAATCGAATTGTTTTCGGTAGCCAATAGCAGTTTGTTGTAGCGCTTTTAACGAATTTTCAACGATAATGAAATTCGCTTTTTCGTATACATGTTCCGGAATATATTCGACTACAAAATAACGAACGCCTTTTGCAATCAACTCTTCCAAATACAAATGCGCATCGTGATTTTGTCCTTTGATGGCAAAAAACAAGGTGTTGCTTCCATTTTGCAACGAACGGCTGTCAATCGAAATGTGAGTTGCGGTAAACTCAGTCGAATTTCCGTGAAAAACGCCTTTACAAAACGAAATAATATGAGTTAGGTTGAGGTTCAATTTATTGATTATCGTCTTTTTGCTTGTTTACAATTTCAACATCTTTAACTTCCATGTTTTCACGCATGGCTTTAAAATAGGCAGCACGACTTAGTGGTTCGTATTCTTCGGTTTCGCCAAGCATAACCAATCTTTTATCATCTGATTTTCTGAAACTATAATGTGCTAAATTTCCAGTGCGTGTACAAACGGCGTGCACTTTGGTAACATATTCTGCTGTAGCCATAAGTCCAGGCATTGGTCCGAACGGATTTCCTTTAAAATCCATGTCCAATCCAGCCACAATTACTCGGATTCCTGAATTGGCTAAATCATTACAAACGGCAACAATTTCCTCATCGAAAAATTGGGCCTCGTCAATACCAACGACATCGCAACCTTGTGCTAAAATTCGAATATTTTCAGCAACAGGAACAGGTGTAGAACGAATTTCATTACGATTGTGCGAAACCACCATTTCGTCGTCATATCGAGTGTCGACAGCCGGTTTGAAGATTTCTACTTTTTGTTTAGCAAACTGAGCGCGTTTTAGTCGGCGAATTAATTCTTCGGTTTTACCCGAAAACATGGAGCCACAAATTACTTCAATCCAGCCAAATTGTTCTTGTTGATTTACGGTATTTTCGAGAAACATTTTGTATCTTTCGTACGTTAAAAATTATTTTCTGTTACATTTGTAATCAAAACAAAATTATTAAAAAAGTATCGATATATTCAATTCCATCCAATAAAGTTATGAAGAAAAGAGTAAGCGCTGAATTAGTCAGTATTGCCCACCGAATTTTAAAGTTAAAAAACCATTCAGAAACGGTTCAATTGCAGCAAGAAGCGAAAAATTTGTACGATCAATTGACGATTTTACGCTTTTATGAAGAGAATTTCGAATTGGTGAAAAATGAAATTTCAGAAGAAGTTTTAGAAGCGAAATTAGAAAGAAAGCAAGCTGATATTTTTGAACAACCAATTCCTGTTGTAGAAGGAATTGCACCTGCAAAAGAAGAACCAGTTGTTGAAGAACCTATTGTAGAAGAAAAAGCTCCAACAACTCCAATTGAAGAAGAAAAAATTGTGGTGGCGGAGTTGATTGTGGAAGATGATGAAGATGAAGAGGAGGAAGTATTGATTACTTCAATGGAAGAAGAACCAATTGAAGAGGAAATTATAGAAGAAGTACCAGTTGTTGAGACTCCAAAAGCAGAAGAACCAGCGAAACAAATTTCGTTTGAAGATTTATTGGTGCACGATTACCAAGAATTGGATTTTGTAAAAGTGGAAGATGTTCCAGTAGAAGTTGAAAAAGTTACTGAAACTGTTTTTGAAGCTGTAACTCCTGTTGAAGAAGTTAAGGAAGAGGTTCAACCAGAACCTGTTTTAGAAACTCCAAAAGTATTAGAAGAAGAAGTGAAAGCAACTTTTGAAAAAGTAAGCCAAGAGCCAAAAATCAGTTCGCTAAATGATAGATTAAACAAAGCTATTACTTTTGGCTTAAATGATAGAATTGGATTTGAAAAGAAATTATTTGGCGGAAGTTCGGATGATTTTAACCGTGTGGTTTCACAATTGAATACGTTTGATAGTTTTGAAGAAGCAAAAGCTTTCGTAGATGATTTCGTAAAACCCGATTATAACAATTGGGAAGGCGCGGAAGAATTCGAAACGCGTTTCATGGAAATTGTGGAGAAAAAGTTTAGTTAGTTTTAGTCGCAGTCTCAGTTTTCAGTCACAGATTTTTTTTGATGAATTTGTGCTAATTCGTGAAATTTGGGTTTTTAGTTTAACCACATAGAAACATAGGTTTTTTATTGTTTGAGTTTTGTTTAGCACGTATAGCTAATGTGTAGAAAATTTATTTTCTAAATTATTCTTTTCAAAATAAAAATATTACTATGTGACTATGTGTTTAAAAAATCGTGTTAAATTCAACCTGTTTTAAATGAGTAAATTATATATCGTTCCAACGCCCATAGGCAATTTAGAAGACATGACTTTTCGTGCAATTAAAGTACTAAAAGAAGTCGATTTAATTTTAGCAGAAGACACACGAACCAGCGGAAAATTGCTAAAACACTTCGAAATTGCAACGCATATGCACAGCCACCACATGCACAACGAACACAAAACCGTTGAAAATTTGGTCAAGCGATTACAAGCGGGCGAAACCATTGCTTTAATCAGCGATGCTGGAACTCCAGCCATTTCAGACCCAGGATTTTTGCTTACGCGCGCTTGTGTGGAAAACGGAATTGCGGTGGAATGTTTACCAGGAGCAACTGCTTTTGTGCCAGCTTTGGTGAATAGCGGTTTGCCCAATGATAAATTTGTATTTGAAGGCTTTCTACCTGATAAAAAAGGAAGACAAACCCGATTTTTATCCTTACAAGAAGAATATCGTACGATGATTTTCTATGTATCGCCACACAAATTAAACAAAACCTTAGCCGAATTTGTCCAATATTTTGGAGCCGATAGACCGGTTTCTGTTTCCCGAGAATTATCCAAATTACACGAAGAAACCGTAAGAGGAACCGCCGAAGAAGTTCTAAAACACTTTGAAGCGAAACCAGCTAAAGGGGAAATTGTGGTTTGTGTTGGGGGTTTAATTAAGACTAAAGGATAATGAGTTTTAAGAAAATAGGATTATTCTTTTTTATTTTACTAACAATAAATGCTTTTATTTATTTTGTTATTATTGCGTACATTCAAAAATTAGTGAATAGTCATTTAGCTTTAGCTGACAATGTTACTATCGTTTTGTCTTTTGTTGCTTTATTGTTTTTTATTATCTCATTGTATCGATTTTTTTATCAAAAGTTAAATATAACAACCTGGATTCTTCTATTAATAGCTATTAGTTTGTTTTTGTGGTTACCGAAAATTTACATTCTTAAATGCTATGGTTGCTCAATTTCAGGTTAACATAATAATATTATTTTAAATGGAAACACACAACATAACTACAACCTGGAAAGGTAACATGCAATTTGAGTCCACGAATCCAAGTGGCGATGTCATTTCAATTGATGCGGGTCCAGAAAATGGAGGCGAAGGAAAAGGCTTGCGTCCAAAAGCGTTGATGTTATCGGCTTTAGCAGGTTGTACAGGCTTAGACGTCGCTTCGTTAATGGAAAAAATGAAGTTAGAAGTAGCTGATTTCAAAATTGAAACTTCTGGAGAATTAACGGAAGAACATCCTAAAACTTATCACACTGTAAAAGTCAATTATCATTTTTACGGTAGTAATTTAGACGAGAAAAAGCTAGAAAAAGCTGTGAATTTATCGGTAGAAAAGTATTGTGGTGTGATGGAAATGTTTCGTCAATTTGCAAAAGTGGAAATCGAAATTTTTTATCACAATTAAGAAATGACAGTAGAAGCACTTATTAATAAAGTAAAGCAATCGGAAATACTTTCTTTTGCTGAGGTTATTGAGGCCATCGATGCCAACTATTCTTTTACACCTTCCTTTTTTAAAAATGGTGATGTTGTAAATGAAGAAAATCAAAATAATGGTTCTTGCAAGGTGTTTTCATTTGCTAAAATGCATAAGTTGTCAGAGAAAGAAACTCTTTTTCTTTTTGGTGAACACTATCAAAAAGTACTTGAAACACCAAGTGATGCTGATCATCAAAACATTCGAAGTTTTATGAATTTTGGTTGGAACGGAATAGCATTTGAAAAAGAAGCACTTTCGTAGTGATTTCTCTTTACGTCGAAATGACAACAAAAAAATAAAAAATATTTATACCTTTGTTTTTCAATTATATAAGCCAAAATAAATAATTCATAATTTTTTAATTCGTAATTAAACTATGCGTTGGAATCCAAAATCTAAGCCAAATCCAGAAAAAGTACAAGCCATTCAGCAAGCACTTCAAGTCGATGAAATTATTGCGACACTTTTAGTTCAACGAGGAATCGAAACCTTCGAACAAGCCAAAACCTTTTTCCGTCCCACCTTAGCCGATTTGCATAATCCGTATTTGATGAAAGATATGGACAAAGCCGTGGCGCGAATTGAAAAAGCGATTGCTAATAACGAAAATATTCTAGTTTTCGGTGATTACGATGTCGATGGAACTACCGCTGTTTCTTTAGTTTCTAGTTATTTGCGTAGTTTTTATCCCAATGTTGCGACATATATTCCCGACAGATATGCAGAAGGTTATGGCATTTCTTATATGGGAATTGACTATGCCGAAGACAACGATATTTCCTTAATTATAGCTTTGGATTGTGGTATTAAATCAATTGACCACGTGAATTACGCCAAAGCCAAAAATATTGATTTCATCATTTGCGACCATCACCGACCAGGTGATATATTACCTGATGCGGTTGCGGTTTTAGATCCAAAACGCGAAGATTGTTCGTATCCGTATGATGAATTATGCGGTTGCGGTGTCGGATTCAAATTGGTTCAGGCTTTAGCCGAAAATCGAAATCAAACTATTGAAGATTTAGTAGAATATTTAGATTTAGTTGCGACTGCAATTGCGGCTGATATTGTTCCGATTAATGGTGAAAATCGAGTGTTAGCTAAATTTGGTTTGGAAGTGATTAATTCTAACCCACGACCAGGAATAAAAGCATTGATTCAAAACTTAAAGAAAAAAGTCTTGACAATTACGGATGTCGTTTTCATCGTGGCACCAAGAATCAATGCCGCAGGAAGAATCAAACATGGAAACGAAGCCGTTGCTTTATTAACCGAATACGATTTAGACCAAGCCGAGCAATTCGCTTCCGAAATCGAGCAACATAATTCCGACAGGAAAGAATTAGACAAACAAATCACGAAAGAAGCATTACTTCAAATCGAAGCAAACAACGAACAAAATCGATATTCAACCGTTGTGTACCAAGAAAATTGGCACAAAGGCGTTATTGGAATTGTCGCTTCAAGATTGGTAGAAAATTACTATCGTCCAACGATTGTTTTTACGAAAAGTGGCGAAAAATTAGCGGCTTCGGCACGTTCTGTAAAAGATTTCGATGTGTATAATGCGTTGGAAGCTTGTGCCGAACATTTGGAACAATTCGGCGGGCACATGTATGCAGCTGGAATGACACTTTTGGAAGAAAACTATGAAAATTTCAAAAATGCCTTCGAAAAAGTCGTTCAAGAAACCATTCATCCCGATTTATTAACTCCGGAAATTTCATACGATGCCGAAATCGAATTATCAGAAATCAATCCGAAATTGATGCGTTTATTGAAACAATTCGAACCTTTCGGACCCGAAAATATGACGCCATTATTTTTAGCGAAAGGATTAACTGATTCAGGTTATGCAAAAACTTTAGGTTCGGATAACGAACACTTGAAAGCATTCGTAAAACAAGGAAATTCGGAAAGTTTTGGAGTGATTGGTTTTGGATTGGGAAATAAATTAGACTTGGTTGTCAACAAAAATAAATTTGATGCAATTTTCTCTTTGGAAGAAAATGAATGGAAAGATACTGTAACTTTGCAATTGCAATTACGCGATATCAATACTTCAAATGGCTAAAAAAGATCCATTTTCCTCTTTAAGAATTCCTGAATTTCGTTGGTTTTTAGCCATGCGATTGTTTATTGTATTGGCTTGGTCGATGCAATTTGTATTGATTGAGTGGGAAGTGTATCGCATCACGAAAGACCCGTTATCATTGGGATTAATTGGTTTAATGGAAATTATTCCCGCAATAAGTATGGCGTTGTTTGCCGGACACATTGTGGATCAAAATGAGAAAAAAGGTTTGTTAATCAAATGCTTTTCCGGATTAGCAATTATCAGTGTTTTGTTTTGTTTGTTAGTGCATCCGAATTTTATCGATTCTTTTTCAAAAAATACCATTTTATATGGAATTTACGCTCTAGTTTTCGTGGGCGGAATCATTCGTGCGTTTTTAATTCCGTCCGTTTTTAGTTTATTGGGTTTGATTATTCCGAAAAAAGAGCAACCTAACGCAGCGACATGGAGTAGTTCTACTTGGCAAGTGGCGGCTGTAATTGGACCAGCTTTGGCGGGATTTTCAATTGGTTGGTTTGGCGCATTTTGGTCGTTGATTTTTGTGGTTTTTTGTGTGATTATGGCTTTGGTCGTATTGACACAAATTGAAAGAAAACCGATTTTAAATCCAAAATTAGGCGAACCTATTTTTAAGAGCTTGAAAGAAGGATTGTCGTTCGTTTTTCATTCGAAACCTATTTTGAATGCGATTTCGCTTGATATGTTTGCGGTTTTATTTGGTGGAGCCGTTGCTTTATTGCCCATTTTTGCGCAAGATATTTTAAAAGTAGGTTCGGAAGGATTCGGAATTTTAAGAGCTGCACCAGCTATTGGTGGTTTAATTACCATGTTGATTTCAACTTCAATTCCGTTACATCAAAAAGCAGGTAAAAAGTTATTGTTAGCTGTTTTCGGATTTGGAGTTTGTATTATCGTTTTTGGTTTATCAACTAACTTTTGGTTATCAGTAGTAGCATTATTTTTAAGTGGCGTTACTGATGGAATTTCTGTAGTCATTCGTCAAACTATACTTCAAATTTATACTCCCGACCATATGCGCGGACGCGTTTCTTCTGTGAATTCAATTTTTGTTGGTTCGTCTAACGAATTAGGGGCTTTTGAAAGCGGCTTGGCTTCCAAAATCATGGGAGTAGTTCCAGCAGTTGTTTTTGGTGGAATGATGACCTTGGGTATTGTGGGAGTTACTGCCGTAGCGTCGCCAAAATTCAGAGAACTGGATATCGAAAAAGATTTGGAAACGATTTAATTTTTGAATTCTTTCAACTCCATTTTTTCGCCATCAAAAACACCATAGGTGAAATAACCGATCCAATCGCCTAAGTTTACGTATTTAGAATTTTTGGTTAATTCGATTTCTAATGGCAAATGGCGGTGACCAAAAACGAAGAAATTGTACTCTTTAGTTTCTAATTTTCTTTTGCAATATTGTACTAACCATTCATTGTCTTCTCCTAAATATTTTACATCTTCTGCGCCAGAAATCAGTTTGTTTTTTACCGATAAATATTGGGCTAATTTTACACCAATATCGGGATGTAACCAACGAAATAACCATTTCGAAAACGGGTTGGTAAACACTTTTTTCATTCGTTTGTAACCCATATCACCAGGGCCTTTTCCATCTCCATGACCAATTAGAAATGTTTTACCATTGAAGGTAAATTCTTGATTATCATGATAAACAGGAATGTTTAACTCTTTTTGAAAATAATCGTGCATCCACAAATCGTGATTTCCAGCAAAGAAATAAATTGGAATACCAGAGTCTTTTATTTCGGCTAATTTCCCCAAAACTCTAACGAATCCTTTCGGAACAACTGTTTTATATTCAAACCAAAAATCGAATAAATCTCCAAGTAAAAAAATTGCATCAGCATCTTGTTTAACGATATCAAGCCATTGAATGAATTTTTGTTCTCTTGGAAAACTTAATTCGGGAGTTGGAGCGCCAAAGTGTTGATCGGAGGCGAAGTAGATTTTTCTTGTTGCTTTCAATTTTTCGGATAGTTTTAACAAAAATACATAAAAAATTACGAAAGAATTTTTTTATTTACAGTTCCAGAAGCAATCCAAGAAGAGATTAATCCAAGAATTATGATTGTCATAATTACAATTGCCATGTTTTGCCATTCAAAAAGTACAGGATAAGGCATTGTAGGTGTAATCATGATGAATGAAAAATGCTGTTGAAGTAGAATGATACCTATAGCTAATCCTAACCCTATAATCAAACCAAATAAGGTAATGATAATTCCTTGTGTAAAAAATATATTGCGAATAGCTTTTTGTGTAACACCAATGTTATATAATGTTTTAAGATTGTCTCTTTTGTCAATAATAATCATTACAATAGCTCCAGCAAGGCAAAATAAGGTAAGAATTACAACTAATGTACTAAATAAATAAATGAACAAGTTTTCCGATTGTAGCATTTTATATAGCGAATCGTTTAGTTGAGCTCTATTCTTTATTTTAATGTCATTTCCTAAAACAGAATTAAGCTCTTTTCTAGCTTTATTTTCGTCCGTATTAGGTTTTAACTTGATTTCAATATTTGTGATTTCGTTGCTTTTCAGTCCAAGAAAATGTTGGGCTAACCCAATAGAACAAAAAACATATTTACCATCTAATTCTTCATTAATAGAGTAAATACCAGAGGGGAACAGTAAAGATTTATTGAAAGCTTCGTTTGCGTTTTCAATATCACCTTTTCCGGGTTTTGGAACATAAGCCTCTAAAGCATTATTGTAATCAAATAAACCTAAACCTAATTTTCTGCTAATATCAGCCCCAATGACTACGCTTTCAGAATTGGTTTCAAACCATTCTCCTGCGTATAGATGTTTGTTAAAATCGGTTACTTGTATAAAATGATTGTCAACTCCTTTTATATGTGCCACCAATTCTTTATTATCATACATAAAATAAACTCGCTCTTCAATAATTTTACTAAAGGAAGCGATATTGTTACTTTTTTTGAGTAATTCTTCTTGTTTTGGACTAATCAAAAAGGTTTTACCTGTTGTAGTTTCAATTCGTAAATCTGGGTCCGAAGCATTAGCGAAGTTTAAACTGAATTCTTTCAATCCGCTAAAAACCGATAAGAATACAAAAAGAGCCATTGTACTGGCAATAATCCCCACAGAGGCAATTCCCGTAATAATGTTAATTGCTTTGTTTTTACTGAAACTTACAGCATATCGTTTGGCTATGTAAAAGGAAAGGTTCAAATTACGATTTCTTTCTTTTTTCTAATAAATCTGGATTTTCAATTGGATTTTCTTTCCCAGTTAGTGCTTTATCAATTTTTTCGATGTAATCTAAGCTATCATCAATGTAGAAAATCAAATTTGGAACTTTTCGTAATTGATTTTTTACACGTTGTGCCAAATCATGTTTAATAAGTGGTGCGTTGCTTTTTACAGCAGCTAAAATTTCTGGAGCTTTATCGGTTGGGAAAACGCTTAAATGTACTTTTGCAATAGATAAATCTGAAGTTACATTTACTTTTGAAACCGAAATTACCAGGTTGTTAATGTTATTTTTACGGATTTCACCTTGTAAAATCGATACCAAGTCGTTTTGTAAAAGTGCCCCTATTTTTTTTTGTCTATTTGTTTCCATGGTGCAAAAATACATAAAAATTCATCAAGGCGTATTCTTTTGTACTATATATGAATGTCCTCGAATAACCGTTTGTTGTTTTTTGTTAACTTTGTTCGCATTAAAAAAAATAATAAGATGAGAAAAATAGAACATATAGGTATAGCTGTAAAAAGTTTAGAAGTTTCAAATGTTTTGTTTGAAAAATTATTTGGACAACCACCATACAAGGAAGAAGAAGTGGCTAGTGAAGGAGTTAAAACCTCTTTTTTTATGAATGGACCAAATAAAATAGAATTGTTAGAAGCAACAAATCCAGATAGCCCAATTGCTAAATTTTTAGAAAAAAAAGGAGAAGGAATCCATCACATCGCTTTTGACGTAAATGATATTAATGAAGAGGTTATTAGGCTAAAAAAAGAAGGTTTTGTAATTTTAAATGAGATTCCTAAGAAAGGAGCTGATAATAAATTGGTTGTATTTTTACATCCTAAAGGCACGAATGGCGTGCTAATAGAGCTTTGTCAAGAAATCAAATAAAGTTTAAAAAAAGATTTGGTTGCCTTGAAAATTAGTCTTAATATTGCAACTTCAATACTGGTCCTATAGCTCAGTTGGTTAGAGCACCTGACTCATAATCAGGTGGTCCCTGGTTCGAGCCCAGGTGGGACCACTTTTATTGTTAATATTTAAGAAGAAAAAACTCACAATTAACAAAATTTAAGTTTTTTTTAAGTTTTTTTCTAAAAATAACTTGTAAAGTATAAAAATATTTATATTTTCGTGTTTTCTAATAAGTTTGTGTTACATAATATTAACTTATTATTAAATAATTTCTTTTATTAGTAAGGGAATGATATAAATTATACTTTTGCGCCCAATGAGAACAATTATGAATAAAATTATAACAATTTTAGTAGTACTTTTTAGTATTCAAGGTGTTTTAGCAGCAGATCCAACACCTCCGCCGCCAACTCCACCACCGCCACCTGGTTTGCCTATTGATGGAGGATTGGTTGTTTTGTTCTTCTTGGCGTTAGTTTCTGGTTATTATTTATCTAAGAAATATATATCTACAAAAAAAGGCTCTTAAATAGAGCCTTTTTTTTATTTTCTTAATTCATTTAATCGACTTACATACTTTCCTATAACATCAAACTCTAAATTTACTTTTGTGCCAATTTTAAAAGTATTAAAATTAGTGTGGTCAAATGTGTAAGGAATAATGGCAACGCTAAAGGTGTTTAATCCTGAATTTACAACTGTTAAGCTAGTTCCGTTTACGGTTATTGAACCTTTTTCAATAGTAATATTGTTTAAAGAAGCGTCGTATTCAAATGTAAAAACCCAACTTCCATTAGCTTCTTTAATGTTTGTACACGTTCCAGTTTGGTCAACATGGCCTTGAACAATGTGTCCGTCAAGTCTGTCGCCAAGTTTCATCGCACGTTCTAAATTCACAACATCTCCAACTTTCCAAGTCCCAATAGAAGTTTTATCAATCGTTTCTTTAATAGCGGTTACGGTGTAATTTTTGTTTTCGATTTTCACTACCGTTAAACAAATACCGTTATGCGCAACGCTTTGGTCAATTTTTAATTCATGAGTAATGTCGGACTCCACCGTTACATGCAGGTTTTCCTGATCTTTTTCGATTTCTTTTATAATTCCAAGGGTTTCTATAATTCCGGTAAACATAACTGATTTAATTTTACTAAATTTGCACATCAAAAGTAAGCAATAAATCACACTTGTCATGGTTAAAAAAGCAGAAAATATAATTGTTGGAATTTCGATTGGAGATTTAAATGGTATTGGAAGCGAAGTAATTTTAAAAACATTTGAAGATACTCGAATGTTAGAATTGTGTACGCCAGTAATTTTTGCAAATGCTAAGATTGTTTCTTTTTTGAGAAAAGAATTAAATATTGATATTGCCATTCACGGAATTGATAAAATAGAGCAATTGGTTGTTGGAAAAATCAACGTACTAAATGTTTGGCGTGAAGGAGTAAATCTTGAATTAGGTAAAAATGATGATTTAGTAGGAAGTTATGCAATTAAATCTTTTGTTGCTGCAACAAAAGCTTTAAAAGAAGGTTTGGTTGATGTTTTAGTAACAGCACCTATTAATAAGTATAATATTCAATCAGAAGAATTCAAATTTCCAGGTCATACCGATTATTTGGATAAAGAATTAGAAGGCGATGCTTTAATGCTAATGGTTCACGATGATTTGCGTGTTGGTTTGCTAACTGATCACGTTCCAGTGAATGAAGTGGCGAAACATTTGAATGAAAAATTAATCTCGAGTAAAATCAAAACCATCATTCAAACGTTAAAGCAAGACTTTGAAATTGAAAAACCAAAAGTGGCTGTTTTAGGATTGAATCCACATTCGGGTGATAATGGAGTTATTGGTCAAGAAGAGGAAAAAATCATCAAACCGGCCTTGAAAAAATTATTTGAAGCTGGAAATATGGTATTTGGGCCTTTTTCGGCAGATGGCTTCTTTGGTTCGGCTCAATATGAGAAATATGATGCGGTTATTGCAACGTATCATGATCAAGGATTAATTCCTTTCAAAACATTATCTTTTGGAAACGGAGTCAATTATACGGCTGGATTAAATAAAATTAGAACTTCACCCGATCACGGAACTGCATATGAAATTGCAGGTAAAGGAGTTGCTAATCACGAGTCATTTAAAGAGGCGGTTTATTTAGCAATTGATATTTTTAAGAAAAGAAATGACTATCAAGAGCTGATTAAAAACCCTTTAAAAACAAAAGAAAAGCAGTTATAAACAAAAAAATGTTTACAACTAGTTTGAATTTATAAATATTTTATATCTTTGCACACCTTTTAAAAAGGTAAAACTGTTGTTATGAACAATTTAAAAGAATATTTAATTCCTTTTGTGGGATTAAAAATAGGGAAGCATCAGTTTGATTATCAAATAGATAATACGTTCTTTAAAAACTTTGATTACGACGAATTTAATGACGTTTCGGTTAAAGTAGATATTGTTTTAGAGAAAAAGAGCACCATGCTTGAACTCGATTTTAAACACAAAGGAACTGTAAATGTGCCTTGTGATGTTTCGGGTGAAGAGTTTGATTTGCCAATTAAAGGAAAATTAAAACTTTTAGTTAAGTTTGGAGATGCCTTTAATGATGAAAATGAGGAGTTGCTCATTTTACCACATGGTGAATTTCAAGTAAATGTAGCGCAATATATATATGAATCTATTGTATTGTCAGTTCCTTTACGAAGAGTACATCCTGGTGTTAAAGATGGTTCGCTGTCTGATGTAATTGAAAAATTAGAATCGCTTTCTCCAAAAGAAAACAAAAAAGAAGAACAACAAAATAATGATATTGACCCTAGATGGGAGAATTTAAAAAAACTATTAACGGATAAATAAAATAGAACAATGGCACATCCTAAGAGAAGACAGTCGTCTACAAGAAGAGATAAGAGAAGAACACATTACAAAGCGACAGTTGCTCAAATCGCAACATGTCCAATTACTGGTGAAGCACACTTATACCACAGAGCTTACTGGCATGAAGGTAAAATGTACTACAGAGGTCAAGTTGTAATTGATAAAAATGAAGCAGTAGCTTAATTGCATCAACAAAAAAATAGAGAAAACTCTCACATTGTGAGAGTTTTTTTGTTAAGTACCCATTCGTTTTAAATTAATAAAAACGAATAGGATTCGTTTGAAATTTTTTTTGTAATTTCCACCACTTTTTGAATCTTAAAAATTCAGAAGGAAAAATTAATCGAAGATGAATAAAATAACAGCAGCAATTACGGCAGTAGGTTCTTATGTTCCCGACTTTGTTTTGTCGAATCAAGTATTGGAAACATTAGTAGATACGAATGATGAATGGATTACCACTCGTACCGGAATTAAAGAAAGAAGATTGTTAAAAGAAGAAGGTCAAGGAACTTCTTTCATGGCAATTAAAGCCGCTCAAAACTTATTAGAAAAAGCCAATTTAGATCCTAAAGATATCGATTTAGTGATTATGGCAACGGCGACACCAGATATGCCAGTAGCTTCAACAGGAGTTTATGTGGCTACACAAATTGGAGCAACGAATGCATTTGCATTTGATTTACAAGCCGCTTGTTCAAGTTTCCTTTACGGAATGTCTGCAGCATCAGCTTATATCGCATCTGGAAAATACAAAAAAGTTTTATTGATAGGTTCTGATAAAATGTCATCGATTATCGATTATACTGACAGAGCTACTTGCATCATTTTTGGTGATGGAGCAGGAGCTGTATTGTTTGAACCAAACACAGAAGGATTAGGTCTTCAAGATGAAATCTTAAAAAGTGATGGAATCGGAAGAGAATTCTTAAAAATTGAAGCAGGTGGTTCTATTTTGCCCGCTTCTGAAGAAACCGTAAAAAACAAACAACATTTTGTATTCCAAGATGGAAAAACGGTTTTCAAATACGCCGTTTCTGGAATGGCTGATGTGAGTGAAAAAATCATGGAGCGCAACAATTTGTCACATGATGATATCAATTGGTTAGTGGCTCATCAAGCCAATAGAAGAATTATTGATGCTACTGCAAATAGAATGGGATTAGACGAAGCTAAAGTTCTAATCAACATTCAAAAATACGGAAATACCACTTCGGCAACCCTACCATTATTATTATCAGATTTTGAAAACCAATTGAAAAAAGGAGATAACATTATCTTTGCAGCTTTTGGTGGCGGATTCACATGGGGTGCTATCTATTTAAAATGGGCTTACACTAAATAATAACAAAACTAAACTAAATCAAATATTATGGATATTAGAGAGATTCAAAACCTAATCAAATTTGTAGCTAAATCAGGTGCTACAGAAGTAAAATTAGAAATGGACGATTTTAAAATCACCATAAAAACAACTGCTGAAGGAACAGAAAGTACAACAACTTATGTACAGCAAATGCCTATGCAAGCAGCGCCTCAAATGGCAGCTCCACAAATAGCAGCAGCTCCAGTGGTTGCAGATGCTCCAGCAGCAACTCCAGCAGCTGATGATAATGCAAAATATATTACAGTAAAATCGCCAATCATTGGTACTTTCTATAGAAAACCAGCTCCAGACAAACCAATGTTTGTAGAAGTAGGTTCAACTATCGGAAAAGGAGATGTTCTTTGTGTGATTGAAGCAATGAAATTATTCAACGAAATCGAATCTGAAGTTTCTGGTAAAATTGTAAAAGTTTTAGTAGATGATTCATCTCCAGTTGAATTTGATCAACCATTATTCTTAGTTGATCCATCTTAATAAAGTTAGAAATTAGAGGTTAGAAGTCGAAAATCATTTCGCTTCATAATTGTCTAATTGACAGATTGTCTAATTGTCTAATTATAAAGTACATGTTTAAAAAAATATTAATTGCCAATAGAGGTGAAATTGCACTACGTGTAATTAGAACTTGTAGAGAAATGGGTATTAAAACAGTTGCGGTTTATTCAACTGTTGATGCGGAAAGTTTGCACGTAAAATTTGCTGATGAAGCGGTTTGTATTGGACCTGCACCAAGTAAGGATTCTTACTTAAAAATGTCAAATATTATAGCTGCTGCTGAGATTACAAATGCAGACGCTATTCACCCAGGATACGGATTCTTATCTGAGAATGCAAAGTTTTCAAAAATTTGTCAAGAGCATGGTATCAAGTTTATTGGTGCTTCTCCAGAAATGATTGAAAAAATGGGAGACAAAGCTACGGCAAAATCAACGATGATTGAAGCTGGAGTTCCATGTGTTCCAGGTTCTGAAGGGATTTTAGAGTCATTTGAACAAGCTAAAAAAATAGCAAAAGAAATCGGTTACCCAGTAATGATGAAAGCTACTGCAGGTGGTGGTGGTAAAGGTATGCGTGCTATTTGGAAAGAAGAAGAACTAGAAAAAGCTTGGGAAAGTGCACGTATTGAAGCAGCTGCAGCCTTCGGAAATGATGGTATGTACATGGAAAAGCTTATTGAAGAGCCACGTCATATCGAAATTCAAGTTGTTGGAGATTCTTTTGGAAAAGCGTGTCACTTATCAGAAAGAGATTGTTCGGTTCAACGTCGTCACCAAAAATTAACGGAGGAAACTCCTTCACCATTCATGACAGATGAATTGCGTGAAAAAATGGGTACAGCAGCAGTTAAAGCAGCAGAATATATCAAATATGAAGGTGCTGGAACCGTTGAATTCTTAGTTGACAAACACAGAAATTTCTACTTCATGGAAATGAATACTCGTATCCAAGTAGAGCATCCAATTACAGAGCAAGTTATTGATTACGATTTAATTCGTGAGCAAATTTTAGTTGCGGCTGGTGTGCCAATTTCTGGTAAAAACTACTATCCACAATTACATTCTATAGAATGTCGTATTAACGCTGAAGATCCTTATAACGATTTCCGTCCTTCGCCAGGTAAAATTACGGTTTTACACGCGCCAGGAGGACACGGAGTACGTTTAGATACACACGTTTACGCTGGATATACAATTCCGCCAAATTATGACTCTATGATTGCTAAGTTAATTACAACTGCTCAAACTAGAGAAGAGGCTATCAATAAAATGAAGCGTGCTTTAGATGAGTTCGTAATTGAAGGAATCAAAACCACAATTCCATTCCACAGACAGTTAATGGACGAACCAGATTATGTGGCTGGAAATTATACTACAAAATTCATGGAATCTTTTGTAATGAAAGACCCTCAAGAATAAAAACTAAAAAAGCGATTTCAAATTGAAATCGCTTTTTTTTATCCTAAACTTTTAATTAATTCGTCAATTTCTAGTTTCTGATTTTCATATTTCAATCGCAACGGATTGGCTTCTTTTTCTGAACGATTGTAATAAATCATCGCTTTTTCAGCAAAAAACTTTTGATGATGCACCGAAGCTTTTGGAATTAAAGGGAATTCTTTGTGAAACAACATTTCGTAATAAGCTTGCCATTCGCGCTCGTTTTTATCTTGCATGGCTATTTCTGGTGCTTTTTGTTTTACGTGCATCATTTCATGTGCCAATAAATTCAACATCAAAACCAATGGAAATTCAAACGTGTTTTCTGGAATTCGTATAATTTGTGTGCCTCCAATTTCACCTTCGGCAGTCATTAAAATAAAATCGGGTTTTGCGGCTTCTCTAAATTCAAAACCAGCAAAATTTGGATGTTCTAATTCATATACTTTTAAAAGCCATAACGCTGCCTCTTTCGTTAAGCCATGCTTATGAAAGGTTTTGATGGTGAGTTCTATGTCTTCGAATGGCATCATTTTCAAGGTCAAAAATCAAATTCAAGAACAAGAACAATTTGAAAATTGAACTTGCTCTTGCCCTTGAACTTTTAAAGTGTTTCTTTCAACCAACCAAAAAATTCTTTTTGCCAAACTAAGGCATTTTGAGGTTTTAATACCCAATGGTTTTCATCTGGGAACAATAAGAATTTACTTTTAATTCCTTTTAATTGAGCCGCTTGAAAAGCTTCTTGTCCTTGTCCAATTGGTACACGGTAATCTTTTCCGCCTTGGATAATTAAAATCGGTGTATTCCAATTGTTAATTAACTTAATTGGATTGAATTCGTTATACGTTTTTTGTGCTTTTGCATTATCTTTTTCCCAATAAGCACCACCTGAATCCCAATTCGTAAAGAAAACTTCTTCTGTAGTTCCATACATACTTTCTGTATTGAAAATACCACAGTGCGAAATGAATGTTTTGAAACGATTTTTGTGAATTCCAGCTAAATAGAAAACAGAATATCCGCCATAACTCGCACCCACAGCACCTAAACGTGTTTTGTCTACGTACGATTCTTTTGCTACATCATCAATTGCAGCTAAGTAATCATCCATAACTTGTCCGCCCCAATCACCTGAAATTTGTTCGTTCCAAGCCGTTCCGTGTCCTGGCATTCCTCTACGATTTGGTGCTACAATTACATAGCCTTGCGAAGCCATTAATTGGAAATTCCAACGGAAAGAATACGATTGTGTCAACGCACTTTGTGGTCCGCCTTGGCAGTATAAAAGCGCTGGATATTTTTTAGTTTTATCGAAATTTGGAGGTAAAATTACCCAAACCAACATTTTTTTACCATCGGTAGTCGTAACCCAACGTTTTTCTGTTTTACAAGAAGCGATTTTAGCGTAAGCTTCATCATTTACTTTGGTAATTTGTTTCCAAGTTTTCTTAGCTAAATCATACGAATATATTTCTGGCGCATGGTTCATATCATTTCGAGTCACTAAAACAGAAGTTCCTGAAAAACCTACAATCGCATTTACATCAAAATCACCATCTGTAATTTGTTTAACTTTATAATTCCCTAAAGTAACGCCTATATAGGTTACTTCAAAAAGTTGTTTTGTTCCTTTGATTGGTGCAATGAAATATACTTTTTTTCCATCCTTACTCCAAATAAAACTGTCTATAGTTCCATCCCAGTTCTCAGTAAGATTAACAAACGTTTTATTGTGTTTAATAATAATATCATTTTTATCCGCTTCAAAACCATCGCGTTTCATTTGTAACCAACTCAATTCCCCAAGTGGAGAAAAAATTGGATGGGTGTCGTAACCTAAATTACCTTCGGTAAGGTTTTTTGTGATTTTTGTTGCTAAATCGTATTCGTATAAATCGGTGTTGGTGCTGGTTGCATAAGCTGTTCCGGCTTTCTTTTTACAAACGTAGATGATTTTTGTCCCGTCTGGAGACCAAACATAATCTTCATCACCACCAAAAGGTTTTTGAGGAGCATCATAAGGTTCGTTTGGCATAATGTCAATTCCAACGGCATCTTTTTTATTTTCGGAATAGAAAACATGATTGTGCGTTCCATCATTCCAAGTATCCCAATGACGATAATCTAATCCAGTATAAACTTGAGCAGTAGTTTTTGATAATTCAGGATAAAGGTCTTTTCCTAATAACTTTTCTACTTTTACTTCTTTCGAAAATAAAAGGTTTTTTCCATCAGGAGAGACATTTTTATCAGCTAATAACGATTTGTAATCTTCCACCAAAGTAGCAGTTCCACCTTGAACAGGAATTGTATAATATTTTGAATTGATTTTGTTTTCTTCCACAGAAGGTGTTCCCACTTTGTAAACTAAAAGTTTTCCATCTTTTGAAATTCCTAAAGGCGTAACTCTTCCTAATTGCCATAAGGTTTCGGGAGTCATTACGTTTTGTGCGCTTGCGGCAGTTATACTCATAATACAAGTAATTAGTAAGGCTAATTTTTTCATGTTTGTAAATATTAATGGTATAAAAATACAAAATTAAACGCATAAAAAAACCGCTCAATTACTGAGCGGTTTTTAGATTTCCATTTACTGGAATTATTGTTTGATGAAACGTTTCATGTTTGTTCCATTAGCAGTAGTAACTTCAATCATGTAAGTTCCTGTCGCTAAGTGACCCACATTGATAGCGTTGTTTTCTACTTTTCCATTACCTAAATCTTGACCCATAGCGCTGAAAATTCTGTAAGAAGCTTCGCCTTCAAAGTCTGAAATGTTTAACACGTCTCCTTTTACAGGATTTGGATATAAACTGAAAGTTAATGGTGTTGTATTAACCTCTTTAGCAGTTGAAGTTACGTTAATGGTGTAATCTTCTACTTGTCCGTATGAGAAAGCTTCGCATGATGTTGGTATACCATTATATTTCATAGAAACTCTCATTCTTTTCGCTCCTACTGTTGTTGTTGCAGGAATTGTGAAACTTCCAGTTGCAGGAGTTGTTGTTGAAGCAGCTTTAGTAAATACTGTTTCTCCAGCATCAACGAAATCACCATCGTTATTGTAATCGATAAATACAGCATAACCTTCACTGTAAACAGTACTTGTCCAAGATGGAGTAATAGTAATTGTGTATGCAGTTCCTCTAACAGCATTTGTTGAAATTGCTGTAAAGTTTTCGTAACCAGCAGTTCCTGTAGAAGCATTGTTAATAGTTCCAAATTGTACTCTTCCAATTCTCTCGTCAGCTGTGCTATTTCCTTGAGAAGCACAATACGTTACTGTTGTATTTGCTAAAGTTGTTACGTTTACGGTGTTACTTGAAGCTGAGATATTTCCAGCAGCATCTTTAGCTCTAACTGTAAATGAATAAGCAGTTGAAGCTGTTAATCCAGTTGCAGTATATGTATTTCCAGTAACTGTTGTAAGTAAAGTTGTTCCTCTATATACGTTATAACCTGTTACACCTACGTTATCAGTTGCAGCTGTCCAAGACAAGTTAGTGCTTGTTTGAGTAGTTCCTGAAGCAGATAATGTTGGAGTTGATGGTGCAGTTGTATCAGTTGTGTTAGCTAAAGTTGTTACGTTTACGGTGTTACTTGAAGCTGAGATGTTTCCAGCAGCATCTTTAGCTCTAACTGTGAATGAATAAGCTGTTGAAGCTGTTAATCCTGTAGCAGTATAAGTTGTACCAGTAACTGTTGTAAGTAAAGTAGTTCCTCTATAAACATCATAACCAGTTACACCAACATTATCAGTTGAAGCAGTCCAAGACAAATTAGTACTTGTTTGAGTAGTTCCAGAAGCTGTTAAGTTAGTTGGAGTTGAAGGAGCTGTTGTGTCAGAAGTTCCAGCAGTAATTGTGAAATTTGTATTGGATACATCAAAGAAAATATGATTTGTTCCTTTAATCATAATTCTGTTTTGAGTCCCGGCTGTATTTGGAATAGTAACCGCTTGAGTTCCATCATTTGGAGTAGCTGCTAATAATGTTGACCAAGTTGTACCTCCGTTAGTTGAGATTAAAATATCAACATTAGCACAGTTTACACCATTTGCAGTTGTCCCTGCTACGTTCCAAGTAATGGTTTGAGATGAACCACCCACATATGAAACCGCAGTATTTGGTGCAGTTACAGTAAATGGGCCAGCAGTTGCATTAACTGTAACAATCATGTCGTCACTGTTATTTGTTGAACCACCTGCTCTGTTGTCTCTCACAGTAAATCTAAAATTCATGGTTCTTGCCACAGAAGGTAAAGCTTCTACTACAATTTCAGAACCCGAAGTAGTAGTAGCACCTGTTAATACAGATTGCATTCTAGGAAAATATCTTGTTGTTGATGTTGATGGGCTGTATGATCTGAATGTTGGTCCAGATGTTTTAGTTGCACTTGCCGCAGAGCTTGCTCCAGTTTGAGTTGAAGAAGCATTGTCAAATTGTTCCCAAATGTAAGTCAAAGCATCGCCATTAGCATCGGTTCCAGAACCTGTTAACATGAATGGAGTGCTTTTTGGAATCGTATAATCTAATCCTGCATTTGCTGTAGGAACTGAATTTCCTGTTGCAGTGATGGTTGGACAAGTTTTTGTTTTGATGTTATTCGTTACTTGTTGGATGCTGATTGCATGAAAATATGGGTCAGAATTCATTTGAATGTCTTGACTTGTAATTCCAGCATATCCCATGATGGTTGAACCAGAACCAGGCTCCATATTAGCACCTGTTCCTTCGTTATTCATAGAGAAAGTGTGGTTAGCTCCAAATTGGTGACCCATTTCATGAGCTACATAATCAATATCAAAAGCGTCCCCTGAAGGAACTCCGTTAGCTGGTGAAGTGTAACCACTTCCTTTTCCTAGTGGAACAGTAGAAGTTGGATTCACACAAACACAACCAATACAACCTGCATTTCCACCACCACCAGTTGCGCCAAATAAGTGACCAATATCATAATTAGCATTTCCAATTGTATTTGTTAGAGTAGTTTGTAATTGTTGGTTCCAGTTTGACATCGAACTTGATGCTGAATACGGATCCGTTGAAGCACTTGTGTAAATTACTAAGTCAGTATTTGAAATTAACACCATTCTAGCGTTAAAGTCTTTTTCGAAAACACCATTAACACGTGTCATTGTGTTGTTAATAGCTGCTAAAGCTTGCGCTTTTGTACCTCCAAAATAAGCGGTATATTCACCAGTAACAGACATTGCTAAACGGAAAGTTCTCAAACTTCCATCATCTGCATTTGGTCTTAAATTATTGCCATCTGTAGGAGTTATTCTGTCTAAAACAGAACATTCGAATTTAGTGAAAGCCGTTCTTTTATCAGATTTGGTGTAAACCGTATAGGTTTGTAAATCTTGAGAAAAAGGCTCTACAAATACCGCCGGTTTCCCTGGGTTTAACACCATAGATTTGAATCCAAGTGGCGAAGTACTGATGTAAGCACTTGCAGTTGGATTGTCAATTCCAATCCCAATATACGATTTGATTTCTGGATATCTTGCTGCTAATTCAGGTTCCATGTTGGAATTTTCATAAATTTTGAAATTTTCCATTGTCCCATCAGGATTAGGTAAAGCAAGAATTACATTTGAATTTTGATTAGAAAAACGATTGGGAGCATTTTTTAAAAAATTTGCTGCTGCTGGAACATCTAAATCTAAAAGTTGTTTTTCTGGAAGGTCTAATTTACTTTCCAAAGCCACTTTGCTTTTGCTTTGAGCTGTTTTCCAAAAGGTTCCTTTATCTTGAGCTTGTAGGAAACTCGTAGTTGCTAATAAAGCAATAAAGAGAAATTTTTGTTTCATAAGTTATAGTTTGGGTTTTAGTTGAGCAAATATATTTAAGTTTTTTAATATTGCAATACGAATAATTAAAAAAAAATATTTAAAAAATAGCATATTTGTAATTTTAAAATAAAATAATTAAACATATGTTAATAAATTATTGGTTATTTTACTTTTAAAGTAAAACGTTTGTTTTTGTAATTTTAAACACAACTTCAAAATAATATTACATAATCATTTTAAGGTTTAAAAAATATACTTATTTTCACAATCTTAAAATTATAGATTGTGAAGAATAATAAATTATTTGTTTTAATCATTATTTCATTAATAATTGGTGTTGCATTAGGTGGAATCGTACATTACCAGTTTCCAGATTCAATTGATGCTTTTTCAAAAAATATAAAACTTCTTGGAACCATATTTATCCGATTAGTTCAAATGATTATAGCTCCATTAGTTTTTTCAACTTTAGTGGTTGGAATTGCAAAAATGGGCGACATGAAGATGGTTGGTCGTGTTGGAGGAAAGGCAATGGCTTGGTTTATTTCTGCATCGTTGATTTCTTTACTTCTTGGAATGGTGTTAGTTAACTTTTTTGCACCAGGAAAAGGAACTTCTATCAAGTTAGAAGATACTTCTAGTGCGTCTGAATTATTAGAAAATTCTAAAGGGTTTTCATTAGAAGAATTTGTGAAGCACGTTATTCCAAAAAGTTTGTTTGAAGCTTTGGCAACCAATGAAATTTTACAAATCGTAATTTTTTCTATCTTATTTGGTGTCGCTTTGGCTGCTTTTTCAAAAAAAGAAGCAAAACCTATTTTAAAATTATTAGATACAGTATCTCACGTAGTTTTAAAAATGGTTACCTATATTATGTGGACCGCGCCGTTAGGAGTTTTAGGAGCTGTTGCAGGCGCAATTGCTAAACATGGTTTTGAAGTATTTACGTTATACGCAAAATATTTAGGTGCCTTTTTTGTTGGTATATTAGTTCTTTGGTTATTGCTATTGTTTGTAGGATATTTAATTTTAGGAAAGCGATTGTTTGTCTTATTAGAAAGAATCAAAAGTCCTTTGTTAATTGCCTTTTCAACTACTAGTAGTGAAGCAGTATTTCCAAAAATGGTTGAAGAATTAGAGCGCTTTGGTTGTCAACCAAAAATAGTATCATTTACATTACCTCTTGGTTATTCATTTAACTTAGATGGAAGTATGATGTATATGACATTTGCCAGTATTTTCATAGCCCAAGTATATGGAATCGATATGTCAATAGGTGAGCAATTAACTATGTTATTGGTTTTAATGTTGACGAGTAAAGGTGTGGCTGGCGTTCCAAGAGCTTCTTTAATTGTGGTTGTGGCAACTTGTGCTATGTTTGGTATTCCGCCTGAAGGAATTGCATTAATTTTACCAATTGACCATTTTTGTGATATGGCAAGGAGTATGACAAACGTTTTAGGAAATGCATTGTCAACTGCAGCAATCGATAAATGGGAATCTAAACCAGAAGAGCATCATGGATAATTTTCACTGGACTAAACTTTTTAATCCCGAGTTCTACATCACTATGGAAGTAGGAGGAATTCCTATTGGGATTTACATGGTTTTATTCATCGTCTTTGCTGAAACGGGTTTGTTTGCTGGATTTTTTCTTCCAGGAGATAGTCTTTTGTTTCTGTCCGGAATTTATAGTCGTGAATTAGTTGAAACCTTTTTCATGATTCCAAGTGATTTATCTAACGTCACCATTTTAGCTTTATTAATTGCAACTGCTGCAACTTTAGGGAATATCTTTGGGTATTGGTTTGGCGCCACTAGTGGACAATTTTTATACAACAAACAAGATAGTTTCTTTTTTAAGAAGAAATATTTATACGAGTCGCAAGCTTTCTTCGAAAAACATGGTGGAAAAGCTATTATTTTTGCTCGTTTTTTACCAATTGTTAGAACATTTGTACCTATTATAGCTGGAATTGTTCACATGGAGAAAAGCAAATTCATGTTTTATAACGTGTTAAGTTCCCTTCTGTGGTCCTTTCTTTTGGTTTTTGCAGGTCATTATTTATACGGATTATTTAATGAGGAATTTGGTATCGATTTAAAGAAACATATTGAAACAATAATCTTAATTTTAATTGCTGTGACTTCATTTCCATTGATAATGAAAGCCATTAAATCTAGAAGAAAGTCAGCAAATACTCAAGAATAATGCAACTCAGTTATTGGGAAATAAAAAATTGGTTTTCAAACGTAGATTTTACTATCGTAGGTAGTGGAATTGTAGGCTTACATACCGCATTAGCGTTGCGTGAAAGATTTCCTTCGGCAAAAATTTTAATTCTTGAAAAAGGGGTTTTACCTCAAGGTGCGAGTACAAAAAATGCAGGTTTTGCTTGCTTTGGAAGTATTTCCGAAATCATAGACGATTTAAAAACCCATACCGAAGAAGAAGTCATTCAACTCATTCAAAAACGATATGCTGGTTTACAATTGCTTCGAAAAAATCTCGGCGATTCAGTCATTGATTTGAAACCTTATGGCGGCTACGAATTATTCTTAAAAGAAGACGAATCGTTTTATAACGAATGCATTCAGAAAATCCCATTCATTAACGATATTATAAAACCGCTTTTCAAAACCGATGTTTTTTCGAAAGAAGTCGATCGATTTAATTTTGGAAGTATTTTCGAAAATTTGATTTTCAATCCGTTTGAAGCGCAAATCGATACTGGAAATATGATGCAAGCTTTGTTAAAAAAAGTATATCAAAATGATATCCTGATTTTAAACTCTCAAACCGTAACGAATTTTCAAGAAGTACACGATGGTGTTGAGGTAGAAACCAATGGGATTATATTCAAAACCAATAAATTATTATTCACCACAAATGGTTTTGCATCACAACTCACAAATAATCAAGTAAAACCAGCTCGGGCGCAAGTTTTAATCACAAAACCAATTCCGAATTTAGATATTAAAGGTACTTTCCATTTAGACAAAGGCTATTTTTATTTCAGAAATATAAACGATAGAATTCTTTTTGGCGGCGGAAGAAACTTAGATTTCGAAGGAGAAACTACAACTTCTCATGATACAACCGAATTGATTCAAAATCGTTTGGAAGAGTTATTAAAAAAGGTAATTTTGCCTCATCAGGAGTTCGAAATCGAACACCGATGGAGCGGCACTATGGGTGTGGGAATACATAAAAAACCTATAGTGGAACAACTTTCAAATAACGTTTATTGCGGAGTTCGTATGGGCGGAATGGGAGTTGCCATTGGCAGTTTGGTCGGACAAGAATTAGCAGATTTAATATAGAATGACAAAAAAAACTACTACAAAAAATAAATCACCAAAAGCACCAGCTAAAAAAAGAACTACAGGGCAAAAGATATTACGTTTCTTTTGGTTGCTCTTTTTATGGTTCAATATCATTAGTTTTTCGGTTGTTTTACTTTTCAAATTTGTTCCAGTTCCGTTTACACCTTTAATGGGTATGCGCGCTTTAGAACATAATGAAGCCGGGAAAGAAATGACATGCAGTCACGAATGGGTGCCAATTGATGAAATTTCATTAAACCTTCAAAAAGCAGTTATCGCTAGTGAAGATGGTCGGTTTTTAGAACATTCTGGTTTTGATTTTGAAGCAATGCAAAAGGCTTTCAAGAATAATCAGAAAGGGAAACGTTTAAAAGGCGGAAGTACGATCTCACAACAAACCGCAAAAAATGTTTTTCTTTGGCAAGGTAGAAGTTATGTTCGTAAAGGTTTAGAAGCATATTATACGGTTTTAATAGAACTAATTTGGGGTAAAAAGCGTATTATGGAGGTTTATCTTAATAGTATCGAAATGGGAGATGGTGTTTATGGAGCAGAAGCTGCAGCAAAACATTGGTACAGAAAAGATGCCGCTAGTTTAACCCGTTATGAAGCGGCTGGTATTGCAGCTATTCTTCCAAATCCAAGAAAATACAAAGCTTCAAATTCATCATCATACATTAATCGTAGAAAAGCAAGAATAAGTCGTGAAATTGGTTACGTGAAATTGGATTATTAAAAATACAAATTTGAAAAAAACTATACTTATCACAGGTGCTTCAAGCGGAATTGGGAAAGAAACTGCCTTATATTTTGCAAATAATAATTGGACGGTAATTGCTACTATGATTTCACTTGATTTAGCGGATGATTTAGATACGATTCCCAATGTTTTTTGCTATGAACTCGATGTGACATCTTCTCAAAGTATTACAAAAGCAAAAGATAAAATTTTAAATAACCACAAAACCATTAATGTTGTTTTAAACAATGCTGGTTTAGGCTACAGAAGTTTTGTGGAGTTGTCTGAAGATAATAAAATTGATAACATTGTTAATGTTAATTGGTTGGGCGCTGTTAAAGTGTGTAGAGCTTTTATACCCGTTTTTAGAGAACAAAATTTTGGGCAATTCATTACAATTTCATCCATTGCGGGATTGGTTAACTTACCTTTAGGAAGTTTTTATCACTCTACAAAGCAGGCAGTAGAAAGTTTCTCAGAATGCATGGCATATGAACTTTTAGATTTTAATATTAGCGTTAGTACGGTTCAATTTGGTAATGCACCTACTTCTTTTCAGGCTAATGTGACAAAATGTAACGCCACGATAATAGAATCTTACAATAGGTTAATGGATAAAGTGACTGCAATTTTACACAAAAAGACAAAGAAAAACACCAATCTAACACCAATAATTACTAAAACTTTATTGAATATTGCAGAAAACCCTAAGAAAAATTTTAAAAGATACACCATTGGCTTTGATGCTAATTTTATGAGTTTTATTAGACGTTTATTAGGATATAAATTATTTAATTCGTTAATTCGAAAATCGGTTTTGGGTAAATTTTAATATTTATATAATCGTTTTAGAAAGAAATTCACAGGTTTTAAAAAGTTTATTTCTAATTTTTCATCGGATTCTACTACTTTTATGGTTTAATCTGAGTTTTGAAAAGTAAATTTCTTCCATTTATTTTGCTGTTGTTTGCTGTCCAATTCTGGGCACAGCAGCCTGTTACTATTCAGTTAACAGAAAAAGATGGTTTGCCTGATATCGAATTTTACGATGTTTTGGAAGACAAAAACGGTTTTGTTTGGTTAGCCGCCGACAAAGGTTTGTTTCGATATGATGGAAAAACATTTTTAAACTTTTCTCATCCACAAAAAAGAGGGTTATCGGTTTTTGGTTTGTTTGAAGATGCGGAAGGAAGAATTTGGTGCAATACCATTTCGGGTCAGTTTTTCTATATAAAAAATGGGAAAATGACTTTGTTTACTGATTTAAAAGACGAACTAAAAGGTCAACTTCCCGAATTTGAAGTAATTCAAAATCAATTGATTGCTTTTTCTGAAAAAGGAGTTTTTGTTATTGATGTAGCTACAAAAAAGCAAAATGTAATTAAAGATACTTCATCAGCTTCGCCTTATTATGGTTATCCTTTCCATTACAAAAACCAACTTTATTTTACATTTGACAATCAAATTAAAATCTTTGAAAATAAAAAAATAAAATCTGTTTTTACGTTTTCGAACAAAAGAATTCAAACAACTAATAATGCGTTTTGTAATCTAAATAACGGGATTTTCTTTTCTTCCAATTTTGAAGGAAAACAACACTTTTTTATTAAAAATGATACGAGCAATTCATTTAAGGAATGCTCCGTTCCAAAAGAGTTAGTAAATAAAGTCATCGTTAATGTAATTAAAAGCGATGATTTGTTATGGTTTTGTACCAATCAAGGTGTGATGGTTTGTACGATTTCAGGTGATAAAATAGCGTATAAAGCTACTTATTTAAAAGATGAGTATATCACAAAAATTATCAAGGATAAAAATAATAATTATTGGTTTACATCGCTTCGAAATGGTGTTTTTGTTATGCCAAATATTTATATCCAAAAAGAAGATTTCAATGGAATTTCGAATCAAATTGCAACACTTTGTAATGTAGAATCTAATTATTTGGTTTACGGAACTACAGATGGTAAAATCGGATTTTGGGACAAAAAAAATAACAAATGGACGCAGTTTTCTTTAGATTCCAATGCAAAAGTGGCCCAAATTCTCTACAATCCTACCTTTAAAAGTATTTTTATAAGTCAGGATAACCAATCGTATATATGGAATCTAAATCGAAACGAAATTCATAAAGTTTCCTTTTTTGTTTCTTCAAAAAGCATCTCAATTTCCGCTAATAACGATTTGTTAAACGCAAGTTATGATAGGGCAACTGTTATGAAAAATCCTTTTGAAACAGTAAAAATTGGAACAGGTAAGTTGGTTATTCAAATTCCCCGTTTTGTTGAAAAGAAAGGATTGGAAATTAAAAATGATATTCGTTTCAAGCGTGCTTATGCGTCTTTTTACAGTTCAAAATACAATGCTAATTATGTTGGTTTCGTTGATGAATTGATGCAATTTGATACTCAAAACAACTCTTTTACTATTCGAAATAACAACAAGCCCATTTTAGCTTTAGATATTCAAGAAACAAGTGATGGAACAATCTGGGTAGCGACTTTTAATGATGGAATTATTGGAATTCAAAATCAAAAAGTAGTTGCAGTTTTAGGTACGAATAATGGTCTTTTGTCGAACCAAATTAACAAGTTAAAAAGTAGTCATAACGAGTTGTGGATTGCCACCGATAAAGGAGTTCAGTGTTATAACACGAAAGATAAAACGTTTAAAAATCTCACTCGAAATGATGGATTAGAAAGTTATACGATTTCCGATATTGAAATTATAGATAACACGATTTTCTTGTCATCCAACAAAGGAATTTATAGTATCGATAGAGCCAAAGGGTTCAAAAAATTGTTGCAACCTAGTGTGTATTTCACTTCAGTGTCTATTCAAGAAAAGGATACCATTTTACAACTAAATTATGAGTTAGATTACGATCAAAATGCCATTAAATTTAGTTTTAATACCAATGGATTTCAATCGAACGAAAGTATTCAGTATCAATACAAAATGCAAGGCCTGAATACGAATTGGTTAACCTTGGAAAAAGGAAATGATTTTGTACGATATTCCAGTTTGCCAGCGGGAAATTATACGTTTTCTGTGAAAGCAATTAATGCTAACGGAATTGCATCTTCACCCATTTCAACATCGATAATAGTTCAAGCGCCTTTTTGGCAAAAGTGGTGGTTTTATTTCTCGGTAATTGCGGGTGTAATTACGTTAAGTTGGATGTATTTCAAAGTAAGATTGCAAAGAATCGAAAAAGAAAAGAAAATTGCCTTAGAAAAAGCCGAAATGGATAAAGAATTGGTTTTTTCACAATTGGAAAATCTGCGTTCCCAAATGAATCCGCATTTTATTTTTAATGCTTTGAATTCGATTCAGGAATATATCGTTACGAATGAAAAAGAAACCGCGAGTGCTTTCTTGGTTAAGTTTTCAAGATTAATTCGTATTTATTTAGAACATAGTCGATTGAGTGAAGTTCCGTTAGAAGAGGAATTAAAAGCATTGCAATTGTATTTAGAATTAGAAAAAGACCGATTCGAAGATACACTGCAATATTCGATTCATGTTGCTAAAGATTTAGATTTAAAAAATAGCAAAGTTCCGTCGTTATTCATTCAACCTTATGTCGAGAATGCTTTGAAACACGGATTACTTCATAAAAAAGAAAATCGAATTCTTACTGTAAGTTTTGATTTAAGTGCTACTAAAGAAATGCTCATTTGTGCGATTGAAGATAACGGAATAGGTAGAACAGCTTCAGTTCAATTGAATTCGTCGAGATCCCATTCGCATAAATCGTTTGCTACCACGGCTAATCAAAGAAGAGTTGAGTTAATCAATAAAACAAAAAAGAACAAGACAACTGTAACTATTGAAGATTTACAAGATGTAAATATGAATGCACTCGGCACAAAGGTTGTAATTGCAATGCCTCTAACGTAGTGAAATAAAGAATAAAAAAATGAAAGTTATAATTATAGACGACGAAAATAAAGCAAGACGATTAATAAGTACATTATTAACCGAAAATTGCTCTGATATTACTCTCCAATTAGAGGCGAATGATTTGGAAACAGGTGTGGCTTTAATTAAAGAACACCAACCCGATATTGTGTTTTTAGATATTGAGATGCCAAAACATTCGGGTTTACAAATAGTCGATTTTTTTGAGCCTCATGAAATGAATTTTCAAATCATTTTTGTAACGGCTTATAACGATTATGCTATTCAGGCATTTAAGCTTTCGGCAGTAGATTATATTTTAAAACCAGTAGATGTTTTGGAATTAAAAAGTGCCATTGAAAAAGCCAAAAAGAATATCGAATCAAAAAGCATCAACAATCGATTAGACGATTTGAAAAGAGTGTTTCAACAATTGTCGTTAAATAAAATGATTTTAGAAGTACCAAAAGGAATTCTATTTGTGTCGCACGACGATATTATTTTGTTTGAAGCCGATGGTATGTATACCAAAGTGTATATGAAAAATAATGAATCGCAACTCATTTGTAAACCCATGAAGCACTTTGTAGACCAGTTGGAAGACAAACCTATTTTCTACAAACCACACCGTTCTTTTTTAGTGAATTTGAAATACATAAAAGAACTTTCTAAAAAAGATGGTTTTCATTTAATTATGGAAAATAACAAAACCATTCCCATTGCAAAAGAAAAGAAAGACGAATTCATGCAATTGATTCAAGATTTGTTTTAAATAAATGTCGGTTTAGAAAGAAAAGCCGATGATTCAGAAAAAAATAGGAGAAAGTGGTTTATATAAGTAGGAGATTTGACCAAACAAATTTCTTACTTATGAAAAAACTATTACACATTTTAAGTTTATTTATCTGCTTCACAATTAATGCGCAAAATCCTGGAGATATTTCGCAAAATTTTGGGTACTACTCTGGTTTTAATAATGTTGTAAGAGCTATTGAAATACAAGTAGATGGTAAAATTTTGATTGGTGGAGATTATACCAATTTTAAAGGCATTACTGAAAATGGAATTATTCGTTTGAATCCTGATGGATCTAAAGATACGTCATTTAACATTGGTTCAGGTTTTAATGCAACTGTTTGCGCAATTAAGAAACAATCTGATGGTAAAATTCTAGTGGCGGGAAATTTTACTACCTATAAAGGTGTTACTGAAAATAGAATTATTCGATTAAATGAGGATGGGACAAAAGATACTTCTTTTAGCATTGGTACAGGTTTTAATAACGTTATTTATTCACTTGCATTACAAACTGATGGTAAAATTGTAATAGGCGGACAGTTTTCCATGTATAATGGAATTACCGAAAAAGGGATTATTCGTTTGAATCCTGATGGCACTAAAGATACTACTTTTAGTACTGGAGCAGGATTTGACTTTACAGTTTTTACGATTAAATTACAAACCGATGGTAAAATTGTTGCAGGTGGAGATTTTACTACTTATAAAGGTGTTACCGAAAATAGGATTATTCGTTTAAATACTGATGGCACTAAAGACACTACTTTTGCCACTGGAACAGGATGTAACAATGCCGTTTATACAATAGAACAACAAGTTGATGGTAAAATTATATTAGGAGGTTCATTTACTGGTTACAAAGGTGTAACACAAAACAGAATTATTCGTTTAAATGCCGATGGAACAAAAGACACTGCTTTTAATGTAGGAACTGGATTTGACGCTACTGTTTACACAATTAATATTCAGGCCGATGATAAAATCGTAATAGGAGGTTCTTTTAATGCCTACAAAGGTGTTACTGAAACAAAAATTATCCGTTTAAATACAGATGGAACAAAAGATGCAACTTTTAACTCAGGAACGGGTTTTAATAACTATCCGTGGGTTATAGTACAACAAGCTGACGGTAAAATTTTAATAGGCGGAAATTTTACTACTTATAAGGGAATTTTTGAAAATAAATTCATTCGCCTTAATACAGATGGAACAAATGATACTACCTTTAATACAGGTGACGGATTTAATAATATTGTTAACACAACAAAACAACAAGCTGATGGTAAAATACTTGTAGGAGGCTCTTTTACAACCTATAAAAGAACAAGTACCAATAGAATTATACGGTTAAATACTGATGGAACAAAAGATGATTCTTTTAACATAGGAACTGGTTTTAATAATAGTATAAGGGCAATAGAAATTCAAAACGATGGTAAAATTTTAGTTGGAGGTGATTTTACAAGTTACAACGGTGTTACCGAAAATAGAATTATTCGTTTAAATGCTGATGGAACAAAAGACACTTCTTTTGGCATAGGAGCAGGGTTTAATGATATTGTTTATACTATCAAACAATTAACAAGTGGAAAAATACTTGTAGGAGGGGCTTTTACTTCTTATAAAGGAATAACTAAGAATAGAATTATCTGTTTGAATTCAGATGGTACAGAAGATACTTCTTTTAACACAGGTACTGGGTTTAATATTGTTGTTATGACTACTAATCAACAAGCTGATAATAAAATTATAATAGGAGGAGGTTTTACTTCTTACAATGGTATTTCAGAAAACAGACTCATTCGCTTAAATACAGATGGGACAAAAGATGGTTCTTTTAACATAGGAACAGGTTTTAATAATAATGTAAGTGCAATAGAAATTCAAAACGATGGTAAAATTTTAGTTGGAGGTGATTTCATTACTTACAAAGGAATTGCCGAAGTAGGAATTGTTAAATTGAATTCAGATGGGACAAAAGATGCTTCCTTTAACACGGGAACAGGTTTTAATAATAGTGTAAGTGCAATAGAAATTCAAAATGATGGCAAAATTTTAGTAGGCGGAAATTTCACTACCTATAAAGGTGTTACCGAAAATAGAACCATCCGCTTAAATACAGATGGTAGTAAAGATACTACTTTTAATACAGGAACTGGTTTTAACAATGCAGTAAATACTATAGAACAATTGGCTGATGGGAAAGCTCTTGTAGGAGGTGCATTTACGACTTATAAAGGAAATTACGAATCGGTTTATTTAGTAGGTTTAAATTCCGAAACAACTTTAAGTTCAGACGACTTTGTCCAACCCAAAACCTTGAGTGTTTACCCTAATCCAAGCAACTCGATAATAAATATTGATAGTGAGATAGATATAGAGCAAGTTATTGTTTTTTCATTACAAGGTCAAGTTGTTTTACATTCTAACAAAAGTACAATAGATGTTTCTAATTTATCTAACGGAATTTATTTAATACAAGTAAAAACTACTGATGGTAAAATAAATAACCAAAGAATAATAAAAAATTAGTAACTTTCACTTTGTAAAAAATAGAAATATGAAAAAAATAATTTTGCTTTTTAGTTTAGCTTTCTTTTCATCGTTTGTTAGTGTTGACGGATGTTATTTAGAAAATGAAGTTACGAAAAAATTTGTTTTAAGTAGCAGTTTTAGTTTGATTAATGATTCCAAAGACAAAATTTCGATTCACACCGGGACAGGTTTTGTTTCTTTAAATAAAGGTTCAAAAACTAGTATTGGTTGTAACGTAGGAAAAGAAGTGTGTTGGGCAAATGAAGGTAAAAAAGGAGATGTGATCTTTAAAATTACAGCCGATATGTGCGGAAAAACGTTAAAATTATCCGAGTTAATGAAATAATTTATTCTAGTTGTAATTTAAAAACCGAAAGCACTATTGTTTTCGGTTTTTTGTTTTTGTAGTAACATTTTAAATAGGTGTTCGACTAATTATTAAAAATTAAAATTATGCAAGCACACGAAATTGATTACCATATTTATGGTGAAGAAATGCAATATGTTGAAATCGAATTAGATCCCCAAGAAGTTGTTATTGCGGAAGCTGGGAGTTTTATGATGATGGAAGATGGAATTAAAATGGAAACTATTTTTGGTGATGGAAGTCAAGAACAACAATCAGGAATTTTTGGTAAATTATTGTCGGCAGGTAAACGCGTTTTAACAGGAGAAAGTTTGTTTATGACCGCCTATCAAAATCAAGGATTTGGAAAACGTAAAGTTTCTTTTGCTTCACCTTATCCCGGAAAAATTGTTCCAATAGATTTACGTCAATTTGGAGGAAAATTTATTTGTCAAAAAGATTCGTTTTTATGCGCTGCTAAAGGTGTTGCGGTAGGAATTGAATTTTCTAGAAAAATTGGAACTGGGTTATTTGGAGGCGAAGGTTTTATCATGCAAAAAATTGAAGGAGATGGAATGGCTTTTGTTCACTCAGGAGGAACTTTAGCTCGAAAAGACTTGCAGTCAGGAGAATTATTACGTGTTGATACGGGTTGTTTAGTTGGATTTACCAAAGATGTAGATTATGATATCGAATTTGTTGGTGGAATTAAAAACACCATTTTTGGAGGTGAAGGGATTTTCTTTGCAACGCTTCGTGGTCCTGGAATTGTTTATATTCAATCGTTACCATTTACTCGTTTAGCAGATAGAATTATAGCATCGGCACCTAAAGCTGGTGGAAGCAGTAGAGAAGAGGGAAGTTTACTTGGAGGATTAGGAAGAATGCTTGACGGCGATAATCGTTTTTAATTTAACTTATTTTTATATATTGATTTTCAGTAGTTTAGATTAAAATTTGTAATTTTATTAGTCTAAACTCTGGAAATCATGAAAAATAGAACAGTATTAAAAAATGCATACCTAATTTTTTTAGGTATCGGATTGTTTTTCCTATTAATGGATTTTTTAGGATTGGCAAGTAAAAATTACTTACGCTCGTTAAACGCTTTTATAGTTTTATACGGAATTCATAAAACAATTAAGTATAATTACGATAAAGGGAAAATGGACTATTTTGAAAATCTATTTTCTGGATTTGTAACAGGAGTGTTAGGCGTTTTCCTTGGAATAGTTGGTTTAATCGCATTCATCTATATAAAAGGAGGAGAAAGCTATTTAACAACATTGTCTGATACTTTCTTTTTTGTTGGAAAAATAAATATCATTCAGTATTGTGGCGTTTTGTTTTTTGAAGGCGTTGCTTCAAGTTTAATTGGCGCTTTTGTAATGATACAATTTTATGGTGACAATAAAATTAAAACTATAATTAAAAAGCCAAAAACAGCAAAGTCTCCATTATAGGGACGCACTTGTAATTTAGATTTGCTAATCATTATCACTAGCAAACCATTCTGCAAAAGAAGTCTCAGTTTCTTGCAAACGTAAGGAATGTAGTTTTATGTTTTCAGGTAAAAGATTTTTTATTTTATTTGAAAAATCAATTACCATGTTTTCGCTAGTAGGTTGGTAATCTACTAGAATAACATCATGCCCTCTTGATTTTAATTCATGAGCTAGTTCTATATGTGGAGTGTTTTTATTAAAAACCGTGGCATGATCAAAAATATCAACAATTTGTTCCTTTACAATTTTTTTCAAATCACCAAAATCGATTACCATTCCAAATTTTACATTTGATGAGTCTTTGATAGGTTTCCCAATAACAGTAACTGACAGTTTGTAACTATGTCCGTGAACATTTTTACATTTCCCGTCATAACCATAAAGTGCATGACCTGTTTCAAAGTTGAATTGTTTGGTGATTCTTATATTAGACATGGTGTTTTATTTTAAATTTTGTTCTTTTTTTTTAGCTCTGTAATATAGTGTATAAGCTATTACTGCTAATACAATAAAAGGTACAAATGATCCAATTAAAACTCCTATTTGATATTGACTATCTGGAGCTTCTTTTAATTTTTGTTCTACATTTACTTGTTGTAAAAAAATAATTAAGTTTCTCATTTCTTAAATTTTTCTAATGCTTTTTTTGTAAAATCAGACAAAACTAATCTTCCTGAAATAGCAGCTCTTTCATACAATAAGCTATCCCAATTATCGGTGCCTTCCCACAATATTTGTTTTAAATCGGCTAAGGCTTCCTTATTATATAGTGCAAGTTCGTTTGTGTAATTTTCGAGACGTTCATCTAAATCATCTATGTTTTCAAAAACTTCAGTGAATAGACCTTTTTCTTTTGCCCAATTGGCCGATTTCCATAAAGTTGGGGTTAAGGTCATTTCAGCTAAAGCGGTTTTTCCTATTTTTCTACTCACAGCTGGCTCAATTACAAATGGACCAATTCCAATAGCAATTTCTGATAATTTGATATCGCTTTTTTGTGTTGCAAAAGTGTAATCACAAGCAGCAGCAAGGCCTACACCACCGCCAACAGCTTTTCCATGAATTCTTCCAATGATTAACTTAGAACATTTTCGCATGGCATTAATTACATTAGCAAATCCAGAGAAGAATTTACTTCCGTCTTCATAATTCGATATAGCTACCAATTCATCAAAAGAAGCTCCTGCACAAAAAGCACCAGTTCCTTCACTTTGTAAAATAATTACTGTTACAGATTCGTTTTTATTTAGTGATGCTAACTCATCTGTTAATTGTTGTAATAATGAGCTTGGAAATGAATTACTAGCCGGGTGAGAAAAAGTAACCTTGGCAATATTATTTGCTATTTCTGTCTTAATTGAACCTAATTCCATTTTTATCTTTTTAAACTGAAATGTGATTTAAATTCTTTCTTTTGATTATTTTCTAAATACTCTACTTTAAACCAATAATCAGTAGAAGGCAATAAATTTCCATTGTATGTTCCATCCCAACCTTCGCCATATGGACTAATTTGTTTTAATAATTTGCCATATCTATCGTAGATATAAATTACACCTTCATAAGATTCAGGTAAATAGATATTCCATTTGTCGTTATAGCCATCATTATTTGGTGTGAAATAATTTTGGTATGTTATGGTTTGGATTATGTTAGTTTGTAATAAGCCACAACCTTGAATATCTCTTACATAAATTGAGTAACTTCCATTTGGTAAATTGGGAAATATTGGACTTGACTGCCAATCTATAGCATTTAAACTATATTCATAAGTTCCAAATCCACCAACTGCTGTTGCGGTAATGGTCGATAGTCCAATAGAAAAAGCTGGTGTAGATAGAGTTGCATAAACCGATTCTGGTTCTGAAGAAAAAGTTGCCGTAATACTATCGGTTTCTGAACAACCTGTAATAGTATTGGTTACAATTACTGAATAGGTTCCTGCTGCTGTAATATCAAATAATGGTGAGTCTCCATTTGGATTTGCTGGTGTCCAAACATAAGAATAATTCCCTGGAACCGTTGGAGTAGCGTCTACAATTTGAGAGCCAATTCCTGTTACAGGATCTAAGCACAAAGTGAAATTAACCCCTAAATCGATTACAGGTAATGGATTAATAATTAGTTCAAGCCAAGGTCCTAAACCAACACATTCATTATTTAAATTACTATCCATTCTAACCCAAATAAGTTGGTTGTTTGGAATTGTATTTCTAAAATTAGTAACATCTGTAATTCTATTTATTTCTGAAATAGCATCTGTTTCTGTTAGATAGTAAGAAAAATTGTAAGATTGACTAGAAGGAAATAAAGAGGTTAAGTTGTTTTCAATTCCAGTTAAATCAAAATAATGAATACCATCTCCACTTGGATCACTTGTATTAAGAAAAACATCACATTCTTCATTTTGGTATCGATAGCTTTGAGCAATTGTAGTAGCCGAAACGATTAGATTTACTTTAGCAGTTCTATAACATCCTTCTGAATTAACAATTCTTGCCCAAACTACAGCTCCATTAAATGCATTAAATAAGATTTCATTAGTAACAAGATTTGTGTTATTCTCTGCTCCGTTTTGTGTATTATGATAACTAAATGTATAGGTAGCATTATTAGAAATTAAAACATTAGCTTCTGTTAAATTAAAATCAGTTCTTGCATCTGTATCCGTATCACATTGTTTTAGCGTAACTTCATTATTAACTACAGGTCTTGGATTTACTACTAGATTAAATGAAGTAGTACTATAACAAGATGTTGAAGTGTTTGTTAAACGTACATAAATTATTCTACTATTTGTGTAAATAGAAGTTATAGCATTTGTGCCTAAAATAGCATCATTAGGGTCAGTATGATAGGTAACCACAATTCCAGATTGCGATCCAAGTATTTCGTTGTTTTTCGTTGTTAAATTAAAAGTAACAAATCCATTAGTGTCATTTCCATCGGCAGTATTATCACATTCTTTTAAATCAGTTATAGGAGAAATTATCGGTAACGGATTATTTGTTACTGTAATTACAGCAGAAACACCTTGACAAACACCAACAGAAGGAATAGTATAGGTATAGGTGCCACTTGTATCAACAGCTGGATTAAATATGCCGGTTCCAGAAGCTAATGCTGGAGACCAAATACCACCTGTTTGTGCTCCAGTTCCTAAAAGTGAAAATAAATCAAAAGGAGCATTATCTCTACAAATTGCAATAGCATTATTAGTTCCTGCATTTCCTGCTTGTTGAATAGTTACGTTAACTTTTACACTAATAGTTGTTAAAGATGCATTACAATCTTTTGTAAAAGAATAAACATATTCTCCTGGAATATTTATTGTAGCATCAAAAACATTACCGTTCAATGGTGCTCCACCAACTGGCACAGTCCAGGTTCCTCCAGTTCCTGGATTTCCATTGATGGCATCAAATAAGTTGGCTGTTGAAACAGAACATACGGTAATATCCGAATCTTGAGGAGTACTGCCAAATCCAGAATAATATCCTGCATATCCTGAAGCGTTACCTAAAAAACCAAATACCCCAACAGCAAGAGGGCCTGTTGATACTACATTTACATCACCTGTAACGCCACCAATACGATACGTAACCCAATCGGTATTTCCTAAAACGGTTTGTGCTTGTGTCGTTGGAATTGCGTTTCCATTTACAGTTAGAGTAGCATTTGAATATGTTAAAATCATTAAATCAGATGTGTAACTAGTACTTCCAATTTGATCAACAGCAGGTATATTAACAGAATTTTGAAAGAAACAACTCAAAGGTGGAATAAAATTCATTCCAGAAGTTGCTGTGTCGTTTCCGCCTCCTAATAATTGATATGCAAAAACCGGTTTGTTTGTTTTTACATATATATTCCTATTTATTGTTCCCTGATATCTTGAATTTGGCACCAAATAGAATTGACCTGCATTGATAGTTGCTGTTGGAGTAGTATCATCATTAATAAAGATCTCTGTTCCATCTTCATGAGCTACGATTAAAGGAGTTTCCATTTCAGGAGTTCCATTACCTTCAATAAAAATATATTCTGTTCCAATTTGAGATGCTGATACAATTTGATCTAATGCGAAATCACCTCTGCCTTCATCAATTCCTCCTAATGCATTTCCGGTATTTACAGCAACCGGCTTATCAGAACTTACTAAAGCCCCAATAATCCCTTCTAAGTTATCTGTATATAAGCTATATCCACTAAATACAACACTTTGTCCTTCATTTAATACAAATGTTTGTGAATCGCTAGTAATATCACCAGTTCCGGAAGTAAAAATAACACCTGTATTGTAGTTTGATAATGTTACAGTTGTATTGTCTTCGGTTGCCATTACACTATTTACAAAAGATTTTCTATTATCGAGTGTTTCATTTATCATGCAACCTAATCTAAAGCTTGTTCCTATGCCAGGTCTGCCTTTTGAGATTAAAGTTTCGGCATGACTCGTATGTCTCATCCTGAAACTTGCATAAAAATCTTTGGATCCTTGAGCTATAATGCCACAATTTGAAACTACTGTGTTTACATCTGCAATGTCTAAAAACATTTTTGTAGGTTGTCCATTCCCAATAGTAATTACAACAGGTGTGGCTTGCGATAAACTAAATGGAGAGCCCGGAAATGGTGCTCCATTACCATCAGTTACGGTAACTAAAAAAGGAGTAACTTCAGGTGTTGATAAATAAAGATAATGGTCTTGTATTGCAATTTCAGATCGAGAATGCAAAGGTGGAATCCAATGCTTATTACTCAATTGAGAAAAACCTAATGAAGTTATTAATAAAACAACAGTTATGAATATATTTTTAATCATAATTTAAATTCGGGTAATTTATAGCTCGTAAAATTAAATAGAAATTTAGAACTAATCTAAATATTAACTAAAAAAACGCTCGTAATTGAATATTTCCTGTATGAATAGTTTTACTAGTTTCACTATCTCTTCCCTGATAATTGATGTTGATATCTAAGTATTGGGTAAGATTCTTTTGTAAAAGCAATCGCCAGGTCTGATTTTTTCCAGGTTGTAAACCTTCAAGCATCTGAAACGCAACTGGCGCTAAATTATTGCCATCAAAAGTGTTTTTATAATAGGAAAACTCTCCGTTTATACTAAATCCTTTAGTACTATTAATACTAAATGACGTTCCAAATCTGCTTTGAACTAATGTCTCTAATGCGCCTATCTGATTTTCCTTATTTTGATATTCGTAAAACACATCCCAACTCGCATTTTTAGAGAACAAGTAACCAATTTTTGGCGCTATTTGGTAACTTTTAATTTCATAATTGCGACTTGGATAATTCTCAGATGTCGAGTTTGTTTTTGTAGTATTTCCAGATAGGTTCACTAACCAACTTTTACGAATTAGGTGTTGGTATTGCAATTGGTGCGATTGATTATAAGCTGCTACACTTCCTACAGAAAGTAAACTTCTGGATTCGTTTGATAAATAAGAATATGTAGTAGAATGGTGTTGTTTTCCTCGATTAAAAAACAAACTGTTTCTAAAATTTAAATTCATTCCTACTAAATCTGCTTCTTTATTTTCAAATGGATTCAAGTTAAAATTATCTCCGTTTCTCAAATTTTTTCTATCAATTAAATAGGATGTTTGATTGTAAAAATGAGAAACCAATTTCTTTATTCCCGTTGCTTTTTGCCATTCTGAAAAATTCAGATTTACAGTTTGAGAGAATTTATTTTGATGTGTTCTAATAAAAACCTGATTCGGCAAATAGACTCTAACATATTTAGCTAAATCTGGAAATGGAGCAATTTCAAACTCTTGTAATTCCTGAATTCCATTACCATTATAATCGTTCCACATGTAAGTTCCTTGCGTTGGATCAACTTCTAAATAGGTGAATTCTTGTTGGGCTATAGTTCCAGATAAGGTTTCATAAACGGTTGTCAGTTGCAATTTCTGTCCAAAAAAACGATCATTATACAAAACTCTTGAATTCAATGAAGGTTCATCTTTTTTGTTAGCATCTTCATATTGCAATCTTCGATAATTGATAAAAACGGCTAAGTTGCTTTTTTCGGTTTTCAGTAATTGCGATTTCAAATAATAAGAATTAGAAGTATTAACACGTGCTATCGAATTGTTTTGTAAACTATCATTTTTACGTTGCAAATAACCCAATTCTACAAAAACCTTGGTCGAATCTCCTCGTCCTACAAAAGCACCATATTCGGTAAAGCGCTGACTCAATGCAGAAAACGTGTTCATAGCTTTTATTTTTTCCGAATTGTCTTCCAAGTTTAAAGTAGCGCCAATCCAATTTTTGTTGATTTTGTACGAAGTACGATTTTGACTTCTTATGAATTTCGATTCCGAAGCTGTTGCGTCGCTTTTCATGGCGCTCGAATTACTCCAAATCATCCAGTTTTTTGAAGCATATCCTCCAGATAACGTATGCTTATTTCCCGAAAATGTATCGCCAAAAGTCAAATTTTCAAACTGATACAGTGCTTTTCCTTTATTGTTGAAATTGAAATCCAGTCCCGAAGTTACAATACTTTGATTGCCCAATGGCGTTGCCGAAATGTTCCAATCTCTATTAAATTCAATGTTGTATAAACGCTCAATCGTTTTGAAATTTTCCTGTACAAATTGAAAATTCGTAAAAACATCCATTTTTATGGATTTGTCGATAAGACGTTGCTTTCCATTAAATTTTCCTGCAAAACCCTTATTGTTATTGTCATCAATAGGAGAATATAAATTTCGGTCGCTATTACTCAATGCCATTTCGAAATCTAAATTTGTTTTTTCAGTTGGATTATATGTTCCAAAAACGGTTGCCATTTGAATTTTTGTTGGCGCAATCAATCGGATAATAGGTTCATAATTTCCTTGTGGAACGCCAGCAATTGGAGCCACATATTCGTAAATTTTTCCAATCGCTTGATTGTTGGACAAAACGTAATTTCCGAGATTATTTCCTACCAATGAAAATGTTACGTTGTATAAAATGTCATTTGGATTATTAGAATATTCAAACACTTCAACTGGGCCAACAAACACTTTTCTATACAGAATTTTATTTTCAGAATAGCTGTCCAAATAAGCCGATTCGCTAATCATTGCTGAAGTGTCATCTCCTGCGGCTTGTAAAACATCAATTTGTTCCGAAGATAAATTTTGTTGCAAAGGCTGGTTTTTAACATCACTTTCCGAATACACATAACCTCCAATTTGCCAATTTTCTCGCTCGTGCGAAATCCCGCCATACGTGATAAATCGTGTATAATTTCTATCGGTGTATTGATATTCGATGTTGATTCGCATTTCGGAAGTAATCGGAAATAACGAAGTAAAGATGATTTCCCCTGCGTTGTAATCGATGATGTAATCATTGTTTTCTCCACGGGTTTTCAAAATTCCGTTCACATAAACCCGTTCCGAACCTGAAATTACTAAAACGTACAATTCGTTATTATTGCCACGCAGTTTATACGGACCTTGATTACCCTCTTGACCTGTAAAAGTACTTCTTGCGTATTGACCACGCACCAAAGCACCAGATGCAATGACTTCAGTTTTTTTATCAGGTGTTCCAAAGATGAAGCGAGTGGCTAAACCTTGTACTTTTTTGTTGAAATTCAGGAAAGCTGATTTTCTATTTTCCAGAAATAAATCTCCAGCGCGAATATTCCATTTATCTGAAAATAATTCGATGAAGATTTGGTCAAATTCGTCCAATTTTTGCGAATAACCACCTTCTTGCAACGGAATATTACTATCTTGAATGGAAGCGCGTAAACTGACTTTATCCGAAATTTTTCCTGTGATTTGTAAATCTAAATTGGAATTCACCACCGTGTTTTGATTGTTTCCAACCGTAACGCCACGTGTAATACTTCCCGAAGTATTCAATCCGTCGAAAGGTTTGAATTTGGTGTTTTTGTCTTTTTTGAAAACGACTAATTTTCCTGCTTCGTTGGAAACCACTTTGTCGTCATCGTAAATAGAATACGTTTTGGTTAAAAACTCTGGAAATTTTGAATAGCGAACCACTAACGAATCAGAAGTGTTGATTTCTTTGGTGAAAACTAAGGTTCCTTTTTGGAAATTTACTTTGTAAAAGCTGGTATCAATGAGTTTTCCGTTTTTGTCTTTAATTTCAAAAAAGGAATTATTTAAACTAAATTTTTCAATCGAAATCGTGTCTTTTGAAAACGCAATTTTTTTAGTTGGATACGATTGCAACGTTTCCTGAGCAAAACCGCCCAAAAAACACAATAAAAATCCCGCTAAAAAAACAATTTTTTGCATAAATACTATAACTCCGAATCTTCAAAAGTAGTATTTATTGTTGGAAAAAAGGAATGATTTTGTTTGAACCGCGGATTCGCAGATTTTTTAAATAATAATCTGCGAATCTGCGGTGATTTATTTTAACTGTTTGTTTTCGTAGATAGAAATTATCTCATTATAAATATAATAACTAAAAGCTTTGTCTTTGTTTGTAAAACGTTTAAAATTCGATTTACTATTTCTATTATTTAAATGATAAACATTGTAAAAAAAGAAATTCTTTTCAATTACCCAACCTTCATCTGTTCGTTTATCTTCGCAAAACAACAACCAACTTTTATGTGTTGAATCATTTTTAATCAAATATTCATACACAAGTAATTCAGAAAAATCATCAAAATAACATTCTTTAACCAAATTATAAACTGATATATTTGGTTTTGAATTCAATTCTTTCGGAATATTTAATAATTTTTCTAAACTCATTATCTCGCTTATTTTTAGAAAAAGTTATGAAATTGGCACATCGACTAATTGTCTAATTGCCAAATTAAACTACTCCTTCGTAATCACCTGCATCGTTTCTCTCGAAATCTGACGTAGCAATATCGTTTTGTTTGTTTCTACTACTTTTGCAGCGTTTTCATCAAAATGTCTGATGGTGTAAAGCGATACGTTTTCGTTATAAGAAACTTTGAATTTTTTTGCTAATACTTTTCTTAACTCTTCGAAAGTGTTGTATTTATCTTCGATACAAACGGAGAAACTAATTGCTGTGTTTTGAATTAAATTCACTTTAATCTTGTATTTTGAGAACAAGCCAAAAATCTCACTAATGTGATTTTCCATGATAAAATCGAAATCAATTGATGATAATGATAATAACAATTGGTTTTTCTTAACGATAAAACACGATGTTTTTGGTTCTAAATCGGCACCTTTTGAAACGCTTGTTCCTGGTAATGTTGGATTGATAAACGATTTTACATACAACGGAATTTCCTTTTTCTGTAAAGGTTGTAATGTTTTTGGGTGAATGACTGAAGCTCCGTAAAACGCTAATTCAATTGCTTCTCTGTAGGATATTTGGTTCAACAAAACCGCATTTTCAAAATATCTTGGATCGGCATTTAAAACTCCGGGAACGTCTTTCCAAATGGTAACGCTTTCCACACCTAAACAATACGCAAAAATCGCAGCCGTATAATCCGAACCTTCACGACCTAAAGTAGTCGTAAAATTATTCTCATCCGAACCTAAAAATCCTTGTGTGATGTTTAAAACTTTCTTTTTAACACCTTTTGAAATCAATTTTTGAGTGGTTTCCCAATCTACTTGACCATCACGGTAGTTGTTATCGGTTTTGATCAAGGGGCGAACATCAATCCAATGATTTAACATGCCTTGCGAATTGAAATAATGACTTACAATCGTGGTAGAAACCAATTCTCCAATACTTACCACTTGGTCATATACAAAGTTGTAATTTGGAGATTTATTACTGCGAATAAAATATTCTAAATCGTCAAAATGTGCATTAACATCAAAAAACACATCGTGCTCTTCGTCCTCAAATAAGTCTAATAAAATTTGGTTGTGGTATTTGCGAACTTCCTGAAGTGACGCATTCAATTCTTTCGATTTTTCAAAATAGTTTTTGATAACTACTTCCAAAGCATTTGTGGTTTTTCCCATGGCAGAAATTACCAACAAAACATCTTCGTGTCCTACCGTGTTTAAAACATGCAATACATTTTTTACGCCTTCGGCATCTTTAACCGATGCACCTCCAAATTTGAATATTTTCATCTTAAAAATTAGTTGTGTTTGTATATAGGAACACAGATTATAGAAATTTCTAAAATTTTTAAAATCTGTGTTCCAAAAATGATTTATTCGTTTAAAAAATTAGTAATTCCGTTTTCATCCATATGCACCACACGCCAATCGCGCAAAACTTTAGCACCCGATTTTTCATAGAAATCGATAGCTGGTGTATTCCAATCCAAAACGTTCCATTCGATTCGGCGGACATTTTCGGCTTTTCCTTGTTTGATGATTTCTTTGTAAAGTGCAAATCCGGCACCGGTTCCGCGTTTACTCTCTTTTACGACTAAATCTTCTAAATGGATCGTTTTACCTTTCCAAGTCGAGTAACGATAATAGTACAAAGCCATTCCGATAATCTCGTTTTCAACTTCGGCAACAAAGCATTGAAAAAGTGGATTTTCGGAAAAACCATCGCGAACCAAATCATCTACGGTAACTACAACAGCATCAGGTTCTTTTTCAAAAGTGGCTAATTCCTGAATCAATTCTAAAACCGAAGGCATGTCGTTTTTTGTAGCTTTTCTAATCATCATTTTTTCAAATTTTTTACAAAAGTAAAATTAACTTAAACATCTTTTCAAATATTTTACATGATTTCACAAAAAACACGATATTTGTGCCTTAAACACAACTACATCGTTTTCATAATGGAAGAAAGAAATAGAACCTTAGGCGAATTTATTATTGAGCATCAAAATTCGTTTCAGTATTCAACAGGAGAATTATCTCGAATCATCAACTCTATCCGATTAGCCGCAAAAGTGGTAAATTACAAAGTAAACAAAGCCGGATTAGTAGATATCGTAGGTGCTGCTGGAGAACAAAACATTCAAGGTGAAGACCAACAAAAATTAGACGTTTATGCGAATGAAGTTTTTATTCAAACCTTAATTAATCGTGAAATTGTTTGTGGAATTGCTTCGGAAGAAAATGATGATTTCATTACCGTTGCAGGTTCAGATAATTCTCACAATAACAAATACGTGGTTTTGATGGATCCATTAGATGGTTCTTCAAATATTGATGTAAATGTTTCGGTAGGAACGATTTTTTCAGTTTTCAGAAGAATTACACCCGTTGGAACTCCGGTAACTATTGAAGATTTCTTGCAACCAGGTGTAAATCAAGTAGCAGCAGGTTATGTAATTTATGGAACATCAACCATGTTAGTATATACGACAGGTGATGGTGTAAACGGATTTACATTGAATCCAGCTATCGGAACGTTCTATTTGTCGCATCCTGATATGAAATATTCGGAAGACGGAAAAATTTACTCGATTAACGAAGGGAATTACGTTCATTTTCCACAAGGTGTGAAAGATTATATCAAATATTGCCAGTTAGAAGAAGGCGATAGACCTTATACTTCTCGTTATATTGGAAGTTTAGTTTCTGATTTTCACCGTAACATGATTAAAGGAGGAATTTATTTATATCCAACTAGTTCAAAAGCACCAAACGGAAAATTACGTTTGTTGTACGAATGCAATCCAATGGCATTCATAGCGGAACAAGCAGGCGGAAAAGCTTCAGATGGTTACAAAAGAATTATGGAAATTCAACCCACAGAATTACACCAACGCGTTCCATTCTTTTGTGGAAGTAAAAACATGGTAGAAAAAGCTGAAGAATTTATGGCGAAAGCGAAGTAGATTTCTGAAATAGATAAAATACAAAAAGCACAAACTCGTTAGAATTTGTGCTTTTTGTATTTTAAAAACAGGTTGAATTATCTGTTCATGTGTTGCATTTCGTAAGTGAACGTGTCTAAATCCACATTCATATCTACTAATTTTAAAGCTTTATCTACAATATAACCTACGTTTCCAGCAGTAAAGCCTAAGGCTAAAGCGAATTTTTTAAGTAATTCGTGTTCTTTTTCACCTAAAACATGTTCGTCTGCATATACCATTCTTGATAAATCATATAAACGTTCTAAACGATGTGTATGCAATAAAGGCGGATTTACAGGGTATTTTAAAGGATTTTCTAAAATTTCCTCATATTCTGCTTGAGAAATTTCTAATTTGATAGCTAATTTGTCTAAAAAATATTTTTCTTCTGGACCAATAATTCCGTCAGACAAAGCTACTCTTACAATTGCTGAAAAATGACCTTTGTTTCTGTTTCTAAAACCGCTATCGAATAAATCTGAAATTGACATGTTGTTTGTTTTTTTATATTAGAGCAAAATTACACAAAAAATCTATTTTTTTACAACAATTTCACATGCTTTTGTGATGTAGAATTTGGTAACATAAAAAAATAAATCGTAAGTTTGAAAATCCCCAAATAAATTGTAGTTATGTCAGAATTTTGGATGTATTTTAATATTGGTCTTAAGCATGTGTTAGATATTAATGCCTACGACCACGTTTTGTTTTTGATAGCTTTAATGGTGCCGTACGCTTTTAAAGACTGGAAAAACGTTTTTGTTTTGGTATCACTTTTTACTTTAGGTCACACCTTGGCTTTGCTATTATCGGTTTATGGAGTAGTGCAAATTCAAGCTAGTTTGGTTGAGTTTTTAATTCCAATTACCATTTTAATAACGGCTATTTTTCATCTTTTTACTGCTGGAAAATCGTCTAAAAATGAAAGTATCACCTTCGTTGCCATCGTAACTTTATTCTTCGGAATCATTCACGGACTAGGTTTTTCAAATTACTTCAAAACAATTTTACCAGGAAATGCTTCAGATAAATTATTGCCTTTATTGGAATTCGCATTAGGTATCGAAGCGGCACAGATTATTGTAGTGTTAGTAGTTTTAATCATTTCGTATGTAGTGCAAACTTTATTCCGTTTTTCAAAAAGAGATTGGGCTTTAGTTATGTCAGCATTTATAATTGGCGTAGTTTTGCCAATGATTATTGAAAGCGAAATTTGGAATCGATAATGAAGAAAGAAAAAAAAGAAAAATACGATAAAGCTTATTTGCGAATTGCCAAAGAATGGGGTAATTTGTCTTATTGCCAACGAAAAAAAGTAGGCGCGATTATCGTTAAAAATAAAATGATTATTTCCGATGGTTACAACGGAACACCATCTGGATTTGAAAATTGTTGCGAAGACGAAGATAATGTGACCAAATGGTACGTGCTTCATGCCGAAGCAAATGCCATTTTAAAAGTAGCGCGTTCTACTCAATCGTGCGAAGATGCAACATTATACATTACACTTTCACCCTGTAAAGATTGCAGCAAATTAATTCATCAATCGGGAATTAAAAGAGTGGTGTATCATCAAGAATATAAAGATACTTCAGGTGTTGATTTCTTAAGAAAAGCAGGTGTTGAGGTCGAATTAATTGAAGATTTGAGCTAAAATGAGAATGAACAAAGTATATTTTCCAATAGTAATCGCAGTAGCTGTTGCGGTGGGTTTGTTATTGGGAAGTAAACTCAATCCTTCTACAGAAACAGCTTTCTTAAACCGAAATGCCAATAAAAATAAGCTCAACAAACTCATCGATTTCATCGAAAAAGAATACGTTGATAGTTTGAATACCGATTCGATAGTCGATTTAACGGTGAATGGTATTTTAGAAAAACTCGATCCGCATTCGGTTTATATTCCTAAAAGTCAATTAGAAGCAGTCGAACAAGAAATGCGAGGCAATTTTGTGGGAATTGGCATAAATTTCTACATGTATAACGATTCGTTAGCGGTTATAAAACCCATTGCAAACGGACCTTCGGAAAAAGCAGGATTAAAATCGGGCGATAGAATTCTTTTTGCCGATAAATTACAATTGTACAATAAAAAATTAGAAACAGATTCGTTATTTTCCATCTTAAAAGGCGAACAAGGTTCTAATGTAAAACTAACGGTTTATCGAAAATCTGAAAAAAAGAAATTCGCCGTAAACGTTATCCGTGATGTTATTCCAATCAAAAGTGTTGATGTTTTCCAAATGGTCGATAAAACTACAGGTTACATCAAAATCAACCGCTTTGCCGAGAAAACCTATGATGAATTTTTATCGGGTTTAACCCAATTAAAAAAAGAAGGCGCCAAACATATTATCATCGATTTACGTGATAATGGTGGTGGTTATTTGGAATCAGCCGTTGCAATTGCAGATGAATTCTTAAAAAACAAAGAATTAATCGTTAAAACGAAAAATAAAAAAGATAAAATCGAAAGTACACTAGCCACCGAAAAAGGAATTTTTGAAACGGGCAAAGTCAGTATTTTAATCAATGAAAACAGTGCTTCAGCAAGCGAAATTTTAGCTGGAGCCATTCAAGATAACGACAGAGGTTTGATCTATGGAAGACGTTCGTTCGGAAAAGGATTAGTACAACGCGAAATGCCATTAGGTGATGGTTCGGCAGTACGATTAACCATTGCTAGATATTACACACCATCAGGACGTTCTATTCAAAAGCCTTATGAAGACAAAGGTGAAAACTATTTCAACGAATTCGACAAACGCTTCGAAAGTGGTGAATTGTACGAAAAAGATAAAGCCAAAATAGCCGATAGTTTAAAATTCAAAACTAAAAAAGGCCGCATCGTGTATGGCGGTGGCGGAATTATGCCTGATATTTTTGTTCCACTAGAAGATTCGCACGGAGCAGAAGGTTTAACGATGTTGATGCAATCGGGATTGGTGAATTATTTTGTGTTTGAACAATTAGATCAAAACCGCAAAAAGTTTGAAAAAATCTCGATGGAAGCTTTGGAAAAAGAATTGCGTTCTGGAAATTATTTTAATGATTTCAAGACTTACATGGCTAAAGGCGGTTTGCTTTTCAATTTAGAGAATCAAAAAGAAAAAGTGTTATTCTATCTTCAAGCAGAATTTGTACGCCAACTTTTTAATGAAAACGCATATTACCAATTGATTTTAAAGAAAGACAATATGGTGAATAAGGTATTGAGTAAATAAAATGTCTTTAAAATGAGTAAAAGAGATAAATTATTCGATTTACCAATTTATAAAAAAGCCGAATTGATTTTAGATTTGGTAAATAGTTTATTAAATACCATAAGTGAAGAGGATGAGTATTTGAATGCTACAAAATATATGATGCGAGATGATGCCGCAATAATTTGCGCTAAAATTGCAGGAGCTGAAGGTGGAGATATGTATAGTATCCGAATGCAAAATGCTGCTATCATTAGAGACCATGCGATGCATTTGTATGTGCAAGTTGGAAGTTTGCGATTTCACGATTCTTTTAAAGATACTGATTATGTTACTTTGATTAGAAAAGAAATTGATGAATTCAGAGAATTATTTATCAATTGGGTAGCTAACTTTGATAAGAGTAATTATTATTGGGACGAATGGGAATTGTTCAATCCACCTGGAGCTATTCCACCTGATCCAAATGCATGTCAAGATCCAATCAATTGGGATGATTTTTTAGAAGGATTGAATTTTGATGATGAAGAAGACGATTCAGAAGAATAAAAGTCTATTTCCCCAAAGCATCATGCACTTGCACCGGATTTCCGTTATTCCACAACGTTAAAATATCCGTTGCTACTGAAGCACCACTTCCAGCGGCAATGCTTAACTGACTTCTATGTCCGGCTAAAACTCCGGCTGCATAAATACCTTCGGCAACTAAATGATCGGTGTTTTTTAATTGGATTCTATTTTTCTCTGGAGCGACTTTTTGATGCGGCATTACAAACGATTCCAAACCTTCAATGGTAAAAGGATTTCCAGCGCCAATCGCAATCACTACAATTTTAGCTTGAATTGAAGATTTGTTGGTAGTAATAGTGAAATTTCCTGCTTCACCTGAAATAGAAAGTGCTTTTTCGCCATGAATTTGTTGAATATGCGGATAAGATTGGGTCAAATGTTCCAAACTTTCTTCCAACAATTCACTGCCTAATTTCCCTGCGGGAATTCCGTAAGCGTTATTAAAAATGGCATTTTGTAATGAAGACGCTTTTTGGTGTGCTACAATTGCAATTTTCTTATCTATTGCAAACGGTTTGTTTTGAGCCGAACCCAAAATCAAAGCACAAGAAACGCCTGAAACTCCAGCGCCAATAATTAAAACGTCAAACATTATTGTCTTGTTTTTTCTTCAATCATTTTTGAAAAACGCAATAATACTAATAATAGGATTGCGCAAATTCCAGCCACAACACCAATGATGGCAATTGTGCTATTTCCTTCAAACGGATTGCTGTAATCAATTTGAAAAAGATTAAAAGCAATTAAAACTAAAGCAATGGCAACCGCCACATAAGTAAAAATTTTCATTTTGTATATTCTCTAAATAAATAATCCTTTAACATTCGCGGCGAATAATTTTACAGCAATCGCCAATAAAACCACGCCAAATATCTTACGAATCACACCCAAACCATTGGCTCCAAGTAATTTTTCGATTTTTCCAGACGATTTCAATACACCGTAAACTACAATTACATTAATCAAAATAGCAATAATAATGTTGATTTTATCATAAGCTGCTCGAAGTGATAATATCGTTGTCATCGTTCCAGCTCCAGCAATTAATGGAAATGCAATCGGAACTATAGAAGCCGTACTCGGATTGTCTTCTTTGTATAATCGAATGCCTAAAATCATTTCCAAAGCAAGGAAAAACAACACGAATGAACCAGCAACTGCAAATGAATTCGCATCAATACCAATTAATTTCAGAATTTCTTCACCTACAAATAAGAAGGCAATCATAATGACCGCCGCCACAATAGTAGCTTTCTCCGATTGAATATGGCCCATTTTACTGCGTAAATCTACAATAATTGGAATACTTCCCACAATATCAATCACAGCAAATAAAATCATGCTGATGGTAAAAATGTCTTTCCAGTTGATTCCGAATTCCATAAAACGCTGAATATTTGTGCAAATATAAGGATATTGAATCAAGAACGTTTCTAATTTAACGATACATTATCAATTGCAAGGTCAAAAATCAAGAACAAGAGCAAGTTCAAAACAGTGTGTGAAATTTAAACGCAAAGTCGCAAAGTTCGCCAAGAAGAAAGTGAAATGTCTCGGTGTGTCTCTATATCAACACAATAAAAATCAAAAAAAAACTCGGTGAATTTCGGTGAAAAATTATAGCCATTTCTCAAATTTCCAAAATCTGTGTTCCAAAACTTCTAAATGCTTATTTCTAAATTCTGAATTCAAAATCGTATCTTTGCACTTTAAACTTACCCAATATGTTTCAGTTAAATAAAACCATCGTTTCCGAAGAAATCTTAGAGAAAGAATTCGTTTGCAATTTGTCAGCTTGTCAAGGTGCTTGTTGTGTGGATGGCGATGCAGGTGCTCCTTTGGATGACGAAGAAACCCGAATTTTAGCTGAAATTTTTCCAAAAGTAAAACCCTTTCTTCGTCCAGAAGGAATAAAAGCCATTGAAGAACAAGGAACGCATGTTGTTTCCGATTTTGGTGAATTAGAAACACCACTTATCGATGGAAAAGACTGCGCCTACGTAATTTTTGACGGAAAAACGGCACTTTGTGGAATCGAGCAAGCCTATAATCAAGGGATTGTAGATTGGAAAAAACCGGTTTCTTGTCATTTGTATCCTATCAGAATCAAAGAATATTCAGATTTCGCGGCGGTGAATTACCACAAATGGCATATTTGCGATGACGCTTGTTCGTTAGGACAAGAATTAGGAGTTCCGGTGTACCAATTTGTGAAAGAAGCACTAGTTAGAAAATTCGGACAACAATGGTTTGACGAATTAGACAAAGTGGCAAAAGAGTTGAAAAAATAATCTCATTTTTATCGATTAAAAACACTCGTGAGTTGCTTATTTTTCAGTTGCTTACAAGGTTTTAACAGTTGTTTTATTTGTTTTTAACTTGTTGATTTACAGTGTTTTAAAAAACCTATATTAATTTACTGACAATTATCAGCTTTGTTAAAAACTTGCTCCAATTGTGAATAAGTTTGACTTTCATTTCTCGTTTCAAATGACAAACTTTGTAATCCCCAAATAAGTCAATTTAACCAATCATTAACATTTTTAAAATCAAATAGCTATGTCTATAGTGGAACCTATTTTGCAAGAAAACAAAGATCGATTTGTAATTTTTCCTATCAAACACCAAGATATTTGGGAATGGTACAAAAAACAAGAAGCGTGTATTTGGACAGCAGAAGAAATTGATTTGCATCAAGATTTAAGCGATTGGAACAATAAATTAAACGATGACGAAAAATATTTCATCAAACATATTTTAGCATTCTTTGCTGCTTCTGACGGAATTGTAAACGAAAACTTAGCGGAAAATTTCGTTAACGAAGTACAATATCCAGAAGCGAAATTTTTCTATGGTTTCCAAATCATGATGGAAAACATTCACAGTGAAACCTATTCATTGTTAATTGATACGTATGTGAAAGATGAAGTAGAGAAAAATCAATTATTTCATGCAATTGAAGTGTTTCCAGCAATTAAAGAGAAAGCAGAATGGGCATTGCGTTGGATTCAATCGGATTCATTTGCAGAACGTTTAATTGCTTTCGCAGCAGTGGAAGGAATTTTCTTTTCAGGTTCGTTCTGTTCGATTTACTGGTTGAAAAAACGTGGATTAATGCCAGGATTAACCTTCTCAAACGAATTAATTTCTCGTGACGAAGGAATGCATTGTGATTTTGCGGTTCACTTACACACGCATCATATTGTAAACAAAGTGCCAAAAGCAAGAATTACGGAAATTATTGTAGATGCATTAAATATCGAAAGAAAATTCATCACGGAATCATTGCCAGTAAGTTTAATTGGAATGAATGCAACTTTAATGACGCAATATTTAGAATTTGTAACCGATAGATTATTGGTAGAATTAGGATGCGATAGAGTGTACAACTCTTCAAATCCATTCGATTTTATGGATATGATTTCGTTACAAGGAAAAACGAATTTCTTCGAAAAACGCGTTGCGGAATATCAAAAAGCCGGTGTAATGAACTCGGATGCAGAGTCAAATAAAATTAGCTTCGACGCTGATTTCTAAAAATATTTAAACACATAGACACATAAGATTGTTTTTATGAATTTAAGGCGTTTCACTTTTTTGAGTTGACATAGCGCTATGTGTATTCAGAATGAACTATCTAAATCTTTTTCTAAAAGTTTTATCTATGTTTCTATGTGTTTTAAAAAAAAAATAAAGCGCTATAAAATGTCGGGAGACTCGCGCTTTAGTTCATTAATATTAACCGAAAGCAGGGAAGGGATTGTCTGTTTTCAAAAACTAAAAAGCTTATGTATGTAGTAAAAAGAGATGGCCATAAGGAGCCAGTAATGTTTGACAAAATCACGGACAGAATTAAAAAACTATGTTATGGATTAAATGACATGGTGGATGCTGTAAAAGTGGCAATGCGTGTAATTGAAGGATTATACGATGGAGTTACCACTTCTGAATTAGACAATTTAGCAGCAGAAACCGCAGCTTCCATGACCGTAACGCATCCAGATTATGCTCAATTAGCGGCTCGTATTGCAATTTCTAACCTACACAAAAATACCAACAAATCATTCTCGGAAACGATGAGTGAAATGTATCACTATGTAAACCCAAGAACGAATCAAGCAGCGCCTTTGATTTCAGATGAGGTACACGAAGTTATCCAAGCTAATGCAGAATTTTTAAATTCTCACATCATATACAACCGTGATTTTAATTACGATTACTTTGGTTTTAAAACTTTAGAACGTTCGTATTTATTAAGAATCAACGGAAAAATCGTAGAACGTCCACAACACATGTTAATGCGTGTTTCTGTTGGAATTCACTTAAACGACTTAGAAGCGGTAATTGAAACTTACGAATTAATGTCGAAAAAGTTCTTTACACACGCTACTCCAACATTATTCAACGCTGGAACTCCAAAACCTCAAATGTCTTCTTGTTTCTTATTAACGATGCAAGATGATAGTATCGATGGAATTTACGATACTTTAAAACAAACAGCAAAAATTTCGCAATCAGCGGGAGGTATCGGTTTAGCTATTCACAATGTTCGTGCTACAGGTTCATACATTCGTGGAACAAACGGAACTTCAAACGGGATTGTTCCGATGTTACGTGTTTTCAATGATACTGCTCGTTACGTAGATCAAGGTGGAGGAAAACGTAAAGGAAGTTTTGCTATTTATTTAGAAACTTGGCATGCTGATATTTTCGAATTCCTAGATTTGAAAAAGAACACAGGAAAAGAAGAAATGCGTGCAAGAGATTTATTCTTCGCGATGTGGACTTCTGACTTATTCATGAAACGTGTAGAAGAAGACGCGGCTTGGACGTTAATGTGTCCAAACGAATGTCCAGGATTAGACAATGTTTATGGAGAAGAGTTTGAAGCGTTATATACTTCTTACGAAGCGCAAGGAAAAGGTAGAAAAACCATCAAAGCGCGTGAGCTTTGGGAAAAAATTCTTGAATCTCAAATCGAAACAGGAACGCCTTATATGTTGTACAAAGATGCAGCGAATAGAAAATCGAACCAAAAGAATTTGGGAACCATTCGTTCGTCTAACTTATGTACTGAAATTATGGAGTACACTTCTCCAGATGAAATTGCGGTATGTAACTTGGCGTCTATTTCGTTACCAATGTTTGTGGAAAACGGAGCATTCAATCACGAATTGTTATTCAATGTAACAAAACGCGTTACTCGTAACTTAAATAAAGTAATCGACAGAAATTACTATCCAGTTAAAGAAGCAGAAAATTCAAACATGCGTCACCGTCCGGTAGGATTAGGAGTGCAAGGTTTAGCAGATGCTTTCATTATGATGAGAATGCCGTTTACAAGTGACGAAGCGAAAAAATTAAACCAAGAAATTTTCGAAACTTTATATTTCGCAGCCGTAACCGCTTCTATGGAAATGGCTAAGGAAGAAGGACCATATTCTTCTTACGAAGGTTCGCCAATTTCAAAAGGAGAATTCCAACACAACCTTTGGGGCTTAAAAGACGAAGAATTATCTGGTCGTTGGGATTGGGCAAGTTTAAGAAAAGAAGTAATGGCAAACGGAGTAAGAAACTCATTGTTAGTAGCGCCTATGCCAACGGCTTCAACTTCTCAAATTTTAGGAAATAACGAAGCTTTCGAACCTTATACTTCTAATATTTACACAAGAAGAGTACTTTCGGGAGAATTCATCGTGGTAAACAAACACTTATTAAACGATTTAGTGGAAAGAGGTTTGTGGAACGAAACATTGAAGCAAGAAATCATGCGTCACAATGGTTCGGTACAGCATATTGAAAGAATTCCTGCTGATTTGAAAGAATTGTACAAAACAGTTTGGGAAATGTCGATGAAAGATATTATCGATATGTCGCGTCAAAGAGGTTATTTTATTGACCAATCGCAATCGTTGAACTTGTTTATGCAAGATGCTACGTATGCGAAATTGACTTCGATGCACTTCTACGCTTGGAAATCAGGTTTAAAAACGGGAATGTACTATTTAAGAACAAAAGCTGCTGTTGATGCGATTAAGTTTACTTTAAACAACGACAAAAAAGAAGCGCCAATTGAAGTAAAAGAACAACATGTTGAAGTGAAAAAAGTGGAAGCTATTGCCGTTTTAGAAGAGCCAGCAGAAATGTCAGCTGAAGAATATAGAGCCATGATCGAAAGAGCTAGAAATTCTGGCCCAGAAGATTGTGAAATGTGTGGTTCTTAATTTTAGAGAATAGAATAAAGAAAATAGAATAAAGAAAGCAGTTGTTCGCTAATGCGAATGACTGTTTTTGTTTTAAATAATTACAATCCAATTCGTACATTTGAAAAAAATAGAAAATATGTCAAAAGATAAAAAAGGGGTTTACACCGGAATCATAGAAAAAGACGCAGATGGGAATTATTTCTGTGGTGAATATTTATTGGATTACCAATACACAGAGAAAAACTTCAAAGTAGGAGATGAAATTAATATCAAATCGGTTATCGTAAATCCGAGTGATAAGAGTTATAATCAGTATCCAAAAAAATCGAGAAATTTCTTTTTGGCTAACGAAAAAGAGTAAAATTTATGGAACAAAATCAAAAACAACAATTTGTAGTAACTAGTAATATGTTGGCCTCTCAAGGACAACGACTTGGAAATTATTTCATTGATTTAATTTTTCAGTATATTATAATCTTTTTGTTATCACTAGTTCTAGGTCTTTTTGCAGCATTTTTTGGTGTTGATGCATTTCTCGGTTGGGCGGAAAACATTGGAGGTTTAGGTGAGTATTTAATAGGAATAATTATTACTGTGATTTATTATTTAACAGCAGAGACCCTTTTTTCAAGAACAATAGGCAAGTTAATTACAAAAACTGTTGTTGTTGATATAAACGGTGAAAAGCCTGATGGTGTGAAAATTCTTAAACGTACTTTCAGTAGATTAATCCCGTTTAATCATTTTTCTTTTTTGGGAGGAAATACAAGAGGATGGCATGATTCTCTGTCTGATACGTATGTGGTTAAGAAAGAATTGTTAGACGAGCGAAAAAATCAATTTTATGAATTAGATGAAATTGGTAAAAATCAAGAATAACACATAGAAAATTAGAAAATATTTTCACGGTTCTATAAAATTAATGATCAGTCAAAAAATAGATGATTTTATGATGCAATGGGAACAATTATTGTCCTTAAAAAGACAAGGCGACACCAGTAAACGTTTACGAAAAGAGCAAGACGACACCCGTTTAGGCTTTGAAGTCGATTATGACCGAATTATTTTTTCTGCAGCTTTTAGAAGTTTGCAAGATAAAACGCAAGTCATTCCACTTTCCAAAACCGATTTCGTACACAACCGATTGACTCATAGTTTAGAAGTTTCGGTTGTAGGTCGTTCACTTGGGCGTTTAGTCGGAAAGCAAATCATTGCAAAATATCCACATTTACAAGAAGTTCATGGCTATCAAGCGAATGATTTTGGTGCTATTGTAGCGGCTGCAGCGTTGTCACACGATATTGGAAATCCACCTTTTGGTCATTCAGGAGAAAAAGCGATTGGCGAATATTTCAAAACCGGAAATGGATTACAATACAAAGACCAATTAACCGAAAAACAATGGCAAGATTTAATTGATTTTGAAGGGAATGCTAATGGATTTTCAGTATTGGCTTCCTCTCGGGAAGGAATTGAAGGCGGTTTACGTATTTCGTATGCGACTTTGGGTGCTTTTATGAAATATCCTAAAGAGAGTTTACCTAAAAAGCCAACACAAAAAATTTGCGATAAAAAGTATGGTTTCTTCCAGCAAGACAAAGAATTCTTTGCAGAGGTTGCTAATGAATTGGGATTGATTTCGAATAAATCAGGAAATGATATTGGTTTTGAACGTCATCCGTTAGCCTATTTAGTCGAAGCAGCTGATGATATTTGTTACACCATCATCGATTTTGAAGACGGCATTAACTTAGGTTGGATTCCAGAAGAATACGCATTAGAATACCTAATCAAACTAGTCAAAAACGGAATCGATACCAAAAAATACAACGAACTCATCACTAAAGAAGACAGAATTAGTTATTTGCGTGCCTTAGCTATTGGAAGTTTAATCAATGATGCGGTTGTAATTTTTATGGAAAATGAAAAAGCTATTTTAGCAGGAGAATTTCCATTTGCCTTGATGGATAAAAGTCAGTACAAAGCCCAAATGAATGACATCATTCAAATCAGTATTAAAAACGTATATCAAAGTAAAGATGTAATCCAGAAGGAAGTAATGGGGTATAAAATCATCCATAGTTTATTGGATGGATTTTGTACAGCTTATAATAAAAAAGTAAGCGGTACTGCTTCTAACTATGATGAGCTTTTATTGAAATTGTTGCCAGAACGTTTTCAATTTCAAAAAGAAAGCGTATGCGACAGACTATTGCATATTTGTCATTTTGTATCGTTGCTAACAGATGGTAAAGCTTTCGAATTATATAAGACAATTCAGGCAAATAAATGAATATGAAAAAATAATTCGTAAAAAAATTTGAAATTATCTGTAAATTGTTAATTTTGTTTTAATTATAATAATACTAACCCAATGATTACCATGAAAAAACAATTACTATTGGTTGTATTCTCATTATTTTTTGTAACATTAGGTTTTTCTCAAGAAAAGGAAAACACTAAAAAGCAAAAGCAGAATACAGAAACAAAAAATGATGCTAAGCCATCTGCTGATGTTGTAGTCGTTAATCCTAAACCAACTAAGGAGGTTTTAGAATTAAGAAAAAAACATGAACAACATTTAGAAAATAATCCTTTCAAAAAGACATTTTTAATGTCTAAAAGAGAAAGAAAGTCTGAAGGTATCCCACCTAATAAGTACAACGAACAAGAGTGGATTTTATCTATGAATCCTGCTTTGGGATCACCAACTCCTGAAAATCTGGAAGTTATCAGACAAAGATTAAGTCAAGAAAGACAAGCTATGTTGGCTGAAGGAAGAACTCCAGGTGATGGTACTGATAACTTATGGGTTGAAAGAGGACCAAATAATGTAGGAGGTCGTACTAAAGGAATTATTTTTGATCCTACAGATGCTACATTTAATACTGTAATTGCTGGAGGTGTAAGTGGAGGTCTTTGGAAAAACACGAATATTACAAGTAACGCAACTGTTTGGACTAGAATATCAACTTTTCCTGAGCATATAAATGTACAGAATATTACAGTTGATCCTAATAATTCTAGTACTTGGTATGTAGGTACAGGTGAGTCTTACACTGGAGATGCAAATGGTAATGGTATTTGGAAAACAACCAATGCTGGTCTAACTTGGACAAGAGTTTTTGGTGGAGGTACAGTTTCTTCAACTCAAAATCAGTTATTTAACTTGTATGTTACAGCTCCTTCTAACGCAGGAGTAATAAGAGGTTATAGCACAGGATTAGCAGGTTTTGGTGCGCCACCTGCTAGTTTTGGTAGTAATAAGTCTATTGTTCTTGTAAATGATGGGGTTGCACCAACAGATGATGCTTGTTCATCATTGACAGCAGGATCGTTGACGAATAAAATTGCTTTAATTAGAAGAGGAACATGTACTTTTGAAAGTAAAGTATTAGCTGCTGAAATCGCAGGAGCTGTAGGTGTTATTATAATGAATAATGTTGCTGGAGCTGGACCGATAGGTATGGCAAGTTCTGATTTAGGTGCTACTATACCATGTGTAAGTATTTCTAAAGAAGATGGTGATTTGTTAGTTGCTAATTTGACAAATCTAACTGGTGATTTTGCTGCTGCTTTACCTGGAGAGTTTTCTGGTACAGCTGTAACAGGATTTCAATTTATTAATGATATTGCAATTAAAAATGTTGGTGGGGTTTCCCACATATATGCTGCTATTGGAGATTCTTACAATGCAGGTTATCATAATTCATCTAATTATGGGTTGTATAAATCTACAGATGGGGGTGCAACTTGGACAGCATTAACTTTACCTTTAGCTCCAAGCGGAAATAAAACTTGTCCAATGGATATCGAGATTGCTGTAGGCGGAAAAATTTGGGTTTCTTCAACTGATAGTTCAACATTTGGTGACGGTGGTGGAAAAATCTTTGTGTCTTCTAATGACGGTGCAACTTTTACAACAGCGTATACAGTTACTGGTGGTCAGAGAACTGAAATTGAGGCTTCTAATACTACTGCAGACGTTATTTATGTTTTATCACAAATAGCGCCAGTATCTCCATCAACAATTGAGGTTCAAATGCTTAAAACTACTAATGGTTTTTCAACAGCACCTACAGTGTTGGCTCTTCCTACTGATGCTTCTGATTCAAGAATTGGTACATATGGTTTTACAGGTGCACAAGCTTTTTATAATTTATTTATTGAAACAGATCCGACAAATGATGCTAAAGTATTTATTGGAGGTTTAAATGTTTATAGATCTACAAATAGTGGAGGTGCATGGACAGCTATTTCTAGATGGAATAGTGGTAATTTAGTTCACTCAGACCAACATGCAATGGTGTTTAAACCAAATAATCCAGATGTTGCGGTTGTTGGTAACGACGGAGGTATTTATTACAACGCAGCTTTATCAACTGCTACAACTTCTACCACATTTGCTTCTAGAAATAATGGGTTTAATGTAACTCAATTTGTTGGTGTTGCGGTTCAGCCATTAGGTGTAACAGGTTTATCTGGAGACTTTTTTGTTGCAGGAGCACAAGATAACGGATCAAATTATTTCCCATCAACTCTAAGTACAACTACTGGGGCAGCAGCTGGAATAAGCGGTAGCTCTGAAGTTCAAGGTGGAGACGGAGGAATACCTTTGTTTAAACAGAATCCAACATCAAGTTCAACAGCTTATTATGTTACAAATTATGTATATAATGATAATATGAACAAGAGAGGTTTAAATGGAGCAGTACAAAAAACACTTAGTGATGGTACTGCAAATCGTGGATTGTTTTATCCAGCTGTGACATTAGACTCTAGTAATGATATTGTTTATTCTGATTTTTCTGATGGTGCAAATAGAGTTTATGTTGTTAGAAGATATGCTTCATACATGGGAGGACCAGCACCTTCAAGAACAGATTTGTCTAATGCTTTATTGACTTCTTATCCAACAGCATTAAATACAGGTAAAGTTACTAAGACAACTTTATACATTGGTACGGCTAATTCAAAACTTCTAAAAGTTACTGGAGCTAATAATACTGCAGGAACATGGTCTGATATTTCTGCGACAGCTTCATTTGTAGGAACCATTTCAGATATTGAATTTGGAGCTGACGATAGTCAAATTTTTGTTACTTTGAAAAATTACGGTACAACTAATATTTGGTATACAAACAATGGTGGTACTAACTGGTACAATATTGAAGGTGATTTACCTGATATGCCTGTTCATGCTATTTTACAAAATCCATTAAATTCAGCTGAGTTAATGATTGGAACTGATTTAGGAGTATGGTATGCAAATACCTTTAATCCAGCTACTAATGCTAATCAATCTTTGGCGTGGAAATCTTCTTTTAACGGAATGATGAACGTTAAAGTAACGGATCTTGATTTACAGCCTAATTCACCAACAGCACCAACTGCTTACAATGTTTTTGCTGCTACTTATGGTAGAGGAGTTTTTTCAGGAGCATTAACTAGTGTAACGCTTTCAAATGAAGATGTTGCTTTGTTAAAAGGAATCAATATTTATCCAAATCCAGCTAAATCTTCAATAAATATCGGGATTGCTAATTTTACAGGTGATTTAAATATTGAGATATATGATATCAATGGTAGATTAGCTTTAACAACGGATGTTGATTTTTCTGGAACTAAATCGTTAAATATTGGTGATTTACAATCAGGTATATATATCTTGAAATTAAAAGGACAAGATTTATCTTACTTTCAAAAAATTATTGTTAATTAAGTAGATTAATTATATTTCATTTAAAACGGTTCAAAAATATTTTTTTGAACCGTTTTTTATAATTTTATTTTGAATGAGTTTGTTAAGTAAAAAAAGCTATTTTAATAAATAGATTTTTTATGGTGATAAAATAAACATCTTTTATAATCTTTCAAGATGTTTTTAAAATTATAATATTGAAAATCTAAACAATATTAATAATAGTTTGTTTATTTTTGGATAAAGTATGGTGTGATTAATTTTCCTAAACGTTTATTGCAAACTTGTAGGTAAATTTAGATTCAATAAATCCTCGATTGGACATTGAAAAATGAATTACTTAAGCATTGCTAAGAATAAATGTGGAATTATTTTCTTTATTATATCTCGAGATAATAAATCTTAAAATTAGAACATGATATAATTTACACACATGAAAAATTAGTTCAAATAAAAGAATAAAAAAATGCTTCAAAATTGAAGCATTTTTTTATTAAAACGAATAAACTAATCCCACACCAAGTATTTGTTTAAGCTGAACTTTTGGACCTTTAATAACTTGTGTTCCGTTTATTTCTTCTTTTGATTTAATGTCGTCATCATAAACAATATGTGTGCCAATATTGGCTTTTACATATTGATTTACGGTCATATCTAATTGTAGTTGCCAGTCAACATCAATATTTCCAAAATTATTAATATAATCTGTGTATAGAGCAATTCTGTGTTCTAACATAATGTTTTTATACAATTCTTTTTTCCATTGGTTTGTAACTAAGATTCCAGTTTCATTTCTAATATTTTTACCTTCCTTAATAAGATTGCCAAATTCATCATAAATAGCTTTTTCAACTCCAAAAGCGCCTTGATTAGCTAACCTTTGGTCGAAAACCATAGTTGTTTTTTGTGTTAAAGGAGAAAGATATAGGTTAAGATTCAAATCTTTTCTTGAATATTCCGCTCCAATACCTAAGAATGTATAAGCAGGTGCAAATGGTTTAGAAATTGCTAAATCAGTATTAGGATAAGCATAACCATTTGCGAATTGTGTGTTAAAATTAAATTTACCCGCATAATACCAGTTCGAAATTGTATCTGTTCGATATCCAAATGTAGAGTTTATTTGTAATTGGTCATCTGTTTTTCTTACATCTTGCTTTTCTTGTTTATTAATTCCGTATCGAGCAATTAATTCGTTTTTCCAATGAATATTTTGTTTGATATATGTACGAATAAACTGTCCTTTCAAAAGTCCTGAAACAGAATTATTTCCCCCTGCATTCCAGTTTACAAAAGTTATTTGTGAAATATCTAAACCCACTTTATTTTCTTTTTTCCAATATGAAATAGAATCTGGTAATTTAGTTCTAATAATTTGCGCTGAAGATTGAAAGCAGATCAATATTAGCCCTAATAGGATAGCTTGTTTAAACATCTGAATAAGTATTAAATAATTGTTTTAAATGATTAATGTCGATTTTACAAAGTTGTTGCAACTCAAAAACTGTTCCATGTTCTATGAATGAATCAGGAATTCCGAGATTTATAATTGATTTATTTAAATTATTTGTCGCAATGATTGAACAGATTTGTTCTCCAAAACCACCTGTAATTACTCCATCTTCGATAGTGATAATTTGGTCGTGAGAATTTATAATAGATTTGATAGCATCAATGTCTAATGGTTTTACAAACGGAAAATGGTAATGCGAAAATAATTCTGAATTTTCAACTTCTTTTAAAGCTTTCGTTACATTATTACCAATAGTTCCCGCAGATAAAATGACAACTTTGCTTCCTTTTTGAAGTGCCACAATTTTACCAATTTCAATTTTTTCAAAAGGCTGTTCCCAATTCACATTTTCACCTCTTCCTCTTGGATAACGAATCGCAATCGGATGATTCAAGCCTTCTGAAGCCGTAAACATAATATTTCGTAACTCCATTTCATCTTTTGGAGCTGCAATAATCATATTCGGAATACAATTCAAATACGCAATATCAAAAACGCCATGATGTGTTGCGCCATCTTCACCAACCAATCCTGCTCTGTCTAAGCAGAAAATAACGGATAAATTCTGTAAAGCGACATCATGAATCACTTGATCATAAGCACGCTGCAAAAAAGTGGAATAGATATTACAAAAAACTACCATTCCTTGTGTTGCCATTCCAGCCGCTAAGGTAACGGCGTGTTGTTCAGCTATTCCAACGTCAATTGCACGTTTTGGAAAAGCTTCCATCATATAAGTCATCGAACTTCCCGTAGGCATGGCTGGAGTAATTCCAATGATTTTTTCGTTTTGTTTTGCTAATTCCACCAAAGTATGTCCGAAAACATCTTGAAATTTTGGTGGTAAATGTGATTCGTCTTTAGGATGAATTTTTCCAGTTTCGGCATCAAATTTTCCAGGCGCATGGTATTTTACTTGATCTTCTTCCGCCAATTGTAATCCTTTGCCTTTGGTAGTTATCACATGCAAAAATTTTGGACCTTTTACCGATTTCAATCGCTCTAACTCCGAAATTAACTTAGGTAAATCATGACCATCAATCGGACCTGAATAATCGAAATTCAAGGATTTGATGATGTTATTTTCTTTCGGATTTTTTCCTTCCTTGACTGCTGTCAAATAATCTTTTAATGCACCAATACTTGGGTCAATTCCAATCGCATTATCATTTAAAATTACCAATAAATTCGCATCAGTAACTCCAGCATGATTCAGGCCTTCAAAAGCCATTCCGCTTGCGATTGAAGCATCTCCAATCACCGCAATGTGTTGCTTTTCAAATTCTCCTTTTAATTGAGAAGCCAATGCCATTCCTAAAGCAGCCGAAATCGAAGTTGAAGAATGCCCAACACCAAACGAATCATAAATACTTTCGCTTCGCTTTGGAAAACCTGAAATTCCGTTTAATTCTCTATTGGTATGAAAAATGTCGCGTCTTTCAGTTAAGATTTTGTGTCCGTAAGCTTGATGACCCACATCCCAAACCAGTAAATCTTCTGGTGTGTTGAAAACGTAATGAAGCGCAATCGTTAATTCGACAACGCCTAAACTCGCACCCAAATGCCCTTCTTTTTTTGAAACAATATCAATGATAAAGTCTCTCAATTCTTTGGCCAATTGAGGTAGTTGATTTTCAGGAAGTTTCCTTAAATCGATAGGGTTGTTAATTTTTGAAAGCAAATTTTCCATTACAGCACAAAAGTAAGAATTGGTTGTTGTATTTTTGTACTTATGGAGAATATTTTTACCGATGAATATTTTATGAAAAAAGCCTTACAGGAAGCCGAAATAGCTTTTGAAAAAGGTGAAATTCCTGTTGGCGCAGTAATTGTGATTGACAATCGTGTCATCGCAAGAACACATAATTTAACAGAATTACTTCACGATGTTACCGCTCATGCCGAAATGCAAGCGATAACTAGTGCTGCAAACTTCATAGGTGGAAAATATTTAAAAGATTGTACTTTATACGTAACATTAGAGCCTTGCCAAATGTGTGCTGGCGCTTTATATTGGTCCCAAATTTCTAAAATTGTTTTTGGCGCATCCGATGAGAATCGTGGTTTTCAAAAAATGGGAACACAATTACACCCGAAAACCCAAGTGATTTCAGGTGTTTTGGAAAAAGAATGTGCTGATTTGATGAAAGCATTTTTTAAAAATAAGCGATAAATTTTTGTAAGGATTTTATTTAAAAATATTTTTATATTTACGTAAGAATTTGCACGGTTTTTGTTATTGCTAATTTGAGAACAAAAACAAACTAACTCTCTAATCTCCTTCCAAATGAAAACAACTCGTTTTTTACAATTGATATTTGTATTGATTGTAGCTTTGTCGTGCTCTAAAAGCGCTAAAGATTTCAATTCTGATTTCTCTCAGTTCAAAGCGTATATTCTCAACTTTAGTTCGGGATTGGTCTCGGCAAACAGCGACATTAGAGTAGTTTTAGCTTTCGATAAAAAAGAATGGACAGCCAACGAAGAGTTAGATGAAAATCTGTTTACCATTAGTCCAAGTGTTGATGGAAAAGTAGTAGCGCTTTCAAATAATACCATCGCTTTTATTCCAGAAAAAAAATTAGACCAAAATAAAGAATACCAAGTTACGCTTCATTTGTCGGAATTAGTTAATGTTCCTGATAAATTAAAAGATTTTAACTTCACAATTAAAACCATAAAGCAAGATTTTATGGTAACTACAAATGATTTGCAATCGTATAGTAAAGATTACCAATATTTAAACGGAGTAATCACGTCGAGTGATGATTTGGATTTTGAAACTGCTAAAAAACTTGTTTCTGTTAATCAAGAAGATAAAGCGGTTAAGGTTAAGTTTGTCAAAGAATTAAGCAATAAAAAAGAATACAAATTTGTAATTGATAGCATCAAAAGACAAGTTGAAGACAGTAAAATCAAAATTTCATGGGATGGAACGCCTTTTGATATCGACCAAAAAGGCGAAATGCTTTACGATATTCCCGGAAAAAATAATTTCAAAATAGTTTCGGCCGAAGTTGAGAAAGATAACAATCAAGTTTTATTATTAAACTTTTCTGACCCATTAAACAGAGATCAGGATTTTTCTGGTTTAGTGCAAGTCGAATCAGCTGTAAATTTACGATTTGCAACCGCTGGAAATTTATTAAAAGTGTTTTTCAACGAACCTTTAAAAGGCGAACTTTTAGTAGAAGTTTTTCAAGGAATTGAAAGCGAAGACGGCTATAAGATGAAACAAAACTTTTCCGAAAAAGTTACATTCGAGCAAGTAAAACCTGGAGTTCGTTTCATAAAAAGCGGAAGCATTTTGCCAAGTTCAAACAACTTAAAAATCAATTTCGAATCGGTAAATCTGAGCGCGGTTGATGTAAAGGTGTACCAAATTTACAAAAACAATATTCTACAATTCTTACAAGACAATGAATTAAACGGAAGTCGAAATTTAAGAAAAGTAGCCCAACCCATAGTTAAGAAAACCATCGCATTAAATAAGAACAAATTACAAAATTCCAGCAAATGGAATGCGTATGCGATAGATTTATCTAAAATAATTACACCAAATCCTGGTGCTATTTATCGTGTTGAAATATCGTATAAACGTAAATATTCGCTTTACAAATGTACTTCGGCATACGTTGATGAAGGTAATGAAGAAGAGGAAGAACAAGATGATGAAGTGAGAAGTAATCAGGATTATTACGACGATTACTATTACGAAGGCTATGATTGGTACGAAAGAGAAGATCCGTGTACCGATTCGTACTATTACAACAACACCATTTTTACGAATGTTATTGCTTCCGATTTAGGCGTTATAGCAAAACGTGGCGGAAATGGTTCGTATGTTTTTGCAGTAAATAATATTGTTTCTACAGAGCCTGTTGCTTCTGCAAAAATTGAATTGTATAATTTCCAACAACAACTTTTAGGAACTATCACAACCGATAGCGAAGGAATAGCAAAAACCGAGTTGAAAAAATATGCTTTTTTCGCTATTGTTACCAAAGACAAAAACACAACTTATGTGAAATTAGATGAAGGTCAATCTTTATCGGTCAGTAATTTTGATGTCGGTGGCGAAGAATTGCAAAAAGGTTTAAAAGGTTTTATTTATGGTGAACGAGGTGTTTGGCGTCCAGGCGATACTTTGCATTTGGCTTTCATGTTGAATGATGTGGAAAGTAAATTAGAAAAATCGCACCCAATTACTTTTAAATTAAGTGATCCGCAAGGAAAAGTGCGTTACCAAATGGTTCAAAAGTATAATGGTTGGAATCATTATAAATTCAAATTAGCAACGAAAGATAACGACCCAACAGGAAATTGGGAAGTGAAAATTTCGGTTGGTGGCGTGCATTTTTACAAAAGCATCAAGATAGAAACAATTAAACCAAATCGATTAAAAATCAAAAATAGTTTTGCAGATAAACAACTTTCTGGTAATAGATTAAACGGTGGCGAAGTTGAAGTAGCTTGGTTACATGGAGCGGTTGCGAAAAACTTGAAAGTAGAAATGCAAGCCAAATTTCTAGAACAACAAACTGTTTTCAAAAAGTATGAGAAATATGATTTTGATGACGAAGTGCGTAAATTCTATACCGAAGAAGTAAACGTTTTTTCAGGAAAAGTAAACGATTTAGGGAAAGCTAAAGTTGCGATTCAACCAAAAATCACTAGTCAAGCGCCAGGAAAACTGAAAATGGTTTTTCAAACAAAAGCCTTTGAAAATGGAGGCGATTTTAGTACAGATGTAGCAACAGCAACGTATTCTCCGTATAAAACTTACGTTGGAATAAAAGCACCAGAACCAAATAAATACGGCTTATTAGAAACCGATAGAGTTAATCGCTATGATATCGTGACTTTAGATGAATTGGGTAAACCAAAATCGGTTAAAAATTTAGAAGTTCGTGTGTATAAAGTCGAATGGCGCTGGTGGTGGAATTCTGATGGTGATGATTTATCACAATACAATTCTTCGGAAGTAACAACCGCTTATAGAAACTACGTGGTTTCAACTGATGCCTCAGGAAAAGCAAGTGTTCAATTTAAAATTCCTGAAGCCGATTGGGGAAGATATTTGATTCGTGTAGAAGATACGAATGATGGTCATGCAACGAGTTTAACTTCGTATATCGATTGGCCATATTGGTCTGGAAAATCACGCCAAGGAAGTAGCGAAACGGCAAATATGTTGGTATTTACAACCAACAAAGAGAAATACAATGTTGGAGAAAACGCTATCGTTTCTTTTCCATCAAGTGAAGGCGGAAGAGCTTTAATTTCAATTGAAAACGGTTCAAAAGTCATCAAAACACTTTGGGCAACCACTAAAAAAGGTGAGACGCAAGTTGAAGTTCCTATCACAGGTGATATGGCACCAAATGTGTATTTCCATATTTCGTTGTTAAAACCACATGCTTCTACGATAAACGATACACCTATTAGAATGTACGGAATTTTGCCAGTGGAAGTAATCAATAAAAATACCGTTTTAGAGCCAGAAGTAACAATTCCTTCAGTTTTAAAACCGGAACAAAAAACAACATTGAAAGTTAGTGAAAAATCAGGTAAAGAAATGACCTATACTATTGCAATTGTAGATGATGGTTTATTAGATTTAACCCGATTTAAAACACCAAATGCGTGGGAAAAATTCTATTCAAGACAAGCGCTTGGCGTAAAAACTTGGGATGTTTATGATGATGTAATTGGTGCATATGGTGGAAAAATCAATCAAATTTTCAGTATTGGTGGTGACCAAGATTTAGCAGGTGGAAATGCCAAAAAAGCTAACCGATTTAAACCAGTAGTCATTTATTTAGGACCATTCAAATTGGAAAAAGGGCAAACCAAATCACATACGATTACCTTGCCAAATTACGTTGGTTCAGTACGAACAATGGTTGTTGCAGGTGATGCTAAAACTAGTGCTTACGGAAGCGTAGAAAAAACTTCTTTTGTGAGAAAACCAGTTATGGTATTGGCTTCGGTGCCTAGAAAAATTTCTCCAAACGAAAGAATTACGTTGCCCGTAACCGTTTTCGCAATGGAAAGCCAAGTGAAAAACGTTAATGTGCAATTGAAAACAAATAACGGAGTACGAATTATTGGAAATGCAACTCAAAATGTAAGTTTCAGTTCGCCAGATGAAAAAGTAATCTATTTTAATTTAGAAGTTGGAAGCGCAACAGGAATTGGAAAAATAGAAGTCATTGCCACATCAGGAAAAGAAAAATCGACCTATGGGGTAGAAGTTGATATTACGAATCCAAATCCGGTTACGAATGATTACGTAGATATGGTAATTCCTGCAAACGGTTCCAAAACAATCAATTGGAAAACATTTGGAGTAGCAGGAAGTAATAAAGCAAGATTAGAAGTTTCGTCTTTCCCAACCATCAATTTCAATGGACGTTTGAGTTATTTGATTCAGTATCCGCATGGATGTGTGGAGCAAACGACTTCGGCGGTTTTTCCACAATTGTATTTGGCGGATATTATGGATGTTGATGCTAACAAAAAAGCAGAAATTCAACGAAATATTAATGCTGGAATTCAAAAATTAGGGAATTTCCAACTATCAAATGGTGGATTAAGTTATTGGCAAGGAAATAATTATGTGGATGATTGGGCAACTTCTTATGCAGGACATTTCTTACTTGAAGCTGAGAAAAAAGGCTATGTTTTACCAATCGGATTTAAAAACAAGTGGATTTCGTTCCAACAATCCGAAGCAAAAAAATGGCGATTCAACGCACAGTATCGTAACGATTTTGCGCAAGCGTATCGTTTATATACTTTAGCATTAGCAGGTTCAGCCGATATGGGTTCAATGAACAGATTAAGAGAAACTACCGGAATTTCAAACGAATCCAAATTGCGATTAGCAGCCGCTTATGCTTTAGCAGGTCAAAAGAAAGCAGCTTTATCTTTGATAGGAACAACAACTACGCAAGAAGACAAACGCTTTGCAGATTATTACTATGGTTCGGAAGAAAGAAATCGAGCGATGATTTTAGAAACTTACATTTTGTTAGACAATAAAACGAAAGCGTATGAAATGGCAAACAAATTAGCGAAAGATTTATCGTCAAATCGTTACATGAGTACTCAAACTACCGCTTTTGGATTGTATGCTATGTCCAAATTTGCGCTTAAAAATGGTGGAAAAGGTGTGAATATGACGTATTCAGTAGCTGGAAAATCTGAAACCATTAGCTCTAAAAAAGCATTTGTAGATAGAAATTTAGTGGCGAAACACGGTTCTAATTCGGTAACAATTCAAAATAAAAATAGCGGAACACTTTATGTTCGTGTCTTAAATAGTGGCATTTTACCTGTTGGACAAGAAAAAGAAATTCAGAAAAACTTCTCAACTTCGGTAGTTTATAAAGATAGAAAAGGAACAGTACTAAATTTAAGTTCTGTAAAACAAGGAACCGAAATCGTCGCGCAAGTAACTATTAGAAATCAATCGGATGAAACATTAGAGAATGTAGCGCTTTCGCAAATTGTTCCTTCTGGATTTGAAATTATGAATTCACGTTATACCGATTTTGGAAGTTATGCCGAAAACAAAGCCGATTACATTGATATTCGCGATGATAGAACACAATTCTATTTCGGAATCAGAGCGGGTGAAACCAAACCGTTTACCATGTTGTTAAATGCAACTTATTTAGGAAAATATTATTTCCCTGGAGTGCAATGTGAAGCGATGTACGACAATAATTATTTGGCAAGAGCCAAAGGACAATGGGTGCAAATCGTGAAATAAATTACCAAACTACTTCATTGTGTAAATGCAATGAAGTAGTAATTCTTACCAAATGAAAATAGCTCTTAAAATCGGAATGCTTTTACTGTTAACAGTTACAAGTTGTAAAAGCAATAAATCAAATTTATCTAAAAGTGAAAGTGATTCAATTAGTGACACGACTTTTGTTGTAAATACTGACACTATAACTTATCAGAAAATTCAAGAAACTGAAAAAGAAATAGTTTTAGATATTGATAGTGTTTTAAATGCGAACGTCAATATCAAAATTGATTATCAAGATAGCTTGGTTTATGCGTTAGGAATTAAAGAGTTTTACGACACAGCCAATGGACAAATAGTTGCCTTTACCAAACTGAAAGATAATAGTGAGCTATTTGCAATTGTTTATCCGAATACTTTCGATGATAAGATGCAACCTAATGTTTTGTTTTATATTCTTAAAGATCAAGAATGGGTTTTGGTTTCCAAATTCGATTCGAGCGAGGTTTTTTCCTTTGAAATTGTAGATGTAAACAATGATGGAGTGAGAGAAATTCAGTCAACTGGTTATCCCAATATGAACGGCAATTATTGGAACAATTTTTACAGTTTTTTAAAAGAAGACAATAAATTTATAGCTGGTGGTGGCTTTTTTTCTAGTATGTACGAATTTAAACCTCAAGTAAGTAGAATTGATGTCGAATACGGCGGAAGCTGGTATATGCCCAATACTAAAACCATTTATTATTGGAAAAATCAAAAACTTATTCCATTTAAAGAAGTAGAAGTTGGTTTAAAAATTGCCGACATGAAACATGATGATTACTATATCAAGTATTCAGAAAATTTGACTTTGGAGAAAGATTCGGTTCAGTTTGTGTATAAAAAATCGTTTCGAGGTAAAAATTTGAATCAATTTTATGATAACTTTTTTGAAAATAATTAAAGTGAAAAATCGATTCCAAAAATTCTATAATTTCATTAAACTAAAAGTGAAAAACAATAAGATAAAATCAATTGTCTTGTTGTTGCTTTTGGTTGTTTACTATTTTTCACTCCCAAGACAACTTTTTGAAAACAACTATTCCACTGTAATTGAAAGTCAAGATGGGCAACTTTTAGGGGCTAAAATTGCTTCTGATGGGCAATGGCGTTTTCCCGAAAGTGATAGTGTGCCTCATAAATTTCAAAAATGTATTGTTGCTTTTGAAGACCAACATTTTTACAAGCATTTTGGGTTTAACCCAATTTCCATGTATCATGCTTTTAAGCAAAATCGAAAAGCAAATCGTGTGGTTCGTGGCGGAAGTACTTTAACCCAACAAGTGATTCGTTTGCACCGAAAAGGAAAATCGCGCTCCTATTTTGAAAAAGCAATTGAAATGATTCTCGCAACGCGTTTAGAATTTCGTCATTCGAAAGATAAAATTCTAGAATTGTATTGTGCGCATGCGCCTTTTGGAAGCAATGTGGTAGGTTTGGAAATGGCGTCTTGGAAATATTTCGGATTGCAACCCCATCAATTATCATGGGCGGAAGCAGCTACTTTAGCGGTTTTACCCAATGCGCCAAGTTTAATTTATCCCGGAAAAAATCAGGAGCGATTATTAGCAAAACGTAATCGATTACTAAAGAAATTGTACAATGATAAAGTCATTGATAAAGCAACTTACGAATTATCATTGCAAGAAAGTTTGCCTCAAAAACCGTTTGATGTGCCACAAATCGCGCCTCATTTGGTTCAAAAAGTAGCGAAAGAACATCCAGCAGAAAAAATAAAAACCACCATTCAATTGGATTTGCAAGAACACACCAACGAAATCGTAAAACAATATTATAACTATTACAAACAAAATCAAGTCTATAATATTTCGGTTTTAGTAGTGGATGTAAAAACTCGCAATGTAATCACGTATGTTGGAAACAGTCCAACCGACAAAGAACATCAAAAAGATGTCGATATTATTGAAGCACCAAGAAGTACAGGAAGTATTTTAAAACCGTATTTGTACGCTGCCATGTTGAATGATGGCTATATTTTACCACAAACTTTGGTTCCCGATGTTCCTACGCAGATTTCAGGATATTCACCTCAGAATTTTAATTTGACTTATGATGGTGCTGTTCCTGCGAGTAGAGCTTTGGCGCGTTCGTTGAACATTCCATCGGTTTTGATGTTGCAAGATTATTCGGTGAATCAGTTTTATGAAAAATTACAGCAATTGAAATTGCGAAATGTTAATCGTCAGCCTTCAAATTACGGTTTGTCATTGATTTTAGGAGGTGCGGAATCGAATTTATGGGATTTGTGTAAAGCCTATGCTTATATGTCTTCTACGCTAACGTATTTCAACCAAAACGATGATAAATATCGTAAGAATGAAATGCTAAATTTGAATTACGATGCCAATTCTCAACCTAATTTCGGAAGTAGTTCACCTCAGAAAAACATTTTTGGCGCAGGCGCTATTTGGCAAACCTTTAATGCAATGAAAGAAGTCAACCGACCAGAAGGCGATGAAGCTTGGAAATTCTACGATTCTTCATTAGAAATCGCATGGAAAACAGGAACAAGTTTTGGAAGTAGAGATGCTTGGGCAATTGGTGTTACCAAAGATTACGTGGTGGGAATTTGGGTTGGAAATGCCACAGGTGAAGGAAGACCATTATTAACAGGAGTTGATAGTGCAGCTCCGATTTTATTTGATGTTTTTAGGTTGTTACCAAAATCGAAATGGTTTGAAATGCCGTATAACGATTTAGATCCTGTTGAAGTTTGTGAGCTTTCGGGTTATCTAGCACAAGACCATTGCCTGAAAATAAAACAATGGATTCCAAAAACAGCTAAAAAAACAGACAATTGTCCGTATCATAAAATTATTCATTTAGATAAAAACCAGCAATTTAGAGTCAATAGTACTTGCGAAAGTGTTGATGAAATGGTAGCTAAATCTTGGTTTGTTTTGCCACCGGTTATGGAATGGTATTATAAAAGTAAGAATGTAAACTATCAAAATTTACCACCTTTCAGAAGTGATTGTGTCGATGCCTTACAAGACAAACGTATGGATTTTATTTATCCCAAAGCAAATACTAAAATCATATTAACTAAGGATTTTGAAAGTAAACTACAGCCAGCGATTATCAAAGTTGCACATTCTAATTCTAATGCTGAGTTGTTTTGGTATTTAGATGATAAATATGTAGGAACTACAAAAACCTTTCATGAGAAACCTATTTTTGCTACAACTGGATTTCATGTTATTACTGTAGTAGATGAATTTGGTAATGAAATCAGGCGAAAAGTACAATTTGAAAGTGAATAAAAACAAAAAAACCGCCAATCTTTCGAAAAGCGGTTTAGTTTTTATTTAATTTCATTTCCTTCTTTGTCAAGGAAGTGATATTCTAGATACGTGTAAGCGTCACGAGATTTGATATTAAGAGGAGGAAGTCCAGTGGACTTCAGGTACAAAAAAACCGCCAATCTTTCGAAAGGCGGTTTTTTGTTTTTATTTAATTTCATTTCCTTCTTTGTCAAAGAAATGATATTCAAGATACGTGTAAGCGTCACGAGGTATAATCTTCACCCATTTCTTATGCTCGAAAAACCATTTCGAACGTAAGGATGGAAAACCTTTAGTAAGGTATGCTGCCACAAAAGGGTGTGCGTTTAAAACAACCTTTTTATGGTCTTTAATAATGCGTTCAAGATCAGACGTAATTTTGTCAACAATTAAAATTGGAGCTTCAATTTCCCCATTTTCGTTATTTGGGTCTTCTTCTCTTGTTTTAATGTTAACTTCTGGTCTAACTCTTTGTCTAGTAATTTGAATTAATCCAAATTTACTAGGAGGCAAGATTTTATGCTTGGCCTTATCGTCACTCATTTCTTCTCTTAAGAAATCGTACAATACTTTGCGATTTTCTGGATTTTGCATATCAATGAAATCCACCACAATAATTCCGCCCATGTCTCTAAGTCGTAATTGACGCGCAATTTCGGCTGCAGCAATCATGTTTACTTCTAGAGCAGTATCTTCTTGGCTTGATGCTTTTGCTGAACGATTTCCACTGTTCACGTCGATAACGTGTAGAGCTTCTGTGTGTTCAATTATTAAATAAGCACCTTTGCTCATGGAAACTGTTTTTCCAAAAGACGTTTTTATTTGTCGCTCAATATTATATTTTTCAAAAAGAGGCAGTTCCTTAGACTGATAGTGTTTTACGATTGACACTTTATCCGGAGCTATCTCTTGCAAATACTCCTTCGTTTCAAGATACAAATCTTCATCATCTACATGAATACCTGTGAAGGTATCATTAAATACATCTCGTAAGATAGAAGACGCTTTATTCAGTTCTCCTAATACTTTTGATGGATGATGAGCCGTTTGTAATCTTCTACACATAGCAGACCAGCGGTCCATCAATGTTTGTAGATCTTTGTCTAGTTCGGCTACTTTTTTGCCTTCGGCTACTGTTCGCACAATAACACCGAATCCTTTTGGTTTGATAGATTGAACCAAGCGTTTTAATCGGTCTTTTTCTTCTCTCGATTCTATTTTTTGCGAAACAGAAACGCGATCTGAAAAAGGAACTAAAACCACATATCTTCCGGCTAACGAAATCTCAGAACTAATTCTAGGACCTTTAGTCGAAATAGGCTCTTTCACTACCTGAACTAAAACTGATTGATTGGCGCTTAGAATGTCGGTTATAGCACCATCTTTATCAATTTCAGCTTCAAAAGGAAAATTTTTGAGTGAATAATCTTTTAATTTACCTGCGCTTACAAGTTTAATAAATTTCATCAAAGAAGGTAAGTTGGGACCTAAGTCGTGATAATGCAAAAAAGCATCTTTTTCATGACCTAAATTCACAAAAGCGGCATTTAAACCAGCCACAGGTTTACGGATTTTAGCAATAAAAATATCGCCAACCGCAAAATTGCTTTGCTTTTCTTCTTCTTTGTGTAATTCTATTAGTTTTCCATCTTTTAATAAGGCAAAATCTACAGCGTCTGAACCAGATCTAATAATTAACTCTTTGTTCATGCAGTACATTTTTATCCATTCGCCAGAGCGAACAGATGGATTAAACATTTTTTACAGGCAGTTGTACCTGGGAATCAATTTAAAAATCGATTCATTTCAATGAACTTTTCTCTAAAAAAGAAAAAGTAGTTTTAAACTACTTTTTCTTTTTATGACGGTTTGCTCTCGCTCTTTTCTTACGTTTGTGAGTTGCTACCTTATGTCTTTTTCTTTTTTTACCACTTGGCATAACATGTTGGTGTTTAGATTAATAAATAGTTTTTATACTGTAACTTCTGTTTTTTCTTTAACGCTTTCAATAAACACTTTAGCAGGTTTGAATGCTGGAATGTTGTGTGCAGGAATTTTAATTGTAGTATTTTTAGAAATGTTTCTTCCTGTTTTTTCAGCTCTTGTTTTAATAATAAAACTTCCAAAACCTCTTAAATAAACATTGTCACCAGTTTCTAACGAGTTTTTCACTTCTTCCATAAAAGTCTCAACTGTTGCTTGAACATCTCCTTTTTCAAGTCCTAATTTTTCTGAAATTTTCGCTACGATATCTGCTTTCGTCATTTTCTTTCGTATTTATATTTTGTGTATTTTTTTGAGTTTGCAAATATAAGAATTAAAAAAACAATAATTCAACCTTAATTGATTAAATTTTAATTACTAAAGATTTATTTTTGTTGTCCCAATATAAAAACATGGAATTTTCTAACTCTTTAATTCAATGGTATTTACAAAATAAGCGTGACTTACCTTGGCGAAATACGACTAATCCGTACCACATTTGGCTCTCAGAAATCATGCTTCAACAAACGCGAGTAGCGCAAGGTTTGCCTTATTTTTTGTCTTTTACCGAAGCTTTTCCAACCGTTTTTGACCTGGCGAATGCCGATGAAGAACAAGTGCTAAAATTATGGCAAGGTTTAGGCTATTATTCTAGAGCCAGAAACCTTCATGCCACTGCAAAACATATTGCTTATGAAATAAATGGTGAATTCCCATCTAATTATAAAGGCTTACTAAAATTAAAAGGAGTAGGTGAATATACCGCTGCCGCCATCGCTTCTTTTTCATTTGAAGAACCAGTTGCAGTCTTAGATGGTAATGTGTTCCGAGTTTTGAGTCGATACTTTAATGTAGAAAGTGATATTTCATTTCCCAAAACCAAAACAGAATTCCAATTATTAGCACAGGAACTTTTAGATAAAAAGAATCCTGCCTTGTTTAATCAAGCAATTATGGAATTTGGTGCGTTGCAATGTGTGCCGAAAAATCCAAATTGTGAAGTTTGTGTTTTAAATTCGAGTTGTGCAGGATTACAACATAAAAAAGTAAATGAACTTCCAGTTAAAACCAAGAAAACAAAAGTAACTCCTCGTTACCTTAATTATTTAATTATAAAAGATTCCGATTCTAATTTTATCGTTCAAAAGCGCGAAGGAAAAGGGATTTGGGAAAACTTATACGAATTCCCTGTTCTTGAAACCGAGTCGCAATTATCAGTAAATGAAATTATCGAACAAGTTTCTAAAATGGAATTCTTCAATTTGCAACCTATTGAAGTTATATCACTTCACAACGATGTTAAACTGCATAAGTTGTCACACCAACATTTGAATATTCGCTTTTTTGAAGTGCATTTCGCTTCAAAATTACCTGATTCAAAACCAATTACGGAAATTGAAAAACTTCCTTTTCCAATAGTAATTCACAATTTTATTGTTGCAAATTATTGTAATTCACTTTAAATTACTATTTTTGATTAACCCTAATAAATATATAAGCCATGAACGGAACATTAAACAAGGTTATTTTGATAGGTCATTTAGGTGACGAAGTTAAAATGCATTACTTTGAAGGTGGTAATTGTATCGGACGTTTTCCTTTAGCGACAAACGAAGTATACATCAACAAAACTACCGGAGAAAAAATTACTTCTACAGAATGGCACAACATTGTTGTTCGAAATAAAGCAGCCGAAATTTGCGAAAAATACCTTTCTAAAGGTGATAAAATTTACATTGAAGGCAGAATCAAATCGCGTCAATGGCAAGCAGAAGATGGTGCTACAAAATATACTACTGAAATTCAGGTGACCGAATTTACATTCTTAACTACCAAAAAAGATACCGATTTAAGTAAGTCTTCTTTGCCAACAGGTAGCGCACCAGATGATTATAATGTTTAACTAAATTGAATTAATTTGGATCCTGATCCTGCCAGTTTTCTCCATTCGATAGACTTTGAATTCCTTTTTGGAATAATCGCAATTGTGATATTGCTTGCTTGTTCTGCCTTTATTTCGGGTTCAGAAGTGGCACTTTTTTCTTTGTCTCAAAAGGATATTGACGATATTTCAAACAAAGATTACAACAGCGGAACGCTTATTTCAAGATTATTAGAAAAACCTAAAAAGTTATTAGCAACCATTTTAGTAGCTAATAATTTTGTAAATATTGCCATTGTTATCATTTTCTCCTCTTTTAGCGGACGTTTATTCAACGGAATTGAGTCAACTATAGTGCGTTTTATTTTAGAAGTGGTGGTAGTTACGTTTTTCATTTTGCTATTTGGAGAAGTTTTGCCAAAAATTTACGCCAATCGGAACAATATGGATTTTGCTAAAAAAGTTGCAATTCCGATTTCGATTATGAATAATATTTTATCTCCAATCAGTGTACCAATGCGAAACGGAATTCTTTTTATCGAGAAGAAATTGAATGTTCAAAAAGGAAATTTTTCGGTTGACCAACTTTCACAAGCACTAGAATTAACATCGCAAACAGACACTACTGATGGTGAGCAAAAAATATTGGAAGGAATTGTAACTTTCGGAAACACCGAAGTGCGTCAAGTAATGAGTCCGAGAATTGATGTTTTTGCTTTGAATATTGAAGAAACTTTCTCACAAGTAATGCCGAAAATTGTCGAAAAAGGCTATTCTCGAATTCCAGTTTACAAAGAAAATATCGACCAAATTGAAGGAATCTTATTTATTAAAGATTTAATTCCATACATCGATAATGAAGATTTTGATTGGATCAAATTATTGCGTCAACCTTTCTTCGTTCCAGAAAATAAAAAGCTAGACGATTTATTGAAAGATTTTCAAGGCATGAAAAGTCACTTAGCAGTTGTGGTGGACGAATATGGCGGAACTTCGGGAATTATTTCATTAGAAGATGTCTTGGAAGAAATTGTTGGCGATATTAGTGATGAATTTGATGATGAAGATTTGATTTATTCTCAAATTGATGATAAAAATTTCCTTTTTGAAGGTAAAATTAGTTTGAAAGATTTTTATCGAATTATTGAAGTGGATGAAAATGAATTTGAAAGTAAAAAAGGGGAAGCTGAAACTTTAGCAGGATTCTTACTTGAGATTTCTGGAAATTTTCCAAAGAAAAGACAAAAAATAACGTTTCATAATCTTATTTTTACCATCGAAAATGTAGATAAGAGAAGAATAAAACAAATAAAAGTTACGTTATTGTAATTATGATACAAAATATAGTAAAATTAAGTTGTTTGGGATTGTTTTTAAGTTTGATTTCTTGTGGAGATGAAACGTTGCCAAAACCTAAAGGACAATTGAGTTTGGAATATCCGAAAGCGAAATACTCTAAATTAGAATCGAATTGTTCTTTTACTTTTGAGAAAAACAATTTAGCCTTGATTAAAGATAAATCATGTGCTTTTGAAATCAATTATCCAAAGATGAAAGCCACGATTTATTTGACTCACAAATCAGTAAACAACGATATTGATAAACTATTGCGAGATGCTCAAAAACTTACTTACGACCACGTGGTAAAGGCAGACGATATTACCGAGCAACCTTTTATAAATGGAAAGAAAAAGGTGTATGGAATGTTTTATGAAGTAGGAGGCAATGCCGCAACAAATGCTCAATTTTACGCCACCGATAGCACGAAAAACTTTATTGTAGGAAGTGTTTATTTTTATGCAAAACCTAATTTTGATTCTATTTTACCGGCCGCTCAATATCTAAAAGAAGATATGCGTAGGATAATGGAAACATTAGAATGGAAACAATAAAAAAAAGCCCTGAGATTATCAGGGCTTTTTTTATTACATTTTTTTCGATTCCGTAACTTTGTAAGAATCACCACCAGCAACACCTTCAATGGTTTTGGTTAAGGATTCTAATGATTGTTTTTCAGCGTCGAATTTTACAGTTGCAATTTTAGTATCGAAATCCACAACCGCCTGTCCAACACCTTCTTGTTCTGCTAATTTGTTTTCGATAGTTTTAGCACAACCCATAGCACACGTCATTCCGTCGATAGTAAAACTTGCAGTTTGCATTTTAGCTAAATCAGCTTCAGAAACGGCTTCTTTTTTCGTTTCTTCAACTGCAACTTCTTTGTTTTCTTGTTTGCAACTTGCTAATGAAAGCGTTATTAAAAGTGCTAAACCAATATTTTTTAAATTTTTCATATCTGTGAATGTTAAATTATTTATCTCACAATAAAGACATTGCAAAATTACAAAAATTCATAGTGCTATTTTAAAAATAAAGCCTGAATTTTGACGAACAATTTAGTGCTATGGAAAACAATTCGACAAAATGGTATTTATTAGGCTTTTTAGGCTGTGTTTGGGGAAGTTCCTTCATCTTAATGCAATTGGGATTAAAAGGGGTGAATTCGGTGCAATTAGGAAGTTTGCGAATTCTTTTTGCAGCTATGTTTTTGATTGTTGTTGGATTCAAACAAATTCCTCAAATTCCACTACACAAATGGAAATTTATTGCACTAACTGCTTTATGCGGTACGTTTATTCCAGCGTTTTTATTTGCTTTTGCACTTTCAAAAATTGATGGTTCCATCAGTTCGATATTGAATTCATTAACACCTTTGAATACTCTTTTAGCTGGATTGCTCTTTTTTGGAATGAGTGTGCAACGTAGCCAAGTTTTTGGAGTAATTATAGGTTTTATTGGTTGTGCTTTGCTTGTTTTATTTGGTGACGGAGAAAACACTACCGAAAATTATTATTACGCAATCTTAATTGTAATTGCCTCAATTTTTTACGGGGTAAATGTCAACTTAATTAAAAAATATTTATCCGATTTAAAACCATTGACGATTAGCACGGGAAACTTTTTGATTATGTTTTTTCCAGCTTTAATTGTTTTATACTTTACAGGTTTTTTTGATATTATTCATGAAACAAAAGTGCAAACCTCATTAGGCTTTATTGCTATTTTAGGGATTGTAGGAACTGGTTTTTCGAATATTTTATTCTTTAAGTTAATTCAATTGTCATCACCTGTTTTTGCTTCTTCGGTAACTTATATTATTCCTGTGGTTGCTTTTGTTTTGGGCTATTTATTTATGAATGAAACGCTTTCTGTAATTCAATTGTTAGGCGCTTTAATTGTTTTGATTGGTGTTTATTTTTCGAGTAAGAAATAAAAAAAAGCGCCCAATTTCTTGAGCGCTTTCTGAATTTCATGTTTTGTTTATTATTTGAAATCAGCATCAGTTACACCTTCGTTAATTTTAACTTCAGTTGTAATTAATTCGATTTCGATACCAACATTCATGATGGTTTTATACGGAAATTTCAATCCTTTTACGTCTTTGTAATCTTGGTAGTAAGTAGTCTGAATCATTTTTTGACCACCTTGCTCTAATTCTTTAGATTCAGCAATTTTAAATCCAGTTTTTACATCATAGAAATAAGTAGATTTTCCATTTTTGATAGTATAAGCATCTGTACCATTAATATTTTCAATACCTGTTAAAGTAACATCTTTATCTGTTAATAAAGATAATTCTTTAAAGTTACCTGCCATATCTTGCATGTCTTTCAAATCTTGGTCTTTGAAATCTTTTCTTTGACCTTGTTGTACCATGTAAGCTTCTTTTTCGTTAACCACTTGTTTCATCATTACCATTCCCATAGCCTTCATTTCAACGCCTAATTTTTTAGGAGCTGTTTTTACTACTAATTCTAAAGGTGTCCCTTGAACAGTTCCTGCTGACATTACTGCTAACGTTTTTACGTTTTTAACTGCTTTCTCGCCACCAATAGCATTGATGTAGTTGTTTAAAACCGTTTGAGCTGTAACACCTGCGGGAATTGGCTTTTTAACTTCTGGTTTTTCTGTTGGATTACCATATTTGTCAAAATAGAAAATTGGTAATTTTTCTCTTTTGCTCATTGTTTCTAAACCAGGTAAAACATCTGCTGCTTTTCCTACGATAACGACTCTTGTTTTATCAGATAAGAAATATTTGTTAGCAGCATTTTTGATATCTTCTGCAGTAACTGCATTGATGTTTTTAATGTAGTTTTCGTAGAAATCTTCTGGTAAACCTTGAGTTTCTTTGTTTAAAGCGTAACCAGCAATAGTTGATGGTTTTTCAATTTGCATTACGAAGTTACCAACGTATTTTGCTTTTGCATTTCTTAAATCTTCTTCAGAAACTAATTCTGTTTTGATTCTTTTTAACTCATTGAAAAATTCTACAACCGCACTATCCGTAACTGTATTTCTTACTGAAGCACTTGAACGGAATTTGTTGATGTATTTTCCAGCTCCAATTGAAGAGTAAGCACCGTATGTCCAACCGTGTTTTTCACGTAAGTTTAGGAATAATCTTCCTTCACCTCCACCACCTAAAATTTGGTTAGCTAATAAAACTGAAAAATATTCTTTATCTGTCATTTTTAAGTTTGACAAGTTTACTAGAGCGATTTCAGATTGTACTGCATTTGGAGTATCAATAAAGTTGATTTGGCTGTATTGAACGTCTTTTGGAGAAGTGTAAGATAGTTGCGGAGCAGTAGCTTTTTTCCAAGTTCCAAAAAGTCTTTCTACTTCTTTTTTAACTTCTTTAAAGTTAACATCTCCTACAATTACTAAATAAGCATTTGCTGGAACGAAATACGTGTTATAATTCATAACAACGTCGTCTAATGTTACATTTTTTAAAGTTTCTTCACTAGTGAATTCTCCTTTGTAGTGTTCTTTTCCAAACGTTAATACGTTTTCTACTCTACGAGCAATAGCGGTAACGCTTTTTTCATCTGATTTTAAACCTTCGATGATTTTTTCTTTTTCTTTTTCGAATTCTTTTTGGTCAAATAATGGGTTTAATGCACCATCTGCCATTAATTCTAAAATTCTTTTTGAATATCTAGAAAGTCCATTTGCCGAAGCTCCAGAAGCATAAAAGTTAATGTCCGCTCCTAAGAAGTCGATTTCTTCATTATATGCGTCTTTAGTAACAGTCTCTGTTCCATTACCTAGCATTCCACTTAAGATATCAGAAACGCCTTTTTTGTTTCCTTCTGCATAAGGCGGGTTATCCAATGTTAGATTGAAAGAAACACGTGGTAATTTGTGATTTTCCACAACTAAAACTTTCAAACCGTTTTTAAGAACAAAACTCTGAGGCTTGTTAATGTTAATTGTAGGAGCTGGTCCTGCTTTTGGTTGTGGTCTGTCTTGTGCTTGCATAGTTATTGTTAAAAATAAACTGGCTGCTATGTATATAAATTTTTTCATATTCTTCAAATCTTAGTTTTGAGCTTTGTCTTTAGCAGGAACATAATCTAAAATCATTCTTTGGTTTGAGTTTAGATATTTTTTTGCAACATCTCTAATTTCTTCTCTTGTGATAGAACGATAAATATCAATTTCAGTATTGATTAAGTTGATATCACCATATAACATATAGTAAGTAGCTAAATTATCTGCAATTCCTTCAACAGAAGCATTGTTACTTACATAGTTGCTTTCGAATTTATTTTGAAGTTTTTGGAAATCTTTTTCAGAAATTAATTCGTTTTGCATTTTTGCGATTTCCTCATCAATTTCTTTTACAAGAGATTCTGTTGTATTTTGTCCCATTGGTAAACCATAGATTAAATACATTCCGTAATCTTCCTGACTGTAGTTAAAAGCTCCAATTTGTAAAGCCATTTTTTTATCGTCTACAATTTTCTTGTATAATTTCGAACTTTTACCATCAGAAAGGTAAGAAGAAATCATATCTAATACTCTAGCATCACGAGTTTTCATAGATGGCGTTCTGTAAGAAGCTACCACCATTGGAATTTGAATGTTTGGATCTTGCCAAGTTGCTTTAAATTCTTTTGTAATAGGCGCTTCTTCTACTTTAGTTCTTGTTACTGGTGCTCCTTTTGGAATAGCGCTAAAATATTTTTTCACCCATTCTTTTGCTTGCGCTTTGTCAAATTGACCTGCAATTACTAAAACCGCATTGTTAGGCACATAGAATTTTTTATTAAACGCTAAGAATTCCTCTAAAGTAGCAGCGTCTAAATGTTCCATTTCTCCAATGGTTGTCCATTTGTATGGATGTACTTTAAACATGTTTTCTTTAACTGCTTTGATTAGATTTCCATAAGGTTGATTGTCAACACGTAATCTTTTTTCTTCTTTAACTACTTCGTTTTGTGTGTCAACACCTTTTTGGTCAATTACTGGATGCATTAATCGTTCTGATTCCATCCAAATAGCTAATTCTAGATTGTTTGAAGGGAAAACTTCGTAATAATACGTTCTGTCGTCAGTAGTATTAGCATTATTGTTTCCTCCGTTTGCTGTAACTAGTTTAAACCATTCGCCTTTACCGATGTTTTTTGTTCCTTCAAATAAAAGGTGTTCAAAAAAGTGAGCAAAACCAGTACGGTTTGGTTGTTCGTCTTTTGCTCCTACATGGTACATTACCGATGTAATTACCACAGGTGCAGAATTATCTTGATGAAGTACAACATGTAATCCGTTGTCTAAATCAAATTCCTCGAATGTTACTTTTTGAGCAGAAGCAGTTCCGCCAAGCATTAGTGCAGTACCCAAAGCCATTAAAGATTTTTTCATACGTTATTAATTTGTTTGATATAATTGTAATAAGACGCAATTTCGGGATAATGTTACAATTTTAAGTAACATTTTACTTGAAAAAACATTAAAATTCGGTTTTGAGATATTTTATTTATAAGTATAGTTGTTTGGTTTATAAATTATTGTATATTTGCAACCTTAAAATTTTTAACTAAAATCATTGTTATGTACGCAATCGTAGAGATAGCAGGGCAACAATTCAAAGTAAGCAAAGACCAAAAGGTTTATGTTCACCGTTTAGCTTCAGAAGAAGGAACTAAAGTTTCTTTTGATAAAGTTCTTTTATTAGATGAAAACGGAACAGTAACTTTAGGCGCCCCAGCTGTAGAAGGTGCTTCAGTAGAAGCCAAAGTGTTACAACACTTAAAAGGTGATAAAGTAATCGTTTTCAAAAAGAAAAGAAGAAAAGGTTACAAAAAGAAAAACGGTCACAGACAATCTTTCACTCAAATTTTAATTGAAGGAATCGTTGCTGCTGGTGCTAAGAAAAAAGCTGCTAAAAAAGAAGTTGAAGTTGAAGTAACTGAAGCTACTGAAGAAGTTAAGCCAAAAGCTAAAGCAACAAAAAAACCAAAAACTGAAGAATAACATTTAAAAATATTACGTCATGGCTCACAAGAAAGGTGTCGGTAGTTCGAAGAATGGTAGAGAATCAGAATCGAAACGTTTAGGCGTTAAGATTTATGGTGGTCAAGCTGCTATTGCTGGAAACATCATTGTTAGACAAAGAGGTTCGAAGCACAACCCAGGTGAAAACGTTTACATGGGTAAAGATCATACTTTACATGCTAAAGTTGATGGAGTTGTAAAATTCCAGAAAAAAGGAGAAAACAAATCATTTGTATCTGTAATTCCTTTCGAAGCTTAATAATTTTATTTAGCAATATATTAAAAACCTCTCTTTTTGAGAGGTTTTTTTATTAAAATAAATGTGGTTTGTGTTTGCATATTTAATGCATTTGCCTATATTTGCACCCACAATTATGCATACGCGGGTATGGTGAAATTGGTAGACACGCCAGACTTAGGATCTGGTGCCGCAAGGTGTGAAGGTTCGAGTCCTTTTACCCGCACTTAAAGCTCTAACGAAAGTTGGAGCTTTTTTAATTTAAAATAATTACTTTTATTCAAATTAAAATAAACTCATTGAACTCAAAATACGACATTATCATTATTGGCGGAGGCGCAGCTGGATTTTTTACAGCTATCAACATTGTAGAAAAAAATCCAAATCTAAAAGTAGCTATACTTGAAAGAGGAAAAAGCGTTTTAGAAAAAGTACGTATTTCTGGCGGTGGTCGTTGTAATGTGACACATGCGTGTTTTGTGCCGAATGATTTGGTAAAGTTTTATCCAAGAGGCGAAAAGGAATTGAAAGGTCCGTTTCATCAATTTTGCTCTGGCGATACGATTGAATGGTTTGAAAAACATGGAGTTGAACTAAAAATTGAAGACGATGGTAGAATGTTTCCCGTTTCCAACTCATCGCAAACAATAATTGATTGTTTTTTAAAAGCAACTCAAAAACTTAAAATCGATATTTTAACGGGTCATAGTGTTCAGGAATTGTATCAAGGAGAAAATTATTGGAAAATTTCGACTCATCATGAGGTTTTCAGTTGCCAAAAAGTGGTTATAGGAACTGGAAGTAATCCGAAGATGTGGGAATTACTACAAAATCTTGGACATTCGATTATCGAACCTGTTCCTTCGTTATTTACATTTAATATTAAAGACTCGCGAATAAAAGATTTAATGGGACTTTCGGCTTTTGCATCGGTAAAAGTAAAGAAATCGAAATTACAAGCATCTGGACCTTTATTAATCACTCATTGGGGAATGAGCGGTCCCGGAATTTTGAGACTTTCTGCGTGGGGAGCAAGAGAATTAGCGGATAAAAAATATCAATTTGCCATTCAAGTGAATTGGTTAAACGAAACCGATTTTGAAGAAGCTATCGATTTATTGAAAAACATCAAAGAGGAGAATTCTAAAAAATTAGTAGCAAAATACGCGCATTTCGATTTGCCAAAACGCCTTTGGGAAAATCTCGTAAAAGCATCAGGAATTACAGAGGAAACCAAATGGGCAGATGTGAATAAGAAACAATTGAATACGTTAGCCGAACAATTAACCAATGGCGAATTTCAAGTTAACGGCAAAAGCACGTTTAAAGAAGAATTCGTTACTGCTGGCGGAATCGACTTGAAAGAAGTGAATTTCAAAACCATGGAAAGTAAAATTTTACCCAATATGTTTTTCGCAGGTGAAATTTTAAACATTGATGCAATTACGGGCGGTTTCAACTTTCAAAACGCTTGGACTGGCGGATTTATTGTGGCTAATGCTATAACATCGCTTGAATCATAGCGTTATAATTCACGATTTTAATTTTATCTACTAGCGATTGTAAAGCATCTTGCTCTGCTAATTCTTTACTTGAGCCAATCCCGATAATGTTGTGAAGCGTTTCTTGATACACAATGTGATTGTTTACATTGGTAATTTTAATACGGCTTTCTAGTTTTGTAGAAATTTTACCATTTACTTCTAAGTTTTCAATCTTTTTACTTTCAATGGTAATAGTAAAATCTTTTTTTGCTTTTCTTGAAGCTAAAGTGAAATAATCGGCAGAAAAAACCTGAAACAATTCATCTTCTAGAGCATTCAAATTTTTCTTAGAATTTTCCATTAAATAAATGTCAAATTCAATTGTTGGTAATTGTTTTGAAATCGCTAATTCGAATTTTTTAGATTGATAATTTTCGAATATTTTTTGAACTACTCGGTTTTGACTTAAATTTTTTACCAAAGAATACGTATCTAAAACAGCAGTGATTTTTTCTAAATTGTTTTTACTACAATTTCTTGGAATAATTAATGAAATAGTGCCATTGTTCTCCGAAACCAAATTCAAACTTTGCCCAGGTTGCCAAGAATAAAAAATAGAAACAGGAATATTACTTAATGCTTTATTTTGAGATTGAATGGTTATGGGTTGAATGGAGATGTCTTTAGCGTCAGTAGCATGTCGGATGTTTAATTGCTTTACAGGAAATACGATTTCGATTTGGTTCAAATTTGCAAAAATAGTATTCATTAAAAGACTAACGTAAGGTCTTTCTGTTTGATTTTCTTTGTAGCGTAAATCTTCGTTTAAAAACTCACTAATGTCTTCTAATGCTAAAATTTGTTGTTTAATTGCTTCAGAAAAATCTTTTTCAGCAGTTAGTTTTTTCGCATAATCAAATTTGAAAATGGAAGTTTCTAAGGCTTTATTAATTCTGGCTTTTCGTAATTGTTGGTGTTTTTGTTTGGATAAACTCAAATAGGTGTAATAGTAATTTTCGGTTTCAAAAACATCTACCACATCATATCCTTCCAAGAATGAAGCACTGGAAACCATACTGTTCATGCGATAAAACTCATTAAAAGTATCGTCGTATTGAAAAACGTTTAACGAATTATTACTAGAAACCGTAACCGAAATACTATTTGAAATTTCGGTTAAAGCCATTTTTTGCGCTTTTTCTCTGTAATCAGACGAAGCTTTTGATGCCATTCCAATTCCGATATAATTGAAATTACTCAAAGGTGTTTTAGAAACCCATTCTGGTGCGTTTTCAGGAATTGCGGAATTGTTTTTAGAACTTCCACATGAAAGAAAAAGAAAAAGACTAGTAAGTAAAACGATATATTTAAGCATTATTCTTCTGGATTAAAAAGCAAAACTTCAGAAACAATTCGTTTTCTAAAATCGGTTAAAATGTTGTCAACTAATAATTGATTGTTAATTTGATCACTAGTCTGAAACAAGGTTTGTAAATTTTTATAATTTGAATCGTCTCTCATAATTCTGTCAGCAGTCATACGAGTTGGATAAATCATTTTATAACTTGAACCACTATTACGTGCATATCGTAATTCTTGCTCTTCATTTTTTTGAATGGTTTTTTGCATCAAAATTTTTCCGCTGGCAATGTCAACTAATCGATAAGTTATGCTAGATTGTAATGTGCTTCTTTTTTCGTATTCTTTATAAACAACCATTTTTTCAACTAATGAATCAGCACCATTACGGGCTTTTAATTTTTTTACTTCTAATCCATTAACATCATAACTTCTAACAGGTTCGTCTTGTAACTGATATTGATTAATATGTATTGTTAAAACCGCTTTTGCATTTGTTCTTACATAAAAATTATCTATGTATCGCTTTAATTGTGTGTTGTTTTTGCTTGTCTCCGAAATATTATAATACGGAGAAGAAATGTCATTGCTTCCTTTAATGATTTTTACAAACGGATTTTTGCTTGCTAAAATATCTTCAATAACAGCATTTTGAATGTTACTTTCAAAACCACTTGAGTTTCTTCCTCTATATGATTCTACGATAATTGGATATTCTGCACATACTAAAGCATCCGACTTTAACTCATCAGCATTTTTATAACTATCAAATCTTTGAATAATGTCATCCAATCCTAAATAAGCGGTTCTGCATTTTCCTTTCTTTAAATCTTTAATCGCTTTTCTGTAGATAGGTTCACTATAGGCTTCACGGTGTAAATTTTTAACATCTAAATAGTTGCTGTTTATGTTCTTAACCTGCTCAAAAGCCAATTCTGCTTCTTTAAAGTTTTCTTGCATTAAATAATAACTTCCTTCTTTGTAGCGCTCGTTTAATGCTTGTTGCAATTTGTTTTTTACGTCTTTATAATTAGCCTCACGAGTGTAAATCTCATTCCATTTATCATAAGCAGGCATGTATTTTTTTTCTCCAAAAAGTTGAATTCCAGTTAGATAAATAGGTTCGTTAACGGCGATACTTAGTTGCTTAGGAGTGTCTTTATAATTTGCATTGAATTTGGAAATGGTGTTAAAAACACTTTCTGCTTCTGCAAATTTTTGTTCGGAAAGAAATTTAATTCCTAGATCATACTGACCAATTAAATATTGATCTAAGTTTTTATTATAAATCGCTTTGGTTTGTTGGTCAATATCTAAATTCTTGGTAAAATAGTTAACTTGGTTTACAAAACTATTCAAATTGAAGTATTCGTTTACAACACCTTCTTTATCTCCTTTTTCGTTTTTGGTTGCGATTGAAAAAGCGGTTTCTGAGATGTGTAATTGCGCACTTCTTCTTAAGGCATTTTCAATTTCTGGTAAATTAGGTTTTTTAAATAATACACCTAAATACAATTCAGAAGCTTGTTTAAAATTTCCTGCTTTTTCCATTTCGGCTCCTTTTTTCAAGGTCGAATTTTTAACACTACAAGCAAATAAGAATAGGAATAATAGTACACTTAAATATTTTGGGGTAAAGTTTAATTTCATAAATTGGCACGTATTTTGTTAAATATGTTAAAGTTAAATGGCAATTTTAAAACAAAAATAACAAACAAACGTTTTTTTTAGTTGTTTTTTTTGTTAATATTGACAAAACTTTCAAATTTGATACCAAAAAAGAGTGTTTAACAAATAATTATACAAAAAATGAGAAAAATTACAAACATGAGAAATACAATTTTAGTAGGTTTATTAGTGCTTAGTGCCGCTTCTTGTAGAAGTAAAAAAGAAGAAAAACCAGTTGATGCTCCAAAAGGAGAAACAAAAGTAGAGGTTTTGTGTAGTGGTCCAAAATACTTCACCGATAAAGATTTCTTTAGAGCAAATAGTGTTGGTGAAAGTCCAGATCAAGCAAACTCTAAAAGAATGGCATTAAGTAATGCACGTTTAGAATTAGCAGGACAAATTGAAGTTACTTTGAAAGCGGTTATTGATAACTACTTTAACGATGTAAATTCAGCTGGGAAACAAGAATACATTGCTAAATATGAAGGATTAAGCCGTGAGGTAATCAATCAGTCAATCTCTGGAACTAAAACAATCTGTGAAGAATTAACTAAAACAGCAACTGGGAAATATAAAACTTATATTGCAATTGAGTTAAATAATTCAGCATTATTAAATACTTTAAACAATAGAATTTCTGCTGATGATCGTTTGAAAGTTGATTACAACTACGAAAAATTCAAAGAAACTTTCTATAAAGAAATGGAAGAAATGGGAAATAAATAATCCTTTTCAACATATAAAAAAAAGGCGATTTCAATTTGAAGTCGCCTTTTTTATTTTATAAAAATGTTGATTATCGATTCAGCCAATAAATGCTTCCTGTTAAAATGGAGGCAAATCCAACCCAAGCTAAATATGGAATTAATAAATATCCTGCTTTTTTGTCAACCTGTTTGAAGATGTAATACGTTTCGTAAATAATCAACCAAAGCAAAATAATTTCGATTAATGCTAATAAAATATTATTTAATCCAAAGAATAAATACGACCATAAAGCATTTAAAAGAAGTTGTGCCGTAAAAAACAACAATCCTTTTTTTACCAATTCTTTGTTCGATTCTAACTTATTCCAAACCATTCCTGCAGCAATTCCCATTAGGATGAAAAGCATGGTCCAAACCGGTGCAAAAACCCAATTTGGGGGATTGAAAATTGGTTTTTCAATTGTTGGGTACCAGGTTTTTATACTAGATTGTGTTACATTACTAGATAAGTAACCAACAGCCAAACAAATGGCAACACAGTATATGATTTTAAGATATTTACTCATGTTTTCAATTTTATAGGCAAATTAACGAAATATCAAGGGAACAAATCAATCAAAATCGGTATTTTTGTCAAAATTTTAAGCTATGCTTACCGAAAAAGATTTTATCGCAACTTCATATAATTCCATTGAATCCGCTAGTTTCGAATGGAGCGCGCCTAGTAATATTGCCTTAGTGAAATATTGGGGAAAGAAAGAAAACCAAATTCCAGCCAATCCTTCGATAAGTTTTACGTTAAACAATTGTAAAACAATTACGAAGTTAGATGTAGTTAAAAAATTGGAAAACAATAGTTTTTCATTCGATTTACTTTTTGAAGGAAAACCAAAAGAAGATTTCAAACCAAAAATTCAAAAATTCTTTGAAAGAATCGAAAAATATTGTCCGTTTTTAAAAGATTATCATTTTAAAATTGATACCCAAAACACCTTTCCACACAGTTCAGGAATTGCTTCTTCTGCATCTGGGATGGCAGCTTTAGCAATGAATATCATGAGTTTGGAGAAAACAATTAATCCAGCCATTTCTGATGACTATTTTTATTCAAAAGCTTCATTTTTAGCAAGATTAGGAAGTGGAAGTGCGTGCAGAAGCATCAAAGGGGAAGTGGTTGTTTGGGGAAATCATGTTCAAATTAATGGGAGTTCGGATTTGTTTGGAGTGGAATTTTCAGAAATTCATTCCAACTTCAAAAACTATCAAGACACGATTTTATTAGTAGATAAAGGAGAAAAACAAGTTTCGAGTACGGTTGGACACGATTTAATGCATAATCATCCTTATGCCGAAAGACGTTTTGCTCAAGCACACGAAAATTTATCTCAAATAAAAGCAATTTTATCATCAGGAAATGTAGCAGAATTTATCAAAATTGTAGAAAGCGAAGCTTTGACTTTACATGCGATGATGATGACTTCGATGCCTTATTTTATTTTGATGAAACCCAATACATTGGAAATCATCAATAAAATTTGGAAGTTTAGAAATGGAACCCAAATTCCAGTTTGTTTTACGTTAGATGCAGGAGCAAATGTACATGTTTTGTATCCTGAAAGTGTAAAAGAAAATGTATTGCAATTTATTCAAGATGAATTAGTTGGCTATTGTCAAAATGGTCAGTATATTTGCGATGAAATTGGAAATGGTGCTAAATCAAATTAATTTTGTACATTTACTCATTGTTTACTGAAAAAGAAAACTGAAATCTATGAAAGGACCACTTTTTTACTCAAAAATATTACTTTTCGGAGAATATGGAATTATCCAAGATTCGAAAGGACTTTCAATTCCTTATAATTTTTATAATGGTGCTTTAAAGAACGATGGAAATTCGTCTGAAAGTGCTATTAAATCAAACGAAAGTTTAAAGAAATTCGTTGTTTATTTAGAGCAATTGCAAACGGAGCAACCTGAGTTGGTAACTTTTGATTTGGCTTTATTGCAAAATGATGTAAATAACGGAATGTATTTCGATTCTAGTATTCCGCAAGGATATGGAGTAGGAAGTAGTGGTGCTTTAGTTGCGGCGATTTATGATAAATATGCGAATGATAAAATCACAGTTTTAGAAAATTTAACGCGTGAGAAATTATTGCAATTAAAAACGATTTTCTCTCAAATGGAATCGTTTTTTCACGGAAAAAGTTCAGGTTTAGATCCGTTGAATAGTTATTTGAGTATTCCAATTTTAATCAATTCGAAAGATAATATTGAAGCAACTGGAATTCCAACGCAAAGTACACAAGGAAAAGGTGCTGTTTTCTTAATTGATTCTGGAATTGTGGGTGAAACTGCTCCAATGGTTTCGATTTTCATGGAAAACTTAAAGGATAACGGTTTCCGTACGATGTTAAAATCACAATTCATTAAATATACCGATGCTTGTGTGGAAAATTTCTTGCACGGCGATGTAAAATCGTTATTAGAAAACACCAAACAATTATCAAAAGTAGTGTTGAACAACTTCAAACCGATGATTCCAGAGCAATTTCACCAAGTGTGGCAAAAAGGAATTGATACCAACGATTACTACCTAAAATTATGTGGTTCTGGCGGTGGCGGTTATATTTTAGGATTTACTCAAGATTTAGATAAAGCAAAAGAGTCGCTAAAAGACTATAAATTAGAAGTAGTTTATAATTTCTAGAATGGAATTATTTCTATTTGGATACAATCTATTAACTGCATATTTATTTGGATATGCAGTTTTTTTTATAGTTTCTAACCTTTTTAAAAATCAAAAATTAGTAGATTTTGTTGGTTTTTCAGAATCCCTGGTTCCTGTTTTCGGATTGTTAATTGCTTTTTTATTAATGCTAGGTTTTGTTTCTGTTTTTTATGAAGACTTTTTTTCGATTGGATACACAACTTATAGTTTTCCTGGTCAAAAATTATTTCCAAACATTTATGTTTATTCCATTTTAACAGCTTTATGGTTTCTTTTTTCCACGCAATTATTCAGAATCAATAGAGTTAAAAATTCTATAATAATTAAATCTATACTTGTATTATTCTTTATTTTTGAATTTGATTGGGTTTTAATTGAAATAGAAGAATTCTTGAAATTAAGAGGACCAAAATCATATTTTTCTTTTTCTGAATTCGGAATAGGAATTTTTAAAAAGATATTGGTTTATCTTGTATTGAGTTTCATATTATTTAAATTCTTTAAGAAAAATGCTAACACGTAAATCCAAATTAGTTCTTACTAAAATCTTCAGCTTCTTTTCTGTGATTAGAGGATACAATATTTGGGTGGTGGCGTTAGCGCAATATCTTTCAGCTATATTCATCTTGGCTCCCGAAAAACGAGCATTAGATATTATTCTTGATTGGCGTTTATTTTTAATCGTGGTTGCTTCTACTTTAACTATTGCTTCGGGTTATATCATCAATAATTTTTACGATGCGAAAAAAGATTTAATCAATCGCCCTAAAAAAGTCATGATTGACCGTTTGGTGAGTCAGGAAACCAAGTTGAAAGTGTATTTCGGAATTAATTTCATTGTTGCTTTGTTGATGTTTTTCATTTCATGGCGAGCGGTTTTGTTCTTTTCGACTTATATTTTCCTAATTTGGTTTTATTCGCACAAATTGAAAAAAATGTTCTTGGTTGGAAACATCACAGCTGCAGTTTTAGCAGTTTTGCCTTTCTTCGGAATTTTGATGTATTACAAGAATTTTTATCATGTCATTTTTGCTCATGCAACTTTCTTATTATCGCTGATTTTAATTCGGGAATTAATTAAAGATTTAGAAAATATCGAAGGTGATTTAATTGCCGATTACAAGACGATTCCTGTTGTTTTTGGTGAAAAAATGGCGAAATCTATTATTTCTGTTTTAACGATTTCTACTCTAATTCCGGTTTATTTTTTAATTGAAATATATGATGTAGGCTACATGGATATTTACTTCTATTTAAGTTTGATTGGTTTGTTATTTTTTACCTTGCTTTTATGGAAGTCGACTTCTAAAACGGAATACCTAAAACTACACTTTTTATTGAAGTTTATCATTGTTTCAGGGGTTTTTTGCATTGTTTTAATCGAACCATCGGTTTTAATTCATGGCAAAAAATTGATTTCAGCATATTAGTTATATCTTTGCAAAAATTGTTTATAATATGTCACGTCATCAAGATAGCGATAAAAGTCGTCCAGGTTCAGGAAGACAAGGAGGTTACAAAAAAGATAGTAATTCAAGAGGAAATGCGCCAATTCGTAAAGCGCCTTCAAAGTTTAAAACCAAACCAGAAGCAGCTAAAGATGCGCCTAAAGCTCCAAAATCTCCGAAAAAACCATCTAATCCAGATGAAATTCGTTTGAACCGCTACATTTCTAATTCGGGAATGTGTAGCCGAAGAGATGCGGATATTTACATTCAAAGTGGAAATGTAAAAGTAAACGGTGAAGTAATTACCGAAATGGGTTACAAAGTAAAATTAACCGATACTGTTCAGTTTGATGGTGTTAACATTACGCCAGAAAAGAAAGAATATATCTTATTAAATAAGCCAAAAAACTTTTCTACAGCAGGAGATGATTCGCAAGGTTCAACTAATGTTTTAGATTTAGTTCGAAATGCAACTAAAGCTAAATTACAACCTGTGGGAAGAATGGACAAAACCACAACTGGTTTGTTGTTGTTTACCAATGATACTGAAATTATTCAAAAATTCACTGCTCCAAACCAACGTTCATCGAAAGTATATCAAGTTACTTTGGATAAAAACTTAAAATTTGAAGACTTAGAAAAAATTCAAAAAGGATTAACGATTGATGACCACAGAGTTTATGTGGAAGAAATCACTTATATCGAAGATCAGCCAAAAAGTGAAATCGGTTTGAAAATGAAAACGTCAAACGTAAAAATCGTTCGTAGAATTTTCGAACACTTAAAATATGATGTTTTAAAAGTAGACCGCGTAACATTCGCAGGTTTAACTAAGAAAAATTTACCAAGAGGCGATTGGAGATTCTTAACCGAACAAGAAATCATCAACCTTAAAAATGCTTAAACGTATTTTTTGAAACACATAGGCACATTAATTTTTTCTTTGTGCCTTTTTTTTAAATTTTTCACAACGCTATGTTTTCTATGCAGAGTGAAACGACTTTTTTTAAAACTATGAAACCTATATGTCTATGTGTTTCAAATAAAAAATAGTGTTATCTATGCCAAATCAACTACAACAAATCGCCATTAAATGGTTCGATGCTTTTAATACGAAAAACTTAGAAAAATTATTAGAATTATACGATAACGAAGCCCAACATTTCAGTCCGAAATTAAAAATTCGTCAACCTGAAACTAATGGGTTAATCATTGGAAAAGAAGCCATGCGCGTTTGGTGGCAAGATGCTTTTGATAGATTACCCACATTGCATTACAAAGTAACTTCATTAACTGCTAACACCGACCGAGTTTTTATGGAATACACACGTCAAGTAGCAGGTGAAGCCGATATGTTAGTAGCTGAAGTTTTAGAAATTAAAGAGGGAAAAATTGTGTTTTCTAGGGTTTATCATGGGTAGAAAATAGAAGTTTATTTTTGAACTTATTTAGAGTTTTTAATCCTAATTCCAACCTTTTTGTAAAATAAAGCATCTATATAGTTATGCAATTTTCTATATTTGATTATGATTAAAAAAGTTTTCCTTCTTTTTCTCTTTTTTCAATTGGGTTTTGGTCAAAAAGTCATCAATGATTCTTTGATTTCAAAATTCGAAAAAGATCTTGTGTATAAAGCAATTGAAGTTTCAAAACTTCCAGATTTAAGAAATGATACTTTGTCAGATTTTTATTTTAGATTAAATCATACAGATTTAATGATTGATTTATATAAAGATAATTACGGAAAATTAATCTTAAAATCCACACAGTATTTTGTTAAAGAAAAGAGTAATATCGTTAAAGACACAATAATCTTTACAAAATTACACGATTCAAACATCGCAAATTGGTTATATACTAATGTGTCGAATTCAAAATTAGAAGATATGATTCCAGCCAAAAATGATAGTTTTGGAAAAGCTGGGGTTTTTATGAGTGATGATTATTACCTAGAATTTTCTAATAAAAAACAATACATAATTAAGTCATTTCGTTTTTCAGATTTAGATACAATTTCTGAAAATTATTCTTTAAAAGATCTTATTAATGACTCGTTTGAAAAAATGGAAATTGAAAAATTAAAAAAGGAATTTCGTGAAGATTTACCCGGAGGTTTTTCTTATTTAAAGAAAAATGGATATATGTTTTACAAACTTCATAATTCTTTTGTAATTCTTGATTACCTTGGAGATTATAGATTGCCATTCGGTTTTATTAGTTATTATTATGTCAATAAAATCGCTAAGAAAAGGTTTAATTTAGGTGTCTCAATCAATTATCAAGTTGGTTTTAATGGGAATTCAAGTGTTAAGACCTATGTTAATAAATACAATTTATTTTCAGATAATAGATCTTATTCTGATTTAATTAGATTTTCTTATGAGAAACACGATTTAGATTATATAAAATCGGTTGAGCAATTTGAAAATTATAAAATAAACTATGCTTTTTCAATTTATAAATATTTCAATTTAGGAATTTCTTACAATCAACTTGTGATCGATTCAAGATTCAATGGTCTGGATTTATCAATAAGTAAAAATATAGAGTCTATAGAATTGAAACCTTATTACGAAATTAACTTATATGAAAATCATTTAACCAATTATGTTGTAGGTGTTTCAAAAACAATCAAATTTAATATTCATGAAAAGTCAATCAGAATATACTCCAATTTGTATTATGAAAAATTGTTTGACTTTAAAAGTCTAAATTTTTCATTGCAAATACCGCTTCTGAATTTTGGATTGAATTAAATTTGATGTTGATAATCCGCATACACTTGCTCAATCTCAGTAAACACATCTAATAATTGATTGATGCCATCTGTGGTAACCAATTTTTGTTTATACTCTTTAAAACCGTGAATGCCTTTGAAATAATTGGTGTAATGACGACGCATTTCGTTGATACCTAAACGTTCGCCTTTCCATTCGATACTCCAAATTAAGTGATTTCTTGCGGCTTCAATTCGGTCGTTCATACTAGGTGGTGCTAGTTTTTCTCCTGTGGCGAAATAATGTTTAATTTCATTAAAAATCCAAGGATAACCAATCGCAGCACGACCAATCATCATGCCGTCTAAACCGTATTTGTTTTTGTATTCCAATGCTTTTTCAGGAGAATCGATATCGCCATTTCCAAAAATTGGCATTGTAATTCTCGGATTTTCTTTCACACGCTGAATGTGAGACCAATCCGAATGACCTTTGTACATCTGTGCTCGCGTTCTGGCATGAATCGTTAAAGCTTGCACGCCAATATCTTGTAAACGTTCAGCAACTTCATCTATATTAATCGAATTTTCATCCCAACCTAAACGCGTTTTTACAGTAACAGGTAAACTTGTTCCTTTGATAACAGCTTTCGTTAAACGAATCATCAAATCTACATCTTTTAAAACCCCAGCGCCGGCACCTTTACAAACGACTTTTTTTACAGGACAACCAAAATTGATATCCACTAAATCAGGTTGAACGGCATCCACAATTCGCGATGACATTTCCATAGCTTCTTCATCACCGCCAAAAATCTGAATTCCCACCGGACGTTCGTAGTCGAAAATGTCTAATTTTTGTTTACTTTTCATCGCATCACGAATCAATCCTTCTGAAGAAATAAATTCAGAATACATCAAATCAGCGCCATGTAATTTACATAAACGACGAAATGGTGGATCGCTCACATCTTCCATTGGGGCTAATAATAAAGGAAAATCAGGTAGTATGATGTTACCAATTTTAGGCATGGTGCTTCAATTTTTTTGCAAAAATACAAATTTTTGTTGGTTTCAAGTTTAAGGTTTCAAGTTTCGGCCTTATAAATCAAAACTTTGCTTTATATTTGCAGATTAATTGTTCGAAAGAATTGCTATTGAAATTTGAACTTGACATTGAACTTGAAGAATGAAACACATTAGAAATTTCTGCATTATTGCACACATTGACCACGGAAAAAGTACGTTAGCCGACAGATTGTTGAGTGCTACACAAACGGTTTCGGCTCGCGAAGAAAAAGCTCAGTTACTAGATAACATGGACTTAGAGCGCGAACGTGGGATTACCATAAAAAGTCACGCCATTCAAATGGAGTATAAATATAAAGGCGAAGATTATATCTTAAACTTAATTGACACTCCAGGTCACGTGGATTTCTCGTATGAGGTTTCTCGTTCTATTGCGGCTTGTGAAGGTGCTTTGTTGATTGTTGATGCAGCGCAAAGTATTCAGGCACAGACGATTTCGAATTTATATCTGGCGTTAGAAAATGACTTGGAAATTATTCCTGTTTTAAATAAAGTGGATTTGCCAAGCGCTAATCCTGAGGAAGTTAGTGATGATATTATCGATTTATTAGGATGTAAATTGGAGGATATTATTCACGCTTCTGGAAAAACAGGTTTTGGTGTTGAAAATATTTTGGCAGCTATTATTGAAAAAATTCCAGCACCAAAAGGTGATCCAAACGAACCCCTTCAAGCCTTGATTTTCGATTCGCATTACAACCCATTCAGAGGAATTGAAGTAATTTTCCGTGTACTTAACGGAGAAATGAAAAAAGGTCAGAAAATTAAATTCATGGCGACTGGAAATGAATATTATGCAGACGAAGTTGGGACATTGAAATTAAATCAAGTGCCGAAAAATGTAATTTCGGCTGGAGACGTAGGCTATTTAGTTTCGGGAATTAAAGAAGCAAAAGAAGTAAAAGTAGGAGATACGATTACGGATGCTAAAGAACCAACAAAAAATGCAATTCAAGGATTTGAAGATGTAAAACCAATGGTTTTCGCCGGAATTTATCCTGTAGATACAGAAGATTACGAAGATTTGCGTGCTTCGATGGAAAAATTACAATTGAACGATGCTTCGTTAGTTTTTCAAGCGGAGAGTTCGGCGGCATTAGGATTTGGTTTCCGTTGTGGATTCTTAGGAATGTTACACATGGAAATTATCCAAGAACGTTTAGAGCGTGAGTTCGATATGACGGTTATTACAACTGTTCCTAACGTTTCGTATCATGCTTTTACTAAAAAAGAGCCTGATACGATTTTAATCGTTAACAATCCTTCGGATTTACCAGAACCTTCAAAATTAGATAGAGTAGAAGAACCTTATATCAAAGCAACGATCATTACAAAATCTGATTTTGTTGGAAACGTAATGAGTTTGTGTATCGAAAAACGTGGTTTAATTACAAATCAAACCTATTTAACAACTGAGCGTGTTGAGTTGAATTTCGATATGCCGTTAGCGGAAATTGTATTTGATTTTTATGATAGATTAAAAACAGTTTCTAAAGGATACGCTTCTTTTGATTATCATCCAATAGGAATGCGCGAATCAAAATTAGTGCGTTTAGATGTATTGTTAAACGCACAACCAGTAGATGCACTTTCGGCTTTAATTCACGAAAGTAATGCTTACAACATTGGTAAAAAAATGTGTGAGAAATTAAAAGAATTAATCCCAAGACAGCAGTTTGATATTCCAATTCAGGCTGCCATTGGAGCAAAAGTAATCGCTCGTGAGACTATTAAAGCGTTAAGAAAAGACGTTACTGCTAAGTGTTACGGTGGAGATATTTCTCGTAAACGTAAACTTTTAGAGAAACAGAAAAAAGGAAAAAAACGTATGCGTCAGGTAGGAAATGTAGAAATTCCTCAAGAAGCATTTATGGCAGTTTTGAAATTGAATGATTAACGATAAGTTATGTAATTAACAGAAAGTTTGAATATTATTTAATATTCAAACTTTTTTTGTTTTAATAATATTTGATTTGCCTTTTTTGATTATATTTATATCAATGATTTTAAACCCCATGAAAATCTTGAAAAACTTACTTTATATATTCGCCTTTTTGTATTCAACTTGTATCTTTTCTCAAGGAATAACAGTTGACAATACTACTAATACGCCAGCTGATTTGGTTAATTTACTTCTTGGTAATTCATGTGTTGAAGTTTCAAATATTTCGGTTTCTTCCACTCAAGCCGTGGCTTATTTTAATCAAAATGGATCTAGTTTCCCTATTTCTGAAGGTATTATTATTAGAAACGGAGTGGCGACTTTTACACAAGGTCAATATTCTGGTGCTAATTTGAGTAGTTCTGTCACGAATTCAGGGGATGCTTTTTTACAAACTTTAAGCAATACTAACGGCGGAACAAGTCCAATTGTGAATGCCGAATTTTTAGAATTTGATTTTATTCCGCTTTCGAATAGTTTTAGTTTTAATTTCTTATTCGCTTCAAACGAATATGGTTTCTATCAATGCGAATTCAGTGATGTTTTTGCTTTTGTTTTAACCGATTTGTCTTCTGGAGTTTCAACAAACCTCGCTGTAATTCCGGGTACAAGTACACCAGTTTCGGTAACTACAATCAGAAATAGTATTTACAACGATCCTTCGAGTCCAAATAATAGTTGCGCTTCAGTAAATCCAACTTTTTTTGGAACATATAATGTTGGGAATACAACTTCAGCATTAAATATGAGAGGGCAAACAGTGGTTATGAATGCCTCGTCAGGCGTAGTTCCTAATACACCATATAGGATACGTTTGGTGATTGGTGATTATGCTAATTCAGGTTTTGATTCAGCAGTTTTTATAGCTGCAGGAAGTTTTACTACGACTTTAGATTTGGGTTTAGATCAGATTATTTGTTCGGGAGATGAAGTTGTTTTGAATACCAATTTAGATAATACTTTTACTTATACTTGGTATGAAAATGGAAATCCTATTCCAGGGGAAACAAATTCTACTTATACAGTAACTCATGCCGGAACATATACAGTTGAAGCAGTTAGAGGAACTTGTGTAATTACAGATACAATCGTCTTTACAGATTTGGTTGTAACAAGTCCGTCTGACTTGCTTACATGTAATACAGGAGCGGCAACATATAATTTTAATCTTGCTTCAAATAATGAATCTACTTTAGGAATTGATACCACTATTTACGATGTTTTTTACTATGAAACACCTGCCGATATTGTTGCTAATAATCCAATTCCTAGTGCGAATTTGACTTCTTACCCAAGTGCAGGTGCTCAAACAATTTACATTAAAATATTTAATACGGTTTCAGGTAATTTCTGTGATGCGGAATATTCTTTTGATTTGATTGTTAACAATGCAGCGGTTGCAACTGCACCTAGCCCAATTTCAGTTTGTGAAGGGCAGGGAAGTACTAATTACACTTTTACTGCTACAACTACAAATGAGGTTTTAAATGGACAATCGCCAGCTAATTATACAGTTACTTATTATAATTCAGTTGGAGAGGCGGCTTCTGGATCAAATCCAGTAACGTCTATTACAATTCCAAACGGTACTACTACAGTTACTGTCGGAATCCGAGTTCAAGATAATTCAAATCCAAATTGTTTTGATGTCACTTCTGTTGTTATTACAGTTAATCCGTTACCATTAGTAGATGATATTCCAGATCCAATTGAATGTAGTCAATTTACCTTGCCAACAATTGTTAATGGAACCTATTATCTTTTGCCAGGTGGTCCAACAACGCCAGGTCAAGTGCAATTTAATATTGGAGATATTTTAGTAGATGGTGGAACGTACTATATTTTTGCTGGTCCAGATGCAAATGGCTGTACTAATGAATCTAGTTTTAATTTAACATTGATTGATGAATATGTTCCGCAATTAGATCATTGTGGGCGATTTGTGGTGCCATCACCGCCTGAAAATATTGGAAATTATTATACGCAGCCAGGTGGTCCATCAGGTACCGGTGTTATTGTTCCAGCAGGAACAGAATATTTGAATGCAACAGCAGCAACTATTACACAAACTTTATATTATTATGCAGAGGTAAATGGTGTGTTTTGTAGAGATGAGCAATTTATTTTCTTTATACATCCAGTACCATTGGTAGATGATCCTGCGGATGTTACAACATGTGATTCTTATGTTTTGCCACCATTAACTAACGGAAATTATAACACAGATCCAAATGGAGGAGGAATGGCTTTGAATGCAGGAGATGTTATTAGTGTTGCCGGGCCAAATTTCCCAGGAACCTACTATGTAGTTAATTCTTTAGCGCACACAACAAGTCAAGGTTTGCCAGGAACTTGTATTGAGTCTAATGATATTGTGATTAATTTAGTAGATACTACATTATTTTCTACGGTTTATGCGTGTTCTCAACAAGGGTATGTTCTGCCTCCAGTTACATTTGGGGGCTATTTTACAGGTCCTAATGGGTCTGGTGTTTCGGTAGATCCTAATATTCCAATAACATCAAACCAAGTGGTTTATTATTTTACAAATACATCTGTTTTGCCTAATTGTACTAGCAATTTAAATTACAATATTGTTATTCATCCCACGCCATTAGTTGACGATATTCCAGATGGACCTCAATGTGGAGAATTTGTTCTACCTGTTTTGTTAAATGGAACATATTACACATTGTCAGGCGGTCCGACAGCATTTGGACAGCAACAATTATTTGCTGGTGACATTATAGATTTATCTGGAACTCATTTGAATCCTGGAACTTATTATGTCTACAATGAACAAATATTTAATAATCCAGATGGGTCAACTACATTATGTTCCAATGAAGATTCTTTTACCATAAGTATTAATCCGTTCCCTGCTGCAGATAATGTATTCAGTAGAACAGAATGTTTGCCTTATTCTATACCAACACCAGTAAATGGAACTATTTATACATTGCCTGGTGGTCCAAGTGGAGGAGGAACTGTTGTTTCTTCAACTCAAGTTTTTGATGCTACTCAAACCTTTTATTTGTATAATATTGATACAGCGACTAATTGTGAAATCAATCGTCCTTTCACGATTACTTATAATGGTATTAATTTACCTGATTATCTTGATGAGCTACATTGCGAATTTGAAAATTATCAATTGCCAACATTAACACATGTGGCGCCAACACCTTTTAATTACACCATTGGTTATTTTTATGCTCCTAATGGAGTAAATCCTGTGCCGCCAGGGACCATTTTTAATACACCAAATACGACTACAACAATTTATGTTTACGCAGTAAATGGAGATAGAATTATCTGTACACAAGAAGATAGTTTTAATGTTGTTATTTCTGAAACGCCAAATTTAGCTACTTTAGGATTGGTTTTCGATAATGAAGAATGCGGAACTTATGTGTTGCCAACGATGCCAACAACAACGTATAACATTGGTTATTATTCGCAATCAGGTGGTAATGCTGCTGATTTAATTACGAATTTGAATATCACAACTCCTGGAACTTATACGTATTATGTGTACGCTTCCGCTATTGGTAATCCAAATTGCAACGACGAAATTTCTTTCACATTCACAGTTCATCCTCTTTTAGATAGATCGATTCAAGGCGGAATTATCTGTGTGGATGCTCAGACAGGTGATGTGTTACGAACCTTTACTATGGATTCTGGTTTAAATCCTGCATTTTTTACTGTAAATTGGTATTTGAATGGAACTTTAATGGGAACTGGTCCAACTTACACTGCTTCACAAGCAGGAGTTTATACGGTTGAATTTATCAAACTAACACCAGATGTAGGAGCTAATTGTAATTACGCTACAACAACAGTAACTATTGTACAATCGAGTCCAGCTGTGGCTGATTTTACAGTAAGTACTCCGTTTGAAAACAATACTTTCATTACAGTGAATTTAACAGGCGGATTCGGAGATTATTTATATCAATTGGTTTATCCGGATGGAAGCGTCACTGAATATCAATCGAGTAATGTCTTTACAAATTTACCAACCGGAGCATATTACGTAAATATTTATGATATTTTAGGAGGATGTAATCCAACAATTGTAGGTCCAATTTATATTATTAATTACCCTAATTATTTTACACCAAATGCGGATGGAGTCAACGATAATTGGAATATTTGGGATTTAAGCCATCAACCTGATGCTGTGATTTCTATTTTTGATCGTTATGGTAAATTCTTGAAGCAAATGTCTCCTGCTAGTACAGGTTGGGATGGAATTTATAATGGTGAAAAACTGCCTTCTACCGATTATTGGTTTACCGTTGAATATTTGCCTCAAAATGGAACTACAAAGCAAATTTTTAAAGCTCATTTTTCTTTGAAACGATAATTTATTAACATTAACAATTGACTCATTTTCTTTTTGTGAAAGTTGAAGTAACTTTACAAGATGTATGCTTTAGTCGATTGTAATAACTTTTACGTTTCATGCGAACGTGTTTTCCAACCTCAGTTAAATGGCAAGCCTGTTGTGGTATTGTCTAACAATGATGGTTGTATCATTTCGCGTAGTAACGAAGCCAAAGCATTAGGAATTCCAATGGGCGCGCCTGAATTTCAAGTTCGCGATTTGATAAAACAACATGATATTCGCGTTTTTTCTTCCAATTATGCTTTATATGGCGATTTGAGTCATAGGGTAATGAAAATCTTAGAAAATTATACGCCAAATGTTGAGGTGTATAGCATCGATGAAGCTTTTTTGAATTTTTCAGGAATGACAATTCCGGATTTTAACGCGTATGGTGCCGAAATCCAACACAGAATTTTGAAATGGTTAAGTATTCCAATCGGAATCGGTTTTGCTCCTACGAAAGCGCTCTCGAAAGTAGCTAATAAAATTGCTAAGAAGTTTCCAGAACGTACAAAAGGGGTTTATGTAATTGACACCGAAGAAAAACGAATCAAAGCCTTAAAGTGGACTAAAATTGAAGATGTTTGGGGTATTGGTTTCCGTCTTACCAAAAAAATGCAAGCTAAAAATATCAAAACGGCTTATGATTTTACACTTCCGTATAACGAAGCCTTTATTCGTAAAGAAATGGGAGTGGTAGGAATGCGTTTGAAGTATGAATTGGAAGGGAAATCAGTTTTAGAAATGGAAGAACCTAAGGCAAAGAAAAATATCGCTGTAACGAGAAGTTTCGAGAAAGATATTACTGATTTTAATGAACTCAAAGAGCGAGTAGTGACTTTTGCAAGTGTTTGTTCTGAGAAATTACGTAAGCAAAACTCGTGTTGTAATGCCGTTATTTTGTATTTGCGAAAAGATAAATTTAAAGCTAATGGTGAAAAGTATAGTTTTTATCGCATGCAAACTTTATCTTTTCCTTCCAATACTTCTTTTTCAATTAGTCAAACCGCTATTATGATGTTGAAAGATTTGTATCAAGAAGGAACCGCTTACAAAAAAGCAGGTGTTATAGTTTCAGAGATTGTGCCTTCTTCTCAACGCCAATTTAAACTTTTTGATGAGGAGAATCCCAAATACCAAAAACTTATGGAAGTTATGGATGCGGTTCAAGCGAAAACAGGTGAACGTAAACTTAGATTAGCGTCACAAGATTTAAAACGCACTTGGAAGATGAAACAAAACTATTTATCCAATCGATATACAACGAATTTTAACGAATTACTAGAAGTAAAATGCAAGTAAATCCAAAAATAACTTTCTTTATTCCTGATTTTGAAAGTCCAATAGAAACTTCATTCATTTCGAGCGAAATTAAAGCAGGATTTCCATCACCAGCAGCTGATTTTGAAGAATCAAAAGTAAGTTTAGATCACTTATTGATTAAAAATAAAGAGGCAACCTTTTATGCAAAGGCAAGTGGAAATTCTATGATAGGTGCAGGGATTGATGATGGTGATATTTTAGTAATTGACAGAAGTCTTGAACCAAGAAATAATGCGGTTGCAGTTTGCTTTATCGATGGAGAATTTACAGTAAAAAGAATCAAGAAGACAGATGAAGCTGTTTTTTTAATGCCCGAAAATCCAACTTATGTTCCCATTCAAATAGAACCACATAATGAATTTATAATTTGGGGTATTGTTACTTATGTTATAAAACAAATTAAATAAAAAAGGCTATCACGATTTTCGGATAGCCTTTTTTATTATATGAAATTCTTCTTAAAAGTTAGCTCTGTTATCTTTAATCTCAGCTTTATCTTTTAAAGCTGTATAAGCTTTAGAGATAGCGTATGATTGATTTTGAGTTCTATCTTGAGTAATGTAAGTTGCGTAACTTGGTGCTTCAGGTGCTTTAGTTACAGCTTTAGCTCTAACCATAAACATACCTGAATTTCCTTCAATAACTTCAGAAGTTTTACCTGCAGCTAATCCAAAAGCTTTACCTACAACTTTAGGTTCATTACCGATATTAGGAATAACAGGCATTTTTAATGAAACTCCCATAGCAGGTTGAACAGAAGCTCCAGAAGCTTTTGCAACTGCTTCTAAAGAAGCGCCACTCATTTTTTTCTTGATAATTTCAGCTTTTTTCTGGTTTCTGATAATTGGTTCAACTTGTTGTTTTGCTACGTCAATTGGTAATAATCCACTTTCGTTTCTATCTTTTAATTTTGCAATAACAAAACCTTGAGGAACTTCAAAACGTCTAACATCACCAATTTCTGTATCTTTATTGAATGACCATCTGATGATTTCTCTTTGAGAACCAACTCCTTGAACGTATTCGTCAAATCCTTTTAAGTTTGTAGCTGGAATTAACTCTAACCCTGCTTTTTTAGCTAAAGCTGCAAAATCTGCATTTTCATTAGCATCAGCTTCTAATTGACTTGCTTTTGTATAAATAGCGTCAATAGTTGCCTCAGATGGTTGAATTTTTTGAGCTACAGTTCCCATTAAAACAGCATCATATTTATCGGTAACTTTAATTACGTGGAAGCCAAAATCAGTTTCAACAACACCGATAGAGCCTACAGGATTATTGAATACGAAGTCGTTAAATTTAGGTACCATTTGACCTGGGGTGATATTGTCATACTCACCACCATTATTTTTAGATCCTGGATCGTCTGAGTTTGTCATTGCTAACATAGCAAAGTTCCCTGGATTTGCTTTTGCTTGAGCTAATAAGTCATTTGCTAAAGCTTGAGCTTCTTCTTTAGTTCTAGTAGCAGTAGATTGAGGAGCCCCTTTGTAAGCTAATAAAATATGACTTGCTTTTGCGCTAGCATTTCCTTTTTTAGCAATCATTCTAGAAATACATTGGTGTCCATTAAAAACGTATGGTCCATAAACACCTCCAACAGGTAAGTTGAATAATGCTTCTTGGTAATCAAGAGGTAAATCTTTTTTCGCTAAATAAGTAGAATCAAATTTAATATCTGAATTAGCATTTACAAATTCTCCAATATTTGCAACTGCAACTGAGTCAAATTTTACTTTAACATCACCAATTGAAGATAACATTGCTTGTTCGTCTTCTTTTGATGGTTTGTTTTCTACTAAAACGAAATCAATACTTGTTGTATTTTCAGATTTATATTTCTTAGGAGATTTTTTCATAAAGTCGATAATCTCAGCATCAGAAACTTTTACTTGATCATCATTTACTGTTGAAAAAGCAACAGTTACATATTCGAAATCAACTTTATCGTTTTCTAATTTGTATTGGAATTTACCTTCTGCTTTAGTAGTGTAAACACCAGACTTTATCATAGTGTTGTACATTTGCTCTACAGCATATCTTTCAATATTTTTTTCAAACGTTTTCCACTCTGTCCATTGTGTTTGGTCTGGAGCATTTTTGATTCCTTTCAAAAATTCTTTGAATTTATTTTCGTCAAATTGACCAGCAGCATTCAAAAATTGAGGGTTTTGAGCTAAGTTAGGATTTTGTTTGATAACGTTAATTAATTGTTCGCTACCAATTTTTAAGCCTAATTTATCGAATTCTTCTGTAAGGATAATTCTTCTAACTTCTTGTTCCCAAGCGCTATTCATTGCTTGAGTAGTGCTGGTACCTTGACCTTGTTTTTCAATGTTTGAAACATTTTGCATAAATTCTTGTGCTTCAATGTCTGTCCCATTAACCGAACCTACATCGTTAGCTCCAGTGCTAAATGTACCACTTTGAATTACATCTGCTAATACAAATGAAAACAATGCTAAAGCAATGATAATAATTAGGAAGAATGAACGTTGTCTAATTTTAGATAAAACTGCCATTTTTATTTGTGTTTAATTTTTTTCAGAGGGCGAAAATACAATTATCTATTTAATAATAAAATAGTAAAGTCATATTTTACTTCAAATTTTTAAAGATTTTTATCTTTTTTCTTCTTTTACCGAAAAACGAACCAGTTCTATTTTTTTATTACTGGCCGAATGGATGATAATTTCAAAATTTTCTATGATTATTTTTTCTTCATTTGTTGGAATTTCCTTTGTGTGATTTACAATGTAACCGCCTAAAGTTGTGTATGAATCCGATTCTGGAATTTGTAAGTTATACTTTTCATTTAAGAATTCAACTTCTAGTCGGGCAGAGAACAAGTACGTGTTTTCTTCTATGATTTCGTCTATTAATTCCTCGTCTAAATCATGTTCATCTTCAATTTCTCCAAAAAGTTGCTCGATAATATCTTCCACGGTTATGATTCCAGATGTTCCACCGTATTCATCTAAAACTACTGCAATACTTTTTCTTTTTTTAGTTAGTAAATCTAAAGCATCTTTGATGTAAATTGTTTCTGGAATATATTCCACAGGAATCATTATACTTTTGATAGTTTTAGGTTTTCTGAACAATTCGAATGAATGCACATATCCTAAAATATCATCAATAGAATTTTGGTAAATCAGTAATTTAGAATAGCCTGTTGTTACAAATAAATCTTTTAGTTCTGAAATAGAATCTAAAATATCAACACCACTAATCTCGGTTCTCGGCGTCATAATATCTCTCGCTTTCAAATCGGAAAACTCAAGTGCATTTTGGAATATTTGAATTTCGGAATCGATTTCATTGTCTTGCGAAACATTGTTCATTTGTTCCGTAATATAGTTTCCTAATTCTACTTTACTGAAATATTCTTTTACTTGATCGCCTGGAGTTTTAAAAAAGGTTCTTAAGATAATGTCTGAAATCCAAATGATAAATTTTGTTGGCCAAAAAAATAATTGGTAAAAGAAATAACTTGGAACGGCAAAAAACTTAATAAAGGAATTGGCATAAATTTGAAAGAAAACTTTTGGAAGAAATTCTGCTGTTAATAAGATGATTGCCGTTGAAATCAATGTTTGAAGCAACAATCCAATAAATGCTGTAAATTCAAAAAAGCCTTCTAGCCAATCGATGATTAAATCTCCAGAATAAATACCATAAACTACTAATACCACATTGTTTCCAAGGAGCATTGATGTTATAAACTGTGAAGGTTTCTCTGTAAGTTTATTAAGGATAGAGGCATTAAAGTTTTGTTGTCTTTTCTCTATAGATAAATATACTTTGTTTGAAGAAACATAAGCGATTTCCATTCCAGAAAAGAAAGCCGAAAGTAGTAAGCAAATTACAATAATGGCTATCTCCATTTAGAGTTTATTTTTTTTGGTATTTGTTGTGAAAATGTCTTCTGAAGAAAAACATCCCTATAGAAACAGCAGCAATAATAATGCTTAAAAGGTAATCTTCATTTTTGTTGAATTTATCAAAAGCATCGTATAGAAAGAAAACTGCAAAAATTAAATAGATATATTGAATGAATTTTAAATAAGTCATGATTTAATAAATTTATCAAATGTAATAAAAAGCAAATTGCAAAACAATTATTTGTCAGTAGTGTTTACTTCGCCGCTACTTTGTTGCATGTTAAAAACTTTAAAGTCTTTGCTGAAATCTACACCTGGACCTTCTAAATAACCTCCCGCCTCATCGGTATATTTGAAATGTTTTTCAGTAAAAAACCATTCATTTTTTTGATCAAAATACAATTGAGAAGTTTCCAGTTTTTTACCATTTTGAGAGCTAATGGTTACATTGCCTTGAAGATCAATGATACTCGTTTTTTTGTAGGAAATGGCGTAGTTTGAAACAACGGTGGTAGCATTTCCTTTATTGTCAATTAATGTAACATGGATGCCTTTTGGGAATTCTGTAAATGGATTTGTGATGTTACTATAATCTAACATTTTTGGACTTTTTAAAATAGATTTAATTTGTCCAGAATCGGTATACTTTAAATTGATGGTGTCGGCTTCTCCAGTTGGTATAAAACTTGTTTCGCTAAGTTGTTGTACTTTTTTGATGTCGCTTTCACATGAAAAAAACATAGTCACGATAAAAATCGTGACCATGTTTAGAATATTATTTTTAATGAATAACTTCATTTTACAAATTTGGAACTACAATACTTTCTCCAACCCAACAGTTAAAGGCAACTCTTTGTCCAGCTTTTCCAGATTGGAAAATTTCTGTTTTAGATGGAGCAGCGGCTCTATAACTTGCAGCTGTTTTACTTGCAGTTGCTTTGATTGATGAATCAACCGCTCCTGCTTTATCACAATATTGAGCAGCTAACCAATACATTGCTCTTTTTTCAAATTGGTCGTTTCCGCAATCATTGATGCTGCTTCCATAAAGTTGAGCAATCAATAAATACGCTTTACCAAAAGAAGGTTTTACAGCTAATGCTTTTCTTGCATATGTACGAGCTTGCACTTTGTTTGACTTGCTGTACATTGTTGCAATTCTGTAATACACATTTGCTTTTTTAGTGTTATCTGTGAATAAGTTAGCAGCTTGATTAAAATAATCTAAAGCTTTAGTAGTGTTTTTTCTTTGAATTTCCACTACACCTAACTGATACGCAGCGTCAGCACTTGGATTTAATTTGTAAAGCGCTTCAGATATTTTTGAGAATATTGGGTCAGAATCACATCCTTTTACATCTAAACGATTTGCAGCTCTTTTTAACCACTCTTCATTCGTTTTGTTTAACTCAAAACCTTTTTGGTAAAATGGAATAAGTTTTTCACAAGTAGATAATTCTAGTACAATATTGTCCATGTCATTTCTAACATTTCCAAAAATTTCTAAACTATTTTCGATTCTAACTTTTCTGGCTTTTTCTTTGTCAGTTAAAGCTTGTCCGGCTTCTTCTTTTGTTAAGAAGCTATCATTTTCTTCAGATAATTCTTTTTCTTCCTCGTCAAGTTTTTTAGAAATATCGTCATATTTATCAAATACTTGTTGTAATTCTACGCCTTTATTAGCTTTGTGGTTGTTTACTAAAATTTCGAAATAAACATACATCGCTTTTGCATACTTAAAGTTTGCATAGTCAGTTTTGAATGCAATATCTAGTAATTGAAATACTTCATCAGTTGTTCCAACTTTGTTTTCAAACAACACTAAACCTTTTTTCATTTTATTTCCAGCGCCATTTCCAGGAAAATATTGATCGTGCTCATCATATAATTTTAATAAATCACGAACGTATTTTTCTTTATCTTGTGGTGTTGTTGCTTTTTCAATTTTCATTTTGATAGCTAATTCACCGTAAGAGTAAATGCTTTTATGGAAAGACGGGCAGTCTTTTCTTAAAGTTGTTAAATAATCATAACTTGCTACATCTTTCGCTTTTACTGAAGTAGCCATTAAGCTTAAAGTTTCAGTACAAGCTTCTGTGTTTTGTGCTTGAACAAAAAAACTAGCTGCTGCTATAAAAAGTAAAGTTAATTTCGTTTTCATTTTTTGGGTGCTATAATTGTTAATTTATTTCTCTTTTTCTAAACCATAAATCATTTAACGATAATCCAATGTTAAGGTTAAAATAATTCTCTTGAACTAAGCCTTGTGATGTGGTTCCTTTTTTTCCAATTTCAAAGCCTAAATTAATTTTTGATAATCCTACAGGTAATCCTATTCCAAAAGTCATGCCATAATCGTTTATGCTTTCATTTCTTATAACAAGACCTGTGTTTTCATATCTAAAACCTGCTCTATAAATTACTCTACTGAAATAATTAGAGAAGGAGTCGTGTTTGGGTACAAAATAGCCTCCTAAAGAAATCCTTGTTGAATTTTCAAAGGTTGCATTACTAATGTCTTTAAATCGATTTCTTAACTTGCTGTTTTCTTGAAATGAAATTTCTGCTCCCAAAAACCACTTTTTATCCATACCAATTCCACTACCAAAAGTGTATTTTGCCGGTATTTTCATTTTTTGATCTTCAACAGGTATATCTTGGGTTGGTAAACTAATTATTTCGCCTCCATAAATATTATAAAATATTGTAGCAATATTTCTTGAGTTTTCAGAAACTAAAGTAGCTTCAGGACTGTATACAAAAGAAGAATTCAGTTTTAATTTTTGATTTAAATTTCTTGAATAATAAACCCCTGTGTTAAAAGAAAAACCATTAATGTTTGAATTATTTCTTTCTCGTGTTCTAAGTTGTAGTTCGACAGGTGCGTAAATAGTTTCAATAAATTCTGTTTCTACTACCCCAAAATTATAGTTAATATTAAAACCGAAACTTAGTTTTTTATTTATTGCATAAGATGACCCTATAAATAAACGATTGATGTTTCCGTTTCCTGTAGAAATTTTCGTTCTATCTGAGTTGTCTGCATCATTATGGGAGTTGCTTTCGATTTTGTAACCAACCGCCGAATAAGGCATTAGTCCAAAAGAAACGCCAAATTTCTTAATTGGTAAGCCAACAGCTAAATAATTTAGATTGGTACGCTTAGCTTTTTCACTATTTCCGTTTGTTTCAAAAGTAGAAAAAGTTGAAGTAGATCCAATCGCGAAAGTACTAAACTTTATTTTTGAGTAAGAAGCTGGGTTTAACAAATTGAAATGAATACTATCTGCAACAATTCCAATGCCTCCCATCGATCTAGCATCTTCTGTACCTTTAAATTTAATTTCGCCAAGACCATAATAAGAATAAGGTGAAGCAGTATTTTCCTGACTCCATGAAACTATCGAAAATAATATACTAGCAAATACTATAAGTTTTTTAATCATTTTTTTCTGTGTAAAGTGATAATAAGTTCAAACTCTCTAGTAAGAAATTTGAATTGGCAAATATGGTGCTTTTTAATCTTTTAGCCAAAAATTCTGCGTCTCCTCCTGTTAAAATTATTGTTAAATCTTGATTTTTAAGAGAATATTGTGAAATAAACCCTTCGATTTCAAAGAGAACTCCGTTAATTACTCCGCTGTGAATAGCACTTTTTGTACTATTTCCAATGATATTAAAATTTTCACTTAAAGATAATAACGGCAATTTTGAAGTGTAATTGTTTAAACTCTTATATCTAATTTTAATTCCTGGAGATATTGCACCTCCTAAATATTGATTTTCAGAATTTACAAAATCATAAGTAATACAGGTTCCGGCATCAATAATTAATCTATTTTGATTAGGATGCATCAAGGTAGCGCCAGCGGCTAAAACCATTCGATCTATTCCTAAAGTTTCGGGAGTCGAATATAAATTAGTGAAAGGAAACTTTGATTTGTGTGTGATTGTTTCTGTTTGAAACTGACTTTTGATATAATTCACCACGTCTTCATCTAGTTTTCCAACCGAAGAAAGGATGATTTTTTGAAGATTAGAATATTTTTTAAAAATATTTTTAAAATTTTTTAGCGCTTCATTTGTTTCAAAAATAAAAAAGTCAGCTTGCTTATTGTGTTCAAAGACAGCAACTTTAATTCTTGAATTTCCAACATCGATTGTTAAAAGCATGGTTTTGTTTTATGAAGTGCAAATATACAAATTGATTTTTTTTAAAATTTGTTTTGGAAAATATAAAAATGGTTCTATATTTGCACCCGCAATCAACAAGCAGTAATGCTCTAAATTGTAAAGGTACCTTAGCTCAGATGGTAGAGCAATGGACTGAAAATCCATGTGTCCCTGGTTCGATCCCTGGAGGTACCACAAAAACCACTCAATTGAGTGGTTTTTTTGTTTTATATTGGTTTGAAAGCAGTATTATAAAATCATTTCTTCATAAGAAAGTACAACTGAATATCCTTTTTCTTTAAAATAAGCTGTAGGATTGTCTTTAGATATTGCCATTACAAAATCACCGCCCCAAGCCCCCAAACTTTTAATTACACCTTTAAAATCTGGAAAAAGTTTTTCTTGAATGGTTTCAATTTCTAAAACATCACTCATTATAATTTCATGCTTTTCCATTTGTTTAGCAAATTCTTTTCCTTCTTTGCAATCTATGGTGTCGTAAGTTATGGTGTTGATTTTTGAAATTACTGCATTCACATGATGATGTTTTGACATATAATTTGCAATCGCCAATTTGCTGCTTTGTTTCTGATTCAAATACACAAAGTGAATGTTCTCCTTGAATGAAGGATTAAAATGAATCGATTTAAAATGAGGATTTTCATTTTCTAAATGATACACTATTGGCGAATTCGATTTGGCACAAGCAATATCATAACCACTTCCACCAAAACTTTTTTGCAATAATTCAAACGCATCAATGTTTAGCCAATCGCCAATACTGTTTATAAGAGTAGAAGAAGTACCTAAACCCCAAAGCCTTGGGAAAGTTAAATGGGTTTCAATTTCGTAACCTTCTTTTTCTAAAAACGATGCATTTTGAATAAAAGCTTGATGCAAAATTTCAATCAAAGTGTTTTTTACAGCGGAATTTTTATCGTTTGTGCTTTTAATTTTTATTTCCTCAAACGAAATAACGTCTTCAAACCAAATACTTTTATCCGAATCAAAACTCGTCCATTTGATTTGATGATTGTTTCCTGATTTCACTGCTAAGCTTTGCCCGAATTTTGTAGGTAAAGCCAATGCTTTTGCGCCATCTAAAACAACGTATTCGCCTGTGATGAGTAATTTTCCGTTACTATAAAATGTTTGGGTTTCCATTAACTTCTAATTTTTCCCAAATAATCTACTACTAAACTATGCGAAACTGTTGTGTCTTTGAAATACTCTAAGACTTTTTGTTTCTCTTCTTTGGTAGCATGATGTTGGTTTAAAATATTCATCAAGTGCATTTTCATATGACCTTGTTGAATTCCTGTTGTGGTTAACGAACGAAGCGCTGCGAAGTTTTGAGCTAATCCAGCCGCTGCTACAATTTGCATTAATTCTTCTGCCGATGGTTTTCCTAACAATTCCATAGAGAATTTTACTAATGGATGTAACGAAGTTAATCCGCCAACTGTTCCTAATGCTAATGGAATTTCCATCCAAAAAGTAAAAATATCATTCTCAATTTTCACATGAGATAAACTCGAATATTGTCCCGATTTACTTGCATAAGCGTGAATTCCGGCTTCAACAGCTCTGAAGTCATTTCCGGTTGCTAAAACTACGGCGTCAATTCCGTTCATGATGCCTTTGTTGTGGGTTACAGCGCGGAAAGGTTCTACTTCCGCAATTCGAACAGCGGTAGCAAATTTTTGAGCAAATTCAACTGAATCGATGCTTTTATCATCTGAAAGTTGATTTACAGGACAAGAAACTTCAACTCGAACAACACAATTTGGTACGAAGTTGCTTAGAATACTCATTACAATTTGAATGTTTTTTTCTTCTGAAGTAAAATCGGCATATTCATGCGCTTGATTTTCTAATGTTTTTGCAAATTGTTCTAAACACGTATTGATGAAATTCGCACCCATGCTGTCTTTTGTGTTGAAAGTAGCATGTAGCTGATAATAATTTGGAATTTCATGGGTTTTATCTCTTAGTTCGATGTCTAAAATTCCGCCACCACGCTTTTGCATGTTTTTGGTAATTTCTTGAGTTTCATCGAAAAAAATCGGTTTAATTTTATTGAAAAAAGTAGTTAACTTTTCTGTATTTCCACGGAAAAGAAAATGCACTTGTCCAATTTTTTCAGTATTGATAATCGTAGCTTTAAAACCGCCTCGTTCTCCCCAAAATTTTGCTGCTTTTGAAGCCGCAGCCACCACAGAACTTTCTTCTATAGCCATAGGAATGGTGTAGCTTTTTCCGTTTATGGTAAAGTTTGGCGCTACTCCGTAAGGAAGATAAAAATTGGTTAAAGTGTTTTCGATGAATTCGTCGTGCAATTTTTGTAAGTTTTCGTCGGAATTCCAATATTTTACGATGCTTTCTTTTGCTTCATCTGGATTAACAAAGTACGTATTGGTAATCCAATTTATTTTTTCTTCTTTAGATAATTTTGAAAAGCCTTTAACATTTTGATTCATAGCGGTGAATTTTTTTCAAATAGAAGGCAAAGATACTAATTGGATTAATTAGGAAGACTATTTATCCATTTAATTAAAGTAGTTTCAAATAAAATTTTATCAATTGGTTTAATGATAAAATCATTCATCCCAACTTCTAAACATTTTTCTTTTTCGCCAGTGATGATACCTGCCGTTATGGCAATAATGATGGTTTTTCTATTTGTTTTTCTTATTTCTGTCGTTGCTTCATATCCGTTCATAATTGGCATTTGAATATCCATAAATATAATATCTGGATTTTTTTCTAATGCTAAATCAACCGCTTCTTGACCGTTTCTTGCTTCGTAAATAATGCTATTTGGTACTTTATTTTGGATTAAAGTTTTAGTTAGTAGCATATTAATTTTGTTGTCGTCAACTATTAGAATGCTGACAGAATTCGCTGTAACTTCTTCTTTATGAACTACTATTTGTTGTTGTTTTTCGGAATTGTTTTTATTGATGTAGTTTTGTAAAGTTTCGTGTTTTATTGGTTTTATAATGCTTTGTGCGTTTTTATTGGTTCCAGTTTCATTAAATTTTGAATTGGAATTTTGCATCACAATTATAGAAATTTTTGGCAAAATATTTAATTCCTTGATGATTTCAATTGTTGTTTTTTCCGATAGATATTCTAAATCTAGTAGTAATAAATCAATTTGATTTTCTTGTATAAATTTTGAAATAGTTTCGATATTATTCTCATATGATTCTGTTACAATATTATAGCATTGTAACATGTTTTTAATTATTGAAGTGACAAGTTTATTATCTTCAATAAGTAAAGCTTTTTTAAAGTTATGATTGTGAACAGATAAATGATAGTTGCATAATTCTGATTTTAATAACAATTCAAAACTAAAAGTTGATCCAACATTAAGTTCACTTTCAATTTCTAATTTGCTATTCATTAATTTTAAAAGACTGTTGGTGATGGTTAATCCAAGTCCGGTTCCACCATAATTACGGGTTGTAGAATTGTCTTCTTGTGTAAAAGCTTCCAAGATTTTTTTCTTGTTTCCTTTTTTTATACCTATTCCAGTGTCTTTTACGCTAAATCTAATTTTTGAAGTGTTTTCGTTTAGATTTACAGCAGAAACTTCTAATTCGATTTGCCCTTTTTGAGTAAATTTAATCGCATTATTTAACAAGTTTTGGAGAATTTGTTTTAGTCGCATTTCATCTACCCAAATAGCGCAATGTACATCTTTGTGAATATTTACAATGAGTTCTAGGTTTTTTTGATGTGCCATAAATTTCATCATATCAATACATTGATTGATGATGGTATGCAAACTTGTTTTTTCTTTGTCGATTATTAATTTTCCGGCTTCAATTTTAGAAATGTCTAAAATATCGTTTACAACATCTAATAAAGTAGCGGCCGATTGATTAACAGTTTCTAAATGTTGTTTTTGAATTTCAGTTAAATCAGAGTTTAAGAGCAAATTGCTAAAGCCTATAATTCCATTTAAAGGCGTTCTAATTTCATGACTCATATTGGCCAAGAATTCTGATTTAGCTTTGTTAGAAGACTCGGCTAATTCTTTTGCAATAACGGCTTCTTCGGCAACTTTTCTCTCTGTGATATCAATTAAAACTCCTTCAATGTAAGCAACCTCATTATTAATTGTAATTCCTTCTCCATATTCTTCAATCCAAACATAGTTGCCGTCTTTTCGTCTAATTCTACATGTTACTTTATAGGGTTTTCTGTTTTGTAAAGCTTCGTCTATAATGAGTCTTAATTCTTCTTTTTCTTCAGGATGATACAAATCGAGTAACGAAATTTTGTTAGTCATGAAATCATCACGATGATATCCTGTTAATTTTTCGATTTCATCATTTAAATAGACTTTTGTTCGCGCAGTGTCATATTTAACTAGGAAAACAGAAGCGGGAATGTTATTGGCTAATAATCTGAATTTTTCTTCACTTTCTGCAATTGCTTTTTCGTTGTTAATTCTTATAATTGTTGAAGCAATATTATTGGCTAGTGTAAGTAAAATACTAATTTCTTCTTCGGTCCAAATGCGTTCGTTTTTACAATCATCAAAACCAATAAAACCTATGAAAGTTTCCTTGTCAAAAAGAGGAATTATTAAGATTGAAACGATGTTTTGATCAATTAATAAATCTTTAAAATTGCTTTCTGGAATATCTTTGGTTAAATTTAGATATGGTTTTTTGTTTAATATAATTTGCATAAAATCTGCAAATTCATCATGAGGAATATTTTGTAGTAAAGGATTGTCAATCTCTGCTAAATCAGTTTCAGAAACCCATTCAAAGCGTTGACTCATTAAATTTGTTTTGATGTCATTTTCAAAATAATACAAACGATCTACTTTTAATACTTTACCTATTTGCTCTATTGAAACATCAAAAATATCATCTTTGTCTTTGTGAATTAATAAATTGCTAGTAACGTTTGCAATTGCAGTTAAAATTTCGTTTTTGTAAATAATTTGATTTTCAGCGTTTTTTCTTCTTGTCGTTTCTATTGCTAAAGCTATAATTTCGGCAACTGTTTTACAAAAGTTAATGTCTTCATTAGTCCAATATCTGACTTCATGAGTAGCTTCTAAGCACAAAATATTGTTTAGTTCCCCACCTATGTATATAGGTATATCTAGTAACGATTTAATATCATACTTTGGAAAATATTCTGTGGTAAACTCTTTTAGAGACTCACTTTTATAAACATCAGACGCAATAATTATAGGTTCTGATTCTATGTTTGAAATATAAGTGCTTATACTTTTCTTTGGTATTGATAAGTCTGCATAATGTTTGTCTTCACTTTGTACATATATGTTTCTTAAATCAATTTGGTCTTTCTCAAAATTCCAAAGCGCCACACGGTCAATTTTTAATCCTACAGCAGTTTCTTTACAAATGTGTTGAATTAAAGCATCTAAATTTGGAAATGTTAAGAAGTTTAAGGTAGAAAGTTTGTTAGAAACGTTGTTTAATCTGCTTATTTCTTCTATTCGTTTGTGTTCTTCTAGTTCTAAAAGTTTTGTAGCTGTTATATCTCTAATAATGCATGAAAAACCTGAGATCATATCGTTTTCGTCTCTTTTAATGGTTACTTTTTGGGAAACCCAAATTTCTTCGCCATTCTTTTTAATTATCGGAAATTCTAAAATATCAAATTCATCGGTTTCAGAAATAGAATCGACATAAAATTTTGACACAGTGCTTTTAAAATCTTCTCTAATGAAATCACTAAAGTGTCTTCCTAAAAGTTCTTCAAGTTTGTAACCTAGTGTTTGAATTGAAAATTTATTAGCATAAATTATATTTCCATATCTATCGCTTTCATAGATAATGTCTTTAGCATTTTGAATTAAATTGGCATATTTAGTTTCTAAACTAATTTTTGAGGTAACATCTTGTCCTGTTGCTACATAAGTGTTGTTGGTTTGTTTAAAATCAGTCCATTGAATAAACTTGTATTCGCCATTTTTACACTTTAACTTTCGGAAATAAACTGCATTAGGTTTAAATTTACTTGAATAATCGCCGGCTTCAAACTCGGTATCTTCTGTTAAAGACCAAAATGCTTTTCCCAAAACTTCTTCAGGAGTGTAACCTAAAATTTTAGTTATAGAATCATTACAATATTGAACATTTCCTAAATTGTCAGCTGCAATAATTATGGAGTTTGTGTTGTTTATAATGTCTTGAGTAAAAATTAATCGTTCATTAGCTTTTATGTTTCTAATTATTTGTCCCAAATGAATGACCATAATTATAAATAAAGCATTTATGAGTGTTATGATGTTAAGTGTTTCTTCGTTTTTAAAAATGGTCAGAAAGAACAACAAAAAAAAGTTAATGCTTATAAAAATTAAATAGGTGGTAAATCTTTTAAAAATAGCAAAAGCAAAAAATAGCAGTAGTAAATATTTTGAAAACAAAAGAAAGTTCATACTTTCTTTAAAAAATTCATAAATGACTGATAAAAGAAGTAGATAAAAGCAAGATCTAAAAATAACGTAACTGTATTTGGCTATTTCATTTTTTGCAGTAATTAAAAAAATAAAAACACAAAAAGCACCTGTAATAAATTCAAAATAAGAATTAACACTTTTCGATTCATTAAAAATCAAATGAAACAATTCTGCAACAGGAAAAATTAATCCTAGATATAAAAAATAATAGCGATATTGGGAATTAGAATGGTAATTTATAGTGTTTCTTAAAGTTCGAAAATCAATATTAGACGATCTTAATTGAAAATTAAAAAACAACCCAAAAACAGTAAGAAGTAAAATTAAATAAAGAAAGACATACAAGTTAGCAACCACGAAAGTGTTGGATAAAATAAATAATCCATTTTGTAGTGTTACTGTCATTTATTTATGTTGCCATTTCAATTATAAATGTAGTTAAATATTTTTTAAAAATCAAAAAGTTTATTAAATGAAGTTAAAATTATGGTTAATTCATATATTTTCACTAAAATTGGAGGTTTTTTAAGAACATAATATTATGAAAAAATACAGTTTAGCGATTTTACTTTTTGTAGTAAGCTCATTATCAGTTGTAGCACAACAAAAAATTACTTTGGAAGAAATTTGGGGCGGAGCTTTCAGAACCAAAGGGATGGATGCTTTGAGCGCCATGAAGAACACCAACCAATACACGGTATTAAATTACGACAGAACTTCGAAAAGTTACCAAATCGATTTGTATGATTTTGCTACTTTAGAAAAAGTGAGTACTCTTTTCGATACCAAAAATCATCCAGAAGTTAAATCAATTGATAGTTATTCATTCGATAAAAACGAGAAAAAGATTTTAATTGCAACCAATTCTAATCCTATTTTCCGTCACTCTTTTACAGCACAATATTTTATTTATGATATTTCATCAAAAACGGTAAATAGTTTTACTTCTAATGCTATTCAAGAGCCAACATTTAGTGCTGATGGAACCAAAGTTGCTTACGCATTTGAAAACAATCTATATGTTCATGATTTATCATCAGGTGTAAAAATTCAAATTACGCAAGACGGACAAAAAAATAAAATCATTAATGGTATTACGGATTGGGTTTATGAAGAAGAATTTGCCTTCGTAAAAGCGTATGATTGGAATGTAACAGGTACAAAAATCGCTTACATCAAGTTTGATGAAACCGAAGTTCCGGAGTTTTCAATGGACATGTATAATGAAGGATTATATCCAACACAAACGGTTTTTAAATATCCAAAAGCAGGTGAGAAAAACGCCATTGTTTCTTTACATATTTTCGATTTAAAATCGGGGACAACTAAAAAAATCAATTTAGGAGATTATAAAGATTTTTATATCCCAAGAATCAAATGGACTAACGACGCTGCTGTTTTAAGCGTTCAGGTAATGAACCGTCACCAAAATAATCTTGACTTACATTTTGTTGATGCCAATGCAGGAACTACAAAAATCGTTTTAAATGAAAAAGACGCGGCTTATGTAGATGTTACCGATAACCTAACTTTCTTAAAAGATAACAGTTTTATTTGGACATCAGAAAAAGACGGATTCAATCATATTTACCACTACGATAAATCAGGTAAATTGAAAAAACAAATTACTTCTGGAAAATGGGAAGTAACCAACTATTATGGTTTCGATGAAAAATCAGGAATGATTTATTATCAATCAGTAGAAAATGGCTCTATCAATAGAGACGTTTATGCTATTAAAGTTGATGGAAAATCAAAAGTTAGATTGTCTACGAAAACAGGAACCAATTCAGCAACTTTTAGCCCGAATTTCCAATTCTTCATCAATACGTATTCAAGCGCAACTTCAGCACCAACTTATACTTTAAATGATTCTAAAACGGGAGCGGTTGTTAAAACAATTGTTTCTAATGAAGCGGTAGAGCAAAAATTAGCAAAATATGATGTAACTCCAAAAGAGTTTTTCGTTTTAACTACTGAAAAAGGGCACCAATTGAATGCTTGGATGATTAAACCAAAAAATTTCGATCCAAATAAAAAATATCCAGTTTTCATGTATCAATATTCTGGTCCAGGATCGCAACAAGTAGATAATGCTTGGAATAGTACAGATGATTATTGGTTCATGATGTTAGCGCAACAAGGCTACATCGTAGCTTGTGTAGACGGTAGAGGAACTGGTTTCAAAGGAGCAGCTTTCAAAAAATGCACACAAAAAGAATTAGGTAAATACGAAGTAGAAGATCAAATCGACGCAGCTAAAGTAATTGGAAAATACAACTACGTTGACGCTTCAAGAATCGGAATTTTTGGATGGAGTTATGGAGGTTTCATGTCGTCTAACTGTTTGTTCCAAGGTGCTGATGTATTCAAAATGGCAATTGCAGTAGCTCCAGTAACTTCTTGGAGATATTACGATAGTATTTATACAGAGCGTTATATGCAAACACCACAAGAAAATGCAAGTGGTTACGATAACAATTCGCCAATCAATCACGTAAGTAAATTAAAAGGAAACTTCTTATTAATTCACGGAACAGCTGATGATAACGTTCATGTTCAAAATACAATGAAAATGATTGAAGCTTTAGTACAAGCCAACAAACAATTCGATTGGGCCATTTATCCAGATAAAAATCACGGAATTTATGGTGGAAAAACGCGCTTACAATTGTACACCAAAATGACAAATTACATCAAAGAAAAACTATAATAAACCAATAAACTAAAACAAATTATATGAGTGAAGCAGTAAAAACAGGTCATCCAAAAGGACTATGGGTTTTATTTGGAACCGAAATGTGGGAAAGGTTCAATTTCTACGGAATGCGAGCGATTTTGACATTGTTCATGGTAAATGCCTTAATGTTAGGGGAATCAAATGCATCTATTATTTATGGAGGGTTTTTAGCTCTTTGTTATTTAACTCCTTTATTAGGAGGATTTATATCTGATAAATATTTAGGAAACAGAAGTTGTATTATGCTTGGAGGTACTCTAATGGCAATTGGTCAATTTTCGTTGTTTTATAGTGCTACTATTTATGATACCAATTTAGATTTATCTAAAGGCATATTTTGGCTAGGTCTTTTTGTAATCATTTTTGGAAATGGATTTTTTAAACCAAATATTTCATCAATGGTGGGAAGTTTGTATCCAGCTCAGGAAAAAACAAAATTAGATTCAGCTTTTACCATTTTTTATATGGGAATTAATATTGGTGCTTTATTAAGTCAATATTTTGTTCCACTTATTGCCGATGTAAAAGTTAATAATGTTCAAGACCCAACAGTTTTCAAATGGGGATATTTGATGGCTTGTATTGCAATGATCTTAGGAACATTGGTTTTTTTCTTTTTAAAAAATAAGTATGTAGTTACGCCAGAAGGAGAACCTATCGGGGGTAAGCCTAACAAAGATAAATCTAAAGGAGAAGTTGAAGAGCAAGCAAGTTTTTCTTCAAAGTCTATTGGAATAGCTTCAGTTTTATTTGTTTTGTTGTTTTTTGCATTTAGATATTTTTTAGTGTCTGAAGTAGGATTTAGTAATTTTGAAATAGGTACATTAGTAAAAGGAATTATTTACCCAATAATATATTCTGCAGGAATTTCTTTAGCATTTCTTATTATGAGTTCAGCTGAGAATACAGTGGAAAGACAAAGAATTTGGGTAATTTATATTGTTTCGTTTTTTATTATTTTCTTTTGGGCTGCGTTTGAACAAGCAGGTTCTTCTTTGACATTTATTGCTTCTAATCAAACGGATAGACATTTCTTGTTTGATTGGGAAATGCCGGCTTCAATGGTACAAATTTTTAATGGCCTTTTTGTTGTTATTTTGGCAGTTCCTTTCAGCTTAATGTGGGATAAATTGAGAGCAAAAGGTAAAGAGCCAGTTTCTCCATTAAAACAAGCTATGGGATTGGCATTAATTGCATTAAGTTATTTTATCATCGCACATAATGTTAAAGATTTAGGAAATTCTGGATTATTAGCTATTAAATGGTTGGTATTGTTGTATTTTATTCAAACAATGGGGGAGCTTTGTTTATCTCCAATTGGATTGTCATTGGTTGGTAAATTAGCACCAAAACGTTTTGCTTCTTTATTATATGGAGTGTTCTTTATCTCAAATGCTGCTGGTTATGCTTTAGCGGGTTCGTTAGGAGCAATTATTCCAGCAACAGGTGATAAATTTCAAAAGGCAGAAACAATTGGAGTAAATCTTCAAGATGTGTTGGACAAGAAAGTTACGTTAACAGCAGAGCAAGTAGCTTTATTTGAGAAAGAACAATTACCGATGGAGTATACATCATTTGCTGGTTTTGAAATCCATAATTTATATGAATTTTTCATGGTATTCGTTGTTTTGTGTGGAATTGCGGCAGTTATTTTAGCAGTTTTATCACCAAAATTGAAAAAAATGATGAATGGTATTAGCTAATTGTCAATAAAAATATTTTTTATATCTTTCAAACCTACAAGAAACCCTTGTAGGTTTGTTTTTTTAATACAATAAATTATGTGGAAAAGTCATCCTAAAGCATTGCCTTACTTGTTTTTATCTGAAATGTGGGAGCGTTTCGGTTACTATTTAATGATTGGTATTTTTACCTTATATCTTAAAGATGTCGAAGCTGGATTCGCTATGACTGAGAAAGAAGCATCCGATTTATACGGAACTTTTATCGCTTTGGTATTCTTAACGCCTTTCATTGGAGGTTTAGTTGCTGATAGATATTGGGGTTATAAAAAATCCATCGTTATTGGAGGAATCATGATGGGAGCCGGTTATTTCATGATGGGAATTCATGACATTACGATGCTTTACATTGCCATGACATTAGTTATCGTGGGTAACGGTTTTTTCAAACCAAATATCTCAACTCTTTTAGGTAATTTCTATACCGAAGATAAATTCAAAGACAAAAAAGACGAAGGTTACAACATTTTCTACATGGGAATTAACGTTGGAGCGTTTATTTGTAACTTCTTTGGAGCGGCTTTACAGATTTTATTAGGTTGGCAATATGCTTTCATGGCAGCTGGAGTTGGAATGTTTGTAGGTGTTATCGTTTTCTTACTAGGAACAAAACATTATGGCGATAAAACAGAAAAAAAAGGAGTACAAGCTGGCGACATGCCTTTCTGGAAAATTGTAATGTTTATTTTAGTTCCATCTGCTGTTTTTGGAGTAATTGGTTGGTTAATCAAAGGAGTAACTTCGGAAGCAAATCCAAACGGTTATATTTTTGGTTCGGATAGTACAGATGCTTTTATTTTCGCTTGTATTCCCGTAATTTTCTTCTACGGAAGTTTATATTTTAAAGCGAAAGTAGAAGACAAAAGACCAATCGGTGCTTTGTTAACTATTTTTGCTGTTGTAATTTTATTTTGGGCTGTTTTCAAATTGAATGGTTCAGCCCTAACAACTTGGGCAGATCGTTATACAGATAGAGAAATCACAGGAACCACTCAAACGGTTTTTAATGGATTAAAATTAGCTAAAGAAGTAGAATACAAAAAAGATACCGTTGAATTATACGATTCAAGTTTCCGAATTCAAAAAGTAGATGGCGAAGTTCAAAAAACAGTGGATTATCCGGTTTACTTTAGAAACGTAGCCAAAGATAAATTACCTGAAGAAGGTTCGAAAGTATTGCTTTGGGCAACCAATTTAAGTCAGTCAATCAATCCTGGTTGGGTAATTATTTTAACGCCATTAGTTGTTGCTTTCTTCACGTTTTTAAGAAGCAGAAAGAAAGAGCCTTCAACACCAACTAAAATCGCATTCGGTTTATTAATTTCAGCTTTATCTGTTTTAGTAATGATTGCCGCCGTAAATATGGGAGCAAACGGAACAGAAAAAGTAAGTGTTTGGTGGTTAGTTGCCAATTACGGGGTTATCACAATCGGAGAATTGTTCTTGAGTCCGATGGGATTGTCTGTAGTTTCCAAATTAAGTCCAACGAATATTACTTCTTTAATGATGGGTGGTTGGTTTTTATCTACTTCTATCGGAAATAAATTAAGTGGGGTTTTAGCAAGTCTTTGGGATACCTATGATAACAAACAAGACTTCTTTTGGGTTAACTTCGGATTATTAATGTTTGCAACTATGTTGATGTTTGTTTTATTGAAACAATTAAACAAAGTAATGCAAGAAAAAGGTATTCACTAAGATGCAAACAATAGAACAAATTCAGGATTTTAAAGGAAAATATCCAAAACAACTTTGGTATTTATTCTTCAGCGAAATGTGGGAGCGTTTCTGTTTTTACGGAATGCGAGGAATGCTTTACTTTTATATGGTGCATCATTTATTGATGGACAAAGAAACTGCAAATCTTCAATACGGAGCAACTCAAGCATGGGTGTATGCTTTTACTTTTATAGGAGGATTGTTTGCGGATAAAATTTTTGGATTTAGAAAATCCTTATTTTGGGGAGGAATATTAATGATTGTAGGGAGCTTAATTTTAGCAATAGACCCGAAATCAATGTTTTTTGTAGGAGTGAGTTTTACCATTGTAGGAACAGGTTTTTTTAAGCCTAATATTTCATCGATGGTTGGAAAGCTTTACAAAGAAGGTGATTCTAGAACTGATGCTGGATTTTCATTGTTTTATGCGGGTGTTAATCTAGGAGCTTTAATCGGAGGTTATGTTTGTATAGCAGTTGGAAAAAGAGAAATGTTATCTTCTATAATACCTGAAGGTTTGGAATGGAATGTTGCTTTTGGATTAGCAGCTGTAGTTATGGTTATTAGTTTATTAACCTTTACACAAACGCAAAAAAGTTTAGGAAATATTGGTTTATCACCATTACAGCATATTGAATCTGGTAAAAGAAAAATTTATGAGTGGTCTACTTATTTAGGTTCTATTTTGATTATTCCAATTATAATCGTTATGGTTTCTAATACAGAATATACAGATTATTTTATGTATACTATTGGTCCATTTTCATTGTTATATTTAGCCTATGAAATGCGAGGTTTCTCAATTGCTGAAAACAAAAAATTAATTGCAGCAGTAATTTTTATGTTGTTTTCAATTGTTTTTTGGGCATTTTTTGAACAAAGTGGTGGCTCTTTAAGTGATTTTGCTGCTGAGAATTTAAACAATACAGTTTTAGGAATTCCTTTAGATCCTAATGGAGTAAACAACTCCGCTAACTCCTTTTTTGTAATTGCTTTCGCAGCATTAGTAGGTATGGTTTGGCTTTGGATGGCAAAGAAAAAGATAGAGCCAAATACAATTATTAAATTTGGTTTAGCATTCTTGTTCCTAGCAGGAGGTTTTTGGGTATTTTATTACACTAAGTTTTTTGCAGGACCAGATGGGAAAACTTCTTTGGATTTATTTACTCTTGGATGGTTTGTAATTACTTTTGGTGAATTATGTTTATCACCAATTGGAATGAGTGCCATGACTAAATTATCACCACAAAAAACACAAGCGGTTATTATGGGAATGTGGTTTTTAGCAAGTGCCTATGGTCAATATTTTGCGGGATTATTAGGAGCAAATATTGCAAGTGCTTCTAAAAATATGACCAACTTAGAAAAGTTAAATACTTATGCTGATGGTTACCAACAATTAGCCATTTATGCTTTAGTAGCTGGAGTGGTTCTAATAGCTATTTCACCATTAGTTAAAAAATTAATGCAAGAAGTTAAGTAATAGCTTTTTTTGGCATCTAATTTGCTTAATTTTGTTTTATAAATTTACAATATGAAAAAGATTTTACTAATAGCGTTTTTAACTTTGACGAGTATGTCAATCCAAGCGCAAGAAGAGTTAACATGGCATACAGATATGTCAAAAGCAACTGATATTTCTATAAAAGAGAATAAACCAATGTTTTTGTTTTTTACGGGTTCTGATTGGTGTGGTTGGTGTATTCGTTTACAAAAAGAAGTTTTCAAAACCCCAGAATTTATCAAATGGGCAAAAGATAATGTGGTTTTAGTAGAATTAGATTTTCCTAGAAAAAACGAACAAACGGATGCTGTAAAAATGCAAAATGCGCAGCTACAGCAACAATTACAAGTTAGAGGTTATCCAACGGTTTGGTTTGTAAGTGCTGCTAAAACCGCTGAAGCTAAAGTGAATTTAACAGCTTTAGGAAGTACAGGTTATGTGGCCGGAGGTCCAAAAGTTTGGATTGACGGAGCAAATCAGATTATTCAGAAAAAATAAGAATTATTTCAATCTATAGAATCCCTTTTCGGCAATAGCATGGAAAGGGATTTTTTCTTTTCCACAAGTGGCTTCCCAACGTTTAATGGTGTTTTTGTAATTGCTTTTATCCGCAATAATTTCTCTAGGGTGCATTTCTTGTATCAATCGCGATAAATTGATTTTGGGATTTTGAGTTAAAACTATGATTTCAGGTCGAATTGAAGTTTTGTAAATTCCCAAGCTATCAATCACCAAAATTCTTTTATTTCGGAATGAAATTGCATTTTGCATAGGGAAAATTCGTAATGAATCGGAAAACGTTCCTCGAGTGTAATGATTTAAAGTAGTGTTGTGATTTTCCGGAATATCAGTAAATGCAATAACACTATTTTGATTTTTGATTCCGATTAAAGTCGATTTTTCATTAAAAACTATCAATTCACTTCCTTGATTTTCGTTCCATTTTACACTAATATAACTCAATTGGAAAAGTAAAACGGTTGCTAAAATATATTTTATGTTTTTAACTTTTGTGTGATACATCCAATAAATAAAGGCAATAATGACTAAATACATCGAAAATGTCAACCAACCCGAAAACGAAATATTCGTGATAATTCCGCTTTTAAATTGGGCAATCCAATGAATATAATCATTCATGAATTGAATACTGAATTCTAGAATTTTCCCCAAGAAAACCGCAACGGAAGGTAGTACATAATTTAGCGGTAAAATCACAATTCCAGTAATTAAAACCAAACTCGAAAGTGGAATTATGACTAAATTCGCTAATAAAAATAACAAAGGCAATTGATTAAAATAATACAAACTCAAAGGTAAAACGCCAATTTGCGCTGCCAAGGAAACCAAAACCGTATCAGTAAAATAAATTGCAATTTTATTTTCGGAAAAATAGAATTTTTTATAAAAAGGTTGAAACAAAACGATTGATAAAACGGCTGCATAACTCAATTGAAATCCAATATCGAAAATAGCATTTGGTTTTACTAATAAAATCAAAAAAGCAGTAATGGCCAATGCGTTATAAATCGCTTTCGGCTGATTGAAATAGTTGCCAATACTAATAAAACTAAACAATGTCACGGCTCTAGTTACCGAAGCCGGCAAACCCGTAAGTAAAGCAAATAACCATAAAATCGCTAAGACGATTAGTAATTGAATTTCCGCTCCAAAACGAACTCTTTTTAGTGGTTTTAACAAGAACACAATAAAAAAGTAAATGATGGAAATATGCAATCCGGAAATCGCTAAAATATGAATCACACCGGCATTAGAATAATCGGCAATCGTTTCTTTGTCCAATTCTAATCGTTGCCCTAAAATTAAGGCGTCAATTATGGCTTTGGTTTTGGGTTCAAAATGGTGAATATCGAAACTTTGGCTGAGATTGTTTCTTAAATTTTCAATGTAATAATCTGAAGTTTTATGTCTTTGAATGACTTTAATTTGATTTTCTTGTGTGTAAATTTGATGGAATACGTTTTGCTTTTCTAAATATTTCGAATAATCAAATTGGTACGGATTGAAAGCTTTTGGAATTGGATAAACGGTGTTGTTCAACCAAATTTCATCTCCAGAATGTAAGATCTCAATATTTGATTTTGGAACATAAAGCAATAGTTTTCCAGAAGCAATCGAATCATTAAAGTGCGAAAGTGAAATAAAATATTTATAGTATTTCTCATTTGGTTTTAAAGTTGTGCTAACGATGGCTCTAATGGAATTCGTTTCTTCAAATGATTTTTTAGAGTAATGATGTTTCGAATTTAAATCAGAATGAATATAAAAATTCATCATACCTAAAGTAAAAGCGAGTAGGTAAGTGGTGATGCCAAAAAGAGTATTTTGAAGCAAAGCTTTTTTGCTTTTCCAAAAGAGGAAGCTAAAAATTCCCAAGTAAGAAAATAGTAAAATTACAAGTGTTTGAAAACTCCACTGCAAGTGAAATTCTGCAATAATTCCTATCGCAAAACTAATGGTAATGGTGAGTAAAGGAAACTTAAATACTTTCAATCACTTTTGTTTTTGAAGTTAGTATTTAGTTTTAAGGAGTTGGGACTTCTTAATCCCAAAAATATAAAAAAATCGTTAAGTTTGTAATAAATCGATAAGAATATTCTTTATTTTTTGAAAGAATTTAGAATTAGTTCCGCAGTCTTTTTACTCGCGCCTTCGCCTCCTAATTTCTGTTTTAAATCGGCATAATTGTTCAATAAAATGTTGCGACTTTCTGAATTTAGAATTTTATTCAATTCTAATTTTAAATTCTTCGTGTTCAATTCATCTTGAATTAATTCTTTAACCACTTCTTTGTCCATGATTAAATTCACCAATGAAATGTACTTTAAAGTGATGATGCGCTTTGCAATTTGGTATGAAACCCAACTTCCTTTATAACAAACCACTTCAGGAACATTAAACAATGCAGTTTCTAAAGTAGCCGTTCCAGAAGTAACCAAAGCTGCGTGCGAATGACTTAATAAATCATAAGTTTTATTCGAAATAAATTTAACGTTTTCATTCGTTAAAAACGTTTTGTAAAACTCATATTCCTGACTTGGAGCGCCAGCAATTACAAATTGATAATCCGGAAAATCTTTTACAACTGAAAGCATAATCGAAAGCATTTTAGCAATTTCTTGCTTGCGACTTCCTGGTAATAATGCGATAATTGGTTTGTCTGATAAATGATTGTCTTTTCTAAAAATTTCATCTGTGACTTCCGTTCTACTTGCAATAGCATCAATTAATGGATGTCCAACAAAATGTACAGGGAAATTGTGTTTTTTCTCGTAAAAATCTTTCTCAAACGGAAGAATCACATACATATAATCTACATCACGTTTGATAGCTTTGATGCGATTTTCTTTCCAAGCCCAAATTTGAGGCGAAATATAGTAATGTGTTGGGATATTTCGCTCTTTTGCCCAAGTAGCAATACGCATATTAAATCCAGGGTAGTCAATGAAAATTATAGCATCTGGTTGAAACGCTTCAATGTCTTTTTTGCAGATTTTGATGTTGTTCAAAATCGTTTTTAAGTTCATAACGACTTCAATAAAACCCATAAAAGCCAATTCACGGTAGTGTTTTACTAAAGTTCCGCCTACGTTTTGCATTAAATCGCCACCCCAAAAACGAATTTCGGCAGTTGGGTCTTTTTCATACAAAGCTTTCATCAAATTTGAACCGTGTAAATCGCCCGAAGCTTCTCCGGCTATGATATAATATTTCATTTTTAGTCCTCTAAATTTATAATTCCCAAGAATTTAATTGTTGTATCGCATGATGTGCCGTTAAATCAAATTGCACCGGTACAATCGAAATATAACCATTTTCTAAAGCCCATTCATCGGTATCAGTTCCTTTATCTAAATTGACAAATTTTCCGGTTAACCAATAATATTCTTTTCCTTGTGGATTGGTTCTCTTGTCAAATTCCTCTTGCCACATGGCTTTCGCTTGACGACAAATTTTTACTCCTTTGATATCTTCTTTGCTTAATTTTGGGAAATTAACGTTTAAAATTACCCCTTCTGGTAAACCATTTTTTAAAACTTCTGATGCTATTTGTTTTATATGACTTTTGATGGGTTCAAAATCGGCATCCCAACTATAATCTAACAACGAAAATCCGATAGCGGGAATTCCTTCGATTCCAGCCTCAACTGCAGCACTCATCGTTCCCGAATATATCACGTTAATAGAAGAATTGGAACCATGATTAATTCCTGAAACGCATAAATCGGGTTTTCTTTTTAGAATTTCATTCACCGCAATTTTTACACAATCTACGGGAGTTCCGCTACAACTGTATTCTTGTTCAAGGTCTTTGTCTAAATGTACTTTTTCTAATTTTAAAGTGTTGTTTATGGTTATTGCGTGTCCCATTGCGCTTTGTGGACTATCGGGAGCAACAACAACAACTTCTCCCAATTCTTTCATCACTTCAATTAAAGCGCGAATTCCAGGAGCAACAATGCTATCATCGTTAGTTACTAGTATCAGTGGTTTTGACATTTTTTGTACATTTTTTGCTAAATTAAATAATTTATGTCGAAACCTTTTTTTTGAATGCTAAATTTTATGGGTTTAACAAAAAATTATAGTAATTTGCACACTTGTGGCATGATTTTTTGTGTAATTTAGTTGAAAATTTTTCAATGAAACGAATAGTGGAATTTATGAAAAGAAATTATAAGGTTATATTGTTGGTAACTGCTTTATCAGCAATACTGTGGAGTTTTATTCCTAGAGAGAAAACAGAAGATCCAGAAAAAGACAAGCTTTTATTAGAGCTATTGACGTTTGTTTTAGAAAAAGGTCACTATAGTCCAATTGAGATTAATGATGATTTCTCAAAAAAAGTCTATAAAAAATATTTAGATAATATTGATCCTACAAAACGATTTTTTATTCAAAGTGATATTGATGAGTTTAGTAAGTATGAGACTTCAATTGACGATATGATAAAAAATAAAGATTTGACTTTCTTTAATTTAACAAATGCTCGTTTGTTAAAAAGAATGAGCGAGTCTAGAGAAATATATGAAGATGTTTTAAGTAAACCTTTTGATTTTACTGTTAAGGAAAGTATTAATGTAGATTATGAAAAATTGCCTTTTTCAAAAAATAAGTCGGAGTTAATGGATAGATGGAGAAAACAATTGAAACTGTCAGCTCTTTCTTCTATAACGGATAAAGAACAACTTGAGGAAGATAAAAAGAAAAAGGATAATGCGTATGAGGTGAAATCATTTGATGTGATTGAGAAAGAAGTACGCGAAAGCTCATTAAAATCATTAAATGAGTATTTTGACTTTATAGAAAAAGAGTTAGAAAGAGACGATTGGTTTGCAATATTTTTAAATTCTATTGTGGAACGCTTTGATCCACATACTTTCTATTTTTCACCAGATGATAAAGAAAAATTTGATGTAAGCATGAGCGGAACATTTCAAGGAATTGGAGCTCGTTTACAAAAGAAAGAATCAGGAGTTGAAGTTTCAGAATTGATTTCTGGTGGTCCAGCTTGGAGAGGAAAAGAATTAGAGGCTGGAGATTTAATACTTAAGGTTGCGCAAGGAAAAGAAGAGCCTTTGGATATTGCAGGTATGCGTTTAGATGATGTAGTGAAAAAAATCAAGGGTCCAAAAGGAACTGAAGTTCGTTTAACAGTTAAAAAAGTTGACGGTACTATAAAAGTAATCTCAATTATTAGAGATGAAGTTGAAACAGAGGAAACATTTGCAAAATCAAGTATCGTAATAAAAGATGGTAAAAAATATGGAATTATTTATTTGCCTAAATTCTATATTAGTTTTGAAAACAAAGAAAATCGTGATGCATTTAAAGATGTAGCGGCTGAGATTGAAAAACTAAAAGCACAAAACATTGATGGTCTTGTTATGGATTTGCGCGATAATGGAGGAGGTTCTTTAGAAACGGTTGTTAAAATGGTAGGTTTGTTCATTCCAGATGGTCCAATTGTTCAAGTTAAGGCGCCAGGAAGAAATCCAGAAATTTTGCCAGATCCTGATAAGAAGGTTCAATATGACGGTCCACTTGTTGTAATGATTAATAATTTTTCTGCTTCTGCTTCTGAAATTTTTGCTGCGGCAATACAAGATTACAAACGCGGAATTATAGTAGGAAGTAAGCATTCTTACGGTAAAGGAACCGTTCAGAATGTAATTGATTTAAATCAGTTTATCAGAGGGAATTCCTATGGTGATTTAGGAGCGTTAAAAACTACTATTCAAAAATTTTATAGAATTAATGGTGGTTCAACGCAACGTGAAGGAGTTAAGAGTGATATTGTTTTCCCAGATCGTTTTTCTTACCTTGATATGGGAGAACGTGATGAAGAAAGCGCATTGCCTTGGGATAAGATTGAACCTGCTAAATACCAACCATTAAATGCTAATTATGATAATGTTATTGCAAATAGCAAAAAGAGAATAGCTGCTAATCCAACCTTCAATTTAATAGATGAAAATGCAAAATGGATTTTTGAGCGTAAAGATGAGAATGATTTTAGTTTGAACTTAAATGACTTTAAGAAAGAAATTGCGGTTGCAGATGTTAAGATTAAAAAGTTTAAAGCTATTTCAGACTACAATAATAAATATGTTTTTACGTCTTTACCTGATGAAGTTGCTTTGTTTGAAAAAGACACTTTATTAAAACAGAAAAGAGAACGTTGGCATGAAGAATTACAAAAAGATATTTATGTGGAAGAAACTTTAAATGTTATTTCCGATATGAAATTGTTGACTAAAGGAAAAGGATTACCACAAAAAATAAGCATGAATTAAAATAAAAAAAATCCCGATTCTTTGAATCGGGATTTTTTTTATTAATCTAGTTTATCAAGTTTGTTTTGTGCTTTTTCTAAGTCTAATTGAAGTTCTAAAGCTTTGTTTTCTTTTTTAAGAATTTTCTCTCTCCATTTTAACTCTTCTTCAGTGTTTAATTTTCCTTTTCTTCTAAGCTTTTCAAATTTCTCTTTATCTTTTTCTAAATCTTTTTTGTTGTCTTCCATTTTAGATTTAGCTTTTTCTATGTTCTTTTTGGCTTTTTCTCTTTGAGCAATCGCTTTTTGAGCTTGCTTTAATTCTTTTTCTGCCTTTTTCTGAGCTTTTTCTGCTTCTTTCAAAGCTTTTTGACGTTCTTTTTCTGTCTTTTGTTGTTCTTTAATTATTTTTTCTTCTGCTTTTATTCTTTCTTTTTCCGCTTTTTGTTGTTCAAGTAGTAGCTTTTCTTGTTTTACTTTTACACTATCTATTACAGTTTCTTGAGCTAATGTGGCTTGTAAACTAAATAAACCCACTAAAATTAAAAATTTTATTTTCATGATCTTCGATTTTAAAATTATCTTTACAAAGGTAACAAAAACTAAGCCAAATCATGATAAGAACCCTTTATATCCTATTAGTTATCTCACTATTCTCTTGTAAAGAATTTGATGTAAATAATGAGAATTCACTTGAAAACAAGGAAGTTTTAGTAAGTAAAAATGTGATTTCTAGTGATTTTGATTTTCTGCCAACATCAACCACAAGCGATGTTTACAAACGTAATACTTATGCTTTTTCATATTCAGAAGCTCATGAACAAAGCGAATGGGTGGCATATTGTTTAGATAGTGATGATGTAAAAACTACTAATTATGATCGGCCTTTTTTCGAACAAGATCCATTAGTAAAAACAGAATCAGCAGATTGGAGAAATTATAAAAAATCGGGTTACGATAAGGGTCACTTGTGTCCAGCTGGAGATAGAAAAGAAACATTAGATGAATATAATGAGACTTTCTTTACTTCTAATATTAGTCCACAAGAGCATGAATTCAATTCGGGTGTTTGGAATCGTTTAGAAGAAAAAGTGAGATATTGGGCTACAAAAAACGATGGATTATATATTGTTACAGGTGGTGTTTTAATTGATAATTTGAAAACAATAGGAAAAGAAAAGGTTTCAGTTCCTAATTATTTTTATAAAGTACTTTTATCTAAAGATGGAACCAAAATGATTGGTTTTTTAGTACCTCATAAAAATTCTAACAATCCTTTGTATGAATTTGTTGTTTCTGTTGATGAAATTGAAAAGATGACTGGAATTGATTTTTATCCAAATTTGCCAGACGAAATTGAAAATAAAATGGAGTCGAAATCTGATTATAAAGATTGGAGTTTCTAATTACCATTCATTTACTTTATTAGCGTCAAGCTTAATAAAGATAAATAGTAAAATGGTAAATGCCCATAAACTCGAACCACCGTATGAGAAAAAGGGAAGTGGTACTCCAATTGTTGGGAATAATTTAATCAACATGGCAATATTTACAAAGAAATGCGTAAATAAATAAGTTGCCACGCAATAGCCATAAACCCTACTAAATTTTGTTTTCTGATTTTCGGCTAAGTAAATTATTCTTAAAAATAAGGCAACAAATAAAAGAATTACCGTGATACTTCCTACAAATCCCCATTCTTCGCCTACAGTAGTAAAGATGTAATCGGTGTGTTGTTCAGGTACGAATCCTCCTTTTGTTTGTGTTCCTTCTAAATAGCCTTTTCCAAGTAAGCCTCCAGAACCAATAGCAATCATCGACTGATTAAGATTGTAACCTTCTCGTTTCATATCAACATCATCACCAATTAAAACATTAATACGGTCTTTTTGATGTGGTTCTAAAACACTGTCATAAACATAACTTACCGAGAAAGCAAATCCTGCCATTACTAAGTAAAGTAGTCCATAAACAATTGGGTTCCTAGAAATTTTTCTATTGAATATATAATGGATTACCATTATAATGAAAATAATACCAATCAAGTATGCGGGTTCAATTACTAACGATAAAAAGAATAATGCAATAGCTATAATACCTGAAAAAAAGTACCAACTAGGCAATCCTTCACGATTTAAAACAAAGATTAGTGAAATAAAAATCATAGCACTACCAGCATCGGGTTGCATTAATATTAGTAATACGGGGATGCCCACGATTGCTAAACCTATAATTTGATGTTTGGTATATTTTAAATTTATTTGCGAATAACTTAAGTATTTTGCCAACAACAAAGCGGTTGCAGTTTTCACGAATTCTGATGGTTGAAAACCAAATCCGCCAAATTGATACCAGTTGGTTTGTCCTTTTTTAGTAACACCAAAAACAAAAAGTCCAAGTAAAAGAAGAATTCCCACACCATAAAAAACAAAAGATAGGCGTTCAAATATCTTGGCATCACTGAATAAAATTACTAGTATCAAAGGAATCGTTAATCCTATAAAAAGCATTTGACGACCGTAGATTTGTGAAATATCAAAAATAGAAGTTTCTTCTAATGGTAAAGAGGCAGAATAAATAGTCATCCAGCCCATAATTACTAAAACTATGTAAAGTAATATGCTGATATAATCAATTCTATTTCCTACGCTTTGATTTTTCATTTAGTTTTCTTCCTCTTCTTTTTTGGCGTCGCTTATTTCTACTTTTATTTTATTTAAAGAATCTTGAACTTTTGTAGGGTCAACTTTTCTTTGAAAGATGATGTTTTCAATTCTTTTATATTCTTCTAATAAACTTCCATTAAGCATGGTGGTTTCTAAATCTTTTCTGGTGATTTTTCCAGTTACATATTTTTCGGCCATTAAGGTTGCAATAGGCCCTGCCCATCGGTTACCCCAATATCCATTTTCAACAACTACAGCAATAGCAATTGTTGGATTTTCTTTTGGCGCAAATGCAACAAATATAGAGTGGTCTTTTAATTGATAGGTTTTTCCAGCAACTCTAATTTTATTTTCAGCTGTTCCTGTTTTTCCACAAAGCTCTAAACCTTGCACTTTTAAATTTGAAGCAGTACCTACATTGTAAACATCCGCCAAGCCTTGAATCATGGGTGTAAAATATTGTTTGTCGATTGTAGAATAATGTTTTGTGGTAAACTTTTTATCTAAAACTTCTCCTTTAATCTTTTTTACAATGTGAGGGGTGTAGTAATATCCTTTATTTGCTACTACTGCCATCATATTAGCCAATTGTAAGGTTGAAGTAGAAACTTCTCCCTGACCAATAGAATTTGAAATAATATACGAACTTCTAATTTTGGCGCCATTGTACATTCTTTTGTACATTTTAGAATCTGGAACTAATCCTTTTGATCCAATTGGCATATCGGTTCCTAAAAATTGACCTAATCCAAAACTTTTTACGTGGTTAGCCCAATTGTCTACACTGTAATATGAATCTTTATATTTTTCAATGGTTCTTTTGTATGTGTTTCCAAAATAACTGTTACATGATTTATAAGTACCGTTGTTCAATTGTAAGGTATGTAAACCACAATGGCATTTCATAAATCGTCCGAAATTTGCTCCATGATTACAATAAAAAGTGGATTGTTCATCAATTACTTCTTCTTGTAATCCAATTAAACCGGTTATAATTTTAAATGGAGAACCTGGTGGATATGTAGCTTGAAGTCCTCTGTCATATAAAGGCTTAGCAATGGAATCATGATAAAGAGCTGTGTAGTTTTTAGAACGTTGTCTTCCTACTAACAATGCAGGGTCATAAGTAGGAGCTGTAACCAAAGCTAAAATCTCACCTGTTTTTGGTTCAAGCGCCACAATTCCTCCTCTTTTGTTAACCATTAATTCGGTTCCGTATTTCTGAAGCTCGTAATCGATAGTTAAAGTTAAGTCTTTTCCTTGTTGCGCAATGGTGTCAAATTGCCCATTTTTATAAGGACCAATAATTTTATTATGCTTGTCGCGAAGTAAATATTTTACTCCTTTAATTCCTCTTAATGTTTCTTCATATTGTTGCTCAACGCCTTGTTTTCCTATTAAATCACCACTATTGTAGTACTTGTTCTTTTTTAGGATGGCTTCATTAACTTGTGTTATAAAACCAAAAACGTTTGCCCCAACATTTACTTGATAATCACGAAGTGAACGCTTTTGTGTATAAAATCCTTCGAATTTTCTTTCTTTTTCTTGAAAAGCTGCATATTCTGCCTTGTTTAATTGTGACAAGAATACGGAAGGAAGTCTAGGACTATATACGTTTGCTTTTTCAATTTTTTTGATAAAATACTCTTTGGTAATGTGAAGTAAATTACAAAATTCAGTCGTGTCAATATTTTTTATTTCTCTCGGAACTACCATGATGTCATATGATGGCTGATTGGCAACCAAAAGCTTACCATTACGATCATAGATATAACCTCTCTCCGGGAAATCAAATACTTTTTTAATAGCATTATTCTCCGATTGTAATTTTAAATTTTCATCAATTACTTGAAGATAGAAAATTCGAACAATCAGAAGAAGGGAAGTAATAATGATTACGGCAGGTAAAACAGCTTTTCTCATCGTCTACTCGGCTTAATTATAAAAAGTGTTAGCAAACAAATAATAAACGTAAAAAGCGTACTGAATAGTGTACGAGTAAGTATCGTTAAAATCAAATCAAATCGGTAATATTCAAAAAAGAACATAACAAAATGATGAATAAATATAGCTAGTAGTAATAAAGTAATTCGTTCAGGTGAAATTTTATCCGCAATTTTTACAGTTTGATATTCGTAACTTAATCCAAATGCAAATTTAAAAAGCGATGGTCTTATGTAAGCCAAAACTAAAGATGCCATCGTGTGAATTCCGCCCGAATTACAAAACATATCTAAAAGAATTCCCATAGCAAAACTTCCAAGTAGCAAAACACTTTTATTACTGTTTACAGGATATAGTAGAATAAATAAAACATATGGATACGGGTTTAAGTAACCAAACAAGTTAATATTGTTAAATATTAAAACCTGAAGGGCTAAGAAAACGACAAATCGGATGCTATTTAAAATACTATTGTTCACTTATTGTTTTGGTGCTGTGGTTGCTACTTCTAATTGTTGTTTCTCTTTTTTTCTTTTATTTTCAATAACGTAAACATAGCCTAACGATGTCATGTCATTGAATAAACGAATATTGATGGTGTAATAATTTGTTTTCTTGTCGATGAAAATTTTGTCAATTTTTCCAATCGGGATATTTTCAGGGAAAATCTCAGAATTTGAACCAGTTACAATTGAATCTCCATGTTTTAATGAAGCTAATCTTGGAACATCGATTAGTTGTGCAAATCCAACATTTCTTCCATCCCAAATTAAAGTTCCAAAATGTTCTGAGTTTTTAATCTTAGCATGAATTTTTGATTTTGTATTTAAGACACTTAAAATAGTTGAATAATTTGCAGAAGTCTTTTCTATAATACCAACAATCCCTTTGTCATTTACCACTCCCATATCAATCTCAATTTTTGAATTCTTTCCTGAGTTAATGGTAATGTAGTTTTCTCTTGTATTGAAGCTGTTTTTTACCACTTTAGCTACCACGACATTGTAATTGTTGAGGTCGTTTCTAAATAACGTTTTAGAAGTTAAAATGGTGTCTTTTTTGTTGAAAAGCAATTCTTTCAATAAAGCATTTTCTGAAGCTAAATCTTTGTTTTTTTGCTTTAAACTGAAATATTCATTTACCTCATTCACTTTTTCATAGTATGCTCCAGTAACAGCGTTGGCTGAATTTACATACTCACTACGATGATAGGAATGCGATTTTACAACCAAAGAAAATGAGATGCCCAAAAGCAGCAAAAACAGCAATCGATGGCTGTTTTTTATGATAAAATTAATTATTTGCTGCATGGACTATTTTTTATTTAATCAGGATTCCTTTGTATTTGTTGATGTTCTTTAAGGTCATTCCCGTTCCTCTTACAACGGCTCTTAAAGGATCTTCTGCGATGTAAACAGGTAAATCTGTTTTCATTGAAATTCGTTTGTCTAAACCTCTTAACATCGAACCTCCACCTGCTAAGTAAATACCTGTGTTGTAAATATCGGCAGATAATTCAGGTGGCGTTTGTGATAAGGTTTCCATAACCGCATCTTCAATACGTTGAATCGATTTGTCTAATGCTTTTGCAATTTCTCGGTACGATACATCAACACGTTTTGGTTTTCCGGTTAATAAGTCTCTTCCGTCAACTGCCATATCTTCTGGTGGGCTGTCTAAATCTTCAGTAGCTGCACCAATTTGGATTTTTACTTTTTCAGCGGTAGTTTCTCCAACAAATAAATTGTGTTGCGTTCTCATGTAATAGATGATATCATTTGTGAAAACGTCTCCGGCAATTTTAACCGATTTATCACAAACAATTCCACCAAGAGCGATAACTGCAATTTCTGTAGTACCACCTCCGATATCTACAATCATGTTTCCTTTTGGTTGCATAATATCTAAACCGATACCAATTGCTGCCGCCATAGGTTCATGAATCAAATATACTTCTTTACCATTAACACGCTCAGCAGATTCTTTTACTGCACGCATTTCCACTTCGGTAATTCCCGAAGGAATACAAATTACCATACGAAGCGCTGGTGTAAACAATTTCTTTTTTAACGCAGGAATACTTTTGATAAACATTTTTATCATTTGTTCCGACGCATCAAAATCAGCAATAACCCCATCTTTCAGCGGACGAATGGTTTTGATGTTTTCATGTGTTTTACCTTGCATCATGTTAGCCTCTTTACCTACAGCAATAATTTTGCCAGTAATTCGGTCTCTTGCAACGATAGATGGACTGTCAATCACGACTTTATCGTTGTGAATGATTAGAGTATTTGCGGTACCAAGGTCGATTGCGATATCCTCGGTCATGAAATCAAAAAATCCCATAAGTTTGATAAGGGTTTAGCGTTTTTTGTATAATTGTATTCAACTCGCAAAATTATAAAAATAATCTGGAATAAATACAAATAAAAAGCGCATTAAACAAAATATTTTAATGCGCTTCCAAAATATATTTTGTAAGTGAAATTTTAATGTTTAAAATGACGAATTCCAGTGAATACCATTGCCATATTATTATCATTACAATAATTGATGCTCAATTCATCTTTAATTGAACCTCCTGGCTGAATTACCGCAGTAATTCCAGCTTTGTTTGCAATTTCTACACAGTCTGGGAAGGGGAAGAAGGCATCACTTGCCATAACCGCTCCAGTTAAATCAAATTCAAATGAAGTCGCTTTTTCAATCGCTTGTCTTAACGCATCAACTCTTGAAGTTTGTCCAGTTCCAGAAGCACACAATTGTTTGTTTTTTGCAAATACAATGGTGTTTGATTTGGTGTGTTTGCAAATTTTTGAAGCAAACAATAAATCTTCGATTTCTTCTGCTGTTGGAACTGCTGTTGTAACCGTTTTTAAATGGTCTTTTGAATCGGTAACGTTGTCTTTATCTTGAACTAAAACTCCGTTTAAACAAGTTCTTACGGTTGTTTGAGGTAATTCAACGTCGTTCAAAATTAAGATAATTCTGTTTTTCTTTTCTTCTAAAATATCAATCGCTTCTTGGTCATACGCTGGAGCAATTACTACTTCACAGAATAATTGGTTGATTTCGTTTGCTGTAGCTACATCAATTTTACCATTTGCAATTAAAACGCCTCCGAAAGCTGAAGTTGGATCACCTGCTAAAGCATCTAAATATGCTTCTTTCATCGTATTTCTTGTAGCTAAACCACAAGCATTATTGTGTTTTAAAATCGCAAAAGTTGGATTGTCGTTTTTGAATTCGTTCATTAAATTCACAGCCGCATCAACGTCTAGTAAATTGTTGTACGACAATTCTTTTCCGTGAACTTTGGTGAACATTTTATCAAAATCACCATAGAAAAATCCTTTTTGATGTGGATTTTCACCATAACGCAATACATTTCCGTTTTGCTTGCTGATTTTTAAAACCGGTTCTTCAAAAACTTGATTGAAGTAGTTGAAAATAGCCGAATCATAATGTGAAGAAACATTAAAAGCTCTTGAAGCTAATAATTTTCTGTTTTCTAAAGTGGTAGCGCCGTTGTTTTCAGTATAGAAATTCAAAAATGGTGCGTATTGTTCAACTGAAGGAACAATTACAGTGTCTTTGAAATTTTTTGCTGCCGCTCTAATTAACGAAATACCACCGATATCGATTTTTTCGATAATATCTTGTTCGCTCGCACCAGAAGCAACGGTTTTTTCAAACGGATACAAATCCACAATCACTAAATCGATTTGCGGAATGTTGAATTCTTTCATTTGTTCCACATCACCCGCATGATCTTGACGGTTTAAAATACCACCGAAGATTTTTGGATGCAAGGTTTTTACTCTTCCTCCTAAAATTTCAGGAAAAGCCGTAATATCTTCTACAGCAACTACTGGAATACCTAAATCTTTAATAAAAGTTTCAGTTCCGCCGGTAGAATAAATGGTTACATTGTTTTGGTGAAGGGCTTTAACAATAGGTTCTAAACCGTTTTTGTCAAATACAGAAATCAATGCCGAAGCAATTTTTTTTGTTGTGTTCATGGTGTTGTGTTGTTGAATCTGAATAGTCTCAGATAAATGTTGTTGTTTTCGTGGTGCAAAAGTAGTTATACTTCTTAAAAAAGTCAAACTTTATTGGAAGGGATTTTTAATATTTCAAATAAATCATTTCAAATAACATTCTTTTGAAATTCCGTTTTTCGTAATTAAAAATAACTTTTTTCTTTTTAATAAATATTTTTCTTGCTTATCGAATTCTGTAGATTTTGTGTTTTTTACTATTGAGTCTTTTTTTGTATCAAATGAAGTTGTTTCTATGAAATATTCCGAGTCAAGTATTAAGGTGTCTTTTGATAAAGTCCAGTTTCCGTTGATTGTATCACCCAAGTGCGATTTAAATTGAAATTTACCATTATCATTAATTTTTAAAACATACTCCGCTTCACCTAGAATAAAACATTTGGATTGATAAGTTGGTTTTAACGTTGGTTTACAACTTAATAGTGTTAATGAGATAATTAAGAATAATGTTTTTTTCATAGTTAATGTTTTTAAGCTTATATCTAGTCTCGGTCGCTAGCGCGAGCGTGGGTTTTCATAAATATTTTCAGGATTAGTTATTTTCATTTCTTCAAATTCCTTTTCATTTTCCAGTTCTCTATTCATTTTATCCCAAAAATAATCATTATCCCAAAATCTTTTGTCGTCAACATTATACTCATAACCTTTTTCATTAACTGCGGAAAACTCTTTGAAAAAAATATTTCTTTGTCTTTGTCTTACAGATTCAATGTTTTCGTATTCAGATGTGGTGATGCCATAAAATTGTGTCCTGAGAATTGTATCATTTTTTTTGTATGCCACATAAGCTTTACCTTGAAAATGAGATCCATCTAAAGCAAGGTTAGAATATTTACTGGCTTCACTCATTTCTTGTTCACTCATTTCTTTAGGATATAGTTTTTTATTTTGACTCTTTGTAATTACAAAAAAGAAGATTCGTTCATTATTTGGACTATACATAATAGTGTCTATAATAATTAAAGTTTCAGCATCAAAAGTTTTTGAATGATAACCTCCTTTGTGTTCAGAAATATCTTTTTGAATAGAACTAACAAGTGTTAAACTGTCTTTAGAGTATATTTGCTTTTCAATATTTATTTTTGAAATATATTTTACAGGAGTTAGTTTCTCAGTTTTTTTCTGGCAATAAATTAAAAAATAGCTAACAAATAATAGTAAAATTATTTTTTTCATCTGTTTTATTTTTATTCCCAAATATAAATAAATTCCTTCCAACTGTAACATTTTCCCTCGTTGCTCTACTTATTAGTAATAGCTCATTATTATGCTTTTATATTTACGATTACTTTCAGAAAGTTTCAGTTTTGCCATCAATGCGTTGCGCAACAATAAATTACGTACGCTTTTGTCGTTGTTAGGTGTTACTATTGGTATTTTTTCCATTATTGCGGTGTTGGCTGCGGTAGATTCTATGGATAAAAAAATCAAGGAAGACTTGAGTGATATGGATATGAACACCGTATATCTAATTCGTTTTTCATTTGGGCCTTCTGAAGTACCTCGTTGGAAACGTGAGCAATTTCCAGATGTAACATATGAAGAATATGAACATTTGAGAAGAAATGTAAACGGAATTGATAAGATGTCGTTCAATTTATTTACAAGAAATGAAAGCATAAAGTACGATTCAAAAACGGTGAATTCAATTCGTGTAAAACCGTCAACTTCTGAGTTTTTTGATATCGAACCAGTTAAAATCGACAAAGGACGTTTGTTCAACGAATCGGAATCCAATTCAGGAAGTCCAGTTATCGTAATAGGAAGCGAAGTAGCTACTGGGTTGTTTGAAAATAGCGATCCTATCGGAAAAAAAGTGCGTCTTTACGGTCAAAAGTTTACTGTTATTGGCGTATTGAAAAAACAAGGTCAAGGAATGTTTGGTGATAGTAGTGATATTGCGGTGTTTTTTCCGGTGAATTTCTTAAGAAAAATGTATGGTGATAATAGCGATATGTTAACACCAGCTATTTTGATAAAACCTGAAAAAGGAATTGATATTGAGGAATTTAAAGCCGAGTTGTCTCAAAAATTAAGATCTTTTAGAGGTTTAAAAACAGGTGAAATTGATAATTTCTTCCTAAATGTACTTTCTGGATTTACTGATTTTATTGATAATATCGTAGGACAAATGAATATGATTGGTTGGATTATCAGTGCCTTTTCACTTTTAGTAGGAGGTTTTGGTATAGCCAATATTATGTTCGTATCTGTAAAAGAACGTACCAACTTAATCGGAATTCAAAAAGCATTAGGTGCTAAAAATAAATTCATTTTGTTTCAATTCTTGTTTGAAGCTATTATTTTATCATTAATTGGAGGAATTGTGGGCATGTTTTTAGTTTGGATTATTGCTATAGGACTTTCAGCTGCTCTTGATTTTGAATTTGTATTAAGTGCATCTAATATGTTAATAGGTTCTGGTTTAGCAGCGTTAATTGGTTTAATTTCGGGAATTATTCCTGCGATTTCGGCCTCTAAATTAGATCCTGTAGAAGCTATTAGAAGTGGAATGTAATTTTTATTATATTTGGCGATTAATATCCCAAATTGAAAAAACAAATCATTAGTATTTTTTTGCTATTTATGTTGATAGCGCCTGCTGTTGTAACCTATTCGTGGCTACAGCAAAGAAAGCGTGCTGTTAAAAAAGAAGTGAAATGGAAAATGATTGCGGGTATTGATAAAAGTGAATTGGTTCTTTTAAAATTTGCCAAAGCTGAAACGACTACAAAGTTACAATGGAAACATTCAAAAGAGTTTGAATTCAACAATCAAATGTATGATATTGTAGATAAAGTAGTTTCAAAAGATTCTATCAAGTATTGGTGCTGGTGGGATTTTAAAGAAACGAAATTAAACAAACAATTAGACGAACTTTTGGTTGGAGTGTATCAACATGATTCGAAATCTAAAGAAAAACAAAATTTACTTTATAAGTTTTATAAATCGGTTTATTTTCAACCTGTTTTTTCATGGTTCCCTTTTATAGATAAAAACCGCCCAACTAAGGTTAATGTGTATGCAGGTTTTTATCAATCAAAATCTTTAATTGTAGATTCGCCTCCTCCAAATATTTATTCTTAATTTTTTAATTAATTTGGAATACTATTACAAAGTAATTCCTCATTAAACACATAGTTAAGTAAGAATAAATAATCCATAAAAATGAAAAAAATTATTTTTTATGCTGTTGTGTTGTTACCTTTTTTAGGGTTTTCGCAAACAGCAAAAGATACCGCTACAACCGAATTGAGCGAAGTGGTAATTTCAAATAAAGTTCCAAAAAAATATACACAATTACCTAATCAAGTTGAGGTAATCACAGCAAAACAAATCGATTTTCAAAACTTTCAAAGTACGGCTGAGATGCTTTCTAATTCAGGAGCCTTATTTGTGCAAAAATCACAACAAGGCGGTGGAAGTCCTGTGATTAGAGGATTTGAAGCAAGTAGAGTTTTAATCACTGTTGATGGTGTAAGAATGAATAACTTAATATTCAGAGCAGGTCACTTGCAAAATGTAATTACAGTTGACGAAAATATGTTAGAGAATGTAGGTGTTTTTTATGGTCCGTCTTCTACGTTATTTGGTAGTGATGCACTTGGTGGAGCAGTAGCAATGACAACTAAGAATGCTAAGTTTTTAGATCAAGCTCACAACAAATTCACGGGTGGAGTTAATACGCGTTATAGTAGTGTAAATGAGGAAAAATCTGTCGCTCTGAATTTAAATTATGCTACTTCAAAGTTTGCTTCCTTGACTTTCTTTTCATTTAATGATTTTGGGGATTTAAAAATGGGTAAAGAAAGAAATCATAATGGGGATTACTTTGGAGAAAGACCTAATTATGTTTCAACAGTTGGTGGCGTTGACCAATTAAATGTAAATGATGATAAGTACACACAAGTGGGGTCGGCTTACAAACAGTATAATTTCATGCAGAAATTTGCTTACAAAACAAATTCAGGATATGTACACGGTTTAAATTTACAGTATTCAACGACATCTAATATTAATCGTTATGATAGATTAACTGAAACTACTAGTTCTGGATTAAAATTTGCACAATGGTATTACGGTCCACAAGATAGATTGTTGGCGGTTTATTCATTACAAAAAGGAAAAGCGTTTTTAAATAGCGATTTAAAAGTTAATGTAGCGTATCAAAATGTAAAAGAAAGTCGTCATAACAGAAGATTTGGGAACTACAATTTACAACACAACGAAGAAAATGTAGACATGTTTTCGGTTTCGTTAGATTTAAATAAAAAATTTACTAAAGGAGAATTGTTTTATGGTTTTGAATCGTACTATGAAACTTTAAAATCAACGGCTTATGCTAATAATATCAATACGGGAGTTGTAACTGATATCAACACGCGTTATCCAAACGGAGATAACAATATGATGCGTAATGATTTGTATGTTTCTTACAACGAAAAAATTTCTGATAAAACATTCTGGAACGTAGGAGCTAGAGCGGGATATACAAGTTTAAAAAGTACAATTGCTGATAATTCTGTATTTTCCTTACCTTTTAACTCAATTTCTCAAGGAAACTTTACTTATAGTGGAACTTTAGGGATTACGCATAATACATCAAAAAACTTTGCTTTAAAAGGAAATATTGCTACTGGATTTAGAGCGCCAAATATTGATGACTTAGCAAAAGTATTTGAATCAAAAGCGGGTTCTTCTTCTTCATTAGGTATTTTAATTGTGCCAAACGAAGATTTAAAACCAGAAAAAACAATTACCGGAGATTTAGGTATCGTAATTCAATCTGATTCTAAAAGGATAAAATTAGAAAGTACGTATTTCTATACCAGAATGTATGATGCCATTGTAACAGATGATTTTACATACAACGGACAAAGCATCGTTAACTACAACGGATTTGATGCTCAAGTAAAAGCGAATCAAAATAAAGGAAAAGCTTTTGTAACTGGATTTTCAACTAACGTAAGTGCTTACATCATTTCTGATTTATTATTTAGTGCTAATTTCAATTATACGCTTGGTAGAGTAGTAGAGGATGGTTCTCAACGTCCATTAGATCATATTGCGCCTTATTTTGGTAAAGTTGGGTTAGCTTATACCTACAACAAACTTAATTTAGAAGGTTATATGTTATACAATGGTAAAAAGGATAGTAAAGATTATTCAACAAGTGGTGAAGATAATGCACAATATGCACCAGCTAATGGTATGCCAGCTTGGGAAACTTATAACTTTAAAGCAGGTTTCCAAGTGTTAAAAGGAGGAACTCTTTTTGCTGGAGTAGAAAATATTTTAGATACACAATACCGAGTATTTGCTTCAGGAATTAACGCTCCTGGTAGAAATATTTATGGTGGAATTAAATACACTTTCTAAGAATAGTAAGAACAAAAAAAATCCCGATAGGAAACTATCGGGATTTTTTGTTTTATCTGATTGGTTGATTTTGAATCAAATCCAAATACAAGTTAATTTTGTTTTTCAACTCTTTTCTGTGAGCGATAAAATCTAAGAATCCATGCTCTAATAAGAATTCTGAGGTTTGGAAACCTTCTGGTAAATCTTTACCTGTAGTGTCTCTTACAATACGTGGTCCAGCGAATCCAATTAAAGCTCCTGGTTCTCCAATATTGATATCACCAAGCATAGCATAAGAAGCTGTTGTTCCACCCGTTGTTGGATCTGTACATAATGAAATGTATGGAATTCTTTCTTCTGCTAACTGTGCTAATTTTGCTGATGTTTTAGCTAACTGCATCAAAGAGAAAGCAGCTTCCATCATACGTGCTCCACCTGATTTAGAAATCAATACAAATGGTACTTTGTTTTTGATAGAATAATCGATAGCTCTTGCGATTTTTTCTCCTACTACTGCTCCCATAGAACCACCAATAAAAGCAAAATCCATACAAGAAACAACTAATTCTTTCCCTTTTGATTTTCCAACACCTGTACGAATAGCATCTTTGAGTTTGGTTTTATCCATAACCTCTTTTAAACGATCGCTATATTTTTTAGTGTCTTCAAATTTTAATGGATCTTTAGATGTTAAGTTCGCATCTAATTCTTTGAATTCGTTATTGTCGAATAAAATTTCGAAATATTCTTTACTACCAATTCTAACATGAAAATCATCTTCTGGGCTAACCCATAAGTTTCTTGCTAATTCATCAGTATCAACAATTTTTCCTGTTGGTGATTTATACCATAAGCCTTTAGGAACATCTTTTTTGTCCTCAGTAGCTGTTGTAATTCCTTTTTCTTTTCTTTTAAACCAAGCCATATTTCTTGAAATTAGAAGTCAGAAATTAGAAATTAGAAGTTAGAAGTGATTTTTCTAAATTCTAAATTCTAAATTCTAAATTTATAATGTGTTTACGTTATTTAAATCAGCAAAAGCTTGTTCTAATCTTGTATTGAACGTAACTTCTCCTTCACGAACCCATTTTCTAGGATCGTAGTGTTTTTTATTTGGACTATCGGCTCCGTCTGGGCTACCGATTTGTGTTCTTAAGTAATCAATTTTATTTACCATGTAATCACGAATTCCTTCTGTGAAAGCAAATTGTAAATCGGTGTCAATGTTCATTTTAATTACTCCGTAAGAAATAGCTTCCCTAATTTCTTCTAACGTAGAACCAGAACCGCCATGGAAAACGAAATCAACTGGGTTATTTCCTGTGTTGAATTTATTTTGAACGTATTCTTGCGAGTTTTTAAGAATTTTTGGAGTTAATTTTACATTTCCTGGTTTGTAAACACCATGCACATTTCCAAAAGAAGCTGCGATAGTAAATCTTGGACTTACTTTCATTAATTCTTCGTAAGCATAAGCTACTTCACTAGGTTGTGTATATAATTTTGAGCTATCTACATCTGAATTATCCACACCATCTTCTTCACCACCTGTTATTCCTAATTCGATTTCTAATGTCATGCCCATTTTGCTCATTCTTTCTAAATATTTTTTAGAAATTTCGATGTTCTCTTCGATTGGTTCTTCAGATAAATCAATCATATGAGAACTATATAATGGTTTTCCAGTTTCAGCAAAATGTTTTTCAGAAGCATCTAATAAACCATCAATCCATGGTAAAAGATTTTTGGCACAGTGGTCAGTATGTAAAATTACCGTAGCACCATAAGCTTCTGCTAAAGTATGAATGTGTTTCGCACCAGCAACTGCTCCTAAAATAGCTGCTTTTTGATTTTCATTTGACAATCCTTTTCCAGCATTAAATTGTGCTCCTCCATTAGAAAATTGAATGATTACAGGTGCGTTTAGTTTTGCAGCTGTTTCCAAAACTCCATTAATTGTACTAGATCCTACAACATTAACAGCAGGTAATGCAAATCCTTTTTGTTTTGCATATTTAAAGATTTCTTGAACTTGATCTCCGGTAGCAACACCAGGTTTAATATTGTGACTCATAGTTGATTGTTTTAATATAGTTGTGCAAAAATAATAATTTAAAAAATTAGAACGGATAATTAATACCAAAATTTAGCACTGTTTTGCTAAAGTTGACTCCTTTCATCCATCGGTCGCCCACTTCTCTTCCTGGGTCGTAAGCTTTGTAGCCTAAATCGAAACGGAAAACAAAGAAATCAAAATCGTATCGTAGTCCAATTCCTGAACCAAATGCTAGGTCTTCAAAAGAACTAAATCCATTGAAAGTATAGTTTTTGTCTGTAACGTTATCGAATAAATTCCAAATGTTTCCTATGTCGGCAAAGAAAGCACTGTAGAAATTTCCTCCTACTCTAAAACGATATTCCAAACTATAGGCTAATTTAAAATTGGCCTCGTTAAAGTCATTAACACCGCCACTTCTTCCAGGTCCTAAACTATAGGCTTGCCAACCTCTGTTGTCGTTGGAACCTCCCGAAAAATAACTTCGTGAAAAAGGAATCGATTGTGCATTACCATACGGTACAGCTAAACCTGCAAATGCACGCATAGCTAAAGTGTTTTTCTTACCAAAATCCCAGTGTTTAATGAAATCTATTTCTCCTTTTATGTATTGAGAATATTCAATTCCAAACATGGTTTTATTACCATTTGCACTTAAAGATTCGTTTTTTGTGTCAGCTAGCAATGAAAGTACATTTCCTGCCGATTCAATTTTTGTTCGTATGGAATAAAAGTTATTGTCTAATAAATTAGCTTTAGTATTTCTAAAAAAGGTAAGTGCTGAAGAAACAATTAAGTTATTTTCAATTAAACGTTTTCTTCTTTCTCCAATACTTCGAATAATTTTGTATTCGTTATCACCTGGAGTTAAAGAAGTTGCTCCGTCCTGAACATCTTGAATGAAATTGATAGCGCCCTGTGTTGTTAAATTTCCGTTTTCTATATTTAGAGGATCAACATTATAAGTCTGAGCCAAATTATTTAAAGTGTTGTACGAAGAAGAATAAACATTAAAATAATTTTCTGGATTTAAGTTCTTGATAAATTGTATACTCAATAAGTCAAATCGAACAGTGTGTTTTTGTTTTGGAGTCCAATTATAGCCAAATACTCCAGTTAAATTTTCTTTATCCAATCCAATGTTTCGCTGACTGGTTAAACCGATGTTAGCATTGGTAGTTGGCAACATTTCTTTTTTAATAATATTTCGAGTGTTTACTGGAAAAACAATTCTTGGAAAACTAAGCTTTCCTTCTAAACCATATTCAGAGATATTAAAAAACACATTGTTTGGATTTGCTAAATCTTTTGATGAACCAATGTTTCCTTTTGCTGATAACTCAAATATTTCGGCTCTTTTAAATAAGTTTCGCCAAGTAAAAGACATTCTTCCGCTAATTCCAAATTCTTGAACATCAGATGTGGTTACATCAAGAGATGGCTGCCAAATGTATTTTGGTTTACTCATCAAATAAATGTTAGCAATAAGTGAAGTGTTTGTGCTATCATTTGGATCCTCAATGTACTCAATATTTGGGTAGTTAAATACTTTTAAATTGCTTAATGATTTAGAAGTTAACGTTCTGTCATTATCACTAAATAATTTCCCTTTTTCAATAAAAATGGCGTTTGTGATGGCTTTTGGTTTGTATTTTAATTTTCCAGCACTGTAAATATTGAAGTTTTTGTATGTAACACTATCGTTAAATTGATTGCGTTCTTTTTTAGAAGTATTGTTGGTAAAAATATTAACCTGACTAATTTTATATACCGAAAAAGGACGTTTTGTCAAAGTATCACCATCTTTTACATAACGATCTTCAATTTTTAAATTGATGTCCATTTTTTGAACAGAATCATCAATAATAGCGTCATATTTTATATTGCTTTCTTGAAAATGATATACACCATTGTTTCTTAAATATTGGGTAATTCTTTTTCTTTCGGTGTCAAAATTATTGAAACTGTATCGCTCGCCTTTTTTTATAAAAGATTTTTTTTCTTGAAGCGAATATAAGCTATCAATAACAGGTGTTTCTATATTTTTTGAGATTGAATCAATAAAGTAAGGTTTTCCTGTGGTTACTTTATAAACTACTTTTCCTTTTTTCTTTCCTACAGAATCTACTTCCATGGTTACTTTATTTCGAATGTAACCATCGTTGTAATAATAACCACTAAGACGATCTTTTGATCTGCCTGCTTTTTTCTCGTCGATAATTACTGGAGCTTCTCCAGTTTCTTTCATGAAGTTGTGTATTCCACTAACAAAAAAAGAGTTTCCTAAACGGGCTACTTGTTTTGCTGATAAAAATCGGTTTAATCGTTTAATTCTATTTGGTTTACGGTTTAACCAAGCTTGATAAGAAGAATCTGGATTTGGTTTTGCCGCATTGTACAACAACAAACCAAAAGGGTAATTTAAAAAACGAGTATTAGGTTGTTGAAGCACTAAATTATTAACGCGATCCTCTTTTACCAATTCGTCATTTACGAATACCTCGTTTTTGGTCAATAATTTTTTACTTTCGGGAACTCGCTTAACTTGCGAACACGAATAAATTATTGTTCCGATTACAAATAATAATGTTATTTTTGATAAATTATTTCTCAAAGCACTTTTTAAAAGTTAGTCAAAAATACAATTTTTATGGTTAGTAAAAACCAAATTAAACTAATAACGAGTTTACAACAAAAAAAATATAGAAAACAAGAACAACTTTTCTTTGCCGAAGGCGTAAAGGTAGTTCAAGAATTGTTACATTCTAACTTTGAATTGCAAGATTTGTTTACTACAAAGCAAGATTTTCTTACAGTTCCAAAAAACAAAGTTCATGCCATTTCTGAAGCCGAATTAAAAAAAATCAGTGCCTTAACAACACCAAATACTTGTTTAGCTGTTTTTAAAATTCCGAAAGTAAAAGAAATGGTTGAAAAAGGGCTAATCGTTGCCTTAGACGATGTGCGCGATCCTGGAAATTTAGGTACAATTATTCGTTTATGTGATTGGTTTGGAATTGAAACGTTGTTTTGTTCTGAAGAATCGGTAGATATTTATAATCCTAAAGTAGTACAAGCTACAATGGGTTCTATCAGTAGAGTAAATGTGGTGTATGGAAATTTAGAAACGTTTTTATCACAAACTAATTTACCGGTTTTTGGTACTTTTATGGATGGAAAAAACATTTACCAAGAAGAATTACCCAAAGAAGGAATCATTATCATGGGGAATGAAGCCAACGGAATTTCAACTTCGGTTGAAAAATTAGTTTCAGAGCGCATTGCTATTCCAAGATTTGGAAATCTTCAAGTTACAGAAAGTCTTAATGTGGCTACTGCAACCGCAATAATTTTAAGCGAATTTAAACGAAAATAATTTTTTAGTGGAATGCAAAATTGATGAAAAAGCCACGTGTTTTCATTTCTTGAACATTTCCAGTCCAAGGACTTCCTGGGGTGTTGTCACGAATTAATTCATCTTTCATACTGAAAACACCTCTTATAGAAGGTGAAAACACGAAATATTCAAAATATAAATCAATTCCAAATCCTACTTCGTAGAAATTCGACCATTTTGTCATTCGGAATCTATCGTTGTAATTGTCATCTGGAGATTTGGCGTTACTGCCTAAATTTAAGGCAGTAGATAAACCACCCACAAGATACGGACGTACATTTCCAGTACGTAAGGCAGAATATTTCAACAAAAATGGAAAGAAAATATAGGTTGATTTTACTTCTCGTAATCGATCAACTGGGTCGGTAATATTAGGGTAAATTAGATTTCTTTGTGTAATGTATAAACCCGGTTCAAAACGGAAATCTAAAAATTCCGTTAATCTTAAATTGCCAATTAATCCCACGTTGAAACCCGTTGAAGATTGAACTTCAATATCTTGAGTAACCGATAAATAATCAAATTTAAAATCCAAACTATTAAACCCAAGGTAATAACCCCAGTGAACGCGCTGTTTGTTCCAATTTTCTTTATTGATTATTGGATCTTTACTAAACATGCCTTCTTGGGCAAAGAGTAGGGGTGAAAAAAGTAATAAAAACAGTAACTTCTTCATGTTATTTTTTAGATGCTTGATAAATAGTCGCTACTCCAAAGGTTTGAGGTAAATGCTTCACCTCTATAAACCCAATTTTTCTCAAAATATTGTTTAAGGCTTCTCCAAAAGGGAAATTTTGTGCTGAGGTAGACAAATATTGATACGCTTTTTTGTCTTTTGAAAATAATTTACCAATAGTTGGCATGATGAAATTGGTATAAACATAATATCCTTGTTTAAAAGGAAATTGTGTAGGAACCGAAGTTTCTAAAATAATTAATTGGCCGCCTGGTTTTAATGTTCTTAAAATATCGGTTAACCCTTTTTGTAGATTTTCAAAATTACGAACACCATACGCCACAGTAATAGCATCAAAATAATTATCAGGATATGGAATATTTTCGCCATCGCCTAACACCATTTGAATTCTCGAATCTAATTTTTGAGCTGCAATTTTTTTCTTTCCAATGTCAAGCATACCTTGCGAAATATCCAAACCAATAATTTCAGTAGCTGAAGTATTGGCAAATAAAATCGCTAAATCACCAGTTCCTGTGGCAATATCTAAAATAGATTTTGGTTGTTTTGCTGCTACCATTTTTAAGATTTTCTTTTTCCACTTGGCATCAGTACCAAAAGAGATAACTCGGTTTAAACCATCATAATTTTCAGAAATGGTATCAAACATCTGAGCAACTTGTTCTTTTTTCCCTAATTCAGAATCTTGATATGGCGTAATATTTTTTGACATTTTGCAATTTTTTGGAACACAAAAGTACTGATAAAAAATCAAATACAAGGGCAAAATTCATTTTCAACTTCAAAATTGAAATTAAAGAAATGTTTTTAGGAACACAGATTTAAGAAATTTAAAAAATCTCTGAAAATTCCTTAAATCAGCGTCATCCGCGTTCTAAAAAACTATTTTCTAATGTATGTTAAAAAAGTAAAATCGTAATCGTGTTTTTCGTCTTTGGAGTGAAATTTTTCGAATACTAATTCCCATTTGGTCTCGTCAATTTCTGGAAAAAAAGTATCGGCTTCAATTGTAGTATGCACGCGAGTTAAATCGATTTTGTCTGCGATTTCGATGGATTGTTTGTAGATTTCACCACCGCCAATAATGAAAACTTCTTCCTCTTTTGGACACAAATCAATTGCGTTTTGTAAACTGCTCGCTATTATGCAACTTTCAGGAACTTCGTAATCTTTTTGTCGCGTAATAATAATATGTGTTCTATTGGGTAACGGTTTTGGAAAACTTTCAAACGTTTTTCTTCCCATCACAATGTAATGTCCTGAAGTCAAACTTTTAAAACGCTTAAAATCATCTGGCAAATGCCAAACCAATTGATTGTCTTTTCCTAAAGCATTGTTTTCTGATGCGGCTGCGATTATGGTGAGCATGTTATTGAAGTTTAAAAGTTAAAGGTTGTGAATATTTCACTTTTACTGCTTTCCCTTTTTGTTTCCCTGGTGTCATTTGGGGTAACTTACTCATAATTCTAATTGCTTCTTTTTCTAAAATTTCACAATTTCCACAATTTTCTGGACCTTTTGCTACGATATTTTCTATAATACCTTCTTTGTTAATTATAAACATAACTACAACTTTACCTTGGATGTTTCTTATTCTAGCTTCCCTAGGGTATTTGAAGTTATTTTGAATGTGTTCATTCATTTTTGCTTGAAAACAATTCAATCTTTTATTCCTCTCTACATCTTCACATCCAGGAAACAAAGGAACTTCCTCAATTATTGCAAATGACAACTCAGAAGCCTCTTTTCCATCTTCTTTTGCTAAAGGCATTTTAATTGGTTCTTTTGGTTCTGCTTGGCTAAAGGTTGAAAGTTGAAATAGTAAAAAAAAGAATAAGGTTATTTTCTTCATGTTATTTTAAATTAAAGATTATTGGTTGTAGGTATTTTGTACTCACAGCTTCTCCTCTAAATTTTCCGGGTTTCATTTTTGGTAAAAGACTTATAATTCGAATAGCTTCTGCTTCTAATAATTCGCAACCTTCGGGAGTCTTAGTTGATGTGATTTCAATATTTCCATCACTATTTATTATGAATAATACAGAAACTCGCCCTTGAATTTTTTTCTTTCTAGCTTCAGTTGGATAGTTAAAGTTTTTACTAATGTGTTCACTTAATTTTTCTTGAAAACATGCTAGTTTTTTGTTTCTAGCTTCTTCTTCACATCCAGGAAAAATGGGAACATCTTCAAGTACGGGAAAAGGAACAACTTCCTCTATATTAACTTTTTCTGTGTTTATGGTTATTTCTTGTGACCAACTAATGTTGACATATAAAATTAGCGCCAAAACAAATAGCATTTTTTTAATCATAAAGTGAGATTATTTATTAAATCCAATATTCAAATCGGAGTGGAAATAGATTTTTTTTAGTTCTTCATGTTTGGCTTCAAACTCTTCTTTGGTTATGGCTTTGATGGCTTTTAACCATTTGAAATTATTCAACTGACTTTCGTAGTCTAGATTTTCATCGATAGTTGCAAAGTTTTCTCTTAAATACACATTTCGCGCTTTAATGATTTCATCGATAAAATGATCTACGGTTTTAGTATCGGGAACGTCTTTTACGACTAAAATGCTGTTGCCATCCATGAGTTTTACTTGCCAAAAATCGCCAATACTTAACCAATAAATCACAAACAAAATCGAAGCGATAACAAAGCCAAGAAGCGAAATCCATTTACCAAAATCTAAAAACAAATTGATAATACTCAATAGATTTAGCCCCATTGAAACTAATAGCAAAACATTATTCGAGGATTTAAACGACACTTTCTCGCCATCAATATTTTCAAACGGCATATCAATTTCATTCGTGTTGCCAAACTTCGAAACTTTACAGAACAATTTTGCCTCGGAAATACGCAATTCTCGAGTGACAAAGTTTTTTTTCTGTATGAGTGTTTTCATGAAGAAAAGTTTAGGAAACGAATGAAAACGCTAAGGTAGTATTTTGTAGGGAATTATTTTTATTGCGAATATTTAAAATATGCCAAAAAGTATGAAATAAAATTACTGCATTAACTTTCCTAATATTTCTTGGTCGTATAAATAATCAGGTTCATTTGGGAATTTGTTATTCGTGTCAGGATAAATTAGTTGCACACATTTGTAATTTCCATTTCCATAAAAACGCTGACTTGCGTAATCGTAATCTTTTAAATTTTCTTTTTCAACTTCAATGAAATAAACAGGAAAATCAAAATCCTCAGAGAATGAATTTATTTTTTTGTTAGTTTCTAAAACTGTTTCCTTGAATTTGTTAGCATAATCGGTAACCAATGTAAACGAAAGACTTTGTGGTAAGCCCGACAGAAAAACCTCTGGAATATTATAACTTTTGTACAAGCCAGTTGAATAACAAAACGACGGACCATTCTCATCTTCCATTACATACGTAATGTGAAAACCAAACTTGGCAACATTTTCATCAACTTTTGAATGGTATTGTTCTGACATTGGTTTGATATTAGCGTTTAGTGGCTTTATGAAGTGGCTGAAATTACACTCACGGACGGAAACAAATATATCGGAAAAATCCCAAACTTATCCAATTACACGCCAAACCCAGTCATTTCATAAAGTCGCTATTATATATAGTTTTTTATAAAATGTACTTTCCCAACAATATTGATTCCGAGAAATTTTCGAGATTGCTTAAAATTATATCATTAATGATTAATTGCTTATTATTTTTTTTGCGATTATTTATTTTAGTGTAAATTTCTACTAAATCATTTAGTTCTTCAGTACTATAGAAAGACAAAGTGTTTAAAATTGTGCTTTTGAAATATTTTAATTGTACAGATTCTTTTAATTTTTTTACATACTCCGCGCTCCAATTATTTTGTTGGGCATTTTTATCTATCTTTTTGTAACAATATGTTTTTAGAAAAGCTTCATAGTCGCAAACTTCGATTAGTTTTTCTATTAAAACTTCTTTATCACCAGAAGGCATAGCCATCGAAGGAGGATTTTGTGAAAAAGTTTTTGATGTAATTACAAAGAAGAAAAAAATTAAAAGTTTGATTTTCATAATATGTTTTTAAATTTATAGACAACTCGTTTATAAGCATGATGGAATCATGTTTATCTTGCCTAATTTTGGGTATATATGTCTGACAAAAGTTAGTTTTAAACCGCCACAACTCCCTTAATATGCGGATGTGGGTCATAGCCTTCTAACGTGAAATCTTCAAATTTGAAATCGAAAATATTTTTAATTTCTGGGTTTAATTTCATTGTTGGTAAAGGTCGGCACTCGCGAGATAGTTGCAATTGTAATTGCTCGATATGGTTGTTATAAATATGCGCATCACCAAAGGTGTGGATGAATTCGCCTACTTGTAAATCGCAAACTTGCGCAATCATCATCGTAAACAAGGCATAAGACGCAATGTTAAACGGAACGCCTAAGAAAATATCGGCACTGCGTTGGTACAACTGGCAACTTAATTTTCCATCCGCTACATAAAACTGAAAAAACGCATGACATGGAGGCAAAGCGGCTTTTCCATTGGCAACATTTTCTGCAAACGAAACCGAAGTATCCGGCAAAACACTAGGATTCCAAGCAGAAACCAACATTCTTCTACTGTTTGGATTGGTTTTTAGCGTTTCGATTAATTCGGTAATTTGGTCAATTTCTTCGCTGTTCCAGTTGCGCCATTGGTGGCCATAAACCGGACCTAAATCACCATTTTCATCCGCCCATTCGTCCCAAATTTTTACACCGTTTTCTTGTAGATATTTGATATTGGTATCGCCTTTCAAAAACCACAACAATTCGTAAATAATCGATTTTAAGTGTAATTTCTTTGTGGTTACCATTGGGAAACCTTCGCTTAAATCAAAACGCATTTGGTAACCAAAAACACTTAAGGTTCCAGTTCCTGTTCTGTCGCCTTTTTGGTTGCCGTTTGCTAATACGTGTTTTACTAAATCGTGATATTGTTGCATTTTTATTGGGTGTTGGGTGTTGGGTGAAGGGTTAAAGGTTTTGGATTAATGGTTTTTTCTTAGGAACGTCATGAAAGATGAAATTCTTTTTTCGAGTAATTGAATGGATTCTATTTGCTTTAATACTAAATCTTCATTTAAATATTCTACATCAGAACATAGTAATAATTGTGTTTCTAATTCAAAACAAGAACCTAAACTGATTTCTAAAAACCTACATAAGTCTTTTTCTGAACTTTTTGCACAACCTTCGGCAATGTTTGAAGGGATTGAAATAACAGAACGCTTAATCTGAGATGTTAAACCAAATTTTTCCGCATCTGGCATTTCTCTCATTAGTAAATAAGTAGATTTAACGATAATTCTACCTTCTTTCCAAATATCTAATTCTCTAAAATTTCTCATGCCGAAATTAAAAATATTTTTCTTTTACACAATGTTTTTGCCTTTTACCCTTCACCCAAAACCCTTCACCTTTTTAATGTGAAATGTTTGAAACGTCTTTTGGATTATGTTTGTGTTTGAATAAAACTGCAAATGCGATTGCGATAATAGCAGCATATATTGCAAAAGTTAGCCAAACTGGTTCCCATTGAATTATTCCAATTGGTTTGTTAAGTACATTATCAGTAACAACTTTATCTTTCAATAGAGATTTAACCCATTCGTTATCTGTTGTTAAGTTGAATTTTGTTAAAAATTCATTTAAGTTATAATACTTGTCAGTGAAATATTTATCAATGATAAATCCGCTTGTGACACTTCCTAAAACCGCACCGAAACCGTTGGTCATCATCATGAATAAACCTTGTGCCGAAGAACGAATCTTAGAATCGGTTGAGGTTTCTACGAATAATGAGCCTGAAATATTGAAGAAATCAAATGCCATTCCGTAAACGATACATGATAAAATAATCATCCATAATCCATCACCAGGATTTCCGTAAGCGAATAATCCGAAACGTAAAACCCAAGCAATCATACTAAATAACATTACTTGTTTAATACCAAAACGTTTTAAGAAAAACGGAATTGCTAAGATGAATAAGGTTTCCGAAATTTGAGAAATCGACATAATTAAAGTCGAGTATTTTACTACTAATGAATTAGCATAAGTTGGATCGTGTTTGAAATCGTCTAAGAAAACATCGCCATAAGCATTTGTTAATTGTAAAGCCGCTCCAAGGAACATACTGAATACAAAGAATAAGGCTAATTTATAATCGGCAAATAATTTAAACGAACTTAATCCCATAAGTTCCATGAACGATTTGTTTTCAGCGGTTTTACCTTGAGGTTCGCATTTTGGTAAAGTAAACGAATAGATTCCTAACAAAATAGCCGCAATTGCTGCAATGTAAAATTGATTTTCAGAAGCTTTGTTTCCGGTTAAGTTGGTAATCCACATCGCTACAATGAAACCAATAGTTCCCCAAACGCGAATAGGTGGAAAATCTTTCACCACATCTAAACCTCCTTTTTTCAAAGCGTTGTAAGCAACAGAATTTGAAAGAGCAATGGTTGGCATGTAAAAAATCATCGCCACTAAAATCACCCAAAAGAAATCAGATGGATTGCTAACTTGTGGTACATACATCAAAGTTAATCCTCCTAAAATGTGAAGTGCTCCGTATAATTTTTCTGCGTTTATCCAACGGTCGGCAACAATTCCACAAAGTGTTGGCATAAAAATCGAAGCAATTCCCATAGTAGAGAAAATAGCTCCAAATTGTGCTCCATCCCAATTTTTAGTTCCAAACCAATAGTTTGCTACTGTTATAAGCCAAGCTCCCCAAACGAAGAACTGGAAAAAGTTCATTATCGTTAATCTGAATTTTACATTCATGTTAGTTTCATTAAAGTTTTAAGATTCTTTTTTTGAGATTTCGTCTCTAATTTTTGCTGCTTTTTCGTAGTCTTCGTTTTGCACAGCTTCGTCTAATTTTTGGTATAATTCTTTTAGCGAATAACCCGAATAACTATCCGAAGGAGCCACTACATCCTCTTGTTCAAAAGTTTCTGGTGTAGAAAGGATGTCGTCGTTTTCCTGGTTTTCTGCATTTTCAGAAGGATTAATGCTTAGGTAAATTCCAGCTTTGTCCAAGATGTTTTTGTAAGTAAAAATAGGAGCATTAAAGCGTAGAGCTAATGCAATAGCATCAGAAGTTCTGGCATCGATAATTTCCTCGATTTTGTCTCTTTCACAAATAATACTCGAATAGAAAACACCATCAACTAACTTATGAATAATGACTTGTTTTACCACGATGTCAAATCGGTCGGCAAAACTTTTAAATAAGTCGTGTGTAAGTGGGCGCGGCGGTTTAATTTCTTTTTCTAAAGCAATAGCAATCGATTGGGCTTCAAAAGCACCAATAACAATTGGAAGTTTTCGCTCACCATCCACTTCATTTAAGATTAAGGCATAAGCTCCGTTTTGCGTTTGGCTATAGGAAATACCTTTTATAGTTAATTTTACTAAACTCATTTCAAATTGTTAATTATCATTTTTTTGATACTCTGATTCAGATTTTAAATACAATCACAAAGTCAGAAAATGGCTAACAGAAAAACGGTTAGCCATTCGCTCCAAAAATAAAAAAAAGAGCTATCTAAACAAAGATAACTCTAATTTTAATTTAATATATTTTTTAAACAACTATTTTATTACGAGTTGCTTGCTTTAAAAGCTTTTAATTTTTCAATTAATTGAGGAACTACGGTGAAAGCATCACCTACAACTCCGTAATCAGCAACTTTAAAGAAAGGCGCTTCTGGATCTGTGTTGATAACTACTTTTACTTTTGATGAGTTGATACCTGCAATATGTTGGATTGCTCCAGAGATTCCAACAGCAATATATAAGTTAGAAGCTACTGGTTTTCCTGTTTGTCCCACGTGCTCGCTGTGAGGTCTCCATCCAATATCAGAAACCGGTTTAGAACATGCGGTTGCAGCGCCTAAAACAGAAGCTAATTCTTCAATCATTCCCCAGTTTTCTGGACCTTTCATTCCACGACCTGCAGAAACCACGATTTCAGCATCAGCGATAGTTACTTTTCCAGTTACTTTTTCTACATTTTCAACTTTGATTCCGAAATCCGCATCGTTTAATGAAGGAGCAAAACTTTCTTCAGTCATAGCAGCAGCATTTTCTACTAATCCGAAAGAGTTTTTAGCAATTCCTAAAACTTTTACTGGGGTTGAAATCTCAGTAATATTGAAAGCTTTGTTTGAGAAAGCAGTTCTTTTTACTTGGAAAGGCGAAGTGCTTTCTGGTAAAGCCACTACATTTGATGCATAACCAGCTTCTAAAGCTACCGCTACAAGTGGTGCTAAATATAAACTATCTGTTGATGAAGAGACTAAAACGATTTGAGTTCCTTCTTTTTTAGCTGCTTGAGCAATTACATCTGCGTAAGCTTTAGCACTAAAGTTGTTTAATTTATCGTTAGAAACGTTTAAAACTTTGTCTACTCCGTAAGCAGCTAAGGCACTGTTGTCAGAGTTGTTAATAGTTACCGCTGTAACTGTTGTTCCCATTGAAGCAGCTACTTTTTTTGCGTAAGAAGCTAATTCGAATGCTACTTTTTTAATTTTTCCTTCTGCTGATTCAGCATATATTAATATCGACATGATTCTTTAATTTAATGGTTTAAAATTAGATAACTTTCGCTTCGTTGTGTAACAAACTGATTAATTCATCTAAATTATCAGCACTTACTAATTTAACTGCTGATTTTGCAGCTGGTTTTTCAAATTTTACGGCTTTAGTTGCAGAAGCGTCTCCTGTTGGTTCTACTAAAGTTAAAGCTTTAGTTCTTGCCATCATGATACCTCTCATGTTAGGAATGCGTAAATCTTTTTCTTCTACTAAACCTTTTTGACCACCAATAATTAATGGTAAACTTGCAGAAACGATTTCTTTTCCACCATCAATTTCTCTAGTTACTTTTGCGTCGTTTCCGTTTACATCGATACCCACACAAGCGTTTACGAAATTGAAACCTAACATAGCAGCCATCATTCCTGGAACCATTCCACCATTGTAGTCTAATGATTCTTTTCCAGCGATTACTAAGTCAAAACCTCCGTTTTTAACTACATCTGCTAATTGTTTTGCAACAAACATTCCGTCAGTTGGGTTGGCGTTAATACGAATTGCTTCGTCAGCTCCAATAGCTAATGCTTTTCTTAAAGTTGCTTCAGCGTCAGCTCCACCAACGTTTACAACTGTAACATTTGCTCCTTGTTGCTCTTTAAACCAAATGGCTCTTGTTAAACCAAATTCATCATTAGGATTAATCACAAATTGAACACCGTTAGTGTCAAACTCACTGTCACCATTGACAAAATTAATCTTTGAAGTAGTATCAGGTACGTGACTGATGCAAACTAATATTTTCATTTTTATGTATTTTGTTAGTGAATATTTCAGTCCCAAAAATACAAAATAATTTCTAAATAAAAACTATGCACGCATAATAAATATGTTTTTCTTAGATAAATTAGCTTTTTTTTACGAATTGTTTAAAATGATGTTTACTCAACAGCCTTAAAATGCATTTTTTTAATACTACAAGGTTGTAGTAGAAAGTAAATTCATTTTTTTTAATAACGATTTGGAATAATTTTATTTTTCTTACTTTTGCCAATCATAATTCAAAGAAATTACTTTCATGAGAACGATACAGTTTAGAGAAGCTATTTGTGAAGCGATGAGCGAAGAAATGCGTCGCGACGAATCAATATATTTAATGGGTGAAGAAGTAGCAGAATATAATGGAGCTTACAAAGCTTCAAAAGGAATGCTAGATGAATTTGGACCAAAACGTGTAATTGATACTCCAATTGCAGAGTTAGGATTTGCAGGAATTGCTGTAGGTTCGGCTATGAACGGGAATCGTCCTATTGTAGAATTCATGACGTTCAACTTCTCATTAGTAGGAATTGACCAAATTATCAACAACGCTGCAAAAATGCGTCAAATGTCTGCTGGACAATTTCCAATGCCGATGGTATTTAGAGGTCCAACAGCTTCTGCAGGTCAGTTAGGTGCTACGCACTCGCAAGCTTTTGAAAACTGGTTTGCTAATACTCCAGGTTTAAAAGTAGTAGTTCCATCAACTGTTTATGATGCTAAAGGGTTGTTGAAATCAGCTATTCGTGATAATGATCCAGTTATTTTCATGGAATCAGAGCAAATGTATGGTGATAAAGGTGAAGTGCCAGAAGGAGAATACACTATTCCATTAGGAGTTGCTGATATCAAAAGAGAAGGTTCTGATGTAACGATTGTTTCTTTTGGAAAAATTATTAAAGAAGCACATTTAGCAGCTGAAGAATTAGCTAAAGAAGGTATTTCTTGTGAAATCATCGATTTAAGAACGGTTCGTCCTATGGATTATGATGCGATTATTAATTCGGTTAAGAAAACAAATAGATTAGTAGTTTTAGAAGAAGCTTGGCCATTTGCTTCCGTTGCTTCTGAAATCACTTATATGGTGCAAGAAAGAGCATTTGATTACTTAGATGCTCCGGTTCAGAGAATTACAACAGCAGATGCTCCTGCGCCTTATTCGCCTACTTTATTAAAAGAATGGTTGCCAAATTCGCAAGATGTAATTAAGGCAGTAAAAAAAGTTATGTATAAATAACAATTAACTTATTATATTTGAAACTTCATCAGTAACTTTCTGATGAAGTTTTTTTTTACTATGAAGACAAAAATTGTATTATTCTTTTTATTTCTGAGCTCAATAGTTATTGGGCAAACCAAGGTTGGTGGAAAAGTAACAGACGAGTTTGGCGATCCTGTAGCTTTTGCAAATGTTATTTTTAAAAACTCAAAAGAAGGAGTAATTACAGATGAAAATGGGAATTTTTATTTCGAATCTAAAGAAAATTATTCAACTCTAGTAGTTTCCTATGTAGGATTTGAAAAAAAGGAAATTTCTTTAAAACCAGGTTTAAATACGGGATTAAAAATACAATTAAAGTCGGGAACGGAACTTAAAGAAGTGGTCATTTATACAGGAAAAACTTCTAAAAAGAACAATCCAGCGATTGATATATTGCGAAAAATTTGGGAACGTCGACGTAAAAACGGTCTTAAAATGTTTAAGCAATACCAATATGATAAATACGAAAAAGTGGAGTTTGACTTAAATACCATCGATTCCGCTTTCATGAATAGTAAAGTGTTTAAAGGAATGGAGTTCGTTTTCGATCAAATTGACACTTCAAGTATTTCAGGAAAAACCTATTTGCCAATTTTCATCAATGAAACCTTAAGTGAGGTTTACGGTGATAATAAAGAAAAAAAATATAAAGAGATTACAAAAGCCAACAAAAATTCTGGATTTGGTTCAGGTGATGGTGTAAATACATTCATCAAAGATTTATATGCCGATTTTGATATCTATGATAATTACTTAAAATTCTTCGATAAAGATTTCGTGAGTCCATTATCAAGAACGGGAATAAATGTGTATAACTACGTTTTAAATGATAGTATGTTCATTGATAATAAATGGTGTTATAATATTGTATACTATCCAAGACGTAAAAATGAATTGACGTTTAAAGGTGATTTTTGGGTAAACGACACCACTTTCGCTATCAAAAAAATCAATTTAGAAGCTAGTAAAAGCGCTAATATCAACTGGGTAAAAGAAATTTATATTGAACAAGAGTATGAAGTAATGAACGATTCTGTTTTCTTGTTGAAACGAGATTATATGATGTCTGATTTTAGTTTTTCGAAGAAAGAAGAATCAAAAGGAGTTTACGGAAAAAGAACTACATTGGCTAGAAATCATAAATTCGATATTAAAAAAGAAGATAAATTTTATAAAGAAGAAGTTAATTTCTACGACAACTCTGTATTTAACAAGCCCGATGAGTATTGGGAAGAAAATAGATTTGAAGCTTTAAATAAAAACGAAGCCGGCATCTATAAAATGCTTGATACGCTAAAAGAAGTGCCACGTTTTAAAAGAATTTATAATTTGGCATCAATTCTTGGAAGTGGCTATATTGAAATTCCAAAATTAAAAATGGATTACGGTCCAATATTCTCAACTTTTGGATATAACGATGTTGAAGGACAACGTTTACGAGCTGGCGGAAGAACGTATTTTGGTTCAAACGACACTTGGCGAATTCAAGGCTACACCGCATACGGATTTAAAGATAATAAATTCAAATACGGTATTTCTGGAAAATGGATGGTAGATAAGAAAAATCGAATTATTCTTTCTGCAGGAAATCGTAGAGATGTAGAGCAAATAGGGGTAAGTTTAACTACTTCTAATGATGTTTTGGGAAGAAGTTTTGCATCTTCGTCTTTCTTTTCAAGCGGAACTAATAATAAATTAACATCGGTTAACTTATCAACGCTTGGTTTTGAAATTGAACCCGTAAAGAATTTGACTTTTCAAACTAATTTATCATATCGAACTTTAAAATCAGCTTCTAATCAATTTAGTTTGGATTATTATACAGATAATACTCAAACAACTACTAAGAGCGAAATCAAACAATCAGAAATTAATTTGGTAGCAGAATACACTCCAGGTAGAAGAACCGTTGGTTATGGTGTGGAGCGTTTAGAAGTAGACAATAATTACGCTAGAATTTTCTTAAGTTATAGTCAAGGGTTAAAAGGGGTTTTAAATAGCGATTTTGATTATCAAAAACTACAATTTTACTACCGTCAACCAGTTCTAGTTGGTGGTTTTGGAAGATTGTTTACTACTTTAGAATTGGGTAAAACATTTGGTCAAGTTCCTTTAGGTTTAATGGGAGTTATTCCAGGAAATCAATCGTATTTTATTATCGATAATACGTATAACTTACTTGATTACTATGATTTTGTGGCAGATCAATATGCTTCGCTTCATTTTGAACATCATTTTAATGGAAGATTATTTTCAAGAGTTCCGTTGTTAAGAAAATTAAATTGGAGAGAGATTGTTGGAATTAAAGGAGTTTACGGAACCGTTTCAGATGAAAACAGATTCATCAACGCTTCAGGTTTAGTGTATCGAGCTCCAGAAGATATTTATTGGGAATACCATGCTGGAATTGGCAATATTTTCAAAGTATTACGAATCGATTTTGCTTGGCGTGGAAGTTACTTAGACATTCCAGATGCTAATAAATTTACGGTAAAAGCGTCTTTCGGATTCTATTTCTAAAAATGGAAAAGGGTATATCGTATTTACTTGAACAAGATGTTATTTTTGAAAGAATCAGTAAACAATACGGATTTCCAATTCAACCTAAAAGACCTCAAGGATTTCAAACTTTAGTTTTATTGATTTTAGAACAACAAGTTTCCGTTTATTCCGCCAAAGCTACTTTTAATAAATTAAAAACAGCTATTCCTGATTTTATACCTGAAAAAGTTGTTGTTTTTTCAGAAGAAGATTTACGTGCTTGTGGCGTGAGTCGTCAAAAAACGAAATATATAAAATGTCTTTCTGAAGCCGTTTTGTCAAAAGAATTGGATTTAGAGAGTTTGGCTTTTAAAGATGCTGAAGTTGTTCGAGAAGAACTTATCAAAATAAAAGGCATTGGTAATTGGACAATTGATATTTACCTGATGTTTTGCCTGAATTCGTTGGATATAATTCCACTTGGTGATATTGCGGTGGTAAATACGATGAAAGAACTTTTAGATATTCATACGAAAGAAGAAATGGAAATCTATGCCCAGAAATGGAAACCGTATCGTTCAGTAGCCACTTATTTTCTCTGGCATTATTACCTTGAAAAAAGAGGAAGGAAAATCACATATTAAATCTTTGTAAAATCTATACTTTTTTTGCAAAACTCTTTTGCTTCTAATGTTTTATAGTGGTACCTTTGCACCCGCTTTAAAAAATAAAAGATAAAATGACAGCAGATAAAATTACTACATTTGATGTATTGATTGAGATTCCAAGAGGAAGTAGAAACAAATACGAATACGATTTTGAATTAAAAAGAATGCGTTTTGACAGAATGTTATTTTCGTCAATGATGTATCCAGCAGATTACGGATTTATTCCAGAAACGTTAGCATTAGATGGAGATCCATTAGATGTTTTAGTTTTAGTAAACGAGCCAACATTCCCAGGTTGTGTGATGGAAGTAAAACCAATTGGTGTTTTCCACATGGCAGATGATAAAGGTCCGGATGAAAAAGTGATTTGTGTACCTGTTTCAGATCCAATTTGGAACAAATTAAACGATTTAAGCGATGTAAATCCACACTTAATTAAAGAAATCGAACACTTCTTCCAAGTATACAAAGATTTAGAAAATAAAAAAGTAGATGTTGAAGGTTGGGGAGATGTAAACGAAGCAAAAGAAATTTTGATGAAGTGTACCAATCGTTTCAATGAACTTGAAAACAAACCAGAAGGACTATTTAGTATTAAATAATTTTTTTTTGAAATAAATAAAAGGCAGTATTTTTAATAAAATATTGCCTTTTTTGTTTTATTTTCTTAATATTACCATAAAATTAACAAACAAAAAAACTAAATTATATTTTATGGAATCAATGATGATTTATGTTCCTATAGTCATGGCACTATTAGGATTGGCATTTATGGCTGCCAAACGCGCTTGGGTTCTTAAACAAGACGCAGGAGATGGAAAAATGAAAGAAATTTCAGATTACATTTACGAAGGAGCCTTGGCATTTTTAAAAGCAGAATACAAATTATTAACGTTTTTCGTTCTTGGAGCGAGTGTGGTTCTTGCAGGAATTTCATTTATTGTTCCAACAACTCATTGGCTAATCTTAATTGCTTTTATTTTCGGAGCAATATTTTCTGCTTATGCGGGAAATATTGGAATGAAAATCGCAACAAAAACAAATGTTAGAACAACACAAGCTGCTCGTACAAGTTTACCACAAGCTTTAAAAGTTTCTTTTGGTGGTGGAACAGTTATGGGATTAGGTGTTGCTGGTTTAGCGGTTTTAGGATTAACAGGATTCTTTATCATGTTCTTTAGATTTTTCATGAACGGAGAATGGACATCAACAGATGACATGACTATCGTTCTTGAAACTTTAGCAGGATTTTCTCTTGGAGCAGAATCTATCGCATTGTTCGCTCGTGTTGGTGGAGGAATTTATACAAAAGCTGCCGATGTAGGTGCCGATTTAGTAGGAAAAGTAGAAGCAGGAATTCCAGAAGATGATCCACGCAATCCTGCTACAATTGCAGATAACGTTGGAGATAACGTTGGTGACGTAGCGGGTATGGGTGCCGATTTATTTGGTTCGTATGTAGCAACCGTTTTAGCGGCAATGGTTTTAGGAAATTATGTAATTAAAGATATGGGTGGTAAAATCGATGACGCTTTTGGCGGAATTGGACCAATTTTATTACCAATGGCAATCGCAGGTTTCGGAATTTTATTCTCTATCATTGGAACAATGTTAGTAAAAATTTCAAGTGATGATGCTAAAGAAGCTCAAGTACAAAAAGCATTAAACATCGGAAACTGGGTGTCTATTGCTTTAACAGCTGTTTCTTGTTTCTTCTTGGTGAAATTCATGCTTCCAGAAGTAATGACAATGGAATTCTTCGGAGAAGGAGCACAAGAAATTTCAGCAATGCGTGTTTTCTACGCTACTTTAATTGGATTATTTGTTGGTGGAGCTATTTCATCAGTAACGGAATATTACACAGGATTAGGTACAAAACCAGTATTGGCAATCGTACAAAAATCATCAACTGGAGCTGGAACTAACGTAATCGCTGGTTTAGCAACGGGTATGATTTCAACTTTCCCAACGGTATTATTATTTGGAGCAGCTATTTGGTCAACTTATGCTTTAGCAGGATTTTACGGAGTAGCTTTAGCAGCTTCTGCAATGATGGCTACAACAGCAATGCAATTAGCAATCGACGCTTTCGGACCAATTTCTGATAACGCAGGTGGAATCGCTGAAATGAGTGAATTGCCAAAAGAAGTACGTACAAGAACAGATATTTTAGATTCAGTTGGTAACACAACAGCTGCAACAGGAAAAGGTTTCGCAATCGCTTCTGCTGCATTAACTTCGTTAGCTTTATTTGCTGCTTATGTAACGTTTACAGGAATTGATGGTATCAACATCTTCAAAGCACCAGTATTGGCGATGTTATTCGTAGGAGGAATGATTCCAGTAGTGTTCTCTGCATTAGCAATGAATTCTGTTGGAAAAGCAGCAATGGACATGGTGTACGAAGTACGTCGTCAGTTCAAAGAAATTCCAGGTATTATGGAGGGAACTGGTAAACCAGAATACGGAAAATGTGTTGAAATTTCTACAAAAGCCGCTTTACGCGAAATGATGTTACCAGGAATTTTAACGATTGGTTTCCCAATTGCAATTGTATTATTAGGTAAATTAGTTTACGGAGATAACAACCAATTAATAGCTGAAATGTTAGGGGGTTATATGGCAGGAGTTACCGTTTCAGGTGTACTTTGGGCAGTGTTCCAAAACAACGCTGGTGGAGCTTGGGATAACGCTAAAAAATCATTCGAAGCTGGAGTTGAAATCAACGGAGAAATGACATACAAAGGTTCTGATGCTCACAAAGCAGCGGTAACTGGAGATACAGTAGGAGATCCATTTAAAGATACTTCTGGACCATCAATGAATATCTTAATCAAATTAACGTGTTTAATTGGTTTAGTAATCGCTCCTATCTTAGGAGGTCATGGTGCTACAACTGAAAATGGTGCTTGTTGTTCAAAAGATAAAAAAGAAGTTTGCCACGAAGGAAAATGCGATTTATCAAAATGTGCTACCATGACAAAAGACGAATGTGCAAAAATGTGCGAAGAGAACGGTTGTTCTCAAGAATGTAAAGACAAATGCATGTCACAATACGATGAAAACGGAAAATATATCGGAGATGCAGCGCACGTTCACGGACCAAACTGCAACCACGATGACCACCAAGAAATCATCAACATGGAAGTTAAAAAAGTAAAAGACGCTAACGGAAAAGTAAAAGCAACCGTTACTTTAACTAAAATGGTAGATGGTAAAGAAGTGAAAGAGGAAAAAGTTTTTGAAGGAGACGATTTAGAAGTAGAAGCAAAAATTGCTGAACTAGGAAAATAATCTTTTTCAATACAAATAATGAAAACCGCGCAGCAATGTGCGGTTTTTTTATTTAATTTTATCCAAACAAACACAACTCCAATGAAATACAAAATACTGACTTTGTTGTTGCTTATTTCCACAATTAGCATTGCACAGCAAACTCTTAATTTAATTCCGAAACCAAATTCAGTCGAAATAAAAAAAGGACATTTCGTTTTAAATAAAGAAACTGTAATCTTAGCTGATGAAAATTCTTTTGAAGCAAAATTTCTTCAAAAAGAGATTAAAAATAAAACTGGGTTACAGTTAAAAATTTCTTTAAACTCAAATTCAATAAGCAAAATTGGATTTTATGATTTACTATTACCAGGAGTCATTACTAAAACGGATTCATTAGGTAATCGTTCAACTAATAGAAATAAAGGACAATATTTTCTTAGAGTAGAAAAAAATGATATAACAATTGCTCAAGCTGATAATGTTGGTAATTTTTATGGAATTCAAACTTTATTACAATTAATTCCATTTGAAAAAAAGAGTGAAATTAAAATTCCATATTTATCTATTTCCGACCAACCTAAATTCCAATGGCGAGGCATGCATCTCGACGTTTGTCGTCATTTTTTTCCAAAAGACTTCATCAAAAAATACATTGATTATTTAGCGATGTATAAAATGAATACCTTTCATTGGCATTTAACTGATGACCAAGGTTGGCGCATCGAAATAAAAAAATATCCAAAATTAACTGAAGTCGGCGCTTGGCGAAACGGCTCCATGATTGGACATTACACCGACCAAACATTCGACAGCATTCGCTATGGTGGATTTTATACGCAAGAAGATATCAAAGAAATTGTAACTTATGCCAAAGAACGCCACATCACCATTGTGCCCGAAATCGAAATGCCAGGTCACGCTTTAGCAGCTTTAGCATCATATCCTGAATTTTCTTGTACAGGCGGACCTTTTGAAGTGGGAAAAACCTGGGGTGTTTTAGAAGATGTTTTTTGTCCAAAAGACGAAACATTTACGTTTTTAGAAAATATTTTGGTAGAAGTTATGGAATTATTTCCTTCTGAATATATTCATATCGGTGGTGATGAATGTCCAAAAGTACGCTGGAAAAGTTGTCCGCATTGTCAAAAGAGAATCAAAGATGAAAACTTAAAAGACGAACACGAATTGCAAAGTTATTTCATCCAAAGAATTGAAAAATTTGTCAACAGCAAAGGTCGAAAAATCATCGGTTGGGACGAAATTTTAGAAGGCGGATTAGCGCCAAACGCAGCCGTTATGAGTTGGCGCGGTACCGAAGGTGGAATTGCAGCAGCCAAACAAAAACATTTTGTAGTCATGTCGCCAGGTTCACATTGTTATTTCGATCATTATCAAGGCGAACCGAAAAACGAACCGATTGCATTTGGTGGTTATACAAATGTCGAAAAAGTGTATTCTTTTAATCCTGTTCCAAAGGAACTTTTCGCAGAAGAATCTAAATATATTTTAGGAGCACAAGCCAATCTTTGGACAGAATATATCAACACACCAGAGCACGTTGAATATATGCTTTTCCCAAGAATAGCAGCACTTTCTGAGGTTGTTTGGGGAACATCCAATCCGAATGAATACAAAGAATTCGAAAAAAGATTGATTTCACATTTCGAAATCTATGATAAAAAAGGAATCAATTACAGCAAAGCCATTTTTGAAGTAACTTCCAAAGTGCAACCTGCTGAAAACGGAGTAGCTTTCGAATTAAAATCAGCAAATCCAAACGGAATCAAATACACAATCAATGGTTCAGAACCGAATACGAATTCTATTTCTTATGAAAAACCAATTCTAGTTACTAAAAATCAAACCATTAAAGCAGCTTATTTCGAAAACGGAAAAGCAAAAAGTGCTACTATCGAACAACCGTTTTTCATCACTAAATCAACAGGGAAAAAAATAGAATTGGTTCATCAACCGCATGAAAATTATGGAATCGGTGGAAGTTTCACATTGGTAGACGGAATGAAAGGAAACCCTTCTAAATTCGGAAGAGACTGGTTAGGGTTCTGGGGAAAAGATATGAATGCCACTATCGATTTAGGAAAAACAGAAACGATTTCAAAAATCAGCATCAACACCCTTTCATCCGAAGGTAGTTGGATTTATTATCCAAAAAGTATAGGGATTTTAGTTTCAAAAGATGGAGATAATTATATTCCAATTACAATTGTTTCTTCGAAAGAAATCAAAGAAACGAAAGGGAAAATTGTGGTTGAATTCGACAAACAAAACGTTCAATTTATAAAAGTCATTGCAGAAAACAACGGAATCATTTCAGATGGAAATCCAGGAGCAGGTTCCAACAGTTGGTTATTTGTAGACGAAATAAGTGTAGAATAATGACAAACAGAAGGAATTTTTTAAAGACAACCGCATTAGCAACCGCTGGCGTTGCGTTTCAGGCTTTCAAAGGAAAATCTGAGGAAACTGAAATCAATATCAATTCAGGAAAAGTAAATAAACCTATCGTACTTTCTACATGGAATTTCGGTTTGCAAGCCAATGAAGCTGCTTGGGAAGTACTAAAAAATAAAGGTCGCGCTTTAGATGCGGTAGAGGCTGGAGTTAAAATTCCAGAAGGCGATCCAAACGAGAGAAGTGTAGGTTACGGCGGTCGCCCAGATAGAGATGGTCGCGTAACATTAGACGCTTGTATCATGGATGAATTTTCGAACATAGGTTCGGTAGCTTGTTTGGAACACATCAAGCATCCTATTTCCGTTGCAAGAATGGTGATGGAGAAAACGCCTCATGTAATGTTGGTTGGTGATGGCGCTTTACAATTTGCCTTATCTCAAGGATTTCAAAAGGAAAATTTATTGTTAGAAGCTTCCGAAAAAGAATGGAAAGAATGGCTAAAAACAAGTGAATATTTACCAAAAGCAAACATTGAAAACCACGACACTATTGGAATGATTGCCCTTGATGCACAAGGAAATTTATCAGGTGCGTGTACTACAAGTGGCATGGCTTTCAAAATGCACGGAAGAGTGGGCGATTCTCCAATTATTGGTGCTGGTTTGTATGTGGATAATGAAATTGGAGCCGCAACCGCGACAGGTCATGGCGAAGAAGTAATCCGAATTACAGGCTGTCATTTAGTAGTAGAGTTGATGCGTCAAGGAAAATCACCACAAAAAGCGTGCGAAGAAGCCGTAATGCGAATTGTAAAACTGACGCAAAATCGAGGAAAAAATTTAAAAAATATCCAAGTTGGTTTTATCGCCTTGAATAAAAAAGGAGAATACGGTTCGTATTGTGTGCAAGGTGGTTTCAATTATGCCGTTCACGACGCAACTGGAAATAAATTAATCGATGCGAATTACTTTTTGAAATAATGAAAAAAATAGAAATCGCTTGTTTTAATCTTGAATCTGCTTTAATCGCTCAAAAAACTGGAGCTGATAGAGTAGAATTGTGTGCAGACATGTCGGTTGGTGGTACAACTCCAACAAAAGAAATAATACAACAAGCTCGCGAACATTTGACCATCGATTTATATGTGATGATTCGCCCAAGAGGAGGAAATTTTGTCTACTCGGATTCAGAATTTGAACAAATGAAATCAGAAATCGAAGCCATCAAAAAACTTGGAGTTAACGGATTTGTTTTCGGAATTTTGAAGGAGGATGATACGATTAATATCGAACAAAATAAAGCTTTGGTTGATTTAGCAAAACCATTTCCATGTACGTTTCACAGAGCTTTTGATGCGGTTTCGAATTACGAAAAAGCATTGGAAGATGTCATCTCTTGCGGATTTTCAACGATTCTAACTTCTGGAACTTTCCCAAATGTGATGGAAGGAAAAGAAGTTTTGAAACAATTAGTCATTCAAGCGAATAATCGCATCAAAATTATGCCTGGTGGAGGATTGCGTTCGACCAATATTTCAGAAATAGACGAAATGGTTAATGCAAACTGGTACCATTCATCCGCTATTACCGATGGAAGTGAAATTGCTAATCCAGAGGAGATACAAAATATTTTAAAGAAATTAATCAAATGATAGTTAATTACAATACGGCTCTTAATTCTAATTTGAATGGTGATTTAAAGTTAACTTATGTTTTTATTTTAGAAGAGAAAAACGATTTGTTTGATTTATATATTGAGCAAATTCTAGAATTTTTACCTAAGTATGTTTGCTTTGTTGGAAATGAAGCAGATTATTATCATGAAATATTTGAAGAGATAGAATCATTTGAAAATACTAAATATGAGGAATTGGATAGAAAAAATATTAATTCATTAAGTTTTGAAAATATTGAGGATTGTTTGAATATGATTTTACATTTAGAAAACGTTTTCCCTATTTACCTTTTAGATGATTCAGGACGTTATAAAGAAGACATTGTCAAAATTATAAATAAAATAAATTTGAAATTAGATTTAAATATTAAATTTAATTAAGTTAATCCTTCTATGCACTTCTATAATTTGACGCTTTCATTTTCAATACTTATGTGACTTATATGTTTAAAAAAATAACATTATTTCTAATTTTCATTTGTTATTCCGTTTTTGGACAAACTTCCTATCGCAATTTGTCAATCGAAAACTGGACATTCAACAAGCAAAACGAATCTAAAAAACATAAAGCAACTATTCCCGGAACCGTTCACACAGATTTATTCCAAAACCAATTAATTCCAGATCCGTTTTTTGGAAACAATGAAAAGCAATTGCAATGGATTGAAAATGAAAATTGGGAATACGAAACGCATTTTGCTCTTTCGAAATCCGAACTAAAAAATCAAAATATTGACTTAGAATTTGAGGGTTTGGACACCTATGCAACTGTTTTTTTGAATGGAAAAGTAGTTTTAGAAGCGGATAATATGTTCCGAAAATGGATTATTTCTGCCAAATCACATTTAAAAATTGGAACCAATCATTTAAAAGTTGTTTTTCATTCCGCAGTTCAAAAAGGGAAAGAAGAAGCGAAAAAATTGTCTTATACCTTACCCGAAAAAGAACGTGTTTTTGTTAGAAAAGCGCAATATCAATTTGGTTGGGATTGGGGACCACGATTCGTTACGGCAGGAATTTGGAAAAAAGTCCAACTGAAATTTTGGAATTCGGCTAAAATCGAAAACATAAAATACAGTCAAATCGAATTGAATGACAAAAAAGCTGTTTTAGAATTCACAACCGAAATTTACGTTTCCAAAGTCAAAACGATTCAGCTAAAAATCAATGAAAAAACAGAGGTTTTCAATCTTAAAAAAGGAAAGAACAAAATCAAAATGCAATATGAAATTGCCAATCCAAAGTTGTGGTGGTGTAATGGTTTAGGTGATGCGAATTTATATCCTTTTACTGTTGAAATCAATCAGAAAAAGCAGTTTTTAGATTCAAAAAAGCTAAATATTGGCTTGAGAACTATCGAATTAATTCAGGAAAAAGACCAAGCTGGAAAAAGTTTTTATTTCAAATTAAACGGAAAATCGGTTTTCATGAAAGGCGCCAATGTAGTTCCGCCCGATAGTTTTTTACCACGAGTTTCCGATACTACTTATTTTTCTTTAGTCGAAAATGCTAAAAAAGCGAATATGAATATGCTTCGTGTTTGGGGTGGCGGCGTGTATTTTGATGATGCGTTTTATGAAGCTTGTGATGCCAAAGGAATTTTAGTTTGGCAAGATTTTATGTTTGCTTGTTCGATGTATCCGGGCGATGAAGAATTTGTTGAAAATGTAAAGCAAGAAGTAATTGATAATGTGAATCGTTTGCAAAATCATCCGAGTATAGCCATTTGGTGTGGCAATAATGAAAACGATGAAGGTTGGCACAATTGGGGTTGGCAAAAGCAATTTAATTATTCAAAAGCGGATTCCACTCAAATTTGGAACGATTACAAAAAAGTATTTCATGAAATGATTCCGAATACTTTAGACAGTTTGCTTCCGAAAGAAAAAAATATTTATTGGTCTTCATCGCCATCGATTGGTTGGGGAAGAAAGGAAAGTTTAACACAAGGCGATTCACATTATTGGGGCGTTTGGTGGGGAAAAGAACCGTTTGAGATTTATGAAAAGAAAGTAGGACGTTTTATGAGCGAATACGGTTTTCAAGGCATGCCTAATTTGGAAACTTTACAAAAAATCATGCACAATGAAGACTTAAATTTTACTTCCGAAGCCTTTAAAAATCATCAAAAACATCCAACAGGTTATGAAACCATCAACGAATATATGGAACGTGATTATGTGGTGCCAAAAGATTTTGAAGATTATTTATATGTTTCCCAACTGTTGCAAGCTCGAGGAATGAAAATCGCCATTGAAGCCCATCGAAGAGCAAAACCCTATTGCATGGGAACGTTATTTTGGCAATTGAATGATTGTTGGCCAGTTACATCTTGGAGTTCGTTGGATTATTACGGAAATTGGAAAGCGTTTCATTATCAGGTGAAGCGAAGTTTTGAGAATTTATTGATTTCGGTTGCAGATGAAAATGAAAAATTTAAGGTTTATTTGATTAATGATAATTTCGAAAGCTCTTCTGGAAAATTGGAATTAGAATTGCTTTCTTTTGATGGAAAATTACTTTGGAAAACCTTGAAAGAGTTTACTGTTCAAGAAAATGCGAGTACAGCTTTTTATGAAATTCTTAAAGAAGATTTTAAGTCATTTAATTTGCAGCAAACCTTTTTAAAAGTAAAATTCAATGAATTTCAATCACAATATTTCTTTGTAAAACCAAAAGATTTAAAATTATCAAAACCAAACATTCAAGTCAAAACTATTGACGAGTTAACTATTGAAATTTCTTCTGATGTTTTAGCTAAGGATGTTTTTCTGTCTTCGGAAAATCAAGTGTTTTTTGAAGATAATTATTTTGATTTATTACCAAATGAAAAGCGAATCATCAAATTGTCCAAAGCTGCAAAAGAGATAAAAGTAAAATCGTTGTTTGATACTATGAAATAAAAAAAACGCCTCAATTGAGGCGTTTTGTATATCTAAAATAATCCGTTTAATTCGGCATCAATTCTATTGATAATCATTCCTAAATCTTCTGGATTGTTTACAAAATCAATGTTGTCAACATCAATGATTACTAATTTTCCTTTGTTGTAGGTTTGAATCCAAGCTTCGTATCTTTCGTTCAAACGGCTTAAATAATCAATCGAAATAGAGTTTTCATAATCTCTTCCTCTTTTATGAATTTGACTCACTAAATTTGGAATCGAACTTCTTAAATAAATCAATAAATCTGGCGAACCCACTAAACTTTCCATCAATTCGAAAAGTGAAGTGTAATTGTTGTAATCTCTGTTCGACATTAATCCCATTGCATGAAGATTGGGTGCAAAAATATGCGCATCTTCATAAATGGTTCTGTCTTGAATAATGTTTTTACCACTTTCGCGAATTTGCAATACTTGACGAAAACGACTGTTTAAGAAATAAATTTGAAGATTAAAACTCCAACGTTCCATTTGGTGGTAAAAATCATCTAAATATGGATTGTCTACCACATCTTCAAAATGCGGTTCCCATTTAAAATGTTTGGCTAATAACTTAGTAAGTGTCGTTTTTCCTGCTCCAATATTTCCTGCTACTGCTATGTGCATTATGGTAAAATTATTTTGTAATTAGTAATTTCATTTTGGGTAAAAATAGACAAAATTCCATCTCTAAAGAAAAATTTTGAAATGATTTTTTCATCAATTGCTATTTTGCTGCTACTCTTAGAAGTTAAGTCGTAGTAATATAATTTATCATCTGTTTTATAAATGGAATTGCCGTTTTTTGTTAACTGAATCGAATCAAATTTTGGCAGATTTCCTAATTTTTCGATAGTTCCATAGATTGAAATGCGATACAAATTCAAATTAATATCGGTCCAATAAAAATGTGTGTAATCTGATTCGTAATATAGAATTGGATTTTCAAGCATAGTAGAAATCCACTTAAATGTATCGGTGTTTACATTGTATAAGCCAATTTTTGATGAAATACTATCGTAAATCCAAATTTGGTTTTGTGAAGATAATGCCACCGCTTCCAAATTAATAGGAGTTGATTGTAAATTGAAGTCCATCTTTTTGATTTCGTTCAACTGATTATCTAATAATACTACCGTGTTGAAGTTTTTATAAAAAATCACAATTTGAAGTGGATTTTGAAAATCAACATTGGTGATTTTTCCTAAACTTAGATTGTTATATTGATAGGTTTTAGTTTGACTGTTTTTTGTAAGAATATTATTCTTTATGCTGTAGTTGTTCTGTTGATTATCATAGCCTAAAAAAACATCACATTCTATTTTTAGGCTATTTTGTTTTGTGGTAGAAATTAATTCTTGACCTTTCATTGAAAAGCAGAACAAGTTAAAAATTAATATAAATAGTGTTTTTTTTACCAGCATTGTTAAACTATTTCTGAAAATCAGGGTCTAATATACTACTTTAACACAAAAATAGCAGTTAAATTGTGTAACAAAATACACGTTTGATAGTCTATATGTATAGCTAAAAACATCTAATAAGAATGAAAAAAATTATTATTGCTTCGATTTTTATGATTTCTGGGTTACTAAATGCTCAGAATTTTCAAGGAATGGCCGTTTATGAATCTAAAACGAGTACGGCTGATTTCATGAAAGGAATGAGTACAAACAGGGAAATGACGCCAGAAATGCAAAAACAAATAGAAGAGCGTATGAAAAAAATGTTTGAAAGAACATTTATTTTAAACTTCGATAAGACAGCTTCAATTTACAAAGAAGAAGAAAAATTAGATGCGCCTGGTCAACAAGGTGGAGGTAGAATGATGATGTCGATGATGGGAGGCGGCGGAACTCACTATAAAAATGCTAAGGATAAGCAATATGTGGTGGATAAAGAGTTTTTTGGAAAAGAGTTTTTAATTAGAGATTCATTGCCAAAATATGAATGGAAACTAGAAGGAGAATCTAAAAAAATTGGTAATTATACTTGTTTTAAAGCAACTGCTGTAGTAAAAGTGAGTGAGTCTGATTTTAGAAATTTCAGATTCAGAAATAACAATCCTAAAGAAGGTGAGAAAAAAGCGGAAACGGTAAAAGATACTGCAAAAGCTAAAAAAACTAATTTCACAGATGATTGGGAAATGCCTAAAGAAAATGTCATTACAGCATGGTATTGCCCAGAAATTCCTGTAAATCAAGGGCCAGAAAATTATTGGGGTTTACCAGGTTTAATATTAGAGGTTAACGATGGTAAAACGGTAATTTTATGTTCTAAGTTGGTTTTAAATTCTAAAGAAAAAGTTGAGATTAAACCTGCTTCAAAAGGAAAAGAGGTAACGCAAAAAGAATATGATGAAATTGTGAAAAAGAAAATGGAAGAAATGCGTGAAATGAATTCAGGTCGCGGAGGACAAGGCGGCGGATTTAGAATGGGTGGTGCACGTTAATTTTCTATAAAAGAATTATGAAAAAAATATTTTTTATCCTTATAATGGCACTTACTTCAAGTGCCTTTTCTCAAAATATACGTTTCGAGGGTACTGTTAAAGATACAACCGGTGTTGGTTTAGAAATGGCCAATATTATGGCTGTAAATCAGCAAACTAAAGCAATGGATGCTTATGCAATTACTAATGAAGCCGGAAAATTTATCTTGACTTTAAAATCTAATACAACTTACACTCTTAAAGTGAGTTATATAGGTTTTCAAACTTTTGAAAAATCAGTTACTACAGGAACAACTACAATGAATTACCCAGTAGTTTTAAAAGAAGGAACACAGCTAAATGAAGTTGAAATTGTTCAAGAAATGCCAGTAAGTGTTTCGGGTGATACGATTATTTATAATTCCGATTCTTTTACAAATGGTACAGAACGAAAGTTGGAAGATGTATTGAAAAAACTCCCAGGTGTTGAGGTTAATAAAGATGGAGAAATTGAAGTAGAAGGGAAAAAAGTCCAAAAAGTAATGGTAGAAGGAAAAGATTTCTTTGATGGTGATACGAAATTGGCAACTAAGAATATTCCAGCAGACGCTTTAGATAAAATCCAAGTTTTACGAAATTACAATGAGGTTTCTAACTTAAAAGGTTTAGAAAATAACGAGGAAAGTATTGCTTTGAACATCAAATTGAAAGAAGGGAAAAAGAACTTCTGGTTTGGAGATATGACAGCTGGAATTGGTGTTGGGATGGATGATGCTCGTTATATCGTGAATCCTAAATTGTTTTATTATAATCCTAAATACAGTTTAAATGTTATTGGTAATGTGAATAATATTGGAGAATTACCATTAACAGCTCAAGATTATTTCAAATTTACAGGAGGTTTCAAAAATATGATGCGAAAAGGAGGTTCTTCTTTTAATGTTGTGTCTAATGATTTAGGAATTATGGGACTTCGTAATAACCAAGCAGCTAATATTGAGTCTACTTTTGGAGCGGCTAATTTTAGTTTTAATCCTTCAAAAGCTTGGACATTAAGTGGTTTTGGAATTTTATTAGGAAATAAAACGGAAATTGAAAACAGAACAGTTTCTAATCGTGTAGATAATTTACCAGATGGAACGTCTCAAACGATTACAGAAACTCGTGAAGATTTCACAAGACAAAAAAGTAATCAAGTTTTGTTTAAATTGAGTTCGAGTTATGTGCCGTCTGAAAAAAAACATTTTGATTACGATGCATTAATTAAGATTTCTGACCAAAAAGAAAATACAAGTGTTTTTTCTAGCTTGTTGTCGGATATTTATACAGCAAAAAAACAAAATCCTTTTTCAATAAATCAAAATCTTAATTACTACTATACGTTAAGTGATAAGCACGTTTTTGGTTTTGAAATGCAGCATTTGTATCAAAATGAAGATCCATTTTATAATGCTAACCTTGAAACTTTACCTTTTGCACCTTTGTTAACAGGTTACATAAATGAAGGAGCAGGAGTAAGAGACGATGTAACTCAGAAACGTTTTGTTCAAACAAATAAAGTAGATACAAAATTTGATTATTATTACATGTTGACTCCAAAAAGCAACATCAATTTAACTTTAGGAAACACCTATTCGTATCAAAATTTTGATTCGTCTATTTTTCAGATTTTGAATAATGGTACTCAGAATAATTTAACAGATGCAAGCACAGTGAATAATGTTAATTATGCATTTAACGATGTGTTTTTAGGATTACATTATAAATTCATGACCGGAAAGTTTACTTTTAATCCAGGATTTAGTGTGCATCAGTTTAATACTAATGATCAACAACTTGGAACATCAAACAAGCAGTCTTTCAATAGAATTTTACCAGATGTATATGCGTTATGGCAAATTAAAAAATCAGAAACATTGACTTATAATTATTCTTTAACAAACAATTTTACAGATATCAACAAGTTAGCTCAAGGTTACGTGTTTTCAAATTACAATAGCTTATTTAGCGGAAATAGATTCTTAGAAAACTCTACTTCTCAAGTACATTCATTACGTTATTTTAAATACAACATGTTTAACTTCGAAAATATCTTTGCTAATATTTCGTATACAAGACAATTAGAAGGTATTAAAAACAGAGCATTGTTGGTTGGAGTAAATCAAATTTCATCAGCTGTAAATATCAACTCTTCTTTCCCTGATGAAACTTTATTGGCTGCTGGGAATTACGGGCGTTCTTTTGCTAAATATTATAAAGCAAATGCGAGAGTAGGGGTAAATTGGTCAAAATTTAATAATATTAGAGTTTTTCCTGATTCGGATTCTGATCCAAATAATAATCCAACGAAAATTCAAACTACAGAATCTGTCTCACAAAGCTATGGTTTGAGTTTTTCAACAAATTATAAAACTTTGCCAAACTTAACATTAGGATATAATTTTACTGTTAATGATAATTTTTCTGATGTAATTTATGTGGATAGTCCAACAGTTACTTTGGAATATTTTTTCCTTGATGCATTTTCATTTGTTTCGGAATATTCTTATTATCACAACCGAAACAAATCAAATACTATTGATAGTGAATACGATTTCTTAACTGCAAGTTTAATGTATCAAAAGAAAGATAGTAAATGGGAATGGAAACTTTCAGGAACCAATTTATTAGATACTAAATCGTTAGACACTAACAGTTTTAGTCAGCTAGGAGGAACGAGTACTTTTTCAAGTTATAGAGTACAGCCAAGATTTGTAATTGTTAGTTTGAAATACAGATTATAAACTAAATAAAAAGTCCCGAAATATTTCGGGACTTTTTATTTAGTTAAGTTTCTCTTCAATTGCTTTTAGCCTTTTTTCTAAAGCTTCGTTTTTTTGTTTTTGGAGTTCTAATTCTAGTTTTAATGCTTCAATTGTTTTTTGTTGTTCTTGTATTGATTTTACTATTGGAACAACAAATTCAGCATAACGTAAACTATAAAAATCATTTTTGTTTTTTGGTACATCAACACCACTAAAATCATAGTTGACTTTCTTAGCCGTTTGTTCCACTTCTTGAGCTATAAATCCTGAATATCTAATGTTGTTGTTTTGACTTTTTGGGTCAATAGCTTTAAAATTATAATTATAAGTAACTGGTCTTAGATTTAAAATAAAATCTAATCCTACAACATTATTTTGTATGTTTTCTTTCAAGCGTCCATCTGATAAATTAGACCATCCAACAGCTCCGCCAATGCTGGTAATGTCAAAATTACCAAATCTAATTTGATTGTCACCTGAAACATATGTATTATATCCAATTGCGGTTGAATTGTTGTAATCTCCTGAATTATAAGCATTATAGCCAATAGCTGTATTGTAATTTCCTGAATTATTTGAAACCAACCCGTTGTTTCCGATAGTTGTATTAAAAGAACCATTGTTGTTGGATAAAGAGTTGTTTCCCAAAGAAATATTGTGGTTTCCAGAAGTATTATTTAACAACGCATTGTAGCCTAAACTTATATTGTTTTCTCCTATATTGTTGTTTTTTGAAGCATTTCTACCAATACTAGTGTTGAAACTTCCTGTTGTATTGTTTTCCAATGAATTTGCTCCAACAGCTATATTATTATTTCCAGTAGTATTTGATTTTAAAGCGAATTCTCCAAAGCCAGAATTGTAATTTCCAGTATTCGCATATAAAGATTGGTTTCCAAAAGCTGAATTTCCTATTCCAACAGTTGAGCTAAACAAAGCATTGTTTCCAAAAGCACTATTGTTGCTTCCTGATATGTTGTTGTATAAACTATTAAAACCAATAGCGGTATTATTTGAGCCAGAATCGTTATTATATAAAGAGTGGCTTCCTAATCCAGTATTCTGATTTCCTGTTTTTGATTTATATAAAGAGAAAGCACCAATAGCAGTATTCTGAAAGCCAATAGTGTTGTTGTTTAAAGAATTATTCCCAATTGAAGTGTTTTGATAACCTGTGGTGTTGAAACTTAAAGAGGCTAGTCCTACTGCAACATTGTTATTTCCTGTAGAATTAGCAGTTAAAGTGTAAGAGCCAATACCAGTGTTGTTGTTTCCACTAGTATTTGTGTAAAGTGAGTAAGTTCCGATGGCAACATTATAACTTCCATTGCTGTTGTTGTATAGACTATTAGTTCCTAAAGCAGAATTTTCATTTCCTGAAATATTCATCAACAATGAATTTGATCCAATTGAAGTGTTTGAATTTCCTGTAGTATTATTGTTTAAAGAATATATTCCTACTGCTGTGTTGGAATTCCCAACAGTATTGTTTGTCATGGTTTGAGCTCCCATTGCGCTGTTAGAATAACCTGTGGTGTTGTTTTTCAAGGTGTTAAATCCAACAGCCGTGTTTGAATTTCCATTAGTAGTACTGCTTAATGAAAAACTTCCAAAAGCAGTGTTGTTTGAACTACTCCCTACAGGTCGGTAAGAATTATTTCCAAAAGAAGTGTTGTTGATGGCTATAATTCCTGAATGATTGTTGTTTCTTCTAAAAATGAAATCTGTATTATCTTTTGTTCCGATATAATTGTTGCTTGGGTTGGTGTTTGTGTTTCCATTTATCAACCAAACATTTTTTGTGTTTGTTACAGAACTCCATGAAGTAGTATTGTTATCCCAATAATAAAAACCAGGTGCGTTATTGACAACAGTTGTTGTAAGGTAAATTAATAAACCATTTTGATCGCTTGTTGGATTAATAGCAGGGAAATTGTTAACTCTTGGAATCAGAATTCCATCCGTGTTTGAGGGTGAGTTAATATCACTAGCTACAATATCTAAGGTAGATTTTGGATTTGTAGTATTAATTCCAATTTGTGAAAAAATGGAGAAACTATTTAAAAAAATAACAAAAAAGAATATTTGTATAGGGGTTTTCATTAAAAATGAATTTTTCGCTAAAGTATAAAATCTGCAAATAAAAAACCCACTTATTTAAAAATAAATGGGTTTAACTATTTTGTATTCAGCAGATTCTTAGATATTGAAAGCAGCTTTTACTTTGTCTACGAAATCTAATTTTTCCCAAGTAAATAACTCAACTGTTACTGTTTTAGATTCACCACCTGGAGCTGTAAACGTTTTGGTTACAGTTTCAGGAGTTCTTCCCATATGTCCGTAAGCAGCAGTTTCACTATAAATTGGATTTCTTAATTTCAAACGTTGCTCGATAAAGTAAGGACGCATGTCAAAAATACTTTCTACTACTTTACTGATTTCTCCGTCTGTTAAGTTTACTTTTGCAGTTCCGTAAGTGTTTACGTTGATTGATGTTGGTTCAGCAACTCCAATTGCGTAAGAAACTTGAACTAAAATTTCATCTGCAACACCAGCAGCCACTAAGTTTTTAGCAATATGACGTGTTGCATAAGCAGCAGAACGGTCAACTTTAGATGGGTCTTTTCCAGAGAAAGCACCACCACCGTGAGCTCCTTTTCCACCATAAGTATCTACGATAATTTTTCTTCCTGTTAAACCAGTATCACCGTGAGGTCCTCCAATTACGAATTTTCCTGTTGGGTTAATGTGGTATTTAATAGCATCATTGAATAAATGTGCGTATTGAGGATTTTTAGCGATTACTCTTGGAATCAAAATTTCGATAATATCTTTTTTAATTTTAGCTAACATCGTTGGTTCATCAGCAAAATCATCGTGTTGTGTAGAAACTACAATAGCATCAATACGAACGGGTTTATTGTCATCAGAATATTCTAAAGTAACCTGAGATTTAGCATCCGGACGTAAGTAAGTGATTTCATTATTTTCTCTTCTTAAATCTGCTAATTCTTGAAGAATTTGGTGTGATAATTTCAATGCTAACGGCATGAATTCAGCAGTTTCATTAGTAGCATAACCAAACATCATTCCTTGGTCACCTGCTCCTTGTTCTTCTTTGCTTGCTCTATCAACTCCTTGGTTAATATCAGCAGATTGTTCGTGAATTGCAGATAAAACACCACAAGAATTCGCTTCGAACATATATTCGCTTTTTGTATAACCAATTTTCTTGATTACATCTCTTGCGATAGTTTGTACATCTAAATACGTGTTTGATTTAACTTCTCCAGCTAAAATTACTTGACCTGTTGTAACTAATGTCTCACAAGCTACTTTTGACTCAGGGTCAAATGCTAAAAAGTTATCAATTAATGCGTCTGAAATTTGATCCGCAACTTTGTCAGGATGTCCTTCACTCACTGATTCTGACGTAAATAAATAAGCCATAATAAATTATTTTTAAATTTTAAGCGAGGAAAAATAATTGCAGGTAGTGCCTAAAGGAGTAGTAATTACTGCTTTAGCATTTTTTAATGAGGTTGCAATCAGTTCAAATTTTTCCTCTTAGTTTTCGGATGCAAATGTATGAAATGAAATTGAATTCCAAATGATTGTTAACTTTTTTTTATTTTATTCATTTCGAAATTACAAATAGAGGTTTCTTTAGAAATATTTTTGGATTAAAATTCATTTTTAATGAAAAATATTCTAAATACTTATTATTATATAACAAAATTTAGAAAAATAATCTATTTATTTTTTTATTGTAGAAAATAAATCTAATTTTGCCCTGTCAAACTAAAAGAAATAAAAAATGAACTTTACAATGTGCAATATGTGTATGATGATGTGGAACAATCCGCAGAGGAAACCTATTGCATAATTTTAAAAGTAAATTAATTCAATATAACCTCTGTCGAAAGCAGAGGTTTTTTTTATTTCTAAAAACACATCAAATATGAAAATAGCCATTTACAATCCAAGACGATGTTGTCGAATGTGTAGCTGAATCAAACTCAGTAATATCCAAAATACAGTTAAAAACACAATAACATCAAAATAAAAATATCATGAGCACAAATAAATTCGCAACAAACGCTTTACACGCAGGACACGACACAACTAAAAACGCAGGAACAAGAGCGGTTCCAATTTACCAAACCACATCATACGTTTTCAATAATTCTGATCACGCAGCCAATCTTTTTGGTTTAGCCGAAGCTGGTTTTATTTACACAAGATTAAATAATCCAACAAACGATATCCTAGAACAACGTTTAGCTAAATTAGAAGGCGGAATTGGAGCTGTTGTAACTGCATCTGGAACCGCAGCAATTTCAACTGCTTTGTTGACGTTGTTAAAAGCTGGCGACCATATCGTAGCTTCAAACAGTTTATATGGCGGAACTTATAATTTATTAAATGTGACTTTGCCAAGATTAGGCATCACAACAACATTCGTAGATCCATCAAATCCTGACAATTTCTTAAATGCTGTGCAAGAAAATACTCGAGTGTTCTTTGCTGAAAGTTTAGGAAATCCAAAATTAGATGTACTTGATTTAAAAGCCATTTCAAAAGCCGCACAAACCTACAAAGTGCCTTTTATTGTAGATAACACAGTGGCAACACCCTTTTTGCTGAACCCAATCGAACACGGAGCCAACATCGTAATTCATTCCTTAACCAAATACATTGGTGGAAACGGAACTTCGCTTGGAGGTGTCATCATCGATGCAGGAAATTTTGATTGGAGCAACGGGAAATTCCCAGAATTCACAGAACCTTCAGCAGGTTATCACGGATTAAAATACTATGAAGTTTTAGGTGCTGCCTCGTTCATTGCAAAAGTTAGAATCGAAGGTTTACGCGATTTAGGTGCTTCTTTGAGTCCATTCAACGCATTTCAAATAATTCAAGGTTTAGAAACGTTGGCTATCCGAATCAAAAAGCACAGTGTAAATGCTTTGGAATTAGCTAAATGGTTGCAAAAACGTCCAGAAGTAGCTTGGGTAAATTATCCAGGATTGATTTCTTCAAAATATTATGATTTAGCCCAACAATATTTGCCAGAAGGACAAAGTGGTATCGTAACTTTTGGATTAAAAGGTGGTTATGAAGCAGCTAAAAAAGTAGCTGATGAAACCCAATTTTTCTCATTGTTAGCGAATATTGGCGACACAAAATCACTGATTATTCATCCAGCAAGTACAACGCACCAACAATTGTCAGAAGAACAACAAATTACAACTGGAGTAACGAAAGATTTGATTCGTTTATCCGTTGGATTAGAAGATATTGAAGACTTGAAAGCCGATTTAGAAGGTGTTTTCGAAAAATTGCCAGTTCAAAATTTAGTTTAGGTTTTTGTTTGTTTGAAGGCTGCCGATAGACCTACCTAAAGGCAGTCTTTTTTTTAAAAGAATGATGAGTACAATTCAAAAAATAGTGTTCCAAAATGTTCCGTTGCAAAATAGAGTAGTGCAATCCAAAGTGATTTTGTCCTATCAACTGTTCGGACAACCCGTTGGTTCAGCTCCTTTGGTGTTAGTGAATCATGCATTAACTGGAAATTCGCAAGTTATTGGAGAAAACGGTTGGTGGCAATCGTTGATTGGTGAGAGTAAAATTATCGACACCAAAAAATATGCGGTTTTAGCTTTCAATATTCCCGGAAACGGCTATCAAGATGTAGAAAATTTGATTGAAAACTATCAAGATTTCACCACTTATGATATTGCTAATTTGTTTTGGAAAGGAATCGATTCATTTAAAGTGAATCAAGTTTTTGCTATTATAGGCGGAAGTTTAGGCGGAGCAATTGCTTGGGAAATGGCAGCGATTCGACCAAAAGCAATTGCAAATTTAATTCCGGTTGCAACAAATTGGAAAGCTTCTGATTGGTTGATTGGAAATGTGTTAACACAAGATTTGATTCTGAATAATTCTAAAAATCCAATTCACGATGCTAGAATTCACGCCATGTTATTGTATCGAACACCTGAATCATTCCAAGAAAAATTTCACAACAAATTGCAAAATTCGGATGGATTGTTTCAAGTAGAAAGTTGGTTGTTGCATCACGGTGAAAAATTGCAAAATCGATTCCAACTTTCGGCATACAAACTCATGAATTATTTATTGAAAACTACTGATATTTTTAAAAACAAAAATAAATCGGAAGTCATTAAAGGCATCACGTCAAACATTCATCTAATCAGTGTGGATACCGATTACTTTTTTACGGCAAACGAAATTAAAACCGCTTTTCAGGAAGTCAAAAACTACAAAAACAATGCATTTTATCACGAAATCAAATCCATTCACGGACACGATGCTTTCTTGATAGAATTTGAACAACTAAACAACATACTAAAACCTATATTTAATTAAGATGAAAATATTAAAATTTGGAGGAAAATCATTAGCAAACGGAGAAGGATTGCAAAAAGTAATTCAAACAATTGCTCAAAAATATTTCAATAACGAGCCCATTGCAGTCGTAGTTTCGGCAAGAGGAAACGCAACAGACGAATTGGTAATTCTACTAAAAAAAGCACAAGCCAACATCAATTTTCAAGCGGATTTTGAGCAATTTAAAAAATACCAATTGGAAGGCTTGAAAGAAAACATATTTGAAGAAGAATTCTCAGTTTTGCAGAAATTGTTGGAAGGCGTTTCGCTTTTAGGAGATTACAGCGATAAAATTAAAGATCAAGTCATTGCGTTTGGCGAAATTTTATCCGCAAAATATGTCTCTTACGTTTTAAACGAAAACAGCATCAAAGCACAATTCACCGATTCACGTCAACTAATAAAAACTGATATTAACTTTGGAAATGCGCAACCAATAGATGCCGTTTCAAAACGAAACGTATTAGATTATTTCGAGAAAAACACCGATAAAGTCAACATCGTAACAGGTTTTATTGGTTCAACGTTACACAACGAAACTACTACTTTAGGAAGAAACGGAAGTAATTACACCGCTTCCCTATTAGCGAATTATCTAAACGCCGAAGAATTTCAAAATTACACACACGTAGACGGAATCTTTACCGCAAACCCTGATTTAGTGGCTGATGCAAAAAAAATCGAGCGATTATCGTTCAACGAAGCGAATGAGTTAGCGAATTTTGGAGCGCAAATTTTACATGCCAAAACCATCATTCCTTTGGTAGAAAAAAACATTCCATTGCGAATTTTAAACACGTTCAATCCAGAAAACGATGGCACATTAATTACTTCGGAACAAACAAATGAAGGCATAAAATCGCTTTCAGTTTTGACAAATGTGTCGCTGATTAATTTAGAAGGAAGAGGTTTGTTAGGAAAAACTGGTGTTGATGCAAGAATTTTCCGTGTGATGGCTGAAAACGATATTAGTGTTAGTATTATTTCGCAAGGTTCTTCAGAAAGAGGAATTGGTTTGGTGGTAAATTCCGATAAAGCATCAAAGGCTTTGGTTGGTTTAGAAAAAGAATTTGAAAACGATTTTTACACGAAAGATGTCAATAAAATTTCAGTTAACGATAACATTGCTGTGATTTCGATTATTGGGCAAGATTTAACGAATTTCCACAAACCCTACACGGCTTTAATCCGAAATAAAATCACGCCAATTTTGTTGAATAACACGGTTACAGGAAGAAATATCAGTTTGATAATTAGTCAAGATGAATTTAAACGTGCTTTAAATGTGATTCATGGTGAAATTTTTGGAGTAGCAAAAAAAATCAACATTGCTATTTTCGGTCACGGAACGGTTGGCGGAACTTTGATTTCCCAAATTTTAGAATCGGCAAAAAATATCGAAAAACGAAAAGGAATCAAGTTGAATGTCTTTGCGATTGCGAATTCAAAGAAAGTGTTATTCAATAAATTCGGAATTAGCGAAAATTGGAAAGCTACTTTAGAAGACAAAGGTCAAGATTATAAAGTAGAAGATGTTATCGCTTACGCCAAAGAACATCATTTAGAAAATTTAATCGCCATTGACAACACAGCAAGTTCAACTTTCATTGAAAATTACATTTCATTGGCTGAAAATAGTTTCGATTTGATTTCTTCAAATAAAGTTGCAAATACAGTAAGTTATGATTTCTATAAAAAACTACGAAAAGTATTGAAAGACAATCAAAAAGAATATCTGTACGAAACCAATGTTGGTGCAGGATTACCTTTAATTGACACAATAAAATTACTGCATTTGTCAGGTGAAAACATCACTAAAATCAAAGGTGTTTTCTCTGGGACATTAAGTTATTTGTTTAATAATTTTTCAGTTGAAAACAAGAAATTTAGCGAAGTATTACAAGAAGCTATCGATAAAGGTTTCACCGAACCCGATCCAAGAGAAGATTTAAACGGAAACGATGTGGGACGAAAATTATTAATCTTAGCGCGCGAATTAGATTTGCAAAACGAGTTTGAAGAAATCCAAATTCAAAACTTAATTCCTGAACCTTTGCGCGAAGGAAGTGCAACTGATTTTCTAAAACGTTTATCAGAATTAGACGGAATTTACCAAAACATCAAAGATGCTCAAGGTCCCAACGAAGTCTTACGTTACATTGGCGAATTATCAGGCGATTTGCATCAAGATAAAGGAAAATTAGAAGTGAAATTAATTTCGGTTCCAGCCAATTCTGCTTTAGGTTCGTTAAAAGGTTCGGATTCTATTTTCGAAATATACACCGAATCTTATGGCGAGCAACCTATCGTAATTCAAGGCGCTGGAGCCGGAGCATCCGTAACTGCAAGAGGTGTTTTTGGAGATATTTTACGCTTATCCGAAAAAAAATTATAACCACTCAAACTCAAAACCTGCAAGATGTAAAAGTCTTGTGGGTTTTACACTTAAATGAACTTAAACTATTCTTCATAAGTGAAGTAAAACTTAAATGAGTTATATGTTAAAAACAAACAAAACCATGAGTAACCAAAATTTAGGATTAGAAACCCAAGCCATCAGAACGCAATTAGAACGCACACAATATTTAGAACATTCCGTTCCGTTATATTTAACTTCCAGTTTTATTTTTGAAGATGCCGAAGATATGCGCGCTTCGTTTGCTGAGGAAAAAGAACGCAATATTTACAGCCGATTTTCCAATCCCAACACATCCGAATTTGTAGAAAAAATTTGTTTAATGGAAGGGGCAGAAGACGGTTACGCTTTCGCAACAGGAATGGCAGCGGTGTATTCAACTTTTGCCGCTTTATTGAATTCGGGTGATCATATCGTTTCAGCGAGTAGTGTTTTCGGTTCGACACATACTTTGTTTACCAAATATTTTCCAAAATGGAACATCGCCACTTCGTATTTCGATGTCAACCAACCAGAAACGATTGAAAATTTCATCCAACCAAACACGAAAATTCTTTACGCAGAATCACCAACCAATCCAGCGGTTGATATTTTAGATTTAGATTTATTGGGAAAAATCGCCAAAAAACACAATCTGATTTTGATTATCGATAATTGTTTTGCCACACCATACATCCAAAATCCAATTCAATTCGGTGCCGATTTAGTGATTCATTCCGCCACCAAATTAATCGATGGTCAAGGAAGGGTTTTAGGTGGAGTAACCGTTGGACGTTCTGATTTAATTCGTGAAATTTATTTGTTTTCCCGAAATACTGGTCCGGCCTTGTCGCCTTTCAATGCTTGGGTGTTGTCAAAAAGTTTAGAAACGTTGCCGGTTCGTATCGAAAAACATTGCGAAAACGCTTTAAAAGTGGCCGAATTTTTAGAATTTCATCCTAATGTAGCTTCAGTGAAATATCCGTTTTTGAAATCGCATCCGCAATATGATGTCGCAAAAAAGCAAATGAAATTAGGAGGAAACATCGTAGCTTTCGAAATCAAAGGCGGAATTGAATCGGGAAGAAAGTTTTTGGATAAAATCAAACTATGTTCGTTATCTGCGAATTTAGGAGACACACGTTCGATTGTTACGCATCCAGCTTCCACAACTCATAGTAAGTTGACTGAAGAAGAACGATTAGCAGTAAGTATTACTGATGGTTTGGTACGCGTTTCTGTGGGTTTGGAAACAGTTCAAGATGTAATTAACGACTTAAAACAAGCGTTAGAATAAAAGTTTTTAAGATATTTTACAGATTTATATTCTGTTTAAAATTATTAATTTAGAATGTAAATCTATAAATAATCTTTTTTTAATGAAATTTTAGAAAATATTTCATTATTTCAATTTTGTCACTACATTTGCAGTGTTCATAATTATAGTGTTTGTTATCACGAAAGCTGGAGGGAATAGACCCTGTGAAAGCTTAGCAACCCTACACTTGTAGAAGGTGCTACATTCTATTCCGATTTTATCGGAAGCAGATAACGTTAGAATTGCTCTCCAACTTTCTACGGTAACAAATTAAGTTAATCAAGAAAAATTAGGTAATTAGCCTTTGCGAGAGAATACAATGTCAAAAATTCAAGAAGAAATCAAAAAACGAATTCTCGTGCTCGATGGAGCTATGGGAACGATGTTGCAACGTTATAAATTTGAAGAAGAAGATTTTAGAGGCGAACGTTTCAAAGATTTTCCACATCCCTTAAAAGGAAACAACGATTTACTTTCCATCACCCAACCAGAAGCAGTAAAATCAGTGCATCGCGCTTATTTTGAGGCGGGTGCCGATATTGTAGAAACCAATACTTTTTCGGGAACGACTATCGGAATGGCGGATTACCACATGGAAGATTTAGTCTATGAATTGAACTTTCAATCCGCAAAAATCGCTCGTGAAGTTGCGGATGAATTTACCGATAAACCAAGATTTGTAGCAGGTTCAATCGGCCCAACAAACAGAACAGCATCAATGTCGCCAGATGTAAATGACCCTGGATTTCGAGCTGTAAATTTTGACGATTTAAAAATTGCCTACAAACAACAAGTCGAAGCGTTAATCGATGGTGGTTGCGATTTACTTTTGGTAGAAACCATTTTTGATACGTTAAATGCGAAAGCTGCTTTGTTTGCGATTGAAGAAGTAAAAGAAGAACGCAATATCGATATTTCAGTAATGGTTTCAGGCACAATTACCGATGCTTCTGGAAGAACACTTTCAGGACAAACAGTGGAAGCTTTTTTGATTTCGATTTCGCATATTCCATTGTTGAGCGTTGGGTTTAATTGCGCTTTAGGAGCCGACCAATTAAAGCCGTATTTGAAACGATTAGGAAATAACACCTCGTTAAATATTTCGGCACATCCCAATGCAGGTTTGCCCAATGCCTTCGGACAATACGATCAAACTCCGGAAGAAATGCAACAATTAATCCGTGAGTATTTACAGGAAAATTTAGTGAATATAATAGGTGGATGTTGCGGAACAACGCCAGAACACATCAAATTAATAGCTGAGGTAGCAAAAGAATTCAAACCACGCACCGTAGAGAAAACGCATGCGTTTTCTCAATAATTGATTTTTATCAATTATCAAATATGTAAAAAATGAAAAACAGTACAATAAAAATACAATTCGAAACATTTTTACAGTCGCAACGATGTTGGGTTTGCCAATACGTTAGCAACAGTAAAACCTTTTGGAAGGATGTTGCGAAACATTATAAAAGAATAAGTAATGAGTTATAATTCCGATAAATATTTAAAATTATCAGGTTTAGAACCTTTGATTGTAACTCCAGAAACCAATTTTGTAAACGTTGGAGAACGAACAAATGTTACAGGTTCTAGAAAATTTCTTCGATTAATTAAAGAAGAAAAATATGATGAAGCCTTAGATATCGCTCGTGCTCAAGTAGAAGGTGGTGCGCAAATTATCGATGTCAACATGGATGAAGGAATGTTAGATGGCGTTTATGCGATGACCAAATTCCTAAATCTAATCGCAGCCGAACCCGATATTGCACGAGTTCCAGTAATGATTGATTCTTCGAAATGGGAAATCATTGAAGCAGGGTTAAAAGTCATTCAGGGTAAAGGTGTGGTGAATTCGATTTCGTTGAAAGAAGGAGAAGCAACTTTTATTCATCATGCCAAATTAATCAAACGATACGGAGCTGCTGTAATTGTCATGGCTTTTGATGAAAACGGTCAAGCAGATACGTATGAAAGACGTATTGAAATCTGCAAAAGAAGTTACGATATTTTGGTTAACCAAGTGGGTTTTCCAGCTGAGGATATCATTTTCGATCCTAATATTTTCCCAGTGGCAACCGGAATGGAAGAGCATAAATTAAATGCTTTAGATTTCTTCCGTGCGACCAAATGGATTCGCGAAAATCTTCCTTATGTCCATGTTTCGGGTGGCGTGAGTAACGTTTCTTTTTCTTTCCGTGGCAACGATAAAGTGCGTGAAGCAATGCATTCGGCATTCTTATATCATGCCATTCAAAATGGAATGACGATGGGAATTGTAAATCCAGAAATGTTAGAGATTTATGATGAAATCGACCCCGTTTTGTTGGAACATGTGGAAGATGTTTTACTAAACAGAAGAGAAGATGCTACCGAATGTTTATTAGAATTAGCCGAACGTTTCAAAGACGATGTAAAATCCAATGAAAAAGCGATTGCTGAATGGAGAAATGGTTCGGTTCAAGAGCGATTAACTCACTCCTTAGTAAAAGGAATTGATGAGTTTATTGAAATTGATGTGGAAGAAGCACGTCAATTAGTTGAGAAGCCAATCGAAGTAATCGAAAATCAACTGATGAACGGGATGAATGTTGTAGGAGATTTGTTTGGTTCAGGAAAAATGTTCTTGCCTCAAGTAGTGAAATCCGCTCGTGTTATGAAAAAAGCAGTGGCTTATTTGCTTCCTTATATTGAAGCTTCAAAAGATGGAAAATCTTCATCGGCCGGAAAAGTATTAATGGCAACTGTAAAAGGCGATGTTCACGATATTGGTAAAAATATTGTTTCAGTAGTTTTAGCTTGTAATAATTTCGAAATCATCGATTTAGGTGTGATGGTTCCGCCAGAAAAAATCATTGAAACTGCAGTTAAAGAAAATGTAGATATTATCGGTTTGAGCGGTTTGATTACGCCTTCTCTGGATGAAATGGTGTATTTGGCTAAAGAAATGGATAAACTGAATATCAAAATTCCTGTAATGATTGGTGGTGCTACAACTTCACGAGCACATACTGCTGTAAAAATCGCACCAGAATATAAGGAAACGGTGGTTCATGTGAATGATGCTTCTCGAGCGGTAACGGTTGCAACTAATTTATTACAACCCGATACTAAGGTTACTTATGCAAAATCACTTCGTGAAGAATATGATACACTTCGAGAAGGTTATTTGAATAGAAGTCGCGAGAAAAATTTCTTATCGATTGAAGAAGCGCGTAAAAATAAATTCAAAATCGATTGGAATAATTACCAACCTGTAAAGCCAAATTTCATAGGAACAAAAACCATTGAAGTTAACCTTTCAGAATTAGTAGATTTCATCGATTGGACACCGTTTTTTCAATCATGGGAATTATACGGAAAATATCCAGCGATTTTAACCGACGATATTGTAGGTGAACAAGCAACGAATTTGTTTGAAGATGCACAAAAAATGCTTTCTCAAATTGTTTCAGAAAATTGGTTCACTGCAAAAGGGATTTTAGGAATTTTTCCAGCGAATACAATCAATCACGATGATATAGAGCTTGTCACTTCGAGCGGAGTCGAGAAGTTTTTGACTTTAAGACAGCAATCACAAAAAACGGTTGGAGCTCCAAACATTGCTTTAGCTGATTTTATTGCACCTAAAGAAATTGGAAAACAAGATTACATTGGATGTTTTTGTGTGTCAACAGGTTTTGGAGTAGATGAAAAAGCTTCGGAATTCGAAAAGCAATTAGATGATTATAATTCGATTTTGGTAAAAGCTTTGGGAGATAGATTAGCAGAAGCTTTCGCAGAATATTTGCATTTGAAAGTACGAAAAGAAATTTGGGGTTACGCTTCCGATGAGGTTTTGTCAAATGATGAGTTAATCAAAGAACAATACAAAGGAATTCGTCCAGCTCCAGGTTATCCTGCTTGTCCTGACCATTTGGAAAAACCAACGATTTGGAAATTATTAAATGTAGAACAAGAAATAGGCGTGAAGTTAACTGAAAGTATGGCGATGTGGCCAGCGTCATCGGTTTCGGGTTATTATTTTGCGAATCCGGAAAGTAAATATTTTGGTTTAGGAAAAATTAAAAAAGACCAATTAGAAGATTACGCCAAAAGAAGAAATATTAGTGTAGAATTAGCCGAAAAATGGCTCTCACCCAATTTAGCAGATTAAGATGAAAGTAACTGAACATATACAAAACGCCAACGGAAAACCTTTGTTCTCCTTCGAGATTTTACCACCTTTAAAAGGGCAAAATATTCAATCGATTTTTGATAGTATTGATCCGTTGATGGAATTCAATCCACCGTTTATTGACGTGACTTATCATCGTGAGGAATATGAATTCAAAGAGCTAGAAAATGGCTTACTTCAGAAAAAAGTAGTTAAAAAACGACCTGGAACCGTTGGGATTTGTGCTGGAATTCAAAATAAGTATGAAGTAGATGCTATTCCACATATTTTGTGTGGTGGTTTTACCAAAGAAGACACAGAGAATTTATTAATTGATTTAGATTTTTTAGGAATTGATAATGTTGTAGCACTTCGTGGTGATGCGGTTAAGAGCGAAATTTACTTCAAACCTGAAAAAGAAGGTCATGCTTATGCGTCAGAATTAGTAACACAAATCAGTAATTTAAACAAAGGAATTTATCTGGACGAAGATTTACAAAATTCTACTAAAACTGATTTTTGCATTGGAGTTGCAGGTTATCCCGAAAAACACATGGAAGCACCAAGTTTAGATAGTGACATTCATTTCGTTAAGCAAAAAATTAAAAACGGAGCTGATTATATTATTACCCAAATGTTTTTTGATAATAAAAAATTCTTCGATTTTGTTGCAAAATGCAGAGCTGCTGGAATTACCGTTCCTATTATACCAGGATTAAAACCTATTGCTACAAAGAAACAATTGAATTTAATTCCACATCGATTTAGTTTAGAGTTACCTGATGATTTAATTATGGCAGTTGTAAAAGCTAAAGATAATGATGCTGTTAAACAAATTGGAATCGAATGGTGTACCCAACAAAGTAAAGAATTGATAGCGGCTGGAATTCCGGTTTTGCATTATTATTCTATGGGAAAAGCGGAGAATGTTAAAGCAATTGCGAGAGAGATTTTTTAAATATTAGTTCTTTTAAAAGTTAGGTCTCCTAAGTATTTCGTACTTAGGAGATTTTTTTTTTAAACCAAGTTAGACTTTTATTCGTAGGTGAAGTTAGTGTTTCAAGAACGTTGTTTATTAAATTGTAATCATTTAGATTTTAAATTAACAAATTGTTATTTTAAATGAAAGATGGTTTTTGATTGCCTATTTAGCAATAAATTTATCGACGAAAAACACATAAATTCGATTAATAACATTTTGTTGTTTTTTAAAAAGTGTATTTTTTCGAATTTTTCTATTTTTTGATTGTTTTGAGAGGTTTAATTTATGTTTATACGCTTTTATGAGTTTTTATTTAAAAATAATACAATAAAAATGTTAAATATTTGTTTTAAATTTTCTTTAAAATGGTTGTGATTGAAAAAAATATATTTTTTATTCGAAAAATAATTGTAAATTTATAATAACAAAAAACCAAACCCATGAAAAAAATTATCTGTTCATTCGTAATTTTATTCATTTCCCAGTTAACCTTCGCAAATGAATTAGATTCTATCTTAACAAAAGCTAGATCGCTTACCGAGAAGAAAAATTATATTGAAGCAATTAAAGAGTATGAAAATTACATCAAATTGTCGAAAGGTGAAAATTTAAAAGACGTGTATATAGAAGTAGCAAACTGTTACTTTTATCAGAATAAAAAAGAGGTTGCCGTGAAGTACATCAAAGAGGCCATTACCAAACATGGTTTTACGGAAGAAGATTTCATTTACAATTCGTTGTTAAATGAAGATTTGTCAAGTTACGCACTTTCTGTGGTTTACGATGATTACGACAAACTCAGACAAAAGTATTTAGTGACAGTTAAGTAATAAAGGTCACAATACTTTTAAAATCTCCTTACAGTTTTAGTTGTAAGGAGATTTTTTTATTTCTTTTTTGCTGTTTTTTCTCTAAAAATTTGCTCTAAGTTTTTACTTTTCAATACAATTTGTAACGTTCTCAAATTGTTTGCTTGAGCAAAATCAAATAATGCTGGGCGCATGTCGGTAGTTGAGGTAAAAGTCAATTCCCAAACTAAATCATGCGTATTTTTTGCTGATTTCAAATTTGATAAAGCCGTAAAATCAGATTCAGAAACTTTTTTGTCAAATTCAACTTCAATAATTTGTTCGGCTTCTTCAGCTACTAAATTGTTTAGTTTTTTATCAGTAACAATTTTCCCTTTATCGATAATGATAATTCTATCGCAAATCGCTTCCACTTCTTGCATAATGTGCGTGGAAAGAAAAACGGTTTTGTCTTTTCCAATGTTTTTAATCAAATCACGAATCTCTACTAATTGATTTGGGTCTAAACCAGTTGTTGGTTCGTCAAAAATCATCACATCCGGATTGTGTAATAAAGCCGTTGCTAATCCTACACGTTGACGGTAACCTTTAGATAATTCTCCGATTTTCTTGTGACTTTCAGGTGTTAATCCTGTCAAAGCAATTACTTCATCAATCCTTGATTTCGCCACTTTATGTAAATCAGCATTAAAAGCCAAATATTCTCTCACATATAAATCCAAATATAAAGGATTGTGTTCTGGTAAATACCCAACTGATTTTTGTACTTCTTTTTGCGCCGAAGTAACATCGTGTTCGTTTACAACAGCAGTTCCGCTATCTGAAGTTAAATAAGTAGTCAAAATTTTCATTAAAGTAGATTTTCCGGCACCATTTGGACCTAAAAAACCTACAATTTCTCCTTTTTTTACTGAAAAACTAACGTTGTCTAACGCTTTTTGGTCTCCGTAATTTTTTGAAATATTTTGAACTTCTATCGACATAGCTTGTAAATTTTAGCAAAAGTAACTTTTTTTAAAAGAACTCAAATTTATTTAAAAAAGTATTTCGTTTTCATTTTTTTATTACTTTTACACAATCAAATAATAAACAGCGTAATGCTTACACATAGCACATTTTTTTATAACAATTCTTTTTATTTCTTCTGGAGACAGATGAGGGATTGTTGTGCTATTATATAAATGAAAGAAATTTATTTTATAAACATACAATCCCGATGCAAATCGGGATTTTTTTTTGCTCATAATTATGGATATTAAAGTTGCAATTCAGGGAATTCAAGGGTCGTTTCATCACCAAGTAGCACATCGTTATTTTGGTGAAGCAATTGGTTTGGATGAATGTAGTACATTCAGAGATGTGGCTAATAGTTTGAAAAACAAACAGTCAGACAAAGCTATTATGGCAATTGAAAACTCTATTGCTGGTGCTATTTTGCCGAATTATGCTTTAATTGATTCATACGATTTACATATTGTTGGAGAACATTTTTTAGATATTCACATGAATTTAATGGTGTTGCCAGGCCAAAAGATTGAAGATATTAAAGAAGTGCATTCGCATCCGATTGCTTTGTTGCAATGTGCCAATTTCTTTAGTCAATATCCGCATATTAAATTGGTCGAAAGTTCCGATACTGCAATTACAGCTAAACGAATTCAGGAAAATCAGTTAAAAGGGATTGGAGCTTTAGCAGGACCAGTGGCTTCAGAAATTTACAATTTGGAAATTATTGCCGATGGAATTCACACCATAAAAAGCAATAAAACACGTTTTGTAGTTTTAAAAGCATCCAACAAAGAAATTCCGAAAGAAATTATCAATAAAGCATCCATAAAATTTGAATTGGATGACACGCCAGGTTCGTTGGCAACGGTTTTAAATGTGATGAATAATTGCAAATTGAATCTAACAAAAATTCAATCGTTACCTATAATCGAAAAGCCTTTTACGTATGCTTTTTTTGTAGATGTGGTTTTTGAAAAATACAAACATTTTGAAAAAGCAAAAAAAGTAATGGAAATTATGACAACGCATTTCAAGGTGTTGGGCGAATATGAAAAGAGTAAACAATAATAATTTAAGAATAAGTAGTAATTTTACAATGAAATAATGGTTATGGAAAATAAAAAAGAATTACGCACTTGGTTAGATGATTTTCAATTGAATCATCCACTAGTAATTGCAGGACCTTGTAGCGCAGAAACCGAAGAACAAGTTTTGAAAATAGCACACGAATTAAAGAATTCTGATGTCTCTATTTTCCGTGCGGGAATTTGGAAACCCCGTACTCGTCCGGGTGGATTTGAAGGTGTGGGCGAAATCGGGTTGAAATGGTTGCAAAAAGCCAAAGCAGAAACCGGTTTGTTAATGGCAACGGAAGTCGCAACGGCAGCTCACGTAAAATTAGCATTGGAACACGATATTGATGTTTTATGGATTGGTGCTAGAACCACTGTAAATCCTTTCGCTGTTCAAGAAATTGCTGATGCTTTGCAAGGAACGGATAAAATCGTTTTGTTGAAAAATCCAGTAAATCCTGATTTATCTTTATGGATTGGTGGTTTAGAACGTTTGTATAACGCAAATATCAAGAAGTTAGGTGTAATTCACAGAGGATTTTCTACTTACGAAAAAACAAAATACCGCAATAATCCAGAATGGCAAATAGCTATTGATCTACAAAATCGTTTTCCAGATTTACCATTGATTTGCGATCCTTCGCACATTACAGGAAAGCGCGATATGATTCAAGAAGTCTCACAACAAGCTTTAGATTTGAATTATGACGGATTAATTATCGAAACCCACATTGATCCTGATAATGCTTGGAGTGATGCTGCTCAACAAGTAACGCCAGCAACATTAAAACAAATGTTCATCAATTTACGTGTTAGAAAAGTGTCGGATGATGAAAGCGAATACAACCAAAAAATGGCAAAACTGCGCATGCAAATTGATGAATTTGATGGTAAATTGCTAGAAATTTTGGGTAGCCGAATGAAAGTTGCTGATAAAATCGGTTTGCTTAAGAAAGAAAAAAACGTTGCGATTTTACAGAACCAACGTTGGAACGAAATCTTAGGAAAAATGATTTTAGAAGGCGAAGAAAAAGGTTTGAGTAATGAATTTGTAATGCATTTGTATAAAGCAATTCATCAAGAAAGTATTAATCATCAAGAAAAAGTGATAAATAAGTAAATTTTTATAAAAAATATTCTTACATTTTTTGTAATATCGCGCCACAAATCTTTTAATAATAAATAATGAAAAAAATTAATCTGTTTTTGTTTGCTTTTGTGCTTGGGATTCAATTTTTAGTTGCTCAAAACAAAATTGACAAAGTGTCTTTAACTTATGGAGAAGAGTTAGCGGACGATAAACAAAAAATCGTTAAAATCGTTGGAGAATCTAATAACAAAATCTTTGCTTTAGCAATAAAAGGAAAAGATGATTATTTCATAAAAATATTTGAATCGGGTTCAATGAAACTTATTTCATCTAATCCAATTGTAATTCCTCAAATTAGCGACAAAGAAGTTGATTTTGAAGAAATTTTTCTTTTAAATGATAACCTTTATGTAATTGGTAGTGTTTACAATAAAAAAGATAAAATTTTTAATTTAGTTGCTACACAGGTTTCTGACAAAGGTGTTTTAAGTAAATCTCCAGTGGTGTTATTTGATGCTGAAGTTGCAAAAAAATCAAGCAGAGGCGATTTTTATTTCAAGTTATCTCCTGATGAGGGTGCTTTATTAGTTATGCATACTTCATTGTTTTCAAAAGAAGATGCAGTAAAATATGAAGTAAAATTGTTTGATGACAAAATGGGAACTTTGTTCTCAAATACTGAAAAAGTTAAGTTTGATGACAGTAAAAAAGATTATGAATTTACAATTTCTGATTTTGAAGTTAATTTTCAAGATGATGTTTTCTTAGTAGTTAATGAAAGTTATAGAGATTCAAAAAAGAAAGAACAAATTGAAAAATTTGAAATCCATACTTTCAAAAGAAATAACGGATACAAAAAGGAAATCGTAAATATTGATATTAAAGGGAAAGAAATTATCAATTGTAAAATGATTTCTACTAATAAAAACACTTTGAAAATTGTAGGTTTTTATTCAAGCGTAAGAGAAAACGGAAAAGCAAATAAAGAACTTAAAGGAGTTTATAACGCAACGGTTGATTTAAATACGAATGCAACTAATGCAGTAAAGTTTAATGAGTTTGATTATGCAACAAAAGTTAAACTATTAGGTGAAAGAAGAGCTAAAAAAGGAAAAGACGTTAAGCCTTTCTATAATATAACAACTATTATTGAAAAAAATGATGGTGGTTTAATCGTATTATCTGAATTTCAGTATGTTTATGTAGGTCAAAGTTCTGGTATTGGGCCATTAGCGGCAACACCTGTAACATATACAAAAAACGAAATTATTATCACAAGTTTAAAAGCTGATGGTACATTTGAATGGGGTAATGTTTTACCAAAAGAGCAATCTGCAACTGTAACTACATTGTCAATTGGATTAGGATTTGCTGGAGGTAATGGAAGTTTTGCAGTTGGTGGTTCAATTCAAATTCCATTAACACAATTAGGAAAAGGTCCTGAATATTTAGGAGCAATTCCAATTTACAAAAATGGGGTACTTAATTTACTTTTTAACGATAACGTTAAAAACAAAGGTGTGACTAATATTGATGATATTAAATCCTTAGGTAATTATAACAATGCAGTTCCAGCATTATTCATTTTCGATTCTAATGGAAATATGACAAGAAAAGATCCTGAGGAAGTAATTAAAAATGAATTGGTATTGCGTCCTGGAGTGTATTATAGAAAATCAGACAAAGAATTTATTGTTTACTCTTCAAGAAAAAGTAAAGATAAGTTAGGAAGAATGATTTTAGAGGATTAATAAAAAAGGCTACCAAGAGTAGCCTTTTTTATTGCCTTAATTTTCAATAGAAACGTTATCTTTGCAAGATATAACGAAGTTGATTCAACTTTTCAAACTTCTAATTTTTACCTTTTAATGACAGGAATCGTTTATAAATCTACTGGAAGCTGGTACACCATTAAAACTGAAAATGGTGCTTTTTTAGAGTGCCGTATAAAAGGTAAATTTAGAATGAAAGGTATCAAAAGTACCAATCCTATTGCGGTGGGCGATATTGTAGATTATGATATTGAAAATACCACTGATGAAACCACTGGAGTAATCACAGCGATTCACGACAGAAAAAATTACATCGTTAGAAAGTCGGTAAATTTATCGCATCAAATGCATATTATCGCATCCAATATTGATGTCGTTTTTTTATTGGTAACCATCAATAACCCGCCAACAACCACGAGTTTTATCGACCGATTTTTAGTTACCGCTGAAGCTTATGGAATTGAAGCCGTAATTGTCTTCAATAAAATAGATACGTTTGATGACCCTACATTAGACGAACAATTATATTTACAACATGTGTATTCTTCAATAGGTTATAAATGTTTACGTGTTTCTGCTAAAGATGGAAAAGGAATTGAAGAACTTAAAGCATTAATGAAAGACAAAGTTTCTATGTTTTCAGGACATTCGGGTGTTGGAAAATCAACTTTGGTAAACACTTTAGAACCAGGATTGAATTTAAAAACCAAACAAATTTCTGAATCGCATGCACAAGGAAAGCACACCACTACGTTTGCTGAAATGTTTGATTTGTCTTTTGGAGCTAAAATTATAGATACACCAGGAATTCGTGGTTTTGGAATTGTCGATATGGAAAAACAAGAAATCGGAGATTATTTTCCTGAATTTTTCGCTTTGAAAGACCAATGTAAATTTAATAACTGTTTACATAAAGACGAGCCACATTGTGCCATTAAAAAAGCACTGGAAAATGACGAAATTTCGTGGTCGCGCTATAAAAGTTATACCCAAATTTTAGAAGGCGACGAAGAGCAATATCGCGCTGATATTTATGATGCTGAACGAAGAGCAAGCGACGAAACGAGAAAGTAAAAAAAATCAAATAAGAAGTGAAAGCTGTTATTCAAAGAGTTTCTCAATCATCAGTTACAATAAATGAAGAAATTGTAGCCCAAATTCAACAAGGTTTATTAGTTTTAGTAGGTATTGAAGACGCCGATACTCAAGAAGATATCAATTGGTTAACCTCTAAAATAGCAAATCTTAGAATTTTTGGAGATGAAAATGAAGTGATGAATTTGTCATTAAAAGACATCAATGGAGAGATGATTGTAGTTTCGCAATTTACGTTACATGCGGCTACAAAAAAAGGAAATCGACCAAGTTATATAAAAGCCTCAAAACCTGAAATTGCCATTCCGCTTTACGAATCTTTCGTAAAACAAATGGAAATTGAATTGGGTAAAAAAGTTCAAACAGGACAATTTGGAGCAGATATGAAAGTTAGTTTGGTTAATGACGGACCTGTGACGATAATAATTGATACAAAAAATAAAGAATAAATGAATCTAAAAAACTCCCAACAAGAAGTAGATAATTGGATTAAAGAACACGGTGTTCGTTATTTCAATGAATTAACTAATATGGCTCAACTTACTGAAGAAGTAGGTGAAGTAGCCCGAATTATTGCTCGAAGATACGGTGAACAATCAGAAAAAGAGTCAGATAAAAATAAAGATTTAGGTGAAGAATTGGCTGACGTAGTTTTTGTGGTTTTATGTTTAGCTAATCAAACAGGTGTAGATTTACAAGCTGCTTTTGATAAAAAAATGGATTTGAAAACCAAACGCGATCACGACCGTCATCACAACAACGATAAATTGAAATAAATTGAACTGGATTTTACTCATAATAGCTGGTTTATTTGAAGTAGGTTTTGCCACCTGTTTAGGAAAAGCAAAAGAATCAACAGGAAATACTTCCTTGCTTTGGTATGGAGGTTTTTTGCTGTGTCTTTCCATCAGTATGATATTATTAGTAAAAGCCACAAAAGAATTACCCATCGGAACCGCTTATGCCGTTTGGACTGGAATTGGCGCAGTAGGAAGTGTTTTGGTAGGAATTATTGTTTTTAAAGAACCTGCCACTTTTTGGCGCATGTTTTTCATTACTACATTAATTTTATCCATCGTTGGATTAAAAATAGTTACGAAATAATGGATTTACATTTAGAAAAGAGAAAAGGGGAAAGGGAAAAGGTAAAAGTAAAGATTACAGGGAGTAAATCTGAAACCAACAGATTATTACTGCTAAAGGCTTTATATCAAAATCTAACTTTAGAAAACACCTCCAATTCAGATGATTCGGAAGTGATGCAAAAAGCATTAAATTCACCATTCACTATTCACCATTCACAAATCATAGGCGTTCACCACGCCGGAACCGCCATGCGATTTCTTACCGCATTTTTTGCTATTCAAGAAGGAAAAGAAGTGGTTTTAACAGGTTCTTCTCGTATGAAAGAACGTCCAATAAAAATTTTGGTTGAGGCTTTAAATGAATTAGGAGCCGAAATTACTTATGAAGAAAATGAAGGTTTTCCGCCAATAAAAATCAAAGGGAAGAAGTTAACTCAAAATAAAGTTTCGCTTCCTGCGAATGTGAGTAGTCAATATATTTCAGCTTTGTTGTTAATTGCGCCTAAATTAGAAAATGGTTTAGAGTTAACACTGGAAGGAGAAATTACTTCAGTTCCTTACATTAAAATGACTTTAGCGTTATTGAATGAAATAGGAGTGACGACTTCATTTGTTGGAAATATAATTTCTGTAAAACCACAATTCACAATTCTTAATTCGCAATTCACAATTGAATCTGATTGGAGTTCTGCATCGTACTGGTATTCCATTGTTGCTTTATCTGAAATCGGTTTTCAAGTTACGCTTTCAAGTTACAAAGAAAATAGCCTTCAAGGCGATAGTGCTTTGGTTGATATTTATCAAGATTTTGGTGTAGAAACTATTTTTAATAATGATAATTCGATTACAATTTCTAAAACAAAAAAATGTCAATTGTCAATTGTCAATTACCAATTAAATAATTGTCCTGATATTGCTCAAACCATTGCGGTAACCTCTTTTGGATTAGGAATAGCTTGTGATTTAACCGGATTACATACGCTAAAAATCAAAGAAACCGACCGATTAGAAGCTTTAAAAATAGAACTAACAAAATTAGGAGCTGAAATTTCAGTAACTAATGATTCTTTACATTTGAAATCCTCTTTTGGAATTAAGCAAAACATTTCAATTTTAACTTATCAAGACCATAGAATGGCAATGGCTTTTGCCCCGTTAGCTTTGAAAGTTCCAATTACAATTAATCAAGCTGAGGTAGTTTCTAAATCGTATCCCGATTTTTGGAAAGATTTGGAACTAGTTGGAATTGAAAACTCTGAAATAAACTAACGTTTAATAATCTGAATTTGATCTAAAATAGTTTGCGATTTATCAGGAGAAACCGGAATTTGAATTTTATTTTCCAATTCAATACTTCCGCCATCTGATTTGTTGAAAGCCGTTACAAAGTTGAAGTTTACGATATACGATTTGTGAATGCGTAAAAAGCGAGAATCAGAACATAAAATATCTTCAAAATTCTTTAAGTTTCTGCTAACTAATTGTTTTGTACTATCGTTACAAAATACTTCTGAATATGCTCCTTCTCCTTTGATGTACATGATTTTATTAGTTTCTAAAAACAATAAAGTATTTCCAGATGGAACGGCAATTTTGGTTAAGGTTTCTTGTTGTAAGTTTTCTTTAAAAGCTCTAAAATTTTCAAAACGTTGTTTTTGTTTGGCAACGCGTTGAATGGCGTCTGCTAATTCTTCTGGTATTATGGGTTTTAACAAATAATCAACCGCTGAAAATTTGAATGCTTTCAAAGCATATTCGTTGTATGCTGTTGTGAAAATAATTGAAAAATTTACTTCGTTTTCATCAAAAAAGTCCAATAGTTCTAAACCGCTATGACCTGGCATTTCAATATCTAATAAAACAATATCAGGTTGTTGTTTTCTGATGGCTTTTATGCCTTCTGGTAAGTTTTCGCATTCGGCTACAATAGTAACTTCAGGACAATATTCTTGTAAAATATAAGCGAGTGAAATTCGTGCTCTTTTTTCGTCGTCTATAATAATGGCTTTCATTTTAGTATGTAATTGGAATTTCAATAATAACTTTTGTTCCTGATGACTGACCGTTTTTATTTAATTTATCTTCAAAATTAATGGCAATATTTTGCTGTTTATATTGATTGAGTAACTCAATACGATTTTGCATAGCTTCGGTTGCAAACGATAAATGGTCTTTATTTTTAATGGCTTTTAACTCAGCACTTTTTTGTCTGCCAATGCCGTTGTCGTCGATTGTGATTTTTAAGGAATCAAATATACGTTCAAAATCAATGGTTACTTTTTTTGTTCCTTTCTTGTGTAATAAACCATGTTTTACGGCATTTTCTACATAAGGTTGCAGGAGCATCGAGGGAATTTTGATGTTTTCAATATCAATGCCATAACCAATATTGATTTCGTAATTAAAATCTTCATCAAAACGTGCTTTTTCAATATCTAAATATAATCCCAATGTTTTAATCTCTTCAGAAAGTGTTATGTTTTCTTTTTCGCTCATTTCTAAAATAGTTCTGGTAAGAGTGGAAAATTTAGACAAATAGGAAACAGCTTGTTTTTTATCGTTAGTTAAAATAAAGGATTGAATAGTGTTCAATGCATTGTAAAAGAAATGCGGATTCATTTGTGATTTAATAGCTTTCAGTTTTGATTGATTCAAATTCTTTTCTAAATTGATTTTGTCTAATAAAAGTTGATTTTTCTTTTCGATTTTTTGAATCTGATATTTGTAAAAAGTATAAGCTAAAGCAATGATAATTAATCCTAAATAAATTAAGAAAAAAGTGTTTAGCCAAAATGGTTTATTAATTTTGAAATTGATTTGCTGTATAGGAGTTTTATAATTAGCATCAATTTTCAGGTATAATTTGTAATCTCCAGGAGAAACAGATGATAAAATTAGATTTCGGTTGTTAATTTCTAATCGGTTCCAATTGCCATCATTTATTTTGTATAAGACACTATTTTTCTCGTTTGGATTAAAAGAGAGTACAGAAAAATTAACAGTTATGTTGTTTTGATTGTATTCTAAATCATTTAAACTTTTTTCGTTTTGAAGAACGCTATTAACTTTTATTTCGTTTACAATTAGTTCGGGTTTTGCAAATTCTTTATTTTTGAATTTATTCTTAACGATAATTCCTTTTGAAGTAGCAAAATAAATTTCATTTTTAATTACAGCTACATCGGTAACTTCTAAATCACTTGTTAAAGGTAAAATTTTACGATACTTGTTATCGATTAAATTGTATTCAATTATACCGTTAGTAGAAAAAAGGAAAATAGAATTTTCTTGAATTTTAAACTTGGTAAAACGTTCTTTTAAGTGTTCCTCAAAAATAGAAACTTTGGTTACCTTGTTATTAACATCAATTTTGTATAATTCTTCACTTGTGGACAAAGCATAAACTACATTTTTGTAAGCTTGTAAATTGGTAATGAATAGCGGTTTATTTTGAAATTTTAATTCGTTAACGTCTTTTAAATTTACAAATTTCAATCCCATGTTGGTAGCATAATAAATGCAATTATTTTCAGAATTAAACGCAGTTGATTTCCCATTTAACCTAAAAATTGAACTTTCGTTAAATCCGTTTGGAACATTGTAATATTTTTTAAAAACAGCATCCCATTTGCTTTTTTGGTTCCCCACTTTAAATAATCCACAAACGCCACTTGCGGCTACAGCGTAATAAGTGTCATCAATTTTTTTTATGTCTTTTACAGCTGTAGACGTCTCTTTTGTAATAGTATTAGTTTGGTTTAGGATTTTGAATTTTGATGCAGTAAAGTAAATGTTTTGATTTTTTTCGTTTCCAATAATTTGGTTAATAGGGTGGTTGCTATTGTTTTTGTAAACCGTTTTTATTGATAAATCATTTAATTGGAGACCATATATTAAATCGTTTTCTGTTCCTATTAATAGTTGATCGTTATAAGGAGAAAAAATAGTTGGTTTTGGATCTAATGGGATGAAATTGTTTTTGAAATCTTGAATAAAAAGCAATCCGTTATTTAACGTAGAAATCCAATAGTTTTGCTGTTTATCTTTAAAAATATAGGATACGTTATATTCAGAAAAGTAATATGTTGCTTTGTTGTTTTCATATTTAATTATCCCATTTGGGGTGCAAAGCCAAGGCGCATTATCTGTTAAAGCAACGTTTTGTATAAAATCAAATGAGTTACTAAATTCTTTTCTTGTCAGTTTATTTTCTTTGTATGTGTAATAATAATTTGAATATTTTGAAACGATGAAAAGTTCGTCTTTTATTACTTGAACAATAGGAACTTCTAGATTTTTTTTAAAATCCTCCGAAAGCTCGTGTTTTTTTATTTTTTTAGGATAATCAATTTCGTATATGTAATCACCAACAATATAAAATTTTGATCCAACGGAATATGTTGAGCGAATGTTTATATCTGTTAAAGGGTAGAAATAAATAGGTTTTAAACTTTTTAAATCATAAACTATTACTCCATTGAGTTGCATTAAAAATAGTTTGTCTTTAATAATACTGTATTTGATATATCCTCTCGATTCTTTTTGTGGCAAACTTTTTAATTCACCATTTTCAACATAGTATAAATAACCATCAAAATTGCAATACCAAATTCTTCCAAAGCTGTCTTCGCTGATACATGATCCTGATTTTGAAGTTTGATTGTCTGATGTATACGTTTTAAAAGTGGTCCCATCATAACGGCATAACCCCTTGCCAGTTGCAAACCACATAAAACCTTTACTGTCTTGAAAAATGTCATATACACTATTAGATGGTAAACCGTTTGTTCGGTCTATATTATAATAATAAGGATTTTGCCCAAAAGTAAATTGGGAAAAAAGACACAGTAATATGAATTTCAGAAACTTCAATTAGATTTCATTTATAACAAATATAAGAAATATTAAGGTGTAGATTAAAACTCAGTTTGTGAAACCTGCTTTTTAATTTACGAAATCTGTATGTATTCTTTTTTCGTTAACTGAAAATAGTATTTGGTAAACTCGTTAAAAATTAGCGACTTGATAAAAATAATTTTACATCGAAATTCTAAATCAATATTTATGAAAACAAAATTATTCTCTTTTTTATTCTTTATAACTTGTGCCTTTACTTTTTCGCAAATTACTTTAAATGAAAGTTTTGAATCAGGTTTGCCAGCGGGTTGGAGTAATTCTAATTATTCGCTAACAACAGCAGCTAGTTGTTCCGGTTCCCAATCATTGACCGCTTCTTTATTTACCAGTGGCAGCAATGCTAATCTTCAAACAACAAGTTACATTTCGAATGGAAATGCAATCACATTTTCTTATGGATATAAAGCACAAAGTTCAAGTACTGGTTATTTAATTGCAAGGTTATACTATGAAGTTAACAATACAAATACTTGGACTCAAGTAAATACAAGTGATGTTTTTTCTACAAATTGTCAAACTCTATCAGCAACTTTGTCTGCAGGTGTTGTACCAGCAGGGACTCCAATTCGTTTTAGAGCACAAATAAATTTTATTGTAAGTGGTGGTGTTGTTTATATTGATAATGTTCAGGCAACTCAAGCTATTTTAGCTAACTCTTCAACAGAATACAATTTCGACGGAACTTATGTTAATACATCAGGTTCTAATCCTTTTATTCCAACTGTTTATACTTCTTTTACATCAGATAGAAATGGAAACGCAAACAGAGCATTAAATATAACCAGCAATTCTGGAGTTTCGGCAACCATTCCAGGATTACCTTATGGGAATTCAGCAAGAACAATTTCATTTTGGGCTAAATTGAACATGATTCAAACACCTTATAATATGACTTTTTCATATGGGCAAGGTAGTATGAATAATGCAATAGGAGGGTCTTTCAATTCAACTACGGTTGATTATTTTGGCTATGCTAATAATTTAAGTGCTAGTAGTAGTAGTAATGCTTCTACATGGTATCATTTTGCTTATGTTTATGATGGTACTACAGCTAAAATTTACAAAAACGGAATACTTTTAAGTTCTCAAGCAAAATCTTGGAATACTTTGAATAATAATGATTTATTTAAACTTGGTGTTGGAGTAGGTGGTGAATTAAATTTTGTTGGTGCGATAGATGATTTAAAGATTTATAATTATGCATTAAATGATAGTCAAATTTCAAGTTTATATGCTAATAATGCTTTAATGGGTAATTCTCTAGTGTGTCAATTTAATTTTGATAATAGCTATTATGATATAACAGGAAATAAAAACTTTGCAACAACGGGTGCTTTTACTGTAGATAGAAATGGAAATCCGAATAATGCTTTAAGGTTTACAAATACAGGAACAACCGTTAATTTAGAAAATTTACCTGTTGGAAATTCCTCTCGTTCTATTTCTATTTGGTTAAAAATGCAATACTATTGGGGCGATAATTATTTATTTGGTTATGGGACTCAATCAGCTAATCAGTATTATGGTTTTTCGTTAACTTCTAGTCAAATTAACAATTATGCATGGGCTAATGATTTAACTAGTGCTACAAGTATTCCGTTAAATACATGGAAGCATTTGGTAGTTACTTTTAATAGTGTAACTGATGTAGCATCAATATATCTTGATGGTGTATTAATTACAAGTGCAGTTAAATCTGCATGGAATACCGCAAATAACACAACGTTTAATTTGTCTTCAGGCTCATTTGAAGGAACTGTAGACGATTTAAAAATTTACAATTACGAATTATCTCCAACAGAAATTTCAAATTTGTATAATTACAACGTATTGTCATCTTCAGATTTCAACCAAAACAATTTAGAAGTTTCTTTGTATCCAAATCCAGTTCGTGATATTTTAAACATTGAAATCGATAACGATATTCAATCCATAGAAATTTACAACATTCAAGGTCAAAAAGTACTTTCTTCTAATCAAAAGCAAATCAATGTTTCCGATTTAGCTTCTGGAATGTATTTGGTAAGAATTCAAGACATCGATAACAATATCGCAACTAAGAAAATCGCAATTAAATAGTTAGTTTTTAGGTTTTAAAATTTGGGCGTTGTCAAGTAAAACAAGGGTTTTGTAAAATAAACCGCATTTTACTTGACAACGCCTATTTCATAATCGTATATTTGCAAACTGAATTTTAGTGTTTTGAGTTAGAAAACTATTAAACACATAAACTTTTAAACTCTTAAATATTTTTAAATGAAATTATCTCATTTCAATTTCAATTTACCAGAAGAATTATTAGCTGAATTTCCTACCGAAAACAGAGATGAATCTCGCTTAATGGTGGTTAACAGAAAAACAAATACTATCGAGCACAAATTATTCAAAGACGTTATTGATTATTTTGATGATGGCGATGTAATGGTGTTGAACAATACCAAAGTTTTTCCAGCACGTTTATATGGAAATAAAGAAAAAACTGGAGCTCGTATTGAAGTTTTCTTGTTGAGAGAATTAAATGCAGAGCAACGTTTGTGGGATGTTTTAGTAGATCCAGCGCGTAAAATTCGTATTGGAAATAAATTATACTTTGGTGATGATGATTCATTAGTAGCTGAAGTAATTGATAATACCACTTCTCGTGGAAGAACATTACGTTTCTTATACGATGGTTCTTACGAAGAATTCAGAGAAAAATTAGTAGAACTTGGTGAAACACCAATTCCTAAATATATCAATCGTGAAGTTACTCCAGAAGACGCGGAGCGTTACCAAACCATTTATGCAAAAGAAGAAGGTGCTGTTGCAGCTCCAACTGCAGGTTTACACTTTTCTAAGCATTTATTAAAGCGTTTAGAAATTAAAGGTGTTGATTTTGCAGAAGTAACTTTACACGTTGGTTTAGGAACTTTTAATCCAGTTGAGGTAGAAGATTTATCGAAACACAAAATGGATTCAGAAGAAATGATTATTACGCAAGAAGCTTGTGATATTGTTAATAATGCAAAAGCTAAAAAGAAAAAGATTTGTTGCGTAGGAACAACTTCTATGAGAGCAATGGAAAGCTCTGTTTCTTCTCAAAGAACATTAAATCCTTACACTGGTTGGACAAATAAATTCATTTATCCTCCTTACGATTTTAGTATCGCAGATTGTATGATCACTAATTTCCATACGCCAAAATCAACGTTATTAATGATGATTTCTGCTTTTTGTGGTCACGATTTAATGAAGAAAGCTTACGAAGAAGCAATTAAAGAAAAATATCGTTTTTACTCATACGGAGACGCGATGTTAATCATATAATTTTTAAAAATCTCAATCGAAAGGTTGGGATTTTTTATTTTAACAGGTTTCGCTTTTTGTTGCTTTGAAACTTTTACCTAATTTTACCCTTCAAACAAAACTACCTAATGACTTTTCAAAATACGCGCGAATTCGCACAAAGTTTAGATGCTCAAGACGAATTGAGAAAATACAGAGATGAATTTCATTTTCCACACGTAAACGGAAAACAAGTAATTTATTTTACAGGAAATTCTCTTGGACTTCAGCCTAAAAGAACCAAAACTTACGTTGATGAGGTAATGAATGATTGGGCAAATTTAGCTGTTGAAGGTCATTTTTATGCAGATAAACCGTGGTGGGATTATCAAGAACGATTCGCAGCACCTTTAAGTGATATCGTTGGAGCAAAACCTTCTGAAGTTGGAGTAATGAATACGTTAACCGTGAATCTTCACTTATTAATGGTGTCTTTTTATAATCCAACACCACAGAAATACAAAATTATTTGTGAAGAAAAAGCGTTTCCAAGTGACCAATACATGTTTCAAAGTCAAGTGAAATTTCACGGCTATGATCCAAAAGATGCTATTGTAGAAATCAAGCGTAGAGAAGGAGAAGCAAATATTCGTTTAGAAGATGTTTTAGCTAAAATTGATGAGGTAGGAGATGAATTAGCGTTAGTCTTAATTGGTGGAGTTAATTATTATACAGGACAAGTTTTTGATATGAAAACCATTACGGCAGCTGGTCAAAAACATGGCGCTTATGTGGGTTGGGATTTAGCACACGCTGCCGGAAATATCAAATTAGAATTACACGATTGGAATGTTGACTTCGCCGCATGGTGTAGTTATAAGTATATGAATTCTGGGCCAGGAAATGCTTCGGGATTCTTTGTGCATGAAAAACATCATAACGATAAAGAATTAAAACGTTTTGCAGGTTGGTACGGTCATAACAAAGAGCGCCGTTTTAAAATGGAACCTGATTTCGATCCAGTTCACGGAGCAGATGGATGGCAAATTAGTAATCTTCCAATTTTATCTTTAGCACCTTATTTAGCATCTGTAGAAATGTTTGCTGAAGTTGGGATGGATAAACTAATTACAAAACGAAATTTAATAACTTCTTATTTAGAATTCATTCTTCACGAAATTGACAAAGAATTAGAAGGTGCGGATTTCGAAATTTTAACCCCATCTAATCAAGAAGAGCGTGGTTGTCAATTATCAGTTTACCTTCACGGACAAGGAAGGGAGTTATTCGATCGATTAATGAAAAATGGTGTAATTACAGATTGGAGAGAACCAAATGTAATTCGTTTAGCACCAGCACCATTCTATTGTTCTTTTGAAGATATGTATGAGTTTGGTCAAATCTTGAAACAATTGATTTTAAATAAATAGTAATTTTTTTAACATTTTTTTGTGTTTTGTTATATTTTTTCGGTTTATTTGTAACAACCTTAAAATCAAACTCATAAAAAATGAAGAAAACATTACTTGCTTTGGCGTTCTGTCTAATTGGAACCCTGCAGTTGTTGGTTGCGCAAGTTTCTGAAAAAGAAGCTGTTGCAAGACAATGGATTAAATCCAATTTAAAAGAATTAAAAATTAACTCAGATTCTGATATTAGTTTACGTTTTGTGCGTAAAAGTATATCTGGTGAAACATTACGTTTCCAACAAATGGTGAATGATATTCCTGTTTTTGATACAGAAATAGTTGTACATTTTGATCTTAATGGTCAAGTTTCTTATGCAGATCACAACATTACAAAAGATATAGTTCAAATTAATACGACACCTCAAATTTCCAAAGAACGTGCGATTGAAATTTCCGATAAAGAAATTGGAGTTTCAGGAATGGTGACTTTTCAAGAATCTAAATTATTCGTTTATAATAAATTAGACAATACAAAATTGGTTTACAGAACGGTAACTAGTTTTGAAGAAAAGTCAGGAGCATGGGAAGTTATTATGGATGCAATAGATGGAACTATTTTAAGTGTAAAAGATATTGCTATTTACTGTGGTGCAGAATGTACTTCAAACCATCATAATGCTACCAACACTTCTGGAGCTGCAAAATATTTTATGCCAAAAGAAGCAACTTCAACTTTAGCATTTCAACCTGGTACCGCTATGGTATTTTTATCAGACCCTTTATCTTCTGCAAGAGTAGCTTATGGTGGAAATTATTCTGACGGAGCTGGAGCTGGTGATGTTGATACAGCAGAGTTAAATGCACAAAGAGTTTTGGTGAATTTGCCAGAAATAGATAATACAGCAGGAACTTATAAATTAAAAAGTTCTTATGTTGAAATTAAAAATTTAGAAAATCCTAATAAAGGATTATTCACACAAGCAAATGCTAATTTTTTATTTACTAGAAATGCTGACGGTTTTGAAGCAGCAAATGCTTTTTATCATACAGATAATAGTTTAAGATATATTAACGAAACACTTGGTGTAACTTGTCGTCCTTTAACTAATGGAGGTGTTTTATGGTTCGATCCTTCAGGAGAAAATGGAGCAGATAATTCTCATTATGTAAGTGGTACTTTAGTTTTTGGTGAAGGATGCGTTGATGATGCTGAAGATGGCGATGTTATTTGGCATGAGCTTGGACATGGTTTACACGACTGGTTAACAGGAGGTTCATTGTCTCAAGTAAATGGATTAAGTGAAGGTAGTGGCGATTATTGGGCGCAATCTCATAGTAGAGCCTTGTCAGGTCAATGGACATCTGCTGATGCAGCTTATCACTGGATGTTTAACTGGGATGGACATAATGTATGTTGGGGAGGAAGAACTACTAATTATGGTGCTTTGTATCCAGGAGGTTTAGTAAATCAAATTCATACTGATGGCCAAATTTGGTCAACTGTTAATATGAAAATTTGGGATGTTTTAGGAAGAACCAAAACAGATAAAGCTTTCTTAGAAGGATTAGCTTTAACGAACAGTTCAACAAATCAACAAAATGCTGCAATTGCTGTAAGACAAGCTGCAATAAATATGAATTACAGTTGTGCAGATATTAAAGTAATGACTGAAAAATATACAGCAGCAGGTTATGTAATGCCAGCAATTGCTTTAAGAATCAATTGCCCAGGGACTCAAACAGTAACTGCAGATGGTTTAGGAAATTATACGGTTCCAAGTTTTGCAAGTTTAGCAAATGCCATCAATTCAAATTGTGATGCAGTAGTAACTCAAAGTCCTGCTGCTGGAACTGTTGTACCAGTTGGAACTCACGTTATTACAATGACGGCTACAAGTGGAACTTCTGTAAACTGTAATTTTAACTTAGTGGTTCAAGCAAGTTTAGGTGTTGAGGATGTAGTGAAAAATACATTCAGTATTTATCCAAATCCAGCATCAACAACAATTACAATTAAAGGAGATAATTTCGAAAATGAAGAAATTGAAGTATATAATATGTTAGGACAAAAAGTAATAGGTAAAAATCTTATTACTAATGAATCAACAATTGATATTTCAAATTTAGCGAATGGTGTTTACATCGTTTATTTTATGAATTCAAAAGCATCTCACAAATTTGTGAAGCAATAATAAATTTCTAATAAATAACAAAAGCCGGACATTCTTGTTCGGCTTTTGTTGTTAAAATGAATTATCTTTGCATGGTATAACCGAATTACATGAAATCATGACTAAAGAACAAATTTTAGAAAACTTTGATCCATCCCAACCAGGATTGGCAGATGCTACTATTTTTGGTTTGCCTTTTTCGGCAGAGCAAAGTGAAATTATTGTAATTCCAGTGCCTTGGGAAGTTACAGTGAGTTATGGTTCGGGAGCTTCTAAAGGTCCAGATGCGGTTTTAGACGCTTCTTTTCAAGTAGATTTGAATCACCAAGAATTTCCAGAATTATGGAAATTAGGAATTTATATAGATAAACCCGCTAAAGAGTTAAAAAAGAAATCTAAAAAGTTCAAAAAACAAGCTGCTCCAATTATCAAAGCTTTAGAAAGCGGAATGATTTTAGACCATCATCCTTCATTAATGAAAGATTTAGAAGAAATCAATTATGCATGTTCTGATATGGTGGAAGCCGTTCGTGAACAAACGCTAAATTGGATGAACAAAGGTAAAAAAGTAGTGCTTTTAGGAGGAGACCATTCAACACCATTAGGCTATTATCAAGCTTTAGCAACCAAATATGACAACTTCGGAATTTTACATTTAGATGCACACATGGATTTACGAATCGCTTATGAAGGATTTACCTATTCGCACGCTTCTATCATGTACAATACATTACAAATTCCTCAAGTTTCAAAAATTGTGCAAGTAGGAATTCGCGATTTCTGTGAGCAAGAAGTAGAAGTAGCTTTAAAAGATAGAGTTTTAGTACACACCGATAGCGATTTAAAACAAGAAGCTTTCGAAGGAAAAACGTGGCAACAACAATGTGATCATATCATCGCTTCATTACCAGAAAAAGTTTGTATTTCGTTTGATATTGATGGAATGTACCCTTGGTATTGTCCAAACACAGGAACTCCGGTTCCGGGTGGATTTTCATTTGAGCAAGCTGCTTATTTATTTAGCCGCTTAGCTGAAACAAATAAAGAAATTATCGGATTTGATTTAGTTGAAGTAGCACCAGGCGATGATGATTGGGATGGGAATGTTGGAGCAAGAATGTTATTTCACATGTGTGGTGCTTTTGCAAAATCTCAAAAAATGAATGTTGGGAACAAAATCAAGTTTAACAAATAATTTATATCTTGCAATAAGTCAGACGAAAGTCTTAAATAATACGCCCCTTAATTTATTTAAAGACAAAAACATGAGTCATTTTGTAATTGAACAATGGAGAGAATATCCAATTGAAGTTCCAGGTAAGGTTAGATATGCTGTTTCTAATTATGGTAGACTTAAGAGTTTTACCGATAAAATTGAAAACGGTAAAATTCTAAAAGGAGCTCCAACTGAAGGTTTTCTATTTTTACGTTATGTGAGATCGGTTAACGGGAAAAAAAGTTATTATTCTCATGCCATTCATAAAATGGTGGCTGAGCTTTTTATTCCAAGAGTAAGTGAAGACCAAGAATATGTTTTACATCTTGATTATGATAAAATGAACAATCAGTTGTGCAATTTAAAATGGGCAACTTATAATGAGATGCGAGCTCATGGTCATAAAAGTCCAGCTGTAAAAGCCGCTTTTAAGAAGTTTCAAGAAGATAACATTAAACGTGATGGTAGAAAATTAACCTCTACTCAAGTAATGCGAATAAAGTTAAAAATGAAGCGACAAGGTGAAAAGTTCAGCGTTAGAAAAACCGCAAAAGAATTTAATGTTTCCGAAATGCAAATTTATCGCATTAAATGGGGTCAAAATTGGGGACATATACAAGTTTAATAATTTTTTTGTCAAACTGAACTTGTTTCAGTTTCTTAAAGTTTTTTGTTTTGTAATATGAGAAAAGTATTAATATTGATATTTGGAATAATAATTTTGCAACTGAGTTTCTCTTGTAAATCTCAATATTCAACAGTTGAACTAGAGAATAACTTTTCCACTGATCAAATCTCTGACTTGAATAAAATAAGAGACTTTTTTAAAAACCAAATATCTGAAAATAAAAAATCTGATTTTAAAGTCTGTTTTTCTAAAATATTACCAGGATTATTAGAAAATGGTTGGCACCCGATTTTAGAGAAAGTGGATTTTGAAAAACAAAAAGAACTTTACAATTCTATTTCGAAATCTACGTTTGATGAAATATGGGAGTTTGGAAAAGCGACTTATCCAGATACTGGTTTGGAATTAAAAAATTTAGGTTCAAAATATAATGGGAAATATCAAAAATTTTTGACTGAATTTGGAAAAAATAATCCAGAAGTTAAAAATTATGCGGATAGACTTATTGAAGCTGGAGATTTTGAATCAGTAGGCTGGTTACAACAAAGTATTTATAAAAATCCGAAAAAATTCGATTTAGACGATCCTAATATTCAGTTGTTAATTGCTATTCATTATTTAACTTTAAATGACCAACAAAAAAGAACTGATAAGTGGGAATGATGTTAATCTAATAAATAAATTTATAACCGAAGTTTTAAAATCTTCGGTTTTTTTATAAGTTATTGATATCCTCCAAAATCGAAATCGCTTTTTCTTTCGTTGCTGCTAATTCTTCAGGTTTCATTTTTCTAAGTAAGGCCAACATCATGCTCATTCTTTGATTATTGGCAAAATGCTGCTTTTTCTCATCTAAAAAATGCCAATACAAACTGTTAAACGGACAGCCTTTTTCGCCTAATTTTTCTTTTACTTTGTAATGACAGCTGCTACAATAATTACTCATTTTATTAATGTAACTTCCCGAAGAAACATAAGGTTTAGTAGCTACAATTCCACCATCAGCATATTGACTCATGCCTCGAGTGTTAGGCATTTCAACCCATTCAATCGCATCGATGTAAACCCCTAAATACCAAGCGTCAACTTCGTCAGGATTTAGTTGTGCCAACAAAGAAAAATTACCAATAACCATCAATCGTTGAATATGATGTGCATACGCTTCCGATAAACTTTGAGAAATTGAATGTTGCATGCATTTCATTTTGGTTTTTCCGGTCCAAAAGAATTCAGGTAGCGGATTGTAGTTTTCTAAGGCGTTCATTTGGGCATAATTCGGCATTTCTTTCCAATAAATTCCTCTGACATATTCACGCCAACCAATAATTTGTCGCACAAAACCTTCTACTTGCGCTAATTGAATGGTTTCTTGATTTTGATAATAATGTGAAATCACCGCTTCCACCACTTCTTTCGGACTTATCATTTTAGAATTCATCGCAAAAGACAAACGCGAGTGAAACAGAAATTTATGTCCAGAAAACAATGAATCTTGATACGTTCCAAAATACGCCAACAAATGTTCACAGAAATAGTCAATCAATTGCAAACTTTCATTTCTGGAAGTGGGCCAATTGAATTTTTCTAAATCAATACCTCCAAAAGTGGTGATATTTTGACTTTCAATTTCGGCAACAATTTCACTCACTTTTTTATGAAATTCCAAAGGAAACGGAATCGGCACTTCGTTTTTATATTGATTGCGATTGTTGTGGTCAAAGTTCCATTTTCCGTCTAACGGTTGATTACCTACCATCAAAACATCGTATTTTTTTCGCATCATACGATAGAAACTTTCCATCAAAAGCTGCTTTTTCCCTTTAAAAAAATCAGCCAATTCATTTCTAGATGTATAAAAATGTTCGGAATCTACTGCTTTTGTTGGAATAGCAAGTTTTTCGCAAATGGATTTCAGTTGTTCATCCAAGCGATATTCATCTGGAAATTGATATTCAAAATGCTCTGTTTTATTTTCTTCAACTAAACCCAAAATTAATTGTTCCAAATTATGTGGATTATTCGCATCCGAAATTTTATAATAAACCACTTGATGACCTCGTTTTGTCAATTCTTCCGAGAAATTGCGCATCGAAAGAAAAAACGCCACGACTTTTTGAATGTGATGTTTCACATAATCGGTTTCCTGTCGCATTTCTGCCATTACATAAACCACTTCGGAATTGACTTCATCAAACCAAGAATGTTCCGAATTGAGTTGGTCGCCCAAAAGTAATCGAAGTGTTCTCATTTAAAATAATTCAGGAATTAACCACATTTTTTGAAATTTTCCATCGCTATCGTACATATCTGCTTGGCGTTTGATGTTGAATTTTCTATCTCTTGGATCGTTGCCAACACCAGCATTGTACATCCAATTGCCATAATTGCTATGCACATCGTAATCAATCAACATGCTTTCAAAATAAGCCGCCCCAATGCGCCAATCTTGTTCCCATTCTTTTGCCCAATAACTCGCCACATTTTGACGGCCGCGATTGCTCATCCAACCTGTTCTTTGTAGTTCAATCATGTTGGCATTCACGAAATGTTCAGGTGTAGTTCCGTTTATCCATTGATTAAAAGCTTTGGTGTTTTGGTTCCAATGGTATTCTTTTTGTAAAATACCGTTCAATTGAAAAATTTTGTTGCCGTGTTTTAGCGAAATGTATTTGAAATAGTCGCGCCAAATCAACTCGAAAATCAACCAATACGTATCTTCGTTTTTGACAACCTTTTTTTCAAATTGTTGCACTTCCCAATAAATCATCCGTGCTGAAATACTCCCATTTGCTAACCAAGCTGAAAGTTTTGAACTGTAATCTTTTCCCACCAAACCATTACGGGTTTTCTTGTAAACCGCTAGTTTTTTAGTGTCCCAAAAGTAGTCTTTGATTCTTTTTTTAGCTTGATTTTCGCCGCCTTTAAATGGAAAAGCAGTTTTATTTGGTTGTTTAAACTCATCAAATCCTAAATCTTCTAAAGTTGGAATATTAGTTTTTTCTTCAATTAGATTAGAAGTTGGTTTTGCTGAGATGGAAACGGTTGGTCGCACTCGAATTTTCTTTTCCAATTGCTTTCTGAACTCCGTAAAAACTTCTGGAATTTTTTCCCAATCCTCAAATGGAACATCATCAGGATGAAATAAGAATTGGTCGTAATACGTTTTCCAATTGACGGCTGGAATGAGATTTCGAACTTCAGTTTCAACATCTACTTCTTCCTGCGTCCATTCGTTTTGGATGTAAATCGTATCAATTTGATATTTTGCCGCTACTTCTGGTATTAATTGTTCGGGATAACCGTAATAAACTAATAAGGAGATATTCTTCTCCGCTAAATTTTGTTGTAATTCGTCTAAAGTTTCTAAAAGAAATTGGGTTCTAAATTTTTCTGTTTTTTTGAAACCATATTGGGTTGTTTCGAAATGTCTCGGATCTAAGCAATAAATACCAATTACTTTTTCATTTTCCCTGCAAGCATTGTACAACGAATGATTGTCAATCGTGCGCAAATCGTTTCTAAACCATATTAGTCCGTTCATGCTATTTGTTTTTATTCATTCTACATTTATCACTACAATACATAACTTCTTCCCAATTTTTCTCCCATTTTTTTCGCCATGAAAACGGACGTTGACAGGTTTTACATATTTTTTCGGGAAGATTTATTTTTTTATGCGCCATTATAACATAGAAGTTGATGGTTTATCTGGTCGCGCATAATGAAATCTGTCTGCTAATTTTGGAACAGCATAACCATCTAAACCGTTTATGGCGATTACATTTCCTCTGTCCAATTGCATCCAATTGTCTTCATGAAATAGTTTTTCATCAGCATAAATGGTTTCAATAGATGCGATGATATGAATACAATCGTTTTCTTCAATTTTGTATTCGTTCACATATTTACAAAGCAATTGTACCGGACTTCCTTTTACGAAAGGAACTTTCAAGTTGTCAATAAATTCGGGTTCTAAGTTCGTTTTGTCGAATTCTGAAATGTGTTCGTCATAACTTGAAGACGTATGATGCGCATCAGCAATCATTTCTTCAGTAATATGATTTACTGTAAAATATCCCATTTCTTTTAGATTTTTGTATGTATCTCTTGGAACCGTTGTTGGTCTTAAAATAAATCCTAATAAAGGTGGTTCGCTCCCTAAGTGAGTTACACTGCTAAAAACAGCAACATTCAAAATGCCTTCAGTTGAAACGGTACCAATTAAATTTGCTGATTTGTAACCCGTAACGCAGTTAACTAAATTCAGTCTAGGAACTTTTGACATTTGGGATAAATGTTTTTTCGTAATTTTTTTCATGGCAATTTTTATTCAAAGATACATTTTGTTTAACTAAAAATAAAAATAATTAAACAAAAAATAAGTAATACAATGAAAAATATGATAAAAGTCAGCTATTAAATTTTATTATTCCGTATTTTTGCAGTCCAAATTTTTACAAAAATCTTCATGCAAACGCCACAAAAAATTGCTGTTGTAGGTTCTGGATTAGTAGGAACTTTATTGGCAATCTATTTAAAAAGAGCCGGACATACAGTACATGTTTATGACCGAAGTCCTGATATTAGAACGGTTGAGTTTTCAGGTCGTTCCATTAATTTGGTGATGTCAAATCGCGGTTGGAAAGCATTGGAGGATGTAGGCTTAGATGAAGAAATTAGAAAAATCGGAATTCCTGTTGATAAAAGAGCCATCCATTTACAAGATGGAAAGCTGAATTATCAATATTACGGAAAAGAAGGTGAAGCTATTTTTTCTCTATCAAGAGGCGTTTTGAATAGAAAAATGGTCGATTTAGCAGAAGCTGAAGGTGTAGAATTTTTCTTCGAACGTAAAATTTGGGATGTAACTTTAGCCACCGCAACTTTGTGGGAAGGCGAAACGGAACAAGGCGAGTGGACCGAGTTAAAATATGATAAAGTTTTCGGAGCCGATGGCGCTTTTTCGAGAATTCGACACAGAATGCAACGTCAATCGATGTTTGATTATTCGCAAGAATTCATGAAAATTGGTTACAAAGAATTACACATTCCAGCTAATGCGGATGGTTCTCCAAAAATTGATATTCATTCCTTACACATTTGGCCAAGAGGAAATTTCATGTTGATGGGATTAGCTAATTTGGACAACTCATTTACTTGTACTTTGTTTATGCCAATTGAAGGCGAAAATTCGTTTGAATCGTTAACCAACGAAGAAAAGTTAGTTTCGTTTTTTGCGACTTATTTTCCTGATACAAAAGATGTAATTCCAGATTTAGTTCGCGATTTTTTTAGAAATCCGAATAGTTATTTGGCGATTATGAAATGTTTCCCTTGGACATTTAATGATAAAATTGCTTTAATTGGCGATTCAGCGCATGCGATTGTACCTTTCTACGGTCACGGAATGAATGCAGGTTTTGAAGATATCACCATTCTGAATGAATTAATGCAACAATATGGTGATGATTGGGATCGAATTTTTAAAGCATACGAAATTTCAAGAAAGCCAAATGCAGACGCCATTGCCGAACTTTCCAGAAGAAATTTTGAAGAAATGAGTGCAAAAACTGCGGATGCTAATTTCTTACTACAAAAGAAAATCGAAAAATGGTTTTCCGATAAACATCCAGAAAAATGGATGCCTTTGTATAGTAGAGTAACATTCAGTTTACAACCTTATTCTGAAGCTATGGCAATTGGTGATTTTCAAAATGAAATTATGCAAGAAGTTTTGAAAATGGATAATATTCAAGAAAATTGGAATTCAGAAGAAGTAGAAAATAAGATTTTAGAATTATTAAAATAAATAAAAAGAGGCAATTGCCTCTTTTTTTATTCTTCTCTATTTACAGCATCCATACTAAAAGCTGGTGTACAAATAGCTAAATATTCACAAGCTTCATCAAACGGATTGGAATATTGAACTCGTATGTTTTTCTCAATTTTAATGGATTGACCCGCTTCTAAAACTACCACTTCATCTTCAATGATAAATTGCTTTTTCCCTTTTATGATATAGGTGTATTCATCAAATTCTGGTGTTTGAAAAGGTTCGCTCCAACCAGGTGGCGCAATCATGTGCGCAATTGAAATTGCTGAATTGTTGGTAGTTGCCAATCCGTGATGTTCTTCAATTAATTTTCCATCAGTGGTTGGAACTACGAATGGTGCTTTTTGAATAAAATATTTTTTCATTTTGTTACTTCTTAAATATAAAATAAACCGCCAATACTAAAAAACAAAAACCTACTGCGTGATTCCATCTAAAAGTTTCGTTCTTAAAGAAAACCATTGAGAAAATCACAAAGATTACTAAAGTTATGACTTCTTGAATTACTTTTAATTGCATTAATGAAAAGGGTCCGCCATTGCCTTCATAACCAATTTTATTAGCTGGAACTTGAAAAAAATATTCAAACAAAGCCAATCCCCAACTGATTAATACAACGGTTATTAATCCGGCGTTTTCGAACCATTTTAATTCTTTAAATTTTAGATGACCATACCACGCCAACGTCATGAAAACATTGGAAAGGATAAGTAATCCAATTGTGATAAATCCTTTCATTATTTCTTAAACATCTTCATTAATAGACCAAAAGCGCCACGAATAAAACTCGCACTTGTAACTACTTTAGTAATTGATTTCCCAACTACTTCAGCCGTACTTGATTCTTCTTTTGCTTTTCGGGTTGGTTTTTCAACTTCTTGTTCGGCTGCGACTTCTTGCGCTTCGGCAATTTTTTTGTTTAGCATTTCGTAAGCGCTATCTCTATCTACTACTTCGTTATATTTCTTAGCTAATTTCGATTTTGCAATACTCGCTTCAATTTCACTTTCAGTTAAAACATCCATTCTACTCATTGGTGCGCGCATCATGGTAGCTACTAGTGGTGTCGGAGTTCCTTTTTCGCTTAATGCGGTTACAAAAGCTTCTCCAATTCCTAACGAAGTTAACACTTCATCCGTTTCATAAAAATCAGTATCGGGATAATTTTCAGCAGTCATTTTAATTGCTTTTCTGTCATTTGCCGTGAAAGCTCTCAAAGCATGCTGAATTTTCAAGCCTAATTGTGCCAAAACGCCTGTTGGAACATCCATCGGATTTTGGGTAATAAAATACACTCCAATTCCTTTCGAACGAATTAATTTCACAATCGTTTCAATTTGATTTAATAAAGCCTTACTTGCTTCGTCAAAAATCAAATGGGCTTCGTCTATAAAAATTACTAATTCTGGTCGTCCCGCATCGCCTTGTTCGGGCATGGTATTATAAATTTCGGCTAACAAACTCAACATGAAAGTCGAAAATAATTTCGGTTTGTCTTGAATATCGGTCAAACGCATGATGTTAACGTAACCATTTCCGTTTTCGTCAATTCGCATTAAATCTTGAATATCGAATGATTTTTCGCCAAAGAATAATTCCGCACCTTGTTGTTCTAATTCGATAACTTTTCTCAAAATGGAACCGGTTGAACTGGTTGAAATTCTTCCGTATTCGGCTTCAAACTCTGCTTTTCCTTCTTCGGTTGCGTAATTAAGTACTTTTTTGAAATCTTTTAAATCTAATAAAGGCAAACTATTATCATCGCAATATTTAAAAATAATAGAAACTACACCCGATTGCGTGTCGTTTAAATCTAAAATTCGAGAAAATAAAACAGGTCCAAATTCAAAAACCGTTGCTCTTAATCGAACTCCGTTTTGTTCCGAAATAGTCATTAATTCCACAGGAAAAGCTTTTGTTTCGTATGGAATCGAAATTTTAGCATGGCGTTCTGTAATAAATGATTTTTCTTCACCAGGCATTGCAATTCCCGAAAAATCACCTTTTATATCCATCATCAAAACTGGAATTCCATTTTGTGATAATTGTTCTGATAATACTTGAATGGTTTTGGTTTTTCCAGTTCCAGTTGCTCCTGCAATTAATCCGTGACGGTTTAAGGTTTTCAAAGGAATATTTACGTGGGTATTTGGAATCGCTTCGCCATCTAAAATTCCGCCACCTAATGTGATGAATTCGCCTTTACAAGCGTAGCCTTCGTTTATATATTTGCTAAAATCTTCTGTCTTGCTCATTTTGATGTATTTTGAATTTCAAATGTAGTTAAAATCAGAGGAAATTTCAAGGACAATGACAAGTACAATTTCAAAATTCTGAGGGCTAACTTCTAAATTCTAACTTCCAAGTCGTATCTTTGCCCACTATTTTTATTTAAGATGTTACAAAAAGAAGTACAATTAGCGGTTGAAAAAGGCGAAATGTTGCCTTTAATGGAGGAGTTTTACACGATTCAAGGCGAAGGATATCATACAGGAACAGCAGCTTATTTCATTAGAATTGGCGGTTGCGATGTAGGTTGCCATTGGTGCGATGTAAAAGAAAGTTGGAATGCGGAATTGCATCCACCAACGAATACCGATGTGATTGTTGCCAATGCCAAAAAATACGCCGACACAGTTGTGGTAACAGGAGGAGAACCTTTAACTTGGGATATGACATTACTGACTTCTAAACTAAAATCACAAAATTTAAAAGTACATATTGAAACTTCTGGAGCTTATGAAGTTTCTGGAACTTGGGATTGGTTTTGTTTGTCGCCAAAGAAAAATAAATTGCCAGTTCAAAGTGCTTATGATATTGCCAATGAATTAAAAGTAATCATCTACAACAAACACGATTTTATTTTTGCCGAAGAACAAGCGGCTAAAGTAAATCCAAACGCCATTTTATTTTTACAACCTGAATGGAGCAAAAAAGAAGAAATGACACCTTTAATAGTTGATTATGTGATGAATAATCCAAAATGGAGAGTTTCGTTACAAACGCATAAATATTTGAATATCCCATAACGGAAAAATCAAATTCATTTTTTGGAACACAGATTAAAGAAATTTTAAAAATTCATTTAATTTCTTTAATCTGTGTTTCTATATTAAGTCTCACTATTGATTGCTATGTAAAGTGAAACGCCTTTATAGTATAAAGAAAATCTAATGTGGCTATGTGTTTCGAATTAAAGTTTACTAAGCTTCGCTAAGTAATCAAAATGTTTCCCTTCCAAAATCAATTTACATTCCAAACCATTTGCAATTGCGGCGTTTTGTAACGTGTTGTAATCCAAATATAGCCAATCAAAAGTGTCTTCGGTTTCTCCTTTATATTGAATAGAGAAAGTTAATTCGCCATAATAACCATTCGCTGGAACTTCATAAGCACCATCTTCGTCTTGGTCGTACATATAAATTAAGTCCGAACTATCAATTAAAATTTGTCCGCCTTCGTTTAAAAGCGATTTTAATTTTTGCAAGAACTTCGAAATCTGATTCATTTTTCCGAAAATCCCGGTTCCGTTCATTAAAAGTAATATGGTGTCGAATTTTTCTGGAGAATCAAAATCCAAAACATCCGAAACCTGACAGTTTTTCAAACCTCTCAATTCACAAGCTTTGATTGCGTTTTCCGAAATATCTATTGCGGTAATATCAAAACCCTTTTCCTGCAAATACAAAGCATGACTTCCTGCGCCACATCCTACATCTAACACTTTTCCTTTGGCTAATTGCAATGCCTTTTGTTCCAGTTTTGGCATCTCTTTAAAATCACGAAACAAATAGGCAACACTCATTTCATCGGCTTCCGAAATAGAAGTTTCGGTGATTAAATCTTCAGGAGAATTATTGGTTTGATAGTCTAAAATGGCTTTTCCGAAAAGGTCTTTCATGGTTTATATTTCAAAATTCAACATTCGTTATTCTAAATTCGAAATTCAAAATTGTAACTTTGCAGAAGAAAATCTATAAAATGCTAAAGCCAAATTTAAACGAACTCGGAAAACTTGCCAAAGATACGCATAACGAAACCAAAAAGTATTTTGACAAGCTAAAAAAGAAAACACCTAAGAATTTGGATTATGTAATGCAAGATTTACACGAAGCCGAATTCAAAAAAACGGATTGTTTGAAGTGTGCCAATTGTTGCAAGACAACTGGACCGTTATTTACTTCGGCTGATATTGAACGAATTTCAAAGAGTTTTCGTCAAAAACCACAGCAGTTTATCGAACAATATCTTCGCATTGATGAAGATAACGATTATGTGTTGAAAAGTGTTCCGTGTACGTTTTTAGATAGTGACAACAAATGCTTCATCTACGATGTCCGCCCAAAAGCCTGCCGAGAATTCCCTCACACGGATAGAAAAAAGTTCAACCAAATCACCGATTTAACGTTACTAAACGTAGCGATTTGTCCAGCTGCGTATAATATTGTGGAGAAAATGAAGGAGAAGTTGCCTTTGTAAGGTATTTTTTTTAAATTATTTAACAACAACTTTTTCAATAAAAAAACCTTCCGTTGTAGTGATTTTGAACAAATAAACACCTTTTTGAAGAACTTCTGTATTAATAATGTTAGTTTTTTGTAATTTTTGTTGTTGTATTAAGCGCCCATTTATATCGATTATATGTAACATAGCATTATTTAATTTTTCTATTTCAATGGTTAAATAGTTTTGTGAAGGGTTGGGATAAATGAGGAAGTTGTTTTTAATAGAAAAACTAACATCGTTTAGGAGAGATTCGCAATTAACATCTAATGAATCTCCAGAAATTGTCCAACCTTTACCACTTGATGATATAGATGTAGTTAAGATAGATCTTGCGTTTTGTCCTGCATTACTAGAGTATATTAACTGGTTAGAACCTAAATTTCTTCCGTTTGGACATGCTGGGTTGTTTGCCCAGCCTATAAGAGTAATGTCATAATTTATGCAATCTATACCGGAGTTATTGAACATTCCTATTAAATTTACATTGTTATTTAATGACCAATTTTCTATACTTTGGTTAAATTCTACAGCATTTTCAAACATGTATGACATGTTGGTTACAGAACTTGTGCTCCAATTTCCGATTGGCTGGTTAAAATTAGAAGCATCTTTGAACATGAATTTCAATTGGGTGGTTGAGCTTGTATTCCAATTTCCAATAAATTGATTAAAATTCGTAGCACTTTGAAACATTGCAGACATATTTGTAACTGAACTTGTATCCCAATTCCCGATTGGTTGATTGAAATTCGTAGCACTTTGAAACATTGCTGACATATCTGTAATTGAACTTGTATCCCAATCCCCGATTGGTTGATTGAAATTCGTAGCGCTTTGAAACATTTGTGAGATATCTGTAACAGAACTTGTGTTCCAATTTCCGAGTGGTTGATTAAAGTTAATTGCAAACATGAACATATACTGCATACTAGTACAGGAACTTATATCCCAGTTCTCAATAGATTGATTAAAGTTAGTTGCTCTATAAAACATCCCATCCATTGTTGTCGCAGAGCTTGTGTTCCAATTCCCAATAGGTTGATTAAAATCTGGGGCTTGATAAAATACACCCCTAAAATCCGTGACTTTACTTACGTCCCAATTGTTAATATTTTGATTAAAAATAGTTCCAGCAAACAAATTCATCATGTTCGTAACATTGCTTGTATCCCAATTACTTATATCTTGATTAAAATATAACGCACTATGAAACATACTCATCATATTTGTAATGTTACTTGTATTCCAATTATTGAAGCTATTATTTCCTGATAAAATTGTGCAACCATAAAACATTTCTGATAAATCATTAACGTTGTTTAAGTTTGGTATATCTGTAGCAATTACATTTAAATTGACACAACCTCTAAATGCTCTGAAAAAAGTTGTCCAGGCATTATTTCCCCATTTTGTTATAGTTAGTAACTTAAATCTATCGCCATAAAATGAATTGGCTGATGGATTATTTGAAAATTGTAAGGTGTTAAAATTACCTGATATTTTTATTTCGTAAAGTGTATTAGCTATCACAGGATTTATTTGAGGGCCAAAATCAATAGTTATCATACCTGTTTGATTTGATAAAGTACCATTATGTGTTGGATAGCCAACTTCTTCCCAGCTAATATTATAAGGTCCGCCAATAATAGGAATTCTAATTTGAGTATTAGTAGTAGCTGGCAAAACACTACTGGCGTTTGAGGGTTTCCAAATTGTTGTAAATTCATTTTGTGAAAAAAGAACGTTACAAATTAGAAAAAAATAAATTATTAATATTTTTCTCATGATAAATTAAATTTGATTTCGAGTTAAATATAGAGAATATATTATTAACATATTGAAGGAATCACTCATAAATCAAATACTTCTTTCTCACTTCCTTAAATTGTTCCAAACCTTCTTGCCAAGTTTTTCTAATTTCTTTTTCGGTCATTCCGGCTTCAATTTGTTCGCGGAGTTTTTTGGTTCCTGCTAATTTGGTGAAGAAATCATTAAAAAAAACAGTTTTGTCTGCTGTGTTTTCGTAAGCTTTCAACAACCATTTTAATTCCAATCTGTGTACTTTTCTTATTTCGGTTAAATCTTCGCCAAAACATAATTTTCCATTATGAACTGGATCTTTAGCGCCAAAATTCGGTTTCGGAGTAAAACTAAAATCAAACTCACTTTCAGGTAAAAAGGGCGAACCATATATTTGGAATTGCTTTTCAGTACCGCGACCTAAACTTACATTCGTGCCTTCAAAAAAGCACAAACTCGCATATAAATTAATCGATTGATCGTTTGGTAAGTTTGGCGAAGGCTTCGCAGGTAAGCTGTATTTCATATCGTGCGAATAGTTCAAACAAGGCGCAACTTTCAAATCACATTGCAAACTATCTTTCAACCATTTTTCTCCGTTAATCATTTTCGCATATTCGCCAATTGTCATGCCATGTAAAACCGGAATTTCATGCATCCCAACAAAACTCTTGTGTTCCTTTTCTAAAATTGGACCATCAATAATAGTTCCATTCGGATTTGGTCGGTCTAAAACCAAAAGCGGAATGTTATTTTCCGCACAAGCTTCCATCACATAATGCAACGAAGATATATAAGTGTAAAATCGCGCGCCCACATCTTGTAAATCAAAAACCAAGATATCAATTCCTTCCAATTGCTCTGGTTTTGGCTTTTTGTTGTTTCCGTAAAGGGAAATAATCGGCAAATTTGTTTTCGTATCTTTTCCATCTACAATTAATTCGCCAGCATCAGCGGTTCCTCTAAAGCCGTGTTCAGGCGCATAAATTTTCTGAAGATTGATGTTTTGTTCGATTAAAAAATCAACCAAATGTTTTTCTTTCGAAAGAATTCCTGTCTGATTCGTGACTATTCCTGCGCGTTTGTCTTTTAATAAAGGCAAATAACTTTCAAAGTTTTCGGCACCCGTTTTAAAAGTAACATCTGTTGATGTAGAAGTCAAAGTTACATTATCAGCATTCGGTTTTAGCTGCGGAATAGTCTTTTTACTACTTCCACACGAAACGATTAGTAAAGAAAAAAATAATAATGTACTTTTGAAAAATAATTTAGATGTCATAAAAACCTTGAATTTAGAATATTTCATAGCCAAAAGACTAATTGCTGCTAAAAGTTATAAAAGTAGTATTTCTTCGCCAATTATAAAAATTGCGATTACGGCAATTGCCATCGGAATTGTTATGATGATTATGGCGGTGGCTACGGGTGTTGGGCTTCAAGATAAAATTCGTGAGAAAGTTTCGGCTTTCAACGGACACATTATTATTTCTAATTTCGATGATAATCAATCGCAAGTCACCACCGAACCGATTTCTATCAATCAAAGTTTTTATCCCAAATTCAAAAATGTAGAAGGTATTAGTCATGTGCAAGCAGTAGCAAGCAAAGCCGGAATTATACGTACAGAAAAAGCTTTCGAAGGAATCATATATAAAGGTGTTGGCAAAGATTATAATTTCACCAATCTAGAAGAATATTTAGTCGATGGTAAAATCCCAAATCTAAAATCCGAGTTAAATACCGAAGTTTTGATTTCGGAATACTTAGCCAAGCGTCTTCATTTAAAAGTAGGCGATAAGTTCTTAACTTTCTTCATGAAAGACAACGGAAAACTTCCAAATAAAAGAAACTTCTTAATTACTGGAATTTTCAACTCAGGTTTTCAAGAATTCGACGCTACTTATATAATGGGTGATATTCGCCACGTTCAACTCATCAATAAATGGCAACCAACCGAAGTCGGAGCATTCGAAGTTTTCGTAGATGATTTCTCAAAAATTAAAGAAAAAGGAGAGGAAGTCTACAAAGAAATTCCGCCCACTTATAATAGTATCACCATCGAAGAAAAGTATTACAGCATTTTCGAATGGTTAAAATTATTCGATTTCAATATTTTAGTAATTCTAATCGTAATGATTGTCGTAGCCACCATCAATATGGTAGTCGCATTATTGGTGCTAATTCTAGAACGCACCCAAATGATCGGAATCCTAAAAGCCATGGGTGCCAACAATTGGAATGTTCGAAAAATATTCCTGTACAACGCTTTCTATTTAATCGCTCGCGGACTATTTTGGGGAAATCTAATCGCTATTTCTTTATTAGTAATTCAAAAATTCTTCGGCGTAATCCAACTTAATCCCGAAAACTATTACGTAAACGAAGCGCCAGTAAGTATCAATTTACTTCACATCGCATTATTAAATATCGGAACCGTAATCGTTTGTTTGTTGGTATTATTAATTCCATCTTATATTATCACCAAGATTTCACCAGTAAAAGCAATACGTTTCGATTAATTTTTTTAGAAGCAGATATTCTGCATTCCATAAAGACTCTTAGTTCCGCTGTCCGCTACAATTTTTTTCTTTTTTGTTGCCTGAGGTTTTCTTTTTTGTTGCCTGAGGCACTCGAAGGCAACAAAAAAGAAAAAAGATTTCCCCTCCCATCGGGGCTAGATAAGACGTTCAGTATTCCAGATTACTATTCCATTGGCTCGCGAAGCGAGCAATTGTCATTCCGCCGAAGTAGGAATCTCCTACGAAGTAGGCTATTGCTTAACGCAGTTAAGCCATCACAACTGAATACGTAATTACACTATATATATGTATAAGAATTCCCCCTTTGAAGGGGGGGGGAGGGGTATGTTATGTCCAGTTCATCTATCCATCAACCCACTTTTATGAACTTTTTGCACACTATATATAAGTAAAAAACTTATATGACTTATATGTTTAATAATCCTCTTCGCGACCATTGCGCCATCTTTGCGTTCCTTGCGGTTAAACCCTAAAAAAAACTTTCCTATATTAAATCCTTGTTATCAGAGAGTTAAGAAAAACATGAAAAAAAACACAAAAAAAAGAAGCTAAAAGCCTTGTGGGAACAAAAAAGATTTCTACTTTTGCACCCGCATTAGAGCAGAAGTTCACACACAAACTGAGAGATTAAACAAATCAAAAAAACTTTAAAAAAAGTTGAAAAAAGATTTGGATAATAAAAAGTAAAGGTAGTATCTTTGCCGACCCGAAACGAAAGAATCGGAGCGTACAAGTTCTTAAAAATATTGGGTAAGTGGTCAAGAAAAAATAATCAAAAAATTTTTTCAAAAAAGCTTGCCAGATTAAAAAAGAGTTGTACTTTTGCACCCGCTAACTGAAACAGTAGCGAACAAAAAAAGAATGACACGTTCATAGACATATTGAAT
>NZ_JADFTZ010000002.1 GCF_015223105.1 Flavobacterium proteolyticum
TTCCACTAATAGTTACAACGTTAGCTGCCCATGAACCTGTAACTCCTGCTGGTAAGCCAGTAAAGGTAGCGCCTGTAGCTCCGGTTGTTGCTAAAGTGATATTCGTAATTGCACTGTTAACACAAACCGTTTGGCTTGTTCCTGCTGCAATAGTGTTTAATGGAGAGACAACAACAGTATTTGATGAAGTGATTGCATTTGAACAACCTGGTAAAATTATTGTATATTGAACACCATCAACCCATGTAGTTCCATTTACTCTTGTAATTACAATTGTGTTTGTTGCAACCGTAGTTGTAACAGTAATCTGTTGCAAAATATCATTTGGACCAGCACTAAAAGCTCCAATATTAGATGTCCCATCAGATATATTTACACTACCTTGATTATTATCTCTAGCAATACTAATCGTAATAATTGTTCCTGCTGGAACTAAATGTTGTAAAGTTATTGTTTGAGTATTATTAGCATTATCTATTGTGGAACAATTTGTAGTAGTAGCAGCAGCTCCTAAAGCCGATATTACACCAGTAGCATTAGTTGGATTAATCCCTCCAGAAGCAGACAATCCATTTCCAATTACAGAAGTTCCTGCTGCTGCAACATTAGTTGCATTTAATGTGGTATTTGCTACAACAGATGGAACTGTTACCGACGCAGTTCCAGCTGCGCTTAATGTTATTGTTTGAGAAGTTCCTCCATTAATATTATATGTAATAATTGCATTAGGAGTTCCTGTAAGATTAAATACAGCATTATTCCCTGAACAAATTGGAGTTGTTGATGTAATACTAGTTAAAACTGGCGCATTATTTACATTAATAACACCCGTTGCTGTTGCTGCAGTACAACCACCTCCAGTAGTAGTAACAGTATAATTATATGTTCCTGGAGTCGTTGGTGTTCCACTTATGGTAAAAACACCTGCAAGGTAAGAACCTGTAACACCAGCCGGCAATCCAGATACTGTAGCACCTGTTGCACCACCTGCAACTGAATATGTAATATTTGTAATTGGAGAATTAGCACACACAGATTGATTAGTAGTAGCCGCTGCCGATGTTAAAGTTAATGTTGGACCTGGAGTTACAGTAACCAAGACAGTATCAGTTACTACACACCCACCTGCTCCATAAGCTGTTAATGTATAAGTCGTTGTAGATGTGGGACAAACCGATGGTGTTAAAGTATTAGCTCCTGTCATTGCAGTAGTTGGCGACCAAACAAAAGGAGGATATGTATTATTAAATGTGATTGTCCATCCTGTAATTGTACCCGTTACCCCTCCAAGATCATCTTGCACAAAAAGTTCCCAAGTTCCATTTGCCGTACAACCATTTAAGGTCGAAAAGGCTTGTTCAGGGGCATAAGTTCCGGTAAAAGGCGGGGTTGTATTTCCTGCAGAGCCTATTACATTTACAGCAGTTGGAGTAAAACATGTACTCGTATAATTAGAACCAGATCCACCATTATCTGTAGATAATTCTAAAAGTGTCCCATCAGGACATCTTAAAAAGATATCTAAATCAGAATCCCATCCATGGGATAAATTAATACAGACAGAAGCTATCGAACCTGCTCCAATTGTAGCAGGAAGAACCCCAGTGACATTAATTGGAGAGCTTACTCCTGTTGTACTACTATCAGGTATTGTATAAGATGTTGTATTAGATAAAGACAATGGCCCTGTATAGCCAGTAGCATTAGTAGCTCCCGATAAGGTTACGCAAGCACCTGAACATGTAGATGTATCAGAACCTGCATTTACAGTTGGTATTGGACTAACAGTAACTGGAATAATAATTTGATTTTGACATCCTCCGGGAACAGTTGTCACTAATAATGTAACATTATATGTACCAGTTGCAGCATAAGTATGAGAAGGGTTTTCTAAGTTAGAAGTAAAGCCATCTCCAAAATTCCAACTGTAAGTATTACTACCAATAGTAGTATTTGTAAAATTTGTTGCTTGACCTAAACAAGCTGCAGATGCAGTGAAAGATGGCGTAGGACTTGTAAATGTTGCTGTTGTTCCGGTAAAATCCATTACAAATCCAAAAGTAGAAGCTGATGTATATCTATCAACTAAAATAGCATATGTTTGACCTGCAGTTACAGTGATTGTATTTTCGCATCCAAAAGCAGTACCGCATAAACCCGTGGCCCCTGTTGTACCATCCCAATTACAAACCAACTCTGTACCTGGACAACCAGTAGTTACATTATAAACAGCAAAATCATAATCAACAGATCCATTAGGTGTAATTGTAAAATTTAAAGTTCCTGAAGTTGCAACTGTAAATGTATACCACCAAGAAGCACGTTCTCCTGGAGAACCAAAACAAGAAGGATTTGTCTGAACCAAACCAGGCCCTCCAGTTCCATTAGGAATAGAAACATTATTCTTGTTACATAAAAATTGTGCAGTATCACAATCTTGAATAGGAGATGGTGGTGCAACCGGTAAAGTCTCTTGAGCACATATTCCAAATGTTCCGGTAGAAGTCCCATTCCCATCAACCATCACATAATAAGTATTACCTATTGTCAAACCATGTAAAATAACATTTGTATGCAATAAACCACCAGCAGTATTTACATCTTCTTGACATGCTAACTGAGTCAAAGATCCGCAAGTACCGCTATAAACCCCAATTTGAGTATTTGCTAATGTACCAGCAAAATTAGTTGACAATTCTATATCAGCAGTTGTTGCTACAAATGAAAACCATACTGTATGACTTCTAGTAGCTGGAGACCAACATGCAGGGGCTGGATCTGAACCAACCGTTGTTGCTGCAACATTTGTATAGAGTATTGAACTACATGACCCATTAGTAACCGTCAATGGAATTGCGCTTGCACACGCATCATTAGAAGGTTGAGCAAATATGTTTTGTACATTACCCAATATAAATAATACTACAATAGCTAAGTAATTTTTAAATCCCATATTCTTATATTTTAGTATTAGAAATATTATTTTTTATTGGCTCTTAAATATTTTAAATAAGTAACCCTATCAACCGGCTTATCATTTACTATATAAAATTCTTCTGGAGCTGCTTTAACATTATCTGGATAACTCTTTTTATCCGTAGATCTATTAATCTCCTTCAAATTATCATCATTTGATTTAGAAACAACAACGTTTTTTGTGTTTTTTACACTGCTATTTTTTGGATTAGCAACTTTATTTCCCTTTTCCTGAGCTGAAGCACAAAAGGAAAAAATACTGAAAAAAATCATTAAAAAAATTTTCATAAATACGTTTATTTTGGGTTGAATTCAAATTTCATAACAAACCTTTAAATATTAATATTATGTTAAAAAAACAATTAATTATTAAAGTTTTGTTAATAAACAAATATTAAAATATTTTTTGAATTTTCAAATTTTTAACTATAATATTTTAAATTTATTTAATAATATCAGCAAAACAAAGGATAAAGTATTACAAATACCAAAATGAACAATATTTTTAACAAAAAAAACCACCTCTTTTGAGGTGGTTTATAAATAATATATATCGATAAAATTAACGCTTCAACGCAAAATGTGCTTTAAATTGTTTTTTAACTCCATTTTCTAAATAATCAACAGTGAACCAGTAATCAGTTGACGGAAGGTTTTCTTGATTATAAGTACCATCCCATCCTTCAATACCTCTCAATTGTTTAATTAATTTTCCATATCGGTCGAAAATGTAAATTACATCCGTATTTTGTAAACCATCGATGTACCAAGTATCGTTAATACCATCGCCATTTGGTGTAAAATATTGAGGATACCCTATAACAAAAACATCATAAGTAAAATATGTACAACCTTGAGTGTCAATTACCGTTATCTTATGTGGTCCAGCACTAACATTTGTGAACACATTTGATGTTTGCAATGTACCTTCATCTAACGAATACATCAATGTACCAGAACCTCCAGTTACATTAACAACTAATGTTGCATTACCACTAAAATAACCAGTTTGAGTAACTGTTAATCCAGAAGCTGGTACTGTTGAACCTACTGTAGCAGTAACCATATTAGCAACCGTAGAAGACACACAGTTAGTTGAACTATTCGTTGCTATAACACCATAAGTACCGACAGCATTTGCTGTATATGTTGAGTTATTTGAATTTGGGATAGCTACTCCATTAAAATACCATACAAAATCATAATTAGCATTATCCAATCCTGAATCTAATGTATACGATTGGAATGGAACACCAAATTCATCCACACAAATTGATCCATCAGTTAAAACTGGTTTTGGTAAAGGATTAACAACTACTCTTACAGTAATTGGTGTACCTGAACATCCAGCAAATGTTGGAGTAATTATATAATCTACATAACCAGCTACATTATCAACTGAAGTCGTTAAGTTTTGAATAATAGTATATGTAGGTCCTGGAGCACTTCCAGCAGTTGCACCATTAACTCCAACAGAATTTACTGTCCAGTTAAATACAGTACTTGCATTAAATGTTGATAAAAATATATTAGTCGAAAGAACACCACTACATATTGGCGGATGAATTGGATTTGCAAACAATTCTGGACGAGGATTCACTATAACTGTAACTGTCTGTGAAGCTCCCGTACAACCGTTAAAAGTAGGTGTTATTTGGTACGTTACAGAACCCTGTGAAAGACTTGTGGCAGTCAATACTTGCTGAATACTAGTACCTGTTCCATTTGATGCACCAAAAACTCCAGTACTATTTAAAACAACCCAATTAAATACTGTTCCTGGTACTGTACCTGTAAACGAAATATTTGTAGAATCGCCTGAACATAAAGGAACAGTACTATTAGCTAAAATTAAATCTGGAATTGGATTCACATATACACGAACTATTTGTGGTGGTCCTGAACATCCATTGGCTTCTGCAATTATAGTATAAACGACTTCCACAGTAGTTGTAGTACCTGGACTTACTGTTAAAATTTGATTTATACTTGTACCAGTACCTCCAGCTGCACCTAAAACATTCCCTCCAGTTACTGTCCATGAAAACACAGCTCCAGGAACATTATTACTACTTAACTGAATATCAGTAACTCCACCTGAACAAAAAGTTGGATTATTATTGATTGCTGTAACATTAGGTCGAGGTGTAACATTAATTCTTATTGACTGAGCTGGACCAACACAACCATTTGATGTTGGAGTAACTAAGTAATCTACATAACCGTTACCTGTTAAAGTACTCGTTAACACCTGTGAAATAACATTTCCACTTCCATTTGAAGCACCTGTTACATTAGATTGCTGAACCACAACCCAAGTAAATGTTGTACCCGAAACCGTACTACTTAAATTAATACTCGTAGAAGTTCCTGAACAAATAGTGGTTTGAGTTGGAGTAATAATTACATCAGGTATCGGATTTACAATAACTGTAGCGCTTCCCGATTGATTTTGACCACAAAATGGTGCAATTGTTGATTGGACATAAACAACATTGTAAATACTATTTGATAATAAAATAGGTGTTGCAATAGTAACTGTACCCGTATTATTAATATTTACAGTTTGATTTGCTCCTCCATCAATATTATAGGTAACAACCGAATTTGGAGTTGCTGTAATTGTAATAGTACCAGAAGTGCCTTCACAAATTGCATTGTTTGAAACAATATTTACTAAAACAGGTTTAGGTAAAATAGGTAAAACACTAAATTGAGAAGAATTAGCAGAAGTACAACTTCCATTTGAAGCAGCAACTTGATAATTTGTATTCAATAGAGCATTAGAGATAACTCCTCCTGTTCCTACCGTAGGTCCTGCTGGTGTAAACACATAAGTAATTGCTGGATCATAATTTGTAATTGTAGCAAATCCATCAGCCGTACATGTTGGCGCAGTAATAGAAACTGTTGGAACAACTGGTGTAACCAACATAACCAAATTGTTAAACTGAGCCGAAGCAACTGATGTACACGTTGCATTTGACGCTGTTACTTCATATAGTGTATTTAATGTCATTCCTGAAATTAAACCAGTAGCATCTACAGTTGGTCCTGCTGGATTAAATACATAGGTAAGAGTAGCATCGTAATTTGTAATTGTACTAAATCCGTCTGCTAAACACGTTGGCGCTGTCATTGAAATAACTGGAATAGCCGGTGTTACTAAAATTGGATTTATTGTAAAAATAGCAGAGTTTACAGAAGTACAACTTCCATTTGAAGCCGCCACTTCATAATTTGTATTCAAAACCATTCCTGATATAACACCTGAAGCATCCACAGTTGGACCTGTTGGTGTAAACACATAAGTAATTGCTGGATCATAATTTGTAATCGTTGCAAATCCATTTGCCGCACATGTTGGAGGCGTTACAGAAACTGTTGGAACAACTGGCGTTACCAACATAACCAAATTATTAAATTGAGCCGAAGCAACTGATGTACACGTTGCATTTGAAGCTGTTACTTCATAAAGTGTATTCAATGTCATTCCTGAAATTAAACCAGTAGCATCAACAGTTGGTCCTGCTGGATTAAATACATAGGTAAGAGTAGCATCGTAATTTGTAATTGTACTAAATCCGTCTGCTAAACACGTTGGCGCTGTCATTGAAATAACTGGAATAGCCGGTGTTACTAAAATTGGATTTATTGTAAAAATAGCAGAGTTTACAGAAGTACAACTTCCATTTGAAGCCGCCACTTCATAATTTGTATTCAAAACCATTCCTGATATAACACCTGAAGCATCTACAGTTGGACCTGTTGGTGTAAACACATAAGTAATTGCTGGATCATAATTTGTAATCGTTGCAAATCCATTTGCCGCACATGTTGGAGGCGTTACAGAAACTGTTGGAACAACTGGCGTTACCAACATAACCAAATTATTAAATTGAGCCGAAGCAGCTGATGTACACGTTGCATTTGAAGCTGTTACTTCATAAAGTGTATTCAATGTCATTCCTGAAATTAAACCAGTAGCATCAACAGTTGGTCCTGCTGGATTAAATACATAGGTAAGAGTAGCGTCGTAATTTGTAATTGTACTAAATCCATCTGCTAAACACGTTGGTGCTGTCATTGAAATAACTGGAACAGCTGGTGTTACTAAAATTGGATCTATTGTAAAAATAGCAGAGTTTACAGAGGTACAACTACCGTTTGAAGCAGCTACTTCATAATTTGTACTGAATGCCATTCCTGATATTACACCAGAAGCATCTACAGTTGGACCTGCTGGGGTAAACACATAAGTAATTGCTGGATCATAATTTGTAATCGTAGCAAATCCATTTGCCGCACATGTTGGAGGCGTTACAGAAACTGTTGGAACAACTGGCGTAACCAACATAATTAAATTACTGAACGGTGTCGAAGGATTTGAATCACATGTTGTATTCGAAGCTATTACAGTGTAACTATTACCAAAAACCATCCCTGTTATCAAACCTGTAGTATCAACCGAAGGTCCTGTAGGTGTAAATGTATAAGTTGCAGTTCCATCATAATTTGTAATCGTACTAAAACCATCTGCTAAACATGTAGGAGGAGTACTATTTATAATTGGTGTTGGTAAATTTTGTAACATAGCATCAATAACAAATGGCGAAGGACTTGTCGTACAAGCAACATTATCTAATGCAACAGTATATGAAGTTCCAAAAACAGCATTAAGAATAGCACCGCTTGAATCAATACTTGGACCTGTAGGACTAAATAAATATGTAAAACTAGGATTATAATTTGTAATTATTGCTGAACCATCTGCAGTACAAGTTGCAGGAGAAACTGTAACAGCAGGCGTAGCATAAACAACTACTGAAGCAGAATCATTTAATGGTCTATCACAACCTAACTCATTATAATTGTATGAAACACCATCTAAGAAAACAGTACCATTTGCTCTATTAATTGTAATAGTATTTGAAGTCGTACCTTTTATAAAAGTTACATGCTGCAAAATATTAATTGCTCCTGTATTAAAAAGTAGAGTCGAAGGACCATCTACAATATTAACAGCTCCTGTAGTAGTGTTTTTTGCAAGACTAACAGTTATTGGTGTACCTGCTGGCACTATATGAGCCAATGTTAATGTAACTGTTGTATTTGAAGAATTAATAGTCGTTGAATTTGCTGTATTAGCAGTTGTACCAGCAGCCAATATAGCTCCAGTAGAATTATTTGGATTAACACCTCCAACAGCAGCAATTGCATTTCCAGCAGTAGGAACTGATGGAGCTGTCATGTAAGTAACATTTATGTCTGTAGTAAGATTTAAACCCGTTAAAGTTAATGTAGCGGATCCTGTTCCATCTAACGTAATTGTTTGATTAGCTCCTCCATTTATATTATAAGTAACTATTGCATTAGGAGTACCTGTAAAAGTATATACTGCATCACCCCCATTACAAATTTGAGTAGGCGAAACTGTTATATCAGTAAATTCAACACCAGGAACTACATCTAAACAAACTTGACGTGAATAAGTACAACCAAAATCATCTGTCACATTATACGTATAACAATGATTACCTACAGTAGTTGGTGTTACAGTAATTTGATTACCACTTACATTAGTAATATCTGCATTTGGAGTCCAACTTCCACTAGATAAAACAGGTGTAAATTGGTAATCTGAAGGTATTAATGAGCTATCAAAATTAATACTCCAGTTAAAAATATAACCATTATCAATTCCTAAATTATCTGTAACAATTAATGACCAGTTTCCATTTAAAGCACTACCTATCAAATTTGTAAATGGATTAACAGGCATATAATTACCTGCATTTATTGAACCAACACTTGGTGTTCCACAAGCTGTAGTAGCTCCATTCACCATTAAAGTAGTTGCTGTTGGAGTAAAACAATAATTTCTTCCAGTTCCCGGTCCAACAGCTGGATCATCTAAAGGACATCCTAAATAGGTTCCACCACCACCTGGATAAGCTTTTAATATAATAGACTGTCCTGTTGGACTCACCAGTCTAATTTCTAAATCTCCTAAGTAGGAATGTTCCATATTAATACAAACTGAAGTTATTTGACTAGCAGAAGTAATGGTAGATCCAAAAGGAAAACAGTCCACAGGTATTGAAGTTTGATAAGAAACCCCACTACCATCAGGTAAAAATGTTGTTCCACTTACTGGAGGAGCACATTCTTTTGTAAAAGTATTTGGAGTTGCAGAAGCAGTTATCGTTGCACTTTGACCTAAACAAATTTCATTATCTGAAACTGTAGTACTAAAGGTAGGAGTAGTAGAAACGTATACTAATTGATTTATTCGATTAGAGTTTCTACAACCATTTGCATCCGTAATAAATAGATTAACTAAATAAATACCAGGATTTGTAAAGGCATGAGAAACTGATTGTCCATTAGCTGTTGTATTATCACCAAAATTCCAAGTGTAAGTTGCACCTGTCCCACTCGCAGCAAAAATACCACTTCCTGTAAAATTAACCGTTTGACCTTGACAAACTCGTATTACATTTTCAGCACCTGCAGCAGGAGTAGAAGAATTTAAAACAGATGTAATAGAAGGACATGGTGGTCCACACAAAATTGTAGCATCCCAACCAGCGGCATTTTGAGAACCATTTGATACAAAAACAAAGGTTAAACATCCCGTTGGTGAAGTTGATGTATATGAAGGAATAATATTTGTTCCAAAATAAGTTCCTACTGGAGTACCAGTTGCAGAATCTCCATCATAAATTGTAAGTGAATCATTTATACTACTAATTAAATTGAATGAGTTGAAATAAACAGTAACTACTTCTCCTGGATTCTGCGGACAAATAGTAGTTGTACCATTTGCAGCAGTTACATTATCTGGATAATTACCAGTTGGTCCTCCTGGGTCATAGTAATGATCACCACCACAATAATTTGGTAAGGTTCTAAATGTTCCTTTCACAGACCAATCTCCAATATCAGTTCCTCCTGGTTGACATCTAGCTCTCACATAAACATCATAAGAAGTTTGGGAATTCAAACCTGTAATTGTATAAGATGTAGCTGTTGTAATTTGCCCAACTGAGGCCAAAGTTGGAGGTGGTGAACCTGCAGGTAACCAAATTACCTCGTAAGATGTTGCAGCTGGCGCATTGTTTGTCCAACTAACTAACATTGAACTTGATGTAATACTTGTCGCTGTTATACCAGTTGGTCTTGGACAAGTTGGTGCAGGAGCACAAGTTATATTCGCAGTCCATCCAGATCTTATTACAGAAGTATCAGAAGTAAAATTAAATGTTAAACATCCACTTGCTGAAGTTGCTGTGAAAGTTGGAGGCAAAGTAGTTCCAGAATAAGTTCCTAATAAAGTTGCAGCTGTACTATTTCCATCATATATCCTTAAGAAATCCCATCCAGATTCAGTATTAAAAGAGGTAAAAGTAACAGTAACTAATTCACCCGGTACCGTAGGACAAATTACAGTTGTAATATTTTCACTATTCTGATAATCACCAGTTGCACCTCCAGAATCAATAAAATTACCCCCACAAATAGGCGGTGCAGAGGTAGTAGTAAAATTTCTTACTACAGACCACGGACTAACATTATCAGCCTCACAAATAGTCCTAACATAATAACTATAAGATGTTAAAGGTGATAATCCTGTTAAAGTATATGAATTAGTTAAAATATTATTTACAATAGTTCCCGTCCCTTGAACAAATCCTTGCGGTCCGTACTCTATTTGCCATGGTCCTGCAGGATTTGGACTTGTCCAAGACAAATTGGCTGTTGTTGAAAATGGCGTAACATTTAAAGCTGTTGGTGCCAAACATTGTTGATCAACTTTAACATCGTCTAAAATCCATCTATCACCTAATCCATTATTAACTTCCATGACAAAAGCAAAATAAACATTTTGTCCAGCATAAGCATTAAGCAAAATGAAAAACTGTTGAAATGGTAAATTTTGAATATCAAGCTCTGTATAAGTAGCTAATGTTGTGGTAAAAGCGGCTCTATTTTGAGTTGTTGTTGACATCAACACCTTATACACACTTCCTTGCTCCCCGTTTGAACCCGATCTTGAATAAAATCTAATCTGTCCATTTGCCGGAACTGTAACTTGAGGAGTTATTAACCAATCTTGGGCTAAACCAGCGGAAGTTGCACCACCATCACGGTTAACCATCGCCGACCAGGTTCCTTGATGTACCCAACCAAAACCAGTAGCATTTGTTCTTCCCCAGCTTTGTGCTGTACCAACTCCATTATCTTCAACAACCCAACCAGCAGGAGGAAAAGCAGCACCTTCAAAACCTTCAGGAAACTGAGCATAACTGAAGATAGAAAAAAATACCATTGTTAAAAGTAAAATTCTTTTCATTATTTCTTTTTATAATTACAATTCTTTAATTTCAAATTTACACAATTATTTAACGTCATTTGTTTTAATCGATGAAATACATATTTTATAGATTAAATACATAATTTAACGAGAATACACACATCTCTTTTATCAAACATAAAGAAATGTGTGCATCATAAAATTTAACAAAAACTATTTCTTAACAATTAAGAATTCACTTCTTCTGTTTTGTGCATATTGTTCTTCAGTACATGGTTTACAAGCTACTTTTGGTTCGCTTTCTCCAAAACCTTGTCCTGAAATTCTGTCTTTTGCTATTCCTTTGCTGATTAAGTATTGAACAGTCGATTTTGCTCTTCTTTCTGATAAAATCATGTTGTACTTATCACTTCCTCTACTATCTGTATGTGATTTTGCGAAGATGACCATATTTGGATATTCGTTCATCACCATTACTAACTTATCTAACTCAGCTGCTCCTTCTGCTGTAATATTGCTTTTGTTGAACTCAAAATAAATAGGTTGTAAAATAACTTCTCTCTCTGTGATGATTGGCATGATTGGGGTTAACAAAGCTTCCACAACCACTTGCTCATTTTCTGCTTTTGCAACCTCAAACACACCACTTTCGTATCCTTGTTTTGATACTTGAGCACTATAAGCGGTATTACATAAAACGCCTGTCAACGTTTCTCCATTTAATGCCGTTACTTGATTTGAAACTGTTTTTTGTTTCTCATCTACTAACAATACTGTAGCGCCTTCGATAACTTTTCCTGTTTTAGCATCTTTTACTCGAACTAAAGCTTGTACGTTACATACGGGATCCGCTTTGTAGATGTTATCTACTCCATCTCTATTACTTGAGAAAAATCCAACTTTCTTAGTAGCGTTGTATGTGAATGCAAAATCGTCTTTTGAAGTGTTTACTGGTTCGCCAACATTCATCGCTTCTGAACCTTTGTTTAAATCCATTTTGAAGACATCCAATCCTCCAAATCCGGTTTTTCCGTTTGATGAGAAAAACAATACATTATCATCTGTAATAAATGGAAAACTCTCGTTTGCCTCAGTGTTTACTTTTGCTCCTAAGTTTTCTGGTGTACCATATTCGTCACCGTTTACTGCTACTTTCCAAATGTCTTCACCTCCAAAACCGCCTGGCATGTTTGATGAGAAGTACAATGTTTTTCCATCTTTGCTAATGCTTGGATTTCTAACATCATATTCTTTATTGTTAAAAGGAAGTGGTTTGCTGTTTGACCATGTATCGCCTTGTTTTGTAGCTTTATACAAGTAAATTTTTCCAAACTTTGCTTTTTTAGCTTTATCCTTTACATATTCTTTCTCATTAAAACTCTCACTACCATAGTACATTGTATTACCATCGTTTGTAATACTTACCGGTCCATCGTGCCATTTAGTGTTTAAGTTATCTACTGCCACAGCTTCGCTAATAGTTCCGTTAGCATTGTAAGTAGCTTTATAAATATCTAAATAAGGCTCATCGTTAAAGTTACTGTTTCTTTTTGAGGTGTTTCTAGCACTTGCAAAATATACATTGTTGTCATTGGTAAGCACTGCTCCAAAATCGGTTTTATCGCTACTTACATCTGATTTAGCAATGTCGTATAATTTCGTTTGTCCTTTCAATTCTGGAAGGTAGTTTGGATTGCTTACAAATGTTTTTGCTCTTTGGTCGTTTGGTGCCAATTGTGCAAATTGTTGCATTTGTTTGTCGGCTTCCTTAAAGTTACCTTCTGCTTTTAGCATTTGGGCATATTTGTAATACGTTTCTGCATCTTGCTTTTGCTCTACTACTTTAGCGTACCATTTTACGGCTTCTTTCGTATTGAAAACATTATAGTAGCTCTCTGCTAATTGCTTGTAAACGTAGTTATCCGCTTTACTGCCTTCGGCTAATTTTAAATATTCTTTAGCAGCATCTACATATTCGTATCTATCGAATAACTTATCTGCTGTTTTTGTATTTTGATTTTGTGCACTAAGTATTCCACTTACCATCACAAAACTTAATGTTACATATAAATTTCTCATTGTACTTTGGTTGGTTTAGGTTAGAAGAATCTCGGTGAACTTGATACTTTTTTCGGGAAGTTCAAATCAAACAACAATATAATCTCGTGTGATGATGGTGTGGTTACGTTCAAATCAGACACAATATGATCATAAGCATATCCTAATTTTAAATTAGGCGTTATTGCATAATTTACCATCGCACCAAAACTGTCTTCTAAACGATACGTAGCGCCTATCTCAAACTTCTGATTAAACAAGAAGTTTGTTGACAAATCCAATGATGTTGGAGCATTAAAGGCTGACTTCATCATGAAAAATGGTTTGAATTTTACGTTATCATTGATATCAAACACATATCCTCCCGTTAAAAAGTAATGCGATACTTCTGATCCAAATTCTCTTCCATTAAAATCTAAATGTTTTGACTTCATTAAATTCGGAACCGAAAATCCTAAGTAATACTTATTTGTATAATAGAAAAATCCAGATCCAATATTAAAATATGAATTGCTCGTGTTTTCTGAAAAAGCAGGATCATTTGCATCAGGTAACGTTGAATAAACATCGTCATACAAACCAACTTTATGCAAAGTAAGACCTGTTTTTATTCCAAATGCTAATTTGTGTTCCCCTCCTAAATTTAATGTATAAGAGAAATCTGCATAAATATTATTCTCCTCTACAGGACCAATCTTATCGTTTATAAAGGATAAACCCATACCTACATTCTTACCAACTGGGGCATGTCCAAAAAACGTCCCAGTTGTCGGCGCATCCTCTATCTCAACCCATTGCTTTCTGTATAACAATCCCATCGATAAATTCTCCTTACTACCAGCATATGCCGGGTTCATTACACTCATGTTATACATGTATTGCGTGTAATGTGGGTCTTGCTGGGCTTGTAAATCTGCCGAAAAGGCAATTATTCCTAAAGTTACTAAAAATAGTTTCTTCATTATTATTATATGTTTTTTTTAAGAATACTGCCACTTAACGCAACAGCTATTCTTTTTTTTATTATCGTTCTCTATTTATATAAATCCAACCTGTTTTCGTCTCTAAATCTGTAAAATCAATTACAAAATAGTAGGTACCATCTGGCAACTCATTTCCGCTATCAGATTGACCAAACCATTCATTTTCATAATTTGATTTAGAGTATACTTTTGTTCCGTATCTATTAAAGATTTCAACCTTTTTAATATTATAGGCCGATAAATCCCAGTTATCGTTTAGACCGTCACCATTAGGAGAAATTCCTTTTGGAATTGAACAAGATTCAACAGTAACTGTAGCTACATCAGTAAGAGCTAGCGAACAATTACCATTACTAATATTTGATAATTCAATTACAACATTAGTTGTTGAACTTTCAAATTCTACAGTTGAAGAACCTGAAGCATTTAAAGTAACTGTTTGGTTGGTTCCTCCATTAATAGAATAAGTAACAACATTATTAGCAGTTCCATTTATTTGGAAAATTGCGATTTCTCCTGAACAAATAAGAGGATCAACTACAGATAAAGTTGGCGCTACTGGGCTAGATAAAATATTAGCATTAGAGAATGGTAAAGAAGCACTTGATGTACAAGTACCATTAAAAGAAGTAACTGTATAAGGCGAACCTATTGTCATGCCAGTAATTACACCACCTGCACCTACTGTTGGTCCTGTAGGATTAAAAGTATATGTAAAAGTTGCATTGTAATTTGATATAGAAGAACTTCCCGCAACAAGACAGGTAGCCGCTACAGAAGTAATAGTTGGTGTAGCTGGCGCCGCTAACATTGCATTTATCGAGAATGAACTTGAATCCGCAGAAGAACAACTTCCGTTACTTGCTGCAACAACATAGTTTGTACCCACTGTCATTCCCGATATAACACCACTAGCATTAACAGTAGGACCTGAAGGAGTAAATACATATGTTAAGCCTACAACATAATTTGTTATCGTTGCTACTTCATTTGAAGAACAAGTTGCTGCTGCAACAGAAATGGTAGGTGTAACTGGAATAGATAATTGAGCTGCATTAGCAAAAGATGCAGATGATAATGAAGAACAAGTTCCATTATTAGAAACAACCGTATAACTCGTTCCAGTAATCATTCCTGTGATAGCACCACCTACTCCAACTGAAGGACCGGCTGGTGTAAATGTATAGGTTAAACTTCCATTATAATTAGAAATCGAACTTGAACCATCAACCACACAACTAGGAGCTACAGTATTAATTGTAGGAGTTGATGGAGTTGGTAAAACTGCACTAACACTAAATGATGATGAATTAGCTGAAGTACAAACTCCATTAGAGGCAGAAACAACATAACTAGTTCCAACTACCATTCCCGAAATTAAACCTACAGCATTTACTGTTGGTCCTGTAGGTGTAAAAATATATGAAACACTAGCGTCATAATTTGAAATAGTTGCAACACCAGCTGAAGAACATGTTTCCGCTGTAATCGAAACAGTCGGAACGTTAGGTGTAGCGATCATCATATTATTTACAAACGAAGATGAAGCTGTTGATGAACATGTTCCATTAGTTGCTAAAACTGTATAGCTAGTTCCCGTTACCATTCCAGAAATTTCACCACCCGCTGCTACTGAAGGACCAGCTGGAGTAAACACATAAGTAACTCCACTATCATAGTTAGAGATTACACTTGAGCCATCTGCTGAACATGTTGGAGAAATAGGAGTAATTGTTGGAATTGCTGGAACTGCAAAAACAGTAATAGTACCGTTTTGAGTTGCATTTACTGAACAACCAACAGTTGTAACTGTATAGTTAAAAGTTCCTGTTTGTGTTGGTGTACCACTAATAGTAAAATTATTAGAAGCATAGTTAGTTGTTAAACCTGTTGGTAGCCCCGTAACTGTAACACCCGTAGCATCTCCACTTGTTGTGTAAATAATATTATTAAGTGCAGTACCTAGACAAAGAACTTGGTTATTAGTTCCTGCTGGAGATGTCAGATTTATTGAACAAGTAGGAGGCACACAACTTACAATTACATTTACTTCTTCCACGACATTACAAGGACCTGCATTGATTTCTACAAAAACAGAAGATGAAGAAGTTGGAGTAAATGATGATGGGTTTGTAATAACATTTGCATTTTGATCATAAAAAACAAATACAAAACTTGCAGGATCATATGGTGCAACCCAAGCTGCTTGATAAGAAGTCAAATCAATTACTGGGTTACAGGCACCAGGTGTTGCCACTATGGGGCCAATATCATTAAAAGGGACGGCTCCAATAAATTGAACTTCCACTTCGTCTGTTGCCACATCCGAACATCCTGGCCTTGTTACACTTACTCGCCATGTACCGCTTTGATTAACTGTTGTAGAATTTGTAGGTGTTGTATACTGTAAAATACCATTTCTAAACCATGAATAAACAGGAGAACCAGGAACTGCAGGTGCTTGTAAAAAATTAGCTGTCAAAGTAACACTTGTGGCAGCTCCACATAAAATTCTGTCTGGACCTAAACGAACACCGCAAACGATATCACAACTTAAAGCTCCCGTTCCACCAGTTTGATTTAAGGTATAAGTTCCCGCTTGTCCAGAAAAGTTAGTAACTAACAACATGTAAAACTGACCTGCGACCGCATTTGGAATTGTAAAATTCTCAATAGCTGCCGTTGAATAACTACAAGCTACTACGTTATTTGCTCCTGTATAACCTGGAGAATACAAAGCTAAATTATTACAAATTCCTGACAATGAATTAAATGGACCCCACAGAATAAAATCCACATCAATTCCTGCACCATTACTAGTACGTATTTGAGACAATTGGAAATTCATATTCCCAGAGGTTCCTACTTGCATATAAAACCAAGCAGGATTTGGAGTACTACCTAGACACCCTAAGCTACCAAAACTCGCAACACCCGTAGTATTATTGAATGGTCCTTGATTACCTGAACACATAGCTGCTGCGTTCGCACAAGTTGACGATTGACCAAATGAAAAACTAAAGCTTAATAAAAATAATATTTTGTAAAGTAATTTCATAATCCTATTATTTTAGAAATGAGAAATAAGACCAATTGGAAACTTTAGTTTCGTTGTTTTCAATTACAACAACTCTCCATTTAAGACACTTTGCTCCCACTTCAACGTGAATTAAATCACGACTTCCTTTTACAACAAAATTATCTTTGTTTAAAACGGCAATAGTTTCTTTGAAATCAGAAGCATTTTCTCCATTAAAGCAATCGAAAATGGTTACTACTTCAATAGTAATTTTTTTATTAGTTAAATCAAGTGTAGAAAAATCCCAAGAAATTTTTGCGTTATTGATAAAATCTAATTTTGGGTCTTGAAAGTTTTCAATTTTAACCCCTTTCAAAACGGCATCATTTTTATCCAAATTAGTTTGCGAAAAACCATATTGAAACAATAAAAAGACACCAAAAAGTAAAACTTTTTTCATTTTTTATAGTTTGATAGTTAGTTTATAGAACCACAAATTTAACAAAAATTTAAAGCTAAACACTTTTTTTTTAATAATTAACATTTGCAAATAAAATCTAAAGTTTATTATTTATCTTTGCCAAACTTTAAAAATTGCTATTAAAACTAATTAGTTAAAATGATACAAAACGAGGATTTTCAGGATGAATTAGGAAACGATCATATTGCAACGAGTGCTCAAACTCCAATGCGTAATGACGCCTTTGCTATTTCCGATGAAGAAAAAATTGAATTGATTAAAAAAGATGTTGAAAATATTTTAAACACATTAGGTTTAGATTTAACAGACGACAGTTTAAAAGGAACACCTAATCGTGTGGCTAAAATGTTTGTCAAAGAAATCTTTGGCGGTTTAAATCCAAACAAAAAACCAAGTTCTTCTACATTTGACAATAAATATAAATATGGTGAAATGTTAGTTGAAAAAAACATTGTGGTTTATTCAACTTGTGAACATCATTTATTACCTATTGTAGGTCGCGCTCATGTGGCTTATATTTCTAATGGTACCGTTGTAGGTTTATCTAAAATGAACAGAATTGTAGATTACTATGCAAAAAGACCTCAGGTTCAAGAGCGTTTGAATATTCAAATAGTTCAAGAGCTTCAAAAAGTACTAGGAACTGAAGACGTAGCGTGCGTGATTGATGCCAAACACTTATGTGTAAATTCTAGAGGAATTCGCGATATTGAAAGTAGTACTGTTACTGCTGAATTTGGTGGAAAATTCAAAGAAGATAAAGTTCGTAGAGAATTTTTAGACTATATTAAGTTAGATACACAGTTTTAATTTAAAATTCTAAAATTAGAATTTTAAGATAAACTATCATAAATATTGAGCAATCACAAAAATGGAATTACATAAAAATCAAACGTTAAAAATATACAACACGCTTTCGGGCGAGAAAGAAACCTTTACTCCTATTCATGAAGGAAATATTGGGATGTATGTTTGTGGCCCTACAGTTTACAGCAATGTGCACTTAGGAAACGTACGTACGTTTATGAGTTTTGATGTGATTTTCCGTTATTTACAACATTTAGATTACAAAGTTAGATATGTTAGAAACATTACCGATGCCGGTCATTTAACCGATGATGGCGATGTGGATAACGACCGTTTTGTGAAACAATCGCGCTTGGAGAAATTAGAACCTATGGAAATCGTACAGAAATATACGGTGGATTTTCATAAAGTTTTGGATACCTTTAATTTTCTTCCGCCTACGATTGAACCAACTGCAACGGGACATATTTTAGAGCAAATTGAGTTAACTCAAAAATTGATTGATACCGGATTTGCATACGAAAGTAACGGTTCGGTTTATTTTGACGTGTTTGCCTACAACCAAAAAGGAATGAATTACGGTGAATTGAGTAACCGTAACATCGAAGAACTTTTTGCTAACACTAGAGATTTAGACGGACAAAACGAAAAGAAAAATCCGCAAGATTTTGCGCTTTGGAAAAATGCTTCTCCAGCACATATTATGCGTTGGAACTCACCTTGGGGTGAAGGTTTTCCGGGTTGGCATTTAGAGTGTACAGCTATGAGCACAAAATACTTGGGCGAAACTTTCGATATTCACGGCGGTGGAATGGATTTGAAATTCCCGCATCATGAGTGTGAAGTAGCACAAGGAAAAGCGTGTAACGGACATTCCCCAGTTAATTTTTGGATGCACACCAATATGTTAACCATGAATGGTTTGCGTATGAGTAAATCGACTGGAAATTACATTCTTCCAATGGAATTGGTTACAGGTGAAAATACGTTTTTTGAAAAACCTTTCCAACCGAATATCGTACGTTTTTGTTTCTTACAAGCGCACTACAGAAGTGTTTTAGATATTTCAAACGATGCGATGTTGGCTAGTGAAAAAGGATATTCTCGTTTAATGGAATCGTACAAATTAATTCCGATGTTGAAAGCTAGTACTACTTCTACTTTAGATATTGCAAGTTGGAAACAAAGTTGTTATGATGCGATGAACGACGATTTTAACACGCCTATTTTAATTGCACAATTATTTGAAGGAGCGCGTTACATCAATTTAGTAAACGACGGAAAAGAAACGTTAACAGCTGAAGATATTCAACTTTTAGAAAATACGATTTCAAGTTTCTTGTTTGATGTATTGGGAATTAGCAATGAAGCTTCAGGAAATTCAAATACTACCGAAAAATTAAGCGGTGTAGTTGAAATGTTAATTGGCATGCGAAACGAAGCTAGAGCGAATAAAAATTTTGCTTTATCGGATCAAATTCGCGACCAGTTATTAGCGTTAGGCATTCAATTAAAAGACGGAAAAGAAGGAACTAGTTTTACCTTTTAACAATACAAAGAATCTCAATTGAGGTTCTTTTTTTTAATCAATAATTATGTGTAGCCAACACCAATCGAAATATCCGAAAACACTGAAACAATGGTTTGTTTATCCGTTTGTTTTATTGGTGCGATTTTATCAAGTTGGCATTTCTCCTTTTACACCAGCCACTTGCCGATTTGAACCGACATGTTCCACTTATACAATTCAAGCGTTGCAGAAACACGGGTTGTTTAAAGGTGGTTGGTTAGCTATTAAAAGAATATTTAGTTGTCATCCTTGGGGAAGAAGCGGTTATGATCCAGTGCCTTGATTTTTTTAAACAGAGATACACTGATTTTATTTGATTTTTATTGCATTAAATAGAGATTCAAAGAGCGCATCTCTTTTCTAATTTTTAAAATTATTTAAATTTATTCAATCTGTGTTCCTAAAATTGAATTTTGAACTTGAAGTTGTTCTTGTACTTGAAAATTTCTTATCGGAATTTTAACAAGTTTCCCAATAATAATATTTATTTTTACGCTTTAATCAGAAACAAAAATTATGATTCACGCACTCAATATGGTTTGGAATCCTTCGGAAGGGATTGATTTAGGATTTTTCTTATTACGTTTTTATAGTCTTTCTTGGGTATTGGCTTTTGGGTTAGGCTGGTACGTTATGAAACCTATTTTCATGAGAGAAAACGAATCGGTAGAATCTTTAGATAAATTATTTGTATACACTTTAGTAGCTACAATGCTTGGAGCTCGATTAGGACACGTAATTTTTTATCAATCCGAATTATTTCACCAAGACCCGTTGAGTATTTTATTGCCAATTAGTACAAAACCAACTCTTCATTTCACAGGTTTTGCTGGTTTAGCGAGTCATGGTGCAGCTATTGGAATCATTATTACCATGTTTTACATCCAAAGAAGAGTTATTAAACGTTCGTTTTTATGGATTTTAGACCGAATTGTAATTCCGGTTTCTTTAGGTGCGATTTTTATTCGTTTAGGTAATTTCTTCAACTCAGAAATCGTTGGAACTGAAACTAGTTCAGCATTCGGAATTAAATTCTTAAGAGATAAATACAATGCAAACGATGCAATGCAAATAACACAAATTGGAGACAAAAACGAGGCTTACAATACTATTGCTACAAACCCTCAATTTGCAGAATATTTAGCTGCTGTAACACCAAAACATCCAGCACAGTTATACGAAGCTATCTGTTATGTTTTTGTTTTCGCTATTCTAATGTTTTTATATTGGAAAACTGAAGCAAGAAACAAAGCAGGTTACTTATTTGGATTGTTCTTAATCCTACTTTGGTCGATTCGTTTTGTAGTGGAATTTGTAAAAGAAAGTCAAGGTGGATTTGAGCAATATCCAATTTTTAATGCACTTTCAACGGGTCAATGGTTGAGCATTCCGTTTATATTTATTGGATTTTACTTTGTTTGGAAAGCAAAAGAAGTTAAAGAAGCATAATGAAATAATACATACAAAAAGGCGGTTAGAAATTCTAACCGCCTTTTTTATTTTTGTTTTTCAACTACAATTCCAATACCGAGAACATTTGGTAAATAAGGTCCTGTAAATTCACTTTTAACAGCAACTTTATATTTTCCTTTTTCAAGTGTATCAAAGGTTTTAATGGTTTGAAATACATCGCAAATATCTCCTGAACAATCACCTATATCTTTACCTGACTCATCAATAAGTTTCAAAACAATTGGAAGAGTTTCAACTTTACCATCAGGAGTTGTAATTTCAACTTCTAAAGGCACTTCTTTGAACTGAAACCCACTTATATGACCAAAGTGTATCTTCAACTCACAAATTCCCTCAGATTGCATATTTTCAAACTCAAATGACCTCACATCTTTACTTTCCCAACGATTATCTGTAAAATCACGATTAAATTCGTCATACACTTCATTCTTATTACAAGACGTTAATACGAACACAAGAGCAAATAAAATAAATTTAGCTTTCATAATTTATCATTTTTAGAATTATAAATATAAAAAAAGTCCTGATATAAATCAGGACTTTTCTTATATATCGAAACTAATTACTTAGTCTTCTTTTTTAAACTCAGCCATTTTACGACCTTCTTTTTCACCAATTGTATCTTGCATCACTGGAGTTGCAATGAACAATGAAGAATAAGTTCCTACTAAAATACCTACTAAGATAGCAAATACGAATCCTCTAATCGTTTCACCTCCAAAGATGAAGATAGCCACTAATACAACTAATGTTGTTGCAGAAGTATTGATAGTTCTACTTAATGTAGTATTTAACGCTTTGTTTACTAATCCTTTGAAATCAGGTGATGAATTGTAATCTAAGTACTCACGAACTCTATCAAACACAATTACGGTATCATTCAACGAATAACCAATTACCGTTAAGATTGCTGCAATAAATGCTTGGTCAATCTCCATGTTGAATGGTAAAATGGTGTAGAAGAATGAGAAAATACCTAATACAATAATCGTATCGTGCGCAACTGCAATTACAGCTGAGAAACCAAACTGCCATTTACGGAAACTAATCATCAAGTAAACAAATACCACAAATAATGAACCTAAAACTGCCCATAAAGAGTTTGTCTTAATATCTTTAGAGATAGTACCTGTAACTTTTGCAGATGATAAAATACCTACTTTTTTTCCTTCATAAAGGTTTGCAAATTTATCATATGTTAAATCAGCTGGTAAATATTTCTTTAAACCTTCGTATAATTTTTGGTTTACTTCTTTATCTACTCCCTCACCTTCTTCGTCAACTTTATACTTGGTAGTGATTTTTAACTGGTCGTTTCCACCATAAACTTTTGCTTCAGCACTTCCGAAAACAGCTACTAAATCAGCCGTTACATCTGGAGCAGAAACTGGTTTATCAAAACGTACTTGGTATGTTCTACCACCAACAAAATCCACACCTTGATTTAATCCTTTAGTTGCTAATGAGAAAATACTCAATGCTACTAAAATACCTGAAACTACATAAGCAATTTTCTTTTTCCCTAAGAAATCGATATTTAAATTTTTAAACCAAGTCTTAGTTAATGAAGTTGAGTAAGCTAATTTTTCATTTCTGCTTAAACTCCAATCTAAGAACATTCTTGTTACAAAAACAGCAGTAATTACAGAAGTAAAAATACCAATTAATAATGTTGTAGCAAAACCTTGAATTGGTCCTGTACCAAATACTAGTAAGATAATAGCAGTAATTGCAGTAGTAACGTTAGCATCAATAATAGATGACATCGCACCTTTCCAAGTGAAAGCATAATCAGTAGCTTCTTGAACTGATTTACCATTATCTAATTCTTCTTTTGCTCTTTCAAAAATGATCACGTTAGCATCTACCGCCATACCAATGGTTAATACGATACCCGCGATACCTGGTAATGTTAATACAGCACCAAAACTTGCTAATGTTCCAAAAATGAATAAAATATTTACTAATAACGCTAAGTTAGCATAGAAACCAGTTTTACCATAGTAAACTACCATCCATAATAATACTAAAGCAAAACCAATAACGAATGACAACATACCATTATCAATAGCTTCTTGTCCTAAAGATGGACCTACCACTTCTGACTGAACAATTTCTGCAGCAGCTGGTAATTTACCTGCTCTTAAAATGTTTGCTAAGTCTTTTGTTTCTTCAATTGTGAAGTTCCCAGAAATTTCTGATTGACCACCGGTAATTGCTCCTTTACTTACACCAGGTGCAGAGTAAACTATATTATCTAATACAATTGCAATTGCATTTCCTTGTTGCGAAACTGCTCCTGTAATTTGCTCCCATTTTCTAGCTCCATTTCCATTCATTTGCATAGAAACAGCTGGCTTACCTAATTGATCAAAAGTATCTCTTGCATCAACAATTACACCACCACTTAAAGGCGCAACATTATCTCTTGTTCCTTTTAAGGCATATAAATCTGTTACATCTGGAGTTTTTGCATTTGTTTTACCCCAAGCAAATCTAATATTAGCTAAGTTAGCAGGTAACAACGCTTTAATATCAGCTCTTTTTAAATATCCGTTGATTGCAGCTGTATCTTTAGTAGCAAATGTTCCAATATGTGGAGCACCTTGCTGACCTGGAGCTAACATTTTACCTAAGAAAGGACTATTAGCCGTTGCTGCAGTAGTATCTGCTTTGTCTGTTAACAATGAATCGATTCCTGTTGTTTTAGTAGGAGCAGCTTTAACAGCAACTTCTGTTTTCTTTAATGCATCTTCAACAGACATCAAATATTGTCCAACTTCTTCAATTTTATAAGTTTCCCAGAACTCTAATTGAGCTGTACTTTGTAATAATTTTTTAATACGATCTACATCTTTAGCTCCTGGTAACTCTACTAAAATTCTTCCAGAATTTCCTAATAATTGAATATTAGGTTGAGTAACTCCAAATTTATCAATACGCTCTCTTAATACTTTGAAAGCACTCTCTACTGATTCTTGAACTTTTTGTTTGATGATTGGCTCAACTTGTTTGTTAGTCATATCAAACTTAATAACTTCATCTAAGTTTCTGTTTCCAAAAACATCAGCCGCAGCTAATTTCACATTTGCAGCATTAGCAGCTTCAAAAAAAGCATCGATGTAATCTTGATTTCCTTGTTGGTTTGCTTTTGCATCTGCAAGTGCTTTATTGAAAGCTGGATTCTTAGAATCATTAGCTAATCCTTTCAAAACATCTTTAACCGAAATTTGAAGAATAACGTTTAATCCTCCTTCTAAGTCAAGACCTTTGTTGATTTGGTTATTAGTAACTTCTTTGTAAGTATGCCCTAAGTATACTTCTTCCTTACCGATAGAATCTAAATAGCGTAATTCTTTAGCTGTATCTCCTTTTGCAAATGCTTTTGCATCAGAAACAATACTATTCGCTACGAAAGTAAAAGAAAGCTGGTATACACATACCAAAGCAAAGATAATTGCGAAAAATTTAATAAGTCCTCTATTCTGCATTATTCTAAAATTTATTTATTCTATTTTATAAAAACGGACAAATATATAATTTACAATAGGATTTAGCAATTTTATTTTCGATTAAAGTAACCTTTTTAGCTAAGTTTCACTACAAAAACACATTATTCCTTAAAAATGAAACACTTGCATCTTAAAAAAGTATTTCACAAAACAGAAAATATTGTTGAAAACTCCAATCTTTAGTAACAAATACCATTTAAAAATAGTATTTAAAAAATGATTAAAACAAAAAAAAACTGCCAATTTCTTGACAGTTTTTCAATTTTATTTTGATGTGAAATTACAATACTGATTTCAAATCGGCGTTCATGTTACGAACTGCATCTGCACTCTTAGCAAACAATGCTTTTTCAGCATCATTTAATTGTACGTCAACGATTTTCTCAACTCCATTTTTACCAATAATACATGGAACCCCCATACAAATATCTTCTTGTCCGTACTCTCCCTCTAAGAATACTGAACATGGAATCATACGTTTTTGATCGTTTAAGATACTGTCTACTAAATAAGCCACAGAAGCTCCTGGTGCATACCAAGCAGAAGTTCCTAATAAACCTGTTAAAGTAGCACCACCCACCATAGTATCAGCAGCTACTTTATCTAACTCAGCTTGAGATAAGAAATTAGAAACCGGAACACCATTGTAAGAAGCTAAACGTGTTAATGGAATCATAGTAGTATCACCATGACCTCCAATTACCATACCTTGAACATCGTTAGCTGGTTTGTCTAATGCTTTTGATAAATAATATTTGAAACGAGAACTATCTAAAGCCCCACCCATTCCAATTACTCTATTTTTAGGTAATCCAGTTGCTTTTAACGTTAAATACGTCATGGTATCCATTGGATTTGACACTACTACAATAATTGCATTTGGAGAATGAGTTAATACGTTATCAGCAACAGATTTAACGATACCTGCGTTGATTCCGATTAATTCTTCACGAGTCATTCCTGGTTTTCTTGGAATTCCAGATGTGATTACTACTACATCACTTCCTGCTGTTTTAGTGTAATCTCCTGTTGTTCCGCTTAATTGTGTGTTGAATACAGTTGTTGTAGCACACTGCATAATATCCATCGCTTTACCTTCAGCAAAACCTTCTTTGATGTCTACTAATACTACTTCGCTTGCGATTCCTCTGTACGAAATAACATCTGCACATGTTGCACCTACGTTACCCGCACCTACTATTGTTACTTTCATTTTGTTGTGTATATTAAAATTGTTAAATTAAAATTGATATTGAACTCCAATATTTCCGTTGACAAATTTACCAAAAGCAATTGAACTTTGCAGATAAATTTTGCTTATTTGATATCTACCCGAAATTTCTCCTAAGACATTCGTTTTATCCTTTGCAATTCGCTCTAAAAGTCCGTTAATAACCTCTTGAATTGGGATTACTTCTTCGATAGAACCTTTTTCGCCACTTACGACATATTCAAACGAACTATGATTTACAATAAAATTCCATATCAATTCAAAACGTTTGAATTCTTTAGAAGCACTTAGTTGAAAATGAAAAGTATCTACCAAACCATTCAAGTTATTGATTCCCAAATTTCCGTAAGCCGTATCAATATCTAAAAAATCAAAACTGATATCTTCTTTCGAATAAATAGCCGCAGCTGAAAAGTAAATATTTTTAGTTTCTACTTTTGGAAAATACTGACTAAAGTTATGTTTTAATCCGAAACCATAGACTTGGTAATCGCCTCTTTTCAGCTTTGTTTTAGTCGAATATCGGGCGATAAATTCAAATCCGTAAGGCAACTCTATGCTACCATGCAAATAGGGATAAATTACCGTTTCTTGATTGATTCCTTGAGGGGTTTTAAAACGTACCTGCTCCCCACCTAATTCGCCAACCAAATATACCTGATTATCATTACCTAGCGAAGTCGGAACCGTAGCTGAAGTAGCACCTTCAATATGAAAAAATTCAAAATCAGAATTTTGAATTTGAAACGTTCTATCCGCCTTTGGAACAAAAAAAATGTTCGTATGTAAACCTAAATTTACATCCCATCTTTTTCGTTTTTTAGGAGACATTATCCACGCTGCAGATGCTTGATAAACCGCAGCATCAGTGGCAGGAACAATGTACTGCTCAGAATACAATAAGGCATCTGATAACAGATGCCCTATTTGTTCAATTTCTTGAGGAGTTTGAGCCATACTTTTTTGAGAAAAAAAGAAAGCTAAAAACAATCCTATTATAGTTACCGATTTACGCATCAATTTTTGCGTAAGCAGCATTTTTCTCAATAAATTCTCTACGAGGTGGCACTTCATCACCCATTAACATAGAGAAAACTCTGTCGGCTTCAGTTAAACTATCAATTGTAACCTGGCGTAAAGTTCTATATTCTGGATTTAATGTTGTTTCCCATAATTGCTCTGCATTCATCTCCCCAAGGCCTTTATAACGTTGAATTGCAGCACTTCCGCCCATTCTTTCGTTAGCTAAATCACGTTGATCATCATTCCAAGCATATTCTTTTTTGTTTCCTTTTTTAACCAAATATAAAGGTGGTGTTGCAATATATACGTGACCGCCTTCGATTAATTCTTTCATAAATCTAAAGAAGAATGTTAGAATTAAGGTTGAAATGTGAGAACCATCAACATCGGCATCACACATAATCACTACTTTGTGGTAACGCAACTTAGAAAGATTTAAAGCTTTACTATCATCTTCAGTACCTATAGTAACTCCAAGAGCAGTGAAAATATTACGAATCTCCTCGTTTTCAAAAACTTTGTGATGCATTGCTTTTTCAACATTCAAAATCTTACCACGTAAAGGCAAAATCGCTTGAAACGCTCTATCACGACCTTGTTTTGCAGTTCCACCTGCTGAATCTCCCTCAACAAGGAAAATCTCACATCTTGCTGGATCTTGTTCTGAACAATCTGATAATTTACCTGGTAAACCTCCACCGCCCATAACGGTTTTACGTTGTACCATTTCACGAGCTTTCTTAGCTGCATGACGCGCTTGAGCTGCCAAAATTACTTTTTGAACAATGATTTTAGCATCGTTTGGATTTTCTTCCAAATAATTTTCAAGCATTTCAGCCACCGCTTGAGAAACTGGAGAAACTACTTCTCTATTTCCAAGTTTAGTTTTTGTTTGACCTTCAAATTGTGGTTCTGCAACTTTTACCGAAATAATAGCTGTTAAACCTTCACGGAAGTCATCTCCCGAAATTTCGAATTTCAATTTATCTAACAATCCAGAAGCATCTGCATATTTTTTCAACGTACGCGTTAATCCCATACGGAAACCTTGCAAGTGCGTTCCTCCTTCGTGCGTGTTGATATTATTTACGTAAGAAAATATATTTTCTGAATAACTTTCATTATAAATTAAAGCAACCTCAACAGGAATTTCACCTTTTTCATTTTCCATCGAAATTACATGACCAATGATTGGCACACGATTTCCATCTAAAAACTTAACAAACTCTTTTAAACCTTCTCTCGAATGGAAAGTTTCTGTTCTTGGTTGTCCTTTATCATCAATATCACGTTTATCTGTTAACGTGATAGTAATTCCTTTATTTAAGAAAGAAAGCTCACGTAAACGAGACGCTAATGTATCGTAAGAATACTCTAAAGTCTGCGTAAAAATTGTTCCATCAGGTTTAAAAGTAACGATTGTTCCTCTCTTGTCTGTAGTACCAATTTGCTTCACTGGGTAAAGCGCTTTACCTCTTTCGTATTCTTGTTCGTAAATTTTACCTTCTCTGTGAACTGTAGCTCTTAAGTGATCAGAAAGCGCGTTAACACACGAAACTCCAACCCCGTGAAGACCTCCAGAAACTTTATATGAATCTTTATCGAACTTACCTCCTGCTCCAATTTTGGTCATTACAACTTCAAGAGCGGAAACACCTTCTTTTTTGTGAATATCAACTGGAATTCCACGTCCGTTATCTTCAACAGAAATAGAATTATCTTCATTAATGGCTACATAAATCGTATCACAATGTCCGGCTAAAGCCTCATCGATTGAGTTATCAACAACTTCATAAACTAAATGGTGTAATCCACGAACTCCAGTATCTCCAATATACATGGAAGGACGCATTCTTACGTGCTCCATTCCCTCTAATGCTTGAATACTGTCGGCCGAATAACTACCTTTTTTATTTTCTTCACTCATAATATTTACGCTAAATAAAGTATTTTTAATATCAACAAATATAAGTAATTAGATAAAAAGAAGAAACAAAAACGAACTTAACACAAAGGCAAGTTATCAACAATTGTTAATTTTTGACAAAAGTGGCTTAAATCGAACAAAAACCATCTTATTTTTAATTTTTGATAATTTTTTAATTTCCTCAAAATAGAAGAAATAAAAAAAACCTCTTTAAAATGCAATTAAAGAGGTCTTTCAAAACAACAAACCTAATAAAAAATACTAAACCACTTCTTTTTCTACTGCAATTGACACATCTGCTTTAACGTGAGCTGCATTAGCTCTTCCGCTTGGATCTTGGTTTTCTTGCCATTTTGGAATCCATTTGCGAACCGTTTGTGCCGCACTTTCTTGTGGAAAATGCTTGTGAAATATTCTTCTATAATAAAACGCCTCTTTTGTAACTGGTGTGTTATAAGGAAAGAACAGTTTTGCTTTTTCAAATTCTTCATCAGTTACTTGACTAGAGCAATACTCGATTAAAGTATCAATCCAGTTGTAACCTACTCCGTCAGAAAACTGTTCTTTCTGTCTCCATAAAATCTCTTCGGGTAAAAAGGGTTTTTCGGGTGTATCGAATGCTTTTCGTAAAATATATTTTTCAATTCCGTCATAAGTTTTTGGCATTTTCTCTTCGGGTTGAATTTTAATTGCTAAATCCAAAAACGCTTTATCTAAAAACGGAACTCTTGCTTCTAAACCGTGTGCCATAGTTGATTTATCCGCACGAAGTAAATCGGCAGTAAATAACTTTTGCACGCGTTCGATAGTTTCTTTTTGGAAATCTAATACTGATGGAGCGTTTCGGAAATACAAATAACCTCCGAAAATCTCATCCGCACCTTCGCCAGATAATACCATTTTGATTCCTTTTTCCGTAATGGCTTTCGACAAGAAATACATAGGCGTACTAGCTCGAATTGACGTTACATCATAGGTTTCCAAATGCCAAATCAACTTATCTAAAATCTCAATTCCTTGTTCGACTGTGAAATGAATTTCATGATGCGTTGTTCCAATGAAATCTGCCACTTTTTTGGCCGCAACTAAATCTGGAGCCGAAGCATCTAATCCGATAGAAAACGAATGCAATTCTTGTCCGCTTCCTTCTAACAATCTTGAAGTGATGGATGCAATTAACGACGAATCCAATCCTCCAGAAAGTAAAACTCCAAATGGCACATCGCACATTAAACGTTTTTCAACGGCTTGAGTCAAACTTGCATTTAAAGCTTGTAAATCTAGTTTTTCAACTGCTTTTTCATGTGCTTCCCATTCTGGTTTGTAGTATTTTACGAAACCTGTTTTTTCAGTATAATAATGTCCCGGAGGAAATGTTGAAAATGACTTACATTGGTCGGTAATCGCTTTCATTTCGGAAGCAAAATACAAACGACCTCTTTCATCCATTCCGTAATACAAAGGCTTTACTCCAAGTGGGTCGCGAGCTACGATATAATCATCGCCATCGATAACGACTAGAGCGAAAATTCCGTCTAACATATCGCAGAAATCGTAACCAAATTCTTCATACAAATGCACTATAACTTCTGAATCTGATGTAGTTCTAAACGTATGATGTTTCAACGTAGTTTCTCTTAACTTTTTGTGATTGTATATTTCGCCATTATGCACCATCCAAGCCGAATCAGTTCCTTGAAAGGGTTGTTTTCCTGTGTGTAAATCGACAATTGACAAACGCTCGTGCGCCAAAATGTGACCTTTTTCCGTTACATGAATATCGCTTTCATCTGGACCACGATGACTCATTCTTTTTGACAATTGCTGCACTAATGCTTCTTCTTTTCCTTTTCCTATAATGGCTAATATTCCGCACATAATTTTAAGTTTAATCGTTGAAATGTTTAATTGTTTAAGTGATAAAACTGATTCACTTAACTTGATGAAGCAAAATTGAATATATAAGTTTAAATAATGAACCTAAAAATTAATTTTAGTTATAATTTAAAACTAAAAATTGATTTTTTAATTATATTGTAAATCAGAAAGTCTGTTTTACCTTTGTTTTGGTTACAAATCATAAAAAAACCACTCAAGTAAGTGGCTTTGTTTTATTCGATGGATTTAATTTGAAATCGATTTTTGTTGATTTCAACCTCATCTCCGAGACTTTTTCCCATTAATTGACTTCCTAATGGTGATTGTGGAGAAGCTGCAATTATCGTTGTATCTTCGAGTTGGATTTTTGGTAAAGCTACACTAATATAAAATAACATGTCATTGATTTGAACCAAACTTCCCAGTGCTATTTTATTATGAATTGCATCAGCATCAATCTTATCCACAACTTTTTTTTGTTCGATGATTTCTGCTAATTTTTGATTGAGTTTTTCTTGCTCCAAATGCATCATGGACAAAGCAGTTTCGTGCTTATCGCCAGCCGAACCTTTCGCGTCGTTTTGCGCATCTTGAGCCAAATCGGAAATCATAAAGCGTAATTCGTTTATTTTCTCCGATAATAGGTTTTGATAATGGGATTTTATTTTTTGTTTAAATGTCATGATTTAAATAATTAACCGCTAAGTTCGCAAAGAAGGCGCTAAGGGCACAAGGATTATTTTTTTTCTGTTATTCTTTCTAACTTAATTAACTTACTTTCATTATTAATAAAAGTGATTGTATCTGATAAATAATTTTCTTTTAAAAAAACAATAGTCATTTCTTTATCACCAAAAGTAAATCCTTTTATTTCATGAAATTCAAAATATCCTTGTTCATCAGAAAATCCTAAAGCATCAACCTCTTTAATTTCTCTCATCTGAACATTAGTAATTGGTTTATGTGTTTCAGAATCAACAATCATTCCATCAACAGCTTGAAACCCATCACAAGAAACAAAAAGAAAAAATAAAGACGATAGAATAAATAATTTAAAATACATTTTGATTTTTTACTGATTAAAAACCTAATAAAACCGATTACTCAACTTCATAATTCGTTGTTCAAAATTGAATATTCAACATTTTTTAACATTGAACAACAAACTTGGAATATTGAATGTAGAAGTTTTAGAAATCGAACTTATAGTTTGCTCCTAACAACACCTGAATCCCTTGTACTGGGAAATTTGCCCAACGGTTGTATTGTTGATTCGCTAAGTTGTTTCCTTTTAGGAAAGCCGTTAATCTTGCGTTGTATTTGTAGCCTACGTGCGCGTTTAAATCGAAATAGCTATCTAAAGTTACTTCAGTTGTAGTGAAAGTTCCTGGGTTAATCGTTAAATCGTCTTGAACTGAAATTAAATCTTTTCTTTCACCAACAAAAAATACATTCGCTCCAGCATACCATTTTTCGTTGATATCAAAATCTACAGTTGAACCAATTTTCAATTGTGGTAAATTCCACGCTTCCGCTTGTGTATCTGTTGAATAATTGTTATAAGTTCCGTTGATTCCGAAAGTTACGTTTTTAGAGAAATCGGCTTTCAATTCTCCGAAAATACTTAGCGTATTTAAATCGTCATAAACTACTCCGAATGAGTTTCCATAAGCATAACCATTCGTATTTCCGTAAGCTGGATTGAATTCGTTACTTACAAACAAAGCTCTATCTGCCTGATTTTTATTTGAAACTCTAACATTGAAAGCTACTGAATTTGCTAATTTTCCTTTCATCCCAACATATAAATCATACTTATTATCGGTAGGTGCAATGAACATTGTTGGTGACACAAACGGATTTTGATCCACGAAATCAGCATACGAATTTTGCTCTAAATCACCTTCTGCTCCTGCATAAGCCACTAAAATATCACCTACCAACTTGTATGACGCTTTAATATTTGGATAAACAAAGATTTTACCATCACTTTCGCCGTTGATTTTTGCTGTTGCATAATATACTCCAGCTCCAATTTGAACTGATAAATCATCTTTTTGATATAGAATACTTGGTTTTGTTCCGGCGATGATTGTGCTGTATTTTAATTCCGAATCTACATCGTACATTCTTTCAAAACTTCCACCTACATAATCCACTACGAAATCAGCTTTGATTTTTTGTTCCATTACTTCGAAATCAAAATTAGGTTTGATGAAAAAGCGATTTTCGCCCGAATCCAATCCATCAGAAAAACGTTTGAATTGCATGCTTGCATCATTAAAAATTCCGTCTTTGAAACTCATTTTTCCACCAAGAGCAATCGTATTGTATGTTTGCTTGGAGTCGATTCCTGCTATTGTTGCATCATCAAAAACAATTGATTCTGTTGGTAAACCGTACCAATTGTAAATTTGGTTTTTCACGCCTAAATCAACATTCCAACTCATGTCACGCTCACGAACTCCGTACGTTACATCTAAACTGGTGTTGTAGAATTTATCATCTAAAACCAAATCTTTAATTCCGCCTTGAGACGATAAATGACGTAACATTCCGCCCACATAATTGCTTCGGCTTAAGTTTTGAGTAATGAACAATTCCGCATTGATAGTTGGATAATTTCCAAAACCTAAAGTAGCGTAATTGTTGTATAATTTTTCTTTTTCGGTTTTATCCACTCCTGCGGCTTTTCCTTTTGCTGGTGTAAATGTTGATGCTACCGGAAATGAGAAAATATTATATTGAATTGGTTCCTTTTTTTGCTCTTCTTCATCTTCTAAAACAGGTGTTTCTTTCACTTTGAAAGCATCTGAAATAGTTGGTGTATATGGTTTTACGATATTTACCACTTCAGAACCAATGTTTTCATCTTTTACTTGGGCAAAAGAAAATTGGATTCCGAATACAACTAAAACTAAGGCGATTATATTTAATTTCTTCATGTTCTATATTTTTAAATGAGATGCTAGATACTCAAACGAGTTCAGTATGACAATTATCAAATTTTATTATTTTGTGATTGATGAATTACGTTTTGCTTCTTCTCCTTTGATGAAATCGAGTTCTTTTTGCGCTTCTTCGATTACATCTGTATATTCTTTGAAGTTTTCAATTACACTTTCTAAAATGTAAGTTGCTTGGAAACTATCCTTTAATCCGTAGAAGTTTTTCGCCATAATTACCAAACTTTTCGCTCCATAATATTTATAACCTGAGTAATCTTTAGCGATTTTTTGTACCACAACGTTCGATGGTTCAAACTTGCCTTCTTTATTTTTGAAATACGCATCGTAATACAAAGCTTCGGCTGCTAATTCACCTTTAGCGATTTTTTGCAATTTAGCATACGCTTCTTTCGCTTTGGCTTCATCATTTGTTTTGATAGCCGAACGCGCTACGATAATTTGAGCATCACTTTTAATTCTATCGTCGATTTTGTCGTTTTTCAACACTTTATCGGCATACACAACGGCATTGACAAAATCTTGTTTTTCGTAATACGATTTCATTAAATTAGATTGCGCATACGTTATATTTTGTGGAAAATCAGCTTCGGTTTCTAAACGTTTTAAAACTGGAATCGCGCTATCATAATTCTTAGCTTTCAAATACACTTGACACAAACGCGCTAATGCTTGTTCAGTGAATTCATTTCTTGGTTTAGCCACAACAAATTCGTAATATTTCACGGAATTTGCTTCTAAATTATCAGCAAAATACAATTGTGCTAAATAGAAATTCGCTTTCAACGCATGTAATCCATTTGGAAATTTGCTTACGTAACTCGAGAATCCTGAAATCGCTTGTTTGCTGTTGTTTTGCAAATATTGTTTTTCGGCAGATTCGTAAGTGTCATTATCTAAATCTGCATCCGAAACTTCTACAAACGATAAGGTTTTAACCCAAGCTGCATATTCATCTACTTGACCTTTATCTACATAAATCAAACGAGCTGTTGAAACGGCTTCAATAGATTCTGGTGAATTTGGATATTCCGCTACAACTTTTTTGAATTTCGTTAACGCTAAATCTTCTTTGTTCGAATTATAGTAAATCAAACCTTGTTTTAAAATCGCTTTTGCTACATAGGAACTCGATTTGTATCCACTGATTAATCGGTCGTAAGTACTAATTCCTTTATCATTTTGATTTTGATTCACATAAGTATTTCCTAATTCATACAAAGCATCATCTGCATATTGTGAATTTGGGAATGTTTTTGAGAATTTCTCTAAATCTTCAATTTTACGATCTGGTTTGCTTACAAATCCATAGCTGATTCCTTTTTGGAAAGCTGCGTAATCGGCATCAACACTTTTCATGTCAATCGCTTTGTTGTACGCATCCATAGCTGGCCAATATTTTGCTGCCATGAAATTACAATCTCCTAATCTCAAATAGGCATCGGTTAAACGAACTTTATCCTCTTTAGAAGATTTGGTGTAAGCATCGAAATATTGAATCGCATTTTCATACTCTTTCAATTTGAAGTACGAATACGCTAAGTTGTAATTGGCATTCACATATTCAGGAGTATTTTGAGCTTCAGCTGAATTTAAAAACTGTTTGAAACTCAATTTTGCTTCTTCGAATTGGTCTAAATTGTATTCGGTTTCTGCTTTCCAAAAAGTTGCTCTTGCTGTGAATTTAGCATCTTTATTTTCGGCTAACGATTTTTTAAATAAGGCATAAGCACCTTTGTAATCGCCATCGGTATACAATTCTAAACCTCTGTAAAACGTTACTTTTTGATACGCTAATTTGTTTTCTGGAGATTTGTTTTTCTCCAATAAAACCAACGCTTCTTTATAATTTTTCGAAGTGATATACGAACTAATTAACAAGGTATTAATTTCCGATTTATACGGAGTATTTGGATATTTGGCCAAATACGCATTCATTACTTCCGGTACCGATTTGTATGGATTTCCGATTTCGTAACTTAATTTGGCATAATTCAAATACGCATCTTCTTGAATTTTCAAATCAAATTCCATTTCAGAAGCCGTTTTGAAAGCATTTAATGCTTGTTGCTTTTTATCGGTTTTTAAATAACTTTCTGCTAAATGATAATAGGCATTTTGAGCCACCGCATCATTTCCATCAATGATTTTATTGAATTGCGAAATCGCGTTTTCGTAATCTTTTTGTTGGTAATACGTGTAACCTAATTGGTAAAAATCCGTGTTATTCCATTTTCCTTTTTTACCATTATAAGCCAATAAATAAGGAAGTGCTTTGTCGTATTGTTTTAGGTTGAAATAACTTTCTCCTATGATTTTCGACAATTCACTTTTTTCTTCTCCTTTTGATTTTGGCATTTGCTCTAAACCTAAGTCGATGGCTTTTTGGAAATTCCCAAGCTTGAAATTCATATCTGCTTGGAAATACCCCATTTTTTCTTTGTACTTTTCTTGGTCAGAAACTTGTTCGAAGTATTGATTCGCACTTTTATAATCATCTGTTTCATACGACATATAACCTAAATAGTATTTCGCCTGACTTCCAAAAGTCTTCGAATTTACTACTTGGTTGAAGTATTTTGTAGCTTCTTTAGTATTTTTAGCTGTAAAATAAGCGTATCCTTTTTGGAAATTGTATTTTTCTCTATCGGCTTGCGACATACTGTTTGAATCCGCTTTATCAAACCATTCTAATGATTTTGGATAATTTCCTTGATCAAAATAATAGTGAGCGACTTCGATGTATGCTTGATTTGTTTTCGTACTTGTTGGATAATCTTCTACAAAACTTTCCACCAAAACATCGGCTCCCATTTGGTCCAAACGAATCGCACAATTGGCAATATAGTAAGCACAATCTGATTCTACTTCCATATTATCGGTTTTCGATTTTACTTTGTCGAATAAAATTTGGGCTGCTTGATATTGTTTGTCTTTATACAATTCAACAGCGCGATTGAACTCGGTTAATTCGTGCGTGTAAACAGAAGATTGTTGGGCTAAAAGTGTTCCCGAAAAGAACACCATTAAAAAAGAAAGTTTTAAATACTTTATCATGTGATTCGTTATTTATAAGTTCCAAATATAAGGCTTATTGTAAGTATTAACGAAGGTTCTTAACATATTATTGTACAATTTTTGAACATAGTTTTTAACCAAACACAATAATTTTAATCGAAATTGGTTTAAAATTTTGATACAGAAGCATAAGTTATTACTTTTACATTTTAAAATCCAATTTATATATGTCGCAATCAGTTCTATCCTTAAAAAATGTAACGATTTATCAAGATAAAAATCCAGTTTTAACCGATGTAAATATCGATGTAAAACATGGTGAATTTCTTTATTTAATTGGTAGAACAGGTTCTGGAAAAAGTAGTTTTTTAAAAACGCTTTACGCTGATTTGGCTTTGACTGATGGCGAAGGAAGTATTGTAGATTATAATTTAACTACTTTAAAAGAAAGTGACATTCCGTATTTGAGAAGAAAATTAGGTGTTGTTTTTCAAGACTTTAAATTACTTTCTGACCGAAGCGTAAAAGAAAACTTATTATTTGTTCTTAAAGCAACTGGCTGGACAGAAAAAGAAGAAATGGATGTTAAAATTGAAGAAGTTTTAGATAAAGTTGGCATGAAAGGTTTTGCTTCTAAAATGCCACACCAACTTTCAGGCGGAGAACAACAACGTGTAGGAATTGCGAGAGCTTTATTAAACGACCCAGAAATCATTTTAGCAGACGAACCAACAGGAAACCTTGACCCACAAACCAGTGTGGAAGTTATGGAAGTACTTAGAAAAATTAACGCAAACGGAAAAACCATTTTAATGGCGACTCACGATTACGCTTTAGTTTTAAAATATCCGTCAAAAACCTTGAAATTTGAAGGTGGAAAAATGTTTGAAGTAGTTCAAAGAACGGTGTAAATGTTATCGATTTTAATTCCCACATATAACTACAATGTTTATCCATTAGTTACGGAATTAAAATATCAGGCCGATGCTTTAGGTATTGCTTATGAAATCTTAGTTCAGGATGATGTGAGTACAACTTTTTTAGAAGAAAATACCGAAATCAATCTTTTACAGCATTGTTCTTACACTTTAAATCATGAAAATTTAGGTAGAGGAAACAACATCAATTTACTAAATAATCGAGCGCAATTTGATTATGTGCTTATTATGGAAGCCGATGCTTTTCCTGAGAAAAAAACTTATTTACAAGATCTAATTAAATCGATTAATCCTGAAACACAAGTGTTGTTTGGTGGCGTAACCTATCCGAACGAAAAACCTGAAAAAGATAAATTACTTCGTTGGAAATATGGTAATGAACGCGAAAGCATTCCGTTATCAGAACGATTGAAAAATCAATACCATTTTGTTTTTACTTGGAATTTAGTACTCAAAAAAGAATTGCTTTCCAACTATCATTTTCCATACAATGTGAAAGATTATGGATATGAAGATGTGGTTTTTATCAAACAATTGAAAGAAAATAACATTCCTATTCAACATATTGAAAATAGATTAGTTCATTTTAATACGGAAACGAGTTTAACTTTTATCGGAAAAACCGAAAAAGCAATAACTACTTTAAATCAATTGATTGAAAATAAAAAATTAGATTTGAAAGACACAAAAATTGGAAAAGCATACAGCATCATTCAGTTTTGGCAACTTGATAGTGTGATTCGTTTCTTGTTTAAAAAACTTTCGAAACAGATGATTGCTAACCTCACGTCTTCTAATCCCAGTTTGATTGTATTGGATTTATACAAATTAGGTTACTTTTGTTTACTCAATCCTTAACATTTTGCCAAAGCTATCAGTTATAATTCCGCTTTACAACAAAGGTTTTATCATTACCAAAACCTTGGCATCGGTATTTGCTCAAACTTTCACAGATTTTGAAATTATCATAATTGATGATGGTTCAACCGATAATAGTGTTGAAAAAGTAAAACAATTTAATGATACTCGAATTCAATTATTCCAACAAAAAAATCAAGGCGCTGCAACAGCCAGAAATTTAGGAATTGAAAAAGCGAATTGCGAGCTGATTGCCTTTTTAGATGCTGACGATTATTGGTTTCCAAACCATTTAGCTATTTTAATAGAACTTCAAGAAAAATATATTAATTGTGGAATATATGCTAGTAGGTATCTTACAAAAATTGCTTCAAATAAAACTATAACAAATAGTTTCAAAAATTCTATATCCGATGATTTTGAAGGAATTATACCCGATTTTTTCGAAGCAAGTTTAATTAATCGAGTTGCAACATCCTCCTCTATTCTAGTTCCTAAAACCATACTTCTTCAAAATAATGGTTTTAACAAAGAAGTAACTAGTGGACAAGATTTGGAACTTTGGACTAAAATAGGGATAACACATACCGTTGCTATTAGCAATCAAATAACTGCAATTTATAATTTTGAATTGCCAAATTCTTTATCGAAGACTTCTTTTGCAAAGAAAAAACTTATGGATTTTAAACAATTTTCAGAAGCAGAAAAACAAAACCTTAGTTTGAAAAATTTTCTAGATATTTACCGTTTAGAATATGCTTTGCAATTTAGAATTGCTGGAGATTTAGAAAAATCCAATTTCTATTTAAAAGACATTACCTCTGAAATCCCATTCAAAACAAAAGTTTTATTGTTTATGCCTAGCTTTATTTTGCGTTTCCTATTAAAGACGAAGCATTTATTAAAAAAATATGGGGTTGAATTTTCAGTGTATCACTAAACTTTTGCCGCTAGAAAATCATCAAATTCTCTGATATAATCTTCTTCCAAAAACACATCCGAAGCGATTACCAAACACACCGCTCCAGAAGAAAAATTTTTCAATTCACGCCAAATTTTATTAGTTATAAAAAGTCCTTCAAAAGGCTTGTTTAGCGTTACTGTTTTTTGCTGACTTCCATCATTTAAAATTACATCAAAACTACCCGACAAAGCAACCAAAAATTCTTGTTGCTCTTTATGTGAGTGTCCGCCACGCTCAGCGCCACTTGGCACATCATACAAATAATAAACGCGTTTGATATCAAACGGAATTACATCATTTTCAATTACTGAAAGATTTCCTCTAGGATCTTCAATCTTTGGAATGGAAAGTATTTTACAATTTTGTATGGTTGACATAAGCTTTTTTGCCTTTTTTGGCTTGAATAATTAATTTTATAATGTTTCTATGTCTAACTTTTCGGTGCTTTAAATCGAAAAACATTTTTAAAAGTACCCAAAATAAATACATTTTCGGAAATATTCGGTAAAAAACTGCACTTTGAATAAAATAAATAGAATAGATGTCTGTTTTATGCCCAGTTGATGGATGAGAATGAGCAACTAAAATTTCAGGAATAAATCCGATTTTTAATCCTTTTTTAATCACATCTGCTACAAAAACGGCTTCTTCACCCATTGGGAATTGGGCACCAATACCAAAATTTTTATCAAATTGTACGTTTGAATCTATGATGCTTTTTCGTTTAAAAACTAATTCTACAGAAGAAGAATTCAAAATTTCTAAATTTGACAATGCATCTTCAAACTGCTTCGGATATTTTTTGGCTAGATTACCTTTACCATTTAAAAATTGAAATCGAAATCCGTCATGCATTTGGTTTGCATCGAAGGCTTTAAGTACACATTCTTCAAAACCGAGTTGAAAAACCACATCATCATCAGTTAAAATAAGTAATTCTTTAGATGCTTTTTGCAGAGCTAAATTGCGACTATTAGACAATCCCTTATCAAAAGAATTAATTACTTCAACATTTTCAAAATCAGATTGTAATAATTTATCGGGAGTCGTTTGATTGATTACTAATAAATTAAAATTTGAAAAATCAGAAAATACAAACATCGCTTTCAAAAAATCGAAATTAGTTCGATTCATCGTCGCAATTAAAATTTGAATATCCGATTTTTGATACATATTTAGCAATTGTACTATATTTACACAAAGATATGAATTTAGAAGTCAGAATTTAGAATTTAGAACCATCACATGAAAATACTTTTGTTAGGTGAATACAGTCGTTTACACAATTCTTTAAAAGAGGGATTGGAAGCGCTTGGTCATGAAATAACAATTGTAGGTTGTGGTGATAAATTTAAGAAGTTCCCCGTTGATTTTTCGATTTATGCTCGAATGTGTAATAATAATAAAATTGCAAATTTTCTATTTAAAAGCATTCGAAAAGTTTTTGGTTTAGATTTCGAAAAAATTGAAAAAGCCATTCGTTATTATCTACTTTTACCAAAGTTAAAAGATTTTAATCATGTACAATTGATTAATTCTGATGCTTTAGAAACATATCCAATTTTATCACGTTTATTATACAAAAAGCTGTTCAAAAAAATCAAAAGTCGAAGTTTATTAATTTGTGGTGATGAAGTTCCTGTCGTGGATTATTGGTTTCAAAAAGAATTAAAATATTCGGTTTTAACACCTTATTTTGAGGACAATTCTTTGGAAAATCAATTTCGATTTCCTTTAAAATATCGAAAAGAAAATTATCGAAAAACGTTTCATTGGCTGAAAGAAAACTGTCAAAATTTGATTACTTCCGATTTAGATTATGAAATTCCGATGCAAAAATTGGGATTTACAACGACGTTTATTCCAAATCCAATAAATACTAATCAAATTGTTTTTCAACCATTAGAAAACATAGATAAAATCATCATTTTTCTTGGTATTAATCGATTGAGTTATCTTAAAAAAGGAATTATTTATTTCGAGAAAGCTTTAGAAATTATTCAAAAAAATCATGCTGATAAAGTAGAAATAATTGTGACTGAAAACCTTCCATATAACGAATATATTTTGCAATATAACAAAGCACATATTTTGTTAGACCAAGTGTTTGCATATGATCAAGGTTATAATGCTTTGGAAGCTATGGCGAAAGGAAAAGTGGTTTTTACAGGTGCTGAAACTGAATTTTTAAATATGTATCAGTTGCATGAAGATGAAGTTTGCATCAATGCTTTACCCAATGAAAACAAAATTGCAGCAAAGCTTTCCTTTTTAATTGAGCATCCAGAGAAAATTTTTGAAATTTCTAAAAATGCAAGGAACTTCATTGAAAAAGAACATCATTACCAAACTATTGCAACCAAGTACTTAGCCTGTTGGGAAGCTTAACGTTCATTTTTAGAAAGTATAACACTGAAATTATCATCATAAATTCAAACGGAAAACTAAATCGATTATTGGTTCCATAAGTTGCCAAAGCTTGCAAAACAGAAGCCGTAAACACGATGGACGACAATAAAAATTCGATAACAAATTTTCTATTTTTTAAGAACTGAATCAGTTGAAATCCAAAAACAAATAGAAATACTGCTTTAATTAAAACAATAAGAGTAGACTGCAAATACCAAACTCCCAAAAATAGTTTATTCGCATACTTAAAATTGAACGCTTCATAATTCCAATTCATTGTGGGTTTCCAAAAATCAAACCAAGACTTAGTGATAACTTGTTTCAAATAAGCGAATGGATTTTCTTTTATTGCTGCTTTAGCAAATTTTCCCAACTCTACTGAAAATTCAGGTAAAGTTAGATTGTACTCATCATAAGCGCCATCTTCATAAGCATACCAAATCGCCATTGCCACATCTCGATTTTCTTCAATAGATTTTTTGCGATAGGCAACATACGGTTTTGAAATCCAATCGAATTCTTTGGGAGCATCTTCGGCAAAATAAACACAATTTTGAGCTAAATATAATCCTGAAATTCCTGAAGAAGAGAATTGACCAATGTTGATTTTATTTACATACGACCAACTCAAAAAAGCAAGCATTGGGAAAATTAGAATCACAAATGCTTTGCAAAAAAAACTTTTAAAATTGGGCTGATTTAGAAAGAACCAAACCAATAATAAAAAGGGTATAAAAATATAAAACGACTTAATAAAGACTAAATATCCTAATATAAAACTCATAAGAAAATCGAACTTAAAACTTTGATTTTGAAAAGGTGTTTTAGAAAGTAAATAAACAAAAGCACTCATTAAAAAAAGCACCAAAGTTTCCACTAAAACACAAGTTTCGAAAAAGAAAACATTTAGAAAACTATTGATAAAAAGAGTAAATATTAAGCTATTTTGTTTTGAAAAACCTAAATGAGTCAACGTTTTATATTGAAAGACAGAAGTTACAATTCCTAATCCAAATTGAATAAAAACCAAAGCATATAAATTCGAATTAACAAAAGAAATCAATAATGGATAACCTGGTGAACGCAATCCGTTATAACTTGATAAATCAAAATTGGATAGTCTTTTAGCTAAATTGAGATACCCTTCAGAATCAGGATAAATAGTTACTGTTGAATAAAATACAAAGAATAAAATCAATCGAAATAAAACTTCAATTGCGATCAAAAGTTTAAGATTCTTTGACATAAATAAGTTTTCTAAAAAAATATAAAACCACAAAAAAGGTAATCACATTGGCATAAAAATAAGCCATAACCGCACCTTCCACCGAGAAGTACTTTAATAAAAATAAAACTCCCATGTAAAACAATACATTAAATACAATTTCGACAATTAAGTATTTATTAACCATAGCTTTTACCAAAATTTGATAACCAAAAGCTAAAGTCATAATCTTAAATAAATCTCCTAATAACTGCCAAATTAAAAGTGATTTCACCAATTGAAACTTCGATGCTAACACATAATCAATTATCCAATTTTTAGCGACAAATACAAATAATAAAACCAATATAAATAACGGAACTAAGGTTTTAAAATAATATCCCAATTCCTTTTTAAACTCATCATCTGTATTTAAAGCTGAAAGTTTTGGAAGATAATACATGGACAATCCAGCACTGAAAAACATCATGTAAAATCCTGAAATTCTGTTGACAGCTTCCCAGTTTCCGGCTGCATCAAGAGAAATATCTGTAATTAGTACATTTCGAATTAACAATGATGTCAATGGAATAACAATTGCGCTAACTAACGCCATTAATAAAAATTTTTGAATACTTTTTAAATAGGTAAAATCTATGTTTTTTAAAGTATTGAAATAGTGAAAAGCTTCATTTTTTCGTAAAAAATATAATGTACAAAGCAACAATAAAACATCTGAAATCACCAAAATTAAAATGGCTCCTTCTAATTGATATCGAATAGTAAAAAAAGTAGTAAATGCAAAAATCACAATGGAGCTAACCAATTGTAATGTAATTAATTTCTTGAAAAATTGTTGGGCATTCAACAACGTTGCCAAAAAAGATTGTAATGTAAAAAAAGGTAATAACAATCCAAACAAAATTAAAAAGTGTGAATACTGATTGGATTGAAAAATCAATTGACTCCATTTTGAAGCAAAACTGATGATAATTACTGAACAAACGATGGTTATAATTCCAAAGAAAGAAAGAAATGAAGAAAATATCTTTTTTCGCTGTTCGGCTTCCTTGTTTTCAATAAACAACTTGATAAAACTTTCTTTAAGACCCACGATGCTTATCGATTTAAAAATACTTGTGAAGTTTCTCAAATTCCCCATGAAAGCCATACCGCTTGGACCTAAATAAACCGAAACAATGTTTACAGAAATCAGACCTAAAATAAATTGTACAAAAACAGCAATCGCATTAAGCGACAATACTTTTAATAAAATATGTCGGTTAAAAAATGACACTATTTGATTTCTTTTATGATTTGCGCAGGATTTCCAGCAACAATTGCATTTGAAGGAACACTTTTAGTTACAACTGAACCATTTCCTACAACCGAATGCTCACCAATTATGACTCCTTTCAAAATGGTAACGTTATCGCCAATAAAAACGTTTTTCTCAATTACAATTTCAGCTGATTTTGGTGTTCCAGAAAGGCGATTATCAATTTCTAAGGAATGTCCGTCGTTATCTAAAATGGAACAATTTATCCCAATCAAAACATCATCTTGAATAGTGATTTTTGATAAAGCTTCAATAGAACAATGGTTATTTATTGAAACATTATTTCCAATGACAATTTCACTTTCTGAGTATCTTGCTTCAAAATAAGAATAATGAGAATAATAGTTTGGCGAATTTACAACACCAATTTGAACATTTTTTCCAAACGAAATCTTCCCTTTTCCATTTAAAAGCAATGGATGATATAATTTAGGCTGACCCGAAACTTGCTTACACGAAGACAAGCTGTTATATTTTAAAATGCGAAGCTTTACAAAAGCAAATTGTTTCAATTGATGCAAAATTCCCATTTAGTAATTATTTAAAGTTGTAATGATATGCTGAATTTCTGAGGCTTTTAAACCCGAATTCAATGGAATACTCAAAACCTCATCATGAATTTTCTCTGTAATTGGAAACGATAACTGATTCCAATTGGCTAATGCTTTTTGTTTATGTGGTGGAATTGGATAATGAATCATGGTTTCAATTCCGTTTTCTTTTAAATAATTTTGCAAATCCGTTCGATTGGAAGTTCGGATGACAAACAAATGAAATACGTGATTTTGAGATAAATCCCAATTTGGCATTAAAATCTTCTCATTTTTAATTTCCGAAAGATAGCGTTTTGCCATACTTCTACGAAATTCATTTTCAGAATCCAATTGTTTTAGTTTGATGTTCAAAAAAGCGGCTTGTAATTCGTCTAATCTTGAATTAAAGCCTATAATTTCATTCTCATATTTTACTTTCGAACCATAGTTTCGCATCGAAAACAAAACTGCTGCCAATGCATCATCATTAGTTGTAATAGCTCCAGCATCTCCTAAAGCTCCAAGATTTTTTCCAGGATAAAAACTAAAAGCGCCAGCATGGCTCAAATTTCCAGCTTTTTCATTTTCTGAAAACTGACTTCCATGCGCTTGAGCTGCATCTTCAATAACAAAAAGATTGTGTTTTTTAGCGATTTCGTTTATAGCTTTCATTTCACACAATTGTCCATATAAATGAACAGGTAAAATAGCTTTAGTTTTAGATGATATTTTAGCTTCAATTTCGTCTGGATTGATATTATAAGTTTCCAATCGTGGTTCTACTAAAACGGGAACTAAATCAGCTTGTAAAACTGCCAGAATACTCGCTATATATGTGTTTGCTGGAACGATTACTTCATCGCCTTTTTGTAGTTTTCCAAGATGAATATAAGCTTTGAAAATCAAAACCAATGCATCTAAACCGTTACCAACACCAATGCATTTTTTTGTTCCGCAATAAGTAGCGAAATCAGTTTCAAATTGTTTGACTTCATTTCCTAAAATATACCAGCCGCCTTCTAGAAATTGCTTTATTTTTTTCTGAAAAGCAGTTTCAAAAGGTTGATTTAGTTTTTTTAAATTTAGGAAATGTATCATATCAAAACGTTTTCTAAAAGTCTGTAATTTTTGGTTTCAATTTCATAAAAATTTTGAACGATTGTTCTTGCTCCAAAACCTTCTTTCCAAAACAGCAATCCTTGATTAATATTTTGTCCTTGATTTTCGTTGGAAATTCCGAAATCGAAATACTTTTTATTACGAAACGTATACGTTATTAATCTGTTGTGTAAAAAATCTAAACTTCCGGTTGTATTTTTCGATTCATCTGCAGAAATATATTGGGAATGTGCTACAAAATCACTTTCAAAAACGGTTGTTCCGGCTATGATTTTCCCTTCTTTATAAACATTAAATTGTCTGATATTATTTGGAAATTTAGATTTCAAATACAATATTTCTTCTAGCGAATGAACAGGTTTTGCCTGATGCTTTTGTGCTAAATTAGGAATTAATATTTCATTCCAAAACGAAGTAAAATCCTGTTCTTCCTTGAATTCTAATCCAAAATCAGTTCCTCTTTTTATTCCTTCTGCCCTACTGCTGCTAAATTCAAAATCGGTTTCTAAGTTAATGACCGACAAACTATCTTTTCGAACTAATTTCGCATTTAAAATAAAACTCAAATACTCCATTTCATCAGAAGGCGATTCGTGATAAATATTTGGCAATTGTTTTAAATAAAGTGACGAAATAGAATTTTCATTCAAAAATTTTAATACCGAATGTACAATTTCAATTACTTCTTGAAGTCTTGTTTTTTGGTTTAAAACCAAACCTCCATAGGTCAATCCTTGATGAGAATACAATGTATTTTCTACTTTATTAGCAGGCAAAATAGCTTTTAAATAGTTCTTTTCATCAAAAATCAAAAGCGAATTATCTTCAAATCGATCTTGATGATATTCCATAAAATCGCGATAAAACAAGAATGTTGCATTTTTAGCATGGGCTACAAAATTGTTCCATTCTTTATAATGTTCGTTTGAATACTTTTGAATTTGATACTTCATTAAAACCTTTAAATAATTCGGAAAATTACTAATTTTTTATGTTATCTGAATTCAATATATCGTTTTTTAAAAAAAATATAGTAAATTGGAACCAAATTAATGGCTCTCAAATGATTAAAAAAATTACTCTCCTACTGTTTATTGGATTTCTTTTGTCACCATTTTTATTCTTTGGGCAAAATATTTCGTTGTACACTCAAGTAAACGGACGTTATGACTTTACTTTTGTAGGAAATACGATGAATACAGCTGAAAACAATCCGACTAATTTCTATGTAACCAATACTTCTTCATCTGCAACGTTAAATCTTGGTCCAAGTGATACCGTAATTAGAGCCTATTTATATTGGGCAGGAAGTGGAGATGGAGATTTTGATGTAGACCTGAACGGAACTAATATAACTCCTGATAGAACGTTTTCACATTCGAGATTTTTCAATCCTAGTACTTTTACTTACTTCAGTGCCTTTAAAGACATAACAACTTTAGTTCAAACAACAGGAAATGGAACTTATACTCTTTCTAATTTAGACATTTCTCCTTTTGAAGCGCTTCATTACAGTAGAAAGACAAATTTCGCTGGTTGGGCAATTTTAATTGTTTATGAAAACCCAGCATTGCCGTTAAACCAACTAAACATTTATGATGGACTACAAGGGGTTCCTGATGCTTTGCAAATAGATTTGACAAATTTATATGTACTTAATAACGCAAATGCTAAAGCCGGATTTATCGCTTGGGAAGGAGATTCACAATTACCTACAGAAACTTTTACGGTTAATGGAACAGTTATTAGTAACCCTTTTAATCCACCAAATAACGTATTTAATAGTACAAACTCAGTTACTGGATCGAACCAACTATACAATATGGATTTGGACATTTATGATATTGATAGTTATATTTCCATAGGAGATACGAATGCTTCAATTGCATTGACTTCTTTTCAAGATTTCATTATGATTAACACTGTTGTTACCAAACTAAACAGTCAATTACCCGATGCTACAATAGTACTTAATAACCCTTCTACATTATGTGATTCAAGAGATGTGAATTTGAATTTTACTGTCTCAAATTTAAATAGTACAGAAGTTTTGCAAGCCAATACTCCGATTACTTTTTACGCAGGAACACTAGCTGTTGCTACAACATATACACAAAATACAATTCCAATTGGCGGAAGTGAAAACGGAACTATAACACTAAATATTCCTAGTTCTGTTCCATTAAATTTTACATTACTAGCTGTTGTTGATGACACTGGAAATGGAACAGGAGTTAGACCTGAATTGATTGAAAATAATAATTCGTTCCAAATAGAAATCGAATTGATAGTTTCTCCTATTTTCAATCCCCTAAACTCATTAACTTCTTGTAATCTTGGTTTAACTAGAGGAATTTTTGATTTTTCTGGATATGCTGCATTGGTTAGCACAAATCCTACTCATTTAATTTCTTTTCATGAAACCTATAATGATGCTGTACAAAATATAAATCCTATCGGAAACAGTTCTAATTACGATGCAATCACAACTCCAAAAGAAATTTTTGTTCGTATCGATAACGGTTGCTTTTCTGTTACTTCATTCCAACTTTTAACAGAAAATTGCCCGCCAGTAGTTTACAATGCCGTTTCTCCTAATGGTGACGGTTCAAATGATACTTTTTTCATCGATGGTCTTCGCGATATTTTTGTAAACTTCGAGTTATTGATTTATAATCGTTGGGGCAAACATTTATGGACAGGAAATAACAACAAAGCGGATTGGAATGGCTATGTAGAAGAAGGTATTGGAAGTACATTAGCTCCAGCAGGAACGTATTTTTATATACTTAATTTAAACGACCCCAATTATAAAGAGCCTTTAACTGGGTATTTATACATAAACAGATAAAATTAAATTACATGTTTTGAGTGTAATAGTTATAATCTTTCAATAGAGTTCTGATAAAATCCTGATCATTCCCTGATTGATTTTTTATACCCGTAACTGCTATAACTTTTTCTCTTAATTTCACAATGGTTTGAAAATCTCTTGACACAATTGCGATTTCAAATGTTTCTTTGATAATCCTAACATCATTATCCGAAAGTTTAATTACTAATGGATACGTAGGAACATAATCAGAATGAACATCTTGAATAATGGTATGATTGATATTAATTTTATTTTTCAAAGTAATAACTGCAGTTCCTGCAGCCATATCACCTAAGCGTTGATTTTTCGCACTTGCAATTACAGTTATTAAAGCTATAATTCCATTTCCAATGAATATTTCTACTAATCTAAATAACCAGCGTACTAAGTAATCTCCAAAACTAGCTTGATAACCATCTAATTTTATCACTTTAGTTTTCATGATTCGTTTTCCTATTGTTTGTCCTTCCCACAAACTTTCTTGCACTATGGTATAAAACATTATTGGAGAATAGATTAACAAGTAAATTGCCATTTTAGACCAATTATCTAAACCTTCAATTGCGGCAGCCAAACCTGTTAAATCTAAAACAAATCCTACAACTACAGCATAAGCTATCATAACAAGAAAATCAAGCAGTTGTGCGAAAATTCGATCACCAACAGAAGCCGCCGTAAAATTTATATTTACATTTTGTGTAGTATTTATTGATAATTGTGTCATATTTTTATATTTTAGCATTTCATGAGAGAAATAGCATTCATAAAGCAAAATAAAGAAAAATGGCTTGAATTTGAACAAGCAATTTTTGGTAAAGCTAAAAAAAATCCAGATGATTTAGCCAATCTGTACATACATTTAGTTAATGATTTATCCTACGCTCAAACGTATTATCCTAAAAGTAAAACAGTTGTGTATCTAAACCATTTAGCTGCACAAACGTATCAAAAAATTTATAAAACCAAAAGAACAGAAACCAATCGGATAAAACATTTCTTTCTAACCGAAGTGCCATTACTTGTTTATGAATATAGAAGATACGTAATGTATGCGTTTTTAATATTCTTTGTATTAACTGCTATTGGAGTAGTCTCTGCCAAAAATGACGATTCGTTTGTTCGTTTAATTTTAGGCGATCAATATGTAAATATGACTTTAGAAAACATTGAAGACGGAAATCCTGTCGCCGTATATAAAACGGGCAGCAACTGGGGAGGCTTCATTGCAATTACCTTAAACAATCTAAAAGTCGGAGCACTTTCCTACTTTTTTGGAATTTTCATAGGCATTGGTACTTTCTATGTTTTATTAAACAACTGTATCATGTTAGGCTCATTTCAATATTTTTTTTACCAAAGAGACGTATTTTGGGAAAGCGTTAGAGGAATATGGATTCATGGATCAATGGAAATTTTTGCTATGGTAATTGAAGCAGGTGCCGGTTTTATTTTAGGTGCAAGTATTTTATTTCCTAAAACTTTTTCACGATTAGAATCTTTCAAAATTGGTTTTCAAAATAGTTTCAAAATCTTTTTAAGCACCATGCCTTTTACATTTGCAGCTGGTTTTTTAGAAGGGTATGTAACACGATATTCTATGGAAATGCCAACCTATTTAAGTGTAGGGATTATTTTGATAACGTTATCATTAATCAGTTTTTATTATTTAATTTATCCTTTCATAGTTCATAAAAAAGCAAAAAAATATGTTTCAACTTTATAAAAAAAGAGAGTTTAGTGCTCTTGTAGGTGATACTTTTAACTTTTTTAAGTTGGAAGGAAAAAACTACTTTAAAAACTATTTTATCATTAATGGAGGATTGCTATTACTTCTAGTAGTGCTGATTTATTTTTTCTCCAACATATTCATCAAAGGTACTTTTGAGGGACTTCGAAATGGAAATCAAAACAGTTTGGCTAATGAAATATATGGTAATATTGGACTATTCATTGGTTTTGGAATCGCCATGATTTTTCTTATAATGCTAATATCAATCATCAACTATTCATTTCCTGTTGGGTATTTAAAACTAATTGAAGAAAAAAAGGAAAGAAATTTTGAAAATTTATTTAAATACTTCAAAAGTAAATTAGTCAGAATCATAGGATTTTATTTTTTATCGTTAATCATATTATTGCCTTTGTTAGCAATAGTTGTAGCTCTAACCTTTTTATCAATTTTTATTTTAATAGGAATTCCTCTGATTTTTTTATTGCTACCAACATTAACAAGTTTTATTGCCTTAACTTATTTTCATTATGTAACAGAAGAAATCGGTTATTTTGAAGCAATTAAAAAAGCTGTTCTAATGCTAAAAAGCAAATATTGGCCTATCATTGGTTCTACATTTATTGTACAAATGATTGTTCAAATAACACTTGGAATTTTTACATTAATACCTTATTTTATTGGAATCATAACTGTTTTTTCAAATCCAGAATCATTACAACAAAATCCTGATAATGCAATTTCTTTTGTTATGATTTTACTTCTTGTTATTGTAATAATTTCAATCATATTTAATTACACACTACAAAATATTGTTTTAATAAACCAAGGTGTCATTTTTTACAGTTGCAAAGAAGAAATGGAAAACGTCAGCATCAATAATAACATCGATTTAATAGGAACAGATGAAGCTTAAATTCATATTTTTTTACTTTATACTTTTCTTACAATTGGATGTTTGTTTTTCACAAGTCCAAATAGATTCTGCTGTAATAGAATCTACTGCTTATGAATCAAGAAAATTCGGAAATTTAAAAGCAAAATATTCTGATTCTGATTTCAACTATATTGAAAAACCCGTAAAAGTTGACACAAATGCATGGGATAGATTTTGGAATGCAGTAGGTCGTTTTTTAAGTAACTTATTCGATTTTGGCAATGGTCCAAATAGTTTAAGTGGCTTAGAAATTGCCATGAAGGTAATTGCTATTTTAATAATCCTGTTTGTTGTTTATCTAATAGTTAAAACCATTATCAATAAAGAAGGAGGCTGGATATTTAGCAAATCATCAAATAAAATTACTATTTCAGAAACCATTGAAGAAAACATCCATTCATTAGATTTCAATACATTAATTACAAAAATTAAAAATGAAAAAAACTATCGTTTGGCAACCCGATATTATTATTTGTGGCTTCTAAAAACACTTTCTGATCGCAATATAATTGAATGGGATATTGAAAAAACAAATGGAGACTACTTAAATGAAATTTCAAATCTTGAATTAAAAAATGAATTTCAATTTTTATCTTATGTTTATGAATATAGCTGGTATGGCGAATTTAATTTGAATGAAACTGACTTTGAAAAAACAGAAATAGCCTTTTTAAAATTAATCACTAAAAAATAATATGCCAAAGAGTTTAAAAATATACATATTTCTTTTAGTGCTAATTTTAATTGGCATTATTTGGGCTGACGCAACAAAAGAAAAACCAATTGATTGGAGTGAAAGTTATTCGCTAAACATGAAAAGTCCTTTTGGTCTTTATGTGTTTAATGAAGAACACAAATCGTTTTTTAGCCCTCAAAAAGTAAAGAAATTCAACGAGTCTCCTTATGAGTATTTTGATAAAAATTATAATGTTGAAAAATCAACATACAACATAAAAGGAACAATCTTACTAATTGAACATCAAACTAATATTGATGATTATTCTGAAAACGAACTTTTCTATTTCACTAGTCATGGAAATGCTGTTTTTTATAGTAATACTAATTTTTCCGAAAAATTTGCAGATTCGCTTGGTTTTGAAATTGCATACAATAACGACTTCTCCGATTCGCTAAAATTCAAATTAGAAAGAAATGCAAAACTTGACAACTTCTATTTTAACAAAGGAATCAACAATGCCTATTTCTCTAAAATCGATAGTAGCAAAACAGAAGTTTTAGGAACACAAATCAATTCTAAAGGAGAAAAATTTGCCAATTTCATTAGAGTTCCATACAAAAACGGAAATTTCTATTTGCATTTACAACCTGTAGCCTTTACCAATTATTATATGTTAAACAAAAACATAAAATACACAGAAGATGTTTTAGGCTACATTCCATCGCAAAATCCCATTTATTGGAAAGTAAAACAATATGATAACGAAGAATTGTCAAGTTCGCCAATGCGATATTTATTAAGTCAACCCGCTTTAAAATGGGCTTGGTTTTTAGCTTGGATAACCTTAATGATTTTTATTGTTTTCAATGCAAAAAGAAGACAACGAATTATACCAATTAAAGAAAAACTAAAAAATACAACTGTAGATTTTACCAAAACAATTGGAAATCTATATTATCAAGAAAGAAATCATCAAAATATAGCAGAAAAGAAGATTATATTCTTTCTTGAAAAAATTAGAAATGAGTATTATATAGACACCTACAATTTAGATGATACTTTTGTAAACAGACTGAATCAAAAAACAGGAAAAAGTAAAAAAGATATTGAAGATGTAGTATTCTTTATAAAAAAACTCAGAAATCAATCTAATACAACAGAAAAAGAATTAATAACGTTTAACGAACTTTTAGAAAAACTGAATTTATAATGGAAAATAATTTTGAAATCAATAATCAAGAAAACGAAAATCTAAACTTTGAGTCTCGTTTAAACTTACAACCGTTACAAGATAATGTTCAAAAAGTAAAAGCTGAAATTGCAAAAGTAATCGTAGGTCAAAACAAAATGATTGACCAACTTTTAGTAGCGGTTTTATCAAATGGACATGTTTTACTTGAAGGAGTTCCTGGAGTTGCAAAAACTATCAGTGCCAAACTTTTAGCAAAAACATTATCGTTAGACTTTAGCCGAATTCAGTTTACACCCGATTTAATGCCTTCTGATATTATTGGAACATCTGTATTTGATTTATCTAAGTCTACATTTGAATTTAAAAAAGGACCAATTTTTTCAAATTTTGTACTTATTGACGAAATCAATCGTGCTCCAGCTAAAACCCAAGCAGCACTTTTTGAAGTTATGGAAGAACGTCAAATTACCGCTGATGGAACTACTTATGTTTTAGATAGACCATTTTTGGTTATTGCAACACAAAATCCAATTGAACAAGAAGGAACGTATCGCTTACCAGAAGCGCAATTAGACCGTTTCTTGTTTAAAATTAATATCGATTATCCAAATTTAGAAGAGGAAATTCACATCCTTCAAAAAGAAAATGATTTACAAAGTCGTGATAAAATGAGTGCTATTGCTACCATTATTTCACAAAGTCATATAATCGAATTCCAAGAACTAGTAAAACAAATTCTTATCGAACAAAACTTAATCGAATATATAGCCAAAATTGTTTTAAACACACGCGAAAATGCATTTTTATATTTAGGCGCTTCACCAAGAGCATCGATAGCTATTTTAAATGCGGCTAAAGGTTTTGCTGCTTTACGCGGAAGAGATTTTGTAACGCCAGATGATATTAAAGACGCAGCAATTCCGGTTTTACAACACAGAGTTGTAGTAACTCCAGAACGCGAAATGGAAGGAATCACCAGTACAGAAATCATCAAACAAATTGTAGATTCGGTAGAAATTCCAAGATAATTTTCTGAAAAATTAAAGAACGTTTGTCATGCTGAACTGGCTTTAGCATAAATAACAAAATTTTAAAAAATAAATGAAACGCATTTTCAAACAGCTTTATCTCAATAATTTCCTTTTTTATTGCCTGATGGGAATCATTTTGCTATTCACAGTAGCGTATTTTTTCCCCTCATTATATCATGCTGTTTGGTATGTTTTGTATGTTTTAATACTATTTGTATTAATTGATATCTTATTGCTATTTGGCACAAATAAAAAAGTAATTGGTATCAGAAATATGTCTGAAAAATTGTCAAATGGTGATGAAAATGAAATTTATATTGCCTTAAACAATCAGTTTACATTTCCTGTTCGTTTAAAAATTATAGACGAAATTCCGTTTCAATTTCAACAGCGAAATTTTGAGGTTAAAAGAAAAATAAAAGCACAAACTAAAGATGACTATCGCTACTTTTTAAGACCAACAGAACGTGGTGAATATTTTTTTGGGAATCTTAATATTTACGTTACATCTCCCCTTCGATTAGTAAGTAGAAGATTTACTTACGACAACAATCAAATGGTTCCTACTTATCCATCGTATATGCAATTAAGAAAATACGATTTAATGGCATTCTCTAATAATTTATTCCAATATGGATTAAAGAAAATTAGGAGAATTGGTCATACTATGGAATTTGAACAGATTAAAGAATATGTACAAGGCGATGATTTAAGAACTATTAATTGGAAAGCTACTGCGAAAAAAAATCAATTAATGGTGAATCAATACCAGGACGAAAAATCACAAAATGTCTACATGGTAATTGATAAAGGAAGAGTAATGAAAATGCCTTTCAATGATTTAAGCCTTTTAGATTATGCTATTAACGCCACTTTAGTTTTATCAAATGTAATTATAAAAAAACAAGATAAAGCCGGTATTTTTGCTTTCTCAAAAAAAGTTGAAAATCGTGTTGTTGCAGAAAAAAGACAAAGCCAAATGCAACAAATCATGGAAAATTTATACAACATAAAAACCGATTTTTTTGAAAGCGATTTTAGCCGTTTGTATGTCGATGTAAAAAAACATATCAACCAAAGAAGTTTAATTATTTTGTACACCAATTTTGAAACTTTAGATGGCTTACATCGACAATTACCCTACCTTAAAGGAATTGCAAAAAACCATTTGTTGGTTGTTGTATTTTTTAACAATACAGAGTTAAACGAACTGATACACAAAAAAGCAGATAATGTTCAAGAAATTTACGACAAGGTAATTGCTGAAAAATTTGCTTTCGAAAAACGATTAATAGTAAACGAACTAAGAAAATACGGAATTTATTCAGTTTTAACCCAACCCGAAAACTTAACATTAGATACCATAAATAAATATCTTGAAATCAAAGCCAGAGGAATTCTTTAAACCATGAGTCTTTACAATTTAATGCAATATTGCTTTTTTGGTTTCGGAATTTATAATTTATTCTTTATAATCTTCAGAAAAAATAAATTTTTCCATAATAAAATTAAGTATGAAGAAATTGACCAAGCAGCTACCATTACATTAATAATTTGTGGTATGATTTATTTGGCTAATTGGACTTTTGATTGGATTTATATTTTTGCTAATCGAAATTCAGAAAACAGCAAAAGTATTTTTAATAGATTAAATGGTCCTTATGGGTTTGCTGTTTATACCCAGCAACTAACCTACATATCGGCTTGTTTATTATTTCTTCTAAAATTTGTTAAAAAAAGTTCAATTATTAGATTTCTTATAGGTTTTATATTTCTATTTAACTTTGAAAAGTTTGTAATCGTTGTAACCTCTTTACATCGCGATTACTTACCTAGCTCGTGGACAATGTATCAATCTTCTTTTGGATGGATAATTGCAGATTGGACAATCAAAACATTGATTTTTGCAAGTTTTACCACAATTACTTATTTCATAATTAATAGAAACAAACGTTAAAAAATATCAAAATACACTTACAAAGTCAAAATAATAAAGATATTTTTTATCTTTAACCTTTACTAAACTAAAAAACATGAAATACTTATCGTTATTGTTAGTATTCTTGCTTTCTATTTCAACGAATGCACAAGAATATTTTCCAAAAAATGATGGCGTAAAACAAAGTTTTAAAAACTTTACCGCAATTACAAACGCCACTATTTATGTATCAGCAACGCAAAAAATTGAAAAAGCTACGCTGTTAATCAAAGAAAACAAAATTGTTGAAGTAGGGATCAATGTTGTAATTCCAAAAGGAACAAACATAATTGATGCTACTGGAAAAACAATTTATCCTTCATTCATCGAATTGTATAGTGAATTCGGAATCAACAAACCTACTCCAAGACCAAGTGGAAATTTCACACCACAATACGACACAAATCGTGAAGGCTATTATTGGAACGACCACATTAAACCAGAATACAATGCGTATGAAAACCTAAGTTACGATTCAAAAGCAGCAGGAAATCTAAGAGAAGCTGGCTTTGGAACGGTTCTAAGTCACCATAATGATGGTGTGATTGCAGGAACTGGTTTACTTTGGACATTAAACGACTTCGGCACAAACGCTGATAGAATGCTAAAAGATAAAGTATCACAACATTTCACATTCAGCAGAAGTAAGTTCACAAAGCAAAGTTATCCTTCTTCTATGATGGGAAGTATGGCTTTAATTCGTCAAGTATTTCATGATGCAAAATGGTATGCACAAGGAAACGCAACAAACAAAGATTTATCTTTAGAAGCTTTTAATGCGAACAAATCATTACTTCAAATTTTCAATGCTGGCGATAAATTAAATGCATTAAGAGCAGATAAATTAGGTGATGAATTCGGAGTAAAATATCTAATCAAAGGAAGTGGAAACGAATTTGAACGTATAGACGAAATCAAAAAATCAGGTGCAACTTTCATTATTCCGTTGAATTTTCCAGATGCTTATGATGTTTCTGACCCCTATTTAGCGCAACAAGTAAGCTTGAGCGATATGAAATTTTGGAATCAAGCACCATTTAACTTGAAAATTTTAGCTGAAAATAATGTCCCTTTTATACTTTCTACAGCTGATTTAAAAGAAACAAAATCATTCTTATCAAACTTAAGAAAAGCCGTTTTATATGGTTTACCAAAAGACAAAGCGTTATTAGCCTTAACAGAAAATCCTGCTAAATTGGTAAATCAATTTGACAAAGTAGGTTCTATTTCTAAAGGAAAATTAGCGAACTTCATCATTGTTTCAGGTGATATTTTTGAAGATAAAAGCAACATCTTAGAAAACTGGGTACAAGGAAATCGAAATATCATCGATAAAATTAATCCAACTGATATCAGAGGGACTTATGATTTAGTGTTTGATAACCATAAATTTGAACTAAAAATCGAAGGCGAAACTTCAAAATTTGAAGCAAAGGCGGTTAAAGACAGCATCAACTTTGGAACAAAAATTCAATTCAATGATCCTTGGGTGAATTTGGTAATCAAAAACCAAGATACTACAAAAGCAAATTTCGTAAGACTTTCAGGAACTTTCGTTAAAGACATGATGCAAGGAAAAGCTGTTTTAGAAAACGGAAACGAAACTTCTTGGACAGCTACAAAAAGAGCAACTGAAGTTAAAGAGGATAAAAAGAAAGACGACAAAAAAGACGAACCAAAAGTTCCTTCAATGTATGCTGTAACGTATCCAAATATTTCGTTTGGGACAGCTGAAAAACCAAAACAAGAAACCATTTTATTCAAAAATGTAACCGTTTGGACAGGTGAAAAAGAAGGAAACTTAAAAGAAACTGATGTTTTAATCCAAAACGGAAAAATTGCAAAAATTGGTAAAAACTTACCAACCGCTGGAGCAAAAGTTGTTGACGGAACAGGAAAACACTTAACCGCTGGAATCATTGACGAACATTCACACATTGCTATTTCAAACGGAGTTAACGAAGGCGGACAAAATTCATCAGCAGAAGTTACAATTGAAGATGTGGTAAATTCAGAAGATATTAATATTTACAGAAATTTAGCGGGTGGCGTTACTTCGGCTAACTTATTGCATGGTTCTGCAAATCCAATTGGAGGTCGTGCGGCATTTATTAAATTAAAATGGGGCTATTCTCCTGATGAAATGTTAGTAAAAGATGCTCCAAAATACATCAAATTCGCTTTGGGTGAAAACGTAAAACAATCGAATTGGGGTGATTTTGAAAGAAGCCGTTTCCCTCAATCGCGTATGGGTGTGGAACAAGTTTATGAAGATTATTTCACTAGAGCAATCGAATACAAAAATGAGTGGGATACTTACAAATCAGGTAAAAATAAAAAAATGCCAAGATTTGATGTCGAAATGGAAGTTTTAGGCGAAATTTTAGCTAAAAAACGTTTCATCACTTGCCACTCTTACGTTCAATCAGAAATCAACATGTTGATGAAATTAGCCGAGCGTTATGGATTCAAAATTCAAACGTTCACACACATTTTAGAAGGCTACAAATTAGCAGATAAAATGTCGGCTCACGGTGTTGCTGGTTCAACATTTGCTGATTGGTGGGCTTATAAATATGAAGTAAACGATGCCATTCCTTACAATGCGGCTATTATGATGAATGAAGGCGTAAAAGTATCTATCAATTCTGATGATGCTGAAATGTCAAGACGTTTGAACCAAGAAGCAGCTAAAACGGTTAAATACGGAAACGTAACAGAAGAAGAAGCTTGGAATTTCGTAACCTTAAATCCAGCAAAAATTCTTCAAGTAGATAACAAAGTAGGAAGTATTAAAGTGGGTAAAGATGCCGATGTGGTACTTTGGTCAGATAGCCCATTATCAATCTACACAAGAGCTGAAAAAACGTTAGTAGACGGAATCATTTTCTATGATTTAGAAAAAGAAAAAGAGACTTTAGCATTGATTCAAAAAGAACGTGCTGAGCTAATCAATTTCATGTTAGACGCTAAAAACAAAGGAATGAAAACGCAATTGCCTAAGAAAAAAGAAAACGGTCACTACCACTGTGATACTTTAGGAGAATATTGCAAAGAGTCTCACTACAAATACAACTAATCATGAAAAAATATATAGTTCTTTTATTTATTTCTTTGTTTGGGTTTGCCCAACAAACGCCAGCTCCAAAACAAAGCAAATCGATTTTAATCTTAGGTGCCAAAGCGCATTTAGGAAACGGAAAAGTAATCGAGAATAGTTTAATTTCGATTATCGATGGAAAAATTGCCAATATAGGCGATGCAACCGTAATGAAACCAGCTAAACACGATATTGTGATTGATGCTTCTGGAAAACATGTTTATCCAGGATTTATTGCTCCCAATTCAACTTTAGGTTTAGTAGAAATTGATGCGGTAAGAGCTTCGGATGACGAAAGTGAAATTGGACAATTCAATCCACACGTAAGAAGTATTATTGCTTACAATGCAGAATCTAAATTAGTAGAAACAACGCGTCCAAATGGCGTTTTATTAGCACAAATTACCCCTAGAGGCGGAAGAATTCCTGGAACTTCATCAATCGTTCAATTAGACGCTTGGAACTGGGAAGATGCCACTATAAAAACAGATGATGGTATTCACTTAAACTGGCCAAGAAGCTATTCAAGAGCGGGTTGGTGGGCAGAACCAGGTGGAATTGAAATGAACAAAAACTACGATCCTCAAGTAAAAGCAATTCAAGAGTATTTTGATAATGCTTTTGCTTATTTGGGAAGTAAAAATGATAAAAAAGATATTCCTTACGAAGCTATGAAAGGATTACAATCGGGTGAAAAAACCTTGTTTGTAAACGCAAATGGCGAAAAAGAAATCATCGACGCCGTTTTATTTAAAAAGAAAAACAACATCAAGAAAATGACAATTGTTGGTGGTTATTATGCTTTTAAAGTAGGTGCATTATTGAAAGAAAATAATGTTTCTGTTTTGTTGAATCGCGTACACAGTTTACCTTTATTAGAAGATGAAGACGTAAATTTACCATATAAAAACGCTAAATTATTAGTTGATGCAGGCGTTTTAGTTGCGTTACAGAATGCAGGTGACATGGAACGTATGCAAACTAGAAATCTTCCATTCTATGCTGGAACGTGTGCCGCTTGGGGATTAACAAAAGAACAAGCGTTACAATTAATCACTGGTAATTCCGCTAAGATTTTAGGAATTGACAACCTATATGGAACGTTAGAATCAGGTAAGAGTGCTACTTTATTTATTTCTGAAGGTGATGCATTAGATATGAAAACCAATGTAATTTCATTCGCATTTATCGATGGACGACAAATCAGTTTGGAAAGTCACCACACCGAATTGTACCAACGTTATAAAGGAAAATTCGAACAACAAAAAAAATAAGACCTAAAGCCTTTCAATAAATGAGAGGCTTTTTTTGTACTTTTGCTCTATAATATCTTATACATGAAACAAATCACCTCAGTTCAAAATCCGTTTATCAAATCGTTGGTGCAATTGCAAGAAAAAGCAAAAGTTCGCAAACAAACGGGTACTTTTTTAATTGAAGGAAAACGCGAAATTGAATTGGCACTAAAAGGTGGTTATGAATTAGAAACTATTTTATTTTTACCAGAAATCATCTCTGATATTGAAATAAAAAACTTTGTCAAATCGAGCGAAGTCGAGATTATCGAAATTTCAAAAGAAGTCTATCAAAAATTAGCGTATCGCGATACAACTGAAGGAATTTTAGCCATTGCCAAAACCAAATCATTAGCTTTGTCCGATTTAAAACTATCTAAAAATCCATTGATTTTAGTTGGTGAATCCTTAGAAAAACCCGGAAACGTTGGCGCTATTTTAAGAACGGCAGATGCCGCAAATATTGATGCCGTAATTATCGCCAATCCAAAAAGCGATTTATATAACCCAAATATCGTTCGCTCAAGTGTAGGTTGTTTGTTTACCCGACAAATTGCTGTTGGAACCACAGAAGAAGTCATTGCTTATTTGAAAGCAAATAACATTAGTATTTATTCCGCAACCTTACAAGATTCAACGGAATATCACACCCAAAATTACACCACTCCAACTGCATTAGTTGTAGGAACAGAAGCGACTGGTTTATCAGAAAAATGGCGAACTGAAAGCACTAAAAACATCATCATTCCAATGCAAGGCGAAATCGATTCTATGAATGTTTCAGTTGCTGCAGCTATATTGTTATTCGAAGCCAAAAGACAACGCGGATTTTAGTCTTTCTTCTTTTCTCTTTTTTCTATTTTCTAGATTTGCACAATTAGAAAAATTAGTTTACTTTTAGTTGGTTAAAGAAAATGTATGACAGAGTTAGAATTAGAAGCCGAAAACAAAGCCATTGCGCAAGAATATAAAGAATTACTTCGCATCAGTTATCAAACCCTTACTGATGAAGACAAAAAAATCATCCGTAAAGCATTTGATGTAGCTGTTGATGCTCATAAAGACCAACGAAGAAAATCAGGTGAAGCCTATATTTTCCATCCTATTGCTGTAGCTAAAATTGTAGCTAGAGATATTGGTTTGGGAGCAACTTCTATTGCCGCCGCATTGATGCACGATGTGGTAGAAGATACCGATATTACGGTTCAGGACATTGAAAAAATGTTCAATCCTAAAATTGCTCAATTAGTCGAAGGTTTAACTAAAATTGCCAAAGTTAAAACCGATCAAGAAATTTCTGTTCAAGCGGAAAACTTCCGTAAAATGTTATTGACCTTAAATGATGATGTTCGTGTAATTCTAATCAAAATTGCGGATAGATTGCACAACATGCAAACTATGGGAAGTATGGTCGATTACAAACAAGCCAAAATTGCTTCCGAAACCTTATACATTTATGCTCCTCTCGCCCATCGTTTGGGATTATACAACATCAAAACAAAATTAGAAGACTTAGGTTTAAAATATACCGAACCCGAAGTTTACAACGATATTGTAAGTAAAATAAAAGAAACCAAAGAAGAACAAGACGAATACATAAAAGCTATTTCTGATGTTTTAAGTAAATCGCTGCAAGAGGAAGGAATTGAATTCACTATTAAAGGTCGCCCAAAATCAATTTATTCGATTCGTAGAAAAATGAAAGCGCAAGGGGTTACTTTTGATGAAGTTTATGACAAATTTGCACTTCGAATTATTTACAAATCCAACCAACACGATGAAAAATTCATTGCTTGGAAAATATATTCTGTAGTGACTGATCATTATCGTCCTTCTCCAAGTAGATTACGCGATTGGATTTCATCACCAAAATCAACGGGTTACGAAGCCTTACACATTACGGTAATGGGACCAAAAGGGCGTTGGGTAGAAATTCAAGTTCGAAGCGAACGAATGGATGAAATTGCGGAAAAAGGCTACGCCGCTCATTACAAATACAAAAATGGCGCAACCGAAGAACACGGACTGGAAATTTGGTTGAACCAATTGAAAGAGGCTTTGGAAAATTCTTCTGCTAATGCTGTTGATTTTGTAGAAGATTTCAAACTGAATTTGTATGCTAAGGAAATTTATGTCTTTACACCAAAAGGGGAAATCAAATCGTTACCCAAAGGCGCTACTTCGTTAGATTTTGCTTTTAGTATTCACTCTGAAATTGGAGTAAAAACCAGAGGAACTCGAGTTAATGGAAAATTAGTTCCTTTAAACCATGTTTTAAATAGTGGTGATCAGGTCGAAATTATTACTTCTGCTAATCAAAAACCTACTTCACAATGGCTGGATTTTGTTACCACTTCAAGAGCTAAGAATAAAATTAAGAACGTTTTAAACGAAAATACTAAAAAGATAGCCGAAGACGGAAAAGAGCTTTTAACCCGAAAATTGCGCCATTTAAAAATCACTTTAAATGAAAGTACGGTCAATGAGTTGGTGAATTTCTTTAAGTTACAAACTAGTTTGGATTTATATTACAGAGCTGGTATTGGCGCCATAGAAAACCAACAATTAAAAGATTACGCGGCTCAAAAAAGCAATACTTTGGTTAACTTCTTTAAGAAAACCATTAAGCGTACACCTTCAGCACAACCCGAACAAATTCATAAAAACGAAATCAGTAAAAAATACGATTTATTGGTTTTTGGAACGGAACAAGACAAATTAGATTATAAACTTTCCACCTGTTGTAATCCAATTCCTGGTGATGAAGTATTTGGTTTTGTCACTATTAATGAAGGAATCAAAGTACATCGAAAAGACTGTCCGAATGCGATAAGTATGCAATCCAATTATGCGTATCGAATCATTCCAGCAAAATGGATTGACTCGTCGCAAGAAGAATTCAAAGCTGTTTTAAAAATTACTGGAATGGATATTTTAGGATTAACTAATGAACTAACAAAAGTTATTTCAAGTCAAATGAATGTCAACATACAGAGCATTGCCTTAAACACTGAAGCTGGAATTTTCTATGGACAAGTAGCGGTAGTAGTTCAAAACAATACGATCCTAAAAAAGTTAATCGAAAACATCAAAAAAGTAGATGGAATTGATAAAGTGACAAGGGTTTATAATAATTAACAAAAGTTAATAACTAAATTTTCTAATTAAATTTAGGATTTTATTCAAAGCAAAAATAACACTATCTTTGCCGATATTTGATTTATCAATACGATGGAAAACAAAAATCAAGAAATTGTAAAGAACGTTTTTACTAAATTTTTAGAAGAAAAAGCGCACCGTAAAACACCAGAACGCTACGCTATTCTTCAGGAAATTTACAATACTGCCGAACATTTTGATATCGAATCTTTGTATATCAAAATGAAAAACAAGAACTACCGCGTAAGTAGAGCTACTCTTTACAATACAATCGAACTTTTATTAGAATGTGGTTTGGTACGTCGTCATCAGTTTGGACAAAACCAAGCACATTACGAAAAATCGTATTTCGATAAACAACACGATCACATTATTTTAACCGATTCTGGTGAGGTAATCGAATTTTGTGACCCAAGAATTCAGCAAATAAAACAAACCATGGAAGAAATGTTTGGAATTGATATTCAAAACCACTCGCTTTACTTTTATGGGACAAAAAAACAACAATAACAACTAACTACAAATAATAAACAACAACACAATGACTGTAGATTTACTACTTGGATTACAATGGGGAGACGAAGGAAAAGGAAAAATCGTTGACGTTCTTACCTCAAAATATGATATTATTGCACGTTTTCAAGGTGGACCAAATGCGGGACACACTTTAGAATTCGACGGAATAAAACACGTTTTAAGAACTATTCCTTCTGGAATTTTCCACAAAAATGCAATTAATATCATTGGAAATGGAGTGGTAATCGACCCGGTAGTTTTCCAAAAAGAAATTGAAGGTTTAGCTAAATTCAACATGGATGTAACTGCTAAATTATTCATTTCTAGAAAAGCACACTTAATTTTACCAACACACCGTTTGTTAGATGCTGCTTCTGAAGCATCAAAAGGAAAAGCAAAAATTGGTTCTACTTTAAAAGGTATCGGTCCAACTTACATGGATAAAACTGGTAGAAATGGGCTTAGAGTTGGTGATATCGAATTAGAAGATTTCAAAGAAAGATATAGAGCTTTAGCTGACAAGCACGAAGCTATGATTGCTTTCTACGATGTGGAATTACAATATAACTTAAAAGAAATGGAAGATGAGTTTTTTGCGGCAGTAGAAGACTTGAAAAAATTAACTTTCATTGACAGCGAAGAATATTTAAACAAAGCGTTAAAAGAAGGAAAATCAATCTTAGCAGAAGGAGCTCAAGGTTCTTTATTAGATGTTGATTTTGGAACGTATCCATTCGTAACTTCATCAAATACAACTGCTGCTGGTGCTTGTACAGGTTTAGGAATTGCTCCTAACAAAGTAAAAGATGTTTTCGGAATTTTCAAAGCATACACCACACGTGTAGGTAGCGGACCTTTCCCAACAGAAGATTTTGAAGAAGCTGGACAAACAATGGCAAAAGTAGGAAACGAATTTGGTTCTGTTACTGGACGCGCGCGTCGTTGTGGTTGGTTGGATTTAGTGGCTTTAAAATATGCGGTTCAAGTAAATGGTGTAACGCAATTATACATGATGAAAGGTGACGTACTTTCTGGATTTGATACGTTACAAGTTTGTACAGGATACAATTATAAAGGACAAGCAATTCAACATTTACCATACAACATCGAACCTGAAAATGTAACTCCAATTTTCACCGAGATGAAAGGTTGGAAAGCGGATTTAACAGGAATGACAACGTATGATGAATTACCACAAGAATTAAAAACATACATCGAGTTCATTGAAAAGGAAGTCGAAGTGCCAATCAAAGTAATTTCGGTTGGACCAGACAGAAAACAAACGATAATGAAATAATTACTAAAAACGCTTTCAATTGAAAGCGTTTTTTTATGCTCTTAAATGATAAAATATTCTTAATTATCAATGGCTTTTCGAGTTTTTACTTAAATTTGGCTCAAAATAAATCCGACTTGAAAAACACACTTTTATATATCGCCTTCTTAGTGCTTTCAGTTACCTTTTCGGTAGCTCAGGAAAAGAAAAAAATCATTATTGAAAACTCCGATTTCGTAGATATGAATCAGACCGAAATTCCGGGAGCTATTGTATTTACAGGAAATGTTCGTATTATCCACAATGGAGTAAGAATGTTTTGCAACAAAGCCTATCATTTTAAAGATGAAAATTATGTAAAAGCATTCGGAAATGTTCAAATGAATCAAGGTGACACGATTACCATGAACAGCCGTTATGCAGAATACAATGGTGATAAAGAATTTGCTTTTGCCACAGGTGATGTTGTTTTACGTTCACCAGAATCTACACTTACAACAGATACCGTTTATTTCGATAAAAAAAACCAACAAGCGTTTTACAACACCTACGGTACCATTCGTAACAAAGAAAACACGTTGAGAAGTAAATCAGGTCGCTATTATGTAGACCAAAAGAAATATAAATTTACTACTGCCGTAACGGTTACGAATCCTGAAAGTACAATCAAAACTAATAACTTAGATTATTACGAAAATTCAGGACATGCTTATGTTTTTGGACCTTCAACTATTACAAGCAAAGAAAACGTAATCTATACCGAAAACGGATTTTACGATACTACAAACGACATTGGTAAACTTTCCAAAAACTCCAAAATTACGTTAGATAACAAAATAATTGAAGGCGATGATTTGTATTACGACCGAAAGAAAAACTATTCAAGAGGAATCAACAATGTAAAAATTACCGATACCATCAACAAAGTAATCGCTACTGGTCATTACGCAGAATTGTACCGCAACGCTGCTACCAAAAAAGACTCTATGATTTTAACCAAAAGAGCTTTGGTAAAAACATTGGTAGAAAAAGACACTTTGTTCATGCATGGAAAAAAAATCATTGTTTCAGGTCCGCAAGAAGATCGCGTGATTCGTGCTTTTAACAATGTTCGCTTTTACAAAAGCGATATGAGTGGAAAATGTGATTCGCTTCATTCCAATAATAAAACACAATTGACGAAAATGATTGGAAAACCTATTCTTTGGAACAACGAAAACCAAATGACAGGCGATATCATGCATCTTATAGGAAATAATAAAACACAAAAATTAGATTCATTAAAAGTACTTAATAACGCCTTTATAATACAAAAAGATAGTCTCAGTAAAAATGGTTACAACCAAATAAAAGGACAAAATTTGTATGGAAAATTTGTGGATAGCAAACTAAAAGAAGTTGATGTCATTAAAAATGCGGAAGTCATTTATTACATGTACAACGATGCCAATGAATTTATCGGAATCAATAAAACAGTTTGTAGTAAAATCAATTTGGAATTAGAAGAGAATAAAATCAACTCGATTACATTCTTTACCAAAACCGATAGTCATATTTATCCAGAAGCCGATTTTCCTGAAAACGCTCGAAAACTTAGAGGTTTCTTATGGCGCGGCGATGAAAGGATTTTAAGCAAAGACGATATTTTCCCAGCTGAAGAAATTGCACTAGACGATAAAATTCAAATCGAAGCTAAAAAGAAAGCTATTGCTGCTGAAAAACCAATGGAAATCCAAAAAGAAACATTGGAATACGACGACAATAAAAAAGCCGAAGAAAAGAAAACTGAGAAAAAAACCGAAGTAAAGAAAAAAACAACCCCAAAAAAATAATCAATTAAATGGTTAAAGAAATTAACTCATTTTCAGTTAAACGATTTAACACATTAACGATTCTACAACAAAATGATTGAAGATTTTTTTAAATACCAAGCACAAACCTCACCTCACCCATTAGCTATGGAAATTTCTCACGCTAAGGGTTCTTATATTTATGATACAGATGGCAATGCCTATTTAGATATGGTTGCCGGAGTTTCAGCAAACACTTTAGGACATCAACCACAACGAGTGAATGATGCCATCAAAAAACAATTAGACACGTATTCTCACGTTATGGTGTATGGCGAATATGCCCAACATCCAGCAACGGAATTATGTAAATTATTAGCCGAAAATCTTCCTTATCCACTTACGAAAACGTATTTGGTAAACTCAGGAACAGAAGCTATTGAAGGTGCTTTAAAATTAGCTCGTCGTGTAACAGGAAGAAGTCAGTTGATTTCGTGTCACAATGCGTATCATGGTAACACTATGGGAAGCATGAGTGTGATGGGATTCGAAGAACGCAAGCAAATATTTCGTCCTTTAATTCCTGATGTGGATTTTATTACGTTTAATAATGAAGTGGATTTAGGAAAAATCACCACTAGAACAGCTGGAATTTTATTAGAAACCATTCAAGGTGGTGCTGGTTTTATTGAACCTCAAAACGATTTTCTTAAAAAAATACGCCAACGTTGTGATGAAGTGGGTGCTATCATGATATTAGACGAAATCCAACCCGGATTTGGTCGTACCGGAAAACTTTTCGGATTTCAAAACTACGATGTTATTCCTGATGTAGTGGTTATGGGAAAAGGAATGGGTGGCGGAATGCCTGTAGGCGCTTTCACCGCTTCAGCCGAAATGATGGATTTACTAAGTCATGATCCAAAATTAGGACACATTACTACTTTTGGCGGACATCCTGTCATAGCGGCTGCAAGTCTGGCAACCTTACAAGAAATAACGGAAACCAATTTAATGCAAGAAACTTTAGAAAAAGAACAACTTTTCAAGAAGCTTTTAGTGCATCCGTTAATCAAAGAAATTCGTGGTCGAGGGCTTATGTTAGCTGCAATGACGGATTCACCTGAGATAACCAATGAAGTAATTTTACGCTGTCATAAAAGAGGTGTTATTTTATTCTGGCTCCTTTTTGAAGGTTGCGCTGTTCGAATTACACCGCCATTAACCATTAGTAATGAGGAAATTACAAAAGGTTGTGGCATTATTATTGAGGTATTAAATGAGATAGAAAAAGAAATGAAGTAGGAAGTTGGAAATGGGAATTAGAACTTTTTTAATCTAAAATCAATTTTAAACTTAAAATTGTTAATTAAATTGTTTAAAACAATTCAACCCCAAAACCACTACCCCAATATTATTCCTTAATTTTAATAAGGATAAAATCATAAAACGAAGCGCTATGAATTTGAGTCACGAAGAAGAAGAAAACAGCTTGTCCTTATCTAAATTTGAATCGATGTTAAAAACCAACAAAGTTTTTTTCTTTGATTCAGAAGAGTTTGAAGATATTATTCTTCATTACATGGATACGGGTCGAATGAATTTGGCCAAAAGAGCGCTTAAATTAGGTTTAGAACAACATCCAAAATCTACTGGATTAAAATTAGTTCAAGTAGAAATGTTGGTTTACGAAGACAAACTTGAAATTGCTGAAAAGTTACTGAACGAGTTATACGCTATTGAACCAACTAACGAAGAAATCTACATTCAAAAAGCTAATATTTACTCAAAAAGAGACGAACACGAAAAGGCTATTTCTTTTCTAAAAATCGCTTTAAAATATACTGATGATTATGCTGATGTCTATTCTATGATTGGAATGGAATATCTTTTCATGGATAATTTAGAAATGGCAAAAGAAAACTTCATCAAGTGTTTAGATGAAGATACCGAAGATTATTCTGCTCTTTATAATGTAGTTTATTGTTTTGATTTCTTAGATCAGAATGAGGAAGCTATCGTTTATCTTAACCGATTCATTGATAAAAATCCGTATAGCGAAGTAGCTTGGCATCAGTTGGGCCGACAATATTACGCATTGAAAAACTACGAAAAAGCAGTTTGGGCATTCGATTATGCAACTTTAATTGACGAAACCTTCTTAGGTGCGTACATGGAAAAAGCAAAATCATACGAAAAACTCAAAAAATATCAAGAAGCGATTGATTGCTATAATGTTACATTAGAATTAGACGATCCTTCTTCCTTTGTTTTGCTTCGTGTGGCAAAATGTTATGAGCGATTAGGAAATACAGAATTCGCATTAAATTATTACTTAAAAACAGTACATGAAGACCCATTATTAGACAAAGGTTGGATTGCTATTACTGATTTTTATATTCGTCAAAAAAACTTCCAAAAAGCCTTGTACTATGTTAACAAAGCCATTGGAATTGACGGTGACAATTCGTTATATTGGAAGCGTTTTGCAGCAGTAAATAGCGCTTTACATTTCTTTGAAGAAGCAGAATATGGTTACCGAAAAGCATTTGAAAGTGGAGATATTAATTTAGACACATTCACACTTTGGACAGACGTTTTACAATATTTAGGCGAGTTTGATACCGCTATCGAAATTCTTTTAGAAGCAAGTAGTGTTTTACCAGATGAATATGAAATCGAATACCGTTTGGCTGGATTGTATTTTCTTATGGACGATGTTACAAAAGGAAATCTTCACCTAATAAACGGAATGAAATTAGAACCAAAACACCTAACTTTGTTTCAAGAATTATTCCCAGTAGTTTGGGAAAGAACGGAAGTTCAGAACACGATATCAAAGTTTAAAAAATAGTCCCCAAATTAATGGAAATAGTACACTTTTTATTAGAATTTTTAAAAGATCCTTTAACTGTAATTCAAGAATTAATTCAACAATATGACAACCTGATTTATTTCATTTTATTCCTAGTTGTTTTCGTAGAAACTGGTTTTGTTATCATGCCTTTATTACCTGGTGACTCTATGCTTTTTGCTATTGGAGTAATTGCTGCAACTACTGGACAATTAAGTATGGCAATAATAATTCCATTGCTAATTGTTGCGGCGTTATTAGGAGATAATCTTAATTATTTCGTTGGACATAAATTTGGTGAATTAATTAAAGAGAAAAAGAAAATTCTATTTCTAAAAAAAGAGTACATCACACAAACTGAAACTTTCTTTGAAAAAAACGGAGGAAAAGCAGTTATTATGGCTCGTTTTGTTCCTATCGTTCGTACTATTGCTCCTTTTGTGGCTGGAGCTGGAAGTATGCAATATTACAGATACATTTTCTATTGCATAACAGGTGCTATTATTTGGGTAACCAGTATTACATTCTTAGGTTACTTCTTAGGACAAGTGCCTTGGGTAAAAGCCAACTTCGAAAAAGTAGTTTTATCCATCATTATCCTTTCTGTTTTACCAATTATTATTAAACTATTTAAAAAGAAAAAAGGTACCGAAATCCAATCATAGTAAAACAAGCATTTAAATAAAACTATTACCCCAAACAAGCCCAAACCTTAAAATTTAAAATACCCCAACCATTATAATGGAAATTATCGATTTTTTATCCGCCTTTTTGAGTGACCCTTTAACTGTAATTCAAGATTTAATTCACCAATACGATTATCTAGTATACTTCATTTTATTCTTAGTTATTTTTGCTGAAACAGGTTTTGTATTCATGCCTCTTTTACCTGGAGATTCCTTGCTTTTTGCTATTGGCGTAATTGCGGCTTCAACAGGACAATTGAGCATGTCAATCATTATTCCGTTGTTAATTATTGCGGCTTTGCTTGGTGATAATTTGAACTACTTTGTGGGGAATAAATTTGGCAATCTCATAAAGCAAAAAAAGAAAATCCTTTTCCTTAAAAAAGAATACATCACTCATACTGAAACTTTCTTTGAAAAAAACGGAGGAAAAGCAATTATCATGGCACGATTTGTACCCGTATTAAGAACAATTGCCCCTTTTGTTGCTGGAGCTGGAAGCATGCCATACTTAAGATACATTGTTTTTTGTGTATTAGGTGCTTTTATTTGGGTAACCAGCTTAACCTTTTTAGGTTACTTCTTAGGTCAGGTGGTTTGGGTGAAAGAAAATTTTGACATGGTTATATTAATTATTACCGTTTTATCTGTTTCTCCAGTTATTATCAAAGCTTTAAAAAAGAAATTTGCAAAAAAATAAACTTATTAAAAACTTTACATTATTGTAAAAAAAACTACCTAAATTTGTTTTAATCAAAATGGTTTTAATATGAAAAAGAAAACAAAAAAACAGTTGAAATTTGGCTTAATTGGTCGAAACATTAGCTATTCTTTTTCAAAAAAGTATTTCAATGAGAAGTTTGAAATTGGTCATTTCGATAATTGCGAATACAAAAATTACGATATTGAAAACATCAATGAGTTTCCAAAAGTAATCACTGAAATTAAAGGGTTACGTGGTTTAAACGTTACCATTCCCTACAAAGAAGAGATTATTCCGTATTTGGATAAATTATCGAAAACAGCAAAGAAAATTGGCGCTGTAAACTGCATAACCATTTCCAAAAAGAAAAAACTTAAAGGTTACAACACCGATTATCACGGATTCAAAAAATCCATCAAACCTTTATTGAAAGACCATCATAAAAAAGCATTAATTTTAGGAACTGGAGGTGCAAGCAAAGCCATTGCTTACGCTTTACGAAAATTAAAAATCGAATACGATTTTGTTTCTAGAACAGCCGATGAATTTCAATACAAATACGAAGAATTAGACGCTTCCATTTTTGAAGAATATACCATAATCATCAATACCACTCCAGTAGGTACGCATCCTAATGTGGACGATTGTCCGAATTTAGATTACAGTTTATTTACCAAAAAACACATTGCTTACGACTTAATTTACAATCCAGAAGAAACTGCATTTTTAAGAAAAGCTAAGGCTCAAGGCGCCGTGACTAAAAATGGTTATGAAATGCTGGTTTTACAGGCTGAGAAGGCTTGGAAAATTTGGAATGAGTAAGTAAACACGCGGATGACAAGGGTTTTCAAGCGCGGATTATAGCTGATTTTTCTTTTAAACACATAGACACATTAGAAAAACTATGCGTTGATTTTCGGCGTTTCACTTTGCATAGAACACATTTAATTGTGTGTTTATTGAAACAGCACAAAACCAAAAACTCTTCAAAAAATCAATCCCAAGAAAGCCTTTTGATAGCTACCTAACCCCGATAGGAGCGACACCTTGTACAGCGGATAGCGGGAAAATGGAAGGCAAGAAAGCTCAAAACACTCGTTTCAAAGAAAATAAGCGATAATTAGACGATTTTTTTTGAATTTTCGGAGTGCTTTAGTATCTTCACACCTTATTAGCAACCTTAAGCATTTACACAATGTCAGAAGCAACACATGATAACCTGCAAAACGCAGATGGACAAGACCAAATGGAACAATTAGATGGCGTTACCATTATTAGTCAATCGGTATTAGAGGAAATAGACAATTCTAATGCAGAAGAAAACGAAGATGATTCGATAAAAGAAAAGCACGAAATTCCGGTATTGGATTACGATGCAATGTCGATGGAAGCCTTAACCGATGAGCTAGAAAAACTAGTCAACAACGAAAAAGTAATGGCAATTAAAGACCATGTAGAAGGCATTAGAAAAGCTTTTTCGGACAAATACCACCATTTTATAGACGAGAAAAAAGAGGAATTCTTAGCTCAAAACAACGAAGAAGGTTTAGAGTTTGAATATCATTTCCCATTAAAAAATAAGTTTGATGGCATTTACAACGCATACAAAGCGAGTAAAGCCAAACATTTCAAACAATTACAAAACAATTTAGAGCAAAATTTCGCTGTTCGTGAAAGCTTAATCGAAGAGTTGAAAAACTTAATCGATTCTGGTGATTCGAGCATTAGTGATATGTTCAAAAAAGTAAACGAAATTCGTGAGCGTTGGAAAAATGCAGGTGCAATTCCAAGAGATAAATACAACATCTTGTGGAACAACTACCATTTTCACATGGAGCGTTTTTACGACATCATGCACTTAGACAAAGAAGCGCGTGATTTAGATTTGAAAAACAATTTAGAGCAAAAACAATTAATCATTGCCAAAGCAAAAGAATTGTTGAACGAGGCTGACGTAATGAAAGCGTTCCGTGAATTGCAATTGTTACACCGCGTTTGGAAAGAAGAAATTGGTCCAGTTGATCGTGAACACAGAGAAGCGATTTGGAACGAATTCAGCGAAATCACCAAACAAATGCACGATAAACGTGAAGCTTTATACGCAGAAGCGAGAGCAAAAGAATCAGACAACTTAGCGGTTAAAAACGAAATTATTTCGCAAATCATTGCTTTTGGAAACGAGAAAATCGATTCGCACAGTGGATGGCAAGCGCAAATTCAGAAAATGGAAGCGTTGCGTGAAGCGTTCTTTAAAGCAGGAAAAGTGCCAGCGGAAGTAACGGAGGAAACTTGGGCTAACTTTAAGAATGCGGTGCGTTCTTTTAATGCAAACAAAAACGTTTTCTATAAAGATATCAAACACGAGCAACACGAGAATTTAACTAAGAAATTAGAATTAGTTGAAAAAGCAAAATCGTTAAAAGAAAGTACCGATTTCGCAGCCACTACTCCAATTATGAAGAAAATTCAGGACGATTGGAAGAAAATTGGACATGTGCCTCGTAAATATTCCGACAGTATTTGGAAAGACTTTAAAGATGCGTGTAATGCGTATTTTGATAGAATGCACGAAGCAAGAAATGCTGAAACTAGTGAAGAAGTAGAAGCATTTGAAAAGAAAAAAGCATTCTTAGAAGAGTTGAAATCGTTTACTTTAACGGGCGAACACAAAGCGGATTTAGATGCGATAAAAGCTCATATTGCCACTTGGAAAACTTTTGGAAAAGTACCATTCAACAGAAGACACATTGAAGGAAAATTCAATAAGATTTTAGATGCTTTGTTTGAAAAACTAAGCATGTCTAAAAAAGACACCGAAATGATGCGTTTTAGCAACCGTTTAGAGCAATTATCGGAAGGCGACGACCGCAGAGCTTTAGAACAAGAGCAATTCTTCATAAGAAAGAAAATCGACGAAGTACAAAGCGAAATTTTCCAGTTAGAAAACAACATTCAGTTTATTAGCAGTAGTTCGAAAGGTGAAAATCCTTTTATTAAAGAAGTTCAAAAAAGCATTGAACGCCACAAAGACGACTTGAAATTGTGGAAAGAAAAGCTACAGCAAATTAAAAATATGTAAGATAGAATCCCGAGTGAAAGCTCGGGATTTTTTTTTGCTTGTTTATAACTTATTGCAAATGTGTAGAAAAACTACAGCATGGGTTGTAGGAATTTAGATATATTTGGATAATAACTATTTTAAATAATAGAATTGTAAGTTATTCTTTAAAAATCTTAATAAATGAAACAAATTTTAGAATTAAATAATATAGATGCTAAAACATTACTTTTAAAGGAAGAGAGTTATAGTAATATTAGTCTACCTGAGTATTTTTCATTTCAAGAGTTATTAAACAAATTAGATAAAGAATTAACTAATAAAAGGTTATCAGACTTAAGAATTAAAAATCCAAGAGAATCAGATTATGTAAATTATAAACTACTTTCTAATAAAGATGGTAAATTTGCTTGGAGACCATTTCAATTGATTAATCCAGCTATTTATGTCTCTTTAGTACATACTATAACCGAAATAAATAATTGGAAACTACTTAAAAAAAGTTTTGAAAATTTTCAAAAAAATAAAAAAATTGAATGCCATAGTTTACCCGCTATTTCAGAATCAACTGACAAAACAAACAAGTCTGCTCAAATATTAAATTGGTGGCAAATGATAGAGCAAAAATCAATTGCTTTGTCATTAGATTTCAAATATGTTTTACATTCTGACATCACGGATTGCTATAGCTCAATTTACACTCATTCTATTCCTTGGGCCATTCACACAAAAGAAAAATCTAAGATTGATAGAAAAAATTCTTTACTAGGAAATGCAATTGACAATCACTTACAAGATATGAGTTATGGTCAAACTAATGGAATTCCTCAAGGTAGTGTTTTAATGGATTTTATTGCGGAAATAGTGCTAGGTTATGTTGATTTACTTTTATCAAAACAATTAAAAGAAAAAAAAATAAACGATTATCACATTTTAAGATATAGAGATGATTATAGAATTTTTACAAATAATTCCTTTGAAGCTGAACAAATAACAAAAGAGCTTTCAGAAATTTTATCAGGTATCGGTTTAAAATTAAATGCTGACAAAACTATGGCCTCTGATAATATAATCAAAAGTTCTATTAAAGAAGATAAAAAATATTGGATTAGTAATAAAACTATTACTGGTAATAAACAAAAATGGTTAATTCAACTTTATTTATTATCAGAACAATTTCCAAATTCTGGAACAATTGATTCTCAAATGAGAGATTTTTTAACAGTTCTAGAAAAATCAAAAAAAGAAGACCATAATTTAATTTCGCTTATAAGTATTGTAACAGAAATTGCATTAAAAAATCCAAGAGTTGTTCCAACTTGCATAGCTATTTTGAGCATATTTATAAGTAAAATTAAAGGCAGTAAAAATAAATTAGAAATAGTTGAAAAGATCCAAAAAAAATTCAGAGATGTACCAAATTCATCTTTTATTATGATTTGGTTTCAAAGATTAAATTTAAAAATTAACAATAAAGAAAATTATGACGAATTGCTTTGCCAAAAAGTATTAAATAAAAATATTAAAATTTGGAATTCCGATTGGCTTAATCCTAAGTTAAAAAAAATAGTAAATGAAACACCAATCACTAAAGAAATAATTATTGCTAAAACAAAAAAGAAAATATCTAAATCTGAAATTGACAAAATATTAAAAAGTGTTTCATATTATTTATAAAGAACAAGCAAAAAAATAGAGGGTTATAAAGGATTAAGAATCATTTTTAATCATTTTAAAACTCATATTCCCTTTCTACTTTAGCAATTCTTACTTTGTAATTTTTGTACCAAGTAGTTCTGCCTTTTTCTTGTGCATCCAAATGTTCCATATTAGCTTTCCAGTTTTTTATGGCTTCCAAGCTTTCCCAATACGAAACGGTAATTCCAATTTCGCTTCGTGCACTTTCCATACCAATAAATCCGGGTTGGGCTTTGGCTAATTCCACCATTTTTGTTGCCATTTCGGCATAACCTTCTTCCACTTCGGTTCTGGTAGAGGTAAAAATTACTGCGTAGTACATGATTAAATTTTTAAATTATCGAATCGCTAATGTTTTCTATGCCAAGTGAAACGTCCGAAGCTTCGGACTAAAAATTAACACAAAGTATTTCTATTGTGACTATGTGTTTAAACAAGAGATGCTTTCAGCATGACAAACTAAGCGATAAAACTGAACACTGAGACTTAACACTGAACACTACAACTTCTTCGCTTCTTCCCAAAAAACATCCATTTCAGCTAGCGTCATATCCATTAAAGGTTTGCCTAATTCGATGGCTTTGCTTTCTAAATATTGGAAACGTTTAATGAATTTTTTATTCGTGCGTTCTAAGGCGTCTTCTGGGTTTACTTTTAAAAATCTTGCGTAATTTATCATAGAGAACAAAACATCGCCAAATTCGGCTTCTATTTTGTCTTGGTTGCCAGCTTGTACCTCAACTTGGAGTTCATTTAGTTCTTCTTGCACTTTGTCCCACACTTGATGCGGTTCTTCCCAATCAAATCCAACGCCTTTAACCTTATCTTGAATGCGACTTGCTTTAACTAACGCCGGTAAACTTTTTGGTACACCTTCTAATACTGATTTTTTGCCTTCTTTCAGTTTTAGTTTTTCCCAATTTTGCTTTACTTCTTCTTCGTCAGCCACCACCACATCACCATAAATATGCGGATGACGATCGATTAATTTATCGCAAATGGAATTCGCTACATCACCAATATCAAACGCATTGGTTTCGCTACCAATTTTCGCATAAAACACAATGTGTAACAATACATCTCCCAACTCTTTCTTGATTTCTTCCAAATCGTTGTCTAAGATTGCGTCGCCTAATTCATAGGTTTCTTCAATCGTTAAATGACGTAAACTTTCGAGCGTTTGCTTTTTATCCCACGGACATTTTTCGCGCAAATCGTCCATGATATCTAAAAGTCGATTGAAAGCTTGTAGTTGCTGTTGGCGTGTGTTCATGATGTTGTTTTTTGTTTCAAGTTTCAGGTTTCAAGTTTGAAATTGTTCTTGAATTTGATTTTTGCACTTGTTTATGTAAAAATAAAAAATCCCACGTGGAAAACGCAGGATTTTAAAGTATAATTTTTCCAATGCTTATTCAGCAGCTGGAGTTTCTTCTTCTTGTTTGATTTCTTTAGATAACGCTTCTAATGAAACGAAACCTTTTGGTTGTAACAAATTGTACCAGTTTAAGATTTTCTTGATGTCAGAAGTATATACTCTGTCTTCATCAAATTCTGGTAAAATTTCTCTGAAGTATGCTTTTAATTTTGCATCGTCTTCTTTATGAGACATTGCCATACCGTCGTTTTCTTTCGTAGCAATTGCTTTGAAAACTTCTGCTAAACGCACTTCTTCTGAATACGTGTACACTGCAATTTCTGATAACAAACTTACGTTAGCTCTCATTCCAACAGTTATCTTTTTTCCGTCTAATAAAGATTCGGCAACAAATCCTGTACGTGTTTGAATTTTTAATTCATATAAACCTGGTTTCCCAGAAATAGCTAATATTTTTTGAATGCTCATGTTTCTTACTTATTAAGGTTGGCAAATATATTATTTTAAAGTAAAAAGTGAAACGTAAAAAGTAAAAAGTTTAAAGAAAAACTGAATACTAAAAACTGAACACTGAATACTGTAATTAACGTCCTTTTTTGTTTACGTATTTCATTTTATAATCGGGTCTTGCTTTACCATCCATAATGTTTTGCAATTTCTTCCCAATTAACTTCTTTTTCAGAATTGACAAATGATCGGTAAATAAAATTCCTTCAATGTGATCATACTCATGTTGGATAACACGAGCGATTAAACCATCATATACTTCTGTCTTCTTATTGAAATCTTCATCCATGTATTCAATGGTAATCGTATCATGGCGAAAAACATCTTCACGCACATCTGGAATACTCAAACAACCTTCGTTGAATCCCCAAATATCACCTTCTTCTTTGATTATTTTTGCATTGATGAACGTTTTTTTGAAATCTTTCATTAAAGCAGCTTCTTCTTTAGAAACATCATCACTATCGCTAAAAGGTTCGGTATCAACAATAAACAAGCGAATAGGTAACCCAACTTGTGGAGCCGCCAAACCAACGCCATGTGCATGATACATGGTTTCATACATATTAGCAATTGTTTCTTTAAGATTCGGATATTCTGGAGTAATGTCCTCTCCTACTTTGCGTAAAACGGGTTCTCCGTATCCGTATATTGGTAAAATCATAATCGGTATTTTCTAATTTCTAACTTCTGAATTCTAAATTTCGAATGCAAAAGTACTATTTTTTATAATGTAAATAATCTTGAAGCATAATTGTTGCGGCAATTTCGTCAACCAATGCTTTATTTTGACGTTGTTTCTTTTTTAAACCGCTATCAATCATGGTTTGGAATGCCATTTTGGAAGTAAAACGTTCGTCTACTCTATCCACTGGCATTGCAGGAAAAGCTTCTTGAAATTTAGTCACAAAAGCATTGATGATTTCGGCACTTTGCGAAGGTGTTCCATCCATTTGTTTAGGTTCACCAACAATTACACGTTCTACTTTTTCTTTCGAAAAATAGTCTTTTAAAAAAGCAATTGCCGTTTCAGATGGAATTGTAGTTAGCCCGAAAGCTATCATCTGCATTTCATCGGTAACAGCAATTCCTGTTCGTTTGATTCCGTAATCTATGGCTAAAATTCTTGACATTTCATTTTTTTACAAAAATAAGGCATTTGTTTCACAAAATGAACTTCAATCTTTAAACTATTGGTTTTGGCTTTCAAACAAATGATTTATCTTTGCTACTCAAATTTTGAAAATTATGACCAATTTACAAGCAACAATAGAACAAGCATGGGAAAATCGTGCTTTATTACAAGAAGAAACTACGCAAAAAGCAATCAGAGAAGTTATCGAATTATTAGATAGCGGAAAACTTCGTGTGGCTGAACCAACAAATAACGGTTGGCAAGTAAACGAATGGGTTAAAAAAGCGGTTGTAATGTACTTCCCTATTCAAAAAATGGAAACTTGGGAAGCTGGTATTTTTGAATATCACGATAAAATGTTGTTGAAACGTAATTATGCAGAAAAAGGAATTCGTGTTGTTCCAAATGCGGTAGCAAGATATGGTGCTTACATTTCATCGGGAGTAATTTTAATGCCAAGTTATGTAAACATTGGTGCTTATGTAGATGAAGGTACGATGGTGGATACTTGGGCAACCGTAGGAAGTTGTGCTCAAATTGGAAAACATGTTCACCTTTCGGGTGGTGTTGGAATTGGAGGTGTTTTAGAACCATTACAAGCGGCTCCAGTAATCATTGAAGATGGCGCTTTCATCGGTTCAAGATGTATTGTGGTAGAAGGAGTTCACGTAGGAAAAGAAGCGGTTTTAGGTGCGAATGTATGTTTGACAGGTTCTACAAAAATTATTGATGTAACAGGTGATGAGCCAATTGAATATAAAGGAGTTGTTCCTGCTCGTTCAGTAGTAATTCCAGGAAGTTATACGAAGAAATTCCCTGCTGGTGATTATCAAGTACCTTGTGCGATAATCATTGGACAAAGAAAACCTTCAACTGATTTGAAGACTTCTTTGAATGATGCTTTAAGAGAATATAACGTAGCAGTATAATAAATGAAAGTACTTGTCATACAAATTAAGATGATTGGTGACGTACTGGCAAGTACTGTCATTTGTGAAGCTATTAAGAAACAGCACCCAAACTGTGAAGTGCATTATTTGATTCAAAAAAATACGTTCCCAGTGGTGGAAAACAATCCTTTTATTGACAAAGTATTGTTTTTTGAAGAAGATAAATACAAGGGATTAAGTGGATTATTCCGTTTAGGAACGGAATTAAAACTAGAAAAATACGACACCGTAATTGATGTTTATGGAAAGTTTCAAAGTTTAATCCCAACGTATTTAAGTGGCGCAAAAAAACGAATTGGAACTTACAAATGGTATTCCAAACTTTTCTTAACCGAAACTGTTATTCCAGATACGGAATGTAATGGAACAGCAAATGCTTTCCGAATTTTATTAGCCAAAACCGCTATTAAAAAAGATATTCCGCAGATTTTTCCAAAAATTCATTTGACTCCATCTGAAATTGAAAACGCTAAAAATCAAATTGCAAGTCAATTAGATGTATCAAAAAAAATCGTGATGATTAGTGTTTTAGGAAGTGGAAAAAACAAGAGCTTACCTAATGCGTATATGGCGGAAGTATTAAACAAAATTGCTTCTACCGCAGATGTACAATTGGTTTTTAATTATATGCCAAATCAACAAGAAGAAGCTAAAGCAATTTTTAATTTGTGTGATGCTAATGCGCAATCAAAAATTGTATTCGATTTTTATGTAAAAGGATTACGCGGATTCTTAGCCGTATTATCGCAATGTGATGCTTTAGTCGGAAATGAAGGCGGTGCCACCAATATGTCAAAAGCGTTAAATATTCCAACTTTTACGATTTATGCTCCTTGGATCAACCGAACATCGTGGAATATTTTTGAAGAAACAGGTTTACATGAAATTGTACACTTATCTGATTATTTTCCTGACTTATATAAAAACAAACACCCCAAAAACTTTAAAGAAAAAGCTTTGGAGTGGTATGATAAATTGAATCCTGAACTATTTGCTGATAAATTACAGCAATTTGTAAAAAAGATTAGTCAATAAACTTCTCTTTATACCATTTTATTTGTTCTTCAAGTCCTTGTTTTAAGGTTACTTTAGGTTCGTAATTCAATAATTTTCTAGCTTTATCGATAACTGCAGCAGTACGTTGCTGATCGCCTTTTCTTGGAGGCTTGTTATCAATAATCAAGGTTTTATGCATGATTTGCTCAACAGCGGTAATTCCGTCTTGTGTAGTATTTACCTCATCAGTACCTAAATTGATAATTTCACCATCAACCGCAGCTTCTTTCCCGATAATTGCAGCTAATCCATCCACGATATCACCTACATATGTAAAACTTCTCTCGTGTTTTACACTTCCTTCAAACAATGGAAATGGTTTATCGTTGTAAAGATTTTCAATTAATTTGGTATATAATTTTTCTGGGCGTTCTCTTGGTCCAAAAACTGAGTATAAACGAATAGAACAAGCTTTCAATTTTCCAAGACGTTGTAATCCTAACACTAATTGTTCGGCTGCTAATTTGGTAGAACCATAAAAAGAAACAGGTTGCGCCGGAATCGTTTCATCTACTGTAGCTTCAATTCCATAAACAGATGAAGTAGCAATATTTACAAACGATTTTAAATTTGGATTATAAGCTAAAACGGCATCTAACAAATTTTGAGTAGCATAAATGTTATTTTTAACATATTCCTCTAAAGTAGTATCAGATGAAATTCCAGGTTGGGCAGCCAAATGATAGATATAATCATACGGTTTTTCGAATACTTTTGATAAGTCATCGTTCAAATCTACTCTAAAGATGAAAACCCCTTTTGCTTCTAAATCTTTAGCATTCATTTCCTTTAAAGCTGGACTGTAATAATCGTTAAAATTATCTAATCCAACCACTTCGTGACCTAATGCTACTAATTTTTCACATAAGTGTGACGCTATAAATCCTGCTGCTCCTGTTACTAATATTCGCATACTTATTATTTTTCTTCTTTCTTAATTCCGAAAGGTGTCCATTTAATTTTTTTATCGCGCACTTCTTTTCTGATAGCTAAATTAGCAGCTAACGATTCGGGTGTTTTATAACCACGTGCATGATCTAAGTGTAAAACAATCGCTTTGTGGCGGATTTGTTTTCCTTTTACTCCGTAATTCTCTAAACGCTCTCCAAATTCTCTATCGGGTCCACCGTATTTCATTCTTTCATCATAACCATTAATTGCAATCATATCTTCTTTAAATCCAGAAGAATTACAATTGTTAAACGATGGTGTTGTAGGCGAAATAACATCTAAAATTTTAGCGATAATTCCATCTGAACCTAATTTTAAAGTATTGGAAAAGTCTAATTTCTCTATTTTATTCAACCATTTTACATCGAAACATCTTTGTGTAAGTATATCTTCTTTGGTAATGGCTTTACTAGTTTTCATTGGAAGTTTACAATATCCTCCAGATAAAAACTTTCCTTTTTCTGCTTGTTGTGCATGTACTTCTACAAAATCAGCTCTCGGAATACAATCGCCATCTGTCATGATTATATACTCATGAGCCGCTTCTACAATGGCAACATTTAAAATTTCTTGTCTTCTATATCCTAAATCTTCATGCCACAAATGACGAACGGGCACAGGATAATCTTTCGCATAAGAATCAATCAATTCTTTTGTTGAAGGTCTTGAACCATCGTCGGCAATTATTAATTCAAAATCTTTATAAGTTTGTACACTATACCCAATTAAGACTTTTTCCAGCCATTCTTCTGCATTATAAGTACTTACAACTACTGATATTTTCATTCTTTATGTTTTTAGAAACGGTTTTATTCTGCAAAAATTCCGTTTTTAATTCTAATGATATTATGTTTTATATTATAACGTCTAATTTCTAAATTCGCCGCTATTTTTTGTGGGTCGGCATATCCTCTTTCGTGATGCAAATGTAAGCAAATTGCCTCGTATCTTATTTGTTTCGCTAAGATTCCTAAATTAAACAAACGTTCGCCTACTTCTCTATCCAATCCACCGTAATGCATATCTTGATTAAATCCATTGATAGCCAATAAATCTTCTTTAAAAACCGACGAATTATGCCCGTTGAACGTTTTCTTCGTTGGTGTTATCCAATTCATAAAACTTGCAAAGTATTTGTTCTTAGTCAGCTTCGATACTTTAAAATTAGCCTTCAAGCCATTATTAACCAACCATTTAATCGAAAAGCAATTTTGTTCAACAATAGCGTCTTCGGAAATAAAATTAGACAAGGACAAAGGTAATTTAAAATATCCACCTGATAAAAAATATCCTTTTTGTTGGTGTTTCAAATGTGTGGCGACAAAGTCATTTCTTGGAATACAATCACCATCTGTAAAAAGAAGGTAATCTGAATTAGCTTTTAAAATGGCTTTGTTTAAAATTTCTGATTTTCGAAAACCATTATCTTCTTGCCAAACATGAAGAATTGGATATTTAAATTTAGAAGAAAAACTTTGAATAACTTGTTTGGTTTTTTCAGTAGAACCGTCATCTGCAATTACCAATTCAAAATCCGTTTCAGTTTGAACACTGTAACCGATTAGCACTTTACGTAACCAATCTTCCGAATTGTATGTTGTAATTATTACAGATAATTTCATTAACGATGATAAAAAACGAAAGATACTACTTTTTCCAAAATTTTAATCGTTTTTTAATTTTCTTTCTTCTATTAAAACTATCCAAAAAATTATTCGATTCTTTCATCAAAAGGGTATAGAAAACATCCGATTCAATTCCGTACAAAGGCGCATACGCCTCACTAAAGACTTTATTGATGTAACTATCATTTGTTAATTTAGCAATATTCTTAACGCGTTGATTTAATGACAATTCCTCATGAAAACTCATTCGATTTAAATCAACCAAATAAAAATTATATTCGTTCTCACCTACTTTTTTAATCAAAGTATTTCCAGCAGTATTATCGATAAATTCGATTCCTAGATTGTGAATTTTAAAAAAGAAATTTGCCGATTGCTTAATGATTTCATCTCGATTAGGATAATTTGGTTCAAAAATCAAATTGCGAAACATCAAATCAACATCTTGTTGTAAGCTAAAATAGTAGCTTTCTTCTAAACCTTTAACGGTTTTATTTTCATAATACGCAAAAGGTTGAGGAGTACCAATTCCTTTACTCAACAAAATTTGAGCATACTCAAAAGAACGTTGTGCTTTTGATTTACGAATGTATCCATAAATAAAAGCATTAAGTAAATTCGGTTTTTTAAATGATTTTATATTGACTGAAAAATCTCCTACAGTAAAAACTTTGATAACATTTCGTTTTTCAGAACCAATTAATTCACCCGAAGTTTTAAAATTCTCTAAAAGAGAATCAAATTGAGGTTGAAGATATTCATAATCAGGGTGAAATATTTTTTTCATTTAGGACAAATTCATTTGTAACTACAAAAGTAAGTTTTTTTATTAATTTAGTTTATTTTTACCAAAAAAAAGCCATGTTTTATCACTTTCTAATCACACGTTTTAATTTAAAAAATCCAGAATGGGATGTAACTAAAAACAACGAAGCTCTTTTAGATGAAAAATGGATGGATGAGCGCTTGGAATTATTTTCTAATTATTGCTTGCCTTCTGTCATAAATCAGTCTAATAAAAACTTCAAATGGCTCTTGTTTTTTGATAGTAGCACAAGTGATACCTATCGAGCAAAAATTGAAAGTATCCTTCAAAAAAATGATTTAATCGTTCCTTTTTACATTGATGGAATGCCTAAATTTAATGAGGCGATTTTAAATTATCTAAAAGAAAATGCTGCTGATCAAGACTATTTAATTACGTCGCGTATTGACAATGATGATTGTATTCATAAAGATTTCATCAACGAAATACAGAAACAATTCAATAAACAAGATTTTTTAGCCATTGACAATATTAATGGCTACACTTTACAAGTAGAACCCAATTTTATTTTAGGTAAAAAGGAACATATTTTCAATCCTTTTATCAGTTTAATTGAACGAAACGACAATCCTAAAACGGTGTGGCATTATGTGCACAACATGTGGAAAAAAGAACCACGAATTATTCATTTATCTGAAAAAAGATTATGGCTTTCTGTAATTCATGGAAAAAACAAAGTCAATGAATTTGATGGTTACGGAAACATCAAGTGGAGCAATATTAATTCTGATTTTATTATTTCAGAAAGTAAAAACAAAGAAATCATTGCTACTCAACTTCCATTTTCAAAGTGGTGGTTTTTAAGTCTTAGAAATTACCTTTATGTAAAAATGGTATTAGTAAGCAAACAAATTAAAAAAGGATTAGGGATTTACAAGGTGAAATAAATGCAAAAAGAACACTATATACTTTGGACAAGTGGATGGGATTCTACTTTTAGAATTCTTCAGTTGGTTTTGGCAGAAAAGATAGAAGTACAACCTATTTATATTATAGATAACGATAGAAAGTCTTTAAATCAGGAACTTAATGCTATTGAAAATATTACTAAAAAGCTTTTTAATCAATTTCCAGAAAGTAAAAACTATTTAAAACCAATTTGGTTTGTAAAGAAAGAAGAAATAGAAGATAATTCAGTAATAGAAAAAGCTTTCAAAGAAATTAAAAGTCATCAAAAAATCGGAAGTCAATATGAGTGGATTGCGAATTTTTGTCATTCAAATAATTTAACAAACGTTGAATTATGCGTTGAAAAAAATCTAGAAAAATCATCTTTTGCTTACTTTTTAGAAAAGAATTATTTCAAGCTATCTTCCTCAAAAATTGAAACTAACCAACATTATAATAACATCCATATTGTTTTTAAATATTTTGATTTTCCAATAATAAATCTTTTAAAAACAGATATGCTAAAAATTGCCAAACAAAATAACTGGCTAGACATATTATATTTAACTTGGTTTTGTCATAGTCCAAAAGACAATATTCCTTGTGGCAAATGTAATCCTTGTAAGGATGTTATTAAAAAAGGATTGTCTTATCGTATTCCTTTGAAAAACAGAATAAAAGGCTATTTAAAAATTTACAAGATAAAATTATTGAAAGGGTAGCTGTATAGCGTCTCCCATTTCTTTATTTAATTTTTCCATTTTTAATCGCTTCATTCCTCCCATTGGAAAAAAAGTTAATTCACCAAAAATCACACTATTATTATGCGAATACAAATCAACTCGTATAAAAATAAAACCCTCGGAAAGTTTAGTAGCAACGTCTATCATTTCATTGAAATTATCCGGTTTTTCAAATTCGTGCTCAAAATAGTCTTTAGTAATCTTTTCTTGGCAAATTTTAGTCCAATTTAAATCATAAAAACATTTTTTTTCAACGCCATTAATTGAAGTTTTAACTAAAACATATTTTGGAACGCCGCTAAAACAATAAAACTTATAATCTTTTAATTGTTCATTACCCGAATCGATTAATTCTTCAACAACAATACGTGGTTTCAATTTTTTATAAACATACTCCCGATTTACTTTAAAGTATTCTGTTTTTAAAAAAGTTTTTATTTTTTTCTCTATTTTACTTAAATCAATTTTTGATTTATCAACAACCAAAATATTCATCCCAGAGCCATGAGTTCCTTTTATGATAAACTTTTCAGGTAATATTGAAAAGTCAATATCTTTAAATGAATCAAAAACTCCGTAAATAGGATTCAAGTATTTCTCACCAATTTTATTGGCCACATATTTTCTAACTTCAAATTTATCCACATAACAACCGTATTCTTCTTTATAAAAATTCAATTTTAACCATTGAATTTTTTCCATGAATTCAGAAGGATTTTCTAAATTCAATTTTTTGTTATTATACTTATAATATTTACACTTACAAAACTTAACATCTGAAAAACAGAATATTGAATTAAGTTTCAAATTAATACGATTAATAAAACTCATCTTAATACACTAGATTAAAAAGAAGATACTAAACCAAAAAAATGGATCGTAAAACCTTCTTGAGAATGAAAACAAATTTATTCAAAATCGGTATTAAACAAATACTTTCGCATTTATTATTTAATTGTTTTTTTAAAAACAAAAAATAGATAAATATTAAACAGGAGGTGAATAAAATTTAAAAAAAATATACATTTGTGATTACTTTATTTATTTTCATTTCTTATAAAAACTCAACTAATATTATACAATTACAAATGAACGACTACAGGTTGATTTTTCAGAAACGAGCACTAGATTATCATTTTGCAATGCAAAATTATCCACATGTTAGATTTCATGAATTCAACAACTTAATTTCATCTTTAAATTTTTCATCTTTAAATGAAATTTTAGATATTCCCTCTGGCGGTGGTTATTTAAAGCATTTTTTACCAAATCATTTAAATGTAACATCAACGGATTTTTCTGAGGGATTTACAAATAATGACATAAAACTCGTTTCTCCAGAAAAACTACCTTTTAAATCAAACAGTTTTGATGCCGTTTTTTCACTTAGTGGCATGCATCATTTAAAAAATGTTCCGCAATTTGTAGAAGAATGTTTAAGAGTAATTAAATCTGATGGAAATTTAATTTTTGCAGATGTAAAAAAAGAAACATCAATCGATGTCTTTTTAAATCAATTTGTTAATGAATATAATTCTTTAGGTCATCAAGGTGATTTCTTTCATGAAGATTATTTTGAAAAATATCCAAACATTCAAAACAAAATTGTTGAATGTAAATACAATGAATATCCATTTGTTTTTAATAGTAAAGAAGAAATGATTTTGTTTTTTAAACTCTTTTTTGGATTAGATAAAGCTAGTGGCAGCATTATTTATGAAGGAATTCAAAATATTTTAGGAATTCAAACAACCTGTAATAGAATTGAAGTAAATTGGGGATTGATTCAATTCAAACTTAAAAAATAAAATAATTTTTTAAAAAACTATTTAGGCAACTGAATTAAATCTCCAAATTCTATATTAAATCTTTCTATTGAACTTCTGATAAGTCCGGCATTTGAAAAAAAAGTTAATTCACCAAAAATAATTTTATGCCCTATAGAATATAAATCAACTCTTAAAAAAACAAAACCTTCTGATAATTTTTCTGCAATTTGAACCATTTCATCAAAATTTTCAGGCTTTTTAAAATCGGCTTTATAAAAAGAAGAATTATAGGTCTCGGGTAGTACTTTATTCCAATTTAAATCATAAAAACATTTTCTTATGTTTTCCGATTTGTTCTTTTGCACAAATACATATTTAGGCTTACCATGAAAACAATGAAATTTATAATCTATAAGTTCCTCACTATCAATTTCAGTGATATATTTTTCAATTAAAATTCTAGGCTTTAAATCTTTATAAATCTTTTCACGAAATTTGTGATAGTAATTTTCAGAAAGATATTGGTTTAATTTCTTTTTAACTTTTTCAAGATTCAGATTATCTCTATCTTTTACAATAATATTATAGCCTGAACCATGTGTTCCTTTCAAAACAAACTGTTGAGGTAAATCTGTAAAACTTATTTCAGAAACTGAATCATAAACCCCAAAAATATCATTTAAATATTTACCTCCTATTGTTCTTTCAACATGATTTCGAACATCATATTTATCAGCATATTTACCATAACTTTCAGTATAATAATTTAGTTTTAGCCATAAAGTTTTTTCCATAAACTCTTTTGGATTAACTAAATCTGGTTTTTTTCCATTTTTTAAGTAATACTGATATATAGAAATCATTTCGTCACTTGCATTAATAAATTTAAGCAAATTCAAATACAATTTAATACACTTACGTTTAAAAAAGAACATTTTTATTTTTGGTTAAAAAGTACCACTTCATTCAATTCATTAAACATTTTTTTTGCAATTACTTCTTTCGTGAAATTATCAATTAAGAATTGATATCCATTAGTACTACATTTTTCTTGTAATTGTTTATCATTCATCATTTGCTCTACTTTATCAGCAAATGAAATTGGATTCCCGACTTCTGCCAACAAACCTGTTTCATTATCAATCACAACTTCAGGGATTCCTCCCGCTTTTGCGGCTACAATAGGAACTCTACAAGCATAGGATTCCAAAAGTACTCCACCTGTCGGCTCATTATTAGATGTAAACAAAAACAGGTCAAATTCAGGAAGAATTTCAGGAATATCTTTTCTAAAACCTGCAAAAATAATATCATTCTGTAAACCTAAAGCTGCTACTTGTTCTCTAACTTCATTTTCCAAAGAACCTTTTCCTACTAAAATATACTTTGCTTTAACACCACGTTTAACAAGTTCCGCAACGGTATTTACCCAAGTTTTATGATCTTTAAAACCTGTAAACTCAGCGATATTACCTATTATTTTGTAATCAGTTGGAATATTAAATTCTTGATGTAAGGCACCTATCTTAGATTGCTTTTTAAATTTATGAATATCGGTAACACTTCCCACAACACATAGCTTCGAATGATCTTTAACTGCATATTTTAAAACCTCAACAACTGGTTCTGAAACACAAATTATTTTTTTTATTCCTTTATAATTATATTTCCATTTTCGTAAGAAATTTGTATCTACTCGTCTTATTAAAGTTCTGCATAAAACTAGTGGCGTTTTTAATCCATAAAAAATTGCAGATAATACAGCCATAGTATGAGACTGACTACTATGAATAAAAATTACATCTGCTTTTTTTTCTTTTGAAATCAAACTTAACTGCTTAGCAAATTTAAAATCATACTCAGACTTATATGGAAAAGAAATTACGTTCATTCCTTTTTCAGTAGCAACTTTAAAAACCTCTGAGTTTTCAGGACATATAATCCATTGATCCTCTACATATCCATACTCCTTAAACGCTTCATATAAATAAATGATTTTTTGTTCATGGCCTCTCCAGCCCATTGAGGCAGTTAATTGAATAAGTCTCATTATTATTTTATTTTAAAACAAATATAGTTTCTTATTTAATTTATAAAAGATATTTTAAGTAAAAAAACATATATTTACAATCATTTTTTAAACATGAGAAATTATAAAAAAATAATTTTAAGATTATTAAAAAACTTTAAATTTTTGCCACCTAAAATCTACATCCCTTTACAATATGAATATGTAACAGGGAATAAACTAAATTTAAAAAACCCAAAGACTTTTAATGAAAAAATTCAGTGGTATAAATTAAATTATAAAAATCCAATTCTTAGAAAACTAGTTGACAAATACAATGTTAGAGAATTCGTTTCTGATAAAATTGGAGAAAAATATTTAAATACTTTACTAGGCGTTTACGAAACCCCTAATGAAATTGATTTTGAAAAACTACCAAATAAATTTGTATTAAAATGTGTTCATGGTAGTGGTTATAATATTTGTGTAAAAGACAAATCATCTCTAGATATAGTTAAAACAAAAAAAATATTAGAGAAATGGCAAAAGAAAAACTTCTATAATAAAGGAAAAGAATGGGCTTATAAAGGCATAAAACCTTTAATTATTGCCGAAAAATTTCTTGAAGAATTTGAAAAAGAAGTAATTAATGATTACAAATTTTTCTGTTTTGATGGTAAAATAAAGTTTATTCAAATAGATATTGAAAGACAAATAAAAAATTACAGGTGCTATTATAATACCGATTGGGAAAAGCTTAATTTTTGTACCGAAAAAAAATTGTTTTATGAAGATGAAACAACAAGACCTGAAAAATTAACAGAGATGATAGAAGTTGTAGAAAAATTAGCTGAAAATTTCCCTTTTGTTCGAGTTGACTTTTACTTGATTGAAAACCATATCATTTTTGGCGAATTAACTTTTTATCCAGGAAATGGACTAATAAAATTTCTACCAGAAGAGATGAATACAATTGTTGGAGATTATTTTAAATTACCAAATTAAAAAATTAATGGATATCAATACTGAAGTACACAACGCATTCGAAGTCATTAAAAATGGTGGCATTATCTTATATCCAACCGACACCGTTTGGGGAATTGGTTGCGATGCCACAAATGAAGAAGCTGTAAAAAAAATCTACGCGTTAAAACAACGGGAAGAAACCAAAAGCATGATTGTTTTAATGAACGGAGAACGCATGATGTATAACGTTTTCAAAGAAATTCCTGATGTGGCCTGGCAAATTCTAGATTTATCTGAAAAACCGACAACTTTAATCTTAGATAATCCTCGAAATGTAGCTAAAAATATCGTTGCTGAAGATAACACGTTAGGAGTTCGATTAGTTACGGAACCTTTCTGTTTTAAACTAATGGAACGCATGAAAAAACCATTGGTTTCTACGTCAGCAAATATTTCAGGCGAACCTACACCAAAAACTTTCAAAGAAATTAGTCCCGAAATTATAAAAGGTGTGGACTATGTAGTAAATTTGCACCACGATAAAGTTTGCAAAAATCCTTCTACGATTATTAAATTAGGTTTAGATAGCCAGGTAAAAGTGATTCGCAAGTAAAATGTGCCAATATTTCAATTTGTCAATTAGCCAATGATGTTGTTTGATAATTAATTGGCGCATTGCCGAATTGTCAAATTGACTAATTAAGAAAATGAATTACAAACAACATTTAGAACATAACATCTTCAAAATCATTTCGCAAGCAGCCCAAGAACTCAACTTGGAATGTTATGTAATTGGTGGTTTTGTTCGCGATATATTACTCAACAGAGACCACAAAAAAGACATCGATATCGTTGCCGTTGGTAGCGGAATTGAATTGGCTTTAAAAGTTTCCGAATTAATTCCGTTTCATCCAAAAGTGCAAGTTTTTAAAAATTATGGAACTGCGATGTTACGCTACGATGATATTGACGTGGAATTTGTAGGTGCTCGAAAAGAATCGTACACACACGATAGCCGAAATCCTCTAGTAGAAAATGGGACATTAAAAGACGACCAAGAAAGAAGAGATTTTACGATAAACGCTTTAGCTTTTTCTTTGAATTCTGAAAACTTTGGTGATTTAGTTGACCCATTTAATGGTGTAGAAGATTTGAAAAATAAAATCATCAAAACACCTTTAAATCCAGACATTACGTATTCTGATGATCCATTGCGTATGATGCGCGCCATTCGTTTTGCTACGCAATTGAATTTCGAAATAGAATCAAAATCTTTAGAAGCGATTTCAAAAAATAAAGATAGAATCAATATCATTTCAGGCGAACGAATTGTTGATGAATTGCATAAAATTTTAGCTTCAGATAAACCATCAATCGGATTTTTACATTTGTATCAAACGGGTTTATTGGACATTATTTTACCTGAATTAACGGCTTTGAATAATGTAGAAGAAGTCGAAGGTCATACGCACAAAAACAATTTTTATCATACGTTAGAAGTAGTAGACAATATTTGCCCGAATACTGATGATGTTTGGTTACGCTGGTCGGCCTTATTACACGACATTGGCAAAGCACCAACCAAAAGATTCAACAAAAAACAAGGTTGGACGTTTCACGGACATGAATTTTTGGGTGGAAAAATGGTCAAAAAAATATTTGAACGTTTGCACATGCCTTTGAATCACAAAATGAAATTTGTGCAAAAAATGGTTACGATGAGTTCGCGCCCAATTGTAATTGCAGAAGATATTGTTACGGATAGCGCAGTGCGTCGTTTGGTTTTTGATGCTGGAGAAGATATCGATAGTTTGATGACCTTATGCAAAGCGGATATCACGACTAAAAATCCAAAGAAATTTCAAAAATACCACAAGAACTTCGACATTGTAAAAGAGAAGATAGTAGAAGTGGAAGAAAAAGATAGAGTTCGTGTTTTTCAACCTCCTATTTCGGGCGAAGAAATTATGGAATTATTTGGTTTGAAACCTTGTAGAGAAATTGGGATTTTGAAAGAAGCGGTAAAAGAAGCCATTTTAGAAGGCGAAATTCCAAACGAATACGAAGCTGCGAAAGATTTTATCTTGAACAAAGCTTCAAAAATGGGATTGAAAAAAGTATAAAAATTATAATCTGTTAAAGCACTTTTCAAATTAGCATTGCGTAAATTTGGGGTGCTTTTTGAATATCAAGAAATATGAAAACTAATAAATCAGTTATTTACTGGCTACTTTCAGGATGTGTTTTGTTATTTATCATGGTAACTGTTGGCGGAATTACACGTCTAACCAACTCTGGTTTATCCATGACCGATTGGCATTTAATTAACGACACCTTCCCTCCTATGTCGGAAGAAAAATGGATAGAAGCTTTTGAAGAATACAAGAAATTTCCAGAATACCAAAAAGTAAATCAATACAAAGATTTTCAATTAGAGGATTATAAATTTATTTTCTTTTGGGAATGGTTTCACCGTTTTATTGGTCGCATTATTGGTGTGGTTTTCATTATCCCGTTTGTTTATTTCTTAATCAAAAAGAAATTAGATAACGAAACCATCAAAAAATGTTTTATTCTTTTAGGAATGGGCGCTTTTCAAGGATTTTTGGGTTGGTTCATGGTAGCCAGTGGTTTAAAAGACATGCCCGATGTGAGTCACTTCAGATTAGCGATTCACTTAACATTTGCTTTTATTACGTTTGCTTATACACTTTGGGTTGCCTTAGATTTAATTTATCCAGAGCGAAAATTACCAGTTTTAGAATTGCGAAAAATAGCTCGTATTGCTTTAGTAATTTTAATCATTCAAATCATTTACGGAGGTTTTGTTGCAGGTTTAAATGCAGGATTAATTCACAACCATTGGCCTTTAATGAGTGATGGACAATTCTTTCATGAAAGTATAAAATTAGAACAATCAAATTTATTGTTATCTTTTACAGAAGGAAAAAGTGGCGTTCAATTCATTCACCGAACATTCGCTTATGTAGTAGTGGGAATGATTATTTTCTTATTCATAAAAAGTAGAAAATTTACTTTAGATAAAACGCAAGAGAACGGAGTTAAAACGTTATTGGTTTTTGTATTTATCCAATTTCTTTTAGGAATTTTTACCTTGCTTTTCCATGTACCACTTTGGTTAGGATTAGCACATCAAATCATGGCGTTCTTTTTATTGACGGCAATGACATTTACTTTGCATAGATTTAGTAAATAATGAAATACTATTTCCATCTTCAATATAAAATGATAAATCGTTCGTTTATTGAATATGGAATGCCTATAATTTTAGGTTATTTTATTCTGATTTTTGCTTTCATTTTGGGTTCCAAAACCCTTTTTGAAAAAGTAGATTATGCAAATTATCTTTATATTTTAACCTATTGTATTCTGATTCTAAAACTTAGTGAAGTTACTCGAAATAGATTTTTAAAATACTGTTTTAAATCCTCAGATTATAAACTCATTAGAATTTCCGAAAACATTCTAATTGCTCTACCTTTCATTGCTTTTTTAATCTATCTTAATAATTTTCTATTTATTCCTGCTTATTTAATTTTAGCAATCATTTTAGGGTTTATAAGTTTAAAATCTATTTATAATTTTATAATTCCAACTCCTTTTTCAAAAAAGCCTTTCGAATTTACTATTGGTTTTAGAAATACTTTTTATATTTTCCTTATTTCAATATTCTTATTATTTAAAGCAATTGAAGTTACAAATCTAAATCTTGGGATAGCAGCATTAATTTCAGTTTTTCTAATCTTTTTTTCTTATTATTCCGTTCCCGAAACTTCGTTTTTTGTGTGGAGTTATAATTTAAATCCAAAATCTTTTTTAATCGAAAAAATTAAGACTTCTATTTTATATAGTTCCTTCATAGTTCTTCCATTTACTACAATTTTAGTCATTTTATTTTTCGATAAAATAGAAGCGATTGTAACTTTTTTAGCATTTGGATACTTATTCCTAATAACTATTATTTTAGCAAAATATGCCGCCTATCCAGATAAAATGAATATTATTCAAAGTGTATTACTTGGCTTTTGCATTTATTTTCCACCATTGTTAGCTATTGTAATTCCATATTTTTACCTTCAATCATTAAAACAACTCAAACAGCTTCTCAAATGATTCAAATTGAAAATTTATCAAAAAAATATGGCAACAAGGTTGTATTACAGTCTATAAATTTACTTTTTGAAAGCGGTAAAGTATACGGATTAGTTGGAGAAAATGGTGCCGGAAAAACAACTTTATTTAATTGTATTGCAGGTTTAGAAACGTATAATGGCGAAATAAAATCTGACTTACCTATATTAAAAAATCATTTAGGTTTATTGGTAACCGAACCTTACTTTTTTCCAAAAATTACTGGAAAAGAATATATTCAATTATTATGTAATGCAAGAAATATCAATACAATTGACTTCGAAAAAAATAAAATTTTTGACTTACCACTAAATGAATATGCATCAAAATATTCTACTGGGATGAAAAAGAAATTAGCCCTAACAGCTATTTTGCTTCAAGAAAACAAATATTTCATTTTAGACGAACCTTTTAATGGAGTTGACATTCAAAGTAATATCATAATAACCGAAATCATTCATAAATTAAAAGACCTAGGAAAAACGATAATTATTTCTTCTCACATTTTCTCAACATTAAATGATACTTGTGACGAAATAATGATTCTTGAAAACAATTCCATTTCAAAAAGAGTGATTAAATCAGATTTTTACCAACTAGAAAATGAAATGAAAAAAAAATCAATTGGTAATAAAATTGACTTTCTAAATTTGAAGTAACTACCCTATCCACTCTTTAAAATCACCAACACGTTCTCTTGCAACAATGACTTCATCGTCTTTGTATGTTGGTAAAATGATTTTTAATCTTGAATTCGAATACACTTGAATTTCCTTCACTGCTTTCAGAGGAACTATGAATTTTCGGCTTACTCGATAGAATTCTTTTGGATTGATTTCTGCTTCTATAACTTCTAAAGTCGAATCAATTAAATAATCACGGTTGTCTAAAGTGTGAATATAAGTTCCTTTGTTTTCGCTGTAAAAACATTCTACTTCATCAATGGAAATCACTTTTAATTGTTGGCCAATTTTTACTGAAAAACGCTTTTTGTATTCCTTTTCCACTGGATTGACTAACATTCGCTTAATCGCTTCAAAATCTAATGAAATATTTTGCGATTGAGTTCTAGCTTTAAATTTATTGACAGCGACTTCCAAATCTTCTTCATCGATTGGTTTCAATAAATAATCAATACTATTCAATTTGAAAGCTCGCAAAGCGTACTCATCATAAGCGGTTGTGAAAATCACCGCACTTTTGATGTGTTGCTGAGCTTTGTCAAAGTACTCAAATATCTCAAACGACAAACCATCAGACAATTGAATGTCTAAAAAAATCAAATCAGGATGCGGATTGTTTTGAAACCATGCAATAGCTTCTTCCACAGAGTGTAACATTGTGTTTATTTGCAAACCTAATTTTTCAACCTTGCGTTGCAACAATCGTGCTGCTGGTTTTTCGTCTTCGATAATTAATATGTTCATTGTATTTTTGTTTCAGGTTTTAAGTTTCAGGTTTCAAGTTCTTGTGTTGTCAACTGCGACTGAAAACTGTGACTAATTATTCCCACTTATTCGCTTTTTCTTTCTCCATAAATTCCTTAATCTTGCGTTCTTCCCAGTTTTTTCCCATGATAAAATCAGGCAAAAATACAGATAACCCGTGTGCTAACAATCCTAATCCCCAAAAGAAAGCGGTGAAGAAATTATGCGCTTGAAAATAACTTTCGCCATCTTTTAAATTTTGAATATTGATAATCACAATCATAATATTGATGACCAAATAAACGACAGCGTGCGTATAAAATCCTTTGATTTTCTTAACTCTTTTAACTGCTTCATAATATCTTGCTTCTTCGGCATTGGATGGAATAAAGTTTTTAAACGCTTCTTTATCCATTCTACTATTGATTCTATCTTGTAAACTCATGATTTCTTATTTTTTAAAATTTAATTATTCCCATTTATTGTTTTTCTCCTGATCTTTTTTCAAAATCTCTTGAATTTTTCGTTCTTCCCAAGAACTTCCGTAACCGAAAACTCGGAAAGCATGAAAAACCAATCCCATTCCCCAACCTAACATCGGAAACCAAAACCACTGAAATCCTGAGAAAGTTCTAAAATTGATAAAAACTAAAACCGGAATTACGATGCAATAAGAAATTAAACTTCCGTAAAACTCTTTTATTTCTTTGACTCTTCTTGACGCTCGGTCATAAGCCGTTTGTTCATTATAATTGTATGTTGTTTCCATAATATTTATTTGTTTGGTTAAAATTGGTAGCAAGACTTTGAATTCTTTTTCGTTTTCTTCTACCAATACTTTTCTTTTGGTTAAAATTCCGTAGCGATTCACAATATTTTGTAATCCTACGCCTTTTCGGTCTTGTAAAACTTCTTTTTTCTGAAGATTGTTAGCAATGACTAACTGACCATTTTCAATACTAATTTTGATGTGAAGCGGTTTTGCTTCGCTAACTACATTGTGCTTGATGCAATTTTCTAATAATAACTGTAACGAAAGCGGAACTACTTTAGCTTCTTCATTTTCAAAACCTTCCGGAATTTCAAATGTGATGCTGTTTTCAAATCGCATTTTCAGTAAATTCATGTACGTTTTGGCAAATTGTAATTCTTCAGCTACCGAAACCAATTCTTTATCTTTTTGCTCCAAAACATAGCGATATACTTTGGAAAGCGAAGTTGTGAATTTTTGAGCACTTTCTGGATTTTCTTCAATTAACGAACTCAATACATTTAAACTATTAAAAAGAAAATGTGGATCTATTTGATTTTTTAAACTTTCAAACTGTGCCGAAGCGGTTCCTGCAATAATTTTTTGTTCTTTGACTTTGTTTTCTTGATAAGCTTTGTAAAAATAAATCGCATGAATGGCTAAGGTTACAACAAACGTAATTACGACTGAAACAATGTAATTAGAAGGTCTTTCATTTGCTAAAAATTCTTGAATTGTTTTCTCTTCTATTACTACATCTTCTACTATTCGAAGTAAAAAAATCACAATTACTGATACAATAAACGAAAGAGAAAATCCTAAAAAAATTCTATTTCTTGAAAACCTACTTGTCTGATAAACATCATCTAACTTTATAAAAATGATTGCATTGGCATAATAAAGTGTATATCCATAAAGCATGGTGTAAAAAAATTGCAAAGCTAATCCTTCATTCCACTCTACAGAACCTCCAGAAAGTACTTTTATGATGACTAAAACTACAAATACAAGTAGCACAATAAAAGTAGCTCTCGGAAACTGTTTTATTAATTTATCAATCATAGTTGATTTTATTTACATTTTTTTAATTCTGCTTGTGCTCTATCCAATCCCCAACTTGGATGAAAAGCTGTTTCAGGTTTAAAAGTAGCAAAAAGTTCGATTGCTTTTTCAATTTGAACACACATTGGTTTTGTATCTTGTCCAAAATATTGTGCCATTCCAATTTCAAACGAAGCTTTTTGGAATACAACTCTCGGATTTTCAGGAGCAATTTTGTAAGCTTTATTTAAAATGTACATTACATCTCCCGATAATTTTTGTCCGTTTGTCATTGGATCATAAACAATCCAAGCGGTGTGAATCATAGCTTGCATTACTAAAACTTCTGGATTATCTTGTGCTAATTCGTTACAAACATCTTGTGCTTTTTGAGCTACTCTTAATAAAGATTCCATTTTTGCTTTGTCTTTCTCACCAAAAGCTTGTGCAGTATTAATGAAAGCAATGTAATAATTTGGTAACCAATTTGTTTTTTCAACCGAAGCAATTCGTTCTAATTGCGCAACTGCTTCTGCAGGTTTTCCTTCTTTCCAGGTTTGTAAAGCTTTACCCATTCCTTGTTCAAATTGTCCTTGAGCACTTACTAATGATGCTACAAACAATGCGATGATAGTGATAATTTTTGTCATGATATATTCTTTTTTACAGTTAATGATTTTTTGTTTTTGATTTTGAAATTGCACTTGTTCTTGAATTGTTTTATTTTGATGATTCAAATTTCCGTCAGATTTTATTCTTTTAAAATTGATTCTTACCGAATTGTTGATTTTTGAGGATGAATTGTATTTTTCTAGGAATTAGTGATAAGTGAATAGTAATTAGAAATCCTTTTTATTTTTACTTTTTACTACAAATTATCCAAATTATTTGACTTTTTATTATCACTTATTGTCCAAAAGAACCCCACAAAAATGAAGCGACTAGCGGGCTGTGTGATAGCTTGACGTTGAAATTGCCCATTTAAATCTGGCGTATTTGCATACTGATACCCAAATATATTTTCAGTACCCAACAAGTTTGTAACCGATAAAAAAAGTATCTTTTGCTGAGAAACCAAATAAGCCCAACTCAAGCTTAAATTGTTAAATGATTTTGTTTTTTCAGACATAAATTCTGTTACATTTGGATTATCAAAAGATCTTCCTGAATTATAAGAATAAGTAGCACTAATTTGCGATCTCCAGTCACTCACAAAATACTTTGTAACCAATGAAAAATTGTGATTGGCAACAAAAGATGGTGTAACTTGTGATTCATAATTTCTAAAATCACGTTTGGAGTCTATGAACGAATAGGAAACCCAATATTCTAAATTTTTAATAGTTTTACTATCTCTCCAAAACAAATCCAATCCTTTGGCATAACCAAATCCTTCATTATTATAATTGCTATCAAATCCAGCCTGAGTTCCATTGTACTTCACCAAGCTATTATAGTCTTTATAATAAGTTTCTGCTCGAAACATTCTTCCTTGTTTGTTGTACATATAATTCAAAATGTAATGAGATGTGGTTTCGTAATCTAAATTGGAATCAAATTTTAAGTAATCTTGTCGTGCAGTTTGATTGAAATTACCATAAGCCATTGAAAACTGACTGTTCTCAGCTACTTTGTAAGCGAAAGAAATTCTTGGTTCCACTGTAAACTCATCAACAATAGAAGCATTTGAAGAACGTAATCCAAGATTAAAAGCTATTTTTCTTGATAATAAGATTTCAGCTTCAGAGAAGAATGCAATAGTATTATTTTGATATCCATAACCAAAAACATTGAAATTTTCATCAAAATTCGTGTGAAACAAATCGGCACCAACACTCAATTTGAATCGATTTGAGAATGAATTTCTTAATTTAAATTTAGTATGTAATGTTCGTTCGTTATTCGCAACTTTATCCGCTGAAATTCCAATTTTGTTTTGTGCGTAACCATAACTAAATCCGGTTTGAAGTTGTAAATTATCATTCAAATAACCTTTATATGAAGTATTGAAGTAAAAGTTATTATTCTGCAAATCAAAACGAATTTTATCCTCAAAATTGATGTCTTTCTGATTCAAATCAAATGTAGAATAATCAAAAGCACCATAAACTTTTAAAATTCCACTTTTAAATTTATAACGAAAAATACTTTCTCCTGACAGCGACTGAAATGGTTTATTCCAATCTAAGTTTTGAGGAACAATTTTTTGATAAGGTGCTAAATTGATGTAACTCGTATTAAATGTAAAAGAACTTTTTTCCCATTTATTAGTTTTACCTAATCCGACACCCACCGTCATAATTGAAATATCTGTTTGATTCTGAATAGGTTCATCAATAGTATTCATTAATAACACACTAGACAAAGCATCACCAAATTCCGCACTATAACCACCAGTAGAAAATGTAATTCCACTAAACAAAAAAGGTGAAAATCTTCCTCTTGTTGGTACATTATTAGCACTTGCTCCATATGGTTGTCCTACACGAATCCCATCAACATAGGTTTGGGTTTCGTCTGCTTCACCACCACGAACAAATAATCTTCCGTTTTCACCAACCGTTTGTGTTCCTGGCAAAGTTTCTAATGCTGCAATAATATTTCCCGCCGAACCAGCTGTGGTTACAATATCCATTGCCTTTAGCGCTGTTGCTTTACTATTATCGCCAGCTTTAAAGGTTCCAGCGGTAACTTCAACAGCATTTAAAGTATTGAGGCTTTCTTTAATTGTAAAAACTTTTGATTGAAATTTTTCAACCACAAAATCATAAATTATCGTTTCATACGACAAAAAACTAATTTGTAATTTCTGATTTCCTGAAGCCGTTGTTTTGAAACTAAAATTTCCCTTTTCATCAGAAGTAGTTCCATCATATGTGCCAATAATAAAAACATTAGCTCCTAAAACTGCAAGTCCTTGTTCATCAACAATTTGCCCTTTGATTTCGGTTTGCCCAAAAGAAATTAGTGAAGTTAATACGATTAATAAATTTAGAATTGATTTCATCTTATTTGTTTTTGATGAAGCAAAGTTGCTACTGAAAAAACTTGATTAAAATTGAAACTAACCGAACTGTCATTTTTTGAGGATGAATTGTAGCTTTCCTAATTTTAATTACTTTTACCAAAATTAGTTTCATGGCATACCAAGATATTTTAGACGGAATTTACAACGAAGTCATCCAAATCGAAAACACTGGAAAAGTAGCCGATTACATTCCAGAATTAGCAAAAGTTGATGCCAATAAATTCGGAATTGCTTTGGTTGACAAACATCAAAACGTATTTACAAAAGGCGATGCTTTAGAAAAATTTTCAATTCAAAGTATTTCAAAAGTCATTACGACTTCGCTTATATTTTCTAAAATTGGAAACGATTTATGGGAACGTGTTGGCTATGAACCTTCTGGAAATTCATTTAATTCGTTGGTACAATTGGAAAATGAGAATGGAATTCCAAGAAATCCGTTTATCAATGCTGGAGCTTTAGTTGTAGCCGATTTGATGTTAGATCATTTTGAAAATCCAAAAGCCTTTCTTCTTGATTTCGTAAAAGAACTAACCGAAAATCCAAATATCAATTACAACGAAAATGTAGCACAATCTGAAAAAGCTTTTGGATATAGAAATGCGGCTTTAGTTAACTTTATCAAATCCTTTGGCAACATCAAAAACGAACCTGAAGCAGTTTTAGACTTTTATTATCATCAATGTTCAATAGAAATGAGTTGCGTTGATTTAGCCAAGTGTTTTCAAGTTTTTGCAAATAATGGTATAATTCCAAAAAGTGATAAAAAATTCCTTTCCACTAGCAAATGCAAACGCATGAACGCTTTAATGCAAATGTGTGGTTTTTATGATCAAGCGGGCGAATTTACGTTTAAAGTTGGGCTTCCTGGAAAAAGTGGTGTTGGCGGTGGCGTGGTTGCTGTTTTCCCAAATCATTACACCGTAGCAGTTTGGAGTCCGAAATTAAACAAAAAAGGAAATTCGTTTTACGGCTTAGAAACCTTAGAGCGATTGACTACTGAAACCTCCTTATCCATATTTTAAAATCTTATCAACAAATCGCAAAAGCAAAAAAGTTTCTCGTAAATAATAATTACTTTTGCAGTTCTTAAAATTTCAAAGATTATGATTTACAAATTCCGAGTGATTCTCGATGCTGAAGAAGATATTTTTAGAGATATTGCCATTGAAAGCGACAACACGCTAGAAGATTTGCACAATGCTATCGTAAACGCTTTTGGCTTTGATGGAACAGAAACAGGTTCGTTCTTTACTTGTGAAGACGACTGGACTTGGAACGAAGAAGACGAAATTCCATTGTTTGACACAGGCGAAGTTCCTGGCGAAATGAAAACGATGGTGGATTTCAAAATTGATGATTTGATGCACCAAGACAATACAAAAATGGTCTATGTGTATGATTTCTTTAGTATGTGGACATTCTTCGTGGAATTAGCAGCAATTGAAGAAGAAAAAGAAGCTGGCGAAACCTATCCTGCGTTATTATTTTCTCATGGCGAATTACCAGCAGAAGCAGGTCAAAGCGGATTGAGAGGTGATTTATCAAATGACGATATCTACGGTGACTTTGAAGACGAATTCGATGATGATGATTTCGACATGTTTGATGGCGATGACAGCTTCGAAGACATGGGATTTGAAGAAAATTGGAATTAATTAGCCAATGTGCTAATATGGCAATGTGCCAATTATAAAACTTAATTACTAACAATGTTAATTGGCTTATAGACTAATTGACAAATTGACACATTAATAATGATCAACTTATTTAACGCACATATCGAAAACCTATCGATTCATAGAGTAGGAAATAAAAGTAGAAACGAAGCTATTTTCTTATCTGAAAACCCATACGGGTTGAATGATGAAATTATGCCTTTATTGAAGGAATTTTTCTTTAAACCTTTTAGAGAAAAAGAAGAAAACTACTTTCAGTTTGCTCATGAAGTAGATTTAGAATACAACGAAATGTACAATTTTGCTACCGAAGTTTTTAACAACCCAGGCGAAATTCACAACGTTTCTAAAAAAATCACAAAACACCTTTTTGAACAATCGAATCATCCTCATATTAAAAATGGAGAAGTGTATGTTGCTTATTTCACACACGTTTCTATTGATAATAATGTAGTAGATGCTATAGGAGTTTTCAAAAGTGAAGTACAAACCGATTTTTTACAATTCGAAGAAAACGGAAGCAATTTAGAAATGATTTTACAACAAGGAATCAACTTAAATAAATTAGACAAAGGTTGTATCATTTTCAATTACAAAAAAGAAGAAGGTTACAAAATTTTAACTGTAGATAGCAACCGTTACGATGCACGCTATTGGTTAGAACATTTCTTATCGGTTGATGCGTTTCAAGACGAAAACTTCATGACGAAGAAATACTTGAAATTCTGTCAAGAGTTTGCCAAAGAAGTAGTTTTACCTGCTGAAGACAAGCAACAAGAAGTGTTGTTCATGAACCGTGCTATCAATCACTTTGCAAAAAATGATGAGTTTGAAGAAACGGCTTTCTTAAACGAAGTAATGCAAAATCCTGAATTCATTCCAGAATTCAAAAATTATAAAGTGGATAAAGGTGCCAAATACAGCATCGAAGATGTTTCAAGTTTTCCAATTGCAAATGCTGCAGTAACAGATGTGCGTCGTTCTTTGAAAAACACGATTCAATTGGACACCAATATCCAAATCAAATTGGATTTCATCAACCCAGAAAGTGCGGAGAAATTCGTGGAGAAAGGTTGGGACGAAGAAAAACAAATGTATTATTATTTAGTTTACTTCAATAAAGAGCAGAAATCGTAAGCCATTTACATACAAATTATTAAACCTCAATTGCAAATTCGCAATTGAGGTTTTTTTTGAAAGAACTTTAACAAAATATTTTGTTTAACTTTTTTGATTTTAAATTAAACATTCTGTACCTTTGAGAAAAATATTTAAAATCATGGCAAAAAAGAAAGAAATAAACAAAGAAGGCATTTTAAGTTTATACATCGATTATTTCTTAGAACACAACAAGCAACCGCAATCGGTTTATTTGTTTGCCAAACATGCTGGTTTTGAAGAAGGTTTGTTTTACAAACACTACGCTTCATTTAACCAAATTGAGCAAAACTTTTTCACTTCGCTTTTCGATAACACATTAGAATTATTAGGAAAAAGTGAAGAATTTGCTTCATACGATGCTCGCACGCAATTGTTGAGTTTCTATTTTACTTATTTTGAAATGTTAACCGCTAATAGAAGTTTCGTGGTTGCGTTATTGAAAGAAGACAAAAACAAATTGAAAAGTTTGTCAAAATTGAGTGAATTAAGAAAAAGCTTCAAACAGTTTTACGATACTTTAGACATTGAAAAAATAGATTTAAAACAAGAAAAGTTAATCGAAATTCAAGAGAAAACCATGAGTGAAATGGCTTGGTTCCAATTCATATTCACTTTGAAGTTTTGGATTGAGGACACATCAATTTCATTCGAAAAAACCGATATTTTCATCGAAAAATCTGTCAATACCAGTTTTGATTTGATGGATACTACTCCATTCAAAAGTCTTATAGATTTTGGAAAATTCATGTGGCACGAAAGAGGCTCATTTAAAATGTAAGCACATGAAAACAATCGATAGTATCCCAACATCAAAAATCCAACGCGCTTCTAAGTTAATTCAAACCGGAGCTAAAGTCGGTGTGAATTATCTCAAATATTACGGAGATAAAATCACCAAATCCGAAGAAGAAGCTAAGGAATCACTCAACAAAAATAATGCAGCCGACATTTACGACAGCTTAAAGCAACTAAAAGGAAGTGCTTTGAAAGTCGCACAAATGTTGAGTATGGATAAAAATATCTTACCAAGAGCTTACGTGGAAAAATTCTCGTTGGCGCAGTTTTCGGTTCCGCCGTTGTCGGCTCCTTTGGTAAACAAAACCTTTAAGAATTACTTTGGTAAACAACCAAACGAAATATATGATACCTTCAATGCCACTTCTATAAATGCGGCTAGCATTGGTCAAGTGCACCAAGCTACCAAGGATGGGAAAAAACTTGCTGTGAAAATTCAATATCCAGGAGTGGCAGAAAGTATTAGTTCGGATTTGGCTTTAGTAAAACCTATTGCCATAAAAATGTTCAACATTAAAGGAAAAGATTCAGATAAATATTTCAAGGAAGTTGAAGATAAATTGATTGAAGAAACCAATTACATCAACGAAGTAAAACAAAGCATGGAAATGGCCGAAGCTTGCCAAAACATTCCAAATTTAATTTTTCCAAAGTACTACCCAGATTGGTCTTCTGAGAAAATCATTACGATGGATTGGATGACGGGCGAACATTTATCAGAATTCACCGCTCATAATACTGATGCTGAGAAATCGAATATTTTAGGCCAAACGCTTTGGGATTTTTATATGTTCCAAATGCACAATTTGAGAAAAGTGCATGCCGATCCGCATCCTGGAAACTTCTTAATTACTAAAGACACGAAATTAGTAGCTTTAGATTTTGGTTGTATCAAAGAAGTTCCAAATGATTTTTATGTACCGTATTTCGAATTAGCGAAAAAAGAAAACTTGAACAATCCAGAATTCTTCCAATCGAAATTATACGAATTAGAAATTTTAAGAAAAGAAGACACAAAAGAAGAAATTGAATTCTTCACCGAAATGTTCCATGAATTATTAAGCTTATTTGCACGACCTTTCCATGTTGAAGAATTTGATTTTTCAGACGAAGAATTTTTCGGGCAAATTGCCGATTTAGGTGAACGTTATTCAAAAAACACGGAATTACGTAACATGAACGGAAATCGCGGTTCGAAGCATTTTATTTATATCAACAGAACTTTCTTTGGTTTGTACAATTTAATGCACGATTTAAAAGCTACAAAAGTTAAAATCAACAACTTTATTCAATATTAATTTTTGCCCCAAGCAATACCTTAAAATCCCTAACTAAGCCATAATGTTAGGGATTTTTTATTGACATTCACTTCAATCCGTAACAAATCTAAAATTCGTTCGTCTTACTTATAAATCAAAAAACGAACAAACTTGGAAACCATTTTAAAAATCTCGAATCTCAACAAGATTTTCAATAAACACTTACACGCCGTTAAAAATGTTTCTTTCGAAATCAAAAAAGGAAATGTTTACGGTATTTTGGGTCCAAACGGCTCAGGAAAATCAACCACTTTAGGAATTGTATTAAATGTTGTAAACAAAACTTCAGGCGATTTTGAATGGTTTGGAGGAAAAGTTGCAACACATGACGCCTTGAAAAAAGTAGGTGCCATCATCGAAAGACCCAACTTTTATCCGTACATGACTGCCAAAGAAAATTTGGAATTAGTTTGTAAAATCAAAGGAACGCCATTTTCAAAAGTGGATGAAAAGTTAGAATTAGTAGGGCTTTTAGAACGCAAAAACGATAAATTCAGAACCTTTTCTTTAGGAATGAAACAACGTTTGGCTATTGCTTCTGCCCTATTAAACGACCCAGAAATTTTAATCTTAGACGAACCTACCAACGGTTTAGATCCGCAAGGAATTCGTCAAATTCGAGATATTATTAAAATAATTGCATCACAAGGAACAACAATTCTATTGGCTTCGCATTTATTAGACGAAGTAGAAAAAGTGTGTAGTCATGTGGTAGTTTTACGAAAAGGCGAAATGTTGTATCAAGGAACCGTGCACAACATGATTGAAAACAACAGTTTCTTCGAACTAAAATCAAACGATATGCTTCGATTAAAAACCGTTTTAGACGAACACTCTTTTGTAGAAAACACTATTGAAGAAGATGGGAAACTATTGGTATACTTAAAACAAGACATTGCCGCTCAAGATTTGAATTCCTATTTATTTGAGCAAAAAATTGTTTTAGAACATTTGGTAAAAAGAAAAAACAGCCTTGAAGAACAATTCCTTGAATTAACAAAAAACTAACCATCTGATGAAAAGATTACTTTCTATAGAATTTCAAAAAATTTGGAAAAACAAAGCCAGCCGCGTTTTACTACTAACCTATTTTATTTTACTAAGTTTCATTGCCTTAATTGCCTCAATAAAATTTAGTATTGGAACTTTCGAAATTAGAATTGCTGACCAAGGGATTTTCAACTTTCCCTACATATGGCATTTTAACACTTATGTTGCGGCATTTTTCAAAATATTTTTAGCCATAGTTATTGTTTCGATGATGGCAAACGAATACACTTACGGAACACTAAAACAAAACCTTATTGACGGATTAAGCAAAAAAGAATTTATACTTTCTAAATTTCTAGTTGTTGGCTCTTTCGCTGCTGCTTCAACAATTTTTGTATTCATAATGTCTTTAATTTTAGGTTATTCCTTCTCATCATACAATGAATTATCAATCGTTTTAAGTGATTTAGAATATTTGTTAGCATTTTTTATCAAACTTTTTGCCTTTTTCTCTTTCTGTTTGTTCTTAGGAATTTTAGTAAAGCGAAGTGCTTTTGCTCTAGGTTTTTTGTTCGTTTGGTTCGTAGGTGAAAACATCTTTTATTGGTTATTAAAATTTGTAATTTTAGGAGGTGATGACAAACATAAAAACTTTGGAGACACTATTATTCAGTACTTCCCTATAGAATCGATGAGTAATTTAATAAAAGAACCTATCACTCGATTAAGCGCTATTAAAACAATTGAAAATGCAGTTGGAGGTGCCCAAACCGCAAAAGATTACAGCATTCATTTCTCACAAATTAGCATTGTTTTAGTCTGGACTTTTATATTTATTTTAACATCTTATTACATTCTTAAAAAGCGCGATTTGTAGTATCTTTGCCGATGCTATGAGTAGATTAAAATACACTTTTTTTACTATAATTATTGGGTTTGGATTCCAATTTGGAAACGCTCAAAATATTTCGGTTGATGAAGGATATACCCCACAAGATTTAGTTGAAGATATATTAATTAACAGCCCTTGTGCTAACGTTTTTAATGTTAGTGTTTCAGGAGGAAATTTTGCTTCTGGCGAAAAAAGTTTTGGCTATTTTGATGCTACAGGAACTACATTTCCTTTTCAAAACGGAATTATTCTTTCAACAGGAAAAATCAATAATGCGCCAGGACCAAATTCCTACCTATCAGATGATGGTGGAAGCATGGGTTGGGATGGCGATGCAGACTTAAACGAAGCATTAGGTTTAAGCAATACTTTTAATGCTACTGTTTTAGAGTTTGATTTTATTCCTTTAGGAAACAAAATCAGCTTTGATTACATTTTTTCATCAGAACAATATTTAACAAACCCATCTTCTAATCAATGTAATTTTACAGATGGATTTGCTTTTTTACTAAAAAGAAATGGAGATATTAGTTATCAAAATTTAGCCGTTATTCCGGGAACCACAACCCCTGTTAAAGTGAATACTGTTCGTGGCCCTGGAACAATTTGTCCGCCAGCTAATGCAGCCTATTTTGATGCTTTTAACGGAACTACTCATCCTACCAATTTTAATGGCCAAACTACCGTTTTAACTGCACAATCAGATGTAATTCCTGGCCAAACTTATCATATTAAATTAGTTATAGCAGATGAAGGAAATTATCGTTATGATTCAGCCATATTCCTTGGAGGAGGAAGTTTTAATTTTACAATTGATATTGGTGATGACCGTTTAATAGCAAATGGAAACCCTTTATGTCAAGGTGAAAATTTAGTAGTTGATGCTACGCAAGTTGGAGCAACTGGCTACCAATGGTTTCAAAACAACATCGCAATTCCTGGTGCAACAAGCGCAACTTATAACATTACTTCTGCAGGAGATTATTCGGTTGAAATCAATTATGGCCCAACTTGTCAAACAACAGGTGCTATAAAAATTGAATACGCAGAAGTATTAACCATTAATCAAAACACATTTACAGAATGTGATGCAGATACTACTCAGGACGGAAAAACTATTTTCAATTTAGATACAATTAAAAATCAATTATTTATCAATCTTCCTTCAAATTATATAGTTTCATTTTTTGAACTACCAACAAGCACAACAGAATTACCTTCCAACTTTACAAATACAATTGCTTACAACCAAACGATATATGCAAGAGTAATGAATGTTCAAGGCTGTTATTCAGATTATCCTGTGAATTTAAGAGTAAACACTTTTGACACTGTTTTAGTAGATGAAACCATTGGATTATGTGAAAATGAGTCATTAATTTTAGATGCAGGAAGTGGATTTTCATCTTATGAATGGAATACAAATCCGCCTCAATTCACTCAGCAAATTACTGTAAATTCAGGTGGAATTTATGAAGTAACACTTACCAATGCTTTAAACTGTTCTAAAACAAAAACGTTTACTATTGAAGCATCAGGAATTGCAACAATTGAAGACATAATTATTAACGATTTTCAAGAAAATAATTCAGCAATTATTCAAGTTGCCGCTTCAAGTTTAGGCGATTATGAATTTTCTTTAGATGGCGTTAACTATCAAGATTCTAATGTTTTTAGCAATTTAAGCGCTGGCGAATACACCGTTTATGTTCAAGATAAAAAAGGTTGTGGTATAGTTTTCGAAACGTTTTACATTTTAGATTATCCAAAATATTTCACACCAAATGGTGATGGATATAACGATACTTGGAATATTAAAAATCTAGATAAACGAAATTTAGAAAATAGTATTATCACTGTTTTTGATCGTTATGGAAAATTAATAAAACAAGTCTCTGGAGCAAATGAAGGTTGGAACGGCACTTTCAATGGAGAAATTCTTCCATCAACCGATTATTGGTTTACAATCGAATTAACAAACGGTAAAACCATTAAAGGACATTTCGCATTAAAACGTTAGGCATAATAATTGCAGAATAGCTTACAAAATAATATATTCGCAGTATGATGCAAATACACGAAATTGAAGCTATAAAATCGCTTTTAGCTACACCAAAAAAAATTACAATTGTACCTCATAGAAATCCTGATGGAGACGCTATGGGTTCAACTTTAGGCTTATATCACACCCTGAAACAATTACAACACGAAGTAATTGTTATGGCTCCAAACGAATTTCCCGATTTCTTAGCTTGGCTTCCCGAAAGCGAAAAAGTTATCATTTTTGAACGTAGTTTTGATACTTGTAAAGCCATTTTAGAAAAAACAGAATTACTTTTTACATTAGATTTTAATGCATTGCATCGTACTGGTGACCAAATGGAAAATGTGTTAAAAACACTAACCGTTCCAAGTGTAATGATTGATCATCACCAAGCGCCAGATGGCTATGCAACCTATACTTTTTCAGACACTACTTATGGTTCTACCTGTGAAATGGTGTATGATTTTATTCATCAATTAGGTTTTGAAAATCTAATCAACAAAACAGTTTCAACATGTTTATATACAGGAATTGTTACTGATTCTGGAAGTTTCCGTTTTCCAAAAACAACAAGCAAAACGCACAAATGTGTTGCCGATTTAATTGACCAAGGCATCAATAATAGTGAAATTCACAATTTACTTTTTGATAATTCTTCTTACAACCGTTTGCTATTGTTAGGAAAAGCACTTCAAAACCTAAAAATGCTTCCTGAATACAAAACAACTTACATCACCTTAACGCAAGATGAACTAAACGAATTTGGACATCAAAAAGGAGATACTGAAGGCATCGTAAATTATGGACTAAGTATCAAAGGAATTGAATTTACCGCTATTTTTATCGAAAACAAAGAAGAAGGCATTATCAAAATATCTTTCCGCTCACAGGGAGATTTTGATGTGAACCAATTTGCACGAAATCACTTTAATGGCGGTGGACACATCAATGCTGCAGGTGGAAAATCTTTTTTATCATTAGAAGAAACTGTACAACAATTTATTGCTATTTTAGCAAAAGAAAAAAAGTAACCAAATGAAAATTAAAAATTTATTCCTTTTTGGATCGATGATTTTCTTAGCAAGTTGTTCACAACAGCAACAAGCCAGAGAACCTATTTCACATACATCAGGAACTTTTATAAAAGAATCAATCGAGCGAAATAAAGTTTTAATCGCAGATGAAGAAGATTTAATTGAAGCAATTATTAAAAACGATTCACTTAAATCATACATAGCTTCAAATAAAGGCTATTGGTACAAATACGAAACCAAAGTGGAAGAAGTAACACCATCTCCAAAAAGAGGTGATATTGCTTTCTTTGATTATGAAATAAAAGATTTAAAAAACAGAATCATTTATAGCATGTCCGAAACAAAACCACAAACCTATTATGTAGATAAAGAAAACATCATGATGGGGTTACGTGACGGTATTAAATTAATGAAAAAAGGAGAAACAGTTACCTTTTTATTCCCATCTCATATGGCATATGGTTATCATGGCGATGATAAAAAAATTGGAACAAACGAACCTCTTATTTGCACTGTAAGTTTAAACGATATTAAATTAGACACACAAGCTAAAAACTAAATACAAATGAAGATTACCTCAATTTTACTACTAAGCATTGCTACTTTCTTTGCTTCTTGTTCAAAATCATACGACAACCTAAAAGAAGGTTTATATGCCGATATTGAAACTGCAAAAGGAAACATTATTGTAAAGTTAGAATTTGAAAAAGTTCCAAATACCGTTGCTAACTTTGTAACCTTAGCAGAAGGAAAAAATCCTTTTGTGAGTGAAGAATTTAAAGGAAAACCTTTTTATGATGGATTAAAATTTCATCGCGTAATTTCAGATTTCATGATTCAAGGTGGAGATCCTAATGGTGATGGTTCTGGAGGACCAGGTTATAAATTTAAAGATGAATTTCATCCCGATTTAAAACACTCAAAAGCCGGAATTTTGTCGATGGCAAATGCTGGACCAAGTACCAATGGAAGTCAATTTTTTATCACACATAAAGAAACACCATGGTTAGATAATATGCATACCGTTTTTGGAGAAGTAGTTGAAGGATTGGAAGTAATCAATACAATTGAAGCAGACGATATTATTGAAAAAATTACAATTGTCAGAATCGGAAATGATGCCAAGAAATTTGATGCTGTAAAAATTTTTAAAAACTATTATTCTTCTGTTGAAAAAGAAATTAAAGAGGCTGAAGAAAAAGCAAAACAAAATATCGAAAATAAAGTAAAAGAAATTACTTCTCTTAAAGCTACAGGCACTAAAACTAAATCAGGATTGATTTATCAAATTATCAAAAAAGGTTCAGGTAAAAAACCAACAAATGGAACACAAGTTTTAATTCATTATGCAGGCTATTTAGAAAATGGCCAACTTTTTGATACTAGTTATGAAGATGTTGCTAAACTTTACGGAAAATTTGATCAAAACAGAGCCAACCAAAATGGATATGCGGGTTATCCAGTAACTATAGGCAGTTTACCTTTCATTCCAGGTTTTAACGAAGGAGTTGAAATGATGAGCTATGGAGATAAAATGATGTTATACATCCCTTCTGATTTGGGTTATGGACCACAAGGTGCGGGCGACGTTATTCCTGCAAATGCAAATATTGTATTTGAAGTAGAGCTTTTAGAAAACAAACCAATAAACTAATATTTATACAATGAAGAATATTTTTAATATAGTACTTATTGCAATAAGTTGCATTACTTTTTCAGTTGCTCAAGACAAAAGTAAAGAAGGTGTTTTTGCAGAAATAAATACTACAAAAGGTAAAATTGTAGTTGAACTTGAATACAAAAAAACACCAATAACAGTAGCTAATTTTATTTCTCTTGCCGAAGGAAAAAACCAAAAAACAAATGCTAAATACAAAGGAAAACCATTTTATAATGGATTAAAATTTCATAGGGTAATTGCTGATTTCATGATTCAAGGTGGTTGCCCTGAAGGTACCGGTGCTGGTGGACCGGGTTATAAATTTGATGATGAAATTGTACCAGATTTAAAACATTCAGGAAAAGGAATTTTATCAATGGCAAATGCGGGACCTGCTACAAACGGGAGTCAATTTTTTATCACTCACAAAGCAACACCTTGGTTAGATGGAAAACATACCGTTTTTGGACATGTAACTAGCGGATTAGACATTGTTGATAAAATTGTACAAGATGATATAATTACTTCTGTAAAGATTATTAGAGTAGGAAAAGAAGCTAAAAAATTCAATGCCGAAAAAACGTTTGCAGATTACTTCGTGAAAAAAGAAGCCGCAGAAAAATTAGCTGTAGAAAAACAAAAAGAAGCCAAAGAAAAAGCTTTAAAAGAATTTGCAAATGCAGCAACTACACCTAGTGGTTTAAAATATATTGTATTACAAGAAGGAACAGGAAACAAACCAGTTGCTACAAGTAATGTAAAAGTACATTACACAGGAATGTTCTTAGATGGAAAAGTTTTTGACAGTAGTGTTCAAAGAGGAGAAACTATCGATTTTGGTTTAAACCAAGTAATTAAAGGTTGGACAGAAGGTGTTCAATTAATGTCTGAAGGTTCTAAATACAAATTCTATATTCCTTCTAATTTAGCATATGGTGAAAGGGGTGCTGGCGGAGTAATTCCACCTAACGCTGATTTAATTTTTGAAATAGAATTAATTAAGATAAACCAATAAAATAAAAAAGCCGCTAAAATTAACTTAGCGGCTTTTTTTATTATTTCTGTTGAATTAAAATCTCCAGTCAAATTCGTCTTTATCACTAAAAACGGCACCTACTTCAATTTTAACAATTTCGTTATAATCTACGTGGAAAAACAACCAGTTTTCTTCATTAAAATAACTAATCATTCCTTCTACTGTATCCGTTTCAAATGGTTTAATTTTATTTTTTTCTAAAAGAGGAAAAACATCACTCCAATTCTTACCAATTACAGTTGTATTAAACAACTTTACAATTGGATTTGTCGTTGTCATGTAGCCTAATCTAAAAGCTTCTTCTTTATAAAAAATCAAGCGAAGTTTTCTAGTGTTATACATGAACACAACATTCTCTTCTTCGTCTTTATACTGTGTATCGGGTTTACCCAAAATTTTAATAACATCTTGCTCTTTCATTCCGAAAAGCAAATTGTCGATTCCGTATTTTAATTTAATTTCCATTCTTGTTTTTGCTAAAAAATCCCGACTTTCATCGGGATTTAAAAATTATGCTATTTTGAAACGTTTTCTATCGTTTTCATTCAAATAGATTTTACGTAAACGTAACGATTTTGGTGTTACCTCAACATACTCATCTTTTTGAATGTACTCTAAAGCTTCTTCTAATGAGAATTTGATTGCAGGAATAATTCTTGCTTTATCATCATTACCAGAAGAACGTACGTTTGTTAATTTTTTAGTTTTAGTTACATTCACCACCATATCATCTCCACGTGAATTTTCTCCAATTACCTGACCTTCGTAGATATCTTCATTAGGATCAACGAAGAATTTACCTCTATCTTGTAATTTATCAATTGAGTAAGGAATTGCTTTTCCGTTTTCCATAGAAATTAATGAACCACCTAAACGACCAGGAATTTCACCTTTGAATGGTTGGTAATCAATAAAACGGTGCGACATAATAGCCTCACCAGCCGTAGCAGTTAACAATTGATTTCTCAATCCGATAATTCCACGAGATGGAATGTTGAATTTGATAATCATACGCTCTCCTTTAGGCTCCATAGATAACATTTCACCTTTACGGATAGTTACAAATTCTACCGCTCTACCTGAAAGATTTTCTGGTAAATCAACTGTTAATTCTTCAATTGGTTCACATTTTACACCATCGATTTCTTTGATGATTACTTGTGGTTGTCCAATTTGTAACTCATATCCTTCTCTTCTCATGGTTTCAATTAAAACTGATAAGTGAAGTACACCACGACCGAATACTAAGAATTTATCAGCAGAATCAGTTTCGTTAACTCTTAATGCTAGGTTTTTCTCTAACTCTTTGTTCAAACGATCTTTAATGTGACGAGAAGTTACAAATTTTCCTTCTTTACCAAAGAAAGGAGAATCATTAATTGTAAACAACATACTCATTGTTGGCTCATCAATTGCAATAGAAGTTAAAGCTTCTGGATTTTCAAAATCAGCAACAGTATCACCAATTTCAAAACCTTCTAAACCTACAATCGCACAGATATCACCTGCTACAACTTCTTCTACTTTTTTACGACCTAAACCTTCAAAAGTATGTAATTCTTTAATTTTTGATTTGATTATTTTTCCATCTCTTTTTACCAAAGAAACATTCATTCCTTCACGTAAAACACCTCTTTGTAAACGACCAATTGCGATACGACCTGTAAACGAAGAGAAATCTAAAGATGTAATTAACATTTGAGGCGTTCCTTCAGAAACTTTAGGAGCTGGAACATGTTCCAAAACCATATCTAATAATGGCTCAATATTTTCAGTTTGGTTTTTCCAATCATCCGACATCCAGTTGTTTTTAGCTGAACCGTAAACAGTTGGGAAATCTAACTGCTCTTCTGTTGCACCTAACTCAAACATCAAGTCGAAAACTTTTTCGTGAACTTCTTCTGGAGTACAGTTTTCTTTATCTACTTTGTTAATAACAACACAAGGTTTTAAACCTAAGTCAATCGCTTTTTGTAATACGAAACGCGTTTGTGGCATTGGTCCTTCAAAAGCATCTACTAAAAGACAAACACCATCTGCCATATTAAGTACACGCTCTACTTCACCACCAAAATCGGCGTGACCTGGAGTATCGATAATGTTGATTTTTGTTCCTTTGTAAGTTACAGAAACGTTTTTAGAAGTAATAGTAATACCTCTTTCACGCTCTAAGTCATTATTATCTAAGATTAAATCTCCTGTGTTTTCGTTTTCACGAAACAACTGACAGTGGTACATGATTTTATCAACCAAAGTAGTTTTACCGTGGTCAACGTGGGCAATAATTGCGATGTTTCTAATAGAAGTCATTTATAAAATTTTTGAAGGTGCAAAGGTAATGTTTATTTTGATAAAAACACTATAGTAATCAATACTTTAGTAGAAATAACATAATAATAACGTATAAAAAAAGCCCTCGAAATGAGAGCTTTAGTATATTTTACCAACAGTAGACTATAAAGAAGCTACGTGCTTAGTTAATTTAGATTTTAAGTTTGAAGCTTTATTATCGTGGATAATATTTTTCTTAGCTAATTTATCAATCATAGAAATCACAGTTGATAATTTTGCAGAAGCCTCAGCTTTGTCAGTAGCTAAACGAATAGCTTTGATAGCATTACGAGTAGTTTTGTGTTGGTATCTGTTTAATACTCTTCTTTTCTCGTTACTTCTAATTCTTTTTAAAGCAGATTTATGATTTGCCATTTTGTTCTTTTTTTAATTGTAATAATTGTTATAAACTACTAGTTAAAAAAGAAAAACCTCCCACATTCACCTAGGCGAACACTTTGGTTTTAACTAATAAAACAATAACCGAGACACCAATTATTATTTTATAAAACTTATTTACAACTAATTTTGTAGCCCGTAGGGGAATCGAACCCCTCTTACCAGGATGAAAACCTGGCGTCCTAACCGATAGACGAACGGGCCATTAACCAATTCTTTAATCTCAATATTTGTAGCCCGTAGGGGAATCGAACCCCTCTTACCAGGATGAAAACCTGGCGTCCTAACCGATAGACGAACGGGCCATCTCGTACTCTGAGTTCTAAAAGACCTCATTTCTGTAATGCGAGTGCAAAGATAAACACATTTTTTATTCCTGCAATAGCATCAATATTTTTTTTTCGCTTTTTTTACTATTTTTTTAGTAAGCCTTTGCAAATAAGGCTCTTCCAGTTGAAGGCTTTCCTGTTAAAACACAAGTTCCGGCCTCTTCTACTCTATCTAAAGCGATACAACGAATGGTTGCTTTTGTTAATTCTTTGATTTTTTCTTCAGTTTCTGCAGTTCCATCCCAGTGTGCCGCTAAGAAACCACCTTTTGTTTCTAAAACTTCTTTAAACTCTTCAAAAGAGTTTACTTCCGTAATATGAGTATCTCTGTAATCCAATGCTTTAGCAAATAAATCATTTTGAATTGTTGCTAATAGATTTTGAATATAAGCCACTACTCCTTCTTTAGCAACAACCTCTTTAGATAAATTATCTCTACGAGCAATTTCGTAAGTTCCGTTTTCTAAATCGTTTGGTCCAAGAGCAATTCGCACTGGAACTCCTTTTAATTCCCATTCTGCAAATTTGAATCCTGGTTTTTGAGTATCTCTATTATCGTATTTAACTGAAACACCTAATTTTCTCAATTCAGCAACTAAACCATTTACTTGTTCAGAAATCGCATCAAATTGCTCATCAGTTTTATAAATTGGCACAATCACTACTTGAATAGGCGCTAAGTTCGGAGGTAAAACTAACCCTTTATCATCAGAATGCGTCATTACCAAAGCTCCCATCAAACGTGTTGATACGCCCCAAGAAGTTCCCCAAACGTGTTCTTGTTTCCCTTCTTTGTTAGCAAATTTCACATCAAAAGCTTTTGCAAAATTTTGACCTAAGAAATGCGAAGTACCTGCTTGCAATGCTTTTCCATCTTGCATTAACGCTTCAATACAATACGTTTCATCAGCTCCAGCAAAACGTTCTGTTTCTGTTTTTAAACCTTTAATCACTGGAATTGCCATGAAGTTTTGAACAAAATCAGCATACACATTCATCATTTTTTCAGATTCTTCAATCGCTTCTTGACGTGTTGCGTGAGCCGTGTGTCCTTCTTGCCATAAAAACTCAGCCGTTCTTAAAAACAAACGCGTTCTCATTTCCCAACGAACCACATTTGCCCATTGATTAATCAATAAAGGTAAATCACGGTAAGATTGCACCCAACCTTTGTAAGTTGACCAAATAATAGCCTCAGAAGTTGGACGAACAATTAATTCCTCCTCTAATTTAGCATTAGGATCAACGATTAATTTTCCTTTATTTTCTTCATCTGTTTTAAGTCTATAATGCGTCACAATGGCACATTCCTTCGCAAAGCCTTCAGCATTTTTTTCTTCCGCTTCAAACATGCTCTTTGGTACAAACAAGGGGAAATAAGCATTACTATGTCCAGTTTCTTTAAACATTCTATCTAGTTCAGCTTGCATTTTTTCCCAAATTGCATAGCCATATGGTTTAATCACCATACATCCTCTTACTCCTGAATTTTCTGCTAAATCAGCCTTTACGACTAGTTCGTTATACCATTTGGAATAATCTTCAGCTCTTGTTGTTAAGTTCTTGCTCATTATGAATATTTTGGCACAAAAATTGTTTGTATAAATTTTAACTAATTTGTTTGGCAAAAATAGTTAAATTTGAAGTGTCCAACAATAAAAAAATAAGAGTTATGAAAACTTATTACTTGTTTACCAAAAAAAATGCCATATTTTCTTTGTTTGGGTTAATGGCAATAATCACAACATCATGTGGTTCCTATCAAAATGCGTCCTATTATGATGACGGTGTATATACAACTTCAGAGAAACAAAAAGTTGTAGTTGTTGAAGATAATTCTCAAAACAACAATGCTTATTCTCAAAAGTTTAGAGAAATGCAAAATGACTATGTCTACTACTCAGAAGATGGCACCGAAAAAAAAGATAGCGTAGTAACTGTTTACAACACTCAATACAGTAACAATAATAATGCAGACTGGGGAAATAACGCAACCGAAGTAACTATCAATTACTACAATAATGGTTATGGTTGGAACAACTGGTACTCTCCATATTGGGGATTAGGATGGAACTGGGGATGGAATTCATGGTATGGACCTAACTGGGGTTGGGGATGGAATTCATGGTATGGCGCTGGCTGGGGATGGAATTCATGGTATGGACCTGGCTGGGGATGGAATGGTTGGTATGGCCCTGGATGGGGAGGCTACTATGGAAATGGTTGGGGATATTATGGTAATTACGGAAACAATGTCGCATACAATCATGGTCGCAGAGGAGGAAATGGTTACTATAATGGTGGAGGAAGAACTTCAAATCGATCTAATACACCACGTCCAAGTTTTGACACTAGAAATAACACTCCACGATCACACAACTCTACACCAAGATCTCAAAACACAACTCCAAGATCCCAAAACGTTACACCTAGAGAAGGTACTTACACACCAAGAACCAACACACAATCACCTAGAACATCAACACCTAGAGATAATAGCTCTTCTCCAAGAAGTAATAACTACTCATCACCAAGAAGTTCTTCAGGAGGAAGTTTTGGTGGCGGAAGTTTCGGAGGCGGAGGTCGTTCTGGCGGCGGAGGCGGAAGAGGCGGAAGAGGTTAAATAATTCACTAAAGATTAAAAAAAATTGAAATGAAAAAATTATTATTATCCATAATTTTTGGTAGTTCTCTTTTGGCTACTGCACAAGAAACTACTACTAATGATGCTCTAAGATATGCTGTAAATAATTTGACCGGAACAGCTAGATTCAGAGCTATGAGTGGTGCATTTGGTGCTGTTGGTGGAGATTTATCTTCTATCAATATAAATCCTGCTGGATCATTATTTTTCAACAACAACTTTGCAAGTGTTACAGTAAGTAGTCTTAATGCTCATAATCGCTCTGATTATTTTGGAACCAGAACTAAAGAAAACCATAGCACATTAGATTTAAATCAGTTAGGAGCTGTTTTAATTTTTAATGATGCCTCTGGAAATTCCGATTGGTCAAAAATTGCTGTTGCACTTAACTATGATAGCACCAACAATTTTGACAACAATATCTTTTCTGCTGGTGTGAATCCGTATAATTCTATTGGAAGTTATTTTATAGACAAAGCACAAGGATTACCATTAGAGTATATGCAATTACAACCTGGCGAAACTGTATCCCAATTGTACTCTTATCTTGGAGAAACTTCAGGCTTAGGGTTTCCAGCACAACAAGCAATGTTAGGATACCAAGCTTTCTTATTTGAAGCATTTGATGACGCTGACCCAAATAATGTTGATTATTATACCAATGTACCAACAGGAGGAAATTATTACCATGAAAACTATGTGCAAACATCTGGATTTAATGGTAAACTTTCAGCTAACTTTGCTACAGCATACAAAAACAAATTGTTTTTGGGATTCAATTTAAATGCTCATTTTACAGATTATACAAAATCAACTTCAGTATACGAAGGAAATAACAACCCATTATACACTTCTGGATTGACTGTTACCGATATCCAATTTGATAATGAATTATATACTTATGGAACTGGATTTTCTATGAATGTAGGGGCAATTTATAAATTTACTGATAATTTTAGAGCCGGTGTTGCTTATGAATCTCCAACATGGTATAATTTAAATGACGAATTATCACAACGTTTAATTGTGAGAACTACTGACGGAACAACAGATTATCAAGATGTTGTTAACCCTAACGTTGTTAATATTTATGAAACCTACAAAATTCAAACACCAAGTAAATGGACTTTTAGTGGCGCTTATATCTTTGGAAAAAAAGGATTAATAAGCGTTGATTATGCAACAAAAGATTATAGCAACATTAAATTTAAACCAACCAACGATAGTTTCTTTAGCGATTTAAACTCTCAAATGGATAGTCAATTTAAAAACGCATACGAATTAAGAATTGGTGGTGAATACAAAATCAAACAATGGAGTCTTCGCGGAGGATATAGATTTGAAGAAAGTCCATACAAAGTAGATTTTGCAATGGGAGATTTAACTGGTTATTCTACAGGAATTGGCTACAACTTTGGTGAAAGCAGATTAGATGTAGCTTATGCTAACGACCACAGAAATTATAACCAGTCTTTAATTTCTTCAGGAATGAATGATACTGCAAGAATAAGAACAACAAATAACAATATTACCGTTACTTATTCTATTAATTTCTAAAAAAAACTAAAACAAAATATCAAACCACTTCTTCAACCGAAGTGGTTTTTTTATACCCAAGCCACAACCGCTAGCCCCGATGGGAGCGACATCCCGCCTTGGCGGATATAGCGGACAGCGGAACCAAACCATTAAAAAAATCCCAATCGCTGGTGCTTCTACTAATTATTTTATGTAATTTTGCACCTCAAAATTAAAAGCATGAGAACCAAATCGTTAAAGAAAAATAAAATCAATGTAATTACTCTTGGATGTTCTAAAAACACTTACGACAGTGAGGTTTTAATGGGACAACTAAAAGCCAACGGAAAAGATGTTGCTCATGAAGAAGAAGGCAATATCGTAGTAATTAACACTTGTGGTTTTATTGATAATGCAAAGGAAGAATCGGTAAATACGATTTTGGAATATGTAGACAAAAAAGACCAAGGCTTAGTAGATAAAGTATTCGTTACCGGATGTTTATCAGAAAGATACCGTCCTGATTTAGAGAAGGAAATTCCAGATGTTGACCAATACTTTGGAACTACAGAGTTACCGCTTTTATTGAAAGCTTTAGGTGCCGATTACAAACATGAATTATTAGGAGAGCGTTTAACTACAACTCCAAAAAATTACGCCTATTTAAAAATTGCCGAAGGTTGTGACAGACCTTGTAGTTTTTGCGCGATTCCGTTAATGCGTGGAAAACACGTTTCGCAACCTATTGAAAAATTGGTTAAAGAAGCAGAAGGTTTGGCTAAAAAAGGAGTAAAAGAATTAATTTTAATAGCTCAAGATTTAACTTATTACGGATTAGATTTATACAAAAAACGTAATCTTGCTGAATTACTAGAAAACTTAGTTAAAGTAGAAGGAATTGAGTGGATTCGTTTGCATTATGCTTTTCCTAGTGGTTTCCCAATGGACGTTTTAGACGTAATGAAACGCGAACCAAAAATTTGTAATTATATTGATATTCCGTTGCAACACATTTCAGATGATATTTTAAAATCGATGAAACGTGGTACCACAAAAGAGAAAACAACTAAATTATTACAAGAATTTAGAGAAAGAGTTCCAGGAATGGCAATTAGAACTACTTTGATTGTAGGATATCCAGGTGAAACACAGGAAGATTTCGAAATTCTACGCGATTGGGTACAAGAAATGAAATTCGAGCGTTTAGGATGTTTTACCTATTCTCATGAAGAAAATACGGGGGCTTTTGTATTAGAAGATGATGTTCCTCAAGAAGTAAAACAAGCGCGTGCTGCTGAAATTATGGATTTACAATCGCAAATTTCTTGGGATTTAAATCAAGAGAAAATTGGACAAACTTTCAAATGTGTAATTGACAGAAAAGAAGGTCAATATTTCATTGGAAGAACAGAATTTGATAGTCCGGATGTGGATAACGAAGTATTAGTTGACGCTTCTAAACACTATTTAAAAACAGGAGATTTTGTAAACTTAAAAATTACAGATGCTACCGAATTTGACTTGTATGCTGAACCCGTTTAACTTCTACTTAGTGTTCAAAATTATATCTAAATCCTTACATTTTTTTGTAAGGATTTTTTATTTGAAATGACAATTGTCATATCTACTTTCATTTTTTATTGGTAAATTTGGGTATAGTAATTTAAAAACCAGCATTATGATAACTAAACATCCTATTTACCTAGATTTCCCTGAATACGCAGACAAGATTAAAAATCTGTATCATAACAATGATGAATTTCAGGTTTTATTACATTCGTATACAGATTTAGATGAAAAAATATACAAAATAGAAACAGACGAAGAGTTAGCTATGGATGATGAATTATCACAACTTAGAAAAAATCGTGTATTTCTAAAAGATGAAATTGTTAACTTTTTAAAAGATAGCTAAACCTTTTTTAAATCAACACAAACAAAAAACCGCTTAAAAGCGGTTTTTTGTTATAACAATGTTGATGGACAAACATAAGCGGTTTTAGGTAAATGAGTTGTCTTAGAAATTTCATTAAAACCACCCGAAACATCCATAAAATTATCAAACCCTCGTTGTTTTAAAATGGAAGCTGCTATCATACTGCGATAACCTCCAGCACAGTAAATCACAAAGGATTTATCTTTAGGAAAGCTATCTAATTTAGCATTCAATTGATTCAATGGAATATTTACTGAATTCAAAAGATGCTCAGAATCAAATTCACTTTTTTTACGAACATCAAATAATAGTAAATCGGCTGTTTGAAGCATTTCTTCTAATTGTTCGCCTGTAATTCTTTTTAAAGTATCTATTTCTTTTCCTGATTGTTTCCATGATGCAAATCCACCTTCTAAATAACCGATAGTATTATCATATCCAACTCTAGATAATCGAATCATACATTCTTCTTCCCTACCGGGTTCAGTGACTAAAAGAATAGCTTGATTAATATCGGAAATCATTTCTCCAACCCACATGGCAAAACTTCCATCGATACCAATATTAATACTATTTGGAATAAACCCATTTGCAAAATCATTAGCATTTCTAGTATCTAAAATTAAAGCGCCAGATACATTTGCTAAAGTTTCAAAGTCATTTGGATTCAAAGGTTTTTTAGCTTTTTCAATAACTTTATCTAACGATTCATATCCTTTTAAATTCAGTAATACATTTTTTGGAAAATATCCTGGTGGAGTTGTTAATCCCGTAAGTAATTCATTAACAAATTCGTCTTCTGTCATATCTGATCGAAGCGCATAATTGGTTCGTTTTTGATTTCCTAGTGTATCGGTAGTTTCTTTACTCATGTTTTTTCCACAAGCACTTCCAGCACCATGATTTGGATATACAATTAACTGATCAGATAAAGGCATTATTTTCTCACGAAGCGAATGATATAATAAACGAGCTAATTTATCCTGAGTTAAATCAGCAATCACGTGTTGGGCCAAATCTGGGCGACCAACATCACCAATAAACAAAGTATCGCCTGAGATAATTCCATGTTCTTTATCGTTTTCATCAATCAACAAATATGTTGTGCTTTCCATGGTATGACCTGGCGTATGAATGGCTTTTATTTTATAATTTCCAATGGTAAAAAATTGCCCATCTGTTGCTATTAAAGCATCATAATTAGGTTTTGCGGTTGGACCGAAAACAATTTGAGCTCCTGTTTTTGCTTTTAAATCCAAATGACCGCTCACAAAATCGGCATGAAAATGCGTTTCAAAAACATATTTGATTTTGGCATTATCCTTTTTGGCACGATCAATATAAGGTTGGACTTCTCTTAGTGGATCAAAAATAGCTGCTTCACCATTATTTTCAACGTAATAAGCGGCATGCGCCATACAACCCGTGTAAATCTGTTCTACTTTCATGACATAACTTTTAGAAGTTACGAATTTACATGCTAGTAGCTAGAAGTAAAATGATAAATATCATGTAGAAAACTATCGATTATTTTCTAAAACACGATTAATTTGAATGAAACGTTTTTTGTAGTAAGGTTCTTCCGTAGATGAAATTATAACTCCAGCCTGCACTGAGGAATGAATAAACTTAATTTCATCACCAATTATTTCGGTAATCATTCCCACGTGATTGATACTTCCTCTACCATTGGTTGTAAAGAAAATTAAATCGCCTTTTTGTGCTTGACTTCTGTCAATTTTATAACCCGCTCCTACCGCCATGGAACTTGAAGAACGAGGCAAAGTCATATCGATATGTTTAAAAGTGGAAAACATTAATCCAGAGCAATCAAAACCAGCACTCGTAGTTCCGCCACCTCTATATCTAGTTCCAATGTGTTGCGAAGCTTTCGCAATTAAAAATTCGGCTTTAGACATGTTTTCTGGAGAAAGCTCTTCCACCTCTTTAGGACTACTTACAATCTCATTTTGATGTTTTGCTAATTCTACATCTCCTTTTTTAATTACAACTTCATATCCGATTGGTAAATTGGCAATAATTTCAGGATTCATTTCTTCTAAATCCTTCACACTAACTTTATACTTTTTTGAAAGTCTATATAAAGTTTCGCCTTTGGTTACTGTGTGCACTTTGTTTCCTAATTCATCCGTACATAAATTAGCATCCATGTTAGTTGGATTGGATATTTCAGCAACTACTGTTTTTGTTTCTTTAGGCTTATTTTCTTTAGGAGTTTCTTTTTCTTTAGGAGCTTCTTTTACTTTTTTTGCAGAAACAACTATTTTATCTCCAATTTGTATCGACTCAGGCTTGATATCTGGATTTAATTCTTTCAATTTTTCTAGACTGATATCGTACTTTTTAGCAATCTTATATAGTGATTCACCCGATTCAACTATATGAGTTTCTGTGGCATTCTTAGTTGAAGAAACTTCTTTATTACTCTTTGATTTTGATTTTTTGTTGGGAATTAACAAAACAGTTTTTAGCTGTAGTAAAGCCCCTTTCGATTTTGGATTTAATTCGTAAATATCTGATTCACTAACATCATACTTTTTAGCAATGGAATAAATGGATTCACCCGAAACCACTGTATGTTTGATTGTCTTTTGAGAAAAAACAACACCACTACAGAAGAAAAGAAAAAAAGTTATAATGTGGAATAATTTCATTTAGAATTAATTTAGATGGATTGTATAATTTGACGGTTGCAAGATAAAAAAAACTCCCTAAAAAAAGGGAGTTTTAACAATATTTTAAACTACAACGGAATATTTCCGTGTTTGCGTTTTGGTGTATCAACCACTTTGTTTTCTAACATGCTAAACGCTTTTATTAATTTTCTTCTTGTATCTCTTGGTAAAATTACCTCATCAATAAATCCACGTTGCGCTGCTGTGTAAGGATTTGCGAATAACTCTGCATATTCTGCTTCTTTTTCAGCCAATTTAGCCGCTGGATCTGCCGCCTCGCTAATTTCTTTTTTGAAGATAATTTCCGATGCTCCTTTTGCACCCATTACGGCAATTTCTGCGCTTGGCCAAGCAAAATTCATATCCGCTCCAATGTGTTTTGAATTCATTACGTCATAAGCTCCACCGTAAGCTTTACGAGTAATTACTGTAACTCTTGGAACTGTCGCCTCGCTAAATGCATATAATAATTTCGCTCCGTGTGTGATAATTCCGTTCCATTCTTGATCAGTTCCAGGTAAGAAACCTGGTACATCTTCTAATACTAATAAAGGAATATTGAAACAATCACAAAAACGAACAAATCGAGCAGCTTTAATTGAACTGTTTACATCCAAACAACCTGCTAAAACCATTGGTTGGTTAGCTACAATTCCGATACTTCTTCCGCCTAAACGAGCAAAACCTACAATAATATTTTCGGCAAAATCTTTGTGAATTTCAAAGAACGAATCTTCATCGATAATTCCGCTGATTACTTCGTGCATATCGTATGGCTTGTTCGCACTATCAGGCACAAGTGTGTCTAATTTTTCGCGAACCTCATCTTGAAATTCATAAGCTAATTTTGGAGTGGTTTCTCTATTATTTTGTGGGATGTAACTCAATAATCGTTTGATATCTTCCAAACACTCCACACCATTTGGTGAAGTAATATGACAAACTCCTGATTTTGACGCATGAGTCGCTGCTCCACCTAATTCTTCTGAAGTTACTTCTTCATTCGTAACAGTTTTCACAACGTTTGGACCAGTAACAAACATATAACTGTTGTTTTCTACCATCATGGTAAAATCTGTCATAGCTGGAGAATAAACCGCTCCACCCGCACATGGACCCATAATAGCCGAAATTTGAGGAATTACTCCAGATGCTTGAACGTTTCTGTAAAAAATATCCGCATATCCACCAAGTGAACGAACACCTTCCTGAATACGAGCTCCACCTGAATCATTTAATCCAATCATTGGGGCACCATTCTTCACTGCCATGTCCATTACTTTACAGATTTTCTCAGCATGAGTTTCGGATAACGAACCTCCAAAAACCGTAAAATCTTGAGCAAAAACGTAAACTAATCTTCCGTTGATGGTTCCGTAACCAGTTACTACTCCATCACCATAAATAATTTCTTTTTCCATTCCGAAATCGGTAGTACGATGTGTTACTAGCATTCCGATTTCTTCAAACGAACCTTCGTCTAATAAATATTCGACACGTTCTCTTGCTGTTAATCGTTTTTTAGCGTGTAGTGCTGCTATTCTTTTTTCGCCTCCGCCTAATTTGGCTAAAGCGATTTTATCGTTTAATATTTTGATTTTATCTTCCATTTTCTTTCAATGAGTCAATTAGACAATGTGTCGATGTGCCAATTAATTTGGTAATCTTAGAACTTTTTGATCTTCTACGTATTGTTGAAATGCAATCATGGCTGCGATTTCGGCTTCGGTATCTAATTTTGATTTTAGTTTTTCAGCATCGTAATACGCTTTCACAAATCCAGTATCAAAATCTCCTGAACGGAATGCTTCATGCTCCATTACAAATTTCCCGAATGGTAATGTTGTTGCAACTCCTTCTACCAAATAATTATCAATTGCTTTAATCATCAATTCGATAGATTCTTCACGCGTATTTCCGTACGTAATCAATTTTGAAAGCATTGGATCGTAGTAAATTGGCACATCCATTCCTTCTTCGATTCCGTTATCAACACGGATTCCTTCTCCTTCTGGCAATTTGTAAGTACTTAAGAAACCAACGTTTGGTAAGAAATCATTCATTGGATCTTCGGCATATACGCGAAGTTCCATTGCGTGACCTTTGATTTGTAAATCTTCTTGTTTCATTGGTAAAGCTTCGCCACGTGCTACACGAATTTGCAATTCTACTAAATCCAATCCAGAAATTAATTCTGAAACTGGGTGCTCTACTTGCAAACGGGTATTCATTTCTAAGAAATAGAAATTATGGTCAGCATCCATCAAAAACTCAACGGTTCCTGCTCCTAAATAATCACAAGCTTTAGCCACTTTTACAGCCGCCTCACCCATTTCTTTACGTTTTTCTGGAGTCAAAATTGCTGAAGGTGCTTCTTCTACTACTTTTTGATGACGGCGTTGGATACTACATTCTCTTTCGAAAACATACACTATATTTCCGTGACTATCCGCCATTACTTGAATTTCAATGTGGCGTGGTTTGGTCACATATTTTTCAATGAAAACTGAACCATCTCCAAATGCATTCGTTGCTTCCGAAATCGCTCTATCCATTTGAGAAACGAAATCTTCTGCTTTTTCCACCACACGCATTCCTTTTCCTCCACCACCAGCTGAAGCTTTGATTAGAATCGGGAACCCAATTTCTGTTGCAATTTTCTTTGCTGCTTCGATATCAGTGATAGCATCTTCAGTTCCTGGAACCATTGGGATTCCGTATTCTTTAACCGCGTCTTTTGCAGCTAATTTACTTCCCATCATTTCAATCGCTTTCGATTTTGGTCCGATGAAAATGATGTTATTTTTTTCACAAGCTTCTGCGAAAGTTGAGTTTTCACTCAAGAATCCGTAACCTGGATGTACCGCATCAACTCCAAGTTCTTTACAAACTTCTATGATTTTATCGCCACGTAAATACGATTGACTTGATGCTGCTTCACCAATTAAAACCGCTTCATCTGCATATTTAACGTGTAATGCATTTCTATCGGCAGACGAATAAACCGCTACCGTTTTGATTCCCATTTTTTTCGCGGTTTTCATTACTCTAATGGCAATTTCACCACGATTGGCAACTAATATTTTTTTAATTTCTTTCATCTTATTCGAATTCAATTAACAATTGTCCTTTATCTACTGCATTTCCTTTTTCAACCGTGATTGATTTGATAACTCCATCTCTTGGTGAAAGGAAACAGTTTTCCATTTTCATGGCTTCTAAAATCAATAAAGGATCGTTTTCTTTTACTTCTTGTCCAACCGAAACGTTGATTTCTAGAATCAAACCTGGCATTGGCGCTTTGATAGCATTAACTACTTTTGTTCTACCACGTTCAATTCCCATACTTTTGATTAATTCATCTAAAGCACCTGAAATAGCCACTTCATAAGTGTTATTGTTAACTTTTACGGTATATTTTTTGGAAATAAAATCAGCCGATACAATTTCAGCCTTGTAAGGTTTGTTTTCTTTTAGTACATGAAACTTTGCTTCTTCTACCTTTACGGCATCTAAATTTTGAAGACTATTTTCAGTAACTTCAAACGAAGCAGAATTGTTTACTAAAAGCTTATAAATGTTATCCATATGAGATTTTTTTTAGTGGACGTAAACTTACGAAAAGAAATCGTTTTCGTAAATGATAAATCTCATAAAATTTGGAAAATAAGTATAGTTATTCTCTTTTCATGTATAATTTAATCAATTCGAATAATCGCTCTTTTTCAATTGGTTTTGAAATAAAATCGGTAAAACCTAATTCTTTAATTTTATTGATTTCGTCTTCAAAAGTGTAAGACGTTTGAGCTATTATTGGAATTGTTTGATTAAATTTTCGGATTTCAGAAAAGGCTTCATAACCATTAAGATTTGGCATTTTAATATCCATAAGTATCAAATCGATTTCATGATTGTTTTTACAAAACTCAACAGCTTCTGCTCCATCTTTTGCACGGATGACTTTAAAATTAAAGCTTTTCACCATTTTTTCAATTAGTAAAAAGTTGATATTATCATCTTCTGCAATCAAAATTATTTCTTCTTCACCTAAATCTAAAAGTTGTATATCATTTGGCAGTTCTTGTATTTCAATAGATTTATTTTCAGAATAATGCAATGGAATAGAAAAATAAAAAGTAGATCCAATTCCAACTTGAGAATTAAAACTAATTTGACCGCCAAGCATTTCAACATAGGCTTTTGAAATGGCTAAACCTAATCCGAGTCCTTCATTAGCGGAAATACCTTTGGCGTTAATTTTACTAAATCTTTTAAAAATGTTTTCTTGAAAATTCTCTGGAATTCCAATACCAGAATCTTTTACACTAAAAATTATCGAATTATTTTTTTCATCCAAAGTATAATCTAAAATAATAAAACCTTCTTCGGTAAACTTATAAGCGTTGTTTAATAAATTAGTAATAATTTCGCCTAATTTGACTTTATCCGAAACAATATTATTGGCTAATTTTTGACTCGGTCTAGTTAATTTAAAAACTACTTTATCATTGCTATAGAGCTTTTCGTATGACGCAAATAATTGATCAATCAACTCATCTAAATCGAACGTTTGTAAATTAGGTTTGATAATTTGGGAATCAATTTTTGACATTTCAACTAAATCATCGATTATTTCGAGAAGATTCTTACCACTTTGCTGAATTACTTTTATGTATTCATTTCTATCATCTTCTGACAAATTTTGGTGAGAAAGCAAATCTGAAAAGCCTAAAATTGCGTTCATCGGAGTTCTAATTTCATGTGATAAATTCATTAAAAAAGCTGATTTTAATTTATCACTTTCTTCCGCTTTATTCTTAGCAATTTCTAATTCTTTAGCTTTTATTTGGTTTTCTTCAAACAATTTTCCGATATATCGAAATTCGCCTTTAATACTTTTTAGTGATTGAATTGCGTGAGAATCACCCGTTTTCAGTATTTTTTTGATAAAACTCAGCGGAAGTTTAGACCATCGATTTGCATAATAATAGTAAACCATCCACGATAAAATTATGGCAATCGTTATAACAATTAAAATGAATTTTGTTATCCAAAAATCAATATTATATGCTCTTTTATAAATAAGCTTTTGAATGATTTTATCGTTATAATCTTTCAAAGGCATTATAAAAGATACCGCTTTAGATTTCACTTCTGGTTGTTTGAAAAATTCGATATTTGAAGTACTAATCTTTTCAAAGTTGGCAAAATATTCGTTATCTAATAATCTCACCATAAAAAAACAACCCGATGGTTTTGTTTTGTTTTTATAAGGATCATCAGATGGATGAATTGTTGCAGCATAAACCTCCACTACACCTTCAGGAATTTTTAAATAAAATCGATCTACTTTTTTAGTAAGTAATCGTAAAATAGCTTCTTTTGGAATAAAATCTACAGTTTTTATTTTAGGAGTTGAAACTTTCGTTAAAAATGTACCAGTAGTATCATAAACACAGACATATTCAACCTTATAAGTATCTAAAATATTGGCAACCGAAGTATTAAACCATTTAACATCTTTAGTTGTAATAAAATCTACAAATTCATCCCAATAGGTTACATCTACTACTAATGACGTATAGTTCTCCGTGTTTAATTTTAATAAAGAGGTGATTTCGTTTTTATAAACTTTATTACTAGAATCATAGATTTCTTTTTCTTGTACCTTCATGTAATAGTACAAAGAACCTACTAAAACTAACAATCCAAAAGACATTAGAGAAAGTAAGCTGATTACTTTTGTATAGGTAGAATCAACATTTTTAGAGAAAAAAAACTTCATTCCAATATTTATTAGATGTTAAATTTATAATTTTTTTTCAATAAAAATCATTTTTTACCAATAAAGTAATGCCATATAATTAAGAATATTAAAAAACCAACAAAGAAGTACTTCTCAAAATTTGAATCGGTTTACTGTACCAAAACAATTCGAAATCATCAAATTGTTGTTCAAAATCAGATTTCAATTGAGAAAAAGTCATTTTGTTCTCAGCAAAAACCGAAATTTTATCTAAAGTATCCACCAGCCACTTTCCTTCTTCGGCATTTAGAGAAATATCGTAGGATTGCGTTTTATTGTGAAACGTTAATTTCATCATTTCCCAAGAATTCCCTTTTTTTGATTTGGTAAAGATTTCTGTTTGAGGTGTTCCTCCTATCCAAACGATTTTTGCATTAGGTTTTACTGAGAAATTTTGTTCTTTTTCCAAACAATTATAAATAAAATCAGAAGGAATTTTTGTCTTTGGAATTTTGAAATCAAACCAATCCTGCAAGTCGTAATCAAAGCAGATTCCGTGCATATAATTAAATAACGATTTCTTTAATCCGAAGCTAAATTTATCGTGATTGATTCCAGTTTTATCTTTGAAATTGATGTCGTTATTAGCAAATATAATTTCATTTTGCTCCGGAATTACTCCGAATTCTTCAGGAAACATGCCAACAGGAGAATGCGCTGTCATAGCAAATTGATGCCAAAAACCACTTTGCAAAACACCCAATTCAAACAATTGTCTAACCATTTCCAAACTATCCACGGTTTCTTGAATCGTTTGTGTTGGATAACCATACATCAAATACGCATGGACCATTATTCCCGATTCAGTGAAATTTCGGGTTACTTGTGCTACTTGTTCGACGGTTACTCCTTTTTTGATTAATTCTAAAAGTCGGTCCGAAGCCACTTCTAATCCTCCAGAAACCGCAATACAACCCGATTCTTTTAACAACAAACACAAATCAGCCGTGAAACTTTTCTCAAAACGGATGTTAGTCCACCAAGTGACCACTAATTTTCGTTTGATAATTTCCAAAGCTACTTCACGCATTAAAGCTGGTGGCGCTGCCTCATCTACAAAATGGAATCCGTTTTCGCCTGTTTGAGCGATTAATTCTTCCATTCGGTCGACCAAAATTTTGGCAGCTATGGGTTCATATAACTTAATATAATCTAATGAAATATCGCAAAACGTACATTTTCCCCAATAACAACCGTGCGCCATGGTGAGTTTATTCCAACGACCATCGCTCCATAAACTGTGCATGGGATTGGCGACTTCAATTACGGAAATATATTTATCTAATAATAAATCGAAATAATCTGGAGTTCCAACTTCACTTTGCTTGTAATCGTGGCGAGTGGAATTGTTTTTATAGACGACCTGGTTATTTTCTAAGAGAAAAGTTCGCTTTAAAGGCATCTCTTCCGAAATTTCGGAATCGTTCGATGTGACAAAATCGTACAACAATTCAACAGGTAGTTCCCCATCATCTAAAGTAATAAAATCGAAGAATTCAAAAACGCGTTGGTCTTTTAATTCGCGAAGTTCTGTATTTGGAAAACCGCCACCCATTGCTGTTTTTATATCCGGAAAATTGGCTTTTATGAATTGAGCACAACGAAAAGCGCTGTATAAATTTCCAGGAAATGGAACGGAAAAACATACTAATTTAGGTTGGACTTCTTCAATTCTTTTTTTCAGAATTTTGATGGTGATTTCATCAATAAACGTTAATTCATTTTGCAAATGATTGTATAACTGATCAAAAGAATTCGCGCTTCTTCCTAAACGCTCGGCATAACGACTAAATCCGAAATTTTCATCGACACATTCTACAATAAAATCGGATAAATCTTCAAGATATAAAGTAGCTAAATGTTTCGCTTTGTCTTGCATTCCCATCGAACCAAAAGCAAATTCCATATCGTCTAATTGGTCAAAACGAGAAGCTTCAGGTAAAAAATTCCCTGAACAAATTTGTCGCGCTAAAGATGGATTTTTACCTTGAAGAAAAGCAATTACAGAATTTATTGTTTTGATGTAATCGCCTTTTAGGGAATAAATTCGTTGTGAATTCGGCTCAAATTCTTCAAACTTGAAACCTGAAACCTGAAACAAACTTTCTAAACCTTCTTTGGAAAACATTTCTAAAATCACCTCGATACCTAAATCCATTTGGTAAGCCGAAATGTTTTTGGTCTTCAGAAAACCTTTCAAATAAGCCGTTGCTGGATACGGCGTATTCAGTTGGGTAAAAGGTGGTGTGATTAATAGAATGTCTTTCAAAGTTTTCTAATAAAATTATGATTATCTATTTTAGAAAGAATTTAAATAGTATTGTAGCAAGTTAAGTTTTTAATTTATTTTTATATTTTTACGAAAAATTTTACAAAATGAAAAATATTCTTTTTCTAATATCTTTACTACTACTGTCTATTACTTGTTTTGCACAAAATTCCGAATTAAATACTGAAAATTCAAATATTGTTTTAATAAAAGGTCGAGCTTATGAAAATACTCCTGAATTTAATCTTAATGATTCTATTCAGAAAAAATTATTTTTAGATAAAATTGAAGCTGAAAAAAATTTAAATTCTTCAAGATTCATCCCTTTTTCAAGATTACAAAGTTCAGTTTTTCTGTGTAATAATGGAGGTTTTGAAGAATTTGAAAACACAAACAATACCTTTACTTTAAAAAATTACAGTTATGGCATAGGATCACCAATGAATCCTATGCAATGTAAAGATGTTTATGTAAATGCTAACCAAGGAATAACACAATATAACCCAAACGCAATTGGTTTAATGGCTACTACGGTACCATCGAATTATTATGATGAGTATATTGGCAATATTAACGGATTTGATCAATATGTTTTAAAAATAAATCATAAAAATTCTTCCATAACATCTGGTGTTGTACAAACGAAACGTTTTAAAACAAATAATGAAACTGAAGTAAAATTTAATTTTAAAGCAGTACTTCAAAGTATATCAGGATCTGATCATTATGATGAGCAACCGTATTTTAAGGCCAAAATTATTAAAAATAATATTGTAGTTAGTGAGTTTTGTTTAATTGGAGATCCAAACAACTGTATTTTCACTCAATATGAATCATCAAATAATGGAAGTATTATTCTTTATACTGAAAATTGGCAATCAGGTATTTTAGATATTTCTTCTATTCCAAACAACGAAGATTTCATAATAGAATTTATTGCTTCAAGATGTGGATTAGGTGGTCATTTTGGCTACACTTATATAGATGATTTATGTTTATTACACTCTGATGAAAATTTACAAGGTAGCATTCAATTAAATCCATTATTTGAAATTTGCCCTACATTTCCATTATCGGTTTGTGGAACATTTACAATTCCTAATTCAGGTGGAGTCAGCGCAAATGTTCAATCCATACAAATAAAAGTTTTAGATCAAAATAATCAAATTGTTTATACTTCATCTAATCCTTCTCAATTAAACTTGAGCACCAAAACTTTCTGTTTTCAAATTAATGCAAACGATTTACCTAATGTAACAAATAACAACTACAATGTTCAAGCAATTATAAATTACGGAATAGTTCCAGGAAATACCACTTGTTCAGGAACCAACTTTGCAAGCGCATCTGACAGTGATGCAAATACAGGTTGGGATATTTCCTTTCTAAATTGTTTACCAGATTGCGATTATAAGCCTACAACTACAAATTTATTTAAATGCGATTTAAATGGAGATGGAAAAGAGTTTTTTGACTTAACAAACTGTGAAAGTGCAATAATAAACAACTCTTCTAATTACACTTTTAATTATTATGCCAATCAAAATGATGCTTACAACGATGTAAATTCAATACCAAATTTTCAAAATTTTGAAAGTTATACTTCTGCCATTTTTGTTAGAGTTATAAAAGACGTCACATGCTATAAAATAATACCAATACAACTTACGGTTAAAAACCCGTTTACAACTATTTCGGGAATTTTAAATGTTTGTAGTGGTAGCACCACATTAACGGCATCTCAAGGAGCAAACTATCTTTGGTCAACAGGTGAAATCACTCAAAGTATTAGTGTAACTTCTGTTGGTACTTATTCCGTTACCGTAACAGATAATTTTGGATGTATTTCTACTAACAGTGTTACAATTTTACCAAATCAAGTAGCTGTTTTACCAACAATTGAAATTCAACAACCAAGTTGTCATATAATGTACGGAACAATAACAGTTACCTCACCTGCTTCTGAATATAGCTACGATGGCGGAGTAACTTGGACAACATCGAATACGCTAACCAACCTAAATCCAGGAACTTATCAGGTTAAAATAAGAACAATAATGGGATGTGAATCTTACAATTCGCCAATCATTATTCGCCCTATATTACTCAGTACACCCTATGTAACTTATACAAATCCTTCTTTTTGTGGCGATTTTGGCTCTATTACAATACAAACCCAAGCTACTGAATATAGTTTTGACGATGGTCTAACTTGGTCAACTAATAATGTTGCCACAAATCTACCTATTGGATTATATACCGTGAGAATAAAAGACACTGATAGTTGTATATCCAATCCAAAAATTATTTCAATTGAAGGTGTTTTCTTAAACACTTTAGATTATAATGTTGTTGAACCTTACTGTTCCAATTTAGGAAGCATAACAATTACAACTCCAGCTAGTGAATATAGTTTTGATGGAGGGAATACTTGGCAAACATCTAACATACTTAATAATGTCACTGCTGACACCTATATTTTAAAAATAAAAAATGCATTAGGATGTACCTCTCCTAATTATTATGTTTATGTTAGAAGTTTAGAAAGTATTCAACCTGCCTATACAATTGATCCTGCAGGATGTAATAAATATGCTAGTGTTACAATAACAACTTTTGGAGATGAATATAGTTTTGATGGAGGACTAACATGGAGTACATCAAATACGTTAGGAAATTTAAATCAAGGCAATACAGTTAACATTAAAGTAAAAAGAGGAAATTGTCAATCGTTAGCAACTACAGTTTATATTTCATCTACCTTTTTACCATTACCTAACACACAAGATTTCGCAACTCTTATTTGTGATAATGGCAACAATGGTAACGAAATAGTTGATTTAAGACAATTTAATCAAAACATTATAAGCAATCCGAATAATTATAATTTTACCTATTATAATTCGCTTATTGGAGCACAAAATCAAACAGCATCAGATCAAGTAACTACTTTTTCAAATTATAATTTAAACCAAACAGATAAAACGTTTTTTGTTCTAGTAAGAGACAACTTTGGATGTTACCAAATCAGTGATCTGCATTTAACTTTAATACCAACTCCTATAATCACTCTAAACAATCTGTATTACTTATGCGAAAACTTTACTGTTACTCTAACTGAAGACAGTTATTTTGATAGTTATTTATGGTCAACTGGAGAAACAACACCATCAATAGTAGTTAATCAACCAGGAAATTATAGTTTAACAGTAACTGAAATTCATGGAAGTGTTATATGTTCTACAACTAAAAGCGTAACTGTTGTTTTATCAAACCCAGCTACAATTGGTCCATTCGAAACATCAGACTGGACAGAACAAGACAATACAATTACTGTAAATGTTACCGGTTTAGGCAATTATGAATATTCATTAAACGGAATTGAATATCAAGACAGTCCACTATTTTCAAACTTACCTAATGGAGAATATACCATATTTGTTAGAGACAAAAACGGTTGTGGCGTAAGTTTTGACGAAATTTATTTACTAATGCATCCTAGATATTTCACTCCAAATGATGATGGATACAATGATTACTGGAGAATTAAATTTTCGGAAAATGAACCTAATCTAAAAATTTTAATTTTTGATAGACAAGGTAAATTTATAACTCAATTTGGGCCAAACGACTTAGGTTGGGATGGCAAACACAATGGAGAAAAATTACCATCATCCGATTATTGGTTTGTAGTAAAAAGAGAAAATGGTAAAGAACATAGAGGTCATTTTACTTTAAAACGATAATTTTTTGAGATATGCGCACAAAATTTTTAATCATCTTCTTAAGTGTTTTATTTATTTCTTGCGAAGAAAAACATGCATTAAGACTTAATCTAACACCTGGAAAAATTTACAAACAAACCGTTTTAACTCAAAGTCACATTTATGAGGATGATATCGATTCTTGGGCAGATGTTAAAGTATCAACATTTTATAAGATCGACTATAAAGTTACAAAACGAGAGGATTCAATTTTTACACTTAGTTGTAAGTTAAAAGAAATGATAATAGAATTTGAATCAGATTTTGATAATAAAATTATTGATTCTAAAGAACGAGATAGCGGAAATCCTTTAGATAAAATCATTTCTAACATGATAAACAAAGAATTTTTTGTTGTTATTAATGAAAAAGGTAAAGTAAAAGAAATAAAAAATACAGATAATTTATATAAAAACTTATTTGACGGCATTCCGCAAATCACCGAAGAACAAAAACAAAAAGTAGCTAAAACATTCAAGGAAAGTTTTAACGATAAAACATTTAAAAATAATTTAGAAAATGGATTCTACATGATTCCATCTGAAGAAGTGGCATTAAAAGAATCGTGGACAAACACTTTTAAAACGGAATTAAATGGCACCAAAATGAATTTAAAAAACACTTTTACTTTAACAAAGTTAAAACCAAACAAATATGCAATCATTGCTGGAAAATCTTTTATTACAGCTAAAATAAACAAAGAGAAAAGCAATGCCGATTTAAATGGAAAAATGACCTCAAAATACAAACTAAACCCTTTTAACGGTTGGATAAAAGAAGCTCTTATTACCCAAGAAATGAAAGGAATGATGGAAATTACCGAAAACAACCAAAAAAGAAAAACTCCAATTAAAATATATAACCGAATTATGATTAGCGGGTATTAACTAATAATAAACTACTGTTAAAACCATTCAACAAATAATGTAATTTAGTATTTTAGCAAAAAAATAATTGCCAAAATGCCAAACGACTGTATAACGTATCAAAATTCAGGATATTTTTCAAAACTAATCGTAGATTATTTAGACCAAAAGGCTGAATTAAAAACGTTATATAATCGATTTCCAAGATTAGAAAATTTCAAACTTCAAATTGAAGAAAAAAGTAAAAATTTTCCAATTGAAAATCGTGAAATTTTAGTCAATGCATTACTAAATCAATATCAGAAGTTTGAAATTTCAGAAGCTACTTCTACTAACATTGAACTTTTAAAAGATTCAAAAACCTTTACCATTACAACTGGTCATCAGTTGAATTTATTTACTGGGCCATTATATTTTTTATATAAAATTATATCCGTTATTAATTTAACAAAGGAATTAAAAACGGCTTATCCCGAAAATAATTTTGTTCCTGTGTACTGGATGGCAACTGAAGATCATGATTTTGATGAAATCAATTTTTTCAATTTCAAAGGCAAGAAAATACAGTGGAAAAAAGATAGTAAAGGACCGGTTGGGAGATTAAACACTTCTGGATTAGAAGAAGTTTTTGAGCAATTTTCAACTGAGCTAGGCTTAGGAAATAATGCCAATTATCTTCGAGAATTATTTAAAAATTCCTATTTAGAACATGATAATCTAACAGATGCAACTCGTTATTTAGCTAATGAATTATTCAAAAATGAAGGTTTAGTCATTTTAGATGGTGATGATTTAGAGCTAAAAAAACTATTTATTCCTTATGCTAAAGAAGAATTATTACATCAAACATCATTTAAAAAAGTTAACGAAACGCTTCCATTACTAAAAGAATATAACGTTCAGGTAAATCCAAGGGAAATTAACTTATTTTACATTCAAGATAATTTACGTGAGCGCATTATTTTAGAAAATGGAAATTACAAAATCAATAACACACAATTATCATTTTCAGAAAGCGAGATCTTAACTGAATTAGAAAATAATCCAAAGAATTTTAGTCCGAATGTAATTTTACGTCCGTTGTATCAAGAGGTGATTTTACCTAATCTTTGTTATATAGGTGGCGGTGGCGAATTAGCGTATTGGTTAGAACTAAAATCAAATTTTGAAGAGAATAATATCACCTTCCCTATTTTGTTACTTCGTAATTCTGCTTTAGTTGCTACAAAAAAGCAAGTTGAAAAATTGGAAAAATTAGGGTTAAATTGGTCTGATATTTTTCAAAATCAACAAAATTTAATAAATGAGAAAACCAAAGAATTTTCAGACTTAACTATAGATTTTGGCGAACAAAAAGCATTTCTTAAAAATCAGTTTGAAGCATTGTATACCATTGCAAATAAAACTGACAAATCATTTATAGGAGCTGTAAAAGCACAAGAAGTAAAACAATTAAAAGGTTTAGAAAATTTAGAAAAAAAATTACTCAAGGCTGAAAAAAGAATTTATTCCGAAAAATTAGAACGAATTATTCAACTTCAAAACGAATTATTCCCAAATCAATCTTTACAAGAAAGAAAATCAAATTTCGCAGATTTCTACAATGAGATAACAAATTTTGAAGCTTTTTTCTCACTTTTATACTCTGATTTACAACCACTAAAGCAAAATTTCTCATTAGTTATTGTTTAAAAAAATCGACCAAATACTTTTTTGTTCGATAAAAAACAATATATTTAATTTTTTAACATCAATTTAAGGTAAAAACTACGTTTTATAACAATTTTACCGCACAATGTTATAATATTATTATATTTGCACACCTAAATTAATAACTAAACTTATGAAAAAAATTACGTTTTATTCTACATTATTAATTACTCTTTTATCATTATTTGCATTTAAAAACAGTCTAGTTGATATTGACTTAATAAAAATTCAAGGAGGAACTTTTAAAATGGGTTCAAAAGATTCTGATGGTTTAGCGGATGTCGATGAACAAAAAGAGCATACTGTAAATTTAAATACATTTGAGATTAGCAAATTTGAAGTTACAGTATGGGAATGGAAACAATTCATCAAAGCTAACAAAATGAAAATGCCAGAAAAACCAACTTGGGGATGGCAAGATAATTACCCAATAAACGGTGTAACCTGGAATGAAGCTATTGCTTATTGTAACTGGCTAAGTAAAAAAGAAAAACTACAACCAGCCTACACTAAAAAAGGTCCTAATTTTGTTTGTAATTTCAAGGCAAACGGATACAGACTTCCAACAGAAGCGGAATGGGAATTTGCAGCAAAAGGTGGCGCTTCATCAAAATCCTTTAAATACAGTGGTAGCAATAATTTAGATGAGGTTGCTTGGCACAAAGGAAATAGCAAAGGAACACCACATACAGTAGGAACAAAACTACCTAACGAATTAGGAGTTTACGACATGAGCGGAAATGTTTGGGAATGGTGCTGGGATTGGTACAATAAAGATTTCTACAAATTAGAAAAAGGAGACAATCCTAGAGGTCCAGAAATGGGAGAAAGAAGAAGTGTTAGAGGTGGATCATGGGATAGTCAACAAAACTATGTAAGACCCGCTAATAGAATTTCAACAGAACCTAATAAAACACATGAGTTTTATGGTTTTAGAGTTGTTAGAACTATTACAAAATAATAAAAAAACAATATTGCAAAACCTAATTAAAATGGTACCTTTGCAAAAAATTTAAAAAATGGCAACAAACAGAACTTTTACAATGATTAAACCAGATGCTGTAGAAAACGGACATATTGGTGGTATCTTAAACATGATTACAGAAGGTGGTTTCAAAATTGTTTCTTTGAAATTAACTCAATTAACTATTGCTGATGCACAAGCTTTTTACGCTGTTCACGCTGCAAGACCATTTTTTGGTGAATTAGTTGAATTTATGACAAGAGGTCCAATTGTAGCTGCTATCTTAGAAAAAGAAAATGCAGTTGAGGATTTCAGAACTTTAATTGGAGCTACTAATCCTGCTGATGCAGCTGAAGGAACTATCCGTAAAAAATATGCTACTTCAATTGGAGAAAATGCAGTTCACGGATCTGATTCTGATGAAAATGCAGCTATTGAAAGTGCTTTCCATTTTTCAGGAAGAGAGCAATTCTAATTTTTAGAATTATCATATAAAAAAATCCCGATTCAATGAATCGGGATTTTTTTTACTTATATTTTTCCATTATCTCTTTCACAACCATATCTGTTTGCAAAAAACGAGCTTTTCGTTCCAAATTTTTTGGTGGTGCAACTCTTTCTAAACAATCTGAAATTGAACAAGATTCGCAAGTTACTCCAACTTTTCTTCGTTTAATATTTTCATCTTGCAAAAAAGCTATTCTACTTAAAGAATGTTGATTAATCATAATGCCTAAAGCAATACTTCTATAATAACCTTTTCTAAAAGGATCTTTTGTAGCCGAAGAAATTACAAAATATTCATTATCCGTATGATTATAAGAAGATATCTGACTATCTAATACATGATTTTCAGTTGTTTCTGTCAAATCTTGAATTGTTTTTAAAGATATCCATCTACGACAGTAATGTTCATTGCGTTCATTTGCATGTGGTTCTAATAAATTTGTAATGTGTAATTCTTTGGTTAACTGAAAATCACCACGTTCAGGTTTATAACTAAATCTCAAAAAGAATAAATTTTTCAGATTAAAATCTTTTGGTAACACATTCGTTAATCGTTGATAAAAGGTTTCTGGAGAATCTGTAAAGCCTTCCATCAACATTTGAAAATCATTAGTAGAAAAAGTTTTCTTATCAAAAAAAGTTTTAAGTGATGCTACTAGTGATTTACGCGGAATTAATAAAGCTCCTGCAAAATATGAAGCTATAAAATTATTTAAAACTTGATCAAAACTATCAAATTTTATCCATGAAAAAGTAAACAATCTATCAGTTATATTCAAAAAATTGTAAGCAATTTCTTTTGCATAAATAAACATTCGTTGCGAATCATCAGTTTCAGACGAAACCAAAAGAGTTTTAGAACTTGGCACAAAAACAGAACGTAAATTATTCAATTCCTTATGCTGGGTTAACTCATCATTCTCAATTGTGTAACCGTATTCTTCAACTAAAATTTCTTCAAAATCTTTTGAATTTAACCGTTTATTCAAATCTAGTGAATATGCTTTGGCAAATTTTTCAACCTGTAGCTCAATTTCTTCAAAGTAATTATTATTTGCTTCCTGATATGAACGTAAAGCAGCTAAAAAGAAACTTTCACGTGTTAAATTATAGTGTTTAGCAATTTCAAAAAGTGTACTAATAAAGGCATTAACCTTTACAGGAGCTTCTGCAATAATATCAATTAAATCGCTTTCTTTAATTCCAAAAATATCTAATGGAATCTCTTTTAGAATTCTAGACTGCAAAATCTCTCCAATTGGCGCCAAATTTTTATCCAATTTTAAAGAAACTAATTGATCGTATGTTGTTTCTAAAGCTTCAGATAAAAGTACAATCTTATCTCTTTTAGGATATTTTTTTCCTTTTTCAATTTCGTTTAAATACGATTTAGACAAACCTGTCATTTTTGCCAAACCAAACAACGATAGATTTTTTTCGGTTCTAATTTGTTTCAATTTTAAACCAAAAATCAAACGGATATATTCTTCTTCAATCATCAATCAACTATTTAAAAAAATTAGAAACCTTTAAACTCTTTGCCTCATTTTACAATAAAAAACAAATATAATACATTTTTGCGAAAAATATTTTTTATGCTTTTTTTACATTTTTGCGAACGTTCGCTTGTTTTATGTTTTTTAATTTTATAATATTGTACCAATCAAACAAATAAACTTTCTAATTATGGAAACGAATATCTCACAACTTCAAGTAAAACAACAAGAAAAGTATCCTGAAATCCTTTCAGATGATGCTTTATTATTTATAGAAAAGCTACAAGTAAAATTCAATCCAAAAAGATTAGAATTACTAGAAAAGCGAAAAGAACAACAAAAAAGTTTTGATTTAGGTGAAAAGCCTCATTTTCCAAAAGAAACATTAGAAATAAGAAATAGCAATTGGACTGCTGCACCAATCCCTGAAATTTTGCTAGACAGAAGAGTTGAAATTACAGGACCTGTTGACAGAAAAATGGTTATTAATGCATTAAATTCTGGCGCAAAAGTCTTTATGGCAGATTTTGAAGATAGCTGCTCTCCTACTTGGTCTAACTTATTAGATGGGCAACAAAATTTAAAAGATGCTATAAACAAAACCATTTCAATAGAACAAAATGGAAAAAAATATCAATTAAATAATAATCAAACAGCCACACTTTTAGTCCGTCCAAGAGGCTTGCATTTAGAAGAAAAAAACATTCAATTAGATGGGAAAAATTTTTCTGGCGCATTAGTAGATTTTGGTTTATTCTTTTTCCACAATGCAGAAACTCTAATAAAACAAGAATTAGCTCCATTTTTCTATTTACCAAAATTAGAACATTATGAAGAAGCTCGTTGGTGGGATGATGTTTTTTTATATTCACAAGACTACTTCAAAATTCCAATCGGAACAATAAAAGCAACCGTTTTAATTGAAACAATTACTGCAAGTTTTCAATTAGATGAAATCATATATGAATTAAAAGATCATATGGCAGGATTAAATTGTGGAAGATGGGATTACATTTTTTCATACATCAAAAAACTAAAATTACAGTCTGGTTTTATGATTCCAGACAGAGACCAAGTTACAATGACTAGCCCTTTTATGAGTGCCTATTCGCAAAGAGTAGTTCAAGTTTGCCACAAAAGAAATGTACTAGCAATAGGCGGAATGGCAGCGCAAATTCCTATAAAAAATGACGAACATGCAAATGAAATAGCATATGAAAAAGTAAAATCAGATAAAGAAAGAGAAGTTAAAAACGGACACGATGGCACTTGGGTAGCTCATCCAGGATTAGTACCGCTAGCAATGAAAGTTTTCAACGAAAATATGCCAACAAAAAACCAAATGCATATTAAAAGAGCTGAATTGAATATAACAGAAGAACAATTGTTAGAACTTCCGAAAGGAACCGTAACAGAAAACGGAGTCCGTAAAAATATCAATGTTGGAATTTTATACATCGAATCTTGGCTTATGGGAGTTGGAGCAGCAGCTTTATATAATTTGATGGAAGATGCGGCCACAGCTGAAATCTCAAGAACACAATTATGGCTTTGGTTACATAAAGAAGTTATTCTTGAAAATGGAGAAAAATGCACCGCAGAATTATATCAAAAATACACCTCTGAAGAGTTAATCAAAATCAAAGATTATGTTGGAGAAGAACAATTTAATTCAGGAAAATTTGAATTAGCGACTAAACTTTTCACAGATATGATATTAAATTCAGAATTAGACGACTTTTTAACCTTGAAAGCATACGAATATATAGACTAACAAAAAAAACTGCCGAATGCTGCAACATCCGACAGTTTATCCATAAATAATTATAAAATAATAACTATCTAAAAACACCACAAAATTATGAAAACTGAAGAAAGAATTCAACAATTAGTTACCGATTGGACAACAAATCCAAGATGGAAAGGTATCGAAAGACCTTACACCGCGGAAAAAGTAGTAGAACTGCAAGGTTCATATCAAATTGAATATTCTATCGCACGCCGTGGAGCTGAAATTCTTTGGAACAAATTAAACAATCAAGATTGGGTTGCAGGTTTAGGCGCACTAACAGGAAATCAAGCTATTCAAGAAGTAGAAGCTGGACTAGAAGCTATTTATTTGAGTGGCTGGCAAGTAGCTGCAGATGCCAACGTTGCTGGAGAAATGTATCCCGATCAATCTTTATATCCTGCTAACAGTGTTCCATTAGTTGTTAAGCGTATTAATAACGCATTGTTACGCGCCGACCAAATTCAGTCTGTGAACAAAGTTGAAAATAAAAAAGATTATTTAGTTCCAATTGTAGCCGATGCAGAGGCGGGTTTTGGAGGCAACTTAAATGCTTTTGAACTTATGAAAAGCATGATTGAAGCTGGGGCTGCAGGAGTTCACTTCGAAGACCAACTTTCATCTGCAAAAAAATGTGGCCATTTAGGTGGAAAAGTATTAGTTCCAACACAAGAAGCTATCAATAAATTAATTGCTGCACGATTAGCGGCTGACACAATGGGAGTTCCAACATTAATTGTGGCTCGAACTGATGCTGATGCCGCCAATTTATTAACCAGCGACATTGATGAAAGAGATAGAAAATTTATTACAGGAGAGAGAACTCCTGAAGGATTTTTTTACGTAGAAGCAGGAATTGAACAAGGAATTGACAGAGGATTGTCATATGCTCCTTATGCTGATTTAGTTTGGTTAGAAACTTCTACACCCGATTTAGAAGAAGCAAGAAAATTTGCCGCGGCTATCCATAAACAATATCCTGGAAAATTATTAGCTTATAATTGTTCTCCATCATTCAATTGGGCAGCAAAATTATCAGTTGCGCAAATGGAAACATTCCGTGAAGATATTGCTAAATTGGGATATAAATTTCAATTTATAACATTAGCTGGATTCCATGCTTTAAATACTTCAATGTTTGAATTAGCTTTAGCATACAAACGCAAAGGAATGGCAGGATATTCAGAATTACAAGAAAAAGAGTTTGCTTTACAAGCTGAAGGATTTAGAGCTGTAAAACATCAAAACTTTGTTGGAACAAGTTATTTTGATGAAGTTCAAAATGCTGTGACCGCAGGATTATCTTCAACTGTAGCCATGAAAGATTCTACAGAAACTGCACAATTTTAACCTTATTAATTTTTAATTTTGAGTTTGTTGAAGCCCCATTGGATAAAGAATTGGGGCTTCTTTTTATCGTAAAACTAAATTCGTTACTAAATCTTTTCTGAGTTCTTCATTTATCATCTTGATGATTTTTTCTTTCCCATAACTTAGTTCTTCTCTTAAAACCGCTGACGATAAAGCTACATACAATGTAGAACCTTTGAGCTGAATTTCGGTTGTGTAATTATTTACTCCATTTCCCATTAAATTTTTCCAAGCATCTCGAACATTAACTACATCCATACCTGCTTCCAACTTATTTTGAGAAATAAATTGTTTTAATACATCTCCTATCGGACTCTCTTCGTTAAATCGCTTAGCCATTTTATTTTACTGAAAATTTTGCTGGTCTTTTGTAATAATATTCAATCTCTTGTTGATTTTTTACAACTAATTTATCCTTAGTTAATTCGATAATTTCTTCCTTCCAGGAAGCATATTTAGTTTTATATTGAAGTAAAGCATCTCCATCCTTAACAACCACAACAACATCTTCTTGAATATCATTAGTTAAATACGTCCCGTCTAATTGAGGCATTACTTTCTTTCTAAAACCTTTATTAGCTTCTATTTTAAAGAAATCAATAGTTTCATTTACTTTATATTCTTTCTTGTCTCCATCGGGAAGCTCTACTTTTTCAATTTCCCAATAACCGTTTAAATTCGAAAGATCAGCCTCGGTAATTTTCTGCTTACACGAAAGAACTGATACTAAAACAATTAACAAAAGAATTCTTTTCATACTAATATTATCTAATTAGATTATAAAATTACAATTAAAATTTATTTGAATTAAACTATTCTGTATTTTTATTGTCTAACTTTAATAAGTCTTAAAAATAATTTAGCTATGAAAAAAATATCATTACTTTTTATCTTGGTTACTTCATTATGGAGTTGCAATTCAGATGATGGAAATTCATCAAATGAGGAAGCTATGTATTTTCCTCCAATTGGTTCATCAACATGGGAAACTAAAACAGTAGCATCACTTGGATGGAATGAAACCCAAGTACAACCCTTGTTAGATTATTTAGAATTAAAACATACTAAAGGCTTTATCATTCTTCACAATGGAAAAATTGTAATGGAAAATTATTTTAATGGTCATAGCTCCAATGATCCATGGTACTGGGCGAGCGCAGGTAAAACTTTAACAGCTACCGTAACTGGAATTGCCCAACAAGAAGGCTATTTAAACATCAATAACAAAGTTTCAGATTATCTAGGAACGGGTTGGACAAGTGCTCCAATTGCTAAAGAAAATTTAATTACTAATAAACACCTTTTAACCATGACGTCAGGTTTAAACGATGCTTTAGGCGATGATGTTTCTCCCGCAAACTTACAATATGTTGCTGATGCCGGAACACGATGGGCGTACCATAATGTTTATGTTAAATTACAAGATGTTGTAGCACAAGCAACTGGCCAAACATGGACAAACTATTTTAACACTAAACTTAGGGATAGAATCGGAATGACAGGTGGCGCATGGATACAAAGTGATGGCTTAAGTATCTATTGGAGCACAACAAGAAATATGGCTCGTTTTGGTTTATTAGCATTAAATAAAGGAAAATGGGAAAACAATCAGATAGTACCAGAAAGTTATATGCAAAATGCAACAACTACATCACAAAATTTAAATTTAGCTTATGGTTATTTGTGGTGGCTAAATGGAAAATCAAGTTTTAGATTACCACAAAGTCAATTACAATTTAACGGAACTCTAATATCATCAGCACCTAGTGATATGTATTGTGCTTTAGGTAAAAACGATCAAAAAATATACATCGTTCCAAGTAGAAAATTAGTTATTATTAGAATGGGAGATGTTGCAGATGGTGTAAATTTTGCATTATCAGATTTTGACGAGACTTTATGGGAAAAAATAAGTGCTGTTATCAACTAACAGCACTTGTTTTTATTTTTTGACTTTCTTTTTACCACTTGTAAACTTAATTAACAAGTACATAAATATGGCAAAAGACGCCAAACGTAATGTTAAAAATATAAAGTCATAATCACTGAATGGAATGGCAACTAAAGCCATAATAACAGCTACTAAAAGAAGCTGAACAGTTCTGTATTTTAAAAGTTCTTTCACCGTTTAAATCTTATTTAAAAAACGAATCTACAAATTCGTATTTATTAAACACTTGTAAATCTTCAATTCCTTCACCTACTCCAATGTATTTTACAGGAATTTGAAACTGATCTGAAATTCCAATTACAACTCCACCTTTTGCAGTTCCGTCTAACTTAGTAACTGCTAAACACGAAACTTCTGTTGCTGCAGTAAATTGTTTGGCTTGTTCAAAAGCATTTTGCCCTGTTGAACCATCTAAAACCAAAAGTACATCATTTGGTGTATTTTCCACCACTTTTTGCATTACTTTTTTCACTTTAGAAAGTTCGTTCATCAAACCAACTTTGTTATGTAAACGACCTGCTGTATCAATAATAACTACATCAGCATTTTGAGCTACGGCACTTTGTAATGTATCAAACGCAACAGATGCTGGATCACTTCCCATTTGTTGTTTTACGATTGGTATACCAACTCTATCTGCCCAAATTTGCAACTGATCAATTGCGGCAGCTCTAAAGGTATCTGCAGCACCTAAAACAACGTTGTAACCCGCTTTCTTAAACTGATAAGCTAATTTACCAATAGTAGTTGTTTTTCCTACTCCATTAACACCTACTACCATAATTACATATGGCTTTGTGTTTGCTGGAATTTCAAACTGCGTTGCTTCACCTGAATTAGTTTCAGATAACAAACCTGCAATTTCTTCACGAAGAATACCGTTTAATTCATCCGTCCCTAAGTATTTATCTCTTGAAACGCGTTCTTCAATTCGTTCAATAATCTTTAATGTTGTATTTACACCAACATCTGAAGAAACCAAAATTTCTTCTAAATTATCTAAAACTTCCGCATCTACTTTAGATTTTCCCGCAACAGCTTTGGTTAGCTTAGAAAAAAAGGATGTTTTGGATTTTTCTAAACCTTTATCTAAAGTTTGTTTTGCCTCTTCGCTAATAGCTTGATCTTTCTTATCGGAAGAGAATATTTTTTTAAAAAAACTCATACTAAAATCAGGATTTAAGTTTTTACGGTTAAACTATTTTGGTTCCAAATCCATTTATCAGACAAATGTAAAAATAAAAAAGCTACTTTCAAACGAAAGTAGCTCATCTATATAATGTAAAATGAATTATTTCTTTTTCAAGAATTCATCAACTTCTTCTGGAGTCATAACTGATTCAACGAAAGTATAAGCACCAGTTTTTGGAGACTTAACCATTTTGATAGCTTTAGTTAATCTTTTAGAAGCTGTTTGTAAAGTTGCTACGGTTTTCTTTGCCATGACTTATCTTATTTAATTTCTTTGTGAACAGTTACTCTTTTTAAGATTGGATTAAATTTTTTAATCTCTAATCTATCTGGAGTGTTTTTTTTATTTTTTGTAGTAATGTAACGAGATGTTCCAGGAACTCCTGAAGTCTTGTGCTCTGTACATTCTAAAATAACTTGGATTCTATTACCTTTCTTTGCCATTTTGATCTATGTTTTAAGGATTATACAGATTTAACAAATCCGTTAGCTTTTGCATTTTTCAATACAGCAGCAATTCCATTTTTATTAATCGTTTTTAAAGCAGCGGTTGAAATTTTCAACGTTACCCATCTATCTTCTTCAGGAATATAAAAACGTTTTTTAACTAAGTTAACAGAGAATTTTCTCTTTGTTTTATTCATAGCGTGAGAAACATTGTTTCCTACCATCGCTCTTTTACCTGTAAGTTCACAAACTCTTGACATTATTTCTAATCTTTATTTCGTTATCTAAAATCAGGGTGCAAAGAAACAAAATCGATTTCATATACACAACTATCTTTTACTATTTTTTTAAAATTTCTTTATAAATGAGTTCCAATGCTTTACTCACCCCTCTATCAATAACCTTTTCACGTGGTTGACCAAAGTTAAATTCTTCAACAAAAACTTCATCAGGCGTAGCAATTCCAATAAAAACTGTCCCTAATTCAGCATCTTCATCTCCTTTTGTTGGTCCAGCATTTCCTGTTGTAGCAATCGCATAATCTGAATTCATTATTTTTTGAACCGATTTAGCCATTTCAGAAGCTACCTCAGCACTCACCACTCCATGTTTTGCAATCAAATTTTCATCTATACCTAAAATATCAATTTTAGCTTGTGTTGCATAACTCACAACACTTCCTCTAAAATAATTTGAAGCCCCAGGTACAGCCGACAAAGTTGCCGCAATTTTTCCCCCCGTACAACTTTCGGCTGTTGAAATTGTTAGTTTTTTTTCCGTTAACAATCTTCCTAAAACCACCTCAATTGGCTCATCTTCATTATAGCCTACAATAACGTCATGAATTAATAAATCAAGCTTTTCAACTTGATGTTTTATTTCATTTTTCAACAACTCTTCATTCGTACCTCTTGCTGTTAACCTCAAGCGAACTTTTCCCGGACTAGGTAAATAAGCCAATTTTATAAAATCAGGCAAATTATCTTCCCATTCTTCAATTTGTTCAGCAATCATACTTTCTCCTCGACCATACGTCATAATAGTTTGATGTACAATATAAGGACGTTCAAATTTTTGAACTAAACTTGGAATAACTTCGTTATCAATCAAATACTTCATTTCGTATGGAACTCCAGGCAACGAAATAAAAACCGTATTTTCTTTCTCCATCCACATTCCTGGCGCCGTTCCTGCTTGATTAAAAAGTACTTTTGCTTTTGTTGGAACTAAAGCTTGTTCTCTATTAATTTGAGTAATTGGACGCTTATAAAAACCTTCAATTATAGATTTTACATGTGTTAAAACCGCTTCGTTTTCAATCAATTCATCATCAAAATAATCGCAAAAAGTTTTCTTAGTAATATCGTCTTTAGTTGGACCTAATCCACCTGTTACGATAACCACTTCCACTTTATTTTGAAGCAAATGAAACGTATCTAAAATATGGTGTTTATCATCGGAAATCGACAACATTTCATGCGTTGCAATCCCAATTTTATCGAGCGCTTTGGCGATGTAAGAAGAGTTCGTATCAACAATTTGACCAATAAGTATCTCATCGCCAATGGTAACTATAGCAGCTTTCATTTTAAATATTTAATAGATTTGGGGAGATTTATGAAAAATAACTTTACAGTTTAAAATCTTTCTTGATTTCTTTAACTGCTAAATCAATTCTATCTTTCAATGATTTGAATACTTCTTTAATTTCTTTTCGTTTGCCTTCAGCTTTTGCCCAAGTCATAATTTGGATATTTTCTTCGTAAGCTAAATCCATACCAAGCAAATCCAATGTAGGTTTTATTTTATGACATGAAGAATATGTTCTTGTATAGTCTTTTTCTTCAATTGCGACTTTAATTGACTTTATTTCAGCCGGAACTTCCTCCAAAAATAAAGTCACAATTTGTAATGCAAATTCAATATCATTTTCTGAAATTTCATACACTTTCGCTAAATTATATTGTAATGCCATAACTACCTAATTTGAATTTTAAACATCGATTTTCCTTCTATAAAACCCTCTAAAACATCACCTTCAGTCACTTTTGCAACACCTTTTGGAGTTCCTGTAAAAATAATATCTCCTATTTTTAAGGTGAAATATTGTGAAACATAAGCAATTAACTCATCTATTTTCCACAACATTAAACTCGTGTTACTTTCCTGAACGGTGGTTCCATTTGATTTTAACTCAAAGTTAATATTTTCTAACGAAGTATAATTTTTTTTCGATGTAAAGCTTCCAATTACCGCTGAATGGTCAAATGCCTTTGCTTTTTCCCACGGCAACCCTTTCTCTTTCAGTTTACTTTGCACATCACGAGCTGTAAAATCGATTCCTAAACCAATTTCTTCATAATATTTATGAGCAAATTTAACATCGATGTGTTTACCCACTTTACAAATTTTAACTAAAATTTCCACTTCATGATGAATATCATTACTAAAAGCAGGAATGACAAATGGATTTTTATTAGGCAAAATAGAAGAATCGGGTTTCATGAAGATAACCGGTTCTGTTGGTCTTTCATTATTTAATTCCGAAATATGGTCAGCATAATTGCGCCCGATACAGATTATTTTCATAATTCTAGTGATTAGTAAATAGTGAAAAGTAATTAGCAACTATTCACTAATTACCTTTCACTAATCGCTTTATTTAGTATTTAACTTTCTTAATTTAATTCCTGTTAGTACTTTTTTAGTATACAATGGAAAATCAGCATTTTGAATCCAGCCAAAATAACCTGGTTCTTTATCAAAAACTTCTTCAACCAAAGCGCCTTTATGTTTTCCAAAAGTAAAAATTTCTTTTCCATCGTTATTTAATGCGATGAATCCAGCAAAGTCAACCGATTTTTTACGCGTTGTGAATTCAGCTAACGATTTCATATCGTTTTCTAAATTCTCGTAACGATCTAATTGCGCTTTTAAGATTTCGTAAGTAGCCATCGTATCCGCTTCAGCACTATGAGCGTTTTCTAAACTTTGTCCGCAATAGAATTTGTAAGCCGCACTTAAAGTACGTTCTTCCATCTTATGAAAAATCGTTTGCACATCAACTGAAACTCGGTTTTTCATATCAAAATCAACCTCAGCACGCAATAATTCTTCAGCTAAAAGCGGAATATCAAATCGGTCCGAATTAAATCCAGCCAAATCTGAATCTTTAATCATGTTATGGATTTGAGAAGCCAATTCTTTGAATGTTGGCTCATTCGCTACTTTTTCATCCGTAATTCCATGAACTGCTGTAGTTTGTGGCGGAATTGGAATCGTAGGATTCACCAACCAAGTTTTACTTTCTTTATTTCCGTTTGGATATACTTTGAATATTGAGATTTCTACGATTCGGTCTCTTGCTACATCAATTCCTGTAGTTTCAAGGTCGAAAAAGCAGATTGGGCGTGTTAATTTTAATTCCATAGCATTTATATATGTGACAAAGATAGAAAAACCCGACAGGTTTTTAAAATCTGTCGGGTTTATATGCTAAAATAAATTTTGATTAAATATCTCTATTGATATCCCAAGCTTCTAAATAATCGGCAACGCGTTTTACAAAACTTCCTCCTAATGCTCCATCAACTACTCTGTGATCATAAGAGTGCGATAAGAACATTTTTTGACGGATTCCAATGAAATCACCTTCTGGAGTTTCGATAACTGCTGGTACTTTTCTGATAGCTCCTAAAGCTAAAATACCTACTTGTGGCTGGTTGATAATTGGCGTTCCAAAAACAGAACCAAAAGTTCCAACATTCGTAACCGTATATGTTCCACCTTGTGTATCGTCTGGTTTTAATTTTCCTGCTTTTGCACGGTTTCCTAAATCGTTAACTGCTTTTGCCATTCCAACTAAGTTTAATTGGTCAGCGTTTTTAATTACAGGAACGATTAAGTTTCCGTTTGGTAAAGCTGCCGCCATTCCTAAATTAATATTTTTACGTTTGATGATAAACTCACCATCAACCGAAATATTCATTCCTGGGAAATCTTTCAAAGCTTTTGCAACTGCTTCCATGAAAATTGGCGTAAAAGTTAACTTCTCACCTTCTCTCTTTTCGAAAGCATTCTTAACTTTATCTCTCCATTTTACGATGTTAGTAACGTCAACTTCAATGAACGACTGAACGTGAGCCGAAGTTTGTACCGAAGCTACCATGTAACCCGAAATCAACTTACGCATTCTGTCCATTTCCACAATCTCATCACCACCATTTACAGAAACTGGAACAGCTTGAGCTACTGGAGCTGGAGTTGCTTTTGGAGCCGCCGCTGGTGTCACCACAACTGCAGGCTGACTTCCTCTATTTTTAATGTAATTTAGTAAATCTTCTTTGTTTACACGACCATCTTTACCAGAACCAGCAATAGATTCTAGTTCTGCTAAAGAAATTCCTTCTTCTTTCGCAATGTTTTTAACTAAAGGTGAAAAGAATTTATCTGATGCCGAAAAATCAGCTGGAGCTACAGTTTCCTTTGCAACTTCAACTGCTTTCGCTACTTCTGCAACAGCAACTGGCGCTTCTACTTTAACTTCTGGAGTTGCTGCAACGGCTCCACCTTCCGTTTCGATAATAGCGATTGTTTGTCCCACTTGAACTACATCATCGGTATTAAATAAAATTTCAACAAGTGTTCCTGCAACTTCTGAAGGCACTTCGCTGTCTACTTTATCAGTAGCAATTTCAAGTACTGCTTCGTCCATTTCAATTTTATCACCAACTTTTTTTAACCAGTTAGTAACTGTTGCTTCTGCAACACTTTCACCCATTTTAGGTAATTTCAATTCAAACTTTGCCATATCTTTAAACTAAAGTTGTGTTTTTGTATTTGGTTTGCAAAAATACTAATTTTTCGTTCGATTTTTAAAGAAATCAATAATTTTTTATAACAAAATTATTTGTCCTCTATCGTTCGAATTATTGCTTCCAATTAAGTAATTCGAACTCGAAATGTAATTCTTAAAACTTAGATTTTTACTCTTATTTAACTGCATAAAAGTAATAATTTCAGCAAAACTAAAAGTAGTGGTATCGAATATTATTTCAAGATTTTTTTGAGATTGATTCTCAAATTGATTAAAATCAGACAAATAAGTTGCTTTTTTTGATAGATTCAATTCTAAATTTTCTCTTGAAAAAACGATATATTCATCAATAATCCGAACTTCATTCTTTTGTTGATTCTTCTTCAAAAGACTAAAAGCAAAACTTCCAACTTGCATCATCAGATCAAAAAACCATGATTTCTTGAAATGTTTTTTATAGAAAAACTGCATCGCTTCACGGAAACGTTTCATATACATTCCATCTCGAACAGTACTCTCGCCTTTATAATGAATTACCGAAGTTTCGTGAAAATAATAATTCGATTTTCCCGTTTTCAAAACCAAATAACTCAAATCAATATCATCCGAATACATGAAGCAATTTTCATCAAAACCACCGACCTCAAGATACAATTCGCGCTTCATTACCATAAAAGCTCCTACCAAAATATCTACTTTCCCAGATTCGTTCTCCGATAAATGCTGGGCATAATATTTTCCAAAATAATTGGAAATTTTATACAATCCGAAAATCTTAGTAAAAGCCACCCAAGGTGTTGGAACGCCACGTTTGCTTTCGGGAAGGAAATTTCCTGCACCATCAATTAATTTACAACCGATAATTCCAGTGTTCATTTGCCAGTTTTTAGTGTTCAGTATTTTTGAAAAAGTATCTTCTGCAACTACAGTGTCGGGATTCAAAATACAAATGTAATCTCCTTTGGCTTTGGCAACTCCGATGTTATTTCCTTTTGGAAAACCTAAATTAGCTGTATTTTCAATAAGGTTTATGTGTGGAAATTTGGTTTTTATCATCTCACAACTATCATCAGACGAAGCGTTATCAATGACAATAATTTCGCCATCAATGCCTTCCAATGCTTTTTGAACACTGAGCACACATTGCTCTAAAAAATAGCGGACGTTGTAGTTGAGAATGATGACGGATAGTTGCATAAATTTATTGAGAATCTTTTTTGTTGTTCCAAAAATACACTAATTCGACTTTTTTATCTTTCTCAATAATTCTATAAAATAACGATGTTTGTTTGAATATAACTATTTTATAAACATTTTTATGAATTTGCCCAATTAAAGGATTAATCGATAACCTTTTTAAATTTTCATCAACTAACATGACAAAATCATCAACTTCTTTTTGATTCCATTTTAAAAAAATAAAATCAATTTCTTCCATATAAGTTTCAACAGCTAAAGCAACCCAAACAACCTTATATTCCATTCAAAAAAGGATATTTCTTTTTCAAATTAGACATAACTTCTTTATGTGTAAAAACAAGACCTTTGTCTGCTTGTTCAATACCCAGCTCAATTGCTTTTTGAACATGTTCTGGCAATTGCTCCCAAGCATCATTACCAGCAACAACTTCACTTTTCGGAGTTACTTCATAAGCTTCTGTTGGTTCTTCTATTTTATTTTTCTTTTTGGAAGTCATCAATTGCATTTTCACAAAGTTAGGAAATAATCTATAATCTTTAGATACAATAAACTATTTTTGCACCTCTAAATTCTAACTTCAGAATTCTAAATTAAAAGAATGAATTACCTATCAGTCGAAAATATCTCAAAATCTTATGGTGAACGTGTTTTGTTTGACAACGTTTCCTTTGGAATTAACAAAGATCAAAAAATAGCTTTTATTGCAAAAAACGGTTCAGGAAAAACCACTATTATGAACATGATTAATGGTTTGGATGAACCTGACACAGGTCAAGTGGTAGTTCGAAAAGAGATTAACATGGCGTTTTTGTCGCAAAACAATAATTTGCAAGACGAATTAACCATTGAAGAAAATATTTTTGCTTCGGATAATGAAATTCTGAAAGTAATTGAACGCTACGAAAAAGCCTTAGAAAATCCGAATGACGAAGAAGCGTATCAAAGAGCTTTTGACGATATGGACCGCCATAACGCTTGGGATTTTGAAACGCAATTCAAGCAAATTCTATACAAACTGAAGTTGGAAGACTTGAAAATGAAAGTCAAAAATATGTCAGGTGGACAAAAAAAGCGTCTTTCGTTAGCCATTATTTTGATTAGTAAACCTGATTTATTGATTTTAGACGAGCCAACCAATCACTTGGACTTAGAGATGATTGAATGGTTAGAAGATTATTTTGCTAAAGAAAACATAACGTTGTTTATGGTTACGCACGACCGTTTCTTTTTAGAACGTGTTTGTAACGAAATAATCGAATTAGATAACGGAAAAATATACCAATACAAAGGAAATTACTCGTACTATTTGGCAAAAAAAGAAGAACGTCAAATTTCAGAAAATGCTACTATTGACAAAGCGCAAAACTTATTCGTAAAAGAATTAGCTTGGATGCGTCGTCAACCAAAAGCAAGAACTACCAAATCAAAATCGCGTCAAGATGATTTTTACAAAATTAAAGAAGTTGCCGAAAGTCGAAGAAAAGAAAATGTTGTAGAGCTCGAAATCAACATGGAACGCATGGGAAGCAAGATTATTGAAATGGTAAAATTGAATAAGAATTTCCCTGACCGAACCATTTTAAAAGATTTCAGCTATTCGTTTCAACGTGGTGAACGCATTGGAATTATTGGCAAAAATGGAACAGGAAAATCGACTTTCTTAAATATTTTAACCCAAACTATTCAACCTGATTCGGGTAAAGTGATTATTGGCGACACCATTAAAATTGGGTATTACACACAAAGTGGTATCAACCCGAAACCAGGACAAAAAGTAATTGATATCATCAAAGAATATGGCGAATATATTCCGTTAACTAAAGGAAAAATTATTTCGGCTTCGCAATTATTGGAACGCTTTTTATTTGATGCCAAAAAACAATACGATTTCGTAGAAAAATTAAGTGGTGGCGAATTAAAACGTTTGTATTTATGTACGGTTTTAATTCAAAATCCGAATTTCTTGATTTTAGATGAGCCAACAAATGATTTGGATATTGTAACGCTGAACGTTTTAGAAAGTTTCCTTTTAGATTATCCTGGCTGTTTGTTAGTAGTGAGTCACGACAGGTATTTTATGGATAAAATCGTAGATCACTTATTTGTTTTTAGAGGTGAAGGTGAAATCGAAGATTTCCCAGGAAATTACTCGGATTTTAGAGCGTATGAAGATTCGGCAGAACCAAAAGTTTTGAATTCGGTAAGTACTGAAAAAACAAATTGGAAAGAAAAACAAACGGCTTCAACCGGATTGAGTTTTAATGAACAGAAGGAATTCAATAAAATTGAAAGAGAAATCAAAGATTTAGAATACAACAAAAAACAAATCGAACAAGAATTCGCCGACGGAAAAGTTGCGGATGATAAAATTGAAACGAAAGCCAACGAACTACAAAAAATCATTCAAACTTTAGAAGAAAAAGAAGAACGTTGGTTTGAATTATCGAGCAAAATGGAATAATAATTAGTATTCAGTCGCAGTAAGCAGAGAAAACTGTGACTGAAAACTGTGACTGAAAACTGTGACTATAATTAAATCCTACATAAAATTCCTTTTCCATTCCAAAAACGAACATGGAGTGCATTCGCCATTTGTGTTTGATTTAGTTACGAAATGTTTTTATGACAACACCAAATATCCAGAATACGAAACCTTAAAATCGTATAGAAAATCGCTTTTAGAAAATAAAAACACGATTGAAGTAACCGATTTTGGTGCTGGTTCACGAGTTTTTAAATCAAATACCAGAGCAATTTCAAAAATCGCACAAACCGCTGGAATTACTCCAAAAAATGCAGAACTACTTTTTAGAATTGTTCGTTATTTTCAACCAAAAAGCGTTTTAGAAATTGGCACTTCATTAGGATTGGCTACTTCTGCACTTTCATTGGGAAATAAAAATTCGGACATTATCACTTTAGAAGGTTGTCCAAATACGCAAAAGCAAGCGCAAGTTCAATTGCAAAGTCAAGAACAAAATTCAAATTTTCAAAATATTGAATTTATTAACACCGAATTTTCAAGTTATTTCAAAACCCTTAACCTTTCACCCATCACCCATCACCTAATCTATTTCGATGGCAATCATTCCAAAAAAGCGACTTTAGATTATTTTGAAGCCTTACTTCCAACGAATTCAAATGATTCCGTTTGGATATTCGATGACATCCATTGGTCAGCTGATATGGAAGAAGCTTGGGAAATCATAAAAAATCATCCAAAAGTTTCGGTTACAATTGATACGTTTCAATGGGGAATTGTGTTTTTTAGATCCGAACAAGAAAAGGAACATTTCATCATCAATCCAAATAAAACCATAAGTTCGCATTTGTTTGAAAGAATTCGTTTTTAGTTGTAACAAAATCCTTTCTTTTTCTACTTATAATAGAATCGGAATTTAAAACTTCTGAAATCATAATTCGTTAATCAACATTCGACATTCAAAATGGCAAATCCGTTAATTAAAATAACCAATATCAAAAGAGATTTTCCTTTAGGAAACGAAATCGTGTATGTGTTAAAAGGTATCGATTTAGAAATCAATAAAGGCGAATATGTAGCGTTGATGGGACCTTCAGGTTCTGGAAAATCCACTTTGATGAATATTTTGGGTTGTTTAGACACACCAACTTCTGGAACTTACATTTTGAACGGAAAACACGTAAGTGAAATGCAAGACGATGAATTGGCAGGAATTCGTAATAAAGAAATTGGATTCGTTTTTCAAACGTTTAACTTAATGCCAAGAACAACGGCTTTGGATAATGTAGCTTTACCAATGGTGTATGCTGGTCATTCCAAATCAGAACGTGTTGAAAGAGCTACTGAAGTATTGACACAAGTAGGACTTCAAGACCGTATGGATCACAAACCGAATCAGTTATCGGGTGGTCAACGTCAGCGTGTTGCGGTTGCGAGAGCTTTAGTTAACAAGCCTTCTATCATTTTAGCCGATGAGCCAACTGGAAACTTAGACAGTAAAACTTCAGTGGAAATCATGAATTTATTCAACGAAATTCATGCCAACGGAAATACGGTAATCTTAGTAACTCACGAAGAAGATATTGCAGCTTATGCCCATAGAATCATCCGTTTACGAGACGGACTTATTGAAAGTGATTCACAAAATCCGAATATTAAAAAGTAAGTAAAACCAAATATTTTTAAACCTGTCTCGACTTCAAATCCTGACAGGTTTTTTCTTGAAATCCTTTTCAAATTATTACCTTTGCTCAAAATTGCCAAAATGACATTTTCCGACTACTCTAAAGAATTTTCACATAATTTAAAACTCGCCTACCCTATTATTTTAGGAATGTTAGGTCATACCGTTGTGGGAATTGTTGATAATATTATGGTTGGAAAATTAGGCCCAACCGAATTAGCGGCGGTTTCATTAGGAAACAGTTTTGTATTCATCGCCATGTCATTAGGTATTGGATTTTCAACGGCCATTACGCCTTTAGTAGCGGAATCAGATGGAAAAAATGATGTCGCTGGCGGTCGTTCTGCGTTTCATCATGGCTTGTATTTGTGTACGATTTTAGGTATCGCATTATTTACCTTAATTTTCTTTTCGAAACCCCTTATTGCTTACATGGGCCAACCTGAAGCTGTGGTAGAAATGGCAAAACCTTATTTAGATATTGTTGGTTTTTCGTTGATTCCGTTAATTATGTACCAAGCGTACAAACAATTTGCGGATGGTTTAAGCGAAACGAAATATTCCATGTGGGCAACCATTATTGGAAATATTACCAATGTGGTTATCAACTATTTTTTAATCTACGGAATTTGGATTTTTCCACAATTAGGTATTGTTGGTGCAGCTATTGGAACTATCGCTTCTCGTTTTGTGATGTTAGGTTTTATGCACTACATGATGAAACTAAAACCAAAATTCCATCCCTATTTTAAAGGTTTTAGCTTGAAAGAAATTAAGAAGGAAGTCAACCAAAAAATCATTAAAATTGGAATGCCTTCTGCCATGCAAATGTTCTTTGAAGTTGCTTTATTTACTGGAGCCATTTGGTTATGTGGAATGATTGGAACAACTAGTCAAGCAGCGAATCAAATTGCGTTGAGTTTGGCTTCATTAACCTTTATGTTTGCTATGGGATTAAGTGTTACAGCGATGATTCGTATTGGAAACCAAAAAGGATTAGAAGATTATGTTACCTTACGAAAAGTTGCAATTTCCATCTTCTTATTAACGATAATAATTGAAGTCGTTTTCGCACTTTTATTTGTGGCTTTACATACTATTTTACCTTATATTTTTGTAGATATCAATGATGTAAAAAACCTAACCCAAAACTTAGAAGTAATCGCAATTTCGGCTAATTTACTTTTGGTAGCTGCTGTTTTTCAAATTTCCGATGGCTTACAAGTTGTAGTTTTAGGAGCACTTCGCGGTTTGCAAGATGCAAAAATCCCAATGTATATTACATTTGTAGCGTATTGGGTAATTGGTTTTCCTATTTCTATTTATTTAGGATTAGAAACCGAATTAAAAGCTGTTGGTGTGTGGATTGGACTTTTAGCCGGATTAACAGCTGCCGCATTATTTTTGTATATTCGATTTAATTACTTAACGAAAAAACTAGTTCAAGGGCAAACCAATCCCGAAGCTTCGGGACAAGTTCAATTACAATAATAAAAAGAAATTTAAAACATAAAAACATGAACTTACCAAAATTTGTTATCGGAGATAATACCGATTTTCCAGAAGATATTTTCGTAATCCATTTAGAATATCCAAGATTTGTAATCAATTTAAAAGATGACGAAGTAGAATTTTTAGAAGACATCGAAGAAGAAGACGAAAAAGAATTGGAATCTGAAATGGAACATTTAATTACCATTGCTGGAGAATTCTACGATAGAGAAATTGAAAGATACGAGCAAGAATAGTATATTTTCTTTAAATGGCTTACCTAGGAAAAGATCTTTTAAATTTAGTTAAATTTCATTGTGGTGAACTAATCGATTTTAATTCTCAACTTGAAATTCAAACTTTAAAAGTTTACAAACATAAAAAGAAAGATAAGTTATTGAAATACAAAAATTATTTTCTGTATTTAGCTGAAAATGATTTTATAAATTATGAAGAAAATTCCATTCAAGTTTTTTTGATAAGTAATTTTACAACCAAAAGACATTCTATTGGTGTAATTGAATTTCAACATTTTGCAAATGGTTTGAAAGAAGAAAAGTTAATCTTATTTTATGAAACAACTAAATTTTGGAAGAAACTTTTGATTTCAAAATATAATGAAATAGCGACTAATTACTAATCACTTTTCACTAATTACTATTTATTAAAATACTGTTCCAACAAATGCATAGCCGCTGCAAAAGGTGAAATTTCATTGTTTTGAACGGCTATTTTGTTTTCTTCTAAGAGTTGCATGATATTCGGATGATTGTAAAAGTGCGATTTCAATTGTTCGTTTATCGTTTCCATCATCCAAAATTGGTTTTGATTCTGACGCTTTTCTTCGAAATAGTGATTCGATTTTACCAGTTCGAAATACTCGGAAATGATTTCCCAAATCGCATCAATCCCTGTTTTTTCGTAAGCACTACAAGTCGTCACTTTAGGAATCCAACCCGAAGATTTAGCAGGAAATAAATGCAAAGCTCTATTGAATTCGGTTTTCGCTAATTTGGCTTTCGCAACATTATCACCATCAGCTTTATTGATTACGATTGTATCCGCCATTTCCATGATACCACGTTTGATGCCTTGTAATTCATCGCCAGCGCCTGAAATTTTCAACAACAAAAAGAAATCAACCATACTGTGAACAGCGGTTTCGCTTTGCCCTACTCCAACGGTTTCAATAATAATCGTATCAAATCCACAAGCTTCACACAAAATAATAGTCTCTCGAGTTTTTCTAGCAACACCTCCTAATGTATCGCCAGAAGCACTTGGTCGGATATAAGCGTTTTCATCTTTTACCAATTCTTCCATTCGGGTTTTGTCGCCCAAAATACTACCGTGACTGATAGACGAACTCGGGTCAACAGCCAAAACAGCCACTTTCTTTCCGATGGAAGTTAAATATTTTCCAAAAGCTTCGATAAATGTACTTTTTCCAACACCTGGAACACCCGTAATTCCAATTCGCACCGAATTATTGGCATGTGGCAAACATCCTTTTATGACTTCATTCGCTTTGGCTAAATGTTCAGGATTCGTGCTTTCGACTAAAGTAATGGCACGACTTAAAGCCGTTTTGTCTCCTTTTAAAATTCCAGCAATCAATTCCTCTGCCGAAGGTTGTTTTCTTCGGAATTGTTGAATTTGATGTGCGACAACACTACTCAATGTTTCGGGTTGCTCCACGCCGTGAATTTCTGAAAGTGCCGATTTTTTATTTGGTGTTTTCAAAAGGAATTTTGCTTTGTGTAAAAATACAAAAAATGTAGGAATATAAAACATCGAAATCTCAGGGTTTAATTACCTTTGTATTCTCGATTTTCGACATATGGAAAACATCATTCTATTATTTTTATGTTTGATTTTAGGTGTTGCGCTTCAAAAAGTACCGCAATTTCCTAAAAACGCGTATCAAAGTTTGAATCAATACGTGATTTACGTTTCGCTTCCAGCTTTGGCGTTGTATTATATTCCGAAAATTACGATTTCATTAGCATTGCTTTATCCAATTGGCGTTGCATGGTTAGGTTTCGGATTATCGTTTGTATTTTTCTATAGTTTAGGCACCTATATGAAATGGTCGAAAAAGTTAATCGGCTGTTTGATTTTGACAGGAGGATTGAGTAATACTTCTTTCGTAGGATTTCCAATTATCGAAGCTTTGTATGGTGCAGAAGCATTAAAAACCGCCATCATAGTTGACCAACCGGGTTCGTTTGTAGTCGTAACCACTTTAGGAATTTTAGTCGCAGCAAGTTTTTCAAGAGGCAATTTAAGTACTTCTGAAATTTTGATGAAAATTGTAAAATTTCCACCTTTTATTGCTTTTACGATTGCGCTTTGTTGCACACTATTTTCACTTGAATTTCCAGAAGCATTACAAAACTCGTTTTTAAGAATTGGAAACACCGTAACTCCAGTTGCTTTAGTAGCTGTTGGATTGCAATTAAAAATTGATACGCGAAGCAAACATTGGCGTTTTCTAACTTTAGGCTTACTTTTCAAATTGATTTTAATGCCCGCTTTTTTCTTTTTGCTATACAAAATCGTATTAAACGGAAAAGGATTAGAAATAGATGTTTCTATCATGGAATCTGCGATGGCGCCAATGATTACGGGAGCAATTTTAGCTTCTAATTATGGATTAAAACCGAAATTAAGTAGTATGATGATTGGGATTGGAATTCCGTTGTCGTTGTTTACGGTTGCTATTTGGTATTGGATTCTAAAAATAATTTAAACACTATAGTTACATTAGTTTTGCTTTACGTTTAGTTAGTCGTTTCGCTTTATATAGTTTACATAGTCGAAATCCTATAAATTTAGGATTCTCATATGACTTATATGTTTAAATTCCTATGTACCTATGTGTTAAAAACAACACACATTTATTATCTTTACACTTCAATTTTACACTATGAATCCTGAAATATTACTTGCGCTTGAAAACATTGTAGGTTCAGCTTATATTTTTACTGATGAAGCTACTCGAAAAAAGTATGGTCACGATGAAACGGAAGATTTGAGTTTTCCGCCTCATGTTGTGGTGAAACCTGCGAATACAGAAGAAGTTGCGCAAATTTTAAAAGTTTCCAACACTTATAAAATTCCGACTACGCCAATTGGTGCGCGTACAGGTTTGAGTGGCGGTGCTTTATCGATTTATGGTGGCATTGCGATTTCAATGGAGCGATTCAATCAAATTATTGAAATTGATGAACAAAATTTACAAGTTACTACAGAACCTGGTGTAATTACTCAAGTTTTAAGAGAAGCGGTTGCCGAAAAAGGCTTGTTTTACCCAGTAGATCCAAGTAGTATGGGAAGTTGCTTTATTGGTGGAAATATTGCAGAAAATTCAGGTGGTGCGAGAGCTTTGAAATATGGTGTTACGAAAGATTATGTCTTAAATTTAGAAGTCGTTTTACCAACAGGTGATATCATTTGGACAGGTGCTAATACCTTGAAAAATTCGACAGGTTATAATTTGACGCAATTGATGGTGGGTAGTGAAGGAACTTTGGGAATTGTGACTAAAATTGTATTGAAATTATTACCTCAAAACAAACATAACGTATTGCTTTTGGTTCCGTTTTATAAAGCTGAGCAAGCATGTGAAGCGGTTTCAGCGATTTTTAGAGCAGGAATTGTACCAAGTGCTTTAGAGTTTATGGAACGCGATGCAATTGATTGGACGTTGAAATTTGTCGATGGTTTGAATGTGGAAGTAAAAGACAACGTTCAAGCGCATTTGTTGATTGAAGTAGATGGGAATTACCCAGAAATTTTAATGCAAGAAGCCGAACAAATTTTGGCAGTAGTAGAACAATTTGAAATAGATGAAGTATTATTTGCCGATACTGAAGAACAAAAAAATGCGCTTTGGAAAATGCGTCGTTCTGTTGCAGAAGCAGTAAAAGCAAATTCGATTTATAAAGAAGAAGATACGGTAGTTCCAAGATATGAATTGCCTAAATTATTAAAAGGCATCAAAGAAATTGGAACGAAATATGGTTTCCAATCGGTGTGTTATGGACATGCTGGTGATGGTAATTTACATGTAAACATCATCAAAGGCAACATGTCTGATGACAATTGGAAAACGGAAGTTCCTAAAGGAATTCGTGAAATTTTTGAATTAACGGTTGGTTTAAAAGGAACGCTTTCTGGCGAACACGGTATTGGTTTAGTACAAAAAAACTACATGGATATTGCGTTTTCAAAAGTACATTTAGAATTAATGGAGCGCATCAAAGCCATTTTTGACCCAAATAATGTGTTGAATCCTGGGAAGATTTTTCCTGATGGGGAATAGATTATAAAGAATATTGACACAGAATTTCTCTTATTTTTGAAAATATGATTCAATAATTAATTCATCTTTTGTAATAATATCTCTAATGCTTGAATTCCATTCAATTAACCATTGTGCAGCATAAGTTCCTGCTCCATCAGAAAAGATACATTTGAGAAGATGATGATTTTCTCCACTATGAATTATTTTAAAAAAATTAACATTTAATTGATCTCCTGTCCAAGGATTATACATATTGTCAACTTGTAAATTATAACTTTTATCTTTAATTTTAAGTGTAGCTTTAATCAATTGATATTTTGGAATTTCACCATCAGAACCGAATAAAGGAGAATCATTAATTCCTAAAACAAAACCGTTCTTTATCTCGAGTTTATTTATTTCAGGATTAAATTTTTCTCTAACAAGTTGTAACGAAGTAATGCTATCAATTTTAATATTTGCAGAATTTACTTGCCCATGAGAAAAAAAAGAACAAAACAACAATAAAATTATAAAATAACTCTTCATAAGAATTCTATTATTTAACTATAATTATCTATTTAAAAACTCCAATAAATTCGCATCCGCATTTTTAAATGTTGGGGGTTGTTCGATAATACTTGCGGCACGTTTTTTGTTTAATTTCATGGTAATATCAGCTTCGGTAGTAAATAACAAAGCAGATAAAAACGGGTTGTTGATGTGCGGAATTAACTCTGCTTCTAAATCGTCTAGTTTGCAGATTTTTACCAATTCTTGCTTTTCTGTCGTGTAAATTTTATATGTCATTGACAATTTTAAGATATTGTCTTCTACGATGGTTTTTACATAAATGTTTTGTAATTCGGGTTTTCCAACGGTTTTAGCAAGGGTTAATTTAGCAAAAGTTCCATCTGCAATACTTGCTCTAACTTGGTTGAAAAATTCGGTATAGGTGATATTATTTTCGTTCATATTACAATCCTAAAGCTTTTAAAATTTTTGCATCAAATAACATCGAAAACATTTTGTTCTCTTTGTCTTTATTTAAAAATTTCCATTGGTTTTTTGTCAAATCATCCGCAACTGCAATAAGAGTAGAACGCATTTCGATACGGAATGTATTGGTTAATTTATCATACGTTACTTTATCTGCTTCCATAGAGGTTTTGAAAATGTCTACCATTGATTCTGCATCATCCATCGGTTCTTTAAATTTCATTGTCATTACGTTATTGTAATTTACCATACAAAACGATTTTCCTTCAATTTTCTTGATTTCACCAAATGAAAAATTAGGCTCTACTTCCACTAACTTTATTGAAAATTGCTCGTTTTCCATCATTTGACCAAACATTTTTTTCATTTGGTCTTGCGGAATAATATCAAACACTTTTGGATAGGTAGTAGCGAAAATATCGTCAAAATTCATATTTACACTCGCTTTGTATGATTTTAAAGCTTCCGTTTTTAACGAAGCCATATCTTGTGCTAAGATGGTGATGGTTTGAAAAAGAAAGAATGCGAAGAATAGAATTTTGGTTTTCATTTTGTGTGATTTTAATTTTATCAAAGATAGTTAGTTTTAACGAAACACAAATAAAATTAAACACATAGACATATAGACTTACTTTGTGTTTATTTTAGGCGTTTCACTTTTCATAATTCACATAGCAAATTACATAATCTATGTGACTATGTGTTTCAAAAAAAAATCCCCAACTACTTTTAGCAATTGAGGATTAGTTTATTTCTATACGTTTTTGATTATTCGTTAACCAAAACCCATTCACCAGAAGCAATCATGCTTTCTGCTTTTTTGTATTTCATGGTTTCGCTTTTTCCACTCATTACATGTTTAATAGTAACGGTGTCATTACGATTGATTTTTGGCATTTCACGAGTAATCGTTTCTGTTACTTGAGGTCTTTGACTTGCCATTTCTCCTGCTCTTTTAGCTTCTGCTGCTGGCGCATCTAAATCCTCTTTCGTTTCTGTATATTGCTCTTGACGTGTTTCTTGTCTTGCTTCTTGAATGTTTTCATTACGATGTGGTAAATCACCTTTGAATAAGAATGAAATTACTTCTTTATTTACATCGTCAATCATTTTCTTGAACAAGTTGAACGCTTCGAATTTGTAAATCAATAATGGATCTTTTTGTTCGTGAACCGCTAATTGAACTGATTGCTTCAATTCATCCATTTTACGTAAGTGTTTTTTCCAAGCTTCATCCACAATTGCTAATGTGATGTTTTTCTCGAAATCTGCCACTAACGAACGTCCTTCAGTTGCATATGCTTTCTCTAAATCAGTAACTACGTTTAATGATTTGATTCCGTCTGTGAAAGGAACAATAATTCTTTGGTACTGACCATTATTATTTTCGTATACATTTTTGATGATTGGATACGCTTCACGAGCATCTCTAGCAATTTTTTCTTCGTAATGAGCTAAAACAGCTTTGTACACTTTACCAGTGATTTCTCTAACTGATAATTTTGCAAATTCTGATTGAGAAACTGGTGCACTGATTGAGAAGTAACGAATCAACTCAAATTCGAAGTTTTTGAAATCTTCTGCTAATTTGTTTTGCTCAACTACTAATTCGCAAGTATCGTACATCATGTTGGCAATATCCACTTTCAAACGTTCTCCGTGTAAAGCGTGACGTCTTCTTTTGTATACTACTTCTCTTTGTGCATTCATTACATCGTCATATTCTAACAAACGTTTACGAACTCCAAAGTTATTTTCTTCTACTTTTTTCTGTGCTCTTTCGATAGATTTTGTCATCATCGAATGTTGAATTACTTCTCCTTCTTTCAGACCAATTCTATCCATAACTTTCGCAACTCTTTCCGAACCGAATAAACGCATTAGGTTATCTTCCAAAGACACATAGAATTGTGAACTACCCACATCTCCTTGACGACCCGCACGACCACGTAACTGACGGTCAACACGACGTGAATCATGACGTTCTGTTCCGATAATAGCTAAACCACCTGCTTTTTTAACTTCGTCAGACAATTTAATATCGGTACCACGACCTGCCATATTCGTTGCAATCGTAACTACTCCAGGTTTTCCTGCTTCAGCAACAATTTCAGCCTCGCTTTTGTGCATTTTAGCATTCAATACGTTGTGTTGAATACCTCTTAATTTCAACATTCGGCTTAATAATTCCGAAATCTCTACTGATGTTGTTCCAATCAATACCGGTCTTCCTGCATTTGACAATTGAACTACATCTTCAATAACGGCGTTGAATTTCTCACGAACCGTTCTATATATTAAATCGTCTTTATCTTTACGAGCAATTGGACGGTTAGTCGGAATTTCCACAACATCTAATTTATAGATTTCCCAGAACTCACCTGCTTCTGTTGAAGCTGTTCCCGTCATACCTCCCAACTTATTATACATACGGAAATAATTCTGTAAGGTAATAGTTGCGAAAGTTTGTGTTGCTGCTTCGATTTTTACATTTTCTTTAGCTTCGATTGCTTGGTGTAAACCATCCGAGTAACGACGACCATCCATGATACGTCCCGTTTGCTCATCAACAATCATAACTTTATTGTCCATGATAACGTATTCTGTATCTTTTTCGAATAACGTATACGCTTTTAATAACTGTGTTAACGTGTGAATACGCTCTGATTTTACAGAGAAATCACGGAATAATTCTTCTTTTTTCTCAGCTGCTTCTTCTGGAGATAAATTTTCTCTTTCGATTTGGGCAATTCCTGTTCCAATATCTGGTAAAACAAAAAATTGAGAATCCGTATCCGTTGATAAAAACTGAATTCCGTTGTCTGTTAATTCAACTTGATTATTTTTTTCTTCGATAACAAAGTACAACGCCTCATCGATTTTTGGCATTTCTCTGTTGTTATCTTGCATGTAATAATTCTCTGTTTTTTGAAGTAATTGTTTTACTCCTTCTTCCGATAAGAATTTGATTAACGCTTTACTTTTTGGTAATGCTCTATGTGAGCGTAATAAATAGAAACCAGCGTCTTTTGAATTTCCTTCTTTGAATAAACGTTTTGCTTCTGTTAAACAATCTGTAGCTAATTTACGTTGTAGCGTAACCAGGTTTTCAACTTTTGGTTTTAATTCTAAGAACTCGTGACGATCTCCTTGCGGCACCGGACCAGAAATAATCAATGGCGTTCTAGCGTCATCAATTAAAACCGAGTCAACCTCATCGACAATAGCATAATTGTGTTTGCGTTGTACCAAATCTTCAGGAGCATGCGCCATGTTATCACGAAGGTAGTCGAAACCAAATTCGTTATTCGTTCCATACGTAATATCAGCGTTATATGCTTTTCTTCTTTCTGGAGAATTAGGTTGGTGATTATCGATACAATCAACAGTCATTCCGTGGAATTCGAATAATGGCGCTTTCCATGTACTATCACGACGCGCTAAGTAGTCATTCACAGTTACTAAGTGCACTCCGTTTCCTGTTAATGCATTTAAGTATAATGGTAATGTTGCTACTAAAGTTTTACCTTCTCCTGTTTGCATTTCGGCGATTTTACCTTGATGCAACACCACTCCACCAATCAACTGAACATCGTAGTGAATCATATCCCAAGTGATAGCTTTACCAGCAGCATCCCAAGAGTTTGCCCAAGTAGCATTGTCACCTTCAATATTGATATATGGTTTTGTAGCTGATAACTCTCTATCTTTTGGAGTAGCAGTTACTGTAATTGTTGTATTGTCTTTGAAACGACGAGCGGTTTCTTTCACCACTGCAAACGCTTCTGGTAAAATTTCGTTTAATACTTTCTCAGAAATTTCATAAGCTTCTTTCTCAATTTTATCGATTTCAGCGTAGATATCTTCACGCGCATCAATATCTTGAGTTTGCTCAGCGTCTTGTTTTAAAGAAGCAATTTTAGCGTCTTTTTCAGCGCGAGCATTTTGAATTTTAGCTTTGAATTCGGCTGTTTTAGCACGTAATTCATCATGTGACAAGGCTTGTAATGCGCCTTCAAATGATTTAATTTTGGTAATGATAGGTTGAATCGCTTTTACATCTTTCTCCGATTTATCCCCCACAAAAGCCTTCAATATGGAATTTATGATACTCATAATTTTATTATTTCAATATAGTTTGCAAATATAACCAAAAAAAAAGCCTCAGTAAAGAGACTTATTTCTGTTGTGTTTATTTATTTTTAATATTCGTCCTCATTCCAAAGATAATCTTCGTCCGTAGGATAATCAGGCCAAATCTCTTCCATTGATTCGTAGATTTCCCCTTCGTCTTCGATAGACTGCAAATTTTCCACTACTTCTAATGGAGCTCCAGTTCTAATAGCGTAGTCGATAAGTTCGTCTTTGGTAGCTGGCCATGGTGCATCGCTCAAATAGGATGCTAATTCTAAAGTCCAATACATCTTTTTATCGATTTAAGTTTATGCAAAAATAAATTTATTACTTAAAAAGTCAAGTTTTTTTTTACTTTTTTTATTAAAATTTAAGAACGTTTTTTTTGAGTGTTCAAAACATGACTTTTCATCACTATTTTCAAGAATACCGAACACTAAAAACTGATTACAGGATACTATTTTCTAGGAATCCATTTTACTTCATCAGCGTTCAAGTCATGGGACAACTTTCGTGCCAAGACAAAAAGGTAGTCAGAAAGTCGGTTTAGATACTTAATTACTAATTCATCTGTCGGTTCTATGTCATTCAAATGCACAGCTAAACGCTCGGCCCTACGGCATACACAGCGCGCTATATGACAATATGACACCGTTGTGTGTCCGCCTGGCAAAACAAAATGTGTCATTGGCGGTAACGCTTCTTCCATGGTATCGATTTCATTTTCCAAAAATTCAATATCCGATTCCACAATTCCAAGGTTTTGTAAGCGTGGTTGACCGTTTTTCAAGGTTTCTTTTTCTGGTGGAGTTGCTAAAATAGCTCCAACAGTAAATAATCTATCTTGAACTTCGATTAGCACTTTTTTGTATAAATCGCTCATGTCTTGATCGCGAATTAATCCGATATGCGAATTTAATTCATCAACAGTTCCATAACTTTCGATTCGGATATGATGTTTTGGCACACGCGTTCCACCAAATAATGCTGTGGTTCCAGTGTCGCCTGTTTTGGTATATACTTTCATTATACTTTGTAATTTTAAAATTAGATAAGACAAGTCTCGACTTGCCTCTACACTTTTTTTAATTGTGTTCTATACTCTTCAATATTTGCTTTTACTTTTGGATCTAATTCGGGTTCGGTGATGTCGGTTAATTTTTCCATTTCTTCCCAAATGGTTTTGGCTACAATATATCTAGCAACACCTTTGTCATCAGCAGGAATAATATACCAAGGCGCAAAATCAGTTGATGTTTTATTAATCGCCTCTTCATAATATTTCATATAATCGTCCCAACGCTCACGTTCTTTTAAATCGCCAGTACTAAATTTCCAATTATCTTCTGGATTTTCTAAACGTTTTAGTAATCGTTCACGTTGCTCCTCTTTACTCATGTGAAAGTAAAACTTCAAAATTTTGGTTCCGTTTTGAGAAATATGCCTTTCGAAATTCACGATTTGTTCCATTCGATTTTCCCAAAATTGAGGCGTAATATCTTCTACTTTTTCAATTCCTGGTAAGTTTTCAAACAAAATATATTCGGGATGTACTCGCGTTACCAGTACATTTTCATAATGCGTACGATTGAAAACTGCGAATTTTCCTTTTTCAGGCAAAGCCAAATAATGACGCCATAAATAATCGTGTTCTAATTCGGTTGAATTAGGCGTTTTAAAACTGTGCACCACTACTCCACGCGGATTAAATTCTTTAAAAACCTCACGAATTAAACTATCCTTTCCACTCGTATCCATACCTTGTAAGCAAATCAAAAACGCATGACGATTGTGCGCGTACATGGCATCTTGCTTTTTCGAAAGCTTCTTTTGAATTTTATCTAACGCTAATTCTTCTTGTTCTTTCTCAGTATCAATAGGAAGTTTGGTTAGAAAATCATCTAACTTAATTTTACCTTTTACTTTAAAATCTTCAATATTGATATTTTCCATCGTTGTTGGTTTTAAATCTCTGTAAAAATAGTACTTTTAGAGGCTAATTTGCACTAAAAATTGTTAACTCTTTTGTAAAAATATGGAAAATTTCAAACTTACTAATTTCTTCACGATAAAAGGTATTTCGGCTGCATCGGGATTGGTGTATTCACAAAATGTATTATTTGTTATTTCAGATTCGAGTAACTTTTTGTACCAATACGACATCGATAAAAAACTTTTGCTCAAATTTCCATTAGTAAAAGACGCCAAAGAAAACATAGAAAAAGCTGAAAAATCCGATTTAGAAAGCATCACCCAATATGGAAATCAACTGATTATGTTGGGTTCGGGTTCAACCCAAAAACGTAATACGATGTTTACTTTAGATTTGGGTTCGGATGCTTTACAAACTCAAGATTTAACCGCATTATACCAAAATTTAAAAACCGTTGGTTCGTTTTCGGGTGACCAATTGAATATTGAAGGTGCCATTTATGCACATCAAACCATGTTGCTGTTTCAAAGAGGTAATTCAAAAAATAGTCGAAATGGAATTTTTATTATTCCAAACAACCAAGAAGACGGCATTCGATTTGTGCCAATTTCACTTCCGACGTTAGATGATATTGAAACCACTTTTACCGATGCAATTTTAGTTAACGACAAAATTTATTTCTTGGCTTGCGCCGAAAACACCGAATCTACTTATGAAGATGGCGAAGTCTTAGGAACCGTTTTAGGAATCATGCATGCACCGACATTCGAGATTATCGATATTCATTTATTATCAGAAGATAAAAAATTTGAAGGCATCACACTTTATAAAGAATCAGAAACTGAAATTGAGTTTTTATTATGCGAAGACAATGATACGGAGACATTAGAAACTACAATTTACCAATTAACGTTGAAGAAATAATTTTTTTTACTTCCTTCCCAACCTTTTACCAACTTTTCTGCTCTATATAAAAAAGCAAGTTTACCAATGGATGTAAAACACATACAAGGCTGCCGAAAACAACACCGCGAAGCGCAACGCATGGTGTATGAAATTATGGCACCTAAACTCTATCGTTTGTGCAAACGATATCTAAAAAAGGAGGAAGAAATAGAAGAAGTATTGGCCGATGCTTTTTTTACCATATTTACAAAAATAGATCAACTAAAAGAGGATTTAGCTTTTGAAGCTTGGGCGCGAAAAATAACAGTTAACAACTGCCTTTTGCAAATTAAAAAGAACATCAACTTCAATTTGTATTTGGAAGATGTAAGTTACAATTCACAACCTTTAGCTGATGAAGTCACTGATTTAGAAGAAGAAGATTTGCTCAATTTACTCCAGTATATTCCTGATGGATGTCAAACGATTTTTAATTTATTTGTGATTGAAGGTTATTCACACAAAGAAATTGCAGAACAACTTGGCATTAGTGAAGGAACATCGAAATCGCAATTGAATGCGGCGAAAAGTAAATTAAAAGAATTGGTAAGAACTTTTTATTATCAAAAAGCAAAATAGTCATGGGAACAGAAGAAAAATTATATGAAAAAATACAAAAAGCTGCCGAAAACGCCGAGCAAAAAGACTTTCCAGGTATGGAGAAGATTTGGGCACGCGTGGAAGACAAAATGGAAACACAAACGCTTCAAAAGGAGAAACATTTGTGGAAAAAAATAGCAGTAGCAGCTTCAATAGTTTTAGTAGGAACGATAACTTTTTTCTTACTGAAAGAAAAAGAAAATGTAGTTATTCCAGAAAATACAGTTACTACTGTTGATTCATCAAAAAACACGATTCCAACGCCAGAAACAGTAAATGGTTTAGTAAATACGACTCCGGAAATTAAAAAAGATGCGGAACAAATTTTACAACAACAAATCGTAATTCAAAACAACATTGTAATTAACGATACTATCAATTACAAATCGAAAAAAGAAGTTGTTCTTTCTGCTCCTATTGCTATGGAAGAAGTTCAAGAAATGGCAAAAACGAGTTTGGTTCCGAGTTACAATAGTATGTCTAATTCAGCTTCAACGAATAATTCAGGTTATTTAGCTAAAGGAAAGCGTTATGATGTTACAATGAATTCTGCCGAAACCACTCAGGACAAAGATAAAAAAGTAGTGAATGATGATTTGGTTGTGATTGATGGAAAATTGAGTAAAAAATCATTAAACAATATCAACCCAGAAGAAGTTGAATCGATTATCGAACTAAAAGAACCTGTCTATTTTATTAATGGAGTGGAATATTCAGAAGAATCACTATTTGGAGAAAATCCTACGAGTCCGTATGCGCCTTTGAGTAAACAAAAAATTGATACCATCGTTATTTTACAACCTGAAAAAGCGATTCCGATTTATGGAGAAAAAGGTAAAAAAGGAGTGGTCATTATAACTACCGTAGGTGGAAAACCTAAAAACCGACCTTAAGAAAAGAATCTTTCTATTAACTTAAATTCTATATCATGAAAAACGTAAAAAACTTTTCGTTAGGGATAGCTATGCTATTAACTTTCCTTAACTTCATCGCGCTAAGTAGCTTTAATTCAATTACTAACACAAAAGTTACGATTACTGGAGTAGTTTCAGACGAACTAGGTCCGATTGCTGGAGTAAACATTCATATTCAAGGTAGCAAAACCAAAACTAGTACCGATTTTGATGGCAGATACAAAATTGAAGCCAATGAAAATGAAATCTTAGTTTTTTCATACACAGGTAAAAAAACACAAAAAATTACCATTAAAAAGAACCTGATAGTAAATGTATTAATGGAAGATGAATTGGTAAACGGCAGAGATGTAGAGATTGTAGGAGCTGTTGGTATTAAAAAGAAACAAGAAGTCTATACATCTTCAATTCAAGTAGTAAATTCTAAAGAAATTACACAGGCAGCTAATCCTAATGTAGTACAATCATTATCTGGAAAAGTCTCTGGATTAACTGTAAACACTACAAACAACGGAGTAAATCCAACGACTCGAATTGTGTTAAGAGGAAATCGTTCGATTGCAGGCAACAATGAAGCTTTAATAGTCATTGACAATGTAATAGCTGACGCAAGAACTTTACAAGCTTTACCTCCAGAATTAGTTGAATCTACAAATGCGATCAAAGGTGCTCAAGGTGCCGCTTTATATGGTGAACAAGGTGCTAATGGAGCTATTATTGTATTAACAAAAAAAGGATTAAGTGCGGAAGAGAAAAAGAAAGTTCAAGATACTATAGCTAAATGTCAGCAACCAATTGTTGTCCCAAACGAAACTGCATCACAAGAAGATTATGACTCATTTATAGAAAACTCATTTACGAATCCTAAAAACGAACCACTTTCAACATTTTCAATTGATGTAGATAATGCTTCATATACGAATGTGAGACGTTTTATCAATAACGGACAAGTAGTTCCGAAAAACGCTGTTCGTGTAGAAGAAATGGTAAACTTTTTCAAATACAATTACGAGCAACCAAAGTCGAATCATCCGTTTTCAATTCACACAGAGTATAGTGATAGTCCTTGGAATGAGAAACACAAATTAGTTAAAATTGGTTTGCAAGGGAAACAAATAGATAGTGATAATTTACCAAATTCCAATTTCGTTTTTTTAATTGATGTTTCAGGATCTATGAGTGCTCAAAACAAATTACCATTACTTAAAGAATCAATGAAAGTATTGGTAAGCCAATTGAGAGAAAATGACAAAGTAGCTATTGTAGTATATGCTGGAGCTGCGGGATTGGTCTTACCTCCTACTTCAGGCAATAATAAAGAAACCATCATAAAATCATTAGACAATTTGAATGCTGGCGGAAGTACGGCTGGTGGTGCTGGAATCGAATTAGCATACAAAATAGCAACAGAAAATTTCATCAAAGGAGGAAACAACAGAGTTATTTTAGCTACAGATGGTGATTTTAATGTGGGTGCTACATCAAATAAAGACATGGAAACTTTAATTGAAGAAAAGAGAAAATCTGGTGTATTTTTGACTTGTTTAGGTTACGGAATGGGAAATTACAAAGACAGTAAAATGGAAATTTTAGCCAACAAAGGAAATGGAAACTATGCATACATCGACAACATTCAGGAAGCGAATCGTTTTTTAGGAAAAGAGTTTAAAGGAAGTATGTTTGCGATTGCAAAAGATGTGAAAATTCAAATCGAATTCAATCCAAAACACGTTCAAAGCTACAGATTAATTGGCTATGAAAACCGCAAATTACGTCCAGAAGATTTTAGAAATGATGCAATTGATGCAGGCGAATTAGGAAGTGGTCACACCGTTACAGCTTTGTATGAAATAATTCCTGTTGGTGTTGAAAGTAAATTTACCAATGAAATTCCGGAATTAAAATATACAGAAACTGTAAAATCTACTAAAGATTTTTCGAATGAATTAGCAACCATAAAATTCCGTTACAAAAAACCAGATGGTGAAAAAAGCATCGAAATGGTTCAAGTAATTGAAAACAAACCAATTGCTTTGCAAAACTCGAGTGAAGATTTTAAATTTAGCTCGGCTGTGGCTTGGTTTGGATTAAAATTGAGAGATTCTCAATTGGTTGACAACAAATCATCTGTTGCGATAAAAACATTAGCTTTACAAGGAAAATCAAATGACGCAGAAGGATATCGTTCAGAATTTATTCGATTGGTGGAAGCTGTTAATTAAAATATAAACAAAGAATAAAGAATCTTATTACATTACACTATGAAAAAAGTATTTATAATATTTCTAATTATTATTGGATGTCAAATCAACGCACAAAACGATACGATAAAAAGTAATAATTGGAAAAATAACGCAAAAAAAATTGCATTTCATAAAAACAATGCCTTAGTAGTAATTGATGGAAGTCATACCAGTAATGAAATTCTTGCTCACTTAGATTTATCAAAAATTACTGATGTTACTGTTTTAAAAAAGAAAGAAGCAATAGAAAAATATGGTGAAATTGGTAAAGCTGGTGTTGTTGAAATTAAAACAAAAGGTTATTCTAGAGAAACTTTAGAAAAACTAATAAAAATTTATGCGTTTGAACAAAAACCTAATTCTGGAAAAACTTTTACAATTACAGGAATAGTTACCGATTGTGAAAAATTTTCAATTGGCGGTGCAGGAATTTCAAATTTAAATTCTAAAACAAATACATTTTCAGACTTTGATGGTAAATTTGAAATTGAAGTACATAAAAATGATGTTTTAGAGATTTATTCAAATGGCTTTAAAACTGAAAGAGTTTTAATTTCTTCATATAACAAAATCGAAATTTCATTAAAGGAAGATCAAAATTCAGAAAAAATAATAGTTGCCAAACCCGTAATTTATCTTTACCCAATTGAAAAAACTGAAATTGATTTACAACTGAATTTCAAAGGTAAATTACTAACTTCTTTTCCAAAATACGATAAAAATTGGGAAGTTGTCGCAGAACCAAATGGACAAATTTTTGATAAAAAAAGTAATCGTTATTATAGTTCGTTATTTTGGGATGGAACCATTGATTTCCCTGAAGAACATTATAAATATGATGATGGTTTTATAGTTCCAAAGGAAAAGTTAGCTGAATTTTTCATTGAGAAGCTTGAATACATTGGTTTAAACAATCAGGAAACAAATGAATTTATTCAGTATTGGCTACCTATTTTAGAACGAAATAAATACAATTTTATTCATTTTTTAATCAATGAAGAATGCAACGAAATTGCCACATTAAAAGTAAATCCAAAGGCAGAAACCATGATTAGAATTTACATAGAATTTTATGGCTTAGAAAATTACACTAGAATTAACGAACAAAAACTTCCAAAAACTGAAAGAAAAGGCTTTACAATAGTTGAATGGGGTGGTGCAGATTTTAGTGGAGAAATGTCTGAAAAAGATTTCTTTACAATCAATAAACTTCCTGAATATATAACTTTATCACACAAAAGAAAAGATCCAAAGGACATCCAACCATTGTATATAATAGACAATAAAATTTCATCTAAAAAAGTATTTGATAAATTACAACCATCTCAAATTAAAAAAATTGAAACTTATAATGGTGAAAAAGGAGCTGCTTTATATGGAGAACTAGGTGTGAATGGCGTTTTTGAAATCACCACTAAAAATCCAAAAAAATGAAAATATCAAATTTGATTGTAGTAATCTTTCTTTTCTCGTTTTCAATCCAAGCACAAGAGAAAAAACAAAACGACACGATTAAAATCGAAATCAATTCAAACACTAAAACTATTTATGTATTAGGCGGAATTACCTCTGTAAGTACTAAAGAAGATTTGGCTTTTGCGAAAAAATACAATATTCATTTTCACGATTTTGGTTGCATTGCTCCTGCAAATTTTGAGGAATATGAAGCTAAAAATGAATTGGTTTTTGATTTTTTGAATAAAACCTATGGAATGCAATGGCAAAAAGAAATCAAGCCAAGTGTTTTAGGTTTTGAGAAGTGGAAGAAAAAATAACTTAAATATATCTCGAAATTACATTTTCTAAATCGGCATATTCAAATGGTTTTACCAAAACATCGGTAAGACCATTTTTCTTTTCTAGAATTTCTTTTAGAATATTTTCTTTATCGGAAGCAGTTAAGGCAATAATCGGTGTTTTAATTCCGAGATTTCTAATTTTGATAGATGCTTCAATTCCGTTCATAACAGGCATATTGATGTCCATTAAAATAACATCATAATAATTATTATCTTCTAACAACAAAAGTGCCTCTAAACCATTTTCAGCCATTTGGAAGTTATGACCATTTTTCTCCAAAAGCTTTTGGGTTACCATTTGATTGATTTTATTGTCTTCTACTACCAAAATATTTAAGTTTTTTAACTTGGTATTAGAATTCGATTTTTGGGGTTCTGAAAGTAGAATTTCATCCGCTTTTAAATAAGGAAACCAAACCGTAAACTTGCTTCCTTCTCTAATTTTACTTTCAACTGTAATTCTTCCGCCAAATAATTCAACTAATCGTTTTACAATAGACAAACCAAGTCCAGTTCCTTTGTATTGTTCTTGTAGATTGACATCAACTTGTACAAATTTTTCGAAGATTTTATCTAGATATTCCTCTGGAATTCCGATTCCTGTATCTACTACTTCTAATTTCAAAAACGCATTATTATCTCTAATTTCTAAGAATAAACTAAGTGTAACTTTTCCCTTTTTAGTGAACTTTAAGGCATTACTGACTAAGTTGATTAAAATTTGGGAGAATCGAGTTAAATCGGTTTTTATAAAACGAGGAACATCATCTGCTATTGAAACAATTATTTCATTTTTATTGGATTTTGCAATCACATTCATAGACTCTTTTATATGTCCAATTTCTTCTCTAATATTTATATTCTCATAATTGAACTCAATATCATTATCTTCAATTTTATAAACATTTAAAACATCATTAATTAGAGTTAAAAGGTAATGAGAGGAAAATTTTAAAGCGTTAAAATATGGGCTATCTTTAATTTCCTTGTGTTCACTTTCTAAAATTTCAGCCATACCAATTACACCATACAAAGGGGTTCGTAGTTCATGACTCACATTAGATAAAAATTGTGTTTTTAAACGTGTCGCTTCTTCTGATTTTTCTCTAGCCACTTGTAACTGAAAGTTATAATCCGACAGCTTTTTACTTAATGTTCTATAATTTACAAAACCTTTAAAAATAAAAATTAAAAAAATGATTACAAAACCTAAAAACCACAATACCACTTTATTAAAACGATTTGCAGCTTTCATTTTTTGTTGCTGAATTTTCTTCTCAGTCTCAATTTGTTGCACTTTATATTTATACTCAAGAGCCTCAATATCACCGCCAGCCATTTTTATTTCAATATTTCTTTCTTTACTAAAAAGCTCATCTTGAAGTTGGTCATGTTTTTCTAAATAATATAGCGCCTTCTCCGTTTTATTATACTTTTTATAAAATCTATAAACCATTGCATAAATATCCATTTGATGCGATTTATGATATTCAATATTCTGATATTTAAAATCAGAAACACATTTTAAATAATTTTTTTCTGCATTTAAAAAATCATTTCGCATTTCGTAGTAATAAGCCATCAACGAATAATACGACATTCCCATTTCGTAATCGTTGTTCTTCATTTTTTTTTCTACTAATTGCAGATAATATTTTCCTTTACTAAGTTCATTCAACTCCAAATAAACATCTGCCAAATTAATCTCTGCAAAAGCAATATCTCGATCAGTATCCAATCTCTTTGAAAGTTCGTAGGATTTTTGATAATAATAAAGCCCTTTTTTTGAATCTTTTAGTCTGAAATAATAAAGATTTCCAATGTTGTTATAGAGATAATTAGCAATAGTATCATTCTTTGCTAACTTAGCGTAAGTGACTCCAGAATTATAGTATTGAATTGATTTTTTTAAATCACCAAATTCTTCGAAATTTAACCCAATGATATTGTAGGAAGCAGCGGCCATATCATATTTATTCTTCTTTAAAGCGTACTCTAAAAGTTGTTGAGAATACGATAAGGATTCGCTACATTTCAAATCATTTAGTCCTTTTAAGGCTTTGTCGTATAAACCTCTTGCATACTTATCTTTATACCCAATTCCTTGCCCAAAGGAAAGTTGAAAAGAAAACAATATCCAAAAAATTACTACTTCTTTTTTAAACATTTCTAAACAAGAGGAATTTGTTAATTTTAAGCTAATCTCAAATAAATTAATAGGCAAGCATACAAATTTAAAATTTTTATAGACTTGACCAAGAAATATATCAGAATATTAATAAAAATATAAACTAAAACCGATGCTTTTAAAACAAAAAAGCTCCTGTTTAGGAGCTTTTTTATTATTTATTTACGAATCTTATTTTTCAATCTCTTTCAAAGAATCCATTTTCTTGTGTGCTAAGAATCCTTTGATATCTTCAAAATGTTCTTTTACTCGTTTGTTTCCGAATTCAAAAACTTTTTCTGCTAAACCATCTAAGAAATCACGATCGTGAGAAACTAAAATTAAAGTTCCATCAAAATCACGTAAAGCATCTTTGATGATGTCTTTCGTTTTCATATCTAAATGGTTAGATGGCTCATCTAAAATTAAAAGATTCACGGGTTCTAACAATAATTTAATCATTGCTAAACGCGTTTTTTCTCCTCCAGAAAGCACTTTCACTTTCTTTTGAATATCATCACCTTGAAACATAAAGGCACCCAAAATATTTTTAATTTGTGTTCGAACATCACCAACAGCAATTCTATCAATCGTTTCAAAAATAGTTGCATTTTCGTCTAATTGAGCAGCTTGATTTTGAGCAAAATACCCAATTTGCGCATTGTGACCAATTTCTACAGAACCTCCATTAATTTCAATTTCTTTCATAATGGCTTTAATCATGGTTGATTTACCTTCACCATTTTTACCCACGAAAGCTACTTTTTGTCCACGTTCGATAACTAAATTCGCATCTTTAAAAATTAGTTTATCTCCATACGATTTTTCTAAATCTTTAACAATTACAGGATATTGTCCTGAACGCGCAGATGGTGGAAATTTCAATTTTAAAGCCGAAGTATCTATTTCATCAACCTCAATAGGAACAATTTTTTCTAACATTCTAACACGAGATTGTACTTGTTCTGTTTTTGAAAAAGTTCCTCTAAAACGTTCAATAAACGCTTGATTATCTGCAATGAATTTTTGTTGTTCTTCGTATGCTTTTTGCTGGTGAATACGTCTGTCTTTTCGCAATTCTAAATAATGAGAATATTTAGCTTTGTAATCATAAATTCTTCCCATTGTAACTTCGATAGTACGATTTGTAATGTTGTCTACAAATGCTCTATCGTGCGAAATCACCATAACGGCTTTGGCTTGTGTAATCAAAAATTCTTCCAACCATTCAATACTGTCCATATCCAAGTGATTGGTTGGCTCATCTAAAAGAATTAAATCGGGTTTTGTTAATAGGATTTTTGCCAATTCAATTCGCATTCTCCAACCTCCAGAAAATTCTTTTGTTGGGCGATTAAAATCTTCTCTTTCAAATCCTAATCCTTTTAATATTTTTTCAACTTCGGCTTCGTAATTCACTTCTTCGATTGAGTAATATTTCTCGGATAATTCCGAAACTTTTTCAATCAATTTCATGTAGTCATCGCTTTCATAATCGGTACGAACAGTCAATTGTTCATTAATTTCGTCGATCTCTTTTTTCATGTTCAACACCGAAGCAAATGCTTTTGATGTTTCTTCCATTACCGTACAGTTATCTTCTGTTAACAAATGTTGCGGTAAATAAGCAATAACAGTATCTCCTGGTGCCGAGATAACACCACGAGTTGGTTTATTTACTCCTGCAACAATTTTTAAAAGCGTAGATTTCCCTGCACCATTTTTTCCCATTAGGGCAATTTTATCGGTTTCATTAATGGCAAAAGTTACTTCGCTAAAAAGAGTGGTTCCACCAAATTCTACGGCAATGTCGTTAACTGTAATCATTTTTTAAAGTAAAAAGTTAGAAGTAAAAAGTAAAAAGTCTTTTTACATATTTTTTGAAGGTGCAAAGATAACTTTAAAATTCAGATTTTAGAATGCTGTAAACACATTTCATAAAATATCGTTAAGTTTTAGACATGCTTATAGAATTCTGTTATTTTTACGCTTTAAATTTCACTAAAATGAAAATCAAAACATTACTTTTATTTTCAGCCTTAACAAGTGCTGTAACGGTTAATTCACAAGATAAAAACAAAACTATTATGAATCCGTTTTTTGAAACATATACTACACCTTATCAAGTTCCTCCATTCGATTTAATTAAAAATGAACATTTTAAACCTGCTATTTTAGAAGGAATTAAAAAGCATGAATTAGAAATTAACACTATTGTTTCCAACAAACAAAAACCAACGTTTGATAATACAATTTTAGCGATGGAAAATTCAGGAAAATTACTTTCTAAAGCAAATACGGTTTTTTCCAATCTTAATAGCGCAAACACCAACGAGGAAATTCAAGCAATTGCGAAAGAATTAGCTCCCAAATTATCAGCACATAACGACAATATTTATTTGAATGACGCTTTATTCCAAAGAGTAAAAAACGTTTGGGATAACCAAAAGAACTTCAAATTAAACAAAGAACAAACCAAGATTTTGGAGAATCTTTATAAAAACTTTGTTAGAAGCGGTGCTAATTTATCGGAAGAAAATAAAAAGCGATTAAGAGAAATCAACTCTGAGATGGCTGTTGCTACTTTAAAATATGGTCAAAATATTTTAGCAGAAACCAATTCGTATGAATTAATAATTTCTGATGCAAAAGATTTAGCTGGATTACCAAACGAACTTATCGAAACCGCGGCTGCTGATGCTAAAGCGAAAGGAAAAACTGGAAAATGGGTGTTTACTTTATCAAATTCAAGCGTAATGCCATTTTTACAATACAGTTCAAACAGAAAATTACGTCAGGAAATTTGGGATGCTTACCAAATGCGAGCGAACAACAATAGCGATAAAGACAACAAAGAATTAGCGATTAAAATTGCAAACTTAAGAAGTGAAAAAGCAAGACTTCTAGGATATGAAACACATGCTGATTATGTGTTAGAAAAGTCAATGGCTAAAAATCCTGAAACCGCTACCAAATTACTGATGGACTTATGGACTCCAGCTTTAAATATGGCAAAAAAAGAATCGGCTGACATCAAAGAAATGATGCAAAAAGAAGGTATCAAAGATGATGTTCAACCTTACGATTGGAGATATTACGCTGAAAAAATAAGAAAAGAGCGTTTTGATTTGGACGAACAAGAAATGAAACCCTATTTCAGTTTAGAAAAAACAAGAGAAGGTGTTTTTACTGTTTGTGAAAAATTATATGGATTACAATTTAAAGAGTTAAATAACGTTCCAAAATACCACGAAGATGTAACCGTTTGGGAAGTTACCGAAGCTAACGCAAATCACGTTGGAATTTTGTACATGGATTTTCACCCAAGAGCTTCAAAAAGAGGTGGTGCTTGGATGACTTCCTACCGTACTCAAAAAATGGAGAATGGAAAACGTATTGCTCCAGTAGTTTCAATCGTTTGTAATTTCACCAAACCAACAGAAAACGCTCCAGCTTTATTAACTTTTGATGAAGTAAGTACGTTTTTCCATGAATTTGGACACGCTTTACACGGATTATTATCAAATGTAACTTATGAAAGTTTAGCAGGAACAAGCGTTCCAAGAGATTTTGTTGAATTACCATCCCAAATTATGGAAAACTGGGCCGCCGAACCAGAAGTAATGAAAATGTATGCGAAACACTACAAAACAGGAGAAGTAATTCCGGATGCGTTGATTGAAAAAATGCAAAAAGCCGGAACTTTTGACCAAGGATTTGCAACTACCGAATATTTGGCAGCTTCTCTTTTAGATATGCAATATCATACTCAAAAAGGAAACATTACGGTAGATGCTGAAACGTTCGAAAAAACAGCAATGAACAAAATGAATTTACCAAGCACTATCATTCCTAGATACAGAAGTACCTATTTCAACCATATTTTTGCTGGTGGTTATTCGGCTGGATATTACAGTTATATTTGGTCAGGAGTTTTAGACACGGATGCATTTGAAGTATTCAAAATAAACGGATTATTCAACCAAGATTACGCAAAATCATTCCGAAAAAATGTATTAGAAAAAGGAGGAACTGAAGATCCAATGGAACTTTACAAAAGCTTTAGAGGTGCTGAACCAAATACAGAACCACTACTAAGAAAAAGAGGTTTAGACCAAGTGAAATAATAACAAAAACGCCTGAATTACTTCAGGCGTTTTTTTATTCGTTATCGTCCATTTCAAAAAATAATGGTTCAATCATAATTCTATCGGCTAATACCTCTACTCTTTCGGTAATTTGGGAACAGAAGAATAAACGTTGGGTTTTCTCAGCACTCATAGAAAGTCTTTGAATGATGGAATCTTCTCGTTTACGTAACATTTCTTCCACATCGTCTACCACAAACATTTTAATCGTTGTCATATTGAATCCTGCTGATGAAAACATTTCGTTGATACGAATTGGCGTTCCAATCAATACATCCATTCCTAAGGAAATTTGATTTTTATCGTAATCGATATCGCCTTTTTCGTGTACACCAAAAACTCTTAAATTGTTATAACGATTTAGTTTCTTGAACATTTCAACCGCTTCCAATACTTTTTCTTTGTCTTGAACTAGAATTAAAGCGCGTGTACTTTCTCCAACAGGTTGATCCATTTTCTGAATCACATTCATTAAAATAGTAGTGGTTTTTCCGGAACCATTTGGCGCTTGAATTACAGCATCTACACCACTTTTAATGGTTGAAAATGTTTCTTGTTGCAACTCATTAGCTTCGATTAAATCGTTTTCAATAAGTGCTTTTTGAAGGTTGGGATTTATTTTTTTTAATTGCATTTTTTTTATGGTAATGGGTAATGGGAAAATGGTAATAGGTAACCTTGTACCCATAACCTTTGATCTTTTACCTAATTTATTTACTCGCGAACAATTTTACATCTTGTTCCGAAATTTCGTTTCCTCCTAAAATAATTAAGCGTTCTACTACATTTCTTAATTCACGGATATTTCCTGTCCAATCGTATTCTTGTAATAATTTGATGGCTGATTTTGAAAATGATTTTGGAGAAGTTCCTTGTTCCGAAGCAATCTTAGCAGCGAAATGCTCAATTAACTCTGGAATATCATCTCTTCTGTCATTTAAAGCAGGAACTTTAATTAAAATTACCGCTAATCTGTGATATAAATCTTCTCTGAATCTACCTTCCTCGATTTCTTTTTTCAAATCTTTGTTGGTTGCCGCAACAACACGTACATTAACTTTAATGTCTTTGTCAGCACCAACACGTTGAATTAAATTTTCTTGTAACGCACGTAAAACTTTAGCTTGAGCCGATAAACTCATGTCGCCAATTTCATCTAAGAAAATGGTACCGCCATCAGCTGCTTCGAATTTTCCTGCTCTGTCTTTAACAGCCGAAGTAAAAGCCCCTTTTACGTGACCAAATAATTCGCTTTCAATTAATTCCGATGGAATAGCTGCACAGTTTACCTCGATAATGGGAGCAGATGAACGCTCGCTTCTTTCATGTAATTGATGTGCTACTAATTCTTTTCCAGTTCCATTTGGACCTGTAATTAAAACTCGAGCATCGGTTGGAGCGACTTTATCAATCATGGTTTTTATGTGATTAATAGCTTCGCTATTTCCTATCATTTCGTAGTTTTTAGAGACTTTCTTTTTCAAGATTTTGTTCTCTACTACTAATTGTTTTTTATCCAAGGCATTTCGAACTGTATTCAATAAACGGTTCAAATCTGGTGGTTTTGAAATGTAATCAAATGCACCTAAACGCATGGTATTAATAGCAGTTTCTAAATCACCATGACCTGAAATCATGACCATTGGAATTTCTGGCTTGATTTTTTTAACAGCTTCTAACACCTCAACTCCGTCCATTTTTGGCATTTTGATATCGCAAAGAATCAAGTCATAATCTTCATTTTTGACTTTTTCAACTCCTTGCAAACCATCTTCTGCTTCTTCAACTTTATATGAATCATTTTCTTCGGAAAGTATTTTTACTAATACTCTTCGAATAGCTGCTTCATCTTCTATAATAAGGATTTTACTCATTCTTTTTAGTTTAAAAGGTGGGAGTTTAAAAGTTTAAAAGGGGAAAAACTCTTAAACTTATAAACACATAAACTCATAACCTCTTTTAATATTTTAACCACTTGTATAATTCTTTCCAACTTGGTTTTTTACCGTACATTAAAATACCAACTCGGTAGATTTTTGCGGCAAACCAGACTACAAAGATAAACGTTCCGTACAATAAAACGATAGAAAGTGCTAATTGCCATAATGGCACTCCAAATGGAATACGCATTAACATTACAATTGGCGAAGTTAACGGAATTAAAGAAAACACAACTGCCACTGTTCCGTGTGGATCATTCATTACGGTTAAAAAACCAACATAAACCGCCAACATTAACGGCATTAAAATTGGCATTAAAAACTGTTGGGAATCCGTTTCAGAATCTACCGCAGCACCTATAGCAGCATAAAACGAACTATATAAAAAATAACCTCCAATAAAGAAGATTACAAAACCAATTAATATGGATGTTACTGGAATTTCAGCAATGTAAAGTTGTAATTTATCCATAAAACTCATAGCAACTTCTGCTTGTTCTGCTGTTACTTGAGCGGTTGCAACGGCTTCTTGTTGGCCACCAAAAACAGCTGATAACGAAAACATCAGAACAACTCCAAGTACAATCCAAATTAAAAACTGTAAAATTCCAGCTAATGAAGTTCCGATGATTTTTCCCATCATCAATTGGAATGGTTTTACCGAAGAAATGATGATTTCAATAATACGATTCGTTTTCTCTTCAATAACACTTCGCATTACCATATTTCCGTAGATAATGATGAACATCATAATTAAATATCCGAAAGCGAAACCAATTCCAATTTTAATTTCATTTAAATATTTTAATCCGTCTTCTCCTGAAAATTTAGCAAATTGAACTTCTGATTTGATTTTTGCCTTTTCAATTGTATCGGCATCAAATCCTAATTTGTTAAGGTTTTCTCTATTTAATTTCGCATCAATAATGCGTTGCAAATTCATAAGAAAATCCATTTTCGGACTATCATCTGAAATGTAGGTTGTTTTGGTTGCCAATTCTTCTACATTTTGAACTTCTGGTACATAAATTAATCCTTCAAAAGCCTTACTTGCCGAATCTTTTGCCTTATCAAATGATAAATTAGAAAGGTTTACATATTTAATATCTTCCGAATTTTTGAAATCGTTGACAAAAATATTGGCTCTGTCGTGAACTCCAATTGTTTTAATATCGCCTTTATTTACACTTGATAAATACGCAATTAAAAATGTCATTCCCACAATCAATAACGGACCTAAAAAAGTCATTACGATAAATGATTTATTACGCACTTTTGCAATAAATTCCCTCTTGATAATTAAAGATAATACGCTCATGATTATTGACTTACGGTTTGAATAAATATATCGTTAACTGTTGGGATTTTTTCCATAAAATGGGTCACTTGACCAAATTGTGTTAAAATGGAAATCAATTCATTAGAAGAATGATTTTCTAGATGTACTTCCAATTTTAAATCATCATTTAACGATTTGAAATTGGTTTGCCCAATGGTAAATTTCTGAGTTAAACTTACCATTAAACCTTCAATATTATTCGTTAAAATTCCAACTTGATAAATATTGGTACGATGTTGACGTTTTACATCATCTAATTTCCCTTCGATAAGCTTGTTTGATTTGTGAATTAACGCAATGTAATCACACATTTCTTCTACCGATTCCATTCTGTGTGTAGAGAAAATTACAGAAGTTCCTTTTTTATTTAATTCGATGATTTCATCTTTAATTAAATTCGCATTTACGGGGTCAAAACCTGAAAAAGGTTCGTCTAAAATCAGTAATTTAGGTTGGTGCAAAACCGTTACAATAAACTGAATTTTTTGCGCCATACCTTTAGAAAGTTCCTGAATTTTCTTATCCCACCAACCCTGAATTTCGAACTTTTCGAACCAATATTTTAATTGTTTTTTAGCTTCTGCTTCGGGCATTCCTTTTAGTTGTGCCAAATACAAACATTGCTCGCCTACTTTCATGGTTTTGTACAAACCGCGTTCTTCGGGCATATATCCAATGTGTTTTACATGTTCTGGATTTAACTTTTCGCCATCTAAAAAAACTACACCACTATCAGGCATTGTAATTTGATTGATGATACGAATTAAAGAGGTTTTTCCAGCGCCATTCGGACCTAAAAGTCCATAAATACTACCTTTTGGAACTTGAAGCGAAACATTATTTAAAGCGGTATAATCGCCATATTGTTTCACTACATTTTGTACTTCGAGAATATTGCTCATATTTGAAAAGTATGAATTTGTTTTATTTATAAGTAGTAAATATACAGATTTTGTTACAAAAAAAACCCACCCTTTATTGCTAAAGGATGGGAAAAATTGCTATGAAAAAGAAAAACTCACTCTCCTAAGAAAGTGAGTTTCAAATGTATTAATATTTATTTAATTATGAAAACATATCTTTAACTTTTTCAAAAAAAGATTTGTCTGACTTTTCAGGCTTTGGAATAAAGTTTTCGTCTGTAAGCATTTTCTCAAAAAACTGCTTTTGTTCTTTGTTTAAGGTTTTTGGCGTCCAAACATTTACATGCACTAACAAATCACCATTTCCGTAAGAATTTAAACTTGGAATTCCTTTTCCTTTTAAGCGAAGAATTTTACCTGATTGAATTCCTTCTTCTAATTTTATGCGAACTTTTCCAGAAACCGTATCAATTTCTTTAGAAACGCCTAAAGCTGCTTCAGCAAAACTGATGTATAAATCGTAATGTAAATTTTCGCCTTCGCGTTTTAAAGATTCGTGTTCAATTTCTTCGATAGCTACAATTAAATCTCCTGGAATACTGTTTGTTCCTGGGGCTTCGTTACCTTTTCCGGCAACTTTTAACTGCATTCCATCAACAACTCCTGCTGGAATTTTGATTGAAACCGTATCGTCTTCTAACAACATTCCTTGCGCATCAGCTCCAGCAGGTTTTTGATCTAAAATCTGACCCGAACCACTACAAGTATGACACGTAGTTGCCGTTTGCATTCTACCTAATATGGTATTAGCAACTTTCATAATTTGTCCAGAACCATTACAAGTTGGACAACTTCTATACGTTACTCCAGAAGCTTGAACTTTACGTTTTACTTTTACTTTCTTTTCAACGCCGTTTGCAATCTCTTCTAACGTCAATTTTACTTTGATGCGAAGGTTACTTCCTTTTACTCTTCGTTGACCTCCGCCACCGCCAAATCCAGAAAATCCACCACCGCCAAAAGCACCACCAAAAATATCACCAAATTGACTGAAGATATCATCCATATTCATGTGATGACCACCGCCAAATCCGCCACCATCAAAAGCTTGGTGACCATATTGATCGTATTTTGCTTTTTTGTTGGCATCACTTAAAACTTCATAAGCTTCGGCAGCTTCTTTGAATTTTTCTTCTGCTTCTTTATTACCTGGATTTTTGTCAGGATGAAACTCGATTGCTTTCTTGCGATAGGCTTTCTTTATTTCTTCGGCTGAAGCATTTTTTGAAATGCCTAATATTTCGTAAAAATCTTTTTTCATTATATCTTGTATTATAATATGTAGAAAAAGACAAGTCATAACTTGTCTCTACGGTAAAATTATTGTCCGATTACCACCTTTGGAAAACGGATAATTTTGTCACCTAATTTGTAACCTTTTTCAATTACATCTACAATTTTACCTTTTAATTTATCGTTTGGTGCTGGAATTTGGGTAATAGCTTCTGCAAAATCAGCATCAAAAGCATCACCCGCTTTAACCTCTACTTCTTCTAATCCTTTAGAAACTAAAGTCGATTTCAATTTATCATGAATCAATTGAACACCTGTTACCAATGCTTCATCTCCCGAATTTGAAATTTGCGCCCAAGCTCTGTCAAAATCATCTAAAACAGGCAACATCGCTTGTAAAACTTCTTGATTAGCCGTTTTAAATAAATCTAAACGCTCTTTAGCGGTTCTTCTTTTATAGTTTTCGAATTCAGCAAAAAGACGCAAAAATTTATCTTTTTCGTTGCTCAATTCTTCTTGTAATTGCTCTTCTAAAGATAATTCTGGCGTTGGAATTCCTTGAGTTTCTGAAACATTTTCCTCATTAATGTTCTCCTTTTCGATGTTTTCAGTACTTTCTTGACTCATATTTTTGAATATTTTTTTAAACATTTTCACTTTAGTAAATGGGATTGCAAATGTATTGCCAAAAGTTGAAAAATGTCAAATTGTCAGCAAAATTATTAAAAGATAAATTTTAGCAACTTTTTAAGACAGTTTAAAAAAGTTAAAAAGTAAGTTTGTAACAACTAAAAAAATTAAAACATGAAAAAAAGCATTTTAAGTTTATTCGTTTTGGCTAGCATTTCAATGAATGTAGCTTGTAAAGGAGAAAAAAGTGAAAATGGTGAAGCTGGAGAAGTTGCAACAGCATCGGCAGAAAGCACGACTTATGTAGTTGACACAAAAGCTTCAGTAATTGAATGGATTGGTTCTAAACCTGCCGGAAAACACAATGGAACTATTAATTTGAAATCGGGAGAAGTTGCGGTTAAGAATGATAGCATTCAAAGTGGAAAATTTGTAATCGACATGAATTCGATTGTGGTTACCGATTTAAAAGCTGGTGACGGAAAAGAAGATTTAGAAGCGCATTTAAAAGGAACTGGCGATAAAGAAGGAGAAGATCATTTCTTCAACGTAGGTAAATTCCCAGAAGGAATGTTTGAAATTACTTCTATTACATCTGAAAATGGAAAAGCTACTGTAAATGGAAATTTAACTTTAAAAGGAATTTCAAAACCAGTTAGTTTTGCTGCAACTGTTACTTACGAAGGAAACAACATGACTTTAACTTCAGATTCTTTCCAAATTAATAGAACACATTGGAATGTAAACTATGCTTCAAAATCGATTTTTGATGATTTAAAAGATAAGTTTGTAAATGATGAAATTGAATTAGTTGTGAAATTAAAAGCAACAAAACAATAAAACAAAAACCGCCAAAAAATGGCGGTTTTTTTATTTTAGCAAATCATTCAAAGCTTTGTCTAGAGAAGCGAATTTGAATTGGTATTTCAAATCGAGCAATTTTCTACAACTTACATGTTGACTTGAAAATAAAATTTGATGCATTTCGCCTAACATTATTTTCATTACAAACTGTGGAATATTTGGTAAAAACAATGGTTTCCCTAAAGTTTTTGCAATTGCTTTTGTTAATTCAGCATTCGTAACTGGATAAGGTGCTACACCATTAAAAACTCCTGAAAGTTGGTTTTGAATTACAAATTGAAAAATACCAACTAAATCTTGAATATGAATCCAAGACTGATATTGTTCTCCCGAACCAAAAGCAGCACCTACTCCTATTTTTATTGGTTTTGCCATTTCCTGAAGAGCGCCACCATTTTTCGCCAAAACAATTCCTATTCTAATTTTAGCTACCTTAATATGTAGTTTTTCAAATTGATTGACTTCCTCTTCCCATTGTTTTACTACATTACCTAAAAAGGAATTGTCGACCTTATTATCAGTCTCATGATATATATAACTTAAATCGTTTGGATAAATTCCAATAGCAGATGCAGAAACAATCTGTTTTACCTGATGCGAATTTTTCTGAAGTGTTTTATATAATAATCTTGTAGATAAAACTCTACTCTCAATTATTTCTTCTTTGTACGAAGATGTCCATTTTTTTGCAACGGAGGCTCCAGCCAAATGCACAATCACCTCAACATCTGTTAAAGCGTTTAAATCGATTTCAGATGTTTTGGGATTCCAATAAAAACCTTTGTAATTATTTTGCGAAACTAACTTAGATTTTGAAGTCGACAAATAATGAACGGTAAATCCGTTTTGAAGTAATAAACTTACCAATTCTTGTCCAACTAATCCTGTAGCTCCTGTAATTAAAACCGTCATTTTCTTTTCCTTTTTTCTCAAATTTACAATCAATAAATAAGGAATGAAAGTAAATTAACTTATGTTTAGGATTAGTTTTAAGTTGGGAGTTGAGAGTCGGAAGTTGGGAGAAGAAAAGTTAAATCTAGTAATCTAAACTTATTACTCATTACTCCAAACTCATAACACTAACCTCTGACTTTAATTGTCCACTCGAATTGCATTTCAGAAACTTGTTCTCCTTTTTCGTTCTTTCCTATTGAAGTTAAACAAATAGTTTGTCCTTCATTTGTATCAATCGCTTTTTGAATCGTTTCTTTTATTAAACTACCTTGATTACAAGTAAACGTAATTCTTCCAGTTGCCTTTTTTGTAAATACGCTTTTATTCTGAGCTACCAACATCGAAATACTTTTTCCACTTTGTTTGATTTGAAACATAACCAAAGCTCCAGTAGTAAACTCTGCTGCCATAGCTTGCACAGCAAAATACATAGAATTAAACGGATTCTGATTAAACCAACGATGTTTTACCGTTACTTCACAAACTTCTGGTGAAATTGATTTAACTCTAACACCGCTCCAAAAAGCAGAAGGCAGTTTAAAAAAAGTAAATAGATTCAGTTTTGCAGGTGTAAACTCCATAATTCATTGATTTAATTTGTAAAAGTACAAAAAATACTATGCATTCCTACTATTTTTTTATTTGTTAAATTTTTGTTAAATATTAGTACTATGCGTAACATAATACCTGCTTTTAGACTTATCTTTGTATAAGAAAATAATAGGTAATCTAATTTTCAATCATCAAATCAATCAATGCGCAAGCAAAAAGAATCAAAAAATGAACAGTCTAATTAAAAAAAACAAGGGGAATTATGAACATTGAAAACACTAAAGCACAAATGCGAAAAGGTGTTTTAGAATTCTGTATCTTATCTGTCTTAAAAGAAAAAGATGCATATACTTCTGAAATATTGGATACGCTAAAGAATGCTAAATTACTAGTTGTGGAAGGCACCGTTTACCCACTACTTACAAGATTAAAAAACGATGGGTTATTGAATTATCGTTGGGAAGAATCCACATCGGGTCCACCGAGAAAATATTACGGTTTAACCGATGAAGGCAAAGAATTTTTACAAGAATTAAATGGCACCTGGAAAGAATTATCAGATGCAGTAAACATAATAACAAGTCAAAACTAAAGGTCATGAACAAAACAATAAGTATAAATTTAGGAGGATTTTTCTTTCACATCGATGAAGATGCCTATCAAAAATTATCGCGTTATTTTGATGCGGTGAAACGTTCACTTTCGCCTGATGGAAGAGACGAAATCATGAAAGATATAGAAAGTCGCATCGCCGAATTATTCCAAGAGCGCATACAAAACGAAAAACAAGTCATTGGTTTAGTAGAAATTGATACTGTAATTGGAATCATGGGACAACCAGAAGATTACAAAATTGATGACGAGAAATCAACTTATCAATCAAGTTCATCATCTTCCACAAATTTCTATTATCCTTCAAAAAGATTATATCGTGATAAAGAAAATGGAATGCTTGGTGGTGTGATGGCTGGTTTAGGACATTATCTTGGAATTGATACTTTATGGTTACGTATCATAATGGTTATCTTATTCTTCGGATTTGGAACAGGTTTGTTTGTTTATATTGTGTTATGGATTTTAGTTCCAGAAGCGGTTACCACAACTCAAAAATTAGAAATGAAAGGTGAGCCGATAACCATCTCAAACATCGAAAAAAAAGTAAAGGAAGGTTTTGACGATATTACTTCTAAGTTTAGTAATATCGACCATGAGAAAATCGCAAACACAGCAAAATCTGGAGCTACTAGAATTGGTTCTACTATTGAAGAAGTTATCACAACTATCTTTAAAGTATTCGCCAAAATAATTGGAGCTTTTATAGTGTTTTTCTCTGGAATGGGATTGTTAGCAATAATCATAACGAGTATCATCATGATATTTTCGTCAACAATGCCTGATAATTACATTTTAAACAACATTCAAACACCAATTGGTCTAGAAACACCACTTTGGGCTCAAGGAATGCTTTTATTATTAGGTTTTGGAATTCCGTTGTTCTTCTTGCTGATTTTAGGATTAAAACTAATCGTAAACAACTTAAGATCTATCGGAAATTATGTAAAATATAGTTTGTTAGCAGTATGGTTAATCGCAGTTGGAATCATAATTTCATTAGGAATTAATGAAGCTTCACAATTAGCTTTTGAAGGAAAATCGGTTCAAAAAGAAGTGATTGCAATTGCTCCAACAGATACTTTAAAAATCAAATTCAAAAACAATGATTTTTATTCGAAAAGCAATTATAGAAATCACGATTTTAAAATAACACAAGATGAAGGTGATAACGAAATCATTTATTCGAATAATGTTTCTATTGAAATTAAGTATACAGATGAAGCAACACCTTATATGTTAATAGAGAAATTGGCCAATGGAAAATCAACTTCGCAAGCTAAGAAAAGAGCTGAAAAAATTAAATACAATTACAAAATCGAAGGAAACACAATCGTTTTAGACAATTATCTATTAACTGCTGTTGAAAATAAATTCAGAGGTCAAGAAGTAGAAATTTATTTGTACTTACCAAAAGGAACCATCTTCCAAACCGATGAAAGTTATAGCAATTACGATAGAAGCGATTATAACTTTTTCGATGAAAATGAATATGATACTAAAAATCCGGTGTATCGAGTAGATTCTGATAAAATTAGATGTTTGAATTGTTTAGAATCTGATAGCAACAATGATTTGAGTATTGAAATAGAAACAGATGACACTTCTGCTTCTATTTACTATGATGAAAATGGTGTTTTAGTAAAGAAAGTAGTCAACAAAGAGGAAAATGGTGTGGTAAAAAGTACTGAAGAAAGAATCACTGCTACGAAAAAAGTGAAATTAGATAGTATAAAAAAGGAAGTTTTAAACGAAATAAACAACTCTAAAAAGAAATAACATGAAAACTCATTTAAAATTAATTGCTCTCTTTATTACACTTACTTTGGCCTCCTGCAATGCTAATCTAAATTTAGGAGATGGTATTGATGGAAGTGGCAATGTAGTAATTGAAAAAAGAACTATCGACGCTCCTTTTACTAAAATTGATGCCAGTGCAGGTGTTGAAGTAATTCTAGAACAAGGTGCAGCTACACAAGTAGAAGTGGAAGTTGATGACAACTTGATGGAACATATTGTAACAAGAGTTGAAAATGGAACTTTAATTGTAAAAATTGAAGGAAACATTAATACAATGGAAAGTGCAATTGTTCGAGTAAGAACAAAAACTATCGAAGGGTTAGAATCTTCTAGCGGTGCAACTATTCGTTCAAAAAGTACTTTAAGAGGAACTAATTTAAAAGTAAAATCAAGTAGCGGAAGCACAATTAATACCGATTTAGAATACGAAAAAGTAAGTTGTGAATCTTCAAGTGGTAGCGAAATAAAAGTAAATGGTAAAGCTTTAGTATTAGAAACAAGTTCGTCTAGTGGAAGTGAAATTGAAGCACAAGATTTAGCAGCTAACGAAATATTTGCACAATCAACTAGCGGAAGTAGCACAATTGTAAATCCAATTGTATTATTAAATGCAAAAGCTTCAAGCGGAAGTTCTATCGACTACGTTAAAGAACCAAAAAAAGTAGTAAAAGAAGAAACTTCTGGAGGAAGTGTTAGCTTTAACTAATTAACAAATAATTAGTATATAATTAACAGCTTTGTTATAAGCATTTTATAATTTTACATAAACAAACTTAAATTCAACTCTCATGATTAAGCTAATAATTCAAGTCGTAGAATTTGTTTTTACTCTGATAGTAAATCTTATCGAATCCATTATATAGTAGTAAAGCATCAGTAAAACTGGTGCTTTTTTATTTATCAAATTTCATTAATATTGTATTTCTAATACTCAAAAAATGAAATTTGGAACAAAATTTGTGTAAGTTTGTGATATCAAATCATCATAAAATGACAAAAAAAATATCTTTTCTGTTTACCCTTTTATTTTTAACTACAATAGCTGTAGCACAAAAAAAAGAAAAAATCAAAGGTTCTAAAATTGTAACTGTATCTGTAAAAGAAATTCCATCTTTTGAAAACATTGAAATCAATGATAATTTTGAAGTCTTTTTAGTAAAATCAGACAAACCATCTTTAGAAATTGAAGCTGATGACAACCTTCATGAAATCATTAACTATGAAGTCGCTGGTGGAACATTAAGAGTTTCTTCTTTAAGAGAAGCAATTGGTGCCAAAAAATTTGCCTTACGCATCAACTATACTTCGGAATTAAAATTAATCACTGCTAAAAACGAAAGTTCCATTCATGCTTTAGCAGATTTAGAATTAGAAAACATTACCATAAAAAACTACGATAATTCAAGAGCATTTTTAAATGTAAAGGCAAATTATTTTGCACTAATGTTGAATGATAAATCGGAGGCAGAAATAAATGTAAAAGCAGACAATACTTCTTTAGAATTAAGTAAAAATGCTGAATTAAAAGCGTTGGTTACTTCACCAGAATTAAAACTTGACATGTATCAAAAAAGTCAAGCAGAAATTGAAGGAAACGTAAACAATGCTAAAATGAGGTTAGACAATTATGCTGTATTAACTGCAAAAAAACTAGTAATTGCTACTCTAGAATTATCTACCGAAAGTTATGCAAAGAGTTTTATTAACGTAACAAACACTCTTAATTTAGCTGCTTCAGGAAAAACAGAAACAGAATTATTAGGGGAATCAAAAATTCAAATAACTAAATTTTTGAATAACGCCACTTTGTATAAAAAAGAGAAATAAACATGTATTTAATACATAAAAAGGGATAGATTAACTTCTATCCCTTTTTTATTTAATTTAATTACGCTTTTCCTGCTGCAATTAAGTTCAAAGCAGAACCCGCCACGAACCATCCAATTTGACTTTCGTTATAGGTATGATTTGCTAAAATTATATCTTTTGAACCATCAGCGTGTACAAATTCTAACGATAATGGTTTTCCTGGTGCAAACTCAGTTAAATCCAAGAAATTGATGGTGTCGTCTTCTTGAATTTTATCGTAATCTGATTCATTTGCAAAGGTTAAAGCTAACATCCCTTGTTTTTTCAGGTTTGTTTCGTGAATACGAGCGAATGATTTTACTAAAACCGCTTTCACACCTAAAAAGCGTGGTTCCATAGCCGCATGCTCACGTGAAGAACCTTCTCCGTAATTATGATCTCCCACCACAATAGAAGGAACACCCGCCGCTTTATAAGCTCTTTGAACAGCTGGAACTGCATCATAAGATCCAGTCAATTGATTTTTAACTGAATTTGCCTTACCATTGAACGCATTTTCAGCACCAATCAACATATTATTCGAAATATTATCCAAATGTCCTCGGAAACGTAACCAAGGTCCAGCCATGGAAATATGATCAGTAGTACATTTTCCAAACGCTTTGATTAGCAATTTTGCTCCTGTATAATTTTTACCATCCCAAGCCTCAAAAGGCGCTAACAATTGTAATCGGTCTGAAGTTGGAGAAACCACAACTTCTACGCTTGAACCATCAGCTGCAGGCGCTTGAAATCCCGGATCTTCTACATCAAAACCTTTAGTTGGCAATTCATCTCCAAAAGGCGGATTCAATTTTATAGCTTCTCCTTTATCATTAATTAAAGTATCGGTTATTGGATTAAAATCCAAACGACCAGAAATTGCTAACGCCGCTACCATTTCAGGAGAAGTTACAAAAGCGTGGGTGTTTGGATTTCCATCGGCTCTTTTTGAAAAGTTTCGATTGAACGAATGCACGATGGTGTTTTTTTCTTGTTTGTCCGCTCCTTCTCTATCCCATTGTCCGATACAAGGTCCGCAAGCATTAGTAAATACTTTGGTTCCCATTTTTTCGAAATCAGCAATAATTCCATCTCGTTCAATCGTATATCGAATTTGTTCCGAACCTGGATTGATTCCAAATTCTGCCTTTGGAGTAATTCCATGAGCCACCGCTTGTCTTACAATGGAAGCTGCACGCGACATATCTTCGTAAGATGAATTGGTACACGAACCGATTAATCCCCATTCTACTTTTATTGGCCAACCATTAGCTGCAGCTTCTTCCTTCATTTTAGAAACTGGTGTCCCTCTATCTGGAGTAAATGGTCCGTTAATATGTGGTTCTAACTCGGATAAATTAATTTCAATTAATTGGTCGAAATATTTTTCTGGATTCGTATAAACTTCGGCATCGGCAGTTAAGTAAGATGCTACTTTATCGGCAGCATTTACAACATCTTGACGACCAGTTGCGGCTAAATATCTTCTCATGGAATCGTCATAACCAAAAGTAGAAGTTGTAGCTCCAATTTCAGCTCCCATATTACAAATGGTTCCTTTTCCGGTACATGACATCGATTCGGCACCTTCTCCGAAATATTCTACAATAGCTCCAGTTCCTCCTTTTACGGTTAAAATATCAGCAACTTTTAAAATAACATCTTTTGGTGCAGTCCAACCGTTTAATTTACCAGTTAGTTTTACTCCGATCAATTTTGGAAATTTTAATTCCCAAGACATGCCTGACATCACATCAACTGCATCAGCACCACCAACACCAATAGCTAACATTCCTAAACCTCCTGCATTTACAGTGTGAGAATCTGTTCCAATCATCAAACCTCCGGGAAAAGCATAATTCTCTAATACGATTTGGTGAATAATTCCCGAACCAGGTTTCCAAAAACCAATGCCGTATTTGTTTGACACTGATGATAGAAAATCGAATACTTCTTTTGATTGTTTATTGGCCAACTCTAAATCTTGTTTGGCACCATTTTTTGCTAAAATTAAGTGGTCACAGTGAACCGTTGTTGGAACCGCTACTTTACTTTTTCCCGCATGCATGAATTGCAATAATGCCATTTGTGCTGTTGCATCTTGACAAGCCACCCTATCGGGAGCAAAATCAACATAATCTTTACCTCTTGCGAAAGCTTGCGTTGGCATTCCTTCCCAAAGATGCGAATACAAAATTTTCTCAGACAAAGTCAATGGACGCCCAACTATATCACGAGCTTTATCTACTCGTTCTGCCATGGTAGCGTACACTTTTTCAATCATTTCAATATCAAATGCCATAGTAATTTATTTTGTTTGTTATTTAATCCCACTAATTTACAAAAAATTGAACAGATAAAAACAAAAAAGCCCAAGTAAAACTTGAGCTTTCTGAATTAATATTTTAGATATTATTATCCTACTAATAATTTATGAGATGGAGCAAACTTAGTTAAGTTGATTCCTTCTACCGCTTTTTTGTATTCTTCAATTGAAGGAGTTCTTCCTAAAATAGTTGACAATACTACAACAGGAGTAGATGATAATAATGATTCTCCTTTTTTCTCTGCAGAGTCTTCTACAACACGACCTTGAAACAAACGAGTTGATGTTGCCATAACCGTATCTCCTTTAGATGCTTTTTCTTGGTTCCCCATACAAAGGTTACAACCTGGACGCTCTAAGTACAACATGTTTTCGTATTCTGTACGAGCTACTGCTTTTGGCGCATTATCATCAAATTCGAAACCAGAATATTTTTGTAATACTTCCCAATCACCTTCTGCTTTTAATTCGTCAACGATGTTGTATGTTGGAGGAGCAACTACTAAAGGCGCTTTAAATTCCACTTTACCTTGTTGTTTTTCGATGTTTTTCAACATCTGAGCTAAGATTTTCATATCTCCTTTGTGAACCATACAAGAACCGATGAATCCTAAATCTACTTTTTTATCTCCTCCGTAGAAAGAAAGCGGACGAATTGTGTCGTGAGTATAACGCTTTGAAACGTCTTTATTATTTACATCTGGGTCAGCAATCATTGGCTCAGCGATTTGATCTAAATCAACCACTACTTCAGCGTAGTATTTTGCATTAGCATCTGGACGTAAAGCTGGTTTTTCACCTGAACGGATTTCCGCAATACGTTTGTTTGCCTTATCAATTAATCCTTGAAGCACACGGTTTTTGTTGTCCATGCCTTTATCAATCATGATTTGGATTCTACCTTTTGCAATTTCTAATGATTCGATTAACGTTTCATCTTCAGAAATACAAATAGATGCTTTTGCTTTCATTTCTGCAGTCCAATCTGTGAATGTAAACGCTTGGTCAGCAGTTAAAGTTCCAATATGAACTTCAATAATTCTTCCTTGGAAAACGTTTTCACCACCAAATTGGTGTAACATTTGCGCTTGTGTAGCATGAACCACATCACGGAAATCCATATAATCTGGCATATTCCCTTTGAAAGTCACTTTTACAGATTGTGGAATTGGCATAGAAGCTTCACCTGTAGCAAGAGCTAAAGCAACTGTTCCTGAATCCGCTCCGAACGCAACACCTTTAGACATCCGTGTATGAGAATCTCCTCCAATAATGATTGCCCATTCATCAACTGTAATATCATTTAATACTTTGTGAATTACGTCGGTCATGGCATGGTAAACCCCTTTAGGATCACGAGCTGTAATCAATCCGAAATCATTCATGAATTGCATTAATTTCGGGATATTAGCTTGTGCTTTTTTATCCCAAACCGATGCAGTATGACAACCTGATTGGTACGCTGCATCAACAATTGGAGAAATTACAGTAGCAGCCATAGATTCTAATTCTTGAGCGGTCATCAAACCTGTTGTATCTTGCGAACCAACAATATTTACCGTAACACGAACATCAGAACCCGCGTGCAAAACTTGTTTAGAAATAGTACCAACAGCATTTTTGTTGAAGATTTTCTCCACTGCTGTTAATCCCTGACCTTCAATGTGAATCTCTTTTGAAGGTGCATACACTAGAGGAGCTTCGATTCCTAAAGTTTTAGCAGCAAAAGTTTGTAGTTTTTTACCAAAAACAATAGCGTAAGAACCACCTGCTTTGATAAATTCCATTTTTTGTGGTGTGAATGATCTTGAAATATCAATCAATTCTTTATCACCATTGTATAATTTTTTAGTTTTTGTATTGATCGTTAAAACCGTTCCAGTTGCAACTGAGTATACTTGTTCTAAAATTGGTTCCCCATTTTCATCGCGAACTAATTCTCCGTTGGCATCTGTTTTTTTAACCCAGTTTTTTAAATCGATTCCGATACCACCAGTTACGTCAACTGTAGTAAGGAAAATTGGAGAAATTCCGTTAGTTCCACCTACGATTGGAGCGAAATTTACGAATGGCACATAAGGACTTGCTTGTTTACCTGTCCAAAGTGCTACGTTATTTACACCTGACATACGAGAAGAACCTACACCCATCGTGCCTTTTTCAGCAATTAACATTACCGATTTATCTGGATGTTGCGCTTGTAAGGCTTTAATTTCTTCTTGCGCTTGAGGTGTAATCATACATTTTCCGTGTAATTCACGGTCAGAACGCGAGTGCGCTTGATTCCCTGGAGATAATAAGTCGGTTGAAATATCACCTTCTCCAGCGATGAAAGTTACTACTTTAATTTCTTCAGCAACTTCTGGAAGTTTTGTAAAGAATTCCGCTTTTGAATAGCTTTCTAAAATGTCTTTTGCTACTGCATTTCCATTTTCATATGCTACTTTTAAACGATCCATATCGGCATCGTATAAGTAAACCTGTGTTTTTAAAACTTCAGCCGCTTGTTTCGCAATTGCCTCATCGTTTCCTAAAGCTAAATCCAACAATACTACAATTGAAGGTCCACCTTTCATGTGTGATAACAATTCAAAAGCAAAAGATGGAGTAATTTCAGCTACTGTTTCTTGACCTAAAATAATTTCTTTTAAGAATTTTGCTTTTGCACCAGCTGCAGGAGTAGTTCCTGGTAAAGTATTGTAGATAAAAAACTTCAAACAATCTTGTCTGTTTGCATTGTTTGTATCTTTAATTTGAGTAATGATTTCGTTTAATAAATCAGCACTATCAATTGGTTTTGGGTGTAATCCTTGACCTTTTCTTTCTTCGATTTCTTTAATATAATCGTTATAAAGATTCATTTCGTTAGCTAATGCCATACTATAAAATAAGTTAATTAGTGTTTGTTGTATTTTTTGGTGGCACAAATTTAATAAATCTTAATCAGATTTAAAAATTTTTAATAAAAAGCCTAAATAGAAGAATTATTATTTATAAAGATTCTATTTTAGTATTTATTTTTCAATAAAAATGATTAAAACAAGAATATATTGAATAATTCGTAATTTAAAATCAAAGTTTTATTAAATTATCAAAAAACGATATCCAATTTTAAAAGAGTATCAAAACGAAGTGATTAAATTATCTTTTATCTCTCCAATTCATCATTGGTTTTTCGTAAAATCGATATAAGAGATACGATGATAAAAAAGTGATTAAAAGATAAACCACAGTAAAAAAATGACGCTCAAAATCTGATATTTTAAATGTATCAAAAAAAGTTTTCAAGAGTGATAAAATCACACTGTAATGAAGTAAATAAATAGAATATGAAATTTTACTAATTAATTCGATAGGATACAAAACTGCACTAGCATACGTTTTCCACTCAGAGAAAAAAGGCAACAAAAATGCAAAAGCAATTGAAGTAATTGGCAAATACAAAACGTTCCAGAAAAACGGATTTTGTTCGATTGTTAAATTCAGAGGAAGAATTCCAAACATTAAAAAGAAAAGAATTCCAAATCCTATCAAAGCAAAAACAGTTTTTGAGTTCTTCCAAAACTCACTAAAATTTAATGAAATCCAAGCGAATAAAACTCCGATCAAAATTGCATCAATTCTATAAATCAAAACCGATTTTAAATTTAAATTCCATTCTGTAAAATTCGAAATTGCATGTTGGGAATGATAGTAAAATTTATTCATCCAGAAAACTAGAATCAAAGCTACAATTACCAATAAAAACGCTTTTGATTTGTTTTTGACCCTAACTAATCCAACAAAAAACAATGAAAATGGTAATAGTAAATAAGTAAATTCTTCAATAGACAAACTCCAAGATTCTGGAAAAAAAGCAGGTGATTTTGATGCGAAATTTTGTAAAAACACAAAGTAACTTCCGATATTTTCAATTGAAAAACCAAGAAAAAAAGCGATTCCAATGTTGATTAATAACACCAAATAATAGTTTGGTAACGTTCGAAACCAACGCCTTTTTAAGAAATGAAAAACTGATTTTAAAGTAAAATTTTCGTTGATAAATGTTTTATACAGAATTGACCCAATCAAAAATCCGCTTAAAACAAAGAAAAGTTCAACTCCCCAAAATCCAAAAAGTTCAAATAATGTTGGGATAAACGCATTACTTTTTGGATAAATCCAAAGGATATGCGAGCAAACTACCATTATAATTGCAGCAGCTCTCAAGACATCTAATCCGAAGATTCTTTGTTTTAAATTGGGTTCCAAATTACTGTAATTGATTCACTAAAGTAATAAAAAAAGCTGTTTAAAACAGCTTTTTAATAATATCATCTTCCGAAATTCCTTCGGCGTCAGCTTTATAATTTTTAACGATTCTGTGTCGAAGTATCCCAACAGCTACTGCTTTTACATCTTCAATATCTGGAGAAAATTTTCCATTGAAAGCAGCATTAGTTTTGGCTGCTAAAATTAAGTTTTGAGAAGCACGTGGACCAGCACCCCAATCAATATAAGTCTTGACAAACTCATTTGATAACGGATTATCGGGACGTGTTTTGCTTACTAACGAAACAGCGTATTCGATTACATTATCGGCTACGGGTAACTTACGAATTACATTCTGAAAATCGATAATTTCTTGAGCTGTAAATAAAGCATTTACCACAGGTTTAAAATCGGATGTTGTTGCTTTAACCACATTCACTTCTTCTTCAAAACTTGGATAATCTAATTTTACGGCAAACATAAAACGGTCTAATTGCGCTTCTGGCAAGGGATACGTTCCTTCTTGCTCAATTGGATTTTGCGTTGCCAAAACAAAATAAGGCAAATCTAATTTATAATGATGTCCCGCAACTGTTACTGCGCGTTCTTGCATAGCTTCTAACAAAGCAGCTTGTGTTTTAGGTGGCGTTCTGTTTATCTCATCTGCCAAGATAATATTAGAGAAAATTGGTCCTTTAATAAACTTAAAATGACGATTTTCATCTAAAATTTCACTTCCTAAAATATCGGAAGGCATTAAATCAGGTGTAAACTGAATTCTTTTAAAATTCAATCCTAAAGCTTGTGAAATGGTATTTACCATTAAAGTTTTTGCTAATCCGGGAACACCAATAAGCAAAGCGTGACCTCCAGAAAAAATACTCATTACAATTTGATGTACTACTTCATCTTGGCCTACAATTACTTTAGCAATTTCTTGTTTTAATGCTTTTTGTCTTTGAACTAATTCCTGAATGGCTGCTACGTCTGACATATTGAATTTAGAATTTAGAATTCGAAAAATTAATCTTAATTATTAAACCTCTAAAATAATAAAAAACCCTCTGAAAACTCAAAGGGTTAGTCAATTTATTTTTTTAACCAATTGTTAGCAAAATTGCAATCTTTATAATCATCTGAAATCTTAATGTAAGTTTCTTTGATTTTTTCTTCACTCCATTTAGCAATTACTTTAATTTGCTTATCTCTAAGAGCTAATTCTTTAATTTTTAAATAATCTTTAGAAAAATCAGCAGTATGTTCTTCTGATCTATTGTTTACTGTAATGATTTTATAAAATTTGGCACCTCCACCTTTTTCTTCATCTAAAATTGGTAACGAAACATCACCATCTTTTAAAGAAGAAACCTGAGCATACAATGCAGGATCCATTTTTGTTAATTCAAAACGAGGCTCCATGGTTCTTGGATTTAATAATACCCCACCATTATTTTTGGTTTCTTTTTCATCGGATGATGATTTAGCAGCATCAGCAAATGTAATTTCTTTGTTTAATACTTTTGTTCGAATAGCTTCAATTTTAGCTTTAGCATCCTTCATTGCTTGAGTTGAAACTTTAGGAGACATTAAAATGTGTCGTAACTCTACTTCTTGACCTTTAATTTTTTCTACCATGATAATATGATATCCAAATTCCGTTTCAAATGGCTCAGAAATTTCTCCTTCAGCTAGGCTAAACGCAACTTCTTTGAATTCTTTAACAAATCCTGTTTTTCTATTAATTTTATAAAACCCTCCATTTGAACTTGACCCTGGATCTTCTGAAAACAAAACAGCTTTACTAAAAAAACTAGAGCCATTTAATACATCCTGACGAATTTCTTTCAGTTTATCAACAATTCTTTTCTTTTCTTCTTCTGTAATAACTGGTTTAACTACTATTTGAGCTACTTCCATTTCCGCTCCAAAAGTTGGAATTTCATCAGTTGGAATTCCTTTAAAGAAATTTCTAACTTCTTCAGGAGTAATCGTAACATCATCTACAATTTTCTTTTGCATCTGAGAAGTTAGCTTGTTCATTTTGATAATTTCAAAGAAATAAGATTTAAATTCATCTAAATTTTTCTTTTTATAAAACTTAACCACTTTTTCAAGTGAACCAACTTGCTCAACCATAGCATCAAGTTGTTCATTCATGTAGCTGTTAACTTCTGCATCTGTAACTACAATACTATCCTGAATAGCGTGGTGTGCATATAATTTATCTTCTAATTGTTTACCAAATAATTCGCAACGTGTAATATTTTTGGTATCAATTCCTTGTGCTCTTAATTGAATTAATTCTAAATCAATATCTGAATCTAATACTACATAATCTCCTACAACTCCTATTACCCCATCCACTTTTTCTCGTTTTGTCTGAGCAAAAACTGTGGTTGATACTAAAATTAAAAAGGAAAAAAGGAATTTTTTATTTATAAATTTCATACTTGTTGTCTTTAATGGCGTCATTCGTAATCTCTTTTTCTATTGTATTTATTAAATCTAATTTTCTATTATTAATGATAATTTGTTTTATTGTGGGCTTTAAAAACTCTAAAGGTGTTGGACTGTCTTTTGGCAAAACATTATTCACTTTAACCAACCAAACCGTTGTAGAATCTGGATATTGAAAATTCATTCCGCTTGAAATATATTTTTGCTTATTCTCTAAATTAATAAACGGAATTTTCTCATAAACCTGATTAATATCCACCCAAATAGAATCATTAAAAGCATAACTTTTGAATTGAACCGCAAGCTGTTCTAACTCTTTTCTATCTTTTTTGGTAAAGGAACTAAACTTTGATTTAATTTTTGCGAATTTTGGATTTTCTTTAACTAAATTAATATATCGAAGTTTTACCAACTCTGAAGAATTTTTAAAATACTGTTTATTTTTTGCATAATATGCTTCAATCTGAACCTCAGTAACAACTGTATCTATTTGTCTGATTACTAAACTCTCAATATAATCTTTTGTATATAAATCAACTTTATATTGATCTATTAAAGCACTAAACTCAGAGACTTTATCTTTACCAATATTACGCTGTGCTGCTTCAAATAATAATTTTTGTGTAGCCCATCTATCAATAAAAGATTTTACAATAGCAATACTATCTTTTTTTGAAGTTCCTTTTGGTACTAAATCTATAATATCATCTTGAAATAAATAATTTTCACCAACACGCGCAATGGCCTTAGGCTTCTTTGGTGCTCTAAAATAATCGCACGAAACAACCATAGTGCTAAGTAAAAATATTGTTATCCAAAATCTCATATGACTATTTTGCTAATTGCTGTTTTACTTTTGCAAAAACATCAGTATTTACTTTGATTTGGAATTCCCTTTTCAATTCATCAACCCAATTGTTTTCCAAATATTGTTGGTAATCGCTAATTACTTTTCCTTTACAATCTGCAAATTCTTTCGGCCCCGCATCTTTTGTACTCTTTACCTTAACCGCAAAGTAATATTTATCTTTTGAAACCACTGAAGTTACACCAGTTGTAACATTTGGATATTGCGATAAAACATCATAATCTTCTTCATATAAACCTGATTTAACCATGATATTCACCTTACCATCTTTATTTAATTTCTCTTTGATATAATCGATAGATTTTCCTTTTTTAAGGAAACTTTGTGCTTTTTCAATTGTAGCTTTATCAGTTGATGATAAAATATCTACATCATGTCTTTTTTTCCACTGATAGTTTTGAATGTTGGCTTTATGGAAATTCATTAAACCTGTTGTATCGGATTTAGCTCTGTTCCAAATTTCTTTTTCCATCAAATCGAATAACAATAAACCATCACGATATTCATCCATCACATATCTAAACTCAGGAAATTCATTTTCTAAATTTTCATTGTAATAACTAATCAACTGCTCGTCTGTAAATTTCTCGAACAACTCATCAGTTAATTTAGCAATTGGTTTTGTTTTAATATTAGCTTTCTGTTGCGAATACACAAAATTAAGGAACGTTGGTGAAGTTATTTTCTTTGTTTTATCAATAGTTAAAACCGTTACATTTCCTTCTTTAGTATTTGCTGGTACTTGCCAAGTTTGAGAATAAAATTCATCCGTAATTGACTTTTTAACTTGAGCCAATGCTTTAGCATCTTTAGCAACAGTATATTTTGTTCTTAATTTTTTAGCTAATGAATTTGTAATCAATAAAGAACGCTCGTCTTTTCTAATTTTATCTTCTAATTCCCCTTTCATATCGTCAAAAGAACGAACCGGATGTTTCTCAATCAATTTAATAATATGCCATCCAAATTGCGATTGAAACGGTGCTGATATATCATCTTTTTTAGCCAAACTAAAAGCTACATTTTCAAATTCTTCAGAACTCAATTGTCCTGAACCAAAACGTTGTAAAACACCACCCTTTGGAGCAGAAGATTTATCTTCAGAAAATTGCTGAGCTAAACTCTCAAAATTTTCACCTTGTTGAATTTTTTTATAAATATCTTCAATAGTAGCTTTTGCTTTTTCCTGTTGGGCAGCATCAGAAACATTAGGCTTAACAATCATAATGTGAGCCACAGTAACTTCTCCTCTATTTGCTCTTTTATCCACTACTTTTACAATATGATATCCAAAACGAGTACGGAATGGTTTTGAAACCTGTCCAACATTAGTTTTAAAAGCAGCATTTTCAAACGGATACACCATTCTAAAAGCCGAAAAATAACCTAAATCACCATTATTTTCTTTTACCGATGGATCCTCAGATGTTTGTTTTGCAACAGTTACGAAGTCTTCTCCAGCATCTAATCTTTTTTTGATATCTAAAATTTTGTTGTAAGCTTTTAAAGTATCTTGAGGTGATGCGCCTTCGTCAACTAAAATTAAAATATGAGACGCTCTAACTTCTTGTTGCATTCTATCATAAGCTTCGCGAACCAATTCGTTTGTAACTTTAGAATCGTTTACATAATTCTTAGACAATTGATTTCTATATGATTTCAATTCGTTTTGATACGAAGTTCCGTTTTGCAAACCTATTTTATTCGCTTTTTCAACTTTTAATTTGTATCCTAAAAACAAATCCAAATATTTGTCTAAATCTTTCTGAGAATCATCCTTAACTAAATCTAAATTTTTATTATAAACTCTAATAAATTCATCTGTGTAATACGGATGATTATCAATCGTAAACAATACTTCTTTCGTTTGGGCAAACAAAAACGATTGAACAAGTAAAAAACCAAAAATAAGTAGGCGATTAATTTTCATATTAATTTATACATTTTAAGTTGTAATCGACAAAAATAACAATTCGAGACTATTCCACAACATTTATAAGCGACTATTAACAGAAATTTCTGCAAAAAAAAGTTACTTTTGCACAAAATTTTGAATAATGAGTTTTATAGAAGAAATAGCAAGAAGACGAACTTTTGGAATTATCTCGCATCCCGATGCTGGTAAAACGACTTTAACCGAGAAATTATTGTTGTTTGGAGGCGCTATTCAGGAAGCTGGTGCTGTAAAAAGTAATAAAATTAAAAAGGGAGCTACCTCCGATTTCATGGAGATTGAAAGACAAAGAGGAATTTCGGTAGCGACTTCGGTCTTAGCTTTCAATTATAAAGATAAAAAAATTAACATCTTAGATACGCCAGGTCACAAAGACTTTGCAGAAGATACGTTTAGAACTTTAACTGCTGTTGATAGTGTTATCGTAGTTATCGACGTAGCAAAAGGGGTTGAGGAACAAACTGAAAAGTTAGTAGAAGTTTGTAGAATGCGAAACATTCCAATGATTGTTTTCATCAACAAATTAGACCGTGAAGGTAAAGATGCCTTCGATTTGATGGATGAAGTGGAGAAAAAATTAAAACTTCGCGTTACTCCATTGAGTTTTCCAATTGGAATGGGATACGATTTTCAAGGAATTTATAACATTTGGGAAAAGAACATCAACCTTTTTGAAGGCGATAGTCGCAAAAACATTGAAGAAACGATTGCTTTTAACGACATCAATAGTCCAGAATTAGAGAAAATTATTGGAGAAAAACCTGCAAATCGACTAAGAGAAGAATTGGAATTAATTGATGAAGTTTATCCTCTATTTAGTAGAGAAGAATATTTAGAAGGCGATTTACAACCCGTGTTCTTTGGTTCGGCTTTGAATAATTTTGGAGTTCGCGAACTATTAGATTGTTTCGTTGAAATTGCTCCAACTCCTAGACCAAAAGAATCCGATACCAGATTAGTAAGACCTGAAGAAGAAAAATTAAGCGGATTTGTATTTAAAATTCATGCGAACATGGATCCAAAACACAGAGACCGTTTGGCATTCATTAAAATTGTATCGGGAACGTTTGAAAAAAACAAACCGTATTTACATGTTCGTTTAGGAAAGAATTTAAAATTCTCGAGTCCGAATGCGTTTTTTGCGGAGAAAAAAGAGATTGTTGATATTTCGTATCCTGGTGATATTGTAGGATTACATGACACAGGAAACTTTAAAATTGGCGATACCTTAACCGAAGGCGAAATTATGAATTTCAAAGGAATTCCGAGTTTCTCTCCAGAGCATTTTAGATATATCAATAACGCTGACCCATTAAAATCGAAACAATTAGAAAAAGGAGTTGACCAGTTAATGGACGAAGGTGTTGCGCAGTTGTTTACCTTAGAAATGAACGGAAGAAAAGTTATTGGAACCGTTGGAGCGCTTCAATACGAAGTAATTCAATACCGCTTAGAGCATGAATATGGTGCAAAATGTACATATGAAAATTTCCCAGCGTTTAAAGCGTGTTGGGTAAAACCACAAGATCCTAAAAATGTAGAATTTGCCGAATTTAAACGTGTGAAACAAAAATTCTTAGGTCATGATAAATACGGGCAATTAGTATTCTTAGCCGATAGTGATTTCTCTATCCAAATGACACAACAGAAATATCCAACAGTAGAATTATTTTTTACATCGGATTATCAGAAGCGATAAAAAAGAAAAGCCATTTCGATTGAAATGGCTTTTTTGTTTATTATCTATTCCTCTTCTGTTCTCTTGCTAACAACGTATTTTTCAACAACATTGCAATCGTCATAGGTCCAACTCCACCGGGTACTGGCGTAATATAAGATGCTTTTTTAGAAACATTTTCAAAATCTACGTCGCCTACAATTCTGTATCCTTTTTCAGTAGTTTCGTCTTCTACTCTTGTGATTCCTACATCGATCACTACTACATCGTCTTTTACCATTTCTGCTTTTAGGAAATTTGGAACTCCTAATGCTGAGATAATAATATCGGCTTGAGAAGTAATTTGGTTGATATTTTTAGAATGACTGTGTGTAACCGTTACAGTTGAATTCCCAGGGAATCCTTTTCTTCCCATTAAAATTCCCATAGGACGACCTACGATGTGGCTTCTTCCTATAACCACAGTGTGTTTTCCATCGGTTGGTACATTATAACGTTCTAATAATTCTAAAATTCCAAAAGGTGTAGCTGGAATAAAAGTAGACATATCTAAAGCCATTTTTCCAAAGTTTTCAGGATGGAAACCATCTACATCTTTACTTGGATCAATAGCTTCAATGATTTTTTGTGTATCGATTTGTTTTGGCAAAGGCAACTGAACAATGAATCCGTCAATATCATCGTTTTCGTTCAATTCTTTGATTTTTTTCAAAAGTTCCGTTTCAGAAGTTGTGCTTGGCATTTTAATCAAAGTCGATTCAAAACCTACGCGCTCACATGATTTTACTTTACTTCCTACATAAGTCAAACTTGCTCCATCGTTACCCACAATGATTGCAGCTAAGTGAGGCACTTTTTCACCATTTGCTTTCATTTGAGCTACCTCAGCAGCGATTTCATTTTTAATATCTTCCGATACTTTTTTTCCGTCTAATAATTGCATTTTGTTGTGTTGTTTGTTGTGTTGTTTGTTGTGTTGTTTGTTGTGTTTATGCTATAAAAAAGACGCGATGAATCGCGTCTCTACTTATTATCTCATGCCTTTCATTCCGCCCATGGCTTTCATCAGGTTTTTACCCGCGCCACCTTGCATCATTTTCATCATTTTGCTCATTTGGTCGAATTGTTTCATCAATTGATTGACTTGCTCAATTTTTGTTCCCGAACCTTTGGCAATTCTGGTTTTACGTTTTACATCAATTAAAGATGGTTTACTTCTTTCAGCTGGTGTCATCGATTGGATGATAGCTTCAATATGTTTGAACGCATCGTCTTCAATTTCAACATCTTTTAACGCTTTTCCAGCACCTGGAATCATTCCAACAAGGTCTTTCATGTTCCCCATTTTCTTGATTTGTTGGATTTGCGCTAAGAAATCATCAAAACCAAATTCGTTTTTAGCGATTTTCTTCTGTAATTTTCTTGCTTCCTCTTCATCGTATTGCTCTTGTGCTCTTTCTACTAAGGAAACAACGTCTCCCATTCCCAAGATTCTATCCGCCATACGATTTGGATAAAACACGTCGATAGCTTCCATTTTTTCACCTGTACCAATGAATTTAATTGGTTTATTTACTACCGATTTAATCGAAATAGCAGCTCCACCACGAGTATCACCATCCAACTTCGTTAAGATAACACCGTCGAAATTTAATCTATCGTTGAATGCTTTTGCTGTATTTACTGCATCTTGTCCTGTCATCGCATCCACAACAAATAATGTTTCTTGTGGTTGAATTGCTTTGTGAACATTAGCGATTTCGTTCATCATTTCTTCATCCACAGCCAAACGACCAGCGGTATCGATGATGACTACATTAAACCCATTTGCTTTTGCATGTTTGATTGCGTTTTGAGCAATTTCAACAGGATTTTTATTTTCTGGTTCTGAATAAACTTCAACCCCAATTTGTCCACCTACTACGTGCAACTGATTAATTGCCGCAGGACGATAGATATCACAAGCTACCAATAAAGGTTTTTTGTTCTTTTTAGTTTTTAGAAAGTTCGCTAATTTTCCAGAAAAAGTAGTTTTACCAGAACCTTGTAAACCCGACATTAAAATCACAGAAGGATTACCTGAAAGATTTACTCCAGCAGCATCACCACCCATCAATTCAGTTAACTCGTCTTTAACGATTTTAATCATTAACTGACCAGGTTGTAACGTAGTTAATACGTTTTCACCTATTGCTTTTTCTTTTACTCTTGTGGTAAAATCTTTAGCAATTTTAAAATTTACGTCGGCATCTAATAAAGCTCTACGAACTTCTTTAAGAGTATCAGCAACGTTAACATCGGTAATTTTACCGTGTCCTTTTAATATATGAAACGCTTTATCTAACTTATCGCTTAAATTATCAAACATGATTCTGTTTTTGTTTAATGAAGTGCAAAGATAAGATAAAGTTATAAAGTTGCAAAGTGAGAAAATGGGTTTGTTTTAAATAAAAAACCAGCTATAAAAAGCTGGTTTTTTATTGGGACAAAAAGAATACATTCTTAATTTTTTTCAAATGTTAAGTAATCTGTACCACCATTACCTCCACTAACATCTACTAATTCAATTTTTGTAGCAGTGTAACTAACAATATCCCAATCGTCAGATAAATCATCAACAAAACTTGCTGGTGAAGGTGACGTAAATAGAATATTAAAATCTAAATCCTCACTTGGGCTATCATCATTAATATCATCGCTAGTTACTGACCAAGAACCTGTATAAGTATTCGTATTAGCTGCCGTTAAAACATTGTTAGCACCAAATGTAAATATGTAATTTGAATAATTAGTTGTTTCATCAACACCTGAATCTTCATACAAAGTGATTCTCCAAGTTCCTTGATTAACGGTATTGATAACCGGAGTAGGATCTGCTGTGTTAGTAGTATCATCATCGTCGCTACACATGGAAGCTACGTTTAACATAAAGATCAAAGAAAGTAACGGAATTAAGGTTAGTTTTTTCATAATGTATCAATTTTAAATTTATTCGTATTTGTTTTTAAAAATATTATTAATTTTTTGTTAGATATAAATAATCAGTAGTTCCGTCACCACCACTTACATCTTTTAGTCGAATTTGAGTTGATGTAAATTCAATTACTTCCCAGTCATCTTCTAATTCATCTAATGTAATGCCATCAAAAGAAAAGGCTACTTTTTCATCTCCACTATCCATGTAATTTGACCAAGTTCCGTTTAATGAAATTGCGTTTTTTACTGCTAATGAAGTTCCGTTTACATTAAATGTAAAATTATAGCCTGCATAATCTGAAGTTTCATCCGTATCATCAAAGAAATAAGATACGTACCAAGTTCCACTACTTAAAATTGCAGAAAGATTAGCATTTCCTCCTCCCGATGGAGAATCATCACAATCATCAATTGAATCTTCAATAACATCTTCTAATTGATTGTTATTCGTAATTGTGATAGTTTGTCCATTAGAGTTTACTAAAGAAATTGGATATTGAATAGCAACATATTCGTTGTCTTCTAAATTTTCCAGAAAATTATATAAATCTGTATTATTATTTAATGTAACTGTATCCGCCAATTGGTTATTAGCATTATAAACATTAATTACAATTGGAAAATTAAAACTAATACAATCTATTTCATCAAAACCGTCATCTTCACCACAAGCATCAATTACATCGTCTAAATCATTAGCATCTTGCAACACTTGAGTTGAAAAATTTTGATATTGAATTGTTATTGGGTAAACAAAATTCACGATATCATCATCATTTGAAAAAGCATTAATAGCATCTTGAACCGTTTGATAATCGGCTTGTGTTGCAACCACAATATTTTGACCATTTACAATAACTGTGGCAGGCAATACAACGCTAAAACAGCTTGAATTATCCAACACATTATCCCCAGAAGTAGGATTTTGAGTAACTCTAGTTAACAAAGTGGTTAATGGTGAAGTATTCGTTAAATTTTGATTTGCATCTTGAATTACTTCATTTTCTTCACTTTGACAAGACATTAAAAGCAAACCTACTAAGCTTAAATTTAAAAAATGTTTTAGTTTCATGATTAATTTTTTTTGGGTTTATATTGGTAAAACAATTCAAATTAATTTTACCCTACCTAATTTTTAAAAAAAATAATTAAAATCAAAAATGACTATATTTGTTTCAACTATATAACAATTCATTTTTATAAAACCCTTCCTAAGGTTTAATTAATTTTTAGCAATTTATTCAAAGATGCCTGAAAATAATACAATTTGCCAAGAAAATATTTTTTCAACTTTTTTTAAAAGCCATGCAAAAGGATTACGAAATTATCTTTACTACAAATTTGGCAATACAGAACAGGCTGAAGATGCCACACAAGAAGCTTTTATAAAACTGTGGCAGAATTGTAAAGATGTCCCAATTGAAAAAGCTAAATCTTATATTTATACGATTGCAACTAACAATTCCTTAAATGCAATTGCACATAATAAAGTAATTCTTTCCTATGAAAAGAACAATACTTTAATCGATAGAACCAACGAAAACCCAGAACATATATTAGAACAAGAACAATTCGAATCTAAACTATTAAAAGCTATTAATAATATAAACGAAACGCAAAGAATAGCTTTTTTAATGCATCGAATTGATGGTAAAAAATATGCCGAAATTGCCTCTGAATTAAACATTAGTGTAAAAGCTGTTGAAAAACGTATTCACTTAGCTTTGATGGAACTAAAAAAAGAAATAGAAAATTTTAAGTAGGGTAAAAAACAATATACTTGTTACATTATTGTAATACGAAAATTATGGACGAAGATTACAAATTAGCCAAATGGCTTAATAACGAATTAACCGCTGAAGAATTAGCCGAATTTAAACAAAATCCGGACTTTACTTTGTATGAAAAAATCAAAGAAAATTCAGCACGCTTAAAAACTCCAGCATTTGACCAAGATAAAATGTTAAGTAACGTTGTTGCTACTAAAAAAGCAACAAAAGTTGTGAAACTTCAACAAAATTGGTTCGCTCGGATTGCTGCTGTGTTAGTTATTGCTTTGGGATTAAGTTTTTTTATTGTTAATAATTTTAAAGAAAAATATTATGGTACAAGCCTTACACAAACTGTAAATTTACCTGATAATTCTGAAGTATTAGTTAATAAAAATTCGTCTATAGAATACAAAACTTTCTTCTGGAAAAACAACAGAACAATTGACTTAAAAGGTGAAGCTTATTTTAAAGTGGCAAAAGGAAAAACATTTGAAGTCAACACGAATTTAGGAAAAGTGACCGTTTTAGGGACACAATTCAATGTAAACTCAAAAGACAATACTTTTGAAGTAACTTGCTACGAAGGAAAAGTAAAAGTAAACTACAAAAATCACGAACTTATCCTAACAAAAGGCATGTTAGTTACTTTTGAAAATGATTCTAAAAAAGAAGGAAAAACAACATTATCAATGCCAAAATGGGCATCTGATAAAATGGAAATGAGTTTTACAAATCAAAACTTAAAAACTATTATTACTGATATTGAAAACACCTATAACGTTACAATTAAAACAAATACTATAGCAACAGAACAATTATTCACTGGAAAACTTCCAAGTAATAATTTAGATGTAGCCTTACAAATAATTGCCTCAACCTATCATTTACAAATAAACAAATCAAACGAAACAAGTTTTGAATTAGTAAAAAAGTAAATGAATTATAATCGTTTTTTAATAATTATTAGCTTATTTGTCATTGTCTTACCGCTTCGAGCACAAGACAATGGCAAGGCTATTTTATTGAAAAAAATATTAGAAAACATTGGCAAAACTCACGAAGTAAATTTTAATTTTATTGAAGAAGAAATTGCGTTTTTTAAATTAATTCCTCCTTCGAATTCATTAACTCTTCAAGAAAAACTGAACTATATTTCTGAAAAAACACAATTAAAATTTAAATTTATTTCTGAAAAATACATCTCAGTAATCAACAATCAAAAACTTGACAAACCTTTGTGTGGTTATCTTTTGGATAAAGAAACGAAAGAACCCATACAAAATGCAACACTTCTAGTTTCTGGAACAAACTCTTATGCTATTACAAACGAAATTGGTTTTTTTGAACTTAAAACAAAATCTGCGAATACGATCGAAATTTCACATTTGAATTATAAATCAGAAATCATACAATCTTCATTTTTATATGTAGAAAATTGTCCAACAATCTACTTAAAAAGCATAATTAATGATTTAGAACCTGTTGTAACCACCTTATATTTAACCAAAGGAATCAGTAAAAAAAGAGATGGCACTTACGAAGTAAAACCTAAAAAAACTGGCCTTCTTCCCGGTTTAACAGAACCCGATGTATTTCAAACTATGCAGCAAATTCCCGGAATTCATGCTACCGATGAAAGCATTTCAAACACAAGTGTAAGAGGCGGAACACACGACCAAAATTTATTTCTTTGGAACGGCATTAGATTATATCAAACAGGGCATTTTTTCGGATTAATATCATCTTTAAATCCCAATTTAGCACACAAAATTAATATTGCTAAAAACGGAACTTCTGCATTTTATGGCGATGGAGTTTCAAGTTCGGTCTTAATTTCAACACATACAGATTCTATAGAAAACACAACTGGAGCTGTAGGTTTTAACCTAATTAACGCTGATTTTTATACGAAAGTAAAAACTTCTAAGAAATCAAATATTGAAATTAGCGGAAGACGATCGTATACAGATTTAATCACTTCGCCAACTTATAAAAGTTATTTCAATAAAATATTTCAAAACACTATTGTAACCAATTACTTTGACAATCAAAACATTAAATACAACTCAAAAGAAGATTTCTATTTTTACGATTTTACAGCACAATACCATCAAAAAATAAAGCAAAAAACCGATTTATTTATTGATATTCTAAGTATTAGTAATGTTTTAGATGTGTTACAAACTAAAACAGAAAATAGCATTACAACTTCAAAATACAGTTGCTTAGAACAACAAACTTATGGAGCAAATGCATTGTTAAAAACAAATTGGAATGCAAAAAATAGAAGCGAAATATCAATTTACGCCTCCTATTACAATATTAAATCTGAAAATGAATCAATTGAAAATAATCAGATATTTAATCAAGAAAACACCATTTTAGATACGGGTATAAAATTACAAAATAGTCATATCTTATCTGACAATTTTACCTTTATGAATGGGTATCAATTTAATGAAATTGGAGTTCGAAATGTGGATATTGTAAATACGCCTGTTTTTTCTAGAAAAATCAAAGAAGTTTTAAAAAATCATGCACTAATTGCCGAACTTAACTATTTTTCAGTTAACACTAAATTTAATGGTCGAATTGGTTTCAGACAAAACTATATTCAAGAATTCTCTACTTTTATTTTTGAACCGCGAATTCAGTTAAATTATAAATTCACTCCGTTTTTCCAATTGGAAATTATGGGTGAAAGCAAACATCAAACTACATCACAAATTGTTGATTTACAACAAGATTTTTTAGGTATCGAAAAACGAAGATGGACTTTATCTAACAATGAAGACATTCCAATTGTGAAAAGTAATCAAGCGTCATTAGGATTCTCTTTCAATAAAAACAATTGGTTGCTAACTTTAGAAAATTTCTATAAAAAAGTAGATGGAATTACTAGTATGAGTCAAGGTTTTCAAAACCAATATGAATTTGTAAAAACCAATGGAAATTTCACGGTTTATGGAACAGAATTTTTAATTCAAAAACAATTCAAACCCATTACAACATGGGTAAGTTATACTTTTCAAGAAAATAATTATGAATTTAAAACATTGAATGCAAAAGCATTTCCTAATAATTTTGAAATTAAGCATCACATAAAATCTGCTATTATTTCAGATTTTAAAAACATTAAACTAGCCATTGGTGCTCAGTGGTTTACAGGAAAACCAACAACTTTACCAATAAGCACAACCCCCATCTACACTGACCCAGAAACACCAACTGTTGGTTATCAAGCGCCAAATTCATCTAATTTAGAAGACTATTTTCAAGTTAATTTTTCAGGTTCTTATGCATTTGCTATTGGTACAAAATCAAAACTAAATTTTGGTTTTTCAGTTCAAAATATATTGAATAATAAAACCAGTATCAATCAACATTATCGCATAAACAACAATACAAATATTGTGGAACAGGTAAATACTTTTTCATTAGAAAGAACACCAAATGCCTTTTTAAGATTTACTTTCTAATAAAAAGTCAGGCTTTCACCTGACTTACTATCTTAATCTTGAATCTTAAATACTTTTCTCAAAATATCTTCCATTAAACACCATTTGGTAAAGGATGATTGAAGCAAATTAGCTCCTACAAAAAGAGTAAACCAATACCAATTTTCGTTTACATACATTCCTAAAAGAACACTTAAAATAATAAAGGTTCCAGCTACTGCTCTAACTATTCTGTTGATCATAATTTCTAATTTTAATTATATTTTTCTACCGAAAAAACGGCTAAATGAACTTTTGATGTGGACTCTTGTTTTTTATTAAATGCGTTTATGGTATCTAATAATGCATCTAAATTATGTTGTAAAAGGAAAGCGTAAAACAGTACCGAATCGGTTTCATTCATTTCAGAACCAAACCAATTGGATTCTACACTTTCTTCTGAAGCATCTCTAAAACCTTTTACATCGCGGTACGAATAGGATTTTACTTTTGCTTCTTTTAGCATTTTTTTGACTTCTTTTTCAAATTCTGCTATAGCGGTGATTAATACTAATTTCATATTTTTTATTTAAACCTGACAGGTTGTTATTTAATTGTTTTTCTCCCATTTTTTACGTTCTGTAATGTAGTAAATCAAAGGCACCACGATTAATGTCAACAATGTTGAAACAATCGCTCCTGCTACTAACGAAATGGCTAATCCTTGGAAAATTGGGTCAAACAAAATGATGGATGCTCCAATTACTACTGCTCCTGTTGTTAATAAAATTGGGGTGGTTCTCACAGCTCCAGCTTCAATAATAGCTTGTTTCATTGAAATTCCATCATTCAATCGGATTTCAATAAAGTCAATTAGTAAGACCGAATTTCGAACCATAACTCCTGCTAACGCAATCATTCCAATGAACGAAGTAGCAGTAAAGAATGCTCCTAAAACCCAGTGACCTAATACAATTCCGACTAATGAAAGTGGAATCGCTACCATCATCACGATTGGAGTTTTGAAGTTTTGGAACCAACCAACAATCAACATGTAAATTATAATAATTACCACTAAAAATGCAGCTCCTAAATCGCGGAATACTTCTAAGGTAATTTGCCATTCTCCATCCCATTTTACCGTGAAATCACTTTCATCTGAAGGAGAATCCATGTACAATTCGTTTACTTTATAACCTTTTGGCAATTGCATTTTTTCCAACTTCTCATTCATTCCTAAAATCGCATACACCGGACTTTCTAATGCTCCCGCCATATCAGCTAAAACATACACCACGCGTTTTTGATCTTTTCTGTAAATCGTATTTTGAAGCGTATCTTTTGTAACTTTTACCAAATCGCTCACAGGAACTACATTACCACGACTTCCTTTGATTTTCAAATTTTGAATATCTTGAATCGAAGTTTTGTCTCTGTCTTCCAATGAAAGTGTGATGCCAACAGGATTATTCGAACGCTCATCATACAAATTAGATACCGGCATTTCTCTTAGCAAATAAGTCAAATTACCAACAACTTGTTGCGGAGCGATACCGTTCAACATGGCTTTTTCTCTATCTACCTCTAATTTGTATTCTACTTGAGGAGCTTCTACCATCCAATCCGTATCAACCACATCAGAAGTTGTTTCCAAAATCGTTTTCACTTGATTCGCTACTTTAATTTGCTCTTCGTAATTAGGTCCGTAAACCTCAGCAACTAAGGTTGATAATACGGGTGGTCCTGGCGGAACTTCTACAATTTTCACATTCGCACCATATTTTTTAGCAATTTTTTGCACTTCTGGACGCACTACTTTTGCGATATCATGACTTTGTAAATCCCTATCTTCTTTGTGTAGTAAATTCACTTGAATATCAGCCATATTGCTTCCACCGCGCATATCGTAATGACGCACTAACCCGTTGAAAGTTATTGGAGCCGAAGCGCCAATATAATTCTGATAATCCACTACTTCAGGAACAGTTGAAAGATATTGCGCAATTTCTTTCGTAACCGCTGCAGTTCGTTCTAACGTAGTTCCCTCTGGCATATCAATTACCACTTGGAATTCGTTTTTGTTATCAAAAGGCAACATTTTCACCGCAACTGACTTCGTAAAAAACATCAAAACCGAACCTAATAAAAGTACTATCGTAACAACAAACATTAGATTACGTTTCTTTGAATTATCCAAAAGCGGTTGTTCGATTTTTTTATAGATTTTATAAATCCAAGAGGTTTCTAAACCTTGTTCTTCTTTATGTTCTTGCTCATCTTTTTCATGTAATAAATGGTAACCCAAATAAGGTGTAACAGTCAATGCTACAAACAACGATAATATCATCGCAATAGAAGCTCCAATCGGCATCGGACTCATGTAAGGCCCCATCATTCCGGATACGAAAGCCATTGGTAAGATAGCTGCAATTACTGTAAACGTTGCTAAAATTGTTGGATTTCCTACTTCATTTATTGCATAAATAGCTGCTTGTTTGAACGGAAGTCGCTTCATTTTGAAATGACGGTGCATGTTTTCGGCAATAATAATACTATCGTCTACTACAATACCTACTACAAATACCAAAGCAAAAAGCGTGATTCTATTTAACGTATATCCTAATAAGTAATAACTAAATAAAGTTAAAGCAAAGGTCAACGGTACCGAGAAAAACACTACTAATCCGCCTCTCCAACCCATAGCTAACATTACTAATACCGTTACTGCGATAATAGCCACACCTAAGTGCAACAACAACTCACCAACTTTGTGCGATGCAGTTTCACCATAATTTCTGGAAACCTCAACGTGTACATCAGTTGGAATAATATTTTTCTTTAAAGCTTCAACTTTTTCAATAATTTTCTCTGAAATCTGCATTGCATCGGCACCTTTAACTTTCGCCACCGAAATGGTTACCGCTGGATATTCCGAATTAAATTTTGAGAATTTTTCATTCGCTTTTCCATAACCAAAAGACACATAGTTCTTTGGTGTTTGCGGTCCATCTTGAATGGTTGCTACTTGTTTTAAATAAACCGGCATGTTATTATTCACACCCACTACTAAGTTTTCTACATCTTCCGAAGTTGATAAAAACTTACCAGTAGTCACTAAATACTCCGCATCATTTTGTACAAAACTACCTGATTGCGAACTTCCGTTATTGGCTTGAATCATTTGCATAATACTCAACGCATCCACACCGTTTTCAGCCATTTTATCTTTATCTAAAACAACTTTTAGTTCGCGGGTTCTTCCTCCAATTTCCTTCGTAATGGCAACGTCTTTTACTTTTTCAATTTCCGAAGTAACTTCTTCTGCAATTTGACGTAATTGGAAATCATCGTATTTTTCACTCCAAAGCGTCAATCCCAACATAGGAACATCATCAATCGAACGTGTTTTTACGATAGGTTGCATAACGCCTTCTGGAAACATCGTGCGGTTTTTCATCAATTCGTCGTATAATTTCACATACGAATCCTCGCTATTCTCCCCCACATAAAATTGCACGACCATCATGGAATAGCCATTCATCGCCATACTGTGAATGTGCTCCACACCTTTGATGTTACCAATGATTTTTTCTAATGGTTTTACTACTCTACTCTCTATCTCAGACGGGCTAGCACCTGGATACATGACCATAACATCGGCCATAGGAACGTTAATTTGCGGTTCTTCTTCCCTTGGAATTAAGAACGAACTATATGTACCAATAATCATCAACGCTACCATTAATAAAATGGTTAATTTAGAGTTGATAAAGAAATTGGCTATTTTACCTGAAATACCTTCTTGCATGTTATTTTTTGTTTAAAAGTTTAAAGTTTCAGGTTTCAAGTTATCTACTAAAAACCTTTACTGAACACTAATTACTGATTACTGAACACTAACCTTAGCTCCGTTGAATAATTTTCCTTCTGCAGAAACGATGTATTGTTCGTCTGCTGCTAATCCAGATAATACTTCTACTTGATCTCCGAATGTTTTTCCAACTCGTAACCATCTTAAAATAGCAACATTACCACTTCCAATTGTATAAATTCCTGTTAATTGTCCTTGTTTTACTAAAGCGCTTTCTGGAACTAGAACCACATCCGATTTAACGGTAGTTGTTTCTTTTTTAGCCGTTGGAAATTGCACGTTTACAAACATTCCAGATAAAATTTCTTTATCCATTTTGTCTAAAGTGACCTTCACTAAATATTGTCCTCCTGTGTTTTTGGCAGATAAACTCACTTCCGAAACTTTTCCTACAACTTCTTTGTTTATTGATTTTACATTGATTTTTACTGGCATTCCGTTTTTCACATTCGAAATATCACTTTCTGAAACCATTGCGGTTACTTGCAATCTTGAAGCGCCTTCAATACTAACTAAAGGCATTCCTGGATTGGCCATATCACCTTCTTTTACGAAAGTATTGGTTACTGTTCCTGAAAATGGAGCTGTAATATTCGAATATGAAAACTGCGCCATCACTTCATTACGCATTTGTTTTGCTGCTTCTAATCCTGCTTTTGCCATTTCATAACGAGCCGTCATATCATCTAATTCTTTTTGCGAAGCCGATTGTTGGGCGAACAAATTCACAAAACGATCATAATCTTTTTTCGCATTGTTGTACCCTGCTGTAGCTTGCGTGATAGAAGCATCAACTTGTGCTTTTTTAGCTTGCAAATCGGTGTTATTGATGCTTACCAAAAGTTGTCCAGCCGAAACATTTTGTCCCACTTTTACATTTACTTTGGTTACATAACCCATCATTCTAGTACTTAAATTCGCACTGTTTTCGGATTCTATTTTTCCACTTGCTGTTACATATGGACTATTAGAATTTCCTGAATTTCCAGCCACTTTTACTGGAATTGCAGGTAAATCGGCTACATTTTCTTTTTTATCACTCCCACAAGAAGTTAAGATTAAAGATGTTAGTGTAATGATTGTTATTATTTTTTTCATGTTGTTAAATTTTAATTTTGAACCTGCTCTTGAACTTGTTCTTGCTTTTTATTTCGTTAAAAATTGTAAGTATTGTTTAGTAAAGTTATATTCGAAAACAGCTTGCAAATGTTCTAATTCTTTTTGTGCCATTTGGGTTTCTGCCATTAGTAAATCGGTTGTTTTTTCTAATCCTTGAGTGAATCTATTTTGACGAATTCTATAAGCTTCTTGCGATTGTTCGAAAGCTAGTTTAGATAAATTTACTTTGTTCTCTGCATCAAGCAATTGACGATTGGTTTTGTTCAATTCTAACTGACTTTGTTTTTTGTATTGTTCGGTTTCAACTGTTGCTTTTTCAAAATCAGCTTTTGCTTTTTGTGTTTTACCGATGTTTTTATAGCCATCAAAAACATTCCATGACAATTGTGCTCCTACTACATATCCTTTAGCTGAAGTTTGAAAAAGATGTTGGTCATACAATTCATAACTTCCAAAAGCATTTAATCTTGGTAAGAAGCCAAATTTAGAAGATTGAAACATTTTTTGGTACGCTTCTGCCGATTTTTGCATCGCTTGAATATCTTTTCTGGAATCAGAAATTGTGGTATTTATAGTTTCGATAGCAATTGTTTTATCTAAATTTTCTGCTGGTTTAAAGGTTTTTCCAGCCATATCTTCGTTCAATAAAAATGCTAAATAATCAGAGGCATTTTGCACATTGGATTTGGCATATTGCAATTGATTTGTAATTTCATTCACACGAACTTGCACATTTAACAAATCGGTTTTTTGTAGCATACCATTTTTGAAATAGTTCTCTACCAATTTTAAATTTCCTTGTGCTGTTGTATTTGCTTTTTCTAAAACTTTTATCGCTTTATAAGCCAATTGCAATTGCATATAAGCTTTTGAAACTTCAAGCTCTAAATATTCTTTAGTACGTTCAGTTTGCAATTGAAAAGCATTCATTTTAGCTCTTGCTGCTTGTCTTCCATACAAACCATCTAAATTAATTAGTGGTTGTTGAACCTCGATTTTAGTTGCAAAATTTTGTGTTTTATCAGGATCATTTAACAATGCTGGATTAAAATCAGAAGCCGTTAAAATTTCTTGATTTAATTTCGAACCAAACGCCATTAATGGATTAGTTGTGACTATTCCAGTATGCGACACATTAATGTTGGGCAAAAAGAGTGCATTCGATTGACGATAATCCGCTTTTGCAGATTGAAATGATTTTTCGGCCACTTTAATTTGTAGGTTATTTTCAGTGACTTTCTGTAATAAATCATTTTTTGAAATCGTCAAAGTGTCTTGCGCAAGAGCAGAAATAGACACCAATCCAAGTACTATTAATAAATTGATTTTTTTCATAGTTAGTTTTATTCTTAATTAACGATACAAATGTACGTTCGTAAAAAAAGGTAGTCGGTAACAAGAGTTACATAGCCGAGTTACAATTGTTACAAAAAGAAAGAGCGTCTTTAAAAGACGCTCTGACTAACCAATAAAACTAAAACAATCATCATTTTTCAATGAATTGTTTCTCAAAATTATAGTTTTCAAAAAAAACTCACAGCAACATTTGTTACATAAAAAAACGCCCCGAAAATATCGAGGCGTTTTGAATTTATTTTGAATAAAATTATTCTGCTTTTTTCTCAGCAGCTTTTTTAGATGAACAACATCCACCAGCTTTAGCATCTGAACCACATGATTTTTTGTCAGCAGTTGAGCAAGATTTTTCAGTTTTAGCTGTTTCTTTTTTTGCTTTTTGTTTAGGCTCTTGAGCATTAACATTCATTGATAACATAAAAGCGGCAACAGCCATGATAGAAACTAATTTTTTCATTTTGTGTATTTTTTAAATTGTTATTTATTCTTTCTGTTTGTATTGTACTATTACAAATATATATAATTTTAAAAATAGTACTCTTAATTTTTTATTAATTTAACAGTATTACTTTTTTATCACTTTTTGAGATACATAAAATTTATCGTCAAAAACAAAAGTAATAATCACTACCTCTGATTTAGCCGAAGCCAAACTAAAGTTCATGGCATTTATTCCAGGTTTCACATCTTCAATTTCTCCTTCTTCTGCAATTTTACCATCTAGAGTCGTTAGTACATAATTGACTTTAGCCGAATAAGGCATATCAAATTGAATTCTAACCGTATCAATAGACGTTGGATTGGGTGAAACCGTAAACGAAAACGGATTTTTACCGTCAATTTGAGGTGTGCTTAACAACGGATTTTTCACTAATTTAACTTGGTAAACCGTTGGGTCAGCACTCGTTAAATTAGTTTGATTATCTGTAAAAGCCGAAGGTGAAGAACTCTGAATTCCTCCAAATAAATGCCCGATTACGAATTCATCCGCTGTAATATTCGACAATTGTATGACTTCATTAGAATAATGTGGTAAATTCTCATTTGGGATGAATTCAGCTCCAGCTCCTTTTAAATTAGGCATTTCAACTGGCAATTGATATTCAAGTAAACTTCCATCAGCAAAACGTGTTGTTCTACTAATAGTTTTTACAAAGGGAACCGTATCATCTTGTAATAAAGTACCATTTGAATAATAAAACTGACTCATACCGCCAAAAAACAGATTGTGCATTCTGTTATTGGTAGCATCATACAAACAAGCTTTTCCACTGTGATAATTGCTCAAATATTGATTGAACTGCGTTTGCGGAAAATAACCTCCTGCTTTGATATCAACTGGATATAAAAACGGTAAATCCACCGCAATTTGAAATACGCCTGACGAAATCGTGTAGCCTAATTCTCCATTAGGAAATATTTGAGGCAACAAATTATAATCGCGACGATGCAAATGAACCGCATCCACGATTTCTTCATAATTGGCATAACTCAAATTACTTCCCGAATTATCAATAGTGAATTTTCGGATAGCATTCGAATACGTTTGGGTAAACGTTGGGTTGTTCATCGGATTGTATCTTCCATCAAAACGATGCCCGCCCACTAAATAAAATGTATTCCAAATTTTTCCCAATTGACCTCCTGTAATCGCAAAAACATCATTTGATATTTGTTTGAAATAGGATGTTATTGGAGTTCCTGCAATGATAGCATTTATCAAATTAGGCACATCAACCGAAGTCAAATTATTGAAGGTTTTATGATCGGCAGCTGTTGTGGAATAAGCATATCCACCAACGATAAACAAAGCATCACCATCTTGATAAAAATTCATGTTGGTTGATTGCAATTGCTCTTTAATTCCTGTTGGAAGCGAATTCACCGAAGCCGACCACGATTGTTGAGTGGCAATGTCTACCACATAAATATCCTTATTGTTTTGTGCATCTGGAAACGCATTAAAAGGCTGACGTGCGTGAACACCATCTTTTCTTCCACCAATGATTAACCATTTTCCATTGTGTTGCGCAAAAGCATAGGAATGCAATCCTGGCAGTCCTGAAACGGAAACCGGAGTTAACACCACATCATATTCAAAGGTGCTTTGTGCTGTTGTTGACTGAAAAAAAGCCAACAAAAACACGATTAGTATATTTTTCATTTTATTCCATTATAAGTTAAGTCTGTGCTAAAAACACAAACGTAAAAATCAACTTTTCTTAGTTAGGAAATGGAAAACTTCGGCGGATGCCAAATGGAATGTTGGTATTTAGAAATAAAGATTTTCTCGTAGTTCGATTTTTCTTTTTCAATTTTGAATTCTGGAAACGAAATTTCAGGTTTAAAATCCAATTCACTTACAAATTGAACGGGACTAAAGTTCAAACTCATGATGATTTTTCCTTTTTCACAACCTGAAGAATCGGAACTAGATTTATGACAAGTTTCTTCACAATTTTCACTCACTAACATCTTCATAGCTCTTACAGACGGCAAAGCCACCAAAAGCAACAGATAAATGCATAGTATGTGAACTGAAAATTTCATATAACAAATATATACAAATTGTAAAAATATTTGGTAACAACTGTTACACAAGAAATTAGGGTTGTTTCTTTTTAAAGAAATCGCCTATCATGTTGAAAAACAATCCAACTAAAACGCCACCATATAAAGTACTGTTTAAAGGTTTTGAAGTAATAGAACAAGTTCCAGAAATACATCCAATATAATGATAATAAGCATAACCCGAAATTAATCCGACTACAACTCCTATTGAAGTGATTATGATTTCCTTTTTATTCATCTCGATTTAAAAGAACAAAGTTACCATACAAATAAATGCAAAAGAGTAACAAAAGTTACTAAAACTGAAAATAAATAAAAGGTTGGGTATCTGCAGAAGCGGTTGCATACACTACCCAATAAATCAATCCTAATAATACAGCTTTAGCAACTAAAGGCAAAGTTGAAAAAGTTTTTTGCATTCCAGCTAACGTTTTCACTGGAATAAAATGCCAAACCACTCCAATTGCAATTAGTAAAAAAACATTTTTATAGCCTAAAATAATGGTTTGCCATTGATTTAAATCGAAAGTTAATTTGGTTACATTATCTGCAATTTGAAATGCCGTAGCAAAGTCTTTCGCTCTAAAAAACAACCAACAAAAAACCACAAAGTGGAAAGTCAAGATAACCTGAATTGTTCTAACAAAAACATTTTTAGGCAATTTTATAAACTGACCAAAGAATTTCTCAACTACTAAAGCCAATCCGTGTAAAACACCCCAAACTACGAATTTCCACGAAGCGCCGTGCCATAAACCTCCTAATAACATGGTCATGAACAAGTTGAAGTAGGTTCTGATTTTTCCTTTTCGATTTCCGCCTAATGAAATGTATAAATAATCTCGCAACCAACTCGATAACGAAATATGCCATCTTCTCCAAAACTCGGTAATAGAACCTGATTGATAAGGCGTTCTAAAGTTATCAGGCAACCAGAATCCCATTAATAAAGCTAATCCGATTGCGATGTCAGAATATCCTGAGAAATCACAATAAATTTGGATAGCATAACCATAAGACGCCATTAAATTTTCAAAGGCAGTATAACTATTTGGTGCATCAAAAACACGGTCGACAAAGTTGGATGAAATATAATCTGAAATTACCGCTTTCTTTAATAATCCTCCAATAATTAAGAATAAAGCACGATTGAAATCTTCTTTCGTTAACTTTAATTTCTCATAAATCTGAGGAATAAAATCACTCGCTCTTACAATTGGTCCTGCTACTAATTGCGGGAAAAACGATACGAAGAACAAGAAATCCATGAAACTTTTCGTAGGCTCTAATTCTCTTCGATATACATCAATTGTGTAACTTAAGGTTTGGAACGTATAAAATGAAATTCCGACAGGAAGAATAATATCTTCAAACTTCATATTTCCACTGAAAAGTGTATTGTAATTATCAATGAAAAAATTCGTGTATTTGAAATACGCCAACATTCCAAGGTTAATCAACAAACTCAATATCATGTAAAATTTACGATATCCTTGCTTGGCTTCTTCATAAATTAATCGCGACAAAACATAATCGACGACCGAGGAAAAAATCAATAATCCAAAGTAAATTCCGCTTGATTTGTAATAGAAAAACAAAGAAAACAAAACCACATAAGTAATGCGAAAAGTATGAGTTTTCCTAGATAAAATGTAAATAACATAGAAAACTAAAAAGAATCCTAAAAAAATGGCACTATTAAATAATAGCGGCTGTTTTGGATTGAATAAAAACCAATTTTTAATGGTGGCTAAATCGATATTCCCTACATTTTCAAGAAACCAATTTTGTATGCTAAAAAGTGCTTTCACTACTGCTTTGTCGATTTAAATAATTCGTATGATTGTAAAAAGGCTTCAAAAAATAATTCGCCTTGTTTTTCGTATCCTGCTTTTGAATAATGCACTTTATCTTTGGCCATATAGCCTTTTGCTGCATTGCGTTTTATGGATTTATTCCCACCAAAAACATCCAAAAGATTCCAAACGGCATAATTTTTCACTCGAGCATTATCTTCTATGAGTTCTGCATATTTTTCAATGAAAGTGTTTTTATATTTTCGATGTAAAACCGAAGGTGGAGAAGTCATCACCAAAACACATGCTTGCGGATTTTTCTCTTTAATTTCTTGAATCATTTGGTCCAAATGCGCAAAATATTGTTCGCCCGATTGTTTATCAAAACTCTCATTCGTTCCCAAAGAAATAATCACTAAATCTGGATTCAATACTGGCAATTGCTCATTGAACAATCTGAATTTATTGTAATCAGAAGCTTTCGCACCATTAACACCAATACTGTGATAAATAACACCCGAATTATTATTTTCCAAAACCAATCCATTCAAAGCAAAATCTTCAATTTCTTGATTGGGAACAATCGCAATTTTATCTAAAGGCGTTTCCGAAATATAATCGTTTGAAAACAAAGAAGGTTGTAATTCGATAGGAATATATTCCGTTTTGGTTGTGGTTTTTGATTGTGTTCCTTTCGTTGGAATCATCAACACTTTTCCATCGCGAATCATATCACTTTTTAAGCCGTTTGCTTTTTTCAAAGCTTTTAAAGAAACGTTGTATTTATCAGCAATTCCTCCTAAAACTTCACCTGGCTTAACTTTATGTGTGATTTTTTTCGGAACTTTTCGTTCAATGACAATATTTTTATTAGAAATTGATACATCAAATAAATTGACATTCTGAGGCGTGATTACTTTCAATTTCGTGAAATAATATTGTGCATCTTTTACATTCATTTGAATCGCAAAATCTTTTGAAGTAGTTTCCATAGAAAAACCACTCAAGCCAACAGGACGATTAGCATCGGCATATAAATTTCTAAAACTTTGAAAATTTCCTGAAGCGGAATAACGAATCGGAGCGCTATTATTTGTCTTAGCTACGCTATACGGAAAAGTAAATCCAAAACCACCATTCCCATAGACTTTTTGAAACTGAGTACGGATTTTTGCAGTAAACAAATCGGCTTGAATATGCGAATCGCCAATATGAACAATGTTAATCTTTCCCGATTTACTTTGCTCTAATTGGTACATTTTTTCATAAAAAGCCAAAAGTGCATTCGGATTATGAATATCATTTCCAGTGAAAGTAACTTCAATAGAATCGACAATAGGAAGATCTACCTCAACAGAATCTATAGGAACTAACAAAGTATCTTGAGCAAATCCAAAAAAAGAAAATCCCAATAAAAACATCAAAAATCTATTCTTCATATACCGAATCTTTATTGGTGATTATACTATCTTTTTTCACTGGCGCAGCAGATTTTTTACGCTTTTTTCTCAATTCTTTATACATTTCATAGCCTTTATTTAATTGGGTAAAAATTAAATTTGCAGCTTCTTTTGCACCTCTGTGATTAAAATGCGTATAATCTTTATTTGCTCTTGCTGGCTCTTGTTCTACCCATTGAATCATAGAACCATCACCACCCATTAAGGTATACATGTTTACAAAACTCGATTCTGATTTAATAGCATAACGCTTTTGTGCTGTATTCAAGGGAACAACTGCAGAATCAGTTTTCATTTCTAAATCGTATTTGGTTGATTTATCAGCCGTTGAGACAATTAAAATTGCAACTCCTGGGAAACATTCTTTCAAATGCGCTACCACTTTTGCCATTCGTTTTTCGTACCAAGAATAATTCAACGAACCGTAATTCAACACGTTAGCTCCATATTGCAATACAATTAAATCGTAATCTAATTTCGAATGAAAAGCACGCATAGTAGCAACATCAAAACTACCAATTGGCAATCCTGAGTTTCCTCTATTCGAAAAATTATCTACGTGAACGCCTTTTCCATCATCAAAATTGAATCCGTAAATTGGAATAGAATCGGCTTTTTTGAAATTCACTTTGATGCTTTTCAAATTACTTTCAGAAAGGACAACTGTATTTACTAAAGCATTTGGTGTTAATTTTTTAGAAATAGTATCAGTACCAATTACATATTTAATTTTCCCATCTTTATTAGACGAACGCCCGTAGAATAAAGTTGGATGCGGTAATTCTGATGCAAATCTTGTTTTGTTTGCTTTGTATTTAACCCAAGCTACATTTGCTGTATCATTCGCATAAAACACATGACCGTTTACACCAAATGGATTCGACGGACGTTTTACTTTTAAATAGGATTGGGTTTTCCAATTTCCTGAAAATTCATGTGTAATGGAACTTCTTGAAGCAGCTGATTCTGATGTAATATTAACAAATCCAACACCATGACCTCCAAATTTTTCTTGCAAATAGGTTCTAAAATCTTTTACAATTAGATCACCATCCGTCATCGAATCACCAAAATAGGCAATACGAACATTACCTTCTTTTTTAGTTTCTAATTGGAACAGTTTTTCAAAAAAAGTCGCTAAATATTGATTTCCAGTATATTCTTCGAATGTTTCTGGTGGAAATTTTATTCCATTCACAACTTTATAATCGATAATGGTTTTAGCCATTGAATCTTCGACGATTGCACCTTCGTCTTCGGCAATTGCTTCCAAAAGCAAACTATCAACTACTACATTTTTGGAATCTAATTTACTATCGGCAAATAATTTCTTAGGCAAAAACGTTTTGAATGCCAAAAAAGACAATCCAGAAACGATTACCACGATTAAAGTCTGAAAAAAATATTTTGATGTATTCATTTAATAAATTTCAAGTTCAAGAGCAAATTCAAAAATCAAGGATAACTTCAAACTCAATACTCTTATTACATTCTTTCAGGAACTTCAATTCCTAATAACTGAAATGCATTTTTTATGGTGTTTCCAACTGATTTTGACAATTGTACTCGAAACACTTTTTTATCGTGGTTTTCTTCTCCTAAAATCGAAACTTGTTGATAGAACGAGTTGAATTCTTTCACCAAATCATACGCATAATTCGCAATCAACGCCGGACTGTGATTTTCTGCAGCATTTTGAATTACTTCAGGGAATAACTGCACTTGTTTGATTAATTCTTTCTCTTTTTCGTGTAATTCTAATTCCGAAATTGAAATTGAAGTATCAAAATCTGCTTTTCTCAAAATCGATTGAATACGAGCATACGTATATTGAATGAATGGTCCTGTATTCCCTGCAAAATCAACTGATTCTTCTGGATTGAACATCATTTGTTTTTTAGGATCAACTTTCAACATATAATATTTCAACGCACCTAAACCGATTGTTTTGAATAAAACCGCTTTCTCTTCTTCAGAATATCCATCTAATTTCCCTAATTCTTCCGAAATAGTTTGTGCAGTAGTCGTCATTTCTGCCATTAAATCATCTGCATCTACAACGGTTCCTTCACGCGATTTCATTTTTCCAGAAGGTAATTCTACCATTCCGTATGATAAATGATATAAGCTATCTGCCCAATCAAATCCTAACTTTTTCAAGATTAAGAACAATACTTTGAAATGGTAATCTTGCTCGTTTCCTACCGTATAAACCATTCCACCAACATCTGGAAAATCTTTCACACGTTGGATTGCGGTTCCAATATCTTGCGTCATATAAACCGCTGTTCCATCAGAACGAAGCACGATTTTTCTATCTAAACCATCAGCCGTTAAATCAATCCAAACCGAACCATCAGGGTCTTTCTCGAAAATGCCTTTTTCTAAACCAAATTGCACTACTTCTTTTCCAAGTAAATACGTGTTGGATTCATAATAGTAGCTATCAAAATCAACGCCAAGATTTTTATACGTTTGAGCAAAACCATCATACACCCATTGGTTCATGGTTTTCCAAAGTTCAATAACTTCTGGTTTTCCATTTTCCCAATCTAAAAGCATTTGTTGTGCTTCTAAAATAGATGGTGCTAGTTTTTTTGCTTCGTCTTCGCTTTTACCTTGAGCAATTAATTCTGAAATCTCTTTTTTGTATTGTTTGTCGAATTCCACATAGAAATTCCCAACCAATTTATCACCTTTCAACCCTGTTGATTCTGGCGTTTGTCCGTTTCCGAATTTCTGCCAAGCCAACATCGATTTACAGATATGAATTCCTCTATCGTTGATGATTTGGGTTTTATATACTTTTTTTCCTGAAGCTTTTAAAATCTCAGCAACCGAATAACCTAATAAATTATTTCTGATGTGACCTAAGTGCAATGGTTTATTAGTATTTGGTGAAGAATATTCTACCATTACAGCTTTCTCTCCTTCTTTTGGAGCTACAAAACCAAATGTTTCGTTGTTTTTTATTGAATTGAAAAATTCCACATAAAAAGCATCCGAAATCACGATATTTAAAAATCCGCCTACTACATTGAACTTAGAAACTTCATTTACGTTCGCCACTAAGTAATTTCCAATCTGATTTCCAATTTCAACTGGATTGCCTTTTAATGCTTTTACCAAAGGAAAAACTACCATAGTAATATCACCTTCGAACTCTTTCCTAGTAGCTTGAAATTCAACTTTTTCAATAGAAATATTGAACAATTCTTCAACCGCTTTTTGGATGTGTGTTGTTAATGTGTGATGTAATGTCATTTTACCTTATTTTTTTGAACGTGCAAAGGTAATAAATAGTAGTTTGCGATTAGTAAATAGTGATTAGTTTTTTTTTGATTAAAAAAATATTTCAAAAATACTGTAACAATTAACAATTGTTGAAGTCTATTAAACACAATCATCAATCATATAATTAAAAACAAACAAATGAAACTTAAATTAATTACTACCTGTTTTTTGTGTTCCATTGCTTTTGGATTTGCACAAAATTCGGGAACTATCAAAGGAAAGGTTATTGACAAAAAAACTAATGAACCTTTACCTTACGTTAACATTATTCTTAAAGATAATGACAAGATTGTTACAGGAGGTGTAACCACAGAAGACGGAAATTTTGCCATCAACAAATTAGCCATACAAAAATACACTGTCGAAATTCAATTTATTGGATACACAACGGTTGTAAAAAACATTGATTTGACTGCTGATGCTAATCAAAACTTAGGAACAATTGCTATTTCTGAAGACGTATCCGAATTAAAAGATGTTGAAGTGGTGGCTGAACGTTCCAACATGGTGCAAAAAATTGATAGAAAAGTAATTAACGTTGGTAAAGATTTAATTGCTTCTGGAACTACTGCTTCTGAAATTATGAATAATATCCCAACAGTAAGCATTGACCCTCAAACGAAAGAAATTAGTATGAGAGGAAACAGCAATGTTCGTGTACTTATCGATGGAAAACCCTCGAATGTTTCGGTGGAGCAATTGTTACAACAAATTCCATCGGCTTCAATTAAACAAATTGAGTTGATTACAAATCCTTCGGCAAAATATAATCCAGAAGGAATGAGCGGAATCATCAATATTATTTTGCATAAAAATTCACAAGATGGTTTTAATGGTTCTATCAACACAGGCGTTACTTTCGGAATCACGCCAAAAACCAACTCGGCTTTAAACATGAATTACCGCGTAGGAAAAGTAAATTTTTATACCAATTATGGTTTTAATCACGGAATTAACGCAAACAATGGTTATGTAGATAGCGAAAGAACCAATCAAGAAAATCGTCAAGATTTTAATTTCCGAAATAAGAATAATTCACATCTATTAAAACTAGGAATGGATTATTACATTAACGAAAAAAACACATTGTCAGCTTATACCAATCAAAGTTTTACTAACGGCTCCGGGACAGGCTTGACAACTGTTGTTTACGACGATGCAATTACAAACCGAAATACAACTCAGCTTTTTGGAAGCAACAGCAACAACAAAAACCAAACCTATGACATGGTTTTTAAGCATGACTTTGAAAAGAAAGATGAAAATTTAGAACTTCAATTCAACTATTCCCATACCGTTAATGATGAGAATACTGTTTATGATGAAACAGTTTCAAACCCAACAGAAACTTACGAAAGAACCAATTTAGTAAAAGGAACAACCGATTATTTTCAGTTTAATGCCGATTATGTAAATCCGTTAACCGAAAGCACGAAATTAGAATTGGGAGTGGAAACGAGAATTCAGAATTCGGGTAATAGTTTTAATGATATTAATCCGAGTTTTACAAGCGCTAATAATTCGTTTGAATTTGGTAGAAATATTTATTCGGCTTATGCCAATTTAGGGAAGCAAATTGGAAAATGGAGTGGTCAACTTGGTGTTCGTTTAGAATATTTTGATTTAGATGCCGATTTTGCCATCAACGAAACCAATCCAAGTTTTTCTGATGCCCAAAATATTTCTGATGATTTATTCACGGCTTATCCATCGGCATTTTTAACATATACAGCAAACGATAAAAACTCATTTAATTTCAATTATTCAAGAAGAGTTGATCGACCAAGCATTGGACAAATTAGCCCAATTAGAGAATGGACAACGCCTTTAATGGAATCAAGAGGAAATCCAGCTTTAGTACCACAATTTACCAACTCATTTGAAGTGAATTACACTAGAACTACAAAAATTGGCTCAATCACAAGTGGTGTTTTCTATAGAAGTATTTCGGATGAGATTTCAAGAACGGTTTATAACGACCCAAACAATCCAAACCGTAATATTTTATCGTATGCCAATTTTGCAAATAATGATGCTTTTGGAATTGAATCTTCTGCAAATTTAAAATTCACAAAATGGTGGGCAGTTAATGCTAGTTCGGATATATATTTTAAAACCGCTAAAGGAACCGTACAAAATGCAAACACAAACGCATTAGAAAATGCTTCAGTAGATGTGGTGACTTTTAACACCAGAATCAACAACACCTTTACAGCAACTAAAGATTTACGCTTTCAATTATTTGGAATGTACCGAGGAAAAGACAAAGGCTTACAATACGATAGAAAACCAATGTATAAAATGGATCTTGGAGCCACCTATAACATTTTAAAAGGAAAAGGTACGATAACAGCTCGTTATAATGACGTTTTCGAAAATATGCGTTTTGCTTTTGATGGTAATATTCCGTTTAGACAACAAGGAGCTTTTTACTGGGAAAGTCAAACATTTTACGTAGGATTCAACTACATTTTTGGCGGCGGTAAAAACCGTGCTTTAGCAAGAAAACAAAGAGATGCTAACGAAACTAGTGGTGGCGGCGGAATGTTCTAAAACTTCAATATTCGTTGTTCAAAATTCAACATTCGTTATTTAATATAATATTGAATATTCAACTTGGAATTTTCAATAAAGAAGTAAAAAAACGCTCTGAAAATTCAGAGCGTTTTTTTTTATTTTCTTTTGTAAAAAACATAATCAGTTATTAAAGGCTTTAATCCTAAACTTTTCAGTTCTGAATTAATCTGCGCTCTATGATAATTTGAATGATTAATTACATGAAACAACAAATCTTGAATGGAATTAGAATAATGTTCACCTGTTGAAGTTATGTAATCTACATTAGCATCTAGTTCTTTTGATTCTAAAATAGACAAAGAAATTTCATAATTCTTTATATCTACTTCAAGCATTTCTTTCCAATTTTGCAATTGCCAAACTCCATATTGTGTTGGAACTTTTAAAATTCTAGTATTCCAAATTTCATGAGCATTTAAAATGTGTGAAATCAGAACGTGTATCTTTTCGCTTAGTTCATTTTCATGCTCAACAAGAAATTGAATCATTTGCTGATTCTTATCTAAATTATACTTGAATTTATCTAAATAAAATGCTTTCATTACCATCTAATAATAACACTTCCCCAAGTAAATCCAGAACCAAAAGCAGCTAAAACTACTAAATCTCCTGATTTAATTTTACCTTGTTCCCAAGCTTCTGTTAAAGCAATTGGAATAGAAGCTGCGGTAGTATTTCCGTATTTTTGAATGTTGTTGAATACTTGGTCATCTGTTAAACGGAATTTCTGTTGAATGAACTGTGAAATTCTCAAATTCGCTTGATGTGGTACCAACATATTAATATCGGAAACTTGTAAATTATTCGCTTGCAATCCTTCATTGATGACTTCACTGAAACGAACTACTGCATTTTTAAATACAAATTGTCCGTTCATATATGGATAATAGCTTTCATCGTTTGGATCGTTATCAGCAATGATGTCGGTTACCCAACGTTTCCCCATTCCTGGAGCAATTAATGATAATTCTTCAGCATGTTGCCCTTCTGAATGTAAATGAGTTGATAAAATTCCTTTAGTCAAATCTTCTTCTCTTGAAAGTACCGCCGCTCCTGCTCCATCTCCAAAAATTACAGAAACTCCTCTTCCGCGAGTCGTCATATCTAAACCTGTTGAATGGAGTTCGGAACCAATAACTAAAACGTTTTTATACATTCCGGTTTTGATGTATTGATCCGCAATTGAAATCGCATAAACAAATCCAGAACATTGATTACGAACATCTAAAGCACCAACAGTTCTTAACCCTAAATCGCGTTGTACTAAAACTCCTGGACCAGGAAAATAATAATCGGGACTCAATGTCGCGAAAATTACAAAATCGATATCCTCTTTAGCAACACCTGAACGTTCTATGGCTATTTTAGCAGCTTTTACTCCCATCGAAGTGGTAGTATCTTCTCCTCTTATGATATGACGACGCTCTTGAATTCCAGTTCGTTCCTGAATCCATTCATCGTTTGTATCCATTATTTTTGACAAATCATCATTAGTTACTACATTATCTGGAACGTAATAACCTAAACCCGAAATTTTTGAATGATACATATTTTTCTTTCTAAATTAAGCTACAAAAATACGAAATTATTAATTTGGAATCTTTTTTTTGTTGTTTTGACAAATCTAAAAACAAAAAGTGTCTACTTTTTAGGTAGACACTTTATAAATCTATTTATTAAATTTACGCTGTTTGATCATCAACAGAAGCATCTGGAGCATTTTTAGCTACTGAAGCAATTCCGTTGTCTCTTGAAGCAGTGCTTTCATACATTTCGCTAGTTCCTATAATCTGACCATTAGTAGCTTTCAAATTGAAATAAAATTTACCATTTTTTGATTCTAACTTATCAAAACGAGCTTCGTCTTGTGAATTTTTCTTCACAGATTCAACACCATTTAAACAAGCTGCTTTAGTTGTATATCCTTCACTAGCTAAAATTTCTTGACCATTACCAGCTTTTAAGCTAAATTGAAATTCTCCGTTTTTTCTTGTTGAAATTACAAATTTTCCCATAATTTAAAATGTTTTTATTGTTTTAACGAATTATAAAGGTAAGAAAAATTAACAAATAATTGTAAAAAAATTGTAACTAAAAAAATAATTTTAGAGCAAATTATAAAACCAAAAACAATGAAACTAAAACTCCTTTCTTTGTTCGTTTTTGTGGGAACATTCTCCACAATGGCACAAGAAAATGTAACGTATCAAAAGCCATCAGCAGAAATTTTAGCTTTGGCTGATTACGAAAGAGCACCATCGGTAAGTATGGATACTAAAAAAGAATACATGCTTTTAAGTTATCGAAATACGTACAAAACATTAGACGATTTAAATCAGACCGAAATGAAATTAGGCGGATTACGTATTAATCCTGTTACTAATATTTCAAGTACAGTGACGTATATCAACAATCTAAAGATTAGAAAAATCAAAGACAAAAACGAAATTCAAGTTAGCGGATTACCTGCAAATGCTAGAATTACGAATGTTTCTTGGTCACCAAACGAAAAGAAAATCGCTTTTACGAACACCACGAATCAAGGCGTAGAACTTTGGGTAATTGATGTAGCAACGGCAACCGCTAAAAAATTAACTTCTGATAATTTGAATGCGAATCTTGGAAGTCCGTTTAATTGGATGAAGGACAACGAAACTTTATTGGTAAAAGTGTTACCAAAAAATCGTCCAGCTTTAATCGATAGCAATAAGGATTTACCAAAAGGACCAACAGTTTCAACGAGTGATGGTTCAAAATCACAAAACAGAACGTATCAAGACTTATTGAAAAACAAAACAGATGAAGCTAATTTTGATGTTTTAGTTACTTCAGCATTGTATAAAGTTAGTCTTTCTGGAAATACTACTTTATTTAAAGGTGCTGATATTTACGCAGGAGAAAGTTTTTCTCCAGATGGCAATTATTTAATGCTAACCACCATTCAAAAACCCTATTCTTATATTGTTCCGATGAGTCGTTTTCCTCAAAAAACTACTGTTTATGACGCCAACGGAAAAGAAGTTAAAATGGTAAACGAAGTACCTTTAACCGAAATCATGCCGAAAGGTTTTTCATCGGTACGTAAAGGAAAAAGAAGCATGGGATGGAGAGCCGACAAAGCAGCAACTTTATATTTTGTTGAAGCTTTAGATGGTGGAGACCAAGCAGTAAAAGCAGATTTCAGAGATGAAGTTTTCTTATGGGAAGCGCCATTTACTTCTAATCCAACAAGCTTAATCAAAACGCAACAACGTTACGGAGGTATCATGTGGGCAAACGACAATATTGCAATTGTAGCCGATTCTTGGTACGACACTAGAAATACAAAAGCATATTTATTCAACCCATCGAATTTAGCAATTGCTCCAAAAATTATTGAAGACAGAAATTCACAAGACATTTATTCAGATCCTGGCAATTTCGAAATGAAAAAGAACGAATTTGGAAGATATGTAATTGCTATTGAAAACAATAAAGGCTATTTAGTTGGAGCTGGACATACAAAAGAAGGACAATTCCCTTTTATTGATGAATACGATTTCAATACGTTGAAAAAAACGAGATTGTATACTTCTAACATGAAAGACAAAAAAGAAGATTTGATGTCGATTGAAGATTTCAAAAAAGGAGAAGTATTAGTGATGATTCAGTCTAAAAATGAATATCCAAATTACTACTTTAGAAACATCAAGTCCAAAAACAAATTAACGCCAATTACCACTTTCAAAAACCCATTCGAAAGTATCAAAAACGTTCATAAAGAAGTTATCAAATACAAAAGAAATGATGGTGTAGAACTTTCGGGAACTTTATATTTACCTGCAGGATATGACAAAACGAAAAAAGAAAAATTACCTTTATTAATTTGGGCTTATCCGGCAGAATACAAAGACAAAAATTCGGCTGGACAAAACGATAAAAACCCGAATGAATTTACATTCCCAAACTATGGTTCGTTTGTGTATTGGGTAACCAAAGGTTATGCGGTTTTAGATGACGCGGCTTTTCCAATTATTGGAGAGGGAACAACAGAACCTAATGACACATTTATTCCACAATTAGTGGCTAATGCAGAAGCAGCAATTGATGCAGTAGATAAATTGGGTTACATCAATCGTAAAAAAGTAGCAATTGGAGGTCACTCATACGGAGCTTTCATGACGGCTAATTTATTAACGCATTCGAATTTATTTGCTTGTGGAATTGCAAGAAGTGGTGCTTATAACAGAACATTAACGCCTTTCGGATTCCAAAGCGAACAACGTAATTATTGGGATGTTCCAGAAGTATACAATACTATGTCGCCATTTATGAATGCCGAAAAAATGAAAACACCATTATTATTAGTTCATGGTGAAGCCGATAACAATCCTGGAACTTTTACCTTACAATCGGAGCGTTATTTCCAAGCATTAAAAGGTTTAGGTGGACCTGCTAGATTAGTGATTTTACCTAAAGAAAGCCATGGTTATGTTGCCAAAGAAAACATCTTACATTTGTTATGGGAACAAGATCAATTCTTAGAAAAGTATTTAAAGAATTAGTCCTTCGACAAGCTCAGGATGACATAAAAACATAGAGTAAAGAAGATAGACCTTTGAATTGAGAGATTTGAAGGTCTATTTTTTTTTACATCCCCCTAGCCCCCTTCAAAGGGGGAACTTTTTCTACGAATCACTATTCAATTCTTTAATTTTCGCAGATAACTCGTTCAAGACGTGATGACTATATTGGAGCACTTCATCATTTAAAAACCTTAAAAAAACGACTCCTTGTTGTTCTAATTCTCCTTGTCGTTTTGCATCTTCCAAAAAAGCATTATCATGAATAGTTCCATCTAATTCAATTGCTAAACCAATTTCATGACAATAAAAATCCACAATATAATTTAACATTGGAACTTGCCTATGAAATTCTACACCTAAAGATTTACCTTTCACCATTTTCCAAAATACAATTTCTGCTGGTTTGCTATTTTTCCTTAATTCTCTAGCCAACTCTTTTAATTTCGGATTGTATGGGATAATTTTATTTCTCTTAATTTCTTTCATATCTTATTTGCAATTCCCCTTTTGAAGGGGGTTAGGGGGATGTTACACTTTTTTCAAACAAACCACTTCCCCATTCTCCAAAATCGTATCATTTTCAAAAAATAAAATTCGATTACCATATTTCGCTTCTATCAAATAATGACTTCCTCTAAAATAAGAATTGACAATCTCTACTTTTAAATCGGAATTCAACACCACTTTTAATTGATGTGGATAAACAAATTTTGGTTCGCCGTTGATTTCAATTTCGTTAACATCTCCGAACAACGAAGCTACATATTTGTCTCTTGGATTATCGTAAATGAATTTTGGAATACCACTTTCAATGATTTTTCCTTCTTTAATAATCGCTACCTCATCTGCGAAAGATAGAACATCCGTACTATCATGAGTGGCAACAACACAAGTGATTCCTTTTTCTTTTAAATAACCAAACAGTTTTCTTCTCAAACTATTCTTTCTGAAATTATCGATATGACTAAAAGGCTCGTCCAACAATAAAACTTCCGGTTCAAGAGCCAAAACCCTTGCTAAAGCCACACGTTGCATTTGACCGCCACTTAAATACTTAGCTTTTATATTGGCATATTCTGTCATTTCTACGATTTCTAATAACTCTGCAATTCTGGCTTTTTTTTCTTCAGGATAAAAATTAGAAAGGTATTTTCCCACGTTCTCAGCAACCGTAATAAAAGGCATCAAATCGAAATCTTGAGCCAAATACTTCATAAAAGGCATACCTGGAATCAAATGATATTTCGGACCCAACACTTCTATATCATTCCAAAAAATCTGACCTTCATCTAAGTCATACAAACCGTAAATCAATTTTAATAAGGTACTTTTTCCACAACCACTTTCTCCAATTAAAGCCAAATTTTTCCCTTTAGTCAAGCTTAGAGAAATGGAATGTAAATTAGGTGTATCGATGTAAGAAAAAGTAATATTTTGAACAGACAGCATGACTATTTTTTTTACAAAGATAAGATTAAAAATTATGTCAATTTGTCACCAATTTAAGTTTGGTATTTCTTTTGAAAGATAGATAAACATCAAATTGTTTAACTTAAAATTTTAAATATGGCATCAGGAAAAATTAATGTTTCAGTAGAAAACATCTTTCCCTTAATCAAAAAGTTTTTGTATAGTGACCACGAAATTTTTCTTCGTGAATTAGTATCGAATGCAACCGACGCTACTTTAAAATTAAAACATTTAACTAGCATTGGCGAAGCAAAAGTAGAATATGGCAATCCTAAGATCGAAGTAAAAATCGATAAAGAAGGAAAAAAACTTCACATTATCGATCAAGGTTTAGGAATGACAGCCGATGAAGTGGAAAAATACATCAACCAAATCGCATTCTCAGGCGCAGAAGAATTCTTAGAAAAATATAAAGATTCTGCCAAAGATTCAGGTGTTATTGGTCACTTTGGATTAGGATTTTATTCGGCGTTCATGGTGGCTTCAAAAGTGGAAATCATCACTAAATCATACAAAGACGAGCCAGCCGCACATTGGATTTGCGACGGAAGTCCGGAATTTACTTTAACTTCTCATGACAAAACAGAAAGAGGAACAGAAATCATCCTACATATCGCTGAAGATTCATTAGAATTTTTGGAAGAATTCAAAATCCGTGAATTGTTGACCAAATACAACAAATTCATGCCGATTCCGATTAAATTTGGAACAAAAAAAGAAGCACTTCCAAAACCAGAAGACGCTCCTGAGGATTACAAAACAGAATATGTTGATGTAGATAATATCATCAATAATCCAAATCCAGCTTGGACAAAACAACCAAGTGATTTATCGGATGAAGATTATAAAAATTTCTATCGTGAATTGTATCCAATGCAATTTGATGAACCGTTATTCAACATTCATTTAAATGTAGATTATCCGTTCCACTTAACTGGAATTTTATATTTCCCAAAATTATCATCTGACTTACAAATTCAGAAAGACAAAATCCAATTGTACCAAAATCAGGTTTTCGTAACGGATAACGTAGAAGGAATTGTTCCTGAATTCTTAATGATGTTAAAAGGTGTGGTAGACTCGCCAGACATTCCATTGAACGTATCACGTTCGTACTTACAAGCGGATGGAAATGTAAAGAAAATTTCAAATTACATCACTAGAAAAGTAGCGGATAAATTAAAATCGTTATTCAATGAAAACCGTGAAGATTTCCAACAAAAATGGAACGACATCAAAGTGGTATTGGAATACGGAATGCTTTCGGAACCAAAATTCTATGAAAAAGCAGGCGATTTTGTATTGTATCCAACAACTGAAGACAAATATTACACATTAGCGGAATTAAAAGAAGCTATTGCGCCAAATCAAACCGACAAAAACGGAAAACTAGTTGTGCTTTATGCTTCGAACAAAGATGCACAACACAGTTACATTGACATTGCAAAAGAAAAAGGATATCAAGTTTTACTATTAGATTCGCCAATTGTTTCACATTTGATTCAAAAATTAGAAGCGGATAATGAGAATTTAACTTTTGCTCGTGTAGATGCGGATCATATCGATAAATTAATTCAGAAAGAAGAAGAAACGATTTCGAAATTATCAGATGACGAAAAAGAAAAACTAAAAACATCTATTGAAACAGTAGTTCCGAAAGAAAACTACACCGTGCAATTAGAAAATTTAGACAGCAATACAGCACCATTCATTATTACCCAACCAGAATTCATGCGTAGAATGAAAGAAATGAGCGCAACCGGTGGTGGCGGAATGTTTGGCATGGGCAACTTTCCTGATATGTATAATTTAGTAGTAAATACAAATTCAGAATTAGCTGCTACTATTTTGAACAGTTCAGAAGATGCACAAAAAGACTTGGTTAAACAAGCTTTAGATTTAGCTAAACTTTCTCAAGGATTGTTAAAGGGTGAAGAGTTGACAGCTTTTGTGAAGAGAAGTTTTGAGACTTTGAAGTAAGAAGTATAAGATAAAAAACAATCTAAAAACCTACAAGAATTTTAAATCTTGTAGGTTTTTTTTGTAATATTGTTATTTACAAAAAATATTCAAAATGAAAATCAATCAAACCCTATTAACTGTTTTCTTTCTTATAAGTTATGCAATGTTTTCACAAGAAGACAAACCAAAAATATCATTAAACATATTGGCGAATGATAAAATTTCAGAAGTCAATATTAATGAAGATAAATACATTGCGACTATTGGAAAAATAATCAAATATTTTGAAATAGAATATAAAACACTACCAAAAGAAGAAAAAATTGGAGTTTTAATCATTAGTCATAAAACTGGAGACCCAACAATTAAGGTATATTCTGATCCAAAAATCGATGCGATTAAAGAGCAGAAAATAATAACCGATATAAAAGCATATAAATTAGAAAACACAAAACTTGTTGATTTTCCGGTATTCATTTCTGTCAATACAAAATCAGAAAAAGAAATAACTGACTTTAAAGATTATGTAGACCCAATTAAACAAAAATTAGAGGAATATAAAAAAGCTAATCTAGAAACTAAAATACAGCTAAATAAAGATTATGCTATTAATGAAGTTCTTCCTGTTTTAAGTGCTTATCAAGTTATTGTTGATGATAAATTTGCTGGGGTTAAAAATTTTGGCAAACTAATTGAGAAAACCGATTTTACAAAAACTCAAAACATTGCTGAGTTAACGGATAAAAATTCAGACTATTGGAGAGCTTGTATGGAAATGTCGAATGGAAATCTATTGATTCCTATAACAAAAACTTTTATGTTAGTTTCTCAAGGCGAGTTTGATTATGCATACAAATACATTGAAATATTAAAACTTTTTGCAGACAAAGAAAGCATCTCAACTGACTATTTAAAAGAAATTGAGTTTCGATTAGAACTTTTCAACAATGAAATAAATGATGAAATTGCAAAAGGAATTACTGAGCATGACAAAAAAAACTATGACAAAGCAATTGAAATTTATCAAAATATTAAAAAAGTATATCCAAATTCATCATGGAACTTGTACGAATTATATTTTTCACAAAACACAAAAGATCTAAATGATAAAAAAATTGAAACAAACGATAGATCACAATGGGATAAAGCCAAAATAGAGATTTACCAGCACAATCCTTTATACAATATGGATGTTAGAGCGAGCAACCCAAAAGAAGGTTATTTATTATTTAGACGTCAAGAAATTCAATCTTTATTTAAAAATAAAAATGAAATTCTAAATGACATATACAAATACGCTGATATTGCATTAGATTTAGGTGTATATGATTTTGCAGCACAGGTATTTTGGCTAACTGCTCCTTATATGAAGAATGATTCTGAAAAAGCAATAAACATATATTTATACAGCTTAGAAAAGTTAGGCGTTAAAAATTTAAAAGAGAATTTTAAAGGAAATTTTACTTCAATTTTCAAAAAAATAGAAAAAGAAAAGGAAAAAGAAATGCAGGAGAATATATTATATAAAAACATGAAAAAATAAAATATGAAAAAACTAGCATTAGTATCAATTCTTTTTCTTTTCAATCTTGTATCAGCACAAGACAATGTAAATTATGAAAAAACAAACATTTTAAAGGTTGGAGATAAACTACCAATGTTTAGTTATCTAAATGAAAAAGGAGAATCGAAAAACATATCAGAGCATAAAGGAAAAATAATCCTTATTAATTTTTTTGCCACTTGGTGTGGTCCGTGTATGCAAGAAATGCCACACTTAGAATCTGAAATTTGGAATGTCTATAAAAACGATAATTTCATTTTGATGAGTTTTGGTAGAGAGCACAAATTAGAAGAAACCAATGCTTTTATCGCAAAGAAAAAATTCACTTTTCCTATTTATCCTGATGAAGCAAGAGCCATTTATAAACTTTTCGCAACACAATTCATCCCAAGAAATTATCTTATTGACGAAACAGGGACTATTATTTACACATCAATAGGATTCAAACAAGATGATTTTGATGAATTGAAAACGAAAATCAAAGCATTGTTAAATAAGTAAAAAAAAACCTTTAAATATTAATCCTGCCAGGTTTCAAAAACCTCTCAGGATTTTTTGTAATTTTATATTTTATAAAAATAGTATGACACTCTCAATCGAAACTCCAGCTTTATTATTCTCCGCAACCTCGTTAATCCTATTAGCTTATACTAATCGATTTTTAACGATTGCTCAAATCATCCGTAACTTGAAGAAAAACTACGACGACAATCATAACAAAAGCATTTTACTGGAAATCAAAAATTTAAACTTACGATTAACGCTAATCCGTTACATGCAACTTTTTGGAGTAATGTGTTTGTTCTTATCTGTTTTTGCAATGTTGCTACTTTATATAAATCATGGAGATTTTGGAATTTATCTATTTGGAGGTAGTTTATTTTGCTTATTGATTTCATTAGGAATCTCATTTTGGGAGATAAGTATTTCTGTCAATGCATTAAGAGTTCATTTAAAGGATTTATCAGAAGATGTCGAATAATTTTTGACTCTTTATTAAACCTTTTTAATTTTATAATGTCAAATTCATAATAAAAAAAGTATTTTAATTATGAAAAAATTATCTGTTTTTTTGTTGCTAATTCTTGGAATTACAGCAAGCTTTGGTCAAGAAAATGATAAAAATGATTTTCCTGAATTTACTGGTGACAATTTTAGTTTAGAAGGTGCTTTGGCATTATTTAAAAAAGCAAATTCACTAGAAGAATTTGAAAAATTAATCAATGAAGAAAACAATAATGTTAATAATCTTGATTTAAATAATGATGGCGAAACAGATTACATTGTAGTGCAAGATATACAAGAAAAAGACACACATGTAATTGTTTTAAGTACTTTTTTAAACGAAAAAGAAAAACAAGATATCGCAATTATTGGAATTGAAAAAACGGGAAATGAATCAGCCATCTTACAAATTGAAGGTGATTCAGAATTATATGCTGAAAACACCATTATTGAACCTTTTGAAATAGATGAAAAAATGGAAAAATCAAAAGGAGGTCCCAATGCATTGGAAATTACACCAACAGGAGTTGTAGTAAATGTTTGGTTTTGGCCAAGTGTGCGCTTTTTATATGCACCAGGTTATGTCGTTTGGGTTTCTCCACATAGATGGGGATTCTATCCAAGATGGTGGAAGCCATGGAGACCATATCGTTACTCTGTATTTTATGGAAGATGCGCACAGCATCGCGTATATTATCACAGAACGGCAACACATAGAGTTGTTGTCGCTAGAAAAGTATATTCCCCAAGAAGAAGCAGATCAACTATAGTAGTTCATAACAGAAGAGGAACAACAGTTGTACACAAAAACAAAAGAGGAAAAACTACAGTTGTTAAAACAAAACGTCGTGGTGGTGCTAGAAGGTAACGACAATTTATATAAAGATGAAATAAAAATCTCGTTTAGATTAAACGAGATTTTTATTATTCAATAACCCACAACAAAACTGGTTTTACTGATTGTTGTAAACGTTCATCTAACTTTTCCATAAAAGCATCCGAAACTGCTGGACAACCCCAACTTAAAGGACTGTGTCGCGGATAAATTTCTTTGTTTTTAACCGCGCTCCAAGAATGCAAAACCACTACCCTTTTTACCGCATTTTTATTGGTTGATTCTAATCCGTGTAACCAATATTTAACGTTGATTCCCCACGAACTATAATCGCGACTTCCTATTTTGTATTTCCCCTTCATCGAGCAATGACTGTCTACTCTATTATCAAATTTTACCTTTTCCCATTTGTCTGGATTCTCTTCAAATTGATCGCAACTGCCATGTGTAACCAAATTTTTATCCAACACTTTCTTACTTGCAAAATCATAAATAAAAAAACGATTCTTTCCAGAATGCACACTCAAATCAACTAAAAAATAATACGATTCATTATAATTATTTTCTTTACAAAAGGAAGCTGCTTCTGCATGAATAGAACTGTAATCTTTTACAGCTAAAGGTTCTACTTCCGAATTATTACAACATAAAAAACAAACGGCAATTAATAGTAAAAAATGCTTCATAGAAATGGGATTAAAATAATATAACTCCACTTTCGAATTTTTATTTAAAACAATGATGTTAAATTCGTACTAAAATTAAACCCTCAAAAAATCTTTCTTCATTTATCTATTCTCTTTTTTCTTTTTACCCTATCTTTGCGCCCCCTTAAAAATTTAGGATATGTCAAACAACAATATTATCAAAGGTGTTTTCTTGGTTGCATTAGGCGCAACGAGTTATGGTATGTTAGCTACTTTCGTTAAACTAGCTTACAAAGAAGATTTTACAACAGCCGAAGTAACTTCATCACAATTCATTTATGGAATTATTGGGATTTTAATCATCAACTTATTCCAACGCACTAAAAATAAAAATACAGCAGCAAAAGCTTCTCCAAAAAATATTTTTCAACTAATGTTGGCCGGAACTTCATTAGGAATGACAAGTGTTTTTTATTATTTAGCTGTAAAATACATTCCTGTTTCTATTGGAATTGTATTGTTAATGCAAACCGTTTGGATGGGTGTTTTATTAGAATGGTTTTTGGATAAAAAAGCACCTTCTTTTCAAAAAATAATTTCGGTAATCATTGTATTAATTGGAACAGCTTTGGCTATTAATATTTTCAAAATCGATTTTAATGACCCAACAATCGATTGGGCCAACGGATTATTCTGGGGATTATTAGCTGCTGCTTCTTTTACAACAACAATGTTCACAGCCAACAAAGTAGCATTAGGAATTTCTTCTGCACAAAGAAGTCTGTATATGTTATTAGGTGGTGCAGTTATCGTATTTGGTTTCAGCCTATACACGCAAGTTACTCCTTTCAACTTTGAAATTTTTGCGAAATGGGGAATTGTATTAGCCTTATTCGGTACAATAATTCCACCTATGTTATTAAACGCAGGATTTCCTCATACGGGAATTGGATTGGGAAGTATTGTTTCTTCTTTAGAATTACCCGTTTCGGTAATGATGGCATTTTTTCTTTTAAACGAACAAGTATTATTCATTCAATGGATTGGAATTCTGTTAATTATTACCGCAATCGTAATTATGAACATACAATTCAAGAAAAAATAAATAAATTAGCGATGTAATTCATCGCTTTTTTTATGCTCGATTTATTCCCAAAAGAAAAAATAATACTTCCACTACCCGATGCGGTTTTTGAATTTTATCCGAATTTCTTCAACAAAGAAGAAGCGGATTTACTTTGGGATAAATTACTAAACGAAACACCTTGGCAACAAGATGACATCACCATTTTTGGTAAGAAAATTGCCCAACCCCGATTAACGTGTTTGTTTGGAAACGAAGGTAAACCTTATTCTTATTCGGGTTTAACGATGCAACCTCATGCTTGGAATTCCACTTTAATGTTTATTAAAGACAAAGTAGAACAAGTGGCTAATCACAACTTCACCACCGTTTTGGCTAATTTATACCGAAATGAAAAAGATAGCAATGGTTGGCACGCCGATAACGAAAAAGAATTAGGCCGAAATCCAATAATTGCCTCAGTAAGTTTTGGCGAAGAACGTAAGTTTCAATTGAAACACATTACCAACCCGGAAGCAAAAATGACCTTGAATTTAAACCACGGAAGTTTATTATTGATGAAAGAAGGAAGCCAAATTCACTACAAACACCAAATTCCGAAAGCCACACAACCTAAAAATTCAAGAATAAATTTAACGTTTAGAACAATTCTGTAAATATTCCTCAAAAACGACAACCATCTTTAGAAAATTTTTAAAAATTTCAGAAAAAGTATTTGGCCTAATTTTTGAATTTATTTTTTTACTAATATTGAATTATTAACCAATAAACTAGACAGAAATAGTATTTACTTCATGAAAAAGAAGAAAATTTCAGAATTCGACAACGAAACACTAGATAGAGTTGTTGCTATGGCGCAAGAGGAAAAAAAACCTTTTGAAGTTTTAAAAGAGGAATTCGGAGTAACAGAAAACGAAGTTACCGAATTAATGCGAAAAAGATTGTCCAAAGATAATTTTGAACTTTGGAAAAAGAAAGTGACTGCGAGTAAGCCAAAACCGAAACCAATAAAATATAACGAATTGGAAGACGAAGACTTAGACAGCAAATATTATTTCAAAAATAAATTCGACTAAAATTAAAGCTCTTAACTAATTTAGAGCTTTTTTATTGGCACTAATTTGAAAGACTAAAACAATCCTATAAAATTTCTAAACACGAATTGTAACAATAATCCCATTTAATCTACTTATTGATAATTCAATTAAGATAAAATGAAAAAAATAATACTATCCCTATCTATAATGGGATTTTTATGGAGCTGTAGTCCAACTCAAACGACTACAAAACAAAATGATGTTGCGGTGACTATCGATTTAATCAATGTAAAAGACGACAAAGTAATGGTAACCGTTACACCTCCAACATTTACAAGTGAAACTGTAACTTTTCATTTCCCTAAAACAGTTCCAGGAACTTATTCAGAAGACGATTATGGGCGTTTTATTGAAAACGTAAAAGCTTTTGATGCTAAAGGAAATGCGCTTAAAATTGCGAAAATAGATGAAAACTCTTACTCTATTTCGGATGCAACTAAATTGGCTAAAATCACTTATCTAGTTAACGACACCTATGATACTGAAGGTGGTGCTGGTTTTGGAGAAAGCGAAGATGTATTTTCTCCAGCTGGAACTAACATCAACGCCGGCGTTAACTTCATGTTGAACACACACGGATTCATTGGTTACTTCAAAGGAAAAGAAGAAACACCATACAAATTAACCGTAACTCATCCTGAAACTTTAATGGGAGTATCTGCCATGACAGATTCAGACACAAGTGCAACTTCGGATGTATTTTATATGCCAAAATATGCAAGTTTGGTAGAAATGCCTATCATGTATTCAAAACCTGATTACACTTCATTCATGGTGGATGATATGGAAATTATCATCAGCGTATATTCTCCAACAGGAAAATATACTGCAAAACAAATTACACCAAACATGGAAACGATGATGAAAGCACAAAAACGTTTCTTAGGCCCAATCAACTCTACAAAAAAATATGCTATTTTATTGTATTTGTCTGATATGAAAGCTAAAGATGCAAAAGGGTTTGGAGCTTTAGAACATCCAACATCAACAACAGTGGTAATGCCAGAGATGATGGGATTAGAAATGTTACAAGAGCAATTAAAAGATGTAGTTTCGCACGAATTCTTCCATATTGTAACACCATTAACAATTCATTCAAACGAAATCCAATATTTCGACTTCAACAATCCTCAAATGTCAGAACATTTATGGATGTATGAAGGAGTTACCGAATACTTTGCCAACTTATTCCAAGTAAATCAAGGCTTAATTGACGAAAAAGAATTCTTTGAAAGAATGGCAGGTAAAATTGCACAATCACGTCAAATGAATGACAACATGAGTTTTACTAAAATGAGTAAAAACGTATTGAATGCACCTTACAAAGATCAATACTTAAATGTATATCAAAAAGGAGCTTTAATTGCCATGTGTGTTGATATTTTAATTAGAGAAAATAGCAACGGGCAAAAAGGCATTTTAAATCTTATGCAAGAATTAGCCAAAGAATACGGAACTAAAAAAGCATTTAAAGACGATGAGTTATTCGCTAAAATCACTTCGTTAACATACCCAGCGGTTGGTGAGTTTTTAAACAAACACGTAGCAGGTGAAACTCCGATTCCATATGAGCAATATTTCGCAAAAATGGGTGTAACAGAAGCATCTATTGAAGTAGCAGGAAATCCATTCTTAAAAGGACAAAGAGAACCTTATATCACAGTAAATCCAAGTACAAAAGAGATTATGATTTTACCTGAAATCGAATTGAACGTGTTCATGACCACTTTAGGTTTGAAAAACAACGATACCCTTTTAGCTTTCAACGATAAAAGTTACAACTTAGACAATATCTACGATTTAATCATGGCGAGTATGAACTGGAAAGATGGAGACGCTATTACCGTTAAAATTAAAAGAGACGGCAAAGAGCAAATCGTAAAAGGAAAAGTAGTAATGCCAAAAGAAAAACAAGACGGCTACCAATCAACAGATGCTACTAAAAAAGCAGTTCGCGAAGCTTGGTTAAGAGGCTAAATTTAAGTTTGAAGGGGCACATATCTTGATTCTTGAACTTGAATTTGAAATTGATTTTGAATTTCGCAATTGATATTGCACTTGAAAATCCTCAAAGTACTTAGTATTTTGAGGATTTTTTTATTTACTTTGCGAACACAAATTAAAAATTCACGATGAAATCGAAGATTCACGAAATCCAAAATACAACAAATAAGACCATGAGTAAAAAGATAGTTTTAGCCATAATTGCCGTAATCACATTAGTAGCTTGTAATAATAAAGAATCCGATGCAAATGTGCATATTACAGGTAACATAAAAGGATTGAGCCAAGGAAAATTATATTTACAAAGAATACAAGATTCTACTTTTGTAACTATTGATAGTATAATTATTAATGGCGATTCTAAGTTTGAAAGTCATATTAACTTAGATAGTCCAGAAATGTTATATTTGAATTTAGACCGAGGACAAACCAAATCAGTTGATGACAATTTATATTTCTTTGCTGAACCAGGAAATATTCATATTGAAACTACCTTACAACATTTTTTCTCTGATGCTAAAATTACAGGATCAAAAAATCATGATTTATGGGTAAAGTTTGATAGTATTAACAAGCGTTTTAATGAAGAGAATCTAAAACTAATAACAAAACGTCTTAGAAACGAAGTTAAGCCTAATCAAGCAACAGCAGACAGCATTGAACAAGCGTATCAAAAACTTTTAAAACGAAAATACCGTTACACAGCCCATTTTGCTGTTTCAAATGCAAACAAAGAAATTGCGCCTTACTTAGCACTTTCTGAAATTGCTGACATTAACACGCCTTATTTAGACACCATTCAAAAAAGCATGACACCAGAAGTAGCGAAATCGAAATATGGAAAAATGTTAAATGAATATGTTAAGAAGAGAAAAGAAATTGAAGTTCAAAAATAAAAAAAGCGGTCAATTTTTGACCGCTTTTTTTTAACTTTTAACATATAACGTTTATGTTAGGCTAATTTTCACCATATAAAATCAAACTTTTCAAAGGTTTTACAAGGTTGGTATTTTTCATTTGTTCCAAAATATATTTCATCTTCATGATAAAACAATAAAGCCCAATTCAAACTTTGGTCTATAATTGTTAAATCATCTGAACCTCCATAATAGAAACTATCAAAATATTTTATAAAAATTTTCCAAGGAACAATCATTGCATCTGTTTGTTGCCATGATAAAAAAACTTGTTTATCAAATGGAAGTCCACGATGGTAGAGCCATTTTTTAATCTCTTTTTCATTATCGCCAGAAATTTTTGCTTTATCAATTATTCTAAAAATATCTTTTTTAAATGGAATTTCACAGTGTAAATTATTTTGGTTAATAAAATCCCACAAAAACTTTGAAGCATCATTATTCAAAGGTCTCAATTGATCAAGATGATCATTAGGTAATTTATCGTATTTTTCATCCGAGAAACGCCATTTCAAACGAAAATCATCAATTGGAATTGTATGGTTAAAAATATTTTCAAAACTAACAGCCATTTTTTTTGTTTTTATAGATAGACCACCAATACAAATATACTGGTATTTAAAAACTGTGACAAAAAAAGAAACATTCAAAAACAAAAAAACCACCGCTAGCGCGAGCATCTTGCTCGTGACTACATATTTTCAAACATTCAGAAAGCTATTTTATACTTTGTGTGCACAAGCGTGACGCTTGCGCTAGCATTTAAAAATTCTGAAAAACTTAGAACGACATAAAACAAAAAAAACCACCACATTGCTGTGATGGTTTCTACTTTAGAGCCGATGGAGGGACTCGAACCCACGACCTGCTGATTACAAATCAGCTGCTCTAGCCAGCTGAGCTACACCGGCAACTCTATTGCGGTGCAAATATAGTTCTGAAATTTAAATTTCCAAAAAAAATCTGCACTTTTTTATCGCAATTTTTTAGTTTAATTCGTTTATTTTCGCAACAAATTGATTTGCAGCCGCTTCGTAATCTTTACGAATTTGTTTAAAATGCGCTTTTTTGTTCTCAACGTCTTTTTGATTCGCTCTAGTCATTAAAGTATCAAAAGTTTCGTAGATTTCATCAACTAATTTATCAGATGCTTCAGTTGGTTTTCCAGCTGTAGACATTTCCCAAATGTAAACGATGTTTACAATATCCCCTAAAACGTAGTTGATTTCTTTTTTCAAGTTTTTAACGCTTGCCATTTTGTATAAATTTAAAATTTGAAGCAAAATTACATAATATATTTTGTTCTCAATACATTATATCGAAATTTCTAACAAAGTAGCCTTTCCTTTAACCGTTAAGTTTTCAATACATGCCGGAATCAAAATCGTGTCGCCCATTCGGTAACGCAAGATTTCTCCATTTACAATCATTTCAAATTGACCGTTAGTACACATAAAAACCGTAAAAGCTTGTTTGGTACGTTTCCAAATAAAAGTCTCCTGCAAAGCAATGATATTCGTAACAAAGTACGGGCAATCTACTATGGCTGCGCTTTTATTAGCTTCTTCTTCATAGTCAATTTTAGAAGGTGTTGTTTGGTAATTGATAGCATCTAAAGCTAATTCCGTATGCAATTCTCTTCCATTTCCATTAGCATCCACTCGATCCCAATCGTAAATACGGTACGTAACATCACTCGTTTGCTGAATTTCCGCTACCACTACTCCTGCTCCAATGGCATGTATGGTTCCGGTTTCTAAAAAGAACACATCGCCTTTTGAAACAGGATATTCGTTAAGTAAATCAATTAGATTTTTATTTTCTAAATGCGCTAAATATTCTTGTTGATTGGAATCCTTTTTAAACCCAACAACCAAACGTGCCGATTCGTCCGCTTGCATTACATACCACATTTCCGTTTTCCCGAAAGAATTGTGACGTTCTTTAGCTAAAGCATCATTCGGATGCAATTGAATCGACAGATCTTCCTTCGCGTCAATGAATTTAAAAAGTAAAGGAAATTGTTTTCCAAAACGAGCAATTACCGATTTTCCTAAAATCTCTTCCGGATACAAATCGATAATTTCATTGATGTTTTTTCCTTTTAAAACGCCATTACTAACCACACTAATGTCGCCAGGAACGGTTGAAATTTCCCAACTCTCGCCTGTAGTTTCAGAAACTATGGGTTTATTGAGATAAGTTTTCAACTTGGTTCCGCCCCAAATGCGGTCTTTAAGTATAGGTGTAAAGGTTAAAGGATAAAACTTCATAGTCAAATAGTGAAGTACAAAGATGCGAAAAAAGTATTAAAATCCTAAAATTTAGAGTTATTGGATTTATTATTTTGCCTTCTGAATGGCTTTTAAAGCTCTTTCAATATGATTTTTCGCACTCATACTATCAAAAATATAAATACAATAGCCTTTAGCATCAAAAACATACGTTACGCGACCAGGCAATAAACCTAAAAGCGCCGTTGGAACTCCAAACAAACGTCGCAGTTTTCTATCTGCATCCGAAAGTAAAATAAAAGGCAATTTGTATTTCTGTTGGAAATTCTGATGCGAACTAGCTGAATCTCCACTAACGCCAATTACTTCAGCACCTAAATCTTGAAAATCTTGATAGGCATCTCTAAAACTGCAAGCTTGCGTAGTACAACCTGGTGTAAAATCTTTTGGATAGAAGTAAATTACAACGGGTTTCTGATTCACTTCCTGACTATCAAAAGCAGTTCCATCCTGCTTAGTTGCTTTAAAACTTGGTAATTTATCTCCAATTTGAATTGCCATATTACAAACCTTTATAAGTTACAAAGTTTCTCGGAGTTTCGTATAATGTAATTTCCAACTCTTTATTAGCATCAATCAAAACACGAAGTTTATGCCAAATAATGTAAGCAATATGTTCCGCAGTTGGATTCAAATCTTTGAACTCTGGAACATCTTCGTTTAAATTTTTATGATCAAAAGCTTCTTCGATATGTTCTTTGATTAAATCGGATAAGACTTTAGTATCAATCACATAACCCGTTTCCTTATCCACTTCACCTGTTACCGAAACAATCAATTCGTAATTGTGCCCATGAAAGTTCGGATTGTTACATTTTCCAAACACTTCCTGATTTTTTTCCATAGACCAATCCTTGCGATACAAACGATGTGCAGCATTAAAATGGGCTTTTCTTGAAACAGTTACTCTCATGGTAATTTAGAATTTAGAAATTTGAATTCAGAATGTCGTTTTATATTAAAATTTTAAGGAATACGATTTTAAAAATTCATCCAATTTCTTCAATCTGCGTTCCCTAAATGAAATTTACAATTTATGATCTTCTAGATAATGATAAAACTCGTCAAATATAATCTTAAACCAAACGGTATAAGCATCTGGATTAACAACCATGTCTTCTTTAATAGCTTCAATAGTCATCCACTTCCAACTTTCTACTTCATCTGGATTAATTATCGGAGCTTCATTATAGTATCCAATCATTACATGATCTAATTCGTGTTCGGTTAAACCGTTATCAAAAGGTGCTTTATAAATGAAATGAAACAACTCTTTCAATTCAGCTTTAAAACCCATTTCTTCAAACAAGCGACGTTTTCCGGCTTCAATATTGGTTTCACCAGCGCGTTGATGACTGCAACAAGTATTCGTCCACAAAAGAGGTGAATGGTATTTGTGATGGGCGCGTTGTTGCAACATCACTTCGTTTTTATCATTTAAAATGAATACCGAGAAAGCTCTGTGTAAAACGGCTTTTTCATGCGCTTCCATCTTATTCATAAGCCCAATTGGCTCATCTTGTTCGTTAACTAAAATTACTTGTTCTTCTATCATAGTAGTATAATGCTTGTCAAAAATACGAAAAAAGATAGGAATGAAAGCTAGTTTTTGAGTTTGTGATAAGTTTAACGTGTGTTGAATACAGCTTATTTGAAAATCGAACTATTGATTAAATTGTAGCTTTTTAAGAACAGAACACTTTTTTCACTATCTTTGCATCATTAGTAATGATATGAATTTCTTCTCGCAATACTTTGAATAAAAGTACTTTATAAATTTCTTGTTTATTTCGCTTGTGTGTTTTTATCCGTTTACTTTTAAAAAATACTAATTAAAATTATTGAATTTAATGGCAAGACCGCAAGAAACCTTCAACAAAAGAGAACAAGAAAAACTAAGAGCACAAAAAAAGAAAGAAAAACAAGAAAAAAAAGAAGCTCGTAAAGCCAATCCTAAATTATCAGGAGAGGATTTATATGTATATGTAGACGAAAACGGGCACTTAACAAGCACACCTCCAGACCCTTCTAAAAGAATTGAAATTGATTTAGAAAGTATCGAAATTGGTGTTTCAAGAAAAACTGAATCAGATGAAGCACCTACAGAACGAAGAGGAACCGTAGATTTCTTTAACGAATCTAAAGGTTTTGGTTTCATCAAAGAAGTAGAAACTGGAGAGAAATATTTTGTTCATATCAGTGGTTTAATAGACAAAGTTAAAGAAGGTAACTTAGTAACTTACGATTTAGAAAAAGGCGCTAAAGGCATGAATGCTGTAAACGTTAAAAAAATATAATCCCCTTTTTATCCCAAAAAAAAATCACAGCTTGCACTGTGATTTTTTTTTGTTTATCATAAGAACACAATTAGTAAAAATTCGTGTAATTCGTATTTTTATTTCCCTAAACTCTCTGCAATTTTCAAGGCACATTTTTCACCATCGATTGCTGCGGAAATGATTCCACCAGCATAACCTGCTCCTTCGCCACATGGATACAAGCCTTTGATTTGAACGTGTTCTAATGAAAAGTTATCTCTTGGAATGCGCACTGGTGAAGAAGTTCTACTTTCTGGCGCGTGTAAAATGGCTTCATTTGTCATGTAACCTCGCATTGATTTTCCAAATTGCACAAAACCTTCACGCATGATTTGAGTTAAAAATCCAGGGAAAACTTGCCCTAATTCAACCGAAGTAGTACCAGGAACATAAGACGTTTTTGGAATGGCTGCCGAAACTTTATTTTGTGTAAAATCAACCATTCGTTGTGCAGGAACTTTTTGGGTTGAACCCGCTAAATGCCATGCTTTTTGCTCGATAGCTTTTTGAAATTCCATTCCTGCTAAAGGCCCGAATTTTACAAAAGGTTTGAAATCTTCCAACTTTAACTCTACTACAATTCCAGAATTCGCTGTCGCTTGATCACGCTTTGAAGGTGACCAACCATTGGTAACGACTTCACCTGGAGACGTAGCACAAGGTGCAATAACACCACCGGGACACATACAAAACGAATACATCCCACGACCATTCACTTGTTTTACAATCGAATACGGTGCTGGCGGCAAATAATCACCTCTAAAATCGCAGGAATATTGAATTTGATCTATTAATTCTTGTGGATGTTCTGCACGAACGCCTAAAGCAAAGGGTTTCGCTTCAATGTGAACGCCTTTTTTATGTAGTAATTCAAAAATATCACGAGCGGAATGTCCCGTAGCTAAAATGACTTTGTTAGCCGAAATCACATCTCCATTTTGAAGGACAACACCTTGCATTTCGTTGTTTTTGATAACAAAATCAGTCACACGAGTTTCAAACAATACTTGTCCGCCACAGGCAATGATTTTCTCACGAATATCCTGAATAATTTGTGGTAATTTGTTAGTTCCAATGTGCGGATGTGCCTCTACCATAATTTCAGGTGTAGCTCCAAAACCTACCAAAAGTTCCAAAATTCTATCTACATCACCGCGCTTTTTTGAGCGAGTGTACAATTTTCCGTCGGAATACGTTCCGGCTCCACCTTCTCCAAAACAATAATTGGAATCTTCATTTACGATACCATCACGATTAATCGCTTTTAAATCGCGACGACGACCACGTACATCTTTTCCACGTTCTAAAACGATTGGTTTTAAGCCTAATTCGATTAATTGCAAAGCAGCAAATAATCCAGCTGGACCTGCTCCTACTACAATTACTTCTTGTTGGTTGGCAACATTTGGATAATCAGGTAATTCAATTTTTTGCGCTACATATTCTTCTCCAACCAAGAATACATTGGCTTTAATGTTGATTTTTATCGCTTTCTGACGTGCATCAATCGAACGTTTTACAACCACCACTTTCTGAATTTCTTTTGGGCTAACCTGAAATAACTTGGCTACATGTTGGGCTAACAAACTTTCGTTTGCGGCTACTTCAGGTGAAACTTGAAATTGAAATTCGCGTGGCATATCATAAATTTAAGAGTGCAAATTTAATTTTTTCCACACAATTAAATAATTTATTTATCAAATTCATCGAATTATTTTAAACGGAATTCAAAAAATTCTTACATTTGTAAACAACTAAAAATTAATTCATTACGTCTAACTCTCAAACTTAAAATTATGAAAAAAAAACTACTCTCAATTTTTATTTTCATTTGCTTGACTTCTAATTCTCAAACCTTTACTTCTGGAATGATTGAGCAAGGAAATGGATCTTCAAATATCTTTAGCACAACATCAATTGGAGCTGATGGTAAATTTTATTGCTTTTTTAATGATGGAACTGTAACGCATGTATCAAACAATATAAATCCAGTTTATCGTTTAGTAAGGTGGGAATCTGGAAGTTCTAGCTGGGTTTCTGTTTCTAATTTAGACGCTGCAAATATTCCAGGTGTAATAATTACATCTGGTACTACTATGTTTAATGATGGCATTGCATTAGAAGTTGACTCATCTGGAGGTTTTCACATATTAATGAATGTTTACACAAGTAATGGTAGTGAATTAAAATACGCATATAGTAGCAATGGAGCAAGTTGGACTTACACAACCGTAGACCATTCAAACAATCAAACAAACTATAGTTTCACTAATTTACAATTGAAATTAGATAATACGAATTATCCCCATGTGTATTATGTTATAAAAAATATTGGTTCTGGTGGCATTTCTACTAGAGTTTATTCTGTTATACATAAATTTTATAACGGAAGTACTTGGACAACCGAAACCGCATATTCACAAACGGGAGGAAATGGAACCGGTGCTAACGACATTAACATGATGGCCGCTTGTATAGATAGCAATAACAAATCTCACATAGGGTTCGTAGCTGAAACAAATGGAAGCGGAACAGACGGAAGCTTATTGTATATTAATAATATTTCAGGAAGTTGGACTGCACCTACTTTTATAGTTACTGGAGCAACAGGATCACCCGCTGCTGATAGAGTTAATATTTTATCTGACACCAACAACAAACAACATATAATTTACAGAGAAAACAACACTACTTTTAAACTTATCTACACAACCAACAAAACAGGTTCATGGGTAGGAAGTCAAATAAATTCAAGTTTAACTTCTGGAATAATTTCAGCTACAGATAGCTATAACGCATTTACAAGAAACAGTTCAAATGATTTGTTTTTAGCATATAATGCTTCCCCAAACACTACAAATAATGGACAAGTAAATTATGCTTGTTTATTCAATGGATATAGCACTTGGCAAACGGGAAGTGTATTTACAGGTAATTTAAGAACAGGACAATTTATTTCTGCTGAATTTAATAATAGTAAAAATGCAATGATTACTTTTGATCATTTTACTGACCCTGCAGCTACAGGAGGCAATCCAAATTATGGTCCCCCAAACAATCCAAGACAATTACAATACGCAACCGCTATCGTAAACAATTTATCTTCTAGTGATTTCATAAAAAATAATTTTAACATTTATCCTAATCCTACAAATTCATTATTATTCATAGATTTTGCAGAATTTTCAGATATTTCTTTACAAGTTTTAGACTTGAATGGAAGAATAATAATTTCTAAATCAGCATCAAACTCTACAACCTTAGATACATCAGATTTGTCATCAGGAGTATACCTTCTTAAAATTGATTCAGAAAAAGGAACTGGAACAATGAAAATCATTAAAAACTAACTTAAATACAAAATAAGCTTCACGGATAAAACCGTGAAGCTATTTATCAAAAAAATGTCAAGAAAAATAAAACTAATTTGGGATTTTAGAGGTGAAGCCGCAGCCAAAACAGCGGAACATCATGATATTCATCTAAATGAATACTTAAAAAAAGAGAAAATCACATTAGAAAAAACAGGCTTTGAAGTTATCAATGAAATGCATGCGATTGCTTTCATTGTGGTAGATGAAAAAGATATGATTACTTTTAGAGATATTTTAAAACCTCACAGAGGCGAAATTTATCAGAATTAATTTTTAAGTTGATTTATAAATTCTGTTGGAGTTACGCCTACACTTTTCTTAAACAATTTTGAAAAATAAGAATAATTAGAATAGCCTAATTCATCTGCAATTTGAGCAATTGTTTTGTTTTGGTCTACCATAATACGCTTGCTTTCTAAAATTACTCTTCTGGTAATTAATTCCGTTATGGTAATATTCAATATATTTTTTGAAATTCTATTGAGATGTTTTAAGGTAATTGCCATTTTATCTGCATAAAACGAAGGCGACTTTTCGGTTCTATAATATTGCTCTAACAACAATTCAAATTCTTTTAACTTATGATTGTAGGTAGAAGTTAAATGATTAGAATCGACATTATAAATTCTTAAAATTTCAATCAGAATGCAATCTAACAAGTTGAGCATTTTGTCTTTTTTATGCAATTCGTCTTGTTCACTTTCAATTACCATTAAATCAAAATAAGGCTGAATTTGCCTCATTTCATTACCCTTCAATTGCAATTCGGGATTATTTTTAGACGATTGAAAAAACAAATATTCTTCGATTTTCTTATCTCGAAAATGCAAATTATAAATCTCTTTGGAAAAGAAAACAATGTAACCCTCAATATCTGAAGAAAGTTCCCAGAGATGAATTTGACCGGGTTGCATTAGAAAAAAACTTCCTTTTGCAATTGCAAATTCATCAAAATCTATTTTATGCAAACCCGTTCCTTGAGTAAATAGAACCAAAACATAAAAATCATGTCGGTGCAACGATTCGATAAAACGATGTTCTTTTAAATGATTTTGAAAGGTATTGACATATAAATTGTGATGAAAGAAATTGCGTTTAAACTTCTTAATTTCGTAAACTTCGTTTTTCTTCATATCAAAAATGTCTTTTTTGTGCTATAATATGCGAAAATACAAAACCTCTTTTAAATTATAATCGCTTAAATTTGCTAAAAATATAAAGCAATGTTAAAAACCATTATAAACATATTCGGGAACAAATGTCCCAATTGCAACAAAGGAAAGATTTTTGAAAAAGGATTATTGCATTTTAGCTTTAGTTTTCCAAAAATGCATGAAAATTGCTCCAATTGCGGAACAAAATTTGAAAAAGAACCCGGTTTTTTCTTTGGAGGAATGTTTGTTAGTTACGGACTTGGCGTTGCTGAAGCTTTAATTACCTACTTTATCTGCATGCCATTTTTTGAAGAAACCTTCGATTTACGAATTATTCCAATTATTGGAGTTGTCATTTTAAGTTTAACTTTAGTCAACATCAAACTATCGCGAATTATTTGGATTTATATGTTTAAGGAGTATTCGATGTAAAAAGAAAATCCAAACTCAATTAAAGAGTTTGGATTTTATATTTTTAGAATTTCTCAAATTATTTCAATCTGTGTTCCTAATTTCAAAAATTAAGAATTAATTCGCTACTTCGCTAATAAACTTAATTCGCATTAAACGAAGTTCTTCGATATCGTAATCGCCATCGAATTCTTTTAAAGCGTCTTTGATATTATCGGATTCTGAATCCATAAAATAATCGTGAATTTCCTCTTGCTGGTCTTCGTCTAAAATTTCATCAATCCAATAGCGGATATTCAATTTGGTTCCTGAATACACGATTTGTTCCATTTCTTTCAACAAACCATCCATATCCAAGCCTTTGGCTTTCGCAATATCGTCTAAGCCTAATTTTCGATCCACATTTTGAATGATATACAACTTCAATCCAGAATTTGCTCCAGTAGATTTCACTACTAAATCATCTGGACGAATAATGTCGTTATCTTCTACATATCTATTGATTAAATCAACAAATGGTTTTCCATATTTTTTAGCTTTTCCTTCTCCTACCCCATGAACATTACTTAGTTCATCAATAGAAATTGGATATTTCAACGCCATATCTTCCAAAGAAGGATCTTGAAAAATCACAAACGGTGGAACTCCTAATTTTTTAGCTTCTTTTTTACGCAAATCGCGCAACATTGTCATTAAAGCTTCATCTGCCGTTCCTGAAGATTTAGCTGCAGTTACTATTGCCTCATCTTCTTCTTCATTATATTCATGGTCTTCTGACATCATAAAAGAAACTGGCTTTTTAATGAAAGCTTCTCCTTTTTCTGACATCTTTAGCACACCATAGGTCTCAATGTCTTTTGTCAACAAGCCATCCACTAAAACTTGGCGAATTAATGCCATCCAATATTTTTCATCAAAACCAGAACCACTACCAAAATAAGGTTGTGCATCTATTTTTTGTGCTTTAATAATTGCATTTACTTTACCTACAAGTGCTAAAACCACTTCTTTAGACTTGAACAATTGCTTGGTATCGCGAACTACTTTTAACAAGGTAACCACTTGGTCTTGCGCTTCGACTTTTTTCTTTGGATTACGAACATTATCATCCATATCGGCACCTTCTCCGTTGACATCATCAAATTCTTCACCGAAATAATGCAATAGGAATTTACGACGCGACATCGAAGTTTCAGCATAAGCTACCACTTCTTGTAACAACGCAAATCCAATTTCTTGTTCGGCAACAGGTTTTCCTGAAAGGAATTTTTCTAATTTTTCAATATCCTTATATGAATAATACGCCAAACAATGTCCTTCGCCACCATCACGACCGGCACGACCTGTTTCTTGATAATAACTTTCTAATGATTTTGGAATATCATGGTGAATTACAAAACGAACATCGGGTTTATCGATTCCCATACCAAAAGCGATGGTTGCTACTACCACTTCCACATCTTCCATTAAGAACATGTCTTGATGTTTGGCACGCGTTTTAGCATCTAAACCAGCATGATAAGGCACGGCACTAATACCATTGACTTGTAAAACCTGAGCAATTTCTTCCACTTTTTTACGACTCAAACAGTAAATAACACCTGATTTTCCTTTATGTTGTTTGATGAATCGAATAATATCCGATTCCACATTTTTAGTTTTAGTACGTACTTCGTAGTATAAATTAGGACGATTAAACGAAGCTTTGAAAGTATTCGCATCCGGCATATCCAAGTTTTTCAAGATATCTTCTTGCACTTTTGGAGTAGCGGTTGCAGTTAAACCAATCATGGGTACATCGCCTAAAAGACGAACGATGTTTCGTAAATTACGGTATTCTGGACGAAAATCGTGTCCCCATTCCGAGATACAATGTGCCTCATCGATAGCTACGAAAGACAATTTCACACTATTTAAAAACTCGATATACTCTTCTTTTGTTAACGATTCAGGGGCTACGTATAACAATTTAGTGATGCCCGAAGTAATGTCTTTTTTTACTTTGGCAATTTCAGTTTTATTTAATGAAGAATTCAAAACATGAGCAATTCCTTGCTCTGAACTTAAGCTTCGAATGGCATCAACTTGGTTTTTCATCAGCGCAATAAGCGGAGAAACTACAATCGCAGTTCCGTCTAACACCAATGCTGGCAACTGATAACAAAGCGACTTTCCACCACCAGTAGGCATAATCACAAAAGTATTATTACCTGTGATGATACTTTTAACTACTTGTTCTTGAAGTCCTTTGAATTGGTTAAAACCAAAATATTTCTTTAATTCTTTATGTAAATCAATTTCGTGTGGATTCATTCTCTATTAATATGATTTTACCTAAATTTGCAAACATAAAGATACGATTTTCTTTTATACACACAAATTTTTTAATATTTCTATTTTGAGCACAACTGATACGATTTTAGCTACCGCAAAACGAACTTTACTTTCGGAAAGTAAAAGCATCGCAGATCTAGTGAATTATCTTGACGAAGACTTTGCAAAAAGTGTTACCGAAATCTTCAACACCAAAGGAAGACTAGTTATAACTGGAATTGGCAAAAGCGCTTTAATCGCTCAAAAGATTGTAGCTACTCTGAATTCAACTGGAACTCCTTCTATGTTTCTACACGCCGCAGAAGCGGTTCATGGTGATTTAGGAATGGTACAACCAGAAGACATCATCATTTGTATTTCAAAAAGCGGAAATAGCCCAGAAATTAAAGTATTGGCGCCGTTATTAAAACGTTTTGGCAATACCTTAATTGGGATGACGGCTGATAAAAATTCGTTTCTAGGAAAAGAATCACACTATATTTTACATGCGTATGTAGAAAGCGAAGCGTGCCCAAACAACTTAGCACCAACCAACAGTACTACAGCTCAATTAGTATTAGGCGATGCTTTAGCTGTTTGCTTAATGGAAATGCGCAACTTTAAAAGCGAAGATTTTGCTGTATATCATCCTGGTGGCGCTTTAGGGAAAAAATTATTGTTGCGCGTAAAAGATATGTTAGATACGTCGCACAAACCAATGGTTACTCCAGATGCTTCTATCAAAAAAGTAATTATGGAGATTTCCGAAAAACGTTTGGGTGTAACAGCAGTTATTGAAAACAATCAAGTAATTGGCATTGTAACAGATGGAGATATTCGTAGAATGCTGAACAATCGTGATACTTTTGCCGATTTAACAGCGCAAGACATCATGACAAAAAATCCAAAAAACATTAATTCCAGCATTTTAGTTTCGGAAGCGTTAAATATCTTAGAAAACAATTCGATTACACAATTGGTTGTAATTGACAATAATGAATACAAAGGAATACTTCACTTACACGATATTTTAAAAGAAGGAATCGTATAATGGCAGATAAAAATATAAAAGAGATGTCGTTTTTAGACCATCTCGAAGAATTACGTTGGTTATTAGTAAGAAGTTCGGCAGCCATACTAATTTGCGGAATTGTCGCTTTCTTTTTCAGTGATTTTATTTTCAATGAAATTATTTTTGGCCCTAAAAGTCCCGATTTTGTCACGTACCAATTCTTTTGCGATTTAGGAAAACAATTTGATATGGGCGATACAATGTGCATCACCGAAATCAACCTTCCTATTCAAAACAGAGAAATGGGCGGACAGTTTTCAATGCACATGTGGACCTCCATTACGGTAGGGTTTATTTTCGCCTTCCCTTTTATTCTTTGGGAAATTTGGAAATTTATTAGTCCGGCTTTGTATGAAAAAGAGAAGAAATACGCGGCATCGTTTATCATTATTTCTTCTATATTATTTTTTATTGGAGTTTTGTTTGGCTATTATTTAATTGCACCATTATCCGTTCAATTCTTCGCCAGTTACATTGTGAGTCCAGAAATTAGTAATTCGATTGATATTGATTCCTACATGAGTTTGATGAAAACATCCGCTATTGCAAGTGGATTGTTATTTGAATTACCTATCATCATTTTCTTCTTAACCAAGATTGGATTAGTCACTCCCGAATTTTTAAGAAAATACAGAAAATACACTTTAGTTGTCGTATTAATTGTAGCGGCAGTAATTACACCTCCTGATGTTTTGAGTCAAATTATCGTTACAATTCCGATTATGATATTATACGAAGTTAGTATTTTAATTAGTGTTTTAGTGGTAAAAAGTCAAGAAAGAGAAAAATTAAAAGCATAAAAAAATGGCAGATTTAGTAAAAGAATTCAACGATTATCGTTCAAAAATGAACGAAAAATTATTAGCAGACAATAACAAAGTCATCAAAAGAATTTTCAATGTAGACACCAATGCTTACATGGAAGGCGCTTTAGATGTTAAAACAAAAGAATTGTTAGGCTTAGTAGCTTCAGCAGTTTTACGTTGTGATGATTGCATCAAATATCATTTAGAAACGGCTTACAAAAACGGCGTTACGAAAGAAGAAATGATGGAAAGCATGGGAATTGCCACTTTAGTAGGTGGAACTATTGTAATTCCTCACTTAAGAAGAGCTTACGAATTTTGGGAAGCTTTAGAGGAGCAAACTAAATAATTGTTAAAAGATAAATTGTTAAATTGTTTATTCGTTTATTTGTAAATCGATTAAACAATCAAACTTCTAAACATTTAAACCTCAGAATGAAATTAAGAGCAGAAAATTTAGTTAAAACCTATAAAAAAAGAAGTGTAGTAAAAGGGATTTCCGTTGAAGTAAACCAAGGAGAAATCGTGGGTTTATTAGGTCCAAATGGTGCCGGAAAAACCACTTCGTTCTACATGATTGTAGGTTTAGTAAAACCAAATAGCGGAAATATCTATCTTGATGATATGGATATTACCAACTTCCCAATGTACAAACGCGCACAAAACGGAATTGGTTATTTGGCACAAGAAGCTTCTGTTTTTAGAAAACTAAGTATCGAAGATAACATTTTGAGTGTTTTGCAATTAACCACGCTTACAAAAGCTGAGCAAGAAGCTAAAATGGAAGAATTAATTGCTGAGTTTGCCTTGGAACACATTCGAACCAATCGTGGAGATTTACTTTCTGGTGGAGAACGCCGTCGTACGGAGATTGCGCGCGCTTTAGCAACCGATCCAAAATTCATTCTTTTGGACGAACCGTTTGCAGGAGTTGACCCTGTTGCCGTAGAAGACATTCAAAGAATTGTTGCCCAATTAAAAAATAAAAACATCGGGATTTTAATTACCGACCATAACGTTCAAGAAACCTTAGCAATTACCGACAAAACCTATTTAATGTTTGAAGGAGGAATTCTGAAAGCTGGAAAACCAGAGGAATTAGCATCAGATGAAGTGGTTAGACGTGTATACTTAGGACAAAATTTCGAATTAAGAAGAACTAAAATTGATTTTGAAGCACCTAAAACCACTATCATTCACGGTAAAGGAGAACTGAATTTGAATAAAGAAGAATAAAAAAATCCCTCAACAATTTGAGGGATTTTTTATTTTGCAATTTTAATCATCGAATACACTTCAACAACAACTTATTCTTATTTCCATTAAAAATATTAACATCCACCATGCCTTCAACACCTTCAATTTGAGCTTTTTCTGTGAATTGCCAAAATTGCCAATCGGATTCTAAATCGTTTCTCCAAAAATTGTAATTGGCAATCCAAAGCGGATATTCTGAAAATTCTTCTTTTAAAAAATCGGTATAATAACTTTCACCAGAATAAATAATTGGCTTGACTTTGTAATGCTTTTCTACCTTTTTTAACCAACGACGTAATCCTACTTTTAAACTGTCTATTGATTGGGATTTTGATAATTTTTCAATATCCAAAACAGGAGGTAAATCACCTTTTTGCAATTTTACAGTTTTGATAAAATTTTCGGCTTGTTCAATCGAATTTTCGTTGGGACGATAATAATGATAAGCGCCTCGAATGAGTTCTCGCTCTTTTGAAGCTTTCCAATTCTCTTTGAATCTTGAATCTACCTTATTTTTTCCAGCAGTAGCACGAATAAAAACAAAAGACAATTCAAACGATTCATCAATATGATAGGTTTGTTCCCAATCGATTTCACTTTGGTATTCCGAAACATCAAAACCAATTGCTTTGTCATCATGTTTGTGCAACACTTCGTAAATGCGGATATCGGCTAACTTTCGTTCTTCTTTCGATAAATTTTCAACATTTTTATCGGTTTTAAAACCTAAATAATACAGGAAACCATCGCGAAATTTATAAATTCCAATCGCAACAAATAGAAATAACACAAAAGAAATCAGATAGAAAATCCATTTACTTGTAGCGTTGGATTTTCGTTTTGTGGCAGGTTTTCGTCTGTAACTTTTGGACGCCATTACGCCTTAGCTACCATTTTATTACTGATTACCGAAACCAGTACATAACTTATGATAATCAAAGGAATTGCAACAAATCCTAAAATAAAAAAGGACAATAAAGAACCAATTAAAAACAAGATTTGCATTTTATATTTCGCCCAAGTAAATTCTTTAATTTTCAATGAAAACAACGGAATTTCAGCGTTTAAGATATACGAACTCAAAATCGTGATAAATAACAACACATAAGGATTATACAAAACTGTAGTCAATCCTTCAAAATCATTTGCGTATTGAATCATCGGAATACTCATAATTACCAAAGCGTTTGCAGGTGTTGGCAATCCAATGAAAGAATCCGTTTGGCGTGTATCGATATTAAAATTTGCCAAACGATAGCAAGAAGCCAACGTAATTAAAAAGCCTAAATAAGGCACAAATCCCATATAAAAATACTCTTCCGTTAAATAATAAACCGAAGTAGAATCTTCTTGAATATTTTGAAACAATACAAACATCATTAATCCTGGCACTACGCCACAAGTCACCATATCTGCTAAAGAATCTAATTGCACACCTAAAGGTCCGGCAACATTGAATTTTCTAGCTAAAAATCCGTCCCAAAAATCAAAGAAAATACCCAAACAAACAAAAATAAACGCTTCATCATAATAGCCTTTAAAAATAGCGATAATGGCTAACAATCCAGATGCTAAATTTAGCAAAGTGATTAGATTGGGAATGTGCTTTTTGATATTCATATAACGTGACTTTATAAACTCTTTACTTAATTTAATGCTGTTATTGCAACTAAAATGAATTGCAAAATTACAACTAAAAAAGACCTAAAAACAAGCCTTCCCTAATTTACAGCAAATGTAATACAATAAGTTAATACTTTTAGAGTTTACTATTTGAGAAATTTATTTCATCTTTGTAAAAAAATTGGCATTGAAAAAGACCATTTTATTACTTTTAATTTGTTTTTGTGGGGCAACCTATGGGCAAACCGTTAGGAAATATTCAAATGAGTTTATGAATATTGGAGTTGACGCTGCTGCTTTAGGGATGTCTAATGCTGTTGTGGCTCATACTGGCGATGTAAATTCTGGCTATTGGAATCCTGCGGGATTATTAAAATTAGAAGACAAACAGTTTTCATTAATGCATGCCAATTATTTTGCGAATATTGCCCAATATGATTACGCTGGTTTTGCGATGCCAATCGACGACAGAAGTGCGATTGGAATTTCCTTAATTCGTTTTGGAGTTGATGACATTTTAAACACAACCCAATTAATTGATAGCGAAGGAAATATCGACTACAACAGAATTTCACTTTTTTCTACTGCCGATTATGGTTTAACCGTTTCTTATGCTAGAAGTTTACCTATTGAAGGTTTAAATTATGGAGTAAATGCGAAAGTAATACGAAGAGTAATTGGAGATTTTGCCAATTCTTGGGGTTTTGGGTTGGATTTAGGAATTCAGTACATAAGTGATGACGAAGATTGGAAATTTGGTTTAATGATTCGCGATATCACCACTACTTACAATACTTGGACAATTGATGAAGAGAAGTTTCAAGAAATTGCTGATGCGATCCCTGGTGAAAACCAAGAATTACCAGAAACTAGTGAAATCACATTACCGAAAGCGCAATTGGGAATGTCAAAAAAATGGATTATTCGCTATGATTATAGTTTGTTAGCAGCGACCAATTTAAACATGCAATTTGCAAGAACTAATGATATTATTTCAACCAACACTGTAAGTATTGATCCTGCACTTGGTTTGGAATTTGGCTATATCGATTTGGTTTATTTGAGAGCTGGTGTTGGAAATTTTCAGCAAATAACTCAAATTGATGATTCAAAAAAATTAAGTTTTCAACCGAATATTGGATTGGGATTCAAATACAAAGGCATTCAAGTGGATTATGCTTTAACTGACTTAGGTGACCAAAGTGCGGCTTTATATTCTAATATTTTTTCGATAAAAGTAGATTGGGAATTGTTTAGATAATTTCAGAAACCAGAAGAAAGACTTTATATAAAATGACAAAAAAATTATTTTTCGCTTTACTTATTTTAATTTCTTTTTGTGGGTTTGCCCAAAATATTACTCTTTCTGAAAAAGCAAAAGTTAGTATTTTAACTTGTGGTTTAGGTCCAGAATCATATGCTATGTATGGACATACAGGAATTCGTATTCAAGACAGTATTTATGGAATTGATGTAGTTTACAATTATGGTGCATTTGATTTTAGCACACCTAATTTTATTGGTAGATTTATAAAAGGCGATTTACAATATTTTGTTACCAACGGTAGTTTTATCGATTTTTATTACAATTATCAAGCGGAAAATCGTGAAATTATTGAACAAGAATTAGACCTTAAACCATCTCAAATTAACACCCTGTTTCAACAATTAAATCAATCGGTTTATAGTGAGGACCGATTTTATACCTATAAATTCATCGACAGAAATTGCACAACGATGGTGGTAGATAAAATCAATGAGATTTTAGGAAAAGAAGCTGTCAAATCAGATACTTCCAATCAATCCTATAGAGAAATTCTGTATCCCTACATGTCGGATTTTTATATGAAATTAGGAATTCAATTGATTTTCGGAACAAAAGTAGATGAACCAGCAACTCGATTATTTTTACCTTACGAATTCAAAGACGCTATTTCAACTGCAAAAATAAATGGAAATAAAATTGAAAAGAGTAATTCAAAAATTTTGCAAGTAACCAAAGCCGAAACTCCATTTAATTGGTTAAACTCAATTTATTCTTTACTTACAGCGCTTTTGATTTTAGTTCTTTTAAACAAAAAATGGATAAAAATTAGCTACTTTGTCTTTGCTGGATTATTAGGACTTTTCTTCTCTTTGGTAGGATTATACTCATTGCACGAAGAAATCTTATGGAATTATAATATTTTACTATTCAATCCGCTTTTATTAATTTTTGCTTGGTATCTTAAAAAAGGAATTAAAGAAAGAATTGTGCTATTTGGACAAATTATTCTAGCGATGTTATTGGTTTATCTAGCGTATATGACTACAAAAATTCATCTGGAAATCGTTTGGCCTTTTATTGCCTTACACTTTTATTGGATAGGAAAAATTGTTTTACAAATTAAGAAATCAAATTTAGCGCGCTAATAAAACTGACTACTGAAAACTAATTACTGTCCTCTAAAGAACAAAACAGTGCTCATCGTTTTTACTACAATATTGATATCTAAAAATAAACTTCGATGTTTGATATAATACAAATCGTAGCGAAGTTTCATTAAACTATCTTCTAAGTTAGAACCATAAGGATAATTTACTTGTGCCCAACCTGTAAGTCCAGGTTTAATAACGTGGCGTGTTTGATACAAAGGAATAGCATTAGCAATTTGCTCAACAAACACAGGTCGCTCTGGACGTGGACCAATGATCGCCATATCGCCTTTTAACACATTGATAAATTGAGGTAATTCGTCTAATCTTGTTTTTCTAAGAAATTTTCCAAAAGGAGTAATTCGGCTATCATTTGTTGTAGCAAAAACAGCTCCGTTTTGTTCGGCATTTTGTACCATAGTTCTCATTTTGTAAATCGTAAATGGAACTCCGTTTTTACCTACACGCTCTTGGGTATAAAAGAAACTTCCTCTATTAACAAAAAGATTGATAATCCATAAAAAAGGCGCCAATATAAAAAAACCAATTAATCCAACTAGCGAAAAAACGATATCAAAAAAACGACTGTAATACACATATAATTTGTTTTGATTGCTTCTACTAAACGGAAAAAACTTATACAATTCTCTATCTTCAAAATGAATGGGTAATCGATACGTACTATATTCGTAAACTTGATTGTACTTTCTAATTACAATTCCCTTTTCGAGCAATCGAAGTAACTTGTTATATAAATCTACTGAAGTTAATTTGTTTTTTGCATTTGCTACTACAATTTCAGAAATATAATTTTGCTGTACAAACGCATCTATATCTTCTGCTAAAATACGCCCTAAACTTGTTTTATTGGGTTCATTATCTACTGCGATATATCCTACTACCTTATAATGTGGATTAAATTTTGCTAATTCAGCTACTAATGTATCAACTTCCTTACTACTTCCAACAAAAAGCACCTTTTTCATAAATCGGTTAGAAGCCAAAAATACAATATAGGCATAGCGCCAGACCAACAATGAAATTAAAATGGAAAAGAAAAACAATATAATTTGCAAACGATTAGAGGGCAACACGGGAGTATAGAAAGGAGTTAACAAGTAAAACAATACCGTAACAGAAGTAGTTAAGATAATACTTTTAGAAATTTGAAAACGGTTACTAGCAATTTGCAAATTGTACATTTCGAAAATTGTACCGAAGAACACCAAATAAAGAGCTAAAACGATTGTCCAGTAAAAACTAGTTTGAGAAACTCTGAAATAATCGAATTGAGTATAATGCCCAATTAGCGCCAACGTTAGCACCGTAAACACGACATCCATAACACGCAATAAGATTTTGCGTTCGGAAATTTCAAAATGTATTTTTTGGGAGGCGCTCATTTTATTATTATTCTAACGCAAAGTAACGAATTTAAGAGAAATAAGGAAACAACTATCGCTTTTTTATCAATATAATATTAATACAAAGTATTATCATTCGTTTATTTTACAAAATGTAGTATTTTTATTATTCCATTAAAGAAACTTTAAAAACTATATTAAAGTAAAATTATTTCAATATGGAAACCCAGCTTTGCTTTACTAATTGCCAATCCATCTGCTCTATAAAAGTTCTGGCATTAGTTATTAATAAATTATTTTTGGGTTTGTTTTCTAATAAATCTAACACTGCATTTGTCATAGCCGTAATGTCATTGTCTGGAACTAATAAGGCATTTTGTTCATTGGCCAACAAAAATGGAATTCCACCAACTTTAGTACTTATTACTGGCAAACCTAATGCCATTGCCTCCATTACACTAACGGGAGTATTATCAAAATGAGTTGTATTGATAAAAATATCATGTTTTGAAGCTAATTCCCACCACTCTTCTTTTGTTAATTGTCCAGAAAAATTTACTGCAATACCTAGAGACTTTGCAAAATCCTTTGTAGTTTGTAAACTTCCGTCCTTGTCCGGACCAACCATAGTTAAAGTAGCAGAGGGATATTGTTCTTGAAGCTGTTGTAAAACTTTAACCGCCATTTTTGGATTATAAATAGAAGCAAAAGCGCGAACCCAAAGTAAATTTGGAGTTAATTCAGTTCGTAATTTAAACTCGTACTTTTCGATTTCAATAGTGTTTGGTATATGAATTACATTTTTAAAACCTTCTTTTTCAAAAGCTTGTTTCAAATAACCTGAGGGTGCTACATTTTTATAAGCATTTGAAAATAGAATCCGACATAACATGGGATTCTTTTTTAAACGATTAGGTAAATCGCCACCATGTAAAATGGGAATATATTTAATATTGAAAAAACGCGCCAGTTGACTACATAAAAAGGCATACCAAAACGCTTTTGTGCTATAGGTATCAATCAAAAGGTAAGACACTTGTTTACGATAATTAATAACAGACCACATCATGTCTAACAAGCGCAATGGAAAAGATTTTTTATTAGAAGCATAAAAAACAGTAAAACCTTCCTGCTCTAGTTGAAGACCTAAAGTTTCTATAGTAGTTTTATTAAAACCATGTTTACTTAACCGATTCCCTAGATACAGCAGTTTCATCTACAAATTGAACTTTTAAAAGTGATAAAGCATACACAAAGGCTGGGGCTGCTAATCGCATAGCGGCGTGATTAATGGTTAAAATCCAAAAAACAACAAAAGAAAAAAGAAAAATATTTTGCTTATTATTGAAATATAAAGCTAATGGCGTTGTAAGCAAAATTATCAATCCTAACAATCCAAGTGAACCATGTTCGGCTAACATTCTTGTAATTTCATTATGGGAAGCCGCTTCAATTCCAGTTGTTTCTTCTCTGTATTCTTTGTTTTTTCCTACTCCAACACCAAAAATTGGATTATCTAAGAACATATTAAATTCTGATTCGATTAGTTGTTCCCTTCCAGTTAACTTACTTTCCTTTACCCTTCCTTTGGCATCTTGATTGGCATAACGCTTATCTATTAATCCGCTTGTTTGAAGTGAACTGTAAGTCCACACGCCTAAAAAAGCAATAAAACCAACTACAACAAACAACACAATCTTATTTTTTGCTTTTGAATTTGTATTGAAAAACAAATAAATCATCAATAGAATTATCATTAAAACTCCAGTAATGATTCCACCTCTTGAAAATGTAACAATTCCTCTAAAACTTATAAATAGAAACAAAATTAAGTTGATTAATAAAACTCCTTTTGTTTTGGAACTGAGGACAATTTTGGTAAAAAAAAGAAAAATACCTAACCCTAAAATTGTAGAAACCTGATTGGGGCCAAATCCTCCAGAAGTTTTAAAATTAGACTGCGTATTAAAAACCACTTCTTTTACGCTTGGTGTGTACAAATACATGTATACCAAAGTAGCAATTAAAGGAAAAGCCAACATATCAATGATAGTTAATACTTGTTTAAGTGTTACCCTTCTTTGATAGCAATATATAGAACAAACTGTTAAACAAATAGGTCCAACGATATTGAAGGTAATAGCTTTTCTAACATCCGTTTCATAATCTAAGGTAAAGAACGAGAGAATAACACTCGGTATCAATAACAGTCCAAAAATCCAATACAAGACAGCATTTTTTGAAAACCCCTTAAAAAGCATTCCTATGATTAAGATCCCCATTACCCCATATTTGGCATACTGCTCAAAAATAATACCTTGAGTCATCCGCAAAAAAACTTCTGCTCCAACAATGTAAGCTGCCACATATAAGGCTTCATTATTAGCATTTTTTCTTAAAATCACATAACGAAAACCAACCAAAATAATAGTAACGGCATATACCTTTGAAATAGGCGGAACCAAAAAAATAACCAATCCAATTAGAGCATGGATAATTACAAATTTTAAATACTGTATGGTTTCGCTATTCATAATTTTCTTTGATAGGCTGCTGTTATTTTTTGAATCACTTTTTCAGGTGCATAATTATTTTTGACAAAAGTATTCAATTTTTTAGCTAGAGTAGCATTTTTATAGGATTCATTTGCTATTTTTATAAGAGCGTTTTTAAGTTGCGCTTCATCATCTGACGCTATTAAATAACCTGTTACCTCATTCTGAATAATCGTGCTGCAATAGCCGACATCGGTACTAATTACAGTCAGTTCTGCCATTCCATATTCTAATAACGTTACAGGAAACCCTTCATAACTTGAGACTAAAATCCCGACTTTAGCTTGCTTCAAAATAGATTTCACATCAGTACAAGAACCATAAATAAAAACAGCTTGTTGCAAATTATTTTCCTTGATAAAATTTTTCAATTTCTCTGAATAATGATCTTGATTATCTTTTCCAATCAAATGCAACGTCCAACCTTCATTAGCAATTTGACTAGCTAAAAAAGATTGCAATGCTAAGATATGATTCTTAGGGTGATGTAAATTAGCTAAAAACACGATTCTTTTATCGGAAGTTCCTTTTAAAATGGTTACGGGTATCTCGTCTTCAGATGTCGAAGTAAAATTGGATAGAAATTCCACATTTTTAACTCTTAGCTTTTTTTGTGCCCAATCTTTTAGTACTTCATTCACCGTAAAAACACCACTAAAAAAAATAGAAAAAAAACGGAGTAAAAAATAACCCTTTTGTGATTTTACTCGATTCCCGAAATGATCGTGCCAAAAAATTCGTACTGATGGCATTGTCATCTTTAATAAAGCAGCAAAAAAATAGGAACTCCCGTGAGCGTGAATCGTATTTACTTTATTTATTTTGACAAAAGTTCTCAAGCGAAGTAGCGCACTAAAATCAATAGCTTTCTTTTTATTCAAAAAAGCATACCCTACTTTTTGATTGATTGTGTTTCTCAACCCACCTTCCAATCGGGTCGTTACTAAGCCAGAATATCCTACTTCTTCTAAAAGTCCATTTGCAATAGTAACCGCCATACGTTCCGCTCCGCCAGGTTCTAGACTATCAATTAATTGAATAACACGTATTTCTTTAGGTGAAGCCAAATGGTTTTACTTATTATGATTAGGTTGTAAAAATAGAAAAAATCAAAAGAACAAAATCAAACACAAGAACAAAAATCAATATCAAACACCCCGTCCCCTAGTCTCCCCATCTCCCTGTCACAAAATCACCCTCTCAACAATTTCTTAATCTCAACTTCAAACTTATCGGTTGTAAATTGTCTAGACCAAGATTGCCCTTCTGAAGCCATTTTTTTATATTCTTCTTGATTGTTTAAAACGTTCATTATTTGACTTACATCGTTGTGTAGTTGTTCTTTCAAAACAATACCTCTACTTCCATTCCCCATCATAAAGGAAACACAAGAAACAGGAGAAGCAATAGGCACACAACCCCAAAACATAGCTTCCGCCACTACTTTTGGCCAACCTTCACTTTTGGAGGGTAAAATTAAAAAATGACTCGTCTGATAAGCTTTTAAAACCGCTTCTTTAGATTGATTCCCTTTTAAGGTTATTATGTTTTCTAATTTATTTTCAGTAATGTAACGTTCTAAATCCGTTCTTAAAACCCCTTCTCCATATAAATCAATTTGTACTTTTTTCCCTTGTCGATACAGTGCTTCCACTGATTGAATAGCATATAAAGGCTGCTTTCCAGGCGAAAGTGTCCCCACAAATAAAAACTTCACGTCATCTCCTCGTCTCCCCGTCTCCTCGTCTCCCAATCGCCCAATCTCCTCTTCACTGTATGTAGCTGTAAAAAACGGTTTAATATTTTTTGTCTGGTTCGACCATTCCCCATAGACTAAAACCTGCATATTTCGGGTTAAAAAAGTATTAGATAAAATCCATTTTTGAATACGATAGCTCCAAGGTTGTTGGCTTTTAGGATCCCAGTTTCCTGCATATTTAGCCGTTTTTTGTTTATTAGGAAATAAAATTTGAATCAAACAAGCCAATAAAGCAATATTTCCTGGACAACGCAAATGAATATGGTCGGCTTGTTTCATAGCTTTGAAGATTTTTACTAAAGCCACAAAGGCAAGAGGAATTGCTTTCAGTTTATTTTTAAATGAAGTGATATCAAATTCCTGAAGTTCAATAACTTTTTCCACTTCAAAAGAGATAGGCGCAATTAAAAGTTTTTTATCTTCTCTCCAAATAGGGCAACAAAATTGAATTGAATGAGCATATTTTGCCCATAATTGCATTTCTTTTTCATAAGGTGCGTAAAGATGATTTTGATTATCTTTTTGAACAATTGGCGCAGATGAAATTACTAGTAACCTCATAATTAAATATAGCCCTCCGAACTTTTTTCTGAAACCTTTACAGCCGGTACTCCAAGCATTACGCTATTTGCAGAAACATTCATATTAACAAGTGAGCAAGCTCCAATTAACACATTATCTTCCACGTTGATATTCCCTGCAATTACCACATTAGCGCCAACATACACATTATTTCCGATTTTTGGAACTCCTCTATTTTCTCCTAGTCCCGAAACCCCAATAGTAACGCCTTGCGATAGGTTACAATTGTCACCAATATGCGTTTTTGCGTTTAAAATAACACCTCCAAAATGTCCAATGTAGAAAGAATGACCAATTTGAGCTGAAGCCGGGATCGAAATACCTGTTGTGATTTCAATTATTTTTTGCCAAACTAAGCAAAATAATTGCAACAGTTGCTTTGCAATAGGAATGGGCATTTTATAAACCGCATGAGCGATACGATATTGAAAACCAGCCCAAAAACCTTGCGTAAAAAATACGATGGTAAAAAAATTTCCACCGTATTTTTTATATTTTTTATAATCAGTGCTAATTAAATGTAAAAGACTCATTTACTTTTTTTATTTAAAAGTAAATATACAACTATGTTGAAACTAAACAAGAAAACGTTTCTATCTTAAAAAATATTTTCGATAAATTCTTTTGTAATAGGCTTGCTGGTAAACAAAACCGATTCATCTACCTTAGCTTTATGTATATACAAATCATCAACAGTAGTAGATAAAATACATATCTTAGTATGATTTTTTAACGTATCTGACAAAGAATTAAACTTTTCAATAAATGCAAATCCATCTAAAAGTGGCATATAGATATCCAAAAAAATCAAATCCGGTAATTTAGCCGTTACATTTTGAAATTCTTCTAAATATTGAATAGCCGTTACGGAAGAATTAAATTCCATAATATCTACTGATTCATCAAAATTAGTTATGATTTTTGAGGTAAAGTAACAATCAAACTCATTATCATCAACAATCATTACTTTTTTTACTTTAGCTTTCATTACTTTATATTTTAATAAATTTCACAAATTCTTCTTGTCTTCTCTTGGCTACGGGTAACGAAATTCCGTAATCAAACTCACAATAAAACCCATCTTTTTTTACAATTTTAACTATTTTTTTTATATTAACAACATAAGAATGATGAATTCTAAAAAAATAATTATTCAAAAGTAGAGAATTATACTCTCCAAGGTTTTTACTTGACAGAATTTTTTGTTTGTTAGACAAAACAAACTCTGTATACTTTCCTTCCGCCTTGCAATACATAATATCTTCCACTTTAATCAATTCGATTTTATCAGATGACGAAATCGCGATAAAACCATTCTCACTCGTTTCACTACCATAACTTTTAATTTGATTGACCTTCTGATTTTGAAAACTCAATTCCATCTCAATCAACTTAATAACCTTGTAAAGAGAAACAATAAGCTCATTAAAATCAAGCGGTTTTAACTGAAAATCAGCAGCTCCAAATCGAAAAGCATCATACGCTTTATTGATATCAGTTGACGCAAAAATGAACTTAGGAATATTAAAATCCAATTGTTTTATCAAATAAAATTCAGCTAAATTAGTGGCCGTTGGATCTAAAAATATCAGCTCAGGCTTGTGCGTTCTAATTAAAGTCATAGCTTCAGACAAACTATTTGCAAAACCGCAAATTTCGAGTATTACCGAATTTTCATCAGCAAATTTTGAAAGTTGTGCTACCACATCAGAGTTACTATCAATAATGATGGATTTCAGTAATCGCATAGAATGAATTTAGATATTAAAACTCCATAAAGATAATTATTTTTTTATGGTATTTTACTTATTCTTTAGGAATTGTAATTAAAAATTTAGTTCCTTTACCCAATTGCGATTTTACAGTTATGGCGCCACCTAACTTTTGTATGATTTTTTTAACAGTGGCTAAACCTAATCCACTTCCTGCATATTCTGATTTGGTATGCAATCTTTTGAAAGGTTTGAAAATAGAATCATAATACTCTGTTGCAATACCAATACCATTATCTTCAACTTCAAAATAGTAATGAAACAAGTCCGATTTATAACTAATTTTAACTTCTAGGGCACGCTCCTGACTTCTGTACTTCAAAGCATTATCAATCAAATTGTAAAAAATCATGTGCAAAGCCAATTTAGAATAATAAATGGCTGGCATTGACTGAATAACCAAATTAGAATCTGAGGAATGATGGTGTTCCACCAAATTATGGAAAATTTGCTCAAGAAAAACATTCAAATCAATCGACTCTTTTTCGTCAATTTTACTATCAGATTTGGCATAATCCAACAAATCAACGATCAATTGATTCATGGTATCTACATTGGTATTAATGAACTGAAAGTATTTTTGCTCTTTTTCATCTATTTGACCTTCGCGTTTCATTTCAATAAGTTGTAAAAAAGACTTAATGGAACGTAAGGGAGCACGTAAATCATGTGCAGCAGTGTGCGCAAATTCTTCCATTTGTTTTGAATAATACTCAACCTCTTCTTGGTATCGTTTTAACTCAAAATTTTGTCTTCTAAGTTCGAGTAAATAAACAATCTGTTTGGCAAGACGTTTTAAAATTTGTTTTTTTTCTTCAGAAATTGTTTTGGGTTCTTCTTGACTAATAACACACAAAGTTCCGAAAGCAATTCCTGACGAATTTTGTAATGGAACGCCATAATAAGAAACAATGTTTAGATCATTTTCTACTAAAGGACTATTTTGAAATCTACTATCTGTTCTTAAATCAGGCACTTCAAATAGTTCTTCATTTGAAAGCAAGGCGTGAAAACAAATGGAATGCTCAATCGGAGTTTCTTGTAAATCAACACCTACCTTAGATTTAAAAAACTGACGTTTATCATCAATCAAACTAAGTAACACAATAGGCATATCACAAATACATGAAGCCAAACGAGTAATATCATCATACATTTCTTCTGGCAAAGTATCTAGAATTTTATAATTTTCTAAAGCCTTTACTCGACTGTAATCCTGATGATTTAATATCTTATTTTCCATTGTTCTAAAATACAAAAAAAATTAATATCCCGTTACAATAAATTCGCTTCTTCTATTCATTTGATGCTCCTCTTCTGAACATGTAACGCCATCAACGCAACGATTGATAGGTTCTTTTTCACCTAAACCTTTGCTAGTAATTCTACTTACATGAATTCCTTTTGCTACTAACCAATTAAGGGTAGCCAAAGCCCTTTTATTAGACAATTCTAAATTATAATCAGCTGAAGCTCTACTATCGGTATGCGATTTAATTTCCAATTTTAGCTCTGGATATTGTTGTAAAACATGTAAAAGTATGGCAATCTGCTTTTCTGCTTTAGCATTAATTTTAGAATCATCTAAATCAAAATGAATGTTTTGAATGGAGAAAAACTTAGCCAAATCAACTCCCTGTTTTAATTGTATTTCTTTTGGCAACAAAACAATTGAAGTGTTTTTATTTGAAATTAATTGCGATTTTATATAATCTTCTTTTGTTTCGTAAGCATCATGTTCATACCTTAAATACCAACCCAATGTGGTATAATTATTATTCAAAATAAATTCTCCATTAGCATTTGTCGTAGTTTTATCTACTATTTTTCTAGAATCATCAAATAACGAAACAGTAGCATTTGATATGGGAGTTCCAAACAAGGCATCTTGCAACTTACCAGTAAAAACTTGCGCTTCAACTGAATATATAGTAGTATTTTCGATAAATTTATAAACATCATCGCTTCCCTTTCCTTCTGGTCGATTGGAAGAAAGATATCCTATTTGTGTTTCTGAATTTATAACATAAGCAAAATCATCATAAGCAGTATTAATAGGATTGCCCAAATTTACAGGTTTGGAAAAGCTTCTATCTTCATTCATTTTTGAAACAAAAACATCTAACCCACCCAAACCTAAATGACCATCTGAAGCAAAATACAGTTCGCCATTAGAGGATAAAAAAGGAAATGTTTCTCGTCCTTCTGTATTAATAGTGGCACCCAAATTTTCTGGAGCATCAAATTTTCCATCAGCTAAAATTGCTACTCGATACAAATCAGACTGCCCTAATGTACCTGGCATATTGGAAGAAAAATAAAGTGTCTTCTCGTCTGGACTCAAAGTTGGATGTGCACAATTGTAATTATCGCTATTAAAAGCCAATTCCACAACATCAGTCCATTGTCCATTTTTTAAACGAGCGCTGTAAATTTTAAGAGAAACCTCATCCTTGTTATTTTTCTTTTGTTTATTTTTTTTAAAATTATTTCGAGTAAAATAAAGCGTTAAACCATCTTTTGTTAAAACAGCGGTAGACTCATTACTATTAAAGATAGTATTCTTAAGAAATGATTCTGAATTTTCGAATTGATTAGATGCATTCACTTTACTACTATACAAGGCAGAAAAAGGCTGCTTAGTCCAACTATCAAGTTTTGATTCTTTTGACGCTCTAGCACTTGTGAAAATGATTCCATCTTTTGATTCAAAAACACCATAATCGCTAAAGGCAGAATTAATTTCTAAATTCGAAATTGTATAACGTTTACTATCGGTTTTAATTTGAGATAAATAATTGGATTGCGCCTCAAATTGTTGGGCTCTTGAATCGGCTTTTTTCATTCTTGAAAACAAAGCATGATAATAATTTGATTTTTCAAGATCAGGAATCGTTTTCAAGGTTTGTGAATAGCGATAATAATATTCATAATCAATATCCTCAGTAGACTTTATTAATTTTTCGTACCAAACATTAGCTTCCGAATAATTGGCATTAAAATAATAGGAATCGGCTATTTTTTTATAAATATCAGGAGAACCATACCCATTTTTATCTACTTCAATATAAATAGAAACAGCATTCATATAGCCTAATTTTTCAAAGGCAGCATTAGCTTCTTTTATTTTCTTTTCTTGTGAAAATCCAATAAAAAAAAGCATCAACATAAAAATAGTGTAGCTACTTTTCATAATGTATTTTTTTAAAAGAATCTTGGAGAAAAAACTTTTGCATCTGACTTAAGAAACTCAAAGCGTAAAAAGAATTCGTGCGAACCCGAATTATAATTAGCCAATTGAGCAGCTTCTGTATCATATGAATACCCAACAAAAATGGAATCAGATACCTGAAATCCAACCAAAGCACTTACAGCGCCATTAATACGATAAGCGCCACCTGCTGTTAATTTATCATAGAATAAAAAATTTGCTGTTAAATCAACTTGCAAAGGAGAACCCGAAACAAATTTTGATAAGAAAGCGGGTTTAAATTTTACGGTATCACTCAAATCAAAAACGTAGCCTCCCATAAAATAGTAATGCATACTTTTAGTTGCTGTTGAAGATCGTGTATTATCATCGTAGTGCTTTGTTTCTAAAAAATTAGGCACAGATAATCCCAAATAATAGTGATCAGAATACCAATAAAATCCTGCACCAAAATTAGGAGAAAATCGATTGTCCACATTATTTTGCAACAACGGATCACTCGGATCATATATACTTAACTTGGTATAATCTACATTCAGTAAATTGGCAGTAGCTTTAAATCCAAATGACAACTGAGACAAATTCTCAAATCCAATGCGATAAGAAAAATCCGCTGACAGGGTTTGCTCAATTGACGGACCAATTTCGTCGTTAATAACAGACAGTCCCCAACCCATATTTGAGTCTTTCATAGGAGAATGAACAGAAACAGAAGCAGTCTCAGGAGCACCTTCAAGGCCAACCCATTGAGAACGATAAAGAGCTAATACACTCAAAGCATCACGAGTACCAGCATAAGCCGGATTGATAACAGTAGTGTTGTACATGTAATTAGTAAACTGTGGATCTTGTTGCGAAAACACACGTTCCGCAGTTAGCAGCAACAACATAGGAGTTACCACTAATAATTGAATTAACTTTCTCATTTTGTATTTTGGGGGATTTAATGATGAGAATTTTACGATATCAGGGTGAATAAATACTTACTACTAGAAAGGAGTTGAAACAACTCCTTTCAGAGTAATAAGCTTCCCCAAAATATCCATAAAATGAATGCCTTAATTGGATGCTATATATAAGTATCCTGTTTTTTGTACGTTTTTTAAATTATCAACAATATTGTCGTATGAAATCACATAAAAATAGGTTCCTTGAGGCAACATGCCACTCGATACGTTTAATGAACTATCGGAAACACCTTTGAAAACATGAGTTACATTATCATAACTAGAAGTTTCAAATACTTTAGCACCATAACGATTGAAAATCTCAACCTTATTATTCGGATAACACTCTATGCCTTCTAAGTAAAAAATATCATTTTTACCATCTCCGTTCGGAGTCAAAGCATTGTATATTTTAACACCACAACTTAAAACTACTTCTTGTTCTAAAATGGATACATTACCACAAGCATCAGAAGCTGTCCATTTTCTAAAAATTTTAGATTGACTAGCACAATCTCCGGCTTCTTGAGTTTCTTCATACGTAACAGAAACCATATTAGAATCATCTGTTGCTAAAACTTCGGGTATAGCTGCAATTTGTTCACAATCGGAATAAATTACCTCAGCTACTGAAGTAGTAAAAATTGGAGCTTTAATATCTTGAACAAAAACATGTTGACTCAATTCACTAACATTACCACAAGAATCAGTAGCCAACCAATAACGGATAATTTCAGAATTAGAACTACAAGTACCTGTAATTAATTCTTGCTCATAAGTTACTGTAACTTCTGAAGCGCAATTATCAGTCGCTTCAATAGTATAAACAGGTAACACATCTTGAACAGATAAGTATAAAGTTCTTGGAATTTGAGTCACAATTACAGGAGCCACATCATCTTGAATTAAAAAAGTTTGACTACAAGTAAATTGATTTAGAATTTCTGAACTATTTCTATTTTGATTCGCATAAAAAGTAATTGTATAAGTGCGTACCACGGTACTACCACATGTGGCAGCTCCTGTATTAACAGCACTAATAACAACTGTTGAACATTCCTCACCAATAATTTCTCCTGCATGAATTCCCAACTGTTCAAAAGCAGCTACAGTTAATTCCGTTTCAGAAGGGATAGTAGCATAACAAGGAACGATTTCATCTATAAAAACGGGACAAACTACATCAGTTATACATCTAGAATCCAAATGAATATCTGAAACATTCGACCAATTTCCCTGAAAATCTTGAATACGATAAGATCGAACAGATGGAACACCTGCAAATGATGCATCAGGTATAAAAGTTGCAGTTCCATTAACAGTATTCAAATTCCAAACCCCTTCTCCTGATACCTGCATTTGAACGGAATTTCCATTAGGAGTAACAGTTGTATTTGAAGTGGCAGAAGTAACAAACTCTAAAGTAGCTGGATTAACAACATCACCAAGAATATCATTCTGAATCAAGTCTATTGTAACTGTTTGCCCCATTATATAACGAGAGAAATCAGATTGTGTAACAGGTAATAAATCAAAACTTATTACAGCCTCATTACTGATATTTTCATTATAATCACGTATAAAATAAGTAACACTAGTTGGAGTTCCATAAAAAGTAGCTTGAGGAACAAATTGAATTAATCCAGAAACGATATCAATACTCCATCTACCTTCATTTGGCATATCAAATCCAATTAAATTATTTTCTGAGCAATAGGCTTTATTTTGAGCATTAGCAGGCTCAAAAAATCGAATTCGAGTAGGATTAACAACTGCTCCAACGGTATCATTTTGATAAGCGTTAATAGTAATAGTGGAGTTAGGTGAATATGTCAAAACATCATCACTAGCAACCGGACATGAAGGAGCTAAAATAGCTACTGAAATATGTTGCTGACTAGTACATTGAGTGGTTAAATCAGTACAGATAAACTGGTAATTCCCCACGCTTAAATTTTCAACCAAAAAAGTAGAAGTAGTTCCTTGATATTGTGCTCCAGTTGTAACCTCACTTACAGTCCACTGCCCAGGCAAATTAGACAATAAAACTGAGGCTAAAGATTCGTCACACCCTACTGAATTAACAATCGAAACTGTTGGATTTGGTGCATTGTACACGTAAAAAGACTGTGCAAATTCGCGTCCACAAGCATCTTTAGTTTTTGCCAAATAAGTTGTACCAGCTTGTAATCCACTAAAAACTGTTGAACTTTGATAATTATAAATTTGTTGCGTACCGCTAGCATCATACAACGCATAAGTGTAGGGAGCTCTTCCTCCTGTTGCTACCATATTCACGGTAGTTTCACAAGCAACTATAGATTCAAAAGTAAAAGGAGCTAATGCTACTGTAAAGGCATACTCATATAAAAAACCACCTTGCAAACGAGGTAAACCATTAACACCTCCTAATTGTCTAGGTTCAACAACCTGACCATTACGAACTCCTCCATAACGGAAATAATATTGCTGATTATTAGGCACTGAAAAAGTAATAGTTCTATTGGTGCTGTTATAATTAAATGGACTACCATAGCCTATATCTCCTGAGAAAACAACAGCTCCAGACTGATTATAAAGAGCAACATAAGTAAACACTAATCCAACTGGTAAAGTCAAAACTACAGGAACCATATTTGTTATAGAGCCACAGCTAATAACATCATGAGTAATCTCAGAATTTCTAGTATGAGCTGTTGTATGTTCAAAGGTTTTGGTTTTACCACAAGCATCAGTCAAAGTAAAATTATAGGTTCCTGGAGGAAATGATCTTGAATCACTATAAGATAAAGAATTGGTAGCAAATGGATTGGTAAATGTCATTGAATAAGGATATGAAACATGTCTAGAAGTAAGACTAGAACCAGCATTTGCTTGAGTAGTATAATTTGCAGGACCAGAATTTACAGTTAAAGCAACAGGACCAACAACAAAACTAGAAACAGGAAGCTCATTCAATCGAATTAAAGAAACATCATCAAAATACGCACTTTGATCAATAAATGAGGCACTAAAATTAGAATCCATAGAGGGATTAAAAGGAGTAACATCTTCTCTAATTAACCTTTGAACTGTAAAACCACACGCATCAATTAATGTAACACGATATTCAATACCATATTTCAAACCTAAAGCTACAGAAATTGCACCTCCTGTCGGTGTACCATTAATATGAGATAAATCAACACTTTGAGTGGTAATAGGATTGCCAAATATATTAACAGGAACATTCCCCGGATTACTTGTTTCTTCAACTGAAACTTGAACAGGATTTACAACATTATCTCTAAAGAATTTAACATCATATCCATAAGCACATGAATTATTAGGATCGATAAAAACAGAAATTCTTGGAGCATCAAAAATGATATTCTTATTTACAGGCATATTAACAACGCCTCCAGGTATAGATCCGCAATTATTAAACCCAGAATAAGTTATAGAACTTCCATTAAAAAAAGAAACTGGAATAATTATATCTACACTTTTGTTGGTTTGAATGTACGGCTCTGTTTGAGGAAAATTAGAAACAAACTCAATTGTATTCCCTAAATTATTTACTAGTGTATAATTGACATTACCTGTACCTGTATTGGAAATAGTTTTGAATCTAAATTTAAAGGAGTCACCGCAAGTATTAGAGTTTAAAGTAGTAATTCTATCTACTAAACTTACATAAGTAACAACCGAAACAGCATTATTTAAACCATTTGCAATAACAATAGTTTTATCAGCGCTATTTCCACCACATGAGTCCATCACATCCACTACATAGGTACCTGCTAACAAACCAGTAACCACATATGAACTAGTATTTTGAGAAAGGCTAAAGTTTCTTGCTCCTCCTGGTCCACTTAAAATTCGAATTTGATAATTTTGATTCGTAAAATCATTTTGTCCCAAAGTACTGTGAATATTTGTCAAGCGAATCTCACCATCTGCACCATTAAAACATCTTGGTGAAACAAAGCTATAACCAAAATCATCTGCCGGTCTAACTGAACCATTGGCACATTGCGTGTATGCATTTTCACAAAATAAAAGAGAGAAAACCACAAGCACAAATAGCGGCAAATTTGAATTTATTTTAAGTATTTTTGTATTCATAACTCTTTATTTTAGGGAATAATTACTGTTTGAACAAGTACAAATTTGTAGTAACCTTGGTTCATTCCCTACGCCTAAGTAATAACTGTAAAGATTTTATTAATAACTGTTCTTGCACTCAGAATATCTTTAAAACAAATACTTATATTTTTTTTTCAAATTAAACTTCACTTACAATTTATATTATTTTTGTATTATTTTTTGTATATTTACATACCTAGAGCACCATAATAAGAATCTCTTTTAATTCTTTTATCTTCAAACTTATTATGCAAAAAAGTAACACCTTCAATGCCGAAATAATTGATCAAACTGAAACAGTTGCAAAAACAGGAAGTTGGGAATTAGACCTAATATCAAATGAATTGCATTGGTCAAAAGGAGTATACAGAATTTTGGAAATAGAACCTTCAGCTGAAAAATTAAACATTAATGTAGGCTTAGAAGTCATTCATCCTGAAGACAGAGAAATAGCACTCGAAAAAATGACACTGGCAATAAATCAAGGAATCGAATACCGAATCAAAAAAAGATTTATAACCGCCAACAACAAAATCAAACACATCATATCTTCTGGTAAAGTAATTAAAGACGAAAACGACAAGGCTATCAAATTGATAGGAGTATTTCAAGACATCACAGAGTTTGTAGAAACAAATGAAAAAATTGAACTACTCAATAAAATCACTAAAGATGTAATTTTTGATTGGGATATAGAAAATGATGTCTTTAATTGGGGCGAAAGTTTCACACGACTATTTGGACATGATTTTGGAGACAACCCATTTAAACTCGAAGATTGGAATAAATTAATGCACCCTATTGACACTGAAACACATCGAGAAGAATGGTATGCTTTTTTTTATAACCCAAATGCGAGCCAATGGAGCAAAGAATTTCGCTTTAAAAAAAGTGATAATTCATATGCATACGTTGAGGAAAACGCCATTATAATTAGAGACGGCAATGGCAATCCAATTAAAATGATTGGACTCTTAAGAGACATCTCTGCAAGAAAAATCATTAGCATCCAAAAAAAAATACAAAATCAAATTTCCATATTTTTTAAAGAAGAGAAAAAAACAGAAGATATTCTTGAAGATATTCTGCAATATCTAACTAAATACGACGATTTTCTTGCTACTGAATTATGGCTGTTAAACTCCTGCAAAACAAACATCACTTTAAAGAAATGGGCAACCCAAAACGATAACATAAAAAAAAGCTACGAAAAAACATATAATTTTTCTAGATTCACAGAAAACCAAGGACTTCCCGGAATCATCTGGAAAGAAAAAAAACACAAAATCTGGAAAAAAGAAGACATCAACAACTATTTTTTCAGAAAAGAATTAGCTGATGAATTAGAAGTAAAATCACTTCTAGGAGTGCCACTCTTCAACAATAATGACTTCATAGGCTCTTTAGTATTCTTTTCTAAAGACGACCTTACTCTAGACCAAATAAAAATTGAACCTTATCTTTCGCTGAGTCATTATCTGGGATCGGAGATAAAACGCAAAATGAATGAGGAAATGAATACGTTGATGTTTGAAAGCGCACCAGATATTATTGCTATAGCAAATGCTTATGGCCATTTCACAAAAGTAAACCAAGCATTTTGCGATTTATTAGGATATACCGAAGACGAAATAACTTCAAAACCTTATACCTATTTCTTACACCCTGATGATTTAAAAAAATCTGAGGTAGAATATATAGAAACCATATCTGGAAACAGAAAAGCAAATAATTTCGCAAATAGATACCGAACAAAAAACGGAGATTACAAATGGATTTCTTGGAGTTCTTCTGAAATTTTTGGAGATGAAAACAATGCTTTTTCTTATGGTAGAAATATTACAGAGATTACTGAACTACAATACCTCTTTCAAGAAACAGCAAAGTTAGCAGAAATTGGAAGCTGGGAATATTACACCAATACTCAACTGCCCTTTTTCTTTTTATCAAGTGTAGTAAAAGACATCTTAGAACTAGATACGAACGAAAACATAGATCTAGAAACCTTACTGAACTTCACCTACGAAAATGATCGAAAAAAAACAGAAAATGCATTTTATAAATTAATAAATAGGGGTAAAAAATTTGATATCGAATTCCAAATTACAACCAAAAAAGGAAACTCCAAATGGGTAAGATGTATCGGAAAACCCGAATACAACTTTGAAAATAAAATGACCAAAATTCTGGGAAGTATTCAAAATATAACCCATCAAAAAGTAAATGAACTCGATTTAGCGCAAAAAAACATTTTTCTTTCCTCTATCACTAGCGTGATTACAGAATTAATTAATGCCGATGATTGGTACGAATCATTAAGTAAAGTTTTTCAAATAACAGGAAGCAATATCAATGTAGATAGAATTTACTATTTTGAAATAGACGAAACAAATAATGACGAACCTAGAACATGCAGTCAAAAATTAGAATGGACAAAAAAGGACATAGCCCCTCAAATAGAAAATCCAGAATTACAAAGAGTACCAATGGAAGTCTTTACTGATTTTTTCGATCCTTTAATGGAAGGAAAACTAGTTTCTGCAATTACTTCCCAATTACCAGAAGGAAATTTAAAAGATAATGTAACGAGTCAAAACATCAAATCATTTTTAGTTTTACCACTCTTTATCAACAACGAATTCCATGGTTTTATTGGATTTGATGATTGTACTACTGAACGCAATTGGTCAATCAGCGAATTAAGTTTTCTTTCAAATATAGTTTTCAACCTAGCTACTACCATTCAGAGAATTAAAACTAACATCGCACTTCAAAAATCACTAGACGAAAAAAACAATATTTTAGAAAGTATAGGAGATGCCTTTATTTCTCTAGATAAAAATTGGAACATCACCTATTGGAACAACAAAACAGAAAAAATTATTGGACTTAATAGAGCAGAAGTATTTGGTAAAAATTTATGGGAATTATTTCCTCAAATCAAAAATACCATCCAAGAAACAAAATACAAAGAAGCGCTATTAGAACAGAAAACAGTATATTTTCAAACTTTTTTAGACAAGCTCAACTTATGGGTAGAAATTAGTGTATATCCTTCAAAAACAGGATTATCTATCTATTACAAAGACATCACAAACACTAAAGCTTATGAAGATGCCCTAAAAGCTTCAAACGATCGTTTTGAAAAATCTACTTCAGCCACAAATGATGCTATTTGGGACTGGGATATTGAAAAAAACACCATGTATCGTGGTGAAGGTTTTTACAAATCTTTTGGATATAAAGTTCCAAGTTTTATTAATGACACCAACATACTAAACTTAATAAAATCAAGAGTAAGACCTGACCAAGCCGATGAGGTAATCAATTCATTAATAGAAGCAATTAATAATCCTGAAAAACAAAATTGGCACCAGGAATATTGGTATAAAAAAGCAAATGGCGAATATGCTTTCATTATAAACAACGGAGTTATTATCAGAAATGAAGATGGAGTTGCAACACGAATTGTAGGGGCACTACAAGACATTACACACCTAAAAGAACAAGAAGACTCGCTACGCATTCTAAACAAAAAACTAGAAAAACAAACAAAAGCACTACTAAATTCCAATCAAGAGCTAGAACAATTTGCTTATGTAGCTTCTCATGATTTACAAGAACCGTTAAGAATGGTAACTAGTTTTCTTACGCACTTGGAAAAAAAATACGATAATGTGCTTGATGAAAAAGGAAAGCAGTATATTTACTTTGCCGTTGATGGTGCTAATAGAATGCGAAATATTATTCTAGACATTCTAGAATACTCAAGAGTAGGAAAACTAAAAGAAGAAAGCGACAAAATCGATTTGAACAAACTTATTGAGGAAATTTGCAAAATAAACCATCAAACAATAAACGAAAAACAAGCTAAAATTATTTATGACAAATTACCAATAATTAATTCTTACAAAACACCTTTAACTCAAATTTTACATAACTTAATCGGAAACGCTCTCAAATACCAACAAGCTAACAAAATACCTATCATAAAAATTAAAGTTGAAGAAAAAGATAAAAATTGGCATTTTAAAATTAAAGACAATGGCATTGGAATAGATAAAGAATTTCAGGATAAAATTTTTGTAATTTTCCAAAGATTACACACCAAACAAGAATATAGCGGCTCTGGAATGGGACTAGCAATTGTGAAAAAAATTATTGAAAATCTAAATGGAACCATCTGGGTTGAATCCGAAGTAAATAAAGGTGCAACGTTTCATTTTACATTACCAAAAAAATGAACCTACTTAGAAAAATAAATAAATGTTTAGATTACTGGCCAAATCAGCTGGCCATTATATCTTTTTTTATTTTACTTATCATTAATATATTCTTAACCTATAGAATTTACAACAATGAATATGGCAATGAATTAATTAAGGTAAAAGAAGAGTCTTTCAAGATAAAAAACCAATTGGAAGGTACCATCAATTACAGTTCTAACGTAGTTAAAGTAATTAGTTTTATCGCCGAAAAGAATTTAGAAGAACAAGAATTTGAACCTGTTGCAAAAAATCTAGTAGAAAAAAACAAATATGTTGATGGAATTCAATTGGTCAAAGGATTTAAGATTATAAAAACACATCCTTTACTCGGAAATGAAAAAAGTATTGGCTACAACCTTACACTAAACAAACTTCATGAAAAAGCAGCAAAAGATGCAATAAAAAAAAATAAAATATTTTTTGAAGGACCATTCGAGTTAGTTCAAGGCGGAATGGGAATTGTAGGCCGAGAACCTATTTATAAAAATGGTAAATTTTGGGGGTTTTCTGCTGTGATTATTAAAACCGAAACTTTTTTAAAAGCGATTCACTTAGACGACCTTGGGAGCAATTCAAAGTTTGATTATCAAATTGTTCAAAAAGAAAACGATTTAAAAGGTCCTAAGTTTTTTAAAAACAATGCCGATTTTAGCAAAGGAATTATTTACAAATCTTTCTTACCTGCTGGTGATTGGTACTTGTATGTAAAACTTAAAGAACCAAAATATTTAAACAGATCCGTCGAGTTTTTAATTTACGGAATTATTTTAAGCATAATAATTGCATTGTACCTAAGAAAACTAGCAGAAGAACCATTAAAACTGGAAACCTTAGTTGATAAAAAAACTGCCGATTTAGAAAAATTAAATTTAGAATTAGAAAACAGAGCAAAAGAACTTACGAAAGTAAATAAAGAGTTAGAATATTTTGCTTACATCATTTCGCATGACTTGCAAGAGCCACTGAGAATGATTACTAGTTTTTTAACCCAACTAGAGAAGAAATACAATGATGTAATTGACGACAAAGGAAAAAGATACATCTACTTTGCGGTTGATGGTGCTAAGAGAATGAAGAATATTATTCTAGATATTTTAGAATTTTCAAGAGTTGGAAAATACAACGACAAAAAAGAAGCGATTAACTTAAATGAAATCGTTCAAGAAATTGAATCTTTCCATAAACTCGAATTCCCACATGGCAAACTAGTTTATGAAAATCTACCTACTATAAATTCATATAAATCGCCATTAATTCAAATATTTCAAAATCTAATTGGTAATGCTTTTAAATATTCTAAGGAAAATGAAGCCCCAATTGTGTCGGTTAAAGTAATAGAAGAAAACGACAAACAAATTACCTTTGCAATTAAAGACAATGGAATTGGAATAGAAAATGAATATCTGGAAAAAATATTTGTTCTTTTTCAAAGATTACACACAAGAGAAGGCGACAAAGGAAGTGGAATGGGATTAGCCATTGTAAAGAAAATTATAGAAAATCTGAACGGTACCATTTGGGTAGAATCGAAGGTAAATGTAGGCAGTACATTTTACTTTACACTACCAAAAGAAAAGGAATAAAGATGAAATCGGAACTTAAGATAACACTTTTATACATTACCATTGGAATATTGTGGATATTCTTAAGCGACCATTTTGTGCTTTTATTTATCACAAAAAACACCCAAGAACAAATCACTAATTTTCAAAATATTAAAGGCTGTTTTTTTGTTATTTCAACCGGATTGCTCTTATTTACCTTACTTAAAAGACATAATTCTGCCATTCGACAAAAAATTGAAGAACTAAAAGAAAAATCTTCAGAACTTAAAAAAACCAATAACGAACTTGAAAATTACTTTTTTCTGGCTTCTCATGATTTGCAAGAGCCCAATAGAACCATCATTAGTTTCTTAACAAATCTTGAAAAAAAACACAAAAACAGTCTTGATGAACAAGGACACAAATACATCAAATTCGCCATTGATGGTGCGTACTACATGCGCAAAAGTATTTTAAACTTACAACAACACACTAAAATAGGTAAAAACTTAAATTACAAAAACATAGATCTAAATCTGGTCATTAACAACATACTAAAAGAATATGAAAATACGTTAACACCCGATAATATAACCTTATCTAGGCTACCTATTATAAAAACAGATGGAAATTTAATATACCTAATTTTTAAAAATTTAATTGAAAATGCAATTAAATTTAAAAAAGATAATGAAAAGCTACACATCTCAATTACTTACAAAGAGCACCCTGATCATTGGGAATTCACTTGTTCAGATAATGGTATCGGAATTGATGAAGAGTATCATGAAAAAATTTTTCAATTATTCCAACGCTTGAATTCAAACATTGAAAATAAAGGAACTGGCGTAGGTTTATCAATTACTAAAAAAGCAGTTGAAATTTTAGGAGGAAAAATTCAAATTGATGCAACTCGAAATCAAGGCAGTTCATTTTATTTCACATTACCAAAAAAGCAATAAAACACCAAGTTTAATCAATTTAAAATCAAAATTATATAAGAAAAAAGAGATAAAAAAATGATATTTAACTCTTTTTTTGATTTTTTTTTAGAGAAATTAAAGTATCTTTATAAAACAAACAACAAAACTACCCCCATAGCTATGAAAAAAAATCAAATCTTACTAGTAGAAGATAACGAAGGAGATATCGTTTTAACTTCAGAAGCTTTTGAAGAATGTGGCTGTAAAACAAATATTCAAGTAGCTCGAAATGGTAAAGAAGCCATTAATATCTTGTTTGATCAGAGTGACGATGCCCAATTGCCAGATTTAATTCTCCTAGACATTAATTTACCTTTATTGAACGGACATGAGGTATTAAAAAAAATTAAGGAAAATGAAAAAACACAGTACATTCCAGTTGTAATTTTAACAACTTCTTCTGCTATCAGCGATATCAACTTAACTTACGAAAATTTTGCTAATTCCTTTATTACAAAACCCGCTGATATTAATGATTTTTTTGAAACAATTAATAGTTTAAGCAACTATTGGTTTAACATTTGTAAATTACCAGCTAAGAAATGATATGTTTGTAGACGAAAGAAAGTATAATATTATAGTCATCGAAGACAACTTTGGCGATTTTTTCCTTTTAGAAGAATATGTAAGTGAAAAAATCAAAAATCCTACTATTAAGCATCTAGAACGATTTAGTGAACTAAATGACTTCAAAGACGAAGTGGGCCAGTATGATATTATTTTTTTAGACCTTTCATTACCTGACAAAAGCGGATCAGAGTTAGTAGAAAGTGTACTAAAAATTGCAAAAAATATCCCTGTAGTAGTATTAACAGGATATTCAGATTTTTCGTTTGCTTTAAAAGCAATTGCATTAGGAGCTTCAGATTACCTCTTAAAAGATGAACTTAACAGTGTAACCCTTTACAAAAGTATCGTATACAATATCGAACGCTTTAAAAACATAATTAAAATTAAAGAATCGGAACAATTATACAACGACTTATTCGAACTAAGTCCGCAACCTATTTTTGTAATTGATGCCGCAACTTTACAAATTTTAGATGTAAACCAAGCCTGTGAAAAATTGTACGAATTTAAAAAGGAAGAATTATTAAATCAATCTATTACAACTATTTTTAAAGACGAGGAAACTATTTTTGACAACCATCAAACCATAATTACACAAACCCATCAAAAAAAGAACAAAGAGAAAATCATCTCCGAAGTAAAATATAATAAAATCATCCATAACAATAAAGAAGCAATAATAATCGTAAGTAATGATATCACGAAAAGTATTGAACATCTTAATGAAATCGAAAGTCAAAACACAAAGTTAAAGGATATCGCTTGGATTCAATCCCACATTGTTAGAGCACCACTTACAAATATTTTAGGACTTATTCAATTAATAAATGAAACCGAATCCGTAAAAGATAAAGAATTGCTTCTTCACCTGAACCAATCAGTACAAGAACTAGATAACAGCATCAATGAAATAGTAAATAAAACGCATGCTATGTAACTAAAAAATCTTTGCCTATGAAAAAACACATTTTCATAATAGATGACGATCCAATTTCTACTATAATTCTAAAAAAAAATTTAGAACTTATTGCAGTTTTTAAAGGAATTGAAACATTTAATAACGGTAAAGATGCTTTTAACTTTTTAGAAAAAGAATATCAAAAAGAAGATAAATATATAATTTTCCTTGACCTCAATATGCCAGAAATGAACGGATGGGAATTCCTAGACAAAGTAAAGCATGTGATTTCATCACATAACACAACAATTTATGTACTCACTTCGTCTATCAACAAAGCAGATATGGAAAAAACAACGCAATTTTCATTAATTGAAAAATACATATCAAAACCTATTGATAAAAAGATACTAATTGAAATTAAAGAAAAATACAAATTGTAAAATAAATAGAAATACCCCACCCACTTCCAAAATCGACCTACTTTAAAATCTGGACTATATTCAATAAAATTAAAAATAAAAAGTTGACAATCAATAAATTATCACTAATTTAAGCATCGAAACTTTAGTTCAATATAAAAGCAATTAATAATGAGTAAAGACCATTTAAACTATAATCTTTTCAACCTTAACCCTTTACCATCGTGGATATACAACTTTCAAACGTTCCAAATTCTAGATGTAAATATTGCTGCCATTGAAAACTATGGATATTCAAAAGAAGAATTTCTGGAGCTAACCATTAAGGACATTAGACCTCCGCATGAAATAGAAAAACTTCTTAATGCTCATGCAACTATTAAAAACCAAAATGGAAATATCTATTTTGGCGTTTTTACCCATTTAAAAAAAGATGGAACACTTATTCAAGTAGAAATTAATGGTCATAAAATCGATTTCAACAACCAAGAGTGCATATTGGTTGTTTGCCAAGATATTACCAAAAGAATTGAACAAGAAGAACTAATACTGCAAAGTGAACAACGCTTCAAATCCTTAGTACAAGAAGGGGGCGACATGATAAGCATTATTGACGCAGATGGTAAATATAGTTATACAAGCCCTACAACAACCGCTATTTTAGGAATAACTCCTGAAGAGTTTCAAGGCAATACAATTTTTGATTTTATCCATCCTGAAGATATCGAGAAAGCTTCAAACTACATGCTAAGAATAGCTAAAGAAAAAAAAGTAATCGTAGAACCTTTCAGACTTAAAGATGGTAATAACGAATGGAGATGGATTGAAACAGTGTTAACCAATATGATTGACAATCCTGCCATTAGAGGAATTGTTGCCAATTCTAGAGATATTACAAAACAAAGAGAAGAAGAGCAACTACTAAGGCTGCTAAGTAGCGTAGTAACAAATACTAAAGATTCAGTCGTAATTACAGAGGTAGAACTCATTGATTATTCTGGACCCAAAATCATATACGTAAATGATGCTTTCACGAAAATGACAGGTTATGATGCTGCTGAAGTAATTGGAAAAACAACTAAAATCCTTCACGGCCCAAATACCGATCATGAGGAACTTAAAAAATTGAGCAGAGCTATTGAAAATTGGGAATCCTACGAAATCACAACAGTAAATTACAAAAAAAACGGAGAAGAGTTTTGGAATAATTTTAAAATATCGCCTGTAGCTGATGAAAAAGGAATATATACCCATTGGATAGCCATACAAAGAGACGTAACAGAGCAAAAACAAAAAGAACTTGAAAAAGAACTTTTAGGAAAAATAAGTCTAGACTTCTCTTCCGAAAAAAATTTATTAGCATCTTCTAAATTACTTTGTCAAACTATTTGCGACTATGGCCGATTTGACCTTGTGGAATTATGGATGCCAAATATCGAAAATACATTACTACAATTGATCACAAATAATGTAGCTTCTTCAAATGCAACTTCATTTTCTGAATTAACAAAAGAAGTACAAAACTTTAAACTAAACGAAGGTCTTCCTGGAACAGTATGGAGCAAAAAGAAGACCTTACTTTGGGAAGAAATTAACACGAATAATGATTTTATTCGCAAAGAAGCCGCTGAAAAAACGGCACTTAAAAATGCAGCTGGTTTTCCGCTAATTCAAAACAACAATATTGTAGGGGTATTACTAATAGCCACACAAAAAGAAATAAATCATTTAAAAAAACACATCAAACTTTTTGAACATTTAAAGCAATTCATAGGATCAGAAATCAACCGAAAAAAACTAGAAAACGATTTAGATTATTTATACAACACCATCCCTGATTTACTATGCGTAACAGATTTTGAAGGTAAATTTTTAAAAATAAACAAAGCAGCTTGTGACTTATTAGGCTATACAGAAAACGAAATTCTGCACCAACCCTTTAACAAATTTGTCCATCCGGATGACAAAAACCGATCTATTGAAGAACTTGAAAATACCACTAAAGGACAAACAACTTTAAGATTTGAAAATAGATACATAACCAAAACCGGAAAAGTAATTTGGCTAAGCTGGACATCTAGAACTGCTTCGGAGGTTGGACTAATTTATGCCACTGCAAAAAACATTACCGAGGAAAAAAAGATAAAAGAACTCAACAGACAAACACGCGAACTTGCCAAAGTGGGCGGCTGGGAATACAATTTAATTGAAAACCATTTATTCTGGTCAGTAGAAGTACATCGTTTACACGAAACAGATCCAAACACATTCATTCCAGATGTAAATACAGCCATAAACTTTTACAAAGAAGAGCATAAAGCTTATGTTACAGAATGCATAACCAAAAGCATTACAGAAGGAGCCTATTTAGATTATGAAGCTATTATCATCAATAAAAGTAACAAAGAACGATGGATAAGAGTAATTGGAAATCCTGAATATGAAAATGGTACATGCGTAAAATTTGTAGGTAGTTTTCAAGACATAACCGATCGTAAAGAAACAGAAGAACGATTACAAAACATATCAGATAACATTCCGGGAGTAGTTTATCAATACCTACTTCATCCTGATGGCAGCGAAGAAATTAAAAATGTAAGCAAAGGCGCAGAAAAAATTTGGGGATATACAGCCGATACAATTACAAACAATATTGACTTAGCATGGAATCAAATCAAAGCAGGAGGCGATTTTGAGGCAGTAAAGCAAAGCATTGTTGATTCTATCATAAACAGAACAAACTGGTCAATTAAATTCCGTTCGGTTGCTCCTAATGGAGAAAAACGTATGCTTCAAGGTTATGGAAAACCTGAATTTTCTATAGACGGCACCATTCTTTTTAATTCCATTTTATTAGATATTACGCAAGAAACTCAAAACGAAGAACTATTAGCGCAAGTAACCAAATTAGCCAAAATAGGAAGTTGGGAACTTGATTGTATAGAAAATAAAATGTATTGGTCAAACACCGTGTACGAACTTCATGAAACCGACCCTAAAACGTTTATACCCAATTTAGAGGATGGTATCAATTTCTACAGAGAAGATTTTAGACAAATGGTGGCAGAAAAAACAGCAATAAGTTTAGAAACGGGAATACCTTTTGATTTCGAAGCCATTATAGTGACAGACAAAAACAAAGAACGTTGGGTAAGATGCATAGGAAATGCTGAAATGAAAAATGAAAAATGCATACGTTTATATGGAAGTTTTCAAGACATTCATGACCAAAAAATAGTAGAACTACAAAAAAACAGCCTACAAAACACTCTAGAAAACAGTTTAAATGAGATTTATCTATTTGATGCAGATACTTTTCAATTTATTTACGTTAACAAAGGTGCAATAAATAATATTGGTTATACTGCAGATGAAATAAAAAAACTAACACCATTAGATATTAATCCCGATTATAAACTAGCTTCGTTTAAAGATCTGGCTAAGCCTTTAATAAACAAAGAAAAGGAAAAACTAATCTTTTTTACAAACCATCAAAGAAAAGATGGCACTCTTTACCCAGTAGAAGTGCACTTACAATTAGTTACAGAAAATAACCAAAGAAGATTTTTAGCTATAATAGTTGATATAACAGAACGTAAAAGAACCGAAAAAGAAATTAGTGATAGCGAAGAAAAAAGAAAATTAATCATGAGTGGCGCATTAGATGCCATCATTTGTATCGACACGACAGAAGCTATTACTTTTTGGAACAAGCAAGCCGAAGAAATTTTTGGTTGGAAGGAAACAGAAGCACTTGGGCAACAACTATCCGAACTAATTGTACCTGAACCATTTCGAAAATACCATAGAGAAGGCATGAAACACTATCTCAAAACAGGTGAAGGAAAAGCACTAAATGTACTATTAGAATTAAGTGCCATCAAACGAAGTGGCGAAGAATTTCCAATAGAATTAACAGTAATTCCCATAAAACAAGGAGAAGATTTGTTTTTCTGTGCCTTCATTAGAGATATAACAGAACGTAAAAAATCAGAAACGAGTATTCTACAAGCAAAAGAACGCTTTGAAAAAGTAACAGAAGCAACTAATGACGCTATTTGGGACTACGATGTGGCAAACAATACGCTGTTTTGGGGGAAAGGGTTTCAAACCTTATTCGGTTACGACTTGGAAGTCACCAAACCATCATTTGAACTATTAGCTTCATTAATCCACGAAGACGATAGAGAACGCATCACAAGCAAAATAGGGCAATACATGCAAGATCCAAATCTCAAAAACTGGCACGAAGAATATAGATTTACAAAAGCAGACGGATCTATAGCTTATGTAATTGATCGCGCTACATTTTTAAGAAATAATCTTGGAAAAGTAGTACGAGTGATTGGAGCTATGACTGATATTTCAGAACAAAAAAATCATGAAGCCCAACTCATTGCCTTGAACGAATCATTACAATCGTATGCCAAAGAACTAGAACGATCTAACGAAGAATTAGAACAATTTGCTTTTATTACATCTCACGATTTACAAGAACCGCTACGAATGATTTCAAGCTTCATGGATCAGCTAAAACGCAAATATGAGGACAAATTAGATGACAAAGCACTACAATACATAGAATTTGCTACAAACGGTTCAAAACGTATGAAGCAAATCATCTTAGATCTTTTAGATTATTCTAGAGCAGGAAGACCAACAGATTTAATTGAAAAAGTAGACATCAATGAAATAATTACGGATTTCAAACTATTAAGAGGAAAAATTATTGCTGAAAAATCAGCAGTGATTACTTCCGATGCTATTCCAGTTATTAAAACCTATAAAACAGGAATTACTCAGGTATTCCACTCACTATTAGACAACGCTATTAAATATTCAAAAAAAGAAGAAGCTCCAAATATTAAAATTACTTGTAAAGAAGAAAAAGACAAATGGACATTTGCAGTAAAAGATAACGGTATAGGTATTGACCCTAAATTCTATAGTAAGATTTTCATTATTTTCCAACGCCTTCATAATCGCGAAGAATACGAAGGAACAGGTATTGGGCTCTCTATAGTCAAACGCCATATCGATTTCTTAGGAGGTAAAATTTGGGTAGAATCGGAACTAGAAAAAGGAACAACATTTTATTTTGAAATCCCTAAAACAAATGAACATTAAGTTGAAAAAAACATATAAGTACAAACACGTCGAATAAAAAGAAATAAGTAGATTATAATTTAAAAACGAAGTAAAATGGACTCAAAAAAAACAGCACATATTCTTTTGGTAGAAGATAATGAAGGAGATATATTACTTACGATTGATGCTTTTGAAGAAAGTAAAATAAATACAGAAATCAGTGTAGCAAGAAACGGTCAAGAAGCTTTAGACTTTTTATACAACAGAAGTAATTTCATTGAAGCTAAAAGACCAGACCTTATACTTTTAGACATTAATCTACCCATTTTCAACGGACACGAAGTACTAAAACAAATTAAAACAGATCTTAATCTAAAGAAGATTCCTGTTATAATGCTCACTACATCTTCTTTTGCAAACGATATTAGTCAAGCCTACGAAAACAATTGCAACAGTTATGTAAAAAAACCATTAGATATGGATGATTTTCTTGAAGCTATATTAAAAATAGAAAATTTCTGGCTAGAGATTTGTACATTACCTGGTAAAGTCTAATCAAATATCAAAAAAGCAGTATTTTTTTGTAAAAATCTATATTATTTTGAGCGATTTCATGTAGAGCAAACTTTTCCGAAACAAATCGCTTTGCTTGTTTTGCAATTGCTTGTGCTTTTTCAGGATTACTTAAAACTTCAACGATGGCATTCGCAATATCTTTTGGTTCATGAGGATTGCATAACCAACCGGTTTCACCATCAGTAATTACTTCTGGACCTGGTCCTAACTTAGTAAAAACAACAGGTTTCTCCATTGCCATGGCTTCTGGAGCTACTAATCCTAGAGTTTCCATATGGGAAGGAAATACACAAACCGCTGCTTTTGCATAAGCATTTGGTATTTCAGTAAAGGAAACAGCACCATGAAAAACAACATCCTTAGCATATTCACCCAATTTTGGCAACTCTATTTCTTTCAACATTTTGATATAAGAACTACCATCAGGAAACAACCAATCTCTTCCATACAAATTCAAAATAGCATTTGGAAATTGCTCTTTTACTAATGGAAAAGCTTGAATCAACTGACGTACACCTTTCTTCTCACAAATAGTTCCCGCAAAAGTTATATTATTAGGTTCAATTGCTACGTTTTTAGGTTGAAACAATTGGCTATTAATGGGGTTAAAAATAACTTCAATTGGTTTGTTATGATAACTCAAATAGGTTGCAGTATGGCTTTTAACATAATTAGAAACCGCGATAAAAGCAGCTGCCTTTTTAAAAGAACGCTTTTCTTGAAATCCTTTCCACCAATTGATTCCTCTATTTTCTCCTTCAGCAAAAAAATGATGACCACCATGTAAGCGAATGATGTATTTTATCTCTTTAATTTTAGGTAAAAACGCAAGAGACAATTCGGCTCCTTCTACGATATCAATTGGATTTTTTTTATGAATGGCTGCAATAGTTTTCCCGATATTTTTTGAATTGAAATACCAAGCTAATCCTTTTACTTTACTTTTTCGTATTCGAATAACGTTAACACCATTAACATTTTCGATTTCATCAGAAAAAACATAATTCAAACCCACAACGGTAACCTGAACTCCTTTAGCTACTAAAGTTTCCGCCATAGTTTTTACAAAACTACCCAAGCCTCCGTGTGGAAAGCCTGCTTTTGGATATTCGTTAGTTAGGAAACAGATATGCATTAGTTTTGATTATTTTTAATAGTTACCACAGTGTTATCTGGAATATCTTTAGTGACTAAAACATGGGCTCCAATAATTACATTATTACCTATATTTAATTCTCCAATTATTGAAGAATTCGCATAAAGTGTAACATTATCTCCGATAATATTACCTGCTCCACTTCCATTCTTCTTATGTCCGATAGTACACCCTTGATGAATAATAAATCCTTTACCTATTTTATTTCTACTACCAATAACGGTTCCTTGTCCGTGGGTAACATTAAATCCAACATCTATTCGATTATTAAAATATATTTCGCATGAACATAGTTCTTTTAATAACCAATGAATTTGAGGCTTTAATTGTTCTTCATTATTAATATGCAAAATTTCTCCTAATCGAAACAAAAAAACAGCTAAGTCATTACTATTAGTAATGATACGATTCTTAACTTCCTCATCTGAAATTTTACTATGAAATTTCACATCTGCAACTGTTTTATGAAATGCTTCAATTATATATTCATCCTTTATAGGTTGAGGTTGAAATACTTTTTTTAATAAGAAATTTACAAAATTTATCATCATCTTAATATATAGATTACTAAAATGAAATTCAATTCATTCCAAAATCAATTAATAAATTTATTGAACAATAGCCTCACTTAGAAGAGTACTATTTTTATCCAACGGATAATTAACAATACGCTGCATCCATTTCTTTCTATCAGGTCCGGTTTCCTCAGGATGATTAATAGCTAAAATTATTTTACGTGAAATATCTATTTTACTATTAATCCAACCTACAGCTTCTAATCCCTCCATACTTTTAAAATGTTGAAATCCATAACACATGGCAACTTTACAAGTTGAATTTTCAACAGGATCATAATTCAAATATAAACAGGGCTTATCGTAAACAGCAAAATCATGAGCCATTGTACTTCCTAAATTAATAACAACATCTGAATGTTTGGAAGTATTAACTAATAAATATACATCATTAAAAGCTGGATATATACTAGAAAAAGAATTACCAGAACCTGCATCCATTCTCCAATCAGGATCAATTGGAAAAACAAAACTCTTATATTTTTCTATTATATTATCAAATCGATTTGTTTTATCAACTGGACATTTTCTAAACAGTATTTGAGGTCGAATTGATTCATCAATTTTTGAAACTTCTTCACAAATATCTTCTAAATAATTTGGTTCATAAGGTGATGTTGCATCATTTGCTGAAAAACAAACTGTCTTTTTGTTGATATCCAAACCATGTTTACTAAAAAACAATTCTTTTGATTCAATAAATTCATCTCTAAAATAGAATTCAAATTGAGGCGATCCTACCACCTTAATTTGTTCCATTTTGATTTCAGGATAAAGCAATGTTAGTTGATTCTTCATTAAATCAGACCAAACCAAGTATTTATCATATCTTGAAATCAAACGTGCTTTTGGCACATTGTCCCATGAAAAAATTACAGTTGCTGTTCGAATTTTTTTCTTCTTAGCAACAGCAATAATTGGAGCACTTATTGGGGCACGTTGATGTAAGTTTAAAATATAATCGGGATTTAATTGCTCGATATCTTTTGCAATCTTTTCGAAAATAGCATCTTTAGAAATTTCGGCATCATACAACGCTTCCATTTTTAAAATTAAATTGTAATTCCAAGAAAAAACGGTTCCCAAAACTTCTGCCAATCGATACAACATTTTTTGTTTTAGGCTTTTTTGGTTGCGATTCCAAAAATCCATTACAGTAGGATTCTTTAATATTTTAGTATTAACCTTCAAACGGGCATAAGCCAAACTTTCTCGTAAAAGTCGGGCTTTTGGTTTTTCTATAAAATGAGGGATAGCTTTGATTTCTGTCAAAGTAGGTTGCACTCTTTTTACTTCTTCAATAGCCGCATTTGATATTTGATGGTAAAGAACTACCTCAACACCTTTTGCTTGCAATTCGTTTATAAAACTCGAATACAAATAATTTCTAACCGCTACACCATCTGGTACTATTAATACAACTCTCATCTATAAATTTTAGCTAGGATTGGGGAATAAAATTAGGTCTATCTTGGTCACCATCTCCTTTAAAAATTAAAAAATCTTGTTCGGAAGTGGTAAAATAATGTATCGCTGTATTTTCTTGAACAAACGGCTCAAAATAATTTGGAATGCAATTCAAATCAGCATCTGTTTTTAATTGGAATCCTGCTTGTTCAATGACATCTAACTGTAATCCGCCAGCGTAAAGATCAACATATTCATAATCATTTTTTTTCATTACCTGTTGAATCGCATATCCAATTCCTGCTAATTGCGTATAATCTCCAATGAAATCAACTATTCTTAGTACTTTTACTCCATTATAAGCAACTTCTCTTGTAATTAGAATCGAATTTAGCTGTCCCAAATTTTCATCAATACCAAAAATTTTATACTGATAAACGGGATGATTGAAATAGCGCTTTTCTAGATACCAAGCGTCTTTATATGGTAATGCTTCAGAAAAAGATGATATATCAAAATGCGCTTGTAAATCGGAAAAAGTATTAAATTCCTTGAAAGAAACTTTAATGTTTTCTACAAATTCTGGAATTTCTTTGGAAACAATTTTTGCAATATTATACGATTCTTTATCATTCAATCTATAATAATGATTCAATTTTCCGGTCTTAAAACGTAAGAATTGATAAATTGGAATGGTCTTAGGAGCTATCCCACATGAAGAAAAGATTTTACAATCAGATTGTGTATGTAAGTATTCTAAAATCTTGATTCCCAACATCGGGTCATCAGTTTTGATTACTTTCCATATAGAACCCCAAATACAACTGTTTTGATAGGCTTCTGTGTTTTTTATAAAACCACAAAGTCCTACAATTTTATTATTTGTAACATCAATCGCTAAAGCGAAATTAATACGTTCTCCACATTGGTATTCGTAAAGAAAAAAAGACTTATTGGTTGCCAATAGATGACCTTCTTTCCAATTTTCATTAATGAAAGTCATTATAGCATCAACATCTTCTAATGTTGCAAAGCGTATGAGATGTTTGTCTAACATTTAGAACTAATACAAGCTACAATTGCACCTACATTTTCCCAACCTTGAATTTCCATAGTGGTAAATCGAATACCAAAATGATTTTCAAAAGCTACCACTAATTGAATATGTGTTAATGAATCCCAACCATCTACATCAGCTGCTGTGGTTTCATTAGTTAAAACGATGTCTTCGTTATCTAAAATATCAATAAAAATTGCATTAATATCTTTTAATATTTGTTCTCTTTCCATACTTATTGTTTCTTTATAAAAGCAGCATACATTACTGGTACTTTGAATTTTGCTGCTTGCTTTTCTGTTATTTTTTCAGAAATTACAATTCTTTCTTCAATGATTTCAAAACCTGCCTGATTTAGCATATCTCTAATTTCAGTTTCATTGTGAAACAAATAAATATGATCAATCATTGGGGCATTAATTGGAGTAGTAATATAACAAACTCCATCTTTATTTAACAATTGGTTGATTTTATTCAACAAATTCAGCGGTTCTTCTACATGCTCTAACACCTCACCCATGGTAATAAAATCATAGGTTTCACTTTCTCTAAAATCAAAAATATTTTTTAGAAAATAGTTTACTTGATTCGTATTAATAATACCTTGTGCTAAATCTAATGAGCTTTGACTAATATCAACCAAATCAAATTTTTCGATATTCGTTAGCAAATTTACGGCTTCGTTCATATACAAACCGTGTCCGCCACCAATTTCTAAATATTTTTTTCCGCCTTTAGCGTATTTATTAATGTTTTCAATAAAAAACAAAATGCGTTCATATTGATCAAACCAAAGAAATTGGGCCAAAACCAAACCATGCATGTGATACGTCATGATTTCGGGATTACCGTAGATTCTTTTTTCTACATCATCGAAAGAACTATTAGAATACTTTCCTTCTCTAATGAATTTGAATCGTTCTTCTAACATATCTTCAATCATATGAAGATAACAATCCACACCAAAATCGATTGATTTTTGATTACGCTCTAGATATTCATTGTATTTATTGAAAAAAGAATTGGCTAAGTTTTCATAATCAGTACCATAACCTTCCAAATGAGCCACTAATTTTTCGTAATGCTTTGGATTTTTTGCTTTAATCTTATCTAATATAACCTTTAAAATGGTACTCATAAATTATTCATGTGACTTCAAAGTGATGTAATTGGTTCTTTCTTTATATGCTTTCAATGGTAAAAACCAGAAATCATTTTCTTGCTCAAAACCTAAATTTTGATAATGATTTTTTACAATTTCGTTTTTTGGAGTTGGAATATATTCACCTATAATACGTTCAAAACCATTCGCTTTTGCATACGCTGTTAAAGTATTCAACATAAAGTTTTCCATTCCGCGTTTTAATACACGACAACTCATAAACCAAGACTCAATAAACAAATCTGTTTCGCTATTCTTCTTTAAAACAACAACTGCTATCAAACCATTATCCCCAAATTTATCTTCAAGGGTAAAAGCAAAAGTAGCATATTCATTGGATTTTGCAAGATTTTCGATATCCGATTCGGTATAACGAACAGTTCTTAAATTAAATTGATTAGATCGTTGCGATAATTGGGCGACCCTTGGAATATTAAATTTAGTAAAAGAAGCGACTACAGAAATCATATCCAAACTTTTCAAAAAATCATCTTCGTTTGTAAACTTCTGTTTGGTAACCGTGCGTTGCGCTTCTATTTGATACAATTTAGTACGTTCTTTATCTTCATCTGAAAAGGAATTGGTTTCAAATAAATTTAAAGTATACAGGTATTCTAAATATTCCGCTGGGTCTTCAGGTAACTCGGGAACCGTAATTCCAGATATATTTTCTCGTACTAAATTACGTTCGAAAGGATTATCATCCAAAAAAACCATAGAATCAAAACCTATATTTAAAATGCGTTGAATATCTCTAATATTATCGGCTTTGTTTTCCCAATTGGCAATAAAAACGGAAATATCTTCCAATCGTAACACCATATCCGGATGCTTTTCAAAAGGTTCTTTTGCAATTGATTCTGTATTTTTACTACAAACGGCAACAATAATCCCTCTATTTTTAAGCTTTTTAATCCAATATTGAAATTCAGTAAATGCTTTTCCAATTCCCAAACTTCCAATTTGAACATTCTCTATACCATCATCACCGATAATTCCTCCCCAAACAGTATTGTCTAAGTCGAGAATAACACATTTTTTCAACTTCCCATTTAGTACGCTTAAGATGTCAACAGTTTTCTGAGCTACTAATGGTAGCACATTTAAACTTAAAACCATTTCAGTACTAATGTAAACTGAAGTATGAAAAAAATTGGCTTTTCCCACTTGATTTTGAATGGTAGCTAAATCGCAGATATAAAAATTTGTAGTTCGATTTGCGATATGCATTAACTCGAAATTTAACTTTCGAAGTTGGTATAAAAATGATGTTTCCGTTTTAGTAGCATAACTTCCAAAAACGGCATCATCGATTTCATTATAGTTGTAATAAATGATTTTAGCGGTTGAATTCGAAGAAATATTAGCAACAATAGCCTCAATATTTTCAATTTCTCTCGTTGCTAAACTTGATTGTTGTTCGACTTTAAGTTTGTTGTACTTGTTTAGCAATTTATGAGAAGACAAAAAAAGTACAATGATATCAGGTTGAAAGGCATACATTTCGGAATCAGAATTAAATACCTGCATTTCAATTTGGTTAAAATCAGCTTCCCAAATTTGCAAATCTAATTCCGCATCAAAACCTTCACCACGGATAGCTTGAGACAAAAACTGAGTGGAAGTATCTCCTAATATGGCTACTTTTAAAGACTTAAATCCTGAAAAATCCTTTTTTAAATTTTTCCTCAATTGAGAAAAATCCTTCATATTGCTATTTTAATAGTGTAACTTCTTACGGTTTATAATTCTTACCTCCTACTACATCATTGCAATCAAATCGGTTCAAAAGCAATTTATTTTGAGATTTCTCGATAATCCCTTTCTTTGTAGTAAAACCATACAAATATCCGACTTTTTTAGCAGTTTCAGCCACTAAATCAGTACAAGCTTCTGGCGTTCCATAAGGATAAGCAATCATTTGGATAGCTTTACCCGATAGTTGTTCCAAATAGTTTTTACTATGCTCTAATTCATAAATCAATTTATCTTCACGCAACAATCCTAATGGATAATGTGTATGCGTATGACTACCTAAACAATCTATATTTGCCAAATACTGCAATTGTGACTTCGACATGTATAGCGATTCTAAAATTTCACTTTCTAAAAAATGCTTTTCAAAAATTGATTGCACTAACAATTCTTGTACATCAAATGAGATTTTAAAATTAAGCAAATACTTTAATTCTGCACTCGCTGTATCATCAAATCTGTAATTGGTTGTAGCTTTTTGCAATTCTTCTTGTGTTAGCATCGCAATCTTCTGCTCTTTTAGATAATCCAACAACAAATGAGATGGAATAACCGAACGCAATAAATGAATTTTATGCACCGTACTCACGCGACCTTCCTCAGTATTCATGGAATTGGCAAAGAAAATAGCCTGCATACCCAATTCATCTAAAATGGGAAGAGCAAAATCGAATTGTTCTTTTAAACCATCATCGAAAGTGATAAAGAAAAAATTATCTTTTGAAACAACCAATTCCTCATAATTTGCCAAAAACTCAGAAGGTGTAATCAAATCACCTTCATTTTTAAACAATTTCAACTGCTTTTTAAATGCTGTCGGAGTAACTCCAAAAATACTCGGATAAGGAGCAGAATAATCTTCCCTTATGTAATGATAATTACTTACGGTTAGCATTTCGAATGGTATTAAATTGGACAGCAAAATCTTGGGAACATTGGGCTCTACCTAAACTATTCACGTGCAAATTATCATAAAATAAGGAATCTACCGAAATAAAATCGGAATGATTTACAAAATAATCTTTTGTAGTAACTTGTACCGAATTTTTATATAATGGCGATTGGTATAAAACCAATGTAATGCCATTCTTTTGACAAAAATCTTTTATTTTTTTGAAATAAGGATTCTTAAATTGTATTGCTGTAGTCGTTACTTCTGCTTGTAATGGAGCTCCTAAATTGGGATAACTATAATTTCCTTTTTCATCAAATCGATTACGCTTTTCTGGTTTCAAAATGGTGAATAAAGAAGGATAAAAAAGTTCCGTATTGTAATAACTAACTCCCACCAAAGGGAAATAAGTAGCATATTTTAAAACAGGAAATCCTTCGTAAGGAATAGATTGGTAATACCCGCTAACAGCCTTTGTATTGCGTTCTGATAAAAAGCGATAATCGTTATTATTCAAAACTGGATTTTCATTGGCTAAATCCCAAGGCGTTACTGCTAAAACCAGATAATCCGTTGTTTTTTGTTGTTGGTAGAAAAATTGCAACATCAAATAATGAGAACTCAAAGCGGAATCATCCATACTAATATTCAAGCCCTTTGTTTTTAATTTTTCGTCAATTAATTTCGTGTCTAACGTAGTTAATCCTGTGCTAGAACCTAATACCACATAATCAAAATGCTTTTCTTTTACACCGTTTTTGACAAATTGAGGTTTGTATAAATTCGATTTTCCAATGAAATATAAAGACAGCCATGCGATTCCATTTCCAATCAAAAGAATGAAAAAAGTATAAAGTACGATTTTGGTTAAAAACTTTTTCATTAGAATTGAAAATAAATAAAGTCCATTTGATTTTTAAAACTGCCCATAAAGAAAATCAACAACACTAAAAGCAAAGCTCCAAAAGCGGAGATTTTAGGCAATTCTCTTTTTTTAGTCACCCAAAGTAATTCTTGCATACTTAAAATTCCGACTGCCAATACACTTAGTGCAAAAATCATCAAATTAGCATTAGTTTTATAGAATAAGGATAATCCTAAATTTTTCAATTCAAATAGATGCGCTAAATACTGAAAAGCATCTGATATAGAATCTGCTCTAAAAAATACCCAACCGATGCAAACTACTAAAAAGGTTAAACCAATTTTAGCAAAATCGAGCCAACCATAAGATTTGGTAATCAAGTGACTTCTATTTATGTTGAAAAGTAATAATGGTAAAAATAGTAAGGCATGAAATAAACCCCAAACTACATAAGTCCAGTTGGCACCATGCCAAAAACCACTTACCAAAAAGATAATCATCACGTTTCGAATTTGAAACACTTGCGAACCTTTTGAACCCCCAAGTGGAATATAAATGTAATCGCGAAACCAAGTAGATAATGAAATGTGCCAACGACGCCAAAATTCTGCGATATCGCGTGAGAAATAAGGAAACTTAAAATTCACCATTAAATCAAATCCAAAAAGTTTGGATAATCCAATAGCGATATCTGAATATCCTGAAAAATCCCCATAAATTTGAAAAGCGAAGAATACCATTCCTACAAACAATTCACCACTGGAATACGCTTCTGGATTTTCAAAAATTTTATTGACAAAAAAAGCACAGTTATCTGCTACTACAACCTTTTTGAACATTCCCCAAATAATCAATTTGACACCGTCCACCGCGTTTTGATAATCAAAAGTTCGGTTTTTATAAAACTGAGGTAATAAATGCGAGGCTCGTTCAATTGGTCCCGCTACTAACTGTGGAAAGAACGTAACAAAAGCAGCAAAATCGATGAAACTTTTTGTAGGTTCCATTTCCTTTCGGTACACATCAATGGTGTAACTCAATGTTTGGAAGGTATAAAATGAAATCCCTACGGGAAGTATAATATTTAAGGTACTGGCTTCCATGGTAATTCCGACACTTGACCAAGCTTCTATCCAACTTGCCACAAAAAAATTGTAATACTTAAAGAATCCTAACATTCCCAAGTTCCCGACCAAACTAATTCCTAATAGCAATTTTCGCTTTTTGGAAATGGCTGTTTTTCCTAATTGAATCGCAACAAAATAATCTAGAAAAGTACTTGCAATAATTAAAGATAGAAAACGCCAATCCCACCAACCGTAGAAAATATAACTGGCTACCAACAACAATATATTTTGTGCTCGCAATTGGTTTTTAAATACAAACCAATACAAGAAAAAAACAGTAGGTAGAAAAAGTAAAAATTCTAACGAGTTAAAAAGCATGTACTATTTTTTAAATAAATCTTCAATAATTTTTGCGGTGTACAACCTAGCTCCTTTATCATTCAAATGGCCACAAGATGAAAAGTATTGATCTCCCTCCACTACATGTTCGTACTCTTTAATTTCAGGATACAACGCTTTTACTTTTTTAAAGTAATCCATTCCTTTTACATTAGAACACATTGGAGTTGTAACGGCAATTAAATTGATATGATTAGTTTTACAAATTTGCTTAATTTCTTCGAAATAACGGTTACGTAAAGGCACTAAACTTTCAATATTATTTTTCATATTGGCCTTAGGATTAAATCCAAGAGGATAATATCCGTTATTAGACAAAGTATTGGTTGGTTCGTTTACCAATGTTTTATACCAAGCTCTAAAACCTACTTTAGCATCAAATTGTATGTAACGATAAAACGGCACATAATACAATTCGGTAAAATCGGGTTCGTTTTTAAAATGTTTCGTTATAGTTTTCGATTGGTGCATAAAAGGCATAAAGCGACCGAAAGTACCATCATCACGTTTTTCGTTGGATAAATTCAAATCGGTTTCTACGATTACATTTTTTATTTTCCATCCTCTTTCAACCATCAATTTTAAAAGTAATGAAGTTTCAAACAAATGGGCGCCACTCATTCCATAATTAAAGGTTTTCAGACCTTCTTTTTCAAACAATTCGGATACAAAATGATTATTGGCTCTAGAAGTTCCTAAAATAATCACATCATAGTTTTGTGGTTTCGAATTGATAACGTGTTCCACTTTATTTCGAGTTTCCGATTGCGCAAAAACAGTAGTATAAATAAAATCCAATGCAAAAGCAGAGAGCAAAAGCACCAACAAAATTTTCCCTATAAAGATTAAAAACTGTTTCATTAGAATTGGAAATAAATAAATTCTTTATAATCGGAATACACACCTAAAGCCAATAAAGCTAAAATCGCTAAAGTTACTTTAAGCCAACTTGCCTTTCCTGATAAAGGCTCTACTTTGGTACGATTGAACCATTCTACAAATACAAAAACCAATACCAAAAATAGCAATTCAAAACTATAACGTTCGTTACTCAAATACTGCGAATCAAAATGGAAATCGGTTACCATTTTTTGGATATACCCAATAGCTTCTGAAATAGATTTGGCTCTGAAGAAAATCCAAGCAATAGTGGTTAAAACAAACGTGCCTAAAATATTTAAAATGGTTTTTACGCTATTGAAATCCCAACTCATTACAATTTCGCCCATATTAGAACGATTCTTATTTTGTAACAACAAAGGCAAGAAGTAAATCGCATTCAACAAACCCCACACAATAAACGTCCAATTAGCGCCATGCCAGAATCCGCTCACTAAGAAAATGATGAAGGTATTTCGCACTTTCATACACATACCACCTTGACTTCCGCCTAACGGAATGTACAAATAATCACGAAACCATGATGATAATGAGATATGCCAACGACGCCAAAATTCGGCAATATCTCTGGAAAAATAGGGATAATTGAAATTCTTTAATAAATCGATTCCAAATAATTTTGAGGTTCCTAATGCAATATCAGAATACCCTGAAAAATCGCCATAAATTTGGAAAGCAAAATAGACCGCTCCTAATATTAAGGATAACGAATTCATGGACTCGTAATTATCAAAAACAGCATTAGCATAAGTAGCACAACTATCCGCAATTACTACTTTTTTGACCAGTCCCCAAATAATTTGACAAACCCCTTCTTTGGCTTTTTCAAAATTAAAATAACGTTTGATTTTCACTTGCGGTAATAAGTGCGTCGCTCTTTCAATAGGCCCAGCTACTAAAAGCGGAAAGTAACTCACGAATAACGAGTAATCGATAAAATTGCGTTCGGCAGTAATGCGTTTGTAATAAATATCAATCACATACGACAAGCCGTGAAACGTATAAAAGGATATTCCAACAGGAAGAATCAATTTCAATAAAACAGGATTGGTTTGAACTCCGAAACCATGCAACAAATCGGCAAAAGATTGCGCAAAGAAATCATAGTATTTGAAAACACCTAAAAATCCTAAATTGATTCCAATAGTCAACCACAACCAAAACTTTCGCTTTTTATCGGTCGTACTGGTTTCCATCATAATGGCACTGAAGTAATCCAACAAAGTAGAAAACACCAATAAAAACAGAAAACGCCAATCCCAACACGAATAAAAATAATAACTCGCTACAATTAATACCGCATTTTGCGTGGTTTTGTTTTTATTAAAAACGAACCAATACAGTAAAAATACAATGGGTAAAAATATAGCGAAGGATAAGGAGTTGAAAAACATTTAATTATCTCTAAATTGTTTTTGATGATTTAGTTGCCAAATATCGGGTATTTCTTTGAATTGAGAAACTATTTAAAGAATTAGAAAAACACTATTTGATTGTATTGTGCTTTACAATTTCATCTTGAACCAATTGTTCGGGATTAGAACTTTCAACAAGTCCTTTCTTGAGCAAAGCATCAAAAAATAATGAGAATTTCTTAGCACCTTTATAATTTAAGTGCTCTAAATCGGCATAATCATCATTTAACAAATAGAAGTTTTCAAAATCTAAATAAAACAGTTGTGAATATCTAGTTTTTAAATTTTTTTGTAATTGTTCTTCATTTTCACAATAAGCATATTTGGGGTGTTGTGGCGATCTTATTAAAAATAATTGGATTCCTCTTTTTTTACAAATCGATGCTATTTTATCAACAAAGGGTAGATTAGTAGTATCGACTACTATTTTCGTAGAGTTAAGTTTTTTCTGCTTTTCATTACTTTTAATAATGGAATCTACTTTCTGTCTAGGGTTGGCATAAAAACTACCCCAATCACGTTGATCCAATATGTTTTTTTTTCGATATAACAGAAAATTTAAATTATTCTTGATAACCATTTCTTGGGATTTAAAATAACTCCATGGATTCTGTTTTATCAAAAAAGAATGATCCTCAAAAGTCATAACGGGAGCAAAATTGGGAATATTCACAAGATTTTTTTGAGTATCTTCAATCCACTTAGTCATATCAGTAGAAATCTGATTATTAGTAAGTTCTAAAAAAACTACTTTAACATTTGGATTGGATTCTATAATTTTTTTTGCTTTTAAATAAGTATAAAAATAATGTTCTCCACCTCTAGCAAAATTTTTTGTTTTTTGAATTACAGAATCATTAAAAGCTTCTTCAGGATGTGAGTGACCTAGTACAATATACGCGTAATTTTTATCAATTGAAAAATTGGAATCTTTATTAATTAAAATGTTGGATGACACAATAATCCCAATTAACATTATGAATGTCAATAAAGAAAAAACAAATATTCTTTTAATAAATCTTTTCATCAATTAAAATTGAAAATATATAAAATTCTGCTCCTTGGCACCAAAATAAATCAACATCAAAATCAGGAACAGATAAAAACTCCATCTAAAAATAACATACCAACTCTTTCCAAAATTAGCTATCGCATAATTATTTTCTCTTCCTAACCATTCCATCAATAAAAAACAGCCACAAAGTAATAGTTCCATTTTGGGTAAATTCTCAGGTATCGAAAGTATAGAATTTGAAAAAATCCCTTTTAAATACAAAAAAGCTTGGCTAACAGATGCTGCTCTAAAAAATATCCAGGCTATTACGGTAAGACCAAAAGTTAATAGAATATGGCAAAAATCTTTAACTGAAGGCAAAAATTTCCCTTTTGCTACAATCTCTAAATTATTTCTATTCGTGTTTAAAATAATAGACGGCATAATATAAAGGGCATTTAATGCGCCCCAAACGATAAAAGTCCAATTAGCACCGTGCCAAAAACCACTGACTAAAAAGATAATAAAGGTATTTCTAACTTTCATCCACATGCCGCCTTGACTTCCACCTAAAGGAATGTATAAATAATCGCGAAACCAAGTAGATAATGAAATGTGCCAACGACGCCAAAACTCGGCAATATCTCTAGAAAAATAAGGATAATTAAAGTTTTTCAATAATTCTATTCCTAATAATCTAGAACTTCCTAAAGCAATATCCGAGTAACCCGAAAAATCACCATAAATCTGAAAAGCAAAAAACACAGCTCCTAAAACTAGGCTACTACCCGAATGGCTTTCAGGATTGTCAAAAATCGCATTAGCATAAAGAGCACAATTATCAGCTATTACTACTTTTTTAATCAACCCCCATAAAATTTGTCTTAGCCCATCTACCGCATTATAATAGGAAAAATCTCTTTTCTTTTTTAATTGAGGTAACAAGTGAGTCGCTCTTTCAATTGGACCTGCTACCAATAAAGGAAAATAACTCACAAATAATGAGTAATCGACAATATTACGCTCAGGTTCGATACGATTTTTATAAATATCAATCACATAAGACAAACCATGAAACGTGTAAAAAGAAATACCAACAGGTAGAATAATTTCAAGTGTTCCTATATTTACCTGAAAACCAAAATGGCTTAAAAAATCAGCAAATGATGCAGCAAAAAAATTATAATATTTGAAAACACCTAAAAAACCTAAATTAACAACAACGCTTAACCAGAACCAAAATTTCTTACTTTTTATCGTTGATGCATCATACATCTTTAGCCCTGTGTAGTAATCTAGTCCAGTAGAGAAAATAAGCAAAAATAAAAACCGCCAATCCCAACAAGCATAAAAATAATAACTTGCAATTAGCAATAAAATATTTTGAAGTTTTAAGGACTTATTATTAGCCCACCAGTAAATAATAAATACTATGGGTAGAAAAATAAAATACTGTAGGGTATTAAAAAGCATTAACTATCTCTGAATTGTTTTTGATGATTAAGTTGCCAAATATCCTCATTTAATAAGGATTTCAAAAACAACTCGGCACTATTTCCTTTTCCAAAATCACTTTCTGTTGGTTGTACTTTATGAGTATCTATAACATTCAGAGCATTAGAAATACTTTCTGATGTATAATCTACATTGATGATATCGGCGTGAAGGGCTCTATTTTGTTGTCGTGTACCGATATTGATAATGGGTAAACCATAATAAGGAGCTTCTCTAATACCCGCACTACTATTTCCAATAATGAACTGAGATTTTTTTAATAGAGTTAAAAAATATTCAAAACGCAACGATGGAAAAACTCGAAAACGAGGATTTCCTTTTAATCTTTCATACGCTTTTAAAATGGTTTGACTCCCTAAATCGTTATTAGGATATACGACTACATAATTATGATGATCCGCTAATAAAGCTTCTACAAAATTGTCTGCGTATTCTTGCATGAATTTGGCTTCTGTTGTCACTGGATGAAACATTGCCACTGCATATTTATCATATGCAATTTCATAATACTTTTTAGCAGTTTCTAAATCGGGTAATGTATTAGAAAACATAATATCTACATCCGGAGAACCGATTGTAAAAATAGCATTTTCTAATTCGCCCATTTGAATCAAACGTTTTTTGGCTTGTTTATTAGAAACAAAGTGAACGTGACTCATTTTACTAGTGGAGTGACGGATTAACTCATCGATAGTTCCAGAAACTTCACCTCCTTCAATATGCGCTACTAAAATGTTATTCAAACTTCCTACAATCGCACCAGCTAAGGCTTCCACTCTATCTCCATGAATGACAATCATATCAGGCTCACAAGATTTTACATAAGTAGAAAGTCCTTCAATGGTCTTCGCTAAAGTCAAATCCATCGTGGTTTCGTGCGTGTGATTTTCGAATGTATGAATATTAGTAAATCCACATCGTTCTACTTCTAGCAAAGTATAACCATATTCTTTTTGCAAATGCATACCTGTAACAAAAATAAATGGTTCAAATTCGGGATGTGCTTCCAAAATTTGAATCAAGGATTTTATTTTACCAAAATCGGCACGAGTACCAGTAAGAAATAGGATTTTTTTGGACATTTTTTGTATGCTATCGTGTTGCAAATATAGGATTTTTGGTTAATGATTATACAAAGACCTGACAGGTTTTTGAAACCTATCAGGTCTTGTAATTATATGTAATTACTCAAAATCCCCAAAATCCAATTGCTCGTCATTGGCAATAGCTCTTGTAGCTTTTTTTCCTAACAACGAATCAAAATGCTCTGCTAAAATTTTTCCGGTTCCTGGACGTTTGACCCAAATGTTTTCTTTCGTTAACACTTCTCCTTTTTGGATAGAAGCAATAGAACAAACCGTTGCAAAAGCGAAATCAATAGTCACTTGTTCTTCGTCCGCTGGTTTTTTTGTTCCGCCACGCATTTGCGCCATCTCGGCACTATTAATGATTAATTCTTTACACGCTTGTTCATCCATACTACATACAATGTCTGGACCTGTTCGGTTCATGTGGTCAGTAAAATGGCGCTCTAAAATGGATGCTCCTAAAGCTACTGCTCCTAAACATGCGTTATTATTTAGGGTGTGATCAGACAATCCAAAAACTTTATTAGGGAACGCTTGATGCATTTCCATCATAGCACCAAATCGTACTAAATGAATTGGTGTGGGATATAAATTCGTAGTATGCAATAACGCTACTGGAATATTATGTTTGTCAAAAACAGCTACTGCCTTTTGAATACTTTCTATGGTATTCATGCCCGTACTTAAAATGACTGGTTTCCCAAAAGAGGCAATATGCTCTAATAAGGGATAATTATTACATTCTCCCGAACCAATTTTATAAGCTGGAATATCAAACTTTTTCAAACGTTCGGCCGCAGCACGAGAGAAAGGAGTTGAGATAAAAATCATGCCTTTGCTTTCCACATAATTTTTTAATTCGAGTTCTTCTTCTTCGTTTAAAGCACAACGCTCCATAATTTCATAAATAGACACATCAGCATTGCCTGGAATGACTTTTTTAGCGGCACCACTCATTTCGTCTGCTACGATATGGGTTTGGTGTTTCACCACCTCAACGCCTGATCTGTGTGCAGCATCTACCATTTCTTTGGCTACTTGAAGCGAACCTTCATGATTAATACCGATTTCAGCGATAACTAATGGTGGAAAATCGGGTCCTATTTTTCTTCCTGCTATTTCTATGTAGGGATTCATATGTTTAGTGATTAGTGATTGGTTTTATTTAAAAGAAATTCTGCGTAATCAAAATCTTCTTGTGTATCGATATCTACATTAGCAAAAGGATGATTTACTTCCAACGGAAAAGCTTCTTTTGTAATGATTTCATTATTTAATATTACAGATGCTTTTGCAATATAAAGCAACCCATTTTCGTAATATAAAGGTTCTAAGTCTTGACTGCGTTGCCCTACTTCATAATTGTAAGGAATGAATTTATGGTTTGTAATTTTTCCTAATTTATGATGACTGCGCGAAACGGTAAACAAACTATCTACTTGTTGCTCTTGAAAAATCGTAAAAGCTTCTTGTACTAGATTTTTTGGTCGTAAGGGATTGGTAGCTTGTAATAATATTACATTTTCAACTGCTCCATCAATGGATTCTAAAACATGCTTTAAAGCTGAAACAGTGGGTTCCAAATCGCCTGAAATTTCTTGAGGTCTATCAATTACGATAGCACCATATTGCAAAGCTATTTCTTTTATAGCCACGTCATCTGTGGAAACGTAAACCTCATCAATAAAATCATGCTCTTTCGCATACAAAATACTGTGAGCAATAAGAGGAATTTCGCCTAATAACTTTATGTTTTTTCCGGGTAAGCGTTTTGATCCTCCTCGTGCTGGTATTATGGCTATGGTCTTACTCATAATTAATTCAATTTAATGGATTCGGGATTCATTTTCAAATGAAAAACACGTAACCAAATTTCAAAAACCAAAATACTATATAATAATTTCCCCATTTTAAATGAAGGATTGGCTCTGTAACTTAAAATAAGTTGTATCACAGTTTTAGAATCAATCAGATTCATGTCGGATGAAATGCCTTCTTGCATGAAACGTTGTAAAATGTCGCCCCATGAAGTTTTTAAATAATCGTAATACGGAATAGAAAAACCTTTTTTAGGTAATTTAAAAAAATCTGCAGGAATATAATCTGAACCTATGCTTTTCAATAATTCTTTATCAATTCCGTTAGGCATTAACTGTTCTATGGTTAAATGCGACGTATATTCTAAAATACGATAATCTAAAAACGGACATCTCGATTCTACCGAATGAAACATATTAGCTGTATCCATTTTAAGTAAAAAATCGTCTGTTAAATTGGATTTCACTCCCACATACAACATTTTATCTTCTTCTGAAGAAGCAAAATTTGCAGCTTCTTTATATTTTTTTATCAGTTGATTTTCAAACTTTTGATTCGTTTTAAAAAGGAATTGCGATTGTTTTTGGGGTAATGATTTTAAATGATATAGGGTTTCTACTCCTGCCCATTTATAAATTCGGGCATCGGTAATTTTTGAATATCCGTAATCAAAAGGTTTTGTATCTGATTTTTTTATTACAAGTTCCACTAAACTCTTCGTTAGGCTATTTCCTGAAAAGGTGTTTTTTCGAAACTGTAATGGTCGTTTATATCCGCCAAAAATCTCATCACCGCCATCACCTGAAAGCATTACAGTAAATTCTCTTTTTGCTTCTTTAGCAATTGCCATAGCGGGAAGCAAAGATGCATCCGCTAATGGCTCTATATTTTGTAAAACATAAGGTAAATCGGCCACACAATTGTTGTCTAGATTGACGATTTTATGTTTTATTTTTAAGGTATTAGCCACAAAAGATGCTGCTTCTGCTTCATCCGAATTTTTATTATCGGGAACCGACATGGTTAGTGCCGTTATGTCTTGTTTTTGTTTTGAAGCTAATGCCGCAATAACAGTAGAATCGGTTCCTCCACTTAAAAACAAACCTACAGGAACATCTGCCTCTAATTGTTCGGCTACTGCTTCTTTGGCTAATTGATGTAGATTTTCTTTATTCGTTTCAAAATTTGAATTCGTCTTATCTTTGTAATTGGGAGTCCAATACGTTTCCGTCTTAATTCCTGAAGCATTGATAGTCATCATACAACCTGGTCCCAACTTTTGAATCCCTTCATAAATACAAGAATTGACATCAATGTATTGCAAACTAAATAATTCATAAATAGCTTGTTTGCTAATTTGCAATTCTTTTCCAAATAAAGGAACTATTCCTGCCAAATTAGAAGCAAAACCAAACACACCATCAGAATTGTAATGATAATAAAACGGTTTTTCACCAAATCTATCTCGAGCCACAAACGCTTCTTTTTGTTCTGTGTCCCAAATCACAAAGGCAAACATACCTCTAAGTTTGTGGACAATTTCTTTTCCATATGCAATGAAGCCATTTAGTAAAACTTCGGTATCAGAAACACTGTTGAAGTGATATCCTTTTTGCTCTAAGTCGTTCTTAATATCTTTGTAATTGTAGATTTCACCATTAAAAACAATAGCATAGCGTTTGTTTTCCGAAAGCATGGGTTGATTTGATCTTGGATTCAAATCTACAATTGCTAAGCGATTATGACCTAAAATACTGTTCGCATCGGAATGGGTATTGGAAAAATCGGGACCTCGATATTCCATTTCCTTTAAAGAAACGATGATTTGTTCCTTATGAAGATTGGAAACGCCGTTCCAATTAATAATTCCATTTATTGCGCACATAATTCTTTATTGGTTTTGGAATCTTCTTTCCCATTTGGTAAAAATAGCAGCAAATTGTTGCGACCATTCTGGATAATCTAAAATTTGATTTCCTGCCTCTTTATTTTCCCATCCTGAAGCAACTTCTTCTAATGCCATTTCCATACTTGTTACCCAATGTGAAACTACATTTGGTTCTGTTAACAATACACCATCTTTGCTAGTAAAAAAATCAGACACACCGCCATTATCAGCAGCAATACTATAACAACCGCTACAAATTGCTTGTGCCAAACTCAATCCGAAACCTTCCTTCCAAAGAGTTGGAAACAAATAAACATGAGCCAATTGATAATAAGCTACTACTTCATCATTTGGAACTTGGCCAACGAACTGAACGCCTTTAATAGATTCATTTCGTTTTGCTCCTACTACTAAAAGTACGGCTTCATTTTGTAACTTTTCCGAATCTTTCCAAACATTTAAAACAATGCTTAGTCCTTTTTTAGGGCGATCATGTGATAACCATAAAAACACTTTTTTTCCAGTCAACTGATGTTTTTGAAGTAGCGTTTCTTTTTCAGCAACCGAAATTGGCTTATATGTATTTTTCTCAATCGGATTATTCAAAATGGTTACTTCAGGAATAAATTCATCGTAACGTTCTTTATTGAAAGCGTAGGCTTTTTTAGTAAGAAAAATGAATTCATCACAATTTTTCACAAACTTTTTCTGCAAATTATCATCCAATAAATAAGAATGACCACAGCAGTAAAAAAGTAGTGTAACTTTATTTTTGAGTTTTTTTTGTTCGATACATTCGCTAACAGCCAACATCAATTTTACATTATCAACCACACAAACTATTGCATGAGAATGTTGATTAACCAATTGTTCCAAACGGTTGGTATAATGCTGATATCTTGTATTTGGAAAAAACTTTAATCTCCACTTCGATTGCACTTGCTTTTCTCTGTAAAAAGTAGTGGTCGTATTTAATGACTGATTGGTTTCGCCGCAAATAAAATAATCAATTACATTTTGGTCGCTTTTTAAAAAATATTCCAAACGCTGTGACCAAGAACCATTCTTTTGATAAGGAATAGCCTGCTCTGTAATGATTATTTTAGCGATTTTTTTCATGCCTTTAATTTAATCTAAAGAGTAAATATATTGAGAAATTAATAATTTACAACTTCCTCTGATGTTAATCCTCTATATTTCAAAAAGAACCTGCGAATCGCTTTGCGATAGAACAATTTTTCAGGCAATGTGTTTTTTAACCAAAAAAGGAAATTTGAAGGCTGTTTTAAAGGTTTATGCAAAGCAAAATCAATTACCATATCTTGTTTTTTCAAGGCATTGAATGTTTCTTGCATCCAAGCTTCTTGGACATTCCCTAAGTGATACGTATAATTATCATCGGTTGACAAACGCCAGTAGCCTTTACGAATTACGGGTAAATCTAAAATTTTAGCTTCACTAGTACCACCCAAACTAAATGGTGTTGCTGTCACTCCTAAATCAGAAAAAATATCGCCGCGATAAGTAGCTACAAAATGTCCTGCTCCTACAACTGCACTTACCTTATCATTAGTCAAAGTCAAATATTTTTCAAAATGAACCGACTTGTAAAAATTGGGATTTCCAATACTTGTAGCAAAAGCTTCAAAAGCCACTGGATTTTTAACCTTAGAAAAAGCTAAACTCTTTGAAAAGAATCTTTCGGTTAAAATATTAAATGTTTTATCATTAAAAGATTTAGAAGAAGGCGTTGTACACACCAAACCCGTTTTTGGAAAAGCTTCAAACACTTCATAAGTAGCTTTTTGCCAATCGTTTAAAAACATTACATCAGCATCAGTAATCGTGATTAAAGGAAACTGATGTCCCGTCAACCCTTTTAAAATAGCGTTTAGTTTTCCTATGGCAGTAGTATGAATAACTTCTTGAATTTTACAATTTTGTTGCAATTGATTTAGATAAACGATAACTTCTTCGCAACTTCCATTATTAACAACCGAAATATAGGTTTTGGAATGACTTGTTGTTATTAAAGACTCTAAGCAAAACTGTAAAATCTGAAAACTGTCTTTAAAATAATCTTTTTGATGCGGTATATAAACAGGAACAATAACCTGATGCGTAAACTCAGATTTTGGAAGTACTTTATCTTTATTAGGGTTGAAGCCTACTCGCATGTATCGTTTTCAATTTGTTGGTATAATGCTACTATTTTTTGTTGATTGGCATTTAAATCAACATACGCTTTTGCAACACTATAATTTTCTAAAGTGGCTGATTTAATCCAATCTTGATTTTGAATCGCTTTCAAAATTAATTTTTTAATTTCTTCTATATCTTCAGGATTATGAATTAAAAATCCATTATTTCCGTCCTCTATAATTTCAGCTGTTGCACCACCAGGATTCGATTGAATTGGGAAAGCGCCCATAATCATGGCTTCTAACAACGTATTTGGCATGCCATCAGAGATGTTATTCCCAACGTAAATTGCAGACTGCCCCATTAATTTCAATACTTCTTCTTGTTTTAAACCGTGTCTATCATAGACCTGAAAAGGAAGTTTTTTATTGCTAATATAATCCTCAACAACCTTGTGAGCTCCAAAAACGACTACAGAAAATTGCTGTAAATCATCTTTTATTTCTTCTAAGGCTTTTACAACATTCAAGGCTCTTCCAAAAAGATGATGATACCCTTTTACTATAATTATTTTTCGCTCTTCAAATGGCTTTTTATAATTTTCAAAATACGTCAAATCATATCCACCCCCTGTTGGTATTGCACCAAGAAATTTCCCTTTGAAACCATTCTGACTTGCCAAAATACCATCTCGTTTACAATCAGCAGTCATGTAGTCGATTCTTGATAACACTTGGTTCAAATTGGTTTTATGACTCGGTAAATTTTGATAATAAAAAATATCGTTACCCCAACAATTGTATAACCATTTAATTTTTGGAAATTGCAACATGGTTTTCACAATAGGATAAGAACACGTTTGCATTTCAAAACTCTGCACTAAATCAGGTTGCATATTTTTGATGCATGCTTCTAAGGCTTCATTCTCTGTTACTTCTAAATATGGCCTTATAAAGTGATACAATTTTGGAAACTTTTTAGATAACCAATATTCTCCTTTTATGTAAGGTAGTTTTCTTTTTTTCCAATTTGTTATTTGTGTAACTTCCTCTAAAGTTTGAATTTTTCCTTTTCCAATAATATCAAACCAATATAATTCATGACCCGATTCCTTTAGATTTTCAATCCAACGGGTAGCATGAATAGAATGCATTGATATTAGTAGAATTTTCATTTTAGTTGTTCAATATTATTTGTAATTCTTTGAAATAATTTTCAGCCGAATTTTGACTAATCATTTTTAAGTTTTTTTCTCCCTCTTTTTTTCTTAAATCTTCATCCGTTGCTAACTCTTCTATTTTCTGAGCCAAAATATTTTTATCATTTGAAATTAAAAAAGAAGAATCTCCTAAAAGAGCGCAACAACCTTTATGATTTGATGCAATAACAGGCAATCCATATAACATGTATTCCATAACCACATTTGGTGTGCCTTCTATTTCGGAAACTAAAACCCCAATATCTAAAACATTTAGCACATCATGTACATTAATTCCCGACAATAAAGTTACTTTATCTTCAATATTGAGCTTTTTTGTCAATTCAATTAGTTGGTGATATTTATTAAATGTATTCTCGTTGTTATCTTTATTTCCTAAAAATACTAAATGAATTTTAGTGTCTATTTTGATTTCAGAGAATGCTTCTATTAATAACTCTTGATATTTTTCTTCTCTGTAATGTGCTATCATACCAATAACTAAAGAATTACTTGGTATTGACAATTGTTTTTTTAAATTTTCTTTATCTAGACTCTTTCTTTCAATAGCTAAAAATTGAGGTAAAACATGTATCTTATCTTTAGGAACTTTATAATATTCTTTAAATACCTCTAATCCATTTTCTGCATTTGCAATAATTGCAGGTGCTTTTTTAACTGCGATTTTTTCTAACCAATCATAAAAACAAACTTCCAAACCTAACTGATGCCAAAAAGTTGTTTTTGCTCCTGTAAAATTATAAATTAATGAAGCGATTTTAGAGGGGCCATTCATAAAAGGTATTAAAATATCAGGATTCAACTTTCTAATTCCTAATGTTATTTTTACTAAATACTTTAAGGCTCTTATAGCTTTTTTTAGATTTTTAATAGAAAATTCTTCTTTAATCGACAGCGAAGGTGGACCAAAATAATATACTTTATCTAAACCAATTTCATTTAAAAAATTTTGAAATTCAACAGATTGCTCATTTGAATAAGTAACAACAATTGAAACAGAACAATTAAAATTTTCTTTTACATATTTAGCAAAACCTAAGGCTTGTCTTTCAGCTCCACCCAAAATTGCATCCTTGATAAGGATAACAACCGTTTTATTTTGAAAGCTAAAATCTGCCATGTTACTGATATAGTTTTTTAATGATTCTGGAAACGCCACTTCCTTTTATGCTGGCGAAAGGCAACAAAACGCGATCAACTAAAATAAACTTAAAAAAAGTTTTAGTATCTAAAAAAGAGTGTGCCGCCAACAAATGTACTATTTTCTTATTATCATCCTGAAAAGCGCGGCTATTTTCTAAAATAGTGAAACGAAAAAATGTCTTATACGATTGTACAAAGTACGCTTTTATATCCTTATTTTGAAATCGATTTTCCTTGTTATTTTGCATTACAGCAACCAAACTTACCAACAAATGAGCAAAACACTTGACCATTTTAGTTTTAACTTCAATGGAATTGTACTTCTCTTTGTAATTGGCATCGTTTCGATAATAACAATCAATCGCAGGGTATATTTTAAAATCAGAAGCTTGAACAATGGCTTTGATAGCTACTTCTAAATCTTCAAAAACCACTAATTCCGAATTAAAACCAATAGTTTTAAAAAAAGTGGTTTTATAAATTGGAGCTGTAATAGGCCATTGACCATGCAATTGAATAAAAGATTCTAATACTTGGTTTTTATCTTGTTCAGCAACAATTTCCTTTTTTGAAAAATCAGGCTCATCGAGAAAACGTTCCATTTGAAACACTAAGAAATCACATTCTGGATGTTGTTGAAATTGCGCTACTCGATTTTCCAAACAAGTAGAGGCTAATAAATCATCGGCGTCTAAAAAAATAAGATATTCTCCTTTAGCTTTTGTTACGCCATAATTTCGTGCCGAAGAAGGTCCTTTTGGTAAATGGTCTGGTCGTATATATAATTGAAAACGATTGTCTTTTTCTTGATAATTTACAGAAATAGTTTCGGTTAAGTCGATAGAACCATCATCTACTAAAATACATTCCCAATTCGTATAGGTTTGCGTAAGCACACTATTTAAAGTGGCTTTAATATGCTTACTACTGTTAAAAGTGGGAATAATTATGGAAACCAGTGGTTGCAAATTGTTTGTATTTATCGGAACAAAATTGGGAAAAGTTGCTTTCTTTTCCTAATAATTGGGCAGTATTTAATCGCTAAAGTAGAAGTCAGCAACTTTGGATTCGATTTTAGCAGGTAAAACCAATACTTGAACTCAGCTATTAAGTTATACTTTTCTTTGTATCGGTAATAAAACAACCAATTCAGCAGTAAATCAATTTTAGCTTTTCCGATGTTATTTTGAAAACTCCAATGGATAACCGATTCATACATTTTTTGACGATGTACTTTATATTGCTCGGTTTGATTGAAAATATTAGTTTCATGAACACCTCGCATAGCTACGGGTTCCGTTATATTTCCAGCTACTAATTTAGAAGTGAGTGCCATTTTAAGCAACCAATCGGTATCTTCCGCCACAACTAAATGTTCTTGAAAAAGTCCGATTTTGGTTAGCACTTCTTTTCTAATGGTTAAACCATCAATAGAAAAATACCCTTTTTTCCCGTTTAATAGATAGTCAAATAATTCTTTTGGCGGAATAGCTTCTGTAACCGTGGTTAAAGCTAATTCGTTGTGTTCTTCATCTGAAAAATCTCTATAAAAATGAACTCCAATAGCATTATAAACACCGTCAATTGTAGCATCGCTAGCAAAAATTTTGCTATCTATTTCAAAACGATTTTCCAAGTAAAAATCATCCGCGTCTAAAAAAGCGATAAAAGGCATAGTAGCTTTTTGCAGCGCTAAATTGCGACTTGCGGAACGTCCTTTATTGGCATTATTTTCATGATGATAGATTTTAATTCTAGCATCGGATTGTTGTAATTTTTGAAGAATGGCTAGTGAATCATCGGTACTTCCATCGTTTACTAAAACTACTTCCTTTACTTCTTTATGAAACAAAGCAGAAGTAACCGCTTTTTCAATATAAGCAGCAGCATTGTAAACGGGGATGATGACGGAGATATTCAATTTTAAATTTTAGCTAGTAGTTTCAATATCTTTAAACCAATTTTCCTTTTGATTTTACTTTTAATAATAACATTGGTTAACTTATTGAATTCAAAAAAATAATTGCTTTCGGTTCTATTCTCTTTTGAATTTTCATAGAAAGGATTTTCAATATAGTTTACCTTCCAATGCGAATTGCATTTCGTAATTTGTTCAAAGATGAGTTTGTTTCGCTTGTAGCTTTCAAATCTTCTTTTATTGGCTTCTACCAAATCATCAGGCGCAACGTAATGGTTTTGGTGTAACACAATTTGGTCATCAATGAATTTAATCTGCATCTTTTTGTTTTTGATACGCCAAATCAATTCATCATCGTCATATCCTACTCCTTTTGCATAGCGTTCATCAAATCCTCCCAAATCGAACAAATCAGAACTCATCATTGCCGCACAAAAATGAAAGGCTTCTGGTCGAAATTTTGAGTGATTGTACCAACCTAAATCGCCATCAGTTGTGAAAGATCTATTATTGTTTTCGATAAGTTTCGCAATGTTCTTTTCATCAAAAAAAAGCGCATCATCGTCTGTATTCAATTTATCCATTGAAAAACATCCAAAACTTAAATACTCGTTCTCTTTTAAATGCGCATCCACATAGGCTAAAATCGCACCAAAATGATAGCACTCTGGATTTTGAATAATGATTTTATCGCCTTTAACCGCCTCAAAACCAATATTGAAAGGAATACAAGGATTTTTGTACCATTTGTTTTGCTTTTCTAAACGAATTACTCTTAAAAAAGGGAAATCGGTTTGTAAATCTTCTAATCGTTCTGCTTCATCACTACCATCATCGACTACAATAACTTCAAAATCGATTTTACCATAATAAGGCAACATACTTTGTAAAGTACGAGTAAATAACTTTTTTCGGTTGTAATAAGCAGTAACTACAGATATCATATTATAATGAATAGTGTTTGTATAGGGTATTGTGGTCTAAAATCCAGGCTTTCAAATCTATTAACATTTGTTCGTATGTAGGAACGTGGTAGTTAAAATCTTTTCGTGTGAAAAGTAAACTTTTATCCACTTGATAAGCATCGTAATCCACAATTTCCAACTGGTTGTTTCTAAATATGGAATTAAACAATTGCAACAATTCGTATTTATTTATCTTTTCGCTTGGCACCACTTGAATGATTCCTGAAATGTTTTGATGAATTACTTCATGAACCACTTTTGCTAATTCCAATGTTGTTAAACCTGTCCAATAAGCATTAGAATAACCATTCAACTTAGTTTCTAAAGGTTGACTCAAAAACCAATGCAACAATCCAATACCGTTTGAATTAATTTCGGGACCAATGATAGAAGTTCTGATGGTGACATCTTTTGGATTATCAATTTCGCCTAGTGCTTTTGATTGGGCATAAAACCCAATGCCGTCTTTTACATCGGCTTCCGTGTAATTGCCTCTTTTGCCTGAGAACACACAATCGGTACTGATATGAATTACTTTGGTTTGAGTGTTTTTAGTAATCTCTTCTAAAAAATGGGGAAAATAACTATTGAACCAAACTGCCTTTGACGGATGATCTTCGGCATCTTTGTTTAAAATTCCAATACAATTGACCACCACATCAAATTCATGAAATTTAATTAGGGTTTGAAGTTGTTCCGTATCACTTACATCGACATTAAAACTTTTGTCATTTTCCGAAATATTTCGGGCAACAGTATACACCTCGAAAGTATCGATTGCAGTAAAATAACGGTGCATGACATGACCCGCCATACCTTTAGAACCAATAATTAAAATTTTCTTCATAAATTATTTATTCCAAGTTACCTGATTTACAATTTTAGTGTAACTCATAATCGCTTTTATAACTCTATCTGAGCTATTTAAAACTTCATATTCGAATGGAATTTGTATTTCGCTATCGAATAATCCTTTTGTAATTTCAATCGAATTTATGATTTCGTCTTCTTTAATTCCCCCTAGAATAATAGTTCCGGCATCAACGGCTTCTGGTCGCTCCGTACTGGTACGAATACTTACTGCTGGGAATTTCATCATCGCTGATTCTTCACTGATAGTACCGCTATCAGACAACACTATGAATGCATTTTGTTGCAACTGTACATAATCAAAAAATCCAAGTGGTGCCACATTTTGAATCAAAGGATGAAAAGCAATTTTTTGAGACTCGATTCTTTTTTTAGTTCTTGGATGGGTTGAAAAAATAACGGGTAATTGATATTTTTCGGCTACTTTATTTAGGGCATTCGTTAAGGCAATAAAATTAGCATCAATATCTACATTTTCCTCACGATGCGAACTAACTACAATATATTTTTGACGAGTAAGCTGTAATTGTTCTAAAACGTTACTCGAATTAATTTTACCAGAATGAACATGTAAAACCTCTTTCAATGGAGAACCAATCACAAAAACATGGTCTTTACGAAAACCTTCACTTAACAAATAACGTCTGCTATTCTCAGTATAAGTTAGGTTGATATCGCTAATATGATCGGATATTTTTCTATTGATTTCTTCAGGCACATTTTGGTCAAAACAACGATTTCCTGCTTCCATGTGAAAAATTGGAATTTTTAATCGCTTGGCAGCAATGGTGCTCAATACACTATTGGTATCTCCTAAAACCAAAAGGGCATCTGGCTTTTCTTTTGACAATACTTCATAGGATTTTGCAATAACATTACCTATGGTTTCTCCCAAATGACTTCCGGCTACATTTAAAAAATAATCCGGTTTTCTTAGCCCTAAATCTTCAAAAAAGATTTCGTTTAATTCGTAATCGTAATTTTGACCAGTATGAATTAGAATATGATCAAAGTAAGTGTCACTTTTTTTGATACATTCAGCTAATCGAATAATTTCAGGTCTTGTTCCTAATATTGTTGCTAGTTTTAACTTTCTCATTTGCAATAAATCATTTAAATTCTTCTAAGGTAAGCAACAAATTTTTCACACCTTCAACGTCTAATTGGGTTGTATTGTGTGAATTATAATCTTGAATTTCAGGTAAAATATCTTTCCCTTCAGAGAAATATTGACTGTAATTTAAATTTCTATTATCGGCTGGAATACGGAAAAATCCGCCCATATCCTCAGCTTTCGCCATTTCTTCACGGGTACACAACGTTTCATATAATTTTTCTCCGTGTCTAGTTCCAATAACTTTAATTGGATTTGAAGCGTTTTTAATTTCTAAAATTGCTTTTGCCAAATCGCTAATAGTGGAAGCTGGCGCTTTATTTATAAAAATATCCCCTGGATTCGCATTTTCAAAAGCAAATAACACCAACTCAACAGCATCATCAAGCGACATTAAGAAACGCGTCATACTTGGGTCGGTTACGGTTAAATCTTCTCCTTTTTCAATTTGACTTAAAAAAAGAGGAATAACAGAACCTCTTGAAGCCATTACATTGCCGTAACGGGTTAAACAAATAGTGGTTTTGGTGGTGTTTCTCGACTCTGCAATAGCTACTTTTTCCATCATAGCTTTTGACATTCCCATAGCGTTGATAGGATAAGCTGCTTTATCGGTAGACAAACAAATTACTTTTTCTACCTTATTTTGAATGGCTGCTCGTAACACATTGTGAGTACCTTCTACATTAGTTTTTACGGCTTGCATTGGAAAAAATTCACAAGAGGGTACTTGTTTTAAAGCTGCTGCATGAAACACATAATCCACTCCAATCATTGCTGATTCAATCGAGATAAAATCCCTCACATCGCCGATGTAAAATTTAATTTTTTCATTTTTATAGTGATTACGCATGTCATCTTGCTTTTTTTCATCTCTTGAAAAAATGCGAATCTCTTTAAAATGGTCGGTATTTAAAAATCGGTTTAGAACTGCAGTTCCAAAAGAACCTGTTCCACCAGTTATTAATAATACTTTATTTTTTATTTGGTTGTTCATAATTTACTCAATGTGTATCCACTGACTTGGAATTCCAATTCGTCCAGGATAATTAATATTAAATTGACTTAAATAAGAATGTTGACTTTCTTCTATTTCAAATGAAATTATTTTTGAAAATTCATTTTGTACAACTCCTTTAACAGGAGAATAAACCGCAAAAGAAACATTATAAATTCCTGATGTTAAAAGACCTTTAGGAAGTTTACAAAGCAACTTTGAATGCCCAATAACCTTATTCTTAAAACGGTCACTAGTGTAGTCGCCCGACCAATATACCAACTCATCATTACTATCTTTTAAATCGATTGTAATATAAGCGCCTTCAACATTTTCTCGGGTTAAAAATTCAAATTCAAAAACTAATTCATCTTCTGTTGTAAAAAGTTTATTTAGTTTACTATTCAACAAATTTACGCTTTTAATTTGCATTGGTAAACTTGGTGAATCTGAATATTCGATAGATAAATTTCTATCTGTAGCAATTAAATTATTTTCATAATAATTAATAGCGCTTTCAACATTTCCATTGAAAACAGTTTCTCCATGATGTAAAACAATTCCTTTGTTACACAATTTTTTAACACTTGCCATGGAATGACTCACAAACAAGACCGTTCTTCCTTCACCCTTACTCACATCATTCATCTTACCTAAACACTTCTTTTGGAATTCGGCATCTCCAACTGCCAACACCTCATCTACAATTAAAATCTCTGATTCTAAATGTGCGGCAACAGCAAAAGCCAAACGCACATACATTCCAGAAGAATAGCGTTTTACAGGCGTATCGATATAGCGTTCTACTCCAGAGAATGCTACTATTTCATCAAATTTACGGGTAATTTCGTGCTTGCGCATCCCTAAAATGGCGCCATTCAAATAGATATTTTCTCGTCCGGTCATCTCAGGATGAAAACCAGTTCCAACTTCTAATAAGGAAGCAATTCTACCTTTGGTATAAATTTTACCCGTGGTAGGTTGCGTCACCTGACTTAATATTTTCAATAAAGTAGATTTTCCAGCACCATTTCGTCCAATAATCCCAACAGAATCCCCTTGATTAATCTCAAAATTGATGTCGCGCAAACTCCAAACGTAATCGCTTTCGCCTTTACTGCTTCGGTCATTTGCTTCCCCAATTTTCAAAAAAGGATCTTCTTTACCGCGCAAGTTATACCACCAACGCTTCATATCATCTCTAACAGTCCCCGTTCCAACGAGCCCGAGACGATATTGCTTGGAAATATGTTCTGCCTTTATTACTACTTTACTCATTATTTATTCAACATTCAACATTCGTTAATCAAAATTCAACATTCAAAACACCTAAACCGTATCCATAAACGTTTTCTGCGTCTTGTTAAACACCAAAATTCCAAGAGCTAAAATAACAATTGAAAATAGAGACGGATAAACCAAATTAGAAAAGTCAAAATCACCAATCCCTAAATAGGCATAACGCATATAATCAAATAGACCTACCAACGGATTAAGCTCAACTAACCATTGATAATCTTGGGGTACCGATGAACTTGGATAAATTACGGGTGTTGCATACATAAACAATTGTACACCAAAACCAATCAACTGATTCAAATCTTTATATTTCGTGGTCATGGAAGACAATATCAAACCGATTCCCATAGAAATCAACGCCATCAAAATGATGATAAAAGGCGTTAATAAAATCCAACTATTGGGTTGTATTTCATTCTGAAAAGTAAAATATCCAACAAAACCAACAAACAATAAGAACTGCACTGCAAATTTCATCAAATTGGAAATCACTATTGTTAATGGCATTATTAATCTTGGAAAATACACTTTGCCAAAAATGCTCGCGTTGGCATTAAAAACACCCGAAACCGTAGTTAAGCAAGTGGAAAAATAGTTCCACAACGTGATTCCTGCCATGTAGAAAATAATTTTTGGAGCACCCTCTGTAGACAATTGTGCGACATTCCCGAAGATAATCGTAAAAGTTATGGTCGTTAATAAGGGTTGAATAAAAAACCATAACGGTCCCAAAATCGTTTGCTTGTAAACCGTGACAAAATCTCTACGTACAAACAAAACCAATAAATCCCTATAATGCCAAAGTTCTTTCAGATTAATATCAAAAAGAGAATGTTTCGATTCAATTACGGAATCCCAATGTTCAACTGTAGTATTTTTTTGACTCATTAACACAAATTAATTGGCAGGTCGTAACGCATAAGACCTTGTGCCAAATTTAAACTTTTTTAACGGAAGGACAAATTTTATTAAGTAAAGTCTTTTTTAAATAGCAAGTGCAAGAACAAGTTCAAATTCAAGTTTAAACTTAAAACAATAAAATAATTCGTAATTTCGCCAAAAATTGCAAAACATGTTATCGCTTTTCAAAAGTAGACCTAAACTTTCAGAGTTAATTCCGACAGGTTATGTGGATATTCATTCTCATATTTTACCAGGAATAGATGATGGTGCTTCAACTTTGAAGGACACACAATTTCTTATAGAGGAAATGAAACAACTGAGATTTACTAAAGTGATTACAACACCTCACACGATGAATAATGTTTGGGATAATACACCCGAATCGATTCAAAACGCACTTACGAAAACAAAATCAGAATTAAGTTTACCCTTTGAAATCGAAGCGGCGTCGGAGTATTTATTAGACGAATCGGTAATTACCAAAGCGAAAAGCAAAGAACTGCTAACGCTAAAAGGAAATTTTGTGTTAGTGGAATTATCCTATTTGAATGCACCAATTCAACTATATGATTTTTTATACCAATTGCAACTCTCAGGATATCATGTAGTTTTGGCACATCCAGAACGTTATTCATATCTTCATTCCAATAAAAAAGAATATCAAAAATTAAAAAAAGCAGGCTGTTTGTTTCAATTAAACCTTTTGTCAACAGTTGGATACTATGGTAAAGATGCTGCCGATATTGCCAATTATTTATTAAAAAAAGAAATGTACGATTTTACAGGTTCTGATATTCACCATAAAAATCATATCAAGGCTTTTCAAAATAAAATTACAGGAAACAATGGAGATAAAATTACAGAAGTAATGAAGAAAAATAGCTTTTTCAAGTAGTTTTTATCATATAAAAAACGAACGTATTGCTTCTTTAATACGATTGAAATCTTCCTCAGACAAGTTAGACCCAGAAGGCAAACACAATCCGTTATCGAATAATATATTGGCGAAATCATCTCCAAAATATAAATTATCTTGAAACAAAGGTTGCAAATGCATCGGTTTCCAAACAGGTCGCGATTCGATGTTATACTTTTCCAAATGCAAACGTAACGCTTCTCGTTGTTCAAAAGAAGCTAATTGAATTACAGTTAGCCAATGATTTGAAATAAAATTTTCGCTTGGTTCCTGATGTAAAGTAACTTCTGAAAGGTTTTCAAAAAGTTGTTTATAAAAAAGATGGTTTTGTTTTCTATGCTGTATATGTTCTGATAAAACTTCTAGTTGTCCCAACCCAATACTCGCTGAAACATTACTCATTCGGTAATTATAGCCTATTTGAGTATGCTCGTAATGAACGGCATCTTCTTTGGCTTGTGAAGCTAAAAAAACAGCTTTTTTCTTATCTATTTCAGAATGACAAAGCAAAGCACCACCACCCGAAGTGGTAATGATTTTATTTCCATTGAAAGAGAAAACTCCAAAATCACCAAAAGTGCCACAAGGTTTTCCTTGATACGAACTTCCTAATGCTTCCGCAGCATCTTCTAAAATGGGAATATTATATTTTTTTGAAAGGGCTATAATTTCATTCATTTTGGCAGGCATGCCGTATAAATGCACTACTAAAATGGCTTTAGGTTGAATTCCATTTTCCAATCGATTCAAAATAGCTTCTTCTAATGCGATGGGACATAGGTTCCAAGTTTCTTTTTCACTTCCAATAAAAACAGGAGTTGCACCTAAATAAAGAACTGGATTTACCGATGCTATAAATGTAAGACTTTGACATAAAACAACATCACCTTTTTGTACGCCAAGCAATTGCAACCCCAAATGAATAGCAGCTGTTCCAGAGTTTAAAGCCACTACTTGACGTTTTTCTCCTAAAAGATCAACCAAACGATTTTCGAATAAATCAATGTGAGGTCCTACAGGTGCAATCCAATTATCTTGAAAAGCTTGAGCAATATAAGTTTGCTCAGTTCCTCCCATATGAGGTGGCGATAAAAGGATACGTTTTGAATTCATAACTGCTCTTTACTAATTACCATTGCCCTTCAAAAGGCTCGATTGAAATACCTTTTTGTGGGCGACTCTTATTGAAATCAAAAAGAGTAATAAAGGTTAAAAATAGTATTTTACAGTCAAAAATAAAAGAAATATGCTGTACATAATATACATCCAAATCAAAACGTTCTTCCCAAGTTAGGGCATTTCTTCCTTTTACTTGAACATAGCCCGTTATTCCTGGTAAAACTTTATGGCGCTGATTTTGATAATAGGAATACAAATGAGCATAATCGGGCAACAAAGGTCTTGGTCCAACCAAACTCATATTGCCTTGTAAAACATTAAACAGCTGTGGTAATTCGTCTAAGGAAGTGGTTCGTAGAAATTTTCCGAAAGTAGTAATTCGAGCATCATCTGGTAATAACTCCCCATCAACATCTCGCTCTTCAGACATAGTTTGGAATTTATAAATGGAAAATCGCTTTTGATTCTTACCAACTCGAGTTTGAATAAAAAACACTTTTTTTTGCAGAAGAAAAAGAATCAATATAACCAAAATAAAAATAGGACTTACAATTAAAAAAGTCAGCAATGCGACAATTTTATCTAACACTATTTTTATTCCATTTTGATACATAGTTTATTAAGTACAAATTCAAAAATCAACTTCAATTTTTAAAACATATAAGTAAAAAAGTTGTAATTAATTTAAAAAGTTCATAAAAGAAAAAATTAACAACATGACAAACGAATTTAGAGTCTATTGTGATTTATGCCAAATGCAACGCTCTAAACACACAGAAGGCATTACTAATGTGTCTATGTATTTCGAAAAAATCCGCCAACACCAGCGCTTCGCTTCAGCGAATCCGTTTCATCAGCGCCCCAATATTAAAGCCTCCCATCCACTTTTCCGGACAAGAACCCTTTAACATCGTAAACTACATTCGTTTCCTTTGTTAAAGCAGCAATATCCAAATCAGCAAATTCTTTGTGTGAAACCCCTAAAACCAATGCATCGTATTTGAATCTTGGCAATTTTTGAATCGTTTCTATACCATATTCGTGCATTACTTCTTCTGGTTTTGCCCATGGGTCATAAATAGTGATATGGATTCCGTATTCTTTTAAAGCATGAACAATATCTACTATTTTTGTATTTCGAACGTCAGGGCAATTTTCTTTGAAAGTCACTCCTAAAAGCAACAATTGTGCTTCATGAAGTACGATTTCTTTTTTAATCATCAACTTCACTACTTGCGAAGCTACATACTCGCCCATACTATCATTCATACGACGACCCGCTAAAATAATTTCAGGATGATATCCAGCCTCTAAAGCTTTTTGCGCTAAATAATACGGATCTACTCCAATACAATGTCCGCCCACTAAACCTGGCTTAAAAGGAAGGAAATTCCATTTGGTTCCTGCTGCTTCTAAAACTGCTTTGGTGTCTATTTCTAATATATTGAAAATTTTTGCCAGTTCATTTACAAACGCAATATTAATATCACGCTGCGAATTTTCGATAACTTTAGCTGCTTCCGCCACTTTAATGGTGGGCGCTAAATGCGTTCCTGCCGTAATAACGCTGTTATATAAAGCATCTACTTTTTTACCAATTTCTAGGGTAGAGCCTGCGGTAACTTTTAATATTTTTTCAACCGTATGTTCTTTATCACCTGGATTAATTCGTTCTGGAGAATATCCCGCAAAGAAATCTTCATTGAATTTTAATCCTGATAATTTTTCTAAAACAGGCACACATTCTTCTTCTGTAACTCCAGGATAAACTGTTGATTCGTAAATTACGATATCTCCCTTTTTCAACACTTTAGCAACGGTTTCACTTGCTTTGTAAAGTGGAGTTAAATCAGGCTTATTGTGTTTATCAACTGGCGTTGGTACAGTCACTATATAATAATTACAATCGGCAATATCGGTTAATTGATTAGAACAATATAATCCTTTTTCATTTGAAGATTGCGCAACTAAAACTGATTTCAGCAATTCTTCTTCTACTTCCAAAGTCAAATCAATTCCTTGATTTAATTCGGAAATACGTTGTTGATTAATATCAAAACCAACTACTGAATATTTAGTAGCGAACAACCTAGCTAAAGGAAGTCCAACATAACCTAAACCTATTATTGCAATTTTTTCACTCATTATCTTGACCCAATACCTTGGTAAATAAATCCTATTTTTTCCAATTCTTCTTTATTCAAAATGTTTCTACCATCAAAAACAAAAGCTGGCTTCAACATATTGTCATAAATTTTTTGCCAATCTTGGGTTTTAAACTCATCCCACTCGGTTAAAACGGCAATTGCATGTGCATTTTTACATGCATCATAAGCATTTGTCATTACTTGAACTCCTTTTTGATTTTCAGATTCCGAACGTGTTTCTAAATAATTCAAATCAAATTGAATTTGTTCTTCACCTACTTTTGGATCATAAACCGCAACAGCTGCTTGCTCGCTCAATAAATCATCAGCTACATAAATAGCGGCTGATTCTCTAGTATCGTTAGTATCTTTTTTGAAAGCCCAACCTAAGAACGCAATTTTTTTACCCGAAACGGTATTGTATAAAGTTTTGATAATATTTTTTGCGAAACGACGTTTTTGGTGGTCGTTCATAATGATTACTTGCTCCCAATAATCTGCTACTTCATTTAAACCGTAGGATTTGGCAATATATACTAAATTCAAAATATCTTTTTGAAAACAAGAACCTCCAAAACCAACAGAAGATTTCAAGAATTTTGAACCAATACGACTATCCATACCTATAGCTCTTGCTACTTCATTAACATCAGCACCTGTTTTTTCACATAATTCACTTAAGGCATTAATAGAAGAAACACGTTGTGCTAAAAAGGCATTTGCTGTTAATTTAGACAATTCAGAAGACCAAACGTTTGTGGTTAAAATTCGATCCTTTGGAACCCAATTAGCATAAATATCTACTAAAGCCTGAATCGCTTTTTGACCTTCTGGTGTTGTATCTCCACCAATTAAAACTCGGTCTGGGGCGAACAAATCTTCAATAGCTGTTCCTTCTGCTAAAAATTCAGGATTAGATAAAATTTGGAAATTTACGCCATTACCCGTATGCTCTAAAATATCTTTAATAGCGCTTGCCGTTCTTACTGGTAAAGTTGATTTTTCAACAACAATTTTATCATTTTTCGCTACACGTGCAATTTGGCGCGCACACAACTCAATATACTTTAAATCAGCAGCCATACCTTTTCCAACACCATAGGTTTTTGTTGGTGTATTTACCGAAATAAAAATCATATCTGCCTCGTCGATTGCTTTGTCTACTTCAGTTGAAAAAAACAAATTTCTTCCACGAGCCTCAGCCACGACTTCACTTAAACCTGGTTCATAAATAGGAATATTATTCACATCTTTATCATTCCAAGCGGCAATTCTTTTTTCATTTAAATCTACGACTGTAACTTTAATATGTGGACATTTTTGAGCAATAACAGCCATTGTTGGCCCTCCAACATATCCAGCACCGATACAACAGATATTTTTAATCATTGTGTTATCTTTTTACTTTTTACTTTTCTCTTGCAAATTATTCCAATACCATTTTACCGCTTCTTTTAAACCTTCTTTCATAGAAAATTTAGGTTGGTAATTTAGTAGTTCTTTTGCTTTTTCAATACTTGCTAATGAGTGTGGAATATCGCCTATTCTATTTTGTCCATAAATAATGGAAACATTAGCAATTTCATTATCATAGACTGACAAGAATTCTTTTAATGCACTAACTAATTCATTTAAAGTAGTTCTTTCTCCAAAAGCAGTGTTATAAACAGTGTTTAATGCTCTTGGATTTTCGGTCAACATAGCCAATTCATTCATTTGAATCACGTTATCAATATAAGTGAAGTCACGAGAAAAATTCCCATCACCATTAATCACTGGACTTTCATGATTCAGAAATTGGGCTACAAATTTAGGGATTACAGCGGCATATGCACCATTTGGATCTTGATTTCTTCCAAAAACATTAAAATAGCGCAACCCGATAGTTTCGATTCCGTAAGTTTTACTGAATACATCGGCATATAATTCGTTTACATACTTAGTAACAGCATAAGGCGACAATGGTTTCCCAATTACCTCTTCCATTTTTGGCAACGCTTCCGAATCACCATAAGTAGAAGAACTTGCTGCATATACAAAACGTTTTACTTGCGCATTTCTTGAAGCCGTCAACATATTCAAAAAACCTGAAACATTTACTTCATTAGAAGTAATCGGATCATTAATAGAGCGCGGCACACTTCCTAATGCTGCATGATGCAACACATAATCAACACCAGAAACGGCTTGCACACAGGTTTCAAAATTTCTGATATCACCTTCAATTAAAGTAAACTTTGGATTCAACAGAAAACGCTCAATATTATGACGATACCCTGTCGAAAAATTATCCAAACAAACGACCTCATTATTTTCTAAAAAATACGCACAAAGATTGGAACCGATAAAACCTGCACCACCCGTGATTAATATTTTTTTATTTGTAATCTTTGTCATGTATTCTTCTTAAGAAAAGTTTTAACTGTTTTTCTGGAATTTACCCAATACTTTTCTCCATCCCGATTTAGGTTTTACCTCATCGTGGTAAGCCTCACCGTAAGCGCCATAGCCATAACCGTATCCATAACCATAGCCATAACCATATTTAGCTTTGTTTTGAAAACCATTAAATACGATACTTATGTTGTGTAATTCTCCTCTTTTATGTTTGTCATTTACTACATTTAACATCCCTTTCTTAGTGTATCCTTGTCTCGTTACATATAAAGTAGCATCACAAAAATGAGCCAATTCTAAGGCATCTGAAACCAACCCAACTGGCGGTGTATCTAGTACTATATAATCGTATTTAGCTTTTAACTCTTCTATCATTTCTCCCATTGCCTCGCTCATCAATAATTCGGAAGGGTTGGGTGGAATTGGTCCTGAAGGTATCACATCTAAATTTGGAATATGTGTTTTTTGAACAACTTCATCCATTGTTTTTTGACCAATCAAATAATTCACAACACCGGTAATGTTATCAATATTGAAATCACCAAAAATTCTTGGCTTTCTTAAATCTAAACCTACGATAACCGTTTTTTTATCACTCAAGGCAAAAACTGTTGCTAAATTAATGGAACAAAACGTTTTACCTTCACCGCTTACAGAAGAAGTTAACATTAAAATTTTAGCACCTTCCTTTTGCTGTTTTTTATACATAAACTGCAATGAAGAACGAATTGCTCTAAATGATTCCGCAAGTGGTGACTTTGGCTTTTCAAATACCGACAGGTTATTATCTGTATTTTTCTTCCCTATAACCCCAATTAATGGAATTGCAGTTAGTTTTCTAATATCTTCGGTTGTATTGATACTATTGTCTAATAGCGTTAATACAAATATTACTAGTAGAGGAAGTAAAAAACCAAACATTGCAGCCAAAATATAATTGATACTGGTTTTAGGACCTCTCAATCCTCCTCCAACATCTTTTGCTGGATCTAAAAATTTAATATCTGAAATATTAGCTGCTTTTACAATCTCAGCTTCACTTCTTTTTTCTAAAAAGGTGCTGTATATTTTGTCTTTTAGATTATATTTTCTCGTAATTTTAATATGCTCTTGTTTGTTTTCTGGCAACAAACTAGCTTCACCTTCCGCTTTAGCAATGTTTTTATTCAACAATGATAAATCTAAAGACAGAGCACTTTTAGCACTAGCAATGTTTTCTAATAATACTTTTTTTATGGATTCCATTTCTACATCAAAGTCTGAAAACAATTTCTTGTTTTTAACAGAATATGACATGCTAGCACGTTCAGCAGAAAGTTGGATTAATTTAGCTACATTTGAAATAACATTTGGATCTTCTATACCAGCCACTGTTGGTGCTGGTAGTTTAGCATAATCCGTAGTTTTCTCTAAATAATTTTTAAGTAAATTGTAATAGGCAATTTTTCTGTTAATTGCATCTTTTTGGATATCAAATTCAGATAATCTTGCACTTAAGAGACCTCCACCACCTTCTTCTTCTAATTCAAAAATATTTTTACCTTTTCTAAATTCTTTCAATTCGTTTTCAGCCTCTTTGATTTGACCTTCCATTTCTCTTAATGTACTGTCAATAAAACCTATAGTGTTATTTGCAAATTGATTTTTACTATCCAATTGGATTTTTCTTAACACATCAACTGTTGTATTTAAATATTCTACTAATCTATGTTTATTAGTCCCTTCCAACTGCAAACGTACTACCGATAAGGCTTTAGCATCCGCACTAACATCGATTCCTCTGTAGGAAGCTACAGTTCCGTTAAAATCATCAAAACTTACAAAATATTCTTGATTCGTGTATTCGTATGCTTCAGGCTTAATCATTAATTTAAGATGTAAAAATGGCAAATCTACAGCTTCATTAATTTTAAAAACCTTTTTGTATTCTCCACCCGAAACATTTACTGGCTTAACAGCTAAATCAGCATATTGAATTACTGAAGCTGATGTTGCTTGGCCAAAATCAACACTCAATTCATATTGTGATGGAGAAAGGAACTTAATTTTAATCAATTGTCCAAATAGCTGCCCTTTTGTTTTATCAATTTCCACATAAAAAGGCACCTCGCCATAGGCATCTTGGAAATAATACTCCCCTTGTTTTAAATACTTGATATAGTATTGTAATTTATCTACCACAATTTCATTATGTGAACGCGATTTTAAAGTGGTAATTATAGTCTGAACCTTATCTGAAGTACCTCCCCAGTTAAAGACTAAACTAGTATTAGAAGTAAAAAAAGGATTATTTTGATCTTCAACAACAATCAAAGATTCCATTCCATAAACACTTTCTTTCCTAATATTAACATTATAAGCAATAATAAAAGTGACTATTAGAGATAATACAAACCATTTCCAATATCCTACAATTTTCAAAAGAAATCCTTTGAAATCAAACGAATTCTGAGATTCGAAAAAATTAAAATCTTTAGTATCTAACATTTAAATCACAATGTTTTAGACAACACTAACAATGTTGTAATTAAAGAAATAGCCGACATAATTGTTGCCACAGATTGCATACCTGTTACTCCAGTCCCCCAAGACTTTTGCTTTAAAGGTTTAACGATAATATAATCGTTTGGTTGTATATAAAAATAGGGAGAATTTACTGCATTAGCATCTGTCAAATCTATACTATAGGTTTCAAATCCGTGAGCAAATTTTCTAATTATTTGCACTTCTTTGCGATTCCCTGTAATTGTAATATCACCTGAATTTGCAATTGCTTCCATGATAGTAGCCCTATCCTGATACAAGACACCCATACCTGGACTGTTGATTTCTCCATTAATTGTATATCTTAAACCAGATAGTTTCACCGTAACAAAAATATTAGCTTCTTTTTTAAAGTATTCTTCCAATAATTGTTTTTCTATCTTTATTCTAACTTCATCAGTGGTGTATCCTAAAACATTTAGCTCTCCAAGAATTGGCACTCTAATATTTCCATGATCATCTACAGTATATCCGTCAAAGTATAAAGTTTGCGGAGACTTTTGAGTTTGACTAGATCCACCTGAAGATGCAGAAAACATATCTACTAACTTTTGATCTAGAGCTTTTATATTAATACTTATCACATCATTTGTTTGAATTCTGTAAGGTTTAGAAACCTCTTGAGAAACTTTAATCGAATCGGATTTTGATATGGGATTTGGTTGCAAATACGTTAAATCCTTTGTAGAAATACACGAAGTTAGTAGAACCGAAAATATGGTTAAAAAAAATATTTTTTTCATGAGTTAACTATACTGATAATGCTTGCCTTTAGTAAATAAAACACAACAAAAGACAAACCAAACTAAATTAGGTAACAAATATAGTTTTTACAATTAAAAAAACGAAGCTATTCGCGATTTTTGATTAAAATTTTATCAATATGGCTTTATTGACGTTTCGAATGGAATTCGATTTAATAAACTTCTTCCTAAGGTTACTTCATCTGCATATTCTAACTCATCTCCAACAGCAATTCCTCTTGCGATAGTTGATGTTTTAATTTCGAATTCTTTAATCTGTTTGTAAATGTAAAAATTAGTCGTATCACCTTCCATGGTGGAACTTAATGCAAATATGATTTCAGCTACGTTTCCTGCTTTTACTTTTTCAACAAGCGAAGTGATTTTTAATTGACTTGGTCCAACACCTTCGATGGGTGAAATTTTCCCTCCCAAAACATGGTAAACTCCTTTAAACATTCCTGTGTTTTCCAATGCCATCACATCTCGAACATCTTCTACCACACAAATTATCGATTTATCTCGAGAAGAATTAGAACAAATAGCACAAACATCAGCATCCGAAATGGTATGACATTCTTTGCAGTATTGAATATCATTTCGCATAGCTATTAAAGCTGAAGACAAAACCTCAGTTTGTTCTGAAGGCTGTTTTAATAAATGCAATACCAAACGCAATGCCGTTCTTTTACCAATTCCTGGTAATTGAGCCATTTCGTTAACCGCGTTCTCCAATAATTTTGATGGTAATTCCATTTAGCAAAAGTAGTCAATTTTGAAAAAAGAAAATAGACAACAGAAAATAGAAGGTTAAAATTTTTCATATTGTCTTTTTTCCATTTTCTATGCTCCATTTTCTCATTTATTTCTATTTTAGCACAACTAAAAACCAATGTATGACTTCAGGAACTATTTTAGCTATTATTATTATTTACTTCGGAATTCTGATTTTGATTTCCAATTTTGTTAGTAAAAAAGACAGTAGCAATGATGCTTTTTTTAAGGCAAACAAAAATGCGAAATGGTATTTGGTAGCTTTTGGAATGATTGGAACAGCGCTTTCTGGCGTAACTTTTATCTCAGTTCCAGGCGAAGTAGGAAATCCTGATTTACAGTTTAAATATTTTCAATTTGTTTTAGGAAATGCTATAGGTTTTCTCATCATCGCTACCGTTTTACTTCCACTGTATTATCGCATGAACTTGACTTCGATTTACAGTTACATCGAACAACGATTAGGCGTTGTGAGTTACAAAACTGCGGCTACCATTTTCTTAATAAGCAGAACAATTGGTTCGGCTTTTCGTTTGTATTTAGTAGTGATTGTGTTGCAACGTTTTGTTTTTGATGATTTTGAAGTTCCGTTTGCAGTTACAGTTTTAATTTCATTGGCCTTAATTTTTGCTTACACCTATCGTGGTGGTTTGAAAACGATTATTATTACCGATACTTTACAAACGTTTTTCTTAGTTTCATCCGTATTCTTGACGATTATTTTTATTTGTAATAGTTTAGATTTAGGATTTATTGATGCTTTTGAAACCGTTAAAAACAGTAATTATTCTAAAGTCTTTTTCTATGAAGATTATCTAAAAGGCAATTATGTTGTGAAACAAATTTTAGGCGGCATTTTCGTAACCATAGCTATGGTTGGATTAGACCAAGATTTAATGCAAAAGAATTTGAGTTGTGCTAACATTAGCGAAGCACAAAAAAACATGTTCACTTTCACTGGAATTTTTGTGATCATCAATATTTTCTTCTTAAGTGTTGGTGCTTTGCTTTATTTGTACGCGGAGAAAAATGGCATTTCGGTTCCAATGGTTGATGGTGTAAAACGTACCGATTTATTGTTCCCAGAAATTGCTTTTAATCATTTAAATATAATTCCAGCAGTCGTTTTCTTATTAGGATTAACCGCAGCAACTTTTGCTACAACAGATTCTGCTTTGACTGCTTTAACCACATCTTTTTGTGTAGATTTCCTTGGAATGGATAAAGCGGAAAACCAAAATAAATCCAATGCTGTTAGAACGCGTCATTTTGTGCATGTTGGATTTTCTTTATTGATGTTTTTGGTAATTATCATCTTCAATTCGTTGAATGACAAATCAGTAGTAACGATGATTTTTAAAGTAGCGAGTTATACTTATGGGCCACTTTTAGGATTGTATGCGTTTGGATTGTTTATGAAATCAAAAACCGTTCACGATAAATTAGTTCCCATTATCTGTGTTATTTCTCCATTGATTTGCTTTTTGTTGGTCAAAAATTCGGCAGCACTTTTCGGAGATTACGTAATTGACAACGAATTAATTATCGTAAACGGTGTTATTACTTTTATTGGCTTATTGTTAATTAGCAAACCCGCAACAAGTCAAACTAAATTTTAATATTGATTGGTTGCCAATAACACCAAAGTACAAGCAACTTCATATTTGATATTATTTGCTTTCAATATTTTATAAAAATCCGGATTTTCGGTTCCTGGATTAAAAATAACACGTCTTGGTTTTAACGATAAAATATAGTCGTAATAGTCTTGTTGTGCTTTTGGATTAAGATATAAAGTCACTGTATCCACTGCATGAAAATCTAATTTTTCGGTTTCGATTGGAATATCAAATGCCATTCCTTTTTTAGCTCCAATGGCTACTACTTGATGGCTTTTATCTACTAAACTGTGAATTGCCTTGTATGAATATCGCTCTTTATTTGTGGAAGCTCCTATAACTAATGTTTTCATTTTATTTTTATTTAGAAATTTAAAGTTACGATAAATAAACAAATAATAAAAATTTTCTAAAGTCTGATTTCGAAACCATTTTTGAAGTAATTTTAAACAAAAATGCTTTATAACATCTCATACAAAGATTTAAAAATTGAAAGAGAAATCAACGAATTAGTTGGAAAACCTTTTTCAATATTTGACAATTTTAAAAAAGGAGGCATCGGTTCTCCAAAATTATTTATTACTAGATGCAGTTCAGCCATCTATGATTTATTACACGTCAACAACTCGGTAAAATTCTGCAACATTGAATTACGTCCAAATGGCATTATCATTGGCTTTCAATCTCGATTAGACGTTTATGCATTGGTAATTCCTTATTATAAATTGGTTCTGTTTAAACCAGGAAACTCAATTACATTTCATATCGACCATCATTACATCTCGGTTGACTGTTCAAAAAACAGTAAAGGCGTTCAAAAATTCATTGATAAACTTGAATTGGAAAAAGAAAAAAACACCTTTTACTCTCCTTTAGATGCTTATTAACCTTCCTTACATTAAGGAAACCTAAAAGTAAAGAAGATTTTTTTTTGATTCGTAAATAAAATAATTACCTTGTACTAAATTTGTAAAAAAACAATGGAATTATTTATTTATTTATTCGCCGCCTTATTCTCTGTATTAAATCCAATTGGAACCGTTCCCATTTTCGTTGCCTTAACCGAAGGTTACACAAGTGCTGAACGAGCAAAAGTTTCATTAATTACCAGTATTAACGTTTTAATCATCTTGTTGATTTCATTTTTTATTGGGCAATATGTATTGAGTTTCTTCGGCATCACAATTACGGCTTTACGAATTGCTGGAGGAATCATCATTACCAGTTCAGGTTTCGGATTATTGAATGGAAATTTCAGTAAAAACAAAGGAATCAATAAAAAAGTGCAGAAAGAAGTTCAAAACAGAACTCATATTGCACTTACTCCTTTAGCAATGCCAATGTTGGCCGGACCTGGTTCAATTTCTTTACTTATTGCTTATTATCAAGAACACAATACTACATCTGAAATTATAATTTCAACAATTTCAATTACTGTTGTTGCAGCTACTATTTATTTAGTTCTAAGAAGCGCACATTATTTAGCAAAATTACTTGGTTCGTCTGGAATTGTAGCTATTTCAAGAATTATTGGCTTCCTAACGATTGCTATTGGTATTCAGTACATTATTAGTGCTATTTTAACTATTGTTAGAGGCATTTAAAAATTTCCTTTTGTACCTTTAATAAAAAATGCGAATTTTATTAACGGGTGCTAACGGCTATGTGGGACGAAGATTACTCCCAGAACTTTTATCTCAAGGGCATGAAGTAATTTGTTGTGTTCGAGATAAAAACCGACTTGGATTAGACAAAACTACTCTAGAAAAAATAACGCTTTGGGAAGTCGACTTTTTACTCCCAATTAATCTAGAAAATCTACCTAAAAATATAGATGTAGTCTATTATCTAATTCACTCCATGACTTCTTCTACTTCTGACTTTGATGTTATGGAAGGGAAATCGGCTCATAATTTCAATTTGTACATGAACGAAATTGGAGTAAAACAAGTTATTTATTTAAGTGGAATTGTAAACAACTCCGAACTTTCAAAACATTTGCAATCTAGAAAAAATGTAGAGGACATATTATTTGAAGGCAATTTCCATACTACGGTTCTTCGTGCTGGAATTATAGTTGGCTCAGGAAGTTCGTCTTTTGAAATCATTCGTGATTTGTGTGAAAAATTGCCCGTAATGATTACTCCAAAGTGGGTTTTAACGAAATGCCAACCTATTGCTATTCGTGATGTGATTCATTATTTAACTGGCGTTTTACTAAAAAAAGAACATTATAATAAATCCTACGATATTGGTGGCCCTAATGTAATTACTTACAAAGAGATGATGCTTTTGTATGCTAAAACGAGAGGTATTAAACTTTGGATTTTCACACTACCTGTAATGACACCTAAACTCTCTTCTTATTGGTTATACTTTGTAACTTCTACTTCTTACAAACTAGCTACAAACTTAGTTGATAGTATGAAAATGGAAGTCGTTTGTAAAAATAACGACCTTCAAAAAGCATTAGGAATTAAACCCATTACGTATGTAGACGCTATAAAATTAGCTTTTTTAAAAATCGAACAAAATCTTGTGATTTCGAGCTGGAAAGATAGCTTGGTGAGTAGTCGATTCAAAGAAAATTTTTCAGAATTTATTCAAATTCCCACTTATGGATGTTTGAAAGATCATAAAATTAGATCCGTAACTGATGTAGAAAAAACACTTGACAACATTTGGTCTATTGGAGGTGACAAAGGTTGGTATTATGGAAATTGGATGTGGAAAATTCGTGGTTTTTTAGACAAACTTTTTGGAGGTGTAGGATTAAGAAGAGGCCGAACACACCCAACCCACTTGGACAATGGAGATGCGCTTGATTTTTGGCGCGTTTTGGTGGCTAATAAAGAAGAAAAAAGATTACTACTTTATGCCGAAATGCGATTACCCGGTGAAGCTTGGCTGGAATTCAGAATTGACAACAATAACAAACTACATCAAATCGCAACTTTTAGACCTAAAGGACTTTTAGGACGCTTGTACTGGTACAGCTTAGTGCCTTTTCACTTTTTTATTTTTGGAGGAATGATTAAAAATATTACCAAATAAAAAATCCCAAATTCTTACTTAATAGAATTTGGGATTTTTTTATATCGTTTGAAAAATTATTCTCTTGGCAAGAAAATTTCAGCCATCATACAACGCGCACTTCCACCACCACAAGCTTCAATAGTATCTAAACTTGAGCTTACAATAGTCACATGTTCTTCTAATTGGGCAATTTGCTTTTTAGTCAAACTTTGGTGAGCTGATGCACTCATAATTAAATATCTTCTGTCATCTGTTCCTTTTACCTCTAACATATTTCCTGCGAAATTGTTTACTTGGTCTTCGGTGATAAGAATTACTTCTTTTTCATCACCTTTTAAACTATCTAAGACCATTTTACGTTCTTTCTTATCGTCGATACAATCTGCACAAATAACCGCAAATGTTTCGCCCACGCACATAATTACGTTCGTGTGATAAATATGTTTTCTTTCCCCATTTACTGTTTGAAACGCTTCAAAAATTACGGGAGTAAATTCGAAATCTTCACAAAATTCGATGAATAGTTCTTCGTCTGCTCTTGGAGATAAAGCACAATACGCTTTTCCGTTAGCTCTATCTAAAACGATACTTCCTGTTCCTTCCAAGAAAATATCATCATCTTCAGCTGAAGTGTAATCCATAATTTCATTGATTACAAAACCTTCATTTTCTAAATGATCTAAAACATCTTCTCTTCTTTCTAAACGACGATTTTCAGCAAACATTGGATATAAAACTACATCTCCATTCTCATGAAATGAAATCCAGTTGTTTGGAAAAATACTATCTGGCGTATCTGGACTTAATGTATCTTCAACCACTACAACATTCAGTCCAATCATTCTTAACTTTTGAACGAAAGTATCAAATTCTTCTTGTGCTTTTGCATTAACCGAAGCTGGTGTTAAATTATCCAATACTTTTTGGTAATAATTATTCACCGCTGTTTGTTCATTCATACGGAATGCTACCGGACGAATCATCAATATGGAGTTAGTTGTTTGGTTCATGTTTTTCTTCTTTATTTTTTTCTGATAAATCGTATTTTTTGATTACGACATTATTTTTATTTGGATTCTTAGTATTCTTTACAACATATACTATTGCACTAACTACAATTATTGGAAAAACCACATAAAAATAGATTGCAGTAAGCATAGCCTAATCTCTAATCAAAGGCAAAGTTGAACATCTCAACAAACCTTCTTGCTTTGCAATTTCTGCATATGGAATTTCTTCTACTGTAAATCCATTTTCGCGAAGCCAATTGTTTAATCTGGTGAAATTCTTTTCAGAAACTACTACATCGGGAGCAATGGAAAACACGTTGGAATTCATGTGATACATTTCTTCTCTTTCGATGTGGAATAAATTTTCTTTTCCGAATAAATTCACTAAAAACATATAATCGGCTTCTTCACGGAAACCACTTTTGTATATAATTCCTTTATTGGTTCCCACAGGTTGAAAACAACAATCTAAATGCAAAGCGTTATCACGAGGTTCAATTTTTGATTTTACTAAATCAAATTCTTTCACAATTTTATTTGGAAACAATTCTTTAATATAATTTACTCCTTGCATGTTGGTTCTTGCCGTGATGTAATCTTTATAATCCGAACCTTTGTAAGTTCCTATAAAGATATATTCGTTCCAAGGCATGACGTCGCCACCTTCAATATGTACTTCTTCTGGCAGACGCACCACTTTCTTAGGATCAATTTGATCGATTACGTATTGAATCGCGTCTAATTCACGCTCTCTATCCGGTAAAATATTGGCTTTGATAAAAATGTCATCGATTACAAATCCGATGTCTCTGGCGAAAATTTGGTTGTAATTTTCAATAATTTGAGGTCTGAAGACTTTTACGTCGTATTTTTGGAACACTTTGTTAAAAGCTTCCATTTCGTTTACCATATCTGCTTCCACAGGATAGGTTCCAGCTTTAATATGCTCTAATGATTTAGGATCATAGGCTTCTTCAATGGTAGGTGTTGGACCGTTACTTGTAGCAGTTCCTAACACCACAGCCCTTAATCGGGAGGTTTCGTTTTTTACATTTAATTGTAACATAGCTTTCGGCTTTTGGCAAATATAGAAAAAGGAAACGAGAATATAAATTAGTAAACTATTATAAATTCGCTTCAAAAAGATTCTTTTTAGATATAAATGATTAAATTTGAGAAAACTATAAAAAACAAATTATCATGGGATTATCAAATTTTTTCAGTTCTCTTTTTGGAAAAGCTAAAGAGAAAGCAGAAATAGCCAAAGAAAATTTAAGTGAAGTTGCAGAAAATGTAGCTGAAAAAGCTGCAGATGTAGCCGAAGACGTAAAAGAAACAGTTGAAAATGTAGCCGAAAAAGTTTCAGACAAATTGGAAGAAATGGGTGTGCCTGAAAAAGTAAACGAATTTGTTGATGTCGCTAAAGAAAAAACAGCCGAAGCTGCGGGTTGGGTTGAAGAAAAAGCACACAACTTAAAAGAATCATTACAAAATGCCGCTGAAACTGTAGAAGATAAGGTAGAAGATTTAACAGGAAGCACAGAAGAAGAAGCACAAAAACCTACTGAATAAATCGTACATTTATAAAAACAAAAATCCCACTTTTCAGTGGGATTTTTTATTATTATCTGTCTTTAACTTCTTTAAAAGGACGTAATGTATAACCTGTATAAACTTGTCTTGGACGTCCAATTGGTTCTTTATTTACTCTCATTTCTTTCCATTGTGCAATCCAACCTGGTAAACGACCAATAGCAAATAAAACGGTAAACATTTCAACTGGAATACCCATAGCGCGGTAGATAATTCCTGAATAGAAATCTACGTTTGGATATAAGTTTCTTGATTTGAAATATTCGTCTTCTAAAGCTACTTTTTCTAATTGTTTTGCAATATCTAATAATGGATCATCAACTCCTAACGAACTTAATACATCATCAGCTGCTTTTTTAATGATCGTTGCTCTTGGATCAAAGTTTTTGTAAACACGGTGACCGAATCCCATTAAACGGAATGGATCGTCTTTATCTTTTGCTTTTAAAACGAATTTAGCAACATCCCCTCCATTGTCATGGATTTCTTGTAACATTTCTAATACCGCTTGATTAGCTCCACCGTGAAGTGGTCCCCAAAGAGCAGAAACTCCAGCAGAAATTGAAGCAAATAAACCAGCATGAGAAGAACCAACGATTCTTACTGTAGAAGTAGAACAGTTTTGCTCATGGTCAGCATGCAAGATGAATAATTTATCTAAAGCAGCAACAACTTTTGGATCTGCTTTGTAAGGTCCAGTTGGTAATTCAAACATTAAGCGCATGAAATTTTCAACGTAACCTTTAGTATTATCGTAATAATTTAATGGATAACCCATAGTTTTTCTGTAAGTCCATGTAGCAATTACTAAGAATTTACCCATAGTTTTACAAACTGCTTCATACATTTCTTTTTCGTTGTGAGGATTCACTGACTTAGGATTGAAAGCAGTTAAAGCACTAGTTAAAGAAGCTAAAACACCCATTGGATGAGCCGTTTTTGGGAAACCATCAATGATGTTTTTCATTTCCTCGTTAACTAATGTATATTTACGAATATCGTTTTCGAATTTTTCTAATTGGGCTGCTGTTGGAAGTTCTCCAAAAATTAACAAATAAGAAACTTCTAGAAAATCAGCTTTATCGGCTAAATCTTCGATTGAATATCCTCTATAACGTAGAATTCCTTCTTCACCATCTAAGAAAGTAATTTCACTTGTACATGAACCTGAGTTTTTATAACCAGGGTCAATAGTAATAGCACCAGATGCACTACGCAACTTGTCTATGTCGATAGCAACCTCATTCTCAGTTCCCACAATTACTGGAAACTCATACTTTTTGCCATCAAGCTCTAATATTGCAGTTTTTGACATATTATTTATATGATATTTTATGATAAAATTAATGTGAATTGCGAATTTAACAAATAATAATCAAACAATAAAGAAATTATCTATAATTTATGGTTAAATAATATACATAAAAAATCCTGCTATAAAATACTACAACAGGATTTAAAAATGATATCTAAAAGTAATTATTTTTTTACTTTAAAAGCATTTACGCCAGGAAAATAAGCCACATCAGCTAATTCTTCTTCAATTCTTAATAATTGATTGTATTTTGCCATACGATCAGAACGTGAAGCCGACCCTGTTTTGATTTGTCCACAGTTTAAAGCAACTGCTAAATCAGCAATTGTGTTATCTTCTGTTTCTCCTGAACGGTGTGACATTACTGAAGTATATCCAGCATTATGCGCCATATTTACAGCTGCAATTGTTTCCGTTAAAGTACCAATTTGGTTTACTTTAATCAAAATAGAATTCGCAATGGATTGACTAATTCCGCGAGATAATCTTTCAACATTCGTTACGAATAAATCGTCACCTACTAATTGTACTTTATCACCGATTTTTTCAGTTAATAATTTCCAACCTTCCCAATCGTCTTCGTACATTCCGTCTTCGATAGAAATGATTGGATATTTTTCTGTCAATTCTGCTAAGTAAGAAGCTTGCTCTTCAGAAGTTCTGATTTTTCCAGTTTCCCCTTCAAATTTAGTGTAATCGTATTTTCCGTTTACATAAAATTCTGAAGCGGCACAGTCTAAAGCAATCATTACATCATCACCAAAAGTATAACCTGCATTGGTAACTGCTAATTTGATAGAATCTAAAGCGTCTTCAGTACCTCCAGCTAAATTTGGAGCAAATCCACCTTCATCACCTACTGCAGTAGATAAATTTCTATCGTGTAATACTTTTTTCAAGTTGTGGAAAATTTCAGTTCCCATTTGCATCGCATGAGTAAAATCTTTTGCTTTGACAGGCATAATCATGAATTCTTGAAATGCGATTGGAGCATCAGAATGAGAACCACCATTAATGATGTTCATCATTGGAACTGGCAATGTATTAGCAGAAACACCGCCAACGTAACGATATAATGGCATCCCTAATTCGTTAGCTGCTGCTTTTGCCACAGCAAGAGAAACACCTAAGATTGCATTAGCACCAAGATTTGATTTATTTGCTGTTCCGTCTAAATCAATCATCATTTTGTCGATTAAATTTTGTTCAAAAACCGACATTCCCACAATCGCTTCTGCAATTTTTGTATTTACATTTTCAGCTGCTTTTAAAACACCTTTACCCATGAAAGCTTTACCACCATCACGAAGTTCTACTGCTTCATGCTCTCCAGTAGAAGCGCCACTTGGAACAGCTGCTCTTCCTAAAATTCCATTATCTGTAACTACATCAACTTCGATTGTTGGATTTCCACGCGAATCTAAAATTTGTCTAGCGTGAACTTTGATAATTATACTCATTTTATATTTTTTTAAGTTACTATCTTGTGAATAATAACAAATTTATAATTTAAACTATAATGATACTGAAAAACTCAAAAAACTTATAAACGATAACGTTTTAGTTAGCTGCAGTTTGTATATTTTCGATAAATTGATCGAATAAATAACTGGAATCGTGTGGTCCAGGGCTTGCTTCTGGGTGATATTGCACTGAAAAACAGTTTTTCGATTTCATTCGCATTCCCGCCACAGTTCCGTCATTCAAATGTTCGTGTGTTAATTCGAAATGAGGATGTTTATCTAATTCTTCTCTCACAATAGCAAAACCGTGATTTTGAGAAGTGATTTCCCCTTTTCCAGTAATCACATTTTTTACTGGATGATTGATTCCACGGTGACCGTTGAACATTTTATAAGTTGAAATTCCATTAGCTAAACCAATGATTTGATGTCCTAAACAGATACCAAATAAAGGTTTATTCTCATTAAGAATTTGACGTGCTACTTCTTGAGCGGTTTCTAAAGGTTCTGGATCACCAGGTCCGTTTGACAAAAAGTACCCATCAGGATTGAATGCTTTCAAATCTTCAAAAGAAGCATTGTATGGAAAAACTTTTATGTAGCAATCTCTTTTCGCTAAGTTTCTAAGAATATTCGTTTTGATTCCTAAATCTAAAGCTGAAATTTTATATTTTGCTGATTCTTCTCCAAAGAAATAAGGTTCTTTAGTAGAAACTTTAGAAGCCAATTCCAAACCATTCATATCTGGAACTTGAGCTAATCTTTCTTTTAATTCTTCAATTGGAGTTCCATCCGTACAAATAACCGCATTCATTGCTCCGTTATCTCTGATATAACTTACCAAAGCTCTAGTATCTACATCGGAAATTACGATAAGATTTTGTTTACTTAAATAATCAAACAAACTTTCAGTAGCATCTACGCGTGAATAATTAAAGCTGAAGTTTTTACAAACTAATCCTGAAATTTTCACTGAATCAGATTCCACTTCTTTGTCGTTAACACCATAATTTCCAATGTGAGCATTAGTAGTAACCATGATTTGCCCGAAGTAAGAAGGATCTGTAAAAATTTCTTGATAACCTGTTGTTCCCGTATTAAAAGCGACTTCACCAAAAGTAACCCCTTCAATTCCTATTGATTTTCCGTGAAAAATAGTACCGTCTTTAAGAAGTAAAACGGCTTTAGAACGATTGTTGTATTTCATTGTGTTGTGTTGTTGTGAGTGCAAATTTAGTTATAAAAGTTGTTTTTTTCAACTGTTTGAATCGTAAAACCAAAAAAAAAGGATAAACTTAAAAAAGTCTATCCTTATTATTTTTACATGAATGGTATCATGATTATTCTGTAGCTTCAGTATTTTCAGAAGTTTCAGCAGCTGGAGCTTCTGGTGTAGCACTTTCAGCTTTTTTAGCTTTTCCACGACGAGTCGTTTTCTTAACTTCTTTTTTACCACCATTGTACAATGTGTTGAAATCTACTAACTCAATCATTGCCATATCAGCGTTATCTCCTAAACGGTTTCCTAACTTGATGATACGAGTGTATCCTCCTGGACGGTCACCTACTTTAGCAGCAACTTCTCTGAAAAGTTCTGTAACTGCATATTTGTTTCTTAAGTAAGAAAAACAAATACGACGATTGTGAGTAGTATCTTCTTTTGATTTTGTAACTAATGGTTCAACAAATTGTTTTAAAGCTTTCGCTTTAGCAACAGTAGTGTTGATACGTTTATGTTCGATTAAAGAACAAGCCATGTTAGCTAACATAGCAGCTCTATGTCCTTTTTGTCTACTTAAATGATTGAATTTTTTTCCGTGTCTCATGACGTCTATTATTTATCTTCATCTTGCATCAATCCTTTTCGGAGCGCAAAATATGAAGCAATTATTCTTTATCTAACTTGTATTTAGTTAAATCCATTCCAAAAGTTAGGTTTTTATTAGCCACTAACTCATCTAATTCAGTTAATGATTTTTTACCAAAATTACGGAACTTCATTAAGTCGTTCTTGTTGAAAGATACTAAATCACCTAATGTATCAACTTCAGCCGCTTTTAAACAATTTAATGCTCTAACAGATAAGTCCATATCAACTAATTTAGTTTTCAATAACTGTCTCATGTGAAGTGATTCTTCATCATAAGACTCAGTTTGAGCAATTTCATCTGCCTCAAGAGTAATTCTTTCGTCAGAGAACAACATAAAATGGTGGATTAACGTCTTAGCTGCTTCAGTTAATGCATCTTTAGGATGGATAGAACCATCTGTAATGATTTCAAAAACTAATTTTTCGTAGTCTGTTTTTTGTTCCACACGGAAATTCTCAATAGCATATTTTACATTCTTTACTGGAGTGTAAATAGAATCTGTAAAAATAGTTCCTATTGGAGCATTTGATTTTTTGTTCTCTTCAGCAGGAACATAACCTCTACCTTTTTCGATAGAAAGTTCCATATTGATAGCTGTTTTACTGTCTAAATTACAGATAACTAAATCTGGATTTAAAACTTGAAAACCAGAGATGAATTTTTGAAAATCACCTGCAGTAATCTTGTCTTTCCCCGAAAGAGAGATAGAAACAGACTCATTATCAATATCTTCAATTTGACGCTTGAAACGTACTTGTTTTAGATTTAAAATAATTTCTGTAACATCTTCAACAACACCAGAGATTGTCGAGAACTCATGTTCTACACCTTCAATTCTTACTGATGTAATTGCATATCCTTCAAGAGAAGATAGCAAAACTCTTCTAAGTGCATTACCAACAGTCAATCCGTAACCAGGTTCCAAAGGTCTAAATTCAAATTTACCTTCGAAATCCGTAGAATCGATCATGATAACTTTATCGGGCTTTTGAAAATTAAATATTGCCATATTTCGACTAATGTCAATTATTATTTGTTATACAACTCAACGATTAGTTGTTCTTTAATATTTTCTGGAATTTGAAGTCTTTGAGGAACAGAAACGAAAGTTCCTTCTTTAGTATCATTATTCCAAGTAATCCACTCATAAACTTGAGAAGATGCAGCTAAAGAACGGTCAATAGCTTCAAGAGATTTTGATTTTTCACGTACAGCAACTTTATCACCCGGTTTTAGGTGGTAAGAAGGTACATTAACTACTTCACCATTAACAGTGATGTGTCTGTGAGATACAATTTGACGAGCAGCTCTACGGGATGGAGCAACACCCATTCTGTAAACTACGTTATCTAAACGAGCTTCACATAATTGTAATAAAATTTCACCTGTTACTCCAGAAGCAGCAGATGCTTTTTTGAATAAGTTTCTGAATTGTTTTTCTAAAATACCATAAGTATATTTAGCTTTTTGCTTTTCCATTAACTGAACAGCATATTCAGATTTTTTACCTCTCTTTTTAGCTAAACCATGTTGCCCTGGAGGGTAATTTCTTTTTTCGAAGGCTTTATCATCTCCGAAGATTGCTTCGCCAAATTTACGAGCAATTTTTGTTTTTGGACCAGTATATCTTGCCATTTTAAAAAATTAAAAAAGGTAGGAATTATGAATTCAGGTCTATATCCTTCGATAATTTTAAACCTACCCGTGTTATACTTAAATTATACTCTTCTTCTTTTCGGAGGACGACATCCGTTGTGAGGCATTGGAGTTACATCAATGATTTCAGTAACTTCAACTCCTGAGTTATGGATTGATCTAATAGCAGATTCTCTACCATTACCTGGACCTTTCACATAAACTTTCACTTTTTTAAGTCCAGCTTCAAGAGCTACTTTACTACAATCTTCTGCTGCCATTTGAGCTGCATAAGGAGTATTCTTTTTAGAACCTCTAAAGCCCATTTTACCAGCTGAAGACCAAGAAATTACTTCACCTTTCTTGTTTGTTAAAGAAATGATGATGTTGTTAAAAGTAGCATTAATATGTGCTTCTCCCGAAGATTCAACGATAACTTTACGTTTTTTTGCAGTTGTTTTAGCCATATTATTACTTATTATTTAGTTGCTTTTTTCTTGTTAGCAACAGTTTTTCTCTTACCTTTTCTAGTTCTAGAGTTGTTTTTAGTTCTTTGACCTCTTAATGGAAGTCCAGCTCTGTGACGAATTCCTCTTTGACATCCGATATCCATTAAACGTTTGATGTTTAATTGAACTTCTGAACGCAATTCACCTTCAATTTTGTAGTATGATACCGCGTCACGGATTGCTCCGATTTCGTCATCATTCCAATCTTGAACTTTCTTGTCTTCGCTCACTTGAGCTTTAGCTAAAATATCTTTAGCTCTGCTTTTACCAATACCAAAAATGTATGTTAAAGCAATGATTCCTCTCTTTTGTTTAGGTATATCTACCCCTGCAATTCTTGCCATAATTATCCTTGTCTTTGTTTAAATCTAGGATTCTTTTTGTTAATAACGTATAATCTTCCTTTTCTACGTACAATAATGCACTCGGCACTTCTCTTTTTAACTGATGCTCTTACTTTCATTTTAATAGCTTTAGTATCTATAAGTAATTCTTGCTTTAGACAAATCGTAAGGGCTCATCTCAAGTTTAACCTTGTCACCTGGCAACAACTTAATGTAATGCATACGCATTTTACCAGAGATATGAGCAATTACAACGTGCCCGTTTTCTAATTCTACACGAAACATAGCATTTGATAATGCTTCAATAATTGTTCCGTCTTGTTCTATTGCTGATTGCTTTGCCATAAAAATTAAGCTACTGCTTTTCTATTTTTACCACTTTTCATCAAACCATCATAGTGTTTATTCAATAAATAAGAATTTATTTGTTGAATAGTATCTATTGCAACTCCAACCATGATTAGTAAAGAAGTACCACCATAAAAATAACCCCAAGCACCTTGTACTCCAAGTAAACTTACTGCAATAGCTGGGAACACAGCTACTAAAGCAAGAAATAACGAACCTGGAAAAGTAATTAAAGACATAATTTTATCTAGGTAATCTCCAGTTTCAACACCTGGTTTAACACCCGGAATGAAACCACCACTTCTTTTTAAATCATCAGCCATCTTATTAGTAGGCACTGTAATTGCGGTGTAAAAGTACGTAAAAATTACGATTAACAAAGCAAAAACAATATTATATACTAAACCGAATGGATCGTTGAACATTCCTGCAATAGAAAGTGCAGTATCTGATTCTTTAGCCAAACCAGAAACAGCAGCAGGAATAAACATAATAGCTTGAGCAAAAATGATCGGCATAACACCTGATGCATTTAACTTTAATGGGATAAACTGTCTGTTACCACCCATCATGTCTTCTTCAAAATCCCCAGAAACGGTACGTCTTGCATACTGTACTGGAATTTTTCTTACAGCCATTACTAATAAAATACATGCAATTATCACTAAGAACCAAAGTATTAATTCAATTACAATCATCATAACTCCACCATTTGCCTGAGAAGTTCTAGATGAAAACTCTTGAATAAAAGCTTGTGGCATTCTTGCAATAATACCTACCATTATCAATAAAGAGATACCATTACCAATACCTTTATCAGTAATTTTTTCTCCTAACCACATTGCAAAAATAGTTCCAGTTACTAAGATAAGAACTGAAGAGTAAATGAAAGTTGGCCCAGTTAACATAAATGCTTCACCAGGTAATGTTCTGTACAAGTTATAAATATAACCTGGACCTTGAACTAAAGTAATTAAGATTGTTAACCATCTTGTAATTTGGTTAATTTTCTTTCTACCACTTTCACCGTCTTTTTGTAATTTTTGTAAATATGGTACCGCAATTCCCATTAATTGAACTACGATAGAAGCTGATATGTATGGCATGATACCTAATGCAAATACAGAAGCTTGCGAAAACGCACCTCCTGTAAATACATTGATTAACCATCCGATACCTTCATCAGTTTGGTTTGTAAGATTTGTTAATTTAGTAGCATCAATCCCCGGAAGGGTTACTTGCGCACCAAAACGGTACACTAATAATAATCCAAGAGTTAATAAAATACGATTTTTTAACTCTTCGATTTTCCAAACGTTGATGAATGAATCTATAAATTTCTTCATTTTACTAAAGGATTATAAAGTTACAGCTTCTCCACCAGCAGCCTCGATAGCCGCTTTTGCAGATGCAGTAAATTTGTGAGCACTTACTTTAAGTTTTGTTTTTAGCTCACCTCTTCCTAAAATCTTTACTAAGCTATTTTTTGTAGCTAAACGAGTATCTACAAATACAGAAAAATCAACTGTATCAGTTACTACACCGTTATCTACTAATAATTGTAACGAATCAAGATTAATACCTTGATATTCTACTCTATTGATGTTCTTGAAACCAAACTTAGGAACACGTCTTTGAAGTGGCATTTGACCTCCTTCAAAACCAATTTTCTTAGAGTATCCAGAACGAGACTTAGCTCCTTTGTGACCACGTGCAGCAGTACCACCTTTACCAGAACCCTCTCCTCTACCTACTCTTTTATTTTGGTTGTGAACTGAACCTTCAGCTGGTTGTAAGTTACTTAAATTCATAACTGTATAGTGTTATTTAGTTTCTTCAACAGAAACTAAGTGTTTAACTTTATTTACCATTCCAAGGATAGCAGGATTTGCATCATGCTCAACAACTTGTCCCATTTTACGAAGACCTAAAGCTTCCAAAGTTCTCTTTTGATCAAGAGGACAATTGATTTTACTTCTTACTTGTTTTACTTTTAATTTTGCCATGATTTCCTGTTAATTAACCTTTGAATACTTTTTCTAAAGATACTCCTCTTTGTTTAGCTACAGTAGCAGCACTTCTCATTTGTAATAAAGCATCAAAAGTTGCTTTTACCACATTGTGAGGGTTAGATGAACCTTGCGATTTAGATAATACATCGTGAACACCAACTGACTCCAATACCGCACGAACAGCACCACCAGCAATAACTCCAGTACCGTGAGAAGCAGGCATTAAGAATACTCTAGCACCACCAAATTTACCTTTTTGCTCATGAGGAACAGATTGTCCTTGAAGAGGAATTCTAACTAAGTTTTTCTTAGCATCTTCCACCGCTTTAGCGATTGCTTCAGAAACATCTTTAGATTTACCTAATCCATGACCCACTACTCCGTTTTCATCACCAACTACTACGATAGCAGAGAAACCAAATGCTCTACCTCCTTTAGTAACTTTAGTAACACGATTTACACTCACCAAACGATCTTTTAATTCAAGACCTCCTGGTTTTACAATCTCTACGTTTTTATAATTATGATACATAATTTCTTAGAATTTAAGTCCAGCTTCTCTAGCTCCTTCAGCTAATGATTTCACACGTCCATGGTATAAATACCCACCTCTATCAAAAGAGATTGTAGTGATACCTGCTTTAAGAGCTTTTTCAGCAACTAATTTACCAACTGCTTTTGCAGTTTCAACAGCAGTTCCTTGAGCAACTTCTTTATCTCTCGATGAAGCAGCAACTAAAGTTGTACCGTTTACATCATCTATGATTTGAGCATAGATTTCTTTATTACTTCTGAATACAGAAAGTCTTGGTTGAGCAGCAGTTCCGCTTACAATCTTTCTGATTCTGAACTTAATTCTTTGTCTTCTTTCAGATTTTGTTAATGACATAGTCTTAATTTTTAAGCTGATTTACCTGCTTTTCTTCTTAGTTCTTCTCCTACAAACTTAACTCCTTTTCCTTTATATGGCTCAGGTTTGCGGAAACCTCTGATCTTCGCAGCTACTTGACCTAATAATTGTTTGTCGAATGAAGATAATTTCACTATCGGATTTTTACCTTTTTCTGATACTGTTTCAACAGTAACTTCTTTTACAACTTCTAGAACGATATTGTGAGAGAAACCTAAAGCTAAATCAAGTTTTTGACCTTGATTAGAAGCTCTATATCCAACTCCAACTAATTCTAATTCTTTTGTAAAACCTTCAGAAACACCAACAATCATATTGTTGATTAATGCACGATAAAGTCCGTGTTTCGCTCTCTCAGTTTTATAATCAGATGAACGTTCAACGATAACTTGGTTATCTTCGATTTTAACGGTTACATCAGAAAATTCTTGAGTAAGCTCGCCTAATTTTCCTTTTACTGTAATTACAGCATCTTTAACTTCTACAGTTACTCCAGCCGGAATTGCAATTGGATTTTTACCTATTCTTGACATTGTCTCGTCTTTTTATTAATATACGTAACAAATTACTTCTCCACCAACATTTAATTGCTTAGCTTGTTTTCCTGTCATCAATCCTTTTGATGTAGAAACAATAGCAATACCTAAACCATTCAAGATTCTTGGTAAGTCTGATGAACCAGCATATTTACGTAAACCTGGTTTACTAATTCTTTGGATATCTTTGATTACAGACTCTTTCGTGTCCTTATCATATTTAAGCGCAATTTTGATTGTACCTTGAACAGTAGAATCATCAAATTTGTAACTTAAGATATATCCTTGATCGAATAAAATCTTTGTGATTTCTTTCTTCATATTAGAAGCAGGAATTTCAACCACTTTGTGGTTGGCTCTTACTGCATTTCTAACACGCGTTAGATAATCGGCAATTGGATCTGTATACATATGTATAGATTTGCGGTTATGGTTTTCAATCCGCCCTCAGCGGATTGAACCTTTAACCAATTAAACTTATTTTTTGGATTGCAAAAGTAATAACTTTTTTTGGAATTACCAAGATGCTTTTTTAACACCTGGAATTAATCCTTGATTTGCCATTTCACGGAATGTTACACGAGAAATACCAAACTGACGCATATACCCTCTTGGTCTACCTGTTAATTTACAACGATTGTGTACTCTAACTGGACAAGAATTTTTTGGTAATTTTTGTAAACCTTCGAAATCACCAGCTTCTTTTAAAGCTTTTCTTTTCTCAGCATACTTTTCTACTAATGCAATTCTTTTCACCTCACGGGCTTTCATTGATTCTTTAGCCATGTCTTAATTCTTTTTAAAAGGTAATCCTAATTCCGCTAATAATGCTTTTGCTTCTTTGTCTGTTTCAGCAGAAGTTACAAAAGTAATATCAAAACCAGCAATTTTATTTACTTTATCAATATCAATTTCTGGGAAAATGATTTGTTCTAACACTCCTAAATTGTAGTTTCCTCTACCATCAAATCCAGTTGATTTGATTCCGTTGAAGTCTCTTACACGTGGTAAAGATGAAGTAATCAATCTATCTAAGAATTCATACATTCTTTCTCCACGTAAAGTTACTTTAGCACCAATTGGCATACCTTTTCTTAATTTGAAAGACGCAACGTCTTTTTTAGAAATAGTAGCAACTGCTTTTTGCCCAGTAATTTTTGTTAATTCTTCAACAGCGTAATCTACTAATTTTTTATCAGATACAGCTGCACCAACTCCACGGCTTACAACAATTTTCTCAAGTTTAGGAACTTGCATTACATTTTTGTAACCGAACTCTTCTGTAAGAGCAGCAATAACTCTACTCTTATATTCTTCTTTTAGTCTAGGAATATATGCCATAACTATAGTACTTGATTAGATTTTTTTGAAAATCTCACTTTCTTGTCTCCTTCTTGTTTGAAACCAACTTTAGTTACTTCTTTTGACTTTGGGTCAATTAAAGACAAGTTAGACACATGAATAGGAGCTTCTTTCTTAACGATTCCTCCTTGAGGGTTTTTAGCACTTGGTTTTGTATGTTTCGAAACCATGTTAACTCCTTCAACAACCGCTTTGTTTTTCTCACGAAGAACTCTAAGAACTTTACCTTCAGAACCTTTGTGGTCTCCAGCAATAACTCTTACGATATCTCCTGATTTAATTTTTAGCTTTATCATTTGTATAAGAATTAAAGCACTTCAGGTGCTAATGATACAATTTTCATGAATTGTTTTTCACGAAGTTCTCTGGCAACCGGACCAAAAACACGAGTTCCTCTCATTTCTCCTGCAGCGTTTAACAATACACATGCGTTATCGTCAAAACGGATGTAAGATCCATCAGCTCTTCTCACTTCTTTTTTGGTACGTACAACTACTGCAGTTGATACTGCTCCTTTTTTAACGTTTCCGTTTGGAGTTGCATCTTTAATTGAAACTACAATTTTGTCACCAACAGAGGCATAACGACGTTTCGTTCCTCCTAAAACACGGATCGTAAGAACTTCTTTCGCTCCTGTGTTATCTGCTACTTTTAATCTTGACTCTTGTTGTACCATAATTACTTCGCTCTTTCAATGATTTCAACTAATCTCCAACATTTAGATTTACTTAATGGACGTGTTTCCATAATTCTTACAGTATCTCCAATGTTACAATCGTTTGTTTCGTCGTGTGCAACATATTTCTTAGTTTTCAACACGAACTTACCGTATAATGGGTGTTTCACTTTTGTAGTTTGTGACACAACAATAGATTTCTCCATTTTGTTTGAAGTCACCACACCAATTCTCTCTTTTCTTAAATTTCTTTTTTCCATCTTTCAGCTAGTGTACAATTATTGTAACTCTCTTTTAGTTAACTCTGTGTGTAATCTCGCAACTGATCTTCTTAAAGTTCTTAACTGAAGAGGATTTTGAATTGGAGATATTGCATGAGCATTTTTTAGGTCGGTATACGTTTTCTTTAACTGACTAAGTTGTTCTTGTAACTCAGCTGCAGATAGATTTTTAATTTCTGATTGTTTCATAATAAATTTTGATTATGCTTCGAAATCTCTAGCAACGATAAACTTAGTTTTAACAGGAAGTTTTTGAGCAGCAAGACGTAAAGCCTCTTTTGCTACTGATAGAGGCACACCTCCAACTTCAAACATAATTTTACCAGGTTTAACAACTGCAGCCCAATATTCAACTGCACCTTTACCTTTACCCATACGTACTTCTAATGGTTTCTTTGTAATAGGCTTATCTGGAAATATTTTGATCCATAATTGACCTTCTCTTTTCATGAAACGTGTTGCTGCGATACGAGCTGCTTCAATTTGACGAGAAGTAATAAATGAAGAATCTAAAGATTTAATACCAAACATTCCATTTGAAAGCTCGTGTCCTCTTTGAGAAACGCCTTTCATTCTTCCTTTCTGTACCTTACGGTATTTTGTTCTTTTAGGCTGTAACATTTTTCTTTAGTTTAAATAATTACTTTCTTTTGCGTGCGTTTGGTTTACCATCTCTCTTAGGAGCAGAAGATCCTGAAGGCTTAGACTTTTGTTTGTCCATACCTACTAACGGAGAAAGATCTCTTTTTCCATAAACCTCACCTTTCATTATCCATACTTTGATACCCATTCTACCATAAGTAGTATGTGCTTCAGCTAATGAATAATCAATATCAGCTCTGAAAGTTGACAAAGGAATTCTACCTTCTTTGAAGTGTTCAGAACGTGCCATTTCAGCACCGTTTAAACGTCCAGAAATCATAACTTTGATACCTTCAGCATTCATTCTCATTGCAGCAGCAATAGCCATTTTAATAGCTCTTCTGTAAGAGATTCTGCTTTCGATTTGACGAGCGATAGAAGTTGCTACTAAGTAAGCATCTAACTCAGGTCTTTTGATTTCAAAGATGTTGATTTGAACTTCTTTGTCAGTAATTTTCTTAAGTTCTTCTTTTAACTTGTCTACCTCTTGACCACCTTTTCCGATAATGATACCAGGTCTAGCAGTAGTGATAGTAACGGTTACAAGTTTTAAAGTTCTCTCGATAATTATTTTTGATACACTAGCTTTTGATAAACGTGCATGGATGTATTTACGGATTTTAGCATCTTCAGCGATTTTATCACCGTAATCATTTCCTCCATACCAGTTTGAGTCCCATCCTCTGATGATACCAAGTCTATTTCCGATTGGATTTGTCTTTTGTCCCATACTGTTTATTAATTGCTTTGTGTGTTATTATTTGATCCTAACACGATTGTTACGTGGTTAGAACGCTTTCTAATTCTGTGTGCGCGACCTTGTGGAGCTGGACGAAGTCTTTTTAACATCATTCCACCATCTACAGTAATCGTTTTTACAAATAAGCCAGCTTCTTCTAAATTAGCATCAGCATTTTTTTGCTGATAGTTATTAATTGCTGATAACAACAATTTCTCTAATTTTCTTGAAGCTTCTTTTTGACTAAATCTTAATATATTAAGAGCCATTTCTACTTTCTGACCTCTAACTAAATCTGCAACTAAACGCATTTTTCTAGGTGAAGTAGGGCAGTTATTTAATTTAGCGAAAGCCACTTGTGCTTTAGCCTCTTTAGTCTGCTCTGCTCTTTCTCTTTTACGAACTCCCATAGCTTCCTATTATTTTTTACCTTTATTTTTAGCCCCAGCATGACCTCTAAAAGATCTTGTTGGTGAAAACTCTCCTAATTTGTGTCCTACCATGTTCTCAGTTACATATACTGGAACAAATTGACGACCATTGTGAACTGCGATAGTTTGCCCAACAAAATCTGGAGTAATCATAGATGCTCTAGACCAAGTCTTTACAACACCTTTGTTACCACCTGCGATATTTTCTTGAACTTTCTTCTCTAATTTATAGTGAACGAATGGTCCTTTTTTTAATGAACGTGCCATGTCTATCTAATTATTTCTTTCTACGTTCTACAATATACTTATTACTCGGGTTAACTTTAGAACGAGTTCTATAACCTTTAGCAGGTAAACCTTTTCTTGAACGTGGGTGACCTCCAGATGAACGTCCTTCACCACCTCCCATTGGGTGATCAACTGGGTTCATTGCTACTGGTCTTGTTCTTGGTCTTCTACCTAACCATCTTGATCTACCAGCTTTACCTGATACGATTAATTGGTGGTCTGAGTTAGAAACTGCTCCGATTGTAGCCATACAAGTTAACAAGATTAATCTTGTTTCTCCAGAAGGCATTTTAATTGTAGCATATTTTCCATCTCTTGCCATTAACTGAGCGAAAGTTCCTGCTGAACGAGCGATTACAGCTCCTTGACCTGGTCTTAATTCGATACACGAAATAACAGTTCCTAGAGGAATTTTACTTAAAGGCATTGCATTTCCAATTTCTGGAGATGCTTCTTCACCTGAAACTACAGTTTGTCCAACTTGTAATCCATTTTGCGCAATGATGTAAGTTTTAGCTCCATCTGCATAGTACAATAATGAAATAAAAGCTGAACGATTTGGATCGTACTCGATAGTTTTAACTGTTGCTGGAATTCCAACTTTAGCTCTTTTAAAATCAATGATACGATACTTTTGTTTGTGACCACCGCCTGTATAACGCATGGTCATCTTTCCTTGACTATTTCTACCTCCTGAGTTTTTTTTCGGTGCAATTAATGAACGCTCCGGCTTATCAGTTGTAATAGTGTCAAAGCTATTAACAACTCTAAAACGCTGACCCGGGGTAATAGGTTTTAATTTTCTAACTGACATTTTCTATTAGATATTAGTATAAAAATCTATTGTTTCTCCCTCTTGTACTTGAACAACTGCTTTTTTGTAAGCATTTGTTTTGCCACTGATTAAACCACTTTTGGTATATTTAACACTTCTATCAGCTCTGTAGTTCATTGTATTAACTGCAACTACATTCACACCATAAGCTGCTTCGATAGCATTTTTGATCTGAATTTTATTTGCATTTTTAGCAACTACAAAACCAAAACGGTTAAAAACTTCACCATCTTTAGTTATTTTTTCAGTTATAATAGGCTTAATTATGATACTCATAATCTTATTATTTACTTAAATTAGCTTCAATTCCGTCTACTGCACCCTCTAAAAGAACTAAACTTTTTGCATTTAAAATTGCATAAGTACTTAATTCCGAAGTAGTTACAACGCTAGACGCTTTTAAATTGCGTGACGACAAATATACATTTTTATTTGTATCACCCAACACAAATAATGATTTTTTGTTTTCTAACCCTAAAGCTTTCAATACGTTAATGAAATTTTTAGTGCTTGGTGTATCAAATGTAAAATCTTCTACCACTACCAAATTAGACTCATTCACTTTTAAAGATAAAGCAGATTTTCTAGCTAATCTTTTTAAGTTTTTGTTTAATTTAAAAGAATAACTTCTTGGTCTAGGTCCAAAAATAGTACCTCCACCTTTAAAAACTGGACTCTTAGCAGATCCTGCACGAGCAGTACCAGTTCCTTTTTGTTTTTTGATTTTACGAGTACTTCCTGCAACCTCAGCTCTTTCTTTAGCTTTGTGAGTACCTTGTCTTTGATTAGCCAAATATTGCTTTACATCTAAGTAAACCGCATGCTTGTTTGGCTCAATTGCGAAAACTGAATCAGAAAGTTGAACTTTTCTTCCAGTTTCTTTTCCGTTGATATCTAAAACTTTTACTTCCATTACTTCTGAACGATTACATAAGAGTTTTTGTGTCCAGGAATCGCTCCTTTAACCAAAAGCAAGTTCTTTTCAGCAACTACTTTTAAAACTCTAAGGTTTTGTACTGTTACATTATCTCCTCCCATTCTTCCAGCCATACGCATTCCTTTGAATACTCTAGATGGATAAGATGAAGCTCCTACAGAACCAGGTGCTCTTAAACGGTTATGCTGACCATGTGTTGCTTGTCCAACACCGCCAAAACCATGACGTTTAACAACCCCTTGGAATCCTTTTCCTTTAGAAACCCCAATTACATCAACAAATTCACCTTCAGCGAATAAGTCAACAGCGATTACATCGCCTAACTTGTACTCCGTTTCAAAACCTTTGAATTCAACAACTTTCTTTTTCGCAACTGTACCAGCTTTCTTAAAGTGACCTAACTCAGCTTTAATTGAATGCTTTTCAGTTTTGTCATCGAAACCTAATTGGATAGCTTCATAGCCATCTACATCATTGGTTCTGACTTGGGTAACAACGCATGGACCACACTCGATTACAGTACAAGGAATATTTTTCCCGTTCTCATCAAAGATGCTAGTCATGCCAATTTTTCTTCCGATTAACCCAGACATATTAAACTAATTATTAATTAAACTCTTATTTATAATACAAATAGTATTTGCACACTACTCATTTTGAGGGTGCAAATATATAAATTATTTTTTAATTATCGCAAAAATAAATAGTTAAGTAAAATTTCCTTCAAAAAAGGAGATTTTACCCGCTAAAAATGATAAGAAAAAAACCGTAATGCTTTCACATTAACGGTTTTTTTTATTTAATCATTGCTTTTTTGCAATGGTGTTTATCACACTTTAATTTCTACTTCAACTCCTGAAGGTAACTCTAATTTCATTAAAGCATCGATAGTTTTAGAAGAAGAACTGTAGATATCTAACAATCTCTTATAAGAACTTAATTCGAATTGCTCTCTTGATTTTTTGTTAACGTGTGGAGAACGTAATACAGTAAAAATCTTTTTGTGAGTAGGCAATGGAATTGGACCCGTTACCACAGCACCTGTACTTTTTACAGTCTTAACGATTTTCTCAGCAGACTTATCTACTAAGTTATGATCGTATGATTTTAATTTTATTCTGATTTTTTGACTCATCTCTTTAAAAATTAAGCGTTACCTTTTGCTTTTTTGATTACAGCTTCTGAAATGTTAGAAGGTGTTTCTTCATAGTGAGAGAACTCCATTGTAGATGTAGCTCTACCAGAAGATAATGTTCTTAATGTAGTAACATAACCAAACATTTCTGATAAAGGAACATTAGCTTTGATAGTTTTAGCACCATTTCTATCACCCATATCATTTACTTGACCTCTACGACGGTTCAAGTCACCTACGATATCACCCATGTTTTCTTCTGGAGTAATAACTTCGATTTTCATGATTGGCTCAAGAATAACAGCTCCTGCAGCTTTAGCTACTTCTTTATAACCCATTTTAGCTGCTAATTCGAATGACAATGCATCAGAATCCACAGGGTGAAACGAACCATCTAATAAAGTAACTTTTAAACTATCAACTGCATAACCAGCTAAAGGACCTTGCTTCATAGCTTCTCTGAATCCTTTTTCTACAGCAGGAATATATTCTTTTGGTACGTTACCACCTTTAACTTCATTAATAAACTGTAATCCCATAGGAGCTTTACCATCTACTAAATCAGCAGGCTCTAAACGGAAAACGATATCACCAAATTTACCACGACCTCCAGATTGTTTTTTGTAAACCTCTCTGTGTTGAGCCGCTTTAGTGAAAGCTTCTTTATATTCTACTTGTGGCTCACCTTGGTTAACCTCAACTTTAAACTCACGTTTCATACGATCTACAAGAATGTCTAAGTGTAACTCACCCATACCTGAAATAATCGTTTGACCTGAAGCCTCATCTGTTCTAACTGTAAACGTTGGATCTTCCTCAGCTAATTTCGCTAAAGCCATACCCATTTTATCTACGTCAGCTTTTGTTTTAGGCTCAATCGCGATACCAATTACTGGATCAGGGAATTTCATAGACTCAAGGATGATTGGGTGTTTTTCATCACACATTGTATCTCCAGTCTTGATATCTTTAAATCCAACAGCAGCTCCAATATCTCCAGCCTCAATAAATTCGATTGGATTTTGTTTGTTAGCGTGCATTTGGTAGATACGAGAAATTCTTTCTTTGTTTCCTGAACGTGTATTCAAGATGTAAGAACCAGCATCTAAACGACCTGAATAAGCACGGAAGAAAGCTAAACGACCAACATAAGGGTCAGTAGCAATTTTGAATGCTAAAGCCGCGAAAGGCTCTTTTGTATCAGGACGACGGATAATTTTCTTTTGATCTTCTTCTAATAAATCAGCATCATCAGGATGAATTCCTTCGATACCTTCTTTATCTAATGGAGATGGTAAATACTTACAAACTGCATCTAACATGAATTGAACTCCTTTGTTTTTGAAAGAAGAACCAGCAATCATAGGAATGATAGCCATGTCGATTGTAGCAGCACGTAAAGCATTGTTGATTTCTTCCTCAGTAATTGAGTTTTCATCTTCCATATACTTTTCTAATAAGTTTTCGTCGTAAGTAGCAATCTCTTCAATTAAAATTGAACGGTACTCTTTTACTTCGTCAACCATATCAGCAGGAATATCGATAATATCGAAAGTAGCACCTTGTGTTTCATCATGCCACACAATAGCTTGATTTTTCACTAAGTCAACTACTCCTTTGAAATCAGCCTCTTCACCAATTGGTAAAGTAATCGCTACTGCGTTTGACTTCAACATATCTTTAACTTGCTGACAAACTCCTAAGAAGTTAGAACCTTGACGGTCCATTTTGTTAACGAATCCCATACGAGGAACTCTATATTGATCTGCTAATCTCCAGTTAGTTTCAGATTGAGGCTCAACACCATCAACCGCACTAAATAAGAATACTAAACCATCTAATACACGTAACGAACGGTTTACCTCTACTGTAAAGTCAACGTGACCAGGAGTATCGATAATGTTAAAGTGATACGGTTTAGATTCAGGTAAAATTTTACCTTGGTTTGTTGGGAAATTCCACTCACAAGTTGTTGCAGCAGAAGTAATAGTAATACCTCTTTCTTGCTCTTGTGCCATCCAGTCCATTGTTGCAGCACCATCGTGTACTTCACCAATTTTATGTGATTTTCCTGTATAGAATAAGATACGCTCAGTTGTTGTTGTTTTACCAGCATCAATGTGAGCAGCAATTCCAATATTTCTTGTATATTTTAAATCTCTAGCCATTTCTATACGAATTAAAATCTAAAGTGAGAGAATGCTTTATTAGCATCTGCCATTTTGTGAGTGTCCATTCTTTTCTTAACAGCAGCACCTTCTTCTTTAGCCGCAGCTAAGATTTCAGAAGCTAATTTACCTGCCATTGATTTTTCGTTTCTTCTTCTTGCATAAAGAATCATCCATTTGATAGCATAAGAAATCTTTCTATCTGGACGAATTTGCATTGGAATTTGGAATGTAGCTCCACCCACTCTACGTGAACGAACTTCTACGTGAGGCATAACATTTGTTAATGCATCTTTCCAAATCTCTAAAGCAGTTTTTTCTGCATCTTGCTTTTTAGTTTCAACGATTTCTAATGCATCATAGAAAACTTTAAAAGCTGTTGATTTTTTACCATCCCACATTAAGTTATTCACAAAACGTGTTACTAACTGATCGTTAAATTTCGGATCCGGTAAAAGGGGTCTTTTTTTGGCCGCTCTTTTTCTCATGTCTTTTCTTTAAAAGATTTTTAAATTACTTTTTCTTTCCAGTTGGTGCAGGTGCTTGTCCTGGTTTTGGACGTTTTGCTCCATACTTAGATCTACGTTGTGTTCTTCCTGCAACACCCGCAGTGTCTAATGCTCCACGTACGATGTGGTAACGTACACCTGGTAAATCTTTTACTCTTCCACCTCTAACTAATACTATCGAGTGCTCTTGTAGATTGTGACCTTCTCCAGGAATGTATGCATTCACCTCGTTACCGTTTGTTAAACGAACCCTAGCTACCTTTCTCATTGCTGAGTTTGGTTTTTTAGGAGTTGTTGTGTAAACACGAGTACACACACCTCTTCTTTGAGGACAAGAATCTAAAGCAGCCGATTTACTCTTCTTAGTTATTTGGGTTCTCCCTGTTCTTACTAATTGTTGAATTGTTGGCATAATTAAATACTAAAAATTTTTACTGTTTAAAATTCCCGCTTTTTACGGGGTTGCAAATGTAGGAATTATTTTTTACTTTCCAAATCATAATTTATTAATTTTCAATGCAATTGTAATTTTGTAGTATTTTGATTGGTATTGAGTTACAAAAAAGAAAGATCAAAAAATCACATGAATTGTTTCTTTAAATTCTAAAACAAGTTCAGAATGACAAAGTAGATATAAAATTTATTTTACTTTTTTTCGTTTCTTTACTGCTATGAAATTACTCTTGGGTTTACTACTGTTTTTTTGCTTCCAATTTTCGTTGGGACAAAATTTCTATTTAAACATAAAAGGAACTTCTGAAGTTGAAAACAAAACCATTGATAGTTTGCAATACGAAAACAAACACGCTTCGGTGGCTTCTATTTTAGAAGAACAAAAACGTTTTGAAAACAAGTTAACGAATCAAGGTTTTTTTGATTGGCAGTTATTAGAACAGAAAAAAGTGAACGACAGCAGTTTTGTTTTTAAATTCAGTTTAGGAAATGCTCTAAAAAACAACACCATATATGTTGGTAAACTTTCTGCTGAAGAAAAATCGTTATTGCAATTAGAAAAAGACACTTTAATTATAACTACTAGTGAAGTTGAAAATTTCATGAAGAGCAAAATTGCGCTTTTAGAAAAGAAAGGGTATTCCCTTGCCAACTTACAGTTAGTCAATCAGCGAAGAATTGAAAATAATTTAATTTCCGATTTACAAGTAAAACTCAATGCTAAAAGAAATATTACCGATTTAGTCATTGTAGGTTACGATAAATTTCCAGCTGGAATAAAAAAAGCAATTACCAAAAAAGCAAAAAAAGCCACTTTCAACCAAGACAACTTAAAACAGATTAACGATACTTTTGAAAAATTACAATTCGTGAATCAAATCAAATATCCTGAAATTTTATTCACCACCGATTCCACCAAGATTTTCGTTTACGTTGAAAAATCGAAACCCAATAAATTTGATGGTTTTATAGGATTTTCAAACGATGACCAAAGCAAATTAACTTTTAACGGCTACTTGGATTTACAATTACAGAACATTTTAAATACCGGAGAAAAATTCAATTTGTATTGGAAAAACGATGGTAACCGACAAACTTCGTTTAACATCGGAACAGAATTACCATACATTTTTAAAACACCAGTTGGAATAAAAGCCAATTTGAGAATTTTTAAACAAGATTCCACTTTTCAGAATACTGTGACTGATTTGAATTTGGGTTACTATTTTTCGTATAACACCAAAGCTTATATTGGTTATCAAAAAACTACTTCTGTTGACATTCAAAATACCAATTCATTTAGTTTGAATGATTTTACCAACACCTTTTTAACTTCAAGTTTTGAACATCTTGAATTGAACCTTGATAGTTTTATTTTTCCCGAAAAAGCAAAAGTTTTTGTAAAATTTGGAACAGGAAATCGAACGATTGCATCTCAAAAAACAAGTCAGTTTTTTACACAATTAGACATGAATTACAATTTCAATCTAAATTCCAAAAACAGTATTTTTGTTCGAAATCAGACTTTTTATTTACAAAGTGATGATTATGTGATTAACGAATTGTTCCGATTTGGAGGTATTAATTCGATTAGAGGTTTTAATGAAAATAGTTTACAAGCCAATGCTTTCACTGGAATCATAGCAGAATATCGTTATTTATTAGCTTCTAATTTATATTTACATTCCATTACCGATTTCGGCTATTTCCAAGACAAAACTTCCAATATTGAAGACCGACTATTAGGTTTAGGTTTTGGATTTGGATTATTTACCAAAAATGGTTTGTTCAATTTAGTTTATGCTAATGGAAGTACGAGCGAACAAGCGATAAAACTTTCGAATTCTATTGTGCATATAAGTTTTAAAACGAATTTCTAATTCACTAAATCAGAAACACTCCAAAAATCAAACTAAAATCCTATCTTTGCACCATGGAAAAAGACAACCAAATATTCGGGATTAGAGCAATAATTGAAGCAATTAACGCTAAAAAGGAAATTGATAAAGTATTCGTTCAAAAAGATGCACAAGGCGACTTGATGCAGGATTTGATGAAGACAATGAAAAGAAATAACATCAACTTCTCCTACGTTCCTGTTGAAAAACTAAATCGATTAACTCCAAATAATCACCAAGGTGCGGTGGCAACCATTGCTCCTATTTCTTTTGTTGCATTAGAAACTATGGTGGAAAGTGTTATTGAAAGTGGTAAAAAACCTTTATTCCTAATTTTAGATCAATTATCTGATGCGCGTAACTTCGGTGCTATCATCAGAACAGCAGAATGTACTGGTGTTGATGGAATCATTATCCAAAAACAAGGTTCGGCTCCTGTGAATGGTGATACGGTTAAAACTTCAGCTGGTGCTGTTTTTAATGTACCTATTTGTAAAGTAGACCATATTAAAGATGCGATTTTTTATTTGCAAGGTTCTGGAATTAAAACCGTTGCTGCAACTGAAAAAACTGAGCAACACATTTACAACATCAACTTCAACGAAGGCGTTGCGATTATTATGGGTAGCGAAGACCGAGGCGTGAATCCTTCAGTATTGAAAATTGTAGATGAAAAAGCAAAATTACCTATGTTTGGCACGATTGAATCATTAAATGTTTCGGTAGCTTGCGGTGCTTTTTTGTATGAAGCTTTGAGACAGAGAATGTAGTTCAGTGTCCAAAATTAATAATTATGAGAAAAATATTCTTTTGTTTAATTTTTCTTTTTTCAACCTTATCATATAGCCAAAATGATTTGATAGGAAAATTTTGTTCTAATCTAACTGAACAAAAAACAATATCAACTATTCAAGAAAGATGTATTACTTTTAATAATGACGGAAGTTTTGTTGAGGAAATCAGACTTGATGTTGGTATAATTTTGACCGGAAAATATCTTTTTTCAGATAATTTAATCACATTAACTTATGATGATGAAAAGAACGAAACTTCTCTTTTAAAAATCATAAAAATTTCTGACAAGAAAATCGTTTTTAAATATTTATCAAAAAATAGAAGAAGTAAAAGAATAATTCTTTACAAATCAATTCAATAAAAACCTACTTCTTCCCTCCCAAAAACTCATAAACCACTTTCATTGAAGAATTAAAGTATTCTCGAATCACTTCCTCTGGTTTTGGTGGCGGATTGAAATTTCCTTTTTCGTCGAAGTTTTTCATAAATGGATCAAGTTCTGGATTGAAATCGGGTTTTTCCCAGTCGTAGAAAATCGGTTTTGAAAATTGCGGTGTTTTTAGAACTAAAGCCAAGGCTAATCCCACAAGAAATCCTGCTAAATGTCCTTCCCACGAAATGCCTTCTTTTACATTCGGAAACATATACCAAACGCTTCCACCGTATAAAATCACGATGGTAAATGATAAAGCTACCAATCGGTAATATTTAGTAAAGATTCCTTTAAAGAAAATAAAGCTCACTAAAGCATAGATTAATCCGCTGGCTCCAATATGATAACTTGGTCTTCCCAATAACCATGTTCCTAATCCGGAAAATAGAATTCCAAACAGCAAAACTACAAACGATTGCTCTTTGTAGAAATATCTCAAAATAGGCAACAACACTAATAATGCAACGGAATTATTTGCCAAATGCTCAATATCGCCATGCAAAAATGAACTAAATAGAATTCCTTTTAATCCATACACTTCTCTTGGATAAATTCCAAAATGCGATAAATTATGTTTAAATTGCAATTCATACCAAAAAACCAACCATAAAGTGAATACAAAAAAGAGCGGTAATAAAATGACCGCTTTTGTAAACTGAAAAGGATTATCTTGCTGTTTTTCCATACTGATTTAAATTCAAAGATAAAGCCAAAAAGATAATTATGAAATAATGGCAGACTTATTTAAAACACATAGACACATAAGTTTGACTTTTGTTAAAAAAGGCTTTACACTTAACATAGTTCACAAAGCAAAATCTATATAATCTTAAATTAATGAAATGCCTTTAATTAATAATTTTAGAACCTATGTTTCTGTGTGGTAAAAATCTAAAAAAGAATCGCATATTTTTGTAATTTTACGACATGAATCAACCATTAGCCGAACGCATTCGCCCACAACAATTATCGGATTACATCAGCCAATTGCATTTAGTTGGACCTGAAGGTTCGTTAACACAACAAATTGCCAAAGGTTTAATTCCAAGTTTGATTTTATGGGGACCACCAGGAACCGGAAAAACAACCTTGGCGCAAATTATGGCGCAAGAAAGCAAACGTCCGTTTTACCAACTGAGTGCAATACATTCGGGTGTCAAAGACATTCGCGAGGTAATAGAAAAAGCGAAACAAAGTAGTGGTTTATTCACCGCAAAAAACCCCATTTTATTTATTGATGAGATTCATCGTTTTAGCAAATCGCAACAAGATTCTTTATTGGCTGCGGTGGAAAAAGGTTGGGTAACTTTGATTGGTGCTACCACTGAAAATCCGAGTTTTGAGGTCATTCCCGCTTTATTGTCAAGATGTCAGGTATATGTATTGAATGCATTTACCAAGGACGATTTGGAAGCGTTGTTACATCGCGCGATGAAAACTGATATTCAGCTACAAAATAAAAATATCCAATTAAAAGAAACCGAGGCTTTATTAAGGCTTTCAAGTGGTGATGGTAGAAAATTATTAAATATTTTCGAATTGGTAATCAATGCTACTGAAAGCGATACCATAGAAATTACGAATGAAAAAGTAATGCAATTGGTACAAAAAAACACCGTATTGTATGACAAAACTGGCGAACAACATTATGATATTGTTTCCGCATTCATAAAATCGATTCGTGGAAGCGATCCAAATGGTGCGGTTTATTGGTTAGCCCGAATGATTGAAGGCGGCGAAGATGTAAAATTCATTGCCCGTAGAATGCTGATTTTAGCTAGTGAAGATATTGGAAATGCGAATCCAACGGCTTTGATTATGGCGAATAATACATTTCAAGCGGTAACGACAATTGGTTATCCTGAAAGCCGAATTATTTTGAGTCAATGTGCAATTTATTTAGCAACTTCAGCAAAAAGCAACGCGAGTTACATGGCTATTGGGAAAGCGCAACAAATGGTAAAACAAACTGGTGATTTACCTGTACCAATCCATTTACGAAATGCGCCAACTAAATTAATGAAAGAATTAGGTTACGGAGAAGAATACAAATACTCACACGATTTCCCCAACAACTTTGCCGAACAAGAGTTTTTACCTACTGAAATATCCGAAACTAAGTTTTTTGAACCAGGAGAAAATGCTCGTGAAAAAGAATTACGTCAGTTTTTAAAGAATCGTTGGAAGGATAAATATGGATATTAAGATTAAAACTTAACCTCTATTTTTTCTGAATACACTTTATTTTCAAAATCATATTCAAAAAACCAACCGGTATTTTTTTTAATTAATACTCCTTTAAAAATATCTTTAGAAGCGATAAAAACGTTTTCTAAGGAAGTACTATGTAATATTACAACTATATTATTTGTATGATTCACTAAATTATAGCCTGTTTCAGTTGGAATAGCTTTCAATTGAGAAACATCGATAATTGTATTAGCTTTTACAGAAATTGGATTTGATGCAACCATATTATCTATCAAAACAGTAGATTTAGGAGAAGTTCTTTTAACATTCAATTGACCTTTTAACGAAGTCAATGCATTTCTAAATGCTTCGGTATAGGCTTTTTGATATTCCTTTTCTCTACTTGTTCCAAGATCACTTAGCAGTATCGATTTGTTATAACAATCTATTAACTCGATATTTATTCTAGTCAGGAATACATTATTGTTTTCAATTGCATTAACAGTTAATGCTAAGCAACGATTCTCAGCTAATTCTTTAGGAAATTCATCGGTATCAAAATACACTTCAAAACCATTATTTTCAAAGAAAGCTTTAGTAGTCGTATTCAAATTATATTTATTTTCTTCTTTAAAGAAACTAAACTTTTTAGGAACAATAATATATTTATAATTCTCTTGGGCAAAAGAAAATGAGGAAACAAACAAAACGAATAACAAAACTAACTTCTTCATAACTATAAAATATTTTTTAATTCTAATAAATGTTTTACCTGAAAAACAGGATTTTCTACTTCAATATTTTGCTCATTGAAAAATATAGCTTCTATTCCGGCTTCTTGTGCTCCAATGATATCCGCTTCGTAACTATCGCCAATCATTACACTTTCTTCTTTTGAAGCGTTTGCCAAAGATAATGCAAAATCGAATATGTTTTTATGTGGTTTTTTAACTCCTGCCATTTCCGAATTGGTAATCGTTTCAAAATAATGATCAATCTTGGAATTTTTCATCTTTTTGGTTTGAACCGATGCAAAACCATTCGTAATAATATGCAATTGATATTTCGGTTTTAGATAATCCAATAACTCAATAGCGCCATCAAAAAGATGATTGTATTCGGGTAAATATTTGATGTATTCTTCTGATAAATGATGAATCATTTCGTCTGAAACTTCAAAATTCAAGGCATCGAAAACGTCTTTTAAACGATAATACCGTAAATCATCATGCGAGATTTGATTCACTTGGTACAATTTCCAATAATGCTGATTTCTTGGAATGTAAATATTGAGAAAATCCGATAACTCAATATCAAAACCTTGCTGTTTGAAAATCATGTCAAACGCAAATCCCGAATTTTTATCGAAATCCCAAAGCGTATGATCTAAATCGAAAAAGAGATGTTTCTTATGTTGGAATGATTTCATTTTACTTTTAAACGCGAATTTCACGAATTGTCACCAATTTTGAATTTCGGGATGTTTCTAATTTACTACTGATTTTTTAGCCTTATGATTGTTTTAGCCCCGATGGGAGCGACACCTTGTATAGCGGACAGCGGGTCCAAACCATTAAAAAAAGCCCAAACGAATGGGCTTCTAAATTATTTACTTTGAGATATAATTACGGCGTCTTCGATATGGTAAATCCAATCTTCTACGTCGGTTTCGTTGTATCTAAAAGTTCCTTTTAAAGTCACGTAAGTATCTGTTTTTAATTTTGGAAAAGCGCCACCTTTAAATTTGATTCCAGCAATAGTCTCTGGTCCTGATTTTCCACAGAAGAAACAAGCGGCAAAAACGTTTTTACTTAACGCATAGTTTTTGTTATCGATTGGTACAATAAATCCGCTCATGAAAACGGTTTTCTTTTGCATCATTTTTAATTTCATGTTCACTTGAGGGAATTCCACTTCACCATACGTTGCGTGTTTTTTACGAACGTATTTGATATCGCCCAACATTTTCCATGTTAGTGTATCTGCTGCTACTGATGTTTTAGTAGTAGCTTTTACAACTGAAGTTGTTCTATCTGAAAAGCTCATCATCGAAATAAAAACGACTAAAGCCAAACTTAATTTAATATAATTACGCATTTGCTAATGTTTTTGAAATATTTAAATTGTATGCTTTTATAGCTGGAATTAACGCAGCAATAAAGCCCACAAATATAGTTAGTAAAAATAAAGTTCCCTCTTTCTCCCAAATAAATTCGTATGGATTAAAACTCATTTTAAAATCTTCTTCGGCTGAGTTGGACAACATACTTAATCCTACTCTTCCCAAAATCGTACCAAAAATAAACCCAACAACACATAAAAGCAAACTTTCAATCATCACGACTTTTAAAAGTTGTAGTCTTTTGGCTCCGTTGACACGCATTAAGGCAAATTCCTTTTCACGTTCTTTTAATGTGTTGTAAAGTGCAATGAAAATCGAAATTCCTGAAATCAACATGATTCCGTATGCCAAATATTGCAAAGCTGAAATTCCAATTCCGAATAAAGAAAACAAACGATTTACTTCAATTGCTGGTGAAGCAACTTGCATTTTAGTATTTTGTGCGATGATTCTTGGCCAAGTTACAATTCCCATTTTGTTGCGGAATTTTAGTAAAACGGCTGTGATTTCCATTCCAGGTTCGTCTAAAGTCATATCAGCTTCTTCATGATGTTCTTCTCCTTCTACATGAACGTGACCTTCTTCCCCGTGAGCCGGATTTTCTTCTTCACCATGTCCGCCGTGCATTTGCCAAACACTTGGAATTGTACATAAAATTAAATTATCGACTACTTTTCCTGTTGGTTTTGCAATTCCAACTACTTTATATCCGTAATGATCATGAACTTCTCCTTCTGCTGCATCACCGTGCGAACCAAAGAACTCATCTCCAATTTTCAAACTTAATTTTTGAGCGATATCACTTCCGATTACGACTTCGAAGTTTTTTTCAAATAGTTTTCCTTCGGAAATTGTTGCTCCATATTTTTCTAAATAATCGGGCGTTGTTCCTAAGATTTTATAACCGCGATAATTGTCACCAAACGCTAACGGAATCGCTTTTTGAACAAACGGATGTTGCATCCAAACTTTTGCCGAATCGTAACTAATATTTCCTGTAGGAGAATCTACTTGATACACCGAAGACAATATCAATTGTAACGGACTTCCTTGAGCGCCCATTACCAAATCAACTCCGTCAATATTGCTTGAAAACTTTTCTTCAAATTGTTTTTCGACTAAAACTAAAGTGGTAATAATCGCAACACTTGAGGTTAGCAAAACAACACTCAAGATGGTATTTAATGGTTTGAACCATATATTTTTCCATGCTAATTTTGCTATCATATCAAGGTAATTTTATTGATAAATCTTTCTTTAATTCGGTTGTCGTGCGTAACGATTAGCAAAGCCGCTTTGTATTCTTTCGATAAAGAAGTCAACAATTCGATTACTTTTTCCGCATTTTTATCATCTAAACTTGATGTGGGTTCGTCTGCCAATAACACTTTTGGTTCGTTAATTAAAGCTCGCGCAATCGAAACACGTTGTTGTTGACCAATACTTAATTGCGATGGCAATTTAGATGCTTGGTTTTCGATTCCCAATTGTTCTAATAATTTCTTTGCACGTTTGGTATGTTTTTTACCCGTTGCTAACCAACTTGCCATTTCCAAATTTTCTAAAACAGTTAAAGCGCCAATAAAATGCGATTTTTGAAAAACCACACCAATGTGTTTTCCTCTAAATTTATCGGTTGCCTTTTCTGAAAGAGAAACAATATCGGTGTTATCAATTACAATTTCTCCAGTTTTAGGTTTCAACAAACCCGCTAAAATATGTAAGTAAGTAGTTTTTCCTTTACCAGAATCTCCAGTTATTAAAATAGTACTTCCTGCATCACAATGCAAATCGGGCATATGAAACAGTTGATCTTTATTATAAGAAAATGTTATTTTTTTTGTGCTAATCATAGTTCAACCAACATTAATTTTAGTGTTGCAATATAACAAATTACAAAGAAAAATTTCTCAATTAAGTTTTAATAAAAAACCTTGCACTGTATGGAAGTACAAGGTTTTTCTATATAAATTCAATATTTAATCTTCATCATGAGTACACAATCCCACAATTGTATGAAAAGTGTCATGTAAACCTTTTAAAGCTTTAGTGATTTTCTCGTCAGAAGCTTTTGATTTTACTAATTTATCTAATGCTTTACTGTCTTTTGCTAATTTATTAACGGCAGCCATAATTTCTTTTTTGTTGAATTCAGCTGGAATTTTAGCCATTTTTAAAGCGTTTGCTTTTTCAGCCATTTCAGCACTTCTTTCTTTTATAGGTTGTAAGTTTCCTTCTTCACTTGGATGGAATGTTTGCGACATTACTTTATGAAAAGCTTTAATTTCTGGCCAAGAAGCAAAAGTATCTGGTTTTGGCATTGCTGTTTTGTATCTTTTGCTAACTTCTGTCCAGTTAACAACATTCCATAAAGCAGATAGATAATCGCCTCTTTTATTTTGGTATTTTAAGTAATAAGCGTGTTCCCAAACATCGATTCCAAAGATTGGAGTTCCTTTTACTTCTGCAATATCCATTAATGGATTATCTTGATTTGGAGTTGAAGTTACTACTAATTTTCCTTCTTTAGTAACCACCAACCAAGCCCAACCCGAACCAAAACGACTTGCTCCAGCGGCATTTAATTTTTCTTTCAATCCGTCTAAACTTCCGAAAGTTTCATTAATAGCTTTTTCTAAATCAGCCGACATTTTAGTGTTTTTCTCAGGTGTTAAAACTGACCAAAACAACTCATGATTATAGTGACCTCCTGCGTTATTTCTGATAGCTGTGGATAAAGTAGAAACTTTAGCTAAGATTTCGTTTAAACTTAATTTTTCATCTGCAGTACCTTCTAAGGCTTTATTTAAATTTTTCACATATCCTGCATGATGCTTACTGTAATGAATTTCCATAGTTTGCGCATCTACAAATGGCTCCAAAGCACTGTACGCATAAGGCAAAGCTTTTTGTGTAAACTGCGCCGAAGCGGATATTGTTACTAAAAGGGTTACAACTAAAAGTTTTATATTTTTCATGATATTTTAATTTTTGATAAAAATACGGCTTATTGATTAGATAAAAAACTACCAAATCTTAAAATTTCCATAATTGTTGGGTTTAAACGCATAGATTGTAATTAAAAACTATGTAACTTTTTTAAACACATAGCCACATAAGTTTAGGATTGTGTAAAAAAAGTCGTTTCACTCTGACATTAAAAAAACATAGAATCAAGTTTGCTATATGACTATGCGTTTAATTTAATTTTTGAAACACACAAACACATAAGCTTATGTTTGTGTATAAAAAGTGGTTTTACTTTGTCAATAGAGAAACATAGCTTTATGGTAAATTTCTGTAGATTTCATTTACAAATGTTTTTTGTCCTTCTTTGAAAATATTTTTACAATTAAAATTGATCAAAATTCCTTTTGGAGCATTGAGTAAATTCATATACGTTAGAATTTGAGATTCAAAAACTTTATGCATTTCAATAGTAGATTTTAATTCTACTACAATAAGATTTTCGACATACAAATCGCATCTTAAATTAGCTTCTAACTGATTTCCTTTGTAAATAATTGGCACTATTCTCTCTGTGTGAAAATTTATTTTCCTTAATCGTAACTCTTCTTTCATACATTCATGATAAACCGATTCTAACAAACCTGCTCCCAAATTTTTATGCACTTCAATTGCCGCTCCAATAATTTGAAACGACAAATTATCAATTTCCTTTTTTGTCATAATAAAAAAACTATGTGACTATGTGTTTCAAAAAAAATCAAAAAATCCCTTCATCCTGAAAACTCAAATACCCATTTTCGATAATAATAAGATGATCTAAAACTTGAATTTCTAAGGTTTGACCTGCTTCTTTGATTCGTTTGGTTATTTTCAAATCCGCTTCACTAGCCATTAATTTTCCTGACGGATGATTATGCGTTAAGATTATTCCTGTTGCATTTTGTTCAAAACCTATTTTAAAAATCAATCGAATATCTACAACAGTTCCTGTGATTCCGCCTTTTGAGAGTTGGGCTTTGTAGATGACTTTATTGGAATTATTAAGATATAGAACCCAAAATTCTTCGTGAGGCAATTCACCAATAATAGGTTGCATGATATCAAAAACGGCTTTACTGGATGTGATTTTTTCGAGTTCAATAGCGTCTTCGGCTCTGCGTCTTCTTCCTAATTCTAATGCAGCGGCGATTGAAATGGCTTTAGCTTCTCCAATTCCTTTGAATTGCATGAGTTGGGAAACTGACATTTTTCCTAAGGTATTCAGGTTGTTTTCGGAGGAAGCTAAAACACGTTGGCACAATTGCACCGCACTCTCATTTCGAGAACCGGAACCAATTAAAATAGCAAGTAATTCGGAATCAGATAAGGTAGATTTACCTTTTAGAAGAAATTTTTCACGTGGGCGATCGTCTTCAGCCCATTGATTGATTGGCGTGTACATAAAAATTTATTTTGGCGTTTAATGAGAACAAAAATAATTGAAAAAATCTAAAAAATGAAAAAAATCAAAAGTTTTACCACATAGAAGCATAGGTTTACTTTTCATTTAATTAGGCATTTTATTTTAGATAGGTCACAAAGAAGCTACGTGAATCAATTTATTGACTATAAAATTCTTATTTTTCTATGTTTCTATGTGGTTATAGAAAATCTTCAAAATAAATGGCTTAAAAATTGCGTTTAATTCAACAAACCATAAATAAAACATGAAACTATTTATTCCATTACTTTTAATCTGCTTTTCTTTTGGATGCAAGAAATCTGAAACTATTTCTGAAAACATAACAGAATCAAAACCAACAACTCAACCCATAGAAAAACCAACTGATTTCTATCAAAAACTATCCAATGCAGCAATTTCGATAATTGACCCTGAAGTGGTTTATACTCCAGCATATGTTGGGATAAAATATCCAAATGGTGATGTTCCTGCAAAAACGGGCGTTTGTACGGATGTGGTGATTCGTGCGTATCGAAAATTAGGAATTGATTTGCAGAAAGAAGTTCATGAAGATATGAAAGCGAACTTTTCATTGTATCCCAATTTAGAAAAATGGGGTTTGAAAACTACAGATAAAAACATCGACCACAGAAGAGTTCCAAATTTAGAAGTTTTCTTTACACGAAAAGGAACAACTTTACCCATTACCCAAAATCCAAACGATTACAAAGCAGGTGATTTAGTTACTTGGATGATTGGTGATAAATTACCACATATTGGTATTGTAACACATATTAAATCAGAAAACGGAAACCCTATGATTGTTCACAACGTAGGAAGCGGACAAGTTTTGGAAGATTGTTTGCTGAGTTGGAAAATTGTGGGGCATTATAAATATGGCAATTAGACAATTTTCAATGTGCCAATTAAATCTCTAGTAAAATTGACACATTGATCAATTGGCATATTGACTAATTGATTAAATCTTTCACTTCATCAAAATTCAATCCGCCATAATTTCCTGAACTCATTAATAATAAAGCTGAATTTTCTAAATTTTGGCTGAATAAAAAGTCTTTAAATTCGGTTGGATTGGTATAAATAATCAAATCTTCTCTTTGGAACGATTGTGCAATTTGATCATAAGTTACTTCTTCCAAGCGTTTAATTTTTACTGCATCGGGTGAATAGAAAACAACCGCAACATCGGCTGCGTCTAAAGCACCTTGGTATTCTTTTAAGAACTCGGCATTTAAACTGCTGTAGGTGTGCAATTCTAAACAAGCAACTAATTTTCTATCTGGATATTGAGCTTTTACCGCTTTTGTAGTAGCTGAAACTTTACTTGGAGAATGTGCAAAATCTTTATAAGCAACTTTATTCTTGCTTTCGGCGATTTTTTCTAAACGTTTTGAAGCGCCTTTGAAACTAGCAATGGCTTCGTAAAATTCGGCTTCGTCCACGCCCATGCATTGGCAAATCCATTTAGCACCAGCTAAATTACTTAAATTGTGTGCGCCGAAAACTTCGATTGGCATTGGACCTTCTGGTGTGTCTAATAAAGTGGTTCCGTTTTCTACAGTGTAAATTGGTGTTTGGTACGCAATTTTTCGGATTGGATTTTCGGTTCCTTCGGCTACTGCTTTTACGGCTTCGTCTTCTTCGTTGTACACCAAAATTCCGCCACGCGTGATTTGGTTGGCAAAAATTCTAAATTGTTCTACATAATTATCAAACGTTGGAAATACGTTGATATGATCCCAAGCAATTCCAGATAACAACGCAATATTGGGTTGGTACAAATGGAATTTTGGTCGCAAATCGATTGGAGAAGTCAAATATTCATCGCCTTCTAACACAATAAAATCGTTATCTTCGGTTAAATGCACCATCGTATCGAAACCTTCTAATTGAGCCCCCACCATATAATCCACTTCAATATTGTGATAATGCATTACGTGTAAAATCATCGAAGTAATTGTGGTTTTTCCGTGCGAACCTCCGATTACTACTCGGGTTTTGTTTTTCGATTGTTCGTATAAAAATTCGGGATATGAATATATTTTCAAACCTAATTCTTGAGCTTTCAATAATTCCGGATTATCCGCTTTTGCGTGCATTCCCAGAATAATCGCTTCAATATCGGTTGTTATTTTTTCTGGAAACCAACCTTCCTCTGCTGGCAACAATCCTTTTTTCTCTAAACGTGATTTGGATGGTTCGAAAATAGCGTCATCGCTACCTGTTACGTGATATCCTTTGTTGTGTAAAGCTAATGCTAAATTGTGCATGGCTGCTCCGCCGATTGCTATGAAATGTGTTCTCATTAGTATAGTTTATGAGTTGAAAAGTTTATGAGTTGAAAAGTTTGGGCACATTGCCTTTTAAACTATTAAACCTATAACCTTTTAACCTATTTTTCAAATTGTTCTTTTAACTTATTGGCTTTCGCTTTATCTTTTAACTTATTCAAATATAAGTCATATAATTTTTCGAAAGTAGTTTTTGAATTGCCAATTTCGTGTGCTTTTTTATAATGGATTTCGGCTTTTGCATAGCGACTGAAATAGACATCAATATATCCTTTTGCTAAATAACCATCGACTTTTGAAAGCACCATTAATTCATCGGCATATTTTTGTGCTTTTTTTTCGCTTCCTCCAATGATTCCTGGCAATTCGATATATAACATCACTAATGCCCAACGTGTATCGATATGTCTTGGATCTAATTTTGCAGCGGTTAAAAACGATTCTTCTACTTCGTCAATCATTCCTAAGGCTTTGAATTTATTGGACTCTTTAGCTTTCATTCCTAATGCGCCACCATATTTGTACCAATAATTAGCGTTTTTGGGATAACTAACTTTTAGTTTCTTATAGTTGGTAATCGCAGCATCCCAATCTTTTTGATGTCCGGCAATATCGCCAAGATATTCAATTGTTTTAGCGTGATTAGGTTGCGATTTTAAATATTCGGAAAATAGTTTCTCGGCTTCGTTGTATTTTTTTTGTGCATACAATTTTTCCGCCTTTTCAAACGTTGATTGTGAAAAGACTGAAAACGAAAGCAATAGAAAAAAGATTTGGATAATTTTCATTTTTCAAAAATAGTGAAATGATTTTGGATATTTCACATAAAAAAACGACCTGATTTCTCAAGTCGTTTTAATTTTATTGTATTTAGAAATTACTTCACAATTGTCATTTCGTCTACAATGTGTTTAGCTCCTGAGAAATTCTCAATTACCCATAACACGTAACGAATATCAACGTTGATTGTTCTTTGTAATTTTTTGTCGAAGATTACGTCACCAGCCATAGCTTCAATGTTTCCGTCGAATGCTAAACCAATTAACTCACCTTTTCCGTTTAATACTGGAGAACCTGAATTTCCACCTGTAATATCGTTGTCTGTCAAGAAACAAACGTGTAAAGAACCGTCTTTATCTGCATAACGACCAAACTCTTTTTTAGCATTCATTTCTAATACTCTTGTAGGTAAATCAAATTCTAAATCCCCTTTTTTGTATTTTTTAACTTGACCTGCTAATGTAGTGTAGTTATTAATTGTTGCATCATTACGTTTGTCAGCTGGTAAAGAACGAACTTTTCCATAGGTTAAACGTAACGTTGAATTTGCATCTGGATATTTGATTTCTCCAATTTTAGATTCTCTTAACCCTTCAACTAATAAACGGAAAGAAGCTCCAAAATCGTTTTGCGCTTTAATTAACTCCTCACTTCTAAAGCTGTAGTGTGTAAATAAATCATTAGTTAAAACATAAAGTGGATCGTTTTTAAGTAATTCTTCAGATGGTAAATCTAAGAATGCTTTTACTCTATCAACAGAAGTAAAAATACTTAAATCGAATGCTGCGTTTACATATTTTGTAAAATCACCATTGTTTTCTGCAGCTAATTTCTCAACCATTGGAGCTAATTTATATCCTGCTTTTTTAGCATATAAATTCAATTGAGCTGCTAAAATATCTTTTTCTGCAGGAATATGTAATTCACTATGCATTCCTTCAGCCATTTCTATAATTGCTGGAGCCATTTGCGCTCTTTTTGTAGCATCTGCTTTAGCATAGTTTTCTAACTGTCTTCCTAAACCTCTACTTACTGTACCGAATGCAGAAGTTCTAAACAATTGCATCATATAATTATCATGACGAGATTTTTCATTCGTCATTGCATAATATTTATTGATTGTAGGAACTACATTACCATATTTAGCTTTGTTCGCTGGTTGGTTAGCCCATTTGTGGAATTTAGCTTCTTGAGCTGCTTTTGTTTTAGCTGTACCAAATTTTGATAATGCATCAATCATTCCTTGACGATTTTTCCAGTAGTTTGCTACTCCTGCAAATTTAGAAGCATAGATAAGGTTTAAAGCATCAGATTGAACCATGTATTTTTTCATGTTGTCCATTCCTGTTTTAGAACCCTCAACCCAAGCTAGATAAGCAAATTTTACGTTTTGCTCAATTCCACCTGCTGGCATCCAACGGTTAGTTCTACCTGGATAACCTAAAATCATAGCGAAGTCATTTTCTTTAACTCCTCCAATGTTTACAGGTAAATAGTGTTTTGGTTGTAATGGAACATTGTTTGGAGAATAGTCAGCTGGATTACCGTTTGCATCAGCATACACTCTAAACATAGAGAAATCTGCTGTATGACGTGGCCACTCCCAGTTGTCAGTATCACCACCAAATTTTCCTAAACTTTCTGGTGGAGTTCCTACTAAACGAACGTCTTTGTAGTCTTGATAAACGAAATAGTAGTATTCATTTCCTTGGAAAAACGGACGAACAGAAACCGTATATTTCCCACCATCGTTGTTTTCTTTTTCAATTTTAGCGATTTCAGCATTGATAGCTTTTTCTCTATCCGCTTCGCTCATACTTGGATTAACAACAGATAAGATTCTTTTTGTACAATCGTCCATACGTACAAAGAAACGTACATATAAACTTGATGGTTTAAGTTCTTCTGATCTGTTTTTTGCCCAATACCCGTTTTTTAAGTAGTTTTTTTCTGCTGATGACAATTCTGCAATGGCATCATATCCACAGTGGTGATTGGTTAATACTAATCCGTCTTTAGAAATTAATTCTGCAGTACATCCACCGTTAAATTGCACAATAGCATCTTTTAAACTGTGGTTGTTGATACTGTAAATTTCTTCGGCTGTTAATTGTAAGCCCATTTTTTGCATGTCGCGGTGATTTAAACGCTCAATGAACATTAAAAACCACATTCCTTCGTCTGCTTTTACCGAAGCTGGCACAAGCATAATAGCAGAAACGACAAATAATAATAATTTTTTCATAATAAATCTGTGTTCTTTTGATTTGTGTGGCGAATATACTTAAAAATACGATTTCGATAAAATTATCATTTCAAAATAAGATTAGATTGAAGTAATTTTAACTTTTTATTATATAAACTGATTTAAAAACAAAAAAGCACCTTCAAAATGAAGATGCTTTTTCTTACTTTTTATAATCTTTTATTTTTCTTCTACATTCAACATTTGCCACAATTTGTCTTTCAACTCTTGTAAACCTTGTTGCGCAACAGAAGAAATAAACATATATGGAGTTCCTTTAAATTCCTTATCCAATTGTTTTTTCAATTCTGCTTTTAATTCATCGTCTAACATATCGCATTTTGAAATGACAACCAAACGATCTTTGTCTAACATTTCTGGATTGTAACGACGTAATTCATCTAACAGAATTTCGTATTCTTTTTTAATATCATCCGCATCAGCAGGAATTAAAAATAACAAAGTGGAATTTCTTTCTATATGACGCAAGAAGTAATGTCCCAATCCTTTCCCTTCAGCAGCACCTTCAATAATACCTGGAATATCAGCCATTACAAACGATTGAAAATCTCTGTAAGCTACAATTCCTAAATTAGGTTTTAAAGTTGTAAACGGATAATCGGCAATTTTTGGCTTGGCCGAAGTTAAAACAGAAAGTAAGGTTGATTTTCCTGCATTTGGAAAACCTACTAAACCTACATCCGCTAAGACTTTTAATTCTAAAGTAACATCTACTTCTTTTACAGGCATACCCGGTTGCGCATAACGAGGCGTTTGATTCGTAGCACTTCTAAAATGCCAGTTTCCTAAACCACCTTTTCCGCCCTCTGCTAGGATTTTCATCTCATCATGCTCTGTAATTTCAAACAAAACATCACCTGTTTCTTGATCTTTTACAACTGTTCCTAATGGTACTTCAATAATTTTATCTTCTCCATCATGTCCTGTACTTCTTGAACTTCCACCATCACCTCCATGACCCGCACGAACGTGTTTCAAAAATTTCAAATGAAATAATGTCCAAAGGTTTTTATTTCCTTTTATATATACGTGTCCACCACGACCACCATCTCCACCATCTGGCCCACCTTTTTCAATAAATTTTTCTCTGTGTAAATGCGAAGACCCTTTTCCTCCTTTTCCGGAAGAAACATATATTTTTACGTAGTCTACAAAATTTCCCTCTGTCATTTTTTTGAGTGTTCAGTTGCCAGTTTTGAGTGTTCAGTGATTCTTAAAATCTAAAAAACTCTTCAAATGACAATTTGTTATTCTCAATGTACACTATTTAGAACTGATTACTAAATACTGAACACTGAATACTTAATTATTATTCTTTTAAATTGGTAATTAAAACTTTGTCAATTTTAACACCGTCCATATCAATAACTTCAAACTCTAGTTTGTTCCAAATTAACTTTTGTCCTTGTTTGGGGATTACTCCTAATTCGGTAACGATTAAACCACTCACAGTAGTTACCTCGTAATCACCAATTAAATCATCCATATCAAAATAAGTTAAGAAATCGTGCAAAGAATAATGTCCGTCAACCAACCACGAACCATCTTCTCTTGCTACTAATTTAAATTCATCTTCATAGAAATCTGCTGCATCACCTACTAAAGCTTCTAAAATATCATTCAATGTGATAATTCCTTGAAAAACTCCGTGTTCATCGGTAACTAATGCGTAATGCACTTTTGTTTTTTTGAAATTTTCTAATGCTTTGTAAGCCGAAGTATGTTCAATAAAATAAACAGGTTCTTGAGTAATTTTCTTCAAATCAAAATTACCTTGCTCAAAACTAGCAAACAAATCTTTTAAAGAAACTACTCCTTCTACATCATCTAAATTATCTTCACAAACGGGATAAACCGAGTGTAATTCATCTAAAACTTTTGCTTTGATTTCTTCAATTGTATCTTCGTATGACAAATAAACAATCGATTTTCGATGCGTCATTAACGAATTGACTTTTCTATCGCCAATATGGAAAACTCGCTCTACTATATCTTGTTCAATTTCTTGAACCTCACCTACTTCTGTCCCTTCTTTAATAATAGCTTTGATTTCTTCTTCCGTAACTTTTCCATCAGCTGTTGGTTTTATTTGAAAAATTTTCAATAAAAACTCTGTTGATGTAGTAAGCAACCAAATAAAAGGCATCGTAACTGTTGAAACCAATTTCATTGGAACAGCAACTGCTTTTGCAATTCCTTCAGGATAATTCAAACCGATTCTTTTTGGCAATAATTCTCCTAAAACTAGAGAGAAAAAGGTTAACACTACAACTACAATTCCAACAGCAATTGATTCCGAATACGGTTTTAATGCTTCAAACCCTGAAACAAAATTCTGAACATCAGTCGTGATTTTATCTCCTGAATAAATACCCGTTAAAATTCCAATTAAGGTAATTCCAATTTGAACGGTTGACAAAAATTCGTTTGGTGAATTGGCTAAATCTAAAGCGGCTTTAGCATTTTTATTTCCTTTTTTAGCCGCAGTTTCTAGTCGATTCTTTCTAGCCGAAATCAATGCGATTTCCGACATTGAAAAAACGCCATTCAAGACAATAAGAAAAAGAATAATTAAAATTTCCATAGTTAAAATTACAAAAAAAGAGCAAGATTCCGTTTTAAGAAATCGCTCTTTTCCGTTTGCAAATATCGAAAAAAAAAATGAAAGCCCGAAATTTATCTCTCGGCCCTTATTTTCTTATTGAAATGTATCTAAAACTAAACTTAATCTCTCGGTAACTTCTTCAATTGTTCCAATGCCATCCACTGCGTAAAATTTGTGTTGGGCTTTATAATAATCCATTAATGGCGCAGTTTTTTCGTTGTATTCTTGGTAACGATTTCTGATTTTTTCTTCGTCTTGGTCATCCGCTCTTCCCGAAGTTTTTCCTCGTTCTAATAAACGTTGTACTAGGATTTCATCATTTGCTTCCAAAGCAACTGTAGCTGTTATTTCTTGATTTTTTCCTGCCAAAAATTTATCTAAAGCTTCCGCTTGTGCAATTGTTCTTGGAAAACCATCAAATAAAAATCCTTTTGCTTGTGGATTTTTCTCTACTTCATCTTGCAGCATATTAATGGTCACTTCATCTGGAACCAAATCACCATTATCAATGTATGATTTTGCTAATTTTCCTAATTCAGTGTCATTTTTCATGTTAAATCTAAAAATATCACCAGTAGATAAATGTACTAAATTGTATTTGTGTTTTAAAAAATCGGCTTGCGTTCCCTTTCCTGCACCAGGTTTTCCAAATAATACGATATTGATCATTGTTTTTGTTGTGTTTATAAATTTTAGTCTTTATTCTATTTTCTCTATTCTATTTTCTTTACTCAGATAATTGATAAATGTCTTTTAAATTTCTTCCTAAACCATCATAGTCTAAACCATAGCCTACAATAAATTTATTAGGAATTCGAATCCCAACATAATCCAATTTAATATCTTTTTTATAAGCTTCAGGTTTTAAAAACAAAGTAGCAATTTTGAAATGTTTCACATTGTGTTGTTTCATAATTGCTTTTAATTCTTCAATTGTATTTCCAGTATCTACAATATCTTCCACGATAATTACAGAACGACCTTCTAAACTTTGGTTCAAACCAATTAGTTCTTTTACTTCATTAGTAGTTTGCGTTCCTTCATACGAAGCCATTTTTACGAATGAAACTTCGCAATTGTGACTGTATTTTTTCAATAAATCAGCCACGACCATGAAAGCACCATTCAAAACGCCAATAAAAACAGGAACATCATCGCAAAAATCGTCTTCAATTTGTTTTGCCATGTTTTCAATGGCGAAGTTAATTTCCTCTCCCGAAATAAAAACTTCAAATTTCTTATCTTGTAGTTGTATCACTTTGGTTAGATTTAGAAATAAACAACAAATTTAAGAAAGTCAAATGAATAGCTACAAAGTATTTCAACTTTTTTGCAAATTTGATATATTTACCGGATGAAAAGCCAAATATATCAGAAAATCGAAGAAAGCACTTGTCATGTTGCCAGCCGAAAAATGGTAAGCAATTTTGCTATGAAAGATAAAAAAAATCTTAGCAAAATGATTGAATTAGCTTTTGACACAAAACATGAATTACATGTAAAAGCCTTTTGGAGTTTGGATTTGGTTTGCGAAAAGAAACTGAAACAATTTGTTCCTTACATTGAAGATTTCTGTACCATTCTTCCAAAAATAAAAGACGATTCAGCATTACGACCAGCGACTAAAATTGCCTTTTTTCTCGCCAAAAGTAATCACAGAAAAAACGGAATTTCTCTCACACAACAACAAGAACACAATTTAATTGAAGCCTTAATTGACCGATTGATTCAAGACGAAAAAGTAGCAGCAAAAGTGTATGCCATGAAAGCCCTTTTTGTCTTGGGAAAGAAATACGATTGGGTTCACGAAGAATTAAAAACGATTATTTCTCAAGATTATTCGAATCATACCGCGGCTTACCAAGCGGCAACACGAAATCTTTTGAAAAAACTCAACAAGTAACAAATTGTTAATTATCAATTGTTAATTATCAATTGTCTGAGTATCTTTGCGCAAACAACAACTACAACAAATGAATTATTTTTCTTCTGATTTTAAATTAGGAATTTTAGGAGGAGGTCAATTAGGAAAAATGCTTTTGACCGAAACTCGAAAATTCGATATTCAAACTTTAGTTTTAGAACCAAGTGAAGAAGCTCCAGCACGATACAGTTGCAACGGATTTTACAAAGGCAGTTTAATGGATTTTAACACCGTTTATCAATTTGGTAAGATGGTAAATTTGTTAACTATCGAAATTGAAAATGTAAATTTAGACGCTTTAGATAAATTAGAAGCAGAAGGATTACCGATTTACCCTTCGCCAAAAACCTTACGTTTGATTCAAAACAAAGGAAAACAAAAAGATTATTACGTTTCAAACGATATTCCCACCTCGTCACACCAACGATTTGTTGATTTGAACGATTTGAGAACTGCATTAGCGAAAGACGAACTAGAATTTCCATTCGTATGGAAATGTGCGCAATTTGGTTACGACGGGAATGGTGTTAAAATTTGTCGTTCTGCATTAGACTTGGTAAAATTACCCGATGTGGAATGTATTGCCGAAGAAATGGTTCCGTTCAAAAATGAATTAGCCGTAATTGTAGCGCGTTCTGTTTCTGGAGAAGTAAAAACCTATCCAGTGGTAGAAATGGAATTTCATCCTGAAGCGAATCAAGTAGAATATGTAATTTGTCCTGCTCGAATTGATGAAAAAGTAGCGCAAAAAGCTACTGAAGTTGCCTTAAAAGTTTCGCAAGCTTTCAATCATGTTGGTTTATTAGCAGTTGAAATGTTTCAAACGGAAGACGATGAAATTTTGGTAAACGAAGTTGCTCCTCGCCCACATAATTCGGGACATTATTCGATTGAAGCGAGTTATACTTCGCAATTCGAAAATCATTTACGTGCGATTTTAAACTTACCTTTAGGAAATACCGATAGCAAAGTTGCCGGAATTATGGTAAATTTGGTAGGTGAAGAAGGTTATTCTGGACAAGTAGTTTACGAAAACATAGAGAAAATCATGGCAATTGATGGCGTAACTCCACACATTTACGGAAAAAGAGAAACAAGACCTTTCAGAAAAATGGGACACGTTACCATCGTAAATGAAGACATGACGGAAGCGAGAAAAATTGCGGAAGAAGTAAAGAATAGCATTAGAGTTATTAGCGAAGTAAAATAAACACCAATTTCACGAATTATCACTAATTTAATTGGTGTAAATTAGTGGAATTCGTGTTAAACAATTAAAACAAATGAGTAAAGTAGCAATAATAATGGGCAGCATTTCGGATATGCCGGTAATGCAAGAAGCCATCGACATATTAAAAGGATTTGATATCGAAACTGAAGTAGATATTGTTTCGGCACACAGAACACCTGAAAAATTATTTGATTTCAGTAAAAATGCACACGAAAGAGGTATTTCAGTAATTATTGCTGGAGCTGGTGGTGCGGCTCATTTACCTGGAATGGTTGCTTCTATGTCGCCACTTCCTGTAATTGGAGTTCCTGTAAAATCGAGTAATTCTATTGATGGATGGGATTCGGTTTTATCGATTCTTCAAATGCCAGGTGGAGTTCCTGTAGCAACCGTTGCTTTAAACGGAGCAAAAAATGCGGGAATCTTAGCCGCACAAATTATCGGAAGTTCTGATAAATGCGTTTTAGACAAAATAATCGCTTACAAAGAAGGATTAAAACAAGCCGTTTTAAAAGCTTCAGAAGGATTGAAATAAAAATAGAAAATCCCGAGTTATTGCTAATTCGGGATTTCTACTCACAATTAAGTGACAACTATAAAAAAATTCTACTCTCTCTCTGTTTGGGGCAAAAAGGATGTTCCTACATCATTTCATCGACAAAATTATACACTTTATCGATAAAAACAAATTTTTATGACACTTTTTTTAAAAAAATTTACAACAAAGCACAATACAGCACCTTTTAGTAAGATTAATCTTTCAGATTATAAAGAGGCTTTCGAAAAAACCATCGAACTCGCTCGTGCTGAAATCGATAACATCGTAAAAAACACAGAAGCACCTACTTTTTCAAATACAATTGAAGCTTTGGATTATTCTGGAGAACAATTAGATCGTTTATCGAATATTTTCTTCAATTTGAATTCGGCAGAAACTTGTGAAGAAATGCAAAAAATTGCGCAAGAAGTTTCGCCTTTACTTACAGCATTTAGTAATGATATTGCTTTGAACGAAGACTTATTCAAACGAGTAAAAGCAGTTTATGATCAAAAAGATACTTTGACATTAACTACTGAGCAAGCGACTTTATTAGATAAAAAATTCAAAGGTTTTTCTAGAAATGGAGCGTTACTTTCGGAAGAAGATAAATTAAAACTACGCGAAATTGATACTGAGCTAGCGAAATTAAAGTTGACTTTCGGAGAAAATGTTTTGGCAGAAACAAATAACTATCAATTACACATTACTAACGAAGCCGATTTAAAAGGGTTACCTGATGGTGCTAAAGAAATGGCGGCAAGTTTGGCAAAATCAAAAAATTTGGAAGGTTGGGTTTTTACTTTAGATTTTCCAAGTTATTTGCCTTTTGTCACTTATGTCGAAAATCGTGAATTGCGAAAAGAAATTGCAATCGCAGCTGGAAAAAAAGCGTTTCAAAATAACGAATTCGATAACACAGAAAACGTAAAACGCATTGTTGAATTACGTCACAAACGCGCTAATTTATTGGGCTATCAATCTCATTCGCATTTTGTTTTGGAGGAACGAATGGCGCAAAATCCAGAAAAAGTACAATCGTTTTTGAATGATTTATTGGAAAAAGCAAAACCAGCTGCTCATAAAGAATTTGCTGAATTAACCGCTTTCGCCAAAGAATTAGACAGAATTAACCAATTAGAGAAATGGGACGGCGCTTATTATTCGGAAAAATTGAAGCAAAAATTATTCAGTTTGGATGATGAGTTGTTGAAACCCTATTTCCAATTGGAAAATGTGTTGAACGGCGCTTTTAAAATTGCTGAAAAGTTATTTGGAATCACGTTCAAAGAAGTTTTTGATATTGACAAATACCACGAAGACGTTCAAACTTTTGAAGTTTTAGATTTCGAAGAACAATTAGTCGCTGTTTTCTATTCAGATTTCTTTCCGAGAAAAGGAAAACGAAATGGCGCTTGGATGACATCCTACAAACCACAATATATTAAGGACGGAATCAACGAACGACCACATGTTTCTATAGTGTGTAATTTCACACCACCAACCGAAACGAAACCATCATTATTGACTTTCAACGAAGTAACGACCTTGTTTCACGAATTTGGGCACGCTTTACACGGCATGTTAGCCAATACTACTTATCCAAGTTTATCAGGAACTTCGGTGTATTGGGATTTTGTGGAATTACCAAGTCAAGTCATGGAAAACTGGTGTTATGAACCTGAAGCATTGGCTTTATTTGCAAAACATTACGAAACAGGTGAAATTATTCCGCATCAGTATGTAGAAAAAATCAAAGAAAGTGCGAGTTTCTTAGAAGGAATGGCAACATTACGACAATTAAGTTTCGGAATTTTAGACATGGCGTATCATGGCAAATCACAAACAATTGCTGATGTAAAAGCCTTTGAAAAACAAGCTATGGAAATCGCATCGTTATATCCAGATGTGGAAGAAAATTGCATGAGTACTTCGTTTTCACATATATTCCAAGGCGGATATTCTTCGGGATATTACAGCTACAAATGGGCGGAAGTTTTAGATGCCGATGCATTTGCGTATTTCCAAGAAAAAGGAATTTTCAATAAAGAAGTCGCAACCAAATTCAAAGACAACGTACTTTCAAAAGGCGGCACCGAATTACCAATGGAATTGTATAAAAAATTCAGAGGTCAGGAACCAAAAGTTGAGGCGTTGTTGAAGAGAGCGGGACTTTTGTAAAATAATCAACACCGATAGAATTCTTAATTCTGTCGGTGTTATTTAAAATCTACTTCAAAAACTCCCTAAAATTATCCTTATTCACCACCAAAAAACTTGGGTTATAAGCATCCGAAAAAGATTTTGGCAATTTTGCTTTTTTAGTGGTTGCCCATTTGAATTCAAAAGCACTAATTTCATCTGTATTGACTTCAATATAATCAATTTCTTGTTGGGTTGTGGTTCTCCAAAAATAAGATTTTGCTATACTTTGTGTATAAGATAATTGCTTCAATCGTTCAGAAACTAAAAAATTTTCCCACAATGCACCTTTATCTTGTCTGAATTCAAAAGCATTAAAATTACCAATTAACATATTCAGCACACCATTATCATAAAAGTATATTTTTTTATTTGCTTTAATTTCGTTTCGAATATTCTTTGAAAAACTTGTCAAACGGAAAATCACAAAGCTTTTTTCTAACAAATCGATATAATTATTTACAGTGTTTTTATCAACTCCAACCAACTGAGCAATTTCGTTGTAGCTAACTTCACTTCCCACTTGCATAGCAAGAGCACGTAATATTTTCTCCAAAACTTCAGATTTTCTTATACCTGCCAAAGCTAAAATATCTTTGTACAAATAACTCGAAACCAAGTTTTTCAAAATTTCATATTCAGTACCAAAATTATTAATTACATCTGGATACATTCCGTACAGTAATCGAATTTCAAGTTGTTGTTGGGCTTTCATGTAACCCACACTATTTTCAAATTCCTTCCATGAAACGGGAAACATATGAAACTCGAACTTTCTCCCTGTTAATGGTTCTTGCGTAACGTTATTAATATCTAAAGAAGAAGATCCACTAACAACAACTTGCACATCTTTTATTTGATCTACTATAATTTTCAACTTCAAACCAATATTTGGAATACGTTGTACCTCATCAATAAAAATATATTTATAATTACCAATAATACTTTTCAAAATTTCTGTGTTAGCATTCGCTAAAGTTTCAGCAACAGTATTATCATCTCCATCCAAAAACAAATACTCTTTATCTTTTAAAATGGAATTAATTAAAGTTGTTTTTCCTACTTGTCTTGGACCAATTAACACAATAACTTTTCCTTTGTGTAATTTTGCTTCCAAATTAGCAGTTAAATCTCTAAAAATCATACCTTAAATTTTAAACAAAATTATATATTTTATTTCTATTCACCAAATTTATATATTTTTCAGTGATTGTATTAACCAAATTTATATATTTTTCAGTGATTGTATTCACCAAATTTATATATTTTTTAGTGATTATATTCACCAATATTAACTTTTTTACAATTTGAAAAAAACTTTCATTTTTTTTTGAAACTTTAAAAACTTTTACTTAACTTTGTCCTATCAAAATGAAATAATTCTAAAAAATGGAATTCAAAGAAGCAAAAAATAAATTCGTTCAAACCTGGGGAGCTTTAGGTTCTCAATGGGGCATTAACAAAACCATGGCACAGATACATGCGTTGTTAATGGTTTCGCACGAACCTGTTTCTATGGAAGACATTATGGAAGAATTACAAATTTCGCGCGGTAATGCTTCTATGAATTTAAGAGCGTTGATGGATTGGGGCATCGTGTACAAAGAATACAAAGCAGGCGAAAGACGTGAATTTTTCACCGCAGAAAAAGATTTAGATGAATTGGCAGTTAAAATTTCAAGAGAAAGAAGCAAACGTGAAATCAAACCCGCTTTAAAAGTTTTAAAAGAAGTTTCTACAATAAAATCTGATGGAACCGAAGCGGAAAAACATTTCGTAGATCAAACCACAAAATTGTACGACTTCGTATTAAAAGCGGATAACGTTTTGGATAAAATCACAGAATACAAAGACAATTGGTTAGCAAAACTGGTGGTAAAGATTATGAAATAAAAAATTTAATTAAAACTTTCAATTATTTCTGAAAGTTTAAAAATATAGATAATATGAAAATAATTAATAAAATCAATAAAGCTCTATTAATAATAACGATAATATTAGACTTTACAATTCTATTTGGTTTATATGCGCAGATTATACTTAGGTTCACTCAACTGTGTATTGCTCTATATATTTCATTCAACTTTAAAAGACTTGAGAAAAAACTCAAATATCAAATTATAAATTATTGGATTTATGTTTTCTTATATTTTTCCTTTTCCACTTACTTGTTTTTAGAAGAGAAAAGTATTTTAGACAATTACATAATATTGCTTACAACTATAATGATCCTACCAATGACAATTGCAATATATTTTACAATAACATTAAATAAAATAGCAAAACAAAATGAAAAATAAACTAATCATAGCAGCAGGAACCGGATTCTTAGGAAACGTTTTAATCCAACATTTCAAAAATAAATTTGAAGAAATTGTAATCTTAACCAGAGGAAAATCTGAAATTAAGAACCAAATCAAATATGTAAATTGGAATGCTAAATCATTTTCAGGTTGGGAAAAAGAATTAGAAAATGTAGATGTTGTCATAAACTTAGCTGGAAAATCCGTTGATTGTAGATATACCAAAAAAAATAAAGCCGAAATTTTAGCTTCAAGAATTGATAGTACCAAAATTTTAAACGAAGCCATTTTACAATGCGAAAATCCACCAAAACATTTTATCAACTCATCAACTGCAACTATTTATAGTCATTCAGAAGATAAAGAAATGGATGAATATACAGGAGAAATTGGTAATGATTTTTCTATGAACGTTGCCAAAACTTGGGAAAAAACATTTTACGAAGTTGAAACACCAAAAACATTGAAAACAGCAATAAGGACTTCAATTGTATTAGGTAAAAATGGAGGCGGTTTTATTCCTTTAAAAAAACTAACACTTTTTGGATTAGGTGGAAAAAACGGAAATGGAAGTCAATTTGTTAGTTGGATTCACGAAAAAGATTTTGCAAAAGCTGTCGAATTTATAATTGAAAAAGAACTTTCTGGGAGCATCAATGTTGTTTCTCCAAAACCGATTCGAAATAAAGAATTTATGAAAAAACTTCAAAAAGCAATTGGAATTCCGTTTGGATTACCTATCTCAAAATCACTACTTGAATTTGGGGCAAAAATCATCAAAACTGAAATTGAATTGGTTTTAAAAAGTAGAAATGTAATCCCAAAACGATTAACAGAAAACGGCTTTGAGTTTGAATTTGGTGATTTAGATAAAACGTTTAAAAACTTATTATCATGAACCTCAACATCATCGCCTATCTCATCTATTTCAGCATCACAGGGATTATCATTGTGAAGGTTGGAAGAATTTGCTACAACAATGGAAACATATTCGTTTCACAATTGATTCCAAATCATAAAGACTTGTGTCATAAAATAAATCAATTGCTTTTGGTGGGATATTATCTCTTAAATATTGGTTATTGTGCGATGACGATAATTTCTTGGGAACAAATTGAAAATATAAAACAACTCATTGAAGTGATTACTTCAAAATCGGCTTTTATTATTATCGCGATTGCCGTGATGCATTACATCAATATTATCTTATTAACGAATTACATCAAAAAATTAATTTAAACACTCGTATTATGGAAACTACAAAAATTTTAATCGGTTATGCAATTTATCTTCCCATTGCTTTATTTTTAACCTACTATGTTTCAAAAACGCTTTTTAAAAACAGTAAAATTTATATGTTGGATATTTTTAAAGGTCGAGATGAAATTGCAAACGCCACCAACAAACTATTCGAAACCGGATTTTATTTATTGAATTTAGGTTTTGCACTTATGATATTAGAAATGAATATGTATGATGATAGTTATCAAGTGCTAATTGAAAAACTGAGTTATAAAATTGGTGGATTTTCAATTTATTTAGGTATTATGCTGTTCTTAAACTTATATTTCTTCTTTAGAGGAAAACGAAAAGCAAGTCAAGCACAAGTAGAACAACGAATTGTGATTAATGGATAAATTCACAATCCTGACAGGTTTTTGAAACCTGTCAGGATTAACACCAACCACCACAAAATCGGAACGCTTTCTAACCAAAATGAAGCGTAATATCGGGAACGATTTTCATTGGCAAAAAAGAGAAAAATTGCAATCGTTCCGCAAACCAAAAGTTTGAAAAAGAATGGTAAAAAATGTTGATTATTGGTATAGAAAAACTCTAAAAGCAGTAATAAAAACAATAATAGATAACCAAGTTTTTTCGTCAACTTCACTCCTATTTTCTGTGGAACAGTTTGTAAATGAATATCGTCGTATTTTACATCTACAATATCAAACACTAAAACAATGGAGAATACTAATAAAAATCGCTGAAAAGCCATTAAAAGCACATCTGTAGAAAACGGAATTTCAGCTTCTACCAAAGGTAAAATCACCGTTACGCCTACCCAAGTAATTCCAACGATATAGATTTTTACGCCTTTCCAATTTCGGGCATTTTGTTTGTTTGGAAAAAAGGGTAATGTGTATAAAAGTGTTAGTCCAAAAAAAATGAAAGCACTTAGTTTAGAATCCCAACTCAATTGCAAGAAAAAATAAAAACAAGCCAACAACGAAATAAAACTCAAAAAAACGATGGCTTTTAATTCTTTTTTGATTTCGGTTTTGTTTAACCTTGTAATGGCATCGTACTTCACGAAATTATAACCAACCACAGTTCCAAAAAAAGCAAATAAAGTTACCGAAAAATCACCTTCAACACCAAAGAAATATTGCGTCATCGATACCAGCGCAAAAGCTGATAATGCGACATGCAAACTACTATTGATATAAAAATCGAGAATTTTCTTAAAAATCAACATTCAACAAAATTAATCAATCTGTTAATAAGACTTGAAATTAGTTGATAAAATCACAAAATTTCACATTTTAAAAACAAAAAATTACAAGATTAATAATTACTTTTGTTGTCCAAAACAACACATAATAACACACATACACATTTTTAATAAATGAGAACAGATGCATTCGCTTTGAGACATTTAGGGCCACGTGAAAGTGACTTAAATCACATGTTTAAAACGGTTGGTGTAGAAACTTTAGACCAATTAATTTTCGAAACAATTCCAGATGATATTCGTTTAAAAAACGACTTAAATTTAGACGCTCCAATGACTGAGTATGAGTATTTAACTCACATTCAAGAATTAGGAAAGAAAAATAAAGTATTCAAATCGTATATCGGTTTAGGATATCACCCAGCAATCGTTCCGGCGGTTATTCAAAGAAATATTTTTGAAAACCCAGGATGGTACACAGCTTACACTCCTTATCAAGCCGAAATTGCGCAAGGTCGTTTAGAAGCGATTTTGAATTTCCAAACTACCGTTATCGAGTTAACTGGAATGGAAATCGCAAATGCATCGTTACTTGATGAAGGAACAGCTGCTGCAGAAGCAATGGCGTTACTTTTTGATGTAAGAACTCGCGATCAAAAGAAAAATAATGTATCGAAATTCTTCGTTTCGGAAGAAATTTTACCACAAACCTTATCGGTTTTACAAACACGTTCAACTCCATTAAATATTGAATTAGTAGTTGGAAATCACGAAACATTTGATTTCTCTACTGATTTCTTTGGTGCTATTTTACAATATCCAGGAAAATACGGTCAAGTTTATGACTATGCGGGATTCATTGCAAAAGCGGCTGAAAACGAAATCAAAGTAGCAGTTGCTGCTGATATTTTATCGTTAGCAAAATTAACGCCTCCAGGTGAAATGGGCGCTGCAGTTGTAGTTGGAACTACGCAACGTTTTGGTATTCCAATGGGTTACGGCGGACCTCATGCTGGCTATTTCGCAACGAAAGAAGAATACAAACGTTCGATGCCAGGAAGAATCATCGGTGTTTCTATTGATGCTAACGGAAACCGTGCGCTACGTATGGCTTTAGGAACTCGTGAGCAACACATCAAACGTGAAAAAGCAACTTCAAACATTTGTACAGCTCAAGTTTTATTGGCGGTGATGGCTGGAATGTATGCCGTATATCACGGACCAAAAGGTTTACAATATATTGCTAATAAAGTTCATGCTTCTGCGGTTACCACTGCCGATGCTTTAAATAAATTAGGGGTTTACCAAACCAATACGGCTTTCTTCGATACGATTTTAGTAAAAGCTGATGCTGCTAAAGTAAAAGCTATTGCTGAAAAACACGAAGTAAACTTCTTCTATCCAGATGCTGAAACGATCTCGATTTCATTTAACGAAACGACTTCTGTAAATGACGTTAACCAAATTATTGCCATTTTTGCTGAAGCTACTGGAAAAGATGCGTTTACGATAAATCAATTAGCAAATGAAGTTATGGTTCCTGAAAATTTAGTGAGAAAATCAACTTTCTTACAATATGATGTTTTCAACAACCATCATTCAGAATCGCAATTGATGCGTTATATCAAAAAATTAGAGCGTAAAGATTTATCGTTGAATCATTCCATGATTTCATTAGGCTCTTGTACGATGAAATTAAATGCTGCCGCAGAAATGTTGCCTTTATCTATGGCAAATTGGAACAGCATTCACCCTTTTGCACCAATTGAACAAGCAGAAGGTTACCAAATCATGTTGAAAAAATTAGAGCAACAATTGAATGTAGTAACTGGTTTCCAAGGAACAACGTTACAACCAAATTCAGGCGCTCAAGGTGAATACGCTGGTTTAATGGCGATTCGTGCTTACCATTTATCAAGAGGCGATAACCACAGAAATGTGTGTTTGATTCCAGCGTCTGCTCACGGAACGAATCCAGCTTCTGCTGCTATGGCAGGAATGGAAATCATCGTAACTAAAACCATGGATAATGGAAATATCGATGTGGAAGATTTAAGAGCAAAAGCAATTCTTCATAAAGACAACTTATCTTGTTTAATGGTAACTTATCCATCAACTCACGGAGTTTTTGAAAGTGCTATTATCGAAATTACAAATATCATCCACGAAAATGGAGGTTTAGTATATATGGACGGTGCGAACATGAATGCTCAAGTTGGATTAACGAATCCTGCTACTATCGGTGCTGATGTTTGTCACTTAAACTTACACAAAACCTTCGCTATTCCTCACGGTGGTGGTGGACCAGGTGTTGGACCAATTTGTGTAAATGAAAAATTAGTTCCATTCTTACCAACGAATCCAGTTATTCCTACTGGAGGGAGTCAAGCAATCACAGCGATTTCTTCTGCTCCTTATGGCTCAGCTTTAGTTTGTTTGATTTCTTATGGCTATATTACAATGTTAGGTGCTGAAGGCTTAACAAACGCTACTAAATATGCTATCTTAAATGCAAATTACATGAAAGCGCGTTTAGAAGCACATTATCCAGTTTTATATTCTGGAGAAATGGGAAGAGCCGCTCACGAAATGATTTTAGATTGTAGAGCATTCGAAGAAAAAGGAATCAAAGTAACGGATATTGCAAAACGTTTAATGGATTATGGTTTCCATGCACCAACCGTTTCTTTCCCTGTAGCTGGAACGTTAATGATTGAACCAACTGAATCAGAAGATTTAGCAGAATTAGATCGTTTTTGTGATGCAATGATTTCAATTCGCAAAGAAATTGAAGCTTCAACTAAAGAAGATGCGAACAACATCTTAAGAAATGCGCCACATACATTAGCAATGGTTACAGCTAACGAATGGGTTTTCCCTTATACAAGAGAACAAGCTGCTTATGCATTGGATTACATTGCTGAGAATAAATTTTGGCCAACAGTTCGTCGTATTGATGAAGCGTATGGTGACAGAAATTTAGTTTGTTCTTGTGCACCAATTGAAGCTTATATGTAATTCGAAATACGAAGTACAAAATTAAAAGTACAAAGTAATAAATCAAAAGGCTCAAGTTTTTACTTTGAGCCTTTTTTAATAAATTTTACAATGAATGATATTGAGAACAGAGAAGATATTTTACTTATCATGCGCAAGTTTTACGATAAACTTTTAGCGGATGATTCGATTAATTTTTTCTTTACCAAAGTTACTTCTGTTGACCAACATTTAGAAGCGCATTTCGAGATTTTGGCTACATTTTGGGAGCAATCGTTATTTTTAAAAGGCGGTTATTTTAATAACATGTTTTCTATTCATAAAGACGTTCATGACAAGCATGCTTTTACTAAAGAACACTTTGAAACTTGGTTAAGCCATTTCAATTCGACAATTGATGAGCATTTTGCAGGTAAATATGCCGAACAAATGAAAACACAAGCGCTGAGTATGGCGACCATAATGCAGATAAAATTCAATTAAAAGGTATTAATTTTAGAATTTCACTTTTTTAAACCAATTTTACTACGATATTCATAAAAATGGTAAAAACCAATAGGTTACCAAATCATTAACAACAATATTTTGTAAATTCGAGTAACCAAAAAACAATAGAATGAATATCAAAATAACAGGTTCAGGAAGCTATATTCCTACCGAAGTAGTTTCCAATATCGATTTTGCGCAACACACTTTTTTAAATGATGACGGAACTCCGTTTCCTCATCCAAATGATGTCGTAGCTGAAAAATTTTTAGAAATTACAGGAATTCAAGAACGCCGTTATGTAACTGATAATTTATGTACTTCTGACATCGCTTTAATTGCTGCAGAAAAAGCGATTGAAGATGCTAAAATTGATAGAGAAACTATTGATTATATCATTTTAGCACACAATTTTGGTGATGTAAAAAAAGGAGCCATTCAATCAGATATTTTACCAAGTTTAGCCACTAGAGTAAAACATGGATTAAAAATTAAAAATCCGAAATGTGTTGCTTATGATATTCTTTTTGGTTGCCCTGGTTGGGTAGAAGGTGTCATACAAGCTTACGCCTTTATCAAAGCGGGGATGGCTAAGAAATGTTTGGTAATCGGTGCCGAAACTTTGTCAAGAGTAGTAGATTTACACGACAGAGATTCTATGATTTATTCCGATGGTGCTGGCGCTACAATCGTAGAAGCAACGGATGACGAAGGTGGAATTTTGGCACACGAAACCGCTACATTTACTTATGACGAAGCTTATTATTTGTTTTTTGGAAATTCTTTCAACAAAGACCACGACCCAGATGTGCGCTACATTAAAATGCACGGAAGAAAAATTTACGAATTTGCACTGAGTAACGTTCCGAAAGCAATGGCTTCTTGTTTAGAAAAAAGTGGCGTCCCAATAGAAAAAGTCAAAAAAGTATTGATTCATCAAGCTAATGAAAAAATGGATGAAGCCATTATTCATCGATTTTTCAAACAATATAAACAATCCCCACCAGAAGGTATTATGCCAATGAGTATTCATAAATTAGGAAATTCTAGTGTTGCAACAGTGCCTACACTTTTCGATTTAATGATGAAAGGCAAATTAGAAAATCAGGAACTTAAGAAAGGTGATGTTATCATTTTTGCATCCGTTGGCTCTGGAATGAATATTAATGCGATTGTATATGAAATGTAAAAGAGGGAATTTCTTCCCTCTTTTTAAAACTTTATATTAATATAACAAACTCAGAATAATTAGAAATATAAGTAAATACATTACTGTCAGTGTTAATTCTAAACGATATTTAGCAATTACCTTCATTACCTTTTAATTAATTTTTGAGTAGCTACTGCTCCATTTTCATCTTCAACTCTTACCATGTAAATACCATTAGCAAGATTTGAAACATTTATTTGTTTTTCTGTTGAAGCCAATACTTTTTGTCCTTGTAATGAATATATCTCAACATTTTTTACTTCATTGTTCAATTCTAAATTGATAATATCATTAGTAGGATTAGGATAAAGTTTGAAATTTAAATTACCATTATTAAAATCAGTACTTGAAAGTAAATTATTGTGCAATGAAGAAATTTCTGAAGGCGTTAAAACTCCTGAGTAAATTCTTAAATCATCTATATCAAAGTTTCCATATCCAAAATTTGTAGTAGGAGATTTTCCAATATTAAAATTCGTTCCAGTAGTATTTAATACTGAATTAGACAAATAATTTCTTTGTACGAATACTCCGTTTACATAATGCTTAATATTAGCCCCATTATAAACAACTGTTATTGTGTACCAATTTGTAGTGTTAAATGAAGGATTATAAGAAATATCATTAGACCATGCATAAAATGTAGAAGTTAAGGCCGTATTATTTACACCAAAAGCCTGATTAGCAGAACCTGTACCGTAAGAAAAAACAAAATTACTTGATGAACCCAAAGTATTAAATTTTACTCTGTAGACTACAGATCTTGCAGCTCCTCCAACTGGCAATAACGGTAAATTTGCAGTTGGTGCACTTGTTGCTCTTGAAGTATCATTATCTCCTACTGCGACTCTTATTGCACTTGCCGCGGCACTTTGATTAGACACAAATGGAGCTCCTTGCATTGAAAAAAAAGTGCCTGGATTTGAAGTAACCGAAGAATACGAATTATTAAATGGAAAATGATATAGTAAAGAAGCTGCAGGAGGCGTTGTAAATCTTATAAACTCACTTCTGTAACAAACTGAACCTGAACTGTGATTAAGTTCTAAGTATGCAAAATATGTTGTATTTGGCGACAAACCATTAGTTAAAAGCTGATCTATAACAATATTAGTTCCTGTAGTGATACCTGATAATGAAACAGCGAAGTTTAAATTTGTTTGATTTGTACCGTAATAAATTTGAGCAGTGGCATCTGTAACACCACTGGGCACAAATAAAGAAGCTCTAATCAAAGCTGAATTAGAGTCAACATCCAAAGCTTGAAGCGAATTAACACCTACACCTGCATAAGAATTTGTTGTCATTGTCGTATAACCAGAGGTAGTTGTCCCGTTAGCATTAGTTGCTTTTACTTTTACATAAAATGTTGTTTGTGGTTTTAAACATTCTATCATGTAGCTAACCGTAACAGCTGTTGACCCATTTACATTACCTACTGATGGTATTTCTCTAATAGTAAGTGGATCTGTAAAAAAGGGACTAGTTGAAACCAATAATGAAACATTAGCAGTACCATATGCTGTTATGCTTGTTGACAATGTAATTGATTTAATAGTTGAACTTACTTGTGTTGGATTACTTACTAAAGGAGCTTGAGCAAATGAGGTAAATACACTAAGTAAAAACAGTAATTGTAATAATCTTTTCATAATTATAATTTTAAAATTTGACTCAAAACTACAGATGTAGCTTCTAAAATTATAAGTCAAATTCATTAAACTAGGTTTCGAGTTCATCAAATTCAGTTTATAAATCATCATTAAATTGTCCTCAATCAACTTAACTTCTATATTTGTAATATTAATAACTGATGCTATTGAAAACCTTTTTTCTACTATTCATATCACTATCACTCAACTGTTATAAATTAGTTGCTCAAAATCCATACTCATATGTAATCGATAAATCTGTTGGATTACCTTCCAATTCAGTTTATGATGTTTATCAAGACAAAAAAGGTTTTATGTGGTTTGCTACTGGCGAAGGCTTGAGCAAATATGACGGAACAAAATTTTATTCATTCACCACAAAAAATCAAACGAGTAAAAGTGGTTCGAATATTATTGAAGATAATTTTGGCAGGGTTTGGTACATAAATTTTGATGGTTATTTATATTATGTCGAAAACAATCAATTGCAAGCTTTTAAACAAAAAAACAGCATTGGTTATTATGAATTTGGAATTATTGGCAATAAACTTTTTACAATTCAAAAAAATTCAATTGAAGTTTATGATTTGAAAAATTTAAAACTCATTAAAAAGATAAAATTTGACAACACCTACTTCAAAGCTACACATTTATCAAAAAAATATTTCTATGTTTTTACCAATAAATTACTAAAAATTGATTCTAACTTAAACACAACAATAACCAGTTTACCAAGCGAACTTGTTACTACAAAATCTATTGTTGTTGAAAGCCACTTAGATGATTTATTTATTGTATCAAAAGCAAATGGACAACTCTACAAATACTCTAATCAAACTTTTGAAAAAGAAGCTGTTTTAAAGGGAAACATCATTCAAAATCTAAGTTTTGTTGACAATAAATTATGGCTCGCCACCACTAGTGGTTTGTTTGAATATAAAAACAAGAGTTTTGTCAATTACTATAGAGAAATCAATATTTCAACCATTTTTAAAGACCAAGAAAATAAATTTTGGATTTCTACCTTAACAAATGGATTACTCTATATTCCAAATTTTTCTTCCATTTTGTGGAAATGCAATTACAAACCTGTTACCTTAAATTCTGACAATAACACAATTGCTATTGGTTATGAAAATGATATTTTAAGTGAGTTCAACCCAAATAATTACGAAGAAAAAATAATTTTCAAAGGCAATTCTAATCATGAAATTTATAAAGTTTTTAAAGATGAAACCAACTATTTCATCACATCAAATAACTTTAAAATTATAAATAACAAAATAAAGGAAGTAAACATAGCAGTTAAAGATCTTGTAAAAGTTGATGATAAATATTATGCTTTTGCTGCTAGTGGACTTTGTGGATTATTTAGCTTAGATAATAAAAAAACATCTGAATGGGATAATTTATACACCAAATATTTTACTGAAACACCGTCTGATTTAAATGAGTCAAAAATTTTAGTTGGCGTTAGAGGAAAATCGGTTGCTTATAATCCAAACAACAAGACTATCTTTTTTGCAACAAATGTGGGGCTTTACGCTCAAACCTTAAATACACAGAAAGAAATACAGTATAAAAACAAACCTGTTTTTTGTCAAAAAATATACTATTACAACAATTGCATCTACTTGTTATCAAACGAATATGAGTTATTAAAAATTGATGACAACAACACTATTTCAATTGAAACGGTTTCTAAAAATTTAATTACTGACGAAATTAAAAACATTAAACTAATTGATGATATTCTTTATATTTTTACAAACAATGCTATTTTTCAATTTAACTTATCTACAAAAAAAGCAACAAAAATTCAGAATATTACTCCTAATATTTCAGTTAGTGATATTGCTACTTTATCTAATAAAACTATACTTGCAACCTCTAGCGGACTTATAATAAAATCAAATACTAACTTAAACGACGAATCGTTACCAAAATTTATTTTAAATAAAGTACTCATCAACGATAAACAAAAAACAGCGACTAATTTTGAATTTGATGAAAACAATTTAAGCTTTGATTTTTCGGTTTTAGCATATTTACCAAATACAAAATTTCCTATTTCATATAAAATTAATAATGGAAATTGGGTAACTTTAGAGGATAATCAAAGAAGTTTAAAACTATCATCACTAGCTGCTGGGGATTATTCCATCCAATTTAAGATTGAAAACATAGAAAAAACAGATAAAAACATTATCAATTATAATTTCTCAATTCAGAAACCATTTTGGGAAAGTACAATTTTCATCTTATTTTCTATTTTACTTTTGGCAATTCTATTCTATTTTCTTTACAAATCGAAGCTTAAAAAAATTCAGAAAAAAAACCAAATTGAGCTCAATCGAATTACTTTAGAAAACAATCTGAATCAGTCAAAATTAACGGCTATTAAATCGCAAATGAATCCGCATTTTTTTTACAATGCGTTAAACACAATTCAATCCTATATTTTGTCAAACGATAAAAAAGAAGCCATTATTTACTTAAATAAATTTTCTTCGTTAACCAGAACCATTTTAGAATTAACCGAAAAAAATTACCTTTCTATAAATGAAGAAATCAAAACAATTACGTTATATCTCGATTTAGAAAAAGCCCGTTTTTTTAACGATTTTAATTACACCATTTCAATTGACAAAGAAATTGATACCGAATCTATTAAAATACCAACCATGTTATTGCAACCTTTTATAGAAAACGCTATAAAACATGGACTTTTACATTTAAAAGGTGAAAAAACAATAAACATTGTATTTAAAAAAACCAATCATTCTTTAGAAATTAGCATTGATGATAATGGTATAGGAAGAAAAAGAAGCGAAGAACTCAACCTCAACAACAGAAAAGACCACATTTCATTTGCAACAAATGCAATTGAAAAAAGATTAGAGATTTTAAATTTGAACAAAACCAATAAAATTACCGTTGCATATATTGACAAATATAAATTTGATGAAGCTATAGGAACAACAGTAATTATAAACATACCTACAACATGGAAATAAATGCAATTATTATAGATGATGAAGTTAGAGCTCGTGTTTCATTACAATTACTTTTGGAAGAATATTGCCCAAATATTAAAGTTATAGAACAATGCGAAACACTAGCTGAAGGTATCAAAGCAATCAATAAATTTAAACCAAATATCGTATTTTTAGATATTGAAATGCCAGCACATAGCGGCTTAGAATTATTTGACTTTTTCAACGAAGAAGAAATTGACTTTTCGGTAATATTTACTACAGCTTATAGTCAATACGCAATAAAAGCGTTTAAATTTTCAGCAATTGATTATTTGCTTAAACCCATTCATCCTGAAGAGCTTGTAGAGGCTGTAAAACGTTTTGAAAAAATTAAATCGCAAAACATCAAAATACTTAAAGAAAATTTAGACCAAAACAAATTAAACAAAATTGCTGTTCCAACAGGTAATAGCATTTTATTCTTAGAAACCGACCAAATTTTATATGTAAAAGGCGAAGGTTCTTATTGCGAAATTGTCTTATTAAATGGCGAAAAGATAATATGTAGTCGCTATTTAAAAAATTTCGAAGACATACTTTCAAATTACAGTAACTTTTTACGGGTACAAAAATCATATATTGCCAATCTAAACTATGTTTCTGTTTACAATAAATCTGATGGTGGAAATTTAGAATTTAATAATAAAACTTGCATCCCAATTTCGCTAGATAAAGTAGATTTTATAATGGAAAAAATCACCTTAATTAAACGATAATATAGCTAATTTTTAAAAATTAGCATGTTGTTATTCATAAAATTTATAAAAAACACTTTTTTCATATATATTATTTATTGTAAAGAGGGAATTTCTTCCCTCTTTTTCATTCTATTATAATTATATTAAATTAAAAATTATTAAAAACAGTGATAAATACAAAACTGTTAAGGTTAATTCTAACCGATATTTAGTAATTATTTTCATAGGACTAATTTTTAACAAATTTCTGAGTACTTGTAACCCCATTTACATCTGTAATTTTTACAAGATAAACGCCTTGATTTAATGAATTTACAGAAAAACTTTTCATTGTAGACTGCATTACTAATTGACCTTGTAATGAATACACTTCTATATTTCTTATATCTGAATCCAATTCAATATTCAAAATATCAGAAGCTGGATTTGGATATAATGAGAATTTTAATCTTGTATTAAAATTCTCATTTGATAACGTTGTATTACCTAACAACCTTGTAATATAATGAGAAATATTACCCCTGTAAGTTGTATACATGCCTCCAACAAGAATATTACCACTCGAGTTAATAGCAAATGAATTAACAACAGTGCCGTTAAATCCTCCTAAACTATTAAAAGTTGCATCTTTTGTTCCGTCAGTATTTAGTCTAATAATTTTATTGTTTGGAGAATTCCCATTATAATCTGAAAATTGGCCTCCAACTAACATTTTGCCATCTGCTTGTTTTAAAACTGCGATAACCGGGGCATTAAAGCCTGTTCCTATCATATAGGTACTATCTCTAGTACCATCAGTATTTAAGCGGATAATTCTTCTTGATTGCACTCCATTATATATTGTAAAATCTCCTCCTACAACAATTTTTCCATCATTTTGGATAGAAATAGCTTTAACACCAACACTAGCTGCTGGAGTAAAACCTGTTCCTACATTAAATGTAGTATCCTTAGTCCCATCTGCATTTAATCGTATCAGTGAATTTTGAACAACTCCATTATAATTAGAAAAATAGCCCCCTACAATTATTTTACCATTTGGCTGAATTGCAAGTGACATAACCATTCCGTCAAAGCCTGTGCCAATAGAAAAAGTAGTATCTTTTGTTCCATTTGTATTTAATCGAACTAAACTCGATTGAGTCAATCCATTAAAATTGGTAAAATTACCTCCTACTAAAATTTTACCATCACTCTGTAAAGTAATTGCATATACAGAAGTATTAAATCCTGTACCAATGTTAAAAGTTGTATCTTTGGTTCCGTCTGAATTTAATCTAACTAGATAATTTTGAGCACTTCCGTTAAAAGAATTAAAATCACCACCAACTAAAATTTTACCATCAGGTTGCACAAAAACAACTTTAACTTCATGACTAAATCCAGATCCTGTATTAAAACTTGTATCAGTTGTACCATTAGAATTAAACCTAGCTAAATGATTAATTGCTGTACTATTAGCAAAAGTAAAAAAACCGCCCGCAAACATTTTACCGTCAGTCTGATTGGCTACAGAATTTACTGTTATTCCTGCACCAGGGGGAGCAATTCCATTAATAAATGGCAAGTCTACGTCAGCATCATTTTGTGCAAGCATTATGTTTACTTGCAAAAGAATCATCAGAGTGATAAATATTTTTTTCATAATTTAAATTTTAATTAATTTTTTTACTAATTTTTTATTAATTTTTGTATACTAATTTTCCCTTCAACATCTTCTATTTTAATCACATATATTCCGCTAGATAGACTTGAGATATTTAATTGCTTTTCTGTCGACGAAAGCACTGTTTGTCCTTGTAAAGAATATACTTCAATCAATTTAATTTCTTCTTCAGTTTCTAAAGTGACCCAATCATTCGCAGGATTTGGATACATACTGAATTTTAAAGCTGAGTTATGACTTTCTGAAGTAAGTGGAGCGTTTGTATTATCTTTTACTGCATTAATCTCTGTTCCATCTAATACTCTATTGTAAATGTAAAACTCATCAATATAGCCTTTAAAATATTTAACAGCCGAGCCACCTCCTCCAATGTAAAAATCAGTATTAAATTTATACAAAACTGGTACATTCGCTATTGGAGAAAATCCACCTTGTAAAACGCCATCAACATATAATTCTATTTGCTTGTTATTTGTGGTACCCGATTTGTGCACTAATGCAATGTGTTTCCATGTCCCATTGATGTTTGTTACAGTGGTGTTACCTGTATTAAATGTTGTTGCATTAATTGCATATCCTTTAGTCAGAGAAGCATAGCCCGTATTTTGTTGTTGCCTAACGAAACCAGAACCAAACATTTCAAAATGAGTAGGAAAAGTCATGCTTGATGAATTTGCTTGTGAATTTACCCAATAACAAATTGTAAACTCTGTACCATCTAATGCTGTATTTAATGAAGAAGTATTAACCAGCTGTTGCTGTAAAGCAGGTTCAAATCTTGCTCCTAAACCTACCTTTCCTCCTACTCCGTCCAATATTGGCGCTGAGGCAGACTGTGTTAAATTGTGTAAACCATTATGACTATTAAAATTTTCAAAACCATAATACGCTACTAATCCATTAGTTATACTTGATGATGCTGCAGTTGTGGTAAACGTATACGTTATCGGAGTAATTGTTGTACCTGAAGAATTGGTAGATTCAATTTTATAATAATACGTTGTACTTGGAGTTAAACCGACTAAAGTTTCTGAAAAAACGGCAGTTGTGGTTGTACTTGGGCAATTGTAAGTAAGATTCAAATTTGAAGAATTAGTGCCATAACGAATTACAGTTGTAGCATTTGCACCATTGGCGTTAATTCCATAGCCAATTGTTGCAGAGTTAGATGTAATATTTGAGGTAGTAATAGAACTAATTGTTGGTGCTGTTACAGTTGGATTATTTTCTGTATAAATTTGATTTATTTGTGTTGTATTTAACTCAGAATTATACACTCTAAAGTCGTCTAAAGCACCATTAAAACTTGAACTACTTGAAAAAATATAATTACCAATTGTAAACGTATCTAATTGAATATTTCGAAAAGGAGCAGTAGTATTATAAATCAACGCACCATTTCTATAAACTTTTGTAACAGAACCACCTGAGCCAGGCGCTGTTGTTACAACATAATGATACCAAGTATTAATAAATGTAAAATGATTAACAGATAATGATACTGTTCCACTTGGTTGCCTTATTGCTATACCCGATGAAGATGTAGAACTGTTGCTAACATACTCCTGAAAACCAATTGCTCCATAAGAAGAATTCGTTCCATAACCAAAAATATCATTTGTAGCTACAGCGTTATACTTTACCCAAAACGAAACAGATAAAGTTGCGTTTCCTGTAGGTAAATTTGTCATTGAATTACTCCATAGTACATTATTGGCAGCAAAATTAATAGCCGCATTGGCATTCCCAAATCTGTCAGCAACATAAGTTACTGGGTCACCTAAATTTGATAATATAACTGTGTTTCCTACATTAGCAATTGAATTATCGAAATTAAACTGACACAGTGGAGTTTGTCCATAAAAGCTTGTGGAGACTAACAAAATCGTAACTAAATGTAATAATTTTTTCATATTTTATTTTTAATTCTTATCAAAAGTATTTTCAAAAAAAGGTATTACAATTTTCAAGTTTGTAAAAACCCACTTTGAGTTTGTTTAGCTGTTTTTTTTAAAAGAACATAGTTATACATTTGTAAACAAGAAATTTGAACGCAATAATGCACAATCACAAGTCAATTCTACTACTACTTTTAATTGTAACCTATAATTTATCAGGACAAAATCCGTACTTCAATAAAATTGATAAGTCGACAGGATTACCAAGTAATACGATTTACGACATTACACAAGACCAAAAAGGGTTTATGTGGTTTGCAACTAATGAAGGTGTATGTAAATATGATGGAGTTTCATTTTCTAACTTAAGCACAAAAAAAGTTACTTCAAAAGCTGGTTCAAGTTTAGTTGTAGACAACAACAATACTATATACTATTGTAATTTTGATGGATATATTTACTATAATAAAAATGAAATATTAGAACCCGTCCCTCAAAATCAACCTTTAGGTTATAGTCCAATTGGAATTTTAAACAACAAAATCTTAACTACTGAAAAAAATAATATTATTGTTTATGACATTAATGATTTGAAAATCATTAAAAAATTCGCATTTAATCATAACACCTTTGTTACCTCAACAAGAGGCGATAATTGTTATTATATTCTAAGTGATTGTCTTTATAAAATTGATCAAAATTTAAAGATTGAAAAAATAAAACTTCCAGAAGAATTAAATAATATAAGTGAAGCTAAATTATTAAAATACGGAAATGGAAAACTATATTTTTTTAATAAGTACAGACAATCTTATTTCATTTTTGAAAAGGGTTCTTTCAAAAAACATTATTTACCTATTCCAGAAAACATCATACAAAATATTGCATTTGTTGATAATCAGATTTGGTTATGTACAACAAATGGAATTTTTAAATTAAATGATAAAAATGATGTTGAACATTGGTTTAAAAATCATAACATATCTTATTTTTTCAAAGACAGTTTTCAAAATTATTGGATTTCAACTTTAAATGAGGGTTTGTTTTTAATACCTAATTTAAACACCAAGCTTTATCAATTTCCAGAGACAATTTCTCAATTTGACTTCTTAGAAGACAAACTTCTTATAGGAACAGTAAATAACTCTATTTACTCTTTTGATTTAACCCTTCATAAACAACAAAAAATACATAAGGATCTCGATAATCATGAAATTTATTTATTAAAAAAAGTAAATGACTATTTTTTTGCAACTTCTTCACAATTTAGAGTTTACAACAATAAAACAAAATTAATTCTAGAAAAAAAAGTAGCTGTAAAAAATATCATCCCTATTGACCACAAATACTTTGGAGTAGCTGCAAGTGGGTTTTGTGGGATTTTATGCTTCGACACAAAACTTAAGAGCGAATGGGACACTTTTTATAATATAAGAAAAAAAGAAAAAGACGTCTTAAATGAAGCTCGAATCGAGTCGAATATCAAAGCTAAATCAATAGCTTATAACCCTGTAAACAAAACTATATACATAAGCACTAACTTAGGAGTAATAACACAAACATTTCACGAAAAAAAAACACTTTTTTACAAAAATAAACCGCTCTACATTAATCATCTAAACACATGGAAGAATTACATTTTTGGAGTTAATGCAAACGGAAGTCTCATTCAAATTGATAATCAAAACAAGATTAAAACGATTCCAATAACATCTGAAGAAATTAATAAAATCAAAATCATCAGAAATCATTTGTTTATAATTACCAAAAAAAATATTCTTCTATATAATTTATCTAATAAAACTAAAATTGAAATATTAACAAACAATCAAGAATTTGATGTAACAGACATAGGGGAATTAAATAATCAAATCCTATTTGCTACAAAAAAAGGAATGATAGCCCAAAACCTTGAGGATATAAATTTAATACATAATCAAAAATTCATATTAAACCACATAACTATAAACGATGTAGATTACTCTCAATTACCTAAAACATTGAGTTTTGATCAAAATAATATAAAATTTAATTTCTCAGTTTTAAATTTTAGCACAAGTTATTCCAATGCGATATCATATAAAATCAATAATAACAAATGGTATACCTTAGAAAACAACAGTAGAAAATTAATTTTAAACGAACTTTCTCCTGGCACTTATCAACTTGAATTCAGAGTATACAATCCCTCTATTCAAAAATACGATCTATTAAGTTACACATTTGAAATAAAACCACCATTTTGGAAAACGCCTCTTTTTTTAAGTGCGCTCTTAGCATTCATTTTTATATTATGTTATTTAGTTTTTAAAAATCATGTCAAAAAAATTAATTTAAGAAACAAGGAGAAATTAGAAAAAGTTAACTTAGAAAACGAACTAAACAAATCACGATTAACAGCTATAAAATCGCAAATGAATCCTCATTTCTTTTTTAATGCTCTAAATACAATCCAATCATATATCTTAACTAGGGATAATAAAAAAGCGTTGTATTATTTGAAGAAATTTTCAGTTTTGACACGAAATATATTAGAAACATCAGAAAAAGAATACATCTCATTAGAAGATGAAATAAAAACTCTAGAATTATATCTTGAAATTGAAAAAGCACGATTTAATGAAAATGAATTTTTCTTTAATATTGAAACCCAAATATCTACACAAAAAGAATCAATAAAAGTACCCGCCATGCTTTTACAACCTTTTATTGAAAATGCAGTTAAACATGGCTTACTTCATAAAAATGGAATAAAAAAGATTGCAATTCAATTTAATCAACACAAAGAATATTTAACTATTTCAATAGAGGACAACGGCATTGGTAGAAAAAAAAGCCAAGAATTAAACCTACTAAAAAGGGGAAATCATATCTCTTTTGCTACCGAAGCATTGATGAAGAGAATTGAAATATTAAACCTAAACCAAAATAAAAAAATTAGTATTCAGTATACCGATATAGAGGACTCATTAGAAAGCGGCACTATTGTTACTATTCAAATACCTATTTAAGATGACAGCAATTTTAATTGATGACGAACAAAGAGCTCGAGTTTCTCTTCGATATTTATTGAACGAATATTGCCCTGAAGTTGAAATTTTGGAAGAATGTGAAAATTTATCCTCAGGTGTGAAAGCTATAATAAAGAAAAAACCCAATTTAGTGTTTTTAGATATTGAAATGCCAGGACATAGTGGCTTAGAACTTTTAGATTTTTTTGATGATGAAGACATTAAATTTCAAATTATATTTACTACCGCTTATAATGAATTCGCTCTTAAAGCTTTTAAACTTTCTGCAGTAGATTATTTATTAAAACCTATAGACGAGTTATTATTACAAGATGCAGTAAAAAGAGCAAGTAAGATTATAAACACAAAACATAGCTATGAAATTTTAAAAGAAAATATCTTATCTAAATCCATAGGAAAAATTGCTATTCCTTCAGGAAGTTCCTTACTCTTCATTGAAACAAAAAATATTTTATATATAAGAGGCGACGGCTCATATACGGTTGTAGTTTTAAAAAATGGCACAAAACATACCGTAAGCAGAAACTTAAAAAACTTTGAAGAAACCATAGAAGACCAACCAGAATTAATTAGAATTCATAAATCATATATTGTCAACGTTAATGAAATTGTTTCATATACAAAATCGGAAGGCGGAAGCATTGAATTAACCAATAAAGAACATTTACCAATTACAAACGAGAAAGTTGAAAAAATAATAGATTTGATAAAAGTTGTAAAGAGATAATTCAGAAAATTGACCAATATTGATATAATAAACTGTCTTTATATTACTTTTGCTAAAACAATATTCAAAAGTTAATTAATGTACGAAAAAACATACCCGAGTAAACGATTTAATATCACTTTAGATTTTCTAAAAAAACACATTAAAACGTCTGAAACCATTTTTGATTTAGGCGTTCCAAATCCTTTTTCAAAAATTATGGTAGATAATGGTTATGCTGTTATCAATACTAAAGGAGAAGACATTGACAACGACCAATCGGCGCTTCAAACTGAGAATTACGATGTGTTTACGGGTTTTGAAATTTTCGAACATTTACTAAATCCATACACTGTTTTACAAAACGTAAAAGCGGATAAAATTTTGATTTCGATTCCTTTACGTTTGTGGTTTTCTTCTGCGTATAGAAGTAAAACCGATATGTGGGACAGACATTATCACGAATTTGAAGATTGGCAATTGGATTGGCTTTTGGAAAAAGCTGGTTTTAAAATTGTAGACCGAGTGAAATTTACACATCCAGTTAAGAAATTAGGTTTTAGACCATTGTTGAGATGGTTTACTCCGAGATATTATTTGGTTTACGCCGAAAGAGTGAAAAGTGACAAGTAAAAAGTGATAAATCAAATGAAATATTACGTTATCATTCCAGCTTACAACGAAGAAGCTTTTATGAGCTTAACTTTGCAATCGTTAGTAGAACAAACTGTTATACCAACAAAAATTGTAGTGGTAAATGATAATTCTACCGATAAAACTCCGGAAATTGTTTCTGAATTTGCTTCCAAATATCCATTTATTACCTTAGTGAATAAAAAATCGAATGCTATTCATTTACCTGGAAGTAAAGTGATTCAAGCATTCCATGAAGGAGAAAAACACATCGACGACAAGTACGATATCATTGTAAAAGTAGATGCTGATTTGATTTTTCCAAAAAACTATTTCGAAACCATCATCAAACATTTTCAATCAGACGATAAAATTGGAATGGTGGGTGGCTTTTGTTACATCGAAAAAAACGGCAATTGGATTTTAGAGAATTTAACCGATAAAGACCATATTCGTGGTGCTTTAAAGGCATACAGAAAAGAAACCTTTAAACAAATAGGCGGACTAAAACCACAAATGGGTTGGGATACCGTTGACGAATTACTTTGTAAATTTTACAATTGGAAAGTGGTAACTGATGAAAGTTTACACGTAAAACACCTAAAACCTACAGGCGCTAGCTACAATCAAGCCGCTAGATTCAAACAAGGGGAAGCGTTTTACACTCTAGGTTATGGATTTTTCATCACAGCTGTTGCTTCCTTAAAATTAGCGATGCGAAAAGGAAAACCTTTATTATTTTTAGATTACATCAAAGGTTTTTGGAAAGCCAAAAGAGAAAACAAAACCATGTTGGTTACTCCTGAGCAAGCAAAATTTGTTAGAAAATATCGTTGGAAGAAGATGAAAAAGAAGTTATTTTAATCTTTTACATAAAAATATAGTATTTTTACTGCTTACAAGAAACTGAATACAGAACACTATCAAAATGATGCTCATTCGCTACTTATCGCAAATAGGAAAATACTTCATCATGTTGAAAGAAATTTTCAACAAGCCTACTAAATGGTCGGCGATGAAACAACTAATTCTTAAAGAAATTGATGATTTAATTATCGACTCGCTTGGAATTGTTTCTTTTATATCATTTTTCGTAGGTGGCGTTGTAGCTATTCAAACCGCATTAAATTTAACCAATCCGTTAATACCAAAATATTTGATTGGATTTGCAACACGTCAATCGGTTGTATTAGAATTTGCCCCTACTTTTATTTCCATTATTATGGCGGGTAAAATGGGTTCATTCATTACATCAAGTATAGGAACCATGCGTGTAACCGAACAAATTGACGCACTAGAAGTTATGGGCGTTAACTCCCTGAATTACTTAGTTTTTCCAAAAATAATTGCTTTACTTTTATATCCATTCGTAATTGGAATGAGTATGTTTTTAGGCGTTTTTGGAGGTTGGATGGCAGCAGTTTATGGTGGTTTTACCACAAGCTTCGAGTTCACAACCGGGCTTCAAACTGAATTTATTCCGTTTCATATTGCTTATGCCTTTATAAAAACTATTGTTTTTGCTTTCATTTTAGCTACAATTCCTTCTTTTCATGGTTATTATATGAAAGGTGGCGCTTTAGAAGTAGGAAAAGCGAGTACCGTTTCATTCGTTTGGACATCAGTAGTTATCATTTTAATGAACTTTATATTAACACAACTTCTTTTAAGCTAATGATCGAAGTAAAAAATATCGTAAAAAAGTTTGGCGAACAAACCGTTTTAAAAGGAGTTTCTACTCGTTTTGAAGCAGGAATGACCAATCTAATCATTGGACAAAGTGGTTCTGGAAAAACTGTTTTCTTAAAATCGTTATTAGGAATTCACACGCCAGATAGTGGTACAATTTCTTTTGACGGCAGAATTTATTCTGAACTTTCTAATGATGAGAGACGTGAATTGAGAACCGAAATTGGAATGGTATTTCAAGGAAGTGCGCTTTTTGATAGTATGACAGTTGAGGAAAATATTGGATTCCCTTTGAAAATGTTTACGAATAAATCGGCAAAAGAAATTAAAGAACGCGTTGATTTTGTTATTGACAGAGTTCACTTAGTTAATGCGCATCAAAAACGACCATCTGAAATTTCGGGTGGAATGCAAAAGCGTGTTGCCATTGCTAGAGCAATTGTAAATAATCCGAAATATTTGTTTTGCGATGAACCAAATTCGGGATTAGACCCAAAAACGGCAATTGTAATTGATAATTTGATTCAGGAAATTACGCAAGAATACAACATTACTACAGTGATTAATACGCACGATATGAACTCGGTAATGGAAATTGGAGAAAAAATTGTTTTCTTGAAAAATGGTCTATTAGAATGGGAAGGTTCGAACAAAGAAATATTCAAAACCGATAACGAAGCCGTTACCGATTTTGTTTATTCTTCTGAATTATTCAAGCGCGTTAGAAAAATGTATTTAGAAGATGATGTAAAATAGTATTACTGAATTTTAGATACTATTTGCTTGATATCTTGCTCTTTATTCTTTGGATAAATCAACAAAACATCATCTTTATCTACAATGATGTAATCGGTTAATCCATCAATTACGACTAGTTTTTTACCTTCTGTTCTGATGATGTTATTCGTTGCATTTTCTAGATAAACAGAAGCATTCACTACGGCATTTTCTTGTTCGTCTTTTGGTAATTTATCGTATAACGAACCCCAAGTTCCCAAATCATTCCAATCGAAAGTAGCGGGTAACACATAAACATTTTGCGCTTTCTCTAAGATAGCATAATCTACTGAAATGTTTTGCGCTAGCGGATAATTATCTCTTATAAAAGCTTCTTCTTTTGGTGTATTTAAAGCTTCATAACCGTTCATGAAATGATCATACATCACAGGTTGAAACTCTTCATACGCTTTTAAAACCGTTTTCGCACTCCACACAAAAATTCCTGCATTCCAAAGGAAATTTCGGCTTTGTATAAACTTTCTTGCAGTTGCATAATCTGGTTTTTCTCTGAATTGTTTTACTTTTTTAATAGGTCTAGAATCCAATTTATCGAATTCAATGTAGCCATAACCTGTGTTGGCAAATGTGGGTAAAATACCTAATGTCATTAAGTTTTCATCACGCTCACAAAAATCAAAAGCATACTGAAGATTAGAACAAAACTGCAACTCATCCTCAATCCAATGATCAGAGGGCGCCACCACCATGACAGCATCTGGATTTTGTTTTTTAATTTTTAAAGAAGCATATAAAATACAAGGTGCTGTATTTCTCATTGCAGGTTCTAAAACAATTTGTTCTTGTTGAATCATAGGCAATTGTTCCAAAACGATATCATTGTAAACCTCGTTTGTTAGTATCAATATATTCTCTTTAGGAATAATTTGAGACAAACGAGTAAAGGTTTTTTGAATTAAAGTTTCACCTGTTCCTAACATATCATGAAATTGTTTAGGGAACTCGGTAGTACTGACTGGCCAAAAACGAGATCCAACTCCTCCAGCCATTATAATTGCGTAATAATTTTTGTTCATTTTGTATATTTTTTGTTGCTAGAACTTATTTGGCAACAATTCGACTTCAGCATTAGGTTGAAACAAATACAAACGTCCAGAACTTATTTCTAAACATTCGTATCGCTTTACTCGTAATGCAATTTTCTTAAAAATTTTTCCATTGTGAATTCTAAAATGACTTCCCATAGGAATTTCAAAGATATAATTTTTATCGGTTTCTTTTTGGTCAAATTGTTTTAATGCAATGGCTAATTTTGTATCAGTATCACTACTCGCTTTTGGATTTCTAAAATGTTTCGCAAGCAACGGCAACAATTGATTTGGAAATATTTCAGGTCGAATAAACGGCACCATCATGCGTTGAAAAGTAAGTTTCCATTCGTCGCCATGCGGTTTTATGTTTCTGCCATATTTTTCAAAAGCTACCAAATGAGCAATTTCGTGAATTAGTGTAATTAAGAATCGGTATTTATTCAAACTTGAATTTACGGTAATCAAATGATAACCTTGCGCATCTTTTCGATAATCACCATGACGTGTTTGGCGTTCGTTCACGATTTTTAGATGCACATGATTCGCTTTGATTAATTCAAAACAAGGATGAACTGCGTGTTCAGGTAAGTATTTTTTTAATACGTCGCTCATTATTATTTACCAATACACAATTTTTCTCTTCCAAACATATAACTTTTCACCATTAATATATTTTACTTGTTCAATCCAATTATTTTTTTCATCAAAAACATATTCAAATTTACAAGTTATTGTGACAATATCTCCAAAAGTATCTGTTTCTTTTAACTCGATAAGATTATTTTTATCATATTTATAACTCAATTTTCTCTGAATAATGAGATTATTTTTGGGGAATTTTATACTATTTATTTTTATGTCTTTCTTATCAAATAAAATATCAGATTTATCCTTTATAAATTTTCTATTTATATAAATCTCTTCTGTTTTTCTACCTCTATTATCATATCTATATTCAATTAAACTAGTGAGAGTATCGTGTGCAGTGGTTACAATTGAATACTCAAGCAATCCTTTATTTGAATAGTAATATTTTGTTTTACTACCTAACTCAACTTGATTTTCATCTTTAGGTTTATTTTTATAAAGCCATGTTTCTTGAAGATTACCTTTTTCATCATAAAAATATTCTTCTTTTATTTTATCTCTTTTTACATTTCCTAAAAAAACCGAACTAGACCCATCATTATGAGATTCATAAACCCAGTAATCTTGGCTAATTTTCTTCTTTTTCCTTCCAAATTCATCATAGACAAATTTTAAGCCTCCAACATGCCCTTCATAATTAAAATTATTCGCTTCAATTAAATTTTTACTCTCTTTGTCATAAACATAGTAATCATATCTATACACCTCCGGAGTGTCTGAATAATATACCAATTCAGAAATTAAATTACCATCATATCTATTATAACTATAATTTGTTACTTTAAAATAATCCGAATCAAAAATTTCTTTAACTTGAATTAGTTTGTCTTTTTCGTTGTATTTGTAATTATATGATCTTACTGTATCACCATTTTTATAAAACCAATATTCAATAGTTGCTTTCCCTTTTTCATTAAATTCTTTATAGTAATTCAGATAATGTACGAAAGAAGAATGGTACCAATTATTGTAAAATCTCGATTTAGTATAAACATTACTTGAAAATCCTGAATGACCATAATCTCCATCAACACTAAAGAGTCTATAATTTTGTCTGTCTTTGTCTAAGAAGGTTAATTCCTCTCTAACCGATTTTACATTACCATAAAGAGTATCTTTCAATTGAGAAAATGAAAAATTTATCCAAAAAATGAAAAATAAAAATGAAATAATGCTTTTCATATTTAAGGCGTTGAAGATGAAACTTGCAATACTTTTCCGTTGTAATATTTGTTTCCGGTTAAGGCGAAATTAAAGATATAATCTGCCATTTCTTTTGCTGAAAGTGGCGCTTCGTAACCTGGAAAAGCTTCTTGTAACATTTCGGTATTTACTGCCCCAAGTGCTAAAACATTGAAAGCAATTCCTTGTTCTTTGTATTCTTCCGCTAATAATTCTGACAAGGTAATTACCGCTCCTTTGCTTGATGAATAAGCAGCTAAACCTGCGAATTTCATACTTCCTTGAATTCCACCCATTGAACTTATAGTTACCACATGACTTCCTTTTTCCATGAATGGAATACAGATTTTTGTCAATTCAGCAACAGCAAAAACATTGACTTTATATATGTTTTGGAATTCTTCTGAAGTAATTTGTGTGAATGGTTTATGCAACAAACTTCCTGCATTATGAATTAAAACATCAACTTTTTTCCAAGTTCTATTAATAAAATTTTCCACTTGAAGCAATTCTTCTGGATTTGAAATATCAATAGACAAACACGTAATATTTGGATTTTCGATTAACTCTTTTGGTGTTTTTCGAGAAATTGCTAAAACTTGATGTCCGGAATTTGCAAATTGCAATGCTAACTCGTAACCAATTCCGCGAGACGTTCCTGTGATGATGATGTTTTTACTCACAACTTTATTTTTTTGTAAAAATAGGAATAAAAAAAATCCCGAAGAAATTTCGGGATTTAGATTAACAAACTAAATTATACAATAGCAATAATAACCAAACCTATTAGAATATATAACAACAAAAGCAATAACTCTAATCTGTATTTATCTATGGATGAAAAAAGTTGTTTCATGACAAATCGTTTTAGTTGGATTTCCACATACTAGAAACATTTAAAGAACTTCCATCTGAACCCCCATACACAAAGATATCACCATCAAATAAAGTTGCTTGATGATAACAACTAGCTGTAAAAGGATTTGAAACCTCAACTTCTGACCAATTTTTACCATCTGTTGATTTCATAATAGTATTGTAATAGAAATTGGCATCGCGACCACCTAGAATATAAAATTCATTATTTTTCACAACTAATTGATGCCCGTAAACTGGATTAAAACCCGTAATTACTTCTTGTGTCCAGTTTATTCCATCAGTAGAAGATTGAATATCTCCGTAAGTATTTCCGTCACCGTTACCTCCGCAAATCCACATTCTATTGTTGTAAACAAATGCTTTATGATGACCGCGTTTTTCAAAAGAAGTTAAATCTTCTTCTTCTGTCCATGAAATACCATCTGTACTCGACCAAACATCGTTGTGAAAATTCGTGTTATTTCCGCTTACACCTCCAATTAACCACAATTTACTATTGTAAACCACAACATCAAACGCATAACGATTACCAAAAGCAACGTTTGTAGTTTCTTCAACCCAGTTTACACCATCAGTAGATGAAAATACATCACTTCGCCCAGAGCCATCGTAACCTGCAATAATCCAAAGTTTACTATTAAAAACAATACATTTATGATAAGATCTAGCTGGAATTGCATCGCCAGTTGTGGTTACTGAATTCCAAACAATTCCATCAACACTATTTAAAACTGTATTTGTAATGACATTAGAATCATTTGTACCTCCAATAATCCATAATTTATTATTAAATTCAATCATTTGATGTCCTCTCAATCCTAATGGCAACGCACCCGTAGTTACCACTTGAGTAAAACTCATATTATTTGAAGCTTGATTATCATCGTCATTACTACACGAACTAATAGTTAATGTTACAGCAACCAATAAAATCGATTTTAAAAACTTTTTCATATTACTAATTTTTAATTACTTTTTTGATTCCTTTTCCTTCTTCTGAATGAATCATCACTAAATAAATCCCAGCAGATAAATCATTAATATTATAATATTCTTGACTTTCAAATGTTTTGATAACTTGTCCTTGAAGATTTAATATTTCTACCTTTTCAATTGAAATATCAGTTTTTAATTGGAACTGATTAGTCATTGGATTAGGATAAACCGAGAATTTATTATTTAATTGAAAATCATTAGTTGAAAGTGCTGCTGTATAATCATATAATTGAACATATCCATATGCTGGATTTGTTGGAATACCTACAGCAGCTGTATTTCCGTCGTTTGACAAAGCAACAGCATAACCTAATTGCTCTCCATTTTGACCATTTCCTGTAATTGCTGTTCCAACAGTATTCCATGCTGTTCCATTCCATTTATAATATCTTGCCCAACCTCTATTTGTATTTGTTGCTGATGTGTCATAACCTGGCGCACCAATAAAAATAGCATCACCCGCTCCGTTAATCGCAACCGCATTACCAAGATACATATCTACTTGGCTACCAAAAATAGTACTTCCTAATTGCGACCATGCCGAACCATTATAATTATAAACACGAACCTGACCACAGTTTGTAGTAGCTCCATTATCTGCTAAAGATGCTCCAACAACAACTCTAGTTCCTGTATTTGAAATCGCCACTGAAGATCCAAAGTTATCATTGGCAAGCGCACCTGATGTTATTTGAATTTCAGATCCCATTAGCACCCAACTTGTACCGTTCCAACTATATACTTTCACATGTCCCGTATTTTGTGCAAAACCATCATATTTTTTTGCACCCACTGCCAATTTTGTTCCATCAGGAGATAAGGATAACGCAGCTCCAAACTCATCACCTGCAGCAGCTCCATTTATATCAGCTCCTCTTTGAGTCCACGTAGTTCCATTCCAAGAATATACTCTTACATGACCTGCATCTGCGCCTGCACCATCATTTAAATGTGCGCCAATCGCAACAACCGAACCATCTTCTGAAAGTGACACTCGTACACCTGAATTGTCTCCAGCAGCTTCCCCATTTATATCTGTACCCATTTGAGCCCAGTTTGTCCCATTAAAATTATACACCCTTACGTGTCCAGAATCTGCACCATTACCATCATTAGTATTACCCCCAACAGCCAATCTATTTCCGTTTCCAGACAAAGCTACTTTTCCAAAATTATCTCCACTTGCTTCTCCACTAATAGCTGTACCTTTTAAAGTCCAAACATTACTTACTTTTTCATGTACATGCGCATAACCATTAACAGTTGTACCTGTATTATAAGGTGCTCCAGCAGCAACACGCGAACCATTTGAACTTAATGATACAGTAAACCCTAAAACATTATCAGAACTACCTGTAATATTTGATCCAATCTGTGTTTGAGCATTTAAATTTTGAATTAAAAAAAAGCCAAACGAGTAAAGTAAAATTCTTTTCATAATTGTTTGATTTTGAATTATTATGAAACAAAACAACAAATTATAGTAAAGTGGGATTTTTATAAATGAAAAGTGGTCGACATTATTTATTAAATGAATTATAAAAAAGGAAAAGTGGTCAGCAAGAAGTTGTAATTGTAATGAGATTTCAATTTCAAATAAATTAAATATTTTACATTTGTTATCATAAGGAACAAAAATGCATCTAAAACAAGTCTACATTTTTCTGATTTTAATCACTCAAATTGCTCTTTCTCAAGAACCATATCATGTTTCTTTTGCAAGAAAAGATGGATTGCCTTCATTAAATATTTATCATTCACTACAAGATAAAAATGGTTACCAGTGGTTTTCTAGTGATTTAGGAATCTTAAAATATGATGGTTATTCTTTTTCATTATTAAGTACGGAGGATGGATTAGCTGATAATGAAAATTTTAGTTGCTTTCAGGATTCAAAAGATCGAATTTGGTTTCTTTCTTACAATGGAAAAATTTCATTCTTATTTGATAATAAAATATATAATGAATCCAACTATGCTCTTTTAAAGACTAACAAAAAGAACGGTTACATTTCGCGCATTACCGAAAACACAAAAGAGGAAATCATTATAATTTATTCAAATGGTAATGTTCGCATTTTGAATTTGAAAAAAAACTCTAATACCTTTATAGATGGAAAACAAATCATATTACATTACATCCAAAATAATAAAGACTACTTCATTAATCCTACCGGAATTCATAACAACAAGTTTAAATTAATTAAAAAATTACCTCAAAAAAACTTAAACGGATTTGTAATCGTACGCTCTATTCTTAAGGACAATACGCTCTATTTTTCACACCTGAATACGATTTACACAATCAAGAATAATGTTTGTACCAAATTATTTGACGTTCCTGTACCTGAAACAGGCATAATTAGTTTATTTATAGATGCTGAAAATAAAATTTGGATAGGTACTCGAAATGGTATTTATGTAAACGATTTAAACAACATAAAACCAAATTTTGAAATTTTCTTTAAAGAAAACGCTATTTCAAGTGTTCAAAAAGATTTTGAGAATAGAATTTGGATAACAACACTTGATAACGGCATTTACTACATTCCAAACACAACTGCTAAAATCTTAAAAACCAACACTAAAGAACCACTGATTTCAACTTGTTTAACTAAAGATAAATTTGGAAACTTATGGTGTGGAACGGCTAATGATTTATTCTATAAAGTTGAAAAGTCAAAAGTAATTAAAGGTTTTGATGCCAAATCAAGTATTCAATCTAAAAACTATATTTTTCAAATTTACTTTTCTAACGAAAATCAATATGTCATTGGGAAACACGCCATTTTAATTCAAGGTAAAAAAAATAAAAACATCCCATTTATTGGAGCTAAAACTATAATTGAGGACGAATTTGGTGATTTATGGATTGGCGCCAATTACCTTTTAAAGGTTCCAAAAAATGAAGTCGATAAACTTTCAAATTTTAATCTTTACTCTTTTGATAAAAGAGTAATTTTAAAAGAAAGAACTAATACGCTAATTAGAAATGATAAAACCATTTGGGCAGGAACAAATAATGGTATTTATAAGATTGAAAACAACACACCAATTTATTTATCCAAAAACTATCCGAAAACCCAAACCATAATTTCAAAATTATATTTTGACAAAGGAACGAATTTACTTTTTGTTGCCACTAATTCTAATGGCTTATTTGTTTTTCAAAACGATAAACTCATCCAACATTTTACAAAAAAAGATGGATTAAATAGTAATATTCTATATTCGATTAAAACAGGGTTTCGTCCAAATTCGTTACTAATTAGCACTAATTTAGGTGTGAATCAAATTACTTTTTCTGATAAAAAATTCATTTTTGAAAACTTAAATAAATACATTGGTGTAGAAAATCTAAAAGTTAACGATACCGAAATTATTGATTCCGAATTACTCATTGCTTCCGACGATGGTTTGTTATATCTAGACATTAATTCATTGCAAGCGAGTACGGTTCTTCCAAATCTAAAAATTGAAGAATTCTTAGTAAATGGCAAAAACATAGCCATGAAACCCGAGCTATCATTTCGATATTCAGAAAACGATATTAGCATAAACTACACTGGACTTTCATTTAACTCACAAAAAAACATTACCTATTTTTTTAAATTAGGCAAACAAAACGAAAAATGGAATACCACAAAAACACGTCAAATTAATTATCAAGGGTTAGAACCCGGTGATTACGAATTTCAAATTTATGCCACCAATGCTTCTGGAGTAAAAAGTAAAGTTGAAAAGATAGCATTCACTATCAAGAAACCTTTTTGGAAAACGTATTGGTTTTTAGCTATTCTATTTGGCATGTTTGGATTGGCATTTTTTATTATTTGGAAAAAAAGGATTCGAAATTTAAATCAAAAATTTGAAACAGAACGCCACCAAATTGAAATGGAACGCGACAAAGCCAATCTAGAAAAACAAATGATTGAATTAGAACAAAAAGCGTTGCGAATGCAAATGAATCCGCATTTTATTTTTAATGCTTTGAATACGATTAAAGGTTATTATTCGGAAGGAAATGATGAAAAAGCGGGAGATTATATTTCGAAATTTTCGATGTTGCTCCGAATGTTATTAGAAAACACCGAACAAACAATTCCATTAGGAACCGAAGTAAAAATGCTAAAATTGTATATTGAATTGACTCAAATTAGATATAAAAACGTTTTTGATTATCACATTTCAATTGACCCAGAAATAAACTTGGAAGACACGGCAATTCCAACTTTATTACTACAACCTATTGTTGAAAATGCGATAATTCATGGTTTAGCTCCGAAAAAAGAACACGGACAACTTACCATTTCGTTTACCAAAAATAAAAATTCGCTTTTATGTCAAGTTATTGATAACGGAATTGGCATTAAAGCATCATTAGAAAAACAAAAACAACGTCAACACGAATCGAAAGCGATTTCCATAACTAAAGAACGTCTAGCCTTAATTGAAAACGAGGAAGCGACTGAAGTAATTTTTGAAATTAATGAAATAACAGATAGTTTAGGAAACTCATCAGGAACTAAGGTAATAATTCAAATCCCATATAAAACCATTTGGTAATGAAAACAATAATAATTGAAGACGAAATACAAGCAATTTCTGCTCTAATAGCAGATATAAATCGCTATTGTCCCGAACTAAAAGTTATTGGAACTTCAGGCAGTGTTGACGAGGCTATTCAATTAATAAAAGAGAATAAACCTGAACTAGTTTTCTTGGATATTCAATTAACAGACGGATTGGGTTTTGAAATTTTAGAAGCGTTTCAGAAAGGCGAATTTCATGTAATTTTCACTACTGCTTATAGTCAATATGCGATTAATGCAATTAAATTTAGTGCTTTAGATTATCTATTAAAACCTATAAATGGCGATGAATTAAAAGCAGCTGTAGCCAAAGCAAAAACCATAAACTCCTCCGAAGTTCAGGTTCAAATTGAGAATTTTATTAAAAATCAATCGCTTCAAAATCAAAATAAGCGCATAGCATTACAAACTTCTCAAGGTATTTTTATTCATGAAATTAAATCCATTTTAAAATGTACTTCAGAAGGAAATTACACTCACATTCACTTCATCGATGGAAAGAAACTACTCATTTCAAAACCGTTGAAAGAATTTGAAGATTTACTTTGCAATAATGGTTTTGAGCGCATTCATCATTCACATATAATCAACCTCAACCATCTTACCAGTTTTATTTTTAAAGATGGCGGTTATGTGGTAATGAGCGACAAAAGTTCGTTACCTGTTTCCAAAAGAAAGAAAGCCAGTTTATTAGAAATTTTGAATCGAATGAACGGAATTTAATTCAATTTAATTTCTTTTTTAGGCGCATTAATCATTTTTTCTAAAACTGGAATTGTTTTTGAAATTACAGTGGTCATGTGTTTTGTATCCATTAATTCAAACTCATCATCAGGTTGGTGATAGAATTGAAAATTTTCAAAATCAAAAGTCGAAACCGTTTGTGCTGGAACATTAAATTCAGTGAAAAACGGATAATTGTCCGAAGCTCTGAACAACATATATTTGGTTTCAATTGGTAAATAACCCACTAACTTTTCTCTTGCATATTCGTTCATTGTCGTCGCCATGTTAGATTTTCCGAAACCTGTAAGATAGAAATCCATTCCTTTGTCTTTCATTGGCACTCCTATCATTTCAAAATTGAACATGAAATACAAATCCATTTTTTGGCTTTTTAATTTCGCAGCCAAATGTTTTGAACCTAAAAGTCCTTTTTCTTCTGCAGAGAAGAATACAAAAAGTACACTTCGCTTATTATTTTTGAATTTAGCGAAATATTTAGCTACTTCAGTAACCGCTGTGGTTCCTGTTGCGTTGTCGTTTGCACCATTTACAATTACATCGCCATTTACTCCATTTTGCAACATGCCAATATGATCATAATGCGCTCCGATTACAACAAATTCATTTTTTAATTTTTTATCCGTTCCTTCAATATAACCTACAATATTGAAAGCAGGTTTGTCAAAATTTGATAACGTATCACGATAAGTTTTAAAATACGGTTTGATTCCGTTTTCTTTTAATAGATTTTCTAAATAAACCGCAGCCTTTTCAATTCCTTCACTTCCCGAATCTCTTCCTTCTAATTCATCAGAAGTCAAATAAGATAAAGTCTTAATAACGTTTTCTTCTGAAACTTGGTAATTGACATTAGAAATGTTTTTGGAAGTAACATTGGTTTGTGCATGCATTGACAATCCAACGAAAGAAATTAGGAATATGATTTTTTTCATAGTTTATAGTTTTAAGTAAAAATAAAAAAATCCCGAGTAAATCGGGATTTAGTATGATAAATTTAACACTTATTAAGCTAACATTGTTACTGGATTTTCCATAAACGCTTTGAACGTTTGTAAGAATTGAGCTCCTGTTGCCCCGTCCACTGTTCTGTGATCGCAAGCTAAAGTAACTGTCATTGTATTTCCAACTACTATTTGACCATTTTTGACTACTGGTTTTTCAATAATAGCACCAACAGATAAAATAGCTGAATTTGGTTGATTGATAATCGATGTAAATGATTGAATTCCGAACATTCCTAAGTTAGAAATTGTAAACGTACTTCCTTCCATTTCAGCTGGTTGAATTTTTTTCGATTTTGCTTTTCCAGCTAAATCTTTCACATTTGCACCAATTTGAGTTAAACTCATTTGGTCTGTAAATTTCAATACTGGAACCATTAAACCGTCTTCAACAGCAACAGCAACACCAATATTCACGTGGTGATTGATTACCATTGCATCATCTCTCCATTGTGAATTTACTTGTGGATGTTTTTTCAATGCCATCGCACTTGCTTTGATTACCATGTCGTTGAAAGAAACTTTCGTATCTGGTAATCCGTTAATCATATTTCTTGAAGCAATTGCATTGTCCATATCTAACTCAATGGTTAAATAGTAATGCGGTGCTGTAAATTTAGATTCTGATAATCGTCTCGCAATGGTTTTACGCATTTGCGAATTTTTGATTTCTTCTTGGAATACTTCTCCTGCTGGAACAAATGGTTTAACTGCTGTAACGGCATTTGTAGCTTCTGCAACCGCTTGTGCTGGGGTTGCAACTGCAGATGGAGAGAAATTCTCTACATCCGATTTTACAATTCTTCCATTTTCACCTGAACCTTTTACTTGAGACAAGTTGATTCCTTTATCTTGAGCAATTTTTTTAGCTAATGGAGAAGCGAAAACTCTTCCTGAAGTAGTTTGTTCTGTTACTACAACTTCTTGAGCAACAGCTTTTACTTCTTCTGCTTTTGGAGCTTCAACAACTGCACCTACTTTGTAGTTAGCAGCAATTCCTGAAACATCAGTTCCTGCTGGTCCTAAAATTGCTAAGATGGTATCAACTGGAGCAGAATCACCTTCTTGAACTCCGATATATAATAAAGTTCCTGCATTGAAAGATTCAAATTCCATCGTAGCTTTATCTGTTTCGATTTCTGCTAAAATGTCGCCTTCTTTTACAGTATCTCCAACTTTCTTTAACCAAGTTGCAACTGTTCCTGTTGTCATAGTATCAGACAAACGAGGCATTGTTACTACTTTTACTCCAGCTGGAATTTCAACTGCAGCAGAAGTTGGTTTTGCTTCTTCAACTACTTTTTCTTCTTTAGTTTCAGTAGCAGTTCCACCATTTAATAAAGCAGCAATATCTTCACCAGCTGTTCCAATGATAGCTAATAAAGAATCTACTGGAGCAGATTGTCCTTCTTGAATTCCGATGTGTAATAAAACACCGTCATAGAAAGATTCGAATTCCATTGTAGCTTTATCCGTTTCAATTTCGGCAAGAATATCACCTGTTTTGATTGTATCACCCACTTTTTTTAACCAAGTTGCTACAACTCCTTCGGTCATCGTATCACTCAAACGGGGCATTGTTATAATTTGTGCCATAGTTCTTATAATTTATGTGGAATGAAAGGATAATTTTCTTGTTCGTATACTACGTCATATAGCTGTTGTGCTTCTGGGAATGGTGATTCTTCAGCGAATTTCTCACATTCAGCCACTAAATCAGCTACTCTTTGATCGATTGCCTCAATTTCAGCTTCTGTAGCGTAGTTGTTTTCTTTGATTACATCTAAAACTTGAATAATTGGATCGATTTTTTTGTATTCTTCCACTTCTTCTTTAGTTCTATACAATTGTGCATCAGACATTGAGTGTCCTCTGTAACGATACGTTTTCATTTCTAAGAAAGTTGGTCCATCTCCACGACGAGCTCTTTCCATTGCTTCATGCATTGCTTCAGCTACTTTTACTGGATTCATTCCGTCAACTGGTCCACAAGGCATTTCGTATCCTAAACCAAGTTTCCAAATATCTGTATGATTTGCAGTTCTTTCTACTGAAGTTCCCATGGCATAACCGTTATTTTCAACGATGAAAACCACTGGTAATTTCCAGTTCATTGCCATATTGAACGCTTCATGTAATGAACCTTGACGTGCAGCACCATCACCAAAATAAGTTAAAGTTACTCCGCCAGTTTCAAAATATTTGTCTGCAAAAGCAATACCTGCTCCTACTGGAATTTGTGCTCCAACGATACCATGTCCTCCATAAAAACCATGTTCTTTAGAGAAGATATGCATCGATCCACCCATACCTTTTGAAGTACCTGTTACTTTTCCGTACAACTCCGCCATAACTTTTCTTGGATCTACACCCATTCCAATTGGCTGAACGTGGTTACGGTAAGCGGTAATCATTTTATCTTTAGACAAGTCCATTGCATGTAAAGCTCCAGCTAAAACTGCTTCTTGACCATTATAAAGGTGCAAAAATCCTCTAACTTTTTGTTGGATATAAACAGCGGCAAGTTTATCTTCAAACTTTCTCCAAAATAGCATATCTTCATACCATTTTAGGTAAACTTCTCTTGTAATTGGTTTCATTTTTGTTTGTTTTTTTAATACAATTGAATTGGTAAAGACATTATTTATCAATCCCAATTTTACGAACAGCAAAAATACTACATAGAACCTGATTGAAAAAATTAAATTCTACGATTTTTGTATTTTTTATAACAAAATCGATAAAAAAAGTTACGAAATCGTTATAGATGATTTTTATCGAAAACTAATGGTAAGATATTTTTCAGCGAATCTGATTTATAAATATCTCCTTTTGCTCCCATAAAGAAAATAGCGATTGGTGTATCTTGTTTGAACTCGTACTCAGCAATAGCTTGTCTGCAGCTTCCGCATGGTGGAATTGGCTCTTCTAAATCTCTATCTTGAGGAGATGCTGTGATAAACATTTTCACAATTTTTGCATTCGGATAAGTTGCACCTGCATAATAAATAGCAACGCGCTCAGCACACAAACCTGAAGGATAAGCTGCATTTTCTTGATTCGAACCTTGAACTACGATTCCGTTATCTAAAAGAATGGCTGCTCCTACAGTAAATTTAGAATAAGGCGCATAGGCTTTACTTCTTGCTTCAAATGCTTGAGACATTAAACTTGTTTCTTCTTGCGATAATTCGTCTTTTGACAGTACCGAAATGGTAGTGTTTATTGAAATTTGCTTCATATGTTAGGAAAAAAAATCCAAATTCTAAAATAAGAATTTGGATTGTTTATTAATTTATTTTAAAAATTACAGTTCATCGTATTTATCACCGAAATTAAATGTAAGCGAGAAACGCAATGTGTTTTCCAATGGATTTTTAACTGTTGAAGTAGAAAACAAATACGACACATCGATTTTAACAATATTGTATTTAAATCCAGCTCCTAAGGTAAAATACTTTCTTGCTCCTTTTAATTCATTTTCATTAAAATAACCCATTCGTAATGCAAATGAGTCTTGGTACCAATATTCAGCTCCTAAAGCCCATGTAAATTCTTTTAACTCTTCAGATAACCCATCAGGCGCATCATTAAATGATTTAAAGATACCACTTACCCAACTTGTTTTTCTGTATCTATTATTTGCTTCAGCATAATCAGAACTATCAATATCTCCATCTTCATCAAAATCTATAACTTTCTGTGGAGTTGGGACCAATAGCTTCGTAACCTCAGCACTAACACTCACTTTATTATATTCATCAAAAATAAAATCAAAACCTCCACCAAGTCGCATATTAGCTGGCAGGAAATTATCATTTAAATCATCATTATCATAACTAATTTTTGGTCCCATGTTTTGAAAATTGAAACCTGCTCTCCAACGACCATTAAAGTCATCATAAGCAATTTCTTCAGACTGATAATAACCCGCTATATCAACAGCAAAAGTTGAAGCAGCAGTTGCATCGGTACCAGCACCAGCAATTTTTAAATTTGAGCGAATAAATCTACCTCCAACTGCCATTGAAAATCGTTCACTTAATTTTAGTGAGTAAGAACCATCTAGAGCCAACTCATTCGGATTTACTGTTCTTGGAATTTCATTTGGATCACCAGTTTCTCTTAATTCAATATCTCCTAATCCAAAAAAACGAAAAGAACCTGCAAAAGCACTTCTATCATTAATCTTATTAAAATAAGTCAATTGACCTAAAGAAATATCATTTGCGATACTAGTTAAATATGGAGTATAACTTACAGAAAAACCTTGTTTTTCTAGAGAAAAAGCATATTTTGCTGGATTATATTGTTGTGAAAAAGCATCAGTTGACGTTGCAACACCCATATCTGCCATACCTGCTGAGCGAGCGTCAGCAGCTATAAGTAAAAATGGAACACCTGTAGTAATTACACGATTATCTTCTTGTGCTTTTGCATATTGACTAACCACCATAAGGGTTAATAATAAAGCAATTTTTTTCATTTTTTTCATTAATATTAATTTGACAAATATAGTATTTTATTATAGGATAACAAGTTTCTCATATTTTTCTGCAGATTTACCTGTCGTAGCTGATCTAACTGTGAGTTTGTAAACATAAACACCCTTACCGATTTTATCTCCAAAATCATCTCTCCCATCCCAAGTAACTTCTCTACACAAGAATCCGTCTGTAGTTACTTGTTGATTAATCGTTTTAACCAATTTCCCCGAAACTGTTAAAATTTGAACTTGAACATCTAAAGGCTCAAATGGCATATTATGATTGAACCAAAATTCGGTGTAACTCACGAATGGATTTGGGTAATTCAACACTTTTTCAATACGCAAACCGTCATCAGAGCAAACTGCATTAAATTGAATTTCAGCCGTTACCAAATTATTATACACATCCCAAGCTTTGAACAAAATGGTATGCATGCCAGGCGTTAAATTTCGGAACGGAAATCGTAATCTTCCCGAAGTATAATCATCATTTTCAGTTTCATAATATTCATTCAATACATATGGATTTGATTCATCTCCATCTAAAATAGCCACAATATCATGACCAATTCCACTTGCTGTGTTAATCCCATTTTCATCCTCCAAAAAGGCCAACAATATTGGAGAACAATTTGTAATTCCACCCGAAACAAAACCTTCATCATTCATATGCAAACGAACCGTTGGCGGATTGCTATCACTAGGAGCATTTACGTTAACCCCTCCTATTTGGATTGTTTTATCATAACCTGATTGATTATCAAGATTTGGCACATTGCGTTTTGCATAAAAACTAATTTTACCATTTCCAACCGGAACTCTAATGTCTTGAGGCACAACAAAACTAAACTCAAACTGACCATTTATTACAGATGCATTACCTCTAAAAACAGTTTCCCCTAAAGTTACAAAATTCATTATTATAAGTCCGTTTGCATCGGTAACACCATTATTACCTAAGGTGCTTCTGTTAATATCTTTATCAAAAATCTGAACCGCTAAATCACCATTATAATTTGAAATCACAGCATTATTTTCATCCCAAACTTCTCCTGAAATTTTAACCAAACTCAGTGCTTGCAAAACAGGTAGTGGTTGATTCACTGGAACATCATTTACTTTTGTTAAAACCACTTTCGGTCTTGGAATTGCCAATTTAACCGCCGGATCTCCTATAAAAGAAACAACTCTTCTGTTATCTGATGTTGTGGACAACTTGGTCAATCGAAGTGCCTCAGAAATTGTTGGATAATTCGTAGACCCAAAAGCATATAAATATTCACTCAAATAGTTATTCATAACAAACCCAGTAGTAACTCCTATTTGACGTGTTGTTGCAACTAAAGCGATGGCTCCACCACTTTTATTCCAATACATATATTCGCCACCTGTAAAACGGTTTGGATCATCAAAACGTGTAAATTCACAAGTTATTGTGATAAAAAGCGGATATCGGTATCGATTGGTTAAATTTTGGGCATCTAATTTTTCAAATAGCCGTTCACGAGCTAACGCTTCCTCGTTTCCGTGACCAAAATAATTAAAAACTAACGCTCCTTGCTCTAAAGCATCTAAGAAGTCACTTTTAGCTTCTGGATAACGTTCACCACCAGCTGCCACTTGCTGAATGTATGCATCGGTGTGTATTTTTTTTACATTTACAAAAGGCTTTTGAGCTGTTAGTGTATTCGCTAAGTTGTCTAATCCAAATTGAAGTGTAGCATCGGTATCATTATCAGCATCATCAGAATAAATAACATAATTATTTCGCCATCTACCATAGGATTTCTCATCATGATACTCAACAACTTTATCCACCATTTCTTTTGCCTGATTCAAATTAGAAACTAACATACGACCAACAGCAATATCAATACCATCAAAACCACCAATCATTTGCCCTTCTCCAGCATCCATTAAACCAAAAAAGTCATCTGACATGAAAGACGAATACAAGGACATATTAGAAATGTTATTAATATCAGAAGAAAAAGGATTAAAACCATGAAAAACAGGAACTATATTAGTGTTACTAAAAAGCCTGCTTTTGTAGTCATAAGAAGCATCTCCAAATAAATTAACATACTTCACTCTTTTATCAGGAGCAGAAGCATTCCAATATACATACTTAATTAAATTACGAATAGCCGCTATATCTTGTTTACCGGATGAAAATTCTTGATAGATTTTTTCTAATGTAACAACACGAACACTTAATCCAGAATTATTTCTATGAAAATTAGCCAAACGTTCTGCTTGAGTAATTAAGAATTGAGGAGTTATGATTAAATAATCGATATCTTGAAAATTGCCTTGATTATTATTAAAAATTGTTCCTTTTAAGTTTTGGTTTTGAACCACACTATTTCCTTCTTTTAAAGGAGTATAAGTATCTGACAAATCAAGCGCTACATACTTTTTCTGATTACCAAGATTTACCTTGAAGGCAAAAGTAGCTCCAGAAGTATTTTCGTATTTGATCACATTTGATAAATCCGTCACATCCCAAACCTGTGGAATATTGGCAGCAGATGTAATTGTATATTGCCCAATTCCAACATTACTTAATTCGTCATTATTAAAAAAGGAAAACTGCTTACCATAACCAACCAAATTTCGCTTTGAAGAAATTTTGATAAAATCTAAATAGCCATTCGAACTAGGAACGCCACCATTATTATAAGTTAATTTAAGACTAATAGTATTTGAAGTCAAAGAAATAGTATTATTAATTGCCGACTCATAACCTTCAACACCACTAAAAGCAACTAATGCAGGAAAGTTTATGGTTCCAAAATCTTGATTATTCACCTTACAAGCAAATGAAGAATTTCCAAAAGATTTTGATGCCGTATTTACATAAATAGAAACAGGAGTAATGTTATCAAGATTGGGAATTGTAAAATCAAAAGTTTGTTCATTTGTAATATTAAATTGTTCTCCAAACCATCTTCTCCCTACTTTACCAACGTTTACTAGGTCTTTCTCATAATACAAAACATCATCAAATTTAGAAAAAGTAAAAGTTGGTGTGCCTGATGGCTCTGTGGCTAATTGAATTCTTTTTCCTGCGCCACCTGAAGAAGTAACATAATAATACGATTTATCTGCAAACAAATTTACACTTGTCAAACTTTCTGTATTCCATGTATCTATTCCTTCAGCATAAAATAAAATATAGTCATTATTATCAAAAACACCGTCATCTTCACCCGAAAACTGAATGGCATTTTCCACTAAATCATCCGAATAAGACAAGGAATTATTCAAAGGCAACATTCTTCCTCCATTTCCATAAATCTTGATATTTCTTGGATCTACATTTACATTAAAACCTAAACTTTGAAGAAACGATTTTGAAATTTTATAAATCCCAGATTTCTCAACATAAAAACGATACCAGCTACCTGTAGCCAAAACGGAATTAGAAATCGATTGAACCGTATTTGAACTTTGATTTCTGTTTGACAAATTATTTTGATAAGAATAATTGAAAGACAGGACTTTTTTATAAACACCACCTTCTTTTATGATAGGACTTACAATCAACAATCCTTTATAATCATCGCGAGCACGAACCACTTCTAAAGAAGCTTGAATTTTATTTGGAATTTGAGCCTTATTTAAATCGTAAAGTTCAGATTCTGATAGATTTTGATATAACACATTTGAAATAACAAGGCTAGAAGAATTAGTGGCAGCTGAAACAGAAACAATCTTTCTAAACTGAATTTTCTTCAAAGGAATATCCAAATTATAAAACTCTAAATCAAACTGCGGAACTTTAATAGTAGTTTCACCTATATTATAATCTGAATTCGATTTCCAATTAATCGTAACTTTTTCCGATTGCTGAGCAGTAGCAAACGCAAAATAAAATAAAAACAAAAATAATAGAGTCTTTTTCATTAGCTATAAAACGTGAATAACACATATATATTACAAAGAGAAAAAAATTATTTATTTTATTCTAATTTTTTACAATAAAACTTAGTATAAAACGTTGTAAGAGAAAGGATTTTAACATAACATTAATTTTTTTTTACAAATTTTTAAAAACATGTTGCATTTTAATTCATAATTATTATCTTGCGACACTAAATTTATTACCTACTAAAGTATGAAAATTAAGAAAATTATGGCTTTAAAAGTGTTAGTGGTATTAGCACTGGCATTAGGTTTTACGGGTTGTAGCAAAAAAGGAAGCACCAAAGGTGGTTCTACTGCTACGGGATGGAAAATCAATGACAAAAAAGGTGGATTTCAGTTTAACGACAAGTTTAAACAACAAGAAACACCTCCAGGAATGATTTCGGTAGAGGGTGGTACTTTTACAATGGGTAAAGTACAAGACGATGTTATGCATGATTGGAATAACTCTCCAAATCAACAACACGTACAATCATTTTTCATGGATGAAACAGAAGTTACAAACAAAATGTATTCTGAATACTTATTTTGGGTAAAAACTGTATTTCCTCCAACAGAAGAAAATTACAAACACATCTACAACGGAGCAATTCCAGATACTTTAGTATGGAGAAATCGTTTAGGATACAACGAAACGATGACTAATAACTACTTAAGACACCCTGCATACGCTGACTACCCTGTAGTTGGAGTTAACTGGATTCAAGCAGTTGAATTTAGCAAATGGAGAACTGATCGTGTAAATGAAAATATTTTAGAGCGTGAAGGTTATCTTAAAAAAGACAACAAAATCAAATTAGGTTCTGATGTAACTGCTGAAAACTCATTTAGTACTGAAACTTATATCAATACTCCATCTAAAACATTTGGTGGTAATGAAGAAGTTGTTTTGAAAAAAGAAATGGGTGGAGGAAGAAGACCTGCAGCTGACACGGCTAAAAATGTTTATGCTCAAAGAAGTTCAGGTTTAATTTTACCTGAATACAGATTACCAACAGAAGCTGAGTGGGAATATGCTGCTACTGCTTTAGTAGGAAATAGAGAGTACAATATTTACAAAGGACAAAAGAAATACCCTTGGAGTGGTCAATATACTCGTTCGTCTAAAAGACAATACAGAGGTGACCAATTAGCCAACTTTAAACAAGGAAAAGGAGACTACGGAGGAATTGCTGGATGGTCTGATGATGGAGCTGATATTACTAATAAAGTAAAAAGTTATGCGCCAAATGATTTCGGATTATACGATATGGCAGGTAACGTAGCTGAATGGGTACAAGACGTTTACAGACCAATGGTTGATGACGAAGCAAATGACTTCAACTACTTCAGAGGTAACGTTTATACAAAAAACAAAATTGGTGAAGATGGAGTTGTTGAATTAGTGACTTCTGACAATATTACTTACGATACTTTAAGTAATGGTAGAATTATGGCTAGAAATTTCCCTGGTCAAATTGCTCAAGTACCAGTTGATGAAAACGAGACTTATTTAAGAACTCAATTCTCAACTTCTGACAACAGAAATTATAGAGATGGTGATAGACAATCTACTCGTTACTATAAATTTAATGATTCAGAAGAAGGAAGTGAAGGCGGAAGCGAAGAAAAATTCAGAATGTACGAAGCTCCTAAACACTCTATTACAGCAGATAGTTTAGGTAAAATGGACAAGAAATTTGATAAATCTAACAAAAGAACTACATTAATTGATGACAATGTTAGAGTTTACAAAGGAGGTTCATGGAGAGATAGAGCTTATTGGTTAGACCCTGCTTCTAGAAGATTCTTCCCTCAAGATATGGCTACAGACTACATCGGATTTAGATGTGCAATGTCTAAAGTAGGTCCTAAGTCAAACAAAAAGACTCCTAGAGGAAATCCAAAAAAATAATTTTCATACAAAATACTTTAAAAAGCCCTTTCAAACGAAAGGGCTTTTTTTTATCTTCGTTTCAATTTAATAAAACTTATATGACCACAATTGCAAATTTGCATTCTTTATTTTTAGAGTGTTCGAGTGTTTCAACAGATACGCGTAAAATTGAAAAAAACTCTTTATTCGTTGCATTAAAAGGCGATAATTTTGATGCCAACACTTTTGCTAAAGAAGCATTAGAAAAAGGAGCAAAATATGTGGTAATTGACAATCCAACTTATCTAATTGACAATCGTACTTTACTAGTAAAAGATTCACTAGTTGGCTTACAAGAGTTGGCTAAATATCATAGAACTTTTTTAGGATTACCAATCATAGCTTTAACAGGAAGTAATGGCAAAACCACTACAAAGGAATTAATCCATGCAGTTCTTTCTAAAAAATACAATACTCTTGCTACAATTGGTAATTTAAATAACCATATAGGTGTTCCTCTTACCTTATTACGATTTACCAAAGAAACTGAAATTGGGATTGTGGAAATGGGAGCCAATCACCAGAAAGAAATTGAATTCTTATGTAAAATTGCACAACCAGATTATGGTTATATAACAAATTTTGGAAAGGCACATTTAGAAGGCTTTGGTGGAGTTGAAGGAGTAATTAAAGGTAAAAGTGAAATGTATGATTACCTTAGAGACAATAACAAGATAGTTTTTGTAAATTTAGATGATTCGATACAAAAAGAAAAATCAACTAATATTAAAAGATTTAGTTATTCCTTAAATGACTTAACAGCAGATGTGAAAATTTCGAGTATTGAAGCGAATCCAATGGTTAGAATTATGTTTAACAATCAAACTATTGAATCTCATCTCATTGGAATTTACAACGCAAACAACATCAATGCTGCTATTACAATAGGAAATTATTTCAAAGTTTCTGATGAATTAATTAAAGAAGCAATTGAAAACTACATTCCAGAAAACAACCGCTCTCAATTAATACAAAAAAATGGAAATGAAATAATTTTAGATGCTTACAATGCTAATCCAAGTAGTATGTCAGCTGCAATTACTAATTTTATTCAATTAGAAAAAAAGAAGAAAATTGCCATTCTTGGCGACATGTTCGAGTTAGGGGAAGAAAGTCTTGATGAACATGAAAAAATAATAAATTTATTAATTCCTGAAACCGATATAGCAACCTACTTCATTGGAAAAGATTTTTATGCTAATCAAATTCAAAATACTCACATTAAATTCTTTGAAAATTTTGAACAATTTGCTAAGTTTTTAAATGCAACCCAACCAGAAGAAAGTTTAATCTTAATAAAGGGATCAAGAGGAATGGCTCTTGAAAAAACTTTAGAATTAATATAAAGAAAAAGTGCTATCAATAAATTGATAGCACTTTTTTTAAATTTAAACTATTGATTTCCAGAAACTATTTTATGAGTTACAACTTCTTTCGTAGTCATCAATTTCAGAATATACAATTCTCCACCTGAGTGATTGAAATTAAGATCTATTTTTAATTCTTTTCCAAAGTAAACATCTTTATCTTCAAATTGATATAATAATGTTCCTTTAATATCATAAATTTGAATAGTCACACTCGAATCATAATCAAATTGATAATTTAAAGTTATGTACTCTTTAAAAGGATTGGGATAAGCAGTAATATTTAAATCTCCCAAATCACCTGAAACAGCAATATCTGTTTCTTCAGGTATTGGAACTCCAACTCTACATTCATCATAACCTCTATTAATAGCATCTACCGCAGCATTAATATTGGAATGAGAAAGTACACCAATATTTTCTCCTCCTAAAGCTTTATTCGCTAAGACAAACAAGTTTCCAACTGTGGCACCACCATTTGAATTCAAATAATTAATAACATTTTGCGGAATACTAAATACTTGAACTGTTTCCATGTTAGGAATATTCGATCCACATTCAATAGTTTTCGCTGTTGCAAAAGTAGCTTCTAACTCTAAACCTCCTAAATCACCATCCACTTGAATATTAAAGAATAGTGTCATGGTTTGACTCAATAAGTTATTATTAATTGAACCTTTTCTCGAACCTTTAGAAGTAAGAGGATCATTATCAGACCAAGTTGAATACATATCGTATGTTGCAAAACCAATTAATTTTCTTGGACTACCACCTCCTGGTAACATTTTATAAATATTGTTATCTCTAGGGTTTGCAATTCCAATAACATCGCTTAGTTTAAGAGTAAAGAAATTTCCAGTTGTTACACTTCCAAAATTATAACTACCTCCAACTAACTCTAACGCTTTTCTCATCATTATTTGAGAATTAACGACTCCTAAATCTTGCGTACAACCAAGTCCCGCATAATTACCATAGAATCCTTGAGTATAAGTACAGTAATCATTATCACATGGGATAAGTTCCACATTAATTTCATCTAAAATTTCACAATCATTAGCATCAACAATACTAATAGAATGACTACCAGAACTTAGACCCAAAAAAGTATAGGGAGAAGACTGCTCTGTAGCAACTCCACCATCAATACTCACAAAGTAAGGAGGTGTACCTCCTGAAAATACAGCTTGAATACTACCAGTTGCAGAACCTGAACAATTTTCTGGTCTCATTTCTAATGACAATGATAATGCATTAGGTTGAATAATTTCAAGTGGAGAGCCTGTATTACAAGTAATTCCAACAGCGTCTGTTACCAAATATTCATAGGTACCTGCTAACAAGTTGGATGTTGTATCATCGAAATCACCTTGAAATACCTTAACAATTGGTTCTTGAAGATTTGCGCCAGAAATAACCAAAGTATAAGGAGGAGTTGAACCCCCTGAAATCACTCTTATTGATCCCGAATTATCCCCACTACAAAGAACAGGAGTAACAGAAGCCTCACAAGTCAAATTACAATTATACGACAACCTAAATGATGCTGAACAAGAAGAAGAACATCCGTTTTCATCTTGAACTGTCCATGTAACAAGGACAGATGTCTCCACAACATCAGCTACTCCAAGTGTAGGATTTAATGGTGCATGACCTTCAGTTGGTTCCGCATTCAGTGGAGTATAAACGTAGGTTACATTAATAACTTCAAAATCAGGATCTGAATTTAATGTTGCAAAAGAATTAAACCAAGCATCAAAATTAGAATTTGTAGTAGATTGAGCTAAGGCAACCGAAACACCACATTGAACTTGATTATCCATTGAATCATCAGGACATTCAAGCACTGGAAGTGCATTTATAATTACAACTGCCCCATCACTATTAGTACATTCATTCCCATCGTTATATGTGTAAGTTACATTATAAGTTCCTGGTGCAAGACCTTCGGAGTCAAATAATCCTGAAGCACTTACGTGATCGCCACTCCATGTTCCTCCCGCTGGTGAAGCTGTTAATTGCACAGTAAATCCTGTACAAACAGATGCATCATTGGCATTAACAATTGGCAATCCATTTACGGTAACAACTGCAACATCACTATTGCTACATTGATTTGCATCGGAATATGTATAGGTTACATTATAAGAACCAGCAACTAATCCTGAGGCATCAAATAATCCTGAAGCACTTACGTGATCCCCACTCCATGTTCCTCCCGCTGGTGAAGCTGTTAATTGCACAGTAAATCCTGAACAAACAGATGTATCATTGGCGACAACTATCGGTAATGCATTAACGGTAACAACTGCAACATCACTATTACTACATTGATTTGCATCGGAATAAGTATAGGTTACATTATAAGAACCAGCAACTAATCCTGAGGCATCAAATAATCCTGAAGCACTTACGTGATCCCCACTCCATGTTCCTCCCGCTGGTGAAGCTGTTAATTGCACAGTAAATCCTGTACAAACAGATGTATCATTGGCGGCAACTATCGGTAATGCATTAACGGTAACAACTGCAACATCACTATTACTACATTGATTTGAATCGGAATAAGTATAGGTTACATTATAAGAACCTGCAACTAATCCTGAGGCATCAAACAATCCTGAAGCACTTACGTGATCGCCACTCCATGTTCCTCCTGCTGGTGAAGCTGTTAATTGCACGGTAAATCCTGTACAAACAGATGCGTCATTGGCAGCAACTATTGGTAATGCATTAACGGTAACAACTGCAACATCGCTATTACTACATTGATTTGCATCTGAATATGTGTAAGTCACATTATACGAACCCGCAGTTAATCCTGAAGCATTAAATAATCCTGAAGCACTTACGTGATCGCCGCTCCATGTTCCTCCTGCTGGTAAAGCTGTTAATTGAACGGTAAATCCTGTACAAACAGATGCGTCATTGGCAACAACTATTGGTAATGCATTTACAGTAATAACTGCAACATCACTATTGCTACATTGATTTGCATCGGAATATGTATAAGTTACATTATAAGGACCAGCAGCTAATCCTGAGGCATCAAATAATCCTGAAGCACTTACGTGATCGCCACTCCATGTTCCTCCTGCTGGTGAAGCTGTTAATTGCACAGTAAATCCTGTACAAACAGATGCGTCATTGGCAGCAACTATTGGTAATCCATTTACGGTAACAACTGCAACATCACTATTGGTACATTGATTTGCGTCTGAATAAGTATAGGTTACATTATAAGAACCAGCAGCTAATCCTGAGGCATCAAATAATCCTGAAGCACTTACGTGATCGCCACTCCATGTTCCTCCCGCTGGTGAAGCTGTTAATTGCACGGTAAATCCAGTACAAACAGATGCATCATTGGCAGCAACTATTGGCAATCCATTTACAGTAATAACTGCAACATCACTATTGCTACATTGATTTGCATCGGAATATGTATAAGTTACATTATAAGGACCAGCAGCTAATCCTGAGGCATCAAATAATCCTGAAGCACTTACGTGATCGCCACTCCATGTTCCTCCTGCTGGTGAAGCTGTTAATTGCTCAGTAAATCCTGTACAAATAGATGCATCATTGGCAACAACTATTGGTAATGCATTTACAGTAATAACTGCAACATCGCTATTACTACATTGATTTGCATCGGAATAAGTATAGGTTACATTATAAGAACCTGCAACTAATCCTGAGGCATCAAATAATCCTGAAGCACTTACGTGATCCCCACTCCATGTTCCTCCCGCTGGTGAAGCTGTTAATTGCACAGTAAATCCTGTACAAACAGATGTATCATTGGCGGCAACTATCGGTAATGCATTAACGGTAACAACTGCAACATCACTATTACTACATTGATTTGCATCGGAATAAGTATAGGTTACATTATAAGAACCAGCAACTAATCCTGAGGCATCAAATAATCCTGAAGCACTTACGTGATCGCCGCTCCATGTTCCTCCCGCTGGTGAAGCTGTTAATTGCACAGTAAATCCTGTACAAACAGATGCATCATTGGCAACAACTATTGGTAATGCATTTACGGTGACAACTGCAACATCGCTATTACTACATTGATTTGCATCTGAATAAGTATATGTCACATTATAAGAACCCGCAACTAATCCTGAGGCATCAAATAATCCTGAAGCACTTACGTGATCGCCACTCCATGTTCCTCCTGCTGGTGAAGCTGTTAATTGCACAGTAAATCCTGTACAAACAGATGCATCATTGGCAGCAACTATTGGTAATCCATTTACGGTAACAACTGCAACATCGCTATTACTACATTGATTTGCATCTGAATAAGTATAGGTTACATTATAAGAACCAGCAGCTAATCCTGAGGCATCAAATAATCCTGAAGCTCTTACATGATTGCCACTCCATGTTCCTCCAGCTGGTGAAGCTGTTAATTGCACGGTAAATCCAGCACAAACAGATACATCATTGGCAGCAACTATTGGTAATGCATTAACGGTTAAAATACCTGCATCTTCTCCATCACATGCTGTATTATGACTACCATCTATAACAATTACTTTATAAACGCCACCATTATCAGCTGAAGTAAGAATTGGAGTAGTATAACTATTGTTTGTCGCTCCGGATATCAAAACATTGTTTAAATACCATTGATAAGTATAACCTGGAACAGATGCAGTAGCAAAAGTAGCAGTAGCGCCTACACATGCTTGTTCATCATCAACAGATGGCGATGGGTTATTATTAACTACCAAATTCACCGAACAAGGATTCTCAGTTGGAACACCATTTTTATCTTTCACTACAACCGAATAAGTTCCTGCTACACCAACCGTTATTGAAGCCGTTGTGGCGGTAAATCCATTTGGACCTGTCCAGACAAAAGTATATGGTGCACCTCCGGAACCGTTAATTCCTGTTGCTGTGAAAGTAGCTGTATCACCAGAACATACTGAAGCAGATAAAGGTGTAATTGAACAAGTTGGTGGAACAATTACAGAACTAGAAGCCATTTGTTGATCCTGACTTCCTAATGTTACACAATTACTAAGTGGAGAACATATGTTTTGGATATGAAAATGGTAAGGAGAACCACTAATTGTTGATGCTCCATTTCCAACACCCCAACCTTCGCAAGAAACAGTTAATTCAGCAGCAATATGACATCCCAATACTAACAAAGCTTTTGTTGAAGTAGGTGTAAATGTAACTGTACAATAGGTTTTCTGAGTACTACTAGCATTCTCATTTCCCCAAACATAGGTAATATTAGAAATCGTACCATTATAAATCCAAAGAGAATTTTTATCAGGAAAAGCTGCATCAGCATTCTGTTGACAAGCCATTTTAAGTGCTGTCTCATTATAATAACTAGCAGGAACTCCACCTGTATTTCCAGCATTAGGTATAGGAAATACGTAAGTTGACTTTGTTGGATTATAACCTGTTAAACCGTCTAGTGGATTGACAATTTCTTCAATACGATTAGGTCCAGTAAAGAAATCAAAAGCATGTTGACCATCTGTACCTTGAATAATATTAATATCAAATGTAACAGATGCGGGAACATTAGGAGTTAACCCAGCTAATTCGATACGAGTAGGAATAGATTCTCCTTCTGTAAAATGAGAATTTGTTCCTTGAGCATTACCATTAGCCCAATTAACTGGACTTTCAGGCGCTGAAGCGGGTCCATTTTTACCCCACTGAGAATTATTTGTGTTTGACTGTCCATAAAAAGAAACCTGACCTAACACTAGGAATAAAATTGTAAAACGACAGACCCAATTTTTATTAAATTCAACTTCCTGTAAATAGGAAGACCAATCTTTAAACACCCTTGTTAATTTTTGCCACAAGCAAACAAACGATTGGGTATTCTCACGATAAAATAGAATAAATTTTTTCATAATAATACGGTTTTAGTGCCATATCATTAGTAAGTTCAGATAGAAGGAGCATCAAAAAAAGATGAAAACTTTCCAATCATGAATTGAAATTTTAAAAAAGAATTAAATATAAAAGAAAAGAAAACTGTTAATTGATTATTGTAAGGGAAAAATTGCGATTTGCAATCACACAATCAATAGAACCGTCCCATAAACTGATTAGAAAAATTAAAGAATATTTAATTCATTAAATCTAATCTAGCATTATCGCATTTAAACAAACATAATTCAGATTTGTTTTGTCAAAGTTAACTTATTTACCATCAATATTCCAACCCAATCAAGAGAGTTTTTAAAACTTTAACTATTTAACAAAACATTAATTATCAATTACTTACATTTTTTAAACCTAACATAAAAGGCAATATTTTTATCAAAATTAAGATTATAAGATATAACGATTAAAAAAAACGTTTAAGTACTTTTTATTTGTAAAAAGAAATTTAAAAAAAATAACTTGAGTTACTTTTATCCTGTTTTTTTGTTTTTAATCAAAAGAGAAAATAATTAGTGTCTTTATAAAAAATCAATTGATTATCAAATAGTTACTTTTTTCTTAAAAAACATATCAGAAATTTTAGCTTATATCTTACAAACTTTTAAAAAACAATGTATTTCATCGATTTTATTGTTAATTTCGTCGATGATGTATTTTTAAATACTTAGTTTTGAAGCGGTTAACAAAATGACAATGACAATGAAAAAACTAATTTCTACCGCTCTACTTTTTACAATTACTTTCGGAATAGCACAAAACAAAAATAATTTGTGGAAAAAAAGTAATTCAAATGAAAGTTCTAAACAAATCACAAAAACAGACTTACCTCAAAAAAATGTATTCGAATTAGATGTACCTACAATGAAAAAATTGTTAAGTACTTCTACTAAGAGAGAAAATATTAATACTGCATCTAAGTTAATTATCACATTACCAAACGGAGAAGGACAACTTGAAAATTTTTATGTTTATGAAAATGCCATAATGGTACCAGAATTAGCGGCAAAATATCCTGAAATTAAATCTTATTTAGCTGTTGGTATTGAAAACCCAAATGCTCGTGCCTATTTTAGCTTTTCCCCTTTAGGATTCAATTCAATGATATTATATCCGGATCAATCTGCTGTTTTTATTGAACCTATATCAAGTGATCTTACTACTTACTCTGTTTATAAAAAATCTGATAAGAAAAAAGGATTTGGAAAATTTGAATGCGGAGTAATTGATGAGACTATTGATGCAATTCAACCAAGCAATACAGATTATAATTTAAGAGGAGCTGATGATGCCAAACTTAGAACTTTTAGATTAGCTCTATCTTGTACTGGAGAATATGCTAACTACTTTGGAGGAACTAAAGCAGGAGCATTAGCTGCAATGAATAACTCTATGACAAGAATTAATGGAGTTTTTGAAAAAGACTTCGGAGTTAAATTGATACTAATTGCTAATAATGATGCTATAATCTATACAAACACAGCAACAGATCCATTTTCAGACCCAGCAAACTATCCAAATTGGGGAACAGAAAACCAAAATAATTTAACAACTGTTATTGGAGCTTCAAATTATGATATCGGACATTTATTTGGCCTAGGAACTGTAGGCAGTGGAGATGCTGGTTGTAGAGGATGTGTTTGTAATGACACCTCAAAAGGACGAGGTTACTCAAGATCAAATTCAGCAACCTACAGACCAGATTCAGACTTTTATACTATCGATATAGTTGCCCATGAGATGGCACATCAATTAGGTGCAAATCACACTTTTACACATGTAAACGAAGGAACAATTGCACAATTAGAACCAGGAAGTGGCTCTACTATTATGAGTTATGCTGGAGGTACAAGTAAAAATGTTCAAAACAATAAAGATGCTTATTTTCATGCAATTAGTATTCAACAAGTAACTGATAATATTAAAACAAAAACCTGTCCAATAGTAATTTCAACTGGAAATGCTGTTCCTGTTGTGAATTCTGGAATGGATTATACTATACCTAAAAGAACTCCTTTTATGTTAATTGGTTCTGCAACTGATGAAAACACTAACGACTTATTAACATATAGCTGGGAAGAAATGGATTTAGGAACCGCTACAACATCTGTACCCAGCGCAAGTGCAACAACAGGACCTCTATTTAGATCCTATGCACCGTCAACATCGCCAATACGATATTTTCCTAACATGAGTACTATTTTAGCAGGATTAACAACTACTTCAGGAGCACAAATTCCTGTTGAAGAATTACCTGGAGTTGCTCGTACTTTAAATTTTCGCTTAACAGTAAGAGATAATAGAATTGGAGGTGGAGCAAATAATTCAGATGACATGATTATTACTGTTAATGATGTAGCTGGCCCATTTACAGTAGATTCACAAAACACAACTATGACATATGTAGTTGGAACTACTCAAACAATTAATTGGTCGGTTGCAGGTACTGATGCAAATGGAGTAAATTGTGCCTTTGTAGATATTTTACTATCTACAGATGGAGGACAAACCTTCCCAACAGTTTTAGTTGCTGGAACTCCAAATGATGGAACTCAAAATATTGTAATACCAAATATTCCAGGAACTACTAACCGAATAATGGTGAAAGGAACCAACCACATTTTCTTTGATGTGAACAATGCTAACTTTACTATTACTGGCAACGTCAATACTGACACTACTGCTCCAACAGTTTCAATACTTTCTGCTTCCGGAACAACAACTACTAGCACAAATCTATCTTGGACCTCTGCAACAGACAATATTGGTATTACAGGTTATGATGTATACCAAAATGGTACGTTAAAAACTACTACAAATGCTACTACGCTATCTGTAACTGGTTTAAATGCTTCCACAGCATATGACTTCTATGTAAAAGCAAAAGATGCGGCCGGAAATGTTTCAACTGCTAGTAATACTGTAAATATAACAACACTAACACCGGCAGATATAACTGCTCCGTCAACTTCAACACTTTCAGCTTCAGGCACCACAACATCAAGTACAAACTTATCTTGGACTATTGCTACTGATAATGTAGGAGTTTCAAGTTATGATATCTATCAAAATGGTGTATACAGAACCAGTACAATTAACACATCGATTACAATAACAGGTTTAACTGCTTCAACAACTTATAACTTCTATGTAAAAGCAAAAGATGTAACTGGTAATGTATCTGCTGCTAGTAATATCGTTACGATAACAACTTCTTCAATAACAAGTTTAGTAACTACTCCTACATTTTGTAATTCAACAGGTGGAACATCAAGAGAATATATCAACAATGTTATTGTTGGCACAATCAATAACACCTCTGGAAATAACAATGGATATGGCAACTACACTACTATGTCTACCGATTTAGCTCTAGGCTCTACATCAAAAATTACGATTACTCCAATATGGATTGGTGCCTCAAGAGCTGAATCTTATAATGTATGGATTGATTTTAATAAAAATGGAACCTTTGAATCAACAGAATTAGTATTTACTAAATCAAAATCAAAAACATCATCAGTTAGTGGAAGTTTAACTATTCCTACAGATGCACTTACAGGTTCTACTAGAATGAGAGTTTCTATGAAATATAATGTATTACCAACTCCATGTGAAACATTCTCTGCAGGAGAAGTTGAAGATTATACCATCAACATAACATCAGCAGCTATTACAAGAAATTCACAAGAAGTAACTGTTGTTGAAAACACCAAAGAAGAAGTAACAAAACTAGATTTTAAATTATATCCAAACCCAGTTAAAGGCGATACTGTTAATTTCACAGAATTAGAAGATACAACTTCATACCGAATCTTTAATCAAATGGGACAACAAGTAGCTAGTGGGTACATTGAAAACAACTCAGTTAATGTTGGAACACTTATGCCTGCTATTTATATCATTGAGGTTACAGATGGAAAATCAGTAGGAACAAAACGTTTTATAAAAGAGTAGAAATCCAATATAATCTTTATTAAATTTATGAGCTGCTCATTATAGGCAGCTTATTTTATTTAAAAAAATAAAGACATAAAAAAATCCCACATTTCTGTGGGATTTAAATTTGGTGGGCGATGAGGGGTTCGAACCCCCGACCCCCTCGGTGTAAACGAGGTGCTCTGAACCAGCTGAGCTAATCGCCCTAATAAATTGCTTTACTATTACCGTATTGCGAGTGCAAATATACAAGGATTATTTGTATATGCAAGTGTTTTTGAAAAAAAATTACACAATTTCTGCCACTACAAAAGTACTTCCGCCTATGTAAATAAAATCAGAATCTTTCGCTGAATTAATAGCTTCATCATAAGCTTCTGATACCGAATTAAATACTCTTCCAAACAAACTAAAATCAATTGCTTTTTGTTTTAAAATTTCAGCATCTAATCCGCGAGGAACATTAGGTTTACAGAAATAATATTTCGCACTTTTTGGAAATAATGGTAAAATTGAATCTAAATCCTTATCATTTACCACACCTAAAACTATATGAAGCGTTTCAAAAGAATGCTTTTGAATTTGATTCAATACTATTTTTAATCCGTGACTATTGTGAGCCGTATCACAAACAGTAAAAGGCTTTTGTTTTAAAATTTGCCATCTACCGAGTAATCCTGTATTTTGAATTACATTTTTCAATCCTAACTTAATATGTTTCTCATCGATATCAAATTGTGATTGCAATAATTCAATAGCTTGAAGCACCGTTTTCTTGTTATGAACTTGATAATCTCCTAATAAAGCGCATTCGAAAGTAACTTCTGGATTATCTTGAGCAAAATATATAGGTGCGTTTTCTAATTTCGCTTTAGCAGTAAAAACAAGCTTTGTTTCTTCCGAATATTCACCAATTACTACTGGAATATTCGATTTAATAATTCCAGCTTTTTCAGCAGCAATTTTCGGCAATGTATCTCCTAAAAACTGCGTATGATCAAAACCAATATTCGTAATTACTGAAACCAAAGGTGAAATCACATTTGTAGAATCTAGTCTCCCTCCCATTCCAACTTCGATAACAGCTACATCAACTTGTTCTTTAGCAAAATAATCAAAGGCTAAACCAACCGTCATTTCGAAAAAACTCAACTGATTGGCCTCAAAAAACGATTTATTTTCCGAAATAAAATCAACCACAAAATCTTCGGAAATCATTTCACCATTGATGCGGATTCGTTCGCGAAAATCTTTTAAATGTGGCGAAGTGTACAAACCCACTTTATATCCTGCTTCTTTTAAAATTGAAGCAATCATAGATGACGTTGACCCTTTCCCGTTGGTTCCAGCTACGTGAATCGATTTGAATTTAGTCTCGGGATGTTGTAAACGTTCTACCAATAACAAAGTATTGGTCAAATCTTTTTTATAAGCTGAAGCACCTTGCATTTGAAACATGGGTAACTGGCTAAACATCCAATCTGTAGTTTCTTTGTAAGTCATTTTGAATTGGATAATAAAGAAATTATTCTCCTACTTGGAAATTCACAACCACAAAACCAATTTGGGTTTCGGGTGCATTGGCATCAGGTTGCCATTTAAAAGTTTTAGCAGTTTCCAATGCTGGATTTACTAAACAAGGATTAGTATTAGTTGTTCCTTGAGAACGTTCTGCTTTAATAACATTTCCTTGGCGGTTTACCCAAATTTTAACCACCACTTTTCCAGATTCATTACAATCTTGAACTCTTTTACTATTACCTGATAATTTTCTTCCAGCTAATCCCCAACCTGTTCCTTTTCCAGTTCCAATTCCATCACCAGAACCATTACCGTAAAAACTATTAGCATATAAACTTCCATTTGGATTACCTTTATCACCACCAGAATCATCATCTCCATGTCCTGATTGTGATGTACCGTCTTGTTTTGGCCCTTTCAAAATACTATTTAATGCACTATTACTTGGCTTTACAGGTTTAGTTTCTGTAGGTTTTACCACAGGCTTATTTTCAGAAGGCTTAACAACTGGTTTTTTTACTTCTTTTTTAGGTAGCGTTATTGGAGCTTCTTCATCTTGCGTTAACACATCATCTTCTTCTGCCGGAACAGGTTCTGACTGCGCTTGATCGGGCGACATTTGCACGGGTTCTGTTGGTTGTATTTCACCACTACCCGTATCGCTAGTTCCAAAGTTAACAGCGATTCCATTTTCAGGCGGAGGATCCATATAGGTTAATCCAAAAATAGTAAACAACAGAAAGAGTATCACAAAAATAACCGAAGTTATTGTGAATGATTTTTTTTCCTCTGGTGTTTCTAAAAATTTCATGATTTAACTATTTAGGATTAACCGCAATAACCATTTTTATTTGATTACGATAGGCAATTTCCATAACCTTAACCACTTTTTCATGTGGAACCGATTTTTCGGCACGCAACACGATAGCCTTATTTTCAGAATTAGCAAACAAAGCCAATAATTGTTTTTCTAAATCGGCTTCGTTCACTTTGTCTTTATCTATAAAAAAGTTCAAATCCTTATCAATACTAACCGATGTACTTTTATTACTATCTGTTTTCCCTTTAGCTTTCGGCAAAACGATATCTAATGCATTTGTAGTTACCATAGTAGAAGTTAGCATGAAAAAGATAAGTAACAAGAACACTATGTCGGTCATTGACGACATATTGAATTCTGTTGAAACTTTATTTCTTGTTTTACCTAACTTCATTATACTGGCTCGTTTAATAAATCTAAGAAATCAACTGCATTGGCTTCCATTTGGTTTACTACTTTATTCGTTTTTACAACTAAATGGTTATAACCAACATAAGCAATAATACCAACAACTAATCCAACAACTGTAGTGGTCATAGCTGTGTAAATACCTTCCGCTAAAACACCCACTTCAATTTGTCCACCACCACTTGCCATTTCATGGAAAGCAAGAATCATACCAACAACAGTACCAAGGAAACCAACCATTGGTCCAGCTCCTGAAATGGTAGCCAACATACTTGTATTTTTCTCTAATTTATATAACTCTAAGTTACCTGCATTTTCAATTGCTGTATTGATGTCTTCTAAAGGTTTTCCAATACGAGATATTCCTTTTTCAATTAATCGCGCCACAGGCGAATTGGTTTGCGCGCATAACATTTTTGCAGCATCTAGCTTACCTGACATAATATTCATTTTGATATTATTCATAAAACTAGCATCGATTTTTGACGCTTTATTAATTGCCATCAAACGTTCGAAATACAAAAACAACGCAAAGAAAAGTTGAAGAAATAAAACAATCATAATAATTTGACCACCAATACCTCCACTGGTAAGCAAACTCCAGATTGATAATGTTTTTTCTGTTACTTGTTCGTCTGCTACTACTTGACTAGCAACCGCTAAACTATCGGCTTGAAGAAATAAACTCATACTGTATACTTAATTTGTAATTAAAACGTAGATTAAAATTAATTATTGTTATCTAATAAAATGTTCAATAAATAAAAAAGTTAATGCTCCTGCCATAAAACCAGCAAAAGCTAACCATGTTATTTTTTTTAAATACCAAATGAAATCGATTTTTTCCATACCCATTGCAGCAACACCAGCTGCAGAACCAATAATTAACATACTTCCTCCAGTTCCTGCAGAATATGCAATAAAATGCCAGATAGAATGATCCATCTCATAAGTATACATTCCCATAGAAGCCGCTACTAAAGGCACATTATCGATAACAGCAGATAAAACCCCTAAAAGTATAACTACTATATCCATGCTTGGAATTGCATTTGAAATACTCTCAGCAGCATAACGTAAAGTACCCACTTCTTGTCCGTTAATTGATCCAAAAACCAAGCTCTCAAGAGCAGCTACCGCCATTAAAATTCCTAAGAAAAATAAAATACTTGAAATTTCAATACGTGACAAGGCTTTATTAGCAGAATATAAATGCTTTCTCGATTTATCAAAATTATCTTCTGGATGAATGTACTCAGAAACCATCCAAACAACTGCTAAACTAAGCATCATTCCCACATAAGGAGGCAAGTGAGTTAACGTTTTAAAAACTGGAACAAAAACAATTGCACCTAATCCTAACCAAAGCATGGTTTTACTACTTAGCAAACGTTCGCGGTCTTCATGGTTTTTTTCATCAACTACAATTTCTCCTTTAAAAATTTTCATTCTTGAAGCTAATGCATAAGGAACTACAAAACAAACAATTGCAGGAATAATAATATATTCTGATAAACCACCTGCGGAAACTTTTTTAGCAATCCACAACATAGTTGTTGTAACATCTCCAATTGGAGACCAAGCTCCTCCTGCATTTGTAGCAATAACAATTAACGAGGCATACCATATACGTTCTTCCCTATTTTGAATTAATTTTCTCAATAATGAAATCAACACAATGGTTGCTGTAAGATTATCAATAACAGCAGACAATATAAAACCTACTATACCTGTAATCCACAAAAGTCTTATTTTACTTTTAGTTTTAACCATATCTTTCAATACGTCAAAACCTCTGTGTAAATCGATTAACTCAACAATGGTCATAGCTCCAATTAAGAAAATCAAAATTTCGGCTACTTTACCAACATGATGCAAAAGTAAACCTTCAAAACCATATTCTTGCTGATGAACATCTCTAGAATTAATATTAAAAATAGCCCCGTGTCCATCAACTACAGAAAACCACCCTTTGTGAAATCCTACAGCTAATAAAGCCCACATTAAGGAAGCCATTAATAATGCTGGAACAGTTTTATCTAATTTTAAAGGATGTTCCAGGGTTATTGACAAATATCCAATAATGAATAGAAGTATTAATATTGCTTCCATGATTTAAAAATTTAAACTAGTTGTTTCAAAGCAATTTCAAAAGCAGTTGCGCTGATATTCTTTTTATCAGCATTTAAAGCATGTGCTTTTTGAATTGCATTTTTTATTGTATTTGAAGTATCAGAGAAAATAGCTTCATCTGTCATTTGTACTTTTTTCTCCATGAAATAAGCAAAAACTCTAGCCATTCCACAATTTGCGATGAAGTCAGGAATTAAACTTACTTTTTTATCGGTTTCTTCCATAATTGGACCAAAGAAAATTTCTTTATCCGCAAACGGAACATTCGCACCACTTGAAATCACTTCTAAACCAGAAGCAATCATGCTATCAACTTGTTCCTTAGTAACCAATCTTGAAGCCGCACATGGAGCAAATACTTGAGCACCCATTGACCAAATCTTCTCGTTGATTTCAGCAAACGGAATCATGTTATCAGCTACTAATTTATTTCCGTCTTTGTTTAAGAATAATGTTGTAATTTCTTCAAATGAGAATCCGTTTTCGTTGATAACACCACCATCTCTATCAATAATACCAACAACTTTTGCTCCCATTTGCGCTAAATAAAAAGCCGCTGCTGAACCTACATTTCCAAAACCTTGAACGATTGCTTTCTTCCCTTTAACATCACCACCATAAATAGTATAATAATGACGAACTGCTTCTGCCACTCCGTAACCGGTAATCATATCGGCAACCGTATATTTTCTATTAACATCTGGAGAGAAATTTGGATTTTCAATCACTTTTATAACTCCTTGACGTAATTGTCCAATTCTATTGATTTTATCGGCTTCTGTTGGCTTAAAGTGACCATTAAAAACACCTTCTTGTGGATGCCAAACACCACAATCTTCAGTCATTGGAATAACTTCATGAATTTCATCTACATTTAAATCACCACCAGTTCCGTAATAATTTTTTAATAATGGAGAAACCGCTTTATACCATCTTTCTAAAACACCTTTTTTTCTTGGATCGTTTGGATCAAAATTGATCCCTGATTTAGCACCACCAATCGCTGGTCCCGAAACTGAAAACTTAACTTCCATAGTTTTCGCCAATGAAAGTACTTCATTCATATCTAATCCCTTACGCATACGAGTTCCGCCACCTGCAGCACCGCCTCTTAACGAGTTGATCACTGTCCATCCTTCTGCATCTGTTTCAGGGTCTTTCCAATTAAATACTATTTCTGGTTCTTTGTTTTCAAATTTCTTTAATAAATCTTTCATTGTGTTGGTTAAATTTTATTCGTTTTACAAATATACATAATCTGTTTAAGGACTAAAGCCTAAACGCTATTTTTTAGTTTTTTATAACATTTACATAAAGACTACTCCAGAGGAATGGTTTTTACTAGCACCTGTCACTGAAGACAATACATTAATTTCATTTAGTAATCGCAATACGCCTAAAAATCCAAAAATTAATGCTTCTTTAAACTGAATCGTTTTATCATCTGGAATTACCACTTCTGTTGTAGGTAAAAAATTATGCAATCTTTCAATCAAAAATCGATTATAAGCACCTCCTCCTGTGACAAATAATTTTGCATTTGGTTTTGAACATATTTTCGAAATTTGAACAGCAATATGTTCAACAAAAGTTCTAAGCTTATCTTTTACATCAATTGAATACGAGTTAATCAAAGGAAAAATTTCAGCATTTACGAATTCCATGCCGAGTGATTTTGGATAAGGTGCTTTATAAAAATCCAAACCATTCAATTGCTTCAATAAATCTTGATTGATATTTCCTGATCTCGCCAAATTTCCAGCATCATCATATGGAAAACCCAATTCATTCGCATAAAAATTCAAAACGGTATTTACGGGCGAAATATCAAAAGCAATACGATTACCATTTTCATTAAAGGAAACATTCGAAAATCCGCCTAAATTCAAACAATAATCATATTGAGAAAAAAGCAATTCATCTCCAATTGGAACCAATGGAGCGCCTTGACCTCCCAATTGTACATCTTGAACCCTAAAATCGCAAACAATTGTTTGATTAACTAAATCACGAATCATGGGAAGATTTCCAATTTGAAGTGTAAATCCGTTCTGAGGTTGGTGCAATATTGTGTGCCCATGACTACAAACTGCGTCAATTTCGGTAAGATTATGCTTGGAAATAAAATCGGAAATTATAGAAGCTAAAAGTTTTGTGTAGGCAACATTTAATTCTTCTAATTCTGATGAACTAAAATGAATCGCGTTTTTCAATTTGTTAAGCCATTCTTCCGAGTACGAAAAAGTTTCGGATTGAAAAATTTCAAACGTCCAATTCTCTGAATGATTGAATTTTATATAAGCCAAATCGACTCCATCTAACGATGTGCCCGACATAACTCCGATAACGTTGTAGTTTTCTTTAAACATGGGTTAAAATTACAAATTGTTATTGAAAATTTGGTAATTAATCTTTACATTTGGTTCCTGAAATTACAAAATAATCAAACATTACATCTAAATAATATGGATTTTAAATTAACCGAAGAGCATTTGATGATTCAGCAAGCTGCTAGAGATTTTGCTCAAACAGAATTATTACCTGGAGTTATTGAAAGAGATGAACATTCAAAATTCCCAACAGAACAAGTGAAAATGATGGGAGAACTTGGGTTCTTAGGAATGATGGTTGATCCAAAATACGGAGGAGCTGGATTAGACAGTTTGTCTTATGTTTTAGCTATGGAAGAAATTGCAAAAGTGGATGCTTCTGCAGCGGTAATCATGTCGGTAAACAACTCACTAGTTTGTGCTGGTTTAGAAAAATACGGTTCAGAAGAGCAAAAAGTAAAATATTTAACTCCACTTGCTAAAGGAGAAAAAATTGGAGCTTTCTGTTTATCAGAGCCAGAAGCAGGTTCAGATGCAACTTCGCAAAGAACTACTGCTATTGACATGGGCGACCATTATTTAGTAAACGGGACAAAAAACTGGATTACAAATGGTGGAACAGCTTCTACTTATCTAGTAATTGCACAAACTGACGCTTCAAAAGGACACAAAGGAATTAACGTTCTTATTGTAGAAAAAGGAATGCCAGGTTTTGAAGTAGGTCCAAAAGAAAAGAAAATGGGAATCCGTGGTTCTGACACACATACCTTATTATTTAATGATGTAAAAGTTCCTAAAGAAAACAGAATTGGTGCAGACGGATTTGGTTTTGCTTTCGCGATGTCAACATTAAACGGAGGAAGAATTGGAATTGCATCTCAAGCTTTAGGTATTGCGCAAGGAGCTTATGAATTAGCATTAAAATATTCACAAGAGCGTGTAGCTTTTGGAAAACCAATTTTTAATCATCAAGCAATTGCATTCAAATTAGCCGATATGCATGTAAAAATTACATGTGCTAGATTGTTAATTCACAAAGCAGCAACTGAAAAAGATAATGGTGAAGATATAGCACATTCTGGTGCTATGGCTAAGTTATATGCTTCTGAAATTGCTTTAGAAGTAGCAAATGAAGCTGTTCAAATTCACGGTGGAAATGGTTACGTAAGTGAATACCACGTAGAAAGAATGATGCGTGATTCTAAAATCACACAGATTTACGAAGGAACTTCAGAAATTCAAAGAATTGTAATTTCTAGAGGTTTAGTGAAATAATTAAAACCTTAAATAAATAGAAATCCGACTTCACAAGAGTCGGATTTTTTTATATCTGAAATTGATTATACCCATGATCATTCCGTTCTATTTAAAATAAAATAAGTAAATCATAACAACAATGATAGTTTTACAATTGATATTTTTATTATTTTCGTATTGAAATGATGTTTATTTTACAAGTATAAATACAACGGTAAAGAATACCAAGACGAGCTAGGGCTTAACATGTACGATTACGGAGCAAGAAATTACGACCCAGCTTTAGGTAGATGGATGAATATTGACCCATTAGCGGAAAAATATTTTTCTTTATCTTCTTATGTTTATGTAGCAAATATGCCAACTATTGCTATTGACCCAGATGGTAGGGATATTGTTATAATAGGTAGTCCAGAATACAGACAAAAAGTCTTAAATGAATTAAAGAATTTATCAAAAACAAATTCAGGTGCAACACAAGTATATAAAGCTATAAATTCTAAAAACACATTATATATTTATGACCCATCAGATGATTCAAGGGCTAATAACATAAATTCATTTAATAAAGATAAAGGATATGAAGCCTTAGCGTTTAATTTTGATAAAGCAAATGAATCTCATACCGAGAATGGTGAAGAAGTAGAAAATACTGCATCGACTACTTTGATTCATGAATTAGGTCATTTTAATTCTGATGAAGGAGAAGATGGTTATTTGAATGACGATGAAGGCAATTCAACTAGATATTTAGGTGAAGAAGTTCCTGCTACAGAAATTGAAAATGAATACAGAAAAGAAGTAGGAATGAAACCTAGAACACATTATGGTACTAGTAAAGATAATTCTGTAAAAACTTTCGGGAAGAAATTGGCAGGTCAAGATTCGAGAGGTAACTATAACACGTCAAATAAAAAAGATTACGCCAAGAGTAAAACAACTGTTGGAAAGTTTTCATTTAAAAGAGTAACAGAGAAGAAATCATCTAATATTTACGGACAAGGCGGAAGATTTATTAGAGTTAAAGGTAGTGATGGAAAACAAATAAGATTAAAAGATGCAAAAAAGGGATAAATTTTTACTGATTCTATTTTTTTCAATTTTTACGAATTGTTCAGATAGTAAAATTTCAATATTAGATTGGAATGCCTCTATATATAGCCATTTAAATAAAAATAATGTTTTTTTAATTGAGAATTTAAAAGTTAAAAAAGAAATTGATTTTATCTTAAATAGTAGAGTTGCATTCTTTGAGGAATTTAACAAAATAATTTCAGATTATAAAAAGGATGATATTATTGTTTATGAAAATTATGATTGTGGGTTTAATAAAAATGATGATTTTGAGACTGACATTCCATTTTCAAAGAATAAATTTTATTTTGAAATAACAATTGCAATAAAAGGCGAAAATAAATTTTATTATTACGCCAAATCTTATTCAGAGATTAAAAATTTAGAATTTGAAAAAGTTAAATATGAAAGCCATGATGAATATCTAAATGCAATCAATCCAAAGGAAAATAAAGCTCTAATGAAAGATAATTATTTGTTAAATAATTTATCAATAATATCTTTTATTAATGATTCAACGATTGATAAAGTTTTTTTTAGTATTAATTAATCTTTTATAAATCATTTAGATTTAGAACTACAACCATTCAGAATTCCTAAATTAAAATAGGATTAGTTAACTAGTTCGCAAACAAATTAAACGGCATTGATGTATGATTCAGAAATGCCGTTTTTTTAATAGTAAAAACAAGAAATCCTAACCGTTACAAGTTAGGATTTCTTATTTTCGTCCCATCGGGACGTTATATTGGTAACAAAAAACCCCTCATCGATAGATGAAGGGTTTTCAAAAGAAAGGCGGCGACATACTCTCCCACATAACTGCAGTACCATCTGCGCAGTCGGGCTTAACTTCTCTGTTCGGAATGGGAAGAGGTGAGCCCCGACGCAATAACCACCTTAAGTTTTAAGTGATTAGCTTTTAGTGATAAGTAATTAGCTTTTGACTAATAACTTTTTACTTGTTACTATTCACTGCAACTTCGTTGCAAATATCTTAACATACTGAGATAAATCGTTTAAAAAGTTACCTGAGGTTACTCGAAGGTAAGAAAGTTTCGCTCCCCGCCTTAGCGGGGAGGCTTGTACATAAGCTAACGGGTTATTAGTACTACTCG
>NZ_JADFTZ010000003.1 GCF_015223105.1 Flavobacterium proteolyticum
CTAACTTTTACTTTTTTTCCTGTAAATTCAGTTTTCTTTTGCGCAAAAGTTGACATAGAGAATAATATTAAGAATATGATAAATATATTTTTCATTTTTTTAGAGTTCAAGATAGCTTGCTCATAACTAGTAAATATCATTAAATTGTATATGCTTTTCGTTCCTTCTAGAATTAATCTTAAAATCAAATATAAAAATATTCAATTTAGTATCAATAATACTTCTGTTAAACTTCAAATATATCGAAAATTAGTGCAATAGTTAAGTGTGTGTAATTGCACATTGAAATGAATTAATTTTCTATGTAAATTTGAAAAAATATTGAATTGCGTGCCACGATTTTGACACGCTTAATATCTAACTTATTGTCAATCAGTGTGCATTAGAATCCTGGCGCGATCACAAAAAGCCTTGCATTTGCAAGGCTTTTTTGTTTTTAATAAATTCTGATTATCTTAAAGTCCCTCATATTTCCCATCTTCATCTACAAGATACACTTCTTCTAAAAACCAATTGTTTTCGATTTTAATAAAGTGATATTCGTATTCAGCATCTAGAAAACTATTTTTTGGATCTTTAAATTTTGTTTTGATAATTGCCGTATCTTTTTTGATGATTTCTTTACTTATTTTTTCTTTTTCTGGGCAATGATCCGAGTGACTTCCAAAAGAAATCCCTTGATGAGATTTAGTTGCTTGACAGAATTTAATAATTATTTTTTTGTATTCGGATTCTATTAAATCTTCACTATTATTATTGTTTAAACTTAGGTTGTAAGCAAAATCATTCCATTTTTTAAAATCTTTAATAAATTCTAAAGTTATTTCAGATGGTGTTTTTAGTCTAATTTCTTGAGAAATTATTAAGCTAGGAACTAAACTTAAAATAAATAGATAAATTGGTTTCATGATTTTTGAAATTTATAACTAATTTACTCCACACACTTCAAAAACTGCATAAAATAACTATCGGGTTTCGATTTTGTTTTTAAAGTTTCTGAGTTTAATTCGCTTTTCAATACGTAATCTTTTGTTTCTCCTGCAAATTGAATGCGCATTAAGCTAATTGGACTATTTTTTAAATCTTCATAATTGGTTTTGGTAAAGTAAAAATAGCCTGTTAGAATTCTAATGTTATTTTTTTCTTTTGCATCGTAAGTTAAAACACTACAAGATTCTTCATCGGAACTAATTAAGTTTATAATTTTTCCATTCATTAATTGTAAAACGATTTTTGAATTTTTAGCAATACAATTCGTCTTAATGAAGTCTTTGCTTTTTTGTAATTGTTGAATGCTCAACATAGGTGTTCCGTTGTCGTTTAAAAGAGCAAAGAATAAGTATTCATTGGTGTTTCCAAATATTTTTTCATGCATTAAAACGTTTGGCAAAACTCTTAATGAAGTTGAATCTGTTTTTTCTTCAATATCGTAAATGCAATCTTTTTTTTGAGCGTTAACACTTAGTGTAAGTAACAATAGCAGCGATAAAAGGTGTTTCATCTGGATTATAATTTGGTGCAAAGTAAAATTATTTTTTCATTATTCATATTTGTGGTGAAAAAAGCAAAAACTGTTCCACCATCTGTAATTTGGTATTTTTTCTTGATTTCTTCTGGTTTTATGGGAAAATTTCGTGTAGAAACATTCATTTTTTTGCCTTGAATATGTTGCGAAATTTCTTTTTTCTGGAACGGAACAATCACATCAATTTGAAATTTTCTTCCGGGAAAATCAATAAGTTCATCCGAAGTATATAAATGTGAATGTTGGTGCAATTTCCCAACAGCAAACAATTCGGAAACCGCTTCAAATCCGCCTGATTTCATTAGAGAAGCATTAGGTTCGTACAGATATTTTTTTGATAAACTATACGATGCAAAATACGATTTTGAGCTTTCAATTTTGGTAATTGTTTGTTTTTCTTTTTCCAGATTAACTGCAATAATTATTGGAGATTCATTGAATTTTTTCTCAATTTTCCAAAGCAACTCTTTTACTTCGTTCTCCACAGCTACGATGTGAATTTCAACCACATTTTTCAATTCCAATAATCCAGCATGAAGATCTAAAATAGGAGCCGTTTTGATTAAAATGGTATCGGTAAATTGGTAATAAAAATCTTGTAAGTCTACTACATTCGGTAAACAATCGGCTAACATGAAGACTTTGCCTTTTACATCATTTCTTCTGGAAGGATCAATGTAAATGCAATCGAACTTTTGATTCAATTCTTCTAAAATTTGAGTGCTATCGCCTTGATAACATTCAATATTTTTAGCTTTTAGAACTTCGAAATTATGTTTTACGATTTTGGATAAATCCGCATTTAATTCGCAATGGATAACGGATTTGAATTGTTTGGAAAAGTAGTAATCGTCAATTCCAAATCCGCCCGTACAATCGATTAACTTTTCTCCTGATGCTAGTGAAGCCTTATATTTTGCTGTAGTTTCTGAAGAGGTTTGTTCAATTGAAATTTTATCAGGATAAATTATATTTTCAGATGAAAACCAAGTTGGGAGTTTTTCCTTTGCTTTCTTTTTTGCAATTATTTGATTGATAATAGCCGAATAATTCACTGCAGGAAATGGATTTTTCTTTAAAGCTAATTTCGTGCTATCTTCATTCAGATTTTTGTTGATAAAATCTTGTATTTCAGTTTGTAAAAGAGATTCTAAATTCAAAACTATAAGTTTTTGGTAAGGGCTTTGATGATTCTATTTTCAGGTAAAAATTCTTTTCCAATTACTTTTAATGAAGTGTAAAAAGGAACTGCGATAATCATTCCAGTAATACCAAACAAAATTCCAGCAATTAAAATCACCAAGAAAATTTCCAAAGGATGTGAATTGGTACTTTTTGAAAAAATCAATGGAGAACTGATATTATTATCAATCAATTGTACTACAAACATTCCAATTAAAACATAAATGGTCGTAGGCAGCGTTTCAGAAGCAAAATCAGCACCAGTTCCAATGCTACTAGTCATAATTAAAATTCCTGCTACAAAAGTTGCGATAATTGGACCTACATAAGGAACGATATTGAAAACGGCACATAAAAGCGCAATTATCAGTGCATTATCAACTCCAAATATTAAAAAAACAATGAAATATAAAACTAAAATAATAAACAATTGAAGTAGCAATCCCAAGAAATACTTCGAAAGCATTTCGTTAATTTTTTCAATAGAGTTAAGCACTTTTTCTTTTTGTTCTTCGGGTAAAATATTTTTAAAAGCTGTTGCGAAAGCAATTCGCTCTTTTAGCAAGAAAAAAGAAATGAATAAAACGGATGCTAACCCCATTCCTATGTTACCAATAGTACTTACAATATTATTCAAGAAATTAGGAATAAATTCAAAATTTGAAAATGAAGTTATTTTCGAACTTTTAGCAATTTGTTGTAAATCGATATTGTGAGAACTTAGATATATTGTTACATCATTTAACAATCTATTGTAATTACTTTCCAGTGATTTGATATCTAAAAGAGATAAATTTTCACCTTGTGAAATAATTAACGGAACAAATAGTAAAATGATTCCAGAAATTAAAAGAATTACCATTATCAAAGTAGTAACAACAGCTAATGTATTTCTAAATTTAAGTTTTCTTCTTAAAAATAGTACGAATGGATACAACAGAAGTGTGAAAACAACCGATATGATACAATAAATAATTACTGTTGAAATTTTATAAAAGAAAAATAACAGAAGTGAAATAGCGACAATAATTGCTATTGCTCTAACAATTCCGAGGCTTAATTCTTTTGAATTCATTTGATTTGTTTTTGCTAAAATAAAAAAAACTCACCACATAATGGTGAGTTTTACAAATTAACTCAAATGTTTCATTTGATTATGGCTGAGCAAATGAAAATCTAGAACCTCCAGAAGCAAAAATGGCTAACATTCTGCTTTTTTGTCCTTCAGAAAACATATACATACCAGCATCATCTGTGTAATCCATATAGTTCATAGTCATTTCAATAGGTGTTCCTGTGCAAGTAGAGTAGTGAGGGAAAACAGGTAGCCCGTAATTTGCAGTATTGTGAGTTGGAGTATCGTTTACTAAATCGCTTCCGCAAGTAGCATCACCCCAAATATGTCTCAAGTTCATCCAGTGACCTACTTCGTGCGTAGCAGTTCTTCCTTTGTTGAAAGGAGCTGTTGCAGTACCTGTAGTTCCTAAGTATTTTGAATCAATAACAACTCCGTCAGTTGCTGATGATCCGCCAGGGAATTGTGCATAACCTAAAATTCCACCACCAATTGTACAAACCCATAAGTTTAATTTTGTAGTTGGAGAAGTAGGATTAATACCACCTTGATTCGATTTCTTCATGGCATCACGAGTTCCCCATGATGTTTTTGTTGTTGATTTTCTGTAAACAGCATCTAATACGAATGAAATTCCAACATTCGCTTTAACTCCAGAGAAAACAGTTGGTACTTGATTGAAATCACTGTTTAATGCATTAAAATCTTTATTTAATACATCAATTTGAGATTGTATTTGTGTTAAAGAAATGTTTTCAGCAGCAGTTCTATATAAAACATTTACTACAACAGGAATTTCAATTTTTCCATTAACTAATCTTCCATTGGTAATTGCGTTTTGAGTAAACCTTTCGATTTCTTGCATTTTTGATGCTAATTCAGGGTTTTCTCTCAATTGTTGTTCAAGAACTTCATGTGAAGCACAGCCTCTGTGATGTTCATGACCTGAAGTTGTTGCCAAATTAGTAGAAGAACTTGATTCGTCATTGCTACAAGAAACCAATAGCAGTAAAGAAACTGCTGATAAAAGAATTTTTTTCATAAATAATACATTTTAGTTAGTTGAAATGGTTAGTTAACACTTTTATAACGATATTTTTATTTTTTTATTATAATGTTTGTATTTTTTTACAGTAAATCAAAGTTTCTATAAAAATTGTGTAACATTATGTTTTCGTTTGAAATGTTCAACAATCCAAAATTAAAAGGTATTGAAAAATAAATTGCTGTAGTTTTTCTGCATATTTTAATAAAAACTAAATTTTTCTTCAATGGAAAAAATTAATTTTTAAATGCATAATATAAGATGTTAGCACCCATTTTTAGTGCTTTTTCTCTAACATTCTGTGGGTCGTTATGAACTTCAGGATCTTCCCAGCCATCTCCTAAGTCTGTTTGATAAGTGTATAAAAGAACAATTCGCCCTTCGATGAAAATTCCAAAAGCTTGTGGTTTTTGATTGTCATGTTCGTGAATTTTGGGTAATCCACCAGGGAAATTAAATGGTTCTTGAAATAAAATATGATTAGAAGGAATTTCTGTTAACTGATTATCAGGAAATATTTTTTTAATTTCTTTTCTAATGTATTCGTTCATTCCGTAATTATCATCAATATGTAAAAATCCTCCTGAAGTAAGATAATTTCGAAGATTTATAACATCATTCGGACTAAAAACAACATTTCCATGACCTGTCATATGCACGAAGGGATAGGTGAATATTTCCGAGCTTCCAACTTCAACCGTTGCAATTTTAGTGTTGATTTTGGTATTGATGTTTTGATTGCAAAATTTAGCCAAATTAGGTAAAGAAGTCGGATTCGCGTACCAATCACCTCCACCAGAATATTTAGCAACAGCGATTTCTTGAGTAAAACCCAAATTCCAAACCAATAATATAAGGACTAAAATTCTATTCATTTATCAACGAAATTGTATGACAAGCTACTAAAGCTGCGGTTTCTGTTCGTAACCTTGTGTTTCCCAAAGTTACAGGAATAAAATTATTTACAATAGCCAAATTGATTTCTTTTGTAGAAAAATCGCCTTCTGGACCAATTAAAATGGTGACTTTTTCGTCTTTTTTGACTTCGTTTTTAAACGATTTTTTATCCGTTTCTTCGCAATGCGCAATGAATTTTTGTCCGTCGATATTCGATTTTACGAATTGTGAGAATGAAATCGGTTCATTGATTTTTGGAATATAGTAATGTAAAGATTGTTTCATTGCGGCTTGAATGATTTTTTCAGCTCGATCAATTTTATATACTTTTCGTTCGGAATGATCACAAATAATTGGCGTGATTTCGTGAATACTAATCTCGGTTGCTTTTTCTAAAAACCATTCTAATCGGTCGTTCATTTTAGTTGGAGCAACTACGATATGCGTGTAAAATTTATCGGGTTCTTGGAAGGTTTCTTTTGTGATTTTAACTTCGCATTTTTTATCAGAAGCTAAAATAATTTCCGATTCAAATAAAAAACCTAATCCATTAGTAATAAATATTTTATCACTTTCTTTTTTACGTAAAACTTTAACTATATGTTTACTTTCTTCCTTGTCGAAAAAGAAAGTAACATCGCCTTGTTTTATATCAGAATTATAGAATAGTTGCATAAGATTTAAAATTCAATTCTTGCTTTAGAAGTTACATCAGCTTGACTGAAATTTTCTTCTAAAAAGTTATAGTAACCTACAATTCCAATCATTGCCGCATTATCGGTTGTGTATTCGAATTTTGGAATGTAAGATTTCCAACCGTATTTTTTTTCAGCTTCTTTCAATGTAGTTCTGATACCTGAATTTGCTGAAACACCTCCACCAATCGCAATTTGATTGATTCCAGTTTCTGCTACGGCTAATTTTAATTTGTCCATCAAAATATTAATGATGGTATATTGGATAGAAGCACAAATATCCGCTTTATTTTCTTCAATAAAATTTGGATTTTCTGCTACATTTTTTTGAATGAAATATAAAATTTGGGTTTTTAAACCGCTGAAGCTAAAATTTAAACCATCCACTTTTGGTTTGGTAAACGGAAACGCTTTTGGATTTCCTTCTTGTGCAAATTTATCAATCAATGGACCACCAGGATAGGGAAGTCCTAAAATCTTAGCCGATTTATCAAAGGCTTCTCCAACCGCATCATCAGTAGTTTCACCAATAATTTCCAAATCAAAAAAACTATTCACTTTCACAATTTGAGTATGTCCGCCCGAAATAGTTAACGCTAGAAACGGAAAAGTTGGTTTATCAAAACCTTCTTCATCAATAAAATGCGCTAAAATATGCGCTTTCATGTGATTTACCGCCACCAACGGAATATCTAAAGCCATACTCATAGATTTTGCAAAAGAACCTCCAACTAATAGCGAACCCATCAAACCTGGACCTTGTGTAAATGCGATACAATTCAAGTCGTTTTTGGTAATTCCAGCTTTTTTAATGGCAACATCTACAACTGGAACAATGTTTTGTTGGTGTGCTCTCGAAGCTAATTCTGGAACTACGCCACCATATTCTTCGTGAATTGCTTGTCGTGCCACAATATTTGACAAAACAACATCGTTACAAAGTACGGCTGCAGACGTATCATCACAGGAACTTTCGATGGCTAAAGTATATATTTTTCTTTCTGACATTTTAGGCATGAAATTTGGAATAGGGATATTGTAATTATCTTACAAATTTCCTTATTTTTGTTGAATTATACACCAAGTTAAATAATTGGTAGCAAATTTAAAACAAAAGAACGTATCAAAAAATTTAAAAAAATACTATTTCGTTCCCTAATTGCAATTTTATTGCTGTTTCTCTTATTGGGCATACTCTTGTCGTTGCCATTTGTGCAAACTGCTTTAGGAAAATATGCGACTGATAGCTTAAATAAGTCTTTCGGAACAAATATTACGATAGGAAAAGTTGCTATTACGCCTTTTGGAAGTGTAAAACTTGGCGATGTTTTAGTTTTAGATCATCATCAAGATACGTTGTTTTATATCAAGAAATTAAATACGTCAATTTTAAGTTTTAAGAAAATTTACGACCCAGGTCATCCGTATCTGAAAGATGTTTTTTTACATGGAATGGATGTTAGAATTGTAAATTACAAAAACGAAGATTATACGAACTTAGATAAATTCATTGAAGCTTTTGATGATGGCTCTCCTTCTTCAGGTAAATTTAGAATGAAAGCGAATAAGATGACGGTTTATAACAGTCGTTTTCAATACATCGATTACAATCTTCAAACGCCAAAAATGCTTGATTTTACGCAATTAAACGGTAAAATCGAAGATTTCTTTATCAAAGGTCCCAATGTATATACATTTATAGACAAGCTATCTTTCAAAGATCATCGCGGTTTGTTAGTCGAAAATATTACGGCTGATTTTACGTATACCAAGAAAAATATATTGTTAGATCAATTAGCAATGAAAACGCCTTCATCTGAAATGAAAGGTAGAGTTGAGTTGAAGTACAACAGAAAAGATTTTTCAGATTTTAATAACAAAGTAATTTTTGATGTTCAGTTTGATAAAGCTACGATTGCTTCAAACGATTTGAATTATTTTTATAATGAATTTGGGAAAAACAATGTCTTTTATGTTGACACACATTTGATTGGAACATTGAATAATTTTACGACTCATAATCTTAAATTAGTAGATAAGAATCAATCAGAAATTATTGGAACTGCCAATTTTAGAAATCTTTTTGGAAAAGGAAATCAAGAGTTTTACATGAAAGGAAACTTTGATCGAATTACTTCTAATTATGAAGATTTAAAATCTATTTTACCTCGAATTTTAGGCAATAATTTACCATCGGTTTTAGCTAAATTAGGAAATGTAAATATTGCTGGAGATGTTGAATTAACGCAAAAATACATCAACGCTGATGTTTCGATGTTATCGCAATTAGGTTATTTAGAAGGAAATTTAGCCATGCAGAACATCAATAATATTGATAATGCTTCCTATCAAGGAAATATCAAATTAAATGCTTTTGATTTAGGAACACTTTTAAGTGAAAAAGAAATTGGTAAAGCAACTTTAGATTTAGATGTTGATGGGAAAGGATTCACTCAAAAATTATTGAATACTGCTATAAAAGGAAAAATTGATAAGTTTTATTACAACGGTTATAATTATCAAAATATTACCGTTGACGGAAGTATGAAAATGCCTTATTACAAAGGGTATTTCAATAGTAATGATCCCAATTTAAAAATGGATTTCGATGGAACTATCGACTTAAGTTTGAAAGCTAAAAACTACGATTTTAAAGCCCAAATTGACTATGCCGATTTACATATCTTAAACTTTTACAAAAAAGATTCAATTTCTATTTTTAAAGGAACTATCGATTTCAAAGCAGACGGAAATTCTATTGATGATTTAGCAGGAGTTTTAAAAATAAATAATGTTTCGTACCAAAACAGTAAAGATTCGTACTTTTTTGATGATTTTGAAATCACTTCTTCTTTTGATGCAGAACGAGTTAGAACGATTGAAATTAACTCTCCAGATATTATTACAGGGCAAATTGTTGGGAAATATAAAGTAAATCAAGTGCAAAAAATGGTTGAAAATGCACTGGGAAGTTTGTATGCTAATTATTCTCCAAATAAATTAGAAAAAGGTCAGTTTATAAATTTTGATTTAACGATTTATGATAAAATTGTTGAAGTTTTTATTCCAGATGTCAAAATATCCGAAAACACAAAAGCTAAAGGGAAAATAAGTGGTGATGAAGGCAAATTTGTATTTGATTTTACTTCGCCAAATATTATTGCATATGAAAATACAATTGAAAATGTAAATATTGAGATTGATAATAAGAATCCTTTATATAATGCTTACATTACGGTTGATTCAATTAAAAATAGTAAGTATAAAATTGCAGACTTCAATTTAATCAATTTAACTTTAAATGACACCTTGTTTGTCCGTTCTGAGTTTAAAGGTGGTCCAAAAAGTGAAGATACTTATGATTTGAACTTGTATCATACCATAAATGAAGATAAGCAATCTATTGTTGGATTCAAAAAATCAGAGATTAAATTCAAAGAGTATCTTTGGTTCATAAATGAACAAGAAACGGAAGACAACAAGATTGTTTTCGATAAAAAATTTAAAGATTTCGATTTCCAAAAGTTAACATTATCTCATAATAATCAAAAGATAGATTTCTTTGGAACCATGCGCGATTCTACCTACAAAGATTTCAAATTATCCTTTGATGATGTAGATTTAAACAAGGTAACGCCTACATTAGATAGTCTATCATTTGGTGGAAAAATCAATGGAAATATTACTTATAAACAAGATAGAAATAAGTATGAACCGATATCAAATCTAGCAATTGATAGTCTGAAGATCAATCAGTTTTTACTAGGTGATTTAGATTTTAAAATAGAAGGAAACGAAAATTTCAATCAGTTTAAAGTGAATTCCAGTTTGAAACAAGAAGGTCAAGAGCACTTTTTCTTGGACGGAAAAATAAATTTTGTGGGACAACAATCAAGTTTAGATTTAGTAGCAGGCTTTGAAAAATTTAATTTAGCTCCTTTCGGTTCTTTACTTGGAAGTGTTTTATCTGATGTTAGAGGAAATGCTACAGGTAGAACCACAATTGGTGGTTCTTTAACAAAACCAGAAATGGATGGTCGCTTGTATCTAAATGATGCAGGAATGCGAGTTCCTTATTTGAATGTTGATTATGCTTTCGAAAAAAATGCGATTGTAGATTTAACAGAACACCAATTTAGTCTTCGAAAAATTGAAGTTACCGATACCAAATACAAAACACAAGGTGTAATTGATGGAACTATTCGTCATGAAAATCTTGGTGATTGGGAACTCGATTTGCATTTGATTTCGGATAATATTTTAGCATTAGATACTAAAGATTCAGAAGGTGCTTATTATTACGGAACAGCTTTTATGAAAGGAAAAGCTAGTATAACAGGCTCTGTAGATGCATTAAATATTAAAGTAGCGGGTGAATCTGAAAAAGGAACTTCCATAAAAATTCCAGTAAATGATGACGAAGATTTAGGAAACAATTCCTTTATTAATTTTATGACAGTGGAAGAATATCAAAAATCTCTTTTAGGTAAAATTGTTAAAGAAAATAGATATCAAGGATTAGAACTTGACTTCAATTTTGATATTGATACTGATGCTGATATTGAAATTATTTTAAACCGTGAAACAGGTCATGCAATGAAAGGAACGGGAGTAGGTTCTATGCAAATGAATATAAATACACTTGGTAAATTCGAAATGTTTGGCGATTTTATTGTTCAAGAAGGACAATATAATTTTAAATATGGAGGAATTATCGATAAAAAATTTAGTGTAGAAAAAGGAGGAACAATTCGTTGGGATGGTCAACCAATGAATGCGGTTTTAGATTTAAAAGCAACTTATAAAACTATGGCAAACCCAGCAGTTTTAGTTGAGAGCGCTTCTTTCAATAGAAAAGTTGATACGAATGTTACTATTTTACTTAACGGAAATTTAAGCAATCCACAGCCTGATTTTAACATTGATTTCCCAACAGTAAGTTCGGTATTAAAAAGTGAAATTGATTATAAATTACAAGACAAAGACACCAGACAAACTCAGGCTTTTGCTTTAATGGCAACGGGTTCATTTGTAACTGCAGAATCAACAGGAAATGCAGCTTATGGTTCGTTAATTGAAGGAGCAAATTCAATAATTAATGGCCTTTTTGCTGATGCTGATAGTAATTTACAATTTCAGGTAGATTATACACAAGGAAATAGACTAACTGAGATTTCAGATCGCGTTGGTGTAACGATGAATACAAGAATTAATGACCGTATTTCGATAAATGGAAAAGTAGGGGTTCCTGTTGGTGGAGTTACAGAATCGGTAATTGTGGGTAATTTAGAAGTGCTAATACAACTAAACGAAGACGGTTCGCTAAAAGCACACGTATTTAATCGCGAAAACGATATCAACTATGTAGGAGAAGGTATTGGCTACACACAAGGATTAGGTATAACCTACAATGTAGAATTCAATACTTTCAAAGAAATGATGCAAAAAATATTTAGTAAAAACAAAAAGAAAGACGATACATCAAAATCAAAAGATGAATTGCCTGATTCTGAGTTTCCACCTGAATTTATTGAGTTCATTAATCAAAGAAAAACAAAATCTAACGATGCTACAAAACAAGAGCAACTTAGAGTCCCAGAAATCGATTAATTCGTAGTTTTTTAGTAGAAAAATCAAAAAGTTATTAACGAAAACGTTTGAATTTGCAACTATAATTAAATAGTTTGCAAGAATCGCTGTTTTTTAATTTTTCGTTTTATAACTTTACATAAACAATCAAAAATAATATGTCGACAAAGATTAAAAAAATTGGTGTTTTAACATCCGGAGGTGATTCACCCGGTATGAATGCTGCCATTCGTGCAGTGGTTAGAGCTTGTGCTTATTATAATGTAGAATGTGTTGGTATTTACAGAGGATACCAAGGAATGATAGAAGGTGACTTTAAAGAAATGGGACCTCGTGATGTGAAAAACATTATAAATAAAGGAGGAACTATTTTAAAATCGGCTCGTTCAGCAGATTTTCGTACAGCAGAAGGAAGAAAAAAAGCTTATGACAATTTAGTAGCAGCTGGAATTGATTCATTTGTAGTAATTGGTGGTGATGGTAGTTTTACTGGAGCCGAAATCTTCAATGAAGAATACGGATTTCCTGTAATTGGAATTCCAGGTACAATTGATAATGATATTTATGGAACAAGTCATACATTAGGATATGATACCGCTTTAAATACCGTAATTGATGCCATTGATAAAATTAGAGATACTGCAAATTCACACAACCGATTATTTTTCGTAGAAGTAATGGGAAGAGATGCTGGGCACATTGCATTAAACGCAGGAATTGGAGCAGGAGCAGAGGAAATTCTTATTCCTGAAGAAGATTTTGGTTTAGACCGATTAGTAGAATCGTTAAAAAGAAGTAAAGGTTCAGGAAAAACTTCTAGTATCGTAGTAGTTTCTGAAGGAGATAAAATTGGTAAAAACGTTTTCGAATTAAAAGATTATATCGAAGAAAACATGCCAGAATATGACGTTCGCGTATCGGTTTTAGGACACATGCAACGTGGGGGTTCTCCTTCTTGTTTTGACCGAGTTTTAGCTTCTAGATTAGGAGTTAAAGCAGTGGAAACATTATTAGATGGAAAATCGAACTACATGGTAGGTTTAAATCAAGATAAAATTACTTTAACGCCTTTAGAACAAGCCATCAAAGGACAAAGTGAAATCGATATGGAATTGGTAAAAGTATCCGATATCGTATCATCATAACAAAATAGTAAATTAAAGAAAAGAAAAATGTCAAAAGTAAAATTAGGAATTAACGGATTCGGAAGAATCGGAAGAATTGTATTCAGAGAAACATTCAACAGAGATAACGTAGAAGTAGTAGCTATCAACGATTTATTAGACGTAGATCATTTGGCTTATTTATTAAAATACGATTCAGTTCATGGTCGTTTTAATGGAAAGGTAGAAGTTAAAGATGGGAAATTATATGTAAACGATAAATTTATTCGTGTTACAGCAGAAAGAGATCCAAAATTAATCAAATGGGACGATGCAAGTGTTGATGTAGATGTTGTAGCAGAATGTACTGGAATTTTCACCACTTTAGAAACGGCTCAAGCTCATATTGATGGTGGTGCAAAAAAAGTGGTAATTTCTGCTCCTTCAGCAGATGCACCAATGTTTGTAATGGGAGTAAATCATACAGAAGCTAAAGCTACAGATACCATTGTTTCTAATGCATCTTGTACAACAAACTGTTTGGCTCCATTAGCAAAAGTAATTCACGATAATTTCGGAATTGTAGAAGGTTTAATGACAACCGTTCACGCTTCAACTGCAACGCAAATGGTAGCAGACGGACCTTCTAAAAAAGATTGGAGAGGCGGTCGTGCTGCTAGTGTAAACATTATTCCATCTTCAACTGGAGCTGCAAAAGCGGTTGGTAAAGTAATTCCAGAATTAAACGGAAAATTAACAGGAATGTCTTTCCGTGTACCAACAGTTGACGTTTCTGTAGTAGATTTAACAGTTAAATTAGCTAAAGAAACTACTTATGAAGAAATCATGAAAGTACTTAAAAATGCTTCTGAAACTTCAATGAAAGGTATTTTAGGATTCACAGAAGACGATGTAGTTTCTCAAGATTTTGTGGGCGATTCAAGAACTTCTGTAGTAGATGCTAAAGCCGGAATCGGATTAAACTCAACTTTCTTCAAATTGGTTTCTTGGTATGATAACGAATATGGTTATTCAAGCAAATTAATTGATTTATCAGTACATGTTGCTGGTTTAAAATAATATTTCTTTAAAAAAATCCCGTTACATTTGTGTGCGGGATTTTTTGCTTCCTAAACTAAACTAACACCAACCAAATGAAATTACTTGTTGACAGTGGTTCTACTAAAGCCGATTGGATTGCAATTGATGAAAACGGAAAAGTATTATTCACTACACAAACTTTAGGATTAAACCCTGAAGTACTAGACAAAGAAGAAATTATCAATCGTTTAGACGATAAATTTGATATTTCGCACAATAAAGACAAAGCTACACACTTGTTCTTCTACGGAGCAGGTTGCGGAACAGATAGAATGAAAGATTTTTTAACCTTAGTTTTTAAAGATTATTTTTCAAATGCTTCTGTTGTGGTTCATGAAGATACGTATGCTGCGGTATATGCTACTACTCCAAAAGATGAAAAAGCGATTGTTTGTATTTTAGGAACGGGTTCAAATTGTTCTTATTTTGATGGAAAAGTGTTGCATCAAAAAGTACAATCGTTAGGCTATATCGCAATGGATGATTGTTCTGGAAATCGTTTTGGACGTCATTTGATTCGTGCCTATTACTTCAATAAAATGCCAAAAGAATTAGCGCAAGAATTTGAAGAAGAATACAATGTGGATGCCGATTATATCAAACATAATTTATACAAAGAACCGAATCCTAATGCGTATTTAGCCACTTTTGCGAAGTTTTTAATTCGTCATAAAGACACTGAATTCTGCCAAAAATTCATTCAAAAAGAAATGGAATCTTTTGTTGAAAATTATATTGAACAATTTGAAAATTGCAAAGAAGTTCCTGTTCATTTTATTGGTTCAATTGCCTTTTATTTGAAAGACGAATTAACCAATGTTTTAGAAAAACGCGGAATTACAATAGGGAATGTGTTACGAAGACCAATCGATGGTTTGATTGAATACCACATTTTGAATAAATAAAAATAAATTTAAAGTAGTTGAAATCTCAAATCAGAAGCAATTGATTTGGGATTTTTTCTTTTTATCTTTGTAAGGAAAATAGTTACTCATGGAAATAGCCATTATAGCACACGACGGAAAAAAAGCCGATATGGTGCAGTTTTTAAATAAGAACAAAACCATTTTATCGAAAGAAAAAATAAAAATCATTGCTACCGGAACCACAGGCGGAAGGGCAGAAGCAGCCGGTTTTAAAGTAAAAAAAATGCTTTCAGGACCTTTAGGTGGCGATGCCCAAATTGCAGCACGTGTAGCAGAAGGAAAAACTAAAATGGTATTGTTTTTCAAAGACCCAAATTCCAGCCATGCCCACGAAGCGGATATTAATATGCTTATTCGTATTTGTGATGTTCATAATGTACCTTTGGCTACGAATGAAGCGACTGCACAATTGTTGTTATTGGGTTTGGATGAAGTTTAAGTTTTATTTTGTAGGAATGCGTTATAAATCTATACTATTGATGTTTGTTATTTTCATTTTTGAAAATATTGTTTTTTAAATTAACAGAATGAAAGTTATTTAGCATCTTTTTTTGCTTTAGGAATAGCCCTTAGTTTTGTTATTTCATGATCACCTTTATTGGTTAATTTCCAATATGTACTTCCATCTTTCAAAAGTCTTTTTCTAATACTTTTTTCAATCAAACCCAAGGCTTTAAATTGAATTAATATCGACATGAAACTATCAGCAATTACTTTCACTTCGTCGTGATTAGGTTTTTTTAGTTTTAAAATATAATTTATATAAGAATCAATTCTCGACTTGTAATCTTCTTCTTTTGCTTCATCAATTAATATTGTGCATGTTTTTGAAAATAATACATTCCATTTCACATCAACTTTATCAATAATCCAATTACCTCTTCCTTTTTCTTTGTAAGCGTATTCAACTTTATATAAATCCTCACCTTGAGCTAATTCTGTAAGATCGTCATTCTCTAATTTATTCTTTAATTCTTCTTCGAGTTCTTGTATTTTTTGTTTTAATTCTAAAATTTCAATATTTGCTTCACTTGTACTTATTTTATCTGCTTTTACCCAACCAATTCTTGGTTTATCTTTAATTAACTTAACTAAACTCCTACTAACTACTGAACCCAAGTCTTCAGGTGAAGTCCAAAATTTAACCATTTTTTCAGAAGCCAGTTTCTTAAATTCTTCTAATTTTGAGGCTTTTATTGGGTCTTTATCTGTCTTTCCAGCAATTATTTTGTCTGGGTATTTTGGTAGAAATGAAATTATAGGTACTCCTATTTTCATAGCATATTCATATTCCATCTGAGTATAACTAATACCATCGTTGTTTAATGAACCATATCTGCCACCTATTATTAAGATATAATAATCGCAATCTTCAATTAGTTCTTTAATGAGTTTCCATTGTTCATCATCAGTTGCAGGAAACATTTCCATGCCTATAGGTATACAATCAAGTTCTAATAATGCTTGGATTACTTCCTTTCTCTCATCAGCCAAATCTTCATAAGTTGAACTAACAAATACTGAATATCTTTTCATAAATTTTAATTGAATTAAGCTTAATTATTTTATAATTGAACAAAATTATTTGAGTATTCAAAATTTAGTAGATTTTGTTTATTTAAGTTTATTCTCAAATATAAAATATAAAATTATGTTTAGCTAATATATAAAAAAATCCCCACAAAAATTGCGAGGATTTCATATTATAATGTCAAGTAAACCTATTTTACTGCTATCATTGAGATTTCAATATTTACGTTTTTTGGTAAACACGCAACTTGTACCGTTTCTCTTGCTGGCGCTGTGGCTTCGTCAAAATAGCTTCCATAAACCACGTTAATTCTAGCAAAATCGCCCATATTCATGATGAAAATGGTGGTTTTAATTACGTTTTCAAATGTCATGTCGGCTGCAGCTAAAACGGCTTGCATGTTTTCCATTACTTGTTTGGTTTCGGTTTCAATATCGTCTAAAACCAACTCCATAGTAGATGGGTTTAATGCAATTTGTCCTGAAGTATATAAAGTGTTGCCAACTAAAACGGCTTGGTTATAAGGCCCAATAGGAGCAGGCGCTTTGTCGGTATAAATAATTTTTTTCATGTTGTTATATATTATCTGAATACTCGGTCTGGTAATTGACGTTTTTCGTATTTAATATCACTAAATATTGAAGATGAAATTCCGATGAAGAATCCCCAATAGGTATTGGTTCCAAAAGGTACCCAGTTAAAACTCATTCTCCAACTTTCCAAATCACGTTCAAAACGTAGTTGTGTAAAAGTTACTCCTTTTTGTTTGAAATCATAACCCGACGAGAAACCTACTTTCCATCTTGGCGCTAATTCGAAATTTCCTGAAGCCATAACAGAATGAGATTGAATTTCATTTTGTCTGTTAGAATTATTGTAAGTTACAGAATACGCCAATCTTAAATCCCAAGGTATTTTATAACTGTACCATTCTAAATTTTTATTTTCTTTTTCTTTATCCTTATCATTGAATAAACTTTGACGAGAATCACTTAAATCGGTGCTTCTTCCAAACAAATCATCTCCTGTTCCTCCATTTTGTAAGTTTTGTTTCGACTCTTTGTCTTTTTTGTCAAAATCATTACTTGAAAAATTGTAGTTAATAGTCATGTTAGCTCTTGGCAAACGTAATAGACTACCACCATTATCAATATTTAATTTGTCAATTCTTCTACCTGTATTGTCTATTGCAAAAGCATCTAATATGGCAGCAAAATTCACATTCATTTTTTGTTTTAAAAGTTGTGTTCCTCCAGATACTGATATTTCTGACCATTTCAAAGAATCAGCTGCAATATCATAACCTATTGCGAAATTAAGATTGTTTAAAAGCATTACTTTTTTAGCTTCTCCTTTTTTACTTTCTTTATCTCTTACTTTTGCTTCAAATGTATTACTTAATGAAAAATTCATACGATTTGAAAAATTATTAGATGGAGATCCAAAAAGACCACCTTCAAATTTCGTATAATCTGCAAAATTTACACCTGTTGCATCTAAAGCATATTTTTCAAAATACTGATTGAAATTTGGTGTATATCCATAACCGATATTAGGACGCATTACATGGCGTATAGCTTGAATTTTTTTATCTTCTCCAAAATTAAAAGTTCCATAAATAGTAGTTCCTATACCAGCAGTAAAATTATATGTTCTAAAAGCTTCAAATCCATTAACATCTTGAGTGATAACTTTGTTTTCTGTTGGGTTAAAACCTTTTTTAATGGTGTTCATAACCCAGACTTCGTTATAAGTTGTTCCTGCAGAAACACTGAAATATTTAAATATTTTAAAATTAGTACTTATTGGAATAGAGTGTTGAAAACCAGATTTTGCATCTCTAAACATTTGAGAAGTAAAAAACAGAGAATCATTAGTTTGGATTCGATTTTCTCCTCTTAAATTATATTGAAGATTGATATTTTTTATTATTCCTTTTTTAATACCATCTTTTGGAGCAAACGGAAAAATACGATCAACACTAGCTTGGAATGTAGGTAGTGTCATATTAATAATTTGAGTATTTGTATTCTGAGAATGCGTTGCTGAAACAGACATGTTTATTTGTGGTACAGTTCTAAATGTTTTAGAAAAAGATACCGATGAACTTAAGTTGTTGTTTAAACTAGAGCCAACGTTATTCATATTGATAGACTGTCTGAAGTATTGACTACTTCCTAAATTTACAGAAGCAGAAAATCTAGAATCAGCAGAAGCTTTTGCGTCTTGTGCATGTGACCACTGAATATTATATTGTCTAGATTTCACATAATCAGGAAATCCTCTTTCACTAACAATATTATTTTCGAATCGAATGTTTACACGTCCGTTAAATTTGTAACGTTTTGCATAATTACTCTCTGCCCGTAAACCGTAACTTCCATTCGTGTAATAATCACCAAGTACAGCCAGGTCATAATGATCACTTAGAGCAAAATAATAACCGCCATTTTGTAGAAAATAACCTTGCCTGTTATTTTGTCCTGGTGTTGGCATAATAAATCCAGAAAGACTTTTTTCTGTTATTGGAAAATAAGCAAATGGTAAGCCTATGGGAGTAGGAACATCCATAATTACCATATTCGTTAATCCAGCTACTACTTTTTTCTTTGGAACAAATTTTACTTTTCTGACTAAGAAATAATATTCAGGGTCATCAATATTTTTTGAAGTTGTCATACGAGCATTCTTCATAAAATATACGGAATCATTTTCTTTTTTAGAAATCTCGGCTTTTATGTATAATTCACCTTGCGTAGTTCTTGAGTTCCAAACTTTAGCTCGTTTTGATTTGGTATGGAAAATAATCGAATCAGGTTCAATAATATTTTGACCTTGTTTAAAAACGGGACGCTGAATATAATTTCCAGCCGAATCTTTTAATCGTCCTGCATAAACTAGGTTTTTTTCATAGTCTAAAACTATTTTACCAGCTTTTAATTCAAAATCAGTATAATAGATTTCGGCTTCATCGTGTAGGGTTACGGTTTTTTTCTTTTGATCAAGTTTTTCGTATTCTTTCGCTTTCATGTTAACGACGCCTTCTAAAAATGGTTTACTCTTTTTAGTGGTATCAACAACAGTAGAATCTTTTACTTTTTCAAGGTCTGATTTTGATAAAGTAATCGTATTTGGTATAGGAGTTTCTTGAGAAAAAACAGAGGTGGTTCCTAATGTTAGAAAAATTACTGAAAAAACGATATGAAATAACTTTGTATGCAATGCTTTTAATAGTATTTTTGTAAAAATTTGGCTCACTTTTTGGAGTGTCAAACTTACATATATTTTTTTGCAAAAATAATGTTTTAATAAAATTATAACTTATAATACCTATCATTTGTTTTATGCCATCAAAAAAAAATACTAAAAAGCTGTTTTTATGGGTTTTACTTTTATCTATCACCTTTGGATTTAGTCAAAATAATGCTAAATTTAAAGTGGTTTTAGATGCCGGTCATGGAGGAAAAGATCCAGGAGCTGTAAAAAATGGAGTGCAAGAGAAAGATGTTGCACTTGATGTGGTATTAAAAATTGGAAAAATTTTAGAAAAAAATAAAGAAATAGAAGTTGTTTACACTAGAAAAACAGATGTTTTTATAGAGTTAAGAGAACGCGCTAACATAGCAAATAAAGCAAAGGCTAATTTGTTCGTTTCTGTACATTGTAATTCGGTTAAAACTGGAAATCCTTTTGGAGCAATGACTTTGGTAATGGGAATGTCGAGAACCGGAACCAATTTGGAAATTGCAAAAACAGAAAACGCAGTAATTTTTCAGGAAACAGATTATAAAACGAAATATAAAGGTTTTGATCCTAATAATCCCGAAACATTAATTGGTTTAAAAATCATTCAAGAAGAGTCATTGCTGCAGAGTATTGAATTAGCAACTTTAATTCAAAATCAATTTCGAAATGAGTTAAAAAGAAAAGATAAAGGAGTTCATCAACAACCTTTGTGGGTTTTAGATGCTACTGTAATGCCAGGTGTTCTTATTGAATTGGGTTTTGTCTCTCATCCAGATGAAGCAAAATATTTGAGTTCAGAAAAAGGAAAGGAAGAGATGTCTGAATCTATTTCTAATGCCATCATAGCATATAAAAATGATTTTTTCAGTGGAGGAGAAGTGACAGAAATAGAAACTGTTGTTGCACCAAAAGCATCAACTTCTACTAAGACAAGTACAGATTCAGAAAGAGTTACAAAAGAAAAGAATAATTCGAAATCAAATACAACCTATTACAAAGTACAAATTTGTGCTGGAAATAAAAAAGTGGAAACTAAACCAGCTAATTTTAAAGGTCTAAAAGGTATAACTTTTGAAAAAGATAAAAAACTATACAAGTATTTTTATGGTGAGGAAACCGATTATGATGCTTGTAAGAAAAAATTAGATGAAGCTAAGAAAAAAGGGTATACTTCTGCTTATATTGTAACATTTAAGAATTAATAAACAATTGCATATGTTAAAGAGAATCGTTTTAGTAGTGATTGCAATGTATGTTTTTCCAGTATTCGGTCAAAGCCAAAAGTTTAAAGTAGTTTTAGATGCGGGTCACGGTGGAAAAGATTATGGAGCAGTGTATCATGGTAATATTGAAAAAAATATCGCCTTACAAACTGTGTTACGAGTTGGTGCTATTTTAGAAAAAGATCCTCAAATTGATGTGGTATATACTCGTAAATCAGATGTGTTTATAGAGTTACAACAGCGAGCAAATATTGCAAATAAGTCTAAAGGTAGCATTTTTGTTTCGATGCATTGTAACGCTAATAAAAACCAAGCGGCTTCTGGAAATGAAACCTATGTAATGGGGATTACTCGTAATGCTTCCAATTTAGAAGTAGCAAAAAACGAAAATGAAGTAGTTACTTTAGAAACCGATTATAAGATTAAATATGATGGTTTCGACCCTAATTCTCCAGAATCTGTAATCGGAATTTCAATACTTCAAGAAGAACATTTAGATCAAAGTATAGAGCTAGCAGGAAGAGTTCAGGAATTTTTCACTAAGAAAACCGACAACAAAAATAGAGGTGTAAAACAAGCAGGATTCTTAGTATTACGACAAATTACAATGCCAAGAGTTTTGATTGAAATGGGATTCGTTTCAAATAAAGAAGAAGGGGAGTTTTTAAATTCAGAAGCAGGTCAAGATAAATTAGCTGAAGCTATTGCGGGTGCTATTTTAGATTATAAAAACGAATTTTTTAATCCTTCTAATAATGACACTAGAGAAGATGTAAAAGTTATTGATAAAAAAGATGAAATCATTGTAAAAGAAACTCCTAAGAAGGAAGAAGTTATAAAAAAAGTTGAAAAAGCAACCGAAAAAGGAATTGTTTTTAAAATTCAGATTTCGGCAAGTACTAAAGAATTAGCAACAACTCCTTCTAACTTTAAAGGATTAAGTCCAATTTCTGTTGAATCTACAGGAAGTTTGTATAAATACTTTTTTGCATCCGAAAAAAATTATGAGACTGCTAAACAAAAATTGGAGGAGGCCAAGCAAAAAGGATATTCTACAGCCTTTATTGTAGCTTATAAAGATGGAATAAAAATAAGCGTAACCGATGCAATAAAATAAAATAAAAGTTTATTTTTGTTAAAAATTATTAAGCTTTGAAACTAACAAGAGAAATCAAAACCGCCGTCCTCGTTATTGTATCAATATTATTATTCATTTGGGGATATAATTTTTTAAAAGGAAAAGACTTATTTGATAGCAGTACAAGAGTTTATGTTGTGTATGACAATGTAGCAGGACTTGTTAATTCTGCTCCGGTAACTTTAAACGGGTTAGCAATTGGTAAAGTTAACTCAATCACTATTCAGCCTGATGGAAAACTATTAGTAGAAATGCAAATTACTACAGATTTCCCAATTGCCAAATCTAGTGTTGCTGAAATTTATGATTCTGGTTTAGTAGGTGGAAGACAAATTGCTATTAAACCAAATTTTCAAGATAAAAATTTTATTAAATCAGGCGATTATTTAACAGCAAGTAGTAAGTTAGGTTTAACAGATGCTTTAGCGCAACAATTAGAGCCGCTTCAATACAAAGTTCAAAAGTTATTAGATAATGCAGATGTTTTATTTTCTAATGTAAACGATATATTAGACGAAAAAACAAAACAAAATCTGAAAAGTAGTATTGCAGAGTTGAACAAAACACTTTCTGAATTTAGTGTTGCTTCAAAAAACATCAATGAAATGATTTCCGATAACAAATCGAAAATCAATTCTTCGATGACTAATTTAGATAAGACTACTGCTAATTTTTCTAAAATGTCTGACTCACTGGCAAAAGCAAACTTGGGTCAAACCGTTAAAAACTTAGAAAAAACATTGGCAAGTGTAGATAAAATCATGGCCGATATCGATAAAGGTAAAGGAACAATGGGCAAGTTAATGAAAGACGACGCTATGTATACTAATTTTACTAATACGTCTAAGGAATTAGAGTTGTTATTACAAGATCTTCGCTTAAATCCAACACGTTATGTAAATGTTTCTCTTTTTGGAAAGAAAAACAAACCTTATGTAGCTCCAGTTAACGATACAATAAAAAAGTAAATTTTATACGATGCAATTTTTAGATAATATTTTCTTCGCATTGCTATTAGCAATAGGTGTAGGTTATTTTGCAGTTAATGTAAAAAAACTAATTCGTAACATTAAATTAGGTCACGACATAGATCGTACTGATAATTCTTCTGAACGTTGGAAGAATATGACGATGGTTGCCTTAGGACAATCTAAAATGGTAAAACGTCCTGTTGCGGGATTTTTACACATTATAGTGTATGTTGGATTCGTAATTATCAATATCGAAGTAATCGAAATTATTATTGATGGACTTTTCGGAACGCATCGTGTTTTGTCTTTCATGGGAGGATTTTATGATGTGTTAATTGGTTCATTCGAAATTTTGGCTTTCTTAGTACTAGTAGCTGTAATTGTATTCTGGGTTAGAAGAAATGTTACCAAATTAGGTCGTTTCGCTAGTTCTGATTTAGATGGAAAACCTAGAAACGACGCCAACTATATTCTATATTTTGAAGTAGTTTTAATGACGTTATTCTTAGTAATGAATGCAGCTGATTTCCATTTGCAAAATTTAGGAATAGGTCATTATAATCAAGCTGGAAGTTTTCCTATTTCTCAATTTATTGCTCCAATGTTCAACGGAATGAGTGAAGGTTCAGTTGTACTTGTTGAAAGAGCTGCTTGGTGGTTACACATTGCTGGAATTTTAGTTTTCTTAAACTATTTATATTTTTCTAAACATTTACACATTTTATTAGCTTTCCCAAATACGTACTTTGCAGATTTGAATGCGAAAGGGAAATTAAATAATTTAGAAAGCGTTACAAACGAAGTAAAATTAATGATGGATCCAAATGCTGATCCGTTTGCAGCACCAGCCAATCCTGATGCTGTTCCAGCTAAGTTTGGTGCATCTGATGTTCAAGATTTAAATTGGGTGCAATTATTAAACGCTTACAGTTGTACAGAATGTGGTCGTTGTACTTCTTCATGTCCAGCGAACCAAACGGGTAAAAAATTATCGCCTCGTAAGATTATGATGGATACTCGTGATCGTTTAGAGGAAGTAGGAAGAAATATCGATTTAAATAAAGGTGTATTTGTTGATGATGGAAAATCATTATTAAACGATTACATTACTCCAGAAGAATTATGGGCTTGTACCACTTGTAATGCATGTGTGGAAGAATGTCCAATTAATATTAGTCCATTATCAATTATTATAGACATGCGTCGTTATTTAGTAATGGAACAAAGTGCGGCTCCAATGGAACTAAACAATATGATGAGTAATATTGAAAACAATGGAGCGCCTTGGCAATACAGTCAAATGGATCGTTTAAATTGGGTAAACGAATAATTTTACATTAACTATCTTAAATAGTATATAATATGTCAGAAAATTTAATTGTACCAACAATGGCCCAAATGATGGCCGAAGGAAAACAACCTGAAATTTTATTTTGGGTAGGTTCTGCTGGTAGTTTCGATGACAGAGCAAAAAAAATCTCAAGAGCTTTCGTTAAAATTTTAAATAAAGCAAATGTAAATTTTGCAGTTTTAGGAACTGAAGAAAGTTGTACAGGTGATGTTGCAAAAAGAGCTGGAAATGAGTTTTTATTTCAAATGCAAGCTTTAATGAATATTGAATTGCTTAATGCTTACGAAGTAAAGAAAATTGTAACCTGTGATCCACATTCTTTTAACTGTTTAAAAAATGAATATCCTAGTTTGGGTGGAAATTATGAAGTTTTGCACCACACGCAATTTATTCAGCAACTTTTGAAAGAAGGACGCATCGATTTTAATAAAGATACGTATAAAGGTAGTCGCATAACGTTTCATGATCCTTGCTATTTAGGTAGAGCAAATAATGAATATCAAGCGCCAAGAGAAATATTATCTCAAACAAATGCACAAATTGTAGAGATGAAACGAAGTAAAAATAATGCTCTATGTTGTGGAGCAGGTGGTGCTCAAATGTTTAAAGAACCTGAAAAAGGGAATATGGATATTAATGTTTTAAGAACACAAGATGCTCTTGAAACTACTCCAAATATTATTGCTACGGGATGTCCTTATTGTAATACAATGATGACTGATGGTGTAAAATTTGCACACAAAGAAAATGAAGTTAAAGTGTTAGATATTGCAGAAATAATAGCAAACGCACAAAATTTATAATTTAAAACTGAACATGAAAAAAATCTTATTATTACTTGTCCTTGTAGGAAATGTTGCATTTGCTCAAAAACTAACTAAAGATCAATTATCTGAAAAATTAGCTGAAAAAGCTTGTGGTTGTGCTGAAAAGCAAGAGATTACTAAAGATAATTTTGAATTAACTATTGGAATTTGTCTATTAGAAGGTATCAATGCTTACGAAAAAGACGTTGAAAAACATTATGGTAAAGACGTAATTTCTAACGATAAAAAAATGGAAGAGTTAGGATATGAAATTGGAAAAAAAATGGGTATGAAATGTCCAACAGTTTTCAAATTCATGTTAGAGGACGAGGCTAATGATGTTGTTGAAGTTGATTCAGAAGATTTAATGCTTTCTGGAAAAATTGCTGAAATTAAATCAGAGCAGTTTCTAACTTTTATTGTTAAAGAAGAATCAGGTAAAAACAATCAATTCATTTTACTAAGTAGTTTTGATAATGCTTTTTTATTAACAGATAAAGTGTTAAAAACATCCGATGCTGTTGAAGTTACATATTATGAAATGGAATTATTTGATGCTAAATTAGGTAAATTTGTGTCTTATAAAATTGTTACTGATATCACAAAAAAATAATCATGTTTGTACCATTTGATACCTTACCAGAAGAATCAAAAATTTGGATATATCAATCCAACAGAAAATTTTCTGATGAAGAAATTCAAGAAATTGAAAAAGACTTGACTTCCTTTTTAGAGAATTGGACTGCTCATGGTCAACATCTTGAAGCTTCTTTTGTAACAAGATATAATCGTTTTATTATTATTGCTGTAAATCAGGAAGTACAAGCTGCTACTGGTTGTTCTATTGATGCTTCGGTACAATTTATCCAAAATTTAGAACAAAAATATAATGTAGATTTATTAGACAAAATGAACGTTACTTTTAAAGTAGGCGATCATGTTGCTTTTAAACCGCTTATTGAGTTTAAAAAAATGGCTAAAGAGAAGGCGGTTTCAGAAAATACAATTGTATTCAATAATTTGTTAAATACTGTTGGTGAATGGCAAGATTTCTGGGAAGTTCCTGCAAGTGAAAGTTGGCATAATAGATTTTTTTAGATTCATTATTTAAAATATCCCATGGATAGCGATATATTTTTACTTAGCATTTCAGGCCATGACAAACCTGGACTTACATCTTCATTAACAGCTGTTTTAGCGGAATATGGAGCAAATATTCTAGATATTGGTCAGGCTAATATACACGATACACTTTCATTAGGTATTTTGTTCCAAATTAAATCAGGTAAAAAATCGGCTGCTGTTTTAAAAGATATCTTATTCAAATCCTATGAATTAGGAATTAAAGCCAAATTCAAACCAATTCCTCTTGATGAGTACGAAAATTGGGTCAATCTTCAAGGAAAAGACCGTTATATTGTAACGCTTTTAGGAGAAAAATTAACAGCCGAACAAATTTCTCGCGTAACTCAAGTTATTTCTGAAAAGAATTTAAATATTGATGCTATAAAGCGTTTAACGGGTAGAGTTTCTTTAATTAAAGAAGATGATTATCCAAGATCTTCCATTCAATTATCTATTCGTGGTGCAATTAAAGACAAGTCTGAATTTACCGAAAAATTTATGGCAATTTCATCTGAATTAAATTTAGATATCGCCTTTCAAGAAGACAATATTTTTAGACGAAACCGACGTTTAGTTTGCTTTGATATGGATTCCACTTTAATCCAAACCGAAGTAATTGATGAATTAGCTGAACTCGCAGGCGTTGGCGAGCAAGTAAAAGCTATCACAGAATCGGCCATGCAAGGCGAAATTGATTTTCAAGAAAGCTTCAAGCAAAGAATGCTTCTTTTAAAAGGTTTAAGTGAAGATGTTCTGGAAGAAGTCGCTATTAATTTACCCATCACAAAAGGTGCAAGAAGATTAATTGATACTTTAAAATCATACGGTTTCAAAACGGCAATTTTATCAGGTGGATTTACTTATTTTGGAAAATATCTTCAAAAAGAATTAGGAATAGATTACGTTTATGCTAACGAATTGGAAATCAAAGACGGAGTTCTTACTGGTGGATATCTTGGCGAAATTGTAGATGGTAACAAAAAAGCCGAATATCTAAAAGAAATCGCACACAAAGAAGGAATTCACATTAACCAAACCATTGCTGTTGGTGATGGCGCTAATGATTTACCAATGTTAAATCTTGCTGGTTTAGGAATTGCTTTTCATGCAAAGCCAAAAGTAAAAGACAACGCGCAAAGTTCTATTTCAAGCATTGGTTTAGATGGAGTTTTATATTTATTAGGTTATCACGATCGTCATATCGATTTGATGGATTAATTTTTAATCTTACTTAAAAAGTTGAGAATCTTTCGTTAACAACTTTCTTCATAAAATAAACCTAAAACACTTTATTTTAAAGTAAAGATGTAGTATTTTGGCATGGATTTAGTTCTAAGTTAAAAAATCAAACTATAATTTATGCAAAGAGTGCTCACCCTACTGTTTTCGGTAGTTTTCATACATATATCATTTTCCCAAAATAAAACTAAACCTGTTTTAACTGCTAAAAAAGTGGTTTCACAACAAGTTTGGGTGGACAGTATTTACAACCAATTTTCGTTTGAAGAAAAAGTGGGGCAGTTGTTTATGGTTGCCGCGTATTCCAATAAAGATGAAGCACACAATAAATCCATCGATAAATTAGTAGAAGAATATAAAATTGGAGGTTTGATTTTCTTTCAAGGCGGACCAGTGCGTCAAGCAAAATTAACCAATAGATATCAAGCAAAATCAAAAGTGCCATTGTTCATCGGAATTGATGCCGAATGGGGATTAAGCATGCGATTGGATTCTACCTATCGTTATCCATGGAACATGACATTAGGTGCAGTTCAAGACATGAAATTGATTGAAAAAGCTGGAAATCAAATGGCAAAACAATCAAAACGAATGGGAATTCACTTCAATTTTGCTCCAGTTGTGGACATCAATACGAATCCTAAAAATCCAATTATTGGCAATCGTTCGTTTGGAGAAACCAAAGAAAACGTTACCGCTAGAGCCATTGCTTTAATGAAAGGTTTACAAGACGAAGGCGTTTATGCTACAGCGAAACATTTTCCAGGACATGGCGATACTTCAACCGATTCACATCACACATTACCAGTTGTAAATTTCGACAAAAATCGATTAAATGATGTAGAGCTTTTCCCATATAAAGAATTGATTAAAAATGGATTAGCGAGTGTAATGGTCGCGCATTTAAATGTACCAAGTTTAGAGCCAAGAGAAAATTACCCTACATCCATTTCCTATCCAGTTGTTACTGATATTTTAAAAAAGGAATTGCAATTTGAAGGTTTAATTTTTACCGATGCCTTAAATATGAAAGGTGCAAGTAATTTTAAAAAACCTGGTGATATTGATTTAGAAGCTTTTTTAGCTGGAAATGACGTTTTGTTATTTGCGGAAAATGTTCCGGTTGCTATTAAAAAATTTAAAGAAGCTTTCGATGCTGGAATTATTACGGAAGATCGTTTGATGTATTCGGTAAAAAAGATTTTAGCCTATAAATACAAATCAAATTTGAACAACTACCAACCAATTGTTTTAGATAATTTATACAAAGATTTGAATGCAGTAGAATATGATGCTTTAAATTATAAATTATACGAAAATGCCGTTACTGTTGTCAAAAATCATGATAAATTAGTTCCGGTTCGCGATATTGAAAAAGAGAAAATCGCTTACATTAAATTAGGAAACGATAAATCAGATACTTTTTTAGCTAATTTGAGAAATTACGCTTCAATTAGTGAAATTACAAACAAAAATTTAGATTCGGTTTTAGTACAATTACAAGATTATTCGAAAGTGATTATTGGATATCACAAACAAGATGGTGCTTGGAGAAATCACAATTTGAATTTTAAAGAAATGCTTTGGATTAATCAAATTGCGAAGCAAAATGATGTGATTTTGACTTGTTTTACGAAACCATATTCATTAACTAATTTAAAGAATTTTGAAGATATTGAAACTATTATAGTTGCTTATCAAAACAACGATATTGCCCAAACGATTGCGCCACAAATTATCTTTGGAGCAATGGGAGCTAAAGGAAAACTACCTGTTTCAATTGATGACGAATTCAAAGTAAATGAAGGAATTGAAACATTAGAAATCAAACGTTTAGGGTTTACTATTCCTGAAAACGTGGGTATGAATTCTAAAGTGTTAACTAAAATAGATTCCATTGCTAATCATGCTATTTCAAGAAAAATGACTCCTGGAATTCAAGTCGTTGTGGCCCGAAAAGGGAAAGTTATTTACCAAAAATCATTCGGCAATCACACCTATGAATCAAATCAAAACGTAACGAATACCGATGTATATGATATTGCTTCTTTGACAAAAATTATTGCTACTTTACCTAATGTCATGCAAGAATTTGATCAAGGTCATTTAACTTTAGAAACGAAGTTAAAAACCATGTTGCCTGAAGCAAAAAATTCAAATAAAGCAAACGCAACGGTTTTAGATATGTTAACACATCAGGCTCGTTTTCAACCTTGGATTCCTTTTTATAAAGCTACTTTAGACAGTTTGAATCGACCGAGTACGCATTTTTACAGAACTGAATTTTCAGATGATTTTCCAATCCACGTTGCCGATAAATTATATTTGAGAAAAGATTATAATGATACCATTATCAATACTATTTTAAAAAGTGATTTATTACCAAAAAAACAATACAAATACAGCGATTTTACTTTTATTCTTTTTAAAGAATATTTAGAGTTACATAGCAAAAAATCACTTGAAGAATTAGCTCATACAAATTTTTTCGAGCCTTTAGGTGCTAATTCTATTATGTACAATCCGTTACGAAAAATGAATGCAAATAGAATTATTCCGACGGAAAATGATACGTATTTCAGACATCAGTTAGTGCAAGGATATGTACATGACATGGCGGCTGCGATGCAAGGCGGAATTTCTGGTCATGCAGGATTGTTTGCAAATGCTTTAGATGTAGCAAAAGTGATGCAAATGTATCTTCAAAAGGGAAGTTATGGGGGTAGAACTTATATTTCTGAAAATACGTTTAATATGTTCAATACTTGCTATTTCTGTAAAGAGGGAAATAGAAGAGGAGTTGGTTTTGATAAACCGCAATTAGGAAATGAAGGTCCAACATGTGGTTGCGTTTCACTAACAAGTTTCGGACACACAGGTTTTACTGGAACTATGACTTGGGCTGACCCAGAAAAAGAAATTGTTTATGTTTTCTTATCAAATAGAACCTATCCAGATTCTAACGCTGCGAATAAGCTATCCAAAGAAAATATAAGAGAGAATATTCAAAGAGTAATTTACGAAGCGATTGTTGAGTAATTTTTGTAAATTTAATATTCTAATTTTAAAAGAACAACTATGACATCAGCAGCAATAACAGTAGAACAATACATCAACGAAGCTCCAGAAGACAGAAGAGAAGCGTTACACAAATTAAGAAATATAATTTTAGAAAATCTTCCAGAAGGTTTTCAGGAAGGAATTGGTTATGGTATGATTGGTTATTCTGTTCCTCATTCAATCTATCCTCCAGGGTATCACTGTACGCCAGAATTGCCTTTGCCATTCATGTCATTTGCAAGTCAAAAAAACAGCATCAACTTTTATCACATGGGTATTTATGCAAAACCTGAATTATACGATTGGTTTGTAACCGAATATCCAAAACATTCGAAACAAAAATTAGATATTGGTAAAAGTTGTTTGCGCATCAAAAAGCCAGAAAATATTCCGTTTGAATTGATTGGTGAGTTGGTAAAAAAAATCTCAGTACAAGATTGGATAGCCACTTACGAAGCTACTTTTAAAAAATAATTTTTAACAAATGTTTTAGAGTTGCCAACGCTAGAAGTGGTAATTTTATTTCAAAATTTATATAAATGAAAATTGCGATAGTTTGTTATCCTACATTTGGAGGAAGTGGCGTAGTTGCTACTGAACTCGGTTTGGAGTTAGCCAAAAGAGGTCATGAAATTCACTTCATAACTTACAGTCAACCTGTGCGTTTGGCTTTATTGAATCCGAATGTGCATTATCATGAAGTTCACGTTCCTGAATATCCTTTGTTTCACTATCAACCTTACGAATTAGCACTTTCTAGTAAGTTGGTTGATATGGTGAAATTGTACAAAATTGATGTTTTACACGTGCATTATGCCATTCCACATGCTTATGCAGGTTACATGGCAAAACAAATGTTAGCAGATGAAGGCATTCATATTCCAATGGTCACCACGCTTCACGGAACCGATATTACGTTAGTGGGAAATCACCCATTTTACAAACCAGCAGTAAGTTTCAGTATCAATAAATCGGATGTGGTAACGAGTGTTTCACAAAGTTTAAAAGACGATACGTATCGTTTGTTTGATATCAAAAATGAAATAGAGGTAATACCAAATTTCATTGAATTAAATAAAGAGAAATTAAAAGAGAACATTCCTTGTCATCGTTCTTTAATGGCGCCTGATAATGAAAAAATTATTACACATATTTCCAATTTTAGAAAAGTAAAACGTATCGAAGATATAGTTAGAATCTTTTATGAAATTCAGAAAGAAGTTCCATCTAAATTAATGATGGTGGGTGAAGGTCCAGAGAAAGAAGGAGCAGAGCAATTATGCGAACAACTTGGTATTCAAAACAAAGTAATTTTCTTCGGAAATAGTAATGAAATTGATAAAATTTTATGTTTTTCTGATTTATTTTTATTACCATCAGAAACTGAAAGTTTTGGTTTGGCAGCACTAGAGGCTATGGCTTGTGGAGTGCCTGTGATTTCAAGTAATTCAGGAGGGCTTCCTGAAGTAAATAAAGATGACTTTTCTGGTTATTTGAGCGATGTTGGTGATGTTGCTAAAATGAGTCGTGATGCTATTTCGTTATTAAAAGATGAGCATAAATTAGCACAATTTAAAGTGAATGCTCTAGAAACAGCGAAACTTTTTGATATTCAGAATATTATGCCTTTATATGAGCAAGTTTATTTTAAAGCTTTAAATTCAAAATAATGATCAAATTTTTACCTTTAATTTTATTATTTATTTCATGTAGTACTTCGTCACCAAAACAAGTAGTTGACTCTTCTTTTTCGGTAATTTTCAGAAGTGAGATGGGTGGAGCTGAAAAACCGAGTCATTTGTTAATACAAAATAACGAATCCTATATTCAATTTATAGAATCTCTAAAATTAGACGAATCACAATATGCAAATTTTTTAAAAGTAGATTTTAAAAAGAAAGATGTATTAGTTTTATATCAAGGACAAAAAACATCTGGAGGTTATTCAATTGATATTGAATCAGTAGTAAATGAAAATTCCACTATTTTGGTAAAGAAAAAAGAAATACAACCAAAAGCAGGTGAAATTACAACAACTGTAATTACGTCACCTTATTGTATAGCTTTAATACCAAAAGGCAAAAAAATAATAATTGAATAAAAAAAAGTCCCAATTAAATTGGGACTTTTTTATTATTAGTTGAATTTGTATCTAATTCCTAAAGCGATATCTGGACCAAAACCATCTCTAAAATCGGCATAATCACCACCAAAATAAATTTCAGGTCTAAAGTCTAAAGATAATTGAATAGGTGCTTCTTGAAAGTTATATTCAATACCTATATCTCCAGCAGCTAACACAAAGCTTCCGCTATCTTTAAATCCATCTTTGTTGTAACTCCAACTTCCAACACCAGCACCGGCACCAGCATACCAGTTGAATCCACCATCAATGTTCCAAACCCATTGATACAAACCAACTAATTTAAAAGCATCAACATCTTTACTATTTCTCCAACCTAAGTCAAATTCTAATCTATTGTTAGAACCCATACCTCTTTGGTAAGAAATTTCTCCACCAAAACCGTCGTTGTCACCTAAACGCAATCCTAATGCATTTTTAGAAATGTCCTGAGCCTGTGCGCTGAATGCTAAGCCTAGTAGCATAAAAGCAGATAAAATTAATTTCTTCATATAAAATGTTTTTTACAAATATAGCCAAATTTTGACAAATACTGTGCCAATTTAGTTTGTTAAGTATAAATCAAGATATTCTTTTTGGTTTTGCGACCCGGTAGCTGGTATTCCAAATTGATCAGCAATAGTAGAATTTATAGAATAATTCGTATCCGTATTTACATAAACAACTCCTATGTTTTCAGCAGTGTATAAGGTAGAAATTATTAAATCTTGAGGCGCTAAAATAGTTATTGGAATAGTAATTGAACCTATCGTTTGAACTGTAGTAACTGTAACGTTTAATTTTATTTTAGTAGCCTTTACAGTATCATAAATATCTCCATTTGGAGAAGTAAATGTTGATAAACTTTCTCCACCATAACTTTGAAGAGAATAATTAATAGTAATTGGATAGCCTTGATACGTTTGTTCTATAGTTCCTGTTACAGGAGAATTATTTAAAGATTGTCCATTAGAAGCGTTACTGTTAAAAATAACAAAATCAGTTAAAGATAGATCTAAATTAATTGGTAAATCTTGACCCGATGCTAATGATAAATTACCAGTCATTAATAATTTAGAACCACTTTTTCTAACACCATTATTTCTTAAAGAGGAAGAATAAAAGCCAGTAGCAACATCGTCTTTAGTTTGAAATTTTTTATAGGTTTTACCACTGGTAACAATATCATCAAAAATGTATAGAGAATCTCTTGTAAAGGTTCCTTCACTATCTACATCATACGTCCAATAATTTCCATCTACAAGTGGAATATTAAAATTACTATTTCCTGATTCGTTCTCATTGGAACAAGAAATAAAGATAGAAGAGATTAATAGAAATGTAAATAATATTGATTTTTTCATAGTTATTTGGGTTAAATTATTAAGCTAATATAGCATTTTTATTAATTATTTAAGAATAAGAAACTTAAAATTTCGAATTCTATTTTATAACTGCTATTTTTTAAATTATCATTACATTTGTTTATCAATATAAATTAATTTAAGATTGGTATCAGTTATGGCAGGAAATACTTTTGGAAAATTATTAAAACTAACCACTTTTGGCGAATCACACGGTGAAGCTTTGGGCGGAATTATAGATGGATGTCCTGCTGGTTTAACATTAGATTTTGATTTTATTCAAGCTGAAATGCAACGAAGAAAACCAGGTCAATCTTCTATTGTTACCCAAAGAAAAGAAGAAGATGAAGTACAATTTTTATCTGGAATTTTCGAAGGAAAAACTACCGGAACACCAATAGGATTTATTATTCCAAATACGAATCAAAAGTCAGATGATTATTCACATATAAAAGACACCTACCGTCCAAGCCATGCCGATTATGTTTATGAACAAAAATATGGTATTCGAGATTATCGTGGTGGTGGCAGAAGTTCAGCTCGTGAAACAGCAAGTAGAGTAGTAAGTGGCGCCATTGCTAAGCAAATTATTCCTGATATTAAAATCAATGCTTTCGTTTCATCAGTAGGCGAAATTTTTATCGATAAACCTTATCAAGATTTGGATTTTTCAAAAATTGAAAGTAATGCCGTTCGTTGTCCTGATTTGGCTACAGCCGAAAAAATGGAAAATTTCATTAAAGAAATTAAAAAACAAGGCGACACCGTTGGAGGAACTATAACATGTGTCATACAAAATGTACCTATTGGTTTAGGCGAACCTGTTTTTGATAAATTACATGCCGAATTGGGAAAAGCAATGCTTTCAATAAACGCAGTAAAAGGCTTTGAATTTGGAAGCGGATTTTGTGGTGCCAAAATGAAAGGAAGCGAACACAATGATTCTTATAATACTGACGGAACTACAAAAAGTAATCTTTCAGGAGGTATTCAAGGTGGAATTTCTAATGGAATGGATATTTACTTTCGAGTAGCTTTTAAACCTGTGGCAACATTAATTCAAAAACAAGAAGTTTTAACTAATCAAGGGGAAATTATTGAGCAACAAGGGAAAGGACGCCACGATCCTTGTGTGGTACCAAGAGCCGTTCCTATAGTGGAAGCTATGGCTGCTTTAGTTATTGCCGATTATTTTTTGCAAAATAAAATTTATTTATAACAAAAAACGACCAAATTATTGGTCGTTTTTTTTCTTTTTATCACTATTCATCATTAGCATTACTGCTCCAACTAAGCCTAATATTACAAGTAAAAATACAATTATCATAATAAAAGCTCCATTTCCCCAAGAATAAAGTGGTAATAATAAATTTGCCATAGTTACAAAGGTTAGAATTTAAACAAAGATAAAATTTAACAATTGTTTATTTCCTGATAATTATCATGTAACTTATTCTAAAAATTTAGATTTTAGTTCGGGTGTTGGAATCATACAAGATTCTTTTTTGCCATACCATTTGTAGCGATGTTTTGCTACATAATCGTACACAAAATCTCTTATTCCTGCTGGCAATATTTTAAAAACAGTTGCTAAAGTGAATATTCCACTTAATCCTTTTGCAATTTCTAAAGCGGCTGTAGATTTATAATAATAGGAAATTCCAGGTTCATAATATACAATGCTATCAATATGTTTGGGGTTAATACCAATGTGTTTTAAAATTTTTTGCCCCAATTCTGATTGAAGTGAAACAAATCTGAAAACATCTTTTTTATCATGCTTAATTATATATTGAACGGATGAATCACATAAATTGCAAACACCATCAAACAATATGATTTTTTTATCTTGTGGTAAGTCTTGTATTTCCATACTATATTTTCTAAATACTAAGCAGGTTGAACATATTCCAATTGTTCTAAGCTCACTTTTGAAGTGAAAATTCCATAGTTCACAGTTGCTTTTGATTTTTCGATAGCATCAATAGTTCCAATGGCTTTTCCGTCTTTCATTCGAACTCGGTCACCAACTTTTAGTACAACTTTAGGTTTGTTTTCTTCTTCAACTTTGGCTTTGATTTTCTTTTCTTTTTTAACTACTCGAATTTCCTCTACCTTGACTTTTACTTCTTCTTCTACTTTTTTCTGAATAACTTCTTTGACTTTCTTTTCTTTAGCTGAAAGTTTTCTACGTTTTGAATTTTCGATTTCAACCATTTTTAAAAATTCACCAATCAACGTCTTTTTGTCTTTATTGTTGAAATAACTCTCCGAAATATCATCTATTTTTTGTCCGATGTAAATCAAACGTTGGTTGGCATCATACAATTCTTGATAACGCTCTAATTTCTCTTGAATTTTCGCATTGATGGTTTCCATTTTCTTACTTTCTTCACGCGCTTTAGTTTCTTCTTCTTTTAATGTCAAAGACGTTTTTTCTAATTTAGAACGCTCTTTTTGAAGTGTTGCAATGGTTTTGTCGAAACGAACTTTTCCTCCTTCAATTTTCTTTTTCGCACGATTGATTAATCCGAAAGGGATACCATTTTTTTGCGCTACTTCAAACGTAAACGAACTTCCGGCTTGACCCAAAATCAATTTGTACATCGGTTCTAATGATTTCTCATCAAACATCATGTTCGCATTCGAAGCGTAAGGCAATTCGTTGGCTAATATTTTTAAGTTACTGTAATGTGTTGTTATAATTCCGAAAGCTTCACGAGCATAGAATTCTTCTAAGAAAGTTTCTGCCAAAGCACCTCCTAATTCAGGATCAGAACCCGTTCCAAATTCATCAATTAAGAACAAGGTTTTAGCATTACATTTCTTTAAAAAGTAATTCATGTTCTTTAATCGGTAACTGTACGTACTTAAATGATTTTCAATGGATTGATTGTCGCCAATATCGGTTAAAATTCTATCGAATAAAAAGGTTTCGCTACGTTCGTGAACCGGAATTAAAATTCCACTTTGTAGCATTAATTGTAGTAAACCAACTGTTTTCAAAGAAATTGTTTTTCCTCCAGCATTTGGGCCAGAAATTACAATAATGCGACTTTCATTATGTAATTCGATGGTTTGCGGATAAGTAACGGCTTTCTTTTCTTTATTGTTCAAATATAAAATAGGATGGAAGGCTTCTCTGAAAAACAAACGTTTCTCTTCGATAATGTTCGGAAGAATTCCATTGATTTTATAGGCATATTTCGCTTTTGCGGCAATCACATCAATACCACTTAAAAAGTCTTGATAAGCCGCAATAGTTTCGGTAAACGGACGAATTTCATTGGTTAAACGTTTTAAAATACGCATGATTTCTTCGCGCTCTTCGTATTCCAAATTATTTAACTCACGCGAGTATCGTTGCGCTGCTTCGGGTTCGATGTAAGCGATGCTTCCTGTTTTAGAACTTCCTAAAATCGAACCTTTTACTTTTCTGCGATACATCGCTAAAACCGCTAAAACTCGGCGATTTTCAACCACAGTTTCTTTAATGTCATCTAAATAACCAAGTGAATTATATTGGCTCAAAGCCATTCCAAAACTTTGGTTAATTTTTCCTCGAACTACATTAATATTTCGACGAATATCTACTAAATCTGGAGAAGCATTATCTTTTATGATTCCAAACTTATCTACCACTTCGTCGATACGTTGGATAATCAATTTTACAATGTCAATCTGAGATGCTTTTTGGTATAAATTGGGATAATAATCTTCGAACTTCTTTAAAAACTGAATTAACGTAATCGCCGTTTCTGAGAGGTTGGCAATTTTTTTAAAGCTACCTACTTCTAAAAAACTATCTTCGATAGCTAAGAATTTTAGTTCGTAGTTGATGTTCTCAAATCCGTGATTCGGAATGGCATTATTGTTGGAAAACGAAGATAAATATTCAGAAGTTTGCTTTAAGTTAATAAGCAATTCTTCTTTGTTTTTGAACGGCGTTATCGCCATGGCTTTTGCCTCACCAATATCAGTATTGCAGCGACCAGCGATGGTTTCTAAAACCGTGTTGAATTCTAAATCTTGTAGTGTTTTTTCTGTAATCGAAATCATTTTTCTTTTTCTGTTAGGTCAAAGTTACAAAGTAATAAATCCATATTGCAACAGAAATTTATATTTTTGGTAAAAATTATAAAATGTTTATCAAAAATCAGAGTTGGGAATCGCTATTATCGACTGAATTTCAGAAGCCTTATTTTGTAGAATTGATGCAACAAGTAGAGCAAGAATATGCCACGACGACTTGTTTTCCGCCAAAAGAACTCATTTTTTCTGCTTTTGAGCAATTTGATTTTCGCGATACAAAAGTGGTGATTATTGGACAAGATCCGTATCATGGAATAGGTGAGGCGAATGGTTTGTGTTTTTCGGTAAATGATGGAGTTGCCATTCCGCCTTCGTTGAAAAATATTTTTACAGAGATTAATACGGAATACGATAGAATTCTTTTCCCAACTTCGGGTAATTTAGAGCGTTGGGCAAAGCAAGGGGTTTTGTTATTGAACGCTGGTTTAACGGTAAGAAAAGACGAAGCCAACAGTCACAAACACTTAAAATGGAATCTTTTTACCGATGCTGTGATTGATTTGATTAATCAAAAATCGGAAAATGTAGTGTTTTTATTGTGGGGAAGTTTTGCTCAGAAAAAAGGGAAACTAATCGATAGGAATAAACATTTAGTTTTAGAAAGCGGCCATCCGTCACCTTTAAGCGCTAACAGAGGTATGTGGTTTGGAAACAATCATTTTAAATTGACTAATGCGTATTTGAGAGAGAAAGGGAAAAGTGAGATTGAGTGGTGATAGGAGTTGTTTAATTGATAGATAAATAAATGGTTATAAAAGAAAATACTGTTTAGTCTTTTTTTATCTTATTATTATTCCATAAAGACCTTCTATACGTTCAATTATTTTGCCTGATAATGAATTTATAATTAACACTTCGGTTTTACCAGTATCTTTTCCAATTATATTTTTAGATTTTGTTAGAACATTCTCTACTCTGTAAACGTAAGAGTTTGTTTCTTTATTAAATATTAGAATTGGTTCATTTATTTTTATTCCTGACTCTTTAAAGTTTTCTATACCAATTTTAAGAGCTTCTTGTTTTGTTATAAAATCACATTTTCTGTTTTCTAACAAAAAATGTGGAATAAAACTAAGGTTTATAGGTTCAATTAAATTATGATTTTTATCAAGTTTTAGCCAAGTACCATTTGTCAAGCCTTCTAGTTCTGGGAAGCTAAAATGATATAAAATCCAAATTTCTTCAACGTTTTTATTTAATTTTTTTTTATGGGTAAAAGCTCTATGCGAATAGTATTTTCCTTTTTTATATTTTTGATATGAACCAGTGTAACCTTTGAAATATTTAATAATTTCAGAGTTTACATTTATTGATAAAATACTATCTGCAATTTTTAAAACATCTTTAGTTTTATGTCTTTGAGCATTCAAGTTTTGACTAAAAATGAAAGTAAGAAAGATTATTGAAAGAAAATGCTTTACCATCATTGTCATTTTAAAATAGCTTTAATTAAAACCAGTAAATAGCAAAAAAATAAATACAACATTTACACAAAACTAATTCACTGTAAACTCTAGAATATTGTTTGTAGCACCAACTGTAGTAGTATTAATTATTACGGTTACAACATCTTGAGAATCTAAAGAAACTATTCTTGGTTCAACTATAACTTTATATTGTCCTGGAGCTAGGGTAATATCAGTATCGTATTCGTAAGTAGTATCTAAAGCATCTAATTGTTGAATACCTGAAATATAGCTTCCTACGAAATTATCTCCTTTTGTAGCGGTAATAGTAGTTGGAATATAGTTTTCCCAAGTTCCTGAAGCGTTTCTTTTTTGCATTGAATAATTAAAAAAGAATGATCTTGAAGTTGTTGTTAAAAACAAATCTAGAGGAGCATCAGAACCATAATTTAGGATTCTGTCAAAGTTGCAACTAACATTTAAAACATTGCCAGAAGCACTGACTTCGATTTTATTGTTAACTGTAACTGCTTTTGTTGCAAAAAATTCATCATCACTTTCAGTACAACCTGTAAATAATAATGTGATGATAGCTATAGTTAGATAGTGTATGTGTTTTTTCATTGTATTTTATTTTAAAAACGATAACCTAAGTTAAGACCTAAACGAGATACAGTTGAAGGGCTATCACTATTGAATAAATTTTTTCCAATTCCTACTGTTAAATCGATAACAAAACTCTCTTTAAAGTATAACTTGTATCCAACGGCTGCTCCTAAAGCAATATCGTTGTAATCTTTTTTAGTTACCACAACATAATCAGCCGCGCCATTATTAAGCGTTTTTAGCTCTTTATATTGACCTCCATTTATATTAGAGAAAGCTTCTAAGTAGTACAAATTTGTAGCGCTTTTAGACATCGCATAACGAACATAAGGAATTACTTGATATTCAATCATCGTTCGAGTGTCATCTTTAAGAAAGTCTTCTTTTTTATTTGATTTGTTAAAAGCCAATCCCGTAATACCAACTGAAAAATCTTTATTTAGAAATCGTTCATAAGATATTCCTAATCTTCCATTACCAATTAAGTTTAAGACATCTACTTTTATTTCGTTTTTTTTAGAAAATATAGGAGATGTAATTGTGTCGGTAGCACCGCTATCGTTTGATTGCGCAAAAGTACTTAGCGACAGAAATAGGCCTAATAAACAGCTAATTCTTTTCATGTGTAAGGTTAATATTTTTGTAAATATAGAAATTTTTATCAATTAAAAGTCAGCTCGCCAAGAATTTCTTCGCTCATAAATTTACCACCTGGATAGGTGGCAGTGTAGTCTAAATTTAACCAAATTTGACCTCTTTCATCAATATGATAATGAATTTGTTGATTATGACTTTCTTGTTTAAAAAGCACTTCTTTAATTAAATAAATGGCAGTTTCTAAATCGGTCTTATTGCCAATCAACATTTCAGGGTACAAATGTCCTCCTGTATGAATAATTCTAGGTGTTCCGCCAATTGCTTTAATACATGCTGCCATCAAAATAGCGTGATCATCACAATCCCCCGAAAAATGTTGTAAACTTTCTGAAGCATAAGCTATATATTCTCTTCCTTTTGGATCGTTAACATAATTCCAGCGGTTTCTAATTTCTTTAAAAACAGCAAAACACTGAATCATTCTTCGGGTTTCGCCAGTTTGTTTGATTTCTCTGAAATGTTTCGTTGTAGCATATAAGGCAAAGTTTCTAACTTTCGGATTAGAAAAATCTACTGCATTAATAATTTTAGATTTATTGGGAAAAGGAAGCAATTTGGCTACAATAATATCTTGTGGATTTGGTGTTTCGCTCATAGAATACACCATATAACGATAATCTTCAAAAACTCGATTAAAACCGTAATTTCCGAATAAAGTGCCGTACAACAAAGCAATTAGGTATAGAAAAACAATCAGAATAATGATGGTTTTTACCAATCGAAGAACAAGTTGGATAGCTACGAGAATAAGGATGAATATGATGATTCGATCCAAATGCAGTGACCATTCTAAATCGATTAAATTTTGATGTGCAATTAAAAAAAGTGGAATAGCAATTAAGATATTCAACAAAAAAATGACAACATTATCCCAAGGCTTCGGTAAAGAAAGCTTTTCTTTGAGTTCGGCGATAGTTGGGATTTTAATTGTCATTTCGTTTAAAACGATAAAAATACGGAATTATTTAAGTATCGACTCTTTTGGTACTTTTTTCTGGATAATTTGAAGCCTCAAAAGTTGTTCCATTATTTTATCTAAAGTTGGTGCTGTCATTTGTTTTTGCGACCAACGTGTTAATTTTAACCATTCTTGAATCGCTTCTACATTTTGATTGTATTTAGAAGCCAAGGTTCTGTCAATACTCGGAATCATTTTGAATTCTTCTGTTGTCGTATTGATAATATCTAAAATTTGGTCGATTACTTTTGGATGGTTTTCCAAAACTTCATTTCTAACTGCAATTACGAAACAAGGCCAAGGAGTAGGGCAATCGGCAATTCTTCTGAATATTCCTTTATCTACTAATGGTTGTGTCATAAATCGTTCCCACATGAAGTAATCTGCTTTTCCTGAAGTTAAGCTTTCAACTGCGCCATCAATGGTGTTAACGATTTCAAATTGTAAGTTTTCGGTATTCCAATTCTGATTTTGAGCATTCACAATACTCATCAAATGCGAGCCAGAACCCATTCTAGAAATAGCTACTTTTTTATTTTCTAAATCGGAAAGTGTTTTATAGTTAGAATTAGCAGCAACGTGAATGCCCCAAATTAATGGACTTTGCACATAAACTTGCACAATCTTACTCGGATTTCCTGCCGAAATGTCTTTGATGATTCCTTCGGTAAGAATTACGGCAATATCGGTTTCACCATCGCGCAACATTTGACACATTTTTCCTGTACCTTCAGGAACATCAGTCCATTGTAAATCGATTCCTACGGCTTCAAATTCGCCATCTTCGATACACATGTGCCAAGGTAAATTGAAATGCTCTGGAACTCCAGCTATTTTGATTGTTTTCATTGTTCTAAATTCTGATTTCTAAATTCTAATTTCTTTAACAGCCACCATTTCCAAGTTACACCATTTTCATCAGGATAATCTTCCATAAAATGGAAACCTACTTTTTGCAACACATGGTTAGAAGCTCCGTTTTCGGCATGAGTATAAGCATTCATTTCTTGAATGTTCATTTGGTTAAAGCCATAGTTTAGCCAAGCGTTTGAAGCTTCAGTTGCGTAACCTTTGTTCCAAAATTTTTCATTTAAACGATAGCCGTAATCGTAAAAATTGGTATTTCCGTTTTCTATATGGTCGTTTACGAACTTAATTCCTGTCCAACCGATTAATTCATTCGAGTCTTTAGTAATAGCTACAAAACGTCCTATTCCATTATCAATGTATTGTTTTCTGACCATATCAATGTAAGCATGAACTTCGTCAATATTTACAACGGGTTTTTGCCACAGATATTTGTGAACATTAGGATTGCAATCCATTTCAAATAGAGCATTTGCATCTTCGTGACGCATTTCTCTGAGGATTAATCGGGGAGTTTCTAGAATTAAATTCATTTTGTTTTTGGAACACAGATTCGAGAAATTTTAAAAATTTAAATAATTTTTGATTCTTTATTTTCTTACTCTGCTAATTTATTCAATGTATATTCAATTAATTCATCTACAGCTTTGTATGGATCTTCACTGAAAGTTCCAGTTGCACGGTTAGCGATGATAGCATTTAATGATAAACAGTTGTGTCCTAACAGTTTTCCTAGACCATAAATAGCGCCAGTTTCCATTTCTAAATTCGTCATTCGAGTTCCGTTGAAATTGAAACTATCCATTTTAGCATTTAACTCAGGATCTTGGATTCCTAAACGTACTACACGACCTTGTGGGCCGTAAAATCCTCCAGCAGTTCCAGTGAATCCTTTGAAAATTTTATCGCTTTCTAAACGTTGTTCTAACGTTTTACTTCCTGCAATTACGTATGGACGCCCTTTTCTCATGTCCCAATTCGTTTGCTTGATGAAAGCTTCTTCCATTTCAGTTTCTGAAATTTCATCAATTAAATAGGAGCGAAGCATATTATCCAATCCTAAGCCATATTGACTCATAACAAAGCTATCGCAAGGGATATCGGCTTGTAAGGAACCTGAAGTTCCAATACGAACAATATTTAAAGAAGTCAATTCTTTTTTAACGGTTCTTGTTTCTAAATCTACGTTTACCAAGGCGTCTAATTCATTCATTACGATATCGATGTTGTCTGGACCAATTCCAGAAGACATAACGGTAATTCTTTTGCCTTTGTAAGTTCCAGTTTGGGTTTTGAACTCGCGTTTTTGAGTGGTAAACTCAATAGAATCAAAGTGTTTTGTGATTTTTTCTACACGGTTTTGATCCCCAACGAAGATAATATCGTTAGCGATTTGTCCAGGTTTTAAATTGATGTGATATACACTTCCGTCTGGATTTAATATTAATTCTGATGCTGCTATCATTTGTTTTAATTGATAATTGATAATTCTGTAATTAAATAACTCAAACTAATTGTTAATTTTTAACCTCCAACTCGTTTTGTTTTGAATCCTTTGTCTTGTAATAATTTCATGATTTTATCACGATAATCGCCTTGAATGATGATTTCGCCATCTTTAAAAGTACCACCAACCGCTAATTTGCTTTTGATTTCCTTGGCTAAGATTTTAAAATCCTCATCTTCGCCTTCATATCCTGAAATAATCGTGGTAGGTTTTCCTTTGCGTTTCTCATATTTGCAAATCATTGGTTCTTTTTGAACGAATAATTCGTGAGGCGTTTCCTCGGTAGTTTCTGGTTCGTTAGAAACTTCGTGGTTGGGGAATAGTTTTTTTAATTGTTCTTGTAAGTCCATATTTTAGCACGCGGATAAAACGGATTCGCTTAAGCGAAGCGCGAATTAAAACTGATTTTTTCTATTCTTTCTTTTGTTTTCATAAATTTTTCTTCTGAATTCAGGTTTCTTGCCAAAATTTAATAACAGACCAATTTCGCAATCAGTTCCTTTTAAGTAATTGAGTAATTGATTTTCAAACTCTTCTACAATATAATCGGCAGCTTTTAATTCTAATATGATTGTATCGTTTACAATGATATCAACATAATAATCACCAACATTTTCTCCTTTGTAATAAACTTTAATTTTCTTATTAGGAGTTGCTTCAAGTCCATTTTTTCTTAACTCAATCAATAAGGCGTTTTGATAAACTTTTTCAAGAAAACCATAACCTAATTCGTTGTATACTTCGTAAAAAGTTTTTAAAATTAACGATGTTAAATCTTGATGTAATAAGTGCATATATTCATTTCTTTATGGTTTAAAATCTGTTTTAATCTGCGTTTTACGAAGTAAATCCGTTTCATCCGCGTGCTAATATGGCGTGTATGTATTTTCAATTTTTAAACAAAAAACCAAACCCCAATGTTACTTGGAATTTGGAATTTTATTTATTTGGAATGTGATTTCCTTTATTTCTTAATCAATCCTAATTCTACCAAACGTTCATGTAAGAATTCACCAGCGGTGATATCTTCGTATAATTTTGGATTATTTTCATCGATACATTCTGGTAAACAATTTAAACTCATATCGCTTACTGGGTGCATGAAGAAAGGAATTGAATAACGAGATGAACCCCATAATTCTCTTGGTGGATTAACCACTTGGTGAATCGTTGATTTCAACTTGTTGTTGGTGTGTCTTGATAACATATCCCCAACGTTAATCATCAACTCGTCTGGTTGAGCCATAGCATCAATCCATTCTCCGTTGTGATTTTGTACTTGTAAACCTTTTCCTTGAGCTCCCATTAATAAGGTAATCAAGTTGATGTCTCCATGTGCTGCAGCACGAACGGCTCCGTCTTTAGGTTCGTCGGTAATAGGTGGGTAATGGATTGGACGTAAAATACTGTTTCCGTCTTTGATGTATTTATCAAAGTAGAATTCGTCTAATCCGATGTAAAGTGCTAAAGCTCTCAACACATAAACACCTGTTTTTTCTAACATTTGGTACGCTTCTTTACCTACTTCATTGAATTTAGGTAATTCTGTTACTTCCACGTTATCTGGATATTCGCCAGCGTACTTTGAACCTTCGCTAACGTATTGTCCAAAATGCCAAAACTCTTTCAAATCTCCAGCAGAGCGACCTTTAGCATGTTCTTTACCGAAAGAAACATAACCACGTTGTCCACCAATTCCTGGGATTTCGTATTTAGCTTTGGTTTCTAAAGGAAGTGAAAAGAAGTTTCTTACTTCTGAATACAATCCTTCAACTAATTTGTCATCTAAAAAATGACCTTTTAATGCTACGAAGCCGATTTCTTCGTAGGCTTTTCCGATTTCATTTACAAATTTTTGTTTACGTGCCGGATCATCCGACAGGAAATCACGTAAGTCAACACTAGGAATTTGTTGCATACTTAAACTTTATTGTTAATAAATCAAATGGGCTTTAACCCAAGTAAATACAAATGTAATTAAATATTTTAAAATCAAAAAAGTAAAGTTGTTAACAATTGGGTTAAAGTGAAAAGTAAAAAGTAAAAAGTAAAAAGTAAAAAGGGAATAGTAAAAAGGGAATAGTAAAAAGGGAATAGTAAAAAGGGAATAGTAAAAAGGGAATAGTGGATAGTGGAAATATTGCTTGAAGTGGTTTTACAAAACTTAAAACTAATTCTTAGTATTCTTTGCGTTAAAATTTAAACTTGAATTTGAGTTTGCCCTTGCCTTTGATTTTTTAACTTTCTTTTTTTATAACAATTCGCTTTCAAAATGTTATTTTTATTACTTTTGAGCAAAATTTAATTGTTCCAGTATCATGAACTTTGAAAGAAAAGATTTATCGAATTCGCAACTACTTGATTTATACAAGAAAATCTTAAAACCACGTTTAATTGAAGAGAAAATGTTGATTCTAATCCGTCAAGGAAAAGTATCGAAATGGTTCTCAGGAATTGGACAAGAAGCTATTTCTGTGGGGATAACTTCGGTTTTGGATAAAGATGAATATATTTTACCAATGCACCGTAATTTAGGAGTGTTTACCACTCGCGATATTCCGTTGCACCGTTTGTTTTCGCAATGGCAAGGTAAGAAAAACGGATTTACTAAAGGTCGTGATAGAAGTTTCCACTTTGGAACGCAAGAATACAAGATTATTGGAATGATTTCGCATTTGGGTCCACAATTAGGGATTGCTGACGGAATCGCTTTAGCCAATAAACTAAGAAAAAACGGAAAAGTTACTGCTGTATTTACAGGTGAAGGCGCTACTTCGGAAGGCGATTTTCATGAAGCGTTGAATATTGCAGCTGTTTGGGAATTACCGGTTTTATTCGTAATTGAAAATAATGGTTACGGATTATCAACTCCTACAAACGAGCAATACCGTTGTGAAAACCTTGCTGATAAAGGTGTTGGTTACGGAATGGAAAGCCACGTTGTAGACGGAAATAACTTATTAGAAGTGGTTCATTTGATTTCGGAATTAAAAGCTTCTATGGTTGAAAATCCTCGTCCTGTGTTATTGGAGTTCAAGACATTCAGAATGCGTGGTCATGAAGAGGCGAGTGGTACGAAATACGTTCCTCAAGAATTAATGGACATGTGGGCGGTGAAAGACCCAGTAGAAAATTATAGAAATTACTTAAAAGCTACAGCAGTTTTATCAGAGGAAGAAGATGAAGCGATTCGTGCTGAAATTAAGAAAGAAATTGATACGGACTGGGCAAAAGTGCAAGAAGAACCAGAAATTGTAGCTTCTTTAGAAGAAGAATTAGGTGATGTTTACAAGCCTTATACTTTCGAAGAATTCAATCCTTCTTCGGAAGTAGAAAATATCCGTGTGATTGATGCGATTTCGAATGGTTTACGTCAGTCGATGGAACGCCATGAAAATTTAGTTATCATGGGACAAGATATCGCCGAATATGGTGGTGCTTTCAAAATTACGGACGGATTTGTAGCGCAATTTGGAAAAGAAAGAGTTAGAAATACACCAATCTGTGAAAGTGCTGTCGTTTCAGCAGCTAACGGATTATCTATAAACGGATTTAAGGCGGTGATGGAAATGCAATTTGCGGATTTCGTTTCTACTGGTTTTAATCCAATTGTGAACTTATTAGCGAAGCAACATTACAGATGGCAAGAAAAGTCGGATGTAGTGGTGCGTATGCCTTGTGGCGGTGGAACTCAAGCAGGACCTTTCCATTCACAAACTAACGAAGCTTGGTTTACCAAAACACCAGGATTAAAAGTAGTGTATCCAGCATTTCCTTATGACGCAAAAGGATTATTAAATACCGCAATTAACGACCCAAATCCAGTATTATTTTTTGAGCACAAACAATTGTATAGAAGTGTATATCAAGATGTACCAAAAGATTACTACACATTACCTTTCGGAAAAGCGTCATTGATTAAAGAAGGAACAGATGTTACGATTATTTCGTTTGGAGCTGGAGTTCATTGGGCTTTAGAAACTTTAGCTAAAAATCCAGAAATTAAAGCGGATTTATTAGATTTAAGAACGTTACAACCAATGGATTGGGATGCAATTTACGCTTCAGTTAAGAAAACGAATAAAGTAATCATTTTACAAGAAGACACATTATTTGGTGGAGTTGCCAGCGATATTTCAGCCATGATTATGGAAAACTGTTTCGAATATTTAGATGCTCCAGTAAGAAGAGTTGGAAGTTTAGAATCGGCTATTCCATTCATGAAAACGTTAGAAGATCAATATTTGCCAAAAGGTAGATTTGAAAAAGAATTAAAAGAATTATTAATTTATTAATTCATTATATTATAAATTATTTAAAAGACACTTTCGGGTGTCTTTTTTTGTTTGGGTTGCATACATTATCCATACTTTATCTATACTCTATCTATGGAGTATGTACGGAGTATCTACCTAGTATCTATTTAAAATCATTTAACCACTTTTGATAGCTTTTGATAGGTTTTGACACTTTTTGATAGCTTGTGATAGGTTAGGTCTGATTTTATAGGGGTTTTGTTCGTAGTTTGTTCGAACATTGTTCGAACGAGCTACGTAAAAAGGGGTGTTTGTACGAACAATGTAGGAAGAAATGTAGAAGAATATACAAAAAAGTATTTATAGTTAAGTTTTTAGTTTATTGAAAACTCAATTATAAATCGTTGTATGTACTTACGATTTGTAGTTCGGTTTTTGGTATATTTGTGTTAATCATAAAAATAAAATGAAACAACTTTTTACATTATTATTTCTAATTACTTTTTCAAATTTAACTGCTCAAAAGATTGATTTAACTGCAATTAATTCAATTGATGATGCAGAAAAATATAAAGAAATAAATACTGATAGATTTACAATTATAGATTATATCGCAACAACTAAGGACAGTTTAAATTATTATAAAAATCAATTAAGCGAAAAGAGTAAAACTGAAAACATTAAGGTTTTAGAAGTCAAACCTATTGTTGCGATGAAGGTAAATTATATTTTCTTTTATGGCAAAACCCTTCCAAAAAAAGAAATTGATTTAAAACGTAAAGAAATTTTGGATTTATATGATAAAGGTGTCTCTTCTGATGAATTAGTTGCAAAATACACTATGGATCATAATAGTAAACCTGGAGGAAACTTTGGTTGGATTGATGATATAAATGTTGAACCAACATTTAGAGAAGCCGTAAAAAAACATAAAAAAGGAGATGTCTTTTTAGTTGATACGCCAGAACTGAATTGGTATTATGTTGTATTCAAGTTATATGATGATGTTGAAAAAGTAGCGATATATTATATAAAAGTACTTTAATTCTAAATATATTTGCCCCAGAAATGAAAACACAAAAGAAACATATTAGTCTAAATTTATATCGCTCAGCGATAGATTTTCCTATGGAAATTAATGGACGTTGAATGTGTTTTTATGAAGAATAGTTATTGTTTTTAGTAAAATTATACCAAAACATAAGAAACGTCCTTTGCAAAAAGGGCGTTTTTTTTGTTTTATGAATGATTGAAAATAGGGTTTTAGATGCTGAAATCGAAGATTCAACGAAGTTAATCGAGTTCAGCATGACAGAAATAGAAAAAAGTAAAAAAATGTTTCATGAATAAACGAGATAGTAAAAAATAAAGGTAAATGTGTAACCAAATGAGAGCGGAATTATATTAAAAAAAATATTATTTTTTTAATATAACAATACAAACAGTTGCTAAAAAAAACATATCTTGTTGAACCAATAAAAACTTAGTGTATTGAATATGAACCTCACTATTTCAGTCAAACAATTAGGAAAAAAGCATCCTATAATTCAGGATAATGTTATAGTTTTAACTACTACATCCACAGTAATTACAGTAATACAATTATTAGAATTGGTTGTTGCGCAACAAGTAGATCAATTTTCAAAATCGTCTTTTGAAGTTGATGATGAAGATAAAACCCATTTACCTAGAGATCATTATTTACCTATTCTTTTAGATTCGGGAAAAATGAGCTTTGGTGCTATTTACAATCATAACCTTCCAGATTTAAGAAAGGCCCAAGAAACAGCTATTCAGGCATTTGAAGATGGAATGTTTGCTGTTTTTTATGGTGATGATGCTCTGGAAACATTAGAACAAACAATAGATTTAAAAGATAACAAAACATTAACATTTATACGATTAACTTTTTTAACAGGAAGTTATTGGTAAATCGAATGGAACAAAGCTCAAAATATTATGTCATTGGAAAACATTTTAGCCGCAAAAAAAATTAAAAATCCTGTAAAGGAATATAAGAAGGAATTAAAAGAAATTGTTGAAGGAAATATACTAATGAAGTTATTTTCTAAATCTAAGCTCAAAAAAGAGGTAGCAGAATTAGGTTTGGCACTATTAAAATTAGATCATAGTTATTCAGGAACTTATGTTTCCTTGGGTTCTGAAAAGCTGATTTTTTTTAGTAAACATTTAAGTCAAAATGTTTGGGACAATAAGAACTACTATGAACTTTTGGTATATTTTTATGGTGCTGAGCAAGCTCCATATGTTAAACTCGCTTGGAGTAAACTGCCTTATCAAATGTACCAAACAGGTTATGATAGGAGATCCTTTAGAGCGCCAAATAATCATCGTGAGCTTTTGGTAAGTCAGGTAAATTTACTTCGTTCATTAATTGAAGCGCCACATATTTATAATTATGCAGAATCTACTTATTACAATTTAACGCTTTTAGAACAAGTACGTTATGATAATGATGTAACCAATAATACCAACCAATTTAAAATATGGTCTGCTGCTTTGGATGCTGGTAATTCCCAAGTTTACCAATTAATGGAGGACATTATTTTTAATAAAGATGCAGTTGGAAAGGTATCAAGAGGGATCATCAAAGCCTTGTTGAACAGTGACAAAAAAGAATGTTGGGAATTAGTAGAAAAGTTACTTCTTGCTGCTCAACGTCAAGAAGGATTACGCCAAACCATTTTAGAATCTTTAGATGAAACTAGTATCGGTGCTTTAATTCATATGATTAATGTTTTGGTCACTAATAAACTTACTCGATTTTCATCTGTTGTTCGTGCAATTGATACTTGGACAGGTTTAGGATGGGAATCAGAGAAAGAAACCACAGTACGTAATATTATCCAATTGGCTAATGGTTATTTAACAAATCCAGAAACAATAGCCATTGCTGTACAGAGTAAAAACAATACTGAAGTTTATATGGCACTTTGGGCACAAGGTGTTTTAGATATAGAAAAAACAGTTCCATATTTAAAAGATTTAATAGAAAACGGTTCTATAGAAAAGAAATGTTTGGCGCTAAAGTTTGCTGGTGAAACAAATGATCCTTATATCGAAATGCCATTGTACTATAAAGCTTTAGAAGCTGATAATCTTCAAGTTTTAGCATTTGCTCAACATAGAATGGAAGCCTTATTAGATGCTAATTCAAAATCTAAATTTTTTATTGATAACTTAGATTATCCCAACTTTTTCAATAAAGTATACGAATTAACCCAAAAAATAAATGAAAAAGAAAAAACTTTTGAAGGAAAAGTATTTTCTTGGTTAACAGTTAAGTTTCAAAAAGATGTTTTGTATTCTTGTGCTATCCATTTAATGGGATCTAATAAAACACACTTCAATCTTATTTTGAAAGATTTTGAAAACTTGTCTTTACCTATTAGAGAAAAACTAACAAGAGAAGTTTTAGGTGATTTTTATTGTTATTCCTACTACTATATAAATGAAAATAAAGCTCAAAAATTACCAACAACAGAACAACGAGATTTTGCACTTCGCATTTTAAAAGATAGAGGAGAAGCCATTGTATCTTCGGCACTTTGTACTTTGAAAAAAGTAGTTTTAAGTTCTGTCGAATTAGATTTTTTTCAGCAATTATTTAAAAGGAAGAATTCTACTCTAAAGAAGCACCTTATTACAATTTTATTGCAACAAAAAGATTCTGTTATAGAAGATTTTATTTATAGTTTAATTGAAAATGGAGACATCGAACAACGCTTATCTGCTTTAGATGTCATATTACAGCTTCAAAAAAACAATAAGTTAACTTCAAAAATAAAATCATGGGTTACCTTATATGCAGAACGTCCAAAATTATCTGAGAAAGAAAGTAAATTTATAGATCAAATTTTGCCATCAAGCGCAAAAGAACAATTATCTGAAGCAAATGGTTATGGCTTTTATGACCCAACTCGTATTTCACCTTATTCTTTGCCAAAAATTGAAGCCAATTCGATTTATTTACAATTAACAAAAAAAGAATCTTATGGTTTTTCTCAACCACTTTCAAAAATTAAAAAGGAGATTGAACGATTAACTCAGTTATATAAATCACATGTAAATTATGAATATGTTACGGAAAACTGGAATGGAAGTAAAGAAACGGTCCTTTTAGGTAACGACTTTTCTACATTTAATCGTAAAACTGATGCTATGACAGCAGAACAGCGATTTAAAAATTATCCTCTACATGATGTTTGGCAGGAATGGATGGAAACTTCAGGTTTAACAGGTAGCGATTTATTTCTTTTAACTTTTACTGTTGAATGTGATAAAAAGGAATTTAGAACTGTTCTTAAACCTTTTGTGTTCTATCATATAGATGTTATTCAAAACCCTAACAAAAATGGTTATTATTGGAACAATCCAATTGTTAGTATATTAGAATGTTTACGTTTTAAATATCCATTTGAAGAAGAAAACGCTTTTATTATTGACGCTTGTTCCTATTTGTATTCGAATTTACCTAAATCGATACTAAACTACAAATTTGTTCCTAAAAAAGGAGATTTCTATTATAATCGTGAAGGAAATGGTTGGCAATCAGAAGGAGATTTTGATGTGTACTTAAAAGCTATCAATGATTATGATGCACTTACTACAGACGAGAAAGCAAAAATGTGGCAGTTGTATCGTTGGAGACAATTTTCGGGTTTAAAAGAGAATGAGAAATATAGTATGCCACCTTTACATTTATATTGTGAGGCATATAAACAAAATATGATTACTCAAAATGAAATCTATGAAGCTATATTAAATGCAGATAATCTAAGATTAATTACGGATAAGAAAAATCGTCGTGGTCATTATAAAAACTGTAATACAGAGGATTTGTTAAAAAAATATGAGTTTTTACAACCTATGATAGATCATGTTCGTGATGTATGTTTAAATATTGAATTAAAAAGAGGCGATTCTAATACTGCAGTAACACAGTTTGTAACAAGTTTTCAAAGGATATATGGTATATACCGTTTTGTTGATTTGTTACAAGGATTAGGTAAAAATAATTTACATAAAGGATATATCTATTATTGGAGTAATGAAGATTTGTCGAAATATAGATTGTTTAGTTCTTTGATTAAATCTTGTTTTCCTAAAGATACAGAAACTTATGCAGATTTTGAAGCTGCAATAAAAGATAAAAATTTTACAGAAGAGCGTTTAATACAAGCTGCAATCTATGCTCCACAATGGCAGAAATTTATTAGTCAGTATTTAGATTGGAAAGGATTAGATGAAGGAATTTGGTGGTTGCACGCACATACTAAAACACCAAGTTATAGTGAAATAAATTCTGAATTAGAGAGTGAAATTGCGAAGTATTCAGCCGTTGATATTCAAGATTTTAAAGATGGAGCGGTTGATAAAGATTGGTTTTTATCAGCCTATAAAAAACTTGGTAAGGCCAAATGGGAACTTTTATATGACGCAGCAAAATATGTTTCAGAAGGAAACGGTCATAGAAGAGCAAGATTATATGCAGATGCTTTAACAGGTGATTTAAAAATTAGAGAAGTAACTGCTAAAGTAAAAGACAAAAGAGATCAGGATTATTTGCGAGTATATGGTTTAGTTCCGTTAAGTAAAACAAGTCCTGATAAAGACGTTTTAAATAGATATGAATATTTACAACAGTTCAAGAAAGAAAGTAAAGAGTTTGGTTCTATGAAGCAAACAAGTGAAGCTTTAGCTGTTGTAGTTGCTTTGGAAAATTTAGCAAGAAATACTGGCTATCCTGATCCCGTAAGATTAACCTGGGCTATGGAGACCAAGCAAGTTCAGAGTATTTTGTCAAAAGATACTCAATTTACGATTGAAGATACAACTATTGGTCTTACCATCGATAAAGAAGGAAAATCAGATGTAGTAGCTTTGAAAGATGGTAAAGAATTAAAAGCTATTCCTGCTAAATTTAAGAAGAATCCTGATGTTTTAGAATTGAATAAACACAGAAAAGTACTACGCGAACAGTGGACTCGTTCTAAAAAAGGGTTAGAAGAGGCAATGATACGTGGTGATGTATTTTTATACTCTGAAATTATAAATTTATTAGAGCATCCAGTAATTGCAAAACATCTAGAAAAACTGGTTTTTATTTCAAATGAGGATAAAATCGGATTTTTTATAGATGGAAAATTGACTTCGGCTAAAGGAGAAGTATTTGTAGTTAATGATGATACGACTTTCCGAATAGCTCATTGTTATGATTTACATAAGAATAATGTATGGACTGATTTTCAAAGCTATTGTTTTGATAACAAATTAAAACAACCTTTCAAACAAATTTTTAGAGAACTATATGTTCCAACACCAGACGAGTTGAAGGAGAAATCAATTTCTCGTCGATATGCTGGTCATCAAGTACATCCAAAGCAAACTTTGGCATTATTAAAAACTAGAGGTTGGAAAGTTGATTATGAAGAAGGGCTTCAAAAAGTATTTCATAAAGAAGGATATCAGGTCAAATTATATGCGATGGCTGATTGGTTTTCACCGGCAGATGTTGAGAGCCCAACTCTTGAAACAATTGAGTTTCACTCTTTAAAAGATTATAAAAACATTCCTTTTGAAGCTGTTAACCCAAGGCTGTTTTCTGAAGTAATGCGAGACATTGATTTAGTTGTAAGTGTGGCTCATGTTGGTGGAGTAGACCCAGAAGCAAGTCATTCATCAATTGAAATGAGAAGTGTATTATTGCGAGAAACTTTACGATTATTCAAAGTGAAAAATGTTGAAATTATTGAAAATCACGCATTAATAGAAGGAACAATTGCTAAATATAGCGTTCACTTAGGTAGTGCTATTGTGCATCAAGTTCCAGGTAAGTATTTATCAATTTTACCAGTTCAATCTCAGCATAGAGGTAGATTATTTTTACCATTTGCAGATGATGATCCTAAATCAGCAGAAGTAATGTCTAAAGTTTTAATGTTAGCAAAAGACAATGAAATTCAAGACCCAACAGTACTGAGTCAAATTGATAGAAAATAAATAAAAATGTAGTTTTTTAAAAAAATCCCTACATTTGCCCCAGAAATGAAAACACAAAAGCAACATATCAGTCTAAATTTATATCGCTCAGCGATAGATTTTCCTATGGAAATTAATGGACGTTGTATGTGTTTTTATGAAGAATAGTTATTGTTTTTAGTAAAATTACACCAAAATATACGAAACGTCCTTTGCAAAAAGGGCGTTTTTTTTTGTTTGAAATAATAGAAAAAGCACTTCGACAAGCTCAATGTGACAAAAAAGAATAAATAAAATAAAAAAAAATAAAAAAATGTTTCATGATTAAACGAAATAGTAAAAAATAAGGGTAAATGCGTAACCAAATGAGAGACAGTCATTTGAAAAATCCGAAGTATCTGTTGGAAAACGGACAGGATTTGTATTGTCTAAATTTAAGCATAACTGTCTGAAAATCAATAAAATAATTTTAAAAAAGATTTGGAAGTTACTTTTTTTTGACTTTATCTTTGCCACAGAAAATTAGAAGTAAGAATTTAGAATTCAAAAATCAGAATTGATTTTAAAAACAAATAAAAATGAGAACACGATATAATAACATTCAAAAACTAAATATTACAACCCTGATAGATTGTTTTAATCCTTCACGTAATGTAGCTCCGAAATATGATTTTGGATGTAAGAATAAACAGGTGCATACTAATAGGCATTTGGGATAGTAGTATTCCATTGTTATGATATGAAGCACCTTTTACGAGGTGCTTTTTTTATGTCCATAAATACTGATTCTGTAGCTCAAGGGTAGAGCAGTGAGCTGTTAACTCAAAGGCTGTAAGTTCGAATCTTACCAGAATCGCAACTGATTTTGTAGCTCAATTGGAAAGAGTATTTGCCTACGAAGGAAAGGGTTGAAGGTTCGAGTCCTTCCAAAATCACACGAGTTCTTTAGAAAGGAACAAGGCTTATTAGGGTTACTGGCTAACCTTCCCGACTGTCTCTCGGGAGAAACGGGTTCGATCCCCGTATAAGCCGCAATAAACTAATCTTTTGATTAGTTACATCTGGGAAGATAACGATTGGTTGTTTACCTGCTTTGGATGCAGGAGGTTACAGGTTCGAGTCCTGTTTCCCAGACAAAATGGAAGTACGTCAAAGTAGGAGAGTTGAGCTTGTCTGTAAAACAAGTGCTTCATGCTGAGTAGGTTCGAATCCTACTACTTCCACAAAATTAATTTGTGATGTAATTGGTTAGCATAAGAGATTTTGATTCTCTCTGTTCAGGTTCGAGTCCTGACAAATTAACTTAGCAGGAATGGCGAAACTGGTAGACGCGTCAGATTTAGAATCTGAATTTTGAGAGTTCGATTCTCTCTTCCTGTACTATTGGAACAGTGGTGTACATGGTGTTGCACGTTAGTCTGAAGAACTAAAGGTATTTGTTCGATTCAAATCTGTTCCACAAGTTTTTTTACTACGCAGAATAATTGCGCAGTAGGTTTTGAATCTTTGTTCAGCAATAAAGAAGTTCATAAATATAATGTGATTTAGCTACGCTGAACTGAAGTTTCTCCTTACGTCGAAATGACAATATGGAGTTTAAAAATATCAAGCAAGTCTTGTTGGGTGTTTCTGTATGGCACTATTGCAGTATTCGTTTCGCAATTGCGGATGATGTTGTACTGTTCAACTTGGCTTGGAGGTTTTGGTGGTTTTCCAAAAAATCATCTCACTCTATGGGTCACGGGTTCGATTCCCGTACATACTTCGGGTATGTTAGTTCAGTCTGGTTAGAACAATAGATTAATTTTCGTAGGTTCGAATCCTACACACATTTTAGGTATGTGTTTGACAGTGGCGTCACTTACAGACTCAAAATCTGTTTGACAGAGTAGCATAGCTCTTTAAAAGAATGTACCATAAGAAAATCTTCGGACTTGGTCGGTTTTGGCTCGACTTGTTCGTAAAGAAATACTTAGGAAAAGACCTGAAAAAGGCTTCGTATTTCTAACCGTTCTTTTGCTTTTGTATTTGCTTGTTGTTCGCTACGGCTAACTTCAAAATAGAATAGAAACCCATTAGAATGCTTTTGATTACTAACTTTTTTCCGTTTTGGACTTTGGATTAAGTATCGAAGGTTTTCTTTTTAAAATGAATGTTTAATGATAACTATATAAATTATGATCAACAGAATTACAATTCAGGCATACCAAGTAGGTTTGGTATTTGAAAAAGGAAAATTAATTAGAGTATTAGAAGCCGGTTCTTATTGGATTTTTGGCAATAAACAAGTTCATATATATGAAATGAAGCAATCTTTTGTTGCACCAATAGAATTAACCATTTTATTGCAAAATGAAAAATTAGCTTCCATGTTAGAAGTAATCGAAATTGCCGATAATGAAATTGCTTTAAACTACGTAAACGGTATGTTTAAAGAGGTATTAACTTCGGGTAGATATGCATTTTGGAAAGGTTATTTAGATAATACCTTTACAAAAATTGATTTGTCTAAAGTAGAAATTACAGAAGAGGTTCCGGTGGCTTTGTTGGAAAACATCAAAGTACGAGCGTACACCAGAAAATTAAAAGTATTGAACTTTGAAAAAGGTTTGTTGTTTGTAAACGGTGCTTTTGTAAAAGAATTGACCGCTGGAAACTACTATTTCTGGAACAATGCCATTCCAATTGAGGTTAAAAACGTAGATATTCGTCAACAACAAATGGAAATTGCAGGTCAAGAATTATTGACAAAAGATAAAGCAACCTTGCGGATTAACTTCTTTGTTCGTTACCAAGTAATTGACACGGTTAAAGCTTTGGTAAACAACAAAGAATATGACAAACAGTTGTATGTGTTGATGCAATTGGCTTTACGCGCTTTAGTTGGTAGCTACACATTAGATGAGTTGTTGAACAAAAAAGACACAATTTCAAAAGAAATTTTGGAAAACATTTTGGATAAAATCAATGCCTTAGGTTTAAGTGTTGCTGATGCTGGAATTAGAGATGTTATTTTGCCTGGTGATATGAAAGAAATCATGAATCAGGTATTGGTAGCGGAGAAAAAAGCACAAGCCAACAGTATTATGAGACGGGAAGAAACAGCTGCGATGCGTAGCATGTTGAATACCGCTAAATTAATGGAAGAAAACGAAATGTTGTGGAAATTAAAAGAGATGGAATACGTAGAAAAAATCGCAGATCGAATTGGGGAAATCACCATTTCAGGAAGTGGTAACGTAATCAGTCAATTGAAAGACATTTTCGTTAAATAATTAAAACCTCGGAATTCATTTTTCGAGGTTTTAAAAACTAAGAGAAATGAAAGAAGATAATAATAATGATATGATAATGACGTTGATAAAAGTTGCTATCATGTTTATAAAAATCGCAATGGTGTTGAGCCAATTGAATTGAAAATAAAAGAAGCTACATCGTTTCATACCAACTAAACTTGGAATGAATAATGGCTTCTTTTTCTTTTTTTAAATAATCCAAATAGGCTAGGGCAGCAGGGTTGTGGTTTTTGCCTTTTACCCAAATCAAGCTCCAATCGGTTTTAATGGGTAATCCTTTTAATGGAATAATTTGTAAGTCTTTGTTTTGTATTTCTTTACGAATCCCAATTAAAGGCATAATTGAACATCCTAAGCCGGCTAAAATAGCTTGTTTTATGGCTTCATTTGAAGTTAATTCCATTCTTTTGCTAATCTTCAAATCTTGTTGTACAATGAAACGCTCCATAGTTTGGCGAGTTCCTGAACCACTTTCTCTAAATAATAAAGGTCGATTTTCTAAAATATCTTCGATTTTCTTTTTCTTAGTGAAATCTTCTTCCATATTCCCAACTAAAAACAACTTATTTTGCATTAAATTGATTTTTTCAACTTTCATTTTTTCTGGAAGAATCGAAACTAATGCGAAATCTACTTCATTGTTTTGCAAACTTTTCACCACTTTATTTTTATTGGTCACATCCATCTCTAATTCTACACCAGGATGCATTTTTAGAAACTCTGCCAAGAAATAAGGCATTACATATTTTCCCGTAGACACAACCGAAATTTTTATTTTCCCAAAAAGCTGTCCTTTGTAGGCTAGTGTTTTATAATCAATGGTGCTGACTTGTTGCAATATTTGTTCGGCTGCTTCGGCAATTTCTTTACCAAAATCGGTTACATAAATCTTTCTTCCTACCACTTCTGTTAGTGGAATTTCAAATTGATCTTGAAAATTTTTTAATTGAATAGACACTGCAGGTTGGGTCAAATGTAATTCTTCGGAAGCTTTTGTAACGCTTTGATTTTGAACTACCTTAAGAAATATTCGTAACTGGTTAAGTGTATAATTCATAAAAATATTTTATATAATACATAGCAAATATAAATAAAAATATATGAATTAAAGTACAGAGATTTGCATAAAAATAATCAAAACATGAGAAAAGTTACGATTGCTAAAGGAGACGGAATTGGTCCAGAAATCATGGAAGCGGTTCTAAAGATTATTAAAAAATCCAATACTCCAATTGATTTTGAGGAAATTGAAATCGGAGAAAAAGTGTATTTGTCAGGTAATACTTCAGGTATTTCAGATGCCTCATGGGATGTCATTCGAAAAAACAAAGTATTACTAAAAGCACCTATTACAACTCCACAAGGAGGTGGATACAAAAGCTTGAATGTTACCATGCGAAAAGCGTTAGGTTTATTTGCTAACATCCGCCCTTGTGTATCGTTACATCCTTTTGTAGCTACTAACTTCCCTAAATTGGATGTGGTAATTGTTCGTGAAAATGAAGAAGATTTATATGCAGGAATTGAGCACCAACAAACTGATGAAGTAGTACAATGTTTAAAATTGATTAGTCGCCCAGGTTGCGAAAAAATCATTCGTTATGCCTTTGAATATGCTCAAAACTACGGCCGCAAAAAAGTGACTTGTTTCAGTAAAGACAACATCATGAAGCAAACGGACGGTTTATTCCATCAAGTTTTCAAGGAAATTGCTATGGAATATCCAAATATCGAAGCGAATCACATGATTATCGATATCGGAACGGCATATTTAGCGGATCATCCAGAGAAATTTGATGTGATTGTAACTTCGAATTTGTATGGTGATATTATTTCGGATGTAGCGGCACAAATTGCGGGTTCAGTAGGATTAGCGGGTTCTGTAAATATTGGGAATGAATGTTCTATGTTTGAAGCAATTCATGGTTCGGCACCCGACATTGCCGGACAAAATATTGCCAATCCATCAGGTTTATTACAAGCTGCTATTGCAATGTTATATCATTTGGGTTATGCTACTGAAGCTACTCGAATTCAAAATGCTTGGTTAAAAACGTTAGAAGACGGAATTCACACAGCAGATATTTATAATGATTCGTTGAGTAAGCAATTAGTAGGAACTTCTGAATTTGCTGATGCAGTAATTGCTAATTTTGATAAGGTACCAAATATCTTAAAAGCGGATACGCCTCCAAAAAATTCAGTAATTCAATTACCAGAATATAAAAGAAAAGAAGCGTCTCAAAAAGATTTATTGGGTGTAGATTTATTTGTGCATTGGAGTGGAGTAGATGCTAATATCTTAGCTGAAAAGCTAAAAGCATTGACAACTGAAAGTATGGATTTAGTTATGATTTCTAACCGAGGTGTGAAAGTTTGGCCAAACGGATTTTCAGAAACGTTTTGTACGGATCATTGGAGATGCCGATTCCAGTCAAACCAACCACTTGAAAAGAATGTTATTGTAACCTTACTAGGTGAAGCAATTGATTTAGGAATCGATGTTATAAAAACAGAAAATCTGTATCAATTCAATGGAGTGAAAGCATATTCCATGGGACAAGGTCAATAATTCAAGGGCAATGAAAAAAATAACGATACAACTCGTTTTGATTTTGTGTGTGATAATCGAATCTGTTCTCATTTTTAAAATGATGGCAGCACCTGACATCATCTACCAGGAACTTTATGCTGGATTAGCTATCTTGTTACTATTAGCTATAATTCGTTTAATAAATAATTTAACAGACATTACCTATGGAAACCCTGAAGAAAATTAATTTGATTAATGGCGAATTTGATTCGTTTGAAGCTCGAGAAATCTTAATGGATATGTGTAACAAAAATATCAATTTTAATAAGGTTCAAAACTTTAGTTCGCAAATTCGTTTTGGTGAAGATGATGAAAAAGCCCTCGATAGAATTGATCAATTAAGGGAAAGTGTAGCTCATATTTCTGAAATATTAGAAGAGGCAAAAGCTCATAACAAAAGACTTAAAATAAAAACGTTCATCGAAATCGAGTATGAAGACTAAACCTGATTTTTTTTCTGGACGTCGTTTACTTATTGTGACAAAACATGAAAAGGAAGCTATTATTGCTCCTTTACTTGAAGAAGCACTTGGAGTAACTTGTTTTGTAGCAAAAGAATTTGACACCGATAGTTTAGGTACATTTTCGGGAGAAATAGCTCGAAAGGATGATGCTCTAACTACACTAAGAAAAAAATGTTGGGAAGGAATGCAAGCAGAAGGCTTTGATTTGGCAGTAGCAACTGAAGGTTCGTTTGGGAATCATCCCACCGTGTTTTTTGCACCTGCAAATGACGAATTAATCATGCTGGTAGATAAAAAACATAATCTCGAAATTGTAGACCGCGTTTTAAGTATGGAAACCAATTTTGATAGTTCGGAAATTCATACCCGAGACGAATTAAAAGCTTTTTTAGACAAAGTTCAATTTCCTTCACACGGAGTTATTTTGAAAGATGCTGAAGAAAATTGGAGTAAAATTTATAAAGGCATTACCGATTATGATTCGGTTGAAACCAAATTTGATGAAATAGTTGCTTCTAGTAATTCGTGTTTCATAGAAACGGACATGCGTGCTATGTACAATCCAACCCGAATGAAGATTATAAATGATGTTAGTTTTAGGTTAATTAACAAATTGCACTCGGTTTGTCCCGAATGTCTTTATCCTGGTTTTGGCGTGGTTGGTGCCGAAGCCGGTTTGTTATGTAGTAGTTGTTCAATGCCAACACGCTCTACATCAGCGCATATTTATCAATGTCAACATTGTAATTACAAATCGAGAGTTTTATATCCAAACGGAAAGAAAACGGAAGATCCAATGTATTGCGATTTTTGTAACCCATAAAAAATGATTAGTAAAGATATTAATTTAGCAGTTCAGCATCTTAATTCAAATGGCATCATAGGTTTTCCAACCGAAACCGTTTACGGATTGGCAGGAAACGCATTTGAAACCGAAGCCATTCATAAAATATTTGAAGTAAAAAAGCGTCCAACTTTTAATCCCTTAATCGTTCACATTAAGGGAATTAAAGATTTAGAACAGGTTGCGCAAGAAATTCCTCCAATGGCTTATGAATTAGCAACTGCTTTTTGGCCAGGTCCTTTAACATTCATCTTAAAAAAACAACCTCATATTCCAAATTTGGTAACTGCCAATCAAGATACAGTAGCGGTTCGTGTACCAAATCATCCTGTAGCTTTGGAGCTTTTAAGACATTTAGATTTTCCTTTGGTAGCTCCAAGTGCGAATCCTTTTACGAGCATAAGTCCAACAAGCGCCGAACATGTTGAAAATTACTTTGGAAATCAAATTAATATGGTTTTAGATGGTGGAGAATGTACAGCAGGAATAGAATCTACGATTATTGGATTTGACAATAATAGAGTAGTGGTATATCGTTTGGGCGCATTAGCCTTGGAAGAAATTGAAAAAGTTTCAGGAAGTGTTACCTTATTAAACAAGAAAGAAAAGCAACCGATTGCACCTGGAATGTTACTTAAGCATTATTCTCCAAAAACGAATTTTATACTTACGAGAAATGTTCATCAAGAGCTAGAATGGTATTCAGACAAGAAAGTAGGATTATTACTTTTTAATTCATTTTTACCAGAATTTAATAGCAACAATCAAATCGTTCTGTCGGAGGAAAGTGATTTAAAACTTGCAGCTTCCAGATTATACCATGCGATGCATCAATTGGATAAAATGAATTTGGATTTAATAATTGCCGAACGTTTGCCTGAATATGGCTTGGGCGTTTCAATGAATGATAGATTAGAACGCGCTTCAAAAAAATAACACAACAATTAAAAATTAAAAAATGGATTTAAATTTATTATTAGAAAACCTGACGAACCCTGCTTTACTTTACTTTATTTTAGGAATTATTGCTGTGTATTTGAAAAGCGATTTAGAAATACCCAATAATTCCTCAAAATTCATATCACTTTATTTACTTTTTGCTATTGGATTTAAAGGGGGACAAGAGTTATCGCATGAAACCATAAATAGCGAAGTTATTTGGTCGATGTTGTTTGGAATTTCTATTGCTATAATAATTCCACTTTATACTTTCTTTATCTTAAAACGTAAATTAAATGTATATGATGCGGGAGCCATTGCAGCTGCTTATGGTTCCATTAGTGCTGTAACGTTTGTGACGGCAGTTTCTTATTTAGAATCACATCAATTGTCACTTCATGGCTATATGGTTGCTATTATGGCGCTTATGGAATCACCTGCGATAATTATTGGTTTGGTTTTAATTTCGCTTTTTAATAAAGAAAAAACACAAAAAATTAATAAACTAGAGATTCTAGGGCATTCATTTACCAATGGAAGTGTTCTTTTGATATTAGGTAGTTTGGTCATAGGATTTTTAGCCAATGCAAAACAGGCGCAAGGAATTCAACCTTTTACAAATGATTTATTCAAAGGGTTTTTAGCCATTTTCTTATTGGACATGGGTATTACGAGTGGTAAAAAATTGAAATCTTTCTTTGCTCATGGCTGGTTTCCGTTTGCATTTGCTTTACTGATTCCATTAGTAAACGGTAGTGTTTTTGCTTGGTTAAGTGGTTTTGTTACTAACGATATTTCAAATCGATTTATCTTTTCTATACTTGCGGCAAGTGCATCTTATATCGCAGTTCCGGCAGCTATGAAAATAACGGTTCCAAAAGCTAATCCAGGGTTATTTTTGCCAATGGCATTAGCGATAACGTTTCCTGTAAATATTACTATTGGAATGCCGATATACTTTTACATTGTGCAACATTTTTAAATTTTAATTGAATTGATTTTGACACATTTAGATAAAATTGAAGTTATAAAGTGAATGTAAGATTTTTTTTATTCGTTCGAAAATTGTAAATTCGATAAACTTTAAACTAAATTTTATGAACTCAGAAAACAATGTAGTGGTTTCTTATGCAACTGATGCAGATAGAGCTACCTTTTTTAAGAAGACGTATAGTCATGTTGCCTACGCAATTTTAGCATTTATGCTAGTAGAATCAATTTTATTACGAATTGTTCCTATGGAATGGATTTTAATGATGATGGGCGGAAAATTCGTATGGTTATTTATTTTAGGATTATTTTGGTTGGGTTCTACTTTATCAGACCGATTGGTTTTTCATCCAGATAGAGACAAACAATATTTAGGCTTAGGTTTATATGTGTTACTAGAAGCTATTATCTTCTTACCAATGATTGCCTTTGCTGTTTTATACTCTGGTGGTGAAATGATTATGCAAGCTGCTTTAATTACCTTATTTATGTTTTCAGGATTAACCGCAGTAGTTTTTATGACAAAAACAGACTTTTCTTTCTTAAGAACAGCCATTACAATTGGTGGTTTTGTAGCTTTAGGAGTTATCGTTGTAGGAGCTATTTTCGGATTTAATTTAGGATTATGGTTTTCAGTTGGAATGGTGGTATTAGCTTCGGCAAGTATTTTATACCAAACGAGTCAAATTAAAGACCAATTTAGTATAGATCAATACGTAGGTGCTTCATTACAATTGTTTGCTTCGATTATGTTATTGTTCTGGTATATTTTAAGAATTTTAATGAGCAGAAAATAATTGATTTTCAATTTATATGTAAAACCCTGAGATACTAAATTTCAGGGTTTTTCGTTTTTATTCTTTATGAACATCTTTAAATTGAAGCATTTCAAATAATCGTTGTTCTTTTTCATTGTCAAATCCACAAGTAGATTTAAATTCTTTTGGATTTTCATAAGTTCCAAAAAGCATGTCCCACCAAACAATATCACCATAATTATTCGTGTGTTTATCGTATTCATGGTGAATTCTGTGCATTTCTGGGCGTTGAAAAATATACCCAACCCATTGCGGTGTTTTGACATTAGTATGATAAAAGAATTCACCTAAAGCTGTAAATAGCGTATAAACAGCCCCCGCTTCAACATCCAATCCTAAAGTAGTAAATACTAATAGACTTCCAATAATTGAATTCACAGTCATTTCCAGTGGATGCTTATAAAATGAAGTAATAACTTCTAAACGTTGTGGACTATGATGAATTTGGTGAAAATGCGTCCATAAAAAATCGATTTTATGTCTCCATCTGTGCCACCAATAAAAGATAAATGTTGCAATAAAATAGGCGATAAGTCCACCTAAAAATGGATTTACATGATTTGAAAGATGAAATAAAGAATATTGGGAAAGCCAAATTTCCCAAGTATAGCCCGCTAATGTCACAACGCCTAATTGAATAAAGTTAACTGCTAAAACTCTAATTGTCCACGTAGGAACTTCTGGTAATTTCCAACCTGGAATTAATCGCTCTAATAAAAAGCAAGCTCCAAAAACGATGAAGATGATGGTAAGTGTCATAGTAATTCTTTTAATTGATTTCTAAACCAAAATTACTATCCACTAAAGATACAATTGATGCACCTAAGTTAATAAATGCGTTTTCGGATGCGGCTTAACGATTGAGGTTTTACTCCAACATAGGAAGCAATTAAATATTGAGGAATTCGCTGGGTCAAATCCTTGTAATGTTCTAAAAAATAGCGATAACGATCTTCTGGATTATAACGATGAACCGTCAACAATTGATTCACCATGATAATAAATCGATGTTCGATAATGATTCTTCCTAATAAATTGGCATTTTTAGAAACTTTATATAGTTCTTGCAACTTATCATAATCAATAACTAAAAACTCACAATCCTCTAATGCTTGAATATTTTGAATAGATTGTTCTTTAGCAATAAAACTTCCATAATCTGCAATAAATTCGCCTTCTTTGGTAAATTCTAAAGTGGCTTCTTCGTCATTTTTAAAAACGTAATAACGTACTAATCCTTTACACAAAAAACCAAGTTTAGTACAAACTTCGGTAGCTTGTAAAAAATATTCATTCTTTTCCAATTTGTAAGGTTTGAAAGCATCTAAGAACAATTGTTCTTCATGGGCTTCTAAATTGGTAATCTGCTTTAATGTTTGTAAAAGAATATCGGAACTTTGCATAAAGTCTTTTTAATTAAATTGAGAAATACTTTTTCAGTTATTTTCTCGTTTCATAAAAGTATGAAAAAGTTTATAATTATTCTTGCGATTCTATTTTTTAGTTGCCAATCCAATGAAACCCAAAAGTTAACCGTTGGTATTCAGCCTTATGGTATATTTCCAGAAGATAAAACGGATACTATAGCTAAAACAATTGCTGATTTTTATCAGATTAAAACTGTTATACTTCCAGCAAAAGAATTGTATAAAGAAGCTTTTATCGAAGTTAAGACTCCAAGATATCGCGCAGATAAAATGATTAATTTGCAGAAAAAGAATAAAGTAGATTCTTTAGATTTTGTATTGGGATTAACTTCTAAAGATATTTCGGTTACCAAAAAAAATAAATGGGGAAAAGTAAAAACTCCAACCTACAAATATGCCGATTGGGGAATTATGGGTTTGGCCTATTGTCCTGGAAATAGTTGTATTGTTTCTACTTTTCGCATTCAACATCCCAATCCAAAAACACATTTTACTCGATTTAAAAAAGTTGCGGTTCATGAATTTGGACATAATTTAGGATTACCTCATTGTCCTGATAAAACTTGCGTTATGACAGATGCTGTGGAAAGCGTTAAAACTATTGATAATGCGAAATTGGAGTTGTGTGGGAAATGTAAAGCGCAATTGAATTAGTTCTTTTTATTATTAATCAAAATAAATATTAGAATAATAATTGGGATTGAAAATGCGAATTTCATCGAAAAAGTTTTTAGTAATAAAATTGAAACCAATCCTATGACTAAAAACCCTACGACGTGTAAAAGACCCTTTTTTAAGTTTTTTTCATAATAACCATCAACCAAATAAAAAAGTAAAGGTATAATTGTTATTAATGAAAGTAAACTCATATCAATTTATTAATATTTTCCACTCAATAATTCACCACCAATAGCTGATTTTGCTTCGATTCCTAATTTTTTCATCATTTCATACGTAGTACAAACAGCTGCAGAAGTTACCGGAATGCCACATTCAGCTTGAATCAAATCGATAGCTTCTAACGATGGCATTTGTACACAAGCGGAAGCTACTAAAACGTCGACATTAGTTAAATCTAATTGTTTGTAGATTTCCAATAAATTCATCGGGTTTTGAGCCGCTACTTCTAAATTATCGGGAATTTCCAGTGCAATGCTTTCTTTTACTTTTATGCCTTGATGTTCGATATAATCTACCACTTTATCTGTTAAAGGACGCATGTAAGGCGTAATAATAGAAATTTGTTTCGCACCTAAAACTTTCAAACCATTAATCAAAGCACCAGCCGAAGTTACAATAGGAGTAGGGAAGTCATTCGCCACCGTTTCTTGATGTAAATTTACTTCCGAAACGCAATGATAACCACGTCCCATGCTCATAATGGCTACCAAACACGCATAACCCATTACGTCTACATGTGCATCAGACAATTCTTGAGCACATTTTAAGCTCATTTTATCCATAGCTTCCAATTCTTCTTTCGTTACTTTTTTCATGCGCATTCTACTGCTGTGAAAAGTAAAGCGTTCTGGTAAAATAGTTTCTCTAGAACGGAAGATTGCTGGTATTTCGGTTTCCATCGTTACGTTTGAGGATGGAACTATTTGGCCTATTCTGTATTTCATTTGTAGTGTGTCTTTTTGGAACACAGATTGAAAAAATTCAAATAATTTTAAAAATTTCTTAGATTTTTCTAATCCGTGTTTCTTATAATTATATTTCTTTAACTGTGTTAACTATTGTACCAATTCCTTCCACAGTAGCTTCCACAACATCTCCATCATACATCCATTCTTGTGGATTGCGACCTGCGCCAACGCCTGCTGGGGTTCCTGTTGCGATGATGTCGCCTGCTTCTAAAGTGAAAACGGTACTTAAATCTTCAATCAAATCGTTGATGTTAAAAAGCATGAATTTGGTATTTGAATTTTGTTTTTCAACACCATTTACTTTCAACGATAAATTCAAGTTGTGTGGATTTTCGATTTCGTCTTTAGTAACGATAACTGGTCCCATTGGTGCAAAAGTATCTTGTCCTTTGGAAACAATCCATTGTCCTTCTCTACGACAATCACGTGCTGAAATATCGTTAATAACCGTATATCCAAACACATAATCTAATGCTTCAGATTTAGGAACGTATTTACCTTTCTTTGAGATAATTACTGCTAATTCACATTCCCAATCCAATTGCGAAGTTAGCTTCGTGTTTTTAATGATTTCAGTATTTGTTGCTGTTACCGTTGTTGGTGGCTTTGAAAAGATAATTGGTTTGCTAGGAAGCTTTCCAGTTGTATCTAATGTACGAGCACTTTCCGCTACATGTTCGGTGTAATTCAAACCAATTCCAATGATGTTTTTTCTTGGTTTTTCGATAGGAGCCAAAATCGTTAATTCATCCATTTCATAAGCGATTTCTTCGAAAAAATTCTCAGGTGTTTCGGCAATCATTTCTGTGATTTCTGGAATAATTTCAAATCCCATATCGATTAATTCCAACATATCATTGGGTAACGGGAAATTGGAAACATCTCCAAAATCTTGCATATCGATTACTTGGTTGTTATGAATGAAGCCTAAACGTGGCTCGGTGTCTTGTGTTTTGTATGTAAGTAGTTTCATATTCTTTATTTAAACGCAAAGAGCGCTAAGTTTTACGCAAAGTTCGCAAAGTTTTAATTGTTATTGATTTTTGTCCCGAAATTTCGGGATTGATATTGTTATTGAATTTCTTGGTGTCCTTTGTTTTCTGTTAATTCTCTTCCTTGGAATAATCCTAAACTTTCAATCACCGGTAAATCATTAAAATTGAATAAGCAAGCATCTTCTGTTTCGGAAAGATTGTGATGTTCGTGCCAAGCCCAACTCGGAACACAGAAAATATCGCGTTCTTTCCAATCGAAACGTTTTCCGTTGATTATGGTGTAACCTTTTCCTTTGGCGCATTGGTACACAAATGAACCTGTATGCTTGTGGGCTTTTCCTTTGAATCCCGCGGGTAATAATTGCATCGCTGCTCCCATAGTTTGCATTACGTGTCCACCAGTTAATGGATTTGAATATTGCATAAAAATTCCATCAAACGGATTGATTTCATTCACTTTTTGAGCTTCTAATAAGGCTGGATATACGTTTTTCCAAGAATATTTGAATAGAGGAGAATACGGTTTATCCCAAGTTTTATCTGCTGGAATCAATCCTGCACAACCATAAGTAATAGGCGAGAAGTTTAATGGTTTTACCAATTCTTGCTTGCCATCATAAACCGCATAATCATTCGCTTCTAAAGCATTAACTAATGGAATATCTAAACCATCTTGCCAAATACACGTTTTTCCGCCTTCTTCAACACCATGTTCGTGCCAAGTAGAATTTGGTGTAATGACAAAATCATTCACCTCTAACATGATTTTATTCCCATCTACAACCGTATATCCTTTTTCGCCTTCCATAATAAAACGTAGGGCAGAAGCACGATGACGATGCGCCGAAGTACTTTCTCCAGGACGTGTAACTTGAATTCCAGTATATAACCAACCCACAGCAGCAGAAACGTCTTTTCGTTTATCATTTACCAAATAAACAACACGTCTTCCAGCTTGTTCAGGAGTTACTAATTCGGATGATTTTAGTACTAAATCACGTAAATCGTCATATTTCCATAACATTGGAACAGAGGAAGATCGTGGTTCCCAAGGTTCTATGTCATTGGCAACTGTCCACAATGCACCAGCACCAAGCGTTTCTAATTCTTTATAGTACGCTATTAATTCGGGAGAGTCTTGAACTCGAGCTCTTCCGTAAACGTCGTCTGAATAGTTATTTTCTTCCATAATCTTATGTTTTAAATTGATGACTTCGAGAGCCTCAGTCACCAATTATTTATCTTTTATTAAACTCCTCGTGATTATCAATAAACGTAATTTTTCTTGTAGGCGCAGTGTTTACTCGTAAATCGAAAATATCAAATCGATTGTAATGTCCTAAAATATCGTGCATTTGCTTTGGTTGAATACATTTTGCTAAATCAATTTCGGCATATACCATTCCTTCTTCATCGATTAATGGTTGCCCAATAACAGCTCCATTGGGACCAATAAATCCAGAGAAAGCAGAACTTTTTCTATCCAATAATTCATCTACATTCGGGACATCAGCTCGTAAAGCGTCTTTTATTTCTTGCGAAACAGTCGAACAAGAAACAATTGTAAATAATTTTCCTTCAAACGAATGTGCAGCGGCACGAATTTTAATTGCTTCTGCCATATCGTAATCAGGTGGCGCTACTGGAAGTGAAATGTAATTCGCAATATGAATTAATTCACCTTGAGAAAGTAGCGTAAAACGCGCTAATGTATTCGTGTTTTCACCACAAGCAAGTGTTCCGATTGGACCAATTTCTGTATTGTAGACTTTTAAAGAAGAACCATCGCCAGAAGACCAGGTTAGTTTTTCGGCCCATGTTGGGACTAACTTTCTGTGTTTTCCAATAATTACGCTTTTGTTATCAATGATTAAATTGGTATTGTAAATTTCGCCATAACTTTTACCTCGCTCGTTGATTCCTATTACGATATGAATGTCGTTGTCTTTCGCAGCTAAACAAAGTTTTTTGATTTCTGGACCTGCAACGTCAACCGAATTTTTATATAATTCTTCATACCATTTACTACCTTGAACAGGTGTCATAATCCAATTCCAATAGGGATATCCAGCGATAAAAACCTCCGGAAAAGCGATTAATTTAGCTCCGTTATTACTAGCTTCTTTAATGAATGAAATAGCTTTATCCACTGTTTTTTCTACATTTAGAAATACAGGTGACGTCTGAACGGTTGCGGCTTTGAATTTTTTGAATTCCATTTGTGAATTGTTTTTTTTGGAACACAGATTGTAGAAATTTTTAAAATTTAAATAATTTCTCTAATCTGTGTTCCTAGTTTTATAATTCGTATTGCTTTATTTTATTCTTCATTTCTTCTGTGAAAGGTTCGGCTTTAATGCCATTTCTTTCTGGATTGAACGCTACGTTTACCAATGTAACTTCGCCTTCTAAAACGGTGTTTTCTGATTCATTTACAAACTGAAATCCACAAAGTATGGATGAGTTTTTTAATTCTTTTACCCAAAGCTTTTTAGTTAAGATTTCACCTAATCTAGCAGCATTTTTGAATTGAATTTTTAAATCAACTGTTGGAATGCCATTTGTTTCGTGCATTTTTGAAAAAGGACGATCTAAGGCTTCTTCAAACCAATCTTCTACTAAACAATTTAGCATTTCCAAAAATCGGGGATAGAAGACAATTCCAGCATAATCAACATGTTGAAAACGTACTTTTTCTTGTTTTATGAATTCACTCATTATATATGTCTTGATATTATTTCAATTTAAATCTTTGTATTTTCCCAGTCTCCGTTTTCGGCAAATATTCCACGAAATTAATGACTCTTGGGTATTTATAAGGAGCAGCTACTTCTTTGAACCAGTGTTGAATACGATTCTTCATTACATCCGTTGCTTTAGCGTTATCGTGTAATACAATATGCGCACAAACTAACATTCCTCGTTCTTCATCTGGTAAACCTACAACGGCACATTCCAAAATATCTTCGTGCGTTAAAAGTACGGATTCTACTTCAATTGCCGCAATATTATATCCCGAAGAAATTATCATATCATCGCCACGAGCCACAAAATGAAAATAGCCTTCTTCATCTTGACGAAAAATATCGCCTGTGATGTTCCAACCGTTTTCAACATATTCGCGTTGTTTTTCTTCTCGATTTAGATATTTACAACCTGTAATTCCTCGAACCGCTAATCTTCCTGCTTCGTTTCTTGGTAATTCGTTACCTTGTTTGTCAATGATTTTGGCTTCGTAACCTGTAATCGCTTTACCTGTAGCGCTAGGTTTCATATTTTCTTCATTGGATGAAATAAAAATATGTAACATTTCAGTAGCACCGATTCCGTCAATAATTTTTAAACCTGTAGCATCGTACCAATCTTGCCAAACTTTCAAAGGCAAGGTTTCGCCAGCAGAAACACATTTTCTCAAACTTGAAATATCGTAATCCTGAACTTTTGTAGTGATGATACGCCAAGCAGTAGGAGCGGTGAAGCAAATCGTAATTTTAAAATCTTGAATTGCTTTCAATAATAAATCGGGACTCGGTTTTTCGATTAAAAATGAAGAAGCTCCGAAATACATTGGAAACAACACCAATCCGCCTAAACCAAAGGTAAATCCTAATGGTGGACTTCCTGTAAAAATATCATTTGGTGTGGGTTGGAGCGAATATTGTGGAAATGCTTCGCAAATATTCAAAATATCTTTGTGGTAATGAGCCGTCATTTTGGGTAAGCCCGTTGTTCCAGAAGTGAAGCCAATTAAAGCAACCGAATCCGATTTTGAATGATAATTGTCGAAAGTTTTCGGTTTAGAAGCCATTAATTCTTCCAATTGTGAATTGCCATAAAAACACGTTTGTTTTAGAAAATCAGACTTTACCAAATGCATTTCTTCTTCCAATTCCTTATCACATAATACATGCGAGATTTCAGCACAATCGATAATTGTGGTTAATTCTTTGGAACGAAGCAATGGCATGGTGGCAACAACAATTCCGCCCGCTTTTAAAATAGCAAACCAACATGCAACCATCATTGGATTATTAGCCGAACGAATTAAAACACGATTACCTGATTTCAATTCCAAATCATCTACTAAAACATGTGCAATTTGATTCGCTTTTTCAAATAAATCTTGATACGTCCAAGTTTCTTCAAACGTACGAATACAAATACTATTTCCACGTCCTTCACGAATATGGCTATCCAATAGTTTATCAACGCAATTCTGCATTTCAGGTTGTTGGAATTGCGGTAAATCCAAAAAGGTGTATTCTGGTTGTAATTCCAGAGCTGATAAGCTATTGTGAGCGAAATTATCTTCGTAATGTTTCATAATTCCTAATTACTTCTTATTACTTTTAGGTTTTAATGCTTTTTTCATGCCTTCCATTTGTTTTCTTTCGGTAGCTTTTAGCGGATACAAATGCGAAATGCCCATTTTGTATGGATTTGGAATATCATTCGCTTGAAATTGTTCGTAGGCTTGAGCATTTCTCACGAAATTAGCATCTAACAATAAAGGTCTTCCTAAAGCTACTAAATCCGCTCTTCCGTTTAAAAGAATCGTATTGATTTGGTCGATATCTTGAATATAGCCGGCGGTTATAGTTGGAATATGAACGGTATTTCGAACCGCATCAGAAAAAGGCGTTTGCCACATTCTACCCGTTAATGGTTTTTGACCTGCGACAGTATTTCCCGTTGAAACATTAATAATGTCAGCTCCAGCAGATTTAAAAGCAGTTGCGATTGTAATTACTTCTTGTTCTGAAATTCCATTTTCTGCCCAATCCGTAGCTGAAATTCGTACTGAAATTGGTTTTTCAGTTGGGAATACTTCACGAATGGCTTTAAATACTTCTATTGGATATTTCAAGCGATTTTCGATACTTCCACCAAATTCATCCGTACGAATATTGGTTAATGGAGATAAAAATGAAGCTAATAAAAAGCCGTGATGTGCTTGTAATTCAATCATATCAAATCCAGCTTCGTCTGCATTTTTAGCTGCTTGTACGAATTGCGATTTGATTTCCGCCATATCTTCCAAAGTCATTTCTTTTGGAGTCGCAAAATTTTCATTGAATGAAATAGGGGAAGCGGAAATTAAATTCCAAGGCGTTTCCAATGGTCCGTTACCTTCCCAAGGTTTTTTCGTAGCACCTTTTCGTCCCGAATGCCCTAATTGAATTCCTATTTTAGTAGAAGTATTGTTATGAATAAAATCAGTAATTTTTTTCCATTGGTTCAATTGTTCGAAATTGTAAATTCCTGCACAACCTTCTGTGATTCTTCCAGTTTCAGAAATAGCTGTCATTTCAGTTATAATTAGCCCAACACCGCCTGTAGCTCGACTTCCGTAATGCACTAAATGCCAATCAGAAACTAAGCCATCAGTTGCGGAATATTGTCCCATAGGTGCCATAACGATACGGTTTGGGAGTTCTAGTTGTCTAATTTTGAAAGGAGTGAAGGCAGCGCTTTTGCCTTCGAGAACCTCAGGCAACGCATTTTTATTTGAACTGTTGGCTGAGGCACTCGAAGTCAATTGTTCTTGATAAAATTCTTTCAAAACTTTATCTGTAAAAGATTTATCTCTCAAACGTAAATTTTCATACGTTACTTTTTTCGAACGTGTCATACATCCAAACGCAAATTGTTGGAAAGGATGTTGCATGTGACGGTCCATATTTTCAAACCAATCTAAAGAAACTACGGCGGCATACTGAATCATTTCTACCGTATTTCTTCTAGTTTTATCGTATTCCTCAAAAGCGGCTTGTACGTTATTTGGATTTGCAATTACTGCATCCGATAATCCGATAGCACAATCCATAGCTAATTTAGTTCCTGAACCAATAGAGTAGTGAGCTGTAGCTTTGGCATCTCCAAGTAAAACGATGTTGTTATGATACCATTTTTCATTCGTAACATGTGGAAATTGACGCCAATGTGATTTGTTGGAAATCAATGGATGTCCGTCTAATTCTTCTTTGAAAATTTCTGCAATTTTAGCCATTGTATCGGCTTCATTAGTTACTTCAAAACCGTGTTTTTGCCACGTTTCATCTGAACATTCAAAAATCCAAGTACTCATGCCTTCTTCGTATTGATAGGTGTGAGCCACAATGGTTCCGTGAGGCGTACTTCTGAAGAAATAAGTAAAAGCATCTAATGGTTTAGTAGAACCTAACCAAACGAATCGGTTTTTCTTTAATTCGATTTTGGTTCCGAATTCTTTTTGGTATTGGGTACGAATAGCACTTGAAATTCCATCAGAAGCTAAAATTATATCTGAATCTGCGAATTGTGATAAATCATCTACATTTTGTTCGAAATGTAAATTTACACCTTCTTCGATGCAGCGTTGTTGTAATAATTGTAAAAGAGTTTTACGAGAACAACCGCAAAATCCATTTCCAGCAATATTAACCGATTCACCATCACGAGCGACAATAATATCGTCCCAATAGGCAAATTTGCTTCGAATGAGTTCGTATGATTGCATGTCGCGTTTTAGGAATTCGCCTAAAGTTTCATCTGAAAATACGACACCAAAGCCAAAACTATCATCGGGTTTGTTACGTTCGTAAATATCTATTTGGCAATGTGGCATTGCTTTTTTGGTTAATATCGAAAAGTAAAGTCCACCTGGACCACCACCTATAACTGTTATTTTCATGTTTATAATTGATAATTAACAATGGATAATTGATAATTAATTTTTTGTTTTGAATAAATTTTATTGTTTCATGAAATCAAAAGCGCCTTTACGTAAATTGATTCCGTATTCCAAATAGGCTTTTAAACAAGCTAGGAAATTTGACCAACCGAAGGAATTTCCGGAAAGCCATTTTAGACCAGCTTCGTTATTTTTCATGCTTTTCTCTGTAATCGTAACTAAAGTTGAATTGTTTTCTTTTTCTGAAAGGGTGATTTCTACTAATAAATCAACTCCTGAATTTTCCCAATAGAAAGAAACGTATTTATTGTGTTCTACTTTTCCAACTTTAACAGGACATTCGAAATCGAATTCAGGAAATTTCCAGATCAGATTTTTGTTTTCTTCCATTTTTCCTGTGCTAGTTGCAATGAAATAATTGGACATTTTTTTTGGATTAACAATGGCTTCAAAAACTTCATGAATTGGTTTCTGAATTTGCATTGCACAATTTATTTCTAATCTTTCGGAACTCATTTTAGCCTCTTTTTATGGAGAAGATTTCTCCTAATTTACTGTAATTGGAACCTGCTAAACGGGCAACAGGTTTGTATGTGTCTAAATTGATTCTGTGATTTTCCATTAATATAGAATCGTCTATATGCATGGTAATAATTTTACCAATGATAATACAAGCGCCGCCATTTTGATGATTTTCTATAAAATAATGATACACCATTTCGCATTCAAAATGAACTAGACTTTCTTTGACACGTTTTGGTTTGATATAAGTTGAATCAATAGGAGTAACGTTTGCTAATTCAAATTCGTCAATATCAGATTCTACACTCTGCGAAGTGGTGTTCATTTGTTCTACAACTTCTTCTGTTACTAAATTAACTACGAATTGTTTGTTGTCTAATATATTGTTTAAGGTGTCTTTGTTTTTGTTTCCTGTTCGAACGGTGGAAAACATTACGTGTGGGGGATCTTCGCTTACTACGTTAAAAAAAGAAAAAGGAGCAAGGTTGTTGATTCCGTTATTGTCAATTGTTGAAATCCAACCTATTGGTCTAGGAATTACTGTCCCTGTTAATAGCTTATATAAAGCGGAAGATTCGGTGTTTTGTATGTCGAATTGCATGGTTTTGTGTTGTTTCTACAAATTAAATAAAATAACTATACTTTTTCATAACAAAAATGGATTTTTTTTCATTTTATCAAAATTAAAAATGTAGTGATTTAAAGCTAAAATTATACTATTCATAATTTTAAATCCTAAAAATTGCAATAAGTAAAAAAATAAATTGAAATTTTTATGATATTATTTTTTGTGTATTTTGCAAAATTAGTATATTTATGCAAAAATTATATATATGGAGATTTTATCCTGTCCAAAATGTCAAAGTGACAATATTGTAAAAAGTGGCATCATCAAAGATAGACAGCGCTATTTATGTAAATCGTGCAATTATTACTTCACTGTCAATAAATTAGGAAAAAAGATAGATGATTACTATGTAACTAAGGCTTTGCAATTGTATTTAGAAGGCTTAAGTTTTAGAGAAATCGAGCGTATTATTGGTGTTTCGCACGTATCTATTAGTAATTGGGTGAAAGAGTTTAAAATAAAGAAACCACCACATCCTAATTATCATCCTACATACAAGATTTTTAAGCATAATGAGTTGGTCGAATTCCTTCAAAACAAAGACCAATTGTCGGGTGCTGGGATGATTATTACAGAACTCGGAGATAAGTTTATGCTTATAAAATGGGAGCGTTTTAAAGATTAGCTATACTCTTTAACAAAAATATATATTGTAATTTTTTTCATTGACATATTTTTAGAATTTGGTCATGCAGAAATGCACAACTAACCAAAACTTAAATTATGAAAAAATTACTAACTATTTCAGGATTATTGCTATCTCTGCTAGTATCTGCTCAGGGTTCGCCTGATTACGGTGGAGGTTTAAAATTCAATTTAAATCCAGAAGGAACCAAATACATGCGCTTTATTGCATGGAATCAAGTTTGGCTTCGTTCAACCGATTTGAATCCGGGTTCAATGATTGGAGACGAATCCGTTTCTAGTCATGAAGATGCAGGCTTACGTCGTTTACGATTATTAGCTTATGCACAAATTTCTCCACGTTATATGATTTTGACTCATATAGGGATAAACAATCAAACTTTTATTAATGGTGGTGCTTCAGGTTCGGCTGGAACTGGTGGCTATGGCGCTGGAAAAAAACCAGGTTTATTCTTTCATGATGCATGGAATGAATACGCTGTAGTTTTACCTAAAGAATCAAAACCCTTTAGTTTGTCAGTAGGAGCTGGATTGCATTATTATATGGGATTATCTCGTATGACAATGTCATCTACTTTAAATTATTTAACTATTGATGCACCAATTTTCAACTGGCCTTTGATTGAGAATTCAGATCAGTTTGCTAGACAAATTGGAATTTTTGCAAAAGGTAAATACAATAAATTCGAATATCGTTTTAGTATCAATAAACCTTTTGCAACAAATCAAACACCAACAAATGTTACCGATGCGAGTATTGCAAAAGCTGTTGATAATAACAATACTACACAGTGGTCTAAAGCAGGTTATGTGGAATATCAATTCTTTGATAAAGAAGCTAACTTTTTACCTTACAAAGTGGGAACTTATTTAGGAACTAAAAAAATGTTCAACATTGGAGCTGGTTTTTATAATGCACCAAAAGGAACCCAAACTTCTGTAAATGGTGTAATTAAAGAACATGCTATTAGTTTATTTGCTGGAGATGTTTTCTTAGATATGCCAATTGGTGCTAAAGAGAAAAAAATGGCAATTACCGCTTACAGTGTTTTCTATAATTATGATTTCGGACCTAATTATTTAAGAAACCTTGGAATTATGAATGAAGGGGTTATGGATCCTACTTTTACAGGTTCAACAGCATTAGCGGGAGCAGGAAATTTGCAACCAATGGTAGGAACAGGAAATATTTGGTATACACAAGCGGGTGTTTTATTACCAAATAAAAATGAAAAACCAAAAGTAAGAATTCAGCCATTTGGAGCGTATACTTATAAAAACTTTGATGCACTAGAAAAAGCAAGTAGTCAATTTGATTTAGGAGCGAACTTTTTCTTAGATGGTCACCATGCCAAAATTACTACACAATATTCAACACGTCCAGTTTACACAGCAGTTGACAAAATTGATAAATACAAAGGTGAATTCATCATACAATTACAAATCTATTTATAACAAACTAATACAATTAAATTATGAGCGATAACAAATCATCAAAAGGAATCTGGAAAGTTATTTCAGCTTCCTCAATGGGAACAATGATTGAATGGTATGACTTCTATATTTTTGGAAGTTTAGCAGTAGTATTATCTACTAAATTTTTCCCATCTGACAATCCAACAGCAGCATTTTTATCAACATTAGCTACATTTGCTGCAGGTTTCGTAGTTCGTCCGTTTGGAGCCCTTTTCTTTGGAAGATTAGGAGATTTAATTGGAAGAAAGTATACTTTCATGGTAACTTTAATGTTAATGGGAGGAGCTACTTTTGTAATTGGTTGTATTCCAAGTTTTGAAACCATTGGTTATGCAGCACCGGTTATAGTTTTAATTCTTCGTTTACTTCAAGGTTTAGCTCTTGGTGGTGAATATGGTGGAGCCGCAACTTATGTAGCCGAACACGCTCCAAAAAACGAAAAAGGATATTGGACTTCTTGGATTCAAACTACTGCGACTGTAGGTTTGTTTATTTCCTTAATGGTAATCTTACTTACTAAAGGATTAATGTCTAAAGAAGCGTTTGATGAGTGGGGTTGGAGAGTACCGTTTTGGGTTTCAATTTTAATGGTTTATGTTTCGTTCTTGATTCGTAAAAACATGCACGAATCGCCAGCTTTCGCGAAAGCAAAATCTGAGGGTAAAACATCTACAAATCCATTGAAAGAGAGTTTTGGGAATAAATTCAATTTAAAATTTGTTCTTTTAGCATTATTTGGTGCAACAATGGGTCAAGGAGTTGTTTGGTATACGGGACAATTTTATGCGATGAACTTCTTGAAAACAGTTCAAAGTATTGATTCTTCTCAAGTAGATACATTATTAGGAATTGCACTTTTATTAGGTACACCATTTTTCGTATTCTTTGGATGGTTGAGTGATAAAGTAGGAAGAAAAGTGATTATGATGAGTGGTATGTTGATTGCTATATTAGCGTATCGCCCAATTTATAGAGCCATGTATGCCTCAACAGATTTGACTTTAAAAACTGAAATCGTTGAGAAAACTAAAGTAGTTCCTTCTTTAAAAGAAATTGATGCTACAAAAATGGATTCTATCTATACTACAACAAAAGCTTATACCGATGGAACAACCGTGGAAGAAATCAAAACTATCCATTTTGAAAGTGGAAAAGTTATGCTGGATGACAAAGGAAAAGACAAAGTAGAAACCAAAGTAACCAAAATGATTAACAATAGCGATCGTTGGTTCTTAGTATTAATGGTATTCATTCAGGTGATTTTTGTAACAATGGTTTATGGTCCAATTGCTGCATTCCTTGTAGAAATGTTCCCTGTTAAGATTAGATATACCTCAATGTCCTTGCCATATCACGTAGGAAATGGTATATTTGGTGGATTACTTCCAGCTATTTCAACCTATTTCGTTACTACTTCTAAAGAGGCAGGAGATGTAGAGTTTTATTTAGAAGGACTTTGGTATCCAATTGGAATAGCAGCTATATGTTTCGTAATTGGAATGATTTACATTGATAGAAAAATTAATACACTTCACGACTAAAAAATAATAATCATGAACACAGTAAAAAAATATTTAGGAATCGTATGGATAGCACTTGCAGTTGCAATAGCCTATTTTTCGATTGGAATTTTTGGAGGGAAGTTAACTTCAGGAAAACAAGATGATTTAGTTTTTGGAATTATTGTTTTCTTTATACTTTTACCAATGGTTGTTACCGGATTAACTATTTTTGGTTGGTATGCAATCACGGACGAATATGAAGATTAATTAAAAAAAATATCCTTAACTTAGAAGCTCTTATTTTAAATAAGGGCTTTTAGGTTTTATAAATATTAATAAAAGATGAAAAAAAGACATCAACAAAAATTGGTAGTTTTATCGTTGTTACTGTTATTGGTATTGAATTTACCAATCGTTTTACTCTTTGACAGTGCTGATAATGTGTTGGGATTTCCAGTAATCTACATTTATATTTTTTCAGTTTGGTTGTTTTCAGTTTTAATGTCTTGGATTGTAGTACAACGTTATTATGAATAGTGCGATTCTTTTACTTATTCTCTTAGGCTACTTGGGTATTCTTTTTTTTATTGCACATTGGGCAGAGAAAAAAGAAAACATCAAATGGACTAATAATTCGTACATCTATTCTTTATCGCTAGCTGTGTATTGTACGGCTTGGACTTATTATGGAAGTATTGGAGTTGCTGCTAATTCAGGTTTAGGATATTTGCCTATTTATATTGGACCCATCATTATTATTCCAGCTTGGATTATTATTTTAAAGAAAATCATTCGCATTTCTCGTGTGAATAAAATTTCAAGTATTGCCGATTTTATTTCGCTGCGTTACGGAAATAGTCGTTTTTTAGGTGCGATTGTAACTGTGGTTTGTATTTCGGGAATATTACCTTACATAGCACTTCAGTTAAAAGCGATTTCGGAAACATTTCATATTGTAACTCAAACTAATACAAATTCTTATATTTTTGATGACACCACAACTTATGTTGCGATTGCCTTAGCTTTATTTGCTTCTTATTACGGAACTCGATACGTAGATGCATCCGAAAAAAGAAAAGGAATAGTCACTGCCGTTGCTTTAGAAAGTATCCTTAAGTTAGTTTTTTTCTTAATTGTTGGAGTTTACGTAACCTTCTTCGTTTTTGATGGTTATGATGATATCTATGCGAAAGCTTCTCTTTTAGGAAACTTTAAAGAAAAAAACATCATTGGCGGATTAGAACAAGGATTAAACTGGTTCTTTTTGAGTATGGTTTCACTTTTTGCTATTTTCTTATTGCCAAGACAATTTCAAATGTCGGTGGTAGAAAATAATAGAGAACGTCATGTAAAAACCGCGATTTGGTTGTTTCCATTGTATTTATTATTGTTCAATATTTTTGTCTATCCCATTGCTTGGGGCGGAAATGTATTGTTTGATGGAAAAAATGTCAATGCAGACACATATTCGCTTTTAATTCCGCAATTTTTTGATAATCAAATACTAACAGTTTTGGTTTTCCTTGGCGGATTTTCAGCAGCAATATCAATGATTGTCGTTTCGAGTATTAGTTTATCTACAATGTTGAGTAATAACTTGTTAATTCCGTATACTTTCTTAGGAAAATTAAAAAATGAAGAACAAATCATCAACAACAAAAAGATTGTCAACATTCGTAAAATCGGAATCTTTTCATTAATTATAGCGGCTTATTTCATTTACCGATTCTTCGCATTAGATTATAGTTTGGTTTCTATCGGATTGATTTCCTTTGTAATTATTGCCCAATTAGCGCCAGCATTTTTCGGAGCCGTTTTCTGGAGAAGAGGTTCAAGATTAGGTGCTATTTACGGAATTTTAATCGGATTTTTAATTTGCATTTATACCTTGTTATTACCTTATGCCATTGGCTTAACCAACGATGAAAGTTCGTTTGTATCCGAAGGTTTTATGAAAATTGGGTTGTTAAAACCGTTCCAACTTTTTGGATTGGATTATTTGCAACCGGTTCCTCATGCCTTATTTTGGAGTATGTTATTTAACACCTTGACTTATTTCGCAGTTTCAGTGAGTTTTAAAGGAAATTATCGCGAACGCAATTATGCCGAAATGTACGTTGACATCGATAAATACAGCACAAATCACGAGAATGCATTCGTTTGGAAAGGAACCGCTTATACGCGTGATATAGAAAAAGTATTGATTCGATTTTTAGGTGAAGAACGTACCAAACGCGCTATGAATATTTTCAATGTGAAGTACAACGTCGATAAAGATCAAGAATTGGCCGATGCAAGATTAGTAAAGTTTGCAGAGAATTTATTAACGGGTCATATTGGAACGGCTTCAGCTCGAATTCTAATTTCGAGTGTGGTTAAGGAAGAAAAAGTTACTTTACCTGAAGTTTTGAAAATTCTTGAAGAATCTAAAGAAAATATCACCATCAACAAAAAATTGACGGAAACCTCAAACCAACTCCAAAAAATTACTTCTGAATTACAAAAAGCCAATGAAACGTTGGTTCGAAAAGACGTTCAAAAAGACGAATTTTTAGATACCGTAACACACGAACTTCGTACGCCAATTACCGCTATTCGTGCTGCGAGTGAGATTTTACACGATGATGACGAAATTCCAGAAGAACTTCGAAAACAGTTTTTGCAAAACATCATTTCCGAATCCGACCGTTTGAATCGTTTGATTGATAAAATTTTGGATTTAGAAAAGTTTGAAACTGGAAAACAAACCATTCATCCAAGTCAAAACAACCTAATTGCAACGATTGAACATTCGATTGAACCGCTAAAACAATTGATAAAAAATAAAAATATTAGCGTTTATGTTGAAAGTAAAGACACCGTTTGGGCTTATTATGATGAAGATAGAATCATTCAAGTTGTTACTAATCTATTATCAAACGCCATAAAATTTTGTCCAGAAACCGATGGTTTAATCACGATTCAAGTTAAAAAGAAAGATAATTTTATAGAAACATTGGTGCAAGACAACGGAAAAGGTATTAATCCTAACGATTTTGACGTTATATTTGACAAATTTTATCAAGCGTCCAACCAGAATTTCAAAAAACCTGTGGGTAGCGGATTAGGATTGGCCATTTGTAAACAAATTATTGAACATCACAAAGGTAAAATTTGGGTAGAACCAAGTGTTAAAGGCGCTTGCATTGTATTTACTTTACCGATAAAAAATATTGAAAATTAAGAGAAAATGAAGAAGATTTTAATAGTAGACGACGAACCAAACATCGTAATGACACTTGAATATACGTTCAAGAAAAGTAATTACGAAGTTTTCATAGCCCGAGATGGACAAGAAGCTTTAGATATTTTAAAAACCAATTTTCCTGATGTTATCATCTTGGATATTATGATGCCTATGGTTGATGGTTTTGCTACTTTGGAACAAATCAGAAAAGATGACAATTTACAACATACCAAAGTCATGTTTTTATCCGCAAAAAACAAAGAGAGCGATATTGAAAAAGGATTAGCTCTTGGTGCCGATGCTTATATGACGAAACCTTTTTCAATTAAAAAAGTAGTGGAAAAAGTGGAGGAGTTGCTGGGTTAAAATTTGGGCGTTCTTCGCTGATGCGAGCGGGCTTTACGCACTCGCTTTAATTAAAATCCTTAGGTATTTTAATTAAGAGCTCAAACAATTGCTGAAATCCTTAACGCAAACTGCTTTTCAATTAGAAACTCTGTTTCATCTAATTTCGATGTTCTAATTTCTAATTTCTTTTATCTATACCTATTTAGCAATATTAATTCATTTAGCATTATTTTATTTTCTACATTTACTAAAGAAAATAAATCACATAAATTGAATAATACAAATGAATTATTGCGATATTTATAATAAAAGTATTACTTCTTCTGAAGAATTCTGGAAGGAACAAGCCAATCAATTAGAATGGTATAATTTGCCATCGAACATTTTATCAACCGATAAAAATGGTTATCCTATATGGTTTGCTGATGGAAATTTAAACGCTTGCTATCTTGCAGTTGACAAACATATCCAAGATGGCTATGGTGATCAAGTTGCTATCATATATGATTCGCCCGTTACACAAACTGTAAAAAAGTATACATTTAACGAAGTTAAAACCGAAGTAGCTAAATTGGCTGGCGGTTTATTATCATTAGGTTTAGAAAAAGGAGATACAGCTGTCATCTATATGCCAATGATCCCTCAAGCTGCTTTTGCTATGTTAGCATGTGCTCGAATAGGAGTAACTCATTCGGTAGTTTTTGGAGGTTTTGCACCACATGAATTAGCGATTCGTATTGATGATTGCGAGCCAAAAGCTATTATTACAGCATCATCAGGAATAGAAATCGATAGATTAATTGCCTATAAGCCTCTAGTAGATGAAGCTATCGAATTAGCGAATCACAAACCTGAAAAAGTAGTCGTTTTCAACAGAAAATTAGGAGCAAGAGTACCATTTAAAAAATATGATGTCGATTATGATGCATTGGTTTATGGCTCGGAAGAAACGCCTTGTGTTCCAGTAAATTCGACACATCCATTATATATTCTTTACACTTCTGGAACAACAGGAAAACCAAAAGGAATTGTAAGAGATACAGGTGGTTATGCTACCGCACTTAAATTTTCAATGCAAGATATTTACGATGCAAAAGAAGGTGATGTTTTTTGGGCTGCTTCTGATGTGGGTTGGGTTGTAGGACATAGTTATATCGTATATGGTCCATTAATCAACAGAAATACAACTGTTCTTTTCGAAGGAAAACCAATCCGAACTCCTGATGCCAGTACGTTTTGGCGTGTTATTGCGGAGCACAAAGTAAATGTTATGTTTACCGCTCCAACAGCGATTCGTGCTATTAAAAAAGAAGATCCAAACGGAGAATTTATCAAACAATACGATTTAAGTAGTTTGCGAATTCAATTCTTAGCAGGAGAACGTTGTGATGTAGCGACTTTAGAGTGGTATCGTGAACATATTCCAGTTCCAGCTATCGACCATTGGTGGCAAACAGAATCAGGTTGGCCGATGATAGCTAACATGATGGGAGTGGAGTATTTACCAATAAAACCTGGGTCAGCCGGAAAAGCTGTGACAGGTTATGATATCCGAATTTTTGGAGAAAACGGACAAGAGTTAGGTCCAAACGAAGAAGGTTATGTAGTTATCAAGTTACCATTGCCTCCAGGAACTTTATTAGACTTATGGAAAGATAACGAACGTTTCAAAGCAGGCTATTTGAATAAATTTCCAGGTTATTATTTCTCTGGGGATGGCGGATTTAAAGATTCGGACGATTATATATACATTACAGGTCGAGTAGATGATGTCATCAACGTAGCAGGTCACCGACTATCCACTGCTGAAATGGAAGAAATTGTAGCATCTCATCATTCTGTTGCTGAGTGTGCAGTAATCGGTATTAATGACGAGTTGAAAGGTCAAATTCCGTTAGCATTAGTAGTAGCAAAATCAGGGGAAGATATTGAGTATTTCCAATTACAACATGAAGTAGTGCATTTGGTTCGTGAACAAATTGGAGCCGTAGCTTCATTGCGTGATGTAGTAATGGTGAATCGCTTACCAAAAACACGTTCCGGTAAAATTCTTAGAAAAATGATGCGAAGCATAGCTGATGGCGAACAATTCCAAATTCCATCAACAATTGATGATGAAGCGATTATTGATGAAATTAGAGACGTTTTAGAGCATGCTAAAATTGGATGTTTTAAGTAAGATTTTGAAGCTAATTACTATTCACTTTTCACCAATCACTTAACTATATCTATTTAGCAAGAAATTATAAAATTCTTAAAACAGATTAGTTATCTTTACATTATCAATTAAAAATAAAGCTAAAAAATGAGTTATTATAAAATTAAAGATTTAGAGAATTACTTTAAAATGTATAAGAAATCGGTGCGCGAACCAAGAAAATTTTGGGATCGTATTGCCGATGAGAATTTTACTTGGTATCAAAAATGGGACAAAGTTTTCGAATTTGATATGCAAGAAGCAGAATTCAAATGGTTTTTAAATGCAAAAGTAAACATCACTAAAAACTGTATCGACAGGCATTTAGCAAAACGTGGTGATAAAACCGCTATTATTTTTGAACCAAATGATCCAAGCGAAGCAGCGCAACATATTTCGTATAATGAATTATATGTAAGAGTTTCAAAATTAGCCAATGTTTTACGTGAGCAAGGTATCAAAAAAGGGGATAGAGTTTGTATCTACTTACCAATGATTCCAGAATTAGCTGTAGCGGTTTTAGCTTGTGCTCGAATAGGAGCAATACATTCGGTAGTATTTGCTGGATTTTCTTCTTCTGCAGTTGCAGCTCGTATTAATGATAGCGAATGTAAAATGGTCATCACTTCTGATGGTAGTTACCGAGGAAATAAAGCTATTGATTTAAAAGGAATAGTTGATGAAGCTTTAGAGAAATGTCCTTCTGTTGAAACTGTATTGGTAGTTAAGAGAACCAACACAGAAGTTAACATGAAAGAAGGTAGAGATTTATGGTTACAACCTTTAATGGATGCCGCAATTGGAAACAATGTAGCTGAAATTATGGATGCAGAAGATCCTTTATTTATTTTGTATACTTCTGGTTCAACTGGAAAACCTAAAGGAATGGTTCATTCGACAGCTGGTTATATGGTTTATACCGCTTATACCTTCAAAAATGTTTTCAATTACGAAGAGAATGATATTTACTGGTGTACGGCTGATATCGGTTGGATTACGGGTCACTCTTATATTTTATACGGTCCACTTTTAAATGGTGCAACAACTGTAATTTTTGAAGGAGTTCCATCTTATCCAGATTTCAGTAGATTTTGGGAAGTAATTGAAAAACATAATGTTACACAATTCTATACCGCACCAACAGCAATTCGTGCTTTAGCAAAAGAAAGTTTAGATTACGTACAAAGATTCCCATTAAGTTCTTTAAAAGTTATTGGTTCCGTAGGTGAGCCTATTAATGAGGAAGCTTGGCACTGGTACAACGACCACGTAGGAGGAAAGCGTTGTCCATTAGTAGATACTTGGTGGCAAACCGAAACTGGAGGAATTATGATTTCGCCAATTCCATTTGTAACACCAACAAAACCAACTTATGCTTCGTTACCATTACCTGGAATTCAGCCTGTTTTAATGGATGAATTGCGTAATGAAATTGAAGGAAATCAAGTAACAGGTGCATTGTGTGTTAAATTTCCTTGGCCTTCGATGGCTAGAACTATTTGGGGCGATCATCAACGCTATAAAGAAACGTATTTCACTGCTTTTCCAGGAAAATATTTCACAGGAGACGGTGCTCTACGTGATGAAGTAGGATATTACAGAATTACGGGTAGAGTAGATGATGTTATTATTGTTTCTGGACATAATTTAGGAACTGCTCCAATTGAAGATGCAATCAACGAACACCCAGCGGTTGCAGAAAGTGCAATTGTAGGTTTCCCTCATGATATCAAAGGAAATGCCCTTTACGGTTTCATTATCTTAAAAGAAACAGGTGAAGGTCGTGATAGAACTAACTTAGCAAAAGAGATTAATCAATTGATTTCTGATCAAATTGGTCCAATTGCTAAATTAGATAAAATACAATTTGTGAGTGGTTTACCTAAAACACGTTCTGGTAAAATCATGCGAAGAATATTAAGAAAGATTGCTGAAGGAGACTTCTCTAATTTTGGAGATATTTCCACTTTATTGAATCCTGAAATAGTGGAAGAAATTAAAAACGGCAAGCTCTAGTTTTTTAGTTTTATTGGTTAAAAACTGCTTCAGAAATGGAGCAGTTTTTTTATATTTCTAATTTCTTTTTCAATTTTAAGAAAAGTAATGCAGTAATAAAAGCATCACCACTTGCCGTGTGTCTATCAGATTTTTTAATTTTATAAATATCGCATAATTCATCTAACGAACTTTGTTGTTCTTGTGGTAATGATTTTAATTTTTGATACATAACGTCGGTATCCATCGCTTGATTTTCTAATTTTCCTACATTTAAACGATCTAATGCTTGATTAATCATTTCGATATCAAAATCTATGTGATGTCCAACTAAAGTTGCATCTTTTATAAAATCTAAAAAGCGAATTATAGCTTCTGCTTCAACTACTTTTTCTTCCTTTCCTTCTTTTAAAATACCATGTAGAGTAACAGTCTCCGGATTAAAAATATCTTGTTGTAAAAACACTTCTATAAAATCACCAACGATTATTTGGTTGTTTTTTATGGCTACTGCTCCGATAGATAAAATTCTATCTGTTTTATAATCCAAACCTGTTGTTTCACAATCAAAAACTACAAAACGCTGCTCTTTACTTTGATTTTCATCGAAGTAACTCAGATACGTTTCCCAAAATTTAGGATAATCTTTAACTATTTTTTTGAACCAATTTAAAGCCATGTTTTAGGTGAAATAAGTTAATTGAAATTTATTCTTAATCACTTCTTGAATATCATTAATAGGTTGAAAATCATTTTTAAGTTTTACTTTATCTAATTTCGATAACTCACTTAAATTCAAATACCTACCATCGGATTCATTTTTTAAACCTTCTTCGATTCTGAACTTTAATAATTCGGCAAAAGCATCGGCACATGCCTCATAAACAGGTGCGTTTTGTGGTTCTAATTCGGCTAATTTTGAATATCTTGAAATCGTATTGGATACATTCTTAATTCCTTTACTTAAAGATAAAATTCGAGCGGCATCAATTAAAGGCATTAAAGCTCTTCCTTTTAAATCAAACGTATCTTTGTGTTCGCCATCACTTTCTACTAAAAACTGGCGGAAAAACCCTAATGGAGGCGGATTTTTTAATGCATCAGCACCTAAATAAGCAAAAAACAATTGATTATCATTGGTCTCTTCGTGAATTGTTTTAGTAATTGTATCCACTAAAGATTCATTGCCATAAACAAAATCATAATCGAAAAAGATGGTAGATTCTAATGTATTTTTATCTGCAGGATTAATTATCCAACCTTTAAATTGGTTTTGCCAATCTGAAATAGACTTACACCAAAGCGGATTGCTAGCCATCATTTCATCTGGACAAAAATTATATCCTACTTTATTTAATGTTTTTGTTACTTTCTCAGCCAATTGAAGAAAATATTCTTTTACAGCATCATATTTCTCTTCTGGCACATCTTCAAAAATAATTGCATTGTCTTGATCGGTTAATAAAAGTTGTTCTTTTCTGCCTTGACTTCCTATGTTCATCCAAGCAAATTGGGCTGGAGGAGGAGTTCCAATTTTTTCAATAGCCAATTCAATAGCACGTTTGGTTATCGCCAAATTAATTTCGCCAACAATAGAACCAATATGATTAATAGGAACATTTTTATCTAAAGAATGCTGAATTAATTCGACTAATTTATCTCGAACTTCTTTTAAATCAGCTGATTTTTGAGCTCGCTTAGATTGTTTTAAAAGAACCCCTGGATTATTTGCCTGAGCCACCACAATATCGTGTTCCGTGATAATTCCAGTAATTTCAGAATCAATAGAACCATCTTTTGTAACGCACAAATGAGTTACATTGTTCTTTAACATAATAATTTGAGCTTCAGCAATTGATAAATTGTCGGCTACCGTAATTACGGGCGAAGTCATAATTTTATCGATTGTAACATCAATGGAATAGAGTCCGGTTGCAATTTTTGAACGTAAATCTTTATCAGTAACAATTCCGATAGGCTTACGATTTTCATGAATAATTATACTACCAATTTTACTGCTCGACATCGTTTGAGCCACGAATTTAACAACATCATTAGGTGAAGCTGTTATGGGATTAGAAGTGTATTTTATAGGTTGATAATATTGAATTTCAGAACTTTGATCATTATAAATAACGTTTTCTGAAATTAATTTCCCTTTGTGATTTTTGTCGTATGGATTTCGGGTATTTGAAGCAAAACTTTCTAATAGAAAACTCAACACATCTGGATTAGCCGCTACATAGGGTTTGAATGTTTCAATTGGAATAGCATAAACAATACTTTCTTCACGAGCTTTTGCTGTCATAAGGTAGTTATTCTTAGCAAAAAATGGTCGTAATCCTAAAATATCGCCTTCATCACATTTATCAATCAAAACATCATCAGCATCTGAAGTCACAGATAAACCAACAGCACCAGAAGCTACCACATAAAAAAAAGCATGCGTAGCATCATTAATTTTAAACAAAGTTTGATTTTTTTCTAGATAAAGTACTTGACATGTTTTAGCAATTTCAAGTAAGCTTTCATACGATATGCTTGAAAAAGGAGGATAATGTTTTAGAAAATCGGTGATGCGTTCTGCAATAGGGTTTTTCATAAAGCTTTTATTTACGAAACGAAGATACAAAGTTTGAATTGCTTATTAAAGGAATTGCTTAAATTTTCTATTTTACATAATGTATATTATAATTCGTTTATAAAACATTATTAAAACTATTAAAATACTACTCAAAACGTTTGTGTAAAATTATAAGAAAGTTTAAGTTTGCAGTCCCTTATTACAAGAATCATGGAAAACAGACAAGCCCTTAAATTAATCGAAAAGATTCAGAAAGAATTATTTAAAGATAATTTTGAAGTTTCTGAAATTGTAACTGATTTAAAAAAACTTAGAGAAATTACTTTAGAGTTAAATAATCCTGTTGTAACTAAAGCATTGCGTTTAGCTTACGAACATTTAGAAAACAATAATGGATTTTTTATTGGTATTCCAGATGATGAACCTGTAGACAGTAAAGATGCTCACGTTGAAGCCAACATTTCGGAAGAAAATAATGTAGAAAGCTTTAATTACTTCCTTTCTTTATTGACTGATTTAGATAAGAAAAATAATCTATTAGATTTAAAAGAATACAACAAAGCATTTTTAGCTTTTTAATTCAAAATTTCTATTTTACATAATATAAATCGGTAAGAAAATATTTTTACCGATTTTTTTGTTTTTTTTAACGCTTACGCATCCTATATTATTTAATTTTGTTCCAATTAAATCCATTTACAGATTTGTAATTTATTTTGCTTTATCATGATAAAATCTTTTAGATCAATCGCCTTATTAGAAGGACTTTCCTTATTAGCTTTATTGTTTTTTGCAATGCCAATGAAATATATTGCTGGCGATCCTATTTATGTAAAAAATATTGGAATGGCGCATGGAGTCTTATTCATATTATATGTTGCATTTGCTATTTTAATTAAAAATGAGCAAAAATGGAATTTAAAAACCTTTATGATAGTTTGTCTAGCATCAATTGTTCCATTTGGAACGTTTTATATTGAGAAAAAATATTTACAAAATTCGTAATGAAAATATTCAATTGGGCATACGGTATTTTTAAAAGTCTCGACTTTAATAATGATGTAGCTTCTTATTTAAATTTAGGAGTTAACATCATCATTTTAGTGGTGGTTTCTTATGTTTTAGATTATATTTTTAAAAAAGCTTTCATAATATTTTTAGCCATTATTGCTGCTCGAACAAAATCTTCCTTTGATGATTTTTTAGTAGCTAATAAAACTGCTAAATATTTAGCCCACCTCTTCCCTCTTCTATTTATTTATAAGACAGTTCCTGTAATTTTAAATAATTTCACCTATTGGGAATATGTTTTTGAAAAAGGAGTTAAAATTTATATCATTATTCTTTCTCTTTGGATTACTCGAAGTATTTTTAATTCGCTTAGAGATTATTTAAAACAGAAACCTCGTTTTAGTGATAAACCTATCGACAGTTATATTCAAGTAATCATGTTGTTTTTGTGGTTGTTTGGAATTATTTCTTTTGTATTGATTCTTTTTGATGTTAGTAAAACTACGTTATTAACTACTTTTGGTTCTATTTCGGCTATTATCATTTTAATATTTAGAGATACTATTCTAGGATTTGTAGCGAGTATTTCTGTTTCTGTAAATGATATGGTGCGTATTGGCGATTGGATTACGATGGAAAAATTTGGTGCCGATGGCGATGTTGTAGAAATTAATCTAGCCACAGTAAAAGTTCGAAATTTTGATAATACAACAACTACGATTCCAACCTACAGCCTAATATCGGATAGTTTCAAAAACTGGCGCGGAATGTTGGATTCCGATGGAAGAAGAATTAAACGTCATATATTGATAAAAGCTAATTCGGTGCGATTTATTCAAACAGATGAGTTAGAAAAATTCAAAAAAATTCAACATTTAACTTCTTATATCGAACACCGTCAAGCAGATATTGACAAATACAATGCAAACAATAATATTGATAAAAGTATAATCGTAAACGGAAGAAATTTAACCAATCTAGGTTTGTTTAGAAAATACATCAATCAATATATCTTATCGCATCCCGGAATAAATAAAGAAATGCAGTTGATGGTACGTCATTTACAACCTACAGAAAAAGGAATTCCAATAGAAATTTATTGTTTTTCCAAAGATAAAACGTGGTTGAATTACGAACATATTATGGCCGATATTTTTGATCATATTATGGCTTCTATGCCTTATTTTGATTTAGAAGTATCCGAACTTGGTTCAGCAAGCTTAAAAACACTAGCAGAATAATACAAAGTAATTAACAACTGATTCTTAATAACTTAAAATAACCTTCAAGAAATTGGAGGTTATTTTTTTTTAAATTTAATTCAAACAAATTCACTTTATCATGAAAACGAAAGAAGAATCGCTTTTAGAAATTAGAGGAGCAAGTATTGGAGTAATTACCGAACAATCAAGTTCTGAAGAAAAGTTTCAAAATCAGACATTACGCCCTATTTTGAAATTTCAAAATGAATTGTTTATTGAAGTTTTTAGAAATTACGCCATAAAACAAAAAGGCGTTTATTTCACACTTTCCCCAGAGAAAAAAGAAAATTACATTGAAAACGCCATTCAACGTGATATCAAATTCCGAAATTCATTAAAAGGAATTGTATTCGGAATGTTTACCGTTTCCGAATACAAAGAATACACCCAAAATTCATCCAACTTAAACAAGCGCATGATGAATTTATTAATCGAACGTTTAAAAAGTCAAATTCAGATTATTTAATGTGTCAATAAGCAATTAGTCAATGTGCCAATGGTAAGAAAATAATTGACACATCGGCACATTAAGCTATTGGCTAATTATATAAAGATTCTCCATTCAAATCAGTACTCAATACTTCGCTCATGTAGTCGAAGAATGGTCGCATGGCTTGAAAAGTTGCTAAAACTTCTTCCTGAAAATTAGGAGCCAAAACTTCTTTGTCCGAAAAATTTCGAGTGAGTAAATATTGCTTTTTGCGAATCAAATCAATAGCAGGATGCGTTTTATCGAAACCTTTTGGAGCAGTTTTTAACTCTTCGCCTTTTAATTCACTAAAGAATTTTTTGAAAGTTGCATCAGCAACAATCGTTCTAATTTCTTCATCATCCATTTCAAATTCTTTTCGAATACGATGCAAATCTGCTGCATTTGGTTCCCAAAAACCGCCACCTACAAAACTTCCTCCAGGTTCAATATGCAAATAATAACCGCCTCGAAGCATTGGTTTTGTTCGGGTAAACCCAACGCTAAAATGATTTTTGTATGGCGATTTATCCTTCGAAAAACGCACATCTCGGTAAATTCTAAAAATTTGAATACGCTCGATACTATCGATTTTTCCCAACTGCTCGCCTACCGATCTAAAAAACGTTTTGGCTAATTTTTGTTCGGTTTCAAAAGCTTTTTTATTTGCCGCAAACCAATCGCGGTCGTTGTTTTCTTTAAGTTGTATTAGAGATTCTAAGGTTGATTTTTTTAGCATATTTTAATTTTTTTAGCCACTGATTACACAGATTAGCACGGATTATTTACTTTTAAAATTGTTTTAATCCTTTTAATCTTTTTAATCCTTGGCAAAATGATATTATTTTTTTAATCGATCTTCAATAAATTCGATTTGAGTTTTGCCGTGTGGTTTTGGTTTTCCAGTTTCATCTAAATTCACCATAGTGATGTTATCAATGGTAATGATTTTTTCGCGTGTCATCATATTACGCACTTCGCATTTTAATACTAACGATGATTTTCCAAAATGTACCACATCTAAACCAATTTCTACGATATCGCCTTGTTTGGCAGCACTCATGAAATTAATTTCACTCATAAACTTGGTGACTACTTTTGGATTTTCCAATTGCACGATGGAATACAAAGCAGCTTCTTCATCTATCCAAGCCAATAATTTACCTCCGAATAATGTTCCGTTGGCATTCAAATCTTCGGGTTTAACCCATTTTCTTGTATGAAATCGCATTTTGAATTTTTATTTTAAAGGTAATGATTTTTCGAGAAATTTGGATATATTTGAATATATTTAATATGGAAGCATCTGACTAGAACAAACGATTAATTAGTTAATTCGTTAAAATAAAATTGATAAAAAATGAATTTAACTGGCAAATGGCAAGGTTTTTACGAATATGGTAGTGGTTACGATCTACCTTATTTTGGACAACGTGTAAATATTATAGCTTCCATAACAGATGTAAATGGTTCGTTTACAGGAGAAATTAAAGAAGATGATTTAGAATTTTCAACAAAATTAAATGCAAATATTAAAGGTTTTGTTGAAGATGGCTTTATTTCTTTTGTAAAACAATACCCAAAATATCCTATAATTTCAGATGATTATTCATCAATTATAACATATGAAAATAAGACTTTAGAAATTGAACATGAAGGAATTTTAGATGATAATAATAATTCAATTTATGGAAATTGGTATATTATGACTGAAAATAATGATGAAATTGCGTCTCAAGGGATTTGGTTACTAACCAAAATATAAAATACTACTTCTCCCTTCCCTTCAAAACCTCCACAACATCCTTCAATTCAAAACCTTTCGCTTGTAATAAAATTAAATAGTGAAACAATAAATCAGCACTTTCGGATAAGAATAAATCGTTGTTGTTATCTTTGGCTTCAATAACTACTTCAACCGCTTCTTCTCCTACTTTTTGTGCTATTTTGTTAATTCCTTTTGCAAATAATGAAGCTACATAACTCTTTTCAGAATCGGCATTTTCTTTGCGTTTTGTAATGGTGTTTTCTAATTTTGATAAAAATCCAAATTCTTGATTATTAGTTTCTTGCCAACATGTATCTAAACCTGTGTGACAAGTTGGACCAACAGGTTTTACTTTCACTAAAAGGGTATCGTTATCGCAATCTTCTTTAATGGAAACTAGTTCTAAGAAGTTGCCACTTTCCTCGCCTTTTGTCCACAATCTGTTTTTGGTACGACTGAAGAAAGTTACTTTATTGGTCGCCAACGTTTGGTCTAATGCTTCTTGATTCATGTAGCCTAACATTAAAACATTTTTAGTTTCGTTATCTTGAATGATGGCTGGAATTAGGTTATCTGGGGTTTTGTTGAAGTTGATATTCATAGTTTTATTTTTAAACATATAAGTCATGTAAGTTGATTCGTTAAATTGAGTTTGTCTTTAAGTTCAAAAAAGTTACACCCTAATTGAAATATTTTGATTTTTTAAAAACTGTTTCAATTTAGGAATTTCGATTTCTTGATAGTGAAAAACACTGGCAGCTAAAGCTGCATCGGCTTTTCCGTTGATAAAGGTTTCTGCGAAATGTTCCCTAGTTCCCGCACCACCAGAAGCAATGATGGGAATATTTACGATTTCGGATAACTTGGCTAAGGCTTCATTAGCGAATCCATTTTTTGTTCCATCGTTATTCATGGAAGTGAATAAAATTTCGCCAGCACCTCGTTGCTCGACTTCTTTTGCCCAATCGAATAAATTTAATTCTGTAGGAACTTTTCCACCCACCAAATGAACCATCCAATTACCATCAATTTGATTTGCATCAATAGCCACAACCACGCACTGACTTCCATATTTTGCTGCAATTTCATTAATCAAATCCGGATTTTTAACGGCAGAAGAATTAATTGAAATTTTATCCGCACCATTACGAAGCAACACATCTACATCCGCAACAGTTGAAATACCACCACCAACAGTAAACGGAATGTTTATTGCAGCCGCGACTTTTCTAACCAAGTCGATTAAAGTAGCACGACGTTCTTCTGTAGCTGAAATATCAAGAAAAACTAGTTCATCTGCGCCTGTTTCAGTGTATTTTTTTGCCAATTCTACGGGATCACCAGCATCTTTTAAATCCACAAAATTGACACCTTTAACGGTTCGACCGTTTTTGATATCTAAGCAGGGAATGATTCTTTTTGTGAGCATAAAATATTAAGTTTTGAGTATTAAGAATTAAGACAAAATGTAGTTTTCTAATTGCTTTAAACTGATTCTGCCTTCGTAGATGGCTTTTCCTATAATCGTTCCTTCGCAACCTAATTCGGCTAACTTGGGTAATTCATCGAAAGTGGAAATTCCTCCTGAAGCGATGAGTTTTAATCTCGCTTCTCGGCTTCGCTCGAAATGACAATCTTGATTTGACAAATCGGAATCTAAAATTCTTTTGTATAATTCAAAACTTGGTCCTTCTAGCATTCCGTCTTTTGAAATATCGGTGCAAATCACATATTGAATTCCTTCTTGTTGGTAACTTTGAATAAACGGAATTACTTCTTCTTTGGATTCTTCTAACCAACCCGAAATAGCGACTTTTTCATTCATAGCATCAGCTCCTAAAATGATTTTATCTGCTCCGAATTGTTGAATCCATTTCTTGAAAACTTCGGGTTGTTTGATGGCAATACTTCCTCCTGTAATTTGATTAGCACCACTTTCAAAAGCAATTTTCAAATCAGCATCGGATTTTAAACCGCCACCAAAATCGATTTTTAAACTCGTTTTTGAAGCAATTTGTTCCAAAATTTTGTAGTTCACAATTCTACTGAATTTTGCTCCATCTAAATCAACCAAATGCAAATACTGAATTCCGTGTGCTTCAAAGGATTTGGCAACTTCAAGCGGATTTTCATTGTATATTTTCTTTGTATCATAATCACCTTTGGAAAGACGAACGCATTTTCCTTCGATGATGTCTATGGCTGGGATTATTCTCATATCAAATTCAATTTCAAGAGCAATTTCAAGCTCAAATTATAAGTTTAAAAAGTTTTTCAAAATTTGTTCTCCGAAGATTCCACTTTTTTCTGGGTGAAATTGTACTCCGAAAAAGTTATCGCGTTGCAATGCTGTGCTGTATTCGTGTTCATAATTCGTGGTAGCAATAGTGTTTTCAAATAATGTAGCATAATAACTGTGAACCAAATACATGAATTCGTTTTCTTTAATTCCTTCAAACAATGGCGATTTCAGATTGTAAATCGTATTCCAACCCATTTGAGGAACTTTTACTTCTTGAGAAAATTTCACAACATTGACATCAAAAATTCCTAATCCATTGGTATTGCCTTCTTCTGAATGTTTACACATCAATTGCATGCCCAAACAAATTCCTAAAACCGGTTGTTTCAGGGTTGGAATCAACACATCTAATCCACTATCAACCAGCATTTTCATAGCACTACTCGCCTCGCCTACGCCAGGAAAAATTACTTTATCAGCTTTCTTTATCGTATTCCAATCATTAGTAACAATTCCTTTAAAACCAAGTCGTTCCAAAGCGAATAAGACGCTTTGTACATTTCCAGCTCCGTAATCTATTATTGCTATTTTCATATTTTTATTTTTTGCCACGAATTAAAGGATTTTCAGGATTTTATAATCCGTGTTAATCTTTGTAATCTGTGGCTTATTTTACAACATTCCTTTAGTTGAAGGTAAAATCATTTTTTCTGTATCTCTTTTCACAGCTACTTTTATTGCTTTTGCAAAGGCTTTAAATATTGCTTCAATTTTGTGGTGTTCGTTTGTACCTTCTGCTTTGATGTTTAAATTCGCTTTTGCTCCATCGGTGAACGATTTGAAGAAGTGAAAAAACATTTCGGTTGGCATTTGACCAATCATTTCTCGTTTAAATTCTGCCTCCCAAACCAACCAATTTCTTCCGCCAAAATCTATTGCTACTTGCGCTAAACAATCGTCCATTGGCAAACAAAATCCGTAACGTTCGATTCCTAGTTTGTTGCCTAAAGCTTTTGCAAAAACTTCGCCTAAGGCAATTGCTGTATCTTCAATTGTGTGGTGTTCGTCAACTTCTAAATCGCCTTTCACTTGAATATTTAAATCCATTTGTCCGTGACGCGCAATTTGGTCCAACATGTGATCGAAAAAGGAAATTCCGGTGTTGATGTTGCTTTTTCCTGTTCCGTCTAAATTTAATGTGATGGCAATGTCTGTTTCATTGGTTTTTCTTGAAATTGAAGCGGTTCTTTCATTCAATTTCAAAAACTCATAAATCTGTTGCCAATCAGTTGTTTGTAAAGCGATTACATTTTGAAGATCTTCCAATGTAGTTGCGATTTCGTTTCCACCTAAATTTTCTTCATTTTTAATAAAAATCGCTTTTGAACCTAAGTTTTTTGCCAATTCTACATCGGTAATTCTATCTCCAATTACATAAGAATTCTCTAAATCGTATTCTGAATTATTCAAATACTTCGTTAACATTCCGGTTCTTGGTTTTCTGGTTGGTGCATTGTCTTCTGGAAAACTTCTATCGATAAAAATTTCGTCAAATGTTATACCTTCATTTTCAAATGCTTTTAAGATGAAATTTTGGGTTGGCCAAAACGTTTCTTCCGGAAAACTTTCAGTTCCTAAACCATCTTGGTTGGTAACCATTGCCAATTCGAAGTCCAATTCTTTGGCTATTTTACTCAAGAATTGAAACACTTTTGGATAGAATTCTAGTTTAGTTAAACTGTCCAATTGGTAATTTTCTGGTTCTAAAACCAAAGTTCCATCTCTATCTATAAATAATACTTTTTTCGGCATTGTTGAAGGTTTTTAATAATTCGATAATTTGTTCGGTTTCTTCTTTAGTTCCAATGCTAATTCGCAAGCAATTTTCGCATAAAGGTTGATTGCTTCTGTTGCGAACCACTACTCCATTATCGATAAATTGCTGGTATCTAAAATTCGCATCATCTACTTTAATCAAAATAAAATTGGCATCTGAAGGATATATTTTCTCAACAAATTCGCATTTTGAAAGTGCTTCGATAAGTTTATTTCGTTCCACCAATATTTTTCTAACTTGTGTTGGCATGGTACTTTGCAACAATTTTTTAACAGCCGTTTCTTGTGACAAACCATTGATGTTATATGGTGGCTTGATTTTGTTCAAAACTGCAATAATTTCTCTTGAAGCATACAAAATTCCAATTCGTAATCCTGCCATTGCATAGGCTTTTGATAAGGTTTGCGTAATAATCAAATTAGGAAAATCTTTCAAAACACTTAACCAACTTTCATCTTTTGAAAAATCGATATAAGCTTCATCAATTACCACTAAACCTTTGAATTGATTTAAAATTTTGATTACCGATGAATCCGTAAAAGAATTTCCTGTTGGGTTGTTTGGCGAACACAAAAAGATGATTTTCGTATTGTTATCTACAGCATTAAGAATGGCTTCAACATTCGGTTGAAATTCTTCATTCAATAAAACCTCACGATTTTCAATAGCATTGATATTGGCTAAAACTCCATACATTCCATACGTTGGTGGCAATGTGATGATATTATCGCGATTGGGTTCACAAAACGCTCTAAAAATTAAATCTAAAACTTCATCACTTCCGTTTCCTAAAATAATATTGTCTTTAAGTACATTATTTCTATCTGCAATTATTGCTTTTAATTCTTTTTGTTGCGGATCTGGATAACGATTCATGCCGTTCGAAAACGGATTTTCATTTGCATCCAAGTAGATCATTGGTTTTGTAAATTGTTCAAATTCATCGCGTGCTGAAGAATATGGACTCAGTTTTTTGACGTTTTCTCGGATTAAGTTTTCTAAATTCATAGTTTTTTTATTTTTAAACACATAGACACATTAGCTATTGTTTGTGTTGATTTTAGACGTTTCACTTAACATATTTCACATAGTTTACAAATTTTAACTATGTATCTATGTGTTTTAATTATTTTTTAATCTTAATGTAACCGCATTTTTGTGTGCTTGTAAACCTTCGGCTTCTGCCATAGTTTCTATTGCCTTTCCAATATTTTGAATGCCTTCGTTTGATATTTTTTGGAATGTCATCGCTTTTAAGAAACTATCCAAATTTACACCGCTGTAACTTTTGGAATAACCATTTGTTGGTAGTGTGTGATTGGTTCCAGAAGCATAATCGCCAGCGCTTTCTGGAGTATAATTTCCAATGAAAATCGAACCCGCATTTTGAATGCCATCAACAAAATAATCTTCATTTTTAGAACATACAATAAAATGTTCTGGACCATATTCGTTAATTAACGATAAAGCTGTTTTTTCGGTTTCTACGAAGATTAATTTGGAATTTTGAATGGCAACTTGCGCGATTTCTTGTCTTGGAAGCACTTTTAATTGTTTATAAATTTCTTCTTCCACATCATTTAAAATGTTTTTATTGGTAGTAACCAAAATCACTTGACTATCTTTTCCGTGTTCGGCTTGACTTAATAAATCAGAAGCTACAAAACTTGGAATTGCCGTTTCATCTGCGTAAACTAGTAACTCACTTGGACCAGCAGGCATATCAATGGCAACTCCATTTTGTGATGCAAATTGTTTTGCAATTGTTACAAATTGATTTCCTGGTCCGAAAATTTTATATACTTGCGGAATCGTTTCTGTACCGAAAGTCATTCCTGCAATGGCTTGAATTCCGCCTACTTTGTAGATTTTGGTTACTCCACATAAATCGGCAGCGTACAAAATAGCAGCATTAATTTTTCCGTTTTTATCTGATGGCGAACACAAAACAATTTCTTTACAACCTGCTAATTTTGCTGGAACAACCAACATTAAAACCGTTGAAAACAAAGGAGCAGTTCCACCTGGAATGTATAATCCAACTTTTTGAATTGGACGTTTTTCTTGCCAACACGTAACTCCAATAGTTGTTTCTACCACAATTTTATCTGTTTTTTGAGCAGCGTGAAATTGTTCGATATTTGATTTGGCTAGTTGAATCGCTTCTTTTAATTCGGCAGAAACTTCTTTTTTAGCGATTTCAATTTCTTCTTGTGTGACTTGAATATTTTCTAAAGTTACACCATCAAAGAAAGATGCATATTTTGCTATAGCTTTATCGCCTTTTTGTTGTACTTCTTTGAAGATTTGCTTTACCGTTTCTTCAACATCTGAAAATGTTTGTGTTGGTCTTTTGCAAATTTCTGACCAAGTTTCAGGTTGTGGATTGTATATTTTTTTCATGATTCTATTTTCTAAATTCTATTCTCTGTTTTCTTTTAAAGGACCATTTTTTCAATTGGGCAAACCAAAATTCCTTCAGCTCCAGCTTCTTTTAATTGGTCGATGACTTCCCAAAATTTATCTTCATCAATTACAGAATGCACACTACTCCAACCTTCTTCGGCTAATGGCATCACTGTTGGACTTTTTAAAACAGGAAGAATTTTACTGATTTCTGAAATTTTATCATTAGGAACATTCATCAAAATGTATTTCGATTTTCTCGAACGTAAAACAGCTTGAATTCGGAATTGTAGCTTTTGTAATATTTGTTTGGATTCAATTGAAATTCTTGGAGAAACAGCTAAAACAGATTCACTTTTTAGAATCACTTCGACTTCTTTTAAACCGTTTTTAAATAAGGTACTTCCGCTGGAAACGATATCTACAATAGCATCTGAAAGTCCGATATTTGGTGCAATTTCAACCGAACCTGAGATTTGGTGAATGTCTACGGAAATTCCTTTCAAAGAAAAGTAATCCACAACGGTTTTTGGATAGGAAGTGGCAACACGTAATCCGTTTAAATCTTGAATTGAATTGTAGTTGAAATTTTTTGGAACCGCTACTGATACTTTACATTTTGAAAATCCTAATTTCTCAACGATTTCAATGTTTTGGCCTTTTTCAACTAAAAGATTATCGCCTACAATCGCAATATCAACTACACCATCAATCAAATATTGTGGAATATCTGAATTTCGTAAATAGTACACTTCTAAAGGAAAATTGGAAGCAGTAACTTTGAGTTGGTCATTACCATTATACACTGAAATTCCACAATCTTTTAAGATTTGGATACTTTCATCGTGAAGGCGACCTGATTTTTGAATAGCAATTTTTAACGTGTTCATTTTAATTTTATTTAATTTTAAAATGAGTACACCAAGAAGATTTTTAAAAAATGCTTACCAACAAAAAACCCGCTTGATGTACTCAAACGGGTTTCTGATTTATATGATTTAATTACATAGGATCATTACTTCGCTTGAGCGGAGGTATGATGATGATGATGTAATTGATTTAAAAACATAATTTCTGTTATTATTTAACTTTGCAAAGTTAACAACTAAATTTTCGAATAAACAAAATGTTTTTGAAATTTTATATTTTGTTTAGTGGTCATCGTCGTGAGATTCTTCATGATGATTAGTGCCTGAAGTATTACTTACACTAGCATTTCCTCTAATTTCAGTATGACGAATTTCGCCACCTGAAGTTCCTACATTTTTAGACAAAACAGCAGAACCAATGGCTAAAACTAAAACAACATAAGAAACAATTGCAGCTTTTGAATGCTTTTTAAAATTCGCAACCAAACCTAAAATCGAAAGAATTCCTAAACCATAAAGTACTTTCATGAAAGTTTCGGCCATTTCTTCATGTTCATGAATAATGTCGTGAGAAATACCTAATTCTTCTACAATTTCCTCTGCTCCTTCGCCTGTCATCATGGTGGCTTTTGCCATAATCATACAAACGATAAAAATTACGTATGCTGTATTGACTAAAATGGTTTGTTTTTTGAAAATTCCGTAAGCTAAAATACCAATTCCGAAGAATAATCCGATGATTGGAAAATGGTTAAAAACCATGTGTAAATGTGCTTGATTCATAATTTTTGTTTTTAGTTAGTTAAATCAAAAACTCCTTTGGTTAGTATTTTTGAGTTTTCATTAATGATTTCATTTGGTAAAATCTCAACAAATTGTTCAGATTTTTCACCAATGTTTACCAATGTTTTCTTAAAAATATAATTGCCCTTGTTTTCTTGTAGTAAAAGTACAAAATTCTTATTGTTTTCTGTAATCAATGCTTCTGAAGGAATGCCTAATCCTGACTTAGAATTAATTATAATTCCAGCTTCTACAAACATCCCAGATAGTAATTTTGATTTATCTAACGGATTTAAAACTCCAAAAACCGAAATGGTTCTGTCTTTATTTTCAATCGATTTTCCAACCAATTGTACTTTTGAAGTAAAAACATCCTTACTAGCCTCTGGAATGGTAAAACTAATATTTTGGCCTTGTTTTACATGTAAAATATCTTTTTCGAAAATGCTTAAATTTAAGTGTAAATAGTTGGTATCTACAACTTCTAAAATTACATTAGATGGAGACATGAACATCCCGACATTAGCATTCATAACGGTAATGTCTCCCGAAATTGGTGATGTTAACGTGATAACGGATGTAAATCTTCCCTTTTCAACATTTGCTGGATTGATGTTTAGTAAAAGTAATTTTTCGCGTAATCCTTGATACATACCTTTTGCTTGGCGATAATCACTTTCCGCTTTTAGATAGTTTTTTTGTGACGTTATTTTTTCATTATATAACGTTTTTTGACGTTCAAATTCGGATTTTAAATAATTAATTTGTTCGGCTACTTCAACATAATCTTTTTGAATGTCTAAATATTCGGTGTTTTCTAATGTTATTAAAGCTTGTCCTTTTGAAACTTTATCACCCACTAATAGCTTAGTTGCTTTAACATAACCACCAATAAACGGAGTTATTTTAGCGCGATATTGTGGTGGAACATCTATTTTTCCTGATGCTTTTACTGTAACATCAAAATCTTGTTCAGATGGTGTGCCAACAATCATTCCTGAAGATTTAAATTGTTCCGCAGTAACAGTAATTAATCCATCATCTTTTACCGGTTCTTCCACTACTTCATTTTTGCATGAAACAGTTAAAGTGATTAACGTAAGTATATATAAAATCTTTTTCATTGGTATTTCTTATAAATTGATATATTGTAAATCTAATTGAGTTTTGTTGTACTGAATAACTGCATCTAAATATTCCACTTGAATAGTTGTAGCATTTTCTAAACTTAAAATGTATTGAAAAAAGTCAATTTCACCATGTTTATAGCTACTATTGGCAACTTTAATAATTTCATCCGATACTTTTTTACCGTATTGATCATAGTAATCAATCGCTTGTTGAAACTGAATTAACTCATTATTCTTTTGATTGATATATGCCTCAATTTTTGTTTGTTCGTTTTGCTTTTGTTGTTCCCAAGCTTGTGATTCTAACTTGGCTACTTTCGATTTTGCAATATTTCCGTTAAACAAAATGGGAACAGCTAACCCAACTTGAAATCCATACAAAGATTGAGATAAACCAGTGTTTTTCCCTTGAAAATATTCTAGGTTAATATCAGGTAACCAATTTTGTTTCTGCAAACTCTCATTAGCTTTATATTTTTTTGTAAATGTTTCTAAATAAGATGTATATAAATCTTTACTTGAATTATTATTTAAATTACTTAAAGGTTTAATTTCTGAAGATTTTACATCAACTTTAGTATCGAATTGTACTAATGCTTGTAGCAATTCCAACTGAGCAGCTTTTGCTTTATCAATTTGAGATAACTTGGTTCTAATCTGTCTAAACTTGGCTTCTGCCGTGATTTTTTCAAGATAATTAGTTTCTCCCAATTCAAATCTTCTATTGCTTGCTTTTGAGAAATTTTGGTATAAACTATCTAAATATTGATACAATTTTTCTTGATTTTTCAAATAAACGATTTCGTAATATACTTTAGAAACCTCTAAAGCAAGTTTATTCTTTTGTATTTCAAAACCTGCTTTTTCCTTTTCATATTCGGCTGAATATACTTTACGCTGTGCACCATAAACTGTTGGAAAAGCAAACGATTGTTGGGCTCCAAATACTTTTAAAGGTAAATTATTTAAAGCTAAATTGTTCTGATCATAGCTATAATACACATTCGTTTTTTCAAAATCATATGCTAGTTTTATAGCTTGTTTTGCTTTGTCGACCTGTAATTGTCCTGATTTTATGTTTTTATTATTGTTAATTGCTTTTGAAACCAAACTATCTAATTCTGGATTTCCTTGTTGACTATAACCTAACAATGAGCTGAATAACAAAAAGATGATGATATTATTGTTTTTCATTTTTTTGAATTTTAGTTTTTTCTCTTCTTTTTCATCATAAATCTTGAATAAAACGGGTAAAACGATTAATGTTAAAAGAGTTGCTGTTATTAAACCACCAATAACAACTGTTGCTAACGGGCGTTGTACTTCTGCTCCTGCTCCAGATGAAATGGCCATTGGTAAAAATCCTAAAGCTGCTGCAGCTGCTGTTAATAATACAGGACGAAGTCTATCTGTTGTTCCTTTTAAAATCAGTTCGTTCATGTTTTTCATGCCGCTGTGTTTTAATTCTTTGAAATGTTCAATTAATACAATTCCGTTTAGTACAGCGATTCCGAATAATGCAATAAAACCAACACCTGCTGAAATACTAAATGGCAAATCGCGAATCCATAAAAATAAAATCCCTCCTACAGCAGAAAGCGGAATAGCGGTATAAACCATCATTGCTTCTTTGATAGAACCAAAAGCAAAATGCAGTAAGATAAAAATTAAAAACAAAGCAATTGGAACGGCAATCATTAATCTAGCTTTAGCACTTTCTAAGTTTTCAAATTGACCGCCGTAAGTAACACGATATCCTGGGGGCAAATCAACTTTAGCTTCAATAATTTTCTTAACATCATCAACAACACTTTGTAAATCGCGGTTTCTTACATTAATTCCTACCACAATTCTTCTATTGGTGTTATCTCTTGAAATTTTTGCTGGTCCTTCTGTATATTCAATTTTAGCTAGTTCTCGTAATGGGATTTGCTCTCCATTTGGTGTAGCAACATATAAATTTCGTAAATCTTCAATGTCCGTTCTGTTGGTTTGATCTAAACGAATGACCATATCGAAACGTTTTTCACCTTCAAATACATTTCCTACGACTTTACCGGCAAAACCTAAGGCAATCATTTCATTTAAATCGGCAATGTTTAAGCCATATCGAGCAATTTTACTTCGGTCATATTGAACAAACATTTGTGGTAAACCTTCTGTTTTTTCAATGATGATATCTGAAGCTCCTTTTACATTTCGAATGGCTTTCTCTACTTCATGCGCTTTTTTAGCTAAAATATCTAAATCTTCACCAAATATTTTAATTGCCACATCGGAACGAGAACCCGAAATTAATTCGTTGAAACGCATTTCGATAGGTTGAGTAAACTCAATTTCCATGTTTGGAATTTGTTTTTCTAATGCTTCTTTAATTTTATCCGCTAATTCATCTTTTGAATCGGCAGAAACCCATTCTGATTTTGGTTTTAACTTAACGATAATATCACTTTCCTCCATACTCATTGGATCAGTTGGAACTTCGGCTGCTCCAATTCTACTAACTACTTGTTTGACTTCTGGGAAATTTTTTAAGATGATTCTCTCAATTTTAGTCGTTGTTTCAATAGTTTTTGATAATGAGGTTCCTGTTTTTAACACGGGTTGAATCACAAAGTCACCTTCATCTAATTGTGGGATAAATTCGCCCCCCATGGTTGAAAACAAAGCAATTGCAATGAAAAGTAAAGCAACCGCACCATATAAAACTTTTTTGGTATTGTGTAGAGCCCATCTAATTACAGGTAAATACCAAGAATTCAATTTATTGATTAATCGATGTGAAAACGAATTAGGATTTTCTTCTTTAGGTTTTAAAAATAATGATGCCGCTACAGGAACATAAGTAAAGCAGAATAACATGGCTCCTAATAAGGCAAAACTAAACGTCATTGCCATAGGCTTGAACATTTTTCCTTCTACTCCTGAAAGTGATAAAATTGGAATGAATACGATTAAGATAATTAACTGTCCAAAAACAGCCGAATTCATCATTTTTGAAGCGCTCTTATAAGTAATTTGGTCAATCTCATATTGGCGTTCTTTTTTATCTAAACCTACTAAATGACTAGATTTATTTACGATTTGGAACGCAATGAATTCCACAATAATAACAGCACCATCTATTATGATTCCAAAGTCAATTGCACCTAAACTCATTAAGTTAGCATCAATATTGAAAATATTCATGAAAGAAATAGCAAACAATAAACAAAGTGGAATTACTGAAGCTACCACCAATCCAGAACGCCAGTTTCCTAACAAAACAACAACAACAAAAATTACGATTAAACATCCTAAAATTAAGTTTTCTGCAACAGTAAAAGTTGTTTTTCCTACTAGTTCACTTCGCTCTAAGAATCCGTTGATGTAAACGCCATCTGGTAAAGTTTTTTCAATCTCGGCTACTCTGTGCTTCACATCTTCAATTACTTTTTTAGAGTTACCATCTTTAAGCATCATCACTTGTCCTAAAACTTTTTCTCCTTCTCCATTTCCAGTAATCGCACCAAAACGATTGGCGTGACCAAATTGTACTTTGGCTACATTTTTAATATAAATTGGAGTTCCAGATTCGTTTTTAACAACAATATTTTCTATATCTTCAATTGAGTTTACTTTTCCTTCTCCACGAATAAAATAACTTTCATTAGTTTTTTCGATATAGGAACCTCCAGCAATACTATTATTTTTTTCTAATGCAGTGAATACATCAGAAGTTGATATATTCATTGCTTTTAAGCTTGCCGAATTGATAGCAATTTCGTACTGTTTTAGGTAACCTCCCCAAGTATTAATTTCAACAACTCCTTTAATTCCTGATAATTGACGTTTTACCACCCAATCTTGAATAGTTCTTAAATCGGTGACCGTATATTGATTTTTAAATTCGGGTTTAACTTCTAACGTATATTGATAAATTTCTCCTAAACCCGTTGTTATAGGTCCCATTTCAGGAGTTCCAAAACCTTCAGGAATTTTCTCTGATGCGGTTTTAATTTTTTCCGCGATTAATTGTCTTGGTAAATAAGTTCCAATTTCATCTTCAAAAACAATGGTTACAACAGATAATCCAAATTTTGAAATAGAACGAATTTCTTTTACATTAGGTAAATTCGCCATTTCTATTTCAACTGGATAGGTTATATATTGTTCTATATCTTGAGTTGATAAATTTCGTGAAGTTGTAATAACTTGTACTTGGTTGTTCGTTACATCTGGGACAGCCCCAATAGAAATTTGGAAAACAGAAAACAAACCAAATCCAAATACACCCAAAGTAAATAATAGTACTATAAGTTTGTTTCGTAAACTAAAAGCAATAATTTTTTCTAACATTTTAGTAAATTTAAATAAATTAATAACATTTATCGTTTCAGATAAACTCAATTGAATCATTAAAAATGAATCAATTAACAAAACAAAATATTAGACTATTTTAGGAGGTAACCAAATTGAAGTAATCAAATTGGATTTAAAAAATTTGTTGTAGAAAAATTTCTTTTTGTGAGAAATTAGAGGTTTTAACACTTGTATATCATAAGATATTACAGAAAACGTAAATAATACAACTGACGAATTATCTAATGTTTTGAATGGTAAATCTTGATGTTCGTGTTGGTTATTGTCAACATTTTTAGAATAATGTAATTTGATGTAGTCAATAAATGAAATTGAAGCCGTAGTTAATTCATTTTTATGGTCAACATAATGCTCGATTAAGTTTGGAACTTTTAATAATTGCCCCATCGATGTGTTAGCACACATAAATACAGAAATTAGAAAAAAAGTAATAAACTTATTCATTTTATACAATTTAGGTAGTTATTTCAAAAATGTGAAATTAAAATAACACTACAAAAATAAAGAATATAAATAAGAAATAACTTAATAACTACTTAAGTTTAGCTAAAGAAAAAATTAATGTAAATTTTGTTTTTTCGTTAATTTTACTCTCAACTGAAATTTTTATTTTTAATAAATCGCAAAGTCTTTTTACTATTGATAAACCTAAACCCGTACCTTTGATATCGGGATGATTGGTAACGTCGGAACGATAAAAAGAATTGAAAATTTTATTTAAATCTTGTTCTGAAATTCCAACCCCATTATCAGCAATAGTGAAAATTATATCTGTTGAAGTTTTCTCTAATTTTAATTCAATTTTCCCATTATCATTGGAATATTTAATTGCATTAGAAATCAGATTACTAAATATGATTGAAACTAAATAATTATCCGATTGAACATAAAAGTCTTCTGTAAAATCGGCAACAATTTTAATTTTCTTGTTTTCGGTTTTCTCTGAAAAACGAGTTAGGTTATCTAAAATTAAAGCATTTAAATAAATCGTTTCTTGTTTTACATTTTGCTTCTGATTTTCAAATCGTGCTAAAAGCAACAATTGATCTACCATATGATTTAATCGATCAACTTCTGAAATACAGAATAGAATTTTTTCTTCATATTCTTGTTGATTTCTAGGTTTTCTGATTAAAACTTCCATTGTTCCTTTGATAACGGCTAATGGTGTTCTTAATTCATGAGAAGCATCTGAAGTAAATTGTTTTTCACGATCAATGGCACTTTCTATTCGGTTTAACAAATTGTTTATGTTTTGAGATAAAACATACAATTCGTCTTTGTTTTGAGGCAATGGAATTCGAGTTTGTAAATTATCCTTAGTAATTTGACTTGAAGTATCAATGATTGTTCGAACAGGTTTAATACTTCTACCTGCAAAAAAACGAGCAATTAAAAACAATAATATTAGAATTAAAGGAAAAGTAATTAAAAGAATGTTCTTTAAAATTAAAACAATCTCAAAATCTTCTAGCGACATTGCAACTACTAAATAACCTACAACTTCTCCTTTATTGATAATTGCAGTTTGAATTTGTCGTAATGGAATATCATTTAATTTTGTATCAATAAATATGTTATTACTATCATTAAATAATTTTAGATTGGAATTTTTAAGATTTGGAGATTTGTCAATTACTTCTTTGTTGTTGTCATAAAATTGAACAAAAACAGGATTAACACTAATGGAATTGTGCTCTCTTGCTCTCCATTGGTCCACCTGAATTAAGTAAGTATCATTTGAATCGGTTGACACATCATCTAAATGTTTGAATAATTCTTCTTGAATTTCTTCATTAACATGTTTATTAACGCTGTATTTTACAATATTGTAAATGAATAAAAAAACAATTGCAATAAGAATAGAACCACTTACGATGTAGTTAAAAGCAATTCTATTTTTAAAGGAAAATGAAAACATAAATTAGCGTTCTATGGATTCAAAATTAGGCTCAATGTGAATTAAAACATGACCTAATTCAATTAGTTTTTCTCGTAAAGTATCTTTCAAATCGTGAGCAATATCATGACCTTCTTTGACAGAAATTGTTCCATCCACCATTACATGTAAATCTACGTGATATTTCATACCTGCTTTTCTAATAAAGCATTTTTCTATACAAATTACACCTGTAACAGTTTGTGAAATTTTTTTAATTTCATCTTCTAAATCGTGATATAAATGTTCATCCATTATTTCTCCTAAAGCAGGGCGAAAGATTTTATAACAATTGTAGAGAATGAAAACTGAAGCTAGTAAAGCCGCCCAATCGTCAGCAGATTCGTAGCCTTTTCCTAAAATTAAAGCAATTGAAATACCTACAAAAGCTGCAACTGAAGTAATTGCATCACTTCTATGATGCCAAGCATCGGCTTTTAAGGAACTACTTTTGGTTTCGATGCTTTTTTTCATTACAATTTGAAAAGATATTTCTTTCCATAAAATAATTGCTCCTAAAACAAAAAGTGTGAAAGGTTTCGGTAATTCGTGAGGTGTTCCAATATTGTTAATACTTTCGTAAGCAATAATTGTAGCTGAGATTATTAAAAAACCAACTACTAAAAATGTAATTAAAGGCTCAGCTCTTCCGTGACCATAAGGATGGTTTTCATCGGCTGGTTTATTCGAATATTTAATTCCGAAAAGTACTAAAAAAGAAGCGAAAATATCAGTTGTAGATTCAATTGCATCAGCAATCATAGCGTAAGAGTTACCAAAATAACCCGTTATTCCCTTTATTAATGCTAGTGCTGTATTTCCAACAATACTAAAATAAGTGGCTTTGATTGCTTTTTCTGTATTAGGCATGCTAAATTTCGTTTGCTATGTATCCTACTCCTCTAATTGTTTTAATTAATTCTTGATCTTTTGTAAGGTTTAATTTTTTTCGGATAGCGTTCATAAAAACATCTATAACTCCTGTATCATATTCAAAATGAATATCCCAAACATCTTCAATAATATTATTTCGAGTACAAACTTGACCTTTATTTTTAATTAAATATTCGAGTAGTTCAAATTCTCTTTGCGTCAAAGATACTTCTTTATTGTCTACAAAAACTTGAAATTTTGATTTATCAACTTTAATATTTCCTAAAGTTAAAACTTTTATTTCATCTTTTGAACGGAAGTGAATTTTAATTCGTTCCAACAATTCATCAAATGAAAAAGGTTTCTTTATATAATCATTTGCACCCGATTTTAAACCTTCAATAGTTTCTTGAACAGTATCTTTTGCGGTTAAAAAAATGATAGGTAGATTACTTTTTTCTAATCGTATGTTTTTACAAACTTCAATACCTTGCATTTTTGGTAACATCCAATCAAGTAAAACTAAATCAACTTGTAATTCTAATGCTTTTTTAAGCCCATTTTCTCCATCTGAGGCAGAAGAAATTGTATACCCTTCTTCTTCTAAACCTTGTCTTAAGAAGTCTACAATTCCTTTTTCATCTTCAACAATCAGAATGTGCATACTATTGGAGATTATTGTTCAACGAATTTAATACCAAACGTAATAATATTAGCATTTAAGCCGTCATTTCTATCGTAATGATTGAATCTTAAATCCATGCTTTTTAGTCCAAATTTCCAAATTTTAGCACTAGTTAAGATATCTGTATATCCTACACCAAACCCGTATTGACTAGCATTGAAAGTGGATAAATCGTAATCAGATGTATAATATTTTTCTGTTGATAAATGCGTTTCAAAAGGTGCAAAATATTTAGATGCATCTTGCGTATAATAACGATACATTGGAAAAACGGTAAATTTGTCTGTTAATTTAATTGGTAATTCAATACTCGCTGTATGTGAAGTAATTCCCCAATCATCCCAATAGTAACGATAATAAGTTCTTAAAGATAATCTTTCGTTAATATAGTAATTTAATCTACCTCCAAAAGGTAATTTAAAACGAGTTCCTGGCAAACGTTCAATATCATCAGCTAATTGATAAACTCCTCTATTTTGCGTAGTTTCATAAACTGGAATGTATTGTGCTTGTCCTATATAATAATTGGCTATGTCAGCAAAATATACTCTGTTATATGGCGAAGACAACATTCCTTGCTGTTGCAAAATATCAAAAAATACTGAAAACTGCATTTTCTTTGTAGCCACTTGTGAAAAACTCAATGAAAGAGAATAGGAATTTCTATTTGTTGAATTCCAAACTTTAAAATCACTAGGTAAATAACTTGTGGATGCATTTCCGTTTTGATCTAAAATAGTTACTCCATTGAAAAAGCCATTATTTTGAAAACCTAAACCATATTTTGCATATTCATGTAATTCAGTAGCATAAATAGGACGCCATTGATCTAAATAGACATTAGCCTTTGCACTAACTTCAGAATTTTTATTATTGAATAATTTACTCATTCCTCCACCAAAACCAATAGACGTATAATCATATTCGTTTGAAAAAGAAACATTTGTATTCCAAATAAAATTTCTATTGTCTGAACTGTGACTATAATTTACTACCGCACTTCCCAATACGTCTTGAGCAGAAGCTCCTGAAGATGCTTGCCAAGGTGTTCCATACGGACCTGTAACTGGAGCTCTGTCATCGTCATCGTCACCACCACCTCCAGATGCACCAGTAGCATTGAAAGGATTGATATTACTCGAAGAAGCTGATGTGTAAGCCGAAAGACCCATATCGACTGTCAATACATCGTCATCATTTAGCGGAATTGCCACAATAATGTTTGAAGCTAAATCGGTAAGTTTTTCTGAACCAATACCACCAGATACAGAAGAATGCACACCGTCTTGTTTATAATAACTAACCAAAAAGTCTACTTCAATTCCTTCCAAAACGCGTTTTTTATAAGCAACTTGGGTTGAATCGCTTTCTTGAGAAAAAGCGACGGCACTAACTAAAGTGAATAGAAAGATTATTTTATTTTTCATTTTAATATTTTCTTAATTACAACCACAACCACCACCTGTTTTACCTCCATTAGCACCAGAAGCTGCTTCGCGGTAAACTTGAAATGTTGTTTCATATCGTTCAGAGGTCCTAGCCGATAACTTCATATCTGGATCGTTAATGTATTGTTTATCGTATTCTTTAACTGAGTTACAAGAGGTAACTCCAACAAGAATTAACATAATTACTACAATTTTTTTCATCTTTATTGATATTTTTTAATGTCTATATTTTTAGAAACATGTATACCGCCTTTATCATCAACAATAATACATCCTACTCCTTTTAATTGATTTACTAAATCCAATCCTACTTCTACTCCCAATACAAAAATTCCAGTAGCTAAAGCATCTGCTAATTCCGTTTGTTTTGTAAAAACAGAAACACTTATAATACCAGTGGCAGGATAACCTGTTCGTGGATCAATTATATGCGAATAACGTTTTCCATTAAACGTAACATACTTCTCATAACTCCCTGAAGTTTCTACAGCACTATCATCTAATGGAAAGGTAGCAAAAACTTTATTTTTATTCATTGGATTTACAATTCCAACAGTCCATGGATTACCATTTGGTTGTTTACCCCAAGTATTAATATCACCAGAAACATTTACTAATCCAGAATTACATCCTTTTTCTTGTAAAAGAACTTTAATTTTATCTGCAATATAACCTTGCCCGATTCCACCTAGACCTAATTTCATTCCTTTGTTTTTTAAGAAAATGGTAGTATCGTTTGGATTAAGAATTATATTTTGATATCCAACTTTTTCAACTGATTTTTTTATTTCTTCTGGTGTTGGCATTTCTTTCATACTACCATCAAACTTCCAAATTCTATCCATTGAAGCATAACTAATGTCGAAAGCTCCAGATGTTAATTTTGAAATTTTAGTAGCTCTATCTACCAAATCATATACCTCTTTATCTACTTTTACTGGGGAAATTCCCGCGTTTTGATTTACTTTTGAAATTTGAGAAGTTGGAATCCAATCTGAAATTAAATTTTCAATTCGTTTTACTTCGGCAATAGCCAAATCTGAAAATAAATTTCCCTGAACTGAATCTTTTGCCACAACAGTAATTTCAAATGGACTTCCTAACAAACTTTGCTTTTTTTTAAAAATTTGTTGTCCAAACGAAAGAGATTGAGTTGCTAAAAGCAAAAGAATTAGTAGTTTTTTCATTTTTTCTCAAATGCGTGAATCATTTTTATGTATTCTTCAGGTGAAACGTTTTTAAAGCCCATTTTACCTAATACTTTTCCATTTTTATCCAAAATTACAACCAATGGAAAACTTCCTTCTAAATTAAACTTTTCAGCTAATTTTCTATTGTGATCCGTTTGATCTTTAGATAATTCATTTGCTTTTTTTCTTGGAAAATCAGCTCTTACAACAATCCATTCTTGTGCTGCTTCTTTTTTAAATGCATCGGATTGCCAAATATTTCTGTCTAATTTAATGCAAGGTGCACACCAATCAGAACCAGAAAAGACAATTATTATATTTTTATTTTGTTCTGCAGCTAATTTTTTAGCTTCTTCAAAATTGTAATTCCAATCTTGTGAAAATCCTAATGATGTAACAAAAAGGATAATACCTAGAAATAGTTTTTTCATCTTTTGTAAATATTTTTATATGTAACATTTTGATATTCAAAAACCCTACCAATTATTATACAAATTAACTTCATTAAATTCAAATAATTGTATTACAAATGCTACATTAAGTAAAAATTAAGTTTAATTAAGTTTATTATTCAAATATAAGTAATCAGCTGTTTGATACCAAGAAATAGTTTCATTTAGTTCAAATTTATTAACAGGAATTACCTTTAATTTATTTGATGTTTCATTCCAATTATAATGTGTATTTGTTTTTTTGTTAGATAATATGGTTATAATTTTATCTTTTTGTAAAGCTAATTTTAAATAAGTCCCCATTAAAGCTCTTTCTTGATATTTTTTTGACAACACGTCTGTACCAAAGAAATTAGAAGTATAACTCCAATGCAATTGTCCAAATAAAGTTGGAAAAATATCTATTTGGCTACATAATTTAGTCACTTTTTGAGGTTGAATTAAATTTTCACCATAAATAATTGCAGGGATGTGATAATTTGCAACATCTATTTCATCTTTTCCAGCGCTACTAGCACAATGATCGGCAACAAACACAAAAATAGTATTCTTAAACCAAGGTTTATTCTTTGCTTTTTTAAACATTTGTTGCAGTGCGTAATCAGAATATTTAACGGCACCACTTCTACTTTTTCCAGAAGGAATGTCTATTTTATTATCTGGATAAGTATAAGGTCTGTGATTAGAAGTCGTCATGACAAAATTTAAAAAAGGCTTCTTTTTTTGATGATATTCGTCTGCAACCTTAATCATTTTATTATAAATATCTTCATCACAAATTCCCCAAGCATTTTCAAATGTAACTTCGCTATCATCAATGTTGTGTCTTGTTGTTTTTATTTTATCACTTAAAACACTACCCCTACCTCTATCATAAATATCAAAACCATTTCCTCCATAAAAAGCATTCATATTATCAAAATAGCCGTCGCCTCCATAAAAGAAATTACATTGGTAATTTTTACTTTTAAATACATTTGAAATTGTATATAAGTTTGAATTATTTGGTCGTTTCACAATACTCTGTCCAGGTGTTGGTGGAATAGACAAGGTTACTGCCTCCATTCCCCTAACAGTTCTGTTTCCTGTAGCTTGTAAATTTTTAAAGAATAAACTTTTATTAGCAATACTATCTAAAAACGGAGTAATTTTTTTTTCATTTCCAAATTCTGCCATAAAACTTGCACTCATACTTTCAATAAGAATAAATACTACATTTGGTTTTGTATTTACTTCTAAACTATCCGTTATTTTGCGTTTTATAGAATAATCATTTGAAAGAAATTTGACATTATCATCTTTTAAATTATTTCGTATTAATTGAAATGCTTCTTCGTCTGAAATAGAATTATAAAAAGTTTTAAAATCTAATTTGTTATTTCGTAACTCAGCAAAAAATGAGTAAATACCTGTCTTTGAAATTTCGTTATTGTATCGATTCTTAGACCATTCAGCATTTGAATTAGAAACAAAAAATACGTAGATTAACATTACAGTTAAAGAAATTACAAATGGTAAAATTCTGCTTTTAAATGAAATTTTATTTGTAAATGTGTCATTAAAAAAATCATTTTTAGCAAAATAAAAATATATAACTCCAGTAATAATTAACATAGACGGAATTAATATATACAACGGATAAGATTCGTGAATATTTTGAACTACTTCAAAAGTATAAATTAAATAATCTACCGCTACAAAATTGAAACGACATTTAAATTCTTCCCAAAAAGTTATCTCAGCAAAAAATGTAAACACAAAGATTAATAAGGTTAATAAAAAACCAAGATATATAAAGATTTTATCAACTTTACTTCCTATAAATCTCTTTGGAATTAATAAAATATAAAATGTGCTTATTACAAATAAAAAAGAGAGCACACCAACATCAAATAATAATCCTAAAGACAATATTTTAAGCAGATTGAACACTGTAATTTCAATTTCATCTAACTGCCAAAACAAAAAAACAATTCTTAATAAAAAAGAAAACAATATGAACCATGCTGAAAAGCCTAATAGCAATGAATATCGTTTAGAAATATTATTTATAGATTCCATGTAACTCAAATTTTTATCAAAATTGAGTTTTAAATAAAACGAATTGCTTAAGGCTGGCTTAAATATAAATTAAGATTTACTTAATTTACAACAAACCATTGTATTTACGAGTAAACCATTCGGTAGCAAGCGCTAAAACAACCATAATTAGTAACCAAATCCAATCAATAAGAGGTGATTTCTTGATGATTTCTTTTTGAGTTGGAATGTAATTATCGTTATCAATTAAGTTTTTAATTAAATCATCAACTTGATTTGGATAATACACTTTTCCATTCGTATTTGTTGCCAATTGCTCCAATCTATTTTTATCTGGATTTACGAATTGTTTCTCGATTTCAAAATCTAACACTTCAAAAGATGCTGAAAAGCTAGTATTTGATTGTTTTTCAGTTACTTTAAAACTGTGATTACCTGCTTCCAATCCATCTAAATTTACTTTGTAGGAATTGGTTGCTTTAAGTAGATCGTATTTTTTTGTGGCTTTAGTTTTTGAATTTACAACCTGAATAGTAAGTTGTGCTTTATCATCAAACTCATAATTCTTGTTGAAATATTCAGCAGTAATTTCAATACTTTCTCCTGAATTGTAGAAACTTTCATAAGTAACATTCAAATTCTTTTTAGAAGCATTGGAAACTAAAAACTGAATAATTTTATCGGTAAACAAGTCAAAATCTTCAAATGATTTTTTATTTAAGTGATTTTCCAAACGCCATTTCCAAATATTTTCTCCAATCAAATACGCTTTTCTTTTACTTCCGTTTTCGGTAAATGTCAAAATCGGATTCTGAACCGGAACATTTCTTACTCTTGCAGATAGCAACGTATTTACATTATTTTTAGCAGCAACAACTCCAAAATTATGTTCTAATGGAGGAAAATTTTCAAATCCAATATTCGTTTGAGCAAACAAATTAAAATCGGATTCATAAGTAGCTAAATAATCTTCTTTTGGTGCCGACATTTTAAATAATAAATCATCTTGCATTTGATTTAAAAAACCAAAATCTGTTGCAGTTCCAGATATAATAAAAGTATTGATTTGGGCTGCTTTATTTTGCTCAAATATAGACTTGAAAGTTGTATTAGGTTGATACAAAATTAAAACATTATAATTTTGTAATGATTTGATTTCATTTGGCTTAACAATAGTTAATTTACGTTGTTGATTAACTTCAATACTTCTTTTTAAAGCACCTAAATCAGGATGATTAATGGCAGAAATTAAAGCAATTTCACTTCGTTGATCGATTACTTCAACGGCAAAATTCTTAGCATTATTAGAGGTATTTTTTTCTTTTATATTAGATGAAATTACCGCTTTATATTTGGCAATTCCAACTTTATCAGCATTTAATAAAACGATAACCGATTGGGCTTTTTTGTCTTTTGAAAAAGTAAGTGTTTGCTTGTGAACTGTTTGATTTCCTGATTGGATTGAAAAAATAGATGTAATGGTTTCATTGCCATTGTATTGTAAAAATACTTCAACTGGAAATTTATTCTTTAAAAAAGCGTATTTATTAACGTTGATTTGGTTAATTTTCAAATCTAAAACCGTAGTAGTATCGCCTAAAACGACTGGAAAAACACTTGTATTCTCTTGAAAACTGAATACATAATCATTTCCCATGGTTTGATTTCCGTCGGTAAATAAAACTACAGGATAATTTGTATTTCGGTACAATTGCTTTAAATTCTTAGCTACACCATCAATATGTGATTGATTTCCTTGAAAATCAAGTTGTTCTAGTGATTTAAATTCGTTATCAAACGAAAATAATTGTACGTCATATTTTTCGTTAATAGCTTTATTTTTTGCAATATTAAGATATAATTCCGAAGCTTCTTTCGTTGCTTTTAATTCGGAAATGGATTTGGAATTATCTACAACTATGGGTAAAGGTGTTTTCTTAATTTCAGTAATTTTTCGACTAATAATTGGATTAATTAGCAATAAAAATATCGAAAACAAACTTATAAAACGTAAAAAAGCCAAAAACCAATACAATTTTGACTGGTTTTTGACTTTATACAAATATTGATAAAACGACAATCCAGCAGCAATAATTACTGATAATAGGAGAAGTAAAATTGTGCTTGTTGTCATTTATAGTTTAACCACTAAGTTAGCATTCCACCATCAACATTAATAACTTGTCCTGTAACATAAGCACTCATATCTGATGCTAAGAAAACACAAACATTAGCTACATCTTCTGGAGTTCCACCTCTTTTTAATGGAATAGCTTCTCTCCATCCTTTTACTACATCTTCGTTTAATTTAGCTGTCATTTCAGTTTCGATGAAACCAGGAGCGATTGCGTTGCAACGAATGTTTCTTGAACCTAATTCTAATGCAATAGATTTTGTAAATCCGTTCATACCTGCTTTAGAAGCTGCATAGTTTGCTTGACCAGCATTACCTTTTACTCCTACTACACTACTCATATTTACGATAGAACCTTTGCGGTTTTTCAACATGATTTTTTGAACTGCTTTTGTCATATTGAAAACCGATTTCAAGTTGATTTCAATTACTTTATCAAAATCTTCTTCTGACATACGCATTAATAAGTTATCTTTAGTAACTCCTGCATTATTTATTAATACATCAATTGTACCGAATTCAGCAATAACGTCATCTACTAATTTTTGTGCCTCGTTAAAATCTGCTGCGTTTGATTTGTATCCTTTTGCTTTAATTCCTAAAGCGTTTAATTCATTTTCTAATGCCAAAGCTGATTCTACAGACGAGCTATAAGTAAATGCCACATTAGCACCTTGTTCTGCGAAAACTTTTGCTATACCGCTACCAATTCCACGGCTTGCACCAGTAATAATGGCAACTTTTCCTTCTAATAATTTCATGGTAAATATTCGTGTTAGTTTGTTTAATAATAAAGTTCAAATATAGGAATATTTTAAAGTATAAAAAAAGGATGTTTTTTTAATTAAACCTTTTTTATTAAATGATGTCTTACAAATATAATCCTAAAACTAACCATTATGAAAAACCAATTTATTTTAGGTCTTTTTGCAATTTGTGGATTGACTTCGTGTAGCAATAATTCGGATGACAATTATGAAGAAATTCCTTCTTATCCCTATGTAGAGGCTGAATTTGGTTCTTCAGTCGATTTAAATAATTTAGCAAATTATGCGAATCAACAAGTTCCTTCCTATATTATCAAAAATAATTCCCAAGGAAATGTCATTACTGATAAAGGAGCAACATTAGGTAGAGTTTTATTTTACGATAAAAATCTTTCTTCAAACAATACAATTTCTTGTGCAAGTTGTCACAAACAAGAATTTGCATTTAGTGATACCAATGTAGCTAGCACAGGAGTTAATGGAACAACAGGCAGACATTCCATGCGTTTGATAAATTCTAGATTTGCAACTGAAACTAAATTCTTTTGGAACGAAAGAGCTATCAATCTAGAAACACAAACTACAATGCCAATTAAAGACCATGGTGAAATGGGTTTTAGTGGTGAAAATGGCGATTTATCTTTTGATGATTTAATTACCAAATTAAGTGCAATTGGTTATTACAAAGAGCTCTTTAAATTTGTTTATGGTACCGAAGAAATAACAGAAGCTAAAATTCAAATTGCTTTAGCGCAATTTATCAGAAGTATTCAATCATTTGATTCTAAATATGATGCAGGAAGAGCTTTAGCGGCTAATGATGGGCAACCTTTCTCTAATTTTACAGCACAAGAAAATCAAGGTAAAAATTTATTTTTATCACCACCTGTTTTTAATACTAGTGGAGTAAGAACTTCAGGTGGATTAGGTTGTGCGGGTTGTCATAGAGCACCAGAGTTTGATATTGATCCGAATACTTTAAATAATGGAATTATTGGAACGATTGCAGGAACAGGAATTGATACTGGAAATACAAGAGCTCCTTCCTTACGTGATTTAGTTAGAACCGATGGAACTACTAATGGTCCAATGATGCATACTGGTGTTATAACTACTTTGCAAGCCGCAATTGGGCATTATGGAACTATTAATATTGCTCCAGGAAATAACAATTTAGATCCACGATTAACTCCTGGTGGTATTGGACAACAATTAAATTTAACAGCTCCAGAAGTTAATGCGGTAATCGCATTTTTAAGAACACTTTCTGGAACGGATGTTTATACAAATACTAAATGGTCGAATCCATTTAATTAAAAAGAATACAAAACAAAAAATCCCGCAAATAACGGGATTTTTTTTATATCTAAAAGTTATAAGATTAACCTAAAACTTCTTTTACTTTTTTACCAATTTCAGCTGGAGAATCTACCACGTGAATTCCGTTTTCTCTCATGATGCGTTTTTTAGCTTCTGCTGTATCATCAGCACCACCAACGATTGCACCTGCGTGACCCATTGTTCTTCCTTTTGGAGCAGTTTCACCTGCGATGAATCCAACAACTGGTTTACGGTTTCCGTCAGCTTTAATCCAACGAGCAGCATCTGCTTCTAATTGTCCACCGATTTCACCAATCATGATGATGATTTCAGTTTCTGGGTCGTTCATTAATAATTCAACAGCTTCTTTAGTAGTAGTTCCAATGATTGGGTCACCACCAATTCCGATAGCTGTAGTAATTCCTAAACCTTGTTTTACAACTTGGTCAGCAGCTTCATAAGTTAAAGTACCAGATTTAGATACGATACCAACTGTTCCTTTTTTGAAAACGAAACCTGGCATAATACCAACTTTAGCCTCTTCTGGAGTAATTACACCTGGACAGTTAGGACCAACTAAACGGCAATCTTTTCCTTTGATATAATCATAAGCTTTAATCATATCTGCTACCGGAATACCTTCAGTAATACAAATAATTACTTTGATACCCGCTTCAGCAGCTTCCATAATTGCATCAGCAGCAAATGCTGGCGGAACGAAAATAATTGAAGTGTCAGCTCCTGCTTTTTCAACAGCATCTTTCACTGTGTTAAATACGGGTCTGTCTAAATGTGTTGAACCACCTTTTCCTGGAGTTACACCACCTACAACATTTGTTCCGTACTCAATCATTTGAGAAGCGTGGAAAGTTCCTTCGCTACCTGTAAATCCTTGTACAATTATTTTTGAATTTTTATTTACTAAAACGCTCATGATATATGAATTAAATTGTGTTTAAATTTGTGATGCAAAAGTAAGTTTTTTACCAAATAATCACGTAATTTTTATTGTATTTTTTTAATTAGGTTTGCTAATTTGATATCCTTTTTTGATTTTATCTGCTTCAAATTCCCAAATAACTACCACTTTTGCAATAAGAACAAACTCTTTCGGGTTTTCGATAGTAGTTACTTTATGGTTATATTTCACCACGATTTGATTATCATCTTCTATAAAGTGAGAAATTTCCATGAAAGAATCCACGTAATTTTGTTTTAATTCTTTAGCCAAGTCAATAATATCCGCTTTATTCATGTTAACATTTCCATGCGAACTGTCCCAATCTAAAATAAAATCATCGTGCAAAAGTTCGTTTAAAAAAACGTCATTTCGCATACCATCTTCTTTATACAAAAATTCGATTTTCGCTCTATTTGTCATTTTGTTTTAATTTTTCAATGATTTCTGGAATTCGTTTTACGTTGGCTAATTGCTTCAATTTCTCACGCGATTCTTCAATTGGAGTACCAAAATAAGTTTTCCCACCTTCAATGGATTTGGTAACACCAGTTTGTCCCATTACCACAGCTTTTGAACCAATAGTAATTCCACTTGTTGTACCAACTTGTCCCCAAAGCGTTACTTCGTCTTCAATAACCACACAACCTGCAATTCCAGTTTGTGAAGCAATTAAACATTTTTTTCCAATAACCGTATCGTGACCCACATGCACTTGATTGTCAATTTTAGTTCCAGCTCCGATAGTGGTGTCGCCTGTAACTCCTTTGTCAATCGTACATAAAGCTCCGATTCCAACATTATCTTCAATCACTACTCGCCCACCTGATAATAATTGGTCGAAACCTTCTGGACGTTTTTTGTAATAGAAAGCATCTGCACCAAGAATAGTTCCGGCGTGAATCATTACGTTATCACCAATTACGGTGTTATCGTAAATCGTAACATTGGCATGAATCAAACAATTTTTACCAATTTGAACATTATGTCCGATAAAACAATTCGGTTGAATAATTGTTCCTTCTCCGATTTTAGCCGAATCTGAAATCGCAGCATTCGAAGCTTGAAAAGGTCTGAAATGTCTCGTAAGTTTATTGAAATCTCTAAAAGGATCATCAGAAATCAATAACGCTTTTCCTTCTGGACATTCCACTTCTTTGTTAATTAAAACAATAGTAGCTGCCGATTGAAGTGCTTTGTCATAATATTTTGGATGATCTACGAATACGATGTCACCAGGCTCCACCACATGAATTTCATTCATACCGTGAACTGGAAAATCGGCATCACCTACAAAATCACAATTGATAATTTGGGCAATTTCTTTTAGAGGATAAACTTTTGGAAATTTCATTTAATAGGGATTAGTGGATAGTAATTAATGATTAAGTAAAACACAAAAGAGTAATTAGTTGCTTGGTTATTAACTAATTACTCTTCACTTTTACTTTCAATTATTCTTTTACTCTTTCCATGTAGTTTCCGGTTGCTGTATCAATTTTGATTTTATCACCTTCATTGATAAACAACGGAACGTTTACAGTAGCTCCTGTTTCAACAGTTGCTGGTTTTGTAGCATTTGTAGCTGTATTTCCTTTAACTCCTGGCTCAGCATAAGTCACTTCTAAAACGATAGAAGCTGGCATATCTACTGATAAAGGTGCTTCTGTTTCAGCGTTAATTTGAATCATTACGTTTGTTCCTTCTTTTAATAAATCTGGAGCATCTAATACTTTTTTATCTAATGTAATTTGTTCAAATGATTCGTTATTCATGAAGTGAAATTGATCTCCTTCAGCATATAAATATTGGAATGTATGTGTTTCAACACGTACTTCATCAATTTTGTGTCCAGCAGAAAATGTGTTATCTAATACTTTTCCGTTTGTTAACGATTTTAATTTTGTTCTTACGAAAGCTGGTCCTTTACCTGGTTTTACGTGAAGAAATTCGATAATTTTATAAATATCGTTATTGTATTTGATACATAATCCGTTTCTAATATCTGATGTACTTGCCATTTTGTTTTTATTTGATGTTTATTGATTTATTCTTTTTAAAATTTAAAATTACAATGAGCTAGTGTAACCTTTCATGATTCCACGAGAAGAGTTTCTAATGAAATCTAAAATTTCATCACGTTCAGTTGTAGCTTCCATTTCAGCTTCAATGATACTTACTGCTTGTGAAGTATTGTAATTTTTTTGGTATAAAATTCGGTAAATATCCTGTATTTCTCTGATTTTTTCAGTTGAGAAACCTCTTCTTCTTAATCCTACAGAATTGATTCCCACATAAGACAAAGGTTCTTTTGCCGCTTTTGTGAATGGAGGAACGTCTTTTCTTACTAATGAACCACCAGAAATCATAGCGTGATCACCAATTGAAATAAACTGATGAACAGCTGCTAAACCTCCAATAATTGCAAAATTACCCACCGTTACGTGTCCTGCTAAAGCAACACCATTTACGATAATAGCATTATCTCCAATGTGACAATCGTGTGCAATGTGAGCCGTAGCCATAATCAAACAATTTTTTCCAATTTTTGTTTGACCAGAAGCTACTGTTCCTCTATTGATAGTAACACATTCTCTAATTGTAGTATTGTCTCCAATCACGGCTAACGATTCTTCTCCACCAAATTTTAAATCTTGAGGAACCGCTGAAATTACAGCACCAGGAAAAATATTACAATTCTTACCGATACGAGCACCTTCCATGATGGTAACGTTTGAACCAATCCAAGTTCCCTCACCTATTTCAACATTGTTATGAATAGTAGTAAAAGGGTCAATTACTACATTTCTTGCTATTTTAGCACCTGGGTGCACATAAGCTAATGGTTGATTCATATATCTTTATTTTACTTTAACAATTTGTGCCATTAATTCGGCTTCTGAAACTAATTTACCATTCGCATACGCATACGCTTGCATGTGACAAATTCCTCTTCTAATAGGAGAAATTAAATCACATTTAAAGAATAAGGTATCACCTGGTAAAACTTTATTTTTGAACTTAACATTATCAATTTTCATGAAATATGTTAAGTAATTTTCTGGATCTGGAACGGTACTTAAAATTAAGATTCCTCCTGTTTGTGCCATAGCTTCAATTTGTAAAACTCCAGGCATTACTGGTGCTCCAGGAAAATGTCCAACGAAGAAATCTTCATTCATTGTAACATTTTTTAAACCTACTACGTGCGTTTCTGATAGTTCTAAAATTTTATCAACCAATAAGAATGGAGGTCTGTGTGGTAATAAATCCATAATACCATGAATATCCATTACAGGCTCTTTGTTAATATCATAACTAGGAACATTGTTGCGCTCTTCTAATTTAATTATTTTAGCAATTTTCTTGGCAAACTGTGTGTTTACATAGTGACCAGGTTTATTTGCTATAATTTTACCTTGAATGCGAGTACCTATTAAAGATAAATCTCCTATAATATCTAACAATTTATGTCTTGCCGCTTCATTTGGATAATGTAACGTCAGATTATCTAAAATTCCATTTTCTTTAACTGAAATAGAATCTTTGTTAAAAGCTTTTTTAAGATTTTCCATTGTTTCTGCTGAAATTTCTTTATCAACATAAACAATAGCGTTATTCAAATCACCACCTTTTATTAAACCATTATTTAAAAGTGATTCCAATTCATGTAAAAAACTGAATGTTCTACAGTTTGCAATTTCTTTTTTAAATTCTTTAATTCCCTTCATTGTAGCATTTTGAGTTCCTAAAACTTTAGTACCAAAATCTACCATTGCAGTAACACAATATTCATCAGAAGGAATTACAGTAATTTCACTTCCTGTAGTTTCATCTAAATAAGAAATCACCTCTTTTACAACATATACTTTTCGCTCAGCTTCTTGTTCAACAATTCCAACTTTCTCTATAGCTTCAACAAAATATTTAGAAGAACCATCCATAATAGGAAGTTCAGAGGCATTTAATTCTATAATAACATTATCTAAATCGCAACCTACAAGCGCCGCTAAAACGTGCTCTGGAGTTTGAATCATTACTCCTAATTTCTCTAAATTAGTGCCTCGTTGCGTATTTACAACATAATTTGCATCAGCTTCAATAATTGGTTGTCCTTCCAAATCTACACGTACAAATGTAAATCCGTTGTTTATAGGAGCTGGTTTAAAAGTCATTGTAACTTCTTGACCTGTATGTAAACCTACACCTTTTAATGATATTTCTGCAGCAATTGTTGTTTGCTTCGCCATGATAAAAATTTTAAATTATTTAATTTTATTTTTTAATTCTTCTATTTCTGTAACAATCTTAGGTAAATTTCTAAAATGTACAAATGATTTTGCGAAATCTCCATAATTAAATGCCGGGCTTCCTTGAACTACTTCTCCAGCTTCTAGATTTTTACCAATTCCTGATTGCGCTTGAATTTTAACACCATCACCAATCACCAGATGTCCAGCAAAACCTACTTGACCACCAATTAAACAGTTTTTACCTATTTTGGTTGTTCCTGCAATTCCGGTTTGTGCTGCTATTACGGTGTTTTCACCAATTTCAACATTGTGAGCAACTTGAATGTGATTATCTAATTTTACTCCTTTTCTGATGATAGTTGAACCTAAAGTAGCTCTGTCAACTGTTGTACATGCGCCAATTTCAACATCATCTTCAATAATTACATTCCCAATTTGAGGTACTTTGGCATACGTTCCATCTTCTTGTGGTGCAAAACCAAATCCGTCCGAACCAATAATTGTTCCAGAATGAATGGTACAACGATTTCCAATAACCGTTTCCGAATAAATTCGAACACCAGCAAAGAAAACACAATCATCACCAATGGTTACGTTGTCTCCAATGAAACTATTTGGATAAATTTTTACATTATTTCCAATTGTTACATTTTTTCCTATGTAACAAAAACTTCCTAAATACAAATCAGAACCATAAGTAACACCATCCGAAATAACTGAAGGTTGCTCAATTCCTGATTTCATCAATTTTACTTGATTGTAGTATTCTAACAACTTTGAAAATGATTTATAAGCATCTTCAACCTTAATTAAAGTCGTTGTAATTTCTTGCTCTGGTTCAAAAGTGCTGTTAACAATCGTAACAGTTGCCTTTGTAGAATAAATATAATTGGTGTATTTAGGATTCGCCAAAAACGTCAATGAGCCTTCGGTTCCTTCCTCTATTTTAGACAATTTAAAAACTTCAGCCTCTGGATTACCCACTACTTCACCTTCTAAAATGCCTGCTATTTGCGCTGCTGTAAACTTCATTTAAAAATTTTATTACTATCTAATTAGATAGATTTTGGGGATATAAAAATACGCATTTTCATTCAATACCAAGTATTGATTCCACTTCAACTTGGCAAAAATATAAAATTAAATTAAAAAGTTAAGATTCTAATACCACTTTTGGAAAACAAATGAAGTATTTTGTTACTGGTTTTGACAAAGCTTTTAAGTGCAATTGATCTGAAGCTTCTACAACATCTTCAATAGTTTTATCCTTTTTTAAGATGCGAATCGGCTCACTTGATTTGCTATACGCCTGATTTTTCAACTTACCTTTGAATACAAAATAATCCGCTTCTTTGTCCGAAATTTTAGCAATAGAAATGTATTTGTTTTTTATTGCTAATAGATTCTCTTTGCTTGGTTTATCATCACTCATTTGAATCTTTAATAAATCACGATTTAGTATCATTCGGCAAAGTGATTGTAAGACAAAATCATCATGAAATTGCCAAGCTTTTATCGCACCTAAAACATCATAATCATCCAAATAAGAAAACTTATCTAACACGCTTTTATCGAAATCAGACAATGAAATTTTGTTTTGCAAAAAGAATTGCAAAGGTTCGCTACAAGGCAAAAGAATTCCTTTTTGAGTCAATTCTTTTGCTCGTTTTAGAATTTTAGTTAAGATTAATTCCGCAACAACGCTTGTTTTGTGCAAATACGCTTGCCAATACATCAATCTTCGGGCAACCAAAAACTTTTCAACTGAATAAATTCCTTTTTCTTCAATAACCAAATAATCATCTTGCACGTTCATCATTTGAATTAAACGCTCGCTGTTTATGTTTCCTTCGGCTACACCGCTGTAAAAACTATCGCGTTTTAGATAATCCATTCGATCCATATCCAACTGACTTGAAATCAATTGCAACATGAATTTTCTATGATATTCCCCTTTAAAAACTTGAATCGCAAGTGATAATTTGCCATCAAATTCTTTATTCAATTGCTCCATGAACAACAACGATAATTCTTCATGATGCACTTCTTCCACAATACTATGTTCCATGGCGTGACTGTAGGGTCCGTGACCAATATCATGCAACAAAATCGCAATATACAGCGCATTTTCTTCTTCTTCCGAAATAGAAACTCCTTTAAATTGCAAGGTTTGAACCGCTTTTTGCATGATGTGCATACAACCCAACGCATGATGAAAACGCGTGTGATGCGCTCCTGGATACACCAAATACGACATTCCCATTTGGGAAATTCTTCGTAAACGTTGAAAGTAAGGATGCTGAATTAAATCGTAAATTAAACTATTGGGAATGGTAATAAAACCATAAATAGGATCGTTAAATATTTTGAGTTTGTTGGTTTGGCTCACAATTTGATAATTTTAGTAACAAATGTAGCGATTTTTTATAAAATGAAATCGTTAAAAAGAATTCAAAATTTATACAATATTTAATACAAACCTCGTTTAATAAATAGTAACTTGCACACAAATTAAGAAATATGAGTCAGATAAAAATACTTTGGGTTGACGATGAAATTGATTTATTGAAACCCCATATCCTTTTTTTAGAAAAGAAAAATTATCATGTAACCACTTGCAATAACGGACAAGACGCTATCGATTTGTTTGAAGAAAATAATTTCGATATTGTTTTCTTGGATGAAAATATGCCAGGATTAAGTGGCTTGGAAACTTTATCTGAATTAAAAGAAAAAAAATCTTCGGTTCCGGTGATTATGATTACCAAAAGTGAAGAAGAATATATCATGGAAGAAGCTATTGGTTCTAAAATTGCCGATTATTTAATAAAACCGGTTAATCCAAATCAGATTTTATTGAGTTTGAAGAAAAATTTAGACCATTCGCGATTGATTTCTGAAAAAACAACTTTGGATTACCAAAAAGAATTCAGAAAAATTGCGATGGATATGGCAATGGTTCGCACCTATGAAGATTGGGTCGAATTGTACAAAAAACTGTTGTTTTGGGAACTTGAGTTGGAAAACATCGAAGACCAAAGCATGGTAGAAATTTTAGAAAGTCAGAAAATCGAAGCGAATGTGCAATTTGGAAAATTCATCGAACGTAACTACGAAGATTGGTTCCAACCAAAAGCAGACAAACCGATTCTTTCACATGAAATTTTTGGTGAATTAGTAGCTCCTGAAATCCGGAAAAAAGACAAACCAATTTTATTCATTGTCATTGATAACTTGCGTTACGACCAGTGGAAAGCATTTGAAAGTGTCGTAAACAATCACTACAAATTAGAAAAAGAAGTGAGCTACTTCTCTATTCTACCAACTGCAACTCAATATGCTCGTAATGCGATTTTTTCTGGATTAACACCTTTAGATATGGAAAAGAAATTTCCACAATATTGGAAAAATGATCCTGATGAAGGTGGAAAAAACCTATATGAAGGCGAATTTTTAACCGAGCAATTAAAACGATTAGGATTAAACATCAAGCAAGAATATTATAAGATTACGAATTTTGCTTCGGGAAAAAAATTAGCTGATAATTTCAAATCGTTAAAAAACAATGATTTGACTACTATTGTTTATAATTTCGTAGATATGTTATCGCACGCTAAAACCGAAATGGATGTGGTGAAAGAATTAGCTTCAAATGATAAAGCTTATCGTTCTTTAACGGCAAGTTGGTTCAAGAATTCTCCACTTTTGGATATGATTCAACAAGCACAACAACTTGGTTTTAAATTAATTATAACTACCGACCACGGAACGATTAATTGTAAAAATCCGTCGAAAGTTATTGGTGATAAAAATACGAGTTTAAATCTTCGATATAAAACCGGAAGAAGTTTAACTTATGAAGACAAAGATGTTTACGCTGTGAAAGATCCGAAGAAAATTGGATTACCAGCGTTAAACATGAGTAGCTCTTTTATTTTTGCGAAAAACGATTTATTTTTGGCTTACGTAAATAACTACAATCATTATGTGAGTTATTACCGAAATACCTATCAACACGGAGGAATTTCGTTAGAAGAAATGGTGATTCCATTCTTAGTTTTAGAGCCGAGATAATTAAGTAAAATTTGAGTTTATATATGACCGTAATTTACAGTTTAGAAGAAATAAATGCCATTGCAAAACAAATTCTTGCTACACCTTCATTAAAGAAAATCATCACGTTTCATGCGCAAATGGGTGCTGGAAAAACGACTTTAATTAAAGAATTGGTAAAAGAATTAGGCGTGAAGGATAATTCAAGTAGCCCAACATTCTCTTTAGTCAACGAATACAGAACTTTTGAAGGCGAAACGGTATATCACTTTGATTTATATCGCTTAAATTCAGAAGAAGAAGGTTATGATATGGGATTAGACGAATATTTCTACTCTGATAATTGGTGCTTTATCGAATGGCCAGAAAAAACGCCAAACTTAATTCCAATTGACCATGCGAGTATTTCGATAAAAATTTTACCAAATGGTAAACGTGAACTAACGCTCAAAAATTAAATACATAAGAGAATAGAAAATCAACTTCTATTCTCTTTTTTTGTGAATCTATTTCCCAAGTCTAAAATAATTCCTAATTTAGAACCTCAAAATCAAAAGTAATGTCGATATACACTCCTTTTTCTGCTTCGCAATTGCTTCCACAAGAAGAAAAACTTGAAGTAGCGCGTCATAAAAGCGAATTATTTATAGGAATCCCAAAAGAAACTTCTTATCAAGAAAGAAGAATTTGCTTAACACCTGATGCGGTTTCTTCATTGGTTTCGCACGGACATCGCGTAATGTTAGAATCAGGAGCTGGAGAAACTTCAAGTTATACCGATAAAGAATACAGCGATGCTGGTGCGGAAATTACTCAAGATACTAAAAAAGTATTGGGTTGCCCCATGATTTTGAAAGTAGAGCCACCTTCACTTGCTGAAATAGAAATGATGAATCCACAAACGATTGTCATTTCTGCAATTCAATTAAAGACCCAAAAGAAAGAATATTTTGAAGCCTTGGCTAATAAAAGAATTACTGCCCTAGCCTTCGAATTTATCAAAGACGAAGATGGTTCATATCCTGCTGTAAAATCATTATCAGAAATTGCGGGGACGGCTTCTATATTAATTGCATCTGAATTAATGATTGGTGAAAATATTGGAAAAGGGTTACTTTTTGGAAATATTACCGGTGTTCCTCCTACTAAAGTTGTTATTATTGGTGCTGGAACTGTGGCAGAATACGCTGCCAGAACTGCTTTGGGATTAGGCGCGCATGTAAAAGTATTTGATAATTCGATTACCAAATTACGTCGTTTACAAAATACCTTAAGTCAAAGAATTTTCACTTCAACTATTCAAGAAAAATCGCTTTTAAAAGCGTTAAGACGATGTGATGTTGCCATCGGTGCCATGAAAGGAAAAAACAGAGCTCCAGTTGTAGTTACCGAAACCATGGTGGAACATATGAAAAAAGGCGCTGTAATTGTGGATGTGAGTATTGACACAGGTGGTTGTTTTGAAACTTCCGAGGTTACTACACATGAAAAACCTACATTTATTAAAAATGGAGTCATTCATTATTGTGTTCCTAATATACCTTCGCGTTATTCAAAAACAGCTTCTATGTCGATTAGTAATATTATTTCTCCTTTCTTATTACATATTGCGGATGATGGTGGAATTGAAAGCGCTATCCGTTGCAATAGAGGTTTGAAAAATGGAATTTACAGCTATCACGGCTTGCTTACCAATAAAGCGATTGCAGATTGGTTTAATTTAGAATATCGTGATATCAATTTGATTGTTTTTTAAAGTTAAAATCTAAGTACTATGTGTGTAATTTAAACTAAATTTGCACAAAATTATAATTTATGAAGTTTCAGTTTCGTTTAGCATACTATTTATTTGGCATATTTTTAGGAGGAGTTTTTGTTATGTGGTTTTTAAAAGCTAAAGCCGATGACAAAGGAGTTGAGTTTTGTTACTTGCCTAATTGCCGTGTTTTAAAAGATTTAAGAAGCAAATCATTAGAAATTGATTCTTTAGCAAAACAATCATTAGATGCAAAATGGGTTACTTTGGAAGATATCCGTCAAAGTTTACGCTATGGAGATGTAGATTTTTCAAAAAGTAATGAAGCTTATAGAAAAGGTAAGATTTACGTTATTGAAGGTAGAACTTCTAAAAATGAAGAGATTACGATAACAATGGTCAATTATACCAATAAAGTCTTATTAGAAAAGATAGAAAAAAAGTAATTTTTTTTTTACCAAAACACTTGCAAAAACAAATATTCCTTGTATATTTGCACTCGCAATACGGTAATAGTAAAGCACTTTATTGGGGCGATTAGCTCAGCTGGTTCAGAGCACCTCGTTTACACCGAGGGGGTCGGGGGTTCGAACCCCTCATCGCCCACCAAAATTTAATCCTACAGAAATGTAGGATTTTTTGTTTTTATCAAATAGTGTAACAAACATAAATTTTAGTCGTCTTTTGATATAAACAGTCAGTTATGCGTTATAAATTTATCTTATTCATATTATTCTCCTTTTATATTTCGTTTTCACAGAATTTGAATAAAACTTTATTCAAAAAAGATAGTTTACTCATCGTTAAAAAGAAACCTAAAAAAGGATTTCAAAACGATTATATTTTGTTTATTCCAAAAGGAACACTACTTAATAAAAAAACTTTCCTTCTTGTTGAACCTAATAACACTGGGAAAACCTCTGATAGCATTAGTATTCATGAAAAATATGCTATCGATTTAGCTTCTGTAAGTTCCGTTGGAAATAATGTGGCAACTGAGTTAAAAATTCCTATACTTGTTCCCATCTTCCCTAGACCATCATCACAAGAGCTAATTTATACTCACGCTTTAGATAGAGATGTGATTTTAGATAACTCTAAAGAATTAAAAAGATTAGATTTACAATTGTTAGCAATGATAGAAGATGCTAAAAAAATTTTGAATTCAATAAATATAGTAGTTGATGACAAGTTTTTTATGAATGGGTTTTCTGCTTCAGCTACATTTACAAATCGATTTGCTTTTATTCATCCTGAAAAGATAAGAGCTTTAGCTATAGGAGGATTTAATGGTGAATTAATGCTTCCGAATAAGGAAATTAACAACATAAAACTTAACTATCCTTTAGGTATAAATGATTTTTCAAAACTATTTCATAAAAGGTTTGATGAAAATCAATTCAAATCAATACCGCAATTCATCTATATGGGAAAATTAGATAATAATGATGCCGTCCAATTTGATGATGCTTATGGCGAAATAGAAAGAAACATCATAAATGTAAATTTAGGAAGCGAAGTACAAAATCGTTATTTAAACTGCCAGGAAATTTATAAGAAAAATAACGTAAATGCCACATTTAAAAACTATGAAAACGTAGGTCATTGGACAACATCAGAAATGAATTTAGAAGTAATAAAATTCTTCTTTAATCAGATGCAAATTAAACAGAATCCATAAAAAATCCCGCTAGTGCGGGATTTTATCATTTATAACTTTCTACGTTCTTTTTCTTTCTTAATCAGTGTTAACTCTCTACTAGTTTGTCCAGCAACTGAAGTATTTTCTTCTGCTCTTCTTATTAAGTAAGGCATCACATCTCTTACTGGACCAAATGGTAAATATTTTGCAACATTATAACCTTCAGCTGCCAAATTAAAGCTGATATTATCACTCATCCCTAATAATTGTCCAAAGAAAATACGTTTGTCATTCTTAGCAATTCCTTTTTCTTGCATTAATTGCATCAATTTATAAGAGCTATTTTCATTGTGTGTACCTGCAAAAATTGCCATTTTATCAATATTTTCAACCATATATAAAACAGCGGCATCATAATTAATATCAGTAGCTTCTTTAGATTCGCAAATTGGAGATTTTTGTCCACGCTCTGCCGCTCTTTCATTTTCTTTTTCCATGTAAGCACCGCGTACTAATTTCATTCCGATGTAGAAACCTTCCTCTTTTGCTTGTTCGTGAAGATTTTTTAAATAATCTAATCGATCCCAACGATACATTTGTAATGTATTGAATACAATTGCTTTTTGTTTGTTGTATTTACGCATCATGTCGGTTACAATAGCGTCAGCAGCATCTTGCATCCAACTTTCTTCTGCATCAATCAATAATAAAACATCTTTTTCAAATGCTGTTTTACAAGCAATATCAAAACGTTCGATTACTCTGTTCCATTCTTTTTGCTCGTTTTCTGTCAAATGAGCTTTATCTCCTACTTTTTCGTATAATGCTAAACGTCCAAATCCTGTAGGTTTAAATACTGCAAACGGAATTGCTTCTCTTTCTCTAGCAAATTCAATTGTTTTTAATGTCATGTTTAAAGCAGCATCAAATTGTGCTTCTTCTTCCTTACCTTCAACTGAATAATCTAAAACCGAAGAAACCCCTTTTGTATACATTTTATCTACTACACGAAGACAATCATTCTCATTAACACCTCCACAAAAGTGATCAAAAACGGTAGAACGAATTAATCCTTCAACTGGCAAATGGGCTTTTAAAGCAAAATTAGTAACGGCTGTTCCAATTTTAACTAAGGGTTGACTATCAATTAATTTGAATAAAAAATAAGCTCTTTCTAACTCGGTGTCGCTTTTCAAAGCAAAAGCAACTTCTGTATTATTAAATAATGTATTCATTGTGTTTTGAAATAAAGTGATACAAATATACGCCACAGTTATCGAATAATAAATAAAAAATGACGTATTTTGCAGTCAAATTTTACACATTTTCATGCAAACGATACAAGCAACTAATTATTCCGTATTTTTTAATGAAACAGGCTATGAAAAACTAGCTTCGTATCTTATTCCCTCAAGCTATTCCAGAATTTTTATTTTGGTTGACGAAAATACCTCGCAGTATTGTTTACCTCATTTATTAAATAATTTGGCAACCGAAATTGAAATCGAAATCATTGAATTAGAAGCGGGTGAAAATCATAAAAATATAGCAACTTGTACCGAAGTTTGGGCTGCTTTGTCTGAATTAGGTGCCGATAGAAAAAGTATCATCATCAATTTAGGTGGTGGCGTAATTTCTGATTTGGGCGGATTTGTAGCTTGCACTTTCAAAAGAGGAATTGATTTTATCAATATTCCAACTACACTACTTTCAATGGTAGATGCTTCTATTGGAGGGAAAAATGGTGTAGATTTAGGAAATTTAAAAAATCAAATCGGAATTATTCGCGAACCAAAAGCGGTTATTGTGGATACTGAGTTTTTAAGTACACTATCTCCAAGAGAAATGCGCTCCGGATTAGCCGAAATGTTAAAACATGGATTAATTTTCGACAAAAATTATTGGGATAAATTTAAAAACTTAAAAGATTTAAATACAGAAGATTTAAACGAATTAATTCATCAATCAATTCAAATAAAAAACACCATTGTTTGTGAAGATTTGTCTGAGAACGGAATTAGAAAAGCATTAAATTTTGGACATACTTTAGGTCATGGAATCGAAAGTTACTTCTTGGAAAACGAAGATAAAACAAGCTTACTTCACGGAGAAGCAATTGCTGCAGGAATGATTTTAGAAAGCTATATTTCTAAAGAAAAAGGATGGTTAACTAATGAAGAATATCACGAAATCAAGTATATTATCAACGATATTTTTGAACGTATTGAATTCAATGAAAATGACATCAATCAAATCATTGAATTATTGATTTACGATAAGAAAAATGAATTCGGAAAAGTACAATTTGCTCTTCTTGAAGGAATCGGAAAAATCAAAATCAATCAAGAAGCAGACAATGTTTTGATTTTCAATGCATTTAAAGATTATGCTGTCTAATTATTTTTTTACATTTTCTTTAAATAATAGCCATTTTATTTTTTTAACTTTGCACCCATGAAAGAAAACAACTATACGAACAATTTCAACAGAACTCTTAGCAATAGGAATGCTGACTTATCTATTATTGATCGTTTGTTCTTTTCTATTTTTTGTTTTCATATAATTGATTTATTCGCGTTATCGAAGACTTTTAGTGAGAAACTATTAATTCGATTTGCAAATATTAGGGTTTGAAAATTAAGATTAAAAACAGGTAAACATTTGAACTTTTTTAATTTTTAATCTTATTTTTCAAAATGAACACAAAATATTACGACTTAATTAATCAGACTTTTTACTTTCCACAAGAAGAATTTACCTTAAACAAAGACAATCTTCAATTTCACGGCATCGATTTAATGAAATTAGTAGAAGAATATGGTACACCACTTAAGTTTACCTATTTACCAAAAATTTCCCAAAACATCAACCGTGCTAAAATGTGGTTTAGAAATTCAATGGAAAAGCACGGCTATGAAGCTAAGTATTTCTATTGCTATTGTACAAAAAGTTCACATTTTGAGTTCATTTTAAATGAAGCTTTAAAAAACAACATCCATATTGAAACCTCTTCTGCTTTTGACATTAATATTGTTGAAAGTTTGATGGAACAAGGAAAAATCAATAAAAATACATTCGTTGTTTGTAACGGATTTAAACGTGATCAATATGTTACTAACATTGCACGTCTAATCAACAACGGACACAAAAATACCATTCCTGTAATTGATAATTTCGAAGAATTAGATTTACTTCAAGAAGAAATAGAAGGAAAATTCAAAATCGGAATTCGTATTGCAGCCGAAGAAGAGCCAAAATTTGAGTTTTATACATCGCGTTTAGGAATTGGTTATAAAGACATTCTTCCATTTTACAGAAAACAAATTCAAGATAATAAGAAAGTTGAGTTAAAAATGCTTCACTTTTTTATTAATGCAGGTATTCGTGATACAGCCTATTATTGGAACGAATTACTAAAATGTATGAAAGTGTACATTGCATTAAAAAAAGAGTGTCCAACTTTAGACAGTTTGAATATTGGTGGTGGATTCCCAATCAAAAATTCATTAGCTTTTGATTACGATTACCAATATATGGTAGACGAAATCTTAAACCAAATCAAAATTGCCTGTGACGAAGCTGAAGTAGCTGTTCCTCACATTTTTACAGAATTTGGTTCGTTTACTGTTGGTGAATCAGGTGGTGCTTTGTACCAAGTGTTATATCAAAAGAAACAAAATGATAGAGAGAATTGGAACATGATTGACTCTTCTTTTATCACTACTCTACCAGACACTTGGGCAATTAACAAACGTTTCGTTATGATGGCGGTGAATCGCTGGAATGATACTTACGAACGGGTTTTACTTGGAGGACTTACTTGTGATGGTGATGATTATTACAATTCAGAGCAACACATGAATGCGGTTTATTTACCAAAATACAACAAAGAAAAACCATTATACATCGGATTCTTTAATACAGGAGCTTATCAAGAAACTATTGGAGGTTTTGGCGGATTAAGTCACTGCATTTTACCACAACCAAAACACATTTTAATTGATAAAGACAAAAACGGAATTATTGCTACCGAAGTATTTTCAGAGCAACAGAAAGCCGAAGACGTTTTAGAAATTTTAGGATACAACAAGAAAAAAGAACAATAAAATAAAAAGTAATGAGCAAAGGACCAATTAGTCAGTTTATCGAGAAACATTATCTTCACTTTAACTCTGCCGCTTTAGTAGATGCAGCAAAAGGATATGAAGAGCATTTATTAGACAACGGAAAAATGATGATTACATTAGCGGGTGCTATGAGTACAGCTGAATTAGGAAAATCATTAGCCGAAATGATTCGTCAAGATAAAGTACATATTATTTCTTGTACTGGAGCTAATTTAGAAGAGGATATCATGAACTTGGTAGCTCATAATTCATACAAAAGAGTTCCAAATTACAGAGATTTATCACCACAAGAAGAATGGGATTTATTGGAAAATCACTATAACCGTGTAACTGATACTTGTATTCCTGAAGAAGAAGCTTTCAGAAGATTACAACAACATTTATTTGATATTTGGAACAACGCCGATTCAAAAGGAGAACGTTATTTTCCACATGAGTTCATGTACCAAATGATCAATTCAGGAGTTTTAGAGCAATATTACGAAATCGATCCAAAAGATTCTTGGATGGTAGCTGCTGCTGAAAAGAACTTACCAATTGTAGTTCCAGGATGGGAAGATAGTACAATGGGTAATATTTTCGCATCTTACTGTATCAAAGGTGAGTTCAAAGCTACAACTATGAAAAGTGGTGTAGAATACATGATGTGGTTAGCGGATTGGTATACAAAAAATTGCGAAGGAAAAGGAATTGGTTTCTTCCAAATTGGTGGTGGTATCGCAGGAGACTTTCCTATTTGTGTTGTTCCAATGTTATATCAAGATATGGAAATGCATGATGTGCCATTTTGGAGCTATTTCTGTCAGATTTCTGACTCAACAACTAGTTATGGTTCGTACTCTGGAGCTGTTCCAAACGAAAAAATTACTTGGGGTAAATTAGATATTACAACGCCTAAATTTATCGTAGAGTCTGACGCTACGATAGTTGCGCCGTTGATGTTTGCTTACGTTTTAGGCTGGTAAAATTTTTAAAAAAAATATTAAATTTTACTTGAAAATATAAGCTAAGGATATTACATTTGACGAAATTACAAGATTAAAACCTACCCAATGAAAAGAGTTATTGTTGATTACGCAAAATTAACAAATGAAATCTTAACCTTACTAGTTGAGAAATTTCCTGACGGATATGATGATTCGGATGTTATTCGTTTTAAAAATGCTAAGAATGAAACTGTTGAAGCTGTAGAAGTTCGTACAGAAGATACTATTTACTTAGTAAAAGTAAGTACTAAACTTGCTGATAGAATCGAAAACTATGATGAAGATGATATTATCGAAGATGATGTTGTAGTAGTACCAGATGAAAAAATCGGAGCTTTAAAAGACTTAGATATCGATGAAGACGATGATGATGAAGACGATTCAAATGATTCAGACGATATTGAAGACTCAGAAGACGGAGACGATGATGATGATGCTGACGAAGACGATGAAGATTAATACATAAAAAAAGGGATTCCAAATTGAATCCCTTTTTTTATTATAAATATCTTTCTAAAATTACGTTTTTATGATGCAATTCATGACCCAACATAATATATCCAATTGCTCTTACCGAAACACTATTATTTGAAGCTATTCCTAAACGAAGTAATTCTTCACTTGTAAAAGTTTCAAATAAACTTATAGAAGCATTTCTTACTGTTTCGTATTCTGTTAATAGATTTTCATATTCTCTATTATTAGCATTTGCAGCAACAACATAATCATTTTCTTCAAAACCTGGTAAAGCAGTCTTGTCATTTCTAGCGATACGTAAAGCACGATACGCAAATATTCTTTCCGCATCAATTAAATGAAGAATAATATCTTTAATTGTCCACTTCCCTTCTGCATAACGAAATTCATGCTTAAAAACAGGAATCGATTTAAAGAAATGCAACATTTCTTCCTTTTGCTTAGTAAGTCCTTTTATAATATCTTGCTCTGGAACTAATTTGATATAATTCTCATAATAAGGAGCAAATTCGTTAGATTGTAAATTTTTCATAACTTAAAGATATAAAAAAAGCCTCACTAAGAGGCTTTAGTATTTTACAATTCTTTAAAAATCGTATGCATCAATCGTTTTTTGTCGTTGATGCTTTCTTCTAAAGAAATCATGGTTTCAGTTCTGTACACACCTTCAATATCGTCAATCATGAAGATAACTTCTTTAGCGTGTTTGGTATCTTTAGCTCTAATTTTACAGAAAATATTAAATTTTCCAGTAGTTACGTGAGCAACAGTTACGAATGGAATTTGATTGATACGCTCTAAAACGAATTTAGTTTGAGACGTGTTGTGCAAGAAAACTCCAACATAAGCAATGAAAGAATATCCCAATTTTTCATAATCTAATGTTAAAGAAGAACCTTGAATGATTCCTGCATCTTCCATTTTTTTCACTCTAACATGTACCGTTCCTGCAGAAATTAATAATTTTTTTGCAATATCTGTAAAAGGAACTCTCGTGTTATCAATCAACATGTCCAAAATTTGATGATCTACTTCATCTAAACGAAACTTACTCATAAGTGCTTATAATATTTGTTAATTTTTTGATTTTTATTCAAATCTGAAGCAAATTTATCAAATAATTTTTACACCATTGTTAAATTCTGTTAAATTATTGATAAAAAAATCAGCTTTTTCTTCTAAAACAGGAAAGTGAATCCCATTACTTGAAAACAAACCTTCTTCACAATCATATTCTAAATGACCTTTAAAATTTTGCAAATCATCTATTTTAGCAATAGTTGCCACAAATTTTAACTGATCATTTTGTACTACTTCAGTATATTGAGCTGCAAAGTTAATTATTTTTTCAACATTATTATCAATAATTTTGACATTTTTATAAATAAAATCATAAAAACATTTGTTATTTTGAGGAATCTTCAAATAATTATTCAATTCTTTATCAACTATAACGTTTTCGTAACTTCCATTAAATGAACTTAAAAGCGAAATAAAAATAAATTTTCTTACAATATCTCTATTATAATCATCCTTATAATGACCAGCTTCAAATAAAATCGTTGGAGTGTTTTGCGTTGTGAAATAATCACCTGTACAATTGACATTGTAACCATCATCAAAACGCCCAACTTGATTTGGAATATAAAGTTGTAACGCATTATTCATATTGTTTATTATATGAATTGCTTTTAAACGCACCTCATTATATTCTCTATCTTCATTATATGCTGGTGATAAAAAAGAAACCGTTGCAGGTAAATTAAAGTCTTCTGTACCGAAAATAGTTCGCTGATCATGTAAATTATAGCAGTAATCTGGCAGAAAATTTTTATAAACACTATGCAAGATTTGCATTTCAGGTTGAGTAGTATTAAAAGCATCTCTATTTAGATCTACTTTATCAGCATTTTCTCTCGTATACAAGAAAGCACCATCTGGATTTAACATAGGAATGCATATTAAGGTATAACCCGATTTAATTCTTTTTGCTATTTCATTATCTGATTGTAAAAAATTAAAGAAATCAAATAAACCTTTTGTAGTTGTTGATTCATTTCCGTGCATTTGAGACCACATCAAAATTTTGGTAGTTCCATTTCCAATTTTTACTTGATGAATAACTCTTCCTTGAACCGATTTTCCAATTTCTGTAATTTCAAAATCTGAATTTAATGATTTTAAAATAGGTAAAATAGTATCTAAATGAATATACTTTCCTTTTAGTTTTGGTTCTAAATATTGAGTTGCTAATTGTAAATAATCCATGGCTTTCTTTTGATTTACAAATGTAAACAACTTATTTTTTACATTTGTAAACATTTAAATTTACAATAAAATTCACTTTTGTAAACGGGTTTAATTACTCCTTACATTGACTTCTATTGCATTAATTTACAATATTAAATATGTTAATATATTTAGTTTCTAATTATTTAAAATCAATTAGTTATGCTATTCTATGTAAAGTTTAAATTAAATTGTATTTGTACTATTTACATCTGTAAACTTGTATATTTCTTTTGCTTTGTTTACATTTGTAACTCTTTAATTCAAAACAGCTATTTACAATGGTAAACATTGATGATTTTATTAAACGGTTAGAAATCATACTCGATTATTACAATTTATCAGCTTCTGCTTTTGCTGATAAAATCAATGTGCAGCGATCAAGTTTGTCTCACCTACTCTCTGGTAGAAATAAACCTAGCTTGGATTTTATCATCAAAGTAATTGAAGTTTTCCCTGAAGTAGATTTGTATTGGATTTTGAATGGAAAAGGAAATTTTCCAAAATCAGAAAATGTAGTGACGACAGTTTTAGAAACTGAAAAGAAATCTCCTTCACAACCATTTCTAGAAAACACTAATTCAGAACTTGATTTATTTTCGACTGTAGAAAAAAGAATTACTCCTATTCTTCCAGAACCTAATCCTGTAGAATCGATTAGAACAGAAAATAATTCTGACGAAGAAATTGAGCGTATTGTAGTGTTTTTTAAAAATGGAACGTTTAAAAACTACAAAGCATAAAAAAACTCTGAATTGCTCCAGAGTTCTATTTTTAAATATCCGTGAAACTTTTTTCAGGAATTTTACCAATTACATCTTTGTAATACGATTTTAAAAATTTTAAATCAGCTTCAATATTTCCTGTTGGGTAAAATGGTTCGTGATACACCACTTGTTTTCTTCCGTAATCAAACGCTACAGGAATAATTGGAACATTTGCTTTTAGTGCCATGTAATAAAAACCTGTTTTCCATTCGGTTACTTTTTTTCTTGTACCTTCTGGAGCAATAGCTAATCTGAAAACTTCTTTTTCATTAAATATTTTTGCGATAGTATCTACTTTATTCTCGTTTTTTTGACGATTTAAAGGTGTTCCTCCTGTCCACGTAAAGAAATAATTAAAAGGAAATACAAATAATTCCTTTTTAGCAACATAGTTAATTTCTAAATTTAGAATTCCTCGAGAGAAAATTCCTAGAAAGAAATCCCACCAACTAGTGTGTGGAACGGCTATTAACACACATTTTTTAACTTCTGGTGCAATTGTACCGATTACTTTCCAACCAAAAATTTGGCAGAAAATAAATTTGTATATAATTTGTTTCATTAGAGACTATTTTGAGACAAAAATAAAATTATATTTACGATTACAAACAAAATTACATGATTAAGCGCGTATTGAGTTTTTTATTACCTATAAAAATTCATCAAAAGAAATCGGTTTACAGTAAAAATCTAGAAGTTACCTGGAATAATGGGTATTTGGTTTTGGATTCGGAGAATACCAATTATTCCTTCGGAAGCTTACAACGTGTGCTTAAAAAAGGATTGAAATATATAGGCTACGAACGAATTCAGAATTTCAATTCTATACTTGTTTTAGGAGTTGCTGGCGGAAGTGTAATTGAAACGCTAAAAAAAGAAATCAAATTTAAAGGTAGAATCACAGGAGTAGAAATTGATGCTGATGTGATTGAATTAGCAAAGAAATATTTTGGATTAGGAAACTATAACAATGTTTCAATTGTAAATGACGACGCTTTTGAATTTGTTTTAAAAACCAAAGAAAAATACGATTTAATTATTATTGATATTTTTCAAGATACTACAATGCCCAACTTTCTATTTGAAGATTTCTTTATTAATCGTATTAACTTTTTACTTAACGTAAATGGATTTATCTTGTTTAATACTATGGTTTTAGGTTATCAAGATAGAAGAAGAAATGTTGATTATAAAAATAAATTTGATACTAATTATTCGGTAAGATTGTATCCAAAAATTGAAGTGCACAACGAATTGTTTACCATTAAAAAATTATCGTAATGAGCATAGTTAAAAAATTATTAGTTGGAAAAGTTAATAAACTCAACCACCATAATTTTAGTCCATTAAAAAAAACAATTCTAAATATTAGAGCTATTTGGAACAATGATCATGAAGAAGATAACGGAATTGAAAAAATCGTTCGCTTGTTTTTATCTTCTTCCCAACTCCTATTTCCAGGCATATATATCAAACATTTTGCAAATAAACTGGGGTACGAATACAAAGATTTGGCTATGGATTTTTATATTTTGGCTAAAGTTGTATTTCCTATTTTAATTCTTGTTAATAATTGGCAAACCAATCACTTTGTGGTTTTTATATTGATTTATATTCTTTTAGAGACGGTTTTGTACATTCCAACCCTAATTTTTGCTTCTGATTTGTTTTCCCAACCTCGTTCTTATAAAAGATCAATGTTGTTGCTATTTTTCAATTATTTAGAATCTGTTTTAGCTTTTGCAGTATTTTACAGAACTGGAGATTACTTGAATGCACCTTTAAATAATTGGTTTGATGCCGTTTATTATAGTTTTGTTACTTCATCTACCATTGGTTATGGAGAATATTATCCTGTTGCAACAATAGGTAAAGTTTTCACAATTTTGCAAGTGTTTTTATTTCTGTTTTTTGTTATTCTTTTTATGAATTTTTTCTCATCAAAAATTAAAACAAAAGGCTATTTTAGTGATAAAACAGATTAATTTTTTAGCAATTTTCTAGCTTTTTCTAAATCTTCTGGAGTATCAATTCCGATGCTTCCATGAGAAGTTTCGACCATTTTAATACGTTTTCCGTATTCTAAATAACGAAGTTGTTCTAATTTTTCAGAAGCTTCTAACGATAACATAGGTAAACGGTAAAAATCCATTAAAGCTTCTTTTCTAAAAGCGTAAATTCCAATGTGTTTCATATAGCGCACTCCAACATTTTCCTCTCTAGGATAAGGAATTACCGAACGCGAAAAATATAACGCAAAACCTTGTTGGTCTGTTATAACTTTTACGTTATTTGGATTGTTAACTTCTTCTTTATCAACTATTTGAAACATCAAAGAGCCTAAATCGACTTTCTTTTCTAAATCGTTTTTAAAAACTTCAATTAGTTCTTCTAAAGGTTTTTTATTGATAAAAGGTTCATCGCCTTGAACGTTAATTACAACATCAACATCCATATGTTCAACAGCTTCTGCAATTCTGTCGCTTCCGCTTTCGTGTTCTTTTATTGACATGATGGCTTTTCCTCCATTCGAAATAATTTCGTTGAAAATCAAATCGGAATCCGTCACTACAAAAACATCATCAAATAAATTCGTAGAAATAGCTGCTTCATACGTTCTGAGAATTACAGTTTTGCCTCCTAAATCTTGCATTAATTTTGCAGGGAAACGTGTGGAAGCATATCGAGCGGGAATTACAGCTATTATTTTCATGTTTGATTTTGTTTGATTACAAAAGTATTAATTTTCGAAAAACTCATCCTTAAATCCGATTAAATATAATTTTTCTTCGGCACGTGTGATGGCAGTGTATAACCAACGGACATAATCTACATCAATTCCATCAGGTAAATATGGTTGTTCTACAAAAACGGTTTTCCATTGACCACCTTGCGATTTATGACACGTTATTGCATACGAAAATTTCACCTGAAGCGCATTGAAATAAGGGTTTTCTTTTACTTTCTGTAATTTTTTATATTGTTGGCGTTCTTCTTCATAATCCAACAACACTTCTTGATACAATTTATTCGATTCTTCATATGTCAACGAAGGTGATTCGCTCATAATCGTATCCAACATAATAACGGTGTCAAACGGAATTTGGTTTGGATAATCCACCATTCTGATTTTTACAGTAGCGAATTTGAATCCATACAGTTCTTGAATTTTTCTGATTTCTAGAATTTCGACAATATCACCATTAGCAATAAATCCGGCTTCAGAATTTTCGGGTAACCAAAAATAATTGTTTTTAACTACCATTAAATAATCTCCAGTAGAAATTTCACTTTCTTTGGACAAAATAGAGGCTCTAATTTGTTGGTTGTATTGATTCGCTCTTTTATTCGAACGCAAAATAAAAGCGGTATCTTCTATGCTATAATTATCATACGCTTGATGAATGGCATCTTGAATTTCGTAACCATCTTGCAAGCGAACAATATCCTTAAACCCTTTTAATTTGAATTGGAACGTATCAATAAAATGCGAATGCAATAATTCTCGTAATTGGGTAGCATTGTACAAAATGCCAGAATGCTCCGCTTGACGCATCACTTCATCCAACTCAATATGATGTACATTTTTTTGGTAATGAAGCGAAAGCGAGTCAATATCCAAAGCTGGACTCACACTCATATTTACAGGCGGCAACTGAGCGGTATCACCTATTAATAAGAGTTTGCAATTATTCCCAGCATCCACATAAAAAAACAAATCATCTAACAACGAACCATTTTCATACAATTTTGAATCTTGATTATTATCCGAAATCATAGAAGATTCATCAACTATAAAAAGAGTATTTTTAAATTTATTTTGTTGCAAAGTAAAACTTACTCCTCCTGTTTTATTTTTTTTGGGAAAATAAATTCGCTTATGAATCGTATATGCAGGTTTTCCAGAATAATTACTGATTACTTTTGCTGCTCTACCTGTTGGTGCTAGTAATACAGCTTTCATATTAATATCGCCTAAATTATTAATAACAGTAGAAATTATAGTTGTTTTACCTGTTCCGGCATAACCTTTGAGGATAAAAATATCATCAGACGTCGAGTTCAAAATAAAATCGGCAATTTTCTGAAAAAAAATATCCTGTTTTAGAGTGGGTTGATGCGGAAAATTCTTTTGTAATAAATTGTAAAACAGCTTGTAAGTCATAAAAAAGATTTGGCCAATATTAATTTTTCAAATATACTGAATGATTTTTACAAGAAATTCTTTTGTGTAGAAAAAAAAATTGTAGATTTGCGTACCTATTTAACTAAAAATAAATTAATCAAATGTTAGAAATTGCTATTTATTTAGTCGTATTAATTATTTTAATCTTTGCGTTGGTTAAACTAATTGACAAATTTGTTACTCCAGGAAATAAAAAAGTATTCACTATTGTATTATGGGGAATTTCTCTTTTTCTTGTATATTTAATATACGCTTCGATTATGAAACCAATCGAGTTTCAAAATGAAAAAGAAGCTCGCTACGAAGTAGCTGTTAAAACAATGTTAGACATTAAAAAATTACAAACAGGTTACAAGTCTGTTCATGGAAAATATGCTGACACTTTTGATGAATTAGTGAAATTTGTTGAAAATGGCGAATTTGAAATTATTTCAAGAAGAGATACTGCTGTAATTGATGCTGCTAAAAATGCTGCTTTTGGTATTAAAGTTGGTGCTGACGGAGTTGGTGGTTTCTTTAAAGATGAAGTAATTATTACAAAATTAGGAACTGTTAAAGTAAAAGATTCATTATTTAAAAATTCTGACAGATACAAAAGATTAAATGTTGTAAAAGTTGGTGAAGTTGAAGTTCCTGTAGTTATGAAAACAGGTGTAGTTTCAAGAAACGACATGAATCTTTCTGTTTTCCAAGCTATTATTGATAAAAATGCTTTATTAAAAGATTTAGATCAAGAATTAGTAAAACAAGAAAATAAAGTAGAGTCTATTGACGAAATCAATGGTCCTCAAATTATTTTAGGTTCTTTAGAAGAAGTTACTCTTACAGGAAACTGGCCAAAAAAATATGGTAATAACGAATAACGACATTACTCAAAAAACATATAAAAAGTTGTCCATTCAGGTTTCCTTGAGTGGACTTTCTTTTTGTGTATTTGATTTACTTTCCAACAAAGTAATAAACAGCATGTCAATTCTCTTTGAAAAAAACAAAGTAATTGAAGAACAATTGTGGAGAACCTTTGTGGATTATCCCATTCTGACAAAATCATTTGATGAAGTAATGGTAATTCATGATAATAACTTGAACACTTTTGTGCCTACTTCCCTATTTGATGTTCATTTTTTAGCAAGTTATTTGCAATACAATACCAAAGTTTTTGAAACGGATTTTTTTATCTATGATGTTATTTTTCCTTACGAAATGAATAATGTTTATGTTCCTTTCGTTAATATCAATAACTTTTTATTAGATCAATACGAAACTTTTGAATACCAAAATGCGAATTCTATTTTAGTAAAACAACTTTTGGATTTGTCCAAGAATAAAGAAGAAAAACAAGTTTTTATTCATCTTCAAAAAGAGCATTTTGAAATTGTTGTGGTAAAAAATCAACAATTGTTACTTTTCAATTCATTTCAATACAATACACCAGAAGATTTTATTTATTTCATCTTGTTTACCTGTGAACAATTGCAATTAAATCCAGAAACTATTTCGGTTCAGCTTTTTGGAAATTGTACGGAAGAAGATGCGTTTTTTAAAATTGCATACCAATACATTAGAAATTGTACTTTACTTGATGTTTCAAACAAAGCTTCAATCTTAGACGTTTCTTCTGCAGAATTGCGAAATCACTTTATACTTTATCATTCATGAGAATTATCTCCGGAAAACACAAAGGACGCCGTTTAGTAGCTCCAAAAAACTTACCTGTTCGTCCTACAACCGACATGTGTAAAGAATCCTTATTCAATATTTTGAATAATTATTTTAATTTTCATGGATTAAAAGTTTTGGATTTATTCTCAGGAACTGGAAACATCAGTTACGAATTTGCTTCTCGTGGTGCTGGACCAATAACTAGTGTTGATGGTGATATGGGTTGTGTTAATTTCATCAAAAAAACGGCAACGGAATTAGATTTAGATATTTGTGTAATTAAGAGTGATGTTTTCAAATTTTTAGAAAAAAGCAAAGCAAGTTATGATATTATTTTTGCTGATCCACCATATGATTTGAGTCAGGAAAATTTTGAAAAAATCATTCAACTTATTTTTGAAAACGAACTTTTAGACGAAGAAGGAATGTTAATTGTAGAACATTCAAAACATACCAAATTAGATCATTTGACTAATTTTTCTTTTTCAAAAAGTTACGGAGGTTCTGTATTTTCTTTTTACGAGTTTGAAAGTGACGAAGAAGAAGATTATGAAGAGGAAGACGAAGGATAAAATCGTCACAAAATAAAAAAGCAGACCTATAAGCCGGATTCTGTCTCCGAATAAATCGGAGCCTTATCATTTATCTAGATTACGCATTACTACGTAACTCAAGCTGCCTACCCTTCAACATCGGACGAGTCGCCCTTATTCTGATTACTCAGAAACTGCTGATATACTTGGCATTTCACCGCATAGAGTTTACCTGGTTTCACTACAGCATTACCTGTACATACTTTCTGTTGCACTTGTCCTCACCTTTCGATGGATGGGCGTTACCCACTATGCTACTCTGTGGTGTCCGGACTTTCCTCCCCGCCAAGGCGGGACGATAAGGCGGTCTGCGGTGCAAACTTACGATAATTTATAACGTTTTAAATAAATTTTAATACATAGTTTAACATAATCTTTAGCTTTTAAAAGCTAATATATTCGTAAATTTATAGATTGCAAATTTATAATACTTAATTCTTATGTCAACTATTTATCACTACGCTTCTGTCTCCGAAGCGCTTATAAAATTAAGAGAGAAAGGGTTTACATTTGATTTCAATCAAAATGAAGAAGATATTATTTTGCATCCCGAAGATTATACCATCAACCACATTTATCATTACGAAGGAAATTCAAATCCAGATGATGAAGCAACCGTTTACGGAATAGTTTCTAAATATGGATTAAAAGGCGTTTTTGTAACTGGAACTTCTGCTAATTCTTCTGATAAAAATGCTGAAGCTATTGCTAAACTTTCAATTAAAGGCAAGCATTCCACAACTCTTTAATAGCAAAATATCAAATTGTGAATAACTTTTATAAAGATTCCCTCCAATTTGAATTGCGGAATTTGCTTTTTGGAATTTCCCAACCTATATTTGTGTTTCAATAGAATTTATGGAACAATTTATCGTATCAGCTCGTAAATATCGTCCGCAGACATTTAAAGATGTTGTGGGCCAACAAGCTATTACCAATACGTTGTTGAATGCTATTGAAACGAATCACTTGGCACAAGCCTTATTATTTACTGGACCTCGTGGTGTAGGAAAAACAACCTGTGCCCGAATTCTAGCTCGAAAAATCAATCAAGAAGGTTATGATGATCCGTATGAGGATTTCTCATTTAACGTTTTTGAATTAGATGCGGCTTCTAATAATGGTGTTGATGATATTAGAAGTATTATCGACCAAGTAAGAATACCTCCACAAACCGGAAAATATAAGGTATATATCATTGACGAGGTGCACATGCTTTCACAAGCAGCTTTTAATGCTTTCTTGAAAACATTAGAAGAACCACCTAAGCATGCCATTTTCATTTTAGCAACTACCGAGAAACATAAAATTATTCCAACGATTTTATCCCGTTGTCAAATTTTTGATTTCAAAAGAATTACGGTTAAAGATGCGAAAGAACACTTAGCCGAAATTGCGAAAGAACAAGGAATTACTTTTGAAGATGACGCACTTCACATCATTGCTCAAAAAGCAGATGGTGCTATGCGTGATGCTTTGTCTATTTTTGACAGAGTAGTTTCATATTGCGGAAATAACTTAACTCGTCAAGCAGTAACAGAAAACTTAAACGTTTTAGATTTTGAATATTACATCAAAATCACTGATTTAATTTTAGAAAATAAGATTCCAGATTTACTTTTAGCTTACAATGACATTTTAGCAAAAGGTTTTGATGGACATCATTTTATTGCTGGCTTGGCTTCGCATTTTAGAGATTTATTGGTTTGTAAAAATCCTGCAACTTTATCTTTATTGGAAGCGGGAGAACATGCCCAAAGTTTATATGCAGCTCAATCTCACAAAGCGATGCACGATTTCTTATTGAAAGGAATTGAATTAGCTAATGAGTGTGATTTGAAATATAAAGTCAGTCAAAATCAGCGCCTTTTAGTCGAGCTTTGTTTGATGCAATTAGCCTCTATCACTTTTGATGGAGAAAAAAAAAAGTAGCTAAATTTATCATTCCGGCTACATATTACAAGAACAACTCCTACTCTATTTCGGAAGTTTCTTCATTAAAAACTCAAGTTCCAACTGAAGAAATTCAACCTGTTGTAAAAACAGAACCAATAGTTAGCGAGCCGATCGCGTCTTCAATTCCTGAAGTTCAAAGTGAAGTAGTTGCTCCAATTGTTCCTGAAATACCAAAACCTGTTTTAACGAATTTAAATCCGACAGGAACTAAAGTTTCAGCACTTTCTTTGGCGAGTATTAAAGCCAAAAAAGAATTAGAAGCCCAACAACAAACCTTTCAAAAACACAGAGAAGAATTGCCTTCGGAAACGTTTAACGAAACCGATATGTTGTTGCAATGGAATAAATTTGCTCAAAAAATGACCGATAGTGGCAAGCGTTTATTAGCAACATACATGCAAATGAACGATCCAACATTAAACGGCACCACTATAACTTTAGAACTTCCAAATCAAAGTACGAAAGAGGAATTTTTATCGGGTTGCCATGAATTAATGGGTTATTTAAGAGGAAAATTACACAACCACGATATTACTATTGAAGTTGTTGTAAACGAAACTACCGAAAATAAATACGCTTTTACACCACAAGAGAAATTTGAACGTTTAAAACAAATTAATCCAGCTTTAGACTTGTTGAGAAAGACGTTTGATTTGGATGTTTAAGGAAAATTTAGAAGTAGCATTGAAGCAAAACGCTGTTATAAGCCTTTTTTTTTAGAATACTTTCCACCATTTTTCTTTTTTAGTCAACTGTTTAATTGTTAAAGTCTTTTTCGGTTTTGGTTTTGTTAATTCAGATTCAAATTGTTTATCTGCTGCATTATTCATACCCCAACATGCTGTCCATGACGGTTTGAATAAATAACCTTTTCCGTCATGATTTTTATTGTCATACTCTAAATCCACTGAAATTTTTCCAATTTTTTCGTAAATATCGGCATAGTCTTTATAAAATAAGTCGGGCATATACCAAGTTACATCCGCTTTGTCTTGCCACTGTCCAAAATTGCAAATTAGAACTTCTGTATTTTGAAAGTCTTTAATTGTCGGTTTATTGCTTTGATTCAGTCGAGTAGTTACTACTAAGTTATATGCAGTTTCTGGATTATTGTCTGTTGCTAAAACAACTGCTCCGCCATAATTACCATTTGATAATTTAAAAACCAAACAGTCGCCTGTTGCGAAAATTGGTGTTTTTAATTTTTTTCTTTTTCTTGGTTTAGCTTTTGGTCTGTCAGACTTTATTTTTTCAAGGAACTTGTCAAGTGCAATTTTTCGTTTTTTAATGTCTTGTTCACTTGCTCCAAGAGAAAGCCAAATTTTCAAGTCTACACCTGATAATATTATTTCTTCAACTTTCGATATAATTTTTGGGTCAAGAGATTTTGTCTCCCATTGGGCTAAAGCTAGAGCAAACCACAAACTATTTTTTTCTTCTTCTATTTCAAGAATTTCCCAATTGTCTTCAATGATTTTTTTGGAAATGATTTCGGGTTGTCCACCCTTGTTATAGAAGTCAAAAAATTCGCTGTAAACGTCAGCAAATGCGTCATTGTCTTTTATAGATGTTCCCCAAGTCCCCATGTCTGTTTTATTTTTCTAAAATGGCTAATAACTAGTAAACATCATCAAATCTTCCCATAATACATCGCTTTCACGATACCATCGGATAATCCAATTTTTGGTACGTAAATATGACGGGCGCCACTCCATTTCATGGCGTTAAGATAGATTCTTGTTGCTGGAATAATTACATCGGCGCGGTCTGGGTTTAAACCTATTTCGGCAATTCTTTGTTCGTAGGTCATGCTGTTCAATTTTTGATATTGCGAACTTACATACACATACGAAAGCGGTTTATCTTGTTGTTTTTCAGATAATTTGAATAATTTATTAATATTTCCACCAGAACCAATTAAGGTGATATCTTCAAAAGGTTCGGTATTGGTTTTAATCCATTTTTCAATTTCTTGCCAAACGACTTCGTTTACCATGTTATTCAACAAACGAACGGTTCCATTTTTGAATGATTTAGATGCGATGATTTTACCTTCGTAGAATAAAGAAAATTCGGTACTTCCTCCACCAACATCAACATACAAATAAGCTTTATCAGTACTAATAAATTGTTTTAAATCGGATGCCGCAATAATCGCGGCTTCTTTTTTACCATCAATGATATCAATTTTTATATCGGCTTTCTTTTTGATGATTTCAACTACTTCTTTTCCGTTGTAAGCTTCGCGCATTGCCGATGTTGCACAAGCTTGATATTTTTCTACCTTGTGTACTTTCATCAATAATTTGAAAGCTTTCATGGCATCAATCATTCTTTCAATATTTTGCTCGGTAATTTCGCCTACGGTAAAAGCGTCTTGCCCCAAACGAATGGGAACACGAACTAAGGAACTTTTGTTGAATTGTGTTGGATGTCCTTCTTGCTCCACAATATTCGTCACCAATAACCTCATGGCATTGGAACCAATATCGATAGCTGCATATTTTTTTATTGTAATCATTTATCCTTTATTATTGCAACTCTTCTGCAATTACGTCTAATTTGTTTTGGTAATAATTATACATTTCTTGTTGGGCTCTGAATGGTTTTTCATCACCACGTTTTCTGTAACGATTTAATAAATCAGCAGAATGAATACGAGCTTTTACATTAGCTTTCCAACCTATTTCGAAAGTTTCAATTAATTCTTTTCTAATTTCAGGATCATAAATAGGACATGTTACTTCTACTCTTGCGTCTAAATTACGTGTCATGAAATCGGCTGATGAAATGAATACTTCAGGATCACCTGCATTTCCAAAAATATAAATTCGCGAATGTTCTAAATAATTATCTACTATGCTGATGGCTTCAATATTTTCGCTCAACCCTTTTACTCCAGGAATTAAACAACAAATTCCTCTAATTATCAATTGAATTTTTACTCCAGCCTGACTTGCTTCATACAATTTATCCGTCATTTTAAAATCGGATATACTGTTCATTTTTAATTTAATATATGCTTCTTTTCCAGAAAGCGCATTTAGAATTTCTCTGTCAATTAATTTGTTAAAACGACTTCTTGTGTAATGAGGCGAAACAATTAAATGCTTGTAACGATGTACACGATAATTCACATCAAAGAAATCGAAAATCTTAGCAGCGTCTTTTAAAATTTCTGTATTACTTGTAAATAAAGTCACATCGGTGTAAACTTTTGCTGAATTTTCATTGAAATTTCCGGTTGAAATAAATCCGTAACGTTTTACTCTTCCTTCTTCAATTCTTTCAATAACACAAATTTTACTATGCACTTTTAAACCTTTTACTCCAAAAATCAATTCGATTCCTTCCGTTTGCATTTGTTCGGAATATGAAATATTACTTTCTTCATCAAAACGCGCTTGTAATTCAATTTGAACTGTTACTTTTTTACCGTTTTTTGCTGCATTGATTAACGAACTTACAATTTGAGAGTTCTTAGCCAAACGATATAGTGTAATTTTTATAGAAGCTACTTTTGGATCTAAAGCCGCTTCTCGCAAAAATTTAATGATATAAGAAAACGACTGATATGGCGCATAAAGCAAGTAATCTTTCTTTTTAATTCGTTCTAAAATACTTCCTTCTAATGATAATCCTGGAACTGGTAATGGTAAGTTTTCTCTGTAAAGCAAGTCGTATCGACCTAAATTTGGGAAGTTCATATAATCTCTACGATTGTGATATCTTCCACCGGGAATAATACTGTCAGAACTTAAAATATTCATTCCTTTAAGGAAAAATTCTAAGGTATCTTTTCCAATTGCTTGATCATAAACAAAACGAACAGGCTCACCCACTCTCCTTTCTTTAACGGAATTGGAAATTTTTTCCATTAAACTTTTACTCAAATCACTATCGAATTCCAACTGAGCATCACGAGTAATTTTAATCATGTGCGCTGAAATCGTTTTGTAATCAAAAATATTAAATATACTATTTAAGTTAAGACGGATAACATCATCAAGAAGAATAATATACTGTTTGTCAGAATTAGAAGGAAGAACTACAAATCGGTTAATCGTATTAGGAATTTCGATTACTGCATATTTAATCTCTTCGCTTTGAGATTCTGATTTCATAACCAATTTAATTGCTAAATATCCCGAAGTATCTTTTAAAAGAGGAAATTCTTCTAAGTCATTTAACATGATAGTTACTACAGCCGGACTAACTTTTTGAATGAAATAATCGTGAATAAAATTTTCTTGATCTTTAGTAACTTGATTTTCGTTAATAATGAAAATATTTTCTTTTTCCAGCTTTTTTTCAATTTCACTTAAAATACGTAAACTTTCCGATTGTTGTTCGATAACAATATCGGTAATTTCTTTAAGTAATTGTTCAGCCGGAACTCCCAGGATTTTTTCAGTTTCATTAGTTTCAAGACTCATACGACGAATTGCCGCATAACGCACTCTGAAAAATTCGTCTAAGTTATTGGAGAAAATTCCAAGAAAACGAAATCGATCTAATAATGGTACATTTTCATCATTGGCTTCCTGTAATACTCTCGCATTAAATGTTAACCAACTTTTTTCTCTATCGATATAGTTATTTATGGTATTATTCATTTTTAAAATGGCTTGGAAATAATGTTGCTATGGTTTTTCCTTTTGATAAATTGTTCCAATCGTCAATGTCAAATTGCAAAGCAACTACACCCGAAGTAGGAACATTATCAATGTAAAGGTCTCCAAATTTATTAACAAATTTTGTAATAGCTTCATTATGTCCAAAAAGAATTAGACTATCATATGAATTTTCACATTTTTTTATGTTTTTTTCTAAGCTCTTAGCATCAAAAGTGTATAAATCCTCTGAAAAATGGATAGTTTCAAGCGGAATAGAAAGGTATTGAGAAAATATAAAAGCGGTTTCTTGAGTCCTTTTTGCTTTACTACTCCATACAATATAAGATGGTGGTAAAATTTCAGGCGTTTTTGCAGCAATTAAATGTGCATCTTTAACTCCTCGTTGGGAGATTGATCTTTCAATATCTTGGACTGGTGCATCCCAACTTGACTTTGAATGTCTAATAAGTATTAAATTTTTCATAGTTATTAGTTTAGAGATTCAAATTACTACTTTTTTTTGAATTAAAAGTTAAACCTTTTCATCAATTTTAAGTTAGTTAGTAGATTTTTTTAAACACTTTATCGAAAACACTCATGTAAAGCTAGCTAAGTATTAGTTTTTGAGTAATTTAGCATCAAGAAATTTCTTTAATAGTTGCCCTGACTAGAACTTTAATTACTTTTTATTAAGTAATAGATATGTGTTAAAAAAGTTTATTTTAAATCATTAAAAAGAATTGCGTTTTAAATTTTTATTTATTCAACTATGTATTGTTGACTACATGTTTTTTCCCCATCTCAATCACACTTACTACTTCATTTCTTTCCCCAACTATTAGTTATTTACTACTCGTTTTTGGTCTATTTTTTCAATTATTGTTAAATTAAATCAAAACGTTCATGAAAACAAAAATTACCATTTCGATATTATTTATCTGTCTTGGGTTTAATTTTGTTTATTCACAATTTACAACAACAAAACCCGATTTAAGATTATGTGGTACTGCTCCTAATTATTATCAGGATTACTATAATTGTACATCTAATAATTATACTTTAGACGATGTATTTTTAAGTTTAACCGATGTTAATGGCGTTCCACTAAATAATACTACATGTACACCAGGTGTATCTCAAACCATGTATGTAATGTTAAATTACACATCAAATTCAAACAGTAATATATATCATGTAAGAATGTTTGCTGATTTAGAAATTGATGGTGTTATTACACAATTAAATGTTAACTTAGGAACAGTTGCCCCTGGTTCAGGACAACGTCTGCTTTATGGCCCATTTACATGGGTTTGTGGACAAGAAATGATCCTGAATAGAATTTTAATTGTTTGGAAAACCTCAGGAAATGGAACCGAATTAGTTCCTTATTCTTGTAGCACCTATAACAAATCACAATGCGAATTCCCTGCAAGCGTTGTTATTACTGCTCCACTAGCTGTTCAATTTGATTATTCTGGTTGTACAAATGGAAGTATTTCTACAATCAATTTCGATTCAACAACAAATGGAGGAACACCTCCTTATAGTTATGCTTGGGATTTTGATTCTAATGGAACAGTTGATTCTACACAAGAAAATCCTACTTTCAATTACAATAATTCTTTATCCAACACAGCTACTTTAACAGTAACTGACGCGATGGGATTGACAAATACATATTCTGTTCCTATTGTTTATCCAAGCCAAGTTAATGTAAATGCAAATGTTCAAGGTTTAACTTGTGTACCTGGTTCAACTGCTTCAATTGATTTGACAATTTCTGGTGGAACGGCTCCTTATACCGTTTTATGGAATACTGGTGCAACTTCTCAAGATTTATCAAACTTAGGAATAGGAACTTATTCAGCAACTATAACAGATGCTTTGGGATGTATTAAAAATTACACAACTACAATTTCTGCTGTTGTTTGTTGTGAATTTTTAGTAACCTGTCCAACATTTTCACCTGTAAGTTTACAATGTTATGATTTATTACCTCAAGCAACTTCTTTAACTGAATTAGAATTTGAAGCTTTAGGAAATGGTAATGGTATAATTGGTAACAATCCTTGTGGTGTAATCCAAATAACTGCTTCTAACAGCGCTTATTTAGGTTGTAATACACAAGTAACCCGAACTTATACAATTACCGAATACTTAGACGCAAATGATAACGGAATAAGAGATGCTGGAGAAAATACAATTCTAAACGTTGTAACATGCAACCAGATATTTACTATCAATGATACAACGAATCCAACAATCACAACGCAAGCTTCTAACTTAGAAGTACAATGTGATGGTGCTGGAAATACTGCTGCATTAAACGCTTGGTTAGCTTCAAACGGTGGTGCTTCGGCTAGCGATGTTTGTTCTTCGGTAACTTGGACTAACAACTTTACTTCGGTTTCTGATACTTGTGGAGCTACTGGTTCTGCAACAGTGACTTTTACAGCTACTGATAATTGCGGAAATAGTTCTTCTACAACTGCAACGTTTACAATCATTGATACAACCAATCCATCAATTACAACACAAGCTTCGAACTTACAAGTACAATGTGATGGTGCTGGAAATACTGCTGCTTTAAATGCTTGGTTAGCTTCTAACGGTGGTGCTTCAGCTAGCGATGTTTGTTCGAATATAACTTGGACTAACAACTTTACATCAGTTTCTGATACTTGTGGTGCAACTGGTTCGGCAACAGTGACTTTTACAGCTACTGATAATTGCGGAAATAGTTCTTCTACAACTGCAACGTTTACAATAATTGATAACACAAATCCAACAATCACAACGCAAGCTTCAAATTTAGAAGTACAATGTGATGGTGCTGGAAATACTGCTGCATTAAACGCTTGGTTAGCTTCAAACGGTGGTGCTTCGGCTAGCGATGTTTGTTCTTCGGTAACTTGGAGTAACAACTTTACTTCGGTTTCTGACACTTGTGGAGCTACTGGTTCTGCAACAGTGACTTTTACTGCTACTGATAATTGCGGAAATAGTTCTTCTACAACTGCAACGTTTACAATCATTGATAACACGAATCCTGTGATTTCTGTTCAAGCTTCCAATTTAGAAGTACAATGTGATGGAAATGGAAATACTGCTGCTTTAAACGCTTGGTTAGCTTCAAACGGTGGTGCTTCGGCTAGCGATGTTTGTTCTTCGGTAACTTGGAGTAACAACTTTACTTCGGTTTCTGATACTTGTGGAGCGACTGGTTCTGCAACAGTGACTTTTACAGCTACTGATAATTGCGGAAATAGTTCTTCTACAACTGCAACGTTTACAATCATTGATAACACAAATCCAACAATCACAACGCAAGCTTCAAATTTAGAAGTGCAATGTGATGGAAACGGAAACACTGCTGCATTAAATGCTTGGTTAGCTTCTAACGGTGGTGCTTCAGCTAGCGATGTTTGTTCGAATATAACTTGGACTAACAACTTTACATCAGTTTCTGATACTTGTGGAGCGACTGGTTCTGCTTCGGTAACTTTTACTGCTACTGATAATTGCGGAAATAGTTCTTCAACTACTGCAACGTTTACAATAATCGATAACACGAATCCAACAATCACAACGCAAGCTTCTAACTTAGAAGTACAATGTGATGGTGCTGGAAATACTGCTGCATTAAACGCTTGGTTGGCTTCTAACGGTGGTGCTTCAGCTAGCGATGTTTGTTCTTCGGTAACTTGGACTAACAACTTTACTTCGGTTTCTGATACTTGTGGAGCAACTGGTTCTGCAACAGTGACTTTTACAGCTACTGATAATTGCGGAAATAGTTCTTCTACAACTGCAACGTTTACAATCATTGATAACACGAATCCTGTGATTTCTGTTCAAGCTTCCAATTTAGAAGTACAATGTGATGGAAATGGAAATACTGCTGCTTTAAACGCTTGGTTAGCTTCAAACGGTGGTGCTTCGGCTAGCGATGTTTGTTCTTCGGTAACTTGGAGTAACAACTTTACATCAGTTTCTGACACTTGTGGAGCGACTGGTTCTGCAACAGTGACTTTTACTGCTACTGATAACTGTGGAAATAGTTCTTCAACAACTGCTACGTTTACAATAATTGATAACACAAATCCAACAATCACAACGCAAGCTTCAAATTTAGAAGTGCAATGTGATGGAAACGGAAACACTGCTGCATTAAACGCTTGGTTAGCTTCTAATGGTGGTGCTGTAGCTTCTGATGTTTGTTCGAATGTAACTTGGAGTAACAACTTCACATCGATTTCTGATACTTGTGGTGCAACTGGTTCTGCAACAGTGACTTTTACTGCTACTGATAACTGTGGAAATAGTTCTTCAACAACTGCAACGTTTACAATAATCGATAACACGAATCCAACAATCACAACGCAAGCTTCTAACTTAGAAGTACAATGTGATGGTGCTGGAAATACTGCTGCATTAAACGCTTGGTTAGCTTCTAACGGTGGTGCTTCAGCTAGCGATGTTTGTTCGAATGTAACTTGGAGTAATAACTTCACATCAGTTTCTGATACTTGTGGAGCAACTGGTTCGGCAATAGTGACTTTTACTGCTACTGATAATTGCGGAAATAGTTCTTCAACAACTGCAACGTTTACAATAATCGATAACACGAATCCAACAATCACAACGCAAGCTTCGAATTTAGAAGTACAATGTGATGGTGCTGGAAATACTGCTGCATTAAACGCTTGGTTGGCTTCAAATGGTGGTGCTTCAGCTAGCGATGTTTGTTCTTCGGTAACTTGGACTAACAACTTTACTTCGGTTTCTGATACTTGTGGAGCGACTGGTTCTGCTTCGGTAACTTTTACTGCTACTGATAATTGCGGAAATAGTTCTTCAACTACTGCAACGTTTACAATAATCGATAACACGAATCCAACAATCACAACGCAAGCTTCTAACTTAGAAGTACAATGTGATGGTGCTGGAAATACTGCTGCATTAAACGCTTGGTTGGCTTCTAACGGTGGTGCTTCAGCTAGCGATGTTTGTTCTTCGGTAACTTGGACTAACAACTTTACTTCGGTTTCTGATACTTGTGGAGCAACTGGTTCGGCAATAGTGACTTTTACTGCTACTGATAATTGCGGAAATAGTTCTTCTACAACTGCAACGTTTACAATCATTGATAACACGAATCCTGTGATTTCTGTTCAAGCTTCCAATTTAGAAGTACAATGTGATGGAAATGGAAATACTGCTGCTTTAAACGCTTGGTTAGCTTCAAACGGTGGTGCTTCTGCTAGCGATGTTTGTTCTTCGGTAACTTGGAGTAACAACTTTACTTCGGTTTCTGATACTTGTGGAGCAACTGGTTCGGCAATAGTGACTTTTACTGCTACTGATAATTGCGGAAATAGTTCTTCAACAACTGCAACGTTTACAATAATCGATAACACGAATCCAACAATCACAACGCAAGCTTCTAACTTAGAAGTACAATGTGATGGTGCTGGAAATATTGCTACATTAAACGCTTGGTTAGCTTCTAACGGTGGTGCTGTAGCTAGCGATGTTTGTTCTTCGGTAACTTGGACTAACAACTTTACTTCGGTTTCTGACACTTGTGGAGCAACTGGTTCTGCTTCGGTAACTTTTACTGCTACTGATAATTGCGGAAATAGTTCTTCTACAACTGCAACGTTTACAATCATTGATAACACGAATCCTGTGATTTCTGTTCAAGCTTCCAATTTAGAAGTACAATGTGATGGAAATGGAAATACTGCTGCTTTAAACGCTTGGTTAGCTTCAAACGGTGGTGCTTCGGCTAGCGATGTTTGCTCTTCGGTAACTTGGAGTAACAACTTTACTTCGGTTTCTGATACTTGTGGAGCGACTGGTTCTGCAACAGTGACTTTTACAGCTACTGATAATTGCGGAAATAGTTCTTCTACAACTGCAACGTTTACAATCATTGATACAACCAATCCAACAATCACAACTCAAGCTTCTAACTTAGAAGTACAATGTGATGGTACTGGAAATACTGCTGCATTAAACGCTTGGTTAGCTTCTAACGGAGGTGCTTCAGCTAGCGATGTTTGTTCGAATGTGACTTGGAGTAACAACTTTACTTCGGTTTCTGACACTTGTGGAGCTACTGGTTCGGCAACAGTTACTTTTACAGCTACTGATAATTGCGGAAATAGTTCTTCAACTACTGCAACGTTTACAATAATCGATAACACGAATCCAACAATCACAACGCAAGCTTCTAACTTAGAAGTACAATGTGATGGTGCTGGAAATACTGCTGCATTAAACGCTTGGTTGGCTTCTAACGGTGGTGCTGTAGCTTCTGATGTTTGTTCGAATGTAACTTGGAGTAACAACTTCACATCGATTTATGATACTTGTGGTGCAACTGGTTCTGCAACAGTGACTTTTACTGCTACTGATAACTGTGGAAATAGTTCTTCAACAACTGCAACGTTTACAATAATCGATAACACGAATCCAACAATCACAACGCAAGCTTCGAATTTAGAAGTACAATGTGATGGTGCTGGAAATACTGCTGCATTAAACGCTTGGTTGGCTTCAAATGGTGGTGCTTCAGCTAGCGATGTTTGTTCTTCGGTAACTTGGACTAACAACTTTACTTCGGTTTCTGACACTTGTGGAGCTACTGGTTCGGCAACAGTGACTTTTACAGCTACTGATAATTGCGGAAATAGTTCTTCAACTACTGCTACGTTTACAATAATTGATAACACAAATCCAACAATCACAACGCAAGCTTCAAATTTAGAAGTACAATGTGATGGTGCTGGAAATACGGCTGCTTTAAACGCTTGGTTAGCTTCTAACGGTGGTGCTTCAGCTAGCGATGTTTGTTCTTCGGTAACTTGGACTAACAACTTTACTTCGGTTTCTGATACTTGTGGAGCAACTGGTTCTGCTTCGGTAACTTTTACTGCTACTGATAATTGCGGAAATAGTTCTTCAACAACAGCTACATTTACAATCATTGATACAACCAATCCAATTTTCACAAGTGAACTTCCTCAAAATATTTCTGTTTCTTGTGATGCTGTTCCAACCCCTGCAATTATGACTGGAACTGATAACTGTAGTGATGTAATTGTTAATGTTTTAGATACAATTGACAGAGAAGAATCACAATGTGCTGGAGAATATATCATTAACAGAACTTGGACCATAACTGATAGTTGTAATAATAGCTCAAGTTATACTCAAATTATAACTGTTTTCGACAACACTCCCCCTACTTTAACAACCCCGTTAAGCACACAAATTAGTGTTTTATGTTCTGAGATTCCAACGGTTCCTCAATTAGTTTTCTCAGATAATTGTTCTGGCATCCAAAATGTAATTTACAATGAAACTTCAACAATTATTTCAATTTATGAATATGTTATTGTACGAGAATGGGTTGTTTCTGACAATTGTGGAAACGAGGCTAATTTTACACAAACTATTAATGTTAGTGTTGAAGAACCATTCGATGCAATTCCTTTTTCAATATGTATAGAAGAAAATCCAATAGATTTATTTACTATATTAGACGATTCAATTCCTACAAGTGGAACATGGCAGGAAGTTACTAATTCTGGTGGATTAACTGGAAATATTTTCGACCCAACAAATGTAACTTTAGGATACTATACTTTACAGTATATTGTTGAATTAGAAGATAATACTTGTCCGATGATTTATGAAGTGTATTTAAATGTAAATGATGATTGTGTGGTATTAGCTGCTTGTGACATTACGGTTTACAATGCGGTTTCACCAAATGACGATAGCTCCAATGATTTCTTTTTCATCGACGGACTTGAATGTTATCCAGATAATACAGTAGAAATTTATAACAGATGGGGAATTTTAGTTTATAGCGAAACAGGTTATGATAATAATCTTAAATCGTTCAAAGGAATATCTGAAGGTAGAAACACCATTAATAAAAATGAGCTTCTTCCAGACGGCACTTACTTCTACATTCTGAAATATACAGATGAAGAAAATAAGAAACATGATCGATCAGGATATTTATACCTAAACCGTTAATAGATTAAAGCAACTTAAATACAAACAAGATGAAAACGATTTTAACTATAATTTGTGCATTCATTTTACAAAGTATGTATTCTCAACAGGATTCTCAATATACTCAATATATGTACAATACGCCCCTTGTAAATCCAGCCTATGCTGGTTCTAGGGAAACAATAACGGCATTTTTACTCCACAGAAATCAGTGGGTAGGTTTAGACGGAGCACCAGTAACTAATAATTTTTCTGTAAATATGCCGGTTGGAGATTCTAACTTTGGTATAGGATTAAACTTTGTTAATGATAAAATTGGTCCAGTTAATGAAAATGAAATTTCAGCTGACTTAGCTTATTTTATTCAAATATCAGAAAATTATAAATTATCATTAGGCTTAAAAGGAACGGCTAATTTATTTCAATTAGACGTTAATAAGTTAAGAATTTACGATCCAGCCGACCCACAATTTCAAAACATGGATACCGAATTTTCTCCAAATGTAGGAGCTGGATTATATCTATTTTCAGATAAAACTTACTTTGGATTATCGGTACCAAGCTTTTTCGAATCTTATCGATATAATGATAACAATATTGAAATTACTAAAGAAAAAATGCACTTCTATTTTATTGCAGGACATGTATTTACACTAAGTGATAACATCGATTTCAAACCCGCTGTTTTAAGTAAAATTGTAGAAGGAGCTCCATTGCAAGCTGATATAACAGCTAACTTTTTATTCTTTGATAAACTAACATTAGGAGCCGCATACAGATGGGATGCTTCTGTGAGTGCTTTGGCTGGATTTCAGATTTCAGATTCTTGGTTCATTGGATATGGTTATGATTTAGAAACCACTAAACTTGCTAATTACAATTCAGGTTCTCACGAGATATTTCTACGCTATGAGTTTTTCAACAGAAGTAGAGTTTCAGCACCTAGATTCTTTTAAATTTTCCGATTATGAAAACATTATACACACTAGTATTCGTCTTAAGCATCACAATTGGTGCTTTTGCACAAGGGTCTAAGCTAAACAAAGCAGACAAAAAATACGATAAATACTCTTATATAGATGCAATCGAAATTTATGAGAAAGTGGCCGAAAAAGGATACAAATCTGCTGAATTATTCGAAAAATTGGGGAATGCTTACTATTTCAATGGTGAATTAGATAAAGCTTCTAAATGGTATGGTGAACTTTTTGCCCTAAATCAAGAAGTAGACTCGGAGTATTATTTTAGATATGCTCAAACTTTAAAAGCGGAAGGTAATTACGAAAAATCAAATCAGTACATGGAATTATTTGCTCAAAAAACAAACGATACTAGAGCCAAATTATTTCAAGAGAATAAAGATTATTTAACTGATATTGATGCCGTTTCTGGAAAATATACCATGGATAAAACCGATGTAAATTCAGAGTTTTATGATTATGGTCCAACATTTTTCGGAAAACAAATTGTATTTACTTCTTCTCGAAGTGAAGGCAATCAGTACTCCAAAATTCACGATTGGACTAAACAAAATTTCACTGATTTATTTGTTGCTTCAATTGATAATGATGGAAAATTAGGAAGCGTAGAAAATTTCTCTAAAACTGTAAATACTAAATATAATGAGTCCTCACCTGTCTTCACAAAAGATGGAAAAACTATGTATTTTACCCGAAACAATTACAACGACGGTAAAAAACGTAAAAGTGATGACAAAGTTATCATGGAAAAAATTTACAAAGCTGAATTAATCAATGGTGAATGGACGAATGTAAAAGAATTGCCTTTTTCTAACGATAATTACAAAACAGCACATCCTGCGTTGAGTCCAGATGAGAAAACCATGTATTTTGCTTCAGATATGCCGGGAAGTTTTGGAAATTCTGACTTATACAAAGTGTCTATCGATTCTAATGGTAATTTTGGTTCACCAGAAAATTTAGGTCCAACCATTAATACTGAAGGAAGAGAAACCTTCCCTTTTGTAGATACTGATAATAATTTGTTTTTCGCATCTGATGGACATCCAGGACTTGGTGGATTAGATATTTTTGAAGCTAAAGCAAACAAGAATTCATTTGAAAAACCTGTCAATGTAGGAAAACCATTAAACAGTCCAATGGACGATTTTGGATACATTACTAACAAAGATGGTTTAGGATTTTTCTCTTCCAACAGAGATGGAGGAACTGGATTTGACGACATTTACACTTTTACTCTTTGTACTCATACTTTAACTGGTATAATTTCAGATATTGATACAAAAGCAATATTAACCAATGCTAAAGTGATTCTTTTTGATGATAAAATGAATAAAATTAGTGAAACTATTTCTTCAGATAAAGGAGCTTATTCATTTAAAATTGAATGTAATAAAAAATACTACGTAAGAGCGTCAAAAGAAGAATATGAAACTACTGAAAAATCATTTGGTCCAGTAACCAAAACAGGTGAATCTAAGTTAGATATCGAATTAAAACGAAATATCTTCCCAGTTGAAGTGGGAACCGATTTAGCAAAAATACTAGATGTTAGTATCATTTATTTCGATTTAGACAAATGGAATATTCGCCCAGACGCTGCAGAAGATTTAGAGAAAATCATAGCGGTTATGAACCAATATCCAAACATGACCATTGATATCCGTTCGCATACCGATAGTAGACAAACTCACAAATACAACGAACTGTTATCAGACAGAAGAGCAAAATCTACTCTAGAATTTATGGTTAAAAACGGTATCAATCGTAATAGATTGACCGCAAAAGGATATGGAGAAACCCAATTGGTAAACAATTGCTCAGACGACGTTCCGTGTAGCGAAGCTGAACATCAAAAAAATAGACGAAGCGAGTTTATCGTGCTAAAAATGTAACCTACACACATATCTATATCATTTTTGGAAAAGCAGTTATTATTGTAATAACTGCTTTTTTATGTTTCATATATTATATCCAAAAAAGTATTTTAACTGATATTTATCATTTTTAATTGTCTGATAGTGAGGTAACTTTATGTATCCCTAAATATGAAGTTATGAAAACTAGATTAAGATTTTTAGTTATGTTAGTATTAGTTGGCTTCAATACGATGTATGGTCAATTTAGTGCTGATAGACCCGATTTAAGATTATGTGGATCGCCTCCTAATTATTATTTAGACTACTACAATTGTACATCTAATAATTATACTTTGGTGGATGTCTTCTTGAGTCTTACTGATGTTAATGGTGTGCCATTAAATAATACTACTTGTACTATTGGAACACCACAAAATTTGTATGTAATGTTAAACTATACTTCAAATTCAGCAAGTGCAGTTCATCACTCACGTATGTTTGCCGATTTGAATATTGAAGGACAAGCAACTGTACCTTTGAATGTTGACTTCAGAACAGTACAACCTGGAGCTGGACAAATTGCTTTGTATGGACCATTTACATGGGTTTGTGGTCAAGAAATTACATTAAGTAGAATATTAATTGTTTGGAGAACAAATGGTGATGATACCGAATTGGTTCCATATAATTGTTCTTCATACAATAAAACACAATGTGATTTACCAGATAACATTGCAGTTACAGCACCATTAGCAGTTGAATTTGATTATACAGCTTGTACTACAGGAAGTTCAACAACCGTAAATTTTAATTCTACAACATCTGGCGGTACTCCACCTTATACTTTTGCTTGGGATTTTGATAACAATGGAACTACTGACTCTATATTAGAAAATCCAACTTTTGTTTATAACAATGGTATGAGTTATTCTGCTGAACTAACTGTTACGGATAATTTAGGATTATCAAATTCATATTTGGTTCCAATTGTATATCCTACAGAGATTCAAATTACATCATCAATAGCTACTGTTGGTTGTTCATCATCTAATGATGGTGCTATTGATATAACAGTAACGGGAGGAACACCTCCTTACAGTTATCTATGGAGTAATAGTGCAACGACACAAGATTTAACTAATCTTACACCTGGAAGTTATAATGTTCAAGTAACAGATGCTTTTGGATGTATTAAAAATGAGTCATTTACAATATTAAATGGAGATACAACACCTCCAATAGTAACAATAACTCCAGATGTAACTCTTGAAGGTTGTTCAACTGCTATAATTGATGTTACTGACTTACCTTATTCTGGTATTTCTACAACCATTGATTTAACAACTTTCCAAAGTGTTGGAGGAACTGTAACTGATGCTTCTAGCATAAGTAGTATTTCCTATCAAGATACACAAACAGGAACTTGTCCCATTGTTGTAACTAGAACTTTTACAGTTTTAGATGCATGTAACAACTCAGCATCAATTAGTAAAATCTTTACAATAGATGATACAACTCCTCCTACCTTTATAGAAGCTTTACCAACCAGCATAACAGTAGAATGTAACGCTGTTCCAACAGCTGCAACTTTAACTGCAACCGACATTTGTGGAACTGCAACTGTTACTTACACTGAAGTTAGAACAAACGGAACTTGTATTTACGATTATACCTTAACCAGAACTTGGACTGCAACAGATGCATGTGGAAATACAACAACTCACAATCAAATTATTACGGTTCAAGATACTTCTAATCCTGTATTTGTAGAAAGTTTACCTGCAAATGTTACAGTAGAATGTAACGCTGTTCCAACAGCTGTAACTTTAACTGCAACGGATGTTTGTGGAACTGCAACTGTTACTTACGTAGAAGTTAGAACTAATGGAACTTGTACTTACGATTATACATTAACTAGAACTTGGACTGCAACTGATGCTTGTGGAAATACAACGACTCACAACCAAATTATTACGGTTCAAGACAATTCTAATCCAACATTCGTAGAAAGTTTACCTGCAAATGTTACAGTAGAATGTAACGCTGTTCCAACAGCTGTAACTTTAACTGCAACGGATGTTTGTGGAACTGCAACTGTTACTTACGTAGAAGTTAGAACAAACGGAACTTGTACTTACGATTATACTTTAACTAGAACTTGGACTGCAACTGATGCATGTGGAAACACTACAACTCACAATCAAGTAATAACTGTTCAAGACAATTCTAATCCAACATTCGTAGAAAGTTTACCTGCAAATGTAACTGTAGAATGTAACGCTGTTCCAACAGCTGCAACTTTAACTGCAATCGACATTTGTGGAACTGCAACTGTTACTTACACTGAAGTTAGAACAAACGGAACTTGTACTTACGATTATACTTTAACTAGAACTTGGACTGCAACTGATGCATGTGGAAACACTACAACTCACAATCAAGTGATAACTGTTCAAGATAATTCTAATCCAACATTTGTAGAAAGTTTACCTGCAAATGTTACAGTAGAATGTAACGCTGTTCCTACTCCAGTTACTTTAACTGCAACTGACCTTTGTGGAACTGCAACGGTAACTTACATGGAAGTTAGAACTAATGGAACTTGTATAAACGACTATACCTTAACTAGAACTTGGACTGCAACAGATGCATGTGGAAATACAACAACTCACAATCAAATTATTACGGTTCAAGATACTTCTAATCCAACATTCCTAGAAAGTTTACCTGCAAATGTTACAGTAGAATGTAATGCTGTTCCAACTCCAGTTACTTTAACTGCAACTGACCTTTGTGGAACTGCAACGGTAACTTACAATCAAGTTAGAACTGATGGAACTTGTACTTACGACTATACCTTAACTAGAACTTGGACTGCAACAGATGCTTGTGGAAATACAACAACTCACAATCAAATTATTACGGTTCAAGATACTTCTAATCCAACATTCGTTGAAGCTTTACCAACAGATGTAACTGTAGAATGTAACGCTGTTCCAACAGCTGTAACTTTAACTGCAACGGATGTTTGTGGAACTGCAACTGTTACTTACGTAGAAGTTAGAACTAATGGAACTTGTTTAAACAACTATACCTTAACTAGAACTTGGACAGCAACTGATGAATGTGGAAATGTAATAACTCACAATCAAATCATAACTGTTCAAGATACTTCTAATCCTACATTCGTAGAAAGTTTACCAGCTGATGTAACAATTGAATGTAATACAACCATTCCAAGTGCTACAACACTTACTGCAACAGACGTTTGTGGAACTGCCAATGTAACTTTCAATGAACAAGTAATTAATGGCAGTTGTGATAACGAAAGTCAAATCATTAGAACTTGGACTGCAACGGATGCTTGTGGAAATGTAACTACACATACACAAACTATAACTATCCAAGATACAACACCTCCAGTTTTTACAGGTATTATTCCTAATCCAGTGGTTTATGCTTATTGTGATGGAATTCCTGCCTTAGCAACTGTTACAGCTTCTGATAATTGTGGTGCAACTACAATCAGTTTTAATGAAGTTAGAATAGATGGCGATTGTATTAACAAATACGATTTAAACAGAACTTGGACTGCTGAAGATGATTGCGGAAATATAGCAACATTTACACAAGTAGTTCACGTGGCTTGTGATATTAAAATTTACAACGCTGTTTCTCCTAATAACGACGGAATGAACGACATTTTCTACATCGAAGGTATAGATTGTTATCCTAACAACTCTGTTGAAATATACAACCGTTGGGGTGTAAAAATATATACTGCTGTAGGTTATGACAATGTCAATAAAGTATTTAGTGGTTATTCAAACGAACATAATTCTGTTTCTGGAAACGACTTACTACCTGCTGGAACTTATTTCTATATTTTAAAATATGAGTACGATTTATATGGTACACAAAAACAAAATATTGAAAAATCTGGTTATTTATACATTCAAAGTAAATAGAACATTATGAAACGCTATATAACATCAAAAATAACTTCTTTAATGCTGTTAGTTTTAACTACGCTTGGAGTTATAAACGAGAGTGCTGCTCAGCAAGATTCTCAGTATACCATGTATATGTACAATACGGCTAATGTAAATCCAGCTTATGCGGGTTCCAGAGAAACAATAACTGCTTTTCTGTTACATAGAAATCAATGGGTTGGATTAGATGGCGCTCCAGTAACCAATAACTTTGCAATCAATGCTCCATTAGGAGATTCTAATTTTGGTTGGGGATTATCATTCGTAAACGATCAATTAGGGCCAACATCTGAAAACGAAATTTCAGCCGATTTAGCTTATTTCGTTCAAATCTCTGATAATTTCAAATTGTCATTGGGATTAAAAGGTACGGCTAATCTATTCAAATTAGACGTTAACAAATTGGATATTTACAATCCTTTAGATCCACAATTTCAAGATATGGATACCGAATTTTCTCCTAACATTGGAGCCGGATTGTACTTGTTTTCAGATCAAACTTATCTAGGAGTTTCCGTTCCTAATGTATTTGAAAGCTATCACTACAATGATAACAATACACAAATCAACAAAGAGAAAATGCACTTCTATGTCATTGGTGGTCACGTTTTTGAATTTAGCGATAACTTCAAATTCAAACCTGCATTTTTAACCAAAGCTGTGGAAGGTGCGCCTCTTCAAATTGATTTGACTGGAAATTTCCTAATTCATGAGAAACTAACTCTTGGTGCTTCTTACCGTTGGGATGCTTCAATAAGTGCCTTAGCCGGATTCCAAATTTCTGATTCTTGGTTTATTGGATATGGTTACGACATGGAAACAACCGAACTTGCTAACTACAATTCGGGTTCACATGAAATTTTCTTACGATATGAATTCTTTAATAACAATAGAATCTCTGATCCTAGATTCTTCTAAAAAATTGATTATGAAAACGATATATATAATATTATCAATAATAGGTTTCTCATTTTCAGTTTGGTCTCAAAATGCTCAAATTGCGGAAGCCGATAAAAAGTACAACAAATATTCGTATGTAGATGCTATTGAAATTTATGAAAAAGTAGCCGAAAAAGGATATGAATCTCCCGAGTTATTCCAAAAACTAGGAAACGCCTATTATTTCAATAGTAATTTACTCACCGCAGCCAAATGGTACGGAAAATTATTTGAATTATATCCAGAACAAGAACCTGAGTATTATTTTAGATACGCTCAAGCACTAAAAGCTTCTGAAGAGTATGAAAAATCTGATGCTTACATGGCTAAATTCTATGAAAAAAGTCCCGATTCAAGAGCAAAATTATACGCCGAAAACAAAGACTATCTTAAAGATATTGAAATCAATTCAGGGAAATACACCGTTACTCCTACTGACATTAATTCTGAATTTTCAGATTTTGGACCCGCATTTTTTGGAGACAAAATTGTGTATTCTTCATCTAGAAAAGAAGGCGCATTATACAATAAAATCAACCCTTGGACTGAACAAAATTATAGAGATTTATATGTTGTTGAAAAAGACAATAATTACAAATTAAGTAATCCTGTTAATTTTTCAAATGTAATCAATACAAAATACAATGAGTCAACTCCTGTATTTACTAAAGATGGTAAAACCATTTATTTTACACGAAATAATTACAATTCAGGAAGAAAAGGAAAAGCAGATGATAAAAGTACCTTAATCAAAATTTACAAAGCTAATTGGGTTGATGGTGTTTGGACAAATGTGAAAGAACTACCTTTTTGTAGTGATGATTATAGTACAGCACATCCTGCTTTGAGTTTTGATGAAAAAACCTTGTATTTCGTTTCTGATATGCCGGGTGGCTTTGGAAGTTCTGACTTGTATAAAGTGAGCATCGATGCTAATGGGAACTTTGGAAAACCAGAAAACTTAGGTAAAAACATCAATACCGAAAGCAAAGAAACATTCCCTTTCCTAGACGATGACAACAATTTATATTTCGCTTCTAATGGTTATCCTGGATTAGGCGGATTGGATATTTACAAAGCTAAAATCACTGCTATAGGGCATGAAAAACCAATGAATATGGGAAAACCAATCAATAGTCCGCTTGATGATTTTTGTATCATTATGGATAAAGAACATAAAGGGTATTTATCATCAAATCGTATTGGAAGCGTGGGTTATGATGATATTTACAGTTTTACCAAATGCAATTATACCGTAAAAGGTTTCATTACCGATTTAAAAACGGGCGAAATCTTAACCAATGCAACAGTTGAAATCTTTGATGAAAATAACAAGAAAGTAACTGAAACCAAATCTAATGCTTTAGGAAAATATAGTTTAGCCATTGAATGTAGAGAAAACTATACCATCAGAGCTTCTAAAAAAGACTACGAATCTGCTGAGAAAATGTTTGTTTCTGAAAATACGGATAACATTTCAAAAGTCAATTTAGCCTTAGATCGAAACGTATTCTTAGTAGAAACTGGAACTGATTTAGCCAAAGTATTTGATATTAGTTTGATTTATTTCGACTTAGACAAATGGAATATACGACCTGATGCAGCCAAAGATTTAGAAAAAATCATAGCCGTGATGAAACAAAATCCTGATATGAAAGTAGATATTCGTTCTCATACTGATAGCCGACAAACACATAAATACAATCAAACGCTTTCTGACCGAAGAGCTAAAGCTACTATGGATTTCATGATTAAAAACGGAATCGATAAATCGAGATTAACAGCCAAAGGTTATGGCGAAACTGAGTTAGTAAACGAATGTAAAGACAACGTTCCTTGTTCTGAAGCCCAACACCAAAAAAACAGAAGAAGTGAATTTATTATTTTAAAAATGTAAATCTCAATGTTTTCATGACGACGAAAAAGCAGTTGTTGATATTTATCACAGCTGCTTTTTCAATTTTATATGTAATAAAAGTTTTATATATTTGAAGAAACAACTAAGTTTTACTTTAGTTTTATAAACCTTAGATGAAAACAAAAATTCAACTTTTAATTTTACTACTTTTTTCAATAAACTCTTTTGCTCACAAAGATAAATTTGTACTTGAAAATTATGGTAATGTTAAAGTTTACATGAGAACTGGTTTCAATTACTCAGATTTAGATAAAATTAAAATAATTGGAAAACTTTCTGAGAAATTATCAAAAAATCTAAATTATAAAGACACAATTTTAATTGAGTATATACAAGATTACACAAATGTACTAACAGATGATTTGTACCTATTAGAATATAACAACTCTAATTTCAAATTAGTTAATGGATTAGAAGAAACGAATTCACTACAAACCAACAATACTGGCTTATCTGTTAGAATTTATGCAAACAAAATTAAAATTCTTGATATTTTAAAGTTTGTTGAATATTTAATTTACAACAAAGAAGAAACGAATAATTATTTGACAAAAAGAGAAATAAAATTAAATAATTATGAAGATAAACAAGTTTTGGAAACTTTGATTTACGAAGCAACAGATAAAAGTCTTATTGAAAAAATTATCTCAAAGGAATCAATTTTAATCAAAAATTTGATAAATGAAAAGTTTGTAGTAAAATCTGAAGAATATTATGGAATTGAAATATATTGGAAGAATGATAAATTTATATTTGAGTATAAATTATTTGATGAAGATCAATACCAATTACATGAACTAAAAGACTATTACTATTGTATTCCGGTAAATATTAATGAAATTTTAGTCTTTACAGATGAAAGTTCATTTTACTTTATAAATGGGAATAAAGAAAAAAACATAAAACTAAATAAAATTAAAAATGGAAATAATGTCCCCATTGGAATTATAGATTTGGATAATAAAATTTTAATATTCGATTTTTACAATCGAGGTAACATTAATATTTTTCTTAAAAATAAAAATAAAGTAATTTCCAAATTCAATTAGTAAAACATGATATAAGATTTTGTAAACTTTCGAAAAATAATCAGTTATACTTTATAATCAGTAAAATCAGTTAAAATAAACACTTTTTAAGTTGGAACAAAAAAGCAGCTATTCTTTTCAAAATAGCTGCTTTTTCTATAAACAAACATGAAATTTTATTTTTTGATGAACATATTCGTGTAGTATTTTCTACCTTGATCGTCCATTTTAATTGCGGCTCCAAAATGAGTATAATCTCCTTCTAGGTTCGCTTTGTGGCTTGGACTGTTTACCCAAGCTGTTACTGTTGCTTGTGCTGTAGAATAAGCAAATGCTACATTTTCTCCTACTCTATATGCACCCAATACTTCTTGTAAATTTGATTTTCTTTCTTCAAAACCTTCATGAGTAACAGTATGTGTGGCTAACATGTAATCGTTATGTTCTGAAGATTTATATGAAATGTGTTCTATTATTTCTAACGGATTTAATCCTACAGAAACTCGGTAAGCATTAACTTCGTCTAATAATTCTAATTCTAAGTTAGAATGTGTATAACTTCTTACTGTTTCATTTGTTGTAGAATTTGTTGCAGATTCTGAATCAGCTGAACATGAAGTTAAAGATGATAAACCAATTGTTAGGGCAAAAAGAGTAATCATTAATTTTTTCATAAGTAGAGAGTTTTTTTAGTTGTTGTTGTGTTAATAAATACTAAAAATCGATTAAGTGATTGATTAACAGGACAAATGTACAAAAACGTCGGTAACACGCAAAAAAAATCGATGAAATACATCAAAATTTAACGTTTTAAACATTTGAATATCAATTACTTAAAACTTTACTTACAGAAATAAAAAAAATCCTAAGTTTAAAAAACTTAGGATTTTGTATAAAATTTAAATTATTGACTATCAAGGAGATAAACGATCTATTTTCCAATCGTATTCATTGGTTAGTTGATAGCGAATTCTATCGTGTAAACGATTTGGTCTTCCTTGCCAAAACTCCACTTCTACTGGACGAACTAAAAAACCACCCCAATGAGCTGGACGCAAAATTTCTTTTCCCTCCCACTCTTTTTCTAATTGCTTTAAATTGTTCTCTAAAAACTCACGATTCGGAATTACTTCACTTTGTGGTGAAACAATAGCACCTAATTTACTTCCATCAGGTCGAGATGCAAAATAATTATCGGAAATATTCTCAGTCGTTTTTTCAGCAATTCCTTTAATGATAATCTGACGTTCCACCGTTGGCCAAAAGAAAGACAAACAAACATTCGGATTATTCAAAATAGCTTTTCCTTTTTCCGAATTATAATTGGTATAAAAAATAAAACCTTCTTCATTAAACTTTTTAAGTAAAACCACACGCGCTTTCGGGAAACCATCTAAACCGATAGTCGTAACGGTCATCGCATTTACTTCCTCAGCAGCATTTAAATCTTCCGCTTCATAAAACCATTTATGAAATAAATTTATTGGATCTTCCGGAATTTGATTTTCCAATAATTCACTCTTTTCGTATGATTTTCTATAATTGCTTAAATCTTTCATTGTTATTTTATTTCTACAAAGCAAAGTTACAAAGGGAAACTCGTTTTTTTACTAAAACAAAAATTAAAATTAAACCTTTTTGAATATCTTTAGTCTTATAAACAAATATCGCATTTTGCAAGACGAAAAAGCTTTCATCTCCGAATTATTAAACCCGAAAACGCAGAATGAAGCGTTTCGAAAGCTGTTGCAATTGTATCAAAAACCATTGTATTATCATATAAGAAACATGGTTTTAAATCATGATGATGCTGATGATGTATTGCAAAACACCTTTATAAAAGTATTTGGAAATCTTAAAAATTTTAAAGGCGATAGTAAATTGTATTCTTGGATGTACAGAATTGCCACCAATGAAGCCATAACGTTCATGCAACAACGAGCAAAAAAACAAGGAATATCAAATGAAGAAGCCCAACAAAAAGAAATAAATAAATTAGAAAGTGATGTTTTTTTTGATGGCGATGAAATTCAATTAAAATTACAAAAAGCAATTGCTATTTTGCCTGAAAAACAACAAATAGTCTTTAAAATGAAATATTTTGAAGAATTAAAATATGAAGAAATATCCGAAATTTTAGGAACTTCTATTGGTGCTTTAAAAGCAAGTTATCATATAGCAGTTAAGAAAATAGAAGAATTTTTACATACCAATTAAACCTTTTAGCCTTATTTTTGTCCAATAGATATGAAACAATTTGATTTAGAAAATAACAAAGAAATTAAATCGGGATTTAAAGTTCCAGAAAACTACTTTGAGCAATTCGAAGCAAAAATGATGGCACAAATTCCGGTAGAAAAAGAAACTAAAGTTGTTTCCTTATTTTACAGAAAACAAGTTTGGATAAGTTCAATTGCAGCTGTTCTTTTACTTGCTATTGCAATTCCGGTTTATTTTAATATGGCAAAAGAAAACAATTTAGATGCTGGAACTATAGAAGTATATCTATCACAACAACAAGGAATTGGAATCACTGAGTTGTCAAAACACTTAACCGATGAAGACATCGCTGAATTAGAAAATAATTTGTCATTAAATGAAGTCAATTCTGATGCAGTTGAAGACTATCTTTCAGAATCAGAAAATTTAGATTACTATATTAACGAATAATAATTTACCCATGAAAACGAAATTTATATTACCAATTATATTGCTTTTTATTTCATCTGTATCCTTTTCACAGGATTTTAAAGAAAAAAGAGAAAAAGTAAAAGCACTAAAAGTGGCTTACATAACAGAACAATTAGAATTAACAACAGAAGAAGCTCAAAAATTTTGGCCACTCTACAATGCATTTGATGACAAACAAGCGGAATTGCGTCATGAAAAAATGAGAGCTATTTTAGATCGTTTTAGACCAGGAAGTGTTGATAAATTAAGCGAAAAAGAAGCTTCTGCTCTTTTAGTTCAAATGGAAAGTTTAGAAGAGAATTTATTTAACTTAAAGAAAAAATTTATAAAAGATTTACAAGGTGTAATTAGCGCCAAGAAAATCATTAAACTTAAAAAAGCCGAAGAAGATTTTAATAGAGAATTATTAAAACAAATGCGAGAAAAAAGAAGAGGTTAGTTATAAAATAAAAGGCGTTCAGCAATAGTTGAACGCTTTTTTTATTGAATTTCAAATCGAACTAACTTATTTCTTCCAGTAGCATAAAACACTTTTTCTGATTCAAATCTGAAAGTATAAAAATCTTTGTCATCAGAGAATTTTGTCCAACTTTTACCAAAATCAGCCGAGTAAAACATTCCAGTTCCACCAACAGTAATAAGCTTCTTTCCGTTACTATTTGGAACAAACTGAACGCATGAGGCATAACCAAAAGCTTCTTTTTCGGCGATTAATTTCCAAGTCTTACCACCATTTTTAGTAATAGCTTTATTAGCCCAATTTTGGTCTTGTTTTTCGTAATTTCCTCCTGAGATAATTCCGAGTTTTTCATTGTAAAAGTCAGCAGTGAAAATTCCAGTCATGGTTTCTCCTTGAACAATTGGTGTTTCATATACTTTCCAAGTTGCACCAAAATCTTTAGAAACAAAAACTCTAGATTTCTTACCACCAGAAACCATAAAAATTGATTTTCCTTTTATCGTTAAATTCGTGTTACTTGTTGCAAAAGCGGCTTCACCTTCAGAAACTTTTGGTAAAACATCGCAATTTACTTTTTGCCACGTTTTGCCTCCATCAGTAGTTTTTATGTATGCCAAACAGTTTTCAATTGGGTCACCCATGGCAAATCCGTTTAAATCATCAACAAATTGCATGCTATCGTAAAACACTTTTTCGTGTTCTTCTTTATAAACAACTGTTTCTTCCAACGTCTTCTTATCAATACGAATCAACATAGCTGGATTTCCAACCGCTAAAATAAAAATGGCCTCTTTGGTTCCTGCAATGCTTCTAAATTCGGTAGTTCGGGCAACAGATTGAATTTCTTTTATAATAGTGGTATCTTTCTTTTTATCGTAAAATCCGTAACGGCCTTTATCCATTCCCATCCACACTTTTTCATTGTCAACTAAAATGGCTCTACAACTCAATTTAGTTTCGAGAATTACTTCCGAATCAAATTTTTTATTTTGAGCTATTGCAGAAATACTTAAAAATAATAGAAATAAATAAATCGTCTTCATTGGATAGGTTTTATTTTCAAATATAATGGAAATGTTGCAAAGGAAAAATATATTTCACAAACAACTAATAATCAACAAGTTAATTATGTATAAAAAACTTTGGCACAGTAATTGGATAACTAAAAAGAGAAATAAGAACCTTAAAACGAATATATTATGAAAACGAAATTGATACATCTGAGCTTACTGGCTTCATTGACGATAGGTTCACTTTTTGCACAAGAAAAAACTACGGTTACAGCAAAAAACTCGGATATCAGCGACAACTTAGATTTAAGAGCGGTTGCAACTGTTTTTGGTGATGCAAAAGACTTAGAAGATTTTGAAAGAAGGCTGAATGATCCAAAAACTCAAATCTCTAATTTAGATTTGAATAACGATAATTACGTTGATTATTTAAGAGTTATTGAAACGGTTGAAGGCAATGTACACTTAGTTGTGGTGCAAGCGGTTTTAGAAAAAGATGTTTTTCAAGATGTAGCAACCATTGAAGTAGAACGCGACAGCAATAATCGAGTTCAAGTACAAGTTGTAGGTGATGTTTACATGTATGGTGCTAATTATATTTATGAGCCCGTTTATGTAAATACACCGATAATTTATACTACATTTTGGGTAAGCAATTATCGTCCGTACTATTCATCATGGTATTGGGGTTATTATCCAAGTTATTACTATTATTGGAATCCTTTCCCAATTTTTAGATACAGAAATCACATTCATGTTCATATTAATTTTGGTCACAGTTATCATTATGTAACGCACAGAAGATGTGCCTCAGTTTATAACAATTATTATGGAAGAAGAGGAAATGCTTATGAAAGAAGATATCCAAATCGTTCTTTCGTACACAGAAATTCTGGGTATTCAAACCGATATGAGTTAGATTCAAGAAGAAATAGTAATACTCCAAGAAATAGAAGCGAAATATCTTCAAATTCACCGAGAGGAAATCGTGAAACAAGAGAATATAACGGAACTACACCAAGAACTCGAACTGAAACAAGTAACCCAAGAAACAATGGAACAAGAGGAAATTCTGGTACACGAGTTGTGACAGAAAACAGAGGAAATTCACCAAGAGTTACTAACGAAAATAGAGGAAGAAACGAAGGTCCAAGATCAAATGGTGGTAGAGAATATTCTGAAAACAGAAGTAATTCACCAAGAGAAAGAGGAACAGTAACAAGTAATGGTAACAGAGGAAATTCCGAAGTAAGAGGAAATTCATCAAGAGGCAACTCACAGTCAAGAAGTAGTGCTCCTAGAGGCAATTCAAACTCAAGAGGTTCCGAAGGAAGAGGAAACGGAAGAGGATAAATATTAAAGCTGTCAAATTTGGCAGCTTTTTTATTTTTATTCGTATCTTTGCAGGCTGATTTAAAATAAATAATGAGATTACACAGAAATTTAGTATTCACAACGATCGATTCGCTAATGGCGATTTTTAACGAAAGTGAATACGCTGATAAAGTGGTTGCTAGAGCACTTAAAAAAGACAAACGTTGGGGAAGTCACGATAGGAAATTCGTAGCCGAAACCATTTACGAAATCGTAAGATGGAAACGTTTATATACTGAAATTGCAGAAGTTAAAGAACCTTTTGATCGAGATAAAATTTGGAGAATATTTGCCGTTTGGGCAGTATTACGAGGTTACAACCTACCCGATTGGAAATATTTTGAAGATACACCAGTTAGAAGAATCAAAGGAAAATTTGACGAATTAACCAAAACTAGAAAATTCAGAGAGTCTATTCCAGATTGGATGGATGAGTTGGGTGTTAAGGAATTAGGTGAGGAAACTTGGACAAAAGAATTAGCAGCTCAAAACGAACAAGCGAAAGTAATTTTAAGAGTTAATAAACTTAAAACTACCAAAGAAAAATTAAGAGCTATCTTAATGGATTTGAATATTGAAACCGAGTTTCACAAAGAGTATCCAGATGCTTTAATTTTAACTGAAAGAGCTAATGTTTTTTTAACTGATGCTTTTAAAGACGGTTTGTTTGAGGTACAAGATGCTTCATCACAATTAGTAGCGTATTTCTTAGATGTAAAACCAGGAATGCGAGTTGTGGATACTTGTGCTGGTGCTGGTGGAAAAACCTTGCATTTGGCTTCTTTAATGGAAAATAAAGGCCAATTAATTGCTATGGATTTATACGAAAGTAAGTTAAAGCAATTAAAAATTCGTGCTAAAAGAAACGGCGCTTTCAACATTGAACCTAGAGTAATTGAAAGTACAAAAACTATAAAAAAATTACACGAAAAAGCGGATAGAGTTTTAATCGATGCGCCTTGTAGTGGATTAGGGGTTTTAAAAAGAAATCCGGATAGCAAATGGAAATTACAACCTGAATTCATTGATAACATTCGAAAAGTTCAGGCTGAAGTATTAGAAAATTATTCAAAAATTGTAAAACCAGGCGGAAAATTAGTGTATGCTACTTGTTCGGTATTACCTTCTGAAAATCAGGAACAAATTAAGCATTTCTTAAGCACAGAAATTGGAAAAGAATTTAACTTTGTCAAAGACCAAAAAGTCTTGGCAAGTGAAAGCGGTTTCGACGGATTTTATATGGCATTATTAGAAAGAAAAAATAAATAGATATGAAAAAACATTACTTATTAACCCTATTATTGTGTTCTGCTGTAGGATTGGCACAAATTCCTGCTGGATATTACAATACAGCAACTGGAACAGGGTTAACTTTAAAAACTAATCTACGAAAAATAATTGATAATGTAACTGATGGAATTCCATCAGAACATTTACATGTTGATCAAGGCTACGGAGCTCTATGGACACTTTACACACGTTCTGCATTTAGAGACAATTATTATGAAAATGATGGTAGTTTATTAGATTTATATTCTGAAAATCCTTCAGGAGCTGATCCTTACAATTATACAACAACTTCTCAACAATGTGGGTCTTACAGTGGAGAAGGTGATTGTTATAATAGAGAACATTTAATTCCTCAATCATATTTTGATGGATTTGCTATAGATCCCATGAAAAATGATCCTTTTTTTGTTGTTCCATCTGACGGAAAAGTAAATGGTGATAGAAATAATTTACCTTTCGGGAAAGTTGGTACAGCTACTTATACATCTCAAAATGGTTCAAAAAGAGGAAATGGTTTAAATTCTGGATATGCTCTTGGCTATTCGGGTGTAGTATTTGAACCAATAGATGAATTCAAAGGTGATGTTGCAAGAGCATTTTTTTATTTTGCAACTCGTTATGAAATTAATTTAGCAAACTTTTATACTTCTGCAAACGCTTCAACGTGTCAAGCAAAAAATATGTTTGATGGTTCAACTGGACGAGCATTTACAAATCCATTTTTAGATATTCTTGTAAAATGGCATACTGATGACCCTGTTAGCGCTAAAGAAATTGCTATCAATAATGACATATATTACAATCATCAAAGTAATAGAAATCCATATATTGATCATCCAGAGTATGTTGGTTTAGTTTGGAATAGTTTTTTGTCTAACCCATCGTTTGCCTTTGAAAATTCAATTTCAATTTATCCCAATCCAGCTGTGAATAACGAAGTTACTATTTCATCTGAAATAGAGTTAAAATCAATTGTTCTATACAATATCAATGGTCAAATCATCCAAGAAATTAAAAACCCTACACGAGTTGACAATTCTTACAAAGTAATTAATTTACCTAGCGGATTTTATTTAGTTCAAATGGCTTCTGAAAATGCTGTTGCAACTAAGAAAGTAATTGTGAACTAAGTTTCAATTTATAGAATAAAAAAAGTCTCATCATTTTTTGATGAGACTTTTTTTATGAAACAAAAAGAGTGATTAAGTATAAAACTCCATCACTCTTCTACCCTATTAACTAAAATATTTAATGACAATTGGCTTCAGATTGAACGAATAAACTCATATTACTTGGTGATAAATATGGAATATCTAACCCTAAACCTCTTATAATAAATAACATTCCTATAATTACCGCTACAAACGGTATTGCTTTTTGAATGGTTCCTCTAAATGAGAATGAAAGTAAATTAGAAACGTATACAACAGCAGCAAGCATTGGTATCGTTCCAATTCCAAATAAAATCATATAAAATACACTTAATGAAATACTTTGCATGGCAATAGCTCCAAAAAGTGCAACATACACCATTCCGCAAGGTAAAAAACCATTCAATAATCCAATTGTGAATAACGATTTGTAGCTTTTGTTTTTAAACTGTTGTCCTAAACTTGATTTTACTTTCGTAATTACTCGATAAACAGGTTTTGAAAAATTATACTTAGCAAATACTTTTTCCGGAATTAATGCTACTAAAATCATTAAAATCCCAACGATTATAGAAAGTTGTTGTTGCATTCCGGCTAAATAGAAAGTTCTTCCTAAAAGTCCAAAAATTAAACCTAATGTACCATAAGCTGTTAGTTTTCCTATATGATACGTAATTATCTGAGTTACTTTTTTAGCTTCATTGCTTCTATCAACTGGTAACATCATAGCAATTGGACCGCACATTCCTATGCAGTGAAAACTACTAATTAAACCAAATATAAAAGCTGAATACAACATCAATTACAAATTTCAAATTCAAAAGAAAGAAATTATTCCATTCTAAACGAATCTTTGTTTAAATATTTCACACCATCGTATTCCCAATCGATAGAAATGTCCCAAAGACCGCTAGCCAAATTACTTTTAGGTATGAGCAAATGTGGACTAGACAATGAAATCGGAATTTCAAAATCTAATTTCTGACTAGACGGTCTGTATAAGGACACTTTTCCATTTATTTTAGAATAATCAAAATCAGCTGGAAATTGAATTTTAACTCCTTCGGCTGTTTTTTCGATTGTTACTTTATTCGTTAATGCATTCGCATTCTCTTGTTTTTCTATATCACCTTGAACCGTTGCTTCTTTTTTATAATAATCTTCTACTACTAATTCATGATCATATTTATCATTAGATTGTACTTTAAATACATAGGATAAAATGAATGTCATAAAAAGTGCAAAAGCAATAACGATTCCGGTTCCCCAATTAAATTTCATAGCTATATTTTTTCAATTAAAGTTTCTTGGTCCTTGGAAATTGGTTGCTGTTTCTTCAATCAACTTATCTCCGTTATATAATTCTAATTTTAAATGTACCTTTTCTTCTTTTAGCAAACTTTCTGGAATATCGATATATAATGTTCCACTTGCTAAACCTTGTTTTGGTACTTTTATAACTGGACTTCCTACTAATTTTATTTCTCCTTTATAATTGACAATTTTGACATAAACATTATCAAATTCTTGTTCTGTTTTATTAACAATTTTATACGTATAGAAGTTTCGAATGTTTTCACCATTGTGTTGGAACAATTGCCCCGACATTGGTAAGAAATTAGCTTCTACATCATTTCGCAAGAACAGCATTCCGATTAAAACACCAACTAATAAAGTTAAAACGGCGATATAACCTTTCATTCGAAGCGTTAACTTGAACTTTTCTTTCTTAACGATTTCATCTTCACTTGCATAGCGGATTAATCCTTTTGGTAATCCCACTTTTTCCATGATCACATCACACTCATCAATACATGCGGTACAATTGATACATTCTAGCTGAGTACCATTTCTGATGTCTATTCCAGTTGGACAAACTACCACGCATTGATTACAATCGATACAATCGCCGTGCCCTAATGCAGTTCTGTCTTCACCGTTTCGCCATTTTTTTCTTCCGTTTGTGCCTTCTCCTCTTACATGGTCATAGGTCACATTAATGGATTTGTTATCCAACAAAACCCCTTGCATTCTTCCGTAAGGACAAGCGATAATACAAACTTGCTCTCTAAACCAAGCGAATACAAAATAAAATACACCAGTAAAAATTAATAAAGCAATTAACGTACTTAAATTATTTGCGGGTCCTTCCGTAATCATTTTGATAAGTTCATCGCTGCTAATTAAATACGCTAGAAAAACATTGGCAATGAAGAATGAAAAAATAAAAAAGATAATCCATTTCGTAACTCTTTTTCTTATTTTTTCAGCATTCCACTCTTGTTTAGCTAATCGTAACTGAGCACCTCTGTCACCATCAATCCAATATTCAATACGTCTGAAAACCATCTCCATAAAAATAGTTTGCGGACAAAACCAACCACAAAAAATACGTCCGAAAGCTACTGTAAATAAAGTCAACCCTACTACTCCAACAATCATTGAAATCACAAACAAATGAAAGTCTTGAGGCCAAAATGCAAATCCGAAAATACTAAAACGTCTTTCGAGTACATTAAACATCAAAAACTGATTTCCATTAACTTTAATAAAAGGGGAAGCTATTAAAAAAACCAAAAGAAAATAACTCAATAACTTTCTTTTATCGTAAAAAGGGCCAGAAGGTTTTTTAGGATAAATAAAATTTCTTTTTCCTTCTGCATTAATAGTTGCAATGGTATCTCTAAAGCTTTCGTCTGGTAAATTTGACATAATTATGCAATTTTTAGTTTAAAAAAGGTTTTGAGAATTTCCCAAAACCTTTTTTATAAATTTATTTTCCTGCAGGAGCTTCTACTTTGGTAGAATCAACTACTGTTGTTGTTGCAGCTGCTGGAGCCGCTTCTGCTGTTTCAACCCAAATTTCTCCTTCGGCTGGTTTTCCTCCTGGAGGATTAGATCCTTGTAAACTTAAAACATAACTTGCAACACTTTGAATATCTTTAGAAGATAAATTTTTATTCCAAGCCACCATTGATGGGTTATTTTTACTTCCTTCAGAAATTAACTTGAAGACATTTTTAATTCCTCCACCATTAATCCAATGTTTGTCAGTTAAATTTGGTCCAACTAAACCTCCACCATCAGCTTTGTGACATGCTGCACAAGCATTTGTGAAAATTTCTTTCCCTTTTGCTAAACTTGCAGCATCTGTTAAAGCTACTACTGTTTCGTAACTTACTTCATCAGCAGGGTCTTTAGGTAATTTAGATTTTTCTAATTCTGCTAATTCAACTTCTTTATTAAATTCTTCTGCTTGAGTATAGTCTCCAACAATGTGGAAACGTACTAAATATACGGCTGCAAAAATAATTGTACCATAGAATAAATATACCCACCATGGTGGTAATACGTTGTCTAATTCTTTGATACCATCGTAGTCGTGATCTAACATGATATCTTCTTCTCTCTCCATTTCATTAGAACGAGTAAGTTTAGCAACAATATTTTGGTACCATTTACTTTCTGTAAAAGAAACCGATTGTGCATTTGCTAATTGTTCTTTTTGCTCATCTGTTAATAAATGATAGGTTACTTTATCAACAGCGTCGATTACAATTTCGATTGCGATTAATAAAAATAGGAATACTCCTAGAAATAAAGCTACCATAGGAAACTTTATAAAGGCTGGCCTGTCTCCTGAATCGATAAAATATTCCAAAGCTGCAAATACGACTGCAAACAGTAATGGAACTCTTACGTATGATGGAATTAATTTTTTCATTTGTTGAAAATTTTATGTTAAGAGAACCTGAACAACCACGATACTACCCAAAAATTACAAACATCATGGTTGTATCAGTTTCTCGATAATTTTAATTATAACTATTCGTCGTTTAAAGGCATTTCGCTAATTTCTTTGATTTTTTCTTTGCTGTAAGTAAATGCCCAAATTGTGAACAATACAAACGCTGTAAAGAAAATAGTCAACGAAATGATTGGATAAATATCTACTCCTGCAATAGTTTCCAAATTATGTTTAATGAACTTTAGCATAACTTTTATTTTTTAACTTGAGTATCAGTACCTAATCTTTGTAAGTATGCAATCAACGCTACAATCTCTCTATCTTTTAATTTTGATGTTGTGTTTCCACCAAAAGATTTCTTAATATCAGGGTTCGCTAACAAGTTTGCTTCAATTTTGCTTGCTTGTTCGTCCATATGTTTAAGAGCATTATTAATATCTGCTTCAGTATAAGGAACTCCTAAAGTTACCATGGTTCTCATTTTGTCTTGAATAGTTGAATTATCTAACTCATTTTTAATTAACCATTGGTATCTTGGCATAATTGATTTTTCATTTAATCCTTGAGGATCGTACATATGGTTAAAATGCCATACATCATCTCTACCTCCATTAAATGGTTTTCCTTTAACACCTTCACGAGCTAAATCCGGACCTGTACGTTTAGAACCCCATAAGAATGGATGATCGTAAACAAATTCTCCTGCTTTAGAATAGTCACCATAACGCTCAACTTCTGAACGGAACGGGCGAACCATTTGAGAGTGACATCCCACACAACCTTCACGGATGTATAAATCTCTACCTTGCAACTCAAGTGGTGTATATGGTTTAACTGACGAAATTGTTGGAATATTTGATTTTACTAAAATTGTTGGTAAAATTTGAATTAAACCACCAATCAAAATTGCTATAGTAGTCAAAACCATAAATTGAACTGGTTTTCTTTCTAACCAAGAGTGTAATTTTTCTCCTTTTAAACGGTTTGGAGAAATTACAGCTAATGCTGGAGCTTCAACTAATTCGTTTTCAACTGGAGAACCTTGTCTAACGGTTCTAATTACATTGTAAACTAATACGATAACCCCTGTAAGATATAATGTTCCTCCTACTGCACGCATCCAATACATTGGCATAATTTCAGTTACCGTTTCAAGGAAGTTACCATATTGTAATGCTCCACCATCTGGTTTGAATTGTTTCCACATAGAAGCTTGAGTAAATCCTGCAACATATAATGGAAGCGAATATAAAATAATCCCTAAAGTACCAATCCAGAAATGGAAATTCGCTAATTTTTCAGAGAATAATTTTGTTTTTGTCATTCTTGGGATTAACCAATAAATCATACCGAATGATAAGAAACCATTCCAAGCTAAAGCTCCAACGTGAACGTGAGCAATAATCCAGTCTGTAAAGTGTGCAATTGCGTTAACGTTTTTCAATGATAACATTGGACCTTCAAAAGTAGCCATACCATAACCTGTAATGGCTACTACGAAGAATTTCAATACCGCATCAGTACGTACTTTATCCCAAACACCTCTTAAGGTTAATAAACCATTAATCATACCTCCCCAAGATGGAGCAATCAACATCACAGAGAAAACAACTCCTAAATTCTGAGCCCAATCAGGTAAAGCAGTATATAATAAGTGGTGAGGTCCAGCCCAAATGTAAATGAAGATTAACGACCAAAAGTGGATAATTGATAATCTATAAGAATATACAGGGCGATTTGCTACTTTAGGTACGAAGTAATACATCATTCCTAAAAATGGTGTAGTTAAGAAGAATGCTACCGCATTGTGTCCGTACCACCATTGTACTAAAGCATCTTGAACACCTGCATAAATTGAATATGATTTCATTCCTGATAACGAAACAGGTAGTTCTAAACTGTTAAAGATGTGAAGTACCGCAACTGTTACAAATGTTGCAATGTAAAACCAAATAGCTACATAAATATGACGTTCTCTTCTTTTAATAATGGTTCCAATCATATTGATACCAAAAACTACCCAAATAAGAGCAATTGCAATGTCGATTGGCCATTCTAATTCGGCATATTCTTTAGAAGTAGAATAACCTAATGGTAAAGTAATGGCTGCAGCAACTATAATTAACTGCCAACCCCAAAAATGAATTTTACTCAAAAGGTCGCTAAACATTCTTGCTTTTAATAAACGCTGCATTGAGTAATAAATACCTGCAAACATTGCGTTTCCAACGAAGGCAAAAATAACTGCATTGGTGTGTAAAGGTCTTAAGCGTCCAAAACTTAAAAACGATATGCCGCTGGTTAAGTTTGGAAACAAAAATAGGAAAGCTAAAATAAGCCCCACTAACATCCCTACTACACCAAAGACTATACTAGCGTAGAGGAAATTCCTTACAATTTTGTTGTCGTAATAAAATTGTTGCTTCTCCATAATTAGATTGATTTTTGTTTTTCTGTTTGTATTAATTTGTTAGGATTTTCTTTTTTCACTATTTCATCATCAAATAACATTCTGACCGATGGTGTATAGTCATCATCGTACTGTCCACTTTTAACTGCTTTTATAAAAGCACCTAAAAAGACAATCGCTACTACTATACTAATTGTGATTAATAAATAAATGACACTCATACCTTAAATTGTGTTAACAAAGTTACTTCCACCCGTTTTTATAAAACATGATTTTTATCATGTATTAAAATTTTCTTAAATAATTACTTTTTATTAGCAAATAAATTGGTCATTATAGTTACAAAACTTACAATAGTTATGGTGCTCAATGGCATAATTATCGCCGCTACAATAGGATCTAACTTACCTGTTACAGCATAACTCAATCCAACTACATTATATAATAAGGAAAGACCAAAACTCATGTAAATTGTCTTCATGGCGTTTTTAGAATAGCGCATAAAAAAGGCTATTTTATCGAATTGTGTGGCATCTAAAATTCCATCACAAGCTGGTGAGAATACATTAACGTTTTCTGAAATGGATAATCCTAAATTACTTTGCGCTAATGCTCCAGCATCGTTTAACCCATCGCCAACCATCATGACATTTTTGCCTTCTTTTTGCAATTGTTCAATGTATTGTAGTTTTTGCTCTGGCTTTTGATTGAAAACTAAAGTCGTTTTCGTTGGCAACATTTTCTCCAATATTCTCTTTTCACCATCATTATCACCAGATAAAACTACTAAATTGTAATGTTTAGCCAAATCGGAAAACAAATCTTCTAATCCTTTTCTGTATTGATTATTGAACACATAACTTCCTTTGTAAACACCATTGATTTCCACATGCACTTTCGTTTTCTTATGCGTGTTTTCGGTCATGGTTTTTAAGAATTGTGAAGAACCTAATTTTATGGTATTTCCTTCAATTTCTGCAAAAATTCCTTTTCCAATGATTTCCTCAAAGTTTGAAGTTTCTACTTTTTCTTGATTCGGAATAAAATCATATAATCTTCTACTTAATGGATGATTAGAACCACGTAAAACGTTTTTCAATAATCTTAATTCGGAAGAATTTAATTCCGTTCCTTCATAAGTAATAGCTGTTTTTTTATTGGTTGTAATCGTTCCTGTTTTATCGAAAACAATCGTATCTACTTTGGCTAATTGTTCTACAACTAAAGCATTTTTCAAGTACAATTTTCGCTTGCCTAGAATTCGCAACACATTTCCTAATGTAAACGGAGCCGTTAATGCCAATGCACACGGACAAGCCACAATCAAAATCGCAGTGAAAACATTAAATGCTGTAGTAACATCAATAAATATCCAATAGATAAAAGATACTATAGCTAAAGCCAATAAAGTTGGCGTAAAATAACGACTAATTCTATCGGTAATGGTTTTATGTTGTTGTTCTACGCGTTTTTGGAAGACGTCGTTACTCCACAATTGGGTTAAGTAACTTTGGGAAACCGAAAATAAAACTTCCATTTCGATGACTTTTCCCATTTGTTTTCCGCCTGCGAAGACTTTGTCGCCTGATTTTTTCTCAATCGGAACTGCTTCGCCTGTTACGAAACTGTAATCAATAGAAGCTTTTTCGGAAATTAAAATCCCGTCTACCGGAATTAACTCTTGATTTCGAATCAACAATCGATCGCCTTTTTGGATATCATATACTTGAACTGATTCTTCATCTCCATTTGGTAAAACCTTTGTAATTGCAATTGGAAAATACGATTTATAATCGCGTTCAAATGAAAGGAAATCGTAAGTTTTTTGTTGGAACAGTTTTCCTAATAGCATAAAGAAAATTAATCCTGCCATACTATCAAAGAAACCTTGACCATAATCGAAAACAATATCGACCGTACTTCTTACGAACATCACTACAATTCCTAAAGCAATTGGAATATCAATATTCAACAAACCTGATTTTATGCTTTTCCAAGCGGAAACGTAATATCCCGAAGCCGAATAAACAAACGTAGGAAGCGATAATCCAAAAATTAACCAACGGAAAAATCCTCGGTATTGATCAATCCAATATTCTTCTACTTCAAAATATTCGGGAAACGAAAGCAGCATAATATTTCCAAAACAGAAAAACGCTACTCCTATTTTATAAATTAAAGTTCGGTCGACTTTTTTCTTGCCTTCATCAAAATTTTCTAAAGAAATATAAGGTTCGTAACCAATCGAACTCAATAAGTAAACAATATCTTTTAAAGAAGTTTGCTCGGGATTGAACGTAACTCGGACTTTCTTTTCGCCAAAATTAACTTGCGAAGCGTTTATTCCTGGTTGAAGCTTTTGTAGATTTTCCAGAATCCAAATACACGAACTACAGTGTATATGAGGAATGTAGAGTGAAACAATATGTGTTGTACGCTCTTGGAATTCCAATAATTTTGTAACAATTTCTTCATTGTCTAAAAAGTCATATTTGCCCTGAATGTCTTGTGGAGTAGCGCCGGGTGCTGCCTGAAAATCATAATAACACGTTAGGTCGTTTTGACTAAAAATCTCGTAAACGGTTTTACAACCATTGCAACAAAACTTTTTTTCGTCAAATACAATCTCGTCTTTTTTTATAATTTCATTACCACAATGGAAACAATTTTCTGTGTCCATAAATTTGCTCATTTTACCTGTGAACAAATTTCCAACTTAACCATAAAACAAAATATGATATTTATCATACTTTGATTATCTTTGTATTCAAACTCTAAACATTTCTTAAAATGAGTAAATGCGAACAGTGTATCGTAAGACAGTTTAGTTCGTTAAAGGCCTTAAACAAAGAAGAACTTCTTAGAATGGCCGATTGTAAGACTTCTTACACCATTAAAAAAGGCGAACCTATCTTTGAAGAAGGTGAAGTTACCAATGGAATTTATTGTGTTAAAGACGGTGTTTGCAAGTTGTCGAAACTTAGCGATAATGGAAAAGATCAAATTGTAAAATTGGTAAAACCAGGCGAATTATTAGGGCAACGTTCGATGATTAGTGACGAACCTGCTAATTTGAGTGCCGTTGCTTTAGAAGATATGGAAGTTTGTTTCATTCCGAGAAGTGAAATCATGCAGTTTTTTACGCAAAATAACCAGTTTTCTATGAATGTGATGAAAACCATTTGCGATGATTTAAAGGATGCCGATGATCACATGGTAAACATGGCACAGAAAACCGTTCGCCAACGTTTAGCCGAAACTTTAATTTACTTAGAAGATACTTTTGGTAAAAACGAAGATGGCACGCTACATATTCAATTATCAAGAGAAGAATTAGCGGGAATGATTGGAACTGCTACTGAAAGTTGTATTCGCTTACTTTCCGAATTAAATAAATCTGAATATATTGAGTTGATTGGTAAGAAAATCAAACTTTTAGATAAAAATAAATTAAAACGATTAACATAAGAGAATCCGCTGAAGAGCGGATTTTTTGTTGGGAGGAATTGTAAGATTTTTTATATTTACAGAAATAATAAAGTATAATAATTATCATTCACAAACGAGTTGACAACATTTTATTATATCAAACAGAAAGTAAACATGAAAGTAAAAGTCCTGACATATTCAATAATTAGTTTTGTATTACAAAACATATGGACCTTGTATTTATTCTTTGATTATTTTACTGAAAAAGAACAAATGTTTCATGGCTTAGGTTTATTTTTTAATTTTGTACATAGCATGATTTATGCTGTTGGACTTGGCTGTTTTTTGTTAGTCCTCAGATTGGTTATGTTTTTAAAAAACAAATCAAATCCTTTAAAATCAAACTTCATTTATATTCTTTGTGGAATATTTAACTTAAATATTTTCATTGTTTGGTTGATTTGTATAATCTTAAAGATTTTAGAAATTGGTAATGGAATGTTGGCAAGTTTTGCTTTTGGTTCTTTATTAATTTCAGGTTTTATAATTTCAGATATATACAAATCGTGTTTCAAAATAAGAAATGATTGAGAAATAAACCGATTACATAGCACCCGATAGCGCTGAATTGCATTCCATACCCACAAAAAAAATCCGCTCTTCAGCGGATTTCTTTATTCTGTTGGTCCTTCCCAATTAGAAAAACCGCCTAATAAGTTAAAAGTGTTTTCAAAACCTAATTGTTCCATGGCGTTGCAAGCGTTGGCACTACGTACTCCAGCCGCACAATACACATAATAGTTTTTCGATTTATCTAACTCCTCTACTCTATAAATAAAACCTTGTCCTTTATAAATATCGATATTAATTGCACCTGGAATATAACCAGCGTTAAATTCGTCTTCGGTACGAACATCTACTATTACGCCATTTGCATCTTGCAAAAACTGGCTCCACCACGTATTTTGATCTAAGTTTGTCATCTTTATTTTTTTTCCAAAAGTACTATCAAAAAATACATTTTAAAAACTTTAACAAAAATTTATCAAACATTTGTACATACAAATAAAATATTTACTACATTTGTACATACAAATTTTACAACATCAAATGAGAATAGAAGAAATCATAAAACCTAATACTCCTATGGCAATGGAGAAGAAAACATTACTTAACGTAATGTATACTCAAAATGTCATTTCGGAAAAGTTTAATGAGATATTAAAACCATTTGACCTTTCCCCTGAACAATTTAATGTGTTACGCATCTTAAGAGGTCAGAAAGGAAAACCTGCTAATATGTGTATGATACAAGAACGCATGATTGCGAAAACCAGTAATACCACACGTTTGGTTGACAAATTGTTATTAAAAGAATTAGTGCTTAGAGAAGTTTGCCCAATCAATCGTCGTAAGATGGAGATTACTATTACGGAGAAAGGTTTGGAACTTTTACTACAATTGGATCCTTTAGTAGAAGCTCACGAACAATCATTCTCTCAAAATTTGACCGTTGCAGAATTAGAATTATTAAACGAATTGCTTGAAAAATTTAGAAATTAAAAACCCAAAAATTACTATGACAAATTTTATAGAAAATCAAAAATGGCGTTATGCTACTAAAAAATTCGATGCTACTAAAAAAGTATCAGCATCAGATTTAGAAACTTTAAAAGAAGCTATCCAATTAAGTACTTCTTCTTACGGTTTACAATTATACAAAGTATTCATCATCGAAAATCCTGAAGTAAGAGCGCAATTACAACCAGCTTCTTGGGGTCAATCACAAATTGTTGAGGCTTCTCACCTATTGGTATTTGCTAACATTGTAGATGTTAAAGAAAGTGATATTGATGCTTATGTTCAAAACATTGCAGATACAAGAGGTTTATCAGTTGAGGATTTAAAAGGATATTCAGACTTCATGAAATCGAAAATTGTTCCTTTACCAGTGGAACAAAAAGCAGTTTGGACTTCAAAACAAACGTATTTGGCTTTAGGAAATCTTTTAAATGCTGCTGCAGAATTAAAAATCGATGTTACTCCAATGGAAGGTTTTGAACCAGAAAAATACAATGAAATTTTAGGTTTCAATGCCTTAGGATTAAACGCTTCATTAGTAGCAGCTGTTGGATACCGTCATGAAGAAGACACAACACAACACTATGCAAAAGTTAGAAAACCAAAACAAGAATTATTTACTACTATTTAATTATAACCATTAACATTTAAAAACAATTCAAAACATGAAAAATTTCAAATCAATCGCTTTAGCTCTTGTAGCTTTCGTATCATTTGCAACTACTGCACAAACGGGTAAAAAAGTAGATGCTTCAAAAAGTACTATCAACTGGGTTGGTAAAAAAGTAACTGGATCTCACGAAGGTACAATTACTTTAAAAGAAGGAACTTTAATTTTCAAAGGAAAAAAATTAGTAGGTGGAAACTTTACAGTTGACATGACTACAATTAATACAACTGATTTAGAAGGTAAAGGAAAAGCAAACTTAGATGGTCACTTAAAATCTGACGATTTCTTTGGTGTTGAAAAATTCCCAACGGCTACTTTAGTTATCAAATCACTTGGTGAAAAAGGAAATGGTGTTTACGCTGTAACTGCTGATTTAACAATCAAAGGGAAAACAGAATCAATCAAATTTGATTTAACTGTTGGAAAAAATGCTGCTGAAACTTCTTTAAAAGTTGACAGAACTAAATACGGAATCCAATACGGATCTGGAAGTTTCTTCGACAACTTAGGAGACAAAACAATCAGCGACGAATTCGAATTAAAAGTGAAATTAGTATTCTAATTGAACTGGGAAACTTTGCTATGAAAAACAAAAAAGCCTTGAATTTCTTCAAGGCTTTTTTGTTTTTTTATTCTAGAAAAGAGCAATGATTATTCTTCTAACATTTTCTCAAAAGCTTCTCTAGTTATCAGATTTAAAGTATCTTTTTCACAATCCCAAATGGAAACATACTTTTCAGAAATGACAAAGTGTTCTTTCAAATTGTAAAGTTTTCCATAAAGCATTAATGTACAAATATCTGTCGAAGTTATGAACTCGCCAGTTTCTGGTAAATGACTGTGCATTGTAGCTTCAATTTCTTTATCTCCATCAATTTTAATTGGTATAATATTTTTATGCAATGCTTTACGATTTAACAATTTATTATTCTTATCAAAATTTAATAAATAATCGTTTCCAAGAATGATAACATTATTAACTTTTGGTCCAGTTAAAACAAATACTTTCTTCTCTTTTTTATTAATTATTGGAACAACATTAAAACTTGTATTATTATAATGTTTAAAAATAGTATCGGAATAAATAATATTCATAGCTTCTTTTCTAAGCTCGAAATAGTCCAATTCATTTTTGGTGAATTCTCTTTCTTTTAAATCGGCTTTTGCAGTTTCCAATTTAATTTTAGCTTCAAAATTGATGGTGCCAATAACTTTTGGCTTATCATCTTTTGAAAAGAATATACACTTTGGAACATCTTTATCGGTATAAGAAAAGTAACCACCAATATTTTCCTTATTCTTATAAAGTTCTATAAAAATATCGGTTCCATACCAAGAAGCCATTTCTGAATTATAAAGCATTTTGCCTTCATCTACTATTTTAGCAGTTTCTTTATCTAAATTAGATTGACCAAAAGCGGTAATTCCAATGAAGATGATAAGTAATTTTCTCATTGTTTAATTGGTGTTAAAGTTCCAAATATAAGAAATTACTTTCATGATAAATACGGAAATCCGTAAAGTAGAAAATTTAAGGCAACGTCACTTCTCCTAAAAACAATGTCCAAACTTCTTTTTTAGTGGTTCCAAATGTCTTAACAACAGGTTTAAATCCTATTTTTTGGTAATATTGAAACTTCATTGGGATTTTGTTTTGCGTTATTGTAAGTTGGTATTGCGTAGTCCAATAATCCGTTGCCACAATCGAATTTTCAAAATTGGAAACTGAAAATGAGTAGTTTTTATTCGTGATTTTATCAATCAATTCATTCAATGAAATAGTAGCGTTTTCAGTTGAGGTAAAATCGATAACTTTTATATTTTCGCTTTCAAATAAGCTGTAAATAGTGGTTTTTATTTCTGTTTTTAAAGTTTCCGATGTCGATTCACTTGATAATAAAGTCAAATATTGGTAATAGTCTTCCACTTTTAATGTCGCGCTTTCCTGGTAGGCTTTTACCGAAGCCATTGTAAAATTTGCCTTTATTGCCGATGACGCAGGCGTATTCACATTTTGCCCAAATAAAGAAAATGTAAATAGTAAAAACATAAAAATACAACTTATAGTAAACATCTTATTCTTGTATAATTCGTATAAATTTAATCTCATTCTTTTCATTACTTTGAATATCAATCACTTTCATTCGCTTCAAAGCAACACTTGGAACAATCAACTTTTCTGAAAACTCATGTTTGTTGAAATATTCAATTCCCAAATCATTTTTCAACATCACTAAAACTTCTAAATCATCAGCTAAAATCTTTTGCAATTGCTCTTTTCGGGTTTCCCAATCTTTTATGTCTGATTTCATAAAACCTTTCAACATCATCGCATAATCGTCAGGTTGTAAGTTGATTTCGTTTGGATTTTCCTTTCCTAAAACAACCGTTTTATCTTTATAATACGGACTTTTCAATACAATTTTAGCACTTTCCTTAGCCGTAATTTGAATTTTAGAATCTACAATTTCAATTGGTGTTTCTACATCATTTTCAATCATTACCGCTTTCACTTCTTCACTATTGATTTGTTCTTCGGTAAAGGCATTTTTTACTGGAATGGTTTGCACTTCTTCCCTATTCCAATAACGATACATAAAAATTCCCATCAAAAACAAACCGATAAACCCAACACTAAAAACCACTTTATTATTTCGTTTTGGTTGGGCAACAATTGGAACAACTTCTTGTTTCCATTTAAACACATATTCATCCCAACCCGAATAACCGACCAATTGCGATAAAATATCTAACATATCTTTTCGAGGCAATTTATCGTTGGTTTCGACTTTCAAATGCGTGTAAATCCATTTTTCGCTCACGGTTTGTTTTACTTGAACGGCAATCAAATCGATTAAATTTTGAATGTCTTGCGAACTAAACGTTTTCCAATTTCCCTCAAAATAAGGATACTGCTTCTGATAGGTCAAAAGCACATCGTTTTTAAGTTTATAAAATACGTCTAATGGATTCATGAATTTAATTCGAGTCAAAAGTAATGGATTGCAATTTTTTTTCTACTGTAAAACCACTGTAAATGTAGCGAAAAAACTTTACAGCAACAGGAAAGTGGTTTTGCCAAACGTTTTTCTTTTTTCGAAAGTACTATTGCAGTCAAATCATTAAAATATAAAATTATGAAAACACAAGTTTCTTATTTAAACGGAAAAATCAAATGGATTATTGTAGCTTTAGTATTGACATTTGGTGTAGCTCAAGCACAAATTAGCGGCAATCAAATTTATGGAAATAATCGCTACAACGAGAACAATTACAATCAGAATGGTTTGCCCAATAACACGGTTGTTTCTATCAACGACAATCATTTAACCGTTACTGTAAAAATGCTACTTAATAAAAAAGCCGATGGATTTGTCATTACATTAGGATTAAATCAAGAAGACGAAACGGTTTCAGGTTGCAGTAAAAAAATAAATACCCGAATTGATGGCTTTTTAGACAAAATTAAAGTGTTGGGAATCAAAAAAGAAAACTGCTACATCGATTTTATTTCGCAAACCAAAATTTATGATTTCAATGCCAATTTAGAAACCGCGCAGCAAATTGACAAAGGTTTTGAAATTAAAAAGAACATCATTATTACAACTTCCAACGCCAATAGTTTGGAGAAATTAATTACGATAGCTTCCGAATTTGAAATTCACGACATCATAAAAGTCGAATATTTTAATAATGACACCAATGCGATTCACAATTCGCTTTTTGATGAAGCCTTAGTTTTAGCCGAAGCAAAAAAAATCAGATACATGAAATCGTTTGGAAAGCGAGTAATTGGAACACCAAGTGCTACAGAAGAATTTGCAACGGTTTTCCCAAAAACACAATACAAAATGTACCAAGCTTTTGAATCGGCAGAAATTGAAACCAATTACAACAATCGCAACCAATACCTAAAGAAGATCGCCCGAAAAAACAAAACATTCTACTACGACGGAATTTCCAGTGCCGGTTTTGATAAAGTCATCAATCCCAACCAAACCGAAGTAGGTATTCAATATGTATTGACGCTTACGATGACATATAAAATTGATACTTCGATTTAAGAAAAGTTTGTGGAATAAAAAAAGCCCTGAAGTTATTCAGGGCTTTCCAATGTTAAGGGTGAAAGACGGGTCTCGAACCCGCGACCTTCGGAACCACAATCCGACGCTCTAACCAACTGAGCTACAATCACCATTTGTTTTGCGAGTGCAAATATAGGGGTTTACTTCTATCTTGCAAAGATTTTTTTTACTTTTTTACTACAATTTTATTTCAAATCGCCTAAGCTATTGACAGCCAAATATCTTTCAGTAGTAAAACCTTCAGCATATTCTACTCCTACTAGCCTTCCAAGGTCTTGAGCACGATATTTTACACTATCTAAAAAGTTTTTTGAAGTAATTGGTGAAACCGGTTCTTTTGAATTTGGATCATAAAACTGAGAACCATAAGCCAACACAGAATCCATTTTTTTATCCATAAATTCAGAAATATCCACCACAAAATCAGGTTCAATATTTTGCCATTGGATGTAATGGTAAACTACTTTTGGTCGCCACGCTTCTTGAGCTTCGCCATTCAACTCGGTTTTAATTTGTCGCAATCCTGACAAAAAACAAGCATCGCTTACCAATTTACTTCCTTTACCGTGGTCAATGTGTCTATCCGTAATAGCGTTGCACAACACAATCTCTGGTTGGTATTTGCGAATCATTTCTATTACTTTCATTTGATGTGCTTCATCGTTTACGAAGAAACCATCTCGCATATCTAAATTCTCACGCACCACAACCCCTAAAATCTCAGAAGCCTTAGCCGATTCCGCATTACGAATTTCAACTGAACCACGTGTACCAAGTTCGCCACGAGTTAAATCGATAATCCCGACTTTCTTTCCAAGGCTAACTTCTTTGGCAATCGTGCCGCTACAACCTAATTCTACATCGTCTGGATGCGCTCCAAAAGCTAATATGTCTAATTTCATTTTTAAACTTTTATTTTTTCAAACACATAGAATCATAGATTTTCTTTGTGTTTATTTTAGTCGTTTTACTTAGCATAGTTTAAATAGCATTTCTATGTGAACTATTTAAAATACAATGCCTTTTAAAATTTTCTATGTGCCTATGTGTTTCAATTTTATTTTGAAACTAAAATATTCCGCATCGTCATCGATTTATTCTCTGTTTCAATGAATTCCTTTTCAGGATTGCTGTCTTTTGTAATGCCACAACCTACGTAAATATGCACAACATCATTCTCTACTTCTAAACAGCGTAAATTTACGAATAAATCGGTTTGATTGTCTTTATTGTATTCGCCTAAAAAGCCAGCGTAATATTTTCGATTATAACCTTCATTTTTAAGAATAAAATCGATGGCTTTTTCTTTGGGTAAACCACAAACCGCTGGTGTTGGATGTAACGCTTTTATCAAATCATTCGCTTGAAAATCAGGAGTTAATTCACCCGAAATAAACGATTTTAAATGCGCTAAATTTCCAGCTTTAACTGTTTTAGCATCAGAAACAATAAGGTTATTCACTTTATCCTTTACTTTAGTTACAATATAATCGGTTACAAATTGTTGTTCTTCAATTTCTTTGGTTGCCCAAATTACGATTTCGGAATACAATTGCGTTCCTGCTAAAGCTACTGTTTCAAACTGATTTTGATTGATTTTTACCAATTGTTCTGGCGTTGCTCCCATCCATAAACCAATTTTAGGATGAAAAAACAAATAGCGAAAAGCCGTTGGATAAGTTGAAATCAAGTTCTGAAAAGTATCTACAATTGAGATTTGTTCCTTCAAAACTATTTTTCGAGATAAAACCACTTTATCAAATTCACCTTGTTGAATAGACGAAACTCCTTTAGAAACTAAATTCTCAAAAGCTTCTTTTTGATTGCTTTCAGAAGTAAAACTTTCAGCTGATTTTTGCTCTAATTTTTCAAGATTTCCTTGCGAAAACTTATTCCCCTCAAACGGAATTACAACTTGTTTTCCTTCATAAAAAGGCATAAATACAAATCCGGTTTGATCGATAAAATCAATAATTTCATCTGATTGTTGTACGAGTAAATTCCAAACATTTTCATTTGGTTTTACATAGCAAACAAATGGATTTTGATTTGATAAAAGTGCATTTATTTCTTGAAAAACTTGCATTATTGTCTTCTCGATAATACCATATTCGTTAATTTACATAGCGAAATTAACTTTCCTTCTTCGTCCACAATTCTAATTTCCCATAAATGCAAACTCGCACCTTTGTGAATGATTTTTGCCGTTGCCGTAACCATTCCTTCACGCTTGCTTTTCAAATGATTTGCTGAAATTTCGATACCACGAACTTCTTGTTTTTCTGGATTAACAAACATTAATGAAGCGGCACTTCCCACACTTTCTGCTAAAGCTACCGTTGCTCCACCATGTAATAATCCCATCGGTTGATGCACTCTTGGATTCACTGGCATTGTAGCGGTTAAGAAATCTTCACCTGCATCGGTGTAAACAATTTCTAAGGTATTCATTAAAGTATTTTTGCTCCAATCGTTACACAATTGCAACATTTTTTCTCTATCAAACATCATAACTTTATTTTTTGTAAAATTAAGCATTCCAAATAGAATATTTCAACTGAATTAACGTTTTAATAAGTATTTTAAATCGATTTTGTTTTTACAGAATTAAAATTAATAATTACATTTACAAAAATTAACTTTTCATGCGTCGTTTATTACTTTTATTACTAATAGGATTTGCCGTTTCATTAACTTCTTGCCGAAACGATTTTGATTTTGAATCGAAAACAGGAGGCTTGCGATTTTCAAAAGATACAGTGTATTTAGATACTGTTTTTACAAATATTGGTTCAAGTACTTACACTTTAAAAGTGTACAATAGAAGTGATAAAAATATCTCAATTCCAAAAGTACAATTAGCTAAAGGCGAAACGTCTAAATACCGCATGATGGTAGATGGAATTCCCGGAAGAGTTTTTGACAATGTGGAACTATTGGCTAAAGACAGTATGTTTATTTTTATTGAAGTAACCGCAGGTGTAGCCGATGCTAACCCAACTGATTTTCTGTATACTGACCAAATTTTATTTGGAGAAGGTCCAAACACTCAAAAAGTAGAATTAGTGACATTAATTCAGGATGCCATTTTCTTGTATCCACAAAAATTTTCAGACGGAACAACCGAAACTTTACCAATTGGTGATGATGAAATCTATGGATTTTACCTAGACGAAGCCGATCCAACCAATGGTAACGAATTGCATTGGACCAATACCAAACCTTATGTCGTTTATGGTTACGCAGCTGTTCCACCCAACAAAACACTAGTTGTAGATGCTGGCGCAAGAGTCCATTTTCATGCAGAATCAGGATTAATTGTTGCTAATAATGCTTCGATTCATGTGAATGGAACTCATTCAACAACAGCAGCCCAAGAAAACGAAGTCATTTTTGAAGGCGATCGTTTAGAACCTGGTTTTTCAGAAGTTCCTGGTCAATGGGGAACGATTTGGTTAACACAAGGCAGTACAAACAATCAAATTAAAAATTTAACAATCAAAAATGCAACTGTTGGAATTTTAGTTTCTGGAAATGATGGTACACCTACTCCTACTTTAGATCTTGAAAACACTCAAATTTATAATTGTTCTAATGTTGGTATTTTAGCTCGAACTGGAAATATTGAAGGTAGAAATGTCGTTATCAACAATTGTGGTCAAACTTCGTTTGCTGGAAGTTTTGGTGGAAGCTATGAATTTGTACATTGTACGTTTGCTAACTATTGGCCAACACCAAATCAAACCGCTGTTTTGCTTGACGATTACGATGGAAGCACCATTTACGCTTTAACAAAAGCGAATTTTAAAAACTGTATCATTCATACTTCAAGTAATTTTGGAATTGTTTTGAAAAAAACAGGAAGTACTTTCGTTTACAATTTTGACCATTCTTTAATCAAATTTGCCGATTTTAGTAATCAATTTACAAACAATCCTTTGTATGCTTTTTCAAATACAGCTTTGTATACAAATTGTTTGATCGCAACTAATTCAACTGTAAATAATCCTGATTTTAAAGACGCTAGAAATAATGAATTAATTATTGGTGAAGATTCTGCAGCAAAAGGAACTGCAAATAACACCTACTCTACTTTTAATGATATTCTGAATAATCCAAGAAGTAATCCTTCTGATATGGGAGCTTACAATTGGACCACTTTTGACTAACCAATTAAATTATACAATTATGAAAAATCTCTCTTTATCCCTTTTAATTATTGGTTTAACATTTGTTTCTTGTAAAAAAGAAGAAGCTACAAAAAACGAAATAGAAACAACACCAAAAGAAGAAGTCACTGCAGAAACAAAACCAGATTCTGCTACAGTAGCTAAAGCTTGGGCGGATTATGCTACACCATCTAAAGGTCACGAAATGTTAGCTAAAGATTCTGGAACTTGGGATGCCGAATTAACGTTTTGGTCACCTGATAATTCACAAGAAATGAAATCTACTGCTTCTGTAACGTACAAAATGATTATGGGCGGAAGATATCAAGAAGGAACGTATTCTGGTAATATGTTCGGAATGCCGTTTGAAGGAAAAGGAATGGTTGCCTACGATAATGCAACTGAAGAATTTGTATCTACTTGGATTGACAACATGGGAACCGGAATGATGGTTACTCGTGGAAAATACGATGAAGCAACAAAAACATCTACTTTTCATGGCGAAATGGTGGATCCAGTGACCAAAAAAGCTAAAAAAGTAAAAGAAGTCATTACTTATATTGATGATAACAACCAAAAAATGGAAATGTTTGAAGTTTCAGAAGATGGTAAAGAATTCAAATCGATGCAAGTAGTTTCGAAACGTAAAATGTAGTTTTCAACAAATAAAATTAAGGCTGTTCAAAAAAGAACAGCTTTTTTTATTTTTATACACTCTTAAAACTTTGAACTTCTAACTTTTTAGAATAAATTTGCAACTTCAACAACACACCCGAGGCGAAGCCGAACTGTACGGAGCGCAGCGGAATAAAACAACTACATACAATGATTCATTTCTTCGGAAACCAATCCAACACGGTTTTTGCGGTTCAAACGCAAAACGAGATTTCATCAGAAGACATCAACAAATTAAATTGGCTTTTTGGCAACGCACATAAAATAGAAAAATCCGTATTGTCGGATTTTTTTGTTGGACCACGTGCTGCTATGATTACGCCTTGGAGTACAAATGCGGTAGAAATCACCCAAAACATGGGAATTTCGGGTATCATTCGTATCGAGGAATTTGAAAAAGTAGCTGCCGATTTTACTGATTTTGATCCAATGCTTTCGCAAAAGTATTCGGAGTTAAATCAAGAAATTTACACCATCAATATCCAACCAGAACCTATTTTGGATATCGAAGATATTGATGCTTACAATAAATCAGAAGGTTTAGCATTAAGCCCAGAAGAAGTAGAATATCTAAATAATCTTTCAACGAAATTAGGTAGAAAGTTAACTGATTCTGAAATTTTTGCTTTCTCACAAGCAAATTCAGAACACTGTCGTCACAAAATTTTTAACGGAACATTTGTGATTGATGGCGAAGAAAAACCAACTTCTTTATTCAAATTAATTAAGAAAACATCGGAAACAAATCCAAACGATATTGTTTCGGCGTATAAAGATAACGTAGCTTTTGTAAAAGGTCCGAAAGTAACCCAATTTGCTCCAAAAAGCGCTGACAAACCTGATTTCTACCAAGAAAAAGAGTTTGAATCAGTACTTTCTCTAAAAGCAGAAACTCACAACTTCCCAACCACAGTTGAACCATTCAACGGAGCTGCAACCGGTTCAGGAGGAGAAATTCGTGACCGTTTAGCAGGTGGACAAGGTTCTTTACCATTAGCGGGAACTGCAGTTTATATGACTTCTTATTCTCGTTTAGCAGAAGAGCGTCCATGGGAAAACGGAATGGCAGAAAGACCTTGGCTGTACCAAACACCAATGGATATTTTGATTAAAGCCTCAAACGGAGCTTCAGATTTTGGAAATAAATTTGGGCAACCATTAATTACGGGTTCAATCTTAACCTTCGAACATGAAGAAGCTTCGAGTGCCTCAGCTTCCAAAAGCAGAAAATTAGGTTACGATAAAGTTATCATGCAAGCGGGTGGAATCGGTTATGGAAAATTAGATCAAGCGATTAAACAGAAACCTACAGCTGGTGATAAAATCGTTATTTTAGGTGGAGAAAATTATAGAATTGGAATGGGTGGTGCTGCAGTTTCTTCTGCAGATACTGGTGCTTTTGGTTCAGGAATTGAATTAAATGCCATCCAACGTTCGAATCCAGAAATGCAAAAACGTGCTGCCAACGCCATTCGTGGTTTGGTAGAAAGTGATAACAATCCAATCGTTTCGATTCACGATCATGGTGCGGGTGGACATTTGAATTGTTTATCTGAATTAGTAGAAGAAACTGGAGGATTAATCAATTTAGATAAATTACCTGTTGGCGACCCAACACTTTCAGCTAAAGAAATCATCGGGAACGAATCGCAAGAACGAATGGGATTAGTAATTGGTGAAAAAGACATCGAAACCTTACAAAGAATTGCAGACAGAGAGCGTTCTCCAATGTATCAAGTGGGTGATGTAACTAACGACCATAGATTTACATTCGAATCAAAATCGACTGGTGTAAAACCAATGGATTATGCTTTGGAAGATTTCTTCGGAAGTTCGCCAAAAACCATTATGACAGACAAAACTGTTAGTACAAATTACAGCGATTTAGAATATTCAAAAGAAAATATTGGAAGCTACTTAAGTCAGGTTTTACAATTAGAAGCGGTAGCTAGTAAAGATTGGTTAACCAATAAAGTGGACCGTTGTGTGGGCGGACGCGTGGCGAAACAACAATGTGTGGGACCTTTACAATTGCCTTTAAACAATGTCGGAGTTATGGCATTGGATTTCAAAGGAAAAGAAGGAATTGCGACTTCGATTGGGCACTCGCCTATTTCGGCTTTAGTAAATCCTGTTGCCGGTTCGAGAACAGCTATTGCTGAGGCGTTATCAAATATCGTTTGGGCACCATTAAAAGATGGTTTACAATCCGTTTCATTATCAGCTAACTGGATGTGGGCTTGTAAAAATGAAGGAGAAGATGCTCGTTTATATGAAGCAGTAAAAGGTTGTTCGGATTTTGCTATTGAATTGGGAATCAATATTCCAACAGGAAAAGATTCGCTTTCGATGAAACAAAAATACCCGAATGATGAAGTAATTGCACCAGGAACGGTTATTATTTCAGCAGCTGGAAATTGTTCGAACATTACGAAAGTAGTGGAACCCGTTTTACAAAGAAACGGCGGAAACATTTACTACATCAACTTATCGCAAGATTCGTTTAAATTAGGTGGAAGTTCATTCGCTCAAGTGTTGAATAAAATTGGAAATGACGTTCCAACAATTCAAAACTCGGAATTCTTCAAAAAAGCGTTCAACGTTTTACAAGATTTAATCAAAGACAGAAAAATTAAAGCAGGACACGATATTGGAAGCGGTGGTTTAATCACAACTTTATTAGAAATGTGTTTCGCAGATGATAAATTAGGAGCATTAATCGACTTGACTTCTTTAGGAGAAAAAGATACGGTTAAAGCCTTATTTAATGAGAATATTAGTGTTGTTTTCCAAGCAAATGCTGAAGTGGAAGCAACTTTCGCACAACAAAACATTGAAATTTTCAAAATTGGTTCGGCTATCGATGGTGATGCGTTTACAGTTATCAATGGTGAAGATAGTTTGACATTCAGTGTTGCAACATTAAGAGATACTTGGTACAAAACGTCTTTCTTATTAGATTCAAAACAATCTAAAAACGGAATGGCTCAGGCACGTTTTGACAATTATAAAAATCAGAAATTACAATTCACTTTCCCATCACATTTTGATGGAAAATTACCTGTAATTGATGCTTCAAAACCAAGACCAAAAGCTGCTATCATTCGTGAAAAAGGAAGTAATTCCGAACGTGAAATGGCAAATGCTATGTACCTAGCAGGTTTTGATGTAAAAGATGTTCACATGACCGATTTAATTTCGGGAAGAGAAACTTTGGAAGACATTCAATTTATTGGAGCTGTGGGTGGATTCTCGAATTCCGATGTTTTAGGTTCGGCTAAAGGTTGGGCTGGAGCGTTTTTATACAACGAAAAAGCCAATACCGCTTTGAAAAACTTCTTCAAACGCGAAGACACGCTTTCTGTTGGGATTTGTAATGGTTGTCAGTTATTGATGGAATTAGAATTGATCAATCCAGAACACGAAGTTCACGGAAAAATGCACCACAATACTTCAAACAAACACGAAAGTGGCTTTACTTCGGTAACGGTTCAAAAAAATAATTCGGTGATGTTATCCACTTTAGAAGGAACAACTTTAGGCGTTTGGATTTCACATGGAGAAGGAAAATTTAAATTACCATATTCAGAAGAAAAATATAACATTGTAGCCAAATATGCTTACGAAGGTTATCCAGCGAATCCAAATGGTTCTGATTTCAACACCGCTATGATGTGTGATACAACGGGAAGACATTTAGTAATGATGCCACATATTGAGCGTTCAACTTTCCCTTGGAACTGGGCACATTATCCAGAAAGAGGACAAAAAGACGAGGTTTCACCATGGTTAGAAGCGTTTGTGAATGCTAGAAAATGGATTGAGAATAAGAAATAATTTATCCAAACTTTATATAAAAAGCATCTTTTAATTAAGGTGCTTTTTTTGTACTATTGTGTCAAAATAAAAGAATATGTGGTTTGTCATTTTGAGCGTAATTTGTAGTGTAACTGTTGGGATATTTTTAAAAGTAGCCAAACGATTTCAATTGAATGTTTTTCAAATCATTACGTTTAATTATTTTTCGGCTTTACTCCTAACCTATTTTACTTACCAACCTGAATTAACTTTTAAAGAAAAAACAATACCTTATTCACTATTCATTGGTTTAGCTATTTTATTGCCAATTGTATTTTTAATTCAGGCAAAATCCATTAAAGAAGTTGGAATCGTAAAAACAGATATTGCCCAACGATTATCGTTATTTATTCCTTTAACTGCATCTTACTTTTTATTTAATGAAACGTTTAGCCAATTGAAAATTATTGGATTTATAGTTGGATTTTCTGCCATATTCTTCACTTTGAATAAAAAATCAGAAAGTAAATCAGATAATTGGGTTTATCCTTTATTAGTTTTACTGGGATTTGGAATTATTGACATTCTATTTAAGAAAGTTGCCGTTTTTAAGGATATTAGTTTTACAACTTCCTTATTTATTATTTTTTGTGGTGCTTTTTTAATTTCGATTTTATTTCTAATAGGTAAAATTTTGGTTCAAAAAGAAAAATTAGAATCAAAAAACATACTTTGGGGATTGGCTTTAGGAATTTTAAATTTTGGAAACATTCTTTTCTATCTAAAAGCACACAAAGCTTTAGCAGAAAATCCTTCTACTGTTTTTGCTGGGATGAATATGGGTGTAATTATTTTGGGAAGCTTAGCAGGAATTCTTCTATTTAAAGAAAAAATGACCAAATGGAATTATCTAGGAATATCATTAGCAATAATTTCAGTAGTTATAATTACTATAGCTCAATTAAACAAAGTTTAAACTATTTTACTGAATCTTTTCTGCTGATATAAGTATGAAGGAAATCTCCTTTTGGTTCACCTAAATCAAACGGACTCCATTTTGTAATGAATCTAGCCTTAGTTCTTGCTTCATCTTTATCCATGTTTTCGTACTCAATTCTATATAAAGCAGTGTACATTTCGGCTCTACCAACACCGTGATAACAATGAATTAAAACAGGATAATTATCTGGATTATCCATAATTTTAAAAAAGGTATCCAAATTATGTTTCTGTGGAACTTGTTTAGAACCATTATTAAAGTAATTTACACCTGGAATTTTTGCAACCGCATCACGTTCCGCAGTTAATTCTTCAGGAATTTCTGGATTATTAATCGTATCTTCTGTACCTGGAAAACGTAAATCTACAATACTTTTAATTTTATACTTTTTTACATAATCAGCAATTTGATCAGGCGGAATTACACCTGATTTATAAACCTTACCTTCTGTAACTGTTTCAAAATTATGGTTGATATGCATTTGATATACATACGCTCCAACTCCAATTAAAACAACGAATAAAACTAGTATTCCAATTCTTTTTTTCATCTTACGATTATAATTTTTTATTAACGATTCTATCAAAATAATCTTGTAAAAATGCCTTACATTTTACTTCTAAAGCATTCATTTCGGCATTTCTTTTTGCTATCAAATTCTTTTCTAAACCTTTGTCAGAAATAGCATAAAAACCAGTAGCTTTCTTACCATCAAATGTACAAATATAATTTCCACTTTGAAATTGATATTGATTAGAAAAATAATTTATAGCATAAGGAGTTTCATTAGAATTACTCATTAAACTTCTACCCCAACTTCTAAAAGGTTTATTATATCCAACCATATCTAATATTGTAGGATAAATATCAATGTGTTGTACAATATCTGTTCGCTTACCAACTAAATTTTTCTTTGGATAATAAATCAATAATGGAATAGCAGAACGATTTACCACTTTCTTATATTCTGGATAAAAAGTTTGATTACAATGGTCTGCAGTAATTATAAAAATTGTGTTTTCAAACCATGGTTCTTTTTTAGCTGCTTCAAAGAATTTTTCAAATGCCATATCGGTATAACCCACACATTGATGAATAGGTAAATCTCCTTTTGGAAATTTATTTTCATATTTTTTTGGAACAATATAAGGTTCATGAGAAGAAACCGTAAAAATGGTACTGAAAAAAGGTCCTTTCTTTTTATCCAAAGTTTGTTTCATAAATTGAAAAAATGGTTCATCCCAAATTCCCCAAACACCATCAAAATCGTTATCATTATTATATTCTGTCTTACCATAATAATGATCAAATCCTAAAATATTACCAAATCCTTGAAAACCCATTGAACCGTTTGGCGCTCCATGAAAAAATGAAGTATCATAACCTTGCCCTTTTAATATAGAAACCAAAGATTCTACTTTTTGTTTAGCGTAAGGAGATGATGTATAAGCATCTTTAAAAGATGGAATACCAGCTAATACAGAAGACATTCCATGAATTGATTTACTTCCGTTAGCATAAACATCAGTAAATATCAAACTGTTTTGTGCCAATCTATCTAAAAATGGAGTGTAACTAACGTAGTTTGGAATTTGTTTTTCTTTATTAAAAGCCCCCCAATATTCTCTTCCGTAACTTTCTGTGATAAACAAAACAATATTAGGTTTTGATGTTTCATTAGATGAATAAAGCTTTATTGGTTTTATAGTTTCGCTTACAATTTTATCAGAAATATTAAAATTAGTTTCCTTAAAACTTGTCTTACCTAATGTTCTTATGATAGCAAATGGAGTATTTAAAATAACATCCGCGTGTTCCACTTTGGTCACATTTCTATTTGCATCAATCATGTTTAAAGGTCTTGTACTTTTCTTAAAATCACCTCTAATTCCTCCTACCATTAGAACTAAAATTAGAATTACTCCTATTTTAGAAAAAGAAAAATATTTGATTTTAGAATATTGAATTTCTTTATGTTCTATTCTAACTTTTTTATATAAATAAATCCACAAATATGAAGTAACCAAAAATAAGGCGAAAACATGCCAATAGCTCACCAAAAATCTGAAGAACATACTACCTAAATTGTTTTCATCTTTAAGTGAATCTAAAACTGCAATTGTAGTTCTAGCATAAATAAATTTGTAATATATAAAGTCTATAAAGTTAGTAGCATAAGCTATTAAATTGGTCGTAAAATAAAGATAAAATATAAACTTTTGATATCCGGGCTTTGTGTTTTTCCAAAATGGTAAAGTCGAAAACAATATAAATAAAGCGTTGATATATAAAATAGCCGTTGTATCAAAGGCCAAGCCTTGATAAACTAAATTAAAAAACTCAGAAATACTTGATACTTTTAAAAGACTGAAGTTGTAAATTAAAAATAATAATCGAGCTATAAAATAGAAAAAATACACTAAAAATATTCTGTAAAGTAATGCTTTGTATTCTTCAATTCTGAAAAAATTCTTCATAAATGTATTGAACTAATTTAAGATTTTGCAAATTTACAAATAATAAATTGGATACAAACAATTATTATGCACGCATAATAATTTATAAATCAACCAGTTAATTAATTTCATTATCATATCAATAAAAAATTGCTTAATTAATTAAATTTTTATAATTTGCGTTAAATAATAATTGCGAATTATGAACAATATTACACGCTTATTTGACTTTCCATACTATCAATTAGAAAAGTATAATTTAAAAGATGCTTTAGTAACTAAATATGACGGAAATTGGATCAAAACATCTACTCAAGAATATTTAGAAAAAGCGAATGCTATTTCAAGAGGTTTGCTTCGCTTAGGGGTAAATAAAAATGATAAAATTGCTATCATTTCATCTAACAACAGAACTGAATGGCACATTACAGACATTGGTGTTTTACAAACAGGAGCACAAACTGTTCCAATGTACCCTACGATTTCTGCTGAAGATTATGAATACATATTAAATCATTCTGGGTCTCAATATGTTTTTGTTTCTGATATTGAAGTTTATCAAAAATTACAAAGTATAAAAGCGAATGTTCCTTTACTAAAAGATATTTTCTCTTATAATGATATTGCAGGATGTAAAAGTTGGAAAGAAATTTTAGAATTAGGTGCTAATACCGATAATCAAGATGTTGTTGAAGATAGAAAAAATAATGTTGCTACAACTGACTTAGCAACAATTATCTATACTTCTGGAACAACAGGAAGACCTAAAGGTGTAATGTTATCACACCAAAATATCGTTTCAGATGTATTAATGAGTGCGCCAAGAGTTCCATTAAGAGCCGGTGACACAAGAGCTTTGAGTTTCTTACCTATTTGTCACATATTTGAAAGAATGTTAACCTATTTATACCAATATTATGGTATATCGATTTACTTCGCTGAAAGTATTGAAAAGATTTCAGACAACTTAAAAGAAGTAAAACCTCATGTTATGTCAGTTGTCCCTCGTTTATTAGAAAAAGTTTATGATAAAATTTATGCTAAAGGAGCCGATTTAACTGGAATCAAAAAAGCACTTTTCTTTTGGGCATTAAATTTAGGTATGGATTACAAACCATATAAACAAAATGGAGCTTTTTACGAATTCAAATTAAAAATAGCTCGTAAACTAATTTTCTCAAAATGGCAAGAAGGTTTAGGTGGCGAATTAGAATTATTAGTTTCGGGAAGTGCTGCTTTACAATCTCGTTTAACAAAAGTTTTCTGTGCGGCTAATATTCCAGTTATGGAAGGTTATGGTTTAACCGAAACTTCTCCAGTAATCTCAGTAAACGACATGAGAAATGGTGGTTTCAGAGTAGGAACTGTTGGAAAAGTATTAAACGGTGTTGAAGTAAAAATTGCAGAAGACGGAGAGATTTTATGTAAAGGTCCAAACGTAATGATGGGATATTACAAAGATGAAACTCAAACTGCTGAAGTTTTAAAAGATGGTTATTTCCATACTGGCGATATTGGTGAAATTGATTCAGATGGTTTCTTAAAAATTACAGATCGTAAAAAAGAAATGTTTAAAACATCTGGAGGAAAATATGTTGCCCCTCAAATTTTAGAAAATGCTTTCAAACAATCACGTTTCATAGAGCAAATTATGGTAATAGGTGATGGCGAAAAAATGCCTGCGGCTTTTATACAACCTAATTTTGAATTTGTCACTGAATGGGCACACAGACATAACAATACTACTTTTTCTTCAAACGAAGATATGTGTTCAAGTAAAATGGTAATCGATAGAATTCAAGATGAAATTGACCATTGTAATGAAAAATTTGGGAATTGGGAAAAAGTAAAACGCTTTGAACTTACACCTGATATTTGGTCTATCGATGCTGGCCACTTAACACCAACTATGAAATTAAGACGTAAAATTATTAAAGAAAAATATAACGACTTATATCAAAAAATTTACGGATAAAAACGCTAAAACCCACATTTTGTGGGTTTTGCCTTTTTAAAATGTTAAATTTTGAAAAAAATGTTAAAAATACTATGCGTGCATAGTATTTTTTTTTATATTTGAAAAAGTTTAGATAGTAATTCTATGAAAGATAAAACAATAGACTATATACTTAGAGCAACTTGGCAAGCGGTTGCGAGAATGTACAACGAGGAAGCTGCTAAATATAATGCTACAATGGCAACTGGTTTTGCACTTTTAAGTATTGATAGAGAAAATGGTTCTCCATCTACAACTTTAGGTCCTAAAATGGGAATGGAAGCCACAAGCTTAACCAGAACGCTAAAATCGATGGAAGAACGAGGATTAATCACCCGCAAAAAAAATCCAACCGATGGTCGGGGTGTAATCATTCAATTAACCAAAGAAGGGAAAGAAAAAAGAGAACTTTCTAAAGAAACCGTACTTCGTTTTAATGAAACCGTAAAACAACATATTAGTGAAGAAAAATTACAACACTTTATGGAAGTTGCCGAAATCATCAACGAATTGATTACCGATAAAAAAATCTATAACGACAAATAAAACAACAAACCTATAAACATGAAACGTAATATTAAAAAAGTTGCTGTTATTGGTTCCGGAATTATGGGAAGTGGTATCGCTTGCCATTTTGCTAATATTGGTGTCGAAGTCTTATTATTAGATATCGCGCCAAACGAACTAACCGAAGCCGAACAGAAAAAAGGACTAACTCTTGAAAGTAAAGCCGTTAGAAACCGATTAGTTAATGATCATTTAGCTAACGCTTTAAAATCGAAACCCTCGCCTATTTATCATCCAAGTTTTGCCTCAAGAATTACAACGGGTAACACAACCGATGATATGTCAAAAATTGCAACAGCAGATTGGATTATCGAAGTAGTTGTAGAACGTTTAGACATCAAGAAAATTGTTTTCGAGCAAGTTGATAAATTTAGAAAACCAGGAACTTTAGTTACTTCAAATACATCTGGTATTCCTATTCAATTTATGAGCGAAGGAAGAAGCGAAGATTTCCAAGAACATTTCTGTGGAACACACTTTTTCAATCCAGCACGTTACTTAAAATTATTTGAAATCATTCCTGGTCCAAAAACCTCTAATGAAGTTTTAGATTTCTTGAATGGTTATGGTGAAAAATTCTTAGGAAAAACTTCAGTTGTTGCTAAAGATACTCCAGCATTTATTGGAAATAGAATTGGAATCTTCGGAATCCAAAGTTTATTCCACCAAGTAAAAGAAATGGGATTAACGGTTGAAGAAGTTGATAAATTAACCGGACCCGTTATTGGTCGCCCAAAATCAGCTACTTTTAGAACGGTTGATGTAGTTGGTTTAGATACTTTAGTTCATGTGGCTAACGGAATTTATGAAAATTGTCCAAACGACGAAGCGCATGAATTATTCAAACTTCCAGAATTTGTTAACAAAATGATGGAAAACAAATGGTTAGGAAGTAAGACCGGACAAGGTTTCTACAAAAAAGAAGGTAAAGATATTCTAACTTTAGATTTAGATACATTAGAATATAGAGCTAATAAAAAAGCATCTTTCGCAACTTTAGAATTAACCAAAACGATTGAAAAACCAATCGATAGATTCAAAGTTTTAGTAACTGGAAAAGACAAAGCAGGAGAATTTTATAGAAAAAACTTCGCTTCAATGTTCCAATACTGTTCAAACAGAATTCCTGAAATCACAGACGCTTTCTACAAAATCGACGATGCTATGAAAGCTGGATTCGGTTGGGAAAACGGTCCATTCGAAATTTGGGATGCCATCGGAGTTGAAAAAGGGATCGAATTAATGAAAGCGGAAGGTTTTCAACCTGCTTCTTGGGTAACGGATATGGTAGCTTCTGGAAACACTTCATTCTATTCTATTAAAGATGGAGCAACGCACTTCTACTCTATCACGAATAAAAAAGTTGAGAAAGTTCCTGGTCAGGATGCTTTCATTATCTTAAATAACATTCGCGAAAGCAAAAAAATATGGAACAACAGCGATTCAATCATTACCGATTTAGGTGATGGAATCATCAATTTAGAATTTACATCTAAAATGAATTCTATTGGCGCAGGTGTTTTACAAGGAATCAACAAAGCAATTGACATTGCTGAAAAAGATTACAATGGTTTAGTTATTGGAAATCAAGGTGCTAATTTCTCTGTTGGAGCTAATTTAGGAATGATTTTCATGATGGCTGTTGAGCAAGAATATGACGAATTAAACATGGCTATCAAAATGTTCCAAGACACAATGATGCGTTGCCGTTATTCTGCAATTCCAGTTATCGCTGCTCCTCACGGTATGACTCTTGGTGGTGGTTGCGAATTAGTAATGCATTCAGACAGAGCGGTTGCTGCAGCAGAAACATACATCGGATTAGTAGAATTTGGTGTTGGAGTTATCCCTGGTGGTGGTGGTTCTAAAGAAATGGCTTTGAGAGCATCTGATTTATTCCGTAAAAATGACGTAGAATTAAACGTTCTTCAAGAATATTTCTTAACAGTAGGTATGGCAAAAGTAGCTACTTCGGCTTACGAAGGTTTTGATACCGGAGTTTTACAAAAAGGAAGAGATATCGTAGTGGTAAACAAAGATCGCCAAATCGCTACAGCTAAACAAGTAGCATTACAAATGGCAGAACAAGGTTACACCCAACCTGTAAGAAGAAAAGATATCAAAGTATTAGGAAAACAAGCTTTAGGTATGTTCTTAGTTGGAACTGACCAAATGGAAGCTGGTAAATACATTTCTGAACACGATAAGAAAATTGCAAACAAACTAGCTTATGTAATGGCTGGTGGTGATTTATCAGAAGCAACTTTAGTTTCTGAACAATATTTATTGGATTTAGAAAGAGAAGCATTTTTATCATTAACTGGAGAAAGAAAATCTTTAGAAAGAATTCAGTACATGTTAACCAAAGGGAAACCATTAAGAAACTAAGAAATGAGAACAGCATATATAGTAAAAGGATATAGAACAGCAGTTGGAAAAGCCCCTAAAGGCTTATTCCGATTCAAAAGACCTGACGAATTAGCAGCCGAAACCATCGAACACATGATGAAAGAGTTGCCTGATTTCGACAAAACACGTATTGATGACGTGATGGTAGGAAACGCCATGCCAGAAGCTGAACAAGGTTTGAACGTTGGTCGTTTAATTTCATTAATGGGATTAAAAATCACGGATGTTCCTGGTGTTACAGTAAACAGATATTGTGCTTCTGGAGTAGAAACTATCGCAATGGCAACGGCTAAAATCCAATCAGGAATGGCAGATTGTATCATTGCTGGTGGTGCAGAAAGCATGAGTTACATTCCAATGGGAGGTTATAAACCAACACCAGATTACAAAGTTGCCGCAGCTGGTCACGAAGATTATTATTGGGGAATGGGATTAACAGCTGAAGCAGTTGCCAAACAATTCAACGTTTCGCGTGAAGACCAAGACGAATTTGCTTACCAATCACACATGAAAGCCTTAAAAGCACAAGCAGAAGGTAAATTCGATAAACAAATTGCTCCTATTACAGTAGAACAAACGTTTATTAATGAAAATGGTAAAAAAGAAACCAAATCTTACGTTGTAAATAAAGACGAAGGTCCAAGAGCTGGAACTTCAGTAGAAGCTTTAGCAGGATTACGACCAGTATTCGCTGCTGATGGGTCGGTTACCGCTGGAAACTCTTCTCAAATGAGTGATGGAGCAGCTTTCGTTTTAATCATGAGCGAAAAAATGGTAAAAGAATTGAACTTAGAACCAATTGCAAGAATGGTAAGCTACGCTGCTTCAGGTGTAGAACCAAGAATCATGGGTATCGGACCAGTTACTGCAATTCCAAAAGCATTAAAACAAGCAGGGTTAAAGCAAGATCAAATCGATTTAATTGAATTAAACGAAGCTTTTGCAGCGCAATCATTAGCAGTTGTGAGAGAATTAGGTTTAAATCCTGAAATCGTAAATGTTAACGGTGGAGCTATCGCTTTGGGTCACCCACTAGGTTGTACTGGTGCTAAACTATCCGTTCAATTGTTTGACGAAATGCGCTTGAGAAACAGCAAATACGGAATCGTTTCAATGTGTGTTGGAACTGGTCAAGGAGCTGCCGGAATTTTTGAATTTTTAAAATAAAACTATAAAACTTAATAAGTTATGTCAGATATCATCAGAGGAGGACAATTCCTTGTAAAAGAAACAAAATGCGAAGATATCTTCACACCAGAAGATTTCAATGAAGAGCAAATCATGATGCGTGATTCGGTTATCGAATTCGTAGATAAAGAATTATGGCCAAACAAAGAGCGTTTCGAAAAGAAAGATTACGCCCTTACCGAAGAAGTAATGCGTAAAGCGGGTGAACTTGGTTATTTAAGCGTTGCCGTTCCTGCTGCTTACGGTGGTATGGAAATGGGATTCGTAAACACAGTTTTAGTTTGTGACTATATTTCGGGTGCAACAGGTTCGTTTTCAACAGCTTTTGGAGCGCACACTGGAATTGGAACCATGCCAATTACGTTATACGGAACTGAAGAGCAAAAACAAAAATATGTACCAAAATTAGCTTCTGGCGAATGGTTTGGTGCTTACTGTTTAACAGAACCAGGAGCTGGATCAGATGCAAATTCAGGAAAAACAAAAGCCGTTCTTTCAGAGGATGGAACACATTATAAAATCACTGGAGGAAAAATGTGGATTTCAAATGCAGGTTTCTGTAATGTATTCATCGTTTTTGCTCGAATTGAAGATGATAAAAACATCACGGGTTTCATCGTTGAGAATGATCCATCAAACGGAATTTCGTTAGGAGATGAAGAACACAAATTAGGTATTCGTTCCTCTTCAACGCGTCAAGTTTTCTTTAACGAAACAAAAGTTCCAGTTGAAAACATGTTGGCTGGACGTGGTGAAGGTTTTAAAATTGCCATGAATGCTTTAAATGTTGGGCGTATTAAATTAGCTGCTGCTTGTTTAGAAGCACAAAGAAGAACAATTACTGGAGCAGTAAACTATGCTAATGAAAGAGTTCAATTTAAAACGCCAATTTCAAGTTTTGGAGCAATTCAAGCTAAAATTGCTGAAATGGCAACAAATGCTTATGCTGGAGAAAGTGCTACTTACAGAGCTGCATCAGATATCGAAAACAGAATTAATATTAGAGTTAGTGAAGGAAATTCACACCAAGAAGCTGAATTAAAAGGTGTTGAAGAATTCGCTATCGAATGTTCTATCTTAAAAGTAGCAGTTTCTGAAGATGTTCAAAACTGTACAGATGAAGGAATCCAAATTTTTGGTGGAATGGGATTCTCTGAAGATGCACCAATGGAAAGTGCTTGGAGAGATGCTCGTATTGCTAGAATTTACGAAGGAACCAATGAAATCAACAGAATGTTATCCGTTGGTATGTTAGTGAAAAAAGCAATGAAAGGTCATGTGGATTTATTAGGTCCAGCAATGGCTGTGGCTGAAGAATTAATGGGAATTCCATCTTTCGATATTCCAGATTATTCAGAATTATTTGCTGAAGAAAAAGAAATGATCGCCAAATTGAAAAAAGTATTCTTAATGGTGGCTGGTGCTGCAGTTCAAAAATACGGTCCAGAATTAGAATCACACCAACAATTGTTAATGGCTGCTTCTGATATCTTAATCGAAATCTATATGGCTGAAAGTACTATTCTTAGAACGGAAAAATTAGCTAAAAAAGTGGGTGAAGATAAAGCGCAAGAGCAAATTGCTATGGCAAAATTATACCTATATCATGCAGTAGATATCGTAAACCAAAAAGGAAAAGAAGGAATTGTTTCTTTCTCTGAGGGCGACGAACAACGCATGATGTTAATGGGATTAAAACGTTTTACAAAATATACGAACATGCCAAATGTAATTGGTCTTCGTGAAAAAATTGCTGCAAAAATTATTAGCGAAAACAAATACGCTTTCTAATACAGCAATTAATTGGTTTAGTTTGTTTAAAAAAACCATTCGCCTTGGCGAATGGTTTTTTATTATTTTAAAATCTGAGCAGCGTGTGCTTTTGTTTTCACATCAGAAATTACTTCTTCAATAATTCCGTTTTCGTCAATTACAAAAGTAGTTCGGTGAATACCATCGTATTCTTTTCCCATGAATTTCTTAGGTCCCCAAACACCGAAAGCTTGAATAACCGATTTATCTTCATCCGCTAATAACGGAAAAGGTAACTCATATTTTTCAATAAACTTCGCTTGCGCTTTCGCGTTATCAGCACTTACGCCTAACAAAGCATAATTATTCGCTTGAAAACGAGCATAATTATCTCTTAAATCACATGCTTCAGCGGTACAGCCTGGTGTACTAGCTTTTGGATAAAAGAAAACTACTAATTTCTTTCCTTTATAATCAGCTAATGCGTGAGTAGCGCCACTTTGGTCTAATCCTGAAAAATTAGGGGCTTTATCACCTGCTTTTAATGTTGTCATTTATTTATGGTTTAAAAAGTTAGATGTTTATAAGTTTAAAAAGTTCAGAACGCTTCAATAAAATTGAATTTTGATATTGCGCATTTACTTTATAACTTTACGAATCAAATTTAGTTAAAAATGACCAAAAGCGAGAAGGTAACATTTGTTATAAATACGTTAAATGAATTATATCCCGAAATTCCAATTCCATTAGACCATAAAGATCCTTATACTTTACTAATTGCCGTGTTACTTTCTGCACAATGTACGGATGTTCGCGTTAATCAAATTACGCCAATTCTGTTTGCAAAAGCAGATAATCCGTATGACATGGTTAAAATGAGCGTAGATAAAATCAAAGAAATAATTCGTCCGTGTGGTTTATCACCAATGAAATCGAAAGGGATTCATGGTTTATCAGAAATTTTAATTGAGAAACACAATGGTGAAGTACCACAAAGTTTTGAAGCTTTAGAAGCCTTACCAGCTGTAGGGCACAAAACAGCGAGTGTAGTCATGAGTCAAGCTTTTGGAGTTCCGGCTTTTCCTGTAGATACACACATTCATAGATTGATGTACCGCTGGGGATTAACCAATGGCAAAAACGTACAACAAACCGAGAAAGATGCCAAACGTATTTTCCCAGAGGAATGTTGGAACGATTTACACTTGCAAATTATTTGGTACGGAAGAGAATATTCTCCTGCACGAGGCTGGAATTTAGAGAAAGATATTATTACGAAGACCATAGGAAGAAAAAGTGTTATTAATGAAATTAAAAGATAAATGGGATCAAGAAGTTTAAATCATATGATTTTTGCGGGTGTTTACCCACACTACATCAACAAAGCGGAGAAAAAGAATCGCACTAAAGCCGAAGTTGACGAAATTATTTGTTGGTTAACAGGTTATACGCTTGAAAACCTACAAAACCAAATTGATACAAAAATCGACTTCGAAACTTTTTTTGAGCAAGCACCTCAATTAAACAAAAACGCTTCTAAAATTACAGGTGTTATTTGTGGTTATCGAATTGAAGAAATCGAAGACCCATTGATGAAAAAAGTGCGCTATTTAGATAAATTAATTGACGAATTAGCGAAAGGGAAAGCAATGGAAAAGATTTTAAGAAAATAAAAAAATGCCTCAAATCTCTTTGAGGCATTTTCCTTAATTAGCGATAATTTCAAAACTTGAAGTTCCCACTTTATGAATACTCAATGCTTTTGAATAATTGAGTAAAAACGAAATCGTTTCTTTTTTAGGTTTCATTTTTTGAGCCGCTAATTTTTTCTTAGAGTAAAGTTTTGCCATTTATTATGATTTGGTTTATATCTCAATAACGACAAAATTTTACTTTTAGTATTAGTTGGTCAAAATTATTTGATTTTTTTCAATAATTTTTCTCAAATTCAACAAAGCATATCGCATTCTACCTAAAGCTGTATTAATGCTAACACCTGTTAAATCCGCTATTTCTTTAAAACTCAAGTCTTGATACATACGCATTACCAAAACTTCTTTTTGATCTGCAGGAAGTTCATCTAACAACTTAGCCAAATCAGTTTCTACTTGTTCGGATATAATCTGCCCTTCAATATTTAAACAGTTATCTGTCATATAATTGAATATAGAATACTCATCCGTTTCACGTTGAAAAGGCATTTTTTTTGATTTTCTGAAATGGTCAACGACCAAATTATGAGCAATGCGCATTACCCATGGCAAGAATTTTCCTTCTTCATTATACGATTGTGATTTTAAGGTTTTGATTACCTTAATAAAGGTATCTTGAAAAATATCATCTGATAAATCTCTATCGTTTATTTTGGAATAAATAAATCCGTAGATTTTTGATTGATGTCTTTCAATCAATGAAGCTAAAGCAGATTCATCTCCACTTATATAATTCTTCACCAAAACTGCATCAGGAAGTACAAGATTAGCCATAACAATACCTTTTAGTTAATTTAAGTCTCTGATTCTAAAAAGTAATTTTTGATATAGGCAATTTTGTTTAAAGATTAATTAGTTCAAATTTAACATAAAATTTTAATAAAAAACAAGTCTTAATTAAAAAATTAACATTTTGAATGAAAAAATAAAACAAAAAATGCGTTTAAAATTTTCTAAACGCATTAACTTGTTGTAAAATGATTTCTATTGATAAACTTTTATGTAATCAATAATAAAATCTTGAGGAAAAATAGAATTATCAATTGCAGGACCTCCAAAATTACCACCAATTGCTAAATTAATTATAAAATAAAAAGGTTGATCATATGGCCACGTATTTTCATTTTTAACAGTTGGTTGAAAATTATAAACCAAAACATCATCAATAAAAAAGGTAATTTTATCTTTATCCCATTCAATAGCGTATAAATGGAATCCTTCTTCAATATTAGTTATTTTTGTTTTTTTTGTGTTAATAGTATTTCCATGACTTTCTTGTGTATGTAGAGATGTGAAAACCATATCCGGTACTTTTCCCACATATTCTAAAATATCGATTTCTCCACATTTAGGCCAACCCACATTTGAAATATTAGCACCTAACATCCAAAATGCAGGCCATAATCCTGTACCTACTGGTAATTGGGCGCGAGTTTCAATTCTTCCGTACTGAAACTGTTTTTTATCTTTAGTGGTAATTCTTGTTGATGAATATACTGAACCTTCCTTTTTTGCTTCAATAATTAAAAACCCATTTTTAAGTGTATGATTTGTATTTGTGTATATTTGGGCTTCATTGTTTCCCCATCCACAAAGATTTGGGCACCCATTACCTAATTCATAATTCCAAACAGATTCATTTAATTGAGTTCCGTTGAAATTTTCTTCCCAAACTAATTTTTTATTTGATTTTTGACCAAAACAAAAAGCACTTATAAAAAGTAAACTAAAGAATTTCTTCATTTGTATTTATTTAATGTATTGAAAATTAGCTTCTAAAGTTTTATCAGAACTTCCTCCAATAAATACTTTAAAATCACCTGCTTCAGCTTCCCAACGATTATTAGCAGTGTAAAACTCGATTAATTTTTCATCAATTGTAAAAATAATGGTTTTGGTTTCAAAAGGTTTTAATTCAACCAATTCAAAACCTTTTAGCTCTTTCACAGGACGTGTTAAACTTCCTATTAAATCACGAATATACAATTGAACAACTTCTTTTCCAGCTACATTACTATTATTTTTTAAAACTACAGATACTTGAATAGTTCCATTTTTTGACAAGGAATTTGAGGATAACATTAAATTAGAATATTCAAATTTTGAATAACTTAAACCATGACCAAAAGCAAACAAAGGCGTATTTTTTTCATCTATATAATGTGACCAAAAAACACTTTCTGGTTCATTCATAGTAGGTCTGCCAGTATTTTTATAATTGTAATAAATTGGAACTTGACCAATATCTCTAGGGAAAGTCATGGGTAATTTACCACTCGGATTATAATCGCCATACAGTACTTGTGCAATAGCATTTCCGCTTTGAGTTCCTAAATGCCAAGCTTCTACTATTGCAGGAATATTTTCAGCAGCCCACGGAATTGCTAATGGTCTTCCATTATTTAAAACTAAAACTATATTCTTATTTACTTTATATACCACTTCTAATAATTCTTTTTGCACACCAGGCAGTCCTATATCGGTACGGCTTCTACCCTCACCCGATTGTAAGCCATGTTCTCCTAAAACCATTACAACCACATCTGCTTTTTTAGCTATTTCAATTGCCTCAGCAAAACCTGATTTATCAGTAGTATTTATCTTGGTTTCCCACATAAATTGGGCTCTACCAACGGCAACATCAGCTCCTTTTGCGTACATTAATTGATTGTTTGGATATTTCTGCATGCCCTCTAAAACAGAGATAGCTGTATTATCATCGGCACCAATTCTCCAACTCCCTAATGGACTTGTTTTATCATTAGCTAAAGCACCTATCAGCGCAATTTTTTGACCCGATTTTTTTAGAGGTAATAAATTTGAATCGTTCTTTAATAAAACAATCGATTTTTTAGCTACATCTAAAACTCCTTCATGAAATTCAGGTTTACCAACAGTAGCTTTTTCGTGTGCTTCATCGCAATATTTATAAGGATTATCAAATAAACCTAATTCAAATTTAACTTTAATGATTCGCCTTGCAGCATCATTGATGGTCGATTCGCTTACCTTTCCTTCTCTTACTAAAGTACTTAAATGCTCTACGTATGCATATGATTCCATATCCATATCTGAACCAGCATTAATAGCAATTTCAGCTGCTTGTTTACTGTCTTTAGCAAAGCCATGAGGAATCATTTCGTTAATAGAACCCCAGTCAGAAACAATCAATCCATCAAATTTCCAATCTCCTTTAAGAAGATTGCGTTGTAAGTATTTATTACCTGTTGCTGGAATTCCATTTAATTCATTAAAAGAATTCATAAAAGTTCTTACGCCTGCATCAACCGAAGCTTTAAATGGTGGCAAAACAACATTATGAAGTATTTCATCACTAACTATGACAGTATTGTAATCTCTTCCCGCTTCAGCAAAACCATATCCAGCAAAATGTTTAGCGCAAGCCAAAATATTCTTATTGGATGACAAGTCGCCTTGGAAACCTTTTATTCTTGCGATAGCAATTTTACTTCCTAAAAATGGATCTTCTCCTGCTCCTTCCATTGATCTTCCCCAACGTGCATCGCGAGAAATATCAACCATTGGTGCAAAAGTCCAATTAATTCCAACTGCTCCAGATTCTTCTGCAGCTATTTCAGCTGATTTTTGAATAGCTTCTAAATCCCAACTCGCTGCCTCTGCTAATGGAATTGGACTGATAGTTTTATAGCCATGTATTACGTCAAATCCAAAAATTAATGGAATACCGAGACGCGTTTGCTCCACCGCAATTTTTTGCAGAGCATAAACATCTTTAACTCCTTTTACATTAAGCATCGAACCAACTAATCCCTTCTTTAAATCTTCATATTTTTTGGCAGCTTGACCCTCTTTAGGAACTGGTCCTGTTACATCCCAAAAACCATTATATTGATTTAACTGACCTATTTTCTCTTCTAATGTCATTAATTTCATTACTGAATCTACTTTCTTATCAATAGAATCATACTCTTTTGAAACTAATATTTTTTTAGGAGAATTACAGGCCAAGGAAAACAATAGTATTAATACAAAACTGTATTTTATATGTTTGTTCTTCATTATTAAAATTTCTGAGGTATAAATAAAGTAACAAGAAAGTATTGATACCTTCTTGTTACTAAACAAACTAAATGAATGAAAAAAAATTATTGATAAACTCTTACATAATCAACTTCCATAGAAGATTGTGTGAAAGCAGGATCTATAGCGCCTCCAAATGTTCCCCCCATAGCAACATTTAGTATTATAAAAAAGTTGCTATTAAAAGGTAATGAATTATTGTTAGCAATTGAATGGAACAAAACATCATCTACATAAAACTTAATTGAAGTAGGACTCCAAATAGTTTTGTAAACATGAAACTGAGTAGAAGCACCCGTAATTGTTGTTGTGTTAGTTCTTCCATTTCCTCCTGAATTTCCAGGATAATGTAGTGTTGCATGAATAACATTGGGAATATTACCTTTATGTTCCATAATATCGATTTCACCACAAGCAGGCCATGTGTTTGTCGCATAATTTTCACCTAACATCCAAATAGCTGGCCATGTACCACCACCCGATGGCAATTTTGCTCTTACTTCTACTTTACCATAAGCAAATTCAAATTTATTTTCTGATTTCAAACGAGCCGAAGTGTAGTTTGAACCACTAAAACTTTCTGCTTTAGCTGTAATTTTTAAATTACCTCCTTGCACTACAGCATTTGAAGCACTATTGGTATAATATTGAGATTCTGCATTACCCCAGCCTCCAGCGCCAAGATCATAACCCCAATTTGCCGAATTTGGAGCACCGTCTACATTAAATTCATCAGACCAAACTAGATTTGTATAATCTGTAATTGGATCTTGAACTGGTTGAATTGTTGTAAATGTATGGTACCATGCTAATGCTGGATTACCTCCCATTACAGCACGAACAACCATTCTATTTTCAGTAATTGAAAGAATTTCATAAGAACTTTGCCCAATATAATATCCCATGAAACCATTGTCAGAGAAATTCATCATCGTTCCTCTTGTTTGATTAGGAACACCATTTGCTACAACTACTGATTCTGAAGGACTCAACGAAACTGTTTTCACACCTGAGGTATCATAATTATAACAAAAATCATAACCTGCACTTCCTCCTGCTACACTCTGAAATGCAGCATTAAAAAATGTTTGCCCACCATTATCTAATTCATATTTTAAAATATTACCATCTAATGAGAATTTTAAAACATTTTCATACAAACAACTACTTTCTGAACTAGCAGCTTTTTCCCAAGGAGCAGCTTGATAATAAAACCCATAATAGTTCTGTGTTGCATCTGAATTATTAGGTCCAACACCTAAGTGCCCTGGTTCTGAAGCCGACCAATACCAATTTTTTTGAGAACCTCCCGTAAGAAACTGAATAGCCTCTGCATCAGTAAAATCACTTCTTACCTCTATATTAATTGTTGTATTCGTTGTAACCCCTCCTCTTCCAGAAGCTATAATTGTTACAGTATATTGATTAGTTCCTGTTTGAGTAAAACGTTTTTCAAGAATTCCACTTGGAGCATTTTGAGAAGAACCATCACTAAATATATATTTATACGAAATGGCATTATCTGCAGTAGAAGTAAATGTAACAATTCCTGAGCCATCTCCATATGGATTGGTATTATCTTGACCTTGAATTACAACATCAACGGTTAGATTTGTTGGAGCGCTTAAATCGCCAAACGATTTATCGTCTTCTTGACAGCTAATCGCTAAAAAAAGAGATAAAAATGCTATTGAACTTTTTATAATTTTATTCATTTTAGTATTTTTTTAGTTAGACAATTTAATATCATCAAAATAGTAAGTAGTACCCGTACCAGCATTACCAAAATTGAAAAACACAACAACTCTTTGGTAATTGTTTGAGTTTACAATTCCAGTAAAATCATAGGTTAATTCTTCCCAACCGTTTGCAACCGTAGTTGTTACATCTAATTCAGTATTTATTGAGGAATTAGTTAAATTCTCTAATTTTAATTTAACTACGATACCCGCTTGTGGCGACCAAACTTTCATTTTAATTTTTTGCATAGTAGCAAAATTGATAGGATTACCTAACTCAATGAAAGAACCTGCCCAAACTTGAGAGCCATTTGTTTTTAAAAGTTGTCCAACTTTTGAACTTGTATTAATTCCAGTAGCATCAGGATTATTAACTACAGAGGCAACAGCTCCACCAAAATCAGTAAAGGTGTAAGTTAAGGTATTTGACTCAAATGTTAGTGGTAAATCAACTACAGCAGCACCAGAAGTTAATTCAATGTCATCAAAATAATAATTCAAACCTGTTCCATTATTTCCAAAATTGAAAAATAAAACTACTCTTTGATAATTATTGGCATTATTGACACCTGTGAAATCGAAAATTAATTCTTCCCAAGCATTAGCCGTTGTGTTTGTTACATCAACTTCTGTATTTATATTAGGATTAGCTAAATTCTCTAATTTCATTTTTACTACAATTCCTGATTGAGGCGACCATGCTTTTATTTTTATTTTCTGCAATGATGAAAAATCTATTGGTGCACCTAATTCAATAAAAGAACCTGCCCAAACTTCAGCTCCATTGTTTTTTGTTAAACGAGCTACTTTTGTACTACCATTTCCTGCACTAACATCTGGGTTTAATACCACACTAGTGTTAGCTCCACCAAAATTTGTAAAAGCATAATTTAAAGTAGATGATTCAAAAGTTACAGGTAATAAAACAGGATTTGTTATAGTAACATTTTGCTGAAAATCAGTTGTTGCTGCACCTCCACTTAAAGCAACGACTCTAACAGTGTAAGTTCCAACAGATGCATAAGTGTGAGTAATTGTTTCTCCTTGCATAAAATCCACTGGAATTTGATTTGGATCTTCGCCAAAATAAACTTGAAAATACGTTTCTAAATCAGCTGTAGCTTGAACAGAAATTGACATATTGTCACCTGGAACTGGTGAAATAGTTACATCAAGGTTAGTAGGTGGTAAAAAAGAAACCGTTAATTCTTGTGTTACTTCAGATTTCTCTCCATTGATTGCCATTCCTACAATTCTGACTTGATAAACCCCTTCGGCATAAGTATGAATTACCGACGCACCAGGATTTACAATACCTGGTTCAGTAGTACCATCACCATAATATATTTCATATTGAGTAACTCCTTCACCTCTTGGTATGATCGTAACTTTTCCCGAATTATCTTGTTTTATTGTCATCAATGCAGACAGGTTTGTTGGTGCATTTACAGCATCAAGACTCACGCTATCATCTTCATTTGTACATCCTATAAAAAAGGATAATACAAAAAGACTAATAATTAATTTAAAATTCTTCATATAGCTATTTTTTAATAGTTAGTATTTTGTTGCCAATTTCCGTTTGAAAACTGAATTTCTTCAAAAGGAATTGGGAAAACTTCATTTTTATTTGGTGTAAATCCTGTGATAGCTGATGCCGCTCTATTGGTTCTAACCAAATCAAAGAAACGATGACCTTCTCCCATTAATTCTAAACGTCTTTCTGCTAAAATAAAATCTGTTAATGCTGGTCCTGAAGCTGAAATATCATGATTTGTATCGCCAAAAGCTCTTCTTCTTACTTGATTAAGATAAGTTCTCGCTTTTGCATCATCAATACCACCTCTATTAAAAGCTTCAGCAGCCATTAAAAGTACATCCGCATAACGAATTGCTCTGTAATTATTTGGATTCGTTAAATTTTGATCTCCAAGATTAGCATCACCTTGTCTTGGTAAATATTTTCTATTGAAAAACCCAGTATGTTTATAACCTCTACCATAACTAGCTCCAGTTGACAAAGCCCAAGCTTCAATATCTAAAATGGCAACATCTCTTCTATTATCACCTACTTCATAAGCATCATAAGCATCTTGAGTAGGAACATTAAAGCTGTAACCCGAATCAAACAACGGTCCAGAATAATTTCTTACTCCATTAAATCCTACGGCAACGTTACCTTCACTACATTGAAGACAACCAAAACCAGCGCCTTCTGCATCTGAATATTGTACTTCGAAAACAGATTCTAATCCGTTTTCACCTGAATTTTCAAAAATTGAATTGTAATTTGAAACCAATGAATAATTACCATCTTCAATTAAATCTTCTAAAACATTAGAAGCATCAACAAATTTTTCTTGATATAGATATGCTTTACCTAATAAAGCTTGTGCTGCACCTTTTGTTGCTCTTCCAGTTTGAGGAGCTGTAGGACTTAAATTATTTATGGCATAAATTAAATCTGACTCAATTACGGCATAAACTTCTGCAACAGAAGACCTTGGAATCGTTTTTTCATCTCCAAGTTTAAATCGTGCATCACCTTTTAATGGAATACCACCGAACCATTTTACTAATTCGAAATGATAATAAGCTCTTAAAAATCTTGCTTCTGCTATTATTTGTTCTTTTCCTTCAAAGTCTGTTTTGTCTTTAAATTCAAGAATATAATTTGCTCTATTAACACCAGCAAACATCCAATTCCAAATGTCTTTTATGTTGCTATTAATTGGAGTATGAGTCATTTCATCTACTTGTTGAAAGCCAATTACATCATTTGCACTTTCACCACCAGATAAAGTATTGTCAGAAGCAATTTCTCCTAATAATACGTTAACATATGAAGATTGAAGCATATCGTAGGCTGCAATTAAAGCTTTGTTATAATCTTCTTCAGAATTAAAATAATTTTCCGAATCGATTGAATAAACAGGATCTCTATCTACAAAGCTATCTGTACAAGAAACAAATGCTAATGTTAAAATAAGAACTGCTATGCTTGATTTTAATATATACTTTTTCATTTTATACTTTTTTAAAAATTAGCATTAATACCAAAAATAAATGTTCTTGCAGCAGGATAAAATCCGTAGTCGATTCCACCGCCAATTGGAGCACCACTAGTTGCTGCTGGATCAAAACCTCTATATTTAGTGAATGTGTAAACATTATTAACAGTTGAATAAAGTCGAATTTTACTTACTTTTATTTTTTCTGTTACTTTAGATGGTAGCGTGTAACCTAATTGGATGTTTTGAATTCTAAGAAATGAAGCATCTTCAACATAATAATCTGAAAAAACGTTATTGTTTGTAGCTGCAGTAGTAACTCTTGGAACAGTATTACTTGTACCTTCGCCTGTCCATCTATCTAAAACATAATTCAAACGATTCAAATCTGATAATGATCTTTCATAATTTCTTACCATATCGTTTCCTAAAGATGCATAAGAATAAGATGAGAAATCAAAATTTTTATAGCTTAGAGTAAAATTGAAACCCATCGTAAAATCGGCAATTGGATCTCCAATATTTGTTCTATCATCACTATTAATTACACCATCATTATTTAAATCTTTAAAACGAATATCTCCAGGAGCTGTTGCTGCTCCTAAAGCTGCTTGAGAAGGATGTGCATCAATTTCTGCTTGGTTTTGAAATATACCATCTGTTTTGTAACCATAGAAATAACCTATTGGCTGTCCAACTTGCATTCTTGAAGGAGCTAATTGACCTACACCAAAAGCACCACCTTCTAAAAATCCTGTGCTATTATTAACAGCTAAAACTTCATTGTTAATAGATGTAATATTATAACCTAATTTAAATTTCAAATTATCATTTAGATTTTCTTCGTAATCAATAGCAAATTCAAATCCTTTGTTTTGAACAGAACCCGCATTGATTGTTGGAGAACCAGATCCAGGTGCAAAAACTCCACTAATACCTGAAACTGGAATGTTTCCTATTAATAAGTTATCTCTCCTGTCTATAAAATAATCAGTGGTAATGTTTACTTTGTTTGAAAACATTTTTAAATCTAATCCGATATCAAATTTTTTAGCTTCTTCCCATTTTAATTTTGGATTTGGAAGCACTCCAATTGCAATACCATTAACCAAACTTCCGTTAAAAACATAAGTACCTTCACCACTTAAAGACCCCACATAACCATTGTTTCTTATCTGGTCATTTCCTAAAACACCATAACTAGCTCTTAATTTTAAAAAGTTTAATGTTTTATTTTCTTTAAAGAAACTTTCATCAGAAACTATCCAACCTGTTGTAAAAGAAGGAAAAATGGCTACTCTGTTATCAGGTCCAAATTTTGTTGATAAGTCTCGTCTTATAGCCGCACTTAATAAATATTTTCCTTTGAAAGCGTACTCTAAAAAGCCAAAAAAGGATAATCTTCTTTCATCATAAACATATGAACTAACGTCTCTACCTCCATCTGGACTAGTACCAGTAGCTAAACTAATATCAGCATTTGACCAAGAATTGTTTGGAACATCATAACCTGTTGCAAATAAACCTGAACCATATTCCTTATAAACAGTGGTTCCTAAAGTTCCTTTTATTTTGTGATTTTCAGCAATTACTTTATTGTATTCTCCAAAAAAATCAAATGTATAACTGTTATCATTTATTTTATTTTGAGAAACACTACTTCTTGTTACATCAAATACTTTTCCACCATAGGATACCTGTTTAGCAAATGATTTCCCATCACTATTTGAAGTATTAAAACCCATTCGAGAAACTAATTTTAGATCTTTGAATATATCGTAATCTAACCTTACATTTCCATTAAACTTCTTTAATTTATAATCATTGTATGTGTTTTCAAGTTGGGCTAAAGGATTTATTACTTCTATTCCATAACCAGGAGAACTAGGTACAAGAGTGAAATTATTACTTGAATCATAAACTGATAAAGTAGCTGGAGTGTTAATCGCATTAAAAAGAACAGAACCTAATCCACTATCATTAAATGCATCACGGTCAATATAAGTATAAATTATATTTGTGCTAAACTTAAGTTTATCTGACAAATCTGCATTTAAACCCAAACGAGCCGTGTTACGTTTAAAATCGGCTTTATCTTTACCAATTATACCTTGTTGATATAAATCTGATGCACTGAAAATATATGTTATTTTTTCAGAACCACCAGAAAAACTAAATTCATTACTTGTTATTGGAGTTTGATTAAAAATTTTATCTTGCCAATCTGTTCCCTTGCCCAATCCGCTTACATTTGGGTAAGGTAATGCTTGACCACCATTTGCATAACTTTCATTTAACAATAACGCATATTCAGTTGCATCTAACAAATTAAGTTTTTTTGTAGTTTCTTGAAATCCGGTATACCCTGTATAACTTACCTTAGTTTTTGAGTTTTTCTTTCCAGATTTTGTTGTAACCACAACAACACCGTTTGCTCCTAAAGTACCATAAATGGCTGCTTGTGCATCTTTTAAAACAGTAATTGACTCGATATCATCTGGATTTAAAATGCTTAAATCTCCTTGGTAACCATCAATAATTACATAAGGTCCATTAACACCATTGGTAGCAATACCACGGATTCTAATGTCTAAAGCGGCACCTGGAGCTCCTGATTGCTGTGTTACAACAACACCTGAAACTGTTCCTTGAAGGGCTTGTTCCACTTTAACAGGCTTTAAATCCTGAATGGTTTTGGAAGAAATAACGGTTACAGCTCCCGTAATGTCTCTTTTTTTCTGAGAAGAATACCCCAACACAACAACTTCTTGCAATCCTTTGGTCTCTTCTTCTAGTTTAATAAGAATATTAGTGTTTTCGGTTACAACATATTCATATGTTTTAAATCCGATGTAACTAAAAACAACTATTTCTCCTTTAGAAACATTTGAAAATTTAAAATTCCCATCAAAATCTGAAATAGTTCCGTTTTGTGAATGTTTTAAAAAAATACTAACTCCAGCTAAAGGTTCGCCAGTGTTTGCATCTTTAACTACTCCTATCAAATCAATAGTTTGGGAAAATACAATTGATGACATTAATAAGAGTGAGAGTAATAATAGTTTAGATCTCATAATTTATTTATTTTTTGGTATCATAAAAATAAAAGTATAGTTGCTAATAAAATTCAAATTAGCCTCAACAAAAAACATACATGATAAAAAAAACACTAATAATTTTAATATTTAACAAAAATTACTAGTGTTTATAAGAATTATACAATTAAAGATTTAATAGAATTTTCAATTAAAATCTATAACGAAAACGTTTTTGTATAGGTTATGTATAGGTAAATAAGCTAAATGTTGTATGCTTAAAAAGCTAAAATATACTCGACAAGTCCTTGCTCATGAGGTAAATCCATTTTTTTACGTAAACGATATCGTTTTATTTCAACACTTCTTACAGAAATATTTAACAGTGGAGCTATTTCTTTTGAAGATAAATTTAATCTTAGGTAAGCACAAAGTCTTAAATCATTTGGTGTTAAAGAGGGATGTAATTGCTTTACTTTTTTCAAAAAATCTTTATCAGCATTATCAAATGCTTCTTTAAAAACATTCCAAGTATCTTCATTAGAAATATTCTTATTTATAGTTGTAATAACTGATTTAATACTTTTATTTGTGTTTTCCTCAGCTGTTTTCTTAAGGTCTTCTTTAATTAAAGATAACAATTCATTCTTTTTAATTAAACTCATTGTTGAAACAGCTAACTCTTTATTTTTATTATTAACATCATTTGATAATTGCTCATTTTTTAACTTCATCAATTGCTGTTCACTTTCTAAAGCAGCAATTTCTAATAATAAATTATTTTCTTCTATTAACTTTTGCTCTTTGGCTTGATAATACTTCTTATACGTTTTATGAATGTACATAGCTAAAATAATACCCAAAACAAAGTAGAATAATATAGCAAAATTAGTAGCATACCATGGCTTAAGAATTACAAAACTATAGCTTGCAATATTTTCAGGCTTTGAATTGGCAATTTTTGCTCTTACTTTAAAAACATATTTACCTGGTGGTAGATTTTTAAAATTTGCTGAAGTTTTGGCAGACCATTCCGTCCAATCTTTTTGTAAACCTTCTAAAATGTATTGAAATTCAGCATTAATGTATTTGTTATACTCTGGAACAGTATAATTAATTATAATATTATTTTCATCATATTTAAATTCTCCAGATTCTTTAACTGAGCAATTAATTAACTTTTCATCCAGTTTATTAATAGTAATGTTTGTAACAGAAACACTATAATTTTTAAAAATCAAATCATTAATATTGATTGTATAGTAACCATCTGTTGTGCCTATTAAATAAATCGAATTTGATAATTGAGTTATATTTTCATAACCCAACATCGAATTTCGTAAAGATGCAGGAATTGGAATTGAATTCTCTTTCAATTGATTACTTAATTTACTTAAAGTAAAATAGTAAATGTAATTTTTAGAAAACAACCACAACTTATTAGATTTATCTACAATCATCTTACCCGATGTAAATTCATCATTTTGAAAAACTGAGCTTAAGACAGAATCCTTTTGGAATATTTTATTCTTCTCATTTAATTGAAAAATGCCATCCTTGAGTGAGTAATAAATTTTTCCATTGAATTTTTTTAAACAAGCATTTTTACCTTTTGTTGGAGATTTATAAGTATAAAGTTTATCTGCCTTATTGAATTCTTTATTCAACTGAAAACGAAAAACGCCTTTGTATTCATGACTTACATACACTTCATAAGAATTTGTTATTTCAAAGTATTTAGACGAATAATCAAAACCTGAAATCTTATTTTTAAACTTCCATTGGTTATTTGTCTTTTGTAAAACTGAAATACCATAATAGTTACCTTGTAATAACAAATCATTTCTTCCAGGAACCACTTCAAACTTCCATGTACCTGAAGCCGAAAAAATAGAATTAGCTATGCCATTATTTATAATAAAAGTTCCTGAGTCATGACCACAAAATAAGGTTCCATTTTGTTCAAATATCGACCAAACTTGGCCTTTTGTTCCATTAATAAACTGAAATGAATCATCAGAATTAAATTTTTTAAAAAACAATCCTTGATTGGTTCCAATATAGATAAAATTATTATGTAAAAGTGAGGTATAAACGGTACCTAGAATACCAGTGTCATCAGAAAAACTTTTTACAGGAGATAGTAAATTGATACAATTAATACCATTATCTAATCCCAACCATAAATTTTTATCAATGTCTTCGAATAATGACAAGGCAGTATTATTACTTAAACCTTTATTTTGAGTAATATGATACTTAAGTTTGCCCTCAGCAGTGATAATAAAAATTCCGTTTGAAACTGTTCCAATTGCGAAACCTTTATCCGAAAGTTGTTGAGCACTATATACACTACTAGATATTAATTGAGAATCAACCTCTGTTTTAAATGGAGTAAAAATACCATTAACATATTTAAAAAATCCATTAGATTGTGTTTGAAACAACAATCCTTCATCATTTGAAAAAACTTCAACTATTTTATTATTTAAAATTAAAGCACTTCCTGAAATTAATTTACTCTTTCCATTTTCAATTTCAAACAACCCTTCATTTGCAACTTGAAAATAAATCGAATTATTTGTTTGAAAAGCTTTTAAAACATTGTTTTTAGGTGTAATTATAGTAAATTTTCCTGTTTTTGAATCGTAAATATAAATCTGATTTAACGATTGAAAAATGATCCATTGTTCATGGTTCAAAATATTCCAAAATTGCTCATCATCAACAATTTTATTCTTAATTATATTACTTAATGAGTGATATTTTAATTGGTTATTAGCTTCACGACTCCAATAACCAAACTCCATATAACAACCCGTATATATCTTATCTCCAACTACTTTAACAGATCGAATAATGGTTTCGTTAGGAGAAGGATATAGATTCCAATTAGAACCATTAAATTCTAATAAACCTTCATTATTAGCAAAAAATATAAATTGATTTTTATCTTGAGAAATCATCCAATTTTGATTTCCTGCGTTATAAATACTTGAAGAATATTTTACGATTGGAGGTAGCTCTTGTGCTATACATAATAAGCTTGAAATAAAGACTAAAACGGTAAGTAAAGCTTTTTGTAAAATTGAATTCATTTATTAGTAAATATTAATAACAATCATAAATATATAGATAAAAAATAGAAAAATAAAATAAGATAAAATAAAAAGTAAATTTCAAATGGAACGTGCTTTAATTAATAGCTTAACTAATTATTGTTTTGTATGTAAATGGAACTATAAAACTAAATTTAACATAGATAAACTAATTTAAAATGACTTTACAATACGAAAATAATAATAGAATTATTTGATTTATTAATCTTGTAAAAAATCTTAATTCATATCTTTGCAAATCTTTTAAAAACAACGATGACACAACCTGATTTTTCTACCTTAGAACCTAAAAAAAACATTCTAATTAAAGGAGCTCAATTGCACAACCTTAAAAATTTAGATGTTGCTATACCTAGAAATAAATTAGTAGTTATTACTGGACTTTCCGGTTCTGGTAAGTCAAGCTTGGCATTTGACACCTTGTATGCTGAAGGACAACGCAGATATGTTGAAAGTTTATCGTCATACGCACGTCAGTTTTTAGGAAGATTAGACAAACCTAAGGTGGAATACATAAAAGGAATTGCACCTGCGATTGCCATAGAACAAAAAGTAAATACCAGCAATGCGCGTTCTACGGTTGGGACTTCTACCGAAATCTACGATTATTTAAAGCTTCTTTTTGCCAGAATTGGAAAAACTTACTCGCCTATTTCCGGTAAAGAAGTTAAAAAAGATACGGTTTCTGATGTAATTAACGACATTAAAGAATTCACTTTAGATAGCAAATGGTTACTTCTTGCTCCCATTCATTTAGAAGACGGAAGAGCTTTAGAAGATAAACTAAAAGTGCTGTTACAACAAGGTTTCGCTCGTATTTTAGTAGATAATGAAATGTTGCGTTTGGATACTATCGAACAACATCAATTAGATAATAAAGACATTCTTCTGATTGTTGACCGAATTGTAGTTAAAGACGAAGAAGAATTCTACAATAGATTAGCAGATGCTGTTCAAACAGCATTTTATGAAGGAAAAGGAATTTGTTATTTACAAGAAGTTGATACACAAAAACGTTTAGAATTCAGTTCCAATTTTGAACTAGATGGCATTACTTTTTTAGAACCTAATATTCACTTATTCAGTTTCAACAATCCTTACGGAGCTTGTCCAACCTGCGAAGGCTACGGAAGTGTTATTGGAATTGATGAAGATTTAGTGATTCCCAATACCGCTTTATCCGTTTATGAAAATGCTGTATTTCCTTGGAGAGGCGAAAGTATGGGATGGTATCGCGACCAATTGGTAAACAATGCTTATAAATTTGATTTTCCTATTCATAAACCTTTTTTCGAACTTTCTGACGAACAAAAACAACTGATTTGGGATGGAAATTCGTATTTTACTGGATTACATGATTTCTTTTCGGAATTAGAAGAGAAAAACTATAAAATTCAAAACCGAGTTTTACTTTCGAGATATCGAGGAAAAACAAAATGTACTACTTGTAAAGGTAAACGATTACGCTACGAAGCAAATTTCATTAAAGTTGGCGGAAAAACAATTTCGGATTTGGTTGACTTACCAATTGTAAACTTAATCGAATTCTTCAAAAAATTAGATTTAAACGAATACGATGCTAAAGTCGCGAAACGTTTGTTAATAGAAATCAACAATCGTTTAGACTTTTTATTCAATGTGGGATTGAGTTATTTGACGTTAAATCGTAACTCTAATTCGCTTTCGGGTGGTGAATCGCAACGTATTAACTTAGCGACTTCGTTAGGAAGTAGTTTAGTTGGTTCGATGTACATTTTAGATGAACCAAGTATCGGTTTACATCCAAAAGATACCGAAAGATTAATCGAAGTTTTAAAAGATTTACGTGATTTGGGCAACACTGTAATAGTAGTTGAACACGACGAAGACATCATGAAAGCTGCCGATATGATTATCGATATTGGTCCAGAAGCAGGAACTCATGGGGGTGAATTAGTAGCTCAAGGAACGTATGATGAAATTCTGAAAGCTGATTCACTTACTGCAAAATATCTGAATGGAAAAGAAGAAATTTCGGTTCCAAAAACCAGAAGAAAATTCAAAAATCATATTGAAGTTATTGGAGCAAGAGAAAATAACTTGAAAAATGAAAATTTCACCTTCCCGTTAGAATGTTTAACCGTGATTACAGGTGTTTCGGGAAGTGGAAAAAGTACGTTGGTGAAGAAAATTCTGTTTCCAGCCATTCAAAAGAAATTAGAAGGTGTTGGTGAAAAAACAGGTCAATTTACTGAATTAGCCGGAAGTTTTTCACACATCAAACATATCGAATACGTAGACCAAAATCCGATTGGAAGAAGTTCGCGTTCGAATCCTGTTACCTATATTAAAGCTTACGATGATATTCGTGATTTATTTGCCAAACAAAACGTTTCCAAACTACGAAATTATCAAGCAAAACATTTCTCTTTCAACGTAGATGGAGGAAGATGTGAAGTGTGTAAAGGAGATGGAGAAGTAACTATCGAAATGCAATTCATGGCGGATGTTCATTTAGAATGTGAAGCTTGTAACGGAAAACGTTTCAAAAAAGAAGTGTTAGAAGTTACCTTCGAAAACAAAAACATTGATGATATTTTAAAAATGACCATCGATGAAGCTTTGTTATTCTTTACTGAACAAAAACAGACAAAAATCACGCAAAAACTACAGCCTTTGCAAGACGTTGGTTTAGGCTATGTACAATTAGGACAGTCTTCTTCTACCCTTTCTGGTGGCGAGGCGCAACGTATTAAATTGGCTTCCTTTTTAGTCAAAGGAACTATAAAAGATAAAGCATTGTTCGTATTTGATGAACCTACAACAGGTTTGCATTTTCACGACATCAAAAAATTATTAGCTTCGTTTGATGCCTTATTGGAAAAAGGACACTCGATTATTGTAATTGAACACAATTTAGATTTAATCAAATGTGCCGATTATATTTTAGATATTGGTCCAGAAGGTGGTGAAAATGGAGGAAAATTAGTAGCTTTTGGAACACCAGAAGAAGTAGCTAAAAATAAAAACTCTGTTACAGGAAAATATTTAAAAGAAAAACTATAAATGATAAACCCATCTGCAAATGGTTGGATTGACAAATTTTTTGCTGAAAACAATGACAATTTCATTGATTTTCAAGGCAATATTTTGTCTTTTTATGAAGATTGTAGAGCAACCGGATTTATTTATGGTTATGTGGTACATTACCAGCTTAAAAATCAAATTAATACCACAAAATGGTCGTATGATGAAGTGACGAAAGTTGGGTTTTTAAATACGCTTTTTTCGTTATATCGTATCGAAAAATCAAACGGTACGAAAGAGGATTTCATAAATTCGGTTTACCAATTTTATAAAATCATTCAGCCTGAAAACCTGAATTTCATCAAAAAATTACTTCCAGAAGGAACACACAGTTCACGATTGGAAAAAATTATAGATGACCGAATCCAAACGAATAATAATACGATTAGCAAGAATTTCTCGCACATCATTACCAATGCGCTTTTATTTATTGATGTTTTGGCATTCGAACATTTTTTAAAAAATGAAACGTTACCATCCGATTACCTAAAAAATATAGAATCCGATTGTATTAAAATTGTTTCGTTAGCTTTAAAAATTAAAGAGCGAAAATCAAAATACGATGAATTATTGGTGAAATTGTTTGAAAATTCGATTCGTTATACTAAATTCAATACTATTGAAAATATCGAATTATCGGAAATCAAATTGATGCGTCATACTTCGTTATTAGAAAAGTTATATTTATTAGATATTGCTCAAATGGCACTTTGGAGCGATGAAAAATTGGAATCTAATGAAGACAATTTCTTAAAACTTTTGAGTTCGGAATTAGATTTAAACGCAGATTTACTTGAAAAAAGTATAAAAGAAATTAATGCTTTCATTGATACATACAAATCAGAAATTCCATTTTTTAACTATTCGAATCCGATAAAACATTTTTACGATCAAGCCAATAAAAATGTAACTAAGCTAATCATTCGCAACAAAGACCGATTAACCAAAGAAATCAAAGAAAGTGGCGAATTAATGCAGCTTTTAGCCAAATCCACCACAAAAGATTTGAGCAAAGAAGAAAAAAAGAAAGTAAAAAAACAGTTGCTTGATATCTGTAAAACAGTGCCATCATTAACTATCTTTTTACTTCCTGGTGGTGGCTTGTTATTGCCTATTTTAATAAAATTTATCCCTCAGTTATTGCCTTCGGCGTTTAATGAGAATTTGGATGATTAAAACTTCAACTGGTACACATCATCCAAATCCTTATCACAACTAAAATTTACTCCTAAATCGGTAACATAGCCATCGTTAAGTCCATAAACCCAACCATGTAAGGATAATTCTTGACCGTTTTTCCATGCATTTTGAACAATAGATGTTTTGGCTAAATCCATTACTTGTTCTTTCACGTTGATTTCAACAAATTTATTGAAACGTTCTTTTTCATCGGTAATCGCATCTAATTCTTCATGGTGAAAACGATATACATCTTTAATATGACGAATCCAATTATCAATAATCCCAATAGAATTATTTCCCATTGCGGCTTTAACACCACCACAACCATAATGTCCACAAACAATTACATGTTTTACTTTTAAAGCATTTACAGCGTAATCTAAAACACTTAACATGTTCATATCGGTATGTAAAACCATGTTGGCAATATTTCGATGCACAAAAACTTCTCCAGGTTCAGCACCAATAATTTCATTAGCAGGAACACGACTGTCAGAACAACCAATCCATAATAATGGAGGTTCTTGTCCTTCAGCCAAATTTTTAAAATAATTTGGACTAATAGCCAATTTATCTTGCACCCACTTTTTGTTGTTATCTAATATTTTCTTATAAAAATCGCTCATTATCATAATCTATGTGGTATCAAATATAAAACAAAAAAGCCATCAACACTATGTGAATTTGAAGTGAAATGATGACTTTTAAATTATCGATTTATTTTTTTAACCCTAACGAAGTGCTGCCACTGTAAAATCAGGATTTAATTCATCTTTAATAAACATCACATCGTCGTAGAAAGTTACTAAACCTGTTTCAATATCATGCATGGCACCAACAATACCTATTTCACCATTTTCAACCATTTGTTCTAAAACAAAACTGCGTTCGATGATGTTTTTCACATTTCGTTTTACATTGATTTCTGATACATTTTCAACAAAATCAGAATTAGAAGAACTTCTATTCTCTGAAATTGTACTCTCCTCATAAACAGCGGGTTGTATTTTAGATAGTAATTCCGTTAGGTTTCCTAATTTAACATGGTCGCAAGCCCCTTTTACTGCACCACATTTACTATGACCTAAAACCACAATTAATTTAGAACCAGCAACTTTACAAGCAAATTCCATACTTCCTAAGATATCCGTATTTACAATATTTCCGGCAATTCTAACCGAAAAAATATCGCCTAATCCTTGGTCAAAAATTAACTCTGCTGAAGTTCTACTATCAATACAACTTAAAATCGTAGCAAATGGCCATTGACCATCACGAGTTTCGTTTACTTGTTCTAATAAATCTCTATGAGCCTTTAAATTATTAATAAAACGATCATTTCCTTCTTGTAAAAACTGTAAAGCTTTACGAGGAGTCATTTGCGCCTGAGTTTCTTTATTATGTGCTTTCATAGTTGTTGTGTTATTTTATTTCTTCTTTTGAATCTTTAATTTTTATGTGTTTGAATTCTGTATTTTCTAAGTCATATTGCTCTTTAAAACCTTTCAATGTTAAATCGATTTCTTTATCATCTGCCTTTACATTTCTAAAATCTTTAATTAATTCAACAACATCAAAATCGATGTATTTGGTGTTTGAAGCATCAATAATTAACTTCGAACCTTTTGGAATACTTGCTAAAGTATTTTTAATCGCTGCCTTATTTAAAAACGAAACTTCTTGCGCTAATTTAATAGTAATAACATCACCATCATGAAAAGATTCTTTCTTGAATGAATAGGCTATTTTTAAGTTTTGATACAAAATAAAAATAATACTCACTGCTAATCCGATACCAACTCCTTTCAATAAATCAATACGAACCACCGCAATAACGGTAACCACAAAAGGAATAAATTGAGTATAACCATTATTCCATAAATGTACAAAAACACTTGGTTTTGCCAATTTATAACCAACCATCAATAAAACCGCTGCTAAAGCTGCTAATGGGATTTTATTTAAAATAAACGGAATAGAAAGTGCAAAAGTGAATAAAAGAAATCCATGAAAAATAGTAGATAATTTAGTTCTTCCACCAGAATTAATATTAGCAGAAGAACGAACAACTACTGAAGTCATAGGTAATCCTCCTAACAATCCACTTAATAAATTTCCAATTCCTTGCGCTTTTAATTCGCGATTCGTATCGGTGAATCGTTTGTATGGATCTAATTTATCTGTTGCTTCAATACACAATAAAGTTTCAATTGATGCCACCACAGCTATAGTAACTGCTACTATCCAAACCTTTACATTAGTTAATTCGGTAAAATCAGGTAAAGCGAATCCATTTTTAATTTCTTCAAAAGAGGGAAGATTTACTAGATGATTTTGGGTAATAATCGCTAAACTTGAACCTGATTGAATAAAAAACTCATTCAATAATATACTTACCACCACAACTACCAAAGCTCCAGGAATAACTTTTATTTTTTTCAAAGCAGGAACTTTTTCCCAAGTAATCAAAATGGCTAATGATAATAAAGCGATAATTAAAGCTCCTGTGTGTATGTAATTTATTGATTCTATTAACGTATCAAATGTAGAATGACCCGATTTTTCTATGTAGAAAAAATCACCCTCGTTATCTACATCGTGACCAAAAGCATGTGGAATCTGTTTTAGGATAATAATAATTCCTATGGCGGCTAACATTCCCTCAATTACACTTGTGGGAAAATAATTAGAAAAACTTCCAGCTCTTAAAAAACCTAATAGAATTTGTATTATTCCAGCTAAAATTACAGCAACCAAAAAAATATCAAAACTTCCTAAATCAGTAATAGCTGTTAAAACAATCGCCGTTAAACCTGCTGCTGGACCTGTAACACTCAAAGCAGAATTACTTAAAAAACCAACTAACACACCTCCAATCACCCCAGAAACAATACCAGAAAACAAAGGAGCTCCAGAGGCCAGTGCAATACCTAAACATAAGGGTAATGCAATTAAAAATACAACAAGACCAGATGCAAGATCTCCTCTTATATTAGAAAAAATAGAATGACTATTCATAGAATTATATAATACATTAATACTTTAACACCCCAAAAAACTAAAGAATGTTTAGAAGAAAAACTATATTATAAATTATTTGGAGGAGGAGAAAAAATTTGATGGGCTAAATTATCAAAACTCAAATCATACTTTAAAAGTACGTTAAAGGCTACTAACTTGACTGATGAAAAATTTATAATTAAAAAATTGCTAGTGGGTACTGATTTAATTTCATTAAATGGCGCATGATTTTCTTCCTCTTCACATGTACTATAAAAATACGACGTATCCACTTTATTATCTATCATCCCAATAATTGTTGGGGTAGATAAAAAAGTAATAAATAAAAATAAAACTATGCTAACCATTAATTTCATATTGCGAATATACTATTTTCAAATTATAATTAATCTTATTTTAGTATAAAAACCAATTTGAAAATTAACATTGCTAAATTTCCTCTTCCATCCAAGCTTTTAACATCCAATTTGTTTTTTCTTGTTCAGCAATAAAATCGCTCATCATCGAATTTGTTCCTTCATCATTTATAGCATTCGATTTAGTCAAAATTGCTCTTTCTATTTGTAATAAAACAGACAATGAATCTAATATTAATTGAATGGCTTCTACATCTTTCGAAATTCCTTTTCCAACTTTTAATTTACTATTTGCCATATAATCTGAAAAAGTGTGCAAAGGTGTTCCTCCCAAAGTTAACACTCGTTCGGCTATCAAATCAATTTTAATTTGACTATCATTATATAATTCTTCAAATTTTAAATGCAAATCAAAAAAACGTTTTCCTTTAATGTTCCAATGTAATCCTCTCAAATTTTGATAGTATATTTGAAAGTTAGATAACAATCCATTCAATTCTGTTACTAATTCCTCTGATTGTTCTTTTGGTAATCCTAAACTATTTAATTTCATAATTCTTAATTTATATATCCAAAATTAAAATTTTAAGGTTTTATTATCAATAAATTTAATTGATAGTTTTTATATTTGCATCAAATTTATCAATAATGACAATTACACAACTATATTACGTTTTGGCGGTTGCCGAATACAAAAATTTTACTTTAGCTGCTGAAAAATGTTTCGTTACTCAACCTACATTAAGTATGCAAATACAAAAACTAGAAGATGAATTGGATATTTTAATTTTTGATCGAAGTAAAAAACCAATTTTATTAACTGAAGTTGGGGAGAAAATCGTCAATCAAGCTAAGAATATTGTTAACGAAGCAGGAAGAATAAAAGACATCGTTGACCAACAAAAAGGTTACATTGGTGGCGAATTTAAAGTGGGAATTATTCCAACGGTTATGCCAACTCTACTTCCTATGTTCTTAAATAATTTTATTAAAAAATATCCAAAAGTCAATTTGATTATTGAAGAACAAACAACTGAGGAAATTATTAAAAAATTAAAGAATGGCCATTTAGATTGTGCTATTGCTGCAACTCCTTTGGAGGAAGAAAATCTAAAAGAGATTGTTTTATATTACGAGCCTTTTGTAGCCTATGTACCATCAAATCATCCATCAATTGATAAAAAAGAAATTGAAATTGCTGATTTAGACCTTGATAAAATTCTACTTTTACAAGATGGACATTGTTTTAGAAATGGTATTCTAAATTTATGTAAAAACAATAAATACATTACAGACAGTCATTTTCAATTAGAAAGTGGAAGCTTTGAAACCCTTATTAAATTAGCAGATGAAGGCTTAGGCACTACACTACTCCCTTATTTACATACTTTAGATTTGAATGAAAAAAGTAAAACAAAACTAAAACCATTTAAAGATCCTAAACCTGCTCGAGAAGTAAGTTTGATTTATCCTAAAAATGAATTAAAAATTCATATCATTAATGCTTTACGCGATACTATCGCTGGCGTTGTTCGTGGAGCTATTGCTTTTAGTGATGTTGAGATTATCAGTCCAAAAACAAAATAAATTTCAATTTATAGCATAAAAAAAGTCCCGAGGTTATCGGGACTTATATTTTTTAGTTGATATAAATTAAACATTGTCTTAATTCAGGCTTTTCTTCGGTAAACTGTAAAAGCCACTCTCTTAATTGATCAATTTCGTAAGGAAGCAATATTCGGACTGCTTTTTCTAATTCTTTACAAAATAGTTTTGCATCAAAACTCACTCGCTCCAAGATTGATTTGGTGTAAGAAAACATAGGTCTGGGCATAACTTTTCTAGTTAAATGGTTAGACTAGGGGTAAGAACTTGTTGTAAAGATAAACAAAAAAATCTTTCGAAAACGATTTAGTTGGCAAAAAAAATGCTAAAATTTTATTAAATTCTCACCTTACAATAAAAATCATATATTTTTTGTTGCTCTTAACATTTCACGTTTACCAGGAGCTCCAGGCAGTTTTTCAATTGAAAATCCGACACTTAGCATCGCGTTCTTAATCGATGAACGACATGCATACGTAACAAGAGTTCCTTTTGGTAAAAGTGCATCGAACATTTTCTTAAAAATGGCTTCACTCCATAATTCGGGTTGTAATGGAAATCCGAATGCATCAAAATAAATTAAATCATATTGATTTTTATCTTCTATATCATGAAAAAACTGTTTTCTCTTAGTTAAAAGAAAGTTTTCGGTAATCTTTTGTTGGCTTTCCCAATCACAAGAATGCATTTTATTAAAAACGTCTTGATACTTTTCTGCTTCTAATTCAGAAACATAATTCATTTGTGCAATTTCTTCTTCAGAAATTGGATATGCTTCTACTCCAACGTAATTTACTTTATCTTTAGTTAGTGTTTCTAAAAAGGTAATAAAAGTATTCAGACCTGTTCCAAAACCAATCTCTAAAATCGAAATCGAATCTTGTTTTTGAAATAAATTCAATCCATTTTTAATGAAAACATGTTTCGCTTCCTGAATAGCGCCATGAGTAGAATGATAGTTCTCATCCCAATCTGGAATTCGTATGGTCGTGGACCCGTCATCGGTAATAATAATTTCTCTTTTCATAGCAAATTCAAAAAGAAAAGGTTTAAGAATTCGTAATCTAGTTCTTAAACCTTTCTATTTTATGAGCAATTACTCAATATACAATTTCTTAATTTTTGGTATCGGTCCACCGCATTTCACTTCATGACATTGAATACAAGCGTCAATTCCGTTATTAAAGTGTTCTTTCGCATTCTTCGGATCTTGATAAATTAATTCCTGAGCTTTGATAAATTTAGCCGCTTGCTCTTCGAAAAAAGCATCTTTATCGGTTTCGTCTGTCATCACCGCTTTATGAATGCGAATAAAATGTTGCGGAAATTTTCCTATCGTATCCCCTTTTATAATGCGCTCTTTCAAACGCTGGTTGTCCACATACATTTGCTCCATTAAAGCTGCCATTTCTGACATTTCGTACATTTCAAAACCATCTTTATTTACTTTTGAATCGGTTTCACAAGCTTCTTTATCCGTTGCTTTCTCTTCAGCTTTTTTATCACAAGATAATGATAATGAGAAAATTGCAAAAGAGCAAAGTAGAATTAACTGTTTCATTATTTAGAGATTAAAACACCATCAGCCATAAAAGAATACGTCACTTTTGGTTCTGTAATACTATCAATTGCTGCTTGAGATTTTCCAGCATCTTTTGCATAATGTTTCAAAACATCAACGCTTTCAATACTTAGAAATGCTTTTCCATTAACAATTACTTCTTTATCTTGTGCGTTTTTTGGAACAAAGAAACCATAATCTTTGAATTTTACAAACGCTTCTTTGTCATCAGCCAAATCTAAAGTCATCCAACAACCTTTCTTCTGACAAACTTCGTTGATACCTGATTTGAATTTTACTTCTAAAGTGTCTCCTTCTTTTAAAGTTTTGAATTTTTCCATCATTTCTGCACTAGTTAAAGCACCATCCGACGAAATTGAATCACCAAAAACAGCATAATCAACTTTTGCAATCTCTGGTTTTGCTTCTTGTTTTTGTTCACAACTAACAAATGCTACTGTTAAAAGTGAAAGAGTAAGTATTTTTTTCATTTTAAATGTGAATATTTTGAACAAAAATAACGATATTTTTTATATTTTCGGCGCATCAAAAAAAGTTTCATTTTATTTAAATTGAAGTTTTTATCAAGAATTTAAAAACCTTTGTTGTTGATAATTATTTTTCAAGAAGTAAAAATAAAACTTCTTTTTTTTAGTAAATTTGCAACCAATATGTAAAAATCGACTATTTTTTTGTTGATTATACAAAACTAATTTTATAACAGTTTGACCCTAATGGAATTAAAAACTTTAAACGAAATTGAAATTATTTCGGCTCCTCATTCAAAAATCAGCGAGGTTGATTTTGAAAACTTAACCTTTGGTAATGTATTTACAGACCATATGTTAGTGTGCGATTATGTAGATGGAGCATGGCAAAAACCTGTTATAGAGCCTTATGCACCTTTCATGATTGATCCTTCTGCAAAAGTGTTCCACTACGGACAAGCTATTTTTGAAGGAATGAAAGCTTACAAAGACCAACAAGATGATGTTTGGTTGTTTAGACCTGATGAAAACTTTCACCGTTTTAATAAAAGTGCAACCCGTATGGCTATGCCAGAAGTTCCAGAAGATGTTTTCCTTGGAGGTTTACACCGTTTATTAGAAATTGAAAAAGAATGGGTTAAAAAAGGAAAAGGAAATACGTTATATATACGTCCGTTTATGATTGCAACCGGACATGGTGTAATTGCAGCGCCTTCTCAAGAATATCGTTTCATAATTATTTTATCTCCAGCTCGTGCATACTATTCGGGAGAAGTTAAAGTAATTATTGCTGAACACTACAGTAGAGCAGCAAACGGTGGAATTGGGGCAGCAAAAGCAGCTGGAAATTATTCAGCGCAATTTTACCCAACAAAATTAGCTAACGAACAAGGTTTCCAACAAATTATTTGGACAGACGATGCAACGCATACTAAGTTAGAAGAAGCGGGAACAATGAATGTTTTCTTTAGAATTAACGATATTTTATATACAGCACCAACAAGCGAAAGAATCTTAGATGGTGTTACTCGTAAAAGTGTTATCGAATTAGCAAAAAGAGAAAATATCAACATTGAAGTTCGTCCAGTTTTAGTAGAAGAAATTGTTGAAGCTGCTAAAAATGGTTCGTTAAAAGAAATTTTTGGAGCAGGAACGGCAGCTGTGATTAATCCAATTGTTGGTTTCTCATTCCAAGACCATTATTATGAATTGCCTAAATTAGAAAATTCAATGGCGCTTGAAATCAAAGAAAAATTAACAAATATTCAGTATAAATTAGCAGAAGATACTTTCGGGTGGACTGTTAAAATATAAGAATTTAGAAATATTGTAAAAAAAAGTTGCCTTCGAGAACCTCAGGCAACTTTTTTTATTTTAAAATCTCCTCAAAATTTGGTTTGAAATAGTTTGGTCCTTTCATTACTTTTCCGTCTTCACGGTAAATTGGTTTCCCGTCTTCGCCTAATTTACTCATATTCGAACGTTGGATTTCATCAAAAATTTCTTCAATTTTATGCTGTAAACCATGTTCTAAAATCGTACCACATAAAATATATAGCATATCGCCCAAAGCATCAGCTATTTCAACAATGTCATTGTTTTGAACGGCTTCTAGATATTCTTCATTTTCCTCTTTCATTAAATTGTAACGAAGTTCGTTTTTTAAAGCACCTAAATCGGCTTTCATTTCTTCACTTACTCCTAAACCATAGGTTTCGTGAAATAATCTTACTGCTTTTAATTGTTTTTGCATAATTAACTATATAAATTTCACTAAATTTAGAAAATTTGATACTATTAAATTATTACTTTTGTAAAAATTTTCAATATGTTTTCAACAGGCCAAATCTACTTTGCTATTTTCTTTGTTATTGTATTTGTAACTACTATGATTATAGTGTACCGAAAAGATTTAAAACAAATGAAACCGTTCTATAAAGGAACATATTGGGTATTTTTAGGATTTTTAGTTTTTATTGGATTACTCTTTCTAATTAAAGTACTAATGAAAGATTAATTTTCTTACTTTTGAAAAACAAATTCATGTCTCAATGAGAATTTTAAAATACATACTTCTTTTATTACTTCTTTTAGGTGTAGCATTTATTGTATTTGTAGCTACTCAGCAAAGCGATTATAAGGTAGTGCGTTCAAAAGAAATAAAAGTTTCAAAAGATTTTGTTTACAATTTTGTTTCTGATAGTACTGCTTTAATCGATTGGAATCCTTGGAATAAGAGCAACGTAATTATCAAAAATCAAAAATTAACTCCTAGTGATACAATAATACAAATTATCACTATTTCAGGTTTAAAAAACGAATCTTTAATACGTTTTCAAAACACTAAAACAGGAGCATTAGTTACTTGGGAATTAAAAGGAAAATTAGATTTTGAATTAAAGTTATTAAGTGTTCTTCAAGGTGGCGTTGATAATGTTTTAGGGGATAAATTAGATGAAGGGTTAAACAATATAGATACTTACCTAGTAAAAGAACTAATCTCATACAAAATAGCCATTGGTGGATTGGTTACAAAACATGCAACAAATTATATCCAACAAATTGATACTTGTTCAATATCTGATTTTCAAAAAGTATCTAAATCGATGTTACAAAATATGATGGCTTTTGTTGAAAAGAATGATATCGAAATTTTAGGGTTACCATTTATTACTTACGAAAGCATTGTTTCAAATGACAAGGAAATTATTTTTGCTATGTGTGTTCCTGTGGAAGAAGAAATTTTAACAACACCTGGAAGTGAAATTTCTGGTGGACATTTCGATGAATTTTTAGCAGTGAAAGTTCTTTTGAAAGGAGATTATTCCCACAGAAAAAAAGCTTGGGATAAAGCTCGCTTGTATGTTAAGCAAAAAAGATTAACAGAAGATAATACTAATGGTAAGTATATTGAAGTTTATAAAGTAAGTTTGCCTAAAGAACGTAAACCTTCAAATTGGGTAACCGAAATTTATGTTCCTGTTAAAAAACGAGTTTATATTTCTAGACCAAAACCAGAAGCAACTGAAGAAGGTGCTACAGCGCCAGTAGAAAATACAACAACTAAACCAACAGAATAAAAAAAATATCCCGATTTCCATCGGGATATTTTTTTTATTTATTTTTTCCTATCAAATGTTTAACAACCGTTTCTGCTGCATGCAAACCAAATAATGCAGGCATCCAACTATTCGTTCCATAAAACGACTTTTTGAAATTAGAACCATCGGTCATTTTTACACTATCGTAATCGGGTCTTTCAAAGGAGTAAACTACTTTAACTCCACTCGAAATTCCTTCCAATTTTAAACGTTTTCTTACTTGTTTCGCTAATGGACAATAATCGGTTTTGCTAATGTCTTTTACACGTACTTTTTCAGCTTCAAACTTTCCTCCAGCTCCCATGTTACTAATAACTTTCACTTTCTTGCGTTTACAAGCTACAATCAAATTGATTTTTGGTGTTAAGCTATCGATACAATCTAAAACGTAATCAAATTCAGGGGTTACCAATTCAAATGCGCGCTCTGGCGATAAAAACTCTTCAATGCGTGTTAATTTTAAATCAGGATTAATGTCCATCAATCGGTCGCCAACAATTTTCACTTTTGGTTCACCCACAGTGCTATGCAAAGCGGGTAATTGACGATTAATATTGGTAATATCCACAACATCTCCATCTACAATTGTCATTTTTCCTACACCAGCTCGTGCTAAAAATTCGGCAGCAAAACTCCCTACTCCACCTAATCCTACAACTAAAACATTTGCGTTTTCTAATCGTTGAATACCTTCTTCTTTAAATAACAATACTGCTCTTTCTTTCCACTTTGCCATAATAGTGTTGAATCGTTAAATTGGTTAATTGTTTAACTGAAAATCTTTGAAAAATTTGTGAAAACAATCGCTTTCATCTCATCTACCGAAATTCCTTTTATCGAAGCTGCTTTTTCATAGACTTGATAAATGGATTCTTCAATCGTATCGGTTTCTAATAAAATTTGATTTTCGGGTGCAAAGGTAAATACTTTTTCTAAATCTGGATTACGAAGTAAATATTTTCCAAACGATAAATAAAATCCATTTTTCAAGAGCGATTGCGCTACTTTCTCGTTTTTTGAAAAACCATGAATAATCATTGGGTTTTCCATTTTCATTTCTTTCTTGATGGCAATCACTTCATCATAAGCGGCAACACAATGTAAAACAATTGGCTTTTGAGTCTCTTTTACCAATTCTAATTGCTGTTTAAAAACTGAAATCTGTAGGTCTAATGGAATTTCAATTCGTTTATCTAAGCCACATTCTCCCAATGCTAAACATTCATCTAGTTGAAGTTTTTGTTTAATAATTTTCAAATCGGTTTCCAAACGATTTTCATAGATATACCAAGGATGAATTCCAATAGAATAACTAGGAATCGATGCGTCAAATTCCCACGGATATTGATTGACAACTTCAATCACATCCGAAAGATTCGAAAATGTGTGCGTATGTAAATTGATGAATTTAGTCATGGAATTTCTTTACTCCGGCATTAATTTCAATATCCAAATCATTTTCTAAAGGAACAATGGGACACGAATATTCATAATTATAAGCACAATACGGATTATATGCTTTATTAAAATCGATGGTCCATGTTTTTCCTTTTTGCATTCTCATGTCTACATATCTTCCACCAATATAGCTTTCCTTCCCACAAGTTAAATCTGAAAATGGCAAAAACAAATAATCCTCATATCCTGGCTTTTTTGATAAATCGATATTTTTATAAACATTCAATTTTAAATCTTTACCATCAATTGAAAAATGAAGTTCACCATATTTCACATATAATGGCGTTCTAGAAGTTGTAGTTTTCATTCCGAAAGCTTTCTCCTTTTTGGTCCTAACAAACTTAGCTTCTACAATATACTTGTCATTCAATGGAAAAAAATCCAACCCTTTAAAAGATTTAAAATCTTCTTTCATTAAAGGACTTTTTAATGAATCTGCATAATTTTGATTCAGTTCGGATTGAAATTTTTTTGCAGAAGTCAAGTCTTTTTGTGCAAACGCAAAAGCCGAACAGAATAAGAAAATCAAAAGTTTTTTCATAGAATTCATTTTTTACAAAAATATATAATTTCTATAACATTTTAATCGTGCTGGCTTTCGTAATTTTGCAATTCAATTTTAGGTATGTTACTACGCGCTTTCAACAAATACATCGATAATTTCAGAGGATTTTCTCGCGAAATTTGGATACTTACACTTATTACTTTCATCAATCGTGCCGGTACTATGGTACTTCCTTTCCTATCGAAATATTTGAAGGAAGATTTGGATTTTTCATACAACCAAGTAAAATGGATTTTGATAAGTTTTGGATTAGGTTCTATTATTGGCTCATGGCTTGGTGGCAAACTCTCCGATAAAATTGGTTTTTACAAAATCATGATTTTCAGTTTAATGACTAGTGGACTCGCCTTTTTCGGATTACAATTTATAACCAGTTTTAAAGGTTTATTAGTCGCAATGTTCTTCATCATGGTTATTGCTGATATGTTCCGACCAGCTATGTTTGTATCCTTAGGTGCTTATGCAAAACCCGAAAATCGAACACGCGCCTTGACATTAGTTCGATTGGCCATCAACTTAGGTTTCGCCGCTGGACCCGCACTTGGAGGTTTATTAATTATGAGCGTGGGATATAAAGGCCTATTTTGGGTAGACGGCGCTACCTGTATTTTAGCCATTTCCATATTTTGGTTATTGGTAAAAGAAAAGAAAAAATCGAAATTCACAGATAAAGAACATCCAGGCGAAGTATTAACACATTCCGTTTTTAAAGATACTCCCTTTTGGATTTTCTTAACGGGAACCTTAATAACAGGTATTTTATTCTTCCAATTATTTACCACTATTCCATTGTATCATAAAGAACAGTTCAACTTGAGTGAATTTCAAACTGGACTATTATTAACTCTAAATGGTGTCTTAATTTTCTTTTTAGAAATGCCTATAGTAAGCTATATTGAAAAACATAAAATCAATAAGGTAAAAGTTATTACGTTTGGTGCATTAGCCATGGCGATTAGTATGTACTTACTTTTAATTAATAATTGGGCAGGTATTTTAATTATCATGATGTTGTTCATGACTTTTGGAGAAATGTTTGCCTTTCCATTCTCTAATTCATTTGCTATGAGTCGCGCCCCTAAAGGACATGAAGGCCGTTACATGGCTATTTTCACCATGAGTTACAGCTCTGCACATATTTTAAGTGCTGAAGCAGGTATGGACATGATTCGATTATTCAGCTATCAGAACAACTGGTTTTTTATGGGAACCCTTGGTGTAATAGGCGTTTTACTCTTCATTTGGACCAATAAATTAGTAGCCAAAGAAGCTCCTAAAAATCATTAAAACTAAAAATTTAGTTAAATAACTATAAAAATAGTTGTATAACTAAAAAATTAGTTATAAGTTTGATGTATCAAAACGATACGTCATGCAAAAACTAACCAATAAAGAAGAAGAAATCATGCATATTTTATGGAAGCTCAAAAAAGCTTTTGTAAAAGACATCATGGAAGAAATCACTGAAGACAAACCTCATTACAATACTCTTTCTACTATTGTTCGTAATTTAGAAGACAAAGGATACGTGGGATACAATGCTTACGGAAAAACGCATCAGTACTTCCCTATCGTTAAGATTGAAGATTACCGAAAAACCTTTATGAATACCGCTATTGATAACTACTTCAATAGTTCGTACAAAAATTTAGTTTCCTTTTTTGCTGAAGAAGAAAAGATTTCGGCAGATGAACTTCGTGAGATTTTAGCCTTAATCGAAAAAAAGAAATAGTATGGAAAATCTGCTGATATATTTCCTAAAAGCAAACGGACTCATCATTTTATTTTATTTGATGTACGTGCTATTCCTTCGCAAAGAAACCTTTTTTGTTTCCAATCGTTGGTATTTAATTAGTGGGTTAATTTTATCCTTGATTTTACCTTTAATTACATTTACGAAAATCATTTGGGTAGAACCAACGCCTATTCCAGAATTCTATGAAGAAGTAATTCCTCTGACAAACAATGTTATTGAAGTTCCTATTCAAGAAACTCCATTGGACTGGTCGTTGATTCTAACAACAGCTTATGCAGTAATTTCAATACTAATCGTAATGAAAATCACCTTGGAATTGGTTTCCTTCTTCAATAAAATCAGAAAACATCAAAAGCAAAAAGAATCCGATTTCACTTTAATTCATTCCGACACAACAGAAAATCCATTTTCATTCTTTCATTACATTGTAATTAATCCGAATCGCTTTTCTAAAGAAGAATTCCAACATATTTTAACCCACGAAAGTATTCATGTGAAGCAAAAGCATTCTATTGATGTTTTACTTTCAAAACTGTTTTGTGCCTTATTTTGGGCAAACCCAATGATTTGGTTGTATCGAAAAGCCATACTTCAAAACTTAGAATTTATTGCCGATAGCGAAACTTTTCAACAAATAGAAAACAAATACGAATATCAAAGAACCTTATTAAAAGTAGTGACTCATCAACACGACTTAAGTATTACCAATCAATTTTATCAATCATTAATCAAAAAACGAATCGTTATGTTACACACAAATCAATCAAACAAAAGAAATGTTTGGAAGTATGCCACCATTCTTCCGCTATTAGTAGGTTTCATGTTATTATTTCAAATTGAAACGGTGGCGCAAGTTAAAGAAGTTGTAATTTCAAAATCAGTAACAAATCAAATTGTTGAATTTATAATTGATAAAAATACAACAGATGAAAAAATAAAAGCAGAATCTGAAGTATTAAAAAAAGAATATGGTGTCGATCTTAAAATTTCAAAAATTAAACGAAATGTAAAGAACGAAATTATCGCTTTAGAAGCAAAATTTGAAGATATTGATAAAACTACGGGAAAAATTTCGATCAAGGGTGAAGATCCTATTGAACCAATTCGCTTTTTCAAAGAATTAAAAGCAAACGGAAAAGGCAAGATGGGTTTTGATAGAAATAATATTTCAACAGTCTTTGCTAAAATGCAATCTGGAGATGAAAATCAAACTATCAAAATTAAAAAATCTGATACTGATGAAACAATTTACATCATTAATGGAAAAGAATATTCGAAAGAAGAAATGAAAGACAAAATCGTTGAATTAGATGGTGCTATTGAAATAAATGAAGATGGTAAAACAGGAAAGAAAATAATGGTTTTCAAAGGAAACTCATTTTTATCCAATGAACCTAATACTGTAATTTATCTTGATGATCAAATAATTTCTGAGGAAGAAATGAAAAAAATAGACGCTGAAGTAATCAAATCGGTTGATGTAAAAAAAGGAAATATCAAAAAAGAAATCAAAATAGTAACTAAAAATTCTTCAGGGTTAACAGACGATACCGAAATTTATATTAATGGTAAAAAAGCGACAAAAGAAGAGTTAGACAAAATTGAAAGAGAAGAAATTGAATCGGTAAACGTTAACAACAATAACGGTAAAAAATCAATTGAAATACAAAAGCGAAATATTAAAACAATTCAAGGAGGCTCATGGAAAGAAGTTGAAAGAGAAATGGAAATGAGTAAAGCAGAAATGGAAAAAGCCAAAGCAGAAATGGAAAAAGCTAAGGCGGAAATGGAACGAAATAAAAACACTAAAATAATTGAAACGGAAAATGGCAATCAATCTGTAATTTATGGCGGTAACAGGTTGAAAATTCCAGGCATACCAAGTGTTAAAATCGAAAATGGTAAACTAGATATTTATGTTAACGGAAAAAAACTTAAAAATGCAGAAGATTTTTTAACAATGAATCATGAAAAAATTTATTTTCTAGAAGTAACTGAAAAAGAAACAAATGAAAATAATATCGTTGTTGTAAAGAAAATTGAAGTCAAAACCAAATAATCAAAAAATCCCGTTTCATTCGGGATTTTTTATTTTTATATATTTGCCAAAAATTTAACCATGTATAAATTACTTGCCAAACTCAACAAAGCCCTTTTACCCAGTTTTACCAAACAAGGTTTAGATCCTATTAAAGCTAAGAATTGGCAAAAAGTAGTTATAGCGTATCGTTATTGGGTTACGGTGAATTCCTTGGATTAATAAGTTAAAGCAGCAAAAATCTCTTTATTTCCTAATTTTTCTCTTCCGTTTAAAAACGACAATTCCATTAAGAAATTTATTTGCACTATTTCGCCACCTAATTGCTCAACTAGCTCACAAACCGCTTTTGCAGTGCCTCCTGTCGCCAAAACATCATCGTGAATTAAAATCTTATCTCCGGGTTGAATCGCATCCACGTGCATTTCTAAAGTATCCGAACCATACTCCAATTCGTAAGAAGCGCTAATCGTATCAAAAGGTAATTTTTTAGGTTTACGAACCGGAATAAAACCTGCGTTTAACTTTTGTGCCAACAAAATTCCAAAGAAAAAACCGCGACTTTCCACTCCTATTACCTTATCAATTTTTTGATTTTGCAACGAATTAGCTAATGTTTCTAAGCAAAAAGCAGTTGCTTCAGGTGAAATTAATAACGGAGTTATGTCTTTAAAACCAATTCCTGGTTTTGGAAAATCTTGAATATCACGGATATAGTCTTGTAAGTTCATTTTTATTTACTTTTTTTCTTGTTAGGGTTTGCAATTTACACAAATATATCTATATTTGCACTCACAAAATCGGCCTCGTGGCGCAACTGAATAGCGCATCTGATTACGGCTCAGAAGGTTACTGGTTTGAATCCAGTCGAGGTCACTAAAGCTCTGCAACTGCAGGGCTTTTTTATTTTAAATACTTTTCTCTTATTACTTTTCGTATCGAAACAAAACCGATCTTGTCTAAGTCAATTTCCGAACGTTTTACCCAAATTAATTCCTGAATTTCGTCTTCTGCTTCCACTTTGATAATATCGGAAGTTAATTGACATTCGTAAAAAATATCCATTGTTTTATAAGGAACATTTTTGTATAAATAATTATTCGGTGAAGTCGTTACATACTTTAAATCCGAAACCTGCAAATTCAATCCCAACTCCTCTCTAATCTCTCTACAAGCCGCTTCTTCAGCTGTTTCATTTGGGTCGATGAATCCGCCTGGTAAATCCCATTTTCCTTTATCTGGGTCCACATTTCTAACTGTAAACAACACTTTGTCTTCAAAAGTAAAAACAAGCGCTACAGCCGCCGCAATATTATGATAATAAGTAAACTCACAATCCTCACATAAAAACCGACGATTATCAGGAAATGTAAAATGCGTTGAGGCACAACTTGGGCAAAATTTGAAAAAACTCATTTTTAAATGATTAGTGATTAGTGATTAGTGATTAGTGATTAGTGATTAGTGCAAATTTACTTTTTACTTTTTACTTTTTACTTTTTACTTTTTACTTTTTACTTTTTACTTTTTACTTTTTACTTTTTACTTTTTACTTTTTACTTAATACCTATATTTGTCACATGAAGCATTTAGTCATTATTGGAGCCGTTTGGCCAGAACCTACATCAACAGCAGCCGGAAGTAGAATGTTGCAAATCATTTCATTGTTTCAAAAGCAAAACTATGAAATCACGTTTCTGTGTTCGGCTATGCCATCTGATTTCTCTTTTGATTTAAGTATCATTTCAGTTAAAACGCAAGCGATTCAATTAAATGACAGTTCGTTCGATAGTCTCATCAAAGAATTAAATCCCGATGTTGTACTTTTTGACCGTTTCATGATAGAAGAACAATATGGATGGCGAGTGATGGAAAACTGTCCGAATGCCTTACGAATTTTAGACACAGAAGATTTACATTTTTTAAGAAAAGCCAGAGAAGTAGCCTTCAAACAAAATCGTGAATTAGTTTTTGAAGATTATATTTCCGATATTTTCAAACGCGAAATGGCATCGATTTACAGATGTGATTTGACGTTGTTGATTTCAGAATACGAAATGCAATTGGCTACTGAAACGTTTAAAATTGAAACTTCACTTCTATATTATTTACCTTTTTTATCAGAAGAAATTCTAACAAGTATTCCTTCATTTGAAGAGCGAAACCATTTTATCAGTATAGGAAACTTTTTGCATGAACCTAATTGGCAAACCGTTTTACAATTGAAAAAACATTGGAAATTTATCAAAAAACAACTTCCCGAAGCCGAACTTCATGTTTATGGTGCATATGTTTCGGAAAAAGCCAAACAATTGCATAACGAAAAAGAAGGCTTTTTAATTAAAGGAAGAGCTGAAAGTGTCGTTGATGTTTATTCAAAAGCAAAAGTGTTGTTAGCGCCAATTCCTTACGGAGCAGGTTTGAAAGGCAAATTGTTTGAAGCCATGCAATTAGGATTACCTTCTGTAACTACAAAAATGGGTGCCGAAGGAATGAATGGAGTTTTAGATTGGAACGGATTTATTTCTTCCGATGAAAATGATTTTATTGAGAAAGCAGTCGAATTGTATAACGATAAATCGCTTTGGGAAACCGCTCAAAAAAACGGTTATGAAATCATTGAAAAACGTTTCAAAAATAAATTATATGAAACTGATTTTATGAATAGAATTGATGAACTTAAAATGGATTTAAAATCACATAGAAACCAAAACTTCTTCGGACAAATCTTGCAACATCAAAGTCTACAAAGCACAAAGTACATGAGCAAATGGATTGAAACTAAGAACAAATAGTAAGAGCAAGAGCAAAAACAAAATTTAAAATTGAGACAAAAATTTAAAACATATAAGTCATATAAGTAAAAAGAAGTAAACATAACGCTGAATAAAGTTCATATTAGGCTTTAAAGATTATTTTCAAATTTCTTAAATCTGTGTTCCAAAAACCTGAAACCCGAAACTTGAAAACATATAATTACCCATGAATAGTTTCTGATTTTCCGTAACTCGCAATTACTTCTGCTTCAAATTCTAACCATTCTTCCCAACGTTTTTTAACGTCGTAACCTTCTTCTGCTAATTCGTGAGCAAATTGTAAAAATGAAGTGTAATGATTGGCTTCTGAAATCATTAACTCACGATAAAATTTTGCTAATTCTTCGTCTTTTATATTATCAGAAAGTACTTTGAAACGTTCGCAACTTCTAGCTTCAATCATGGCAGCGAATAACATTCGTTCCACAATTAAATGCTTGCGATTTCCGGGTTTCATGAATTTGAATAAATCGTTTACATAACTATCTTTTCGTTCACGTCCTAAAACCCAACCACGCGCTTTGATAATTTCATGTACTTGCTCAAAATGATCTAATTCTTCCTTAGCAATTGAAGTTAACTCGGTAGTAATTTCTGTAAATTCAGGCAACAAATTAATTAACATCATTGCGTTTGATGCTGCTTTGATTTCGCACCAAGCATGATCGGTTAGAATTTCTTCTAAATTTCCTTCTGCTATGTTGGCCCATCTTGGGTCGGTTGGTAATTTTAAACGAAACATAATTTAAGTGAAAAGTGAAAAGTAAAAAGTGAAAAGTGAAAAGTTGATTTTGACAACTTTAAAACTATTACTTAAAAAATTAATATTACAAAATTATTGTATTTAAAGTGAAATTCCTAAATTAGAAATATCCCATTGTTTATTAACATTATACTGAATATGTCCGTTTTCAATTTCTAATGGACAATCGAAGTTATTCGTATACAAACCACCTGTTCCTAAACCTTGTGGCATTTGATTATTTAAGGTGTAAGTAAATTGGGTAATCGCATTTAATCCGATGTTACTTTCTAATGCGGAAGTAATCCACCAACCGATATTTAAACTTTCTGCTATCGAAATCCATTCTAAAGTTCCTTTAAAACCACCAACTAAACTTGGCTTTAAAATGATGTATTGGGGTTGAATTTTTTCTAGCAATTTTCGCTTATTTTCCATTCCAAAAACACCAATTAGTTCTTCATCTAATGCAATAGGAAAAGGTGTTTGTTGGCAAAGCAATTTCATCTCTTGGATTTGATTTGCGTTAATTGGCTGCTCAATACTATGTAATTTAAATTCAGCTAATTGATTTAATTTACTTAAAGCTTCTTTTGAATCAAAAGCACCATTAGCATCAACTCGAATTTCAATGGTGTTAGCATCAAAATTTTGGCGAATAAATCGCAACAATCCCAATTCTTTTTCAAAATCAATCGCACCAATTTTTAGTTTGATACACGAAAATCCTTGTGCTAATTTTTCTTCGATTTGGGTTTTCATGAAGTGCTCCTCGCCCATCCAAACCAAACCGTTAATCAACATATTTTTTGTACCCGTTGTGAATTCCGAAGGAAATAAATCGAAAGGTGTTTTAGATTGCAACGACAAAAACGCCATTTCTACTCCAAACTGAATCGAAGGAAACTCGATCAATTCGTCCCATATTTTATCTTTACCTAAATGAATGTTTTGGCAAACCCATTGTAGTTTTTCCTCATAATCAGGTCGGTCATCTATGGAAAGGGTTCGTAAAATACCACATTCCCCTATTCCAATTTTACCCTTTTCTTCAAAGATTAAAAACCAAGTTTCTTTCTCCGTCATTACCCCACGAGAAGTCCCGCTTGGACGTTTGAAATTGAGGATGTATTTTTTGTAGGTTGCTTTCATATTCAAGTGCAAGAGCAAATTCAAGAACAAATTTCAAAGTTTGAAGTTGATTTTTGTACTTGAACTTGTTATTGATATTTTATTCTAAAATTCTCAAGATTTTCTTGAAGTTGTCGGTTGGTAATCCGTGTTTTTCAAAAGCTGTGAAATCGGATTTCGTTTGCGCTATCCAGGTTTTCCCATTGGATAAGCTTTCGTGAGCATATTTTTTGTGGATGTTTTTAGTTTCTGAAATTCTGTCAGTAAACAAATAAACGTGGGCTAAATTCAACTGAAAATGGATTTCGGATGAATTTAATTTTAAACCTTTGTTATAGGTTTCTTCGGCTTTTGTGAACTGTTTTGAATACAGATAATAATCTCCTAAAATGCGATAATCGAGATAAGTTGCTCTATTTTTAGCAAACATTTCGGTGGAAATAATCGAAATCGCTTCTTCATAATTTCCTTTTTGAAAAGCTGAATTTGATTGGTCTCGAATGATATCATAATACGCTTTTACTTCTCCCGTTCCTTTTAAACTTTCTTCTGTAAGCTTTTCAATAACGCTAGTTCGCTCTACAGCTAAAAGTTGAGCATATTCTCTATACGTGTACTTTTTACTGATATTTTCAATAAAAGCAGCATAAAACGCCTCTTTTTTGGTCAATTTTGAAACAACTGGAAGCTTTTTAGCCAAGTTTAAAATTTCATTTTTAGTGATTTTATCCCAACCTCTGCTCGCTTTATAATCGACCCAAGGCACAACTTCTAAAACAATTTTTTGATTCATGACCCAATTTTGGCTTTCAAATCCGAACCATAAATTAGGTAAATTGGTCAGACATAAAGAAGATGAAGAAATCAACTTAGCATCTTTGCTTACCTTTTCTTTTTGTTCCCAACACGCTCTATCGGTTTTACCTTCTTTTAAAAATAAATTGGCAGAATTCGCTTCTTGAAACAAAGCAAACGTACATTTATCATCACCTGAAATAGCTGATGTTAAATGAATCGCCCCAGCAGTTCCTTGACTAATTCCCGTAGGATCGGGAATGGCTTTTAACACCGAAACCAAACTAGAAGTCAATTTCTGATTTTCATCTAAAACCGTAATTCGGTAAACAAATTCTGTGGTTCCAACAGGCAAATCCTCTGTTTTGATTAAAGCGCGTTTTCCGGCTGAAAGCGTTATTTCTTTTGTGGTTGCGCGTTCTTTATCCCAAAAACCATCTTTCTGAGAAAAACTAAATACTGAAAACAATAAGGCTGATGCGAAGTAAAAAAGTTTATTCATTAATTTTTATTTTTTTAAACACAAATTGCACAAATTTTCACCAATTAGAAGAGTAAAATCTATGTATCTATGTGTTTAATACAGATTCCAATTTTTGTACCAAATTTACAATTCGATACTTGCTCCAATTTCTAATAACATCAAATCTTTTCCTTTATCGAAAAATTTGCGTTTGGCTTCTTCGTGATTGATTTCGATGTAACCAAACGTATCAAAATGATAGCCTAGCACTTTATCACATTCCACAAAATCAGAAGCAATAATGGCATCTTCAATGTCCATAGTGAAGTTATCACCAATTGGTAAAATCGCTAAATCTAACTTGGTACGCATTGGAATTAACTTCATATCCATGGTTAATGCGGTATCGCCTGCGATGTAGATATTTTTGTGTTCGCCCTCGATTACAAATCCGCCAGGTTGTCCGCCGTAGCTTCCATCTGGGAAAGAAGACGTATGATGTGCAATTACATATTTCACGGTTCCGAATTCAAAATCCCAACTTCCGCCGTGATTCATAGGATGATAATTAAACCCTTTGTTTCCGTAATGTGAGGCAATTTCGTAGTTAGAAACAATAACAGCTTCTGTGCGTTTTGCAATTGCTTCCACATCTAAAATATGGTCTTGATGTGCGTGGGTTAACAATATATAATCGGCTTTCAACGTATTGATATCAATATGCGAAGCCTTTGGATTTCCTGAAATGAAGGGGTCCACTAAAATGTGAACGTCATTAACTTCAATTCCGATACAAGCGTGTCCGTAAAATGTGATTTTCATAGTTTATTTTTTAGTGAATGGTAATTAATTTTAATGACAATAAAATTGCAAATAAAAATGTTGACAATGCTACATTTTTTAAATGAGGGTCAAAATCTTTTGGGTCATTAATTTTTGAAATTGTTTTATTATGTGAAATTGCCATGAAATAAAACAAAATCGAAAATCCTGGCATACTATTTTTAAAATCAAATAAAAAAATAACATATAAAAGAATGGGAACAAAAATTAATACTCTTTGATACCAAATACCAAATTTTAATCCGTATTGAACTATTAATGTATTCTTCCCAGCAATTTTATCGTTTTCAATATCGCGCATGTTGTTCAAATTCAGCACGGCTACGCTCAATAATCCAATAGCGGTTGCGGGTAAAAACAACTTCCAATCGATGAAATGGGTAAACAAAAAATTAGAACCAACAACAGAAACCAATCCGAAGAAAATAAACACAAATACATCCCCAAAACCGCTATAACCATAAGCACTTTTTCCAACTGTATATTTAATGGCAGCTCCAATTGAGCCGATTCCTAAAAGGATAAAAATCAAACTCAAAGCAAAATTTTCTTTTCCAAAAGCTATGTAAATCAACAACAAAGCAATAATGAACGTCAAAACTGCAGTAATAATTACCGCTTTTTTCATTTGCTCAGCTGTGATAACTCCGGCTGCTACAAGACGTTTTTCGCCTATTCTATTTGCATCTGTTCCTTTCACACCATCTCCGTAATCGTTGGCGTAATTGGATAATACTTGTAATCCTAATGTAGTTAACAATGCCAAAACCACAATTCTCCAATCGGAAAATCCTTGATAATAGGCATAAGCGCTTCCCACGATAATTCCAGAAACGGAAAGTGGTAAGGTTCGTAATCGTGCGGCTTGTATCCAGTGTTTCATTATATATCTTGTTATTTAAAAATTGCCAACAGTATCAAAATTCCAAATCCTATTGAAAATGGAGCGCAAATTCTCAAGTATATTGGTTTTAATGTCTCAGCTGCTTTTGTCGAAAATTTGTGATGCGTTTTCATAGATGTAAGCATCAAAATTACTGCAGAAATCATTAAAAAGTAACCAAAAATGGTAAAATATTGTTGATAAGTATTCGCTTCAGCCGAAATAACAAAACTTATACCTAACAACAAACGAACAATCAACTCTCCATAATTAATCAGAATTGTACTTCCGGCTTTACCAATTATAGTTCTTGCTTTTTCTGGGTTTAAAAACATAAGAAACCCGGAGTATATTAAAAACAACCCAAAACAAATGATGATATATTTTGAAACAAACTCCATCACATCCAATTCTTTTCCCACGTTTCCACTTCATACAACCAATAATTCACCAATTGCTTGATTTCGGTGTAATTTCCTGTGGTAAAACTTACGGTTCCTCCTGCTGTAGATAAGGTTACCGAACCAATATTAGTTGCTTTTTGCCAAAAAAATTGTTGGATTTCAATGGCTTGAATTTTATACGGTTCTATAATTGTGGTATCGATATCCCAAGCGCCATTTTGTTTGATGACAAAATCATTAGATACGAAAAGTCTATAATTTTTAAAAGAATACCAAAGTAAAATACTTGTAAAAACCGTAAATATAGAAGTATATAAAATCCATTCTTTCCATGTAACAAATTCTGTTATTTGGTTTAAAAATAAAGTAATGACTATTGGAAGTAGAAGAAAGAAAAATGAATTTACGGCTAATTTTCTCCAATTAGGTAAATACATTTTTCCTTTTTGTGGTAATTGCCCTAATAACAATTTTAGAATAGCATCACGTTCGTTTTCAGTACAACCTGGGACTTCAATTTGGTCTTTTTCTTTTACTTTTTCTACATCACTAGAAGCTTGATGAATACCAATTGTGGTAACATCTAACTTCTTTTGAAAGTAGTTTTGTGTAATTTTAATTTTTTGAACTTTATTCGGATTCAACAAGGTGCTTTTTGTGGAAAGTAATCCGTAAGATAAAATAATGGCTTGCTTACTTTTTTGAATGGTAAAATCGAAATATTTCAGAATCGTTCGAACCAAATTCACTACTAAAATAAGTCCAATAAAAAATCCAATCACAAGTAAAAATGAAGTGATAACGGGTAATGTATCTAAATAATTCGTGACTTTATCTTCATCAATTACTTCGGTATTTAACTGTTGTAGATTTTCTAAAATAGTAGTAAAAAAGACAAAAATTAAAGCAAAACTCTTAATATAATTGGAAGTAAAACCAATTTTAATCAAACTCGGTAATCCTATCGTTATAAAAGAACTTGTGGTGTTTTCCTCCAGAATATTCTCTGTGTTGAAATTCGTATCTTGTTGAGAGGAATTGATTAATCGTTCTTTTAGAATAGTTGCTAAATCATGCGAAATGGCACTAATTGAAGCTTCTTTTTTATCACTTCCCGCAGTATCAATTTCTAATTTATAAACGCCCACCAAACGCTGAATCAAACTCTGATTGATATTAACTTGCTGAATTTTATGCAACTGAATTGTAATTCTGGTTTTATTTAAAACTCCTTTTTGAATTACAAATTCGCCATTTTCATCATCAATATGAAACTTGAAAAACAAATATTGTAAATACGAAATAATACCTATCAAAACGACTACTCCTGCAACACTACCAAAAAAAACAAGTTTGTTTAGCGTGTCAAACTTTACCAACCAAATCAGCAAAATCGGCCACAAGGCACGAACCGTCTTCTGCAAGGAATTGGCAAACATGACCAAAATCCCAGGAAGCGATTGTCTTTGTGGTTGTGAAAAATCGACAGATTTATTCATGTTCTTCAGTTAATCGAGTTTCTGTTGATGCTATTTCAATTGGTTCGTCTTGTTTAGGCGGATTGATTTTTTGGGAAACTAAATTTTTAATAATCTGTGCGTCTGCCAAAAGCAAACCTGGAATTTCTAAATCAGAACTACTTCCTCCTGCGGTGAATAATTCAACAGAAGCCAAACCTAATTTTCGAGAAATAAATCCTTGATGCAAAGCCACATGTTGCACTCTATTAAATGGAATAATCGTAGTAGTTTCCGAAATTAAACCCGATTTATAAATGGCGTCGTGTTCCCTAAAAGCATATCCTTTTTTATGAAAACTAAGCTTAGTAAACACAATTAATCCTACTAAAAACAATACAATCCCAACTAATATTGTTATCCAAATTGTATTAGAAAAAGCTTCTTGCTTGAAATAAAACAAGGTTGAAAATCCTCCAATAACCAAAATTAAAAGCAATGAAAAATTAAAAAGTAAAACCGTGATATACTTCGGATTTAAGCCTTTTAATTGTACTTCCTCGAATTTTGGAAGTTGGTCGATATCGATAGGATTATTGGTGAATTCGTTCATATTTTAAAATTTAAAACCAAGACCTAAATAAATAAAATGTGTATTTGCAGTTCCTTCAATATCACCTGAGTTTACAGGAAAATACTTGTAACTACCTTCTACAAAAAGCAAATCAGAAATATGATATTTCAAACCTGGATTAATTGTCAAGCCATTAAAACTTAATTTTGTTTCCACTGTCATAAAAGCAGGGTCAGAAGGATCAAAACTTGCATTCTCATATTTAAAATTCGAGGAGAAGAAAGCATAACCCAATCCAAAAAAAGGTTTTAATTTACCTTTAAAGACATCAACTTCAATACTTACATTGGGATTCCAAATTAGGATATCGTTCTGTAAAAAGAAATCTCTGGATTGTAAATAATCGATATTCAAACCACCCAAAACCGAAATCATTTCGTCTTGATAAACCGCATAATTACCTGAAATTCCAACAACACCATTAAAGCCGTCACTGATAATATTTTCATTACGAAGATTTCCAACATAGTGAATTCCTATTTGAAATTTTGTCTCTTTTTTAACGTCTGTATTTTCTTGAGCTAATGATAAATTGCTCAACAATACTAGTAACCCGAATACAATTTTTTTCATGATATTATTTGCAATCATTTAGATTTTGAACTTCAATAAATTGATTTAATACTTCTAACTCATTTTCTTTAAAATTTTCTACTGGAAAATTAATTACTTTATCCGATTTCGAAAGAGCAATAGCTAAATTATTATTTCCCATTGTGATATATTTTATATCGGATTTTGAATAATCTTGAAAGTAATTATTTTCAATAATTGTTAAAAAATTTTGTTTGACTATCAAATGATAGTTTAATTGCTTGAGATTTATAAAACTTAAAAACAATATATTGTAAAAACTAAAATCTGGTAATTCTTTATCTCTTACAAAAATAAAAATTTGAGTTAAAGCTGACAAAATAAGAAATACCATTAAAAAAAAATCAAACCCAGAAAATTTGTATTTATGTCTACCAATTATTGTCCAATCATTTTTATAAATTTTCCATTTCAAATATGAGTAAAAAGATAATTCAATCAACAAGAATAAAATACAAAAAACTTTCCAACATTATTTAATTCCAATGAATCATTAATCCATAAAAAAAATGAATAAAGAATTGTTAGAAAAACAGTAAAAAGAATAAAATAATATGATTTGAATTTCAGCATCAAAATTTGATTGATTAAGGCAAATACTTCTTCTCAAAATTTGGTTTACGTTTTTCTAAAAACGCATCTCTTCCTTCTTTTGCTTCGTCTGTCATATAAGCTAAACGCGTGGCTTCACCAGCAAAAACTTGTTGGCCTACCATTCCATCATCTGTTAAATTCATTGCGAATTTTAGCATTTTGATTGAGGTTGGTGATTTCGCTAAAATTTCTTGTGCCCACTCATAAGCAGTATCTTCTAACTCCTCATGAGGAATTACTGCATTTACCATTCCCATTTCAAAAGCTTCTTGAGCCGAGTAATTTCTACCTAAGAAGAAAATTTCTCTCGCTTTCTTTTGTCCCACCATTTTAGCTAAATAAGCCGAACCGTAGCCTCCATCGAAACTCGTTACGTCAGCATCAGTCTGTTTGAAAATCGCGTGTTCTTTACTCGCTAAAGTCAAATCACAAACTACGTGAAGTGAATGTCCGCCACCAACTGCCCAACCTGGAACGACACAAATTACCGCTTTTGGCATAAAACGAATCATACGCTGTACTTCTAAAATGTTTAATCTGTGGTAACCGTCTTCTCCAACATATCCTTGGTGTCCACGAGCTTTTTGGTCGCCACCACTACAAAAACTCCAGATTCCGTCTTTAGAACTTGGTCCTTCAGCAGAAAGCAACACAACTCCAATAGAAGTATCTTCTTGCGCATCGTAAAATGCTTCGATTAATTCTTTGGTTGTTTTAGGACGAAATGCATTTCTAACATCTGGTCGGTTAAAAGCGATTCTGGCTACACCATTGCATTTTTTATACGTAATATCTTCAAATTCTCTAACGGTTTTCCATTCAATTTTGCTCATTTTTCAAGTATTTAAGTCGATAATTGTAAATTATGTTAAATGTAAATTTCCGTAAAAATAATTCATTTTTTGCATTATATTGCAAGTTCAAAACAATAAGATTTATGAAAAAACTATATATCGGATTGCTGTTTGCATCTGGACTGTTTCCAGCTTCGGCTCAAAACTATGAATTTCAGAACGTTAATAATGTAGAATGTTTGCCAGTCATATCGCAAGATATCACGGGAACGTGTTGGAGTTTCTCTACTTCTTCGTTTTTAGAATCAGAAATTATACGATTAACTGGTAAGAAAATCGACCTTTCGGAGATGTATCAAGCGAGAACTACGTATCCTTTAAAAGCAGAAAATTATATTCAACGACAAGGAAAAGCTAATTTTAGCGAAGGTGCTTTGGCGCATGATGTAATTAATAGTGTGGCAAAATACGGTTTAGTTCCTAATAGCATTTATGATGGATTAGATGACAACTCAACAAAGCATAATCACGCTGAAATGGTTGCGGTTTTGGAAGCCATGTTGAAAACGTATGTTGAGAATCCTGCTAAAAAATTATCTCCGAATTGGAAACAAGCTATTAGTGCCGTTTTAGATATTTATTTAGGAAGTATTCCAACTAAATTTGAATACGAAGGCAAAAATTATACACCAAAATCATTTGCAGAATTCGCTAAAATCAAACCTGAAAATTATGTGACTTTGACTTCATTTACGCATGAAGCGAATTACAAACCGTTCATTTTGAACATTCCAGATAATTTTTCAAACGGAAGTATGTATAATTTACCATTAGATGAATTTATTGCAGTTATAGATAATGCTTTAGCAAATGGTTATTCACTTTCTTTGGATTGTGATGTTTCAGAACCAACGTTTTCAGGAAAATATGGGGTGGCTTTTATTCCAGAAAAAGAAGAAGATACTAAAACTGGATTGGCAGAAATTGTTGTCGAAAAGAAAATCACTCCTGAATTCCGCCAACAAGAATTTGAAAATCTGTCAACAACAGACGACCACTTAATGCACATTGTGGGTAAAGTAAAAGACCAAAAAGGAAATGTGTATTACAAAGTAAAAAACTCTTGGGGAAGCGACGAAAAGAAAGTCGCAAACGGTGGTTATGTTTACATGAGTGTAGCTTATATGAAATTAAAAGCCATTTCGGTTATGTTGCATAAAGATGGAATTTCTAAAGAAACTAAGAAGAAATTAGGGTTATAATGATCAGAAAGTTTTCTTCATTATTTTTTTTATTCTTTACTATGTTGTCTTTTGGCAATATGGCAAATCCTTACATGGACGGTAGTAAACACTCTACACTTTTATCATCAAAAAAGATAGTTGTAAAAAAAGAAAACATCAAGATTGTAATCCAAGATGGTCTTGCTTCATTATACATTACTTATTTCATTGAATCCGATAAAGCTGGAAAATTACCTTTACTTTTCTTAGCAAAAGATTTAAAAAATGATGCAAAAGTGAAGTTGAATGGTGCTGTAATCGAAAAACAATACTATTCTTATGATTCGTCCTTTTTTAAAGAATATGGCATTCATACCGTTTTAAATGATAGTGAATATAATCTGCACATCAAATTTGATGACGCAACCGAATTTTCAGAAAACATTAGTGATGTTTTTTTATTTGAGGCGAATATAAAAAAAGGAATAAATCGTATTGAAGTAGAATATAAAGCTGAACTTGGTTCTAACACTTATGGTTACACCCAAGATTATGATTTTGAATATTTGTTATACCCTTCTAAATATTGGAAAGAATTTGGAACAATTAATATTGATGTTACAGTTCCAAAAGAATTTGATTTAACCGATTTATCACATCAATTTACCAGTAATAATCAAAATAAGTATCACTTTCAAATTAACCAAAATTTTAAAGATTTTAAATTTAAAATGGTACCAAAAATTTCAAAAGTTTCGAAATTTTTAATAGCAATTGGCCCATTTAAATTTGCACTAATTATTGCTGTTTTACTTTATGGTTTATTTATTTATCTTACCACTAAAATTAGAAAAAAACAGCTTTCAAAACTTAAAATAATACTATGGAAATTAATGTATTCCATTGTTTTAACCTTTTCGTTTTATTATGCATATGACGCATTTTACGATTTAGTAAGGGCTACTATTGGTAAAAATGGACTTTGTAATTTTTATGATTTATTTTTTCTGACTTTACCCTTTTTTGCACTTGGATTCTTGATTTTATTATTTTTTACGGATACATTAATTATAAAAAAAATGAATAAAAATGCACTATAAATCAGAAAAAACCATATTTAGTTATTTCGTTTTTATAATTCTTTTTGGTGTATTTGGAATATTAATTTATGCCGCAATTACATCAAAAGAAGCAATTGGTGTACTTATTCCAATGGGAATTGTATTAGCAATAACCTCATTTTTATTATATTGCTTTTTCAAAACCAACTATATCATTTCTAAAACCGAATTAAAATATCAATGCGGCAATTTTAAAGGTGAAATTCCTATTGATAAAATTCGGAAAATTGAATACAATAATTCTATATTTGTAGCGGTCACTTTAAAATTAGGCTGGAGTCATAAAGGCATAATCATACACTACAACAAATTTGATGATTTGTATATTTCTCCAGAAAATCGAGATCAATTTACATTTGAATTGACCCAACTAAATCCTGATATTATCATTAAAAAATAAAAACTTATATGTTCGCCCGATTATTTGCTTTAAGCCTAACATTACTATTATTAAATTGTCAAGAAACTCCAGATAAATCAAAAGAATCTACCTTAAAAGATAAAGAAGGTAATGTTTCTGAATATGCCGTAAACTTTACTCCTTTGACTACTATTTACAAAAAAAGAATGGGAAATGAAATGGAAGCGTTTTACGATAAAAAATTCAATGCAAAAGATTTCAGTGGTTCGTTTTTGGTAGCTAAAAATGGTGAAATCTTATATGAAAATTACAGTGGCTATGCGTATAAAGAAAAAGGCGACTCTATTAAACAAGACACACCTTTACACATTGCGTCCGTTAGTAAAGTGATTACAGCGGTTACCGTTTTGAAATTAGTAGACCAAAAGAAACTTAAATTAGACGATCCTGTAAAGTCGATTTTACCTGAATTTCCTTACGAAGAAACTACCGTTAGAATGTTATTGAGTCACCGAAGTGGTTTGAGAAATTATGCTTATTTTACTGACGATAAAGGCGTTTGGGATAAGAAAAAAACACTAACCAATCAAGATGTTTTAACACTTTTAGCTACCAAAGATATTGGATTAGAATCAAAACCAGGAACACGTTTTGGTTATTGTAATACGAATTATGCTTTATTAGCTTTAATCATCGAAAAAGTCACCAACAAAACGTATCCAAAAGTGCTTCAAGAAATGATTTTTGATCCTTTGGATATGAAAAACACTTTCGTTTTTGATGATTTAAACAAGAAAGACGAAGTTAGTCAATCTTACAAAAACAACTATTTACGTTTGGCTTTTGAGTTTTTGGATCAAGTATATGGTGACAAAAACATCTATTCTACTCCACGTGATTTACTAAAATTTGATTTGGCACTATATTCTGATAAATTCCTTAGTGCCAAAATGAAGGAAGAAATGTACAAAGGCTACAGCTACGAAAGAAAAGGCACTAAAAACTACGGTTTAGGTATTCGAATGTTAGAATTTGAGACGGGGCAACAATACTTCTTTCACAACGGTTGGTGGCATGGAAACACCTCTTCTCTAGTTACACTTCATAAAGATTCGGTGACTATTATTGCTTTATCCAACAAGTTTACTCGTAAAACGTATCAAACGAAACGTTTAGCACCAAAATTTGGCGATTATCCGTTTAAGTTTAATGAAGAAGAAGGCGAATAATTAGCCTATTTTCACAGAAGTCATCGTTAACGAACCTCCAACAGCTTTATCGTTAAAGAATTCCACTTTATCATTATCCGTTTGAAGTGCTAAAATGTACAACAAAGGATAATAATGGTCGGGTGTTGGAATCGCTAAAGTAGCCGCTTTATGAAGCTTTTCATATTGAATTAACTCTTTATGAAAACCGTTTGAAATTTTATTTTTAAAAACATCGTTCATTTCTAAAGCCCAATCAAATCCATATTCAGGCTCGCTAAGTTTATCCCAAGCTACCATTCGTAAATTGTGTACCATATTACCGCTTCCTATAATTAAAACACCTTTTTTACGAAGGGAAAGTAATTGTTTTGCCAATTCATAATGATAAGCCGCTGGTTTGTAATAATCAATACTCAATTGTAAAACCGGAATATCGGCATTAGGATACATGTGTTTTATTACCGACCAAGTGCCGTGATCCAATCCCCAATCGTGGTCTAATTCCACCGCTGGATTCGAAATTAATTTTTGAATTTCAGTCGCCAATTCAGGACTTCCTGGAGCTGGATATTGTACATCAAATAACGCTTGCGGGAATCCTCCAAAATCATGAATCGTTTTTGGATTTGGCATTGCTGTTACTAAAGTTCCTTTCGTTAACCAATGTGCTGAAACGACTACCACTGCTTTTGGTGTTGGAATTTCCTTCCCCATTTGTTGCCAACGTTTTGAAAACTCATTGTCTTCAATAGCATTCATTGGCGAACCGTGTCCGATGAATAAAACGGGCATTTTTTCTTCTACTTCACCTAATTCTTTTGTCCAATCATAGAACGGTTGTATACTTGCCATAGCGATTCCTCCTGAAAGTAAAGTTATGAAATTCTTGCGATTCATAAATTAATATTTGTATATACAAATGTAGTGATTTATTTTATACTAAATACTAATTACAAGTTAAAAACGTTATTCCATAAATTACTCGAAATGAAAATCCTAATTTTATTCCTCACTATTAGCCTAACAAACTATTCTGTTACAAAAAAAAACATCGAAAAAGAAAGAAGTCTATTGAAAACGGAATACCTTTCAAATGAAAATAAAGCCAATACACTAAATGAGGCAAGAATAAAACTAACCGAATGTTTATACAACGATATATTCAATCATTGGTACACCACAAAATGGAGTTTTGAAGGACATTCCGAAAAACCGAAACAAGGAACGATTGCTTGTGGTTATTTTGTTTCAACAACTTTAAGAGATGTAGGATTCAATATAAATCGATACAAATTAGCGCAAAAAAGTCCAGAAGATGAAGCAAAAGTAATTGCTTGTGGAACTTCAATTGAAAAACTTCAAAACGTTTCAAAACAAGAATTAAAAAAACACTTTCTAAAACAAAAAGATGGCATTTATTTTATTGGCTTGGATTTTCATGTTGGGTACATTTATAAAAACAATCAAGAAGTGTATTTTATCCATTCCAATTACATTGAAAATAAAGGTGTGATGAAAGAAACCATTGAAAATTCGAAAGCTATTGTAAGTTCAAAATATTTCATTGCATCCATAACTCATAATGACAACTTAATAAAGAAATGGTTACTAAAAGAAATTATAGCTACAAATTAAGCAGCTCTATTTTGAAATATCTCAAAATGAAGAAAATAGAAATTAAATTAATAATTAGAGCTAACCAATAATGTTTATTGTAATCATTAGTATTTATAGTAATTTGATATAAATTTAAAAGAGGTAAAATTACAATACCTATCCAAATAGGAATCCAAATGACTTCGGTTTCAAAACCAATGAAATTTATAGTTTCAAAATTTTGAAAAATAGCAACAAAAGTCATTAATAAAATAACAACACTTAATAACAAATAAATGGTTGGTTTTATGCTCATAACTTACTATTTAATTGATTCAAAAAAATCAAAAGCTCTCATTTCAGCAAAAGAATAATTTGATTCCTTTACAATAAAAGCACAATGACCGCCATAAACAGGCGTTTCTAAAAAGATATTCGAACTTTTGGTAGCTGCATCAACTGGAAAACATCCTTCACCTAAAAAAGTATCATTTAAGGCATTTAAGATTAAAACTGGTTTTGTAATGGCATCCAAACTTCTTGCAGGAGAAACTTTGTAATAATAATCAAAACGATCTTTAAAACCATGTAATGGTGCTGTGAAATTATCATCTAAATCTTTGAAATTTTTCACTTTCTTTAATTGGTGTAAATCGATAAGTTCTGGAAATTGCTTGGCTTTTAATTGTAATTTTTTATTTAATCCGATAAGGAAATTTTTCATATAAACTTGGTTAAATCCTTTGTGCAAAGCATCAGCACTTACTTGAATTTCAATTGGAACAGAAACAGAAACAGCTGCTTTTATAGCATCATTTAATTGGGGTTCTCTTCCTAGATAGTTCAAAATTTGGGCACCACCCATAGAAAAACCTATTAAATACAACTCTTTAATTTCTTTACTCAATGCAAATTGTACTACAGCATCTAAATCTTCTATTGAGGCATGATGATACAATTGAGGCAAACGATTCATTTCGCCACTGCAAGTACGGTTGTTCCATGCAAAAACAGAATAATTGTTTTTTAAAAAATAATCCGAACAACTATTAATATAGGTTCTTTGCGAATTTCCTTCTAAACCATGGCACAAAATAATGGCTTTATTTGGATTGGTAATTTTATAATCAACGGTTAAAAAATCGCCATCATAAAGTTCTATTTTTTCTCTTTTATAATCGGGAGCCTTAAAACGCTTGAACTTACCTGCATATATAGTAGCAATGTGAGGATTCTTGTAAAAACCCGAAACAAGTTCGTTGTATTTTGATTGCGCTATTATTGGCATTATAAACGTTGTTATACTAAATAAATCCCGTCTTCTTTGATTTCGATAAGTTTTTGTTTGTATAAATTTCCAACGGCTTTTTTGAAATTCTTTTTACTCATTTTCAAAACCGTTTTAATGTCTTCTGGATGCGAATTATCGGTTAATCGCAAGAAACCACGATTCGCTTTTAATTCGTCTAAAATTACTTGCGAAGAAGGTTCAATTGCCTCTACTCCTATTTTACGGAGTAATACATCTATTTTACCATCTGGACGAATGTTTTTGATGTAGCCTTTTGTTTTCATTCCAGGTTTTACATCATCATACACTTCGTTTTTATACGCTAAACCTTTGTGTTTTTGATTGATGATACAATTGATTCCGCCTTCGGTAATGTGCGAAATTAAAATATCGACTTCTTCATTACGTTGTAAATCTAAATTTTCGTTGCTCAAAAACTGATTGGTTTTACTCGAAGCTACTAATCGATTGGTTTTTTCATCCATAGTCATGTAAACCAAGTAACGTTTGCCTTCTTCCATAGGACGTGCTTGTTCTTTAAACGGAACAAACAAATCTTTCTCCAATCCCCAATCTAAAAAAGCTCCAAATTTGTTGATGTAATTTACTTTCAAATGCGCAAATTCGTTCAACTTAATATAAGGTTTTAACGTAGTTGCAACAGGGCGTTCTTCGTGATCTAAATACACAAATACGGTTAAATCATCGCCAATAGTAAATTCTTTTGGAACGTATTTATTTGGCAATAAAACATCATCTTCTTGTGTATCTTCGCTTCCTAAAAACAAACCAACTTTTGTATCTCTAAGAATTTTTAACGTATTGAACTGTCCTATGTGTAACATAAATAAAAATAAATAAAGCGCAAAGGTAAGCATTTTAAAAATTAGAATTTAGAATTTAAAATCACGAAATTCAGAAAATAAAAAGCCACAAATCAATTACTGATTTGTGGCTTTATGCTATAATTCTAAAACTTATATTCCGATTTCTAATTGAAAACGTACGTACCAATTTTGTTTGTTACTTCCGTCAAAATAATTCATATCACTCAAAGTAACTTCTCCTTGTAATTTGAATGCATGTTCCCATAAATATTTAGTAACACCTAACGAATATTGTTTGGAATCTGGTGTTAATGCTTTAATATCGTCATGCATATTTTGAGTTGAAAAACGACCAATGATTTCGTAATTGGTTGGGAAAACATAACTCAATTGATAATCCATTCCACTTCCTACAGGAACATAATTAAACTCTGTAATATCATCTGGATTAAAAGCAATTGGATCTTTTGCTGAACGCGACATATAACTTGACATAAAAGCCCAACCGTTATATTTAAACATCGCATCTAATAATACCGATTTCATAGTTTTTTGTTCGAATAAATCGCTCCCTAATTGCCCTTGCGTTCTTCTTGCTAAGTTATTTTGATGAAAAGCTCCAGATAATAACAATTTAGGCTTTTCTTCGCGCGCTACGTCTCCTTCAAAATTGGTTCCGTCTTTTTTGAATGAACCAAAAGGCATTAATTCTAATTTTCCCGTTAAAGCTACTCCATCATCAGCAGATTTTGTCCAGTTTCTACCTTCTCCAGTAGTTATTGCCGTCTTTACATTGTATGAAAATTTATCTTTGTTTTCGTTGAGATAATACGCTTGAAAACCAAAATCTCTATCAATTGTAAAACGAGCATTGTTAATACTTCTATCTGTCAATTGTAAGGCTCCTGATGAATTGACACGTTGACGGTTTCCTGGTAATTTAGTTTGACCAAAAAGAAAACTCCAATGTTTATTTGGACGATAAAAAACAGCTGCATCTCGAATGATATTGATGTTTTCGCCATCTTGAATTTCACCCACATCACCTGGTGCGAAAGAAAGTTGAATTACATATAAAAAGTGTGGATTACCTACATAACCATCAAAACGCAAACGCAAACGTCTAATTTCACCAGAATAAGCTGGATCAGCATCTTCATTCTGAATATAGGTAACTCGGTTTTGCATTCTAAAACGGATATTTAATTGAAATAAACTATCCGGCGATGTTATTCCCAATCCTTTTCCATAATTATAATATGGAAGTGCTGCCAACTTTAAATCGTTGTCTTTTGTGGTTACTTTTATATCCTGCGCAACAGCAAAAAAGCTGATTACAAGTAATAAAAAGGTTACTAATTTTTTCATTTGTTATGTTGTTGTTTATTTTGCGCAAACTTAACATTAAAACAAGGTTAAGTATGTTAAGTAAATATTACCTTTGCAAAAAATTAACGTTATGTCAAATATATACATTGGATATCATTTTACAATAAACCCAGTTGAATTAGGAAGTGAAATTTTAATTGCCGAACTAGGCGAAAAAGCCTTTGAAAGCTTCATTGAAACAGAAACTGGAGTTTCTGCCTTTGTTCAAAAAGATTTATGGAGTGAGAATATATTAGAGGATATTCAAATTCTAGAAAATCCAGAATTTAAAATTGACTATACATTTGAAGAAATTGAGCAAGTGAATTGGAACGAAGAATGGGAGAAAAACTTCGAACCCATTGATGTTGATGGAAAATGTCACGTAAGAGCACCATTTCATGAAAAAACGAATGCTGAATTTGACATTGTAATAGAACCAAAAATGAGTTTTGGGACTGGTCATCATGAAACTACACACATGATGATTCAACATTTGTTAGAAACGGATTTAGTAGGAAAGAAAACCTTAGATATGGGATGTGGAACTGCTATTTTAGCTATTTTGGCAGAAATGAAAGGCGCGCAACCTATTGACGCTATTGATATTGACAATTGGTGTTACTTAAACTCTATTGAAAATGCAGAGCGAAATAATTGTAAACATATTTCGGTTTATGAAGGAGATGCTTCTTTATTAGTAGATAAGAAATACGACATTATTATTGCAAACATCAATCGTAATATTTTATTAAACGATATGCAACAATATTTAGATTGTCTTAACGAAAATGGAATTTTATTCTTAAGCGGTTTCTATACCGAAGATATTCCTGTGATTTCAGAAAGTTGTACTTCAAAAGGATTAACTTATGTAAAACAATTTGAAAGAAACAATTGGGTGGCATTGAAGTTTGTAAAATAGCATTTTGAATTTTGTAAATTAAATTCTAATTTTGTTACACAACTGATACTATTTAGATTATGAGTACAATAGAAAAAGTTAAAGAAGAAATTTTAGTTGAAGAAGCTATTGGATTAAACCATGAAATCGTATTACACAATGATGATGTAAACACCTTTGATCATGTAATTGACACATTAGTTCGAGTATGTAATCATGATGATTTACAGGCAGAACAATGCGCTATACTAGTTCATTACAAAGGAAAATGCACGGTTAAAACAGGTTCTTTAGAAGAATTAAAACCGCAGTGCTCTGCTTTATTAGATGCAGGTTTAAGTGCTGAATTGATATAAAAAAAGTCCCGATTAAATCGGGACTTTTTATTTAACTCATTTTTCCAATAGCGCAACTTACATAAGACTTAGCTTTCTCCATTAAACTATTGGCTTCTCCGTCTTCGGGATATCCTAATGATTTTAATTTTTCTTTAACTTCATTTAATTTTTCTTCGGATACATAATCAAATGTTACCGAACTATCTTCAACATTTACAGCAATATTATTTATTGTTTCAATAGATGAAATTCCTTTAGTAATTGTATTAGCACAACCACCACATTTTAAATTTTGTATATGAATTGTTGTTTGCATAACTCTTAATTTTAATTACACAAATTTACAAAATATACAACCAACACACCCCAATATTTGATACTTTAACTTAACTTTAATGTGGCAATTTGTCTTTTAACAAACCATAAATATAAGTTCCTAAAAGAGCTCCTATAAGAACTACGGCAATAGCGTAAGTTCCTGTTCCAAGAAGAATAAAAATAGGTCCAGGACAACAGCCTACTAAAGCCCATCCTAATCCGAATAAACTTCCACCAATAATGTAACGCCAAAAACCACGCTCTTTTTCAATTATATTAATTGGCAAACCGTTATAATCTTTTACTTTATATTTCTTTATAATTTGTAATCCTACAATACCTGTAAATAATGCCGTTCCAATAATTCCATACATATGAAACGATTGAAAATGAAACATTTCATAAATACGATACCAAGAAACAGCTTCTGCTTTGGTTAAAACAATTCCGAAAAATATTCCGGTAAGAAAAAATCTTGCTAACTTCATGATTAAGCCGTTTTAAAAATTAGAGGTAGAATATAATGTGCCATGGCTAATCCTCCAATGAAGAACCCAATAACGGCTACTAATGATGGTAATTGTAAATTGCTTAACCCCGATATAGCATGACCAGAAGTACAACCACCAGCATATCTCGTTCCAAATCCAATTAACAAACCGCCGATTAATAAAATAGCAAATCCTTTTGGAGATTGTAATGTTTCAAAACTAAATATAGCATCCGGCACTAATTTACCATTTGGAGCATCAATTCCAAGTGTTTGCAATTGCGTAATAGTCTCTGGATTTACATTAACACCACTTCCATCTGATAAAAAGTAAAAAGCGATAAAACCTCCCACAAAAGCACCTAAGACAAGGGCTAAACTCCATTTTTGTTCGCGCCAATCCAATTTAAAAAAATCGCTAAATTTTCCAGCCCCAGCCATAGAACACATGGTTCTAAGATTAGATGACATCCCAAAAGATTTTCCGAAATAAGTTAAAATTAGCATCGTCACACCAATTAAAAATCCCGAAATGGCCCAATGCCAAGTTCCAAAAATCAATTCCATAGTATTTTTACATTTTCCACAAAAATAGAAATTCAAATTGGTATTTGTAACTTTTGTTACATTTTATAGTAAATTTGAAGCATCAAACAAAAGCATAACAAATGAAAAAGTTTTCAATCGAATTCAAATGGGCTATCATTACCACAATTATTTTTTTAGCTTGGATGACTTTAGAAAAGCAATTGGGATTTCACAATGAAAAAATTAAATGGGAACCTTTATTTAATATTTTATATATTTTCCCTTTGTTTCTCCTTTACTTTTTGGCAGTAAGAGAAAAGAAAATAAAATTTTATAATGGCGCTATGAATTGGAAACAAGGCATCATTTCCTCCATTGTAATCTCATTTATCATTGTTGTATTTAGTCCGATTGCACAATTTATTCTTCATGAATTTATAAGCCCTAATTTTCTAACTAATACTATTAATTACACAGTTGAAAGTAAAAAATTATCATTAGAAGAAGCTAAAGAATACACAACTTTGTCAAGTTCTATTTGGAAAAATATTTCAGATAGTTTATCTTTTGGAGTGGTTATTGGCGCGATTGTTGCTTACCTTTTAAAAACAAAAACCAACTAAAATGAAATACTTCTTTTCTTTATTAATCGCTTTTACTCTTACCAGTTGTGTAAGTACTAAATCGACACTAAAAAATATTGACAATACTGCGTTACGCCCTTTGGTTAAAGATAAAGCATATGTGATTACTGAATATGCCACTGATTCTAAATATGGATATGACGAAGATTATCCAATAAACATTGGTTTTATAAACGAAAAACAAGAAGACATAAATATTCAATATTATTTTAGTGGATTAGAAGGACCAAATGGTGAGAAAATTAGCTATAAAAAAGTAGATACTTGTTGTCCTTTTCCAACCAAAAATAGTTTGATGGGTGCTGGAACTATAGGTATTTATGAAGTAACCTTTGAAGGAAGTAATAAAAAAATGATCCTATATTTCAATATTTATGAAAAAGGAAAAATCCTATGTCCAAAAGGATTTTCAACAAAAAAAATTACAACAACAGATAAATAAAAACTATTTTATTATCTGTAACATAAGTAACCTTTTCTACTGCTGTAGGAAAGGTTTTTCTTTTTATCTTTGCAACTTCAAAATCAACACAAAATGAATTTAAAAAACATTCCACAAATTAAACATACAGATAGCGGTAATTTCTTTTTATTAGCAGGACCATGTGCCATTGAAGGTGAAGAAATGGCAATGCGTATAGCTGAAAAATTAGTTTCGGTTACTGATAAATTAGAAATTCCTTACGTTTTTAAAGGTTCTTTCAAAAAAGCCAATCGCTCTAGAGTTGATAGTTTTACAGGAATTGGAGATGAAAAAGCATTAAAAATTCTTCAAAAAGTATCTAGAGAATTCGGTGTTCCAACCGTTACTGATATTCATACTAACGAAGATGCAGCAATGGCAGCTGAATATGTTGATATTTTACAAATTCCTGCTTTTTTAGTGCGTCAAACCGATTTAGTAGTGGCTGCTGCCAATACAGGTAAAACCGTAAACTTGAAGAAAGGACAATTCATGAGTCCAGAAAGCATGAAACATGCTGTTCAAAAAGTGTTAGATTGTCAAAACGAAAACGTAATGGTAACTGATAGAGGAACCATGTTTGGCTACCAAGACATGATTGTTGATTTTAGAGGAATTCCAACTATGCAACAATACGCTTCAACCGTATTAGATGTAACACATTCGTTACAACAACCTAATCAAACTACTGGAGTAACAGGTGGTCGACCAGATATGATTGAAACCATTGCAAAAGCAGGAATTGCTGTTGGTGTAGATGGAATTTTCATTGAAACCCATTTCGATCCAGCAAATGCTAAAAGTGACGGAGCAAACATGTTACATTTAGATTACTTTGAAGGATTAATGACTAAACTAGTAGCCATCCGTAAAACTGTAAATCAATTTTAATTTTTTATAACTTCAAATGAAACATCCATTTTTAATGGTTGTACTAACTTTTTGTGTTTTTTCACAGTACACCTTTTCGCAAGAAACAGTCGAAAATCCTGAAAAATTCACAGCAAATAACAAAGGCAAATTTTATATTTTTTGGGGAGGAAACCGAGAATCATATTCAAAATCTGATATTCACTTTAAAGGTGCTGATTACGATTTTACTATATATGATGTATCAGCTCACGACAAACCAAAAGGATGGCATCTAGATTATTTAAATCCTGCTCGAATGACCATTCCACAAACAAATTTAAGAATTGGTTATTTCATTACCAACCACTATAATATTTCTATTGGTGTAGATCACATGAAATATGTTATGTACAATGACAGAAGAGTAGATTATTCCGGTTACTACCCAAATGCAGGAACTTATAATGAAAACCCAGCAAATGGTCAGTTAACTCTTGATGAAGACTTTTTATTATTTGAACATACCGATGGTCTAAACTATGTGAATACTGAAATTTCAAGAGTAGATGATATTTCGAATCTATTTAAATTACCAAATACAGATAAAATTCAAATTAATCTAACAGAAGGAATTGGCGGCGGTTTTTTATATCCAAAAACAAATACTACTTTACTTGGAAAAGAACGTCATGATGACTTTAACATAGCAGGTTTTGGTATTTCTGCAAAAGCTGGATTAAATTTTACATTTTTTAAATATTTCTTTATTCAAACCGAATTAAAAGGAGGATATATTGAAATGAATAATATTAAGACAACAAAAAGCAGCGCGGATTCTGCAGAACAACATTTTTGGTTCTTGCAACGAATTGTTGCCGTTGGAGGTATTTTTAGAATATAATTAAATAACATACAATATATAATCACGGATTCTTTCAGAGTTCGTGATTTTTTATTTATAAAGCAGTTTGGCTTCTAAAACAACATCAATTAAAATAGCATTATCTATCTCTCCGATCGAATAATAACGTAACGACTTTACCGTATTTCGATTTTCATCGACTAGAACTTCTTGGTTTCTTTTTAGTTCAAATCCTTTAGCAAATCCAACATCTAAAAAACCTCTTTTATGATTTGGCGCTAAATAACAGAAGGGCTTTTTTTTGTAATATAAATAAGGTATACCCCATTTAAAAAGCAATTCAGAAGAACTTAACTCCCTCTCTACAACCGAAATTACATGTAACATCATAACTTGATAGTGTTCTGGTTGACGAAGAATATATACTTCTGTAGGTTTCATCTTGATATTTTTTTCAAAAATAACCCAAAAAAAGTTTGGTCAACAAATTATTTATCATTTACTTTGTATTTCAAAGTACTTTAAAATGGAAAACGAGAAATATCTAAATGACATTAGCGAAATTAAAAATTTGATGAACAAATCGTCACGTTTTATTTCCTTGAGTGGTTTGTCAGGAATTTTGGCTGGCGTTTATGCATTAGTTGGGGCATGGATGGCTTACAAAACAATTTACTTTGATACTTCAACAATGGGAGCCTATCGTGATTTAGTAATTTCGGAAGAAGCAGTGATTCGTTTGTTAGTAATTGCAACAGCTGTTTTAGTTTTATCTATAGTAACAGGAATCGGATTAAGCATTCGTAAAGCTAGAAAAAGTAACGAAAATGTTTGGAATACCGCCTCAAGAAGATTAGTCATAAATTTCATGATTCCATTAGCAACAGGAGGTTTTTTCATTATCTTTTTAATCGAAAAAAATATGTTTGGACTCATCGCTCCCCTAACCTTAATATTTTACGGACTTGCTTGTGTAAATGCTAGTAAATATACCATTGGAGATGTTCGCTATTTAGGAATTACAATGATTGCATTAGGTCTATTATCGACTTGGTTCTTAGGTTATGGCTTATTATTTTGGGCATTAGGCTTTGGCGGTTGTCATATTTTATACGGAAGTTTAATGTATTTTAAATACGAGAGAAAGTAAGATGTATTTTTTGATTGGATTAAGTTCTCTTTTATTATTATGTATATTTTGGCTTAGAAAGAAAAAAATAAGTTATTTTAAAATTATTTTTTTTTCATCAGTTATTTTATATTTAATTCCCATTTTAGCTTTTCAGTATGAAAGTTATAAGATTAAACAAGAAATGGAAAAGTATGACATTAATAAAGATGGATTTTTCTCAAAGGAGGAAATGACATATGAGTTGGAAGAACTTGAAAATAATTTAATTAATGATTCTGGATTTGGAATTTTTGTCTTTTTTGGCTACCCTTTTTGCTTGTTATATACATTAATGATATGCTTAGTATTTCATGTCACAACAAGATTTATAATACCTAAACTTTTAACCTTTTAACCTTTTAAACTTTTAAACTTTTAAACCTTTTTTTAATGCTCAACATCATCCAAAATATCAACAAAGCCTTTGATCACCGAATTCGTTTGGGGATTATGTCGATATTGATGGTGAATGAAAGTGCGAATTTTAATATGTTGAAAGAGTTATTAGGTGTAACCGATGGTAACTTAGCTTCGCATACCAAAGCTTTAGAAGCTGAAAATTACATTCAAATTGAAAAACAATTTATTGGTAAAAAACCCAATACAAAATACAGTGCTACAAAAGAAGGGCGTGATGCTTTCACGGCTCATATTGAAGCACTTGAAAAATTAATCAAGAAAAGCTAAACCTATTTTTTTATCTATTTACTTTGAATTTCAAAGTACTTTTAATTATTAAATATGAGAGATTTATTCATCGAAAAAATGTACGAAATCAGTAAAAAACCCTATCAAAGATTCTTTAAAAAAGGGAACGCTTGGGATATCAATATCAATCAGTTGATACAACTTCCTAATGATAGTTTGGGATTTCATTTGGGTTGCTTTTTGTTGAAATACAATTTTGAAATCCAACCTAAATTGGAAGACCACGATATTATTCACGTGTTAACCAATACCGGAATTTCAGTTGTAGAAGAAATTGGTATGCAATATTATTTACTTGGAAACGGAAAAAGAAGCTTGTATTTAGGGATGGTAATTATAACAGGAACACTATTCTATCCTATTCGATTTTCCTATTTCAAACAACAATATCAAAGAGGAAAACAAGCACATGAATTCTACGGATTAGATTTTTTGAATATGCTTTCGGTTCCCATCTCAAACATTCAACAAACTTTTAATATCAAATAACATGAACAAACTCATTAACATTAGCATGACCATCGGAATTTTATTCTTTATCGGAATGGAAATTATCAAAAACATCTCATCAGAAACCAAAACTAAACTCTCAAGCTCATGGAAAAAGATTTTTTAAAGCTTCCACTTGCCATTCAAATGGCGATTGTTTCATTTGGAATTGGTTCACTATTATTACTACTTCATTTCGTATTTAAAGATTCAGATATAATAATACCCATTGGTATTTATTATGTATTGATTGCATTTCTTGTGAATGGATTAATGCTTCTAAAACTCATAATTGATTGGATTATTGAACCACTAAATAGATCTAAAATTGAAAGACAAGCATTAATTCTATTTGCTAATGTACCTATTTCATTCGTTTATTTTTTAATTGTAATCTATACATTATAAACACATTAACTTAATAAAACTAAAAATCAAATATCATGGAAACAAATTTTCAACAAGAACCAAAAGTACCGTTCTTTCAAACCACAACCGCTAAAATGATCATGGTTGGGATTCTAACTTTAGTATTAATCATTCCACTAGCTTTAGTACAAGAATTAATCGTAGAACGAAGCCAACGCCAAAAAGAAGTCATTACCGAAACCACTGCTAAATGGGGAAATTCCGTTTATTTTTATGGTCCGATTTTAAAAGTGCCGTATAAAGATCCAATGTCGGGAGCCAATAATTACGCTTATTTCTTTCCAGAAACTTTGAATAATAAAACCGAAGTTACCATGGTAAAACCTTTAGAAAGAAGCATTTACAAATCGAATGTATTTACTACCAAAATGCAATTTGATGGCAATTATACCAATCTAAATTTCGCTTCAAAAGGAATTCCTGCCGAAAACATTTATTGGAATCGCGCTAAAATTTTGATTCGTACGACCAACTTAAAAAGTCTGAAAGACGAAGTAAAAATGAAAATAGGCAATCAGAACTTGGCTTTTGAATCGGTAGCAAGCAGTTCAAATGATAGCATTGAAAGTCTAGAAACCAATTATTTTGATTACCAAAATTTACAAAACGAAGCAAAATTCAACTTCACCATTTCGTTCAACGGAAGCAAACAAGTAAAAATGGTTCCGATTGGAAAAACAACCGATGCTAAAATGACTTCGAACTGGAATTCGCCCAACTTTAATGGAAACTTCTCTCCTATTTCAAGAAATATTACCGATAACGGCTTTGAAGCGAATTGGAAAATATTACATTTTAATCGACCATTTGCACAAAGCTATTTTGATATTTTACCTGAATTAGGTAAATATGCTTTTGCGGTAGATTTCATTACACCAGTAGATGAATATCAGCAAAGTGAACGCGCTTCTAAATATGGTTTTTTAGTAATTGGGTTAACTTTTTTAATCTTCTTTTTGATTCAATCGATTAGTAAAATCAACATTCATATTTTTCAATATTCAATGATTGGAATTGCGTTAATCATGTTTTACACTTTGCTGATTTCTATTACTGAACACAGTTCGTTTTCCTTTGCTTATTTGGTAGCTGGAGCTTCGGTAATTGTTATGATTTCGATCTACTCAATTTCCATATTAAAAGATAAAAAGTTTCCGATGTTCATTGGCGCTTCGTTGAGTGTTTTATATACTTTTATTTATGTGATTATTCAATTAGAAGACTATGCGCTTTTGGTAGGAAGTATAGGGTTGTTCTTGATATTGGCAGCCGTGATGTATTTCTCAAGAAAGATTGAATGGAATAAATAAACAAAAAACCTCCGATTGAGAATTTTCAATCGGAGGTTTTACATATAGGATTAAATATTAATGTCCGCCTGAGATTTTACTTTCAAAACTAATCCCTTGAGCTTTTAATATTCCTCTTACTTTCCAAGCATAAAAAGCCAAATAAGCAAAACAAAGTACTCCAATAATATAACTCGAATGTATGGTAGTTTCGTCAGCAACTACTCCTTGTAACCAACTTACAATACCGCCACCCATAATCATCATAATTAAAAAACTACTTCCCTGACTTGTATTCTTTCCTAATCCACTAACTGCTAAAGTAAAAATACATGGCCATAAAGTACTACAGAATAAACCTACTGAAGTAAAAGCATATACACTAGTCATTCCAGTTGTAGCCATTCCAATTAATAAAGCAAGTATTCCTAAACCTGAGAAAATTAACAGCATTCGCGCTGGATTTCCTTTACTTGCCATATCAGCACCAATAAGCACTAAAATGATTAATGCATACACATAAAAAGGAGTTAAATCATGTTTTGCAATAGCATTAACTAATAAAAATACTCCAAATGCTAAATACGGTGCTATAAAACGTAATATCTTCTGTAAATCCATTTTATCGGTAAAAGCTTCTACAGCTCCTGTCCATCTTCCAATCATCAAACTTGCCCAATATAATGAAATATAAGGCGCAATATCTTTAGTTAAAAAACCCAAATCTTTTTCCATGTATGCTGGCAAATTACTTGCTGTAGATACTTCAACTCCTACATAAACAAATATGGCAATCATTCCTAAAATCAATTGTGGATATTTTAAAGCGTGACCTCTGTCATTAGAAATAGAATCATCCGAAGCTACAACAGCTTCAGGTTTATCTGGTAATGAAGAAAATTTTAGAAAAACAGCTACTAATAAAAATGCAGCACCTAATATCAAATACGGAATCTTAACACTTTCAATATCTAAAGTTGTAGTTTTCGAAGTAGCCGAACCAAAAATCGCAAAACTTACAATTAACGGACCAATTGTTGTTCCTAAATTATTAATACCTCCTGCTAAGGTTAAACGTTGTGAACCTGTATTTATAGGGCCAAGAGCAATAGCTAATGGATTTGCAACGGTTTGTTGAAGTGAAAAACCCAAACCTACTGTAAATAAACCTGATAACATTAATTCAAAAGAACCCGAATTGGCAGCTGGATAAAACAATAATGTTCCTAAAGCAGAAATGGTTAATCCTAATGCTAAGGAATTTTTATATCCTATTCGGTTGATTAAATCACCTTTAGTAAGGTAGGAAATAATCATATAAATAATTGAGCCAACGGTATAAGCTACATAAAAGGCAACCGAAACCAATTGACTTTGCCCTTGTGTTAAATCAAAAGCTTCTTTGAAAACAGGAATTAAAATATCGTTACTTGCAGCAACAAATCCCCAAAAAAAGAAAACAGTTACTAATGGAATGAATTGTGCCCAATTCGTTTTAATTTGTTTGGTATCCATACTTAATAGTTTATTGGTTGTTAGTATAAAAAGAAATTCATAAATAATCTTACAAATAATTCCTAAATATACATTTATTCATCCTTAATAAAATTGATTTTAAATAATTTTATTAACGAAAACGTTTTCGTAAAAGTTTATTAATTGTTTTATTAAAAACAAAAAACCCGATTTACATCGGGCTTATTTTATTTTGAAGATAATTCTTCTATTTTTTCATCTACGTAATCTTGTAGGTATTTGAAGCGTTCTGTCAATTTTCCATTTTCAGTAATTTTAGCTCTTTGTAAAATTCCATCTTTGTCTCCATTAAAGAAAGCTGGAATTACGTGTTGCATGAACATTTCACCAAAACCTTCGCTCGCATCTTTAGGTAACTCACATGGTAAATTATCAACCGACATTACCATAATTGACGCTGGATGTGTATAAGGAACTTCTTTGTGCTCACTAGCCAAATATCCGAAAAATGGTTCTGCAATTGTTGACGCTTTAAGAGTACAAGCCACTGGACCATCAACATCACACGAAATATCCGCAACCACTTGAATTTTATTATCCGCAGCACGAAGCATTTCTCGAGTTAAGATATCTGGCGAACCATTACCGTGAAAATGTCCAGCGATGAACATGTCAGCTACTTTCGTAAAACGCTCGAAATTTGATACGTAATCTTGAGGATTTTTATAGAAATCATTATTATCTAAAACCTGCCCATCCTTGCGTTTGTTGTAATCTAACACGTCAATTTGGGTGTAAACAGGTTCTGTATATTTTTTGTTTAAGAAATCTTCAACGCTAACTTCTTTGATTTTGATTCCGTCTAAAATTTCTTTTGCTCCCATTCCTACTTTACCGTGACCAGTAAGCACAATTTTAATGTTTGGAAGTGTTTGACGCTTTAAACGTGCAATCAAATCTTCTTTACCGCTCAATGTTTCCGCTTTTGGTAAAGTAAATAAATCATATTTAATTCCGAATCCTCTGAAACCATTATAAGCACCAACCAAACCAGCATAACGACCAAAGCCAATTAATCTGTGATTAGAAGCATTTACAATTGTTTCATGATCGTATAATTCGATATTTTTAGCTAAAATTGCTTGTAATAATTTACGGTTATAAGGTTGTTTTTTAATCGTATGTGAAAAGAAAAAGTATTTTTTATTTGGAATCAACGCATCAATTGGCACTTCTTTTACCCCAAAAAGTACATCACAATCTGACATATCAGTTGTGACATTAAGGCCTAAATTGCGATATTGATCATCAGAAAAAATACGAATATCAGAACTTTCTACTTTAATTTCTGCATCAGGATGTTCTGATTGTAAGCGCACTAACTCTTCTGGAGTAAATACTACTCTTCTATCCGGTGGATTTTTTCTTTCTTTTATAATTCCAAACTTCATAACAAACAATATATTTAACTGAATATTGATTTAATGTTACAAATATAACTTTAAAGAAGCGACTATGCAAAGTTTTTTTAATTGAAAAAAAGAATGTAATTTTGGCTCACTTTTTGAATCACTTAGTTTTCACAATGAAAACCTCAACTGAACACTCAAAAACTGGGGTCGACTGGTTTTGACAGCGAGTGGAATTGATTAGTAAGCACGTCGAGCGTTGTATGTTTAGCTCGTAAATCCAAATGTACGAACTTATAAACGGCGAAAATAATTACGCTTTAGCTGCTTAATCTGAATTATAGTAAGATTTGCCTAGTTCCTACCAGGTAGGAAAGCTAGATTCTCCTCAAAAGCCTTGGTTTATGGCGGTTGGTTTAGGGGAACCGTAAAAGTAGACCTAGGAACGGTAATGCTTTAAATCCGTTCTGACACTGACAGAGCTAAGCAAAGAGTGGCGGTTTCTAGCCTTGCTCTTTGTCGAAAATCCAAGATGAAACTAAGCGTGTAGAAAGCTATTTGATTGCTTGTTTGGACCCGAGTTCGATTCTCGGCGACTCCACTAAAACGTTGTCTTTTTAAGGCAGCGTTTTTTTTTTACTAAATTTTGATTTAAAAAAAAGCCTGCAAACATAACATCTGCAGGCAACCATATTTGGGTAAATAAGGCCTTATTTTTTTACATCAAAGCGATCTAAATTCATAACTTTAGTCCATGCCGTTACAAAATCATTCACAAATTTTTGTTGATTATCGTTTTGTGCATATACTTCTGCAATTGCTCTTAACTCAGAATTAGAACCAAAAATCAAATCAGCACGAGTAGCCGTCCATTTTAATTCATTGGTTTTCATATCACGACCTTCAAACACTTCTTGATCATTTGAAGTTGCTTTCCAAGTAGTTCCCATCGCTAGTAAATTAACGAAGAACGCATTGTTTAATTTATCTTTTGAAGTACTAAAAATACCGTGTTTAGAACCATCATAGTTAGCATTCAAAGCTCTCATTCCTCCTACTAAAACAGTCATTTCAGGAGCCGTCAAAGTCAATAATTGAGCTTTATCTACTAATAATTCTTCTGTAGAAACCGTGTATTTTGTTTTTAAGTAATTACGGAAACCGTCTGCTTGTGGCTCTAAAACTGCGAATGATTTTACATCAGTTTGTTCTTGAGAAGCATCCATTCTACCTGGAGTAAAAGGGACATTAACCGTGTAACCTGCATTTTTAGCCGCTTGCTCTACTCCTGTATTTCCTGCCAACACAATTAAATCGGCTAAAGACACTTTTTTATCTTTCGATTTAGCATTAAAATCAGCTTGAATTTTCTCTAAAACCGATAAAACACGGTTTAATTGCGTAGGATTGTTTACTTCCCAACTTCTTTGTGGCTCTAAACGAATGCGAGCTCCATTAGCCCCACCTCTTCTATCTGAACCTCTGTAAGTTGAAGCCGAAGCCCAAGCCACTGATACCATATCTTGAATACTTAATCCAGATGCTAAGATTTGCGCTTGTAATCCTTTAACGTCTTTTTCATTCACTAATTTGTGATTTACTGCCGGAATTGGATCTTGCCAAATTAAATCTTCTTTTGGTGCTTCTGGTCCTAAATAAGTGGTTTTAGGTCCCATATCACGGTGTGTTAACTTAAACCATGCACGAGCGAAAGCATCATTGAATGCTTTTTCATCAGCTAAGAAACGTCTAGAAATTTTCTCGTAAATTGGGTCATAACGTAACGATAAGTCAGTTGTTAACATATACGGTTTGTGCATTTTGTTTTTGTCAAATGCATCGGGAATAATCTTATCATCAGTTTTTGCAATCCATTGTTTTGCTCCTGCTGGACTTGTGGTTAACTCCCAGTCATATTTAAACAAGAATGTTAAATAATCATGACTCCATTTTGCTGGAGTTGATGTCCAAGTAACTTCTAAACCTGAAGTAATGGCATCCGTACCTTTTCCAGATTTATAGCTGCTTTTCCAACCTAAACCTTGCTCTTCGATAGACGCTGCTTCAGGATCTGGTCCTACTAGTTTAGCATCACCAGCTCCATGTGTTTTTCCTAGAGTGTGTCCACCTGCAATTAAAGCAACGGTTTCTTCATCGTTCATCCCCATTCTTCCAAAGGTTTCACGGATGTCTTTAGCTGCTAATACTGGATCTGGATTTCCGTTAGGTCCTTCGGGATTAACATAAATTAACCCCATTTGAACTGCCGCTAAAGGATTTTCTAATTTTCTTCCTTCCGAATAACGTTGGTCGTCTAACCATTTGGTTTCTGGTCCCCAATAGACATGCGATTCTGGTTCCCAAACATCTTCTCTACCTCCAGCAAATCCAAAGGTTTTAAAGCCCATGTCTTCTAATGCTACGTTACCCGTCAAAATCATTAAATCGGCCCAAGAGATTTTGTTCCCATATTTTTGTTTGATAGGCCATAACAAACGACGTGCTTTGTCTAGGTTTCCATTATCTGGCCAACTGTTTTGAGGCGCAAAACGTTGCATCCCGGCACGAGTTCCTCCTCTACCATCGCCCGTTCTATAGGTTCCCGCACTGTGCCAAGCCATACGAATGAACAATCCTCCGTAATGACCAAAATCGGCTGGCCACCACTCTTGCGATTGTGTCATTAAGGCACGTAAGTCTTTCTTTAAAGCTTTATAATCTAACGATTGAAATTCTTTTGCATAGTCAAATTTAACTCCCATAGGATCTGACTTCTCAGAATTCTGACGCAATACATTCAAATTCAATTGATTTGGCCACCATTGTTTGTTTTTGTCTACATTAGTACTTCCTAAAGAAGTTGGTGTTGTTACAATTGATTTACCATTCATATTGTGGTAATCAGCAGCGTTAGGTCCACCTTGAGTGTTCTCTTTATTTACGCTTACTGTTTTTCCTGTAACGGGACAAGTCATTGTTTCTTGTGCCATGGAAAAGAGTCCAAGAAATAAACCAGTTGTTAGTAATACTTTTTTCATAAGGCTAATTATTTGTTTTTAAGTTTTCCAAATTTCGGGCTTATTGAGCTTCGATTTTAAAACTTAAAAATGATATTTTTTATTCAAGTATAGATTTTATTGATTCTAAACACGTCAATACTATAAATAATAACTATCAAATTAAAATTATAAAAAAGTACCAGAAATACTTACTTATTAATGCACTCTTCAAATCAACAACGCTAATAAAGGTTCCTTTTCATTCAAATACTGAAATTGAAATCCTTTATCTTGCATTTTAGTTTTGACAAAAACAATATCTTCTTCATTTTTCACCTCTAAACCAACTACAACTGGACCAACATCTCTATTATTTTTTTTGATGAATTGAAAATAGGTAATATCATCCGATTCAGATAATACATCACTTACAAATTCTCTCAATGCTCCAGGTCGTTGTGGAAATTGAATCATGAAGTAGTGTTTTAATCCTTCATAAAGTAAAGAGCGTTCTTTAATTTCTTCTGTTCGCTCAATATCGTTATTACTTCCACTAACAACACAGACTACCGTTTTTCCTTTGATTTCATCTTGTATAAAATCCAAAGCTGCAATAGCTAATGCTCCTGCGGGTTCCACTACCATAGCCTCTTCATTATACAATTGTAAAATCGTAGAACATACTTTTCCTTCAGGAACTAAAACCATTCTATCTAAAGTATTTTTACAAATAGAAAAAGTCTCATTTCCTACTTGTTTAACAGCTGCTCCATCCACAAATTTATTGATACTATTTAATGTAATTGGATAATTTTGATAAATAGCATGCTGCATAGAAGGTGCTCCTTCAGGTTCTATCCCAAATATTTTAGTATTTGGACTTAAACGTTTGAAAACAGTAGAAACCCCTGCTGCTAAACCTCCTCCACCAACTGGAAGTAAAAGATAATCTATTGAAGGAACTTTTTCTGAAAGAATTTCCAAGCCAACAGTTCCTTGACCTGCAATCACTTCTAAATCATCAAAAGGATGAATAAATTCTAATTGGTTTTCATTTGAAAATTGTTTAGCCGCATGAAAAGCATCATCAAAAGTATCTCCAATTAAAACAATATCAACAAACGATTTCCCGAACAATTGTACTTGCTTTATCTTTTGTTTTGGAGTGGTTTTTGGCATATAAATTTTACCCTGAATTTGCAATAATTGGCAAGAGTAAGCTACACCTTGAGCGTGGTTTCCTGCGCTAGCACAAACAATCCCATTTTCCTTTTGAACCTCATTCAAATGACTAATTTTATTGTAAGCTCCTCTGATTTTATAGGAACGAACTTGTTGTAAATCTTCACGTTTTAAATATACCGAAGCTTGATATTTTTCGGATAGATTCATATTAAACTGAAGTGGTGTTTTTACAACCACTCCAGCTAAATTTTCTTGTGCTTTTACTATAGTTTCGTATAATGTCATTAGTTCAATTTTGGTCTCAATTTTCTCACCGCTGCTCCTGCTTGCCATAATTCAGACTCACGGATTTCTTTTAACTCTACATCTAATTTTTGACGGTAATCGGTTTTACTACCTTCTGAAATTACGCGATTCGCTTCTCTTCCTGAAGCTACTTCAGCATATAAATTTTCGAAAACTGGAGTTGTAGCATCTCTAAATTTACCTTTCCAATCTAATGCACCACGTTGTGCTGTTACTGATGTATTAGCGAACATCCAATCCATTCCGTTTTCAGCTACTAGAGGCATTAAACTTTGAGTTAATTCTTCAACAGTTTCATTAAATGCTTCAGATGGTGAGTGTCCGTTTTTACGAAGTACATTGTATTGTGCTTCAAATAATCCAGCTAAAGCGCCCATTAAAATTCCTCGTTCACCAGTTAAATCAGAATACACTTCTTTTTGAAAATCAGTTTCAAATAAATAACCCGAACCTACTCCAATTCCTAATGCAATGGCTTTTTCTTTTGCTCTTCCTGTAGCATCTTGATAGACTGCAATACTTGAATTGATTCCTTCTCCTTTTAAAAACAAACGACGTAATGAAGTTCCTGAACCTTTTGGAGCTACAAGAATTACATCCACGTCTGCAGGAGGAACAATACCTGTTTTTTCATTAAATGTGATTCCGAAGCCATGAGAAAAATATAATGTTTTTCCTGCGGTAAGGTGTTTTTTAACTGTATTCCAAGCTTCTATTTGACCTGCATCAGATAACAAATATTGTATGATAGTAGCATTATCGCATGCTTCTTCGATATCAAATAACGTTTCGCCTTCAATCCAACCATCAGCAATTGCTTTTTCCCAACTTTTTCCGCCTTTACGTTGTCCTACAATAACCTTAAATCCGTTGTCTCTTAAATTCAACGATTGACCTGGACCTTGAACACCGTAACCAATTACTGCAATTACTTCGTGTTGTAAAGTTTCTTGAGCTTTTTCTAATGGAAATTCGTCTCTTGTTATAACGGTTTCGTTAACTCCCCCAAAATTTATTGTTGCCATAATTTTCTCTTTTTAATTTTATTTTACATTTGAAATACTTGATCTTTTTTATCTAAAAATTCGTTATTAATGGTTTGTAAAGCTGGATTTTTTTGCTCCATTTCTACTACTTTTTTATGAATTCCCTCGCTTGCATGGATGATGGCAATTCGAGAACTTCTAACGAATTCTATTAGACCAAACTTGTCTAATTTTTTCAATAATTTGTTGATTTCCTCGCCTTGTCCTGTGGCTTCAAAAACAGTATAATCATTTCGAATAACAACTGCTTTTGCTCCATATTCTCTAAGCAATCGCTCTACTTTTACTTCCTTAATAATAACTTCTGTGGGAACTTTATACAATGCCATTTGTTGCCATACGATTTCATCATTTGTATTGCAATACACTTTGAACACATCGACAATTTTTTCAATTTGTTTTACTAAATTTTTTACAACTGCTTCTGCTTCAATTACTACAATAGTGAAACGGTAAATATTAGGCACTTCACTTGGCGATGTATTAAAACTTTCTAAACTTATCTTTCGTCTCGAAAACATAATGGCGATTTTGTTTATCAAGCCCACATGATTTTCGGTATATATGGTTAAGGTGAATTCTTTTTTCATCTTCTTACATTTTTATATCTTCTTTACACAAAACAATTTCCGAAACGCCTTTTCCTTGTGGTACCATTGGGAATACATTGTCTTCCTTACGAACAGCCACTTCTAACAAATAAGATTCAGGATGGTATAACATTTCCTCAAGTGCCGATTTCAATTCTTCTCTAACTGCCACTTTATTTCCTTTAATTCCGTATCCTTTGGCAACTTGAACAAAATCGGGACTTTGAATATCTGTAAACGAATAGCGTTTTTCATGAAACAATTCTTGCCATTGACGCACCATTCCTAGAAAACTATTATTCAAAATCAGAATTTTTACATTCGGTTGGAATTGCATAATAGTTCCCAATTCTTGGATATTCATTTGCGCACCACCATCGCCCATAACGGCAATTACGGTTCGTTCAGGAGCACCATATTTAGCCCCAATAGCAGCAGGAAGAGCAAATCCCATCGTACCTAAACCTCCACTAGTAATATTACTTCTGGTTTTATTTTGTTGGGAATAACGACACGTTATCATTTGGTGTTGCCCCACATCGGTTACCATTACCGCTTCACCATTGGTTAACTCATTGATTAATTGAATTACTTCACCCATGGTTAATTCACCTTCTTTTGGAAATAACTCAGGCGCAATAAGTTTTTCTGTTTCAACCGCTATGGCTTGATGAAATTTAGAAATCCATTCTTGATGCGATTTTTGTTGTACTCTTTCGGTTAATAAAGGCAAGGTTTCTTTACAATTTCCCCATACTGGTACTGTTACTTTAACATTTTTATCAATTTCAGCTGGGTCGATATCCAAATGAATGATTTGGGCTTGTTTCGCATATTTATCCAAACGACCTGTAACTCGGTCATCGAAACGCATTCCGATTGCAATTAACACATCACATTCATTGGTAAATAAATTTGGAGCATAATTTCCATGCATACCTAACATACCAACTGCTAATGGGTGATTCGTAGGAATAGCGCTCATTCCCATAATTGTCCAAGCGGAAGGAATTCCTGCTTTCTCTATGAATTCTAAAAATTCTTGTTCGGCATTACCTAAAATCACACCTTGACCAAAAATTACAAATGGCTTTTTAGCTTGATTGATAAGTTCGGCTGCTTGTTCAATATAAGAAATTCGGATATCCGGTTGTGGTTTATAACTTCTAATGAACTCACATTTTTCATATCCTTTATAATCGAATAATTGCAATTGGGCATTTTTAGTGATGTCGATTAAAACAGGTCCAGGTCTTCCACTTTTAGCAATGTAAAATGCTTTGGCTAAAACAGCAGGAATTTCGGAAGCATCGGTTACTTGATAATTCCATTTGGTTACTGGAGAAGTTATATTCACGATGTCCGTTTCTTGGAAAGCATCGGTTCCTAATAAATGAGCGAAAACTTGTCCTGTGATACAAACCAATGGTGTTGAATCGATCATTGCATCCGCTAAACCCGTGACTAAATTTGTTGCACCTGGTCCGCTTGTGGCAAAAACAACACCTGTTTCTCCACTTACCCTTGCTAAACCTTGAGCAGCATGAATAGCACCTTGTTCATGACGAACTAAAATGTGATTGATATCTTTCTTGTAGTCAAATAATGCATCATAAATAGGCATGATGGCTCCGCCAGGATAACCAAAAATAGTTTTAACATTTTCGGCTAATAAAGCTTTTATAACAGCAACACTTCCTGAAACTTGTTGTAAAGTCTCTTTATTTTCTATCTGATTTAATTCTAATGTTTTCATTTTTTAATATTCATCAGTTATGCAACCATTGGATGCATCAGTTACAAGTTTAGCATACTTAAGCAATACGCCATTTGTAACTTTTAATTTGGGTTGTACCCATTTACTTTTTCTAACTGCTAATTCATAATCACTAACATGCAAGTGAATGATATTGTCAACAGCATTTATTTCAATTATATCCTCATCTTCAACTAAGCCGATAGTTCCACCGTCATAGGCTTCTGGCGAAATATGTCCCACTACAAAACCGTGAGTTCCACCACTAAAACGTCCATCCGTAATTAATGCTACGCTTTTTCCTAATCCAGCACCGATTAAAGCGGATGTTGGTTTTAGCATTTCTGGCATTCCAGGTCCCCCCTTTGGACCTACATATCGTATTACTACGACATCACCGGCTTTGATTTTTTTATCTTCAATACCTTTAATTAATTCTTTTTCGCCATCAAAAACTCGAGCTGGACCTTTGAAAAACTCCCCTTCTTTTCCGGTAATTTTTGCAACTGAACCTTTAGGAGCCAGATTTCCATACAAAATTTGAATATGACCAGTTGGTTTGATTGGACTTTCAATTGGTTTAATAATATTCTGACTTTCAAAATCGATATCAGGAACACCTTGCAAATTTTCTCGTAATGTTTTAGAAGTAACCGTCAAACAATCACCATGTAACATTCCTTTACTTAGTAGATATTTCAAAACCATTGGTACGCCACCTTTTTCGTGAAGGTTTTGCATTAAATAATTTCCACCTGGTTTAAAATCAGCAATCAAAGGTGTTTTGTTACTTATCCGTTGAAAATCATCTTGGGTAATAGTTACTCCAACACTTCTTGCCATAGCAATCATGTGTAAAACTGCGTTAGTGCTTCCGCCTAAAGCAATTAATACGGTTAGCGCATTTTCAAAAGCTTCAAAAGTCATGATGTCTTTTGGACAAATATTTTTCTCCAAAAGTTGCTTCATGTAAAACGAAACCGATTCACATTCTGCAATCTTCTCATTACTTATAGCAGGATTAGAACTTGAATATGGCAGACTCATTCCTAAAGCTTCGATTGCAATAGCCATGGTATTTGCTGTGTACATTCCGCCACAAGCTCCTGCTCCTGGACAAGCGTTTTTAATTATATTTTTATATTCGTCTTCCGAAATTTTACCAGCAATTTTCTCCCCAAGTGCCTCAAAAGCAGAAACAATATTCAAATCTTTACCTTGATATTTTCCTGGAGCAATAGTGCCACCATACACCATAATTGAGGGGCGATTCAATCTTCCCATTGCCATAATACTTCCTGGCATATTTTTATCGCAACCCGGAATTGCCACAACACCATCATAATAATGTCCGGAAACTACACTTTCGATACTATCTGCAATAATTTCTCTACTAACTAAAGAATAACGCATTCCATCCGTTCCATTGGTAATACCATCACTAATTCCAATCGTATTGAAAATTAAGCCTACCATCTCATTTTTATTGACTTCTTTTTTTATCAAAGAAGCTAAATGATTCAAGTGCATGTTACAGGTATTTCCATCATACCCCATAGAGGCAATTCCGATTAAAGGTTGATTTAACTCTTTTTCTGTTAAACCTATTCCATACAACATTGCTTGTGCTGCGGGTTGGGTTGGATCTTGTGTGATTGTTTTGCTGTGTTTATTTAGTTCCATTATAAGTACACGTTTTGATATTCGTTATGAGCTACTCTTCTTTTGTATTTTTTCTGAATAACAGCTCCAATGGAATCTTCCCAATCTAAAGGAAATTTGTATTCATTCACCGATTCAATTCCGATAACTTCAGCTGCTGTTCCACAGAAGAAAGCGCTATCTGCTGTAAAAATTTCATCTGGAGTGAAATATTTTTCTTCAATCTCGTAACCTAATTCTTTTCCTATTTCTAAAACCGTTTGACGTGTGATTCCGGCAAGGATATTTCCTAATGGTGCTGTGAATAATTTTCCGTCTTTCTCAATGAAGAAGTTGGCACCAGGACCTTCTGCAACATAACCATTCATGTCTGTCAACAATGCTTCATCGTAACCTTTGGCTTTAGCTTCTGTTGTAGCCAAAATGCTGTTCGTATAATGTCCCACTACTTTAGCTTCCACAAAACATGATTTTGGATTTGGACGTTGGAAAGAAGACAACATAACTCGTAATAGCTTATCTCCTAAGTATTTTCCCCATTCCCAAGCCATTATTACGACATGCACTTCATTTGTTGGTGTTAATGACATATTATCCCCCAAATAAACTAAAGGACGGATGTAAGCGTCTTTTAATCCATTTAATTCCAACAATTGATAAGTAATTAATTCTAATTCTTTTACAGAATATTGTAAATTAATATGCATTACTTCTGCCGAATAATGTAATCGCTCATAGTGTTCCTTTGCTTTGAAAATTCGAACACCATCTGGAGTATCATAGGCTCTAATACCTTCAAATACGCCATTACCATAATGCATTGTTTGGTTATAAATACTTACTGGGGCTTCTTTAACTTTTACAAATTGCCCGTTAAAAAAAATGGTGGTGTTTTCGTTGTAATACATAATTTTTAAAATTTTAAAATAAAAAAAGCCTTTCCCAAAAACGGAAAAGGCTCATAATAATCAAACCAATCCGTCTATTAAACACGAATATTTTTAATACTAATTGTAATATTTATATTTTCCATTTGTTAGCTACACTTAATAATTAAGACTAAAAGTCCAATCGAAATAATAGTGTTTATTACGATTAGGATTTTATTCCAAATGTTAGGACTTGTTTTCATTGTTTATCGTTTTAACGAGAAGTGTGCTTTGAATTGTTTCTTAGCTCCGTTCTCTAAATAATCAACAGTGAACCAGTAATCGGTTGAAGGAAGGTTTTCTTGGTTGTAAGTACCATCCCAAAACTCTTCACCTCTTAACTGTTTGATTAGTTTTCCATATCTATCAAAGATGTAGATTACATCGGTATCTTGTAAGCCTGCAATAAACCAACCATCATTGATACCATCTCCATTTGGTGTAAAATAATGAGGATAATCAATCACCAATAATGTATAAGTTAAATAAGTACATCCTTGTGTATCAACTACTGTTATAGTATGAGGTCCAGCACTTACATTGGTAAACACATTAGAAGATTGTAAAGTTCCCTCATCTAATGAATACATTAATGTTCCGCTTCCTCCTGTTACATTCACTGTTAAAGTGGCATTTCCACTAAAATAAGCACTTTGGGTTACAGTCATACTTACCGCTGGTGTTACAGATGTAACATTTGCAGTTACCATAGTTGTAACATCTGAAGAAACACAATTCGTAATACTATTTGTAGCAATTACACCATACGTACCTACTGCATTTGCAGCATAAGTAGCATTATTTGAATTTGGAATCGCTACTCCATTGAAATACCATACAAAATCATAAGTAGCATTATCTAAACCAGAATCTAATGTGTAGGATTGGAATGGAACTCCAAATTCATCCACACAAATCGCTCCATCAGTTAAAACTGGTTTTGGTAACGGATTCACATATACTCTTACTACTATTGGTATACCTGAACATCCTGCAGCTGTTGGAGTAATTGTATAATCTACATAACCCACTACATTATCTACTGAAGTAGTTAAATTTTGGATAATAGTATAAGTTGGTCCAGGGGCACTTCCTGCAGTTGCGCCATTAACTCCAACGGCATTGACTGTCCAATTGAAAATAGTTCCAGCATTAAAAGATGATACAAATATGTTAGTTGGAAGAACACCACTACATAAAGGTGGATGCGTTGGATTAGCAAACAACTCTGGACGTGGATTAACTAAAACCGTTACCGATTGTGGTGTTCCTACACATCCATTGAAAGTTGGTGTAATTTGATACGTAACACTTCCTTGTGATAATCCCGTTGTTGTTAAAGTCTGTTGAATACTTGTTCCCGTTCCATTTGAAGCACCTGCTACTCCTGAAATACTAGTTATTACCCAACTAAACACGGTACCTGGAATAGTGCCAGTAAAAGAAATATTTGTAGTTTCTCCTGAACAAATTGGCGATGGACTACTAGCAATTATTACATCAGGAATAGGGTTAACTTGAACTCGAATTTGAGTTGGCGTACCTGCACAACCATTTGCTTCTGCAATAACTGTATAGACAACTTCTACTGTTGTTGTAGTCCCTGGACTAACAGTTAACAGTTGATTAATTGAATTACCTGTTCCTCCTGCTGCTCCTAAAACATTTCCTCCGGTTACCGTCCATGAGAAAATCGCTCCTGGAACATTGCTTGTTAACTGAATGTTAGTTGTACCTCCAGAACAGAACGTAGGGTTTGAATTTGTTGCGATAACATTTGGAATTATAAAACTAGTATTACTAAATATTACTGAAGGTAATGATGTACAAGTTCCATTTGATGCGGAAACTGTGTAGTTAGTATTTAAAACCATTCCTGAAATTAAACCTCCAACAGATACTGATGGTCCCGAAGGAGAAAAAACATAAGTAACTCCGGATGTATAATTGCTAATTGTTGAAGTTCCATTTGTGTTACAAGTAGCTGCAGTTGTTGTGATGGTAGGTACGGATGGTGTAGTTAATTGTGCTGATGTACTAAAAGCTACCGATGCCGCTGATGTACAACTTCCATTTGATGCTGCAACTGTATAACTCGTTCCATTTGTCATTCCTGAGATAGCACCAGTGCCACTTACTGTAGGTCCTATTGGATTAAAAACATAAGTGATTCCTGATGTGTAATTGCTAATAGTTGCGGTTCCACTTGCCGAACAAGTAGCGGCAGTTGTTGTTATTGTAGGTACAGATGGTGTGGTTAATTGCGCTGATGTACTAAATGATAAAGATGCCGCTGATGTACAACTTCCATTTGATGCTGCAACTGTATAACTCGTTCCATTTGTCATTCCTGAGATAGCTCCAGTGCCACTTACTGTAGGTCCTATTGGATTAAAAACATAAGTGATTCCTGATGCGTAATTGC
>NZ_JADFTZ010000004.1 GCF_015223105.1 Flavobacterium proteolyticum
CAGGCGGATGTCCACCAGCAACAGCTACAGGAACAATCACAGTAACACCATTGAATACTATTGCAGCAGGAACAAGCCAAACAGTTTGTGTTAACAGTGCAATTACGAATATCACTTTAGCAACAACCGGAGCTACAGGCGCTACCTTTACTGGCTTACCAGCAGGAGTTACAGGTTCATGGGCAGCTAACGTTGTAACTATTAGTGGAACTCCAACAGCGAGTGGTACTTTCAATTATACTGTTACCACAACAGGTGGATGTCCACCAGCAACAGCTACAGGAACAATCACAGTAACACCATTGAACACTATTGCAGCAGGAACAAGCCAAACAGTTTGTGTTAACAGTGCAATTACAAATATCACCCTAGCAACAACCGGAGCAACTGGCGCTACCTTTACTGGCTTACCAGCAGGAGTTACAGGTTCATGGGCAGCTAACGTTGTTACTATCAGTGGAACTCCAACAGCGAGTGGTACTTTCAACTATACAGTTACCACAACAGGCGGATGTCCACCAGCAACAGCTACAGGAACAATCACAGTAAGTATGCCAAATACAGCAGCAATTAGTTACCCACAACCTCAATATTGTGTTAATTCTTCTAATGTGTCTGTAACGTTAACAGGTTCAGGAAATTATTTAGGTAGTACGTTTAGTGCTACTCCAGCAGGATTAGCTATCAATAGTGCTACAGGGGAAATTAATCCAAGTGCTAGTAGTCCAGGAAACTATACTGTTAATTATTTAGTTCCAGCATCTGGTCCATGTGCTTCTTATTTTGTTTCAACTACGATTGCTATAACGCCTTTACCAACTGTTATTGCTACAAATTTAAATTCAACATTCTGTTCAGGCGGCTCGACCAATATTCAATTAACTAGTAATGTTCCAGGAGCTATTTTCTCATGGACAGTAACAGGAGGGAACGTATTAGGAGCTTCAGGAGGTACAGGAAATTCTATTAATCAAGCATTAACTGTTAGTACAGGAACAACGTCAACAGTAGAAGTGGTTTATACTATTATTGCTGAGGCTAATGGTTGTTCGGGACCACCACAAGTTGTTAGAGTTCAAGTTAATCCAATTCCAGATGTAATTATTGCTAGTAACACTGCACCGATTTGTTCAGGCGAGACTACTAATATTTCTTTTACAGGAGCTATTCCGGGGACTGTATTTAGTTGGGTAATAACTAATATTACTGGATTAGCAGGAGCTTCTAATGGAACAGGAACAAGTATTCAACAGACTTTAACAACAACCGGATTATCACAAGGAAGTGTTACGTATGAAGTTACTCCAATGTTTAATGGTTGTTTAGGTACCCCACAATCGGTAACAGTTTTAGTTAATCCGCGTCCAGAGTTGTTTGCTAATCCAACGCATCCACCTTTATGTAGTGGTGTTCTTCCAACTAATATATTTGTATCATCTTTTAATGCTGGAACTATTTTCAATTGGACAGTCAATGCCGTTGGAGTTAATGGTGCAACTGCAGGAAGTGCACCTGGACCAACTTATACTATTATCCAAAATTTAACTACCTCAGTAGATAATGTAGCGGGTTATGTTGATTATACAATTACTCCAACAGCATCAGGATGTTCAGGGACACCAATAGTAGTAAGGGTATATGTTAATCCGTTACCAAAACCAGTTTTAACTGATGGAGCGATTTGTGTGGATGAATTTGGAGTTCCATTCCAATCTTACACATTAGATTCTGGTTTAGATAATGCTACTTATGATTTTGTATGGTATTTCAATGGAGTAGCGATTCCAAATTCAAACAATGCTACTTATGCTGCAAATGCAGTAGGTACGTATGGTGTAATTGCTACAAACAGTATTACAAATTGTGTTTCTTCAGATATTACAACTATGGTTACTGCAAATGTCACTTCAGTAACACCAGCTGCAAGTATGACTATTACTCAAAGTGCTTATTTTAGTGGAAATGCTACTTTAACAGTGAATGTGACAGGAGGAAGTGGAACTTTAATGTATTCATTAGACGAAGGAACATTGCAGTCTTCCAATGTGTTTACTAATGTAACTTCTGGACCTCATACCATAACTGTTATTGACACACAAGGATGTACTTATTTAGTTCAAACAGTATTAGTGATTAACTATCCACAATACTTCACTCCAAATGGAGATGGATATAACGATACTTGGTATATAGCAGGCTTACAAGATACAGATTACATCTACATCTTCGATAGATATGGTAAACTAATCAAACAGTTACGAGGTGAAGAGTTTTGGGATGGTACTTACAATCTAGAAAATCTTCCTTCAACTGACTACTGGTTCACCGTTGATTATTTGGAGAATGGAGTTAAAAAACAATTTAAATCACACTTCTCATTAATACGATAATTAAAAATTTAAAACATAAAACATAAAAAAGTGGTACTTAGTGCCGCTTTTTTATGTAAAATCTAAGACTTAAGGATATAAAAAAAGAGTCCGCGTATTTGGACTCTTTTTTATTATAATTTTATATTGAATTATAGTTTGTTGTAAACAGCTATTGCTTCTTTTAAAATTTGAACTGATTTAACCAAATCGTCTTTTTTTAATACATATGCAATTCGTACTTCATCTAATCCTACATTAGGTGTTGAATAAAATCCTGCGGCTGGAGCGACCATTACGGTTTCACCATTTAAGTCATAAGATTCTAATAACCATTGTGCAAATTTATCAGCATTATCGATTGGTAATTTGGCGATACAATAGAAAGCTCCCTTTGGAGTAGCAACTTTAACACCTTCAATTTTATTTAATTCTGTTATTAAAGTATCTCTACGATCTTTATATTCTGAAATCACAGCATCAAAATAACTTTGTGGAGTTTCTAAAGCAGCTTCACTAGCAATCTGAGCATAAGTAGGAGGGCTTAAACGAGCTTGAGCAAATTTCATTGCTGTTGCCATTACTTCTTTGTTTTTTGAAACTATACAACCAATTCGAGCTCCACACATACTATAACGTTTAGAAACAGAATCAATCATAATAGCGTTCTCTTCTAGACCAGGAACATTCATCACTGAAAAATGTTTGTCACCATCATAAATAAACTCACGGTAAACTTCGTCAGCTATTAAGAATAAATCGTGTTTCTTAACTATTTCTGCTAATTTTAAAATTTCTTCTTGAGAATATAAGTAACCTGTTGGATTACCTGGATTACAAATTAAGATTGCTTTTGTTTTAGGCGTAATTAACTTTTCAAAAGCCTCGATTGGAGGTAAAGCAAATCCAGTTTCAATTCCCGAAATCACAGGAACTACATGCACCCCAGAAGCTGTTGAAAATCCATTGTAATTAGCATAAAAAGGTTCAGGAATGATAATTTCATCACCTGCATCCATTGTACTTCCCATAGCAAAAAGTAATGCTTCAGAACCTCCAGTGGTAATAATAATATCTTGAGTATCTATTGGCAATCCATGATTTTTATAGTATTGAGAAAGTTTAGTTCTGTAGCTTTCAAAGCCTGCAGAATGACTGTATTCAAGTACTGAAATATCAGCTTTTTTTACAGCTTCTAAAGCAACTTCTGGTGTTTTAATATCAGGTTGTCCAATATTTAAGTGATATACTTTATGACCTTTTTTCTTAGCAATTTCAGCATATGGTACCAATTTTCTAATTGGTGATTCTGGCATTTGTTGGCCTTTAATGGAAACTTTTGGCATAACTTGTTTTTTAAAGTTGCACAAAATTGCGATTTTTTTTTGTGATATAACTAAAAACGGTTACTAAAAAATGTTAAAAACTTAAAAGTGTTACCTTAATTTCTTACATTTAGATAATAAATTTTTAGATGAGAAAAATTATTCAAATAGTATTTTTATTCATGGTTACTGTAACACTTCAGTCACAGTCAAATTTTAACTGGAATTCAAAAAAGGATAAAATTAAAATTCCTTTTGAGTTAACACATAATCTCATTATTGTTGATGTTGATTTTAATGGGATTCCACTGAAAATGATTGCAGATACGGGTGCTGAAAACAGTATTTTGTTTAGCTTTCCAGAGAACGATTCATTGGTTTTACATGAAACAGATAAAATTAAAATTAAAGGAGTAGGAAGCGGAGAAATGATAGATGCTTATTTGTCTAAAAAGAATAAGTTAAAAATTAAAGAGTATGAAGATGTTAATTTTGAATTACTCTTACTCCCTTATCAAGATATAAGTATTATTAATAAGATAGGAATCCCCATAAATGGAATTTTAGGGAGTAGTTTTTTTGAATCGGGTTTATTAGAAATAGATTACAGTAGAAATCTATTAATATTTCACAAGAATAAACTTAAATCAAATGATTCTCGAATAAGAAAATACAAATCTAATTCAATTGATTTTAATGAGAGAAAGCCTTATATCAAAATCCCAATAGAAATAAACAATAAACAAAATGAATATAAATTGTTGTTTGATAGCGGATTAGGGGATGGGTTATGGCTCTTTGAAAACGATACAATTAAATGTGAAACACAATTTTTTAATGATATTTTAGGTGTTGGATTATCTGGAGAAATCAAAGGTAAGAGATCTAGAATCGAAAAAATTAATTTACCAGGAATATCCCTTAGTAAAGTCTTGGTTTCCTATCCCGATAGTGTTTCTTTCAATCAAATTACGATACGAGCAGACAGAAACGGATCTTTGGGTGGCGATGTTTTAAAACGCTTCAATTGGTTTTTAGATTACGAAAATAAAGTGTTCTATTGTAAAAAGAATAATTTATACTCACTTCCATTTGAATATAATATGTCTGGTATAGAAGTACAACACGCAGGTTCTCAATTAGTAAAAGAATTGGTAAGATTAGAAACTAAAAATAATCAAGTAAATTTAAATGAATTTGTATTTGATAACAATGATTTGCGTTTTGCTCAGAAATTTGAATTAAAACCAGTATTTACCATTTATGCTATTCGTAAAGATTCCCCAGGAGATAAAGCAGGATTGCTTGTTGGTGATAAAATTATTAAAATCAATAATAAAATGGATTATCAATTAAGCATTCAAAGTATAACCGATTTGTTTCAATCAGAAGATGGTAAATGGATAACAATGGTAGTGGATAGAGCGGGAATTCGATTCACAGTAAAATTTCAACTCGAAAAAATCCTATAAAAAAAGTCCCAACTCAGTTGGGACTTTCTATTTATGAATTTGGAAACGTTTTCTTTTTTACTAACGGACTAATTTCTTCCTTAACAATTACTGTTCCTTTAATTCGTAACGGAACCATACCATTTGGTTTGTTTACCGCATTACTTTCAATAGTAATTGTTTTACTAATAGGACCCGGATTCATATTGTATTGTACTTTAATTTGTCCTTTTCCGCCTGGAGCAATTGGTTCTTTTGGCCATTCTGGCACCGTACAACCACAGCTCGATTTTGCATTGGTAATAATCAGTGGAGCATCACCAGTATTTGTGAATTCAAAAATTCTAATTCCATCATCTTTTCCTTTTTCTACCTCACCATAGTTGATGGTTTCTTCTTTGAACTCAATCTTTGGACCCGTTTGAGCAAAAGAAGTCATCCCAACTAATACAGTTAAATAAACAAGTAATTTTTTCATCATCTTATAAATTAATAGGTTGTTGTAAAAATAATTAAATATAAGCAACCAACAAACTACTCCTAACATTTTTTTTATTTTCGTTATATAGTTACTTTTGCAGTAAGTATTACAAAAAACATACCAAAGTGAGTTTTGGAATGTTAAAACGAACGATTCAACCGTTCAACGATTCAACAATTAAACAAGAAAAAATATAATGATTCCTGCACAATTCAACGCTAAAGAAGTAGAACAAAAGTGGTACGACTACTGGATGAAAAACGATTATTTTACATCCAAACCCGACCACAGAACGCCGTACACCATTGTAATTCCGCCACCAAACGTAACGGGAGTCTTGCATATGGGACACATGTTGAATAACACCATTCAAGATGTATTAATTCGTCGTGCGCGTTTAAAAGGGTTCAACGCTTGTTGGGTGCCAGGAACCGATCATGCCTCAATTGCAACCGAAGCTAAAGTAGTAGCCAAGTTAAAAGAAGAAGGTATCAATAAAAACGATTTAACTCGTGAAGAATTCCTAAAACACGCTTGGGATTGGACCGAAAAATACGGTGGAACCATCTTAGAGCAATTAAAACAATTAGGTTGTTCTTGCGATTGGAGTCGTACTAAGTTTACGATGGATGACGATATGTCAGCATCGGTAATTCACTCGTTTGTAGATTTATACAACAAAGGTTTGATTTACCGTGGTTACCGAATGGTAAACTGGGATCCAGAAGCTAAAACAACGTTATCTGACGAAGAAGTAATCTTTGAAGAACGTCAAGGAAAATTATATTTCATCAAATATAAAATTGAAGGTTCGGAAGATTTCTTAACCGTTGCAACTACACGTCCAGAAACTATTTTTGGAGATACTGCAATTTGTATCAATCCGAATGACGAACGTTTTTCGCATTTAAAAGGGAAGAAAGCAATCGTTCCAATTTGCGGTAGAGTAGTACCTATCATCGAAGACGAATATGTAGATGTAGAATTCGGTACAGGTTGTTTAAAAGTAACACCTGCTCACGATACCAATGATAAAGTTTTAGGTGATAAACACAATCTAGAAATCATCGATATTTTCAACGAAGATGCGTCTTTGAATTCATACGGATTGCATTATCAAGGAAAAGACCGTTTTGTAGTTCGTGAAGAAATTGCTAAAGAATTAGAATCGATTGGAGCCTTAGCAAAAACCGAAACACATTTGAATAAAGTAGGAACTTCTGAAAGAACCAAAGCGGTAATCGAACCAAGATTATCAGACCAATGGTTCTTAAAAATGGAAGATTTAGTAAAACCTGCTATCAAAGCCGTTTTAGAATCAGACGAAATTAAATTATATCCAAGTCGTTTTAACAATACCTATGCACATTGGTTAAACAATATTCGCGATTGGAATATTTCGCGTCAATTGTGGTGGGGACAACAAATCCCGGCTTACTATTTTGGTGACGGAAAAGAAGATTTCGTAGTAGCAGAAAACATCGAAAAAGCCCTTGAGCTTGCGAAAGCAAAAACTGCAAACTCAACACTGACCACTGCTGACTTACGTCAGGACGCTGACGCATTAGACACTTGGTTCTCATCATGGTTATGGCCGATGGCGGTTTTTGGTGGTGTTTTGAATCCAGAAAGTGAAGATTTTAAATATTATTATCCAACAAATGATTTAGTTACGGGACCCGATATTTTATTCTTCTGGGTAGCGCGTATGATTATTGCAGGTTACGAGTATGCAGACGAAAAACCATTTTCAAATGTATATTTAACCGGATTAGTTCGTGATAAGCAAGGTCGTAAAATGTCGAAATCTTTAGGAAATTCTCCTGAACCGCTTGGACTAATTGAAAAATTTGGAGCTGACGGTGTTCGTGTAGGATTGTTATTGAGTGCTTCGGCAGGAAATGATATTTTGTTCGACGAAGAATTATGTAATCAAGGAAAAGGTTTCTCTAATAAAATTTGGAATGCTTTCAAACTAATCAAAGGTTGGGAAGTAGCCGATATTGCACAACCAGAAGCTTCTAAAGTAGCCATCGAATGGTACGAAGCGAAGTTGCAACAAACCTTAGCCGAAATCGAAGATAATTTTGATAAATACAGATTATCAGACGCTTTAATGGCGATTTATAAATTGGTTTGGGACGATTTTTGTTCGTGGTTCTTAGAAATGATCAAACCAGGTTACCAACAACCTATCGACCGTGCTACGTTTGAAAAAGCGATTGAAATGTTAGAAAACAACTTGAAATTGTTACATCCTTTCATGCCGTTTTTAACAGAGGAAATTTGGCAACACATTACCGAAAGAACGCCAGAACAAGCGTTAATCGTTTCAGAATGGCCAAAAGCGAAAGCGTTTGATGCAAAATTAATTGCTGATTTTGATTTCGCAACCGAAGTAATTTCTGGAATTAGAACGATTCGTAAAGACAAAAACATTCCGTTTAAAGATGCGATGGACTTAAAAGTAGTGAACAACGAAAAAGCATCAACATATTTTGATTCAGTGATTCAGAAGTTAGGAAATGTAACGACTTTAGAATACGTTTCAGATAAAGTAGATGGTGCGTTATCATACCGTGTGAAATCGAATGAATATTTTATTCCAATTACAGGAAACATCGATGTAGAAGCGGAGATTGCAAAATTAACCGAAGAGTTAAACTACATCAAAGGGTTTTTACGCTCGGTGCAAGGGAAATTGTCTAACGAGAAATTCGTAGCCGGTGCACCCGAACAAGTAATTGCCAACGAACGCAAAAAAGAAGCCGACGCTTTAGCCAAAATTGCGACTTTAGAACAAAGTTTAGCGAGTTTGAAATAAATTTTATCCAAACCTGACAGGTTTTAAAATAATGAATCCCGAGTTTAGGCTCGGGATTTTTTTGGAAACATTTTAAAAAAATAAAATTAATTTAGGATTGGCTTATTAAAGTTTAATTTCTAAATGATTTGAGTTTAAATGATATTTTAAAAGTAAACCTTTCTAAAATAGCTTCTAAAGTGGCTAAGTTTTATGTTTTTTTGAAATTATTTTGATAAATTCAGAATTGTGAAACAGTTAGCACTATTATAATTGTAAATATTTTTTTACTTTAGCGTAACAAAAAATTATACTTATGAAGGATTGGGGCGAAGTTTCAGATATTTATGGTGATATACACAAAAAAGGGCTTAATAGAGATTTAGAAAATGAATCAGAAGCCCAGACTAGATTTGATTTAATTGATCGTATTATTCGTGAGATCCTTCAATGGGAACATGGACAAATAAGTGTTGAACCACATACAACAGGTGAAAAGTCAGGATATATTGATTATTTGCTAACCGCAGGAGATTATAAAATAATTATTGAAGCAAAAAAAATTGGTGCGGCATTCCCTACTCCTACAAAAAGAAAAAAACTTAAAGTTGATGGAACAATACTTGGAACAGGAGAAATAAAGGAAGCCTTATCTCAAGCTGAATCATATGCGAAAAATAAAAATGCTGATGTAGTAGTGGTTACTAATGGTTCTTGTTGGTGTTTCTATACAATGAAATATAAAGATAGAAATGAACTGCATGCAACAATTTTATTCCCTTTTGAAGATTTACAAGATGCGGAAGAATTGTTTAATGTATTTGAAGTGCATAATGTAGAACAAGGAAGTTTATTAAATATTACCTCGGAATTGGAAGTGGTTTTAAATAATAAAATTATTAACACTTTAGATAATTCAGATTATAGACTTGGAAGAAATAGCATTGCTGACCATATAATGAAAGGTATAGATAACGCAATTTTATCTGAAGCATTATTGAGTGATGAAGAAGTTTTGAAGGAGTGCTATGTTGAAAGTGATAGTAGAACAAAATTTGATTCTACTTTAAAAATTCATTTGACACAGTATAAACCAAGTTTAATAGAGCCGGCCAAAAAGATTAAGAGAGATCAAAAAAAAGATGGTATTTCGGATTTAATAAAATTGTCAAAGCCTAACGTTTCATCACCGGTTACGTTAATTATTGGTTCGGTCGGTTCGGGTAAATCAACTTATTTAAAACATTTTGAATTAATAAAATCTAAGGAAATTTTAGGTAGCCAAAAAGCGCATTGGATATATATAGATTACGAAAAAATGGGGCTCAGTGGTAACCCTAGAAATTTTCTATACAAATCTTTAAATGAATATTTATTACAAGAAAACAAAGATAATCCGACAGATTATACTTCTGTAATCCTACCAGCTTATAAGAAAGAAATAGAAGCTCTTAGGCGTGGACCATATTCTCTGTTGAGTGAGGAAAAATTTAATGACAAAATTGCTGAGATTATTGATAAAGATTTTCAAAATGTAGAACCTTATGTTGAAAAGGTATTTAAATATATAGCTTCAGAGCAATTATGTGTAATTGTAATAGACAATGTTGATTTGTATGAAGATGATACTTTAGAGACAAATGTATTTTCAGAAGCTATATCAATATCCAAAACACTTAAATGTGTTGTATTTCTCTCACTTCGGGACTCTACATTTATTAAACATAAAGATAGTTCAATTTTCAACGCATATGAATTAAAAAAATTTTGGATTAATCCTCCTGCTTTCAGAGATGTTTTGTCTAAAAGATTAACTTATGCAAGCAGAACATTAAAAGATGAGAGTGCAATTATTGAACTACATTCAGGAAGCAAATTAAATGTGTCGGATTTGGGATTATTTTTTAAAATTGTCCAAAAAAGTGTTTTAAATGAAGCTAATTCTAAATTGTTTGAATATTTGAGTGATAGAAACCCTAGAAAAGGAATCAATTTAATCCAGAACTTTTTAACATCAGGTCATATTCAAGCTGATAAAGCAATTAGTGACTATATTGAAGGTGAATCAAAATTCGCATTTCCTTTTCATGAAGTTTTTAAAGGAAGTATTTTAGGGTCTTGGAAGTATTATAGAGAGGAGAGATCAGAATCTTTATTAAATGTATTTGATTCAAAATTAGGAACAAAGAAACAACAACTTATTCTTTTATATCTTTTAAAATATCTTCAAATTAATGCAAGAATTGACAAGTCTGAAGTTGAGTATTCAGAAATTGTAAAATTTATATCGAATTTTGGAGCAAGTGAAGATATTGCAATTTCACTATTAGTTAAGCTTCAAATTTTTAATGTTGTTCATACAAATGAGAAACATTTAAGTAATCCAAAATATTTTATTACACTTTGTGGAGGCTATTATATTTCCAACCTTTGTAAAATGTTTGTGTATGTTGAAACTGTCATGTATGATACAAATATTTTAGATGGCGAGTTATTTAATAAGTTGTGTGAAATCACCTATCTAATTGAAGATACTCGTGATTGGTCAGAAAGAATGGTATTGCGAAAAGAGCGAATTAATTTGTTTTTTGAATATTTAAAAATTCTTGAAAGTCAATTATCTAAAGAAGTAGAATTAAAAGAATACTTAATTATAGATGAAATATATAAGAATGTTTCAGACGAAGTTGATGCAGCAATCAAGAGATTAGAAGCTCGAACTAGTAGAGGTAATGTTTAGTAATTAACACATAATTTGTATTTGACTGACAAATATAAGTTTTATATGTTCTCAAAAAAATAAAATTTTCTTACAAATTATAAAGCACCTTATAAGCAAAAAAAAATCCCGAGCCTAAACTCGGGATTCAATTTTTAGTGTTCTTTAATTTTATCTAAAGTCGTGTCTAAAACACGTTGCATTTTTTCTAAAGCTTCATAAAACGCTTTTTCTGGGCTATCGGCTGTTGCGGTAACGGCTATGGGTTGTTTTTTTTCTACTCGGGCTTCAATAACACATTTTTTATCGTTTGGAGTGGATTTATTTCCATTTTCGTCAGAGACGTGTACTTCTATTCGGGTTACGATTTCGTCAAATCTTGCTAATTCATTTTTAATTTCGTTACTAAAGAATTCTGAAAAACGGCTTCCGCCTTCAATGTTTTTGTCGGTGTGAATTTGAACTAACATAGTTATAAGGATTATAATTAATAATACCTAAAGTTACGAATATTCGCTCAAATTTCCAACTTCCTAAAAGTTAAAAAAGCTATAAATTAATCTTGCGTATATTCTAAAATATCGCCCGGCTGACAATCCAACACTTTGCAAATGGCTTCCAGCGTACTGAAACGTATGGCTTTTGCCTTTCCGGTTTTTAAAATAGATAAATTAGCCAACGTAATATCCACCTTTTCCGAAAGTTCGTTGAGCGACATTTTCCGTTTCGCCATCATCACATCTAAGTTTACTACTATTGCCATAATTTACACTGTTAATTCGTTTTCTTCCTGAAGTTCGATACCGCGTTTGAAAATTTGAGCAATCACCAAAAGCGTAATTCCCATGAACAACCAAACATCGCCACCCGCAATTTTTAAATGCTGAATAGACGGAATAGTAACGCCTTGTTTTACCATGTTTTCTGAAAAGTTGGTTCCCCAAATAGCAAAAATGGCGATACCTAAAGTCAAATAAGCCACGCTAAAAATAAAACGATTGACATCTTTGTTAAAGGGTTGGGCTAAATTTAATTTTTTATCGTGAATGATTTTGATAATCAAATAAAACAGTATGGCTTTTAAAACCGCCACAATACTCATTAACGAGGTTAACGTCACAAAATGACTTTGGTTAAATTGATACAAGGAAGACAAATCGATATGGTTCCAAAAATACGATGAACCAATCGGATTAATGAACAAGGTAAAAAAGGTGTTTACAAGAAATCCACCGGCATCAATACCAAGTCCAATAAAGATAATCCAAGCCAATACATACAATACATTTAGCATCTGTTGTGCACTAATTTTAATTTCCATAAGAGTAAATATTAAAAGTTAACGATGCAAATGTCAATAAAAATTTATTGAAAAACAATAAAAATTTAATTATTTTAGATAAATTTTATTTTGATACAATATACTATAGGCAAAATCACTATCAATGTGAACTATGAAAAGTGTAACGCTTAAACTTAAAATATCGAAAAGTAAATCTATGTAGCTATGTGTTTAATTCCGTAAAATCTGCGTTTGAAAATCTGTAAAATCCGCGTGCTAATTAAGTGCAACGCTTATTTAATCACCAAATCATATTTCTTCAATAATCCAGCTAAATTTTCAGTCGAAAAAATGGCGCGTTTTAATTTGTTTTTCTCTGGATCGATGATGAAATCATAACTGGTTGAAAAATCGGTTTTATTGGCGGTGGTTCCAATGAACACAGCGTGTCTTAAATTACAATTATCGAATAGCGCTTCTGATAAATCACTTTCCATAAAGTCAACGGCAATCATACTGCAATTGATGAATTGCATTTTCTTTAATTTCAAACTGTAGAATTGTGCGTAATCTAATAAACTATCTTTGAAGTGAAATTCATATAAAATTTGGTCAGTCATCGCAAAATTCACCGAAGTAAAATCACATTTGGTAAACCAAACATCTCGCAGCGATACATGATTGATTTTAGTTCCTTTGAAATTGCAATCGAAGAAATTACAATCGATAAAAGCTACGGCAACAAAGAAGCAAGAAGTGAAATCGCAATTCGTAAACGTACAATTTTCGTATTCTTTGTATTTGATATCATTTTCTGAAAAGGTGATGTCAGAAAAATTTTGGTCAACAATGTAATCTGCGTGCATGGTTTTATTTTAGAAATGTAAAACTACTTTAATTTTTTATCGAAACAAAAAGAAACTTTTTAGGAGGTTTAGTTGATGAAACATATAGTCACGTAGTTTTATAATATTGACTATGTAGACTATTTAAAGTGAAACGTCTTAAATATAGACAAAGTAATTCTTATGTGTCTATGTGTTTAAAAAAAGTTATATTCGTAAAAATTTTGGGGATGTAGCTCAGTTGGCTAGAGTGCTTGACTGGCAGTCAAGAGGTCGTGGGTTCGAGCCCCATCTTCTCCACAAGAATCCTGTTTTGGCAGAATTTTTTTGTTTTAAAATCCTTCAAAAACGCCCAATCCAAATAAAGCAAAATCGTATTTTACAGGATCGTTTGGGTCGAGTTTTCTTAAATTTTCGTCCAATTCCGCTAAAGCTTTAGCATCGTTTTGTTTACGCGTTAATAATTCTAGTTTTCGAGCCACATTTCCAGAATGCACATCTAACGGGCAAGATAATAGAGCAGGAGAGACGTTGTTCCAAATCCCCAAATCGACTCCTTTATTGTCTTTTCTTATCATCCACCTCAAGTACATATTGATTCTCTTTGCTGCGGAACCATTCAAAGGATCTGAAATGTGTTTCTCCGTTCGAGCTAAATGTGGAATCTCAAAAAACAATTGCTTGAATTCGGAAATGCTATGTTGCATCGTTAGATTATCTTTAGAAAAAACCGCCTCTAATCCGTTATGATTTTGGTAAATGTGTTGCAAACCTTTTACGAATCCCACAAAATCTTGTCCGTTAAAAGTTCTGTGAACGAAATTTTCTAACGCTTCCAGTTGCGATTCCGAATGATTCATGACAAAATCGTAAGGCGAATTCCCCATCAAATCCATCATCTTCTTTGCGTTGTTGATAATCATTTTGCGATTTCCCCAAGCGATAGTAGCGGATAAAAATCCAGCAATTTCAACATCTTCTTTCAAAGAATACAAATGCGGAATTTGAATTGGATCGCTTTCAATGAAATTCGGATTGTTGTACAACTCGACTTTTTCGTCTAGAAATTCTTTTAACTCGGAATGTGTCATTTTATGAGCTTACTATATTCCCATTCACCATCGTTAGTTTTCTATCGGCCATGTTAGCCAATTCTTCGTTATGCGTAACAATTACGAAGGTTTGCCCAAATTCATCACGTAATTTGAAGAACAATTCGTGTAAGTTTTCGGCGGTATGTGTATCTAAATTCCCAGATGGTTCATCGGCAAAAATAACGGCAGGTTTGTTGATTAAAGCTCGAGCAACCGCAACACGTTGTTGTTCTCCTCCAGAAAGTTCGCTTGGTTTGTGATGCGTTCTTTCGGCTAAACCTAAATAAGAAAGTAGTTTTTTTGCTTCGGTTTCTACTTCTTTTTTGTCGCGATTAGCTATAAATCCTGGAATGCAAACATTTTCTAATGCGGTAAATTCCGGTAATAATTGGTGAAACTGAAAAATGAAACCCAAATGTTGGTTACGAAATTTAGAAAGTTCTTTGTCTTTTAAATTCAAAACAGATGCTCCATTGATTTCTAAAATCGTATCATTTTGTTTTGCAGGTAAATCTAAAGTACCTAAAATTTGAAGCAAAGTCGTTTTTCCAGCTCCTGAAGCCCCAACAATAGAAACGATTTCTCCTTTTTTTATGTGTAAATCCACTCCTTTTAAAACATGAAGTGAATCGTAATATTTATGTAGATTTTTAGCTGTAATCATAACCGAACATTTCTACAAAGAAACAAAGATTTTTGGCTAATAAAAAAACTATTGCACATCTATTCCCGTATCTCAAATAATAAAGTTTAGTTAAATTAGGATTTGTGTTTAATTTTTTTGTAGATTTGTTAAACAAAATAACCAATAGCATTTATGAAAAATACAATTAAAGGGTTATCATTGGTTTTAAGTTTGATTTTTAGTTCGTGTACAGCTAAAGAAAAACCATTCGTAAAAGAGGAATTTAAAGAACCTGTAAAAGTAAAAGTGAAAGAAGGTATGGAAGTAGCAACATTTGCTGGAGGCTGTTTTTGGTGTACCGAAGCAGTTTTCTTAGAAATAAAAGGAGTAGAGAAAGTGGTTTCGGGATATATTGGTGGGAAAACGGTTAATCCAACCTACAAAGAAATTTGTACAGGAGAAACAGGTCATGCAGAAGCCATTCAAATTACGTTTAATCCGAATGAAGTAGCATATGAAGATTTGTTAGAGATTTTCTTTGGAACACACGATCCAACAACATTAAATCGTCAAGGTGCTGATGTGGGAACGCAATACAGAAGTGAGATTTTCTATCATTCGGAAGCTCAAAAAACAAAAGCGGAAAACTACATTCAGTTATTAGAAAAAGAAAAATTGTACGATAAAAAGATTGTGACAAAAGTTTCATCGGCAACGGTGTTTTATCCAGCGGAAGATTATCATCAAAATTATTACAATCAGAATTCAAGTCAAGGCTATTGCCAAATGGTCATTGCACCTAAATTAGAAAAATTGCGCAAATATTATAAATCGAAATTAAAATAGAAGGGAAAAATTGCTATGAACACTACTATTGAAAAAGAAATATTCGACATTATCGGTGATAATCACCAAATGACATCGGTTGAAACGCCGTTACGACCTGATGCTTTTTTTAAATCAGATGCAGAAAAAATGGAAGTTATTGAACACCATTTTGAAATCATTATGAAAGAATTAGGTTTGGATTTAACCGATGATAGTTTGCAAGGAACACCGCATCGTGTGGCTAAAATGTTTGTGCAAGAGATTTTTTCAGGATTGAATCCAGCGAATAAACCAAAGATTTCGGTTTTTGATAATTCGTATCAGTATGATAAAATGTTAGTAGAGGCGAATATCAGTTTCAATTCTACTTGCGAGCATCACTTTTTACCTATTGTTGGAAAAGCGCACATTGGTTACGTTTCTTCTGGAAAAGTAATTGGTTTATCGAAACTAAATCGTATTGTAGATTATTACGCAAAACGACCACAAGTGCAAGAACGTATGATTATGCAAATTTTCAACGAATTGAAATCGGTTTTAGAAACAGATAATGTAATTGTTGTGATGGAAGCTACACATTTATGTGTATCGAGTCGAGGTATCAAAGATGAAAGCAGCTACACTTCAACCTTACAATATGGAGGTGTTTTCAATCAGAAAGAATTCCGTGACGATTTTTACAAAATGATTCATAAAGAATAGGTTTCAAAAGTGGCATTAGTTTTGTATATTCGTTAGGAAATTTACAACATTAAAATGACACAAGAACCTATTATAAAAACACCCATTCCAGCTAAAAATAACAAAGGAACTATGTTAGTTCTGAGTTTACTTTTTGATTTTATAGGAATGGTATCTTATTTTGTTCCTGTTTTTGCTGAGGTTACCGATTTGTTTTGGGCACCCATTTCAGGAATTTTACTAGTGGTAATGTTCAAAGGAACTGCTGGAAAGTTAGCAGGAGTTTTTGGTTTTATTGAAGAATTACTTCCGTTTGTAGATGTGATTCCGACTTTCACTATAACTTGGTTTTACACTTATGTAATAAGAGGAGGAAAAGGACAAGAATAAAAAAAGAAGCTTTAAGGCTTCTTTTTTAGTTTAGTGTCAAAGTATCTTCCGATAAAACCTAATTTCATTCGGTCTAGCATTTTCTTTTCAAACTCCCAAAAGAAAGTGAATTGTCCAAAAATAAAACCAAAAAGAACTAAAAGCACTTGATAAATAGGAAATATTAAAACCAATCTTAGAATTCGGTACAACCAATGTGGTTGAAAAGTTTCTGGAATACCAATTAAGGATAAAAAAGGTTTTGCTAATTGTAATGAACTAAATCCCGTAATAGCAAATACTATAAAAATAATCGTTAATTGCCAGTTTGAAGTTACATTCCAGCGTTCTTTAAGTTTCTTCATAACTATATTCTTGGTACAAAACCGCCTAATTGTTGTTTGTTGGTAAGTTGAAAATAGACCAAGTAATTATAAATCATGTAATTTACTTCAAATCCATAATCAATTCCTGTTTGGTAATTAATTGTCATTTCATATAAATTTGGATTGTATTGAGATGGTAACATGGCTCTTCTATTCCATTCTAACACCCAAATTCTATTTCTAGCTTCTAAATAAGATTGTGTATAATAATTTCTAGGCCTAGCATAACTATTGAACCAAGAAGTGAATCCACCATCAATTATAATAACATCATATTCAATTTCTTCGTTGGATATACGAATTGTATCACTTTCTAGCTTTGGTTTGTCTTCAAAAGTTTTTTGATTTTTTGAAGAATTACAAGCCATGAGCACTGAAAAAATTGTAAAAAATAGTACAATAATTGATTTCATAACTTATGTTATTTAGAAAGTATAAAGATAAAAAAAAGCACCGACATAAGTCGATGCTTTAAAATATTTATAATGAAATTTTATTTGCCAAAAAGTTTTCCAAGTAAACCTCCTAAACCACCTTTTTTTGTAACGGCTGCCATAGCATCTCCCATATCTACTTTTCCATCATTATTTTGATCTAAGCCAAATTGTCCACCGTATTTAGAAACGGCATCCATTAATCCGCCACCATTTCCACCAGAAATAGCACTTACTAAATCACTCATGTTAAATCCAGGTTGGTTCGGATCTTTAGCTTTATTAACTAATCCTCCCAAAATTTGTGGAATTAATCCAGAAGCAACACTTCCGGCAGCATCAGATGATAAACCGAATTTTTCTCCTAAGTTTCCAGTTACTTTTTCAGTCAATTGTTGAACAACTGGGTTATTGCCATCAATAGCTGTTTTACCGCTTAACATTCCACTTAAATCGTTAATGTTTCCACTTGCAACTATATCTTTTAAACCAGAAAGGATTGAACTTCCAGCTTCTTGCATTACGGCATCATTTTGTTCATTTGGAACCGCTGGATTGTTTACAACAGCTTCGCCACCAAATTGTTTTACTAATTCTGAGAGTTGATCAAACATAATTTTAAAGTTTTTTGTTCAGTTAAAGATAATAAAATTTTAGTTATTTTTCAATAAACTGATGATCTGCTCTGCAAGTTCAGTTCCAATTCTATCTTGTGCTTCTTCTGTAGCAGCTCCAATATGAGGAGTTAATGAAATTTTAGGATGCATCAAGATTTGAATTTCTGGTGTTGGTTCTTTTTCAAAAACATCTAAACCTGCAAATAATACTTTCCCTTCATCTAAAGCTTCAATCAATGCTACTTCATTAATCACACCACCACGAGCACAATTTACGATTCCTACATTTTCTTTCATTAACTGGAATTCAGCTTTATCAATTACATAACCATCTTGCGCAGGCACGTGTAACGTAATAAAATCAGAATGTTTAATTACATCATCTAATGATTCGGTAACAATTTCAACATTAATAAATTGTCCGTTGTAGAAATCCACACGAATTACCGCTTCGTTAACATATTTATCAGCAGCAATTACTTTCATTCCTAGTCCTAAAGCCATTTTTGCAACTGCTTGACCAATACGTCCAAAACCAATAATTCCTAAAGTTTTTCCACGAAGTTCAATTCCGTTAGCATAGGCTTTTTTCAATCCGTCAAAATTGGTGTCGCCTTCTAATGGCATATTTCTATTCGCATCATGTAAGAATCTTACTCCAGTGAATAAATGAGCAAAAACCAATTCCGCCACACTTTCAGATGAAGAAGCTGGTGTATTGATAACATGTAAACCTTTTTCACGAGCATATGCTACATCAATATTATCCATTCCAACACCACCACGACCAATAATTTTCAATCCTGGACAAGCGTCAATAATGTCTTTTCTAACTTTTGTAGCACTACGAACTAATAATACTTTTACATCATTTGTATTAATAAAATTAGCCACTTGTTCTTGAGCTACTTTTGTTGTAATTACTTCAAAACCTCCTTTTTCTAAAGCTTTAATTCCGCTTTTTGAAATTCCGTCGTTTGCTAAAACTTTCATTTTATTTTTATTTTTTTATGCCAGTTACTATTTACTAGTTACTAATTACTAAATTTTATTTTCTAATTCTTTCATTACATCAACCAAAACCTGAACACTTTCAATTGGTAACGCATTATACATCGAAGCTCTATATCCACCAACCGAACGATGTCCAGCTAAACCAGAAATTCCAGCTGCTTTCCACATGCTGTCAAATTTTTCTTGATGTGCTTCATCATTTAATAAGAACGTAACATTCATATTACTTCTGTCATCTTTAGCGGCAGTTCCTTTGAATAATGGATTTCTATCGATTTCGTTGTAAAGTAAATTAGCTTTTGCTTCGTTAATTTTTTCAATAGCAGCAATTCCACCTAATTTTTTCAACCATTGTAAGGTTAAAAGTGATGCGTATACTGGAAATACGGGTGGCGTATTGTACATACTTTCTTTAGAAACGTGTTGTTGGTAATCTAACATGCTTGGAATCGTTCTTCCTGTTTTTCCTAGTATTTCAGTTTTTACCACTACTAATGTTGCACCTGCTGGACCCATATTTTTTTGAGCTCCGGCATAGATTAAATCAAATTTTGAAAAATCTAATACGCGTGAAAAAATATCCGAACTCATATCGCAAACCAAAGGCACATTTACTTCTGGAAACGATTTCATTTGGGTTCCAAAAATAGTATTGTTACTAGTACAGTGGAAATAATCGGCATCAGCAGGAACGCTATAACCTTTTGGAATATGATTGTAATTTTCAGATTTTGAAGAAGCTACTACAACTGTTTCTCCAAAAAGTTTTGCTTCTTTAATAGCGCTGCTTGCCCAAGTTCCCGTATCTAAATAAGCTGCTTTTCCGTCAACTTTCATTAAATTGTATGGTACCATTAAAAATTGCATGCTTGCACCACCACCTAAAAACAATACTTCGTATCCTTTACCTTCTAATCCTAAAAGCTCTAAAACTAAAGCTCTCGCTTCGTCCATAACGGCCACGAAATCTTTACTTCGGTGAGAAATTTCTAAAATAGATAATCCTGAGTTGTTGAAATCTAAAATAGCTTGTGCTGATTTTTCGAATACTTCTTGCGGAAGGATACATGGACCTGCACTGTAGTTGTGTTTTTTCATTGTGTTGTAGTTATTTATTTGAGAGAGCAAATTTCGCAAATAACTATGAAAAAACAGGTTTTAATTTGATAATAATTTTAGGATATTATTAAAGAAAATAATTTAGAAATCAGGAAAAATTATCAATTGTATAATTATATTTTTGATAAAAATGCCAAAGTATCTACATTATCTGCATAATCCCAAAGTTTCGGTTGTTGGGTTTGACCAAAAGCTACTGAATTAGGAATTAAATTTTTAGATACAATACACTGAATTTGCTCAGCATCAGTATGTAATCGATTTTTGATTTCTTCTAAGTCGTCATAAAATTCATAAAACACAGAAGAAATAGGAGAAGAGTAACTCACATCTTCTTTAATCGTTAAAAACTCATTGTCTAATAATTGAAAATTACTCATTAAGAAAACCGCTTTGTTGTAATCGTAATTATTGGCGTATTTTTCGTAGTGAATCACATCGCGATATTCGTACATTGCTTTAAAGAAGGTTTCAAAATTATACCCTTTTGGAACAAAAAGTTTAGAAACATTTCTGCATCCCAAACCAAAATATCTAAAAATATCTTCTCCTAAACCCACTAAATCTTCATGCGATTCTGTTCCATTTAAAACCGCAACCGAATTTCTGTTTTTACGAATAATACTCGGTTTGTCTTTGAAATAATATTCAAAATAGCGTGCTGTGTTGTTGCTTCCAGTAGCAATTACGGCATCAAAACCTTCTAATTTGCCTTCTACAAAAGTTATTTTTGAGTTAAGTTTGGGTTCGATAGCAATCAAATAATTTGCTAAAAATTTTAATAAATGTTGGTCGTTAGATGAGGTTTTTACCAATACATCATGCCCCGAAATCAACACCGAAAGAAAATCATGAAAACCCACTAACGGAATATTTCCTGCTAGAATTAATCCAACTTTTTTAGGTTCAATTTTTGAAAAATAGTAGCTGGAAAGCCACTGATTTAGGTTGTCTTCAGTTAAAGCTTTCGTCCAAGATTGAATGCTATGTAAAACTTGTTCTGGAGTAAACCAACCATTATGTGATTGCGAAAGTTCAATCAAGTTGGCAAAGTCATCAAAGAACAAATCGTTATGTAAAACCGATGCCGATTTAACGTTTCCTTCTTCAGAAAATTGACGTAAGAAATTCCCTAATTCAACAAAACTCGATTTTATTTCACTTTGTAACATTTGTAACTTGTTTATATTTAGTAGACGTTGTATTTTTGCACAAAGATATGAAGTGAAAAGGCATTAGCCAAAAGTTTAAATTAATAAGAGTCTCAACTTTTAAACAATTAAACTTTTAAACAATTAAACGTAAAGAAATGGCAATTATAATAACAGATGAGTGTATCAACTGCGGGGCTTGCGAGCCTGAATGTCCAAATACAGCAATTTATGAAGGAGCAGATGATTGGAGATGGAAAGATGGTACAAAACTAAGTGGTAAAGTAATTTTACCTGATGGAACTGAAGTAGATTCAGATGCGGCTCAAACCCCAATTTCTGATGATATTTATTACATTGTTCCAGGAAAATGTACGGAGTGTAAAGGTTTTCATGAAGAGCCACAATGTGCTGCAGTTTGTCCAGTAGATTGTTGTGTTCCTGATGATAATCACGTAGAAAGTGAAGAGACATTGTTAAACAGACAATCGTTTTTACATAACGAATAATTGTTTTTTTAAACGATAGTAAAAAGAGGATTTTCATTTAGAAGATTCTCTTTTTTGTTTTTTAATGGTTTAGAAACTTCATCTTATTAGTGTTTTATAATTAAATTTTCGTTATATTTGGTTGATAATCGGGAATTTATGATAAAAAAACTCACTTTTTTATTATGGTTTTTCACAACTTTCGTCTTTTCACAAAATTTGGAATTTACCATAATTGTGAAAGATTTCGATACCGATTTGCCTATTGAGGAAGTTACAATTACTGCTCTCAAAACCCGTCAAGGATTTCTAACCAACAAAGAAGGAAAAGCAATCATTAGTCTAACTCGATCTTCTGATTTAGAATTCATTCATTCTTCTTACAAGACTCTTGTGGTGAAATTTGCAACCTTAGATAAAAAGGAAAATGTAGTGTATTTAGAGCCTAATACACAGCAATTGGAAGAGTACATCATCACAAAAGATCATCCTCAAGAAATTTTAAAACGGATTATCGAAAATTCCAAATCTAAAATTACCATTCCGATTAGTTTGAAAGTCTATTTGCACGAATTTTACAAACGTGATAATGAAATTATTTTTTTTAATGATGGACTAATTAATTTTCAAATTTTAGGAAGTGAAAAGGCTATAAAAACGGATATTTTGGTAGAACAAAATCGAGCTGTTGGTGTTTTAGATGGCGATATCGATCCCAATATATTAGGTTATGATTTGAATAATATCATCGAAAATTATTACCAATTCAAATATCTTGAAGAAGTTCTTGATTCGCGAGCTAGGAAAATTTATGATTTTTCGGTAAAAACCTATCCTTCAAATGAGGATTATTTGGTAATAAAGATTGTTCCGTTACCCGAATCTAAGGGGATTTTGTCTGATTTTATGGTAGTGTATGATAGCAACAAAAAGTTGATAATCGAAGTTAGTTCGTATGTAACTCCAGACCGACTTCAAGCGTACAAAGAAAATATGTTTGCTTCTAGAAAAGTTTATAAACTTGAATTTAAAAATACGTTCCGACAAGAAGGAAATTACTATTATTTGGCAAATTCTAAAGAAGTTATTGGTTTTGAAAAAAAATATAAAAATAAAGAACGAAGAATAGAAGTCAAGAACCATATGGTAATTACCGATTTCAATAAAAAAACCTTTGAATATGGCGAAAAAAATATTTTCAAAGGAAAATCGCTTATCAATAAAAAGACTTCTTTTTTTACTGACTATTGGGATATCGAATCAGGTTTTGTTTCTACTGCAGAAGAAAAAGCAATCATTGAGCGATTAGGAAAAGGCAACGAAGAAATCCAAAAAGAAGTCGAAAATCCAAAAGAATAACTACTTCGTCATCATATTTAATCTTTTGGGTGTAATTAGTTTTGTTTATAGATTTTCGTCACTTCGAGTGATTTTTAAAAGTAAAAATGCTAATTTTTACTTTTAAAAATAGTATCGAGAACTATAGAAATTATAATTTTTATTACTGTTCTTGCATTTTATATATTCCCATTCAATGCGTTTTTATTTAATACTTTGATACTAATCAGGATTAAAGTATATTTGCGCACTTTTAAAAATACATTTAAAATGAAAGCAGGAATTGTAGGATTACCAAATGTTGGAAAATCAACTTTATTTAATTGTTTATCAAACGCAAAAGCGCAAAGTGCGAACTTTCCGTTTTGTACTATAGAACCTAATATTGGCGTAGTAAACGTTCCAGATCCACGTATTGCTCGTTTAGAGGAATTGGTTAAACCAGAGCGTGTTCAAATGGCAACAGTAGATATCGTAGATATTGCAGGTCTGGTAAAAGGAGCAAGTAAAGGAGAAGGTTTAGGAAATCAATTCTTAGGAAACATTAGAGAATGTAACGCCATTATCCACGTTTTACGTTGTTTTGATAACGATAATATCGTACACGTTGATGGAAATGTAAATCCAATTCGCGATAAAGAAACAATCGATATCGAATTGCAATTAAAAGACTTAGAAACGGTTGAAAAACGTTTGGAAAAAACCAATCGTGCAGCAAAAACTGGAAACAAAGAAGCACAAGCTGAAAAAGCTTTGTTAGATAGAATTCGCGAAACTTTATTAGCTGGAAAATCAGCTCGTACGGTAGTTCCTCAAAATCAAGATGAGGTGGAGATGATGGAAGAATTCCAATTAATCACTACAAAACCAGTTTTATATGTTTGTAACGTTGATGAAGCTTCGGCTGTAAACGGAAACAAATATGTAGACCAAGTTCGTGAATTAGTAAAAGATGAAAATGCAGAAGTTATCGTGCTTTCAGTTGGAGCAGAAGCGGATATTACAGAATTAGAAAGCTACGAAGAGCGTCAAATGTTCTTACAAGACATGGGATTAACAGAGCCAGGTTCGGCAGTGTTGATTCGTGCGGCATACAAATTATTGAATTTACAAACCTATTTTACAGCTGGAGTTAAAGAAGTTCGTGCATGGACCATTAAAATTGGAGATACAGCGCCAAAAGCAGCTGGAGTAATTCACACCGATTTTGAAAAAGGATTTATCCGTGCTGAGGTTATCGCATTTGAAGATTTCTCCAACTACGGTTCAGAAGCAAAAGTAAAAGAAGCTGGGAAATTAAGAGTAGAAGGTAAAGAATACATTGTAAAAGATGGTGATGTAATGCATTTCCGTTTTAATGTGTAAATATGAAGAGAGTCTTATTATTATTAATTCTTGTTTTTAATTCGGTTTTCTCTCAAGAAAAGGTTAGATTGGGTATTCATTCTGGATTAAATCATTATTCGTTGAGAGGAAGTGAGGTTTTGGATGATGTAGATTCAAATTTTGGATATGCAATAGGTTTGAATTTTGAATATAAAATTTCAGAAAAACTTTCTTTATCAACAGATTTAATTTTCGAAAAGAAGCAAGTAAATTATTCTTATGATTTTGTTTATACTCCAATGAGTCAAGATGGAATTCCTGGAGAAGATGAAAAATATAACGGAATAACAAAAAATTCGTTTAATTTTATAACATTGCCAATTACTCTGAAGTACAAAATAGGTAATAAAAACCCTTATTTTGTTAAGAGCGGTGTTTATGTTGCTAAAATGATTTCTCAAAAAGAAAAAACAGAAGTCTCGCCTTCTTGGACATATTATGGGAGCCCTAATGATAACTTTCCAATGGTTTCTGGTATGGATAATCAAGATTATGGTTTAACATTTTCTATAGGTAAAGAATTTAAAATCAAAGATAAAAACTATTTAATTGTTGAATTAAGAGATAATTTAGGTTTTCATAATTCTGTATCAAGACTTTCGGCTGATGGTTATAGTAATCAAAAAATCAAAACAAATACACTGACTTTATTAATTCAATGGTCATTTGGATTATAGTTTGCGAAATAAAAAGATAAAACCGTTGAAGTAATTCAGCGGTTTTTTTGTGGCATAACATTTGCTCTGGCAAAACAAAACAAACTATCATGAAAAAATATTTTATTCTAGCCACATTTGCTTTGGCTATGGTTTCCTGTAAAGATCATGGATTAAACAACAGTTTTATTTATTTTTCTGAAGCCCAACCCACAAATGTGGATGAAATAACAGCATTTCCAAAGAAGTTTGTTCGAACCTATACATTGGATTATTCCCATCGTTTGGTAGTAGAGCCAAAATGCGCTTATGTTAAAGAAATTGAAACCATTACGGCTTTAAAATCTGAGTTGGATTCGATTCCTGAATTTGAATTGCGTAACAATCAAGTTTTCGATAAATCCGAAAATAAACCGTATAAAACGTTTATAAAAGGCGATACAATTGCGTTTGAAATAGAACGTTTGGATACCATTTTTTCTTTTGCAGAAAACGAAATCGCCAAACAATATAAATCGTCATTGATTTTGAATAAGGAAATAGATGGGAAATACCAAACCAGTATTTTAAGATTATCGACTGTTGGAGCAAAACACATTCAACTTGGAACTAAAAAAGATTTTACCAAATTAAATTCCGAACTTAAAATTCCATTCGTAGTCGAAATGAAGGAAAGCGACACACTTCACGTTGTTTTAACACCATCACGTGCCGATTTTAGAAAATTACTTCGTTTAGATGGATTTGAATATGCAACTTTATATTTGATGAAATAAGGTATTATGAAAACCATCAAAAAACTATTGAAATATCTAGCGATTTTCATTTTATCGTTGGTCACGTATTTGTTAATCGTAACCTTATTGTCATTTGTTTCTGTAAACGAAGATTTGGTTGAAAATCAAAAAGAAATTCCAATTTACATTCTAACAAACGGCGTTCATACCGATATCGTTTTACAAATTAAAAACGAACATCACGATTGGTCAACCCAACTCAAATTTGAACATACCAAATCAAAAGACACTACGTATCAATATGTGGCTTTAGGTTGGGGCGATAAAGGTTTTTATTTAGAAACTCCCACTTGGGCAGATTTGAAAGCAAGTACAGCTATAAAAGCAGCTTCAGGTTTGAGCACATCGGCTATGCATGTGACTTTTTATAAACATTTGAAAGAGAACCAATCTTGTAAAAAGATTCAAATTTCGTTAGGAAATTACAAAAAGTTGGTTGCATTCATTAAGGAATCTTTCCAAACTAAATCAGGTGAATTTCTAAAAATAGAAACCGATGCCGTTTACGGAAAACACGACGTTTTTTATGAAGCCAACGGAAGTTACTCGCTATTTTACACATGCAATTCTTGGGCAAATCAAGCCTTAAAAGCAGCCAATCAAAAAGCAGCCCTTTGGACAATTTCCGATAGTGGGATTTTTAGGCATTATGAGTAGTTAGAAAGTCTTTTTTCTTTCCTCTTTTTTCTATCTTCTTAACCATATTTTGTCAATAACTTATCGTTTTTTCGCTTCTAAACTTTGGAGATAAATGCTATATTGCACAAAATCCAAAATCTGTCTATGTTAGAGCAAAATCAATATACCGAAGACAACATACGTTCGCTCGATTGGAAAGAGCACATTCGAATGCGTCCGGGTATGTATATCGGAAAATTAGGTGACGGTTCATCGCCTGATGATGGTATTTACATTCTGTTAAAGGAAGTTATGGACAACTGTATCGATGAATTCGTTATGGGTGCCGGAAAAACCATTGAAGTCACTATCAAAGATAAATTGGTAACTGTTCGCGATTATGGTCGAGGCATTCCATTAGGAAAAGTGGTTGATGTAGTTTCCAAAATGAACACAGGAGGAAAATACGATTCCAAAGCCTTCAAGAAATCCGTAGGTTTAAATGGTGTCGGTACGAAAGCGGTTAATGCACTTTCGAATTACTTCCGAGTAGAATCGGTTCGTGATAACCAACATAAAGCAGCGGAATTCTCAGCCGGAAATCTTACACTGGAAGAAGATATTCAAGAAACTACAAAACGTAAAGGAACCAAAGTTTCTTTCGTTGCCGATGATACGATTTTCAAAAACTACAAATACCGAAACGAGTACATCATCAAAATGCTCAAAAACTATTGTTATTTAAATCGCGGATTAACGATTTATTACAATGGTGAAAAATACGTTTCGGATTACGGATTGAAAGATTTATTGGAAGAAAATATTTCGGTTGAAGATATGGTGTATCCAATCATTCACTTGGAAGGAGACGATATCGAAGTCGCAATTACGCACAGTAAATCCCAATATTCAGAAGAATACCATTCGTTTGTAAACGGACAAAATACCACACAAGGAGGAACACATCTAGGTGCTTTCCGTGAGGCGATTGTAAAAACCATCAAAGAGTTTTATAACAAACCTTTCGAAGCTTCTGATATTCGTAAATCGATTGTTTCTGCGGTTTCGGTTAAAGTCGAAGAGCCTGTTTTCGAATCGCAAACCAAAACCAAATTAGGTTCCACAGATGTTGGTCCGAATGGTCCAACGGTTCGTACGTTCGTAAATGATTTCATCAAAACGAATTTAGATAACTTCTTACATAAAAATCCAGAAGTTGCCGATGCATTATTGCGTAAAATTTTACAAGCGGAGCGCGAACGTAAAGAACTATCTGGTATTCGAAAATTAGCTAAAGAACGTGCTAAAAAAGCAAGTTTACACAATAAAAAATTGCGCGATTGCCGTGTCCATTTAACCGATGCTAAAAATCCAAGGAGTTTAGAAAGTACGCTTTTTATTACCGAGGGAGATTCGGCTTCAGGGTCGATTACAAAGAGTCGCGATGTGAATACACAAGCGGTTTTCAGTTTACGTGGAAAACCATTGAATTCGTATGGGATGACTAAGAAAATCGTGTACGAAAACGAAGAATTCAACTTATTGCAAGCTGCGTTAGACATTGAAGAATCGATGGAAGATTTGCGTTACAACAACATCGTAATCGCAACCGATGCCGACGTGGATGGTATGCACATTCGTTTGTTGTTGATTACGTTTTTCTTGCAGTTTTTCCCTGAGTTAATCAAAGACGGACATTTGTATATTCTACAAACGCCTTTATTCCGTGTGCGAAACAAAAAGGAAACGATTTATTGCTATAGCGAAGAAGAACGAGTAAACGCCATTGAAAAACTAAAACCAAAACCAGAAATCACCCGATTCAAAGGATTAGGGGAAATTTCACCAGACGAATTTAAGCATTTCATTGGGCAAGACATTCGCTTAGATCCAGTCATGTTAGATAAAGCCACAACGATTGAAACCTTGCTAGAGTTCTACATGGGTAAAAACACCCCAGACCGACAAGATTTTATCATCAACAATTTGAAAGTGGAGTTGGATGTAGTGGAAAAAAATTAGTGTTCAGTGTTCAGTTTAAAGTGAGCAGTGATATTCAATTAAAAATGTATTCTGATATAATTCAGCATAAAAATGAAAGACGAAGAAGATAACATCATCCCAGAAGACGACAATTTAGAAAATCAAGACCAACCTCAAAAAGAGGAAGGTTTTGAGGATATTCATGTGTCAACGGGACATCATTTTTACGAAAACAACGAAAATCCAGAAGATACCATTACAAAAGTTACAGGAATGTACAAGGATTGGTTTTTGGATTACGCTTCCTATGTAATTTTAGAGCGTGCCGTTCCTGCGATCGAAGACGGTTTCAAACCCGTACAACGTCGTATTATGCATTCCATGAAGGAGTTGGATGATGGTCGTTACAACAAAGTAGCGAATATCATCGGGCATACCATGCAGTATCACCCACACGGAGATGCGAGTATTGGCGACGCTATGGTGAACATCGGACAAAAAGATTTATTGATTGATTGCCAAGGGAACTGGGGAAATATTCTAACTGGTGACGGAGCCGCAGCACCTCGTTACATCGAAGCGCGAATTTCAAAATTTGGTCACGATGTATTGTTTTCGCCAAAAGTTACCCAATGGCAATTGAGCTACGATGGTCGTAAAAACGAACCAATTCATTTGCCTGTAAAATTCCCATTATTGTTAGCACAAGGTGGAGAAGGAATTGCGGTAGGTTTATCAACTAAAATTTTGCCTCACAATTTCAATGAGTTAATCGATGCGTCTATTAAAATTTTAAAAGGAAAACCTTTCACACTTTTTCCAGATTTCCCAACAGCCGGAATAGCAGATGTTTCCAATTATAATGATGGAATGCGAGGTTCTCGTGTGCGCGTGAGAGCCAAAATTGCACCTTTGGATAAAAATACTTTGGTAATTACCCAAATTCCGTTTTCAACCGATACTACAAAATTGATTGATAGTATTTTGAAAGCCAACGAAAAAGGGAAAATCAAAATCAAGAAAATTGAAGATAATACGGCTGCTGAGGTTGAAATCGTAATTCATTTACAACCCGGAACTTCGCCAGACAAAATGATTGATGCGTTATATGCATTCACCGATTGTGAATTGTCTATCGCGCCTCTAGGTTGTGTTATCGAAAATTGTAACAAGCCATTGTTTATTGGTGTTTCCGATATTTTGAAGATTTCTACGAATCGTACGTTGAATATTTTAAAACGTGAGTTGGAAATTCAATTGGACGAACTCGAAGCGAAGTGGCATTTTGCGAATTTAGAGAAGATTTTCATTCGTGAAGAAATGTATATCGACTTCAAATTATATTCGGATAGAGATTCACTATACAAATACATGTACGACCGATTTGAGCCTTTCAAATCCATTCTAATTCGTGAAATTGAAGACGAAGATTTACAGCGATTGACGCAAATTCCAATGATACGTATCACAAGATTTGACTCGGATAAAGCGGATGATGCGATTGCGAAATTGGAAGCCGAAATCGAGCAAGTGAAATACCATTTGGATCATTTGATTGATTATGCTGTGGATTACTTCACCAATTTAAAAGACAAATACGGAAAAGGAAGAGAACGCTTAACTGAATTACGTAATTTCGACAACATTCAAGCTACGAAAGTAGTATTGCGTAACCAAAAATTCTATGTGAATAGAGAAGAAGGTTTCGTAGGAATGGGCTTGAAAAAAGACGAATATGTTGGCGAATGTTCCGATATTGATGATATTATCGTTTTCTTACGTGATGGAAAAATGATGGTCACCAAAATTGATGATAAGAAGTTCATCGGAAAAGATATCATTCATGTTGCGGTTTTTGATAAAAACGACAAGCGTACCATTTATAATATGATGTATCGCGATGGTAAAAACGGTTCGACTTTCATCAAGAGATTCAATGTTTCTGGAGTAACTCGTGATAAATTCTATGATTTAACACAAGAAAAACCAGGTTCGATGGTATCGTATTTCTCAGCGAATCCAAATGGTGAAGCAGAAGTGGTTACGATTTTATTGCGCCAAGTTGGAAGTGTGAAAAAACTGAAATGGGATGTCGATTTTTCCGACATTGCTATCAAAGGAAGAGCTTCACGAGGAAATACGGTTACCAAATATCCAATCAAAAAAATCGAGTTAAAAGAGAAAGGAATTTCAACTTTACGTCCGAGAAAAGTTTGGTTCGATGATACGGTACAACGTTTAAATGTCGACGGAAGAGGCGAATTGTTAGGCGAATTTAAACCAAACGACCGCTTATTAATCATCAACCAATCAGGGAAAGTAAAAACGATTATTCCAGAACTTTCTACCCATTTTGATGAAGACATGATTGTGTTGGAAAAATGGAATCCAAATAAACCCGTTTCTTGTATTTATTTCGATGGCGAAAAAGAGCGTTACTTTGTAAAACGTTTCTTAATTGAAAACGAAAACAAAGAAGAAATCTTCATTTCCGAACACGAAAAATCACAATTGGAAATCGTTTCTACCGATTGGCGTCCAGTGGCTGAGGTTATTTTTGCTAAAGTGAAAGGCGTTCAAAAAGAAAACCAAGTAGTGGATTTGGAACAATTCATAGCAGTAAAAGGAATCAAAGCATTAGGAAACCAGTTAACTACGGATAAAATTAAACAGATTAACCTATTAGATCCGTTGCCTTATGAAGAAGTATTAGATGAGCCAGAAACAACAACAAACGAAGCTTCAGAGGAAGGAAACGATATTCAAGATTTCAACATAGAATTAGACGACGACGGACAAATTACGTTGTCTTTAGAATAAGATTCTGACCTGCAAGGTATTTTACTTTGCAGGTTTTTTTTATTGATTTTTATCATTTTTCATCCCAAATAAAACACTTAATTTCGCTCTAAATTAAAACACAACAACAACATGTCAACATTTCCATCAGACATAGAAATTGCGCAAAATGCAATCATGTCTCATATTAAAGATATTGCCAAAAAAATCAGCATTTCAGAAGACGATTTAGAATTTTACGGCAAGTACAAAGCCAAATTACCACTACACTTACAACAAGAAAACCCAAAAGGAAAACTGATTTTAGTTTCTGCCATGTCACCAACGAAATATGGTGAGGGAAAAACTACTATGTCGATTGGTTTAACGGACGGATTGAATTATATTGGTAAAAAAGCGATTGCGGTTTTACGTGAGCCTTCACTTGGACCTGTTTTTGGATTAAAAGGTGGCGCAGCTGGTGGAGGTTATGTTCAAGTGTTGCCGATGGAAGACATCAATTTGCATTTTACTGGTGATTTTTCGGCTATTGAAAAAGCGAATAACTTACTTTCAGCGGTGATTGATAACAATTTACAAAACACTAAATATTCTTTAAATCTTGATCCAAAATCGATTGCTTGGAAACGAGTTATGGATATGAATGACCGTTCGTTGCGTCAGATTATTATTGGAGTAGGAGCAAAAGCGAATGGCACAATGCGTGAAGATGGTTTCAATATTACACCAGCTTCGGAAGTCATGGCGATTTTATGCTTGGCGAAAGATTTAGAAGATTTGAAATTCCGTTTAGGAAATATATTTGTTGGAAAAACGTTAGATGGAAAAGCTATTTTCGCTCGCGATTTGAATGTAGTAGGAGCTATGGCAACTTTACTGAAAGATGCGATAAAACCTAACTTAGTGCAAACCATTGACGGAAATCCAGCTATTTTGCACGGTGGACCATTTGCTAGTATTGCGCAAGGAACTAATACCGCAATCGCAACAAAAATGGGCTTATCGTTAGGTGATTACGTAGTAACAGAAGCAGGTTTTGGTGCCGATTTAGGTGCTGAAAAATTCCTTCATATCAAATGTGAACAAAGTGGCTTAAAACCAGATGCAGTAGTTTTAGTAGCAACAATTAGAGCTATTAAGCATCACGCCGGATTAGCTCCTGAAGATTTTAAAACAGAAAACGTAGGCGCGATTGAAAAAGGCTTCTGCAATTTGGAAAAACACATTGAAAACATGCAACAATTTGGATTAAATCCTGTAGTTTGTATCAATGCTTTTCCAGATGATACACAAGCCGAATATGATAAATTGAAAGCATTGTGTGCTTCAAAAGGTGTAAGTGCTATCGTGAGTACAGCTTTTGCTCGAGGAGGAAAAGGTTCGGCTGAAGTGGCGCAAAAAGTAATTGAAGAAATTGAAAAAGGAACTGCGAATTACAAACCTTTGTACCAACCTTTCGATTCTATTGAGCATAAAATCAACGTAGTTGCTAAAAATATTTATGGTGCGAATTCAGTTGAGTTTTCTCCAAAATCGAAAGCACAATTGAAAATGATTAACGATTTAGGATTTGGTCAGTTTTCGATTTGTATGGCGAAAACGCCTGCGAGTTTTTCTGATAATGAAAAGTTAATTGGTCGCCCTACGAATTTTGATATTACGGTTCGTGAATTTGAAATTTCATCTGGAGCTGGATTTGTAGTGCCATTATTAGGTGATGTAATGCGAATGCCAGGTTTACCAGCGGTACCAAATGCAGAACGAATTGATATTGACAATAATGGTGTGATAATAGGATTGTCGTAATCATATCTTCTATAAAATAAAATGTCCCGAAAATATCGGGACATTTTATTTTATAATAACTTTTTAATTAGTTTTTCTTACGCATCTTCATATTGATGAATTCTACTGCTAACGAAAAAGCAATTGCAAAATAGAGATAACCTTTAGGAACCGCTCCCACATGTTGCCCTGCTAATTGCGCATTCGATAAATGCATACTTTCAGTGATTAACATAAATCCGATTAGAATTAAGAAAGCTAAACCTAAGATTTGAATCGAAGGATTCGCATTTACGAAATTTCCAACTGGAACTGCAAATAACATCATTATTCCTACAGAAATTACTACGGCTGTAATCATAATAACTAATGCGCCTTCAATACCATTTGTCATACCAACAGCGGTTAAGATACTATCAACAGAGAAAATAATATCAATTAACAAAATTTGACCAATTACGCTTACAAATGATTTAGAAGCTGAAGTTTTCAACTCTTTCTCTTCTTCTCCTTTATGGTCTACTTTTTCGTGAATTTCTTTAGTACTCTTATAAATTAAAAACAATCCACCAAGTAATAATATCAAGGCTTGACCAGTAATATCAGCTGAAAACCAACCAAAATCAAAGCTAAACCAAGGTGCTTTCATGGCAATTAATAAGGTAATTCCAAATAACAATGCGATACGCATAAACATGGCTAAGAATAATCCAATTCGGGTTGCTTTTTTACGTTTTTCTTGCGGTAATTTTCCCGTAACAATAGAAATGAAAATGATGTTATCGATTCCTAAAATAATTTCTAAAAAAGTTAAGGTTAAAAGTGCCACCCAAGCATCGGGATTTAAAAATACTTCCATTTTTATGTTTTAGTTTTAAAACTAGTTATACGTTGGCTAGTTCAGTTTTGTTACAGTCCCGCGTTGTTTTTTTGAGTCTCCAACAAAGGAATATTCAAATGTATAGGAGTTCGCATTGGTAGTCAAAATTTTCATTTGAACTGCTTTTTTCTCTTCTCTATTTTTTGGATGAGTATTTTGCATAATGTATTCACAATCATTTGTCCATCGAACTTTAAAAGTGTCAATTTTCCCTTCGTATGTTTCAATTTGAATAGAATCGTTTCGTTCGAATGTGCTTGTGTATTTTTTGCCATCAATTTCAGTTTCTGATGTGAATTTACCAGTTTTGAAATCTTTACAATTACGTTCTTGATTGTAACAAGAAGCTAGCAATGTAAGTAGTAATAAACTGCAAATAGAATATTGTATTTTGAATTTCATAATTGATTTTTGAAATGGATTTTGTTATTGATTGTTTTTATCGCCATCAAATAAGCTTTTGACTAAAGTCATTATACCTTTAAATATTAAAAACATAGCTGCTAAGGCAATAATAATTCCTAAACCTAAAATGTAAGGATACAAAGGATGTTTTACATTTTTGAACGCACTGTTGATAATTACTGGTCCAAGAAATAATAGTGGTAAAGCGCCTGCAAGATATTTTACGCCTTTTGCTAGTATGTTTTTATCAGTTGCCATTAGAAATTAATTCGAAGTCCAACTCCGTTAACATTATTTACTAGATTCAATTCGAAATTATCACCTAAAGTTTTCTTTTGTTCTTGTAATCCCGAATTATAAATATCAACACTGTTTTTTACCATTTTCTTTCTTCCTGATAAAATTGGAATCGAAACGGCCATTAAACCAACCCCTGCATAAGTTAATGCTGTAGGATATTTTACATCAGATGCTAATCCCATTGCTAAATCTGCTACAGTTCCACCAATTCCTAAACCAAGTAAAAAACCACCAAGCGATTCTTTCGTTTTGGCTTTTTTAAACAAATGCAACGCTTTTAAATCGGTTTTCATTAATGTTTTAGTTTCAAAAGAAGACAATTGTTCACCGTCTTGATAAATTTTCCCTTTTGTATATTCTAATTTTTGAGCAAAAGATATTGAGAAACCTAATATTGCTAAGATTAAAAAGAATTGTTTCATGATATATTTTATTTGTTGTTATTGTAAAAATCTACCGCATTTCTGACACTTCCGTGTGTTTGTAATAATTGATTGGCTTCTTCATAACTTACTGGAATTTCCTCCATAATCATTCGCGTTCCTCTATCAATTAATTTAGTGTTGCTCAATTGCATATCCACCATTTTGTTGCCTTTTACTTTTCCCAATTGAATCATAGTTGCAGTTGAAAGCATGTTTAAAACCAATTTCTGAGCGGTTCCAGCCTTCATGCGTGAACTTCCTGTTACGAATTCTGGCCCAACCACTACATCAATCGGAAATTTAGCGGTTTTTGATAAAGGACTTTCCGCATTGCAACTAATACTTCCTGTACTGATGTTGTTTTGATTGCACATTTCTAAACCGCCAATAACATAAGGTGTAGTTCCCGAAGCGGCAATTCCAACAACTACATCATTTTCATTGATATTCCATTGTTGTAAATCTTTCCAAGCTTGTTCTTTATCATCTTCGGCAAATTCTACTGCTTTTCTAATGGCAGTATCACCACCCGCAATAATTCCAATTACCAAATCAAAAGGAACTCCAAAAGTAGGCGGACATTCCGATGCATCAACAATTCCTAAACGCCCCGAAGTTCCAGCTCCAATATAAAACAAACGACCGCCTTGTTTCATTTTCGAAACGATTTCAGTCACTAATTTTTCAATTTGTGGTAATGCTTTTTCAACGGCTAACGGTACGGTTTTGTCTTCGTTGTTAATATTCGTCAACAAATCCGTCACCGACATTTTTTCTAAATGTTCGTATTTGGAAGCTTGTTCAGTGGTTTTGGTAAAGTTCATGCGATTATTTTAAAACGTGATGCGCCAAAACATTCTGCACATCATACACATTAACTGATTTATTAAATTGTTTCACGATACTTGGATGAGCTTCGCTTGAAACCCAAATTTTCAATTCGGCTTCTAAGTCAAAAGTTCCTGCTGTTTCTACGCTGAAACGTGAAATACTTTTGTAAGTAATGGATTTGTATTCAATTTTGCTACCGGTAATTCCTTGTTTTTCAATTAGAATTAATCGTTTGTTGGTAAAAATAAAAGTATCACGAATCAATTTGAAACCCAATTCGATTTCTTCACCTGTAATTAAAAGTTTGCCGTAATCTTTTACTAAAGTTTCTTGATTTACAGCACCTGCATTGCCAAGTAGCGCAGAAAATAATCCCATATTAAATATTTTAAATGTTCTTCAAATTTAAGTAAAAAGTATTTATGTTTTATGTTGATTTACGATTAATGCGAATGTCCCATTTCAATGATGTAAGCCAACACAAAACCAAATACAATCATGGTGATTTTAGCCAAATTGAATTTATGCCCTTCGTTACTTTCAAAAATAATCGTTGACGAAATATGAAATAAAATTCCAACTACAACCGCAGAAATTTCTTTTGAGTAATGTTGGGCAAAATGCATTTGTTCCGCTAATAACGTTCCAAGCGGTGTCATCAATGCGAAAGAAAACATAAAAGCAAAAATCATCATTTTATTCATCTTCGCATTTACGAAAAACAAGGTCAAAATGATAGCAATTGGGAAGTGGTGAATTGCAATTCCATACGCTAAATTATTGTTTTCGTGAATTGGGAAACCTTCTAATAACGCATGAATACACAAACTAACAAACAACAACCACGGTATGTGATGTAATTTATTATGCTCGTCGGTATGCACGTGAACGTGACCGTGTTCAGCACCTTTTGAGAAAAATTCTAGTAAGATTTGAAATAAAATTCCAATCATGATGAATACACCAACTGGTAACGTCGCATGTGTTTCTTCGCCTTCATGAACGTGATTATATCCTTCGCTAAATAATTCAGGAAGTAAGTGTAAAACGGTAAGCGAAAGTAAAAACGCACCACTAAATGCCAACAATAACTTGATGTTTTTTTTCTTTTGAGGTTTTAAAAACAAAGCGATTAAAAACCCTAAAATAACAGCCGAAAAGGTGATGATATATTGCATTATTTAAAAATCATAATTAAACGTTCTGATTGTGTTTTAAAGAATTTTCGCAATTTATAATCACCAAAAATATCTAAAAGATAAATACCAGCTTCTTCCATCATTTTTTCAAAATCTTCTAAGCGAAGAGCTTGTACTTTTTCGGTGAAATGATATTGCTGACCTTGGTCTTCAAACGAAATTTCTTTGAAAATATGACCGTCTTTGTAATAACGTTTGATGTGAAAATCAATTCCGTCTACCGATTTTACTTCATCGGCAACCAAATTTTCCAACACATAATCCACATTCATAAAATCGATAACAGCAAAACCCGTTTCGGTTAAACTATTGTGAATGGCTTTAATGGTTTTGTAATTGTCAGCATCGTCTTCGAAGTAGCCAAAACTAGTGAACAAATTGAAAATCGCATCATATTTTTCATTACATGTTTCGCGCATATCGTGCACTTTGAAATGCAGTTTTTCATTGGCAAACTCAGACGCTTCTTTAATACTGTTTTCAGATAAATCAGCACCCGTAACATCAAAACCTAATGAATTCAAATAAATCGCATGACGTCCTTTTCCACAAGCCAAATCTAAGATTTTAGCATCTTCAGGAAGGTTTAAATAATGCGTCAAATTGTCTATTAACAATTGCGCTTCTTCGTCGTTGCGTTCCTTGTATAAAATGTGATAATATTCGGTATCAAACCAAGATTCGAACCAATTTGAAGGTTGTTGGTTGTTTGTTGTTGCTTGTTTATTATTGCTATCTGACATTAATTCTGAATTCGTTTCTTTCAAGTAGCAAATTTAATGTATTTTTGCACAAGAATACCCTAATTATTACGATTGCAATTGATTTTTGCAATTGAACTTGAATTTGTAGAATGGAAAATTTTAAAATGACTGCCAAAACCTTCTTTGGTTTTGAAGAAATATTAGCTAAAGAATTACAACTTTTAGGCGCTCAAAAAGTAGAAATTGGAACGCGAGTAGTTAGTTTTATGGGCGACAAAGGTTTTATGTACAAAGCCAATTTAGCACTTAGAACCGCTTTAAAAATCTTAAAACCAATTAAAACGTTTAAAGCTTTTAACGATAAAAGTTTGTACGAAGGCATCAAAAAAATTGATTGGTCGGATTACTTAAACGAACACCAAACTTTTTTGGTTGATACGACCTTGCATTCGGAGCATTTCAATCACAGTCAGTTTGTGGCTTTGAAGACGAAAGATGCGATTGTAGACCAATTTCGTGAGTTGAAAGGCAAACGTCCAAGCATCGATAAAGATTTTCCAGATTTACAAATTCATGTACATATCGATAGAGATACGGTTACGGTTTCTTTGGATACCTCGGGTGCTTCGTTGCATCATAGAGGCTATAGAAGTGCAACGAATATCGCCCCTATCAACGAAGTTTTAGCAGCTGGAATGTTGATTTTATCGGGTTGGGAAGGGAAAAGTCATTTCTTAGATCCAATGTGTGGTTCAGGAACTATTTTAGCCGAAGCAGCGATGATTGCTTGTAATATTCCAGCGAATATCAATCGAAAAGAGTTTGCTTTTGAAAAATGGAAAGATTGGGATGCCGAATTGTTTGACAACATTTTAGAATCGTTATTAAAGAAAACACGCGAATTCCATTATACGATTAAAGGCTACGACAAAGCGCCAAGTGCCGTTTCAAAAGCAAAAGACAATGTTAGAAATGCCAATTTAGACGAATACATTACCATTACCAACGAAAACTTCTTCGATTCTAAAAAAGAAACTGAAGGTCCGTTGCACATGGTTTTCAATCCGCCCTACGGAGAGCGTTTGGATATTGATATGGAACGTTTTTACAGAGAAATTGGTGATACTTTAAAACAAAATTATCCCAATACCAACGCTTGGTTTATTACCGCGAATTTAGAAGCATTAAAATTTGTAGGGTTAAAGCCAAGTAGAAAAATTAAACTTTTCAATGGTAAGCTTGAAGCACGTTTAGTGAAATACGAAATGTACGAAGGCAGTAAGAAAGGGAAATATTTAAGTGAAAAGTAAAAAGTAAAAAGTGAAAATTCAATTTAACAATTTATCAATTCAACAATTAAACAATGCATACAATGAGTAAAAAAGTAAAATCATTCTTATATAATTTCTTAGGATTCGTAGTGATTTATTTACCAACATTATATTTAGTGGACGAATTCACACATTTGAATGGACTTTGGATTCCAATGACTGCTTTTATGGTAGCATTAATTTTAGCTCCAAAATTTCAAGCGATTAAAACGCACAATGGAGAAAAAATTTACATGAAGTGGCTTTTTATTAAAGGAGTGAAAGAAATAGAATAAGAAAATCCCGAGTGTGAGCTCGGGATTTTATTTATTAAAATAATTCTATTGTTTTCGTTGAACTTAGTATCTTATTTTTTCTCCGTTGTGGTTTTATTTTTCTTGTAAATCGGTATGAAATAACTCAAAGTATAATTAAATCCTGCTCCAAATTTTCCATCATACGTTCGGTTATACCCTGGAATGAAGAGATTATCAAAGCCATCTGGTTTTTTGTTGGAAACCAAATAGTTTAATCGTACTGAGAATCCTAAATACACGTTGTTGAACAGCTCCGCTTTAATACCGCCAATTACTTCCAACCAGCTAGCATTTAATCCACCAAATTTCTCTCCTGAAATCACGGTATTTTCTCCGTAATAATTGCTAGGGTCATAAATTTTGTAACTATTTAATGTCTGACTAAAACTGCTTACTCCATAACGCATTCCTACGTAAATCATGTTTTCCATGTCGAGCCAGTTTTCAAAAGAGTTGTAATCAAAACCTACTTTAAAATAGGTGCCTTTTGTAGTAAAGTTTAAACGATCGTCGTCAATAGTTTTGTTTTCATTACCAAGTTCACCCGCAATATAAAAACGACGAGTTAAACGATAATCTCCCACTAATTCAAACCCACGATAGTCTTTTTCGTAAAACGAACGCGCAATTTTATGTAAATCGGCACCTAAACGTAACCCATAACGTTCTGGATATACCACTTTTGCAGTGTCTTTAGTTTGTGCATTTCCTAATAATGAAACACACATCAAGCTCAGACTAAAAATAAATCTTAACATGTACTTCATTTTCGTTTTCGATATTAGGTTGAGTTACTACAATGTTTTGAATCCAGTTGTTGCCATCCGCAGTTAACACAATCGGATTAGTATCATTTAAATAAAATAAGGTTTTAAAACCACAAGCACGTGAAATATATTCATCCACTCTTTCGTAGTTAAAAGTGATGGCATCTATATTATCATTTGAACTATCCGTATCGCTTCCGTTCTGAATAAAATTCAAAGTAGTAACATCAGCGTTTGTGCGAATGGGAACTTTAATTTTACTAATTCCATTGTACCCATAACCATTTACAAAAGTGGGTTCTGCTACCGCTAAATTGGATATGTTCTTCAAAACTGTTGGGTTTGCAGCATCATAAAACTCAATTACCACTCGAGGTGTTACAGGTGTTCCACTAGCACAAATATCATCTTTTTCGCAATTCCAAAACGAAACCGCTAAAAGCAAGGATAGGGTTATAAAAACTAATTTTTTCATATTTATCTTTTTTCTAAAAGAACCACGTTTTCCACATGATGCGTTTGCGGAAACATATCCACTGGACGCACACGAACCACTTTGTACTTTTCGTCCATCAAAGCTAAATCACGAGCTTGTGTTGCCGAATTACAACTTACATACACAATTTTTGGTACATCTGTTTTCAATAACATTTCTACCACGTCTTTATGCATGCCATCTCTTGGTGGATCGGTGATGATAACGTCAGGTTGTCCGTGTTGGTTGATGAACTCGTCGTTGAACACGTTTTTCATATCCCCAACATAAAACTCACAATTCGTAATGTTATTGCGTTCCGCATTTGCTTTTGCATCAATAATAGCTTCAGGTACGGCTTCAACACCAATTACTTTTTTCGCTTTTTTAGAAACGAATTGCGCAATGGTTCCAGTTCCGGTATATAAATCGTAAACAGTTTCATTTCCAGTTAAACCTGCAAATTCTCTAGTAATTTTGTACAATTCATACGCTTGGTCAGAATTGGTTTGATAGAACGATTTCGCATTAATACTAAAATGTAAACCTTCCATTTCTTCCAAAATATAATCACGACCTTTAAACAAAATAATATCTTGGTCATACAACGTATCATTCAATTTCTGATTGATAACATATTGTAACGACGTAATTTGAGGGAAACGTTCTGCTAAGAAATTCATCATCAATTCGATTCCGTTTTTATCGTTTTCAAAAAACTGAATCAATACCATGATTTCACCAGTTGAAGCGGTACGAATCATTAACGTTCGTAATAAACCTTCTACAGCTCTTGCATTGAAGAACGTAAGATTATTTTCGTTAGCAAATCGTTTGATTTCATTACGAATTTCGTTAGATGGATCTTCTTGCAAATGACATTTTTCAATATCTAAAATCTTGTCCCACATTCTTGGAATATGAAATCCTAAGGCATTTTTATTGTCAAACTCAGTTCCCGATTGAATTTCGGCATCGGTCATCCAACGCGCATTCGAGAAACCAAATTCCATTTTATTTCTGTAGAATAATTGCTTTTCTGAACCTAAAATGGGCTCGAATTCTGGCAATTCAATCTTACCAATTCGTTTTAAATTATTATAAACTTCCTGATTTTTATAGAATAATTGTTGGCTGTACTTCATGTTTTGCCATTTGCAACCACCACATGCTCCAAAGTGCTCACAAACCGGTTCGATTCTATGTTCTGAAAATTCGTGGATTTTTATAGCTTTACCTTCGTAGTAGGCTTTTCTTTTCTTCATGGTTTGCACGTCTACCACATCGCCTGGCACTACGTTTGGAAGAAATATTACTTTACCATCAGGAGCTTTAGCTACCGATACACCTTTTGCACCTGCATCAAGGATTTTTACGTTTTCGAATACGATTTTTTCTGTTCTCTTTTTTCCCATGAGGCAAAAATAAGAATTGTTCAGTGGATTTGATAGGTTTTTTTTGATTTCTACTATTTTTAAAATCAATTTAATAGAATGCAACGGTTTAAATTGTAAATTAGCAGAAATGTTTTTGAATTATGAGTAACAATACTACGTTTAAAAGTGCTATTTCAAATATCGAATTTCCTGAGCATGATAGAGTTTCTGGGAAAACAATTCGAACTTCCATTTTAAACCTAATTTTAGAAGATTTTCCTGATTTTGATGTGAATGATTCTATTGCTGTACAAGAATTGAATGTGTATCGTGAAAAATACATCTCTAAATTTTTACAAACCGAAATTAGTCAGTTATCAAAATTAGAAAAAGATGTAGTTCGATCTTTAGGCGATGATACTTCTTTTGTAGCCAAAGTGGAAGAGGAAGTTGATACTAGAAATTATGGTCAAATTGTAGCGGATAAAGTGGCGGCTTTTGGAGGAAGTTGGACCTTTATTATTGCTTTTTTTATTTTCATTTCCATTTGGATTGGTTCCAACGTGATTATTTTTACGAACAAAGAATTTGATCCGTATCCCTTCATTTTATTGAATTTGATTTTATCATGTGTGGCAGCATTGCAAGCGCCAGTCATTATGATGAGCCAAAACCGTCAGGAAGAAAAAGACCGTGAACGCGCCAAAAAAGATTACATGATAAATTTGAAATCAGAACTAGAAATTCGAATGTTAGATGATAAAATTGATCATTTGGTAATGCACCAACAACAGGAGTTAATCGAAATTCAAAAGGTGCAAATCGAAATGATGAACGATATTTTGAACCGAATTAAGTAGGAAATTCTATTTTTGCACCAAATTATTACCATGAAAACCCACTTAGCTTTACTTCGCGGAATTAATGTTTCCGGTCACAACATGATTAAAATGGAGGTTTTGAAAACGCTTTTAGAAAACGCAGGATTTCAAAATGTACGCACGTATATTCAATCAGGAAACGTTTTTGTGGATTCGGAAGAAGAACATGGTGCGAGTGTTGGGTTTAAAATCAAGCAAGAAATTTTCAAAGAATTAGGTTTGGAAGTTCCTGTGGTGGTTATTGCTAAAGAAGATTTGGAATCATGTTTAACAAATAATTTGTTTCTAAAAGAAAAAGATTGTGATACTAAGAAATTGTACGTGGCTTTTCTTTCAAAAGAATTGCAAGGAAGCGCCATCAACGATTTAAAAATAAGTCAATTCAAACCCGACGAAGCTGCAATTGATAAAAATAAAATCTACATCAAATACGCTGTAGGAGCCGGAAAAACAAGATTAGACCAGAAGTATATAGAGAAAAAGTTGAATCTAGTAGCTACTATTAGAAACTGGAATACTATTACTACTTTGTTGGAAATGTTTGGATAAAAATTTAAAGTTTTAATTGTTTAAAAGAGTTTAAGTTATTCATAGATTTTTAAAATTTCTACAATTTCTTAAATCTGTGTTCCAAAAGTCAGAAATTCTCAGATTATTAAATTTGAATTTGAAATTGCCCTTGATTTTTGTATTTTTGGCAACTATTCGGTTGATTTCTCACCACTAAGAAGGAATTGCGATGTAACAATCAATAACAAAATTTTATGTCAGTTTTAGAAAAAATGAGTTCGGCTGAAGCGATTGCATTAGAAGACAAACACGGTGCGCACAATTATCATCCACTACCAGTAGTTTTGAGTAGAGGAGAAGGAGTTTATGTTTGGGACGTAGAAGGAAAAAAATATTACGATTTTCTTTCGGCTTATTCTGCTGTAAATCAAGGACATTGTCATCCAAAAATTGTAGGAGCAATGGTAGAGCAAGCACAAACGTTAACCTTAACATCAAGAGCATTTTACAACGATAAATTAGGGGTTTACGAACAATTTGTCACGAACTATTTCGGATTCGATAAAGTATTACCAATGAACACAGGAGCAGAAGCAGTGGAAACCGCTTTAAAATTGTGTAGAAAATGGGCATACGAGAAAAAAGGAATAAATGAAAATGATGCACAAATTATCGTTTGTGACGGTAACTTCCACGGAAGAACTACAACAATCATTTCATTCTCAAACGACGAAAACGCACGTAAAAACTTCGGACCTTACACGGCAGGATTTATCAGTATTCCTTATGATGATATCGATGCTTTAGAAAAAGCAGTGAATTCTTCAAAAAATATTGCAGGATTCTTAGTAGAACCTATTCAAGGTGAAGCAGGAGTTTATACTCCTTCTGAAGATTTTATCAAAAAAGCAAAAGCAATTTGTGAAGCCAATAACGTTTTATTTATCGCAGACGAAGTACAAACAGGTATCGCTAGAACAGGTTCGTTATTAGCGGTTTGTGGAAATTGTTCTTGTGAAGCAAAATGTGAAAAACAAGCAACATACACCCAACCTGATATTTTGATTTTAGGAAAAGCGTTATCAGGTGGAGCTTATCCAGTTTCGGCAGTTTTGGCAAATGATAGCATTATGAATGTTATCAAACCAGGACAACACGGTTCTACTTTTGGAGGAAATCCAGTAGCAGCTGCGGTTGCTATGGCGGCTTTAGAAGTAGTTTCTGAAGAAAGTCTATCTCAAAACGCTAGAAAATTAGGAAAAATCTTCCGTGAAGAATTAGGTAAATTTATCGAAACTTCAAACATTGCTACTTTAGTAAGAGGTAAAGGATTACTAAACGCAGTTGTTATCAATGATACTGAAGAAAGCGACACGGCTTGGAATATTTGTGTTCGTTTAGCTGAAAACGGTTTATTAGCAAAACCAACACACGGAAACATCATTCGTTTTGCTCCGCCGTTAGTTATGACAGAAGCACAATTGAGAGATTGCGTTTCAATTATCATCACTACTTTAAAAGAGTTCGAAAAATAAATCATTGCTTAGTAAATATAAATCCCGATGAAAGTCGGGATTTTTTATTTTACATACTTATTTGTTACATTATGCGTTTTATATTAAAAATAACAGTTATGATTCGATTTTTACTTTGCTTTTTTCTGCTTTCTACAGTAGCATTTTCCCAAGCTAAATTTACAGTGTATTTTGATACGGATTCTTATCAATTAAATTCTTTAGAATTAAATCGATTAGATGTTTTTCTTAAAAATAAAGATTTGAAATTCATCAAAATAATTGGATTTTGCGATTACCGAGCAACTAATAGTTACAATGATACTTTAGCGCTCAACAGAGCTAATTACGTGTATCATATTATTGAAAAAGTAACCAATCAAAAGCAAATTGAAATTGAAAGCAAAGGAGAAAATTTCACACAAAACTCCGATTTAAAACTGAATCGAAAAGTAGAGATTTTCTATGAAGTATTAGAAACAGATAAGACGCTTCCAAAAGACGATAAGAAAAACTTATCACAACAAGTGTCAACAGCAAAAGTGGGTGATAAATTAATTCTAAAGAATTTACATTTCTACAATCGTTCTGGAATTTTTGTTCCTGAATCGCGTCCTGTTTTAGAAGAATTATTGAAAATCATGTTGGCTAATCCGAATTTGAAAATAGAAATTCAAGGGCATATTTGTTGTCAAATAGGTACTGATGTAGAAGATACTGCAAAAGTTAGAGCATTAGCAGTTTATAATTATCTGATAAATAATGGAGTTAATAAAAACCGATTGAGTTATAAAAGTTTTGGTAGTTCAAAGCCGATTCATATCATTCCAGAAAATAACGAAGACGAGCGAAACGAAAATAGGAGAGTAGAAATTCAAATTATTGCCAATTAAGTTTAAATTAATTTTATTTTAATGTGTTGTAAATTAATTTATTAAGTAAAATAAAAAGTTCTTTTCCTGAATAAGTTTTTTTAATACTTTTATTTTTTTATATTCGTTACATTAAAATACCCTAAATGAAATACGTATTACTGCTGTTTGGACTACTACTTTCAGCACAAGAAAAGGCGAGTTTTTATTTTGATTTTGATCAAGATACGTTTAACCCAAAGCAAAACGAATTGTTTATGTCTTGGTTGAACAAAGACCAAAACCGCGAAATTCTAGTAATAAATGGGTATTGCGATTGGTACGGAACTTTTGACTACAATGATACCTTAGCTTATAAACGAATTAATACGGTTCAAGAACAACTCAAAACAAAAGTAAATTCTTCTATTTTTTTTAGTGAAAATTTAAAGATTAAAGGTTTCGGTGAAAGAGTTCAAACTCGAAAAGAAAGACGTTATAACAGAAGAGTTGACGTTTTTTACAAGGTAATTCCAAACAAAATAATAGTTGAAAAACCTGTGGTTTACGACGATCCAGTTGTTTATACAGGACAAAAAATTTCGGACGACCCAAAACCCTTTAAACAAATTGATACCGAATTACAACCTGTTGATCCAGAAGAATTAGTGCATCTTGAAGCAATTCCAAATCGTTATGAAAATGCTAAAGTGGGAGATAAGCTGGTGATGAATAATTTGTATTTCTATGATCGTTCTGGGATTTTCGTTCCAGAATCGTTACCAGTAATGGAAGAATTATTACAATTTATGGTAACGCATCCAAAGGTAAAAATAGAAATTCAAGGACATATTTGTTGTCAATTAGGAGAAGATCCAGAAGATATTGCTTTAGTAAGAGCTATTGCAGTTCATAATTACTTAGTAGCAAATGATATCGATGATACCCGATTACAATATAAAAGTTTTGGAAGTACACAACCAATTCACAAAATTCCAGAAAAAAACGAAAAAGAAAGAAACGAAAATCGTAGAGTAGAAATACTTATCTTAGAGAATTAATTTTTGGCATAGTTCTTCGTTTTATTTTATAAACATGATTTCATGAAATATTTTTTTTCCTATATAGTATTTGTATTGTTTCAAATGACCTTTGCTCAAGAGCAAGCTGTGTTTTATTTTGACAACAATAAATTTGAATTAAACAAAGTAGAAGCAGCCAAACTTCAAAAATGGATTGCTGAAAATAAAACCTCAAAAATTTTGTCTATTACAGGTTCAACAGATGAAGTGGGAAGTACTGGATTTAATGATACTTTGTCTCAAAAACGAGTAAGTCATATCTTCAATCAAATCAAAGGAAAAGTTAACATCAGACCCGATTTTAAAAGTATTTCTCTTGGTGAAAAAGGTGCCACTTCCGCTAATAAAGCGGAAAACAGAAAAGCGATTATTCATTATTTATTAGAAAAAGATTTAGATAAAGAAGATGAGGTTTTAGGAATTAAAGAAGCTGAACCAGAAGTAATAATTCCAGATGATGCACCATTAGCTGAAAAAGTAAAATTGGCAAAAGTTGGAACGAAAATCACTTTAAAAAATATCAATTTCTATCAAAATACTTTCGCAACAATGCCCGAATCGCAAGGAACTTTGTACGATTTGTTGTTTGTAATGCAAAATAATCCTGAGCTAATAATCGAAATTCAAGGTCATATTTGTTGTATTGATAAAGATTATCGAAATTTGTCTACTGATAGAGCAAAACAAATTAAGCGTTTTCTCGTTTATAATGGTATTCAGGATTATCGAGTAAAAACAAAAGGATTTGGAGTTTCACAACCTATTTATCCAATTCCAGAAGCTACTCCAGAGCAAGCTGCTGCTAATCGTAGGGTAGAAATTGAAATTTTAAGTAAAAAATAATGAGAAACATACTTGGTTTATTTTTGATAGTAATCGCAACTTCATTAGTAAGTTGTAACGATGAGTGTAATGAAGGTGAAAAAGCTACGCCAGCTTCTTTCTTTGTTGAAATTGTCGATGAAACTTCAGGAGAAAATGTATTTGAAAATGAAACATATACATCGCAACAGATTACCATTCAAGATATAGATGAAGTTGCAATTCCGTATGAATTTATAGAAAGTTCAAATATTATTCAAATATTTCCATCAGTTGTAAATCCAACAGGTAATTCGTTCGTAATTAAACTAAATAACGAAACAACTTTGCAAATGGATGAAATTAATGTTACTTATGATGTTTTTTCAAGTGTTGGGGAATGTTTTACTACGTTTAAAATTGAGAATATTTTGTTCCCAAACAATACATCAGAATTGGTTGAAAGTGTTCATGTTATAAAAATTTAACAAATTCTAAATTCATACTTCTAAATTCTAAATTTTAGAACTATCTTTGCGCCACAACAACAACAACACACTACATACATGAGTTCTGATACGAGCAAACGCTACAATTTAAGAGGAGTTTCGGCTTCTAAAGAAGATGTGCACCAAGCTATCAAAAACATCGACAAAGGCTTATTTCCAAAAGCATTTTGTAAAATCATCCCAGATTATTTAACAAACGACGACCAATATTGCATCATTATGCATGCGGATGGAGCAGGTACAAAATCTTCCTTAGCTTACATGTATTGGAAAGAAACTGGCGATATTTCAGTTTGGAAAGGAATTGCTCAAGATGCTCTAATCATGAATATTGATGATTTATTATGTGTCGGAGCAACTGATAATATTCTACTTTCATCAACTATCGGAAGAAATAAAAATCTAATTCCAGGTGAAGTTATTTCAGCCATCATCAATGGAACAGAAGAATTAATTTCGGAATTAAAAAATCACGGAGTTACCATTCACTCAACCGGTGGTGAAACTGCTGATGTGGGCGATTTAGTTCGTACCATTATTGTAGATTCAACAGTTACAGTTCGAATGAAACGTGCTGAAGTAGTTGATAATGCTAACATTCAAGCTGGAGATGTAATTGTAGGATTGGCTTCTTTTGGACAAGCAACTTACGAAAAAGAATATAACGGCGGAATGGGAAGCAACGGCTTAACTTCGGCACGTCATGATGTTTTTGCGAAATATTTAGCGGAGAAATATCCAGAAAGTTTTGATGCTTCAGTTCCAAATGAATTAGTGTATTCAGGTCAAACTAAATTGACAGATACTGTTGAAAATAGTCCAATAGACGCTGGAAAATTAGTGCTTTCTCCAACGAGAACGTATGCGCCAGTTATCAAAAAAATTCTATCAAAATACAATTCCAATCAAATTCACGGAATGGTTCATTGTTCTGGTGGTGCACAAACAAAGGTGCTTCACTTCGTTGATAACGTTCACGTGATTAAAGATAATTTATTTCCAGTACCACCATTATTTAAACTGATTCAAGAAAATTCTAAAACGGATTGGAAAGAAATGTACCAAGTTTTCAATTGTGGTCACCGTATGGAAATTTACGTTCCTGCCGAAGTAGCACAAGACATTATCGAAATTTCAAAATCCTTCAACATCGATGCACAAATCGTTGGAAGAGTAGAGAAGTCAGATAGTAAGAAATTAACAATTACATCGGAATACGGAACGTTTGAATATTAATCTGTAGAGACAAGTCATGACTTGTCTTTCTGTTTTTAATGAAATTAAAATTTACAACACAACAACAATAAAATGCAACACAACGTATTAATTTTAGATTTCGGTTCGCAATACACCCAATTAATTGCCCGAAGAGTAAGAGAATTAAACATTTTCTGCGAGATTTTTCCATTCGATAAAATTCCAGCAGATTTATCATCATACAAAGCCGTAATCTTAGGCGGAAGTCCATGCTCAGTTCGTTCTGAAGAAGCGCTTCACCCAGATTTATCTCAAATTAGAGGTAAAATGCCGTTATTGGCAGTTTGTTACGGAGCACAATATTTAGCTCATTTTTCAGGTGGAGAAGTTGCGGCTTCAAACACAAGAGAATATGGTAGAGCGAATCTTTCCTACATCAAAGAAAACGAAGTGTTTTTAGAAGGTGTTTCGGAAAATAGTCAAGTTTGGATGAGTCATTCGGATTCTATCAAGAAATTACCGACAAATGGGGTAATGATAGCGAGTACAAAAGACGTAGAAAACGCTGCCTATAAAATTGAAGGCGAAACAACTTATGCAATCCAATTTCACCCAGAAGTATATCATTCAACAGATGGAAAACAAATGTTGGAGAACTTCTTAGTGAAAATTGCAAAAGTGCCTCAAAATTTCACGCCAAATGCTTTCGTTGAAGAAGTGGTTGCTGAAATGAAAGCTAAAATCGGAAACGATAAAGTAGTTTTAGGACTTTCGGGTGGTGTAGATTCAACTGTAGCAGCAGTTTTATTGAACAAAGCAATTGGAGAAAACTTATACTGTATTTTCGTAAACAACGGATTATTACGTAAAAACGAATTCCAAAATGTACTAAATCAGTACAAAGGAATGGGCTTAAATGTAAAAGGAGTAGATGCTTCGGCACGCTTTTTGGATGCATTAGCTGGGTTAGATGATCCAGAAGCAAAACGTAAAGCTATTGGAAAAGCGTTCATTGAAGTTTTTGATGATGAAGCACACCAATTAACCGATGTAAAATGGTTAGGTCAAGGTACAATTTATCCTGATGTTATTGAATCAGTTTCAGCAACAGGCGGACCTTCAGCAACAATTAAATCGCATCACAACGTAGGTGGATTACCTGATTTTATGAAATTGCAAGTGGTAGAACCTTTACGAATGTTATTCAAAGATGAGGTACGTAGAGTAGGAAGAAGTTTAGGAATCGACGAAGAATTATTAGGTCGTCATCCTTTCCCAGGACCAGGATTAGCGATTCGTATTTTAGGTGATATCACAGCGGAAAAAGTAGCTATTTTGCAAGAAGTAGATGCCGTTTTCATCAACGGATTAAAAGAACACGGATTATACGATAAAGTATGGCAAGCAGGAGCCATATTGTTACCGGTAAATAGTGTTGGAGTAATGGGTGATGAGCGCACTTACGAAAAAGTGGTTGCCTTACGCGCAGTAGAATCTACAGATGGAATGACAGCAGATTGGGTACATTTACCGTATGAGTTTTTAATGAAGATTTCTAATGAAATTATAAATAACGTTAGAGGGGTGAACCGAGTGGTGTATGACATCAGTTCGAAACCACCTGCAACGATAGAATGGGAATAAAATAAATTTTTCAAATTCAACATATAAATTTCAATAGCAATTATTTTTATTCTATTTTTACGATATAAATTGCTATTGAAATTTTTGTTTAGTATTGTTTTTAAATTAAGATTATGATAAAAAGAGTTGTTTTTCTTTTCAGTTTGATTTTTCTTTTCGCTTTGCCAGTTCAATCTCAGATTAAACATGTAGTAGCTAAAGGAGAAACCGTTTTTCAAATCGCAAAAAAATACGAGGTAACCCCTTTTGATATTTATCGATTAAATCCAGATGCGAAAAACGGCGTTCAGGAAAACACTACTTTATTAATTCCAAAAGCAACTTCAGGCAAAGGTGTTATTCACGTTGTTGGAGAAAAAGAAACACTATTCGGAATCGCCAAAAAATATAATGTTTCAGTTGCTGATTTAGAAGCTTGGAATAAAGCCACACTTCAAAACGGCTTGAAGAAAGGACAAGAAATTTTTGTTTCAAAACCTTCTGCTGCCGATTTAAAATCAGTTTCAACTCCAGTTGTTTCAAAACCTAAAGTGGTTTCAAATGCAACAACTCATTTAGTTGAAGCTAAAGAAACAAAATATGGAATTGCAACCAAATATGGCTTAACGGTTACCGAATTAGAACAGTTAAATCCACAAATCGTAAGTGGGTTAAATATTGGACAAACCTTAATTTTAAAACCAGGAGTTCAAATTAAAAAGCCTTCGAATGTAACCTTAGTTGATTATGAAGTGCAACCAAAAGAAACGCTTTACAGTCTTTCTAAAAAATTTGATATTGCACAAGGCGATTTAATCACGCTAAATCCTGATTTACAAGACGGATTGAAAATAGGAATGATTTTAAAAGTTCCTTCAAACGGAACTGTTGTTACGAAAGTAAAAGATTCAGTCTTAGTAGCTAAAAACAAAGTAAATTTACTAGCTTCTGTAGATAAATCAAAACAAAAAAACTTAGTATTGTTATTGCCGTTTAACATCAATAAAATTGAAACAGATTCGGTTAAAACCAAGACAGAACAATTAAAAACGAATAAATTCTTAAATCTTACTCTAGATTTTTACGCAGGAGCACTTATGGCTGTCGATTCGGCTAAAGTTTTGGGATTGCCTATAAATGTTAAGGTTTATGATGTAGAAAGTACTAAATATTCTTCTAACGTAGCGTCTATTATTTCTAAAAACGATTTTGAGAATGTTGATGTGGTTGTAGGTCCTTTCCAAAATTCGGTAGTTGAAACTACAGCTCAATTACTAACAAAATATAATACACCGGTAATTTCTCCACTTTCAAAAGAACGTGGATTGCCATTATCAAATTTATACTACACTGTTCCTTCAGAAGATCTTTTACGTGCTTCGATGTTTGATTATTTTAAATCGAAAAACGGAAATGTGGTAGCGATTATTAGTGCTAAAAAAACAACTTCGAAAGATTTTATAACTGCAAATCATCCCGAAGTAAAGCATGCCGCTTTTAATGATAAAGGCGCTTTAGATGTAGCACTTTTGAAAACACAATTGGTAAAAGGACAAAAGAATTTTGTATTAATGGAAATTGAAAAAGCAAGTACAATTTTAAGTATTACCAATATTTTAAAAGGATTGCAAAAAGAATATGATATTCAATTAGCAGTTTTTGAATTGTATGATGCGTTGAATTTTGAGGAAATTCCAATGAAAAACTTAGCTGATTTGAAATTGTTATTTCCATCTGCAACTAAAGTAGCTTCAACACCAGAAGAAAAGCAGTTTGAAAAGCAATTCAAGAAAATCAATAATATTTATCCAAACGCTGCAGCTAAAAAAGGTTTCGATGTAACGTTTGATGCTTTATTGAGAATTTGCCAACCAGAAGGATTTGTAAAATCAGCAGCGACAACCAAAACAGAATACATTGAAAACGCATTTGATTACAATTCTAGTAACGGATTAATTTCAAATAACGCAACGTATTTATTGTATTACGACAGCGATTTAACGATTAAACAAGCACAATAATGGCAACTTCAAAAGTGACTTACTTAGGTGATTTACGCACTTCTTCTATACATTTACAATCAGGTTCGGAAATTATTTCGGATGCACCGCTTGACAACAACGGAAAAGGAGAAGCATTCTCACCAACCGACACAGTTGCAAATGGATTAGCTAGTTGTATGTTCACCGTTATGGGAATAAAAGCACGCGATTTAGACGTAGATTTCTCAGGTTCCACTGCAGAAGTAACCAAAATCATGGGAACAGAACCAAGAAGAATTACAGAAATTCACGTAACTTTCCATTTCTCTATCAATCCCGACGAAAAAACAAAAACCATCTTAGAAAGAACAGCAATGACTTGTCCAGTTTTTTATAGTTTACATCCTGATATTAAGAAAGAGATTGTTTTTAATTGGAAGTAATTAAATAGAATTTTATCCACAATCTTGTCATTCCGAAGGAATCTCTTTTAATTCAACCTTATTTCAATGAAGTTTTTGATTATTTCGTTTTTTTTCTTGCTTTTCTCATGTAAAAATGAAATTAGTAATGAAAATGATATTGATTCAAAAAAAATTGATGAAAATTTAAAAACTCAATTTAAAGAAATTAAAAGTGATACTCTTATAGTGAATAACTTAAAATTTGTTATAAAGCAGTTCAAAGAGGAAAATTTTGATTTTTCTTTGATTATTTTAAATGGTAAGTTTGATACTATATATAAGCACAATGATTTTATTAATGAATATAAAATTTCTGACTTTAACAATGATGGATTTCAAGATATTGTATTAGATTATATTACCAATGTGCCAGGTATTGTTGATGTTTTACTTTTTGATTTGCCTAATGGAAAATTTCAAATAATTGAAGAATTGGGAAATTATGCTAGTCCAATAAAAATTAAGAATTCAGAATGTTATTATTCATATGAAAGAGCTGGATGCGCTGATTATAATTGGGAAAGCGATTTGTTTTATTTATCAGATTATAAATGTGTTAAAGTTGGAAATATATCTGGGAAAGGTTGTGGTTATGAAAAAAGAAATGGAATTTTTATAAGTAAAATAGTAAATAATGAAGAAGTCGAAATTAATTGGATAAAACGTGATACAGGTTATTACGAAGATAAATGGGAATTTATAGAAAATTATTGGACTAAAAACCATTTGAAATTCACTAAATAATGACTTCCAACCAAGAACTTCTCGTAAAACTCGCTCATACCAAAATGCCTTTTGGTAAATACGAAGGCTATTACTTAATCGACCTTCCTGAGTATTATGTGGTTTGGTATGCCAATAAAGGTTTTCCAAAAGGACAATTAGGCGAACAATTAAAATTGGTCCACGAACTCAAGCTAAACGGCTTAGAAGAACTCGTTCGAAACATCCGCCGAAACTTTCCAAAACAAAAATAAATTGTTTACAATTTAATTACAAAATTGATACATCGACTAATTGGCACATTGACTAATTAGTGTTATCTTTGCACGATTTTATTACAGATAAAAGATATTTATCGCAACAACAACACAACAACAATACAATGAACCAAACTAAGTACATTTTTGTTACCGGAGGTGTGACTTCTTCTTTAGGAAAAGGGATTATCGCAGCTTCGTTAGCCAAATTATTGCAAGCCAGAGGATACCGAACGACAATTCAAAAGTTTGATCCGTACATCAACGTGGATCCAGGAACATTAAATCCTTACGAACACGGAGAATGCTATGTAACAGATGATGGAGCAGAAACGGATTTGGATTTAGGTCACTATGAGCGTTTTTTAAATGTTCCTACTTCTCAAGCGAACAACGTAACTACAGGAAGAGTATATCTTTCAGTTATTGAAAAAGAACGTAGAGGAGAATTTTTAGGAAAAACGGTTCAGGTAGTACCTCATATCACAAACGAAATCAAGGAACGCATGCAGTTGCTTGGAAAATCGGGTGATTTTGATATTGTAATTACTGAGATTGGTGGAACTGTTGGAGATATTGAATCATTACCTTACATCGAATCAGTACGTCAATTGATTTGGGAATTAGGTGAAAATAACGGAATCGTAATTCATTTAACGTTGGTGCCTTATTTGGCTGCAGCTGGAGAATTAAAAACGAAACCAACACAACATTCGGTGAAAACGTTGATGGAAAGCGGAATCAAAGCTGATATTTTAGTTTGTAGAACTGAACATGAAATTTCGCAAGATTTACGTCAAAAATTAGCGTTATTCTGTAATGTAAAAAAAGAAGCGGTAATTCAATCGATTGATGCATCAACTATTTATGAAGTTCCAAATTTAATGTTGGAAGAAGGATTGGATAGAGTAGCGTTGAAAAAATTAGATTTACCAGAAAAAAACACACCAGATTTAAACAACTGGAACGAGTTCTTATTTAGATTGAAAAATCCTAAGCACGAAGTAAACATTGGTTTGGTTGGAAAATATGTAGAATTGCAAGATTCTTACAAATCGATTTTAGAAGCGTTTATTCATGCTGGAGCTGCAAACGAGACAAAAGTGAATGTCATTTCAATTCATTCTGAGTATTTAGATGCCAATTCGGCAGAAAGTCAGTTGAAAGATTTAGATGGTATACTTGTTGCACCAGGTTTTGGAGGTCGTGGAATTGAAGGTAAAATCGACACGGTTCGTTATGCAAGAGAAAATAATATTCCGTTTTTCGGAATTTGTTTAGGAATGCAAATGGCTGTTATTGAATATTCTCGTAACATTTTAGGTTATGCAGATGCCAATTCAACTGAAATGAATGAAAACACCGCTCATCCAGTAATTAACTTAATGGAAGAGCAAAAAAATATTGAAAATAAAGGAGGAACTATGCGTTTGGGCGCATGGAAATGTAGCATAAAAGAAAACACATTGGCACAAAAAATCTATGGTAAAACTGAGATTATGGAGCGCCACCGTCACCGTTACGAATTCAATGGTGCGTATTTAAACGAATTAGAAAAAGCAGGATTAGTAGCTTCAGGAGTAAATCCAGATACGAAGTTGGTAGAAATTGTTGAAATTCCTACACATCCTTTCTTTATCGGCGTTCAATACCATCCTGAATATAAAAGTACAGTCGCTAATCCGCACCCACTTTTTGTGAGTTTTGTAGCGGCAGCTGTACAACATAAAACTAAATAAACTGTTCAATTAAGAACACTGAACACTAATAATTAGATGGAAGAAAAAAAATTAGACCTTAATTCGATTATCGGATTTGTATTGATTTCTGGAATTTTGATTTGGATGTTATATTCAAATGCTCCAACACCAGAAGAATTAAAAGAAAAAGAGAAAAAAGAGCAAGTTGAAAAACAAACCAAAGAAGTTAAAACTGTAACTTCAACTGTTGCCGCAACGCCAGTATCAGATTCTACTAAAAATGCTGCAGCGCAAGCACAATTAGGTTCGTTTGGATATTCTGCAACACTTCCATCAGCTACTGACAATGTAACTGAAATTAAAAACGAAGTTTTATCGCTTAAAATTTCGAACAAAGGGGGTTATATTACTGAAGCTACTGTTTTAGGATTTGATCAATTTGAGAAGAATTCAAAAAAAGCGGTTCAAATTATTAAAGATAACAATGCTTCTTTAGACATCGCTTTAAATACTACTGATAACAGAACATTGCATACTAAAGACATGTATTTTGAGCCTAAGTTAACTACTGAAGGTAAAAATCAAGTTTTAACGATGCAGTTAAAAGCGGGCCCAGATCAGTTTTTAGAATATCGTTATGTGTTAAAGCCTAACGAATACATGTTAGACTTTGCTGTTCGTTCTCAAGGTTTAGAAAAAGTAGTGAATACTTCAAAACCATTGGATTTAGAATGGCAATTAAAATCATACAGAAACGAGAAAAGTGTTTCTTATGAAAACAGATATACAGAGTTAGTTTTTGAGTACGAAGACGGAAAAGACGATTATTTAAACGCTGCTAAAGATTCAGAAGATGAAGCAAATGACGTTTCTTACATAGCTTTCAAACAACATTTATTTACTTCTATTTTATTAACAGATACGAAGTTTAAAACAGCTAAGTTTAAGTCAGATAATTTAGTTGATAATGAAGAAGTTGATACTGTTTTTACTAAAAACTTTACAGCTCAAGTTCCATTAGAATTTAAAAATGGCGCTTTAAACTATAATATGAATTGGTATTATGGTCCTGCTAAATATGAGATTTTGGATGGTTACGAAAGAAATCTAGACGAAGTTTTACCATTAGGTTGGGGAATTTTCGGATGGATTAACCGTTATATTTTTATTCCAGTTTTCGGATTGATTTCTAGCATTGGAATTGGTTACGGAATGGCGATTATTTTATTTACAATTTTAGTTCGTATCGTGATGTCGCCAGTAACCTATAAATCGTATTTGTCACAAGCAAAAATGAAGGTGTTACGTCCTGAAATCATGGAATTGAATGAAAAATTCAAAGATAATCCGATGAAGAAACAACAAGAAACAATGAAGTTGTATTCAAAAGCAGGTGTGAATCCTATGGCAGGATGTTTACCAGCGTTGATGCAATTACCAGTTTTTTATGCGTTGTTTCAGTTCTTCCCATCGATGTTCGATTTGAGACAAAAATCATTCTTATGGGCAGATGATTTATCTTCATTTGATGCGGTAATTCAGTTACCATTCCATATTCCATTTTATGGTAGTCACGTGAGTTTATTCCCAATTTTGGCTTCTATCGCTATTTTCTTCTACATGAAGATGACTACAGGTGATCAAGCGATGAGTACACCTCCACAAGAAGGTATGCCAGATATGGGTAAAATCATGAAAATTATGATTTACATTTCGCCTGTAATGATGTTGTTCTTCTTTAATAATTACGCATCAGGATTGAGTTTGTATTATTTCATTTCTAACTTAATTACTATCGGTATTATGTTAGTGATTAAAAACTACATCGTGAAAGAAGATAAAATTCACGCTCAAATTCAGGAGAATAAAACAAAAGAGAAAAAGGAAAGTAAATTCCAAAGAAAAATGCGCGAAATGATGGAGCAAGCAGAAGCTCAAAAAGCAGCGCAACAAAGGAAAAAATAATTTTATCTTAATACAAACCCTGTCTTCAATCGACAGGGTTTCTTTTTATATTTTAATAATGAAAATAGCTATTATAGGATTTGGTAATATGGGACAAACCTATGCCAACAGTTTTATGAGTTCGGGATTTGTAGGAGCTTCAGATATTTTAGTTTTGAACAAAACGAAAATTGAAGAAAAGAATAGTTTTGGAATTGATTCAACAAATTTTTACATAGATCCAAATCCCCAAATCTTTGAATCTGATATTTTGATTTTAGCTGTGAAACCTCAAGATTTTAAACAATTAGCGTCTGAAATAAATGCGTTTTTAAATCCAGAACATGTTGTGTTGTCAGTTATGGCCGGGATTTCAATTGAAGCTATGCAAAAGGAATTGGGTGTTTCTAAAATTGTTCGCTCAATGCCAAACATACCAACACAAATAGGTGAGGGAATAACTGTTTTTTGTGCCTCAAATACTGTGGATAGAAAAGAACTTTTCATAGTTCAGAATTTAATTAACACCACTGGAAAATCCATTTATATTGAAAAAGAAGATATGCTAAATGCTGCCACAGCAGTTTCAGGGAGTGGACCTGCTTATGTCTTTTATTTCATGCAAGCAATGATAGAATCGGCTGTTAAATTAGGTTTTTCGACATCTGAGGCTGAATTTTTAGTAAGTCAAACTTTGTCTGGTTCGGTACATTTACAAAATAGAAGCAAATTGTCAAACGAAGCTTGGATTCAGCGAGTAGCCTCAAAAGGAGGAACAACAGAAGCTGCTTTGTCTGTTTTTAATCGGAAGGAACTTAAAGAAATCATAATAGATGGGATAGATGCTGCGAACACAAGAGCTATAGAATTAGGAGCATAAAAAAACGCTTTCCAATGGAAAGCGCTTTTTATTCACAGCAATTTTATTTATAGAAACGAATTAATCTAAGTTTGGAAGTAATACTTGATTTACAGCATGTATTACACCATTTGAAGCTTGCACATCGGTAGCAACAATATTTGTAGCTCTACTTTGCTCATCTGTAATTACAGTTCCAGAAATTGTAAAAGTTCCTGTTTCAAAAGTGGTTATTGGACCAGATGGAATCGCATTAGATAAAACGTTGGCACCAGGAACAACATGATAGGTTAATACAGCTGTTTTTTGTGTAGAATTCAATCCACCATATAAATTTAATGTTGCAGTATCAAATGCACTATTTAATGGAGCAAAAACGGTAAAAGGAGAACTAGCAGTTCCGTTAAGAGTTCCAACTAACTCTTGTTCTGTTAGTAATGTAGCTAAGGTACTGAAATTTGGATTTGCTGTTGCATGTGTAACAATTGTAGGTAAGCCAATAACTGCATCAACAACATGGATTACACCATTATCGGCAATAATGTCAGCTGATGTTACACTAGATACTCCATTTAATCTAACTCCTGAAGCTGTATTAATAAACATACTTAATGTGTTTGTTGATGACGCGCTACCAGTTGCTAGAGTTTTAACGTAACCTGTTGTTAATCCTGAAGATAAATTTGTTCCACTAACCACATGATTTAATAAAACTTGTGTTAGTGTTGGTAGCGGAACATCATCTAAAGATTCAAAGCCATTGTCATCTAGAAAATTCATAAACGCTTCATTTGTTGGAGCAAAAACGGTGTAAGATCCTTCTTGATCAAGTGTTTCAGCTAAATCAGCACGACTTAATGCTTCAACAAGAATTGAAAAATTAGGATTTTCAGATGCGATATCAGTTATTGAATTGTTCTGTGTTGAGCTATCATCATCAGAACATGAAAACATTAATGTAGAACTTACTACTAATAACGTTAATTTGATTAATTTTGCATAGTTTTTCATAGTGATTTATTTTTTGTTTAACCAAAATTAAAAAAGACTAAACAAATAAAAAACTATTTTGCTGCGTTATATAGCAGATTTAACTCACATTTATTTTTTGTTTAATCAGTATTTGGTCTAATATTTGATTTTTCAATTGTTACATTGTGATTAATAATTAATAAATTAAACAATAGTCAAAAAAATGAAGCAATTATTTCTTGCGTTTTTACTTTTAGGAGCTTTTATTGCAAATGCTCAAGATAAAATTAACCAATTAGACGATAAAGGGAACCGTCATGGTTTATGGAGAGGAACTCATAAAGAATCGAATCGTGTTCGATATGAAGGTACTTTTGATCATGGAAAAGAAACCGGTATATTTAAGTATTTTGATGATACAAAAGCAGGAACTGTTATTGCTACTAGAGATTTTTCTAAAGGAGATGGTTCATGTTATGCCGTTTTTTATGATCAAAAAGGCAATAAAGTAAGTGAAGGGAAATTGGTAAACAAACTTCCAGAAGGTGAATGGAAATACTATCATTTCGAATCGAAACAATTAATGTCACAAGAATATTATAAAGATGGTAAACTTGATGGTGTTCGAAAAGTATTTTATAAAGATGGAACTATTGCTGAAGAAACCAATTACAAATTAGGTATTAAAGTTGGAGCATCAAAAACATATTCTGAAAAAGGACAATTAATAGATTCACATATCTATAAAAATGGTCAATATGATGGAGTTGCTTCTTACTATGATGGATTGGGCAATAAAATGTATGAAGGAAACTATGTTAACGGAAAACGTGTAGGAACTTGGAAGTTTTTCGAAAAAAACAAGGTAATTAAACAAGTTAAAGCCGCAAAATTTGGTCAAGAATTGATTAAATATGAGCAAAGAAATGCTAAAGAAGCATCAAAAACATTAGAACAGTTAAAAGAAGAAAAAGGAGGACAAGAATAAATGAAAAGAGTAGTAGTAGGACTTTCGGGTGGAGTAGACTCGAGTGTTGCCGCTTATTTATTAAAAGAGCAAGGATACGAAGTTATTGGGCTATTCATGAAGAATTGGCATGATGATTCCGTTACGATTTCAAATGAATGTCCGTGGTTAGAAGATAGTAATGATGCTTTATTAGTTGCTGAAAAACTTGGAATTCCTTTTCAAACGGTTGATTTATCAGAACAATACAAAGAGAAAATCGTTGATTACATGTTTAACGAATACGAGAAAGGAAGAACTCCAAATCCAGACGTATTGTGTAACCGTGAAATCAAATTCGATGTTTTCATGAAAATCGCTATGTCTTTAGGAGCTGATTATGTAGCAACTGGGCATTATTGTAGAAAAGGAACCATCGAAAAAGAGGGAAAAGAAGTCTATCAATTGTTAGCAGGTAAAGATGGAAATAAAGATCAATCGTATTTTTTATGTCAATTATCACAAGACCAACTTTCGAAAGCGTTATTTCCAATTGGTGAATTAACCAAACCTGAAGTTCGTGAAATTGCATCGAAATTAGATTTAATTACAGCCGAGAAGAAAGATTCGCAGGGACTTTGTTTTATCGGAAAAGTGCGCTTACCTGAATTTTTACAACAAAAATTACAACCAAAAGAAGGTGTAATTATCGAAATTCCAGCAGAAGCCGAAATATATCATCAAGAACAACCCCAATTCAATTCGGAAGAAGAAGCTTTTGCTTTTGAAGCAAGAAGAATTGATTATTTAAAAGTGCCTGGAAAAGTAATGGGCAAACATCAAGGCGCTCATTATTTTACAAAAGGGCAACGCAAAGGTTTAAATGTTGGAGGAACAAAAGAACCGCTTTTCATTATAGAAACTGATGTAGAAAAGAATATCGTATATACTGGACAAGGCAATCAACATCCCGGATTATTTAAAAAAGCATTGTTTATTGCAAATGATGAAATTCACTGGATAAGAGAAGATTTAGCTTTGAAAGAGGGTGAAAAAATGGAAGTAATGGCAAGAATTCGTTACCGCCAACCTTTGCAAAAAGCAACTTTACATCAATTCAAAGAGGGGATATATGTAGTGTTTGAAAATCCACAATCAGCTATAACAGAAGGACAATTCGTGGCTTGGCATCATGACGATGAAGTTTTAGGAAGCGGAGTTATTGCATAAAACAATTGTAGTTTCTTCAATAAAAATGAGTAAATTTGATTTAATAAACCCATGTTATATGAAGAAACTACTACTTTTTACATTATTGGTTTTTAATTTTGGCTTTTCTCAAGAAGACGCTTGGGTGTATTTTAATGATAAACCTGATGCCACTTATTATTTAGCGAATCCTTTACAAATGTTATCTCAAAGAGCATTAGACAGAAGAACTTCTCAAGGAATTATTTTGGATAATACCGATGTTCCTATTGCTCAAACGTATATAGACCAAGTTACTGCTTCAACTGGAATTACAGTTATGGCTAAATCAAAATGGTTAAATGCACTTCATGTTAGAGGAACTCAAGTGGATATTCAATTACTAACTAATTTGCCTTTTGTAAATCATATTCAGTTCGCAAATGCTAGTTTGAATTCTAGACATTCTAATACGATTCAAAAAACTACAGTAATACAACCTGTAAACAAACAATTAGAAGTTTTAACCGATTTTAACTACGGAGGTTCATCGAATCAAATTCAAATGTTAAATGGTCATTTTTTGCACCAACAAAATTATACGGGTCAAGGTAAGATGGTAGCTATTATGGATGCAGGTTTTCCTGGAGTAAATTCTGCAAGTCCATTCCAAAGATTACGTGATAATAATTTAATTTTAGGAGGTTATAATTTTCCAGACAGAAATACCTCTATTTATACAAGAAATTCTCATGGAACATCAGTATTGTCTTGCATGGCGGGATATGTTGATAATCAATTAGTAGGTACTGCTCCAGATGCACAATATTACTTATTCATAACTGAAGATGCAAATTCTGAAAATCCAGTAGAGGAATCGTATTGGGTAGAAGCAGCAGAAATGGCAGATAGTTTAGGAGTTGATGTAATTAATACTTCATTAGGTTATTTTGAATACGATAATCCAAATTATACCTATTCGTATTCAGATATGAACGGTATTAAAACATTTGCAGCAAGAGGTGCTGACAAAGCTTTTTCTAAAGGAATGATTTGCGTTACAAGCGCTGGGAATTCAGGAAATTCAGCAAATCCACATATAGCAACACCAGCTGATGCAATTACAACATTAACGGTTGGTGCTGTAGATGCAACTGAAAATTATGTTTCTTTTAGTTCTATTGGACCATCATTTGATGGAAGAGTTAAACCCGATGTTTGCGCAAAAGGTGCTGGTTCAACCGTTAGTAATTCTTCAGGAAGTATAACAACTGCTAATGGAACTTCTTTTTCTAGTCCTATTTTAGCCGGAATGGTAACTACCTTTTGGTCGGCTGTTCCAAATATGACAAATGCTCAAATCGTTCAATTTGTAAAACAATCGGCTGATTTGTATAATAATCCAACCATATATAAAGGATATGGTGTGCCCGATTTTCAATTGGCTTTAACCAATGCTTTATCAGCAAACAATTTTGAAAATGATATTATATTATTGTATCCAAATCCAGTTCAAGATAAAGTAACTATTGTTTTTTCAGATACCAATTTTTCTGGAAATCTTATTTTATTTAATAATATTGGACAACAAGTAGGATTTTTTGAGATTACTGAAACAAATGCATCCGTTAATTTAGAAAATTTGGCATCAGGTTTGTATTTTTACCAATTAAAAACAGCAAATAAAACAACTCAAGGAAAATTATTAAAATTATAATGAATAAAATTACCCAACTCTTCAATATAAAATATCCAATTATCCAAGGCGGAATGATTTGGAACAGTGGATACAAATTAGCGAGTGCCGTGAGTAATGCGGGCGGCTTAGGATTAATTGGAGCAGGATCAATGTATCCAGAAGTGTTAAGAGAGCACATCCAAAAATGCAAAAAAGCTACCGATAAACCTTTTGGAGTAAATGTTCCAATGTTATATCCAAACATTGAAGAAATCATGCAAATTTTAAAAGAAGAAGGCGTAAAAATTGTTTTTACATCGGCAGGAAATCCAAAAACTTGGACTCCGTTTTTAAAAGAAAATGGCATAACAGTTGTACATGTAGTTAGTAGTTCTAAATTCGCATTAAAAGCACAAGAAGCTGGAGTAGATGCAGTAGTTGCAGAAGGTTTTGAAGCCGGCGGACACAACGGGCGAGAGGAAACGACAACGTTAACCTTAATTCCAATGGTGCGCGAACAAATTTCAATTCCATTAATTGCTGCAGGAGGAATCGCAACAGGTAGAGGAATGCTAGCTGCCATGACTTTAGGAGCAGACGGCGTTCAAATGGGAAGTCGTTTTGCTGCTTCAACTGAAAGTTCTGCACATGATGAATTCAAAAGAACAATTGTGGAAACAGGAGAAGGTGATACGCAATTAACATTAAAAGAATTAGCTCCGGTTCGACTAATCAAAAATAAATTCTATAATGATGTTCAAGAATTGTACGCTAAATGTCCATCAAAAGAAGATTTAGAAGCATTATTAGGAAAAAGAAGAGCAAAAAGAGGTATGTTTGAAGGTGATTTAGTGGAAGGCGAATTAGAAATTGGTCAAATTGCGGGATTAATTCACGATATTTTGCCTGTTGAAACTATTGTTGATAATATCATTACCGAATTTAACATTGCTAAAAAAGAGGTAGCTACCTTTGAATTTTAAAAAAAACATCGAAATGAAAAGTTTAAAATATATACTAATTTTTTTGTTTTTTGCATCGGCAACGACTTATGCTCAAAAATATAATTTCAAAACTTCTGGTTATATGGTAAGCCAGAAAGATAATAAGGGAAATTGGAGCGATTGGTCTAAATTGCAAAAATCAGAGATGACGGTGCTGTTAGATATGGAAAGTCACCGAATTGTGGTTTATTCAGAAGTACTTCAGCTGTTTTCTATTATGAAATATGGAAACCAAGAAACGATTGGTGATGACGATGTGGTTAAATTCAATTGTGTGGATAACAATGGTGTAGAATGCGTTTTAGCTATTTACACCAGAAAGAAACAAGGTGGTAGAAATCAATTATACATTACATACGAAGATATGATTATTGCTTACAATATGACAGTTCTTGAAGATAAGCCCGCAAAGAAGAAATAATTCTAAACTATATTTAAAATGACTTTTTATTGAATGTAATAGAAAGTCATTTTTGTATTTATTAACATTCCATTTACATCAAAAACGTACTTTTGTATAAAATAGTTTTAAAATGAAAAAAGCCTTAGCCTTGTTAGTCGTTCTAGTTTCTTTTATAGGAACTGCGCAAGACAAACCAAAATTAGTTGTTGGAATCGTTGTTGATCAAATGAAAATGGAATATTTATACCGTTTCTCAAACGACTTTTCAGAAAATGGTTTCAAACGATTAATGAATCAAGGCTACACGTTTCATAACACGCATTACAACTATATGCCAACATACACCGCGCCTGGACATGCTTCAATTTATACAGGAACTACACCAGCTGTTCACGGAATTGTAGGTAACGAATGGTTCAATAAAGCGACTGGAAAAGAAATTTATTGTACCGATGATGCAACGGTTTCAACAATTGGAGATAATTCAGAGAAAGAAGGGAAAATGTCGCCAAGAAACTTGCAAAGTTCTACCATTACTGACGAATTGAAACTTTCAACTAATTTCAAAGGAAAAGTTATCGGAATCAGTATCAAAGATAGAGGAGCTATTTTGCCAGCTGGACATTTTGCAGATTGGGCTTTTTGGTACAGTAAAACTGGAGCTTTTATTTCGAGTACGTATTACGGAGAAAAACTTCCAGATTGGGCAACGCAATTCAATGCGGAGAAAAATTATTTGAAATATGTAACCAAAGGTTGGGATTTATTAAAACCAAAAGAAACGTACAACGAAAGTTTAACTGATAACAATCCATACGAAGGGAAATTGTATAAAAAAGCGCCGTTTATGCCTTACAATTTGCAAGATATGTATGATGCAAACGATGCTGGAATTCTTCGTTCAACACCTTTTGGAAATAATTTATTAGCCGATTTTGCAAAAAAAGCCATCGAAAGCGAAAATTTAGGAAAGGATAATATTACCGATTTCTTAGCAGTAAGTTTCTCTTCAACTGATTACATCGGACACGTTTTAGGTCCACGTTCGATTGAATTACAAGACACGTATTTGCGTTTGGACGAAACGATTGCTGATTTCTTGACTTACTTAGACAAAACGGTTGGAAAAGGAAATTACTTGGTTTTCTTAACGGCAGATCACGCTGGAGCGGAAAATGTAACGTATTTGAAAGACAATAAATACAAAGTTGATAACATCAATTATAAAAACATCCAGAAAGACTTAAAAGAGTTTTCAGAAACTACTTTTGGAGAAAACTTGGTATTGGATTACTCGAATTATAACGTGTTTTTTGATAAAGCAAAAGTAAAAGCAAAAGGCTTGAATTTACAAGAAGTAAAACAAACCTTCAAAGATTATTTACACAAACAAGACTACATCAAACGTGTTTATACTGAAGAAGAAATCACCAACGGAAATCCAAGCGATTATTATTTAGATTTCATTACAAAAGGTTACGACCCAACCCAAAACGGAGAACTCATTATGATTTTTAAACCAGGTTATGTAGAATATTCTTCAACCGGAACAACTCATGGTTCGCCTTATTCTTATGATACTCATGTTCCCTTAATTTTCTTTGGTTGGAACATCAAAAAAGGACTAACCCACGATAGAAAAGAAATCACACAAATTGCTCCAACTGTTACCCAAATGTTAAAAATTACCATGCCAAATAGTTCTGGTGGTAAAGTTTTGTTGGAGGTTTTAGAAAAATAACACAAAAGCATCAAACTAAAAATTTGATGCTTTTTTATTCGTGCTAATTCGTGAAATTCGAGTTATACCTCAATCATTACTTGATTTTTCAAAATATCATCAAACGTTTCGCGTTCTCTGATTAAGTGTCCTTTTCCGTCTTTCCATAGCACTTCTGCTGGTTTTAGTCGTGAGTTGTAGTTAGATGCCATTGAAAAGCAATAAGCGCCTGCGTTTCTAAAGCATAATATATCACCTTCGTGAATTTCAGTAATTCTTCGATTGCTAGCAAAAGTGTCGGTTTCGCAGATATAACCTACTACCGAGTAGTAACGCTCTTTTCCTTTTGGATTGGATATATTTTCAATATGATGTTGCGCACCATATAACATTGGACGTATCAAATGATTGAATCCTGAATCAATTCCAGCAAAAACAGTTGAAGTAGTTTGTTTTACTACATTTACTTTCGCTAAGAAATAACCAGCTTCGCTTACCAAGAATTTTCCAGGTTCAAAAGCTAAAGTTAACGGGCGACCATATTCTTTTTCGAAAGCTAAAAAGCGTTTTGTTAATTTTCTTCCAAATTCTTCTACATTGGTTTCGATATCCCCTTTTTTATATGGTACTTTAAATCCACTTCCAAAATCGATAAAATCTAACGCTGGGAAATTTTTAGCTGTTTCGAATAGGATTTCAGCTGCATATAAAAACACTTCTACATCTAAAATATCCGAACCCGTATGCATGTGAATGCCATTGATGTGCATTTTTGTATTTTCAATAATTCTCAAAATATGAGGCAATTGATGAATTGAAATCCCGAATTTACTATCAATATGTCCTACAGAAATATTAGCATTTCCACCTGCCATTACATGCGGATTAATTCGAATACAAACAGGAACATTCGGATGTTTCGTTCCAAATTGCTCTAAAATCGATAAATTATCAATGTTAATTTGCACACCTAATTGCGCTACTTCTTCAATTTCTTCCATCGAAACACCATTTGGAGTGTAAATGATATCTTTCGGCTCAACTCCTGCATGTAATCCCAATTGCACTTCTTGTAAAGAAACCGTATCCAATCCAGAACCCAAGCTTTTTAAGTATTTCAAAACAGAAACATTCGACAATGCTTTAACGGCATAATGCACCTTAAAACGTTCTACTTTGCTAAATGCATTTTGTAATCGGTTGTATTGAAAGGCAATTTTTTCCGCATCGTAAACATATAACGGACTCCCAAATTCTGTTGCTAATTGTTGTAATACTTCTGGTTTCATTTTTGATTTAATTTGATGCAAAATTAATTCAATATTTACTTTATGCAATTTTTAAAACAATTATTAACAAAATGTAACAAAATGTTTTATTTGTAACATTTGTGTTTTTTTGAAGTTGCAGTTTTAATAGGATTATGTATATCAAATTCCCAAATTAAACGAAAAAAAGTTAGTCCATTAAAAATTACTTTGCTATTTTTGTGGCACTTTTTTAAACAAGATAAACGCATAACAATTATGAACATACACGAATATCAGGGTAAAGAAATCCTAGCTAGTTATGGAGTACGTGTTCAACGTGGTATTGTTGCAAACAATCCAGTTGAGGCGGTAGCTGCAGCAAAACAATTAACTGCTGAAACAGGTACAAGTTGGTACGTAGTAAAAGCACAAATCCATGCTGGAGGTAGAGGAAAAGGTGGAGGAGTTAAGTTAGCTAAAAACTTAGACCAAGTAACTGAAATTTCTGAGCAAATCATCGGAATGCAGTTAATTACACCACAAACTCCACCAGAAGGAAAAACAGTTCACAAAGTATTAATTGCTGAGGACGTTTATTATCCTGGTGAAAGCGAAACTTCTGAATTCTATGTTTCTGTATTATTAAACAGAGCAACAGGACGTAACATGATTATGTATTCTACTGAAGGTGGAATGGATATCGAAGAAGTTGCTGAGCACACACCACACTTAATTTTCACAGAAGAAATTGATCCTGCTTACGGATTACAAGGTTTCCAAGCTAGAAAAATTGCTTTCAATTTAGGTTTATCTGGAGAAGCTTTCAAAGAAATGGTGAAATTTATCGATGCTTTATATAAAGCGTATATCGGTTCTGATTCATCAATGTTTGAAATCAACCCTGTATTAAAAACATCTGACAATAAAATCTTAGCAGTTGATGCTAAAGTAAATATCGACGATAACGCTTTATTCAGACAAGCAAAATATGCTGAAATGAGAGACGTTAGAGAAGAAAATCCAATCGAAGTGGAAGCTAAAGAAGTAGGATTAAACTACGTTGACTTAGATGGAACTGTAGGTTGTATGGTAAACGGAGCTGGTTTAGCAATGGCTACTATGGACTTAATTAAGTATGCAGGTTTTGAGCCAGCTAACTTCTTAGACGTAGGTGGAACTGCTGATGCGAAACGTGTGGAAACTGCTTTCCGTATCATCTTAAAAGATCCAAACGTAAAAGCTATTTTAATTAACATTTTTGGTGGAATCGTTCGTTGTGACCGTGTTGCTCAAGGTGTTGTTGATGCTTACAAAAACATGGGTGACGCTATTAAAGTGCCAATCATCGTTCGTTTACAAGGAACAAATGCAGAAATCGCTAAAGAATTAATCGATAATTCTGGTATGCCAATTTTATCTGCAGTACAATTCCAAGAAGCAGCTGACCAAGTAAAAGCAGCTTTATCTTAATCGAATTTAAAATTCAATCATAAAGAAACTCTCAGATTTATCTGGGAGTTTTTTGTTTTTAAGAGCTCAATATTTTTTAAACTTCAAAGGATTTCTTACATTAGCAATTCAATTAATAAATCATGATTTCAGAAGCGCAATTTCAAAAAGAATTAGAATTAATCATTAGCAATGCCATTCGCGAAGATGTTGGAGATGGCGACCATAGTTCGTTAGCTTGTATTCCAGTTTCAGCACAAGGAAAAGCGAAGTTATTAGTTAAAGATGAAGGGATTATCGCAGGAGTAGAATTCGCTAAAATGATTTTTCATTATGTAGATAAAGACATGAAAGTGGAAACTTTTATCAATGATGGTGAAAGAGTGAAACATGGTGATGTTGTTTTTCACGTTTCTGGAAGTTCACAATCTATTTTGAAAGCCGAACGTTTGGTTTTGAATTCAATGCAACGCATGAGCGCCATCGCAACGAAAACCAAAATGTTTGTTGATTTACTAGAAGGAACACAAACTAAAATTTTAGATACTAGAAAAACCACACCAGGAATTCGTGCTATTGAAAAATGGGCAGTAAAAATTGGTGGTGGTGAAAATCATCGTTTTGCGTTGTATGACATGATTATGTTGAAAGACAATCACAACGATTTTGCTGGAGGAATTCCGCAAGCGATTGCAAAGACTAAGCAATATTTAATCGATAATAATAAAGATTTAAAAATCATTGTTGAAGCCAGAAATTTAGACGAAGTGCAACAAATTTTAGATGCTGGCGGCGTTTACCGAATTTTATTAGACAATTTCGATTACGAAACTACGAAGAAAGCGGTAGCCATGATTGGAAATCAATCTTTGACAGAATCGTCAGGAAATATCAATGAAAAAACCATTCGTCATTATGCTGAATGTGGCGTCAATTATATTTCTTCAGGTGCTTTAACACATTCAGTTTACAATATGGATTTAAGCCTAAAAGCAATATAATGTATGTCAGAAGAAATAGAAAATAAACTCAATAAAATTCCTCTTGTAAGACAATTAGTTTCGCTTACAAAAGCCATAAAACTAAAAACGTTAGAAGGTTTATCGCTTTATGATATTTTAGAGCTTTATGTTTTGGGAATTTTCAAAGGTGCTTTTTCATATAGAGCGAGTGCCATTGCGTTCAGTTTCTTTATGGCGTTATTTCCTTTTGCTTTATTTATCTTGAATTTAATTCCGTTTATCCCTTTGGAAAATTTCCAAGCCGATTTTTTAGAGTTTGTGGAAGAAGGAGTTCCACCCAATACTTACGAAGCTATTGAAGCTATTTTGAAAGATATTATGGAAACTAGTCACCAAGGCTTACTTTCATCAGGTTTTATTTTGTCTATTTTGTTGATGACTAACGGAATTAATGCCATTTTAGGCGGATTTGAAATGTCGGCCCACATTACTATTACCAGAGGTTTTTTCAGACAATATTTTATTTCATTAGCCATTTCTTTAGTGTTGTCGATGATTTTGCTAATCACGGTTGCTGCGATTGTAGTTGCTGAAGTAATGATTCAAAAAATTAATATTCGAGGTTATGTAGCTGATGTTTCAGTTATTGAATGGAGCCGATACGGATTCATCCTTTTGATGATTTTGATTACAACTTCAATATTGTATAAATTTGGAACAAAAGAGACTTCCTCTATATCTTTTATAAGCTATGGTGCTGTTTTTACTACTATTTTAATTATTTTGTCCTCTTATATTTTTGGAATTTACGTAACTAAATTTGCTAAGTATAACGAGCTATATGGTTCAATTGGTACGCTTCTTGTATTAATGTTTTATATCTGGATTAATTGCATGGTTTTGTTATTAGGTTTCGAACTAAATGCAACTATTTCAAAATTGAAAAGAAAAAATTTATATATTTAACCAAACTAAAAAAAATAAATTATGAAAAAACAAGTTATTACATTTTTAATGTTGATTGCAACTGTGTTTACAGTAAATGCACAGAAAACAGTATCAGGAGTTAAGGTTGATGCTAAAATGAATTTAGAAGGTCAATCTTTAGTTTTAAATGGAGCTGGAACTCGTGTTAAAATGTTTATGGATATGTATGTTGGGGCTTTGTATTTAGAGAAAAAAAGTACAAATGCTTCTGAAATCATGAACAGCAAAGAAGGAGCAGCTATTAAATTAAACATTGTTTCTGGTTTGATTACTTCTGATAAAATGATATCGGCAATTAATGAAGGTTTTGAGAATTCTACAGGAAAGAAAACAGCTCCATTAAAAGCAAAAATCGATAAATTCAAAGGTTTCTTTAAAGAAGAAATTAAAAAAGGGGATGTTTTCATCATTATGAATGTTCCAAATGAAGGAGTTGTAGTTTATAAAAACGGAACTAAAAAAGGAAGTATCGACGGACACGATTTCAAAAAAGCTTTATTCGGAATTTGGTTGTGCGACAAACCTGCTGATAAAGATTTAAAAGATGAAATGTTAGGAAAATAATTCCAACTAAATAAAAAACTAAGCGTTCTCAATCGAGAGCGCTTTTTTTATGGATTAAACTTCCGTTTTATAATTTCAACTTTGAGGTTTTAACATCTTTTCTCTTTTTTCTTTTCTCTATTCTCTTTTTCAAACTATATTTGTTCTATGCTGTATTTTATCGAAGTCGTTTTACCTTTAGCGGTTTCTAAAACCTTTACTTATCAGGTTTCGGAAGCGGAATTTCACTACATTCAAATTGGAATGCGAGTGGCCGTTCCATTTGGAAAAACTAAGATTTTTACGGCTTTGGTATTAGATAAAACCAATATACCACCACAGTTATACGAAGCAAAAGAAATCCATCAAATTTTAGATGAAAAACCAGTTGTAAATTCACATCAAATCGAGCATTGGAAATGGATTGCGTCTTATTATATGTGTTCGTTAGGCGAGGTTTTTCGAAGTGCATTGCCTTCTGGTTATATTTTGGAAAGTGAAACCATTATTTCAGCTAAAGAAAATGTCGAAATTGATTCTAATGAACTTAAAGATGATGAATATCTAATTTTAGAAGCCTTAAAAAGTCAATCTTCGATTACAGTTCAAGAGGTGATTAAGATTTTAGGAAAGAAAACGGTTTTTCCAATTATTAATCGACTATTAGCAAAAGGCGCATTAGTATTACAAGAAGAAATTTCGGAGCAATACAAACCCAAGTTAGTTCGATATATCAGATTACAAGAAGAATTTCTACAACAAGAAAGATTAGCCGAATTATTAGAAGTTTTGTCCAAAGCCAAAAAGCAACGCGAGTTAGTTTTACATTATTTCCAATTACAAGCTCGAGAAAAAGCTCCTATTTCAGTAAAAAAACTCATTGAAACTTCAGGAAGTTCTGCTGCAATAGTAAAATCCTTGGTAGATAAAACGATTTTCGAAGAATATTATATTGCCCAAGATAGAGTAACTTTCGATAAAGATGATGATAGTCAATTCACGTTAAGTGAAGCCCAACAAGCCGCATTTGATAGTATTCAACAAAATTTCAAAACTTTTGACGTGAATTTATTACACGGTGTCACAGCTTCAGGTAAAACCGAAATTTACATCAAACTATTAGAGCAATATATTAAGGATGGCAAACAAGTGTTGTTTTTGTTACCAGAAATCGCTCTAACCACTCAATTAGTTCAACGATTAACAGCTTATTTCGGAAATGAAGTAGCCGTTTTTCATTCGAAATATACTAATAACGAACGCATTGAAGTTTGGAATCAAGTTTTAGAAAATTCGCCAAAAGCTAAAGTAGTGATTGGTGTGAGAAGCGCTCTGTTTCTTCCATTTTCAAATTTAGGATGTATTATTGTAGATGAAGAACACGAGCAAACCTTCAAACAACACGATCCTGCTCCAAGATATCATGCTCGTGATGCAGTTATAGTTTTAGCTAAGCAACATGGAGCGAAAGTGGTTTTAGGAAGTGCCACGCCAAGTTTGGAAACCTATTATAATGTACAATCTAAAAAATATGGGTTAACCGAATTAAAAGTGCGCTACGGAAATGTAGTATTACCTGAAATTCAATTGGTTGATTTAAAAGATAAGTATTTCAGAAAGAAAATGTCGGGACATTTTTCAGATGAATTATTGGAAGAAATCACGGAAACGTTATCGAAAGGAGAACAAGTTATTTTATTTCAAAACCGCAGAGGATTTTCGCCTTATGTGGAATGTATGACGTGTGGTCATGTGCCGCATTGCCCAAGTTGCGATGTGAGTTTGACGTATTACAAATTCAAAAACCAATTGCGTTGTCATTATTGTGGTCATTCGATTGCAAATCCTTCGCATTGTCATAGTTGTCAATCGGTAGATTTAACAACTAAAGGTTTTGGAACCGAACAAATTGAAATGGAATTGAAAACCCTTTTTCCAGAGAAAAATATCGGAAGAATGGATCAAGATACGACACGAGGAAAATTTGGCTTCGAAAAAATTATCGATTCCTTCAAAAATAGAGAAATTGATGTTTTGGTGGGAACGCAAATGTTAGCCAAAGGTTTAGATTTTGATAATGTAACTTTAGTTGGGATTTTAAATGCCGATAATTTATTGAATCAACCAAACTTCAGAGCCTACGAAAGAGCGTATCAAATGATGATGCAAGTTTCGGGTAGGGCAGGACGTTCAGAGAAAAAAGGAAAAGTGGTTATTCAGACGTATAATCCGTATCATAATACTATTCAACAAGTTTTGGATAATGATTATATGGGAATGTATAAAGAACAAATTTACGAACGTCAGAATTTCAAATATCCGCCATTCTTTAGATTAGTGAAACTTACGTTGAAACATCGCGATTTTGATAAATTGAAAGAAGGTTCAATGTGGTTGTATAATGTATTATCTCAAAATTTAGATATGCCTGTTTTGGGTCCAGAAGAACCAGCGATTAATAGAATTCGAAATGAATATATTCGAACGATTATGGTTAAAATTCCGGTTCAGAAGCATTTGGGTAATACCAAAAAAAATATTGCGAAAGTGCTTATGAGTTTTGAAGCAGTTCCGCAATATCGTGCTATTAAGGTAAAAGTAGATGTCGATGTGTATTAAGCGTTTTCGATAGCTTTTACAATTTCTTCTTTCTTATTACGACTTAAAGGTATTTTAGTGTTTCCAATTTCTGCAAACTTACTATTGAATTTCTCCACTCGGTCTAAATTAATAATGTATGATTTGTGTACACGAATGAATTTACCTTCTGGAAGTTCTTTTTCAAATCCCTTCATAGTTGATAACACCAAATGACTTTCATCGTCGGTAACTACTTTGATGTAATCTCCGTATGCTTCAATCCATTTAATTTTGGAAACATACACTTTTAGTTTCTTTAAATTACTTTTGATTACAATACTGTCTCCATGTTCCTCATGATTTTCATAACGTAAAGCATGAAGTTCTGTTGCTTTCTTTACTGCTTTATTGAAACGTTCTTTAGAAATAGGTTTTTGAAGAAAATCGGTTGCTTCATAATCAAAAGCTTTTACAGCGTAATCTGCCTTTGAGGTAATGAATATAATTTGTGGTTTGGTTTTTAGTCCGTCTAATAAGTCGAAACCGTTTATTAACGGCATTTCAATATCAAGGAATATAAGGTCGATTGTATTGTTATTGATACAATTCTTTGCCTCAAGAGCATTGGCAAAATCTCCTACTAAGTTTAATAATGTTGATTCGTTAACTAATTTTGTGATGGTAATTCTTTGAATAGCACTATCATCGACAACGATACAATTCAACTTCATGGGCATATATTTTTTATAGTTTGTTAAAAGTAGAACAATTATTACAAATACACAAGTTTTTTTAATAAAAATTAATAATGTGTTATACTTGTTATTTCAAATAAAAGTATTATTTTTGCACCCAATTTTATAACAATAAATATAAAGATTATGAATCATTATGAAACTGTTTTCATCTTGAATCCCGTTTTATCTGAGCAACAGGTAAAGGAAACAGTAAGCAAGTTTGAAGATTTTCTTACTTCTAAAGGGGCTGAGATGGTATCGAAAGAAGATTGGGGCTTAAAAAAATTAGCTTACGAAATTCAACACAAGAAAAGTGGATTTTACCACTTATTCGAATTCAAAGCGCCAGCTGAAATTATCCTTGCATTTGAAACTGAATTCCGTCGTGACGAGCGTGTTATGCGTTTCTTAACGGTGTCTTTAGACAAACATGCAATTTCTTGGGCAGAAAGAAGAAGAGCAAAATTAAAATCTAAAACAAACTAATCATGTCTACATTAGAGCAATCTGCAAAAGGGAAAAAAGACGGAGATATCAGATATCTTACGCCTTTAAACATAGATACAAACAAAACTAAAAAATACTGTCGTTTCAAAAAATCAGGTATTAAATATATCGATTACAAAGACGCAGACTTTTTATTGAAATTCGTTAACGAGCAAGGTAAAATTTTACCAAGACGTTTAACAGGTACTTCATTAAAATACCAAAGAAAAGTTTCTGTAGCTGTTAAAAGAGCTCGTCACTTAGCTTTAATGCCATACGTGGCCGATTTATTAAAATAATATTTAACAAATAGTTGTTGCTTCGCCGTAGGTGAGCTAACTTCTAATTAAAAGGACAACAACATGGAACTTATCTTAAAACAAGACGTTCAAAATTTAGGATTTAAAGACGATGTAGTAACTGTGAAAAACGGATACGGTCGTAACTATTTAATTCCTCAAGGTTTTGCTATTTTAGCAACTCCATCTGCTAAAAAAGTTTTAGCTGAAAACTTAAAGCAAAAAGCGCACAAAGAGGCTAAACTTGTTGCTGATGCAAAAGCTTTAGCTGAAGCTTTAAAAGCTTTAGAAATTAAAATTACTGCTAAAGCAGGTGGTGATAAATTGTTTGGTTCAGTTACTAGTGCTAACATCGTGGAAGCATTAGAAGCTAACGGTCATTCAATTGAGAAAAAATTCATCACTAGCGGTGTGGTAAAACGTGTAGGTAAATATACTGCATCAGTTAGATTACACAGAGATGTTATCGTTGAGTTACCATACGAAATCGTAGGTGAAAAAGCATAATTTTTCTCAAAATATAAAAAAGCTCCGATTTTATCGGAGCTTTTTTTTTATCTTTACTTTATGAAATACGCAAGATTAACTAAAGAACAATTAGAAGAATTACATCCTGAATTTATTAATTTTTTGGCAACACAATCTATTGATAAAATCGAGTGGGATGATATTAAAAAAAATCGTCCTCATGTAGCCGAACAAGAGATTGATGTTTTTTCCGATATGATTTGGGAAAAAGCATTAACGAATGTCACACATATTGATCATTTTTCTAAAAACTATATTTTTCTTTTTAAATGTATGCAAAATGCGGTTTTTTCATTTGTAATTAAGACCAATAATCCTCAAATTGACTTCGTTTCTGCTGATGGAATTCACTGGTTATCTGAAAATTTATTTTCCGATGAAGTAGAAATTACAAGAGGAAAGAAAGATTTGTTAGAAAACAGAAATGAATCTTTATTTGAAATCATCAAGCAAGGTGGGATCATTAGCAAAGGAGAATTGTTTACCAAATTAGACAGCTTAATCAATCAGTAAATATGAGCGTTTTAGATACTATTAAAAGTTTAAGAGACGAATTAAATCAGCATAATTACAACTATTATGTGTTGGATAAACCAACAATTTCTGATTTTGAATTTGATCAAAAGCTAAAACAATTACAAGATTTAGAAGCACTACATCCCGAATTTTTTGATGAAAATTCCCCAACTCAACGAGTAGGAGGAATGATTACGAAGAATTTTGAAACAGTGAAACATGAATATCGCATGTATTCGTTGGATAATTCGTATTCCATAGAAGATTTACAAGATTGGGAAACCCGAATTCAAAAGGTGTTAGGCGATGTTCCATTAGAATATACTTGCGAATTAAAATACGACGGAGCATCAATTAGTATTAGTTACGAAAATGGTCGTTTAGTTCGTGCAGTTACACGTGGCGATGGTTTTCAAGGCGATGATGTAACCAATAATATCAAAACTATAAAAGCAGTTCCAATTCATTTAAAAGGTGATTTTCCTGAAAAATTTGACATTCGAGGAGAAATCATTTTGCCGTTTGCCGGATTTGAAAAAATGAATCAAGAATTAATTGAAATTGGCGAAACTCCTTATTCAAATCCAAGAAATACCGCTTCAGGAAGTTTAAAATTACAAGACAGTGCTGAAGTTGCCAAACGTCCATTAGACTGTTTATTGTACTTTGTAATTGGAAATAATTTACCATTTAAAACCCAATTTGAAGGCTTACAAAAAGCAAGAGATTGGGGATTTAAAGTACCAACACAATCTAAATTAGCTAAAAATCTAAACGAAGTTTTTGAATACATCAATTATTGGGACAAACATCGTCATGATTTACCTTATGAGACAGATGGAGTGGTAATTAAAGTCAATAATTTACAGCATCAAGATGAATTAGGTTATACGGCAAAATCACCGCGTTGGGCGATGGCATATAAGTTTAAAGCCGAACAAGTAACTACTAAATTAAATTCGATTTCGTACCAAGTTGGGCGAACAGGAGCGATTACACCTGTCGCGAATTTAGAACCAGTGCAATTGGCAGGAACAATTGTAAAACGTGCTTCATTGCATAATGCTGACCAAATTGAAAAATTAGATATCCGAATTGGAGATGAAGTTTTTGTAGAAAAAGGTGGTGAAATTATTCCAAAGATTATTGCGGTTGCCAAAAGAGGAAATCAAGCGGAACCGACAAAATACATCACACATTGTCCGGAATGTCAAACAGAATTAGTTAGAAGTGAAGGTGAGGCGAATCATTTTTGTCCAAATTTTTATGGTTGTCCACCACAAATTATAGGAAGAATTCAACATTTCATTACTCGAAAAGCCATGGATATTGATGGTTTGGGCGGAGAAACTGTTGCTTTGTTATTCAATGCTGGTTTGGTTACCAATTATGCTGATTTGTTCGAACTGAAAAAAGAGCAAATCATTCCGTTGGAACGAATGGCTGAAAAATCAGCTGAGAATTTAATCAATGGAATTGAAAAATCGAAAACTATTCCTTTTGAACGTGTTTTATATGCTTTGGGAATTCGATATGTAGGTGAAACAGTTGCGAAAAAACTAGCAAAACATTACAAATCAATTGATGCAATTGCACAAGCGAGTATGATGGATTTGATCTTAGTTGATGAGATTGGCGATAAAATCGCACAGAGTGTCGTGCAATTCTTTGAAAATCAAGAAAATATTCGTATTATTGATAGGCTTAAGAGTTATGGAGTACAATTAGAATCAGGTGAAGATGATGTTTTACTTTCTGAAAAGTTAAAAGGAAAAACCTTTGTAGTATCAGGAGTTTTTGAAATTTATTCGAGAGACGAACTGAAAAAATCCATTGAAGATAATGGCGGAAAAGTTGGAAGTTCTATTTCATCAAAAACCGATTATGTAATTGCAGGAGATAATATGGGGCCTTCGAAACTTGAAAAAGCGAATCAACTAAAAATTGCTATAATTTCTGAAATTGATTTCAAACACATGATAGATGATTAAAGTAAATTCGGCGTTAATACTTTATTTTACTGCATTTGTAATTTATATAATAGCGGTATTTATAGATAGTGATAATTTAGAACTTTTTAGTAAGCCAATAATTATCCCGTCGATTTATTATTTTTATTATATAAGTGTAAGAGGTAAAATTGATTACTTGTTTTCTTTTTCTGTATTATCTTTTTTTATTGGTGAAATTTTGCATTTAATCAGTAAAGATGAGTTTTATGTTTCTGGACTTATTTTTCTATTAATTCCCTATTTTATCATACTGTTTTTTCTTGTTCAAGATTTGATTTATTATTTAAAAAAAGGTAAAATAAATCTGAATACTTTTTCATTCTATATCATTCTAATGCTATTAGTTTATCTTTTTTTTAATGTATTAATGATGGTTTTTGAAGAGGATAATTTTGAGTTTTTTATATATGCATTATATGGTGTTTCCCTCTTATTTATGGGGGTTTTGACTTTTGTGATGCAAATAAATTTTACAAATCGAACTATTTTATATTCAGGTTTAATGGTAATTAGTTTCATTATGTCTGATTTGTTTTTTGTTTTTCATAAAAAACTTCCAGATTTAATAGCTTTAAAAATTATAAATGTTAGTACTCAAGAACTTTCGTTCTTCTGCTATATAAGTTATTTTATTTACAGAACTAAATTTAAGCTCTATGGTAAAAGAAATATTCAAAACTGAAAAAGATATTGATGGTAGAGCAAGTGCAGCGTTATATGTTTACTTTATAGCATATTTATGTTATTTGTTTTTTTATAGGATTTATGATGATGCAGACATTGCATTAATTTTTAAACCTATTATTGTTCCGAGTATAGCTTTTGCCTATTTTTTTATTACAAAATCAACGAGAATATATCTTAACTTATTTTTGTTCTTAGTTATTTTCTTGGCAGATAACTTAGTTTTATTGGAAGAAAGAGATATTAAAGTTATTTCAACTTTTTTATATTTAATTGCTATCGGAATTTTATTTGATTATGTTGTGGCTGATTCTAGAATCCTTAAAAGAAATTACTTTTTAAAAGAAAATTTTAAATATTTTACAACAGTTTATTTCTTTTTGATTGTTTTGTATAAAATATTAAGTGTGTATTTAAATATCGAATTCAAAGAGTTTTTTGTGGTAATTGGATATATTGTAATGTTTTTATTAGTTTTGTTATTAAGTATTTACAATGCCTTACGATTTAAATCTATTGCTTCCCGATTTTTATTGTTAACAATAATTTGTTTGTTTTTTTCGGATGTTTTTATTACATTAAATAAATATTACAGTAAAAATGACTCGTTTATTTACATTTCTTGTATCATCGAAATTCCAACCTATTATTTTCTTCTGAAATATTTATTACACAGAGAAAAGTAATTACACAATAATATTCTTTGTTTGATTGTGATGCAATTTATCGTTAGATAAGTAGAAATCAATTCGTCCTAAATTTACTCCAAAACATCCTACTTGATTAATCAAAACTTCTTTTCCTTCACTATTTTTTTCAATAAAGGGTTTGTCTAAGAAAGTATGCGTGTGACCACCAATAATTAAATCGATATTTTTTGTTTTTTGTGCCAAAATGATATCGCTAGGTTTTTCAGGTTCGTCTTTGTATTTGAATCCTAAATGTGATAAGCAAATTACCAAATCACATTTCTTTTCTTCTTTTAGAATTCGCGTCATGTCTTGTGCTACTTCAATTGGATTGTTGTAAACCGTTTCTTTGTAAAGTTTCTTGTCAACAAGTCCGTCTAATTGAACGCCTAATCCGAAAATTCCAATCTTAATCCCGTCTTTAAAAATGATTTTATAAGGTTTTACAATACCATTCAAAACGGTGTTTTTAAAATCGTAATTAGCAGATACAAAATCGAACTTTGCATGAGGTAATTGAGCATAAAAACCATCAATTCCGTTATCAAAATCGTGATTTCCCATCGTCGCTAAATCGTATTGCATCATACTCATTAGTTTGAATTCCAATTCGCCACCATAATAATTGAAGTATGGAGTTCCTTGAAAAATATCACCAGCATCTAATAAAAGCACATTTTTTTCTTCTTTTCGGATGCTTTCAATGATAGCAGCTCTTCTGGCAGCGCCACCCATATTTGGATTTTTTGGATGGTCAGCTGGAAATGGATCGATATGACTGTGCGTATCATTCGTATGTAAAATGGTGATTTTTTTGGTGTCAACAGTAGAAAAACTACTTAAACTCACTCCTGATAAACCAAGTAAAGCCGAACTCGCAGCTGTTTTTTGGATAAAATCTCTTCTCTTCATAGCCCTAAGTTTATTCTAAAATTATTTTTTCTGTTGTAATATTCGGAATTGTGTCTACTTTCTTGAAATAATCAATCATCATATTTCTAAGCTTGTATTCCATGTCAAATTTGATTTTACTTTCTTTAAAAAACGTCATATTATCGCCTCCATTTGCCAAATAATCAGAAGTGCCTACATAATAGATTCGATTTTCATCCAATGGTTGATTGTTGATTTCAATCTTATTAATTACTGAAGTTGACTTATCAATGTAAATTTTCATTCCGTATAACGGATGTGGTTTCTTTTCTTTTATAATGTATTCGGCTAACGTTTTGATTTCTTTTCCAGTAAGACCAACTATAATTAAACTATTTTCAAATGGCATAACTTCAAAAGCTGTTCTTGTAGTTACATCACCTTTTGGAATTACAGCTCTGATACCGCCGTGATTAAGCAAACAAACATCAATTGTTTTATTTTCACTTTTCTGAAAAACCGGATTTCCAAGTTCGAAAGTAATTTCGGCTAATAAATTTCCGATATTCGATTGCCATATTCCCTTGCTTTTGTCTTGTGTTTCTGGACAGTAAGCTAATACGCTGTTTAAATCTTTATTGATGTTATCACTGTATGGTTTTACATAAGTCGCAATGGCTTCGTTTTCGCCTTTTTCATTGGTAACACCTATTTTTTTTCCTTCAATTTTAGTAGTTTGATAGGAATAGGTAGATTTACAAGATATAAAGAGATTAAATGTTAATAATATAACAAAAAAACCAAAAGATATCGTATTCTTTTTTACATTTACATACATAACAAAAGCTTAAATTTTTAATTTTGTCGAATAGGTAAAAATACTATGTTTTATAATATTATAAAGAACTTTTTTCTTAAAAAAAATGTTATTAAGCGATTAGCAACTCAAAATTCGTTAGGTTCAAACGATAAAGTGTTGACGGTTGGAGTTTTAGTAGACGAAACATATTTCAATGAAACTAGTCAATTAGTGGAGCGAATTGTTTCACAGGGAATTCAAGAAAGTAATATTTCTATCTTAGTTTATAAAGATAAAATTAAAAAGAAAGAAGTAATAAACGAACCTTTTTTGTCTTTAAAAAATATTTCGATTTCAGGAGAAATTGATAAAAAAGAAGTGAACGACTTTATTAATACATCGTTTGATTTATTAATTAATTATTACGACGTTAATAAAAGTGGATTGTTACTGTTGTCAACAAAATCAAAGGCTAAATTTAAAGTAGGATTTGATACGGTTGACAAACGAGTGAATCATTTTATCATAAAAACGCTTGTTGAAGATTTTAATGAGTTTGTTTTAGAGTTGTTTAAATATTTGAAAATTTTAAATAAAATATAAAAAATGCAATCATTTATTGGTACAGGTGTTGCTTTAGTTACACCATTTAAAAAAGATTTTTCGGTTGATGTTGATGCTTTAACTCGAATTGTAAATCATGTAATTGAAGGAGGAGTAGAGTATTTAGTAGTTTTAGGAACTACAGCAGAATCAGCAACGTTATCACAGGATGAAAAAGAATTAGTTATCGATACGATTATAAAAGCTAATGCAGGAAGATTACCTTTAGTTTTAGGAGTTGGCGGAAATAATACGCACAAAGTAGTTGAAGAATTGAAAACAAGAGATTTTTCTCATTTCTCAGCAATTTTATCAGTTTCACCATATTACAACAAACCAACGCAAGAAGGTATTTACCAACATTTCAAAGCAGTTGCAGAAGCGTCTCCTATTCCAGTTATTTTGTATAACGTGCCTGGAAGAACAGCAAGTAACATGTTGCCATCAACTGCAATTCGAATTGCAAATGATTTCAAAAATGTAATCGGAATTAAAGAAGCGGCTGGCGATATTGTACAAGCAATGAAATTAATTCAAACAAAACCAGAAGGATTTTTAGTAATTTCTGGCGATGATATGATTACTTTACCAATGGTTTTAGCCGGTGGAGCAGGTGTGATTTCGGTAATTGGAGAAGGTTTTCCAAAAGAATTCTCCGAAATGGTGCGTTTAGGATTGCAAAGAAAAGTAGATGAAGCGTATAAATTACACTATTTATTAGCAGATAGTATCGATATGATTTTCGAACAAGGAAATCCTGGAGGAATTAAAGAAGTCTTTAAAGCATTAGGATTATCGGAGAATACAGTTCGATTGCCACTTGTAAACGTAAATGAAGATTTAGCTACAAGATTGCATAATTTTACAAGAAAATTAAGTTAAAAAAAAGATTTTTATAGTAATTAAATAATGCCTAAATTTGCAGTTGCTTTTTAGGTGACATCTTATTGATGTTTATAAAGAAAAAATATAAAGCCAAATGAATAAATTTTTTAGTTTCCTTATTCTTACCATTTTATTGGTGTCATGTAGTCCTTATCAAAAGGCTTTAAAATCAGATGATGTTGATTTGAAAGCTGCTGTTGCTAATAGAATGTATGAAAGGGGTAAATATGAAAAATCACTTCGTTTATATGAGCAAGTAGCACCAGCATATAAAGGGAAACCAACATCAGAAGCTTTTTTTTATAATTATTCAAAAGCGTTATATAATACCAAACAATATTATTTAGCTGGATATCAATTTGAAAATTATGTTGTTTCATATCCAAAAAGTGATAAAAGAGAAGAAGCAAGTTTTTTAGCGGCTGAGTGTTTTTATAAATTGTCACCAGCGTATAGTTTGGATCAGTCGGATACTGAAAAGGCATTAGATAAGATGCAAAGATTCATAGATAATTATCCTGAATCTCAGTACATCGCTACCGCAAATGGATATGTTAAAGATTTAAGAGAAAAACAAGAAAAGAAAGCGTTTGAAATAGCGAAGCAATATCATAAAATTGCAGATTATCGATTAGAGTATAATGCCGCTCTAAAGAGTTTGGAAAATTTCATTGCAGACTATCCAGGTACACCTTACAAGGAAGAAGCTATGTTTTTGAGATTTGATACTGCATATCGTTTTGCTAAAAATAGTATCGATTTAAAAAAAGCTGAACGTTACAATGCTGCTAAATCATTATACAATAGTTTGATTAAATTTAAGCCTAATACAAAATTTAAAGAAGAAGCTGATAAAATATTGGCCGATATTGAACAAGAATTAAAACAATTTTCTAAATAAAAGTAAATCATGGATTTAAAGAAAACAAATGCTCCTGTAAACACTATTACTTACAACAAAAGTAAATTAGAAGAGCCTACTGGAAACATTTATGAAGCGATTACTATCATGGCAAAACGTGCTAACCAAATCAATACTGAAATTAAAAAAGAATTGATTGAAAAATTAGAAGAGTTTGCTACATATAACGATAGTTTAGAGGAAGTTTTTGAAAACAAAGAGCAAATTGAAGTTTCAAAATTCTATGAAAAATTACCTAAGCCACATGCTTTAGCTGTACAAGAGTGGGAAGAGGGGAAAATCTATTACAGAGAAGCTAAATAAATCAATATGTCTGTTTTAAGCGGTAAAAAAATCTTGCTAGGTATATCTGGTGGTATAGCTGCTTATAAAACAGCCAACTTGGTTAGATTATTCATAAAAGCAGGCGCACAAGTACAAGTTGTAATGTCGCCTGCTTCTTTGCATTTTGTTACGCCACTTACTTTGGCAACCCTTTCCAAGAACCCAGTTTATTCTACTTTCTACAACGAAGAAGAAGGAAATGGGGAATGGAATAATCACGTAGAATTAGGATTATGGGCTGATTTAATGCTTGTGGCTCCAGCTACAGCAAATACCCTTTCTAAAATGGCAAATGGAAATTGCGATAATTTATTAATTGCAACTTATCTCTCTGCTAAATGTCCTGTCTATTTCGCACCTGCAATGGATTTGGATATGTACAAACATCCTTCTACTTTGGATAGTTTTCACAAGTTAAAATCATTTGGAAATATTATAATTCCTGCTGAAAGTGGAGAATTAGCAAGTGGTTTGTCTGGTGAAGGAAGAATGGCAGAACCTGAAAATATTTTTTCGTTTCTGGAACGTGATTTACTAGAAAAATTACCACTTAAAGGAAAGAAAATTTTAATTACCGCTGGTCCAACCTATGAAGCTATTGACCCTGTGCGTTTTATTGGAAATCATTCTTCAGGTAAAATGGGATTTGATATTGCAAATGAAGCGGCAAATAAAGGAGCAGAAGTTATTCTAGTAACTGGACCAACACATCTGAATGTACAAAATTCAGCTATTAAATTAATTCGAGTAACATCGGCACAAGAAATGTACGATGCTTGTCATGAATTTTATAATAGCGTTGATGTCGCTATTGCAGCAGCAGCTGTTGCAGATTATCGACCAAAAAATGTTGCCGAACAGAAAATAAAAAAGAATGAAGCAACGTTCTCTATAGAGCTAGAAAAAACAAAAGATATTTTAGCTTCTTTAGGTGAACAAAAGGAAAATCAATTCTTAATTGGATTTGCATTAGAAACTGAGAATGAAATTGAACATGCAAAGCAAAAAATCCAGAAAAAAAACTTAGATTTGATAGTTTTAAATTCTTTAAATGATAAAGGAGCTGGTTTTGGAATGCCAACTAACAAAGTAACTTTTATCTCAAAAGATTTTACTATTGAACCTAAAGAATTAAAATCTAAAGAAGAAGTAGCTCAAGATATTATTAATAAAGTAATTCAATTTTATGATGCGTAAAGTATTACTAGTAGTGGTTTTCTTGTTTTCATTAGTTAATGTGTTTTCACAAGAACTAAAAGCAACGGTATCTGTTAATTACCAACAAGTAGCGAATGGTAACCCACAACTTTTTAAAAATCTTGAAACTCAGGTTAAAGAATTTTTGAATACCACAAAATGGACTACTAAAGAATATACTGATGTAGAAAAAATAGAATGTAACTTCTTTATCAATGTAACATCCTACGGCTCTAATGTTTTTGAAGCAACATTACAAGTACAATCTTCAAGGCCAGTTCTAAACTCTACTTTAGTAACGCCAATTTTAAACATAAACGACAAAAATTTCACTTTTCGATTTATCGAATTTGAAACTATGATTTACGATCAAAACTCGTTTAATTCCAACTTGGTTTCTGTGTTAGCATTTTATTCTAATATGATTATTGGAATGGATATGGATTCTTTTGCTTTAAATGGTGGTTCAAAATATTTAGAAGTAGCTTCAAATATTGTTAACTTAGCTCAATCTAGTGGATATAAAGGATGGTCACAGTCTGAAGGAAATAATAACAATCGTTATTTTTTAATTTCTGATATGTTATCAACCACTTTTGCCCCTTTTAGAAAAACCCTTTATGAGTATCATAGACAAGGTTTAGACATCATGAGTGACGATGTAAAAAAAGGAAAAGAAAATATTGCAAATTCAATTGAAATACTTGCGGAAATTCAAAAAACTAGACCAAATTCATTGTTAGTCCGAACATTTTTTGATGCTAAAGGAGATGAATTAGTTTCTATTTTCTCTGGTGGACCACAAACTAATAACACTAAATTACTAGAAACTTTAAATAGAATTTCTCCTCTTAATTCTCAAAAGTGGAATAAAATAAGGTAGTTCAATCGCTTAATGAATATTTAACTTATGTTGCTTTCACTTTCCATAAAAAATTATGCGTTAATCGAATCGCTTGAAACTGATTTTTCCAATCAGTTTTCTGTTATTACAGGAGAAACAGGTGCCGGAAAATCAATTCTTCTTGGTGCTTTAGGTTTGGTTTTAGGAAATAGAGCCGATTTAACTTCTTTAAAAGATAAAGAGCAAAAATGCATTATCGAAGCACAATTTGCTATTTCTAATTATAATCTTCAATCTTTTTTTGAGGATAATGACATGGATTATGAAGATAAAACCATCATTAGAAGAGAAATTTTACCTTCTGGAAAATCGCGTGCTTTTGTAAATGATAGTCCAGTAAATCTTCAAGAATTGCAAGAATTAGGTGCGATGTTGTTAGATATTCATTCCCAACATCAAACCAGAGAACTTACAGAAGAAAACTACCAAATAGATATTTTAGATGCGGTTGCCAATAATGGAGAATTCGTAAATTCATATAAGAATTCATTAGCTGATTTCAAATTGACTCAAAAGGAGTTGAAACAATTCGTTTCTGAAAAAGAAGCTTTAATTAAAGAATATGAATACAATTCTTTTTTACTAAACGAACTTTTAGCTGCCAATTTAGTTGAAGGCGAACAAGAATCATTAGAGCAAGAGTTAGAACAACTTAGCAATGTTGAGTTTATAAAAGAAAATTTCGACCGAATATTAGCTATTGCCAATGAAGAGCAAGTAGGAGCTATTGTAAACTTGAAGGAAATCAAATTTGCACTTCAAAAAGTGGCTGCTTTTTCTAATTCAAATGCACAATTATTAGAACGTTTGACGAGTAGTTTACTCGAAATTGAAGATATTATTTCGGAATGCGAACAAAGTAATGAAAAGATTTTAGCCGATCCTGAGCGATTAGAATTGGTAAATACAAAACTACAAACCATCTATAATTTACAGAAGAAACATCAAGTGCAAACGATTTCCGAATTGTTGGTAATTCAAAACGAGTTGGATGCAAAAGTTATTCGTGTTGATGATTTGGATGGTACCATTAATAAATTACAATCTGAATTAAATTCGAAACAACAAAAAGTTGATGAAATAGCAAAATCGATTTCTGAAAACAGAAAGAAAACCGCTCCAATTTTAATTGAAAAAATTAAAGCAATTTTATCACAACTAGGAATGTTGGAAGCTAATTTTCAAATCGAAATCAATCATACCGATTCTTATAATACAAAAGGAAAAGATGAAGTGGTTTTACTATTCTCGGCAAATAAAGGAACGAGTTTTGGTTTGTTAAAAAAAGTAGCTTCAGGAGGAGAAATGTCGCGAATCATGTTGGCAATAAAAGCCATTTTAGCGAATTATTCCAAACTACCAACCATCATTTTTGATGAGATTGACACAGGTGTTTCGGGAGAAATTGCCATTAAAATGGGTGAAATAATGAAAGATATGAGTGCTTCTATGCAAGTATTTGCCATTACGCATTTACCACAAATTGCAGCTAAAGGAAATTCTCATTACAAGGTTTCAAAACGAAATGTAGGTGAAACTACAATTTCAGAATTAAATTTGTTAACATCAGAAGAAAGAATCCAACAAATAGCCGAAATGTTATCCGGAAAAGATATTACCGATTCGGCTTTACAACACGCAAAAGCTTTGTTGAATTAATTTTTTAAAGTACTTTTGCTTACTATTTTAAACGAGAACAAACCAATTATAAAAATAGAATAAGATGATTATTGAACCAAGAATGCGAGGATTTATTTGTTTGACAGCTCATCCAAAAGGTTGTGAACAAAATGTAAAAAATCAAATTGAATATGTAAAATCGAAAGGAAAAATCAACGGACCAAAGAGAGTTTTAGTAATTGGAGCTTCAACAGGTTTTGGTTTGGCTTCAAGAATTACAAGTGCTTTTGGTTCTGATGCAGCAACTATTGGTGTGTTTTTTGAAAAAGAACCTTCAGAAGGCAAAACAGCTTCTCCAGGATGGTACAATTCAGCCGCTTTTGAAGTGGAAGCTCAAAAAGCAGGATTGTATGCAAAAAGTATCAATGGTGATGCATTCTCAAACGAAGTAAAACAACAAACTATCGATATGATTAAGGCGGATTTAGGTCAGGTTGATTTAATCATCTATAGTTTAGCTTCTCCAGTGCGTCAACATCCAGTAACTGGTGTTCTACATCGTTCAACTTTAAAACCAATTGGAAGTACTTTTACTAATAAGACAGTTGATTTTCATACAGGAAATGTAACTAGTGTTTCAATCGAACCAGCTAACGAAGAAGATATTGCAAACACAGTTGTTGTAATGGGTGGTGAAGACTGGTCAATGTGGATGGATGCTTTAAAAGGTGCAGGAGTTTTAGCAGAAAGAGCAACTACAATTGCTTATTCTTACATAGGACCTGAGGTAACTGAAGCAGTTTACAGAAAAGGAACTATCGGAAGAGCAAAAGATCATTTAGAAGCAACAGCTTTTGAAATTACAGAGAAGTTAAAAGATATTAATGGAAAAGGATATGTTTCAGTAAACAAAGCGTTAGTAACTCAGGCAAGTTCGGCAATTCCTGTAATTCCATTATATATTTCATTGCTATACAAAATAATGAAAGCTGAAGGAATTCATGAAGGTTGTATTGAGCAAATCCAACGTTTGTATGCGGATAGATTGTACACTGGAAATGCAGTTCCAACGGACGATAAAGGAAGAATCCGTATCGATGATTGGGAAATGAGAACTGATGTTCAAGAAAAAATTGCTAAACTTTGGGGAGAATCAACTACAGAAACTTTAGTAGAACTAGGAGATTTAGCAGGATATAAGCAAGATTTCTTAAATTTATTTGGGTTTGGATTTGACGGTGTTGATTACGAAGCGGATACTAATGAAATGGTAATGGTGCCAAGTATTAAATAATTAACACATTTTACATAAAAATTGTTATAAAACCCTGACTTAGTTAGGGTTTTATTGTTTTTATCGGTTTTTTTTGTTTTTCGTCGATTTTTTTTTCGTATAGTTTTTTTGATTTTTTTTTTAACTTTTGAGGTATAATTAAATCATTAAATTTGTTTTAACATAACTTAAAATATAAATACATGAAAAAAATTACTTTATGGTTGTTTTTCGCTCTTTTAACCTGTTGGCAATTAAATGCACAAACGTGTAGCCAAACATTTACAGCTACAGGACAAGACGATGACCCAACAGTTTTAACAATTAATGCGGCAGACATAACTTGTTATGGAGCTAATCCATTAACTAGTTTAAGATTAATAAATCCAGCAGGAAGTTTAACTTCTGGTTTTTGTACTGCTGATGGTTCGAGTTGGTATGGCTTTGATTTATCAATTGATGGTGGACCAATTATTACAGGTTGTGCGGCAGCTTTCAATAATTTAGACATAACAGGGTTCACTACTTTAACAATTACTTCACATGATGATGATGTTTACTCAGATGGAGTAACTATAACAATAGGTGTAGAGGCTACTTTTGTGCCTATGACACCACCATCTTGTGTGACAGTGTCGTCTCCAGTAAATGGAGCTATTAATGTGAGCTCAAGTGTTGTGTCATGGCCAGCTGCTTCAGGTGGTGCAACAGGTTATAGGCTAAGTGTTGGATCTTCACCTAGCGCTACAGATGTTTTAAATAATTTTGATGTAGGTAATGTACTTTCTTATTCATTAACTGGTCTAGTAGGAGGTTCAACTTATTATGTTACGGTTTTTCCTTACAACTTAAATGGTGCAGCAACAGGATGTGTTGAGAGTAACTTTACGACATGTGATGTTTTTACAGTTCCTTTCTTAGAAACTTTTGATTCTACATCTTCTTCAGAATCTTGTTGGTCTGTTTTAAATGTAAATGGTGATGGTGATTCTTGGAATACAAATTACTCTAATTCACCAATCACGGGTGATCAATCTGCAAACATATATACTGACTTTAATGGTGGAGCAAATGACGATTGGTTGATTTCTCCTCGTATTACTTTATCTGGTAATCAAAGATTAGTTTTTAAATACAAAGTTCAAAGTTCTTTTGAGCCTAATGATTTTAGAGTGTTGTTATCAACAACTGGAAATGCTCCTGCTAATTTCACTACTGAATTAGCATCTTTGGCAAGTTATTCTAACACTACACCAGAAACTATGGCTTTAGATTTGAGTGGTGTTTCTGGTGATGTATATTTTGCATGGCATGTTCCTTCTGGAGGTCTTGATGGATGGAGAATATACATTGATGATGTAACAGTTGAAGATATTCCTGCTGTTGCTCCTAGTTGTGTTGCTATTACTTCGCCAACTACTGGTGCTATTAATGTAATGAATTCAATTGTAACATGGGCTAGTGATTTAGATGCTACTGGTTACAGAATAAGTGTTGGATCTTCATCAGGTGCAACAGATGTTTTAAATAATTTTGATGTTGGTAATGTTTTATCATATTCATTTCCTACAGATCCTGGATCAACATATTACGTAACCGTTTTTCCTTATAATACTTTTGGTCAAGCGACAGGCTGTACAGAAATTAACTTTACAACATGTGATGCATTATCTGTGCCTCATTTAGAAACGTTTAGTACTTTTTTACCATCTTGTTGGCAAGCTGCTGATAACGGAAACCTAACAACGGGTCCAGATACATTTGGTACTTCAAGTTGGGCCGCTGATGGTTTTGGTAATACAAGTGGTACAGGAGCATTTAAGATTAATATAGACTTTACTGGTGACAATGATTGGGTTATTTCTCCAATTGTTAATATACCAGCAGCTGGATACGAATTGAAATTTGATGCTGCTGTTACTCAATGGAATGGAACAGGTGCTCCAACAACACCATGGGAGGCTGATGATTTTGTTCAAGTCTTGATATCAACATCTGGTTTAAATAACTGGACAGTTTTATACACATACAATAATACGAATGTTCCAGCACCAACTGGAGCAACAAATGTGATTAATCTTAATGCATATGCGGGTTTAGATGTTCGTTTTGCTTTTAGAGGAGTAGAAGGTGCTGCTGATGGTGGAGCTGATGTGGATTTCTTTGTAGATAATTTTGAAGTAAGATTAACTCCGGCGTCAGTACCAGCTTGTGCAACTAATGTTGTAGCAACACCTAATGCAACATGTGGTAATTTTGCAAACGCTATTACTTGGGATGCAGTTGCAGGAGCTGATGGTTACAATATAACTATTGGCACAACGACTGGAGGAAATAACGTTGCAAATAATGTTAATTTAGGAAACGTATTGTCTTATTCTTTCAGTGGAAATGCTAATACAACTTATTATTTTACAATTTCACCTTATAATGGTGTTGGGCCAGCTACAGGTTGTTCTGAGGTCTCTTTCACAACAAGCTTAAATGGATGTTTTTGTATTCCTACTTACACAAATGGTGGAACTGGAGATAATATTACTAATGTGGTAATTGGTTCTTGGTCTAACGCATCAACTGGTAATGTTACACCTTATTATGAAGATTTTACTACACAACAACCAGCTCCAATCGCTATTCCTACATTAACTGCGGGTTTAAATTCAACAGTTGCTGTTACAATGGGTACAGATGGGACTCAATATAGTAGAGTTTGGGTTGATTTTAATCAAAACCTAACTTTTGAACCTTCAGAATCATTTTCTTTAGGAACAAGTGTAGCTGGTGGTGGAACTGCTAACATTGTTGTTAACGTGCCTGCTGGTGCAACTTTAGGAGTTACTAGAATGAGAATTAGAGGGGGTGATGATGCTGCTATTCTAAATACACAAGCTTGTGGAGCTTCTTCAAGTACATATGGACAAACAGAAGATTACCTAGTTAATATATTGCCAACTCCAGCTTGTTTACCTCCAACAGCTTTAAATGCAACTGCTGTAACTTCTTCTTCAGCTAATTTAGGTTGGACAGAAGCAGGAACTGCAACTGTGTGGGATGTAGAATGGGGAACTTTCGGATTTACTCCAACTGGAACACCAACAATTGCTAATGCTACTAATACACAACCAATTTCGTCATTGAGTCCTAATACAACATATAGTTTTTATGTAAGAGCTAATTGTGGTGCGGGTGGTTATAGTACTTGGTCTGGACCGTTTAGTTTTACTACTTCTTGTGTTGCAGATAACGTGCCTTATTCTCAAAATTTTGAATCGGCAACTGTGCCAGCTTTACCTTCTTGTACAACACAACAAAATGTAGGAACTGGTAATCTTTGGACTGTTCAAAACAATCCTGGCTATGGATTTACTACAAAGGCATTACGTTATGCTTGGAATGGTTCAAATGCAGCTAATGTTTGGTTCTATACAAATGGAATTAATTTAGTAGGCGGAACTACTTATAAAATTACTTATGATTACGGAGGAACCGGAACTACTTACCCAGAAAAATTAAAAGTTTCTTATGGTAATTCAGCTAATGCTGCTGCAATGACAACTTTATTAGCTGATCATCCAAACGTGAATAGTTCTACTCCGGTTAATAATATTGTTAATTTTACACCAGCAACATCAGGGGTATATTATTTCGGATTTAATGCTTATTCAATAGCTGATCAATTCTATTTATTTGTAGATAATATTGTTGTTGATGTGGCTTTATCTAATAGTGATTTTGATAATTCAAATTTCTTAGCTTATCCAAATCCAGTTAGAGATATTATAAATATTTCTTACACAACTGAAATATCTTCTGTAAGAGTTATCAATATGATAGGCCAGGAAGTAATTTCAAAGAATATTAATGCTACTTCAACTCAGGTTGATATGTCTGAATTAAGTGCTGGTACATATATTGTGAATGTGACAGTAGGTGACTCAGTTAAAACATTGAAAGTTATTAAACAATAATAAATTAAATTGAGTTAATGATTAAAGTCCCGATTTATCGGGACTTTTCTTTTATTATATTTGTAAAAAATTTAAGATGTATTTTTCGTTTATAGTTCCGGTGTATAACCGACCAGATGAGATTGATGAATTACTTGAAAGCTTAACTAAGTTTACATCAACTATTCCTTTTGAAGTAGTAATTGTTGAAGATGGTTCAACTATTCCTTGTCAGAATATAATTGAAAAGTATGCTGATAAATTAACTATTTCCTATTATTTTAAACCAAATTCAGGTCCAGGAGATTCTCGAAATTACGGAATGAAAGTTGCTCAAGGCGATTATTTTATTATTCTTGATTCTGATTGTATAATACCATCGGATTATTTATCTCAAGTTGAGAAAAGTTTAAATGAAGAATATGTAGATTGTTTTGGAGGTCCAGATGCAGCATTAGATTCGTTTTCCGATATTCAAAAAGCAATTAATTTCACGATGACTTCTTTCTTAACTACAGGAGGAATTAGAGGAGGAAGTGAAAAAGTAGATAAATTTCAACCTCGAAGTTTTAACATGGGATTATCCAAAAAAGCATTTGAAGCATCAAATGGTTTTGGAAATATTCATCCCGGAGAAGATCCTGATTTATCTATTCGATTGTGGAATTTAGGTTTCAAAACGAAGTTAATTAAAAACGCCTTCGTGTATCATAAACGAAGAATCAGCTGGGAAAAGTTCCAAATCCAAGTCAATAAATTTGGAAAAGCGCGACCAATTTTAAATTCATGGTATCCAGAGCATAAAAAAATTACATTTTGGTTTCCAAGTTTATTTTTATTAGGCTTTCTATTCTCTGCGTTATTGGTCATTTTTAAAATTTACTTTTTTATTGGTGTTTACGGATTATACTTTTTGTTATTATTCATAAGCTCATTACTATCCAATAAAAGTCTCAAAATAGCGTTATATTCGGTATGGGCTGCCTTAATTCAGTTTTATGGTTATGGAAAAGGATTCTTTCTTTCCTACTATAGAGTTGAGGTGTTAAAGCAAGAGCCTCAAAAAGCATTTCCAGAGTTATTTTTTAAGAAATAAATATGACTAAAATAATTGGTTTAACAGGCGGAATTGGAAGTGGAAAATCTACTGTTGCAAATTATATTGCTTCAAAGGGAATTCCGGTGTACATAGCTGATGAAGAAGCCAAAAAAATTATGGAGAGAGAAGATGTCAAACAAAAAATTCAAAATTTGTTTTCTGATTCGGTACTCAATCCTGATAATTCACTTAATAGAAAAAAAATTGCCGAATTCGTTTTTAACAACCCAGAAAAGTTAAAAGAGTTAAATGCAATTGTACATCCCGAAGTTCAACTCCATTTTAAAAATTGGGTAAAAGAACATGAAAATTTTCCCTACATAATCAAAGAAGTTGCCATCCTTTTTGAAACAGGTGGTAATAAACAATGTGATAAAGTTATTTTAATCACTGCTCCCGAAGAACTTAGAATAGAAAGAGCCATGAAACGTGATAATGTAACAAAAAAGGACATTTTAGTTAGAATTAACAATCAACTTCCTGAGTCAAAAAAGAAAGAATTGAGCGATTTTATAATAGAAAATATAAATTTGAGCAATACTTTCTTAAAAATCGATGAAATTCTTAAAATATTAGCAAAACTTTAAAAAAAGGTTTATATGTTAATCTTTGGTTAATGTATTTTAACAAGAAATGTTAAAATGTTAAATTTGTTTCGATGAATAAGTCAAGATTTAGATTATTGGTCTTTTTAATGAGTTTGTCATTAATTGGAATCATCTTAGTTCAATTGTATTGGATTTCCACTTCTTTGGATAAAAATGAAGAGGAATTCAAATATCACGTTCAGCAAGTTTTAGGAAATGTTTCAAACACAATTAAAGAAAAAGAGTTAGTTTCTTTTTACAATTACTATAATAAAATTATTGATAGTACAGGGAAAATTCCAAAGGAAGAGGAATTGAAAGAAATTTATTTCTATGAGCGTGATAAAAAAACAAATGAAACAATAATTTACACCAATACTCTAGTAGCCGAAAACTACGGTATTAATGGTTCGTTCTTTGATAAAAATGCAAATTCAGTTAATTTTGGAAACGTGGTTTCTAAAAGAAAAACAGAAATTTTTAATGGAAATACTATTAATGATGGAAGTTTACAAATGCGTTCCTTTCCAGATGTAACGATAAAAAAATCTGGAAGTGTTTCTAGCTTGGATAAAGCCAATTTTGAAGTTGCTTTTAAAGATGTTGTTTCTTTAAAACCTTTGCAAGAAAGAGTTTCAACAGAGCAATTAGGTAAATATTTAAAAGATGAACTTCATAAATATGGTGTTAAAACTCCTTTTGAGTTTGGTATTTACAGTAATGGTTTAGCAACAAAAGTGCGTTCTGAAGACTTCAAATATGATGTGAAAACGACTTATGGAATTCCTGTTTTTCAGGACAATGAAGGGATGTCTAAATATCAATTATTAGTCAGTTTTCCTCAAAAAAATAAATTTGTATTCTCTTCTTTAATTGGAATTTCGAGTTTGTCATTATTGTTCACATTGGTTATCGTATTAACGTATTCTAGTGCGTTGAATCAATTAATCAAGCAGAAACAAATTTCAGAAATCAAAACCGATTTCATTAACAATATGACACATGAGTTCAAAACACCTATTGCGACCATTAATTTAGCTTTAGATGCCATTAAGAACCCAAAAATCATTGAAGATAGAGAAAAAGTACAACGTTATCTTCAAATGATAAAAGAAGAAAATAAACGTATGCACGCTCAGGTTGAAAATGTATTGCGTATTTCTAAATTAGAGAAAAACGAACTTGATATCTCAAAAGAGCCAAGAGATGTAACCGAAATAATTGAAGATGCCATCGAACATGTTAGTTTAATAGTAGAAGATAGAGAAGGAGTTGTTCATTCGCATTTTAATGCACAACGAAGTACGATTCTATTAAACGAGGTACATTTTACGAATGTATTAGTAAACGTGTTAGATAATGCTATAAAATATTCGCCAAACGCGCCTGTAATTGATGTTTTTACAGAAAATATAAAAGACTTTATCCTGATAAAAATACAAGATCAAGGTGCCGGAATGACTAAAGTAGCACAAAAAAGAGTTTTTGAAAAATTCTACCGTGAGCATACGGGAGATTTACATAATGTAAAAGGTCATGGGTTAGGATTAGCCTACGTAAAACAAATAGTAGAAGATCATAATGGTCAAATATTTGTTGAGAGTGAAAAAGGTAAAGGAAGTACCTTTATTATTAAAATGCCATTAATAAATTAAAAAATATACATACAATTACTATGGAAGCAAAGAAAATATTATTAGTTGAAGACGATCCAAACTTTGGTGCGGTTTTGAAAGATTATTTAATGATAAATGATTTTGAAGTTACGTTGGCTAAAAACGGAATGGAAGGTTTTGAGAAATTCAAAAAAGACACTTTCGATTTATGTATTTTAGACGTAATGATGCCATACAAAGACGGATATACTTTGGCTAGAGAAATTCGCGAGAAAAATCAAGAAGTGCCTATTATCTTTTTAACGGCTAAAACTTTGAAAGAAGACGTTTTAAAAGGATATAAAGTAGGAGCGGATGATTATTTGAATAAGCCTTTCGATTCTGAAGTACTTTTAATGAAAATCAAAGCGATTATTCAAAGAAAAGCAACCGAAGTAAAACCAGATACTACTAAATTTGAGTTCGAAATTGGTAAATTCCACTTAAACTCAAAATTACGTTTCTTAACATATCCTGGTCAAGAGCCAATTAAATTATCTCCAAAAGAGTGCGAGCTTTTAAAAATGTTAGCACTTCACGAGAACGATTTAATGCCAAGAGAGTTAGCATTAACCAAAATTTGGAGAGACGATAACTACTTCACATCAAGAAGTATGGACGTTTATATCGCTAAATTGAGAAAATTCTTAAAGCAAGATGAAAACGTAGAAATCTTAAACATTCACGGTGAAGGTTTTAGATTAGTGATCAAAAAATAATAAAAAAAGTCCTGAAGTAATTCAGGACTTTTTTTATTCAATAATTTCTAAAGCATAACAAATCTTATCGTCTTTGGTAATAATATAAGTGTTTTCATTTTTCGAAATCACCGCTTCATCATTCCAATTTAATTCTTTTAAGAAATTCATTTCAAAACCCTTTATGTGTTGTTTTAAAACGAATTTTCTATCCATAGTATTCAAACACCATTCCAAGTATTTTACATTGTTAGCGTGATTTACAATATCCAAATCGGATAATTGTACTTTATAATCCAATACTTTTTCAAACGGAATATCTAAGTTAATACGCTTTACCGATTTCTCAGTTGCACTATGTTCTGGATATTTTATAAAATGTTCGTGTGGCAAAGCTAAATTTTCAGGTCTTCTAATTTGCGTATTTAAAACTGCCCAATACGTTTCGCACCCAGCTAATTTTTCATCACCACGATACAATTCCAAACAACGTGTCGAACGCGAATTTTCTAACGATTTAATCCACGTTTTTACCGTTACTTTTTCTTTCCATTTGGGTAAACTAATAATTTCCAAACGCATTTTACTCATTACCCAAGCTTGATGATGTTCTTGCATATCGCTAAAACTTATTCCACCTAAATCAGCATGAATTCCGGCTGTGATTTGAAAAATATTACATAACTCAGTATATTTCAACAAACCATTTGGATAACATTGCAAAAAGTTGATTTCGTATTCTTGTTCTAAAATAGAAGTAAAATTGGGTGAAATTGGCATTATAATTTTTTTATTTTTTGTAACACAGATTATTAAAATTATAGAAATTATAATAATTTTTTAAATTTATTCAATCTGTGTTTCTTTATTATTAATTGTATTGTTTACAGAATTTATAATCTCGTTTCTATCGGTTAAATAATCAAACCAACTCACGTTTTCGGTTCGTTTAAACCAAGTGATTTGTCTTTTTGCAAAACGTCTGGTATTCATTTTGATTTGTTCGATGGCGAAATCTAATGTTGTTTTTCCATCAAAATAATCGAATAATTCTCTGTAACCAACCGTTTGTAAGGCATTCAAATGTTTGTTTGGATATAAAGATTGCGCTTCTTCTAAAAGTCCTTCATTCATCATAATAGCAACACGTTGGTTGATTCTATCGTACATGATTTCTCGTTCGGCTTCTAAACCAATGATGATAGGAGTGAAGTTTCTCAAATTTTTTCGTTTTCCAATAAAACTCGAATAGGGTTTTCCACTTCCAATGCAAACTTCAACAAAACGTTTCATTCGTTGCGGATTTTGTAAGGTTTGCGGATTTTCAGTTTGTAACTTTTGGTAATATTCCGAATCTAGTTTTTGGAGTTGCTCTTGTAAATAGGTAATTCCTAATGCATCATATTTAGCATTAATTTCAGTTCGAACTGAATCATCAATATCTGGAAAATCATCAAAACCTTTTAAAAGAGCATCGACATATAATCCAGAACCGCCCACCATTATTTGAATGTTGTTTTTCTGAAATAATTCGTCTAATTTAGCTAAAGCTTCTTGCTCAAAATCACCTACCGAATAACTTTCAAAAATCGATTTGTTTTGGATGAAATGATGATTAGCTGAAGCTAATTCTTCATCACTTGGAACAGCCGTACCAATTTTCATTTCTTTAAAAAACTGACGACTATCGCACGAAATAATATCGCAACCAAAATGTTGAGCTAAAGCAATACTTAATGCTGTTTTTCCAATGGCTGTTGGGCCGATAATGGTAATAAGATAGTTCATTAAAAACGAATTATTTTATATACTTTATGTTTTCTAATGTAAGATTGTATAATTGTTTTCGTATCGCGATTGTGTTGCATTGGAATGATGATGTTTTTCAAAATTTCAATGTTGTTTACCTGATAATTCAAATCGTAAAAACAGTAGCCTTTATAAATACCATTTTCAATTAAAACTGCGGTTCTTTCATCGTAAGTTCTGCCTCGGTCAAGAATTACCATGTTGTTATTTTCAAATGAGTTTTCTTCGATGAATTCTAAAACGCGTTCGTTGTAACTTTCTGGATTTTCTTCACCAATACAAGCGCCATTACATTCTTTAATTTTGTATTGAAAACATCCGTTTTGAGTATCATATAAACCATTGATTTTCTGACACAAATTGTGTTTTTCTGTAATCTTGAACAACGCATTTTTTCCTTCTTGTAACGAAGTAAAAGAGGTTATTTCTTTTTTTCTACCATCCGCTTTTTCAATGGTTAAAGCGATGTAGCCTTGTTCGTTTTTGTGTTGATACAAAGCATATTGAAAAATGCTTTTTCGTTGCGCTCTATTATAAATTGGCTTATTGATTTTGATTTCTTCGCTTTCTTTTAAAAGTGCTATCAATTCACTTCCCGTTTCTTCAAAAGTTACAGTATAAACATCGCGTTGTATTTTTTTACTTTTGCTTGAAGTTCCTGTAAAATGTTGATTAACGCGTTTTTTGATATTTTTGCTTTTCCCGATGTAAATCAAATCGCCTTTTTCATTGTGAATGTAGTAAATACCAGTTTTTGAAGGTAAATTTTCTACGATATCCAATAGTTTTGGAGATATCCCCGATTTGATTTCGGTTTTAATGAAACTTTTTACGATTTCTTTCTCGATGTCTTTTACCAACAACATTTTGAATAATTTCACTGTAGCTAAAGCATCACCACTTGCACGATGTCTATCTGCCATTGGGATTCCAAGCGAACGCACCAATTTCCCTAAACTATACGATTCTTGACCTGGAATTAACTTTTTAGCCAATTCCACAGTACAAAGTGTTTGTTTTTTGAAATCGTAACCTAAACGTCTAAACTCGGTTTTTAAAATGCGATAATCGAAAGAAGCATTGTGCGCTACAATCACACAGCCTTCTGTAATTTCAATAATTCTTTTGGCTACTTCATAGAATTTTGGAGCACTTCTAAGCATAGCGTTATTAATCCCAGTTAACTTCACAACAAAAGGTTGTATCGGTTTTTCGGGATTTACAAGGCTAATGAATTGATCGATTACTTCATGACCATCAAATTTATAAATGGCGATTTCGGTAATTCCTTCTTCGTTGAATTGGCCTCCTGTGGTTTCTATGTCGATTATTGCGTACAAAAAAGTGATTAGTAATTAGTGAATAGTGATTAGTTTTTTTTATTCAATTTTCTCTTATCTGGATCCAAAGATACTACTTCCAATTCGAACCATTGTACTTCCGCATGAAATTGCTAGTTGATAATCGCCCGACATGCCCATGGAAAGAATTGTGAATTGTGAATTGTGAATTGTGAATTTGTCAAAAATCGTTTTTAGATGCTTGAATTCTTTTTCGATTTGGTTTTTATTTTCGGTAAATGTTGCCATTCCCATTAAACCGACGATTCTGATGTTTTTTAATTGTTTGATTTCTGTAGATGATAAAATCTCATCTAATTCTTGTTTATCTAAACCAAATTTACTTTCTTCTTCGGCAATATACACTTGTAACAAACAATCAATTACGCGATTATTTTTAGCGGCTTGTTTGTTGATTTCTTGCAGTAATTTCAAACTATCAACTCCGTGAATCAAACTCACATAAGGCGCCATGTATTTGACTTTATTCGTTTGCACGTGACCAATCATGTGCCATTCAATGTCTTTTGGCATGACTTCCCATTTATCGGTCATTTCTTGGATTTTGTTTTCTCCAAAAATACGTTGGCCAGCATCATACGCTTCCATTAAATCCGCCACAGGTTTGGTTTTTGAAACTGCAACCAATGTAACGTGTGCTGGAAGTTGGGATTTTATGGTATTGAGGTTTTTAGCTATATACATGAATCTTGTAAATTTAATTGAATATGAATTTTTCCATTTTCTTTATTCGGAATATAAAATTCTATACTATCTCTGTCTATTTTTAATTTTGTGTCAAAATTTGGACCTTTGTACATATCACTAAATAACACAAACATTTTTCCCATATCACTTTGGAATAAATTTCCCAAAAAGGTATCATAACAATTATTTGACGAACAATTGTATCCAACTATATTATTTTTCTTATCGATTGATATAACTGAAAAATCATTTGAAATCAATCGATTTGTGAGAAAAAGGAGAAGTGTGTTTTCATTTTCATACAATACATCTTCATATTCTTTTCCTTCAATTTTTACGTTATAATTTTTTACTTTCTCTAAAATGATTGCATTTCCTGATAGATATTTTATAACTATTGGTTTATAGTAGCATAAAACTATTATAAAACCAACTATAGAAAGTACTATAAAAGCTATAATCTTTTTCATTTTTAACTTTTCATGCTTCCTTCTTCGTCAAAATGACAAACTTTGAAATTTATGGTATTGAGGTTTTCTTTAATTTTCATTTGGATAATGATAATGTAAAAGTGCTTTATTTATTGTCTTAATTCTTTTTCTTAATTTTAATTTGAATTTATTTTCTATTTCTCTGTTGCTTTTTAGCTCTTCTTTATTTAGCTCAATAGTTATAGTGTCTCTTTCTGTTGAATTTGGTAGTACTTTATAAATAATCAATTTTAAATAGAAAGGTTTGTCATCATAATAGTAATATGAATATTTGTAACCAATAGTATAATCATTTGTCTGTTTCTCTTCTTCAAAGAATTCACCTTTAATAATTTTTTTTGATATTGAATCTTTAGGATTAAAATAGGTTGTTACAAAAATAAAATCAACTAATCCATTTTTCCTTTTTGCACTCCCTTCAGCTTGGATTTGAATAGAGTTCAGTTTTGATGTTATGCTATCAATCTTTGTAATTGATAATTTTTCATTTTGCGAAAAACAAAAGTTAACAAACAATAAAAAGAATATTATTTTTTTCATTTTTATGTGATTTATTTCATCTGTTCGCTATCGCTCGAGTCTCCTTCGTCGAAATGACAAAGTTGTGTCTTTTTTCTTTTTTCTTGCTTCTTTTCTCTAAAAAACTACAACTCATACACCACCAAACCACTTCTAAACTTAGGTTCGATATACGTTGATTTTGGAGGCATGATTAAATTGTTATCGGCTAAGGCTTTTATTTCATTGATATCGGAAGGGTAGAGCATGAAGCCTACTTCAAATTCGCCTTCGTCGATTAAATCTTTAATAACAGAAATTGATTGCTTTCCTGGAATGTAATCAATGCGTTCGTCATTTCTTAAATCTTCGATTCCTAATAAAGGGAAAAGGACTTTGTCGTATAAAATTTGAGCATCTAAATTATCCAAAATAGAAGCTTGTTGGTGATTTTCTTTTTTGTAAAACAAAGCGTAAAAACTACCGTCTAAGTACATTCCAAATTCAAACTTGTTTTGCGGTTTCCAAATTTCTTGGTCTTTTGCTTTAATGATGAAGTTTTCGGATAGTCTTTTGATGAATTCTTCTTTGTTTAAACCATTCAAATCGTGAATTAATCGGTTGAATTCGTAAATTTTTACGTTGCTTTCGGCGATTAAGAAACTCATGAAATAATTCAGATTTTCGTTTCCTAAATGCTTGTCTTGTTCGTACAACAATTCCGCCGAAGCCGAACGATGATGTCCGTCTGCTATGTATAAATTCGGGATGTTTTCGAAATGTTCTTGCAACCAATCGACTTCACTTTGGGTATCAATTTTCCACAATGTATGCTTTTCTTTATTGGTTGTCGAATATTCGTAAACTGGTTTGCTCTTTTTTCGTAACGCAATAAAGGTGTTGATTTCCACACTATCAGGATAGGTAATCAAAACTGGTTCCGTATTAAAATTCGTTTGATGCAAATAATCTTTGAACAATTCTACTCGATATTGCAGCGTATCTTCATGTTTTTTGATTACGTTATTTTGGTAATCTTTCACCGAAGTTCCAGCAATAATTCCAGTAAAAGTTTGTCCTTTTGACTGAATTTCGTACAGATAAAAAACAGGATGTTCTTCTTCAATTAGAATTTGGTCGTGCTTGAAATCTTGATATTTATTAGCAACGGCTTTAAAACGTTTTTCCAATGACACTTTTTGCGCATTGGCATAAGCAGGATGAATCACATGTAAAAACGAATACGGATTGAAATCCAACCAAGCAGCAAGCTCAGCCGAACTATAATCGTCATATGTTCTACAGGTTACCAAAGCCACTTTGTCTGGCGCTGGTCGTACTGCTTTGAAAGGTTTTATTTTGGCCATTTTTGAGTGATTAGTAATTAGTGATTAGTAACTAGCTATTCACTAATTACTAATCACTTTTCACTTTATTTAGAAAATTGTTTCGAAACTTTCTCTGCTTTTTTGCTTTCAGAGTAATCGTAGAATCCTTCTCCTGATTTAACTCCTAATTTTCCAGCCATTACCATGTTTACTAATAACGGACATGGAGCGTATTTTGGATTTTTGAATCCGTCGTACATTACGTTTAGGATAGACAAACAAACGTCTAATCCGATGAAGTCTGCTAATTGTAATGGTCCCATTGGGTGTGCCATTCCTAATTTCATAACCGTATCAATTTCGTAAACACCACCAACACCGTTGTATAACGTTTCGATGGCTTCGTTAATCATTGGCATTAAAATTCTGTTGGCTACGAAACCTGGATAATCGTTAACTTCTGTTGGTGTTTTTCCTAATTTCACCGATAAATCCATGATGATTTTCGTAACTTCATCTGAAGTGTTGTAACCACGAATGATTTCCACCAATTTCATAATTGGCACCGGATTCATAAAGTGCATTCCAATTACTCTTTCTGGATGTACAACATTAGCTGCAATTTGAGTGATAGAAATTGAAGAAGTGTTGGTTGCTAAAATTACGTTATGATCGCAAACTTCGCTTAATTGTTTGAAGATGTTGAATTTCAATTGTACGTTTTCTGTCGCCGCTTCCACTACTAAATCACAACCTACAACGCCATCTTTAACGTCAGTATACGTGATGATATTTCCGATAGTTTTGTGTTTGTCTTCTTCGGTGATACTTCCTTTTGCTACCATTCTGTCAAGGTTAGCTGCTATAGTTGCCATTCCTTTTTCTAATGATTTTTCTGAAATATCGATTAATTTTACGGTAAATCCGCTTTGCGCGAAAGTATGAGCAATTCCGTTACCCATTGTTCCTGCTCCGATTACTGCGATTGTGTTCATTTTTATTTTAGGTTTGTTTGGTTTTTATTTTCTTGCATTCATACACTCAATAATCTGATACGCCACACGAAGTGCTTCTGTACCATCTTCTAAAGTTACGATTGGAGTGGTGTTGTTATTGATAGCATCCGCGAAAGTTTCTAATTCGTCCAAAATGGCGTTGTTGGCATCCACTTGTGGATTATCAAAATAGATTTGTTTTTTAATGCCTTCAGCATTTTGTAAAATCATGTCGAAATCGCCTGGAACTTCGGGTGCGTCTTTCATACGAACTACTTCGCACACTTTATCTAAATAATCTACTGAAATGTAAGCGTCTTTTTGGAAGAAACGCGATTTTCTCATGTTTTTCATCGAGATTCGGCTCGAAGTAATGTTGGCTACACAACCGTTTTCGAATTCGATACGGGCATTTGAAATGTCGGGTGAATCTGAAATTACAGCAACACCACTAGCATTTACTGATTTTACTTTCGATTTTACTACGCTCAAAATCGCATCAATATCGTGAATCATTAAATCTAAAACCACAGGAACATCCGTACCACGAGGATTGAATTCCGCCAAACGATGCGTTTCAATAAACATCGGATTGTTGATTTTATCTTTCACAGCAGTAAACGCAGGATTGAAACGCTCTACATGCCCAACTTGACCTTTTACGTTGTGTTTTTTTGCTAAAGTGATGATTTCTTCGGCTTCGGCAACAGTATTTGAAATTGGTTTCTCGATGAAAATGTGCTTTCCAGCTTCGATAACTTGTTTGGCACATTCAAAATGTTGCATCGTTGGTGTTACAATATCTACTACATCAACTGCAGCGATTAATTCGGCAATAGAATCGAATTTTTTATAACCAAATTCGGCTGCAACTTTGTTGGCGTTTTCTTCAAAAGCATCGTAAAAGCCAACTAATTCATATTTTTCAGATTGATTTAATAATCGCAAATGTATTTTTCCAAGGTGACCTGCACCTAAAACTCCCACTTTTAGCATAAAAAATTAATTTTATCAAAAGTACGATTTTAGTTGAAAGTGCAAAAGATTAAATTCCGAAACTTCTTAAAAAAGTTAGTTTATTTTCTGATTTGTTTTTTGAGATTTTAAAGCTATTTTTACCCAATCAAAATCATCCCAAATTGAAAGATACTAATAAACATCAAGGACTTAGAAATCAGTTGGTAAAGCAATTGGAAGAAAAAGGAATTACCGATAAAAACGTGTTAGCGGCTATTGGAAAAATTCCGCGTCATTTGTTTTTAGATTCTAGTTTTGAAAATTTTGCTTATCAAGATAAAGCGTTTCCAATTGAAGCGGGTCAAACTATTTCTCAACCTTATACTGTGGCATTTCAATCTCAGTTATTAGAAGTAGAAAAAGACCATAAAATTTTAGAAATTGGTACCGGAAGTGGTTACCAAACCGCAGTTTTGTGTATGATGGGAGCCAAAGTATATTCGGTAGAAAGACAAAATAAATTGTTTAAAATCACTTCGAATTTATTACCTAAATTAAATATTCGCCCAAAATATTTATCGTTTGGAGATGGTTACAAAGGTTTACCCGATTATGCACCTTTTGACGGAATTATTGTAACTGCTGGAGCACCATTTATTCCACAACCTTTAATGGCGCAATTAAAAATAGGAGGAAGGTTAGTGATTCCAGTAGGCGAAAAAGAACAAATCATGACGTTATTGATTCGTAAAAACGAAACCCAATTTGAAAAACACGAATTTGGTGATTTTAGATTTGTGCCTCTTTTGGAAAACAAAAACTAATTAGCGAAGATTCGTTAATTTTTGTTTCAAAACTTCCAATTCGTCTAATATGGAAGTGATTTCTTTTTCTTTTGAAGAATTTCCAACTTCGATTCCTTTTTCTTGAAGAATTTCCGTAATAGCTTGAATCGCAAATGGATTTAAATCGAAATTATGGTCGAGTTTTACTTTATACCAAGCAACTAACAATGGTTTTAAATCAATTTCTAGAATTTGAGCAAGCGTTTGAATTTGTTTCTTTGTTGGAATACGAAATCCGTTTTCAAACTTACTGATTAAAGCTTGGTCGATTTTCGCAATTTCGGCTAACTTTCGGGTTGAAAGTTCTTTATCTATTCGGCCTTGTTTTAAAATTTCTTTCATAAAAAATGATTAGAAACTTTTCTTAATTCGGTCGATATCGCGTTTGGTATCTTGTTCTTTTAACGATTCACGTTTGTCGTAATTCTTTTTACCACGACATAGCGCAATATCTAGCTTTGCTAATCCTTTTTCATTGGTAAACAAACGAAGCGGAACAATGGTTAGTCCTTTATTATCAGAATCTTTATCGAGTTTTTTTAGTTCGCGTTTATTCAATAATAATTTACGCTCACTTTTTGCTTTGTGATTGTAATGCGTACCATATAAATATTCCTCAATGTGTGAATTAATTACGAATAATTCGCCATCATGAAATTCGCAAAAACTTTCAGCAATAGAAGCTTTTCCGAGACGAATTGATTTGATTTCGGTTCCAGTTAAAACGATTCCAGCGGTGTATTTGTCTAAAATTTCGTAATCGAATTTAGCTCTTTTATTAAGTATGTTAACGGTCTTTTGCATAAGGACTACAAATGTAAATTAAAATTGTAGCATTTTAAAATGATAATTACAGATAAATAATTTTTAATCTATGATTTATATCAGTTTTTAGGGTTTTACATCTGAATATCTTTGACTCATAATTTTAAACTAATTAAAAATGAGAAAAATAGTTTTTGCTTTAATGGCAATGTCTTTAATGACAGTAAATTTTGTTAATGCACAAGATAGTGAAACAAAAAATGAATCAAAATCAAATGAATTTAAAAGATGGCAAGTTCGATTAAGAGCAGTTGGAGTTGCTCCAGATGAAAGTGCTAAAATTGGTATTATTGGGGGTGATGTTGCAATCTCGAATGCTTTAATTCCTGAATTAGACTTCACTTATTTCTTTACAGAACATTTTGCGACGGAATTAATTTTAGGAACTGCAAAACATGATGTAAAAGCTGTTAATACTGCTGCTGGTGATGTAGATTTAGGAAGTGTTTGGTTATTGCCTCCAACATTAACGGCTCAATATCATTTTTATACATCAGATCAAAAAGTTTTCAAACCTTATATTGGAGCTGGTGTAAATTATACTTTGTTTTACAATGTTAAGTCAGGAGATGTTGCTGATGTAAAATATGATAATGCATTAGGATATGCAGCTCAAGTAGGTTTTGACTTAATGTTAGATGATACATTTTTCATAAACGTAGACGCTAAACGTTTATTTTTAAGCACTGACGTAACGGTTGACGCTTCAAATTTAGCTCCTGGATTGAGTATTCCTGCTACTGTTGACATTGATCCTTGGTTGTTTGGTGTTGGTGTTGGAATGAAGTTCTAATAGCTTATCGGTTAGTTTTAATCTTAAAGAGATTACTCTAGGGTAGTCTCTTTTTTTTACATGTATTTTAAAGTTAGCTTAAATAATGCTTAAGCCTTGAAATAAAAGAGAAAAAAAGTAATTTTATTTAGTTTTTTTTTATAATTTTATTTAACTAACCTAATTAATAAACTATGAATACAGTATTTGAATTAATCGACAAAGAAATAATTACATCTTTAAATTTTCCAAAAGAGGATGTATTAGAAGATAAAGAAGATATCGCGGAACGCAGAAACGATTTAGATAGAGCACTTTCTTTGGGTAACCTAGAGCATGTTAAGATAAAAATTTATTTTGAAGATGATATGTCAAAGAAAATGGTAGAAACTACTATTTGGGGAGTTACAGAAGAACGTGTTATTTTAAAACAAGGAGTTGTAATTCCGGTAAAAAGAATACATAAAATTGTTTAATTTAAAATCTGATTACTTATGAAAAAAATCGCTCTTTTGGGTTTATCCCTATTATTTACATTAGGTTCTTTAGCACAAGAAACTAAAACAACAAAAGAAGCTAAAAAGGCTACAACAGAAAAAGCTGAAAAAAGTAAAAAAGAAGCTGAAAAGAAAAAGAAAGAGACAGAAAAGAAAGCAACCTCAGTAAAAAAAGATTCTAAATCGAAAGCAGATGAGGCTTCTGCCAAAGGCAAATCAACTTCTGCTGATGCAAAAGCAAAAGCCACTGCAAAGCAAGAAGAAACGAAAGCAAAAGTTGATGCTAAAAAAGCAGAAACAAAAGCAAAAGTAGAAACAAAAAAAGCTGATGCTAAAACAAAAGTAAAGAAAACCGAAGCTGAAGAAAAAGAAGACTTAAAAGAAACTGCAATGTCTAAAGCAGCTGAGAAAAAAGTAAAAGATAAAGTTACTGGAGAATACAAAGGAAAAAAAGTATTTACAGGACCAAGAGGCGGTAAATATTACATCAATAAAAATGGTAATAAAACGTATATCGACTAAATTAAAAATCCCGAGAAATCGGGATTTTTTTATATTTTTATTTTGATTGTTTTTGAAAAAGTTTCTTTTGCTTGTAAAAAGTTAATGCCTTCTTTTTCAAAAATATTTCCGTTATGATTTCTATTATCAGCTAAACCACACCAAGGTTCAATACACAAAAAAGGAGCGTTAGGTTTGGTCCAAATGCCTAAATAGGGAAATCCTTCAAACTGAACAGAAAGAACGGGTTCCTTCTTTTTTAAAATTGTTAATTCGTTTGATTGTAAATGCTTAAAAACTAAAGCGTCTTTTTCAAAAAGAGTGTAATTCAAATTAATAATCCCCTTTTCAGATTGTATTTTTTTGGATGCTGCATTAAATTGCTCGTTATCCAATTCATACGATATAAATTCTTCGGTTTGGTTAAATTTCAAAGAATAATCAGAAAATGAATTTTCAATTGCAAATGCTGGATGCGCTCCGATAGAAAAAGGCATAGTTGCTTCTGATTTGTTCTCAACGAAATACTTCATTTTTAATTCGTTTTCGTCTAATTCATATTCCAATCGTAATTCAAACTCAAACGGATAATTTTTCAAAGTTTCGGAATTACTTTCCAATACAAAAACAACGGAACTTTCGGTTTGATTTACAATTTGAAATTCTAAATTTCTAGCAAAACCATGTCGCGGTAATTCATAGGTTTTATTTTCAATGCTGTAAGTGTCATTTTTTAATCTTCCTACAATAGGAAATAATATTGGAGATGTTTTGTTCCAATACGTTTCATCAACTGTCCAAATGTAATTTTTGGAATCTTTTTCTAATCGAATTAATTCGGCACCAAGAGCATTAATTGATGCCGAAATTTTAGTATTTGTTATGGTTATAAGCATTTGTTGAAATTTCGTTTTAACAAGCCATAAATTACGGTATCAGTAAATTCATTGTTGTAATAAAAGTTCTCTTTAAAATGGGCTTCTTTTTCAAAACCATTTTTTTGTAAAACACGTTCTGAAGCAGTGTGTCTAGAGTCAATAACGGCTTCTATAGAATGAAAATTTAAGGTGTTGAAAGCATAATCTAATAGCGTTTTAACCGCTTCTGTAACATAACCTTTTCCGTTGTGTTCAGGAGCAATCATGTAACCTAATTCGGTTCTGAAATGTTCAGGTTGCGTTCTGTAAAATCCCATCAATCCAATGCATTTGTCGCTTCCTTTTTCGGTTACCGCCCAATTAATATCTTGGTTTTCGTCTATTTTATCATTTATTATTTTGATATGATTTAAAGCATCTTCAATAGTTGTTGCCAATGGTCTTGGTATGAATTTCATAGTTTCAGGATTGCCACGAAGAGCAAAAATTTCAGGAGCATCTTCATTGGTTAGTCGTCTAAAACGTAAACGTTCCGATTCTAGTATCGGAAAAGGAGAGAAGTCAAGTTGTAACATTATTTTTGTATAATTTGAATCTTGTTATTGAGTTTGAAATTGCTCTTGAATTGCTTTATCGTGTTTTTTACTGAAGAAAATCAACATACAAATAGCACCAATGGTTGCATATAACATATCAGATTGTGTATCCCAAACATAACCTTGCGTTCCTAAGAAAGCATCTCCACCTTCACCAGTTGATAATGAAACACCCCATTCTAACCATTCGTAAGCGGCACTTATTGCTAAACACACTGCTACAATGATGAAGTTAAAGAAACTCTTATTTGAAATTACATTTTTACGAATGAATAATTCTCTAACAATCATAGCTGGAACAAAACCTTGTGCAAAATGCCCAACTTTATCGTAGTTGTTTCGAGTTTGATGAAACGTTTCTTTTATCCATTCAAATGGTGGTACTTCAGCGTAAGTGTAATGCCCGCCAAGAAATAAGATGTAGCAATGAATTAAGATAAAGAAATACGTGAAATTGCTAAATTGAAAGCGTTTAAAGGTGAATGCTAAAATCGCTAACCCAATTACAGCAGGTAAAACTTCTAAAAACCAAGTAAAATATTCTTTTGGATAAATTCCAGAAACTACTAAACCTACAAAGAATAATAGTGTATAAAGTTGTAGTTTTTTCATTTAGTTAATTTGCTTTTTCTTTAAAATTAATGCGCTTACAAATGAAAATACAATTCCTAATGGTAGTATTTCCATATAAGTTAATAGGATAACCATAATAGGATTTTTGTACATTTCTTTGAAGGAATTCATATCTTCGGTTACTTTAGCTACTTCGTCTGGACTTGCTTTTGCAATAGCCATGTCCGTATAATGTTCTGCAAAATTTGGGAAGAAATTATAAAAGATAATTAGCCAAACTATCACATAAATGGTTGAAATAAATAATGTTATCCAAAAACCAGTTAGAAAAGCTTTTCCCAGAGAAATGAATCCGTTGTTAGCATCTTTTTGTTGTTTAATTCCTAATACCACAAAGATGAAAGCAAGAAGCATTCCGGCAAAACCAAAAAACATGCTTACTTCTTTTTCTGGATTTGCTTTCATGTAGAAAGTAACAGATAACAATAGTGCAGTAACAATACTACTTCCTAAAAATCCGTTTTTTAAAACAATTTTGTTCATGTGATTAGTTTTAGTTAGTTCTTCAAATTTAACGAAATTATTCGTTGAAATCTAAATCTTTATTATGTGTTTCAGAAATAGTTAGAGTAGAGTAGATGCCCAATGCAAAAGCAAAGAAACCAACAATTGCCGCAGCGGTTATAACTCCATTATTTACTTTTAATCCGTCAAATGCCAATAACATTACAGGAACTAATCCGCGAACCATATTTGGTATAGTGGTAGTAGCTGTACTTCTAATATTCGTACCAAATTGTTCGGCTCCAACGGTTACAAACATAGCCCAATAACCAGTTCCTAAGCCTAACCAAGCACAATAGAAGTAATACATATTTTCTGATTTCGTTCCACCAAAAAGCATTAAGCATGCCCCAACGATGGTAAACAACATCATATAAAAAATCGCTTTTTTTCGAGAATGTAACCAATGCGAGATGAAACCACTGGCAAAATCTCCCACAGAAATTCCAACATAAGCCCACATTATCGCTTTTCCAGGTTGAATACTATCAATTCCCATTACAGGTGCAAATTGATTGGCCATTACCGCTAAAATTCCGATGCAAAACCAAGTAGGTAATCCAATGGCAATGCATTTCATGTATTTTACGAAACGATTCCAATTGGTGAAAAAAGAAAAGAAATTTCCTTTTTTGATGTTCGAATCATGTTTAATGTCGTTATAAATTCCAGATTCGGCTACACTAATTCGTAATACTAAAAGCATTAATCCTAAAGCACCACCAATGTAATACGCAATCGTCCAATCACCTGCTAATTCTACTGTTAATTGGGCTACAACTGCTCCAAGTAAACCAAAACCAGCAACGATAGATGTTCCTATGGCACGCAATTGCTTAGGCAATGATTCTGATACTAAAGTAATTCCTGCTCCAAGTTCTCCTGCTAAACCAATTCCTGCAATAAATCGCAACCAAGCGTATAACATCGTTTTATCTTCGACAGGGAAATGAGGCAAAAATCCGCAAGCAATATTCGCTAAAGAATACACTAAAATGGAACCAAACAAAACGGAAAGTCTACCTTTTTTATCGCCCAAAATACCCCAAAGAATTCCACCTAATAACAATCCAACCATTTGAAAATTTAAAATCATTGTTCCAGCGGTGTCTACATCTAAATTCAAGTCTTTTAAACTGGGAACACGAACAATCCCAAAAAGTAATAAATCGTAAATATCAACAAAGTAGCCTAAAGCCGCTACAATTACAGGAAAGGATAGTAAGTGTTTTAGTTTTTCTTGGGTTGTAAATTCTTTCATGGGTTCCATTTGTTTCAAAAATAGAAAAATATTTGGTTATCAAATAAAAAAAGAAACACCGATTCAAAATTGAAACGGTGTTTCCCAAACTAAAACAAACTTAACCCATTATGAGCCCATGGATTAGGGGATATTTTAGTGAATTAGAATTTAATGTACCAACTCACTTTGATTTCTGAAAACTAGATTGCCATCAAAACTATCTAGTAAAATGATGCTGTCTGTTGTTACTTTTCCAGCTAATATTTCTTTAGAAAGTTGATTCAATACTTCACGTTGGATAACTCGTTTTACTGGTCGCGCTCCAAATTGAGGATCATAGCCTTTATGTGCTAAATAGTCAATTGCTTCTGGAGTGGCATCCATTGTAATTTGTTGGTGAGCCAACATTTTAATAACACTTTTCAATTGTAAGTTCACAATTTCTTTGATGTTTTTATCAGTCAAAGGAGTGAACATTACGATTTCGTCAATACGGTTGATAAACTCTGGTCGAACGGTTTGCTTCAACAAGCCTAAAACTTCTGTTTTTGCTGCTTCGGTTGCTGCTTCAATTCCACCTTTTAAATTCTCGAATTTCTCTTGAATTATTTGACTTCCCATATTCGAAGTCATAATGATAATGGTGTTTTTGAAATCCGCCACACGACCTTTGTTATCGGTTAATCGTCCTTCATCTAATACTTGTAACAAGATATTAAATGTATCAGGATGTGCTTTTTCAATTTCGTCTAACAATACAACTGAATATGGTTTTCTTCTTACGGCTTCTGTTAATTGTCCGCCTTCGTCATAGCCTACGTATCCTGGAGGCGCACCCACTAATCGGCTTACTGCATGACGTTCTTGGTATTCACTCATATCAATTCGGGTCATCGCATTTTCATCATCGAATAGATATTCGGCTAACGCTTTTGCTAATTCGGTTTTACCAACACCTGTTGTTCCAAGGAATAAGAACGAACCAATTGGTTTTTTCATGTCTTGTAAACCAGCGCGGCTTCTACGAACAGCATCACTCACAGCTTCAATAGCTTCTTCTTGACCTACAACTCTTCGGTGTAATTCTTCTTCTAAGCGAAGTAGTTTTTCGCGTTCACCTTGAAGCATTTTCATAACTGGAATTCCGGTCCATTTAGCTACTACTTCAGCGATATCTTCGCGAGTTACTTCTTCTTTAATTAGAGAAGTTCCGGCTTGATTTTCTGCTAATTGTGTTTGTAAAGCATCTAATCGTTCTTGCGCTTCTTTAATTTTTCCGTAACGAATTTCGGCTACTTTGCCATAGTCTCCATTGCGTTCGGCTTGTTCGGCTTCAATTTTAAAATCTTCTATTTCTAGTTTTACTGCCTGAATATTATCTACTACATCTTTTTCTGATTTCCATTTGGCAAAGATTTCATTTCGTTCTTCTTTTAAGTTGGCTAAATCCAAGCCCAAACCTTTCAATTTGGTCTCGTCATTTTCGCGTTTAATCGCTTCCATTTCGATTTCCAACTGCATGATTTTTCTATCCAAAACGTCTAATTCTTCTGGTTTTGAATTGATTTCCATACGTAATTTAGAAGCCGCCTCATCCATTAAGTCAATCGCTTTATCTGGTAAGAAACGATTCGTAATATAACGTTGTGATAATTCAACTGCAGCAATAATAGCCTCATCTTTGATACGTACTTTGTGATGTGTTTCGTATTTTTCTTTGATACCTCGAAGAATTGAAACAGCACTTTCCGTATCAGGTTCGTCTATATTTACTTTTTGAAAACGTCTTTCAAGCGCTTTATCTTTTTCGAAATATTTTTGATATTCATCTAGAGTCGTCGCTCCAATGGCACGTAATTCACCACGTGCTAAAGCGGGTTTTAAAATGTTAGCAGCATCCATTGCACCTTCGCCACCACCAGCACCCACTAAGGTGTGAATCTCATCAATGAAAAGTACAATATCACCTTCAGCAGAAGTTACTTCTTTTACTACTGATTTTAATCGTTCTTCAAATTCACCTTTATATTTGGCTCCTGCGATTAGTGCTCCCATGTCTAAAGAATAAACGATTTTGTCTTTCAGATTTTCAGGAACATCACCATCAACAATTCTATGTGCTAAACCTTCTGCAATAGCTGTTTTACCCACCCCAGGTTCTCCAATTAACATGGGATTGTTTTTGGTTCTACGTGTAAGAATTTGTAAAACTCTACGGATTTCTTCATCACGACCAATCACCGGGTCTAGTTTACCTGTACGTGCTAATTCGTTGAGGTTTTTAGCGTATTTATTCAAAGAATTATAGGTTTCTTCTGCCGTTGCAGACGTTACGCGTTCGCCTTTACGAATTTCAGCTATGGCGGTTTCTAATCCTTTTTCAGTTACACCTTGGTCTTTTAGAATTTGAGCTATTTTACTTTTCGATTTGAAAATGGCCAAGATTAAATGTTCGATGGAAACGTATTCGTCGTTCATTTTTTTAGCAATGATATTCGCTTCATTTAAAGCGGTTGCAGCTTCACGCGAAAGCATAATTTCACCTCCCGAAACTTTAGGGAAACTTTGTAACGTACTTTCCAATACTTTTTTAAATAACTCCACATTTACATTCAATTTTTTTAGAATGAATGGAGTTACATTTTCGTCGACTTCCAATATACCTTTGAAAATGTGCTCATTTTCTAATTGTTGGTGTCCGAATTCTTGTGCAAGTTGCTGAGCTTGTTGCAATGCTTCTTGCGATTTAATAGTTAAATTTTTTAAGTTCATTTTTTAGTTGTTGTCGAGTTGGGGATTCGTTTTTATTTTCAATTTAATGATTTTGAAAGGAGTACTGCAATTGGTATTCCAATGCTTAAATCAAGACAAAATGACTGATTTAACTCTAAAAACCACATAAATTTACGACATAATGTCTTAAAGTGCGACAAGAATTCATTTTTTTTGATAAAATGTCTTGAATTACCGATGAATGAAATTGGGAAAGTTTTGAGCAAAAAAAAACTCCGAAAATTGACTTTCGGAGTTTATATTTTTGCATGTAATGATTTTTAGAATTTCAAATCAATAGCAGGTAATAATTTACTTGAAACTTCTCCAAAACCAATTCTAATATTTCCTTTTTGACAATATCCTCTGATAATAACTGTATCATTGTCATTGATGAATTTACGTTCTGAACCATCTTTCATTTTTAATGGTTTTTGACCGCCCCAAGTTAATTCTAACATCGAACCGAAAGAATCCTCTGTTGCACCTGAAATCGTTCCACTTCCCATCATGTCCCCTGAATTTACTCTACAGCCATTAATGGTATGATGAGCCAATTGTTGTGCCATTGACCAATACATATACTTAAAGTTCGAACGAGAAACCACAGTCTCTTCAGAATTTTCTGGTTTAATTAAAACTTCTAAATTGATATCAAATGCTTTTTCTCCTTTTTGTTGTAAATAAGGTAATGGTTCTGGTGATTGCTCAGGACCTTTTGTTCTAAATGGTTCTAAAGCATCCATGGTTACTATCCAAGGTGAAATTGATGAAGCAAAGTTTTTCGCTAAGAATGGTCCAAGTGGCACATATTCCCATTTTTGGATATCACGCGCACTCCAATCGTTAAACAAAACCATTCCGAAGATATGTTCTTCTGCTTCTTCGACTGGAATTGGTTCTCCCATTAAATTCGCATCTGTAGTAATGAAAGCAGTTTCTAATTCAAAATCCACTAATCTTGAAGGTCCGAAAACAGGAGTTGTTTCTCCGTTTGGTAACGTTTGTCCATAAGGTCTGTGAACAGGAATCCCAGATGGCACAATCGTAGAACTTCTACCGTGATAACCTACAGGAATGTGTAACCAGTTTGGTAACAACGCATTTTCTGGATCACGGAACATTTTTCCTACGTTTGTAGCGTGCTCTTTTGAACTGTAGAAATCGGTGTAATCTCCAATTTGAACCGGTAAAAGCATTTCAATATCTTCAACTTTAAAGATTACAACTTCTCTATGATTTTTATTGTCTCTTAAAGTTGGATTGTTCTCATCGAAAAGTTCAGCTAAGCGATTTCTTACCAAACGCCATGTTTTTTTTCCGTCAGAAATAAAATCGTTTAGAGTGTCTTGCATGAACATATCGTCTGTAAGTTCAATACCTTCAAAATATCCTAATTGTTGTAGCGCCCCCATGTCGATGGCACAATTTCCAATTCTTGTTCCAATAGTGATTACATCTTCTTTTGTAATGAAAACACCAAAAGGAATGTTTTGAATCGGGAAGTCGCTATTTTCAGGAACTGGAATCCACGATTTTCTATTTGGGTCGTTTGCTATATTTGGCATATTTGTATTGTTAGTTTGTTGTTGAAAAATTATGAATCAAATATAAAATTATCTAGCAATGTAACAAACCTTTTTCGTAATTTTGACCTAATTTTAACGAATATTTATTGCAATGCAACGCGACGAACAAATTTTTGACCTAATTCTTGATGAACAAGACAGACAAATTCACGGAATTGAATTAATTGCTTCTGAAAACTTTGTTAGCGACCAAGTAATGGAAGCGGCAGGTTCATGTTTAACCAACAAATATGCTGAAGGATATCCTGGTAAAAGATATTACGGAGGATGTGAAGTAGTAGATATTGTAGAACAAATTGCAATTGACAGAGCAAAAGCTTTGTTTGGTGCTGAGTATGTAAATGTACAACCTCATTCTGGTTCTCAAGCCAATACAGCAGTTTTTGCAGCATGTTTAAAACCAGGTGATACTATTTTAGGATTTGACTTATCTCACGGAGGTCACTTAACGCATGGTTCTCCTGTGAATTTCTCAGGAAAATTATACCGTCCAGTATTTTATGGAGTAGAAGAGGAAACAGGTGTTTTGAACTATGATAAAATCCAAGAAATTGCTTTAAGAGAAAAACCAAAAATGATTATCGCAGGAGCTTCGGCTTATTCTCGTGATATGGATTTTAAACGTTTCAGAGAAATTGCAGATAGCGTTGGTGCTTTATTGCTAGCTGATATTTCACACCCAGCAGGATTAATTGCTAAAGGTTTATTGAATGATCCAATTCCACATTGTCATATTGTAACTACAACTACTCACAAGACTTTACGTGGTCCAAGAGGAGGAATGATTATGATGGGGAAAGATTTCGAAAACCCATGGGGATTAACCACTCCAAAAGGAGAAATCAGAATGATGTCGCACGTTTTAGATATGTCGGTTTTTCCTGGAAATCAAGGAGGACCTTTAATGCATATTATTGCAGCTAAAGCGGTGGCGTTTGGAGAATGTTTAACAGATGAGTTTTTCCGTTATGCTATGCAAGTAAAGAAAAATGCACAAGCTATGGCAGAAGCGTTCAATAAAAGAGGTTACAAATTAATTTCGGGTGGTACTGATAACCACATGATGTTAATCGATTTAAGAAACAAAGGAATTTCAGGTAAAGATGCAGAAAATGCATTGGTTAAAGCTGAAATTACAGTAAATAAAAATATGGTGCCATTTGATGATAAATCACCATTTGTTACTTCTGGTATTCGTGTGGGAACTCCAGCAATCACAACTCGTGGTTTGGTAGAAGAAGATATGGAAACAGTTGTAGCTTTAATCGATAAAGTATTAATGAATCATACAGATGAAGCTATTTTAGAACAAGTGGCTGAAGAAGTTAATGATTTAATGAGTGAAAGAGCAATGTTTGTATTTTAATCTTTCAATTAAAAATAAATAAAAAAATCCGAGCAATGCTCGGATTTTTTTTGATATCGTAATTCGTAATTTTCTTATTCGTAATTATTTTCCGTCTCTGTCTACTTTAATTCTTTCAGGACGATTCGCTAATTCCCAAGCTAAAGCAAAGGCTAATTGTGCACGTTTTGCTAAGGCATCGTATTCGATTTTGTCAGGTGTATCACTTGGTAAGTGGTAATCCGCGTGGATTCCGTTGAAGAAGAAAATCGCTGGGATTCCTTTTTTTGCAAAGTTATAGTGGTCAGAACGGTAGTAAATTCTTTCTGGATCTTTTCTATCGTTGTATTTGTAATCTAACTCTAATTTGGTGTATTTCGCATTCGCTTCTTCGTTAATAGTATGAAGTTCACTACTTAATCTGTCTGAACCAATTACATAAATATAATTGTTTGTACCAGGGTGAAGTGTATCTCTTCTTCCCACCATATCAATATTAATATCTGCAATGGTATTAGCTAATGGGAATAATGGATTTTCTGAATAATATCTTGAACCATGTAAACCATGTTCTTCACCAGTAACGTGTAGGAATAAGATAGAACGTTTTGGACCATGACCTTTTTTCTCTGCTTCTTTAAAAGCTTGTGCAATTTCTAATAATGCTACCGTTCCTGAACCATCATCATCGGCACCGTTATAGATTTCACCATTTTTCATTCCTACGTGGTCGTAATGAGCTGAAATAACTAAAACTTCATCTGGTTTTTCAGAACCTTTAATGAAGGCCCAAATGTTTTCTGAATCATTTAATTTAGGAGCGAATCCTCTTTTCATGAATTCAGAAGGTACTTTTTGATAAAAATCAGTTGCTCCAGGAGGAAAACTGATTCCCATCTTTTTATACTCATCAATTAAGTATTTTCCTGCTTTCTTTTGTCCTTCTTCTCCTGTGTTTCTACCTTGCATTTCATCACCTGCTACAATGTATAGGTGTTTGCTTAGTTCAGGAGCCGTAATGGTGTTAATGTAAGTGCCTGCATCTGCTTTTGTGGCTACCTTTGTTGATGAACAACTCATCAAAATCAAAGATAAAACAGCACTTGAAAACAATATTTTTTTCATAAAAGGTGTTTGTTGGTTTTTAATTCTAAAACAAATATAATTAGTTAGTAGTAAAAATGATTTTTTTATTACACTTTGAGAGTAAATTTAACAAAATTTGAAGATTAGTACCGATTATTACAAATTTACATTGAGTAACTTTGCATGGCACAACAATTTTATAATGAGACTAAACCTAAACGATACGTTTAATAAACAACTTCCGGCTGATAGTGATACTTCCAATACACGAAGACAAGTATTTGGTGCTGCTTTTTCCTATGTAACGCCTCGAGTTCCAAGTCATCCTAAATTACTTCATGTTACAGCTGAGGTGGCTGAATTTATTGGTTTATCCAATGAAGATGTTTCATCTACCGAATTTTTAGAGCTAGTTTCAGGAAGTAAAGTGTATCCTGAAACCCAACCGTATGCTATGGCGTATGCGGGACACCAATTTGGGAATTGGGCAGGACAATTAGGTGATGGAAGGGCGATTAATTTGTTTGAGGTATTACATAATAATCAACGTTGGGCATTACAATTAAAAGGAGCAGGGGAAACGCCGTATTCTAGAAATGCTGATGGTTTGGCGGTGCTGCGTTCTTCTATTCGAGAGCATTTGTGTAGTGAGGCGATGTTTCATTTGGGTGTGCCTACAACGCGTTCGTTATCTTTGGTAAGTACTGGTGATAAGGTATTGCGCGATATTTTATACAACGGAAATCCTGCTTATGAAGATGGAGCGGTGGTATGCAGAGTAGCTCCTTCGTTTATTCGTTTTGGGAATTTCGAATTGTTAGCAGCTCGAAAAGATATTGTGAATTTACTAGCTTTAGCAGATTATACGATTAACTATTTCTATCCCGAAATTAAAGCAACAGGAAAAGAAAAGTATTTGGCTTTTTATCAAGAAGTAGTGAATCGAACGGTGGATATGATTGTGGAATGGCAACGTGTAGGTTTTGTTCACGGGGTAATGAATACCGATAATATGTCGATTTTAGGACTTACGATTGATTACGGTCCGTATGGATGGTTAGAAGATTATAATCCCGATTGGACTCCGAATACTACCGATGCAGAGGGAAAACGTTACCGTTTTAGAAACCAACCTGATATTGCGTTGTGGAATTTGATTCAGTTAGGAAATGCATTGTATCCTTTGATTGAAGATGTTCCAGCAATGGAGGCTATTTTGAATAGTTATAGTCATCGTTTTGATGCGAAGTTTCCTGTTATGATGCAAGAGAAATTGGGTTTAGCATCAGAATATGATACCGATTTTCAGGATGAATTGACAACGCTATTAACGGCTTCTGAAACCGATATGACGATTTTCTATCGTAATTTAGCCAACGTATTAAAATCAGATACTATTGAGATTGCTTTATCGAAAATAGAATATGCGTTTTACCAACCTGATGCTTTGGTAGCTACATTGAAAACGAGTTGGATGAATTGGATGGAACGTTATTTGCAAAAGTTAAATGATGAATCGCTTTCGGATGCTGATAGAAAAGCTAAAATGAATCTAGTGAATCCGAAATATGTGTTACGCAATTACATGGCACAATTGGCTATTGAAGCCGCAGAGAAGGAAGATTATTCTTTGATAAACGAACTTCATGAGTTACTGAAACATCCTTACGATGAGCAACCAGAAAATGAGAAATGGTTTGCAAAGCGACCTGATTGGGCGCGGAATAAAGTAGGGTGTTCGATGTTGTCTTGTAGTTCTTAGGTAAATAGTTCAACATTCAACATTCGTTAATCGAAATTCAACATTCAAGAGATGCTTGACAGCATGACAAACAATACGGATAGTTTATGTTTACTATGAAAAGTGAAACGCCTAAAATCAACATAAAAATAGACTTATGTGTCTATGTGTTTAAAAAAAAATATAAAATATGAAAAACTGGAATCCCATTACTACTGAACAACAAGTAAAAGATATTGTTGAAAAATCAAATGAAAAACCGCAAATTATCTTTAAGGATAGTGTGACTTGTGGTATTAGTGCTTATGCTAAAGAGCGCTTGGTTAACGGAAATGATTTACTAATTGCTAAAGCCGAATTCAATTATTTGGATTTGCTTTCGTATAGAAGTGTTTCTAATTTTATTGCGGATGAATTAAATGTGATTCACCAATCGCCACAGATTATTGTGTTGAAAGATGGAGAAGTAGTGTATCGTGTTTCGCATCACAGTATTCAAGCGGAAGAGATTGCGAAGTATTTGTAATTAGTAATACAAAGTAAACCCCATCGTTTTTGCTAAGGCATATTGTTTTTTATATAAGGCTTCGGTAATTCGGATTACGTTGTCGTCATCGTAGCATAAAGAGAAAAATAAGTTGTCTAAAATGGTACTTAGTATTGGTGCTGGGTAACGATAGCCTGAAACAGCTGTTGTACCTGTTACATCAATGAAGTACTGAGCGGTTTCTGCATCTAAATTCAACTGCATGGTATTAGCAAAGTGCAATTGTTTACCTTTTAATTTTCCTTCAAAGATTTCGGCAATTTCTTCTAAAGAGTAGTTGTAATTGTCTATCTTAATTTGATTGCCCTGCCCTTCAACAACCAAATAGATTATTTCGTATTCGTGAAAGTTGCGGTCTTCGTATAGTAAGGTATTTATATTACTTTCAAAACTTTCAATGCTGTCGCAAGTTTGGTAAACGTTTGTGATTCCGTATTGTAGTGCTAATTTTTCCAATGAGGGTAAAATAGTGCTATTGTAGTTTTGCTGTAGGTTTGGAACAGCTTCTAAACAGTATATTTTAAAATCACTATTAAAGTTGGGCATGTGGTTTTAATTTAGATAAGCAAAGATAGGGATTTTGGAACGCGGATGAAATGGGTCCGCCAAGGCGGAGCGCTGATGGTGGCGGTTTTTTTTATTACCTTTTGCCTTCGAGTGCCTCAGGCAACGGTTGGAGTAGTTCTTATTAGAGTAATGAAAGGGAGTTGCATGGTTTTTTTAAGTGGGTTGTGTTAAGAGGCGTTGCACTTGGCATAGTTAACATTAGACTACACGTAGAGTTTGTCATGCTGCTAAGCATCTTTTTTACTAGGATGATAATGTAAACAAACGGTATAAACGATAACTTAGACTTTGTTCTTACACTTGTTCTTGATTTTTTATTAAAAATTTAGTTTTATTTATTTACTGACATTCAAATGGTTGGGAAATGGGTGAGGAGGAAAGTGTATTTTTTTTACTTTTTTCTTTTGAAAACGTTTGCAGAAATAAAAAATCGTTCTATATTTGCACTCGCAATACGGAAGTAGTGCACGACTTATTGGAGAAATGGCAGAGTGGTCGAATGCGGCAGTCTTGAAAACTGTTGACTGTAACAGGTCCGGGGGTTCGAATCCCTCTTTCTCCGCTCAAAACCCTGAGAATCTAGTGTTTTCAGGGTTTTTCTTTTTTGGTTGACACTCTAGTTGACAGTACTATTACTTTTAGTATTCAGATTTTTTCTTTTTTTTATTTAGTTTTTTACTAATTTAGAGAATAAATAGTTTTTAATTTAATCTTGAATCTAGCAACTTTATGAAAAAAACAAATTTTAAATTTGAGGATATCTCATTCTATGTTGATAATTTAGTGCCTTATATATCTAATAAGCTAAATTTTAAAATTAATAGATTACATAACTTAAATCGTAAAAGATTTGCTTTAATTTTTTTTAGCTCATTATTAATATTACCTTTTAGTCAAGTAATAATGTTGCTTTTGTCAAATGAATCAAATGGTTTTTATTATTTTTTGCTTTTTATAGTTCTCATTTTTGGCATTTACATTAATTCAAAGTTAATTTATTTTCATAATAATATTTTGAATTTGAAAGTAAATAGAGACGAAGAATTGTTGATAACTGAACGATATGGAAATGTAGTTGATATTGAAAATATTAAAATAGAAGAAAGTAATCATATTAATATATTGAACGATAATACTCAATTTGATGATAAATTTAAGTTTTGGCTAAAAGAAGTTGTTAAAGATTTGAATATTTCTAGCAAAAAAGAGTTTGTTGTTCTATTACTTTTTATAAAAGAAAGTGTGCTTCCATTGAAAAGTGATAAATGGTTAATTGAAAATTTTAATTTAATTTTTAAAGTAGAAATTAAACCTCAATATGTAAGTCATATTAGAGGCACTGAACTTAAAAATATTAATACAGAAACTAATTTCTCAAGGACTCAAAGAGAGTTTTATGTGTTATTTGATAATATTAATACTCACTTTACTGAAAATTATAGGAAAAAGGAATAAGTAGCTATATTTTTTTGGTTTAGTTTACTTTATCAATTTTAATAAAGTGTTACAAATATTAACATTGCATTAAATTTAAAAAATGCAATATTATGACTCATGCAAATCCATTTGAAGCAATTCATTCAGAGTTAAATGAATTGAAAGGTTTGGTAAAACAGATTCTTACTGCGCCAAAAGAAGATTATTCTCTAAAAATTTACACAGTAAAAGAGGCTGCTAAATTATTTAGATGTGACGTCCAAACAGTAAACAAACACATTAAGCAAGGTACAATTGAAGCTTTCAATGTTGGCGCACGTAAAAGAATCAAACATGACCAGATATTTGATTCTAATAATCATGTAAAATCCTTAAAATATAAAAGACAAGTATAGAACTACCATTCTGCACTTGTCTTTTTACGTTTAATCTTGTTTTGTATATAACGCAAATATACAAATTAATAAATTATTGTATATGAAAAATTTATATTTAAGGGTTGGAACCAGCTATTATAAACGTTCCTTATATCCTTCATTGTCAAAAGAGTCGATAGAAGTTTTAGTACAATGGTCGCCTGAATTAATAAGACAGGATCATGGAAAGAATATACTTTCAGAGATTGAAAAATATGATGGTTTTATCTGTATGCCAGAACATAATCCAAATTTATTCAAGAAAAGAATAGGTGATTATTACAATACTTATCATAAGATTTCTCACATTCCTAAAGAGGGGGATATTACTAATACATTATATTTTATTGAGTATATTTTTAGAGATCAAAAAGAGTTAGGATTAGATTATTTACAACTTTTATATTTAAAACCTACTCAGATTTTGCCAATTTTATGTTTAGTTTCAAATCTCAGAAGTACAGGAAAATCAACTTTTCTAAAATGGTTAAAAAATGTATTTGAATACAATATGACATTTTTAACTAATAATGATTTTAGCTCTCAGTTTAATAGTGATTGGTCCTCTGATAAAATAGTTGTTGCTGTAGATGAAGTTTTATTTAAAACTGATGAATTAAGCGAAAGAATTAAATATTTATCAACTACAAATTCCTTTAAGACTGAGTCTAAGGGAAAAGATAAAAAAGAGACACCGTTCTTCGGAAAATTTATTTTGTGTTCAAACAATGAAACTTCATTCATAAAAATTGACCCTTTGGAAATTCGTTTTTGGGTTTTAAAAATTGAAAAATATGAAAAAGAAGATGTTGATTTTTTAAATAAATTAATAAATGAAATTCCAGCTTTTTTATGTTTTCTTTCTAATCGTAAACTTTCAACTGATAATCAGTCAAGAATGTGGTTTACTCCCCAACAGATTAGAACAAAAGCTTTAGAGAAGTTAATTAGATATAATTCAAATAAACTTGAGGTTGAATTAGCAAGTATTTTATTAAATACGATGGACAATCTAAATTTGGAAAAAGTTGATTTTTCATTTACTGATTTACAAAATTTACTTAATAAGTTTAGAATAAAATATATTGCAAGTGATGTGAAGAAAATTATTCGTGAAATATGGAAACTCGAACAGCAATCAAATTCAAATCAATATCAAAAAGTCACAATAACAAATGATTTAGATTTTTACCTGAATTCAAGTAAAGGAAGGTATTATTCTATCACAAGAAATTTTTTGACTAAAAATTATGATGAAATGATGACAAATGATAGTTAAATGTTTTGTTTATTCCCTTTAAGGATTTCATCACTTTGTCATCATTTAATCATCAAAAATAAATATGATGACAGAATTGAAGAATTCTACAATATGATTTGATGATTTGATGATATATTGATGACTTGTAGAAGGCTTATTTTTAAAGGTTTTAGCTTCTTTTTCATCAAATCATCATTTTTTTACTAATTTTTTCCCTTTTGTTTTTCAGTCTCGATTTTAACTTAAGGGAATAAAGAGAATATTTATGAAACAACATATAATAAAATTTCGTGTATCAAAATTAGAGCAAGCCATAATTAAAAAGAAAGCAAAAGATTCCGGAATGGCTGTTTCAGAATTATTGCGAAGACTTGTCTTAGGCTATAAATTGACATCAAAATTGAGTCCTGAAGAAATTGAAGTATACAAAACACTGGCCAACTTTTCTACAAATTTTACAAGAATTAGTAATCTATTTAAGCTGGGAGATGTAGAAGGATTAAAAAAAGAAACATTAGAAACCTCAAGAATTATTAGAGAACACTTAATGAAGCTAAAATAGATATATGATTGGTATGGCTAAAGCATGTTCTGGTGGTGGTTCTTTATTGAATTACATTATGAATGATAGGAAAGGTTACGAGTTGTTTAGAAACAATCTCTGTGGCTTAAATCCAAAAGAAATAATTGAAGAAATGAGTATAATTCAAGATTTAAACCACAGAGCAAAAAATAAAACGTTAAGTTTGGTTCTGTCTCCTTCAATTGATGATGCTCATAAATTATCTAATTCAGAACTTAAGACGATGATAGTCGAATTTATGAAAGAGCTTGGTATTAATGCTGATAACCACCAGATACTGGCATTTGTTCATACAGAAAAAACTCACAAGCATATACACATCTATTGCGGGCGTTTGAATATGGAAACAGGAAAAATGGTTAATGATCACTTTATTGGTAAGAAGGCACAATGGGCAGCTCATCGTATTGCTTCGCGACGAAATCTAATTTCGGCTAAACAAATCATGATTAATAAAATTAAAGCTAATCAAAATGAAGGTTTTACAATTCCAAAATCTACAAAAGACGAAATTTACAATAAGCATTTAAAAGCTATTGAAAGACAATATAATTCTCTAGAAGAATACTTTCAAGTAATGAAGATAATGGGAGTTGAAGTGCAACCTTCAATAAATAAACAAGGATTAATTCAAGGTTATCGATTTGTAAATGTAGCCACAAAAGAAAGCTTCAAAGCCTCTGAAGTTAATAGAAAAATTAACTTAAAAGATATAGTCGGAAAACCTATAATAGAAACTAATCAAAAGCCAAAAATAAAGTTTAGACATGGCAGGTAAAAAACAGCCTGGTTTGATTGATATGGTCTCAATCTTACTAGAAGAAATGGAGAAAAACAGAAAATCAACTAAAGATTTATTTGCTGTTGCAGATACATTAAATTCAAAAATGGATAGTTTGAAAAATCACAATCCTAAATTGAATATTGATTCTCTAAAAGTTGAATTAGATAAATTTCAAAATCAATCTAATCTGAACAAAAACGAAATGATTAAATTAGTTTACAATCATATTGAATCGCTAAAAAAGCACCGATTGGAAATATCACAAATTAAACCGCCAGATGAATTAAGTTGGTACCAAGATATAAAAGTATGGTTGATAATATTCTTAAGTTTTTATTCAATTTACATAAGTTATCTATTATATCAGTCAAACTCAAATTTATCAACGTTAATTGAACTGAGAACAACATTAAATAGTAAATAAACATGGCTGATTTATTAAAGTTGAAAAGGGAACTAGAGGTGATTAGTAAGATACTAAGTCAAAGTCTAGATAACATCAATTTTGAAATTGAAAATAGTCATACTGAATTATATTTTTATTCAAAATATGTCAAAGTTCAATTTGTTTACCTATTATCAATACTTTACACAACTCTATTATTAGCCATTCTTTATATTTTGATGAGTTGGCACTATAGCCAAGTAAATCAATTAAATGCAACATCTGTTAAGTTTCAAAAAATAAGCTATGATAAAGGTTATAATGACTGTACTAATAAATACAAACAATTTTTTCTTGACAATCCAGCGGCAATGCATGATTTAGAAATTTGGGTAAATAATTTAGAATAATTTCATATTTAGTATGAAATTATTTGTTAAATTTAGAGTTGTATTTTAAAAGCATTATTATGGAAAATTTTAGATTTTATTGGGATGAGTATGTAGCCAACAGAGAAAAGCATGAAGATTATTACAATGTTATGGAGAATTACTCTGATACTCCAATTTTAAATGAAATAATACGCTACTTGAATGAGAAATTCCCCAATTGGAATACAAATTCAGGAATTGGATTTTATGCTGCTGAATTTGTTTCTGATATTATAGATGAATTTGAGTCCTATTTGAATTATAATGATTCTGAGGAAGAGGAAAATGAAGATTGTGAAGCAAATGAAGAAGATTTTACAAAAAAGGAATTAGAATTCTTACATCAAACTATTTCTTCCTACTATACAACTACATTAGAAAACTTTGAACATAGATTTAATATGTATTCAATTGATGAATTTGAAGCTTATTTAGAGAGTCTAATTGAAAATGAAGTTGATGAAAAGAAAATAGCAGAGCTAGAAGATTTATCTCAAGAAGCCTATGATAAAATGTATGATGAATTTAAAATTAAATTAAAAGAAAAGATTGTTTACGACTTCAAAAGTGACATTGTATTTGATTAGAACTAAAAAACCTTAAAATCCTTTAGCGGTAAAACTTATCGAGATGTGCCTTTGTGTCCACAAATTTCTCCGAATTTGCGAACACAAAGGCAATCTCGTTTTTGCTCCCGAAGGTCGCAAAAAGGGTTTTAGATTATTTTACGAAGTTCAAATATTTTTTTTAATTGACATTAATTCAATCACATATTACTTTATTTGCGCCACTTATATCTTAATAATTATTTTAATTGTTTTTAGTATATATATTTATCAGTTTTAAATAGTTAAAACGTATAACATTTTTTATTTAATAAAAATTTAATAAGAAATTATATTGAAATTAACATAAATAGCTATTTTTGAGGAGATAAATAAAACCAATATGTACAAGCACTTTTTCAAGGTACTTATTTTTTTAGTAAGTATAAATTTATATAGTCAATCTGATTATATTAAAAATAATGCCACTTTATGGTTAAAGAATGATACAATTAGTAATAATTGTTCAGATTACAACTATAATTGCTCTTTGAGTCAATTAAATAGTGATTACAGGTTATACAGTAATCAATTTTCCTTTTTTATTGCTTTTAAAACTAATAATAGTATAAATAAGGATATTGTTTCTTTAAAGTATGGCAGTAAAGTTATAAAAGTTACTAATAAATGTGTTTTGAAGCAAAATGATACAATCACTACTTTAGATAGTAATAAAAGCGCAAAGATTGTTAGCTATTTGCATAATGATGCTTCTTTTTCAAAAAAAGGAAAACTATTTATTGATTTATTAAACAATCAAAGTAATGAAGACGATATTTTAGAAATAATTTTTATTCCTAAAGTAGTTAGTTTGTTTATGAAAGAAAAAGTGGAAACTTATTTGTCTTTAAAGTACGGTATTTCACTAGAAGAGAATCAATATTATAGAAGCGTAAGTAACGATACTTTATGGAATCCTGCAACTTTAGCTGATTTTTCTAAAGATGTTACTGGAATGGGTAATGATAGTGATAATTTTTACAATAAAAACAAAAGTTATAATTATAATTTAAAAGGAATAGAAATTTATACTGACACCATTTTTAATGCTAAAAATTATGTTCTATGGGGGCACAATAGTAAAAGTAAATTAATTGTAAATCATAATGAGTTAACTATTAATAATTACAAAGTTTGGCATTTTAAAAAACATCTTGACTCAATTGATAATAGATTATTCAAAATAAAAATAAACCAAGAACTTTGGAATAGTGCTATTGATACTTTATTAGTAAATGAAAAGATTTATTTATATGTGTCACATTATAATTCACAAGGAACTATTGAATTGTCTAGTGGACAATATTATGAAGGAGTGTTAAATGCAAGTAATGACATCGTTTTTGAAAATATAAATTTACTTAATGATTCAAGATTTATATTCATTAAAGCTCCAGATATGAATATGCTTGTTCGAAAATCAATCAATTGTGATGAGAATACAAAATTAAGCTTGGATTTTATTGAAGGAACTTATCCTGTCAATTTAACGGTTAGTAATAATTTGTTAAGTAGAAAGTATAATTCCGAAAATTCTAAATTGGTAATTGACGATTTACCTGAAGGTAAATACAATATAACGGTTAAAGATAAATTTGGTAACGAGAAGAAATCAGAAGTTGAAATCAAAAAGGATAAAAAATTTCAAGTTAAATTATCTGAAAATTGGGAATTAACCGAAAATGGTTTTGTAATAATTACACCTGAGATACTTGATTCTGAAAAAAATCTTGAGTTTAAATGGTATAAAGATAATGAGGTATTGGGATTAGAAAAAACTATAAAATTAAATGAAGAAGGAAATTATTCTTTAATCATAACAAATGGTATTTGTGAAGATAAATTTGATTTTAAAGTAAACTCTAATACTTCCAATTTGATTTCTCTATTTCCAAATCCTTCTAAAGTAAGTGAAGAAATTACTTTACAACTTCCAAATGATTTCAATAAATCTGTTGAAATTAAAATTAACGATATAAATGGAAAATTAATTAAGCTGATGAAAAGAGATAATATAAATGAGAATTCATTTAAGTTCAAAATCGAGACATCAGGTGTTTATTTTGTCCATCTTAAATCAGAGAACTTAACCAAAGTTTTCAAAGTAATTGTCTACTAAAAATAACTATTAAAAATATATACCATTCCGCATATGTACTATTTCTTTAAAAATAATAAGACAAATAAATTTTTCGCCTATTTTTTATTATTGTGTTTGTCAACCTCTGGATATTCTACAGAATTGATGTTGAAATATATTGATATTAAATTAACAAATTCTAATACTTTTTTTTCAAGTAGTATTGATACTAATTTGCCTGAAAATAATAATTTAAGTCAACCAAAAAGTGAAGTTGTAGATTCAAAAGAGTCTAAAACTAACTTAAATAAATATGAGATTGTTTATGATTCAGATTTAGTTGAAGGTAATATTGGTATCAGTAAAGCAGGAGAGTTTGACTATGTTTATGATAACATATTTAAACTAAATATCAATGCGAGTGATTTGATAAACAAGGAAGTTTATTTAACTTATGATATTTATGGAATAGATAAAGCTACATTACCAGCTAAAAGTGTAAATTTTAATAAAGTAACTGGTGGTTACGTGGTTAAATTTTCAAAGAATTGGCAGAATGTTGAAGAAAAAATTAATGGAACTTGGTTAAATGATGGTATTAATACAGTTTACTTTACTGTGCCAAAAAATGCGGTATACAATTATAAAATTAAGAACTTAAAAATAGTAATTAAAGAAAAATCAAATTCCAATAATTTGATTGAATTGAAAAAATGTTTTAGTTTTAAAAATGAGACAAAAAATATTTATTTAAATGGATTCATTAAAAATGTAAATAGTAATTCTTCAGAATATAAATTATTACTTAACGGAAAACAGGTTAAACTGTATGAAAACCAATTTGAAGATGTAATTAAAGACTATACATATAAGAATTTATCATTACAGTTATTTAAGAATGATGTACTTATTGATAAATTAGATATTGACAAGGAACAATTTATTCATTCAGATAGAAATTACGAATTAGAGCCATTAGATTTAAAGTCTAATTTTATAGGTGATGTAAATAATTCTGAGACTACAAAAAACTATGCTTTATATGAAGAAACTAAATATAATTTAGAGGAATTAAGAAGTATTGATATTCCTGAATTTGAATCTAGTTTTATAAATGTTACTAGGAATAAAACAGCTTATCGTGTAAATAATATAAAAATAAAAGATTCTACAGCTTTTAAATTATTTACGGAATATGATGCTCAGTTAATACCAAATGGCTATACGGAGAAAGATATTCAAACTTTTCATTTTGATAGGGATTATAAAAAATGGATTCCAGTATCTAAAGACACACTAATTCAAGATAAAAATATAATTGTAGCAATTTCTGATAAAGAAGGAGATTATGTAAACGGAATTATTCAGGCTCCTGAAAGTCCTCAAACAAGTTCTTTCACTCCTACGATGATGAGTGACATAAAAGCAGCAGATCCTTCTTCTGAAATGACTATTATAAGTCCTCCAGAAGTTTCTCAAAAAGGAGATGCAAATGTTAGTTTTCCAATAAAAATTCCAGCGGGTAGAAATGGTTTACAGCCACAATTGGCTATTCAATATAATAGTGAAGGTGGTAATGGTTGGTTAGGTCAAGGATGGAGTTTAAATATTCCTGCTATTACAATTGATACAAAATGGGGTACACCAACATTTAATCCAACTAAAGAATCTGAAATTTATACATTAAATGGAGAACAGTTAATGTATCCAAAACAAAATGGTAAAGACTGGATGCCAAATCGTCATTTTGATGTTGATGGGGCACCTTCGGGGACATTTAGTACTGGAGATATTGATAGAACTGCCGATTTAGTTTTTACACCAAGAAAACAAGGAAGTTTTGCTAAAATTGAAAGAAAAGGAGGTAGTGTAAATGATTATTACTGGAAAGTAACAGGTACTGACGGTACGGTTTATTGGTATGGTGGTAAAAATAACGTTGTTACTAATGCTGTAATAAAGAATTCAAATGGTAATATTGTTCATTGGGGATTATATCTAGTTGAGGATATACATGGGAACACAATGAAATATACATATACTAATAGCATTTATTCTAGTGGAACAGGTATTAATACTAATTTAAATGGAGGAAATGTTTTTCAAATTAGTAATATTAGTTACTCAGGTTATAATGACACTGATTATAAATACGATGTTCAGTTTATTCGTACTCCTACTACATTTATTCGTCAAGATGCTTCTATTAGTGCAAGATTGGGAGTAAAGCAAGTTGAACCAAATTTTTTAAGCGAGATTAGAGTAAGAAATATAAACCCTTCAACCTCAAATGTTATTAGAAAATACACATTTGAAATGGGGTATGGTAAATTCGGAAAGGGACAATTAAAATCAATTTCAGAATATAATGGTAACCAATTTTTCTATAAGCATACTTTCGATTATTACAATGATATTACAGTTGATAATCAAGATATTTATTACACTGATGGCGAAATAGAAGTTATATGTAATGATGGCAATGAACCTTGTTTAGATAGTGATAATGATGGTGTTTGTAATGAAGATGACTTATGCCCAGATAAACCAGGACCAGTGGATAATAATGGATGTCCAAAACCAGTTTTAAAGTGTTATCAATTAACTATTTCATCAAGTTTTCTTTTAAACGAATGTTTGGTAGCTGGAGTAAATGTAAAAGTTAACGGTGTTGTTCTTTTGGGTGGACCTTTTTATAGTGTTGATGAAATTGTTTCAGCTATGCAAATTCAGCATCCAACAACAAATTATAATCCAACAAACAATATTTTAACTATTTCTAATACGGCATTAACCTATATAAACTTTGAAATTTATACTGGTAAAGATGTTTGTTTTAAAGCAAATTTCTTCGATTGTGTTACTGGTAAAAATAATTCACAAGTTTACAAACAATTCTTTTCTGATTTAAAACAAAATAATTCGTTTTCAATTTCAGATGGATTAACACTTGAAGATCCATGTGATGATTTAATTATTAATGATGAATTTCTAGTACCGGGATATTCTCCTTCGTTCGATAGTTCAGCTTCAATATTAGGTAGTTCCAAATCTCAAGCTATAAGTGGTGGCTTTTACATTGGAATAGGTGTTGGTGGTAATAGATTTACCAAAATGACAACTTTTGGTGTTCAATGGAGTTGGGGGAATGACAAAAGTTTTGGAATGACTTCACTTATTGATATAAATGGAGACGGATTAGATGATATTGTGAGTAAAGAAGGTGGAAACTTATATTACAAAAAACATATTGTTACAAGAACATATGATGTAAATAACGAACCAGTAGTTACGCATTCGTTCGAAGCTCGTAAACCAATCGTTGGAATGAATAACTTCTACAGAGCTTTTGGTAGAAATAATAGTCGTAATTTTCAAGTGACTTTTGGTTTTAGAAGAGCTGGAGGATTTGTGGGTCATGATAAATCAAAAAGTAAATCAGAAACAGATATATTTTTTACAGATGGAAATGGTGATGGTTTGATGGATATTGTACGTGATGGTGTGGTTTATTTTAACAGAATTGACGGGAATGGAAATCCAAGCTTTATCCCTGATAGCCAAGGAACAGAAAATTTAGTTATTACTGCTGCTCCAATAGGAATTGAAGTTCCAGATGAATATTTTGAAGATGAAATTACTTTTCCTGCATTTGATGTTGTAAAAGTATGGGAAGCACCAAGAGATGGTAATATCAAAATTGATAATAATATTAGTTTATTAGATACAAGTAAAGAGGCAATCATTTCGGTTGAAATGGAAAAAAATATATCTCAATGTTATAATATAAATTTTGCAGCTCCTTACATAATAAAACAATTAAAAAAATATTCTTTTTTTAATGGATTATTAAGTCAAAACGGAACTCCAAATCCATTAAATCCTCAAGTGCTAGGAATATGTGATGGAATTTCTACTAGATTAAAGTCAATTACACTAAATGGAGTAACACTAAATTCAAATTCTCCGAATTTTTTTCACTTAACTCATGGTAACAATAATATAGGTTACATAAACCAATGTACAAATGTTCTTCCAAATATTTGTCCAGGGTATTTAAACTTAAATATGAATCACCCAGTTTCATGTCAAGATACTTCAAATAAATCATTCAGTGATGTTTCATTAATCGAAAACCTATTTTCAAATTTAGTCAATTCATTAAGCATAAATTCATCTTTAATATCATTTGAAAATTTATCGTATAATTTTTTAAGAGGTGGAACTGGTACAAATGGATTTTTGTATGTTTTTATGAATGGGTCGAGATACAATTTTAATTTTTATTCAACAGATAATGTAACAGGGACATGTTTATTTGATATTTATAAAAATGATATTGACCCAGGTAGGTTAAATTGGTTAAATGGGCCAAACTTTTATTCTTACACAAGGCCTTCATTATCAAGTGTTTTAAATGGAAATATTAATGTTGGTATTGATACTCAGGTTTATTTAAACGGAAATCTTTTAGGAACATTCAATCTTTATAACAATTTCAATGCTTTCCAATCTGCTTTTGAAGCGCAATATGGAACTGCATATAACATAACTGCTCCTGCAGCAAGTAATAATTATACCGTTTCAATTACAATGAATGGTACTTATGCTTTTAATAATATTTCCTTAGTTCCAGTTTCAAATCCATCTCAAAATTATACTTATACATTTTCTCAAACAAATTGTAATAATCTCCCAATTGTTAATCCATCTCCAATTGCTAATAATTCTCTTGGAAATATCCAAATAGAGCCAACAAGAGAAGAAACAGAATACGCTATAAATAAGTGGGTATCTGAGGGTAATGAGATTGATTTACCTTATGAGAATCTAAAGCAAAATTTTGCATTTGATTTTACTAATAATGGAATATATAATAATATTTCGGGTAATTATTTATTAACCATTGATGGAAATAGTTACGAATGGTATAATGAACAAAATAATAGAGTTAATGGAAATGGACTAAAAAATAAATTATTTGAATTATCTGGAATAGACATTTCTAATTTTTTAGTAGAAATGCAACAAGCAAATATTGCAAGTATTAATAGAGACAGAATAGAAAATAGACAAAAAGCAATAGATTGGATAAATAACAAAGAATTAGAGTTATTAAATCAAAATGCATTATTAAATACAGATTCTTCAAGAACTGTTAACCAAACCAATTGTAACGAAACACCCAACGAATTATGTTTGTTATATGGCACACAGTTAAACGCATCAAATTATTCAGTTACTAATACACTAATTAATAATTGTTCAGGACAAACATTATCAGTTAAAAAGGGAGATAGAATTTATTTTAGAGTACATTCTGTACTTAACGGAAATTCGCCTATAAATTGGGATCCAAAAGTAGAATATACGAATCCAGGTTATGCAACAATTTTTGATGCAAATAATACAACTCCATTCTCAAGTTCGTATTCGGATAGCTTTGTTTTAACAAATAAGCTTCCAACTACTTTCCCTGGCAATTCGGGTAATGCAAAAATTACATGGGAGCCTTTTACAATTAATCCATCAGATAAAGTAACGTATCAGATTATTAAAGAAACAATAGGTGCAAATCCATCAAATAATGATGTTTCACCAAATATTATTTCAACTCAAGTAATATACACAAAAGTTTGTCCACCTAATGTTATTTCAACAATTACTCCAATAGCTTCACCAATTGACTTGAATAATATCGCAATTTCTCAATCTTCTGGTTATGATGCTAATTTACAGCAAACACATTTCTATTTTAAAGTTATTTCAACTTCAAATGTAGATTGGAAGAATAGTATTTGGAAACCAGAGATGGAGTGCACTACAGTCACACCTATAAATCCAGGAGATGGTGCGCCAACTGAAGGGAACTTAACTTCGGTTATTAAATTGTATCCTGTAGCAGATTACGATTTATATAGAATATTCCCATGTGGGCCAACTTATGTAAAAAAAGATATTAGTCTTATTCTTAATCAACCTGGAACAAAAAGAATTAGACCAAATCTTACTAATAGTATTTTTGCAACAGGAGATAATGGTAAAATTAATTTTGTTGTTAAAAGCGGAAATCAATTTATAGGCTCAAAGACAATTACTGTAACAAATGGAATTGTCTCAAATGTAATACCTCCATTTATTAATTTAGGAGCAAACGTTACTTCAAATATTGAAATTATGTTTACTGTAGATGATAGTAATAATGATGGTAGTTCTCAATCTCTTTTGAAAAAACTTGCACTTGCTTCAACTCCATTAGCTATAATTACATCTGGTTCAACCAATATAAATGTGTCAAAATCTGAAGTTACATTGTATCAAAAAACAGATTCTAGATTTGGTAACTTCTATAGAAGTTGGGGACAATTTATGTATAATCCTGCAAATGTAACAGGAGCTTTATCAACTGGTATTGCAAATACTTATTTGATAAAAGAAGAAGCTTTACAAACACCAACATTAAGCCAATCTGAAGCTAATCAATTAAATAATGATTTAGCTGCACTAAATGATAATATGTCAGATATTGATTTAGCAAATTTTGAGGCTTCTCACATGAATTATATCAACAACTTAGCTTTTTTATCTGCAAACCCTCAAAGAGATTTAATTGACGGAAATGTAACAGATAGATGGATTGGGTTTCATAAAGAGAATTATGCGGCTGAGTTCTCATATCGTGCAGCTAGTTTATCTCAATCTATGGCTGATTTAGAAGAAGGCTTTGAAAGTGTTGAGCAAGCTGTTTTACAAACTGGGGCTTTTGCAATAAGTAAATATGCTAAAGGAAAAAGTAATAACAATTTTTCAGGAGGAGCTTCTGCTTTTGGAGTAGGTGTTAATGCGAGTATTTCTAATAATGGATTCAACAATGCTTTAACAGATTATGTAGATTATAATGGAGATAGATATCCGGATATTGTTTCAACTAATAAAATTCAATTTACGAACAAAACAGGAGGATTATTTTCGCCATTGAATAAAGTAGAAGAGCCTGTTAATCAATCATCAAGTGATAGTAAAGGATTTGGAGCTTCTGGTAGTTTTGGGAAAAACAGTGATGATGGTGGAGATAAATCAGGTAAGAAATTTGGATTTGAAAGATTTGATGGATTTAAAGGTAATGCAGGAGCAGGGATATCTGGTAATTTTACAAAAGGTAATAGTGAAACGAGCAGATTTTGGACTGATATAAATGGAGATGGATTATCAGATTTATTGATTACTTCTGGAAGCACAACTAATGTTACATTAAATTTTGGACCTACAACACCAAATACAGCAATAAACAACTGGGGTAATTTGCCATTATTTAAAAGTAAATCAAATGCTATTTCTGGAGGTATAGGGGTTAATAAATGGAATGGTAGTGCTGAGGCGGGTATTTCATTGACAACGAGTTGGAATAAAACAACAAACACCTTAATTGACATTAATGGAGATGGTCTTTTAGATATGATTGAGGCTGATGATAATTTAGGAGTGAAATTAAATCTCGGGAATAAATTTGCAGATAATACAGTTTGGACATCGAGCTATGACTTAAAACGAGAATCAGCATCTGTTGGTGCGGCATTAAATGTTGGTTTTACATTTGCATTTGTTTGGAGATTATGGTTTATTACTTTTAAAATTCCAGCTCTTAATTTTCAAACATCTCCTATTTCTACAACGACTAATAAAACTACTAAGTCTATTGTAGATTATGATGGTGATGGTTATGGTGATTTATTAGAGCAAATTAGTCCAAATACTATTAAGGTTTATTATTCAAAAATTAGAAGAACAGATAAACTTAAAACAGTAACAAATCCATTAGGTGGTAAATTTACAATCGATTATAAAGTTCAAAAAGTGGATTACAATAACCCAAATCCAAAATGGGTAATGTCTTCTGTTTCTGTTAATGATAATTATGATAAAGTAAATGATGGTGAAGATGTTTACAATAAACATTTTGTTTATGAAAATGGTAGATATGACCGAAGAGAAAGAGAGTTTTATGGTTACGAACAAGTTAAGGTAATTGATTACAAAACTAATGATCAAGGTACTGAAGAAGTATATAGAACAAGTGTTTCTAAATATAACAATACAAGTTATTTCTTAAATGGATTACAACTTGAAAGTTATATTCTTAAAGGTGACGATGAGACTAAAAAGTTCAATAGAACAGTTAATACTTATAACTTGTATAAATTAAACAATACGAACGATGAAATTGATTTCTCAACTGTACTTCCTCATACATACGATGTTGGAGGTCATGAAGGAAGACGTTCTGCCTGTGTATTGCTTGCAAAAACACGTTCTGAAGTTTATGAGTTAAATCCATCTTCTACTTTAGCAACTGAAGTCGAATTTACCTATGATAGCAAAGGAAGAGTAGTAGAATATCTGAATAAGGGTGACTTATCAAATACAAATGATGATTATTTATCTAAAATAGGTTATCACGATACTTTAAATGCACAAAATATTATCTCTATACCAAAATCAATTGCGGTAATTATTCCTAGTACAGGTATTGTTAAAAGAGAGCGTAAAACAGAAATTGATGGTATTGGAAATATTATTAAGGTAAGCGCTAGAAATAATAGTTCTTGGGCGGATACCGAAATGAAGTATGATATGTATGGTAATTTAGTAAATATTAAATATCCAAACAATTCAATAAATGAGTTTTCTAGTTATGATTATACTTATGATAATGACTTTCATAAATATTTAATTAAAGTTAAGGATGTTGCTTTTGGTTATGAGTCTTCAACAACTTATGATACAAGTTTAGACAAACCACTTGAAGTAATAGATATTGCTGGAAATAAAACCATTTATAAGTACGATAATTTCGGACGAACTACAAAAGTTATTGGACCAAAAGAAATAGTAGCAGGTCGTGATTATACGATTATGTTTGAGTATTTCCCGTATTTAAGTTCTTTACCTTCAAGTGCAAATGCTTCGGCAACTAATTTTATGCCTGTTGCACTTACTAAGCATTTTGATAGTCAAAATCCAACGAACGATATTGAGACTTATACTTTTGTAGATGGTTTAGGAAGACCTATTCAAGTTAAAAAAGATATTGAATTGAATACAGGCTCTAGTTCAAGTCCAACTTTAGTTGAAGCTTTAACAGTTTCAGGTAAAACCAAGTTTGATACTTATGCAAGAACTATCGAATCGTTCCAACCATGGTGGGAAGACAAAACTCCTGCAACTCAATTCTTAATTAATGAATATGCTGTAACTGAAAGTTCAAAAGTTGAATATGACGAATTGGATAGAGCAATTAAAACTATCGATGAAGAAGGAAACGAATCTACCGTTCAGTTTAGTATTGGTACAGATATTAATGGTATCAATTCTCATAAAACCAAAACTGACGTTGACCAAAACGGTACACAACATTTAATTACGGAAACCTTTGTAGATGCCAACGGTAGAACCGTAAGTACTAAAAATGTTGGTGGCACAACAGGTAGTATTTGGACAAAATTCAATTATAATGCTATAGGAGAGTTAATGTCTTACACAGATGCTGAAAATTTGACTACAGAGTATGAGTATGATATGTTTGGTAGAAAACTTTCAGTTAAACATCCTGATAGTGGGAAAACAAATTACAAATATGATAATGTTAATTTAGTTGCAATTCAAACACAAAATTTAATTGGAACCTCAAATCAAATTAGTTATTTGTATGATCATAACAGGTTAAAAGAAGTATTATTCCCACCAATGCCAACAGGTGCAAACATTTCAAATGTAATGTATCAATACGGTAATAGCGGAAATGAAACTGGTAGGTTAATTTTTGTTAGCGATGCTACAGGAACTCAAGAATATAAATATGGTAACATGGGTGAAACAATTGAAGTTAACAGAACAATTGTAGCTCCAAACTTACCAACACGTAACTTTACTACTAATTTTGAATATGATAGTTTTAATAGAATTCAAAATTTAGTTTACCCTGATGGTGAAATTGTAAGTTATCTTTACAATCGTGGTGGGAACTTAAAGCAAATGAAATCTTCGATAAACGGAGTAGAAACCGATTATATAAAACGTATTGACTATGATTATTTCGAACAAAAGAAATACATGAAATATGGTAATAATACGGAAACTTTCTATGATTATTCTCCTGAGCTAAGAAGATTACAAACATTAAACGTAAAAGCCGCTAATGGTCAAAATATGTTTAATAATAGTTACACCTATGACAAAGTAGGAAATCTTACAAATGTTAGTAATAATGCTACTTATAACACTATTAACTATTTAGGTGGAGTTTACAATAGTACTTTTACTTATGATAATTTAAACAGATTAAGTACTGCGAATGGCGATTTTACAGGTTATATTCCAAACAGGGCATATGAAGACAACAGAAAATCCTATTCGTTAGAAATGATGTATAACGATACACATGGTATCATACAGAAAAAACAAGTCCATACAACGCAAGGCTATTTACCAGTTTATGAGAATTCATATACTAATAAATACGATTATCAGGCGGGGACGCATCGTGCCGTTAAAATCACCAATGTTGAAAATGGAGTAGTGGAACAGTTGAAATACGATAATAATGGTAATATGCTTTCTGGTTCTAATCCAGATGGTTTTAGAAGAATGTATTGGGATGAAGTAAACCGTTTACGTGTTGTAAATGATAATAACCAAAGTTTACAACATTACATTTACGATGCAGCTGGGGAGCGAACATTAAAAGCAAGTTCTAAAGTTGAAAAAGTGTTTGTGAACGGACAAATTACATCTACAACAACAACTATGGGACTATACACAACATATGTAAGTCCATATATGGTGGTTGATGCTGACCAACGTTATAGTAATCATTATTTCAATGGTTCAGAACGTATCGTGTCTAGAATGGGTGCTGAGGACATTAGTCTTTTTGAGCAAAACAATTTACCAATTGCACCAACTCAAAATCAAAACATTCAAAAGTCAGGAACACCTGAAACGCAAAGCCAAGAGGTAGATTATAATGCTATTAAAAACTTGCAAATTGCTGATTTTAATTATTACATCAATCAGCAAAGTGAAGGAAGTAATAAAGTAAAAGTAAATTACAAAGAATATAAGGTAGCTGATACGGAAACTGAAGATACTTCTGAAAATAAAGAGTTAATAGTAGCACCTGCACCACTAGAAGAAATATACTATTACCATAGCGACCATTTAGGTACAGGAACATTTTTATCAGATAGTGCTGGTAATCCTTATCAATTTTTCTTAAATTTACCATTCGGAGAAACCATGATAGAACAGCATAGTTACTCTGGAGATTATACCAATAGGTACAAATTTAATGGTAAAGAGTTAGACGAAGAAACAGGGTATTATTATTACGGAGCGAGGTATTACAACCCAAGGTTTAGTATTTGGTTAAGTGTTGACCCGCTAGCGGAGAAGTTCCATAATTGGAATCCATATAATTATACAATGCAGAATCCAATTAATTTGACTGATCCTACAGGGATGTGTCCTGAAGAGGGCGGTGGAGAAACTACTGGTAGTTGGTATAGGAAACAAGAAGGCAAAAATTTAACTTATTTATATAGTACAGATAGAGTTCCAGATGGATTTACTAAAATAAATTCTGAGAGAGTTGTTTATGGAAAAAATGGGAATAGTAATCTGACATTAAATAATGATGGGACTTTTAATGTAACAACAAGTTCTGGAAAGAGTGTTAATGGTAGTGTTGAGTGGAACATGCAATTAGCAAACGGTGGTGATTTCAAGTTAATGGCTGGAGGTTATTTAAATCATTATCAGGAGAAGGCAGTCGGTATGGGTGCAGTAGATAATGGAATTATGTTCTTAGCTGGAGAATTAGCTTTGAAGTATGCTATTAGTGGTGGTAAGTACTTATGGAGTTTGAGAGGTGGAAAAGAAGCCGCTAAGACTGGGCTTACAAATCCGCAGTTGGTTCAGAAATCTGCAACATTAGCAGAAAGAGCTATTGGAGGTACGGGTGGAGCTGCAGGTACTGCAAAACATCAATACGCTAATGCACTCTTAAATCGTTATCAAAGTATATATGGAAATCGAGGTTTATCAACCAACGTTTATTTTAACAATGGTGTTGGAAATCGAGGTTTTCTTGATGTTCTTGATAGAACTAATGGAGTTATTTATGATTTTAAATTTGGTAGTGCTGTTATGAGTCCTGCTCAGTTTAGCAAATATTCAAATAATTTTGGATTACCAATACAAGTAATTAGACCTTAATATGTCAGAAAATATGAAAGAGATAAAAAAAAGAGCTACTGAGGAATGGTTAAGTTCCATTCCTCAACTTTCAGCATTTGCTCAAAATAAGCTTTACAGAGTAGTTGGTTGTTTCATCATTGGTGTAGAATTAGTAAAGCTACCAAAATTAGAAGAATACAGACCACATTTTGTATTATATCCATTATGGAAAAGTGGTTTGAAAAATTGTTTAGATAACCCAACAATTCTTTTTGAAATAAACAATAAGAAAGGTTTGCAGTTTTCTATACCTTATTTAAAACAGAGTGTAAATTTTAATGAAGTTATTGAGTGTCTAAAAATACAAGCGCCAATTTTATTAACCGAAAATGTTTCGATAAAATCCTTACTTGAATTAGTAGATGGTCGTTTTAATGATATTTTAGTTAAATCAAATTCTGCACAACAAGCTAAATTATTTGAGCTAAAATTTTATTTAGCGCTTTACTCTGGAAATCAATTACAGATTCAAAATGTTTTAAATCAAATTCAACAGGCGAGTAAAAATTGGAATATGCAAATGTTTGAAATGTGGTATGGTAAATTTGATTTGTGGTTGCAAAGATTACGTGAAAAAGAGGGTAAACGAGAAGATTTTATAAAGCAAATAGAAGCAAACAAGCAGGACAAAAAAATAATGCTATTAAAGAGTTCAGAACTCACTATATAATGTTTAAATTAAAAATTATGTTTTTTGGATTAAAATTTTAAAGTATTATTTTATGAGCCACCCCTGACGGCTCTGAATATATTCAATGTAACGATTGTGCGGAAATGCTTTCCATGCCTACAAAGTAAATAAACAAAAACTACATTGTAATAGTGTGGTTTTTGTTATTAGTTAGCTATGCTTAATTTTTGTATTATAAACAATGATATATAAAGAGATATTTTTACTATTTAAATAGTAGGTTTAATTATGTAAACGATATTGTATAAAAATGAAAACCCAGCAATTGCTGGGTTTGTGTTTTAATGAGTATTGTGTATTAGTTTATTTCTAATAACGCTTGGCTGCCACAATTTAAGGTTAGCGTTTGATAAGTTGTTTGTCCTTGATTAGGACCTTCGGTTGGTGTTATTTCAAAATTATAAACTCCAGTATCCCAGCCTTCTAAATATATGATTAAGCCAGGAACAACAATTTGAGAGTCACTAATTGGTCCAGTATAGGTAACATTACAGTTGTATAAAGTATTATTTTTAAAAATTAAATCACCTCTAAAATTACTTGTTAAGTTTGTTGAAAATAAATTTAACGTATTACCTACAATTGGATCAACTGTATTATAAATTGCATTTTCTAAATAGCAATCAGCTGTTGTTTTCCAATAATAAGTTAAAGGTTGTAAATTTTCAAATGTTACTTTTCCGTTTGCATTTGTCGTTGATGTTGCAATTATGTTTGTATCGTTGTCATAATCTTCTTGAGAGGTGTATAGTTTGACTTCAATATTTTCTAGAGCTGTACTGCTTTCATCTAATACAGTCAATTCTAGTCGGGTGTCTTCCGCAGTATCATCTGAATCCGGACTGCATGCAAATAAAATAAGAAAAAGAGGTAAAATAAATTTTAAGTGTTTCATTTTAATGTTTGTTGTGTTTGATTAATTATTAAAATTTTTACTATCAAACAAATATAAATAAAAGCAATTAAGAATTGTTTAATTAACTTAAAAAAATCATTTTTTATTAGATAAAAAAATGTAGTTTTGTTAGTATGAAATGATATAATAAACAAATAAAAATATTGCGTTTCGCTTAAAATTTCCTGTTACAGAAATCGACCAAATTTTTTAACACTACAGGAAGTAAGAGTGGAAACGTCTGCGGTAAGCGTGGGCGTTCCTTTTTGCTATGTAGTGTGGGTTCTTGGTCGGACCTCTGTGACTAGCTTGGGGAATTAGCCCACGTGCTTTTTTAACCTATTTAATACCGCAGAGATATGAATTGTTACCACCACAATGAAGAAGTTTCAGTAGCGCAATGTCATGATTGTAGAAAAGGACTTTGTGTAAGTTGTTCTAAAAAGTTTTCTTTTCCTATATGTACTGTTTGCAACACTATTAGAATACAAAATGAGAAGAGTCAAATTATTAAAGATTTGCTCTTTGCTTATGGTTTTGGTTTACTAGTTATGTTTATGATTAGTAAATTTTCAATACATAAACAACCAAAAAATGTTGGATTCTTATTTTATTTAGCCATGTTTTATGGATATTCAGGTATTGTGCCAGGTTGGAAAATATTAGATAAAGGTTTTCCAAAGATGTATTTTAATTTATCTATTTTTTATTTTGGATATTTATTGATTAAGTTATTTGCTGCGATTTTCATTGGATTTTTTGTCTTACCATTTATGACATTCAAGCATATTAGAAGATTAATCCAATTAAATAAAATCAAGTGATTTTTTATTCCCTAAAGTTTAATTTTCAATATATCAAAATTTAATAAAATCTGCTGAAGTGAATTTTAAGTTTCAATTTACGGAAATCCGTAAAGTTTAATTAATCCCTCTATTTACTTTAGCTCCCAAAGGTACCCCCGTAAAAATACCTGGTTTGAAAATCAGGTATTTTTACGGGTTGTATGGGTGTTTTATTTTAGTTATGTTTGGGAATTAACAATTGTAAAGACAAATAAAGTGATTAAAGTTAAAATTAGAAACCATATTTTTTCTTGGGATAAAATAAAATTAATTAAAGATGGAAAAAGTGAATCTCCTATATCTTCACTTGCTCCAAAAATTTTAACTAAAAAAGAAGATTTAGATAAGGTTCAACCTTATTTAGATAAGCTTAATGAAACTATAGATTCAAAAGGGATTAATAACATTGCTTTAACAGGTGGATATGGTTCCGGAAAAAGTACAATTCTAGCTACATTTAAAAAATTAAACCCACAGTATGAGTTCTTAAATATTTCTTTGGCTTCTTTCAATAAGAAAAATGCAGATGATACACTAACTGCAGCTGATAAGAAGTTGCAAAAAGAAGAATTAGAAAGATTATTAGAGGTTAGTATTTTACAACAAATATTTTATCACGTTAAACCAGATGAAATTCCTGAATCTCGTTTCAAAAGAATTATCAATATTCCTGATTGGAAGATATGGTGTATTTCAATCGGTTTTATTCTGTGGGTTTCAAGTTCAGTTTTATTATTGAAATACGATTATTTAGATAAAATTAATCCGAATAGCTGGGATAGCAAGTATAGTTTCGATTTTTTTGCACTATTAATATTTACAATAGTATTTAGTGGATTAGGTTTATTTTCAAAGTTGATTATCAAATTATTCAGTAACTCAAAAATTAATAAAGTAAACATTAAAGGAGAATTAGAGTTAGGAGATAATGCAAATAAGTCCGTATTTAATGAACATTTAGAAGAAATATTGTACTTCTTTGAACGAACAAAATATAATGTTATAATAATAGAAGATTTAGATAGATTTGATAGTACTGATATCTTTACAAAACTTAGAGAAATAAATATTCTTTTAAATAATTCAAAACTCATAAACAGAGAAATTAATTTTGTTTATGCGGTTGGAGACGATTTATTTGATGATAAAAAAGAGAGAGTAAAATTCTTTGAATACATTATACCGGTTATTCCTTTTATTAATTCATCTAATGCGGATGACCAATTAAAAACATTAATTAGCAACGCTGGTTTAGATGAAAATATTTTTACAAAAGAGTTTATTTCAGATGTAACAATTTTTATAGATGATATAGACATGCGTTTGTTAACAAATATTTTTCATGAATTTGTAATTTATAGAAAAACATTAAAACCAGAATTTATAAAGAAAAATGATGAGTTATTTGCAATGATAACTTATAAAAACATAGACCCTAAAGATTTTAATAAACTTAACAAGAGAGAGGGTAATTTATATGAATTAGTTAATAATAAAAAAAAATATATTAAAGAATTTATTGAAAAGATAGATACTGAAATATTGCTTAAAAATTCTAAAATAGCCGAAATTGAAAAACATACAATATCTGATGTTGAAGAATTAAGAGGGATTTATGTTAATAAAGTTTTGGCTAAGCTTCCATCTGAGGCAGTGATTAATAAGGATGTATTAATTGAACTTATAAGTGAAGAGGGGTTTAAAGCTATAATTAATGGTAATTTAGCTTTTGAACAATTTTCTTTTCACCGTTCTTATAATATGTATGTTAAATCTAATAATAACTTTTCTTTTAATTTTAATAAAATCGAAAATGAAGTTAATCCTAATAATTCATATTTAAAAAGATCTGAATTAATAAGATTTAAAAATAATAATAAGATTAATTTATTAAAGAGTGAAATTGAAGAATTGCAATCAAATAAATCTGAAATTGAAAATTGGGAATTAAAAAGAGTATTTTGTGAAATAGATATTGATCAATTCTTAAACGACTTTTCAAATAATGGATTGTTAAGGAATTTTATTTTAAACGGCTACATCAATGAAAATTATAATGATTATATTTCATTATTTCATGAAGTATCGATAACAAAGGAAGATTATAATTTTGAAAGAAATATTAAAGGTGGCTATTCAACAGATTTTAATTATAAATTAAGCGATAAAATTGAAAATTTAGTCGAAAGAATTAATAAAATCTATTTTGAAAGAGAAGTAATATTAAATTTTGATTTATTAGATTACCTTGGAAATAACTATGATAAACATAACGATAAATATGATTCCATTATTAGATTATTAAGTAATGAAAAAGAAAAATCAATGCAGTTTATAGATGAATATATTAAAAATGAAGAGAGACCTCTTTCTGTTTTTATTGCTAAATTATCTGATAATTGGATAAGGTTTTGGGAATATTGTTATTCTAACTACAGTTATGAAAAACAATTAATCTATTTAAGATTAATAATTGATAATTGTACAGTTGATTCAATATTAGCTAATCAAGATAAAGAAAAAATAAAAGAAGCATTTGAAACTAACATTGACTTTATCAAAATAATTCTAAAAGGAGATGGTAAGGATTATGATATAACCTTAAAAAATAAGCTTCAAGACTTGATTACTAAGTTAGATGTTAAATTTGATAGCTTAGAGTTTAATAATGATAATTTATATAAATTGAATGAATTTATTTATCAAAATGGACATTATAAAATAAATAGTAAAAACATTATTCTAATTCTTAAATCATTTGGACAAAATATAAATCTAGATGATTTTGAAACATCAAATTATTATGAGATTATGAGTTCAAATTGTCAACCTTTAATTGACTATATTAATTCAGAAATTAATCTATATGTCAATGAGGTATATTTAAAATTAGAGAATAATGTTAAAGAAAACGAAGAAGCATTAATTGATCTGTTAAATGATGAAAAATTAGATATTGAACTAAAAACAAAAATCATTGAAAAAGTAGAGACAAAAATTTCAGTAATGCAAAAAATAGACGATTCAGATATTTATACTCTATTATTGGTAAATAATAAAATAGTTCCCAGATGGGATAATTTATTATATGAGTATAATAATAGATATATCGAAAATGAGGAAACTGATAATGAAGAAAATTTGGATCAAGAAATTTCTGATTCAATAATTGAATTTATAAATGAAATTGAGAATGCTAAAGAATTATCAATGGAAAGGATTCCAAAAGAAGTTAACAGTGTTAACATCTATGGAAAATTTTGGAGAAAACTCATTCAAGTTAATGAAATTAATGATGAGAGTTACAGTTTAATTACTAAATCGAGTCCTTGGTGGTATGATAATCTTGCTTTTGAAAAATTATCTGAAAATAAAATTAAATTTTTGATAGAAAATACCTGTATAAGTCCTACATCAAAGAGCTTTATTGAATTAAAAGAAACTTTTAAAGGATTAAATATTTATTTATTTGAGACAAGGAAAAAAGAATATTTTCAAATTTTAGACCAACTAGCTTTTGATAGTCATGATATTGAATTGATTTTAAAATCTAAAATTATAACAAATTCAGAAAAACTAACAATATTAGAACAATGTTCTGATGAAATTATAATCCAAAATAGTATTTTAAAGCAGTTAAGTTTTTTACTTTCAAATGATAATTTGTTTGTAGTAAATGATACAATTTTAAATTCAATTCTGAACAATAGTTTAATTTCCGTTAATGAGCGTATCTTGATTTTTAATAAAAATTACGGGAAATATAATCTCTCATTTATTGAATCATTTCTGTTGAGTCTTGGGGGTAATTACAGTCAAATTACAAACAAAAAAATTAAAGCAAAAATTGAAAAGAACACGTTAAATCATAATTTACTAAAAATATTAGAGAAAAAAGGTTATATATCTTCTTTTTCAGATTTAGTTGTTTTTTATAGAATAAATCATAAAAAGAATTAAATTTTAATTACGATGTTAAATTAAGATTTATTCATTCTAAATACAGATTGCATGAAGTCAATTTTTTCATCAACATTTGGTTTGTAATATTGATTAAATACTTCAAGACTTTTATGACCTGTGAATCCCATGATGACTTTATCTGGGATTTTTTTATTTTTCATAATTGTGATAAAGCTTCTTCTTGCGGTATGACTTGAAACTCTTTCATAAAATGGTGATGTTGATTCAACAATTTCTTGACCAATTTTAATAGTTTTTTTTACTTCATCAGTTAGTCCTACAATTTGTATAACTTCTTTGATATATTCATTAAATTTTTGATTAGTAATTTCAGGTAGTTTATAATCGTATTTTTCAAGTATGTAGCTTGAATAATCATTAAGAGGAATAGATAGAGATTTACTATTGTCTTTGATATCAATAACGTTTATAAATCCTCGATAAACGTCTCTTTTTTTTACTTTTGAATAATTACTATATCTCATACCAGTGAAACACCCAAAAACGAATAAGTCTCTTACTTTTTCTAAACGAGGATTTTTACTAAAATCATATTCAAAAATTTCAATTACTTGTTCTATTGTAAGCGCAACTTCATTGGTTATTTGCTTTTTGATATTCTTAAAGCTTTTAAAATCAGTTTTGTATGTGTAATTGTTTTCAAAAGCCCAATTAAGGAATGTTTTTAATAATCCTAAATTTCTACTCAACGTATTGTTTGAATGCTTTTTTACATTGATACAAAACGTGATATAAGAATTATAAAATGGTTTGTCTATTCTATTTAAATGCAACGTACTTTTTGAATAGGTTTGATACATTTCTAAAAGCGTTTTGTTGTATTCATATCTTTTAATTGTAGATGCTGAATTAGAGTCTTCGGTTCTGTCATTTTTTTTCATTTCTAAAAAAATGTCATAAACACCGAAAAAATCATTCGATTTTGATTTTGTTTTTTTGAATTTTTTATCAAATTCAGCTCTGATGTTATCAATCGTTATTTCATCATTAGAGTTTTTATAGCGATTTATAATTTCAGTAAAGAAATTAGGATATCTATCAATTTGCTTTTTAATGCTTCTGTGCTTTTCAGCAATAGAATTCCTACCTGTCAATTTGTTAGGTTGTCTGTTTACAAAATCCCATTCCAGGGGAGAAATCATTTCACCAGTAGAATAAACAAATTTTTTGCCCTCATCTTTAAAATAGGATGAAAATAATATTAATGTTTCCTCATTTTTTTTAGGTTCTTTCAAGTTAAATGTACTTCTCATAAAAAAATAATTAATTTTTTAATCTAATTTAAAACTTAGTTGACAAAATAGTTGACAGTAAAGGTATGTAATAATATAATATTTGTTATATGATTTGCTGTAAATTTCAATATTTTTTACTTTAAATGCTTTATTTTAAATCATTTAAGTATTCTTTGAAATATTAAGTTCGATAACCTCTTTCTCCGCAGGGTAAAACCGATTCAGAAATGAATCGGTTTTTTTTATGCCTTTTTTTAATAAAACACTTAGGCACAATAGATTTGTTTTGTGTTGATTGACAGCTTTTATTGCGTAATGATTATAAAAAAAACGTTGCCATTTGATTTGGCAACGTTTTTTTATTTTCTAAAAGGTTCTAGCTCTTCCATGGGAATCCGCGTGTAATCGGCGAATTCTTTGAAAGTAATCATGTGATGTTTTTCCTCTTTGTCGAAATACGACTTAATGTCATCCATTATGAGACGTGCGTTTCTTTGGGTACATCCTTTGATTAATGCTATATCTTTTGTCGTGATACAGATTCTGTATGGCATGTTTTTCATTTTGTGCTTTGAGTTTTTGTATCGTGATTTGATTTTACATATTTTCAAAAATAATAATTAACTGATTGAATGCAAAAATAAATTATCAACAACTAGCGGCTGTATTTTCGTTTGCTTTGTTTGGTACTAGCCTGACTTTTAAAGCTTTGTATTTGTTTGTTTAACCGTAGATTTAAATTAAAAATAGTTATATATGTTCCTGAGGTAATTCGACAGTTTTTTAGAATTGTTGAAAAGTCCGTTTTTTGATTTTTGGTCTTTTTGGGTTAGTAGATGATGTTTTCTTTGATTTTATATTTTTTGCATACACTATCCATACACTATCTATACTGTATCCATACTTCATCTATGGAGTATCTATGTAGTAAACTTGTTGGGTGATTGTATTGCTTGTATTAATGAATACCGTTTCTATAGTTCTCGATACATTTTGTAGTTGTAAATCTTGGGCTTTACAGCTACAAAACACTCGAAGTGACGGAGGTGGAATTATGGATTTCTTTAGTTCTCGATACATTTTGTAATTGTAAATCTTTGACTTTACAACTACAAAATACTCGAAGTGACGGGGGTGGGATTACGCTTTTTTATTGTTCTCGATACATTTTGTAGTTGTAAATCTTTGGCTTTACAACTACAAAACACTCGAAGTGACGGGGGTGGGATTACGCTTTTTTATTGTTCTCGATACATTTTGTAGTTGTAAATCTTGGGCTTTACAACTACAAAACACTCGAAGTGACGAAAGTGGGGTTGTGTTTTTATTATTACAGAAAGTGTCTTTTTCGGAAATAAGTGCCATTTTTTGCTTTTCTGGACGTATTTGGTAAATGTAGGAAAAAGTTCTTAGGGCTTGTCAATAAAGGAAATGTTGAATAACGGGTATTGGTATATGTTTTAGTTTTGAGCCATTATAAATTTTTAATTTTTATTATTATGGCTAGATTAAATGGCTTGGTAAAGTTTGAAGGTACGTTAGATAACTTGACCTTCTACAAAAGTGCAGACGGGCACTTTGTGCGCACCAAAGGTGGTGTTAGCAAAAACAGAATTATGAACGATCCTGCGTTTGTGAGAACTCGTGAAAACGGAATGGAGTTTGGCAGTATTGCTACTTCGGGTAAGTTGTTGCGCAATTCTTTGGGGACGCTGGTGTTTCGAGCGAAAGACAGTAAACTGACGAGTAGGCTTGTGAAGGTTATGGGACAAATTAAGAATTTGGACTCCGTTAGTGCTAGGGGTGAGCGTAATGTGGCTAGTGGCTTATCTGATGCATCGGCTAAGTTGCTTTTAAAGGGGTTTGACTTTAATGCTAGAGCTACTTTAGGCAGTGTATTGAATACTAGTTATAGTGTTGATACCGGAACAGGAACGGTTACCCTTTCTTCGTTTAATCCTATGGAGCAATTGCGTGCTGCTGAAGGTGCTACTCATTTTAGTTTGCAGGTGGGTTATTTGAACTTGAATTTTGAAACTGGAGAATCGGATTTGACTTTAAGTCCTGCCTCTGTTTTTCCGTTGGTTCAAGGGGTGATTTCTCCTGTGTTAACGCCAAGTGGTGTTCCTGCTGGTAGTGGTGTGGGAATGCATGTGTTGCTTATTGAATTTTTTCAGGAAGTGAATGGAGTTCAGTATATGTTGAACAATGGTGCTTACAATGTGCTTAATTTGCTTGAGGTTCAATAAATAGTGTTCAGTAATCAGTATTTAGTGTTCAGTGTTTCTTAATCAATGAATAGTATTTATTGAGGCTGTTGATTTAATAGGGTTGTTAGTGTTCAATAATTGCCCTATTGGAAACGCCCTGCCAGAAATGGTGGGGCGTTTTTTTGACCATTGCCTTCGAGAGCCTCAGGCAACGGTTTTTTGACCATTACCTTCGAGAGCCTCAGGCAACGGTTTTTTTTGACCATTACCTTCGAGAGTTTCAGGCAACGGTTTTGTTGACCATTATTTTCGAGAGCCTCAGGTAACGGTTTTATTGAGAATATTTGATTGGTGGCTGAGGTTCTCGAAGCCACTTTTTATTATGGTTCAAGTTATAAGTTTTACGCATTTTTATTTTTTAACACTTCTTGTACGGTTTTCCTCATTTTTATCTCAATCTTTTTGTTTACTTTCGTTAAGAAAGTTCCTACGTATTTTTACCTGGTTTCAAAATCAGGTAGTTTTACGGGTTGTATAGGTGTTTTTTTTTTGGTATGTTTGGTAATTAAAGAATTTAATAAAAGTATTACAAAATGAGTTTAATACAAGAAGGTATTGACAAAGGATTAATTGCTGTTAGTGAAGACAATAAGACAGTAAAATATATATACCAAAATAAATCAAGGAATTTAAATAATCCTGAAGAAAAAGTTCAGGTTGAAGCTTTTTTGCGTTTGGTTTTAGAATATGGTTATCCTGTGGAGCATATAGAACAATTTGTAACTGTTACTATGGGTGCAGATAAACGTGAAGCTGATATTATTGTTTATGAAGATGCAAAACATGTTAAGCCAAAAATTATTGTTGAGTGTAAGAAACAAGAAGTAACTCAACAAGAATTTAATCAAGCAGTAAATCAAGCATTTAGTTATGCTAATGCACTTTCTGGAACTGTAAAATATGTATGGGTGTATTCTGAAGTATTAAGCTCAATATTTAGGTTTGATAAAGAAAAAGATTTTAGAGAAGGATTATCAGATTTACCACACTATGGTACAGACTCAGTAGCACCCTATAATTTTGTAAAAGGTGGTGGTACACATCCTTACACAGATAGCAAAGGCACAAAACATGTTCAAGTTTTTAAAGATATCAAAACTGTTTCAGAAGAGGAATTAACTAGACGTTTTAAACAAGCACATGATGCTCTTTGGGCTGGAGGACAATTAAATCCATCGGAAGCATTTGATGAATTGGATAAACTGATTTTCTGTAAAATTTGGGATGAAAAATATAACATTGTTGATGGTAAACTAAAGCCCCGAAAAAAAGGTGAGATTTACGATTTTCAGATAATTAAAGAAGCAACTGAAGCTAAAACTAATGATGCGCTAGCTAAAAGAATAAAAGCAATTTATGCGGCTGGAAAAAACTTTGACAAAGAAGTTTTTAAAGATGACATTCGTTTGAGTAATGAACGTATTAGAACCATTGTAAACTATTTACAAGAAATTAATTTATCAGCTACCGATTTAGATAGTAAAGGTCGTGCTTTTGAAACTTTTATGGGAAGTTTCTTTAGAGGTGAATTTGGACAGTACTTCACACCTCGTGTTATTGTACAATTTATAGTAGAAGCTTTACCAATTGACAATAACTCTTTAGTATTAGACACTTCTTGTGGTAGTGGTGGCTTTTTATTACATGCCCTTGATAAAGTAAGAAGACAAGCAGATAAAGAATATCCAGACTACAAAACCGATATTGAAGACCACAAAGCATGGCATGATTACTGGCATAGCTTTGCAGAAAACAATTTGTATGGTATAGAAATTAACGAACAAATTGCACGTACCGCAAAAATGAACATGATTATTCATGATGACGGACATACCAATGTAATTTCTGTAGATGGTTTGTTAAGTGATAAAGAAACCCATTTAATTAGTAACAACAAAGGTTTTCAATATAACAGATTTGATTATATCATAACCAATCCTCCTTTTGGAAGTAGTGTAAAAGACAATGAAAAACATTATTTACGTAATTATTTACTAGGTAAAAAACAGGTAGATTGGTTAGATTACAAAAACAGTAAAGAAACTTTTAGAAATAACCAAAGCACCGAAGTTTTATTTATAGAGCAATGCTACAACTATTTACGTGAAGGTGGTTATTTAGCGGTAGTTATACCTGATGGTATTTTGACTAATAGCAGTTTGCAATACGTACGTGATGTTATGGAAGATTGGTACCGATTAGTAGCTGTAATTAGTATGCCTCAAACGGCTTTTTCTGCTACTGGAGCTGGTGTAAAAAGCTCGGTGTTATTCGTTAAAAAACACTCTAAAGCACACACTGATTACCTACAAACATTGAAAGAAACCATACAAAATGATATTAAAACCGAGTTTGATTATTTGAATACCATTGCCAAATGGGAAAAAGAAAAGAAAACCAAGTTAGATAAAATGGATGGTTTTATACATCCTGCGGGTTTAACCAGTGTGAAAGAAATAAAAGCCAGCGAAGAGTACAAGGAGTGGAAAACAGAAGTTAACCAATTTTACAGTGATAAAATAAGCGAACTACAAGAAGAAATGACCGCTCGCTATCAAGAAGAGCGTGCCAAACAATTACCTGACTATCCTATTTTCATGGCAATAGCTGAAAATATTGGTTATGATGCTGTAGGCAAATCTTCTGCCAAGTTATTGAGCAAGAATGAAGTTATTGAAGGTAATTACAAATTAGTAACGGAAGAATTAAGCCACGATTTGTATGATGAAAAAATTACCAAAAAATACGACTTGCATGATGATAAAGAAGAACTTTCAACCAAGAAAGAAATTATTGATGCTGGAATTTTAAAAGAATTGAGAAACTTTATAACTGCAGTAAACAATGGCACAATTTAATATTTCTGATACTGTTGATAGGAATAAAGTTTTTTTGGTCAAACGCTCTGAACTTTTTGAACGGCTTGATCCTGACTTGGTTTTATACACTAAAAAGACACAATCTTATAAATTTAAAACATTTCCTCTAAAATCTCTTTTAGTAAAGGCTCCTCAATATGGTGCAAATGAAAGTGGAATAGAAAGAATCTCATCTGAAGAACCAAGGTATATTAGAATTACTGATATTGATGAGTATGGTCTTTTAAAAGATAATATTGGAGTTACTGCTGAAAATATTGAAGATCGATTCATTTTAAATGAAAATGATATTCTTTTTGCTCGGAGTGGTAACACTGTTGGAAAAGCTTATTTACATAAAAAAGCAAATGTTAATTATGATTGCTTTTTTGCAGGTTATATGATTAGATTTATTGTAGATGATTCTAAAATTTTAGCTGATTATTTGTTTACTTATACCCAACTAAATATTTATAAAAATTGGGTAAATGCAATTCAAAGAACTGCAGGACAACCTAATATAAATGCAGAAGAATATAAATCTTTATTAATTCCTTTACCACCAAAAGAGATACAACAACAAATTGTAGAAAAAATAAATTCAGCATACACTCAAAAACAACAAAAAGAAGCCCAAGCCACAGCATTATTAGCCAGTATAGATGCCTATTTGTTAAAAGAGTTGGGTATTACTTTACCTGAGAAAGATACGAGTTTACAGTGTAGAATTTTTACAACTAGCTTTAGTGAAGTTAGTGGTGGTAGGTTTGATGGATATTATTATCAGAAAGATTTTATTGAATTTTTTAATTGCTTAAAAAAAGGGATTTATCCAATAAAAAGTTTAAAAAAAATATCTAAAAAAATTACAAGTGGAATAACTCCTCTGTCTGGTGGTGATGCTTACACAAATTCTTTAGATGGAGTTCCTTTTATAAGAAGTGGTAATATTGATATTGATGGAGATATTGATTTTGAAGATTTACTCTATTTAAAAAAAGAAATTCATGAAGTAACAATGAAATCTTCAAAAGTTGAATATAATGATTTAATGATTGCAATAGTTGGAGCAACAATTGGACAAGTTGGAATTTACAATGATACAAGAGAAGCAAATATTAATCAAGCAATTGCATTAGTAAGACTAAAAGAAGAAATTAATCATAACTATGTCAAAGAAGTTATTAAATCTAGTATTGGTCAATATAATTTAAATAGATTAAAAAGACCTGTTGCAAGAGCAAATATCAATCTTGAAGAAATTTCTACAATGCAAATAATTTTACCTCCAAAAGAAAAGCAAGACGAAATTGCTGTTTATATTCAAAATATTAGAGCACAGGCTAAGCAATTCCAAGATGAGGCTAAAATGGTTTTAGAGGAAGCTAAGAGAGAGGTTGAATTGATGATAATAGGTTAAGTTATGGGGAAAAAAATTGAAGACTTTGTACCAAAACAACTTTTGATTGAAATTTCTAAACATATATCAAATATTTACGAAGAAAAACGAACTGAGAGTTGGGAAAGTTCAAGATCTGATGAGGATGCATTATGTGGTCATTTTTTTGGTGCAATGATAAAAAATGAAACTGAATTTTCTGATAATTTAAGTTGGAAAATAAATTATAAAAAAACTCGAGGTCGTGGTAAACAAAATCCTGAGACAGCAATAGGGGCTGATGGTATTTACACTTTTGAATTAAAAAATAAAAATGGTGATATAATATTCCAAAAAGCCTTTTTGTTTCAAGCTAAAATGGATAAGTCTTTTAATGAGAATACAACACTTTCCCAAGTTAAAAAAATGAACTCAACAACTCAAAACGGTTCTGTGATTATTGTTTTTTGTGAAAAAGAATTTAAGGTAATTAAAACCTCAGATTATCTTCAATCTAGAAGTAAATTCCCACATGTAAGTTTTGAAAAATATGTCAATGATGAGTTTTTGAAATGTTTACATGGTGAACAAAATATGAACTACAACATTAATGAAGAAAAATTGACCATTTTAGATGACAATAATATTGTAAAAAAAGAAGTTCAATCTTCTCTTAAAAGTGAATTGAAAATAACTGTAAGCAGAAAAAAGTAAAATGATAATTAGAGGTATTTTAGATAGGTCATTAAGTAGTCAATTATGCATTAGAGGTTTTGCTCCTATAAAAGAATTGGCTCGGATTTCAAAAGCTGATTACTCTTATCAAAGAAATCCCATTTACGAGCAACAAGAGGTAATTTCAACATTTTTAGACAATGAAGATTATTTGTTTTTTCCCGAAGTTATCCTTAATTATAAAGTCAAAATTGATTATTCAAAATTAAAATCTTCAAATCGTTTTTCTCCATTACAAGAACTAGAAACTAAAGGTTTTTTTAAATCTAATGTAGATAATACATCAATAAAAACTAAAAAAGTCATATACAAGAATTCATCTGATCTTAGAGGAGTAGAAAATATTATTGTTGTTGAGTTGAATCTTGATGATACAATATTGAATGATTTAATTAAAAAAAATCAAGAACCATTTAGCAGAGTTGATGGAAATCATAGGTTAAAAGCTGGTGGAGTAGCTAAATCTGAAAAAGTAAACAGAATGACTATACCGTTTTGTATTATCTTATCAGAAGAATTGATTTATGAAGAGTTTAAGGACGGTTTAATTAACAAAACACACGAGTATTTAGGTGAAAAATTTGAGAGAGTTGTTTTTCATAACATTAACACTAAAACAATTCCATTAACTTCTGAAGAGAATTTAAGAGTAATACTTGATGATGAAAAAAATTTTTCTGATGAATACCTAAAAGAAAAGTTTGGATGGGAATACTATGCTATCAGAAAGGTTTTTAAAAAGCTACCCAAAGATTTAGTGAATGTTTATCCAAACTTAGGGAAAGATTTTTTAGAAAAACCTAGAAGTGTTTCTAAAGACATTGTAAAACTTTTAGTTGATAATAAAAAAGTAAAACGTAATGAAAGTAGCATAAGTCTAGTAAATGAGGCATTAAAAAATGTTAATCAGGTTTTTGGAAATCACCCTAGATTAAAAAACACTAAGGGAATTGCATTTGTTGTAGCAGCAACATATTTACATATTAGCAAAGAAAATGATATTGAACTTTTTATAAAATGGTTATTTAAAAATCATATTGATGAAATTGAAGGTCTTACTTCAAAATCGCTAATTAAAATCTATCAAAAGATAAGGGAGACTAAAAGTAAACAGGTTTTTGTTTCTATGCAATTTGATGAAGAAACTAAGCCCCATTATAATGCAATTGTTAAAGCTGTTAATGAGGTAAACAATGAGTATAATTTAGAAATAAAATTAAGGGAAATTAGAATCGATCATTTTAATATTGGGCATTCTTATAAGATTGATGATGAAATATTAAGATTAATTGAAGAAAGTGGTTTATTAATAGCTGATTTATCTTCAAAAAATATAAATGTTTATCAAGAATTAGGCTATTTAATGGGATTAAATCAAGGAAAAGGTTTAAAACAAGAAAATTTTATATTGATAAAAAAACAAGATAAAAAATCAAAAGACACAGATATAGGTTTTAATATTAGACCATTTCAACAGCTCCGTTTTACATCAGATTTAGAATTAGTTGGTATGTTGAAAAAGTCTATCGTTGAATATTACGAATTAAACTAGTTTTATGAATAGAAGTCACCGCGTAATTTACAGAAATCAATTTGGTATCATAACTGAAATACCAACATTGGAATATGCACAACAAAACCCTAATTATTTTGATAATAGAGTTCCAACAACTCCTATGGAAGTAAATAGGTTATTAGTTTTAAATCATGGATTTACTCTAATTGCAAACGATGAAAAAGTAATTTGTTACAAATTGTTATAATATTTGATATGGAAGAACCATTTAAACCCTTAAGTTTATCAATTAAAGAATTGTTTGGAAATGCTGATTCTTTATATAAAATACCTGTTTATCAAAGACCTTATAAATGGGAAAATGATCAAGTAGAACAATTATGGGATGATATAACAGAAGCTTACTATAATGGTGAAGAAAATTATTTTTTAGGTTCAATTATTACAGCTAAACCAAGAGATAATGAGAAGTCTTTGTATTCAGATGTAGTAGATGGTCAACAACGTTTGACTACTTTAATGATTATGTTTTGCGTCATACGTGATTTGTTTCCAGATATTAATCAAGATAATTTTGACGATAATCCTTTTGCTGTCAGTATTGATGAGATTAAAGCCTCTATTTCGCTACACGGTAAGTCTGAAAGATTAAAACTTTATACCCATGCACAACACAACAGCGATTTTGAAAAATATATTTTAAAAGGAGATACCACAACATTATCTTTTCCTTACAAATATCAAATACGAATTGATGAAGAACCAAAATTTAAGTTTATCAATACTGCTGTAATTTTTAGAAATAAATTTAATGATATAGGAAGAGAAGAATCTGAAAAAATCATTGATTTCATTTTCAATAAAATCAAGTTAATTAGAATTGATTGTAAAAATAGAGAGTTTGCTATTAAGCTATTCCAAGTTTTAAATGATAGAGGAATGGACTTAACTGCTGCCGATTTAATCAAAAGTTATTTACTTGAAAAATTATATTCGAAATATTCATCAGATCCAGACACCTCAAAAATAAAAGAAAATCAATTTATTTTAGATTGGAGGGAAATGGAAAATACTATTAGTAATTGTGAAGATATTAATGTTAATGATTTGTTCATCATGTATGAATATTATTCATTAGCTCAAAATCCAAGAAAATCACTTTATGATGAGTTACAAAATGAGTTTGAGAGCAAAGATCCTAATGTTGTAATTGATGATGTAAAGAATTTTGCTAAGTCTTATTATACTCATATATGGGAAGCACAAGATAAGTTAAATTATTCATTTTGGTATATTAGATGGAGTGTATATTGGAAAACAATTTTGCTTACAGCCATTCATACTAATTATACTGATTATGAAAGTTTGAAATATGAATTACGTAGATTTTACTATTTATATTGGATTGCAGGCAAAACTTTATCTCAGATAAAACAAACATCTTTTAATTTAATCAAATGGATTAAGGAAAAACAGAGTATAGAATTCATTAAAAGTCAATTAGATGAAAAAGTTGAAAATGATGAAATAATTGACTTAGTTCAACGCAATTTAAATTCTGAACGTATTGCTAATAATGCATGGATTAAACCATTATTAATACTTTTAGAATATGATGCTACGGATAATAATAATCATGGATTTATTCCACTAAGTAAAGACTTACATTTAGAACATATTTTACCTATTAGATACGATTCTTTTGATGATTGGAATCATTTTAATGAAGAGTTAGCAACTAAATGGATAAATAGTGCAGGAAACTTAACTTTATTGAGTGGTGCAAAAAACATTGAATGTAGTAACAATCCTTTTAAAACTAAAATAAGTATATACACTGGAAAAGGAAAGTATAATGATAAGGATGAAAAAATTACAAGTTTTCAAATTACTCAGGAAATAGTTCGTCAATACAATGAAGATATGTTTAATAAGCAATGGAGCATTGAAGCAATTAAATATCGTAGAAAGTGGTTTTTAAATCAAGTTAGTAATTTATTTGATATTGATTTGGAAGAAATAATTAAAGAAGAAGCTCCGCAACTAAATTAAAAAAATATGCTTGACAACTATATAAAACAAAAAGTTGATTTAGTTTCTTATTCACAAGTCGAATTGAGCAACATAGCTAATACTTTAAGTTATTTAAAAAACATTGTTAATAATCAGCCTGATTTCAGAGAACCTTTTTTGGGAGGTTCCTATAAAAGAGCTACAATGGTTAAGGGTGTAAGTGATGTAGATGTTTATTTTAAATATGTGGGTAATGGTAATCCACAATCTGCCTTATCAGTTTTAAAAAATGGCTTGATGAGAAGTTATCCAACAACAATAATAAAACAAGATAAACCATCTATTTTGGTTGACTTTCTAAAAATACCATTTAATATTACACCATACAAAGAAGATAATTGGGGTAACTTAAGCATTCCTGATAAGTATTTATTGAGTTGGCAAACAATGAGTTTTGGTGAATTAGAACAAAACATAATAGCCTTAAGAAGACAAAATTCGAAATTTATTGACTTAATTAAAATTCTTAAACTTTGGAATTTTAACCATAGAAAAGGAATTAAAAATTTCGAAATTGAAAAAAGAGTTTGTAGTTTATATCTTGGTAGACAGTTATATCAAAACAGTTTATCTGAAATGATGATACATTTTTTTAATAATAATGGATATCAAAGTGATGCCGTAAAAATGCAACTTTTAAGAAATAACATTCATAGCAACTCAAACTATAATTGGATCAATTTTATTGAAAACAGAAAAACCTATTTTTGATGGAGACTAAAGAAAAAGAATTGTTGAGAAAACTTGGTGAAGAAACTATTTATACATCAAAAGGTCATTTCAAAGCTTGTGATTTAAGACGACAATTGATAACTTATACAATTTGGATTTGTACTTTGTTAAATATTATAGGTATCATTGGAATAAATGAAACAGTAGACAAATGGTTATCTGCAGTTGGTCTTTTTGGGACAATAGCACTACTATTGTGGAATGAAGGAGAGGGGAAAAATTACAGAGCAAATCACAAAGAAATTGCTGAAAAATATTTAGCTCTACATAAGGAAATAAGAGAGTATTATTTTTTAGAAAATACAACAACTGAAGAAATTAAAAAAATAAGTAATAAAGTAATTTCATTGGATAAAAGTGAAAAGCCAGAAATTCCAAGTTACGCAAGAAAGTTAGCTAAAAGTGCTATTGAAAGTAAAGACCCTGAAACTGATAATTGGTTTAAAGTTAAATAAATAAATATGAAAAAAGTATTTGGAATTTTATTATTGATTATTGGTTTGTTGTTAACCAATTTTGGTGTTGGTGGTTTTGTTTACACAGATACAACTCGAAAATGTGATTTCTATCAGAATTTAAATGATATTAATAATTATCATAAGGATTATGATGGAGAAATGGCTGTTGGTATGGCTATTTTTGTAGTGGGTTTGATTTTATTTATTATTGGAATTGTTTTAACGGCTTCTAAAACGAGAAAACAGCAAGAAATAGAAATAGAATTAGGTTTGATAAAAGCTCAAAACATAAAATAATTATATAATATGCGTTACGTTTTAGCTTTTTTCTTTCCATGGTTGAGTTTGATACTTCAGGGGAAAGTAGGTTCTGGAATTATTTGTTTGCTATTACAACTTACCATTATTGGTTGGATTCCTGCTTTTATTTGGGCTGTTACTGCATTGAACAGAATGTATGCAGATAGAAGAACTAATAAGATTATAAAAGAAATGAAGAAAAGAAAAGATAAGTAACCCTGAATAACATCAACCTACTCCAACTATTTATAAAAATTATTAATATCTAATAAAATATTTTATTACAAAGCTTAGTATTAAATGAGTTTGTTTATCATCATAGCTGTTCTTTTGTTATTTTCAATACTATTGTATTTTTATAAAGTTGAAAAGAACAAGTACGAAAAACCAATCTTCAAAGAGAATCTTACACATATAGATTCCTTTTTTGAGGTAGTTGAAAATTTTGATGATTATGTTACTTGGGTAGAAAGAGATGCCATTAAAAAACGATTTAGTGCAGTTAGCAGTTATTTTAAATACAAGACAACCTTTTATAAAAAAGAAGAAAAAGTAAAGCGGTTTAATGAACTCTATCAAAGTTTTGATAGCTTTATTATCAACTATAATAAAAGCTATGTTCTAACTCAAAAAGAAAAACTCAAAAGTTTTTTTGAAGATATTGAAGGCAAAGCGTTAGACGAACAACAACAAACAGCAGTCATAACAGATGAATACTCTAACTTAATTATTGCTGGTGCTGGTTCAGGAAAAACCTTAACCATTATAGGGAAGGTAAAGTACCTAATAGAACAGAGAAAAATAGCTCCTGAAAATATACTTTTGCTCTCGTTTACAAAAAAAACAGTAGATGAATTAAACGAACGCTTACAAAAAATGGAATTAGGAGCCAAAGCAACTACATTTCATAAACTAGGTTATGATATTATAAAAAAATATCTCAAAACAGCCCCTGTTGTTACTAATGAAAATACGATACGAAACATTATTACTTCTTATTTAGAACAAGACATTTTAGAGGAAGCTGAAGCATTAAAGGCTTATATTGAGTATGTTGCCTGTTATATGAATATTCCTGAAGGCCATGAAAGTTTTGATTCATTAGGAGAAAAACTTGATACCGAAAAAGGAATTGATTTTCAAACATTAAAATCAAAATGCGAGCCAGAACCTTTAAACAAAGTAGCCAAAAAGTCTCTTGATACGCTACAAGGTGAAAAGGTAAAAAGTTTAGAAGAACTTACAATTGCCAATTTTTTGTATCTGAATGGTATCGATTATGATTATGAAAAGCCCTATCCTTATGGTGATATTACTTATCGACCTGATTTTTATTTGAAAGATTATGATATTTATTTGGAGCATTTTGGTGTAGATGAAAATAATGAAGCCAAATGGTTAACAGATTTTAATGGAGAAAATTATGTTAAAGAGATGGGTATTAAAAGAGAAACCCATAAAACTAATGAAACTAAACTTTTAGAAACCTATTCCTATTATAATAAACAGAATGTCTTGTTAGAGAAACTAAAAGAAATGCTGGAAAATGAAAATGTGGTTTTCAAGCCAAGAGATGTAAAAAATATCTTTAAAAAAGTTACTAATAATGACGCTCATTTTGGAAAAGAAATCACTAAACTCATTGAGACTTTTATAAATCTGTGCAAATCTAGACAACTGGATTATGAAGCTATAACTACATTGTTTACTGATAAAAAAGCAAGTAGTAAATTCATGAGAGATAGACAAGCACTTTTTTTAAAGTTTGCTATGCCTATTTTAAAAAGATATGATACTACACTAAAAGAAAGAAATGAAATTGATTTTAATGATATGATTAATCTGGCTACTGAACTTGTAAAAAAGAATAGTCCTGATTATACTTTTAAACATATTATTATTGATGAATATCAGGATATTTCATACTCGCGCTTTAATTTAATTAAGGAAATTAGAAATTTATCTGGAGCTCGATTAATATGTGTAGGTGATGATTGGCAATCTATATATAGATTTGCAGGTAGTGATATTTCTTTGTTTAGCAATTTTGAAAAACATGTAGGCATTCATGAAAAGTTATTTATTGAGCAAACCTATCGCAATTCTCAATCGTTAATCGATATAACATCAAAATATATACAAAAAAACAAGAAGCAGATTCCTAAAAATCCAAGGTCTAAAAAAGAAGCAATCTCAAATCCATTAAAATTTGTTTATTACTCGGAAAGCAATGCAGAAACTATTTTCATTAATGAAATCCAAAACATTGTAGAAAAAGTTGATAATAAGCCTATATTAGTATTAGGGAGACATAGTTTTGATATTAATGAATTTATTAAGCTTACTCCAAATAGTCGCATAAAATATTATGAAACAACTGATAAATTAGAAGTAAAAGGATTTGAGCATATTGATATTAAATATATAACTGTTCATAAATCAAAAGGACTTGAAGCGGACAATGTAATTGTGTTGAATTTAAAGAATCATTTGTTAGGTTTTCCTAATAAAATGACGGACGACCCTATGTTATCGTTATTACTTAGTGATGATGAAGACTATCGATTTGCTGAAGAAAGAAGATTATTTTATGTGGCTTTAACCAGAACAAAAAATGATGTTGTGTTACTTATTCCCAGAGACGTTTCTTTGTTTGCAGAAGAATTAGTAGCAGATAACGATTTTTTGCTTAGTTCTGATAATGAAAAACTAAGTAAAACTAATTGTCCATATTGTAAAACAGGACATCTTGTAATCAGACAAAACCCAATAAAAAATAATCAATTTTTAGGTTGCTCGCATTATCCGAGTTGTGACCAAACATTTAACAATATTGAAATTTTGGAAAACACGGTGCTATGTTCGAGTTGTCAAAGTGGTTTTATGACTAAAAGAACAGGAAAATATGGAGATTTTTTAGGCTGTACTAATTATCCAAAGTGTTCAAATACTATAAATTTATAATAAATAGTTATTATTTTAAGTTTAAGGTTTTAAGTTTAAAGATGTGAGCTTTACTTCGTAAAGCGTGTGCCTAAGGTTAGGAGATTTAGCTTCGCTGAAATTACGTTTCTATTCTGCGGAATGACAGCTTTGACTGCGTAAAGCGGAAGCCTACTGTTGGCGGAATAACAACTTTGTGTGTAGCAAATGAAATGTTATTTCGTTTTAATCTCTTGAAAATTGTTTTTATGAATTGGTTTAATAGGTAGTATTTTATATTTTTTTCTATTATATTTGAAATTCAATTCTTACATTTTAATCATGAAAAAAATTATTTTATTACTACTTGTTACTTTAAGTTTAGCCTCATTTACAACTCCTGATGAAGCGGCATTTAATATCGTTGGAAGATGGAAAGGAGTAGAAAAAAAATCGGTTGGTTACCTGATTTTTCAAGAGGATGGCTATGCTTTTTTAGAGGAAAATGGTAAGAAGATTGGTGGTAAAAACTTTGTTGAGAACGGAAAAAAAGCTACTATGACTTATAAGTTTCAGGATATGGGGAAACTGATGCATATTGATATTGTTGTTACAATTGTTGGAGGAAAACAAACCCAATCTTTATTAGGAATTGCTCAAAAAATCAATAATGATAGTTTCAAATTGCAATTTGGATTTGATAATGTAAGACCTAAAACATTTGATAAAAATGAAACAGTAGTCTTTACTCGAGTTAAGTAATTACTTTTTAGATTATAAATTAAAAAATGTATCGAGAATAAAGCATTAATGAAAACGGTTCTCGATACATTTTTTGTTTCGCTTTACTCCACAAAATACACTCGAACTGACGTTTTTCTAAGACTCTCTCAAAGGGTTCTTTAGATTGTTTTAAAAAGAAATAAAATTTACCACTTGCCATGAAAGTTGTCAAAACGAATAAAAAAGCTAAAAATCAACCCATTAAAGTATATAAGTTGCACCAACTCGATTGGTTGGAATATATTTCTATTGGTCTATGCTTGTGGTTTGTGTTTTATCCTAGACCTTATGACTATTTGTTACTAGCGTTGTTGTTACTTCCTTTTGTGGGAATGTTTTTGAATGGGTTAAACAAGCCCAGTATTGCTTCGTTAGTAGAAATTGATCGCGATGCGAAAGATGAGTATGATGTAGCGGATTTTATTGATTTACCCGCTTGGGCTATTGTAGTTCGCACTTTGCTAGATTATGAAACGGATTCTTATGTAGCGGTTATTACTGCAGGTACGATTGCTTTTGTGGGGATTTGTTTGTTTTTGTTGGTTACGCATCGTCAGATTTCGGATTCGAATAAAGACAAGTGGTGGATTTATGGTTCGATAGTTTTTAGTTTTTTTATTTATAGTTACAGCGCTGTTGTGGCTGTGAATTGTACGTTTGATTATTCGGAGCCTAAGGAATATAAAACGGAGGTGATTGATAAGCGTATCAGTAGAAGTAGTAAAGGTAGAAGAACGTACTATGTTAAAGTAAAACCTTGGGGACACCACTATGACGCGGAGAGTATCACGGTTTCTTCCGAAGAATATGATCAGTATCAGATTAATGATAAGGTGGAAGTGGAGTATAAGGAGGGGTTGTTGGGGATTCCTTGGTATTATTTGGATTAGGAGGCTTTTGCCTTTACCTTTTGCCTTCGAGAGCCTCATGACCTTTTGCCTTCGAGTGCCTCATGACCTTTTGCCTTCGAGAGCCTCAGGCAACGGTGTAAAAATCGAGTGCCTCAGGCAACGGTATTGAGTAGTTCTGTAGAAAATGTGATATATGGGGGCTGAGGTTCTCGAAGTCACCGTTTTCATTACCTTTTGCCTTCGAGTGCCTCATGACCTTTTGCCTTCGAGAGCCTCAGGCAACGGTTGGAGTAGTTCTATAGAAAATGTGATATATGGGGGCTGAGGTTCTCGAAGCTACCGTTTTCATTGCCTTTTGCCTTCGAGAGCCTCAGGCAACGGTGTAAAAATCGAGAGCCTCAGGCAACGGTATTTAGTAGTTCTGTAGAAATTGTGATATATGGGGGCTGAGGTTCTCGATGCCACCGTTTAATTGATTTAATTATTATGAAAGGATATATGTATATTTTACTTTGTGCTGATGGTAGTTATTACACAGGGAGTACAACTGACTTAGAGAGAAGGTTAGAACAGCATCAAAATGGTGAGGGTGCTAATCATACCAAAAAACGGTTGCCAGTTTCTCTTTTATATTATGAAGAATATTCAAGAATTGATGAGGCATTTTATAGAGAAAAACAAGTTCAGGGTTGGAGTAGGAAAAAGAAAGAAGCTCTAATTGAGGGTAAAAATGATTTGTTGCCATTATTAGCAAAGGCTTATAGAGATTTAGATGAGATATTATAAAATTGGTGGCTTCGAGTGCCTCAGCCACCAATTTTTTTGACCTTTTGCCTTCGAGTGCCTCAGGCAACGGTTTTGAGTAGTTCTAATGAATAATGTGTTATGGGGGCTGAGGTTCTCGAAGCTACCGTTTTCATAGCCTTTTACCTTCGAGTGCCTCATGACCTTTTGCCTTCGAGTGCCTCAGGCAACGGTATTGAGATGTTCTGTAGAAAATGTGATATATGGGGGCTGAGGTTCTCGAAGTCACCGTTTTCTTAACCTTTTGCCTTCGATACTTCGACAAGCTCAGTAACCAATCAGGCAACGGTATCTAAACGAGTGTCTCAGCCACCATTCATTATATAAAAATACGCTCAAGTTATCTTGAGCGTATTTTGTTTATTAATAATTTACATAATCGGTGATTTCTAATCCGTAACCTATCATTCCTACGCGTTTGGTGGGAGCGGTGCTGTTGGATAGTAATTCGATTTTGGTGATGTCTAGGTCGTGAAGGATTTGGGCTCCGATACCGAAATCTTTGGTGTCCATTTTAATTTGTGGGGCACGCATTTCGCCTTGAGATTGTAATACTTTTAGTTCGGCAATACGATCTAATAGTTCTAAGGATTTTACTTCTTGGTTGATGAATACAATTGCACCTTTTTCTGCTTCGTTTATTTTACGGAAAACGTTGTCTAGTTTTTTATCGTTATCACTGGTTAGTGTTCCTAAAATATCGTTATTTACTTGTGTGGTATTGATACGAGTTAGAACGGGTTCGCCTGCGTTCCAAGTTCCTTTGGTTATGGCAATGTGTACTTGTTTGTTTGTGGTTTGTAAATAGGCACGCATTCTAAATGTTCCAAAACGTGTTTCGATATCAAAATCTTCTTTCTTTTGAATTAGACTATCGTGTTGCATTCTGTATGCTACCAAATCTTCAATAGAAACTAATTTTAAATCGAACTTCTTTGCTACTTCTACTAGTTGAGGTAAGCGTGCCATAGAGCCATCTTCGTTCATGATTTCTACGATAACACCTGCGGGTTTAAATCCTGCTAAACGAGCAAAATCAATAGCCGCTTCGGTGTGACCTGTTCTTCTTAAAACACCACCTTGTTTAGCAATTAACGGGAAAATATGTCCAGGACGTGCTAAATCGTAAGGTTTGGTTTCCGAATCAATTAAGGCTTGAATGGTAAGAGCTCTATCAGAAGCGGAAATTCCTGTTGAAACTCCTTTTCCTTTTAAGTCAACTGAAACGGTAAAAGCGGTTTCCATGTGGTCGGTGTTGTTACGCACCATGGCATGAAGGTCTAGTTCTTTACAACGTGATTCGGTTAAAGGCGCACAAATTAGTCCTCTACCGTGGGTTGCCATGAAATTGATCATTTCTGGCGTAACTTTTTCGGCCGCGGCTAGGAAGTCCCCTTCGTTTTCTCTGTCTTCATCATCTACTACTATGATTACTTTTCCTTGACGGATGTCTTCAATAGCTTCTTCAATTGTGTTGAGTTGTATGTTCTTTGACATGGTATTAGTTGTTGTCGTCGTTATTTTGAGTTATTTTATTGAAAAGTTTTTTAAATGGATCTGTTATCCAATCAAAATTGATCATGATCCCAATATCGTTAGTAGCACGATAGGTTAAAATTATGGCAAAAGGTGTCATAAGTATTGATGCCATCCAAGCACCTAAGAAAGGGGGAATGGTATCTTGTTGTGCTAATTTACGACCAAATGTATTTATGAAATGGAAAGTAATAAAGATTAAAATAGCAAATACAATAGGTAACCCTAATCCTCCTTTTCGGATAATGGCTCCTAGGGGTGCTCCAATAAAGAACATTAACAAACATGAGTATGCAATTACAAATTTTTCATGAATGGCTAACCAGTGGTTGTTGATGTTTTTGGTTTTTTCTTCTAAATCGGATTTATTACTTTGTATGCTGAACTCGGTACTAGCCGCATTGCTTTTTGCCATATCTAGTATTTGATCACGTTCTAAAGGAGTAAAAATACTTAATAAGTCTTTTTTTGGTGATGCGTTTGAAACAGGAACCTTAGGGGTAACATTGATTACAGCATTCTGAATTTTCTTTCTAAAAATATTATCACTACGCATTACAACATTGTCGGCATAAGACATGACATCTTTGTTGTAACTTTTTTGTAAAGAATCTAGAGTGTAAGTTAACTCAGGTACGGTAAGCATTTTTTCAGAGGTAACGTTACCGTCGTCAATTTCTGCCTGATTAAGTTTGGTTAAATCGATATTGATGACGTATTTCTTAAAACTACTCTTTGCAAAAGGCAATCGTTTACGTTCTTCGAATTTTTTAGGATGAATATCTTCGTAATAATAACCATCGTATAATTCTAGTTGTAAGTAATTAGAATCGTCTTCACTGGTTAAAATTCCTCTTTTGGCTTTGATAATGGTATTAGCGCCTAATCCCATGTTGTTATTCTTAACATGCATGGTGACGTCTTCTAAGAATTCACCATTATCGCCCGATTTTTTACCTACTTTAATATTAGAAGTTCCAATGCTATTAAATTGTCCTTCAGCAATGGCCATGGCTGGTTTTTGCTGTACAATTGTTTTTCTAAGATTGATGAATTTATACTGGGCATCTGGAATTACATTATTAGCAAAAAAGAACGATACTAACGCTAAAATACCAATTGTAATTGTTAGCATTTTCATAGCGCGTTGTAATGAAATACCAGAGGATTTCATAGCGGCAAATTCATAATTTTCGGCAAAACTACCAAATGTCATAATGGATGCTAACAATACTGAAAGTGGTAATACTAACGGAACAATAGTAGGAGCGTAGAACGATAAGAATTTGATAATGGTAAAAAAGTCCAAATCCTTTCCTGCTAGTTCGGCAATGAAAAGCCAAATTCCTTGTAAAACGAATATAAAAAACAAGATTACAAATACCGAAGTAAATGTAATCATGAAAGATTTAATAATGTATTTATCTAATATTTTCACCCGAACGAAATTAGTCTAATTTATTGATGTAATAATTAGGATATTTTGATTTTGTAAAGGTAAAATGATTTTTTGATAATGGCTGATTTGTTTTAAAAGAATTAACAGTTAAAGTAGTTTTTGTTCCATTTTTGCCTACTTCAATTACGGTGTAGATGTGTTTTGTTTGTACATCAATCCCTACCAAGATTTCTTTGCGTTGGTCTTTGCTGCTATTTGGAGTTAATTTTACGTACTGAATTTTTCTTCCTTTTACGTTTTGAAGAATATCCCATCCGTATTTGTAACCTGAATTAAAAAAGGTTAACATTTTGTTTGGTGTAATAGCGTTATCGTCGTTAGCATCAAAGTTAGCGATAGTAATTTCTTCATCTTCAGGAACAATAGTATATACTTTTTTTCCGTCGAAAATTTTGGTTACTCCCATGAAATTTAAGTTGTATAAATTTCCTTGAAGTGCCACATTTCCTTTGCTTTCTTGGTTGATGTTTTCTTTTGGATTGTTTAAAGTATATTTAAAGTCAATCACAATATTATCGTACGATTTTATTTTCGCCGATACATCATCTAAAAGCTCTTTTGCTTTTTTAGCATCTTGAGCTTGTAATGAAAAACCTATAAGTAGTGCGATTGCAACTTGTAAAAAACGTGTCATTTTAATGTTAATTTTATTCATTATTTAAAAAGTGTTCCAGAGCAACTAAATCGGGAATTAAAACGGAACGGGCTTTACTTCCTTCAAAAGGTCCTACAATACCAGCAGCTTCTAATTGGTCGATTAAACGACCGGCTCTATTGTAACCTAATTTTAATTTTCTTTGAATTAAAGAAGCGCTTCCTTGTTGTGCAGTTACGATTACTTCTGCTGCTTCACGGAATAGCGAATCTCTTTCGGATATGTCTATATCAAGTTTTATGCCACTTTCTTCTCCTACATACTCTGGCAGTAAATAGGCTTCAGGATATGCTTTTTGTGCTCCAATGAAATCACAAATCTTATCTACCTCTGGAGTATCAACAAAGGCACATTGCACTCTGACGATTTCGTTTCCTTGTGTGTATAATAAATCGCCTCGACCAATTAACTGATCTGCTCCACCAGAATCTAAAATAGTTCTTGAATCAATTTTAGAAGTTACTCTAAACGCAATACGAGCTGGGAAATTCGCTTTAATCATCCCCGTGATTACGTTAACTGATGGACGTTGTGTTGCAATAATTAAGTGGATTCCAATAGCACGCGCTAACTGCGCTAAACGAGCAATAGGTGTTTCTACTTCTTTACCCGCTGTCATAATTAAATCGGCAAACTCGTCAACAACTAATACAATATAAGGTAAAAAGCGGTGTCCGTTTTCTGGATTTAATTTGCGGTTTTTGAATTTCTCGTTGTATTCTTTAATGTTACGCACCATGGCATCTTTTAATAAAGAATAGCGGTTGTCCATTTCAATACACAAAGAATTTAATGTGTTGATTACTTTAGTGTTATCGGTAATAATAGCATCGCCACCATCAGGAAGTTTTGCTAAATAATGACGTTCAATTTTGTTGAAAAGAGTTAATTCTACTTTCTTTGGATCGACCAAAACGAATTTTACTTCGGCTGGATGTTTTTTGTATAATAACGAAGTCAACACCGCATTCAATCCAACAGACTTCCCTTGTCCTGTAGCCCCTGCCATCAATAAGTGCGGCATTTTGGCTAAATCTACTACAAAGGTTTCATTCGAAATGGTTTTTCCTAATGCGATAGGTAATTCCATTTCTGCAGTTTGAAATTTTGGAGAAGCAATTACACTTTTCATCGAAACCATAGTAGGATTGTTGTTTGGTACTTCAATACCAATAGTTCCTTTACCTGGAATTGGCGCGATGATACGAATTCCTAAAGCGGCTAATGACAAGGCAATATCGTCTTCTAAGTTTTTAATTTTGGAGATACGAATACCCGCTTCTGGAACAATTTCGTATAAAGTAACTGTAGGTCCAACAGTAGCTTTAATTTGCGAAATTCCGATGCTGTAATTCTTTAAGGTATCAACAATTTTATTTTTGTTTTCTTCTAATTCGGCTTGATTAATGGTAATTCCGCCAGAAGAATATTCTTTTAATAAATCGATAGGAGGGAATTGATAGTTGGATAATTCTAATGTTGGGTCGAATAATCCGAAATCTTGAACCAATTTAGCGGCTAAGTTTTCTTCTACGATTTCCTCTTCTTCTACTTTTTCGATAACAAAAGCGTCTTCGTTTACGAAATCTTCTTTCGGAATGCTTCTGTCTTCGATAGAGAAATTAGTTATTTCAGGAGTTTCAACTTTTGGTTTTGGGTCTAAAGTTAATTCCGATGCTGAAGCAATTGTTGGTTTTAAAGCTTCTTTATTGATTTCAAAAGTCGAAGGATAGGTTTTCAATTCGAAATTCCCCATTTCTTCTTCGTCTTCCGTTAAGATAAAATCATCTTTTGAATTGGATGGAGAGGTTATAGGTAAATCGGTATTGATTTCCTCTTCTTCAATTTCTTCGTTTGCTTCTTCTGTTACTGGAACTATTGTATTTGCAACGGCAATATCTTCATTTAATTCCGCTTGTGGTTTTTCAAAAACTTTGGTAAAGCTTTCAGGCGACATTTTGATTTTGAAAACCAAGAAAAGTACAATTCCGAATAAAAGCACTAATAAAGTTCCTGTTTTTCCGATGTAATCTTGAATGTACAGGTTCATTTCATATCCAACGGTTCCTCCTAATTGTGGTATGTAATCCCATAAAAAGCCTAGAATAATTGAAATGAAAATGATTAGATAAAAATCCCAAAAGAAGCTTCTTTTAAGTTTCGATAAAGCCATGTCTAATACTAAGTAAGCTCCCATTAAAAAAAGGATTCTCACAAAAATAAACGAAGCTACTCCAAATCCTTTGTAAAGAAAGAAGTCGGCTAAGAAAGCACCAAATTTCCCTAACCAGTTTTCGGCTTTAGCACCTCTATTGGCTAATTCAGATACAATATTTTGATCGTTATTTCCTGTAATAAAGTAAGAAATAAAGGAAAGTAACAGTGCTATTGAAAAGAAAATTAACAAAATGCCAAAAATAAATTTCTGTTGACGATTCAAGCGCCAAGAGAATTTTTCTTTGGTTTCGGTAGGAGAGTTTACGGAATCTTTACTTGTTTTTTTAGCCATGTAAACGGAACAATTTTTACAAAAGTAGCTAAATTAAAACAAATATGGAAAATAAATAATGCATCCGATGGCGATAGCCGTTAAGGCTGCAAAAAATACGGCTCCTGCGGCAATATCTTTAATAAAACCGATGCGTTCATGATAGTCTGGGTGAATAAAATCGGCAATTTTTTCCACAGCGGTATTTAAGCCTTCAATGCTTAGTACTAATCCAAATACTAGGATTTGCATCATCCATTCAACACGGTCAATTTCAAAGTAGAATCCAGCCAATGTCATAAGAACAGCTAATGAAGACTGCACCATAACGCTATGCTCGGTAGTAATCAATTTAATTGCTCCTTTCAAAGCAAATCCAATACTTTTTAATCGGCCTGTAAAAAGGGTTTCGTCTTTTTCGAATTTCATTATATTCGTTTAAATTAAAAAACTGTCCTAAAGCAGGTTGTGCCCATTTAGGACAGTTTAGTTTCTTATAGTACTGCTAAAGCAGCTTCGTAATTTGGCTCGTCAGCAATTTCTTTTACTTGTTCTGTGTGAAGAATTGTTCCGTTTTCGTCTAAAACAATAACCACACGAGAATGTAAACCAGCTAAAGGACCGTCTGTGATTTCTAAACCATAGTTTTTTCCAAAACCACCGTCTTTGAAATCGGATAAGTTAATTACGTTTTCTAAACCTTCAGCACCACAAAAACGTTTTTGAGCAAAAGGTAAATCTCTAGAAATACATAATACTTTAGTGTTTGCTAAAGCACTAGCTTTTTCATTAAACTTTCTAACCGATGCTGCACAAGTTCCAGTATCAACACTTGGAAAAATGTTTAATACTACTTTTGAACCAGCGAAATCTGCTAATGAAGCAGTTCCTAAGTCGGTTTTTACTAAATTAAAATCAGTAGCTTTTGAGCCTACTGCTGGCAATTCGCCATTTGTGTGAACAGGATTTCCTCCTAATGTAATTGATGCCATACCTAATTTTTTTTTGAGTAACAAAAGTAAAGAATAATTGGTTAAAGTGTATCTTATCGTTTACTTAAGATTATTTTTTTTCTTTTTTAAAAACCAATAATTTGTTTTCAGCGTAAATGCCATTATAAAACTTAAAAAATAATACATTATGAAAACGAACAAATTTTTTGCTACTGCAGTTGTAGCTTTCGGATTATTAGTTGGGACAACTTCTTTTGCTCAAATGAAAGAAAAAACGGTTGAAGTAGGAGGTGCTCCTATGTATCCAAGTAAAAACATAGTAGAAAATGCGGTTAACTCAAAAGACCATACTACATTAGTAGCAGCTGTTAAAGCGGCTGGATTAGTTGATGTTTTAATGTCTGATGGTCCATTCACCGTTTTTGCCCCAACCAATGCTGCGTTTGCTAAATTACCTGCAGGAACAGTTGAAACCTTGTTAAAACCAGAAAATTTAAAAACGTTACAAACTATTTTAACGTATCATGTTGTAGCAGGAAAAATGAATGCTAAAGATATTGATGCTGCTATTAAAAAAGGAAACGGAAAAGCTACTTTAAAAACAGTTAGTGGTGGTACATTAACAGCTTGGATGAAAGGTAAAGACTTATATATTACAGACGAAAATGGTAATAGTGCTAAAGTTACTATTGCTGATGTTAATCAAAAAAATGGTGTTATTCACGTTGTTGATACTGTTGTAACTCCTAAGTCATAATTCTCAAAATGTTTAGTTTAGTTGGTTAAACAAAAAGCTCTGAATGAAAGTTCAGAGCTTTTTTATTTTTGTATAAACAATCCTTTATCCATTAAAATTTTTCTTGTAACTGAGTATACTACTGTTCCATTCCAATCATTCATGTAGTCAATCAAAATATATTTGTTACTATCTGATTTTGAACTCAAAGAAAAATAGTTTCTATAGTTTTTAGTTTGTAAATCTTCCCAAGGAATCGACATGTTTTCAAATATAATGCCTTGATTATTGTATTCAATAGTATTGATTTTGAAAATAATATTGTTAGAAAAATCGTTTAAATATTTTCTTGAAATATCATCAAAATAATAATCTTGAAGAGCATCCACAATAACTGCATATTTTTCAGATAATGACCTGAGATTTATACCGTAAAAAGATTTTAATCTTATTTCAATTTGTTTGCCCTGATTGTTTTCAATATCAATACAATAAATTCGACCAAATGTAAATGCATACCCATTTATCCATTTAATTCCGAATTTAAATTTAGCGATAGATTCTTTTTCAAATTTTGTTGAATTACCATCAATTCTATCATTATCATCAAACTCCAAGAAATTAGGATGAAATGTTAAGTCTCTTTTTCTATCAAAAATATCAGACTTTATAGATATAATTTTTACTTCTTCCACAAGGAATTATCGTTGTAACCAATTCTTAAAATCAAAGAAGTTTTGAGGTGCCACACCATGACCGACAGGATATTCATTATATTCGACTTCTAAACCTAAGTTTTCTAAAGCAGGTTTAGCTTTTCTTGCCCAATCTGCTGGAATTACTTGGTCAACCGAACCATGAGAAACGAAGAATTTTAGATGTGAAATGGCATTAGTATCAATAACTTCTGGCATAATTTCTTGATTGAAATAACCGCTTAACGCCACGACTTTACTAACTTTTTCAGGATAGGTTAGGGCGGTAGCATAACTTAAAATGGCACCTTGACTGAAGCCAATTAAGGTTACATTTTTAGCATCGATCGGATATTGTTTTACTACTTCCTCAATAAAACCAGCAATTAGTTCTACCGATTGTTTCGCTTGTACATTATCGGAAAATTTATTTTCATCGGCATCAAAATGAATCGCGTACCAAGCGTGTCCGTAAGGTTGTAAATCATAAGGCGCACGTACTGAAATCACATAACTATCATTTGGTAATTCGCTAGCAAAGGAAAATAAATCTTCTTCGTTGCTTCCATAACCGTGTAATAATAGTAATAAAGGATTTTTATCGTGTTTGATTTTTGGTTCTTGAATTAAGTAGTATAAGTTCATTTTGAATAAAATGGTTAAAATTTAGGTATTTAAAGCTTAAAAGGATTTGAAAAGTTTTTGATAGATTTCTCCTAAAAAAGGGACTATTTTCATTTCACCATTCAAACAATTGATAAAACCATAAATCCATAGTATGAAAATAAATATCCAAAATGAAGCAGAAACCATCCAGTTATCAAAATACCCAACAGGATATCCTAATAAAAAGAAGGTTAAGAAAATACCTAATGCTTGTCTTATGTGAAAACTTGCAAATTCGCTACGATTTTCTTCTTGGTTCATAAATATGGCAATTATTGCTCCTATGATTGTTAAATAGCTAACAATTGCTGTTTGTTTGCCTTGTTTGATTTCGTTCATATTTTAATGTCTTGTTAATTTTACTCTTTTCAGTTCATTCTTTTACACCCCTAATCCCAATAGCTATCGGGACTTCGAGGGGACAATCCAACTAAATAATTTATCATTTGTTCAAGATTTAGTTGAAGTGATCAAAATTTTATGAACTATTATTTATTCATTATCAATTGTCCATTATTATAAATTCCGATGGCTTTTCCTTTCATTTTTTGTCCTAAGAAAGCCGAATTTTTAGACTTTGATAAGATATTTTCCTTTCCAAATGTCCAATCATCTGATGTAGTGAAAAGTGACATATCGGCTTTATTTTCGGTTTTTATTGAAGGGTTTTCTATTTTGAAAACCAGTTTGTTAGTATTTAATTTTTCAACTACAACTTCAAGTGGTAAAATGGTTAGTAAAGCACCAAAAGCACTTTCTAAACCAATGGTTCCGTCTTTAGCCAAATCAAATTCTAATTTCTTATGTTCGATATCTAACGGATTGTGGTCTGAGGTTATACAATCAATTGTGCCATCTAAAATCGCTTCTACTAATGCTTTTCTTGTGGCTTCTTCACGCAATGGAGGCAATACTTTGTATCTCGAATCAAATCCCATTAACATTTCGTCGTTTAAAACTAAATTGTGAACGGCAACACTACAAGTTACTTGTAATCCTTTTGCTTTTGCTTCTTTGATTAATTTGATACTTCCTTGAGTAGAAATCGTTGGAATATGTAATTTTCCGCCCGTATATTCTAATAAAAATAAGTTACGAGCGACTTGCAATTCTTCGGCTAAAGCAGGGATTCCTTTCATACCTAGTTTTGTACTAATCACCCCTTCATTTGCAATACCAACTCCTTTTAAGTTACTGTCTTGACAAAAAGCGATTAACATGCCGTCGAAATCTTGTACGTATTGCAAAGCAATTTTTTGAAGATTAGCGTTTTGTAACGCTTTTTTATAATCGCCGAAAGCAATAGCTCCAGCGTTTTTCATGTCGAATAATTCGGCTAAATCCGTTCCTTCGCTTCCTTTGGTTAAGGCTCCGATGGGATATAAAGTTGTCGCTTGATTTTTAGCTCTGTCCAATACAAATCGCACTTGCGCTTGATTATCGATTATTGGGTTTGAATTGGGTTGTAAAGCTACAGCAGTAAATCCGCTTTTAGCAGCAACTTTTAATCCGTTTTCTATAGTTTCGCGGTCTTCGTACCCTGGTTCTCCGAAGGAAACCGAGCTATCCATCCAGCCTTTAGAAACGTGTAAATTCGGAATATTTACTACTTCAAAACCCGAAGTAGCGGTGATTTCTTTTTCTATTTGCGTTATCGTTCCGTTTTCAATTTTGATGTCCATCACTTGGTTGTGAAACGGACTTGAAGCGTCGATAATTTTGGCTTGTTTTAGAATAACTTGCGTCATTTTACAAATTTTTGGATTAGTAGTTCTGTTATTAAAAATAGTAGTGTTGCGATAATAAACCATTTCCAAATTTCATTGCTTGTGCGTTCAGAAGCAATGTCGTTTAGAACGGTGGCTATGTTGTTTACTTTAGTGAAATTTTCAAAATTGGCAGTTGATACTTGCGTTAAATCGCTTTCCGTTCTTGGATAGTTGAAACTGATTTTCTTTAGCGAATTGTTTGCTTTGATGACATCAAAATTTCCAGCTTCTTCTGGATAATCACCAAATGACAGTTTACATTTGGTATTCAAAATTTGTTGCATTGGAATGAAACTATAACCATCTTTTTGTACCGAAACCACTTCGTCTTTGGCTAAAGTAGTTTCTAAAATTAGGTTTTCGTTTTCACCAATGGTATAAGCGTTAATTCCCGTTTTACCTTGATTTTGTCCCATGTTGTAGAAGGTCGGAACAATTAAAGGTGCATTTTGAAAGTTGCTATTTTGTTTATTAATCGGAGCCGAAAAAGCGTAAAAAGTTCCCAATCGATTGGTAGTCGAACCCACGAAAACAGAATTGTCTTCGTATTGTAAAATGTTCGTAATTCCTGATAAAGTGAAGCTTTCTTTCACATTTGGATATTGAAAATTGCTCACTTTTTTCTCAAAAACCGTTTGGTATAACGGATGATTAAAATTGATTTTTGTGATTTGTTTTCCAGATGTCGAAAGTTGGGAATAACTCAATCCACCAAAGTTTTTTACGAAAGCATTTAATAGAGATGGCGTGTTTTTTGCATTCGGAATCAAAACAATATTGCCACCTTTTTCGTAGAAGGATTTTAATGTTGTTCCTAAAGCAACTGGCAAATCTTCTAATTCGTTTAGTACAATCGCATCTTGATTTTCAATTTGATTGTAGTCTAAAGTAGCTAATTCGGTACTTTGAAAATTGAATTCATCTGCCGTGAAAATGCGACTTAAGAAATTGTTTTTTTCTGAATTTCCGATGGCGATTACATTTGCTTTTTCTGGTTTTGAAATGCTTAAATAGTAATCGTTGTCGTAGCTTAAACTGTTATCTTCGATACTGATATTTCCGTGGAAGTCGTTTTTTGGAATCGTGATAGCAATTTCTGTCTTTTGATTTTCAAATTTAGCAATGGTTTTTGCAATCGCTTTGTTATTGCTGAATACAGAAAGTGGTACTTCATTATCCGTTTCCCCAAAAGCTTGAAGTGTGATTTTCAATTCATAAAATTGATCCAAAACTTGAGAAATCTCAACTTTATCAATGCTGATATTGGTTTTGTTTTGCGCTTCGGGTTGGATGAAATATACTACGTTATTTTCTGCTAAATCTAAAGCTTTTTTGCTTTCGGATTGAATCGCATCGGTAATGATAACGTAATCTTTCTTAGTGTTTTTCTTTTTGGTTTCTACTTGATTGATCAAATAATCCAATTGAAACGGCATCGCAGAATACTTCAAATTTTGTAATTCTTTTTGAATGGATTTGATATCCGTATCCCAAAAAACTTCGGAATTCGTAAGTAATGAGAATTGTTGGTTTTCAGGTAATTCTTCTAATAAATCTTGGATGCTTCGTTTTAGTAATTCGCCTTTTGCACCTTTTGCTTGCATTGAAAACGAGTTGTCTAATAAAATGATGAGTTCGTTTCCTTTGTTTGTGGTGTCTTTGGCGTCAAAAAAAGGTTGGGCAAAAGCAATAATTATGCAAGCTAACAACAATAGGCGAGTAGCTAACAGCAACCATTTCTTAATTTTAGAACTTTTTCGGGTTTGAATTTGAAGTTCTTTGAGCAGCTTTACGTTGGTAAAATATTCTTTTTTAAAACGACGTAATTGAAATAAATGCACCAAAATTGGTATAACCAACAGAAAAAGGAAGTAGAGAATTTCTGGATGTTTGAACTGCATTTATAATTAGAATTTGTCAAAAGTACGAAATTCCATTTAGATTACTATAGATATTTGAGTCATTTTTTTGGAACGCGGATGACACGGATTTTAGAAATTTATGCGGATTTTTTACTGTAATAGTTTAAAAAATGTGATTCCACTATCGTCACTTCGAGTGTTTTTTATAAAATTGCCTGAGCTATTTTATAAAAAATGTATCGAGAACTAATGGAATGTAATCGTTTCTATAGTTCTCGATACAATTTTCAAAAGTAAAAATTAGCATTTTTCCTTTTGAAAATCACTCGAAGTGACGGTGGAGTTATAGCGTTTCTACAGTTCTCGATACAATTTTCAAAAGCAAAAATTAGTATTTTTCCTTTTAAAAATCACTCGAAGTGACGTTGGTGTTATATCGTTTCTACAGTTCTCGATACAATTTTCAAAAGTAAAAATTAGCATTTTTCCTTTTAAAAATCACTCGAAGTGACGGTGTAGCAGTATTTGGTTTTGAAGTTCTTTAAATTGATTATCTAAAATTTAGATTAAAAAGTGATTAGAAAATGTAATTCCACCTTCGTCACTTCGAGTGTTTTGTATTTGTAAAGCCAAAGATTTACAAATACAAAATGTATCGAGAACTGTTGGGATGAAATCGTTTCTATAGTTCTCAATACAATTTTCAAAAGTAAAAATTAGCATTTTTCCTTTTAAAAATTACTCGAAGTGACGTAGTGTTATATCTAGAACTAATGAAAACTATTATTTCTCAAATCTTTTCTTAGCAAGATTTGGAAGTTCATCATAGTTACCATTTACTAAAGCTTCTTTTTTAGCTCTTGACCATTTTTTGATTTGTTTTTCTTTGTCAATTGCGAATCCGATATTGGTGAATTCTGCATAAAAAACTAATTCGACTGGTCTTCTTGGAGCGGTGTAACAATCTGGAAAGTATGCAGAATCATGTTGGTACATGCGTTGTTCTAAATTGCTTGTTACTCCTGTGTAGTAAGAATCATCTGCGCATTTTAGTATGTAGACGTATGAGATTTGCATGCGGCAAAAATAGAAAAAAGTTTTACAGTTGTTCTCGATACAATTTTAAAAAGTAAAAATTAGCATTTTTCCTTTTTAAAATTACTCGAAGTGACGGTGGTGTTATATCGTTTCTGTAGTTCTCGATACAATTTTAGATTATAAAATCTTTGGCTTTTATAATCTAAAATCACTCGAAGTGACGGAAGTGGAATTTTGAGTTCTTAAGACTACCTCTTCTTTTTCTTCTCTGCGCGTTTTCTTTCTACTGCTCGGTTTCTGGATTCTGTTTTTCTTGGAGTACGTTTTCCTGGACCGCCTAGGTTGACTTTTTTGTTTTTGTCTTTCTTTTGATGGAAGGCATCGCCTCCTTCTTTTTTAGGGGGTTTTAGCAAGAACTTCATTTTTTTCTTTTCCTTTTCGAAGTCTAAATAGCGTTCTTCTATTTTTAAATCTTCTGGAATTGGAAATTCTTTAATTTCGGTATTCATTAATAATTCTACCTCAATTTTTGGTTCTACTTCGCTTGGCGAAATCAAACTTATGGCAACCCCTGTTTTATCAGCACGACCGGTTCTACCGATACGGTGCATGTATTTCTCTGGTTCTTCAGTGAATTGTAAGTTGATAACGTGCGTGATATCAGAAATATCTAAACCACGTGCCATGATATCGGTAGTAACCAAACCTTTTAATTCGCCCGCCTGAAATGCAGCCATCGTATTCAAACGATAATTTTGTGATTTGTTTGAGTGAATGACTCCAAATTGCTCTGGAAATTCGCTTTCTAAGGTTTCTGAAACCAATTCTACGATACGTTTGTTGTTTACGAAAATCAACACACGATCCATTCCCTCAGTTTCGCGAATTAAGTGTTTTAGTAGATTTAATTTCGTTAAGAAATTAGGGACTTGATATACAATTTGTTCGATTTGTTCTAATGGAGTTCCGCTTGGTGCCAAGGAAACTTCTTCAGGAAAATCGAAGTATTCATCTAACATTTCATCTACTTCTTCGGTCATGGTGGCCGAGAATAAGATGTTTTGTTTTTTGCCACGCATCATGGTTAAAATGGAAGTCAATTGCGCACGGAACCCTAAGTTTAAGATTTCGTCAAATTCGTCAATGACTAACTTTTGTAAGGCATCAAAACGTAAAACACCGTCAAGCGCTAAATCCATAACACGACCTGGCGTTCCAACTAAAATATCGACACCTTCAGCTAGTGCTTTTCTTTGTGTATTGATGTTCACACCTCCATAAATACCAAGTGTTCGCACACTCATGTATTTGGTCAGTTTTTCAACTTCTTCTGCAACTTGTACAACTAATTCACGAGTTGGAACTAAAATAACTACTCTTGGTGATTCGTTATTTTGAAATTTCCATTGTTTAAGGATAGGTAATAAGTAGGCGAAGGTTTTACCTGTTCCAGTTTGAGCAATTCCCATTACGTCTCTTCCTGATAGAATTACAGCATGCGATTTTTCTTGAATAGGTGTAGCGTGAACAAAGCCTAGTTCGTCTAATGCTTTTTGTAGTGATTTTGGTAAATCGAATTCTAAGAAAGTTTTCATGGGTATTAAATTTGCTGCAAAGGTACATAAACTTTTTGGAATGGTATTTGTGTCATGTTGCGAGTGAAAACTAGTTGTATTTGCTTAATTTTATTACTACTTTCGATTTTTAAACAATAATTTCGTTGAAGTTTAGTTTTTATTCCTAGCTATGAAATTGAATCTGATTTTATTTTTTTGTATTTGTATTATTTCCTTGAAAGGGAAGGCACAAACTGTTGAAAAAAAAGCAGATAGTATTTCGATTTATCAGGATATTAATGATTTATCTAAGAAAAGTAAGTTTTCGAGATTTGTTTACAAACTTATCTTTAAAGAGTCTGCATTAAAAGCGGAGAATTTAGTTCCTTTTAAACCCAAAAAAGCTGAAAAAGCGGTCAAAAAGCATCAAGAAGGGAAAATTATTAGAAATATTACTATTGAAACTTTAGATCCATTCGGATATTCGGTTACAAATGAAAAGAAAGTTCCAAAAAGGAAATTAGAGAATTTTGGTAATTCGGTTCATATCAAAACAAAGGAAATTACGATTCGAAATATCATGCTTTTTAAAAAGTATGATAAATTAGATGCTAAGTTATTGTTAGAATCAGAACGTTTGATAAGAAGTCAACGTTATATTCGAGAAGTTAAGATTGTACCTGTTGATATTCCTAAAAACAAAGATTCAATTGATATTAAAATTAGGGTTTTGGATTCGTGGACTTTAATTCCTACGGGAAGTTTATCTTCTTCTGAAAGTAGTGTCAAGTTAACCGAACGCAATATTTTAGGTTTTGGGCATTTGATAAGTGGTAATGTTAGAAATCGTTTTGACACCAAAGAGCGTGCGGTTTATGCGCAATATTCCATCAATAATATTAAGAATACCTATTTTCGTTTTGATTTGGATTATGCGAATGAATTCAATAATGATAGTAAACGAAGTGTTAACATCAATCGACCATTTTATTCTGTAATCACAAAAAATGCTGGAGGTTTTTATTTTGAAAATCGATTACGAACAGAGCAGTTTCCCGTTTTAGATACGATTTCGTTACAAAAAGTATCTTATGATTTTCAGGAATACTGGTATGGTAGGGCTTTTAAAATCAATTCAAAATCTAATCCTGAGCGCTATTTTACTAATCTAGTTTTAGCTTTAACTTACAATCAAAAAGATTATGGGAGGTTACCTGATGCCACTTTAGATCCTTCAAATTATTTTTCAAATGAGAAGAATTGGGTTGGAATGATTGGGGTTTCAAGGCAAAAGTTCTATCAAGATACATTCGTTTTCAATTATAATATTACGGAGGATATTCCATACGGAGAAAATATAGCATTAATCATAGGGCATCAAGAAAAAAACAGTAATTCTCGAATGTATACAGGTTTGAGTGTTTCTTATGGAAAGAAATGTTCTTTTGGTTATGCCAGCGGTTTTGCTGAATGGGGCAGTTTTTACGATGCCGGATTAACGGAACAAACTACTTTTAAGATGGGCTTAAATTATTTTAGTCCATTACTTTCTTGGGGGAAATGGCATTTTAGGCAATTTGTGAAGCCAACATATGTTTGGGGGAACAATCGAGATGAATCGTTTAAGGATCGTTTAAATTTATTGGAAGCAGATGGCTTACCAGGATTTAATAATCGTTTTAACGGTACACAAAAATGGACTGTTTCTTTTCAAACACAATCGTATATACCTGGTAGTTGGTATGGTTTCCGATTTAGTCCGTATTTCAACACGACGCTTGGTTCTTTGGCAAACGATAAAGCTTTGTTTTCGAGTAAAGTATATTCAAAATTTAGTATTGGCGCTTTAATTAATAATGACTTTTTAGTGTTTAATAGTTTCCAAATATCCTTCTCTTATTATCCAACCATTCCTTTTGAAGGTGATGGAATCAATAAGTTTAATTCCTTTGAAAATACGAATTTATCATTATATGATTTTCAATTGTCGAAACCAGGGTATATTCGATATGAATAGTTTTTTAGTTTCAGGTTTTTACACAGAGCTACACAGATTTTTTGAATCACATAGATACAATAGTTTTTGATTGTGTTGATTTTAGGTGTTTCACTTAACATAACTCACAATAGTAGTGTAGTTTTGTTGTGCAGCTAAGTATCTCTTTTATGAACTTGATTCAATTTAACGATTTACTTATTTTTCCTTATATGACTTATATGTTTTAATTTTTGTTTTAAGTCTCAAGTTGAACTTAAATCGTCATTGAAAATAGCTTGGTTTCTGGGGCTTTTCGGATTAATCTTAAATCGAATGCCATACAGATATTTCTAACGAATGGTTTTCCTTTTTCGGTTACGGTTATGGTATCGTCTTGAATCGTTAAAAATCCATCCTCTTGCATTTCTTCTAAGCTGGCTAATACCGAAGGTAACTCAGGAAAATCTAGAGCTTTGTCTTTCCAAGAAGTGGTAAATTGACACATTAAATTCAGAATATGTCTTCTGATAATTAAATCTTCTGGTGTTAAAACGTGACCTCTGAAAATGGGTAATTGATTATCGGCTAAATGCGTGTAATAATCTTCGATAGTTTTTTCGTTTTGAGCAAAACTGTACCAGCTATCGCTAATAGAAGAAACGCCTAAACCAATCATTAATTGGGTTTTTGAAGCGGTATAGCCCATGAAATTACGATGTAGTTTTCCTTCTTTAAATGAAGTAAACATGCTGTCATTTTCTAAGGCAAAGTGGTCCATTCCAATTTCGTGGTAGCCGTTTTGTGCCAATTGTTTTTTACCTTCTTCATACAACATTCGTTTTTCGTCGTCTTTTGGTAAATCCTCGTCTTTAAATCCACGTTGTCCGTTGCCTTTAATCCATGGCACGTGCGCGTAACTATAAAATGCTAATCTGTCAGGTTGTAACGATTTGGTTTTATCAATTGTATCTTTAACATCGGCTAATGTTTGAAAAGGTAATCCGAAAATCAAATCGTGACCAATTGACGTATATCCAATTTCTTTTGCCCAAAAAGTAACTTTAGCCACATTATGAAAAGGTTGAATTCTATGAATGGCTTCTTGTACTTTTGGCGAATAATCTTGCACACCAAAACTTACGCGTCTAAAGCCTAAATCGTATAATTTTTGTAGGTGTTGTTTTGTAGTATTGTTGGGATGTCCTTCAAAACTAAACTCATGTTCTTCTGCTTTTGTTGCATATTGAAATATACCTTTTATTAAATATTCAAGATTTTCTGGTGAGAAGAACGTTGGGGTACCGCCACCTAAGTGAATTTCTTTAATAATCGGTTTTCTTGGGAATAAATCGCAATATAATTTCCATTCTTTGATAACGGCTGCTATGTAAGGGTCTTCCACTTCATGGCGTTTGGTAATTCTTTTGTTGCAACCACAAAACGTACACAAACTTTCGCAAAAAGGAAGGTGAATGTATAGACTAATACCTTCTGTAGCATTGGATTCTTTGAAAGATTGTAACAGCGTTCGTTTCCAATCATCTAAGTGGAATTTTTCTTCCTCCCAGTAAGGAACTGTAGGGTAACTGGTATAGCGAGGTCCTGGAACATTATATTTTTGGACAATTGAGACTGACATAGCAATAGATTTTTAGCACTGTACAAACTTAAAGCGCTTCTGAAAAATAAAAAATGATAATTGTCATATTTGATTTGTGTAACAAATATTACAGAAGAAAGCTTTTTCAAATCGTATCTTTGAAGTAGAAAAATAATAGATTATGAATGCGAAATTTAATGATATAATAAACGGTAATGATTTGGTTTTAGTAGATTTCTATGCCGATTGGTGTGGCCCTTGTAAAATGATGTCGCCTATATTGCAAGAAGTGAAGTTAGATTTAAAAGATGCTGTAAAAATTATTAAAGTGAATGTTGACCAACACCAAGATTTGGCAAGTCATTTTATGGTAAGAGGAGTGCCAACCTTAATGTTATTTAAAACAGGAAAAATGTTATGGCGCCAATCAGGAGTTTTGAGTGCTAGAGATTTATCAGCTATAATTAGTAATCATTTAAATTGATTTTTTGTATATTTATAAACGAAAACAAACTAAAACATAAAAATAATGAAATTAAAAGTATTGAGTTTGGTCATTCTATTTTTTGGATTGACTTCTTGTTTGAAGAATCAAGCAGATGGTGTTCAAGTGTTAGATGTAGCCAAATATGAAAAAAAAATGACTCAGTCTGATGTACAATTGGTTGATGTTAGAACGCCAGAAGAGTTTAATGAGGGGCATTTAGAAAATGCTATAAATATTGATGTAACAGCAGATGATTTTGATGCTAAAGTTGCGAGTTTAGATAAAGAAAAACCTGTGATGGTATATTGTAAACTTGGAGGAAGAAGTTCTAAAGCGGCAACGAGATTAAAAGAATTGGGATTCAAAAATATTTCGGATTTAGAGGGAGGAATCACCAATTGGACAAACGAGAATAAACCAACAGTTAAATAAACTTAATACTTTAAATTATGAAAAAAAATGTAGGTACAGGTGACCGTTTTTTACGCGTCATGATTGGTGTTATTGCGCTAATTTTAGGACTTTCAGGAATGTTAGAAGGAACTATGAAATGGGTAGCATTAGGTGTAGGTGCCGTTATGGTAGTTACAGCTTCAGTACAGTTTTGCCCGCTTTACACTTTATTAGGAATTAATACTTGTAAAGTAAAACCGAAAAAATAAAAATTTATCAAATTATAGTATAAGTATGATTTACTTCGGTAAATTGTACTTTTTTATTTTATACCCTATGATAACTTGGAACGATTTTGAAAAAGTTGAAATGCGCGTTGGAACTATCTTGGATGTACAAGATTTTCCAAAAGCAAATAAACCTGCGTATCAATTAACAATTGATTTTGGTGTTGAATTAGGAATTAAAAAATCTTCGGCACAAATAACCAAACGTTATACAAAAGAAGATTTAATTGGGAAACAAATTATTGCCGTGGTCAATTTTCCTAAAAAACAAATTGCGGATTTTATGAGCGAATGTTTGGTGTTGGGTTCGGTAGGTGAGGAGAATGATATTGTTTTGCTGACTTCTGATATTCCAGTTGAAAATGGGTTGCGTATTGGATAAAAAAAATCCCAAATTCAATTAAGAGTTTGGGATTTGTATTTTGTAATCTTACGATTAAATATCGTCAAAATCAATATTAGTAAAACTTTCCGCTGATTTTACTTCGTCGTTTCCTTCAGCATAAATTTCTCTTTTAAAATCTTTTTGATGTCTTTCTGAGATTACTTCTTCTCCTTTTTGGTCTAGAACAAAATCAGTCATTTCATCTAAAATTTCTCTGAAAGCAGCGAAATCTTCTTTGTACAAATAAATTTTGTGTTTTTTAAAGTGAAATGAACCATCTTCTTCTGTAAACTTTTTACTTTCAGTAATGGTAATGTAGTAATCATCTGCTTTTGTAGCTCTTACATCAAAGAAATACGTTCTTCTTCCTGCACGCAATACTTTAGAAAAAATATCTTCTTTTTCTAACATGTCATTTTCTCTCATAATCCTACTGTCAATTAATTAGTGTTATAGCGTCTCAAAAATCTAAAAAAAATCGGATAAAACAAAATTTTAGTCAATTTCTTTTTCCGAAAGTTGTTTTAAGTATAACTCTTTGTAGTACCCATTAAGGTCTAATAGTTGGGAATGAGTACCTTGCTCTTTGATTTTTCCTTCGTCTAATATGATAATCCAATCCGCATTTTTGGCAGAAGAAACTCGGTGACTCACAATTATAGTCGTTTTGTCTTTGCAATAGTCTAATAAATTGTTCAAAATGGTTTCTTCGGTTTCAGTATCAACAGCGCTTAAGCAATCGTCTAAAAGAAGTACAGGAGCGTTCTTAATTAATGCTCTTGCAATAGAAACACGTTGCTTTTGTCCACCCGATAATGTAATACCTCGTTCGCCCAAAACCGTTTCATATTGTTGATTAAAATTCATAATATTATCATGAACGACTGCTTTTTTAGCGGCTTCCATTACTTCTTCGTCAGTAGCATTTTCATTACCGAATTTGATGTTATTTTTAATACTATCCGAAAACAAGAAAGCATCTTGTGGCACCACACTGATTTGATTACGTAAATCAAATAAATTTAAGTCTTTGATGTCTTTATTGTCAATAGAAACCGTTCCTGAAGACGTATCATACAAACGACTTATTAAAGTTAAAAGAGTCGATTTTCCTGAACCTGTTTTTCCTAAAATAGCTAAGGTTTTTCCTTTTTTAACTTCAAATGAAATTTCGTCTAAAGCTTTGATTTTGGTGTCTTCGTATTCGAAAGAAACCTTATCAAATTTAATTGCGCCTTCAATTGGAGTATGACTGCTTACTGTATTTTTAATTTCTGGTTCTTCTTTTAGGAATTCATTGATACGTTTTTGCGAAGCTTCTGCTTCTTGAACTAATGAAGAAACCCAACCTAAAGATGCTACCGGCCATGTCAACATATTGATGTATAAAATGAATTGGGCAATAACTCCAATACTTGCAATTTCAGGATCGTTATTGATGTACATAGAACCACCAACATAAACTACTACCAAGTTACTCAATCCAATAAGCAGAATCATCAACGGACCAAAAAGGGAGTTTACTTTGGCTAAATCCATGGCTTTTACTTTACTTTCATCACTTAATTTAGTGAAATCTTCTTGCTTTTTGCCTTCGATAGCATAAGCTTTAATTACTCGAATTCCAGAGAAAATTTCTTGTGTAAAAGAAGAAAGCGTTGATAAGTTCTTTTGGAATTCGCCACTTCTTTTATGAATCATCGAACTAATTTTGAAAATACTGTATGATAAAAGTGGTAATGGTAATAAGGAGTACAAAGTTAGTTTTGGAGAAATATTGTACATATAAATCACTACAATCGTAAAACGCATTAAAGTGTTTAAGGAATACATTACGGCTGGACCTACATACATTCTTACTTTTCCAACATCTTCGCTAATGCGATTCATCAAATCTCCAGTGCGATTGCGTTTGTAGAAACTTTGGGTTAACGTTTGATAGTGATTGAAAATTTCGTTCTTCAAATCAAATTCTACATGACGCGACATTACAATTAAGGTTTGACGCATTAAGAATGTGAAAAATCCGGCGATAATTGTAGTTCCTAAAATCAGTAAAATGTTGTGAAATAATGTTTTCTGAAACCTAAGTAGGTCACCATCAGGGTTTTTTACGTAGTCTTCAATTACTTTTATGGAGTTTCCAATCAACTCTGGAGTGAATAAAGAGAAGATTTGCGCTACAATTGTAATAAATATTCCAAGCAGGAAACGATATTTATATTTGACAAAGTATTTGTTTAAATATTGTAATTCTTTCATAGTATTCTTTAGTGCGATAACATTTCTGTATCAAATTCATTAAAAAGATAATCAATTGATAATGAACGATTATCGGGTTTTTTAGCTTTTCATTGCTAAATTATTAAAATAAATATAATTTTATGAATCATTTTAAAATTATTCGTAATATTGTAATTAAATATTGAATAATTTTCAACTCAACTCAAATCGCATGACAGCAGAATTATTAAAAGCAAATGAGCTTCATAAAGTAGATCCAGTTTTTGGTCAGGTATCTTTTGATGGTCATGAACAAGTTGTATTTTGTCACGACAAAGATACAGGATTAAAAGCAATTATTGGAATTCATAACACAGTTTTAGGACCTGCATTAGGAGGAACTAGAATGTGGAATTATACTAACGAATGGGAAGCGTTAAACGACGTTTTGCGTTTGTCTCGTGGAATGACTTTCAAAAACTCAATTTCGGGATTAAATTTAGGTGGAGGAAAAGCGGTTATCATTGGTGACGCTAAAACTCAAAAAACACCTGAATTAATGCGTCGTTTTGGACAATTTGTAGATTCATTATCTGGAAAATATATCACTGCTGAAGACGTAGGAATGGAAACCAAAGACATGGATACAGTAAATGAAGTAACAAAACACGTTGCGGGTATTTCTGTTGAAAGAGGTGGTTCTGGAAATCCTTCTCCTGTTACAGCTTACGGTGTTTTCATGGGAATGAAAGCAGCAGCTAAATACAAATTTGGTTCTGATAATTTAGAAGGTAAAAGTGTTTTAGTACAAGGAATTGGTCACGTTGGCGAAGTTTTAGTACAACACTTAACTGAAAGTGGTGCAATCGTTACGATTACAGATATCAACGAAGATAGAGTACATCAAGTAGGAGCGAAGTACGGAGCTAAAATCTTTACAGGTGCTGATTTATACAGTGCTGATGTAGATATTTACGCACCATGTGCTTTAGGAGCTACTATTAATGATGCTACTATCAACAACATTAAAGCTTCTATTATTGCTGGTGCGGCTAACAACCAATTAGCTAACGAAGCAGTTCACGGAAAAATCTTAAAAGAAAAAGGTATTTTATATGCACCTGATTTCTTAATCAATGCAGGTGGTGTTATCAACGTGTATTCTGAATTAGTTAAATGGACGAATGCTCAGGTTATGGAAAAAACAGAAAACATCTACAACACAGCATTAGAGATTTTCAAATTTGCAGATGATAACAACATCACTACGCATCAAGCGGCTTTCTCAATGGCGCAAAAACGTATTGATGATGCAAAAAATGAATTAAAGAAGTAATTCGTTTTAAATAAAATTGTATTTTTGCAGAGCGAAAGAGGCAACTTTTTCGCTCTCTTAATTTTATAAAGTTCTTAATTAGTATGTTAAACAGAAGACATATCCGAGTAAAAGTGATGCAAAGTATTTATGCAATGCACCAACACCAATCTGATAATTTGGATAAAGAAGAAAAATTCCTTTTTCAAAGTATCGAAAATACCCAAAACTTGTATCTTTTATTGCTTTCGGCACTTATCGAAATCAAAAAGAAAGAAGAGGAATACATCGATTTGGCTTCTAAAAAACATTTAGCTACTAAAGAAGAGCGCAATCCCAATTTAAAATTTATCAATAATAAAGTTTTGGTTTTATTATCAGAATCGGAAGCATTGGAAACTGCTTTAGATGATAATAACATCAACAACTGGAAATTGAATGATGATATTATTTTGTCTTTAATAGAAACAATTAAAGAAAGCGAATTATATCAAAATTACATGCAGAAACCTGTCGGTAGTTTTGAAGATGATAAAAATTTCATTGCCGATTTATATACCGAAGTAATTGCTCCAAGTGATCGTTTATACGATTATTTAGAAGATTATAAATTAACTTGGGTAGATGATTTGCCTGGAATTAATACTTTAATTGTGAAGCAAATCAAACAATTAAAATCGGAACATGAGGCTTTGGTTATTCCTAAAGTATATAAAGATTCTGACGATAAAGAGTTTGTAAAGAATTTGTTTAGAAAGACAGTTTTAAATGAAGTTGAATTATCTAAAGAATATATTGATAAAACGCCAAATTGGGATGTTGAACGTATTGCTGAAATTGATACGATTATCTTAAAAATGGCAATTTGTGAGTTGTTGAAATTTCCATCTATTCCAACGAAAGTAACAATTAACGAATATTTAGAGATTGCAAAGGAGTATTCTACACCAAAAAGTAGTATTTTTATAAACGGAATTTTAGATAACTTGGTTAAAGAATTTACTCAAAACGGGAAATTAAAAAAATCAGGTAGAGGTTTATTATAAATTTTAATAGTATGATAAGAAAATCAGTTGGGTTCTTAGCCCTTTCGTTAGTTGTATTAACTACTGCATGTAAACAAGAAAGTGCAGCAGATAAAATTACAGATGCTGATATGCAAACCATAGAAGCTGAAAAAGCATTAATTGGAAAATTACCAAAAATTGAATTAGATAAAGAAATTCATGATTTTGGTACAATTAAAGAAGGAGATAAAGTTGAAACTGAATTTATTGTGAAAAATGTTGGTGAATCTGATTTAATTATTGCTGATGCCAAAGGAAGTTGTGGATGTACTGTTCCAAAACCGCCAAAAGATCCAATTAAACCAGGAGAATCAGCCCCTATAAAAGTTTCTTTTGATTCTAAAAACAAACCAGGAGAACAAGAAAAAACAGTAACGTTAACGACTAATACTGAGAATGGTCATGAAACGTTTAAAATTAAAGCAAAAGTAACACCAGCTACAGGAGTAGCTAATTAATAAGCAACGTATGAATCCAAGTTTAGCAATACAAATTGTATTAATGATTGCCGTGTTTTATTTTTTATTAATAAGACCACAACAACAAAGAGCCAAAAAAGAAAAAGCATTTGAAACTGGACTAAAAGTGGGTGATAGAATTATCACTAAAGCTGGAATCCACGGTAAAGTGGCAGAGATGAATGAAGATACTGTAGTAGTTGAAACTATGGCAGGTAAAATCAAAATGGAAAAATCTGCTATTTCAATGGAAATGAGTGCTAAATTAGCAGCAAAATAAGATTTTTTAATATAGTAAAAAGCCGAATTTCAATTTAGAAATTCGGCTTTTTTATGCTCTGTATTTGTCATTTAAACCTCGACCTTCTAATATCATTGTAATGACTTTTTCTAAACGAGTCATTTGCGTCTTTTCTTGCTTAGCCGAAGTAATGTATTCGATGAATTCTCTTTGTTTGTATGGAGAAAACGAATTGAATTTAGAAGATAGTTCTAAATTTCTATCTAATTCTTTTTGCAGTAATTCAGGGATAATGGTTTCTTTTTTCTCTTTTGGAATTGCCAATCCTTTTTCTTCAATTTCAATGGCTTCTTTTATGTACGCTAAAATTAATTTTTCATCAATTTCATTTACTGAATTAAATCGCATTTGGCGAAGTGATTTTGTGTTTTCTTCATTCGCATTGATAAGCAGTTTTTTTTCATCTTTCAAAAACACTCCATTATAGAACCAAATTCCAAAATAGGATTTAAAACCACCAATTCCCAACACATTTTTATTGTTGTATGTATAAACAGGGCCGCCCCATTTTGTTGTTTCAACTAAAGGCGTTTTACGAATGATAGCATGCAATTGCTCTAATTCGTTTTCCCATTGATTGGTTTTATTCCATTTATTATCTTTTTCCAAAGTGATAACGATTTATTTATCAAATGTAAAGAATCTTCATAAAAAAAGAGGAACATCGTCCTCTTTAATTTGATTTTAGAATTTTACTTTTACTGTAATTGGTTTGCCGTTTCGCATTACGGTTACGTCTTTTTCATCACCAACACTTAATTTCGATAAACAATCCATATAACCGTATACTTCTTTGATTTCGCAATCTCCAATTTTCACTAGAATGTCACCCGCTAAAATTCCTGCCGCATGTGCTGGACGATTATCGGTAACGCCATCAATGTGTAAACCATCACCATGGTCGGTGTAATCTGGCATAATTCCTAAAGTTACTTTGTATTTTGGAACTACTTTTTCTGAATTCATAGCCGTTTTAGTGAATTCAACTTTCTCTAACTTTTCAATTTCTGAGCATACACGGAATACATAATCTGTTATATTTCTCACACCATAGTAATTGATTTTATCTTCATCATCACTTGGTTTGTGATAATCATTATGAGTTCCTGTAAAGAAAAACAATACTGGGATATCTTTTAAATAAAAAGAAGTATGATCAGATGGTCCTTGTCCTGCTGGATCTAATGTAACATTGAAACCTGCTGGTTTATTTTTATTAACGATTTTAGTAAATTCTGGAGAAGTTCCAATACCACCGACTGTTAAACCTTTATCAGCATTTAAGCGGCCAATCATGTCCATATTAATCATTGCGATAACATTTGGATGTAATGATTTTAAAGTTTCTGCCATATGTTTTGAACCAATTAAACCATCTTCTTCACCTGAAAATAAAGCAAAAATGTAATTCGCATTCTCTTTAGTTTTATTTTTTGATAACATACGAGCTAATTCCAACACTCCCGCTACACCAGATGAATTATCATCGGCTCCGTTATGAATTTCTCCATGAGAATTGGGTTTTGTAGAATGATTGTGTTCGTTTAAACCTAAATGGTCGTAATGTGCTCCAATAATGATGGTTTTAGACGCTTTGTTGTCTAAGAAGGCAATGACATTGGTTCCATGATTTGCTTTATCACCCGAACCATCCGTAGCATGTGGATTTAATTTTACTTTGTAATTGAACTTTTGGAAATAACTATTGTTCGCATAAGGTTTTAATCCTAATGCTTTGAATTCTTTTGCAATATAATCTGCTGCTTTTTTCTCGCCTTCCGAACCGGTTAAGCGACCTTGTAATTCATCGGATGCTAAATAGGTAATGTGTTTTTTTAGCGATTTTGGTTGTGCAATTTCAGCGGCATCTCCTTCAACCCAATCGGCAATGAAAACGTTAGTTTCTCTTGGTTTGCTTTGCATTCTGTTACTCGAGAAAACCAATTTTTTTCCATCAGGAGAAAACATTGGAAACGCATTGAATTCACTTTGATAGGTGATTTGCTGTAAATTTTCGCCATTAATATCAATCATGAACAATTGAAAATCATATCCACGAGTAGAATGATGATTCGAAGAAAAGATAATTTTCTTGTCAGAAGGGTGGAAGTAAGGCGCCCAATTCGCTTTTCCAAGATTCGTAATTTGTTTTAAATCAGAACCATCGATGTTGCATGTGTAGATTTCCATTTCAGATGGAGCAACTAAGTTTTGCGCCAACAAATCTTTGTATTCTTTTATCGCTTCAGCCGTCTTAGGACGTGACGAACGGAATACTAATTTTTTACTATCGTGTGAGAAGAAACATCCGCCATCATAACCTAAACCAGTTGTAATTTGTTTTAAATTGCTTCCGTCAATATCCATGGTGTACAATTCTAAATCGCCACTTCTAATACTCGTGAAGGCAATTTTTTTACCATCAGGAGAAACTACTGCTTCAGCATCATAACCAGGAGAATTAGTTAATTGTTTAGTAATGTTTCCATTTAAATCGGCAATGTAAATATCAAATTCTGGATAAATTGCCCAAAGATATTTTCCGTCAATAGGTTTCGGTGGTGCCGGACATGCGTGGTCTGCAGCATGTGTTGAAGCGTATAAGATATGTTTTCCATCGGGCATGTAATACGAACAGGTGGTTCTTCCTTTTCCTGTTGAAACCAATTGTAAGCTTTTTTCATTGAATTCTTGTGCTTTTAAATCTAGCATGAAGATTTGGTCACAAGACACGCCAAAAGCTTTATTGGTAACTTGAAGTGTTAATTTATCGCCATTAGGACTAAAATAAGCTTCTGCATTATCGCCACCGAAAGTTAATTGTTTGATGTTTTTAAGATGTTTTTCTTGAGCAAAAGAAAATATAGAAAGTGAAGTAATTACAGCTATCGATAAGCTTTTTCTAAGATTTATAATTTGAAACATAATTGGTTTTTATTTGTAATGAATAAAAATGATGTACGAATATACAAAAAAAGACAAGCTATAAAAAGCTTGTCTTTATAATAGTTTTCTATTCTAGTATTGATTTATTTTTTAGTTGCAGCTGTAATTTCTGCAATTTTTACAATTACTTCTGTAGCTTTTACCATGCTTTCAACAGGTACATATTCGTATTTTCCGTGGAAGTTATGACCACCAGCGAAAATATTTGGACAAGGTAAACCTTTATAAGATAATTGGCAACCATCGGTTCCTCCACGAATTGGTTTTATAATAGGTTTTATTCCTAGTTCTTTCATGGCTTTTTCAGCAATTTCAACAATGTGGAAAACAGGTTTTACCTTTTCTTTCATATTGTAATATTGGTCTTTAACTTCCGCTATTACAATTTCTTCGCCAAATTGTTTTTTCCACTTTTTATTAAATTTATTCGCTAATTCATGGATAAACTCTTTTCTTTCTTTGAATTTTTTAGCACTATGGTCGCGAATGATTAATTCAACCACTGTTTCTTCAATACTTCCTGAAATTCCTACCACGTGGAAGAATCCTTCATATCCTTTTGTTTTTTCTGGAATTTCGTTTTTTGGTAACTTAGAAATGAATTGATTGGCTAACAACATCGAGTTAATCATTTTTCCTTTTGCATAGCCTGGGTGAACACTTTTTCCTTTGAAAATGATTTTAGCTCCAGCGGCATTAAAATTTTCATATTCTAATTCGCCAATTTGACTTCCATCCATCGTATATGCCCATTCGCAACCGAATTTTTCTACATCAAATTTATGAGCGCCACGACCAATTTCTTCATCAGGTGTAAAACCAACACGAATTTTTCCATGTTTGATTTCTGGATGTTGAATTAGGTATTCCATTGCTGACATAATTTCGGTAATACCGGCTTTGTCATCAGCTCCTAAGAGTGTAGTTCCGTCCGTTGTAATTAAAGTTTGTCCTTTGTATTGTAACAAGTCTTTAAAATAACTTGGTGATAAAACGATGTTTTGTTTTTTATTTAAAACGATATCACCACCATCGTAATTTTTTACAATTTGCGGTTTTACGTTGGCTCCTGTAAAATCAGGAGTAGTATCATAATGAGATACAAATCCGATAGTATGAACTTCATGTTTAACATTGCTTTCTAAAGTTGCCATAACGTAACCATTTTTATCGATAGTTACATCTGTCATTCCCATTGCTTTTAGTTCTTTTACTAAAAGATTGGCTAGGTCAAGTTGTTTTTTAGTACTTGGTGTAGTGTCAGAATTTGGATCTGATTCAGTATCTATTGTAACGTAGCTTATGAAGCGGTCGATAATGTGTTGCATGATAATTAAAATTTAGGCAAATATAAGGAATAGGTTGAATAGGTGAGTTAATTCCGATTCAATTTTGATTCGATAAACCTTTTATTGATTTTGTTAGAAACATTTTTATGAATTCTAAGATTGCAGTGTATTTGAATTCAATGTTTTCATTTCTACTAAAAGTATTTTCGGAAACTTGGAACACTAATTGAATATGGTTGTGTTTAATTGTATACGTATATTGTATTATTTTTTTTCTATTTACCGATACAGAAATTCGCAAAAATGTTTCCCAAGAGTTCATCATTAGTAACCTCCCCTGTAATCTCACCAAAGAAATACAATGCACTTCGAATATCAATCGCCATCAAGTCTGAAGAAAGCCCTGAATCTAATCCCCATTTTACTTTTTGGACTTCTTCTAAAGCTTTTAATAAAGAATCGTAATGACGCGTATTGGTTACAATGGTTTCGTTATTGCGTAAAGCGCCAGTATTTACAAATGACATTAATTCATTTTTTAATTCGTCAATACCTACTTTTTGTTTGGCAGAAATAAAAATTGAATTTTCAATTTGAGATTCTAGATTTCGGAGTAAACTCTCATCTAGTTTATCTTTTTTATTAAATATCGTAAGTAATGCTTTTTGTGGATATTTGTTTTTAATTTTTTCTACTTCTACTTTCAAACCTTCCAAACTCTCCATTGTTAGTTCTGTACTGTCAACAAGAAACAAAACTACCTGAGCTTGCTCAATCTTTTCAAACGTCTTTTGAATCCCAATACTTTCCACCACATCTTTTGTTTCACGAATTCCTGCTGTATCAATAAATCTAAAACCAATACCATTAATAACCAATTCGTCTTCAATTGTATCACGTGTTGTTCCCGCAATGTCAGAAACAATAGCACGTTCTTCGTTTAATAAAGCATTCAATAAAGTCGATTTTCCTACATTAGGTTCGCCCACAATGGCTACTGGAATACCATTTTTAATTACGTTACCAACAGCAAACGAATCAATTAGACGTTTTAAAACGAATTCAATTCGCTCTAATAATTCATGAAATTGGGTTCTATCGGCAAATTCGACATCTTCTTCGGCAAAGTCTAATTCCAATTCGATTAAAGAGGCGAAATTCAATAATTCTTCACGTAGTTTGGCAATCTCGTTACTGAAACCACCGCGCATTTGTTGCATGGCAATTTGGTGTGACGCTTCATTATCCGAAGCAATTAAGTCAGCCACGGCTTCTGCTTGCGATAAGTCTAATTTCCCGTTTAAAAAAGCGCGTAAGGTAAATTCACCTGCCTGAGCCATTTTTGCGCCTTTACGAAGTAATAATTGGATAATTTGTTGTTGGATAAAAGTAGAGCCATGACATGAAATTTCAATCACGTTTTCCCCAGTGTACGAATTCGGACCTTTGAAAATAGAAAGCAACACTTGGTCATACACTTTTCCATTATCCACAATATGTCCCAAATGAATCGTATGAGTTTTCTGTTTCGTAATATCTTTCCCTGAAACCGATTGAAATACGTCAGCTGCTATTGATATAGCTTCTTTACCTGATAATCGAATAATAGCAATCGCACCCGCTCCTGATGGTGTAGCCAAAGCAACTATAGTTTCTTGTGGAATCATGTTCTAAATTTAGTTTACAAAGATAAATTAAAGTCAGAAGTTAGAAGTTAGAAGTTAGAAGTTTTTTTGTTTGGAGTTGTTACACAAAGTCTCACGAAGTTTAACACAGAGTTACACCAAGTTTTTCTTTACGTTTAAATAACAATTCGCGAACATCAGTCAAATTTGCTTCATCCGCGTTCTTAAAATATATCACTAGTTCAAGAGATGCTTACCAGCATGACAAACTAAGCGTATATTCTATTGTGAACTATGTAAAGTGAAACGTCTAAAATCAACACAAAGCAATTCTATTGTGTCTATGTGTTTAAAAGAAAAACCCGCGCTTGTATATCCGTTTTATCCGCGAGCCAATGAAATTAAAATTAAAAAACCACAAAGCAAAGCCAAGTGGTTTTTAAGTTAGTTAAGGTTGGTAATAAGATTCTCAGTTAAACTGTAAAATCAAATATTTTGAATTAGTTGCTCAACATTACTGGCATTACAAGCATCGTAACTGTTTCGCCTTCGTCTAAGCCGTCTACTGGAGTTAAAATACCCGCACGGTTTGGCATCGACATTTCTAATTGGATTTCATCACTTGATAAATTATTCAACATTTCAGTTAAGAAACGAGAATTGAACCCGATTTGCATATCGTCTCCTTGGTAATCACAAGTCAAACGCTCGTCTGCTTTGTTAGAGTAATCGATATCTTCTGCTGATATATTCAATTCGGTTCCTGCGATTTTTAAACGGATTTGGTGCGTAGTTTTGTTAGCAAAGATAGCCACACGACGAACCGAATTTAAAAACTGAACTCTGTTGATTAATAATTTGTTTGGATTTTCTTTTGGAATAACCGCTTCGTAGTTTGGATATTTTCCATCGATTAAACGACAAGTCAAAACGTAATTCTCGAAAGAAAAAGTAGCATTTGAATCGTTGTATTCGATAGCTACTTCTGCATCAGATGCACCTAAAATTCCTTTTAAAATGTTTAAAGGTTTTTTCGGCATAATAAAATCAGCTACTTGAGATGCTTTTACATCGGTACGAGCGTATTTTACTAATTTGTGTGCGTCTGTAGCAACGAAGATTAATCCTTCTGGTGAAAATTGGAAAAATACACCACTCATTACAGGGCGTAAATCATCGTTTCCAGCAGCGAAGATGGTTTTACTTACTGCAGTTGCTAATACTTCCGCAGGAACTAATGTTTTTGAAGGATCATCTAAAACTACTGCCTTAGGGAATTCTTCTCCTGGTGCGTAAGCAATTGCATATTTACCCGAGTTTGAGCTAATTTCTACCGTCGAATTGTCTTCAACAGTAAATGTTAACGGTTGCTCTGGGAAGGTTTTTAAGATATCTAATAAAAGTTTCGCTGGAATAGCAACGCTTCCTTGACTTGTAGAATCAATTTCTAACGTAGCCGTCATCGTTGTTTCTAAATCAGAAGCTGAAACTTTTAATTGGTTGTTGTCTAATTCAAAAAGGAAATTATCAAGGATAGGTAAGGTGTTACTGCTGTTGATAACACTTCCTAAAACTTGTAATTGTTTTAATAAATACGAACTCGATACTATAAACTTCATCATCTTGTATTTTAAAATCGTGATTTGATTTTATATTTCACAAATATATTCTAATTCTACTCAAACGCAAAAACAAATTATCAACAACTAGCGGCTGTATTTTCTTTTGCGTAAGAAAGTAAATAAAAACCCAAAGATAGCTAAAATAACTATTGGTAATCCGACAGTTACCATTTGTGCCATAGTGTAATTTTTATAGACTTCTTCCTTGTTTAAAAGCGGTAAATCGACATCTTTACTTCGGATGTTAATAAGTCCGTTGTCGTCTAAAAGGTAATTTACGCAGTTCATTAAGAACTCTTTGTTGCCATATAATTGATTCGTCCACTTATCGAAACCTAATTCTAATGGCATGCCTTTGTCTAACTGGTTTTTAACCACATCACCATCCGAAATTACAATCATTTTATTGTCTTTTCCAGTCGCTTGGAATGAATTGTCTTTGAAAGGTAACACACGATTTTGATACATCGATTTGAATTTTCCTTCCATTAAAACCGCTACTGGAAGCAAGCCTTTTCCTTCATATTCTTCTGGAGTAGTTTCTTCTGTAACCATGTCTAACGAAATCGGACTTGGTGTTCCAACGGTTTTCGAATATTCTGACGAACTCAATAAAACGGTTTTCTTGATGTCGTTTTTTAGGATTTCGATTGGAGAAGCAAATTCAAACTTAATTCCTTCCATGTTTTTCACGATTGGATTGGTAGAAGTTGGATAAACGAAAGGCGCAAATTTCCAAGTGTATTCTTGCATTTGGGTTTCGCTTCCTTGATTTCCTGAGGCTAGTTTGATTGGCGTAGCATATTCATCTTTTACCAACAACGGATTGATACGGATTCCATATTTGAAGAACATATCGGTTAAGTTCAACTCGCGTTGTGCGGCTAAAATCGTACCGGTTTCGTTGTACAAACTGTCCATGTCGGCTGAAACGGCATCTACTAACCACAAGGTTTTTCCACCATTCATGATGAACTGGTCTAACACTTGTTTTTCTTCTTCTGTGAACGCTTCCGTGGGTTTTGCAATTACGGCCAAATCATATTTTTTAAGTGCTTCTAAAGTCTGAGTAGGTTGTTTTGCTACCGAATCCAATGTAAAAGGTCCGATGTAATAACTTTCTTTTACAGTTTTCAAGAAATCAGCCATAAACGGTTCGATTAACTCGCCATTTCCTTTGATTACCGCAATTTTCTTTTGTTTTTCTTTCGAAATTTTATTGATGGCTTCTGCAAAACCAAATTCCAAGTGCTGTACCGAACTAATTACTTTTTCTTCGGTTGAAGCACCCATTAGATTTTTCAATAACGCCACTTTCGTGAATCTATCGCCATATGTTGCTTGTGCCCAAGGGAAAACTACTTCTTGCGATTGTTTTCCTTTGTCTTCCACGGTGATGCTTAGCGGTTGCATGCCTTTCGCATAGAATTCTTTCATTTTTTCTACTCGTGTTTCCTCTTTTTCAATCGGATTTTTAAAGTTGAAAATGATGTTTGAATTATAAGCTGTGAATTCTTCTAAAAGTTGTTTGGTTTCGTTTTGTAAACGTTTGAATTCTGGCGGAAAATTCCCTTCCAAATACACTTCAATGTATAACGGACTTTCCACATCTTTTATGATGTTTAATGTCGTTTCTGATAAAGTATAGCGTTTGTCTTGCGTTAAGTCGAAACGTTTGAAAAAGAAGTTACTAATTAAATTGATAACGATAATTGCTAAAAATACAATTCCTAATTGCTTTAAAGCTTTTGATTTGTTTTCTTTCATTACCATTTCAAAGATTTAAGTTGATAAACCGTTGCCGATAAAAATAAAAACGTCACACTAACAAAATACACAATATCACGTGTATCTAACACACCGCGACTCATACTTTTAAAGTGATAATCCATTCCTAAAGCAGCAAACATCGAACTATAATTTCCAAGGAAAGAAGCAATGCCATCAAATCCGAAATAGAAAAAGAAACAACAAAAAACGGCAATTATAAATGCCACAATTTGATTATCTGATAAAGTAGAGGCAAAAATTCCAATCGCCGTGTAAGCTGCAATTAAGAATAACAATCCGAAATACGAACCAAGTGTACTTCCCATATCAATATTGCCTTGCGGATTTCCAAAATGCGAAATCGTCAACACATAAATAATTGTTGGAACAATCGCTAAAATGATTAAAACCAAAGCACCTAAGAATTTTCCGTTTACGATGTCCCAATTTGAAAGCGGTTTGGTAAACAACAACTCAATCGTTCCTTGTTTTTTCTCATCCGAAAAACTGCGCATGGTTACGGCAGGAATTAAGAAAATTAAAATCCATGGTGCCAATTTGAAAAACGGACTCATATCGGCAAAACCTGAGTTTAATATATTGAATTCGCCTTCAAAAACCCAAAGAAATAATCCATTGAGTAAAAGAAAAATCCCGATGACTAAATATCCAATCGGCGAACCAAAAAAGGATTTTATTTCTCGTAATAATAATGCTTTCATTTTTTATTGTTTAACTGTTGAAACGTTTATTTGTTTAACTGTTTTATTCTAATGTTACCAATCTATCCACACTCCAAGCCTCAGGTTTATCGCTGAATAGAGTTTTTGTGTATGTCCAAACGCCATCAAACAAAGCTGACTTTCTGTAATTTTCTAACGCTTCTTCGTTTTCCCAATAACTATAAGTAAAGAAAATACGTTTGTCGTTTTTGTCTTGATACAATTCTAAGAAACGGTTTCCTTCGAAGTTTCGTATGTGGTGTTTCACTTCTTCAAAATTATTTAAAAAAGCTTCGATTTTATCTTCGTGAAAACGCATTTTTACAATTCTTATGAACATATTTTTATTTGAATTTAATGGATACCGTATCTCTAAAATGCAACCCTAATAAGGTCGCTGCCGAGCCTACCGTTTTTGGGTTACTTTTATATATCGCAATTTCTAAATAGCCGTTTTCGTTGAATAACGCTAAGAAATCACCTTCTAAATCTTTCAATTGTTTCACATCAGAAACAGGAAAATCTGAATAACTTTTGTGCAAACGACTGAACTTTTTGTTTTTAATAACGATTTCGAACTTTCGACCTCTAATCGTATCGTTAAATTGCTTTTGCGAAATATTAGTAACGCAATTTCCAAACGAATCAATATAAACGATTTGTCCTTTTATTTCCGATAAATCATCAGTAATCGATGAGGTTAAAACACTCACAGGTTTCAGCGATGGAATTTCTTTACCAATCACATTCAATAAACCACCTCGTGCAATATGACACGCCACTGCTACGAAAACATCCATATCGCTAACATCTGTATTCAATCGGTCGTGGATGGTAATGGCTACGATTTTCTGTGGAATTTTCTTCTGAATTAAGGTATTTAAAATTCCGTTATCGGCACAAATAAAATAATGATCGTCCCATTGCATCGCAATATGTTGGGTATCGCCCACACGTTCACTATCTACGCCAATAATATGAATCGTACCTTTTGGAAAATTGTGATAAGCGGCTTCAATACAGTAACTCGCTTCTAATGTGTTGAATAAGTCAATCTCGTGTGAAATGTCTACAATAACCGCTTCTTTATGTTCCGACAGAATTTTTCCTTTCAAAGCACCTACGAAGTAGTCTTTGTGTCCAAAGTCGGTAGTTAAAGTAATTATTGACATTTTTTTGTTTATAACTTATTTGAAATCCAACAGTAGTTTTTACTAAATTTGATTGCAAAGCTACTATAATTTTAGCGTTTCAAAAATAATTAAAAAAAGAAAGCCTTTGAACGAAAGAATCATTGAATTAGTCGACATTGCTCCAAAAGAATTTTGGGGTGCGCAAGATGCTCATCTTGAAACCATTAAGAAGTATTATCCAAAACTTAAAATCGTAGCACGAGGAACTACTCTTAAAGCGTATGGTGAGCCTGAAATTTTGGATGAGTTTGAAAATCGCTTCAGAAGATTGATGCATCATTTTACGCGTTACAACAGTATTGATGATAATGTTATTTTGAGGGTTTTAGAAACGAGTCATCAACATGATGCCGAACACATGCACGACAGAGATAAAATTCTTGTGCATGGAATAGGAGGAAAGTTAATCAAAGCCATGACGCCTAATCAACAAAAATTGGTTGATTATGTGCATAAAAACGATATGGTTTTCGCTGTTGGACCTGCAGGAACTGGAAAAACGTATACAGGTGTAGCATTAGCCGTAAAAGCGTTGAAGGAAAAACAAGTCAAGCGAATCATTTTAACGCGACCAGCTGTGGAAGCAGGGGAGAACTTAGGCTTTCTACCGGGTGATATGAAGGAAAAGTTAGATCCGTACATGCAACCGTTGTATGATGCGTTGCGCGATATGTTGCCACCACAAACTTTAGAAGACTATTTGTTAAAAGGAATCATTCAAATAGCACCTTTAGCTTTTATGCGTGGACGAACGTTAGATAATGCTTTTGTAATTTTAGATGAAGCTCAAAATACGACACATTCCCAAATGAAAATGTTCTTAACCCGTATGGGAAAAAACGCCAAATTCATCATCACGGGCGACCCAGGTCAGGTGGATTTACCGAGAAGAACCATTTCAGGATTGAAAGAAGCGCTTTTAGTATTGAAAGATGTAGAAGGCATCGGAATCATTTACTTAGATGATAAAGACATCGTACGTCACAGATTAGTGAAGAAAATTATTGATGCATATAAGAGTATTGAGAATAATGATTAGATATTCCATTTTAAGTTATAATTATGGCTAAAATAAAGGTAAATGATAATGAAATAACGGTTATATCTATAAATGAAAAAGATTACATATCACTTACAGATATGGCTAATTCTAAAGAAGGAGATGGTAGAGCTGCAGATATTATAAAAAACTGGATAAGAAATAGATATGCTATTGAGTTTTTAAGTGTTTGGGAGCAAATTAATAATCCATTTTTTAAAGTGGTCGAATCTGACCACTTTAAAATGCAAGCAGGATTAACAAATTTTGTTTTAAGTGCTTCAGAATGGATTGAAAAAACAAGTGCAGTTGGAATTATAGTAAAAAAAGGTAAATATGGAGGAACGTATGCGCATAAAGATATTGCTTTTGAATTTGGTTCAGCCATAAGTGTACCATTTAAACTCTATTTAATAACAGAATTCCAGCGTCTTAAAGAAGAAGAACAAAAACAAATTGGTTGGTCTGCTAAAAGAGAATTAGCTAAAATTAATTATCGAATTCATACTGATGCTATTAAACATAATTTAATTCCACAAGAGCTAACATTACAACAAACCGCTTTAGTTTATGCTAACGAAGCAGACGTATTAAATGTGGCACTTTTTGGAATAACTGCTAAAGAATGGCGTGAACAAAATCCAGATTTAAAAGGGAATATGCGTGATTATGCAACTATTAATGAATTGATTTGTTTGAGTAATATGGAAAATTTAAACGCCGTTTTAATTGATGAAAATATTCCACAAAGTGAACGATTAATCAAACTCAACCGTATTGCTATTCAGCAAATGAGTATTCTAGAAAATGTTGAAGGAAGAGAATTTTTAAAGTAATGCACATCTTAATTTTACTAATTTAAACATTTTTATAAACGTTAAAAAAATCTTATAATTCGCCAATTACAAAAATAAAACCCCAATTTTCATCGTTAAAAAATGTAAACCTTAAAATTTACAAGTATGAAAAAAGTTGTTTTGTTTTTAGCCACGTTATGTTATGGTTTAAGTTATGGTCAAGAAATTCCTGAAGTGGATATTACCACAAAGAATTCTTGGTTTAAAGCAGGATTAACTGCTGGTGTGCCTATGGGAGATGCAAAAGATATTTCGTCTTTCAATGTGGGAGTTGACGTAAGAGGACAATATTTATTTACACCGCATTTTGGTGTTGGTATTGCTTCTGGGTACAATCATTTTTTTGGAAAAGATGAATTTGATGACTTCGGAGTGATTCCGTTAGCAGGTTTCGCTAGATATTATTTTCAAACTGAAGGTGTGTTTGTAGGTGCTGATTTCGGTTACGGATTCCTAACCAATGTTGATAATTCGGGCGGATTGTATATTAATCCACAAATCGGTTATCACAACAAAAAATGGAATATCTACGGCTATTACCAAAACACCTTTGCCGAAGACATTGCTATTCGTTCCTTAGGAGTTGGGGTAACGTATAATATTATGTTTAAATAAATTTTCGGGATGATAAATTTTCATCACATCGATATTACAAAGAGAAGTTCAAAAGAGCTTCTCTTTTTTTATGAAATCATTTTTTGAAAGAAAATAAATAGTTTACTTTTGCACCACACAAACAACAACACAACATAATGAACACAATTACGACTACCAATTTCAATTTTCCAGGTCAAAAATCGGTGTACCGTGGAAAAGTTAGAGAAGTTTACAATATCAACGATGACTTATTAGTAATGGTCGCTACCGACCGTCTTTCGGCATTTGATGTGGTTTTACCAAAAGGAATTCCTTACAAAGGGCAAATCCTAAATCAAATTGCGACTAAATTCATGGAATTAACGTCTGATATTGTACCGAATTGGTTAGTAGCAACACCAGATCCAAACGTGGCGGTAGGACATTTATGTGAGCCGTTTAAAGTAGAAATGGTAATTCGTGGTTATTTATCAGGACATGCAGCGCGTGAATATGCAGCAGGAAGAAGAATTCTTTGCGGTGTAGAAATGCCAGAAGGTTTAAAAGAAAACGATAAATTCCCGACACCCATCATCACGCCAACTACGAAAGCGGATAACGGTTCGCACGACGAAGACATTTCGCGCGAAGCTATCTTAGCAAACGGAATTGTAACTGAAGAAGATTACTTAACCTTAGAAAAATATACTAGAGCTTTATACCAAAGAGGAACTGAAATTGCAGCATCTCGCGGTTTAATTTTAGTAGATACGAAATACGAATTTGGGAAAACAAAAGACGGGCAAATCGTATTAATCGACGAAATCCACACACCAGATTCTTCGCGTTATTTCTACGCAGAAGGATATGCTGAAAGACAAGCAAATGGCGAAGAACAAAAACAATTATCAAAAGAGTTCGTGCGTCGTTGGTTAATAGAAAACGGGTTTCAAGGAAAAGAAGGACAACAAATTCCGTTTATGTCAGACGAATACATTGAAACCGTTTCAGAACGTTATATTGAGTTATTCGAAAACATCATTGGAGAAAAATTCGTAAAAGCGGATATTTCTAACATCAATGAAAGAATAGAGAAAAACGTTTTGAATTATTTACAGAATAGATAAACATACATTTATATAGAAAGAATCCCGAGTTAGCTCGGGATTTTTTGTATTAAAAACTATTCTAATTGTTCTTTTAGAATTTTTAATACAATATTAATTTCTTCGACTCTATAACTACAGCCATAGCAAACTCTTACAGTTCCTTTCTTATTAGTTATATAATTAAGTAAAGTTAATTCTTGTTGACTAAATTTAGTCCCCGATTTCATTAATTTCAAGAATCCTTCAACTGCAAACATTTGTTTTTCAGTATTAGTTGATTGTAGCCATTTTAAAATGCTCTTCTTGTCTTTTTTATCCACAAATTCATTCAATTGCATTCTCTCTTTTGAATACATTGCAGCTGCTCCACATCCGTTTCCAAAAGTTATGTTGGTTAGAAATAATTCTTTTTCATTTAGTTCTGCTTGAAAATTATTTTTGAATGAAGTTTTTAGATTCTCAAATTCTTTATCGTTTTGGAATTTTTCTATCAATACATAATAAGGTTCCCATTCGTAAGAATCTGACCAGCTCGATTTTACTTTTTTGTTTTTTTCTTCATTAAATTCGTAATATATAATCTCATTTTCTGAAGTAATTAATTTAATTTGAAAACCTTCTAATGAACTTGTTTTCTTTCCATTTTTATAAATGTATTGGTAATATTCAAAAAAACCTTCGTTAAAACCTGGAGCTACTTCTCGAAAGTATTTCAAACGACCATTTATTTTATCTTCATCAAATAATTTTTCAATACAGTTTTCAAGTTTCAAATAATCTTTAGTTGAAAGTGCACTTTTAATATCATCATTATCTTGAAAAAATAATTTGAAAGTTACAATAGAACCAATAATCACAAGAATTGATATTATAGCTAAAGTGTTTTTTTTCATGTTTCAATTTTTGAATTATATTGGTTTTGATATAGTAATCCGATCTAGGTATACTTTCTATTTTTATTTACTTTTTGGATTACCTAAAGATATAAAATAAAGCAACCCAATTCCTAAGATAACAAAACCTATTGTCAATTCTAGATTGATAATCATCCAAGTTCCATTATCGATGTTATGTCTGCCATAATTTCCACCGTCTCGCTCCGCTGACAAAATCCAATTTAATAAGTTGAGATAAATTGAGGAAATTAAAAGAATAGAAAAGAGTATAGTATTCAAATGCCACCAGTTTTTTTGATGTTTTTGATTAATTGATTTTGTGGTTACAAGTAATGAAAGTGGCAATATAGCAATATTAAAAAGTAAAGTTAAAGAAGGAGTAAAGCTAGTTTCGCTTTCCAACTGCCACAATATAAATAATATCAGATTTGGAAAAACAAACCATTTAAGGGCGTTTTTTAAAATTTCGATAAAATAGGCTTGATTTCCCTTCATATTTTTTTCATCACTCCCGCACGAACCCTTTCGTGTGGTTTTGTAATTATAAAAATACTATTTCTTTTACAAATTCCTACAATTAAACTTTTCAATTTTTAAATCAGAAGAAATTATAAAAGGGGTCAACGACGCTCGTAAAAGAAGATAAAATAAAATCCCGCGAAAGCGGGATTTTTTGTGTGGTTTTTGTCATAGAATGCAGAGTAGTTTTTAGTTAACCTCATTTTCAAATCTAGTTTCAACAATTTTTTCGATTAAGTTTTTTTCGTATAAACTTTTCTTACGCAATTTTGGTGTAATGATTATTAATGATGTAAAAACCCAAAAAACAATATTTATGATAATGCTAATAACAAAATTCATATAATCAGTTTGATTGTCATTATTGAAATAATAAATTCCGATACAAGTTAAAATAGTAATACATAATGGAATTGCACCATACCAAATTAGTTGATTTTTAAAAACTCTATTATCGAATTTTTTTAACTCTTCTGCATATATAATATCTCTTAACGCTTTTTCTGTTTTTGATAATTGATTTGTTTTTATTTCTTTTTCACGTTTTTCATAAGATAAGCTTTCATATGCAACATCTAAATCAGCCACAAACTTTAATTTGACATCTTGAAATTCTCTATTTAATGCCAAACTGATTTCGTCTTCTGGTAATCCTTTAATTCTGTTTTTATGCAAGTTGTTTGCAATCTTAATAACTTCTTCAGATGGTAATTGCTCAATTTGCAATTCAGTCTCTAATAATTTTGATAAATCTGCTATTTCAAATGTATTTTTATCAGGTTGTAAATTAAACCTAATCATATCTGCAAAAAGATTTGAAAAATCTGTTGGATTTACATCAGTTCCACCATTATCAATTGCCAACATATTTATTAATGTTTCAAGTTTTATTGCAATTGGTAGATTGTCTTTAATTGGTTTAGTATGTGAGTATTTGTTTATAGAAATTTCTTGTGAGAGAACAAATGCTTTTTCAGTCTTTCTATAATATTCTATTCCAGCGATTAAACCTACATCGTGAAGTAAGGGAGCTTCTTTTTTGTTATTTCCTGTAACATCCTTAAAAAGTGAATTTAGATGTTCTTTCTTTTTTGCATCATTTTGAGCATTTTGAATTTCAATATCTAAATTTTCATCATTATTAAATAAGTTTATTTCTTTTTTCTCATCTAATCGTTTTGGTGGTAGGGAAATTTGTTCTGTAAATGTTTCAAAATCTTCATATAATCTACATTTTCTTTTTATTGCAGATTGAATAAAATGATCGTCAGTTTCCTTTATTACCTCAAAAGCAAATTTTGATGCTGTTTTTAAGATATCTTTCTTTTTATTAGCAACTGTTTTTATATATTCTTGTTCAGTAATATGAAAATAACCAGTGTTTATATTCAATTCATTAAATATTGTGTCAAGTTTTTTTATAGCATAATGATATTCACTTGCTTCTAGTCCAATATTCATTAGAACATTTGTGTCTAAAACACATTTTGAGTCTCGAAAAGCATTTATTGATATTGGATCTGCTCCAATTGAAGATTGAAGTAAGTTAGCTGCAAAAGCAGAGGTTCCATATTCCCATAATAGCGCATCTAAATCAGAATCTTTTTTATGAACTATACATTCAACAAAACTTTCAATTAGATTTGTTTTGTCTTCTTTATCTAATTCTGTATTATGTTGAGTTCTTCTTTCAATATGTTTAAAAATATTTTCTTTTTTTGTTTTTAATTTTTCTGATTTTGTGTAACATAAATCTGAAATCCATTCTATAGAATAAGATTTAAAAAATTCAACAGTTGCATCAGAGAACCATTCTATTACTACATCTTTATCTGAGTGAAAAGGGCTGAAATATTTTTCTATAATTCTATTTAATCTGTTTTTGGATTCAGAATAACGTTTTTCGAGTTCTCTTCTATTAGGTCTTGTTAGTTCGTATGAATCTTTTTCAAAGTTAATTTCTTTTTTTTCAATTAACTTTTCTAAACCCTCAAGCACTCTGTTAGTTTCAATTTTTGTTTTTAAAATTTTTTCTAAATCAGTTTCAATTTGTAGAATTTTTAATGGTTTTTCATGTTGAAATAAAACCTTAATAATTAATTGGGAAATTGCATTTTTAGTTAAAGATTTTGAAGTGCTATCAAGTCTTAAGTGTAATGTTTTTAGAGTTTTATCCAAGTTATTATATATTTAAATTGTATTTTATTAGTTCTATTAAAAAATGTCTTTCATATATTTAATATTTCTGACAACGTAATTAACCTGCAATATAACAAAATTCTCCCCACCTAATTGCTGTAGTTTTTCTGCATATTTTCGAAAACTTAAAAAAAAAGGCACAAAAAAAGTCCTCAAATACTTGAGGACTTTAGGTTTTATTAAAAAAAACGATTCTCGTTTCGCTCGAACTGACGTTTTTATTTCTTAAAATAACTAAACGTTTCGTTATTCTCAATTTTCAATAGCGTTTCGTAAATCAATTTAATTACATTTTCTACGTCTTCGCGGTGTACCATTTCAACCGTCGTGTGCATATAACGCAACGGTAACGAAATCAAAGCCGAGGCAACACCGCCATTGCTATACGCAAAAGCATCGGTATCGGTTCCCGTAACGCGAGAAGTTGCATGGCGTTGGAAAGGTATTTTGTTTTCTACTGCTGTGTCTACAATCATTTCACGTAAAATGTTTTGTGTCGCAGGAGCGTAGGCAATAACAGGTCCTTTACCCATTTTTAAATCACCTTCAATTTTTTTGTCAATCATTGGCGTAGTCGTATCGTGGCAAACATCGGTTACGATGGCAACGTTGGGTTTAATGCGTTGGGTAATCATTTCGGCACCACGTAAACCAATTTCCTCCTGCACCGAGTTCACAACGTACAATCCAAAAGGCAATTTCTTTTTGTTCTCCTTTAATAAACGCGCTACTTCAGCAATCATAAAACCACCCATGCGGTTATCAATGGCTCTACATACAAATTTATCGTGGTTTAAAATCTCAAAAGTATCAGGATACGTAATCACACAACCCACATGAACGCCTAAAGCTTCTACTTCGGCTTTCGTAGAGCAACCACAATCAATAAATATGTTTTCAATTTTTGCTGTTTCTTCTGCTTTTCCGCTTCTTCCTCTAGTATGAATCGCTGGCCAACCAAAAACACCACGCACAATGCCTTTCTTCGTATGAATGTTCACACGCTTTGATGGCGCAATCTGATGATCCGAACCTCCGTTTCTAATCACGTAGATTAATCCGTCATCGGTAATGTAATTCACATACCACGAAATTTCATCCGCATGCCCTTCAATCACTACTTTATAAGGAGCGTCTGGATTGATAACGCCAACTGCACTTCCATACGTATCGGTAATAAAGGTATCAACGTAGGGTTTTAAATAGTCCATCCAAAGTTTTTGCCCTTCCGCTTCATGTCCCGTTGGCGAGGCATTATTCAAATAATTTTCTAAAAAAGTCATCGACGACTTCTTTAATATCGATTTTGTACTCATCTTAAAATATAATTTTTTGCTAATTTAAAAATAAGATATTAGAGTTTCACATAATTTCAATAATTTTGGTTTACTTTTTGCAGTGAGTTAAAAAGTTAAAATCAATCATCATGTACAAATCATTATTAAGTAGTTTTTTCTTGTTAATAGCTACTTTCTCCTTCGCCCAAACCGAAACCGATACGTTACGAATGACGCAACAGGATTCGTCTATTATATATTCTATCGAATTAAAGGAAATCATTTTCACGCCCGACAATGTGTATTCGATGGACGAAGACAAAAAAGCCAAGTTAATATTAAAGAGAAGAATCTTTAAAGTATATCCGTATGCCAAATTAACGGCCGATAAACTAACGCAGTTAAATGCTACGATGGCAAAACTAAAAACCAGTCGCGAAAAAAAGAAATACTTTAAAATCGTAGAAAAGTATTTAGAGGAAGAATTCGAGCCACGTTTAAAAAAACTATCGCGTAAAGACGGTCAAATCCTAGTCAAACTCATTTACCGCCAAACTGGAAGCACTACTTTCGATTTAATTAAGGAGTACAAAAGTAGTTGGAAAGCCTTTTGGGCCAACTCCACCGCGTATTTATTTGACATTAATTTAAAAACGCAATACAAACCTTTCGATGTAAAAGAAGATTACCATATAGAAGGTATCTTAAATGCCGCGTTTAATCAAGGGCAACTTTCCAAACAAGAACCTTCAAAACCCATCGACTTCGACAAACTAAACGAACACTGGATTAATAAAATCAAAATCCAACCAAAAACGGAGCCTAAAGAATAATTTTTTTAGAAGCAGATGTTCTGCATTCCATAAAAACTCTTAGTCCCGCTGTCCGCTACAATTTTTTTCTTTTTTGTTGCCTGAGGTTTTCTTTTTTGTTGCCTGAGGCACTCGAAGGCAACAAAAAAGAAAAAAGATTTCCACTCCCATCGGGGCTAGATAAGACGTTCAGTATTCCAGATTACTATTCCATTGGCTCGCGAAGCGAGCAATGATTTGCCCTTGAATTTGAACTTGTCCTTGAACTTGTCATTCCGCCGAAGTAGGAATCTCCTGCGCAGCAGGCAGCCGCTTAACGCAGTTAAGCCATCACAACTGAATACGTAATTACATTCTATATATTAAGTAAAGAAATTTCCCCTTCGAAGGGGGCTAGGGGGATGTTGCGTCTAGTTTATCTACCCGCCAACCCACTTTTATGAACTTTTCCTACACTATATATAAGTAAATAAAACTTATCTGACTTATATATTTAACAAACCACTTTATATATATGTATAATAATTCCCCCTTTGAAGGGGGCTAGGGGGATGTTGCGCCCAGTTCATCCACCCACGAATCTCTTCTATGAACTTTTTCAATACTATATATAAGTAGCAAAAAACTTATCTGACTTATATGTTTAACAAACTCTTCGCGACCATTGCGCCTTCTTTGTGCACTTTGCGGTTAAACCCTAAAAAAACTTTCTTATATTAAATACTTGTTATCAGAGAGTTAAGAAAAACATGAAAAAAAACACAAAAAAAAGATTGCAAAAGGCTTGTGGTTACGGAAAAGATTTCTACTTTTGCACCCGCATTAGAGCAGAAGTTCACACACAAACTGGAAGATTAAACAAATCAAAAAAACTTTAAAAAAAGTTGAAAAAAGATTTGGATAATAAAAAGTAAAGGTAGTATCTTTGCTGACCCGAAACGAAAGAATCGGAGCGTACAAGTTCTTAAAAATATTGGGTAAGTGGTTAAGAAAAAATAATCAAAAAATTTTTTCAAAAAAGCTTGCCAGATTAAAAAAGAGTTGTACTTTTGCACCCGCTAACTGAAACAGTAGCGAACAAAAAAAGAATGACACGTTCATAGACATATTGAAT
>NZ_JADFTZ010000005.1 GCF_015223105.1 Flavobacterium proteolyticum
AAGGTGGTTATTGCGTCGGGGCTCACCTCTTCCCATTCCGAACAGAGAAGTTAAGCCCGACTGCGCAGATGGTACTGCAGTTATGTGGGAGAGTATGTCGCCGCCTTTCTTTTGAAAACCCTTCATCATCCGATGAGGGGTTTTTTGTTACCAATATATCGTCCCGATGGGACTCTAAATATATAAAACTACCTCTTTTGAGGTGGTTTTGTTGTTTTTAAACTTCATTAAGGGCTAACGCGAGCGTCTCGCTATGAATTTACTTTAATTTTGTGTGCACGAGCGGGACGCTCGCGCTAGCGAAAGGTTTTATGTGTTCCAAAAGACAACGTTAGCTAGCAGGTATATAATTATTATTCTATTGCTAAACCAAATTTTTTATCTACTACCCATTTATTTCTATTTTTTTTAATTAAGTATTGATTTTGAGTTCCATTTTCTTGAATAATAATATAAAAACAGTCTTCATTTTTATTAAATAAAGGCTTTGAAATCATTACATAACAATTATCAATCGTTCTTTTTTCTTCAAAGTTTTGAAATTTAAATTTCAATTTTTTTAAAGAATTTATTTTTAAATTTTTGTTCTCAATTATTTGTTGATTTATAGAGCTTGTATCTTTTACGTTTAAAATTTCGGATACATATTCATTATATGATTCATAATCTTTACCATTATAATACATAGAATGAGGTTTTGTTATTTGAATATTTATGAAATTACACTTTTTAAAAAATAAATTTGGTTTTGTTTTGTCAGAAAAAATTTCTGCTAAAATTTTGATTTTATCTTCATTAGAAAGTTTTTTATCAGTATCACAACTTAATAAAATATAGCTTATAAAAATTATAAGACTAATGTTCTTTATGTTTATTATATTTTTCATAATCTTAACTCCCTTGTATCCTTTCGTTTGTTTTGTCAATGTTAAGCAATTTAAAAATAAATTTTTCAATATAATTCAACTGAAAACAAATTCCGCGTTAGGGATAGGAGCATTTGTTTGAGCTCTTAATTGGTTGCCATCGAGAACCTCAGGCAACCAATTAAAGCGAGTGCGGATAGCCCGACCCCTTGGGAAACGCCCATAAAAAAATCCGACTCTTGTGAAGTCGGATTTGGAATTTTTATTTGTTTAGTACAATAACTATCTTATTAAAGTCGGCAGCCGCGTTGATGACTGCTTTGTACGAATCGAAGTGTTCTAACGGATAATTAATCACATTATAGTATTCTGTATTCTCAATTAGAATTTCGTCGCCCTCTGTCTTGTAATTGCTTACAAAGGTAGCTTCTGTTTTACCATTGATATCGGTTTTATGACTCATGTTGAATTTCTCTAAGTTTTTAACCGTCGCTCCTTTAGGTAAAATAATTTTTATTTTACGGAAGTACGAGTGTGGATAATCGATTTCAACTGGCATCATGCGTTTGTTTTCTTGGTATAATTCCATTTGAGAACCAATTGTTTTTCCTACAGAGAATAAATAATTATCTCCCGCTTTCTGAACTAAATCTTTTCCTTCAAAAGTAACTTTTAAAACGAATGGTTTTTTACCAATGAATTCGGTTCCATCGTTTTCTGTTGTTAATGAAGTGTATTCTTCTTGAATTGTATAGTTTTCTGCAATACTTTTTAAAATTTCTTTGTATTGATCGGCTGGTGCAAAATCTTTAATAGGTTGGAAATTTAAAGCAGAATAACCACCAAAAGTAACTTCGTTTGTAATAGTTGGATTTTCAATATCTTTTGTGAAATCGATTGTGATATCCATAATATCGTGTGTGATTTCTACTCCTGGAATAGGAATGAAGTTGATTTCACCGATTCCCATTTTAACTCCTCCAAATTCTTTTTCTTTAATGAAAAGTCCGTTGTTGTTAGCCAAAGTGTTTGGAATTAAAGGAATTCTATATTCGATTTCTGTTGGTGTCATGAATTTTTTAATTGACGGGAAATAGAATAAAATATCATCTAAGTTTTCATAACTTTCAAATTCAGGATCAAAAGCAATGTCATAACGATTTGAAGCAAATACAATTTGATTTTCAATTTTAAAATGCTTGAAAATAGCCAAATAAAGCGCTAATATTTCGGTTTGATTCGCCTGTTTGGTTTTGATGATATCAGCTACATTTTCTTTGGTATCGAAATAACGATTGTAAGCAATTGTTTTTTTGACTTTGTTTTCAATGTTCCAAATTTGTTCTTGTAAATCGGCTGATTTGGTAATTGTTTTACAAAAATCATCAACTGCTTTTTGGTTTTTTTTATCTAATTCGATATTGAACCTTTCGTATACTTTAGAAGCAAATTCTTTGTAGTTGTAAAGATTTTTTGAACCATTGTATAAGTTAGCATCTAATTTGTAACGGAAATATTTAATATTGGCTTTCCAGTTTGAATATTTTTCGTCGTCTTCTAATTTTGGAACATTTGATTCTTTAACCGAGATTGCTACTTTATCTTTATACGTTTTATCGTCTAAAACTGCTGCCGATAAATTGTTGTATCCTTTGGTTTTGAATACCAAGTGATTTGGATAGATTAACTCGAAGTTGATGTCCATAATTGGTAAATCGTCTTGCATTTTAAATGTTTTACCATTTAATTCTGGCATTTCTTCTAAAACGAATATTTTTTCAATAATGGCTCCTTTTTCTAATCCATTAATGGCGAAATAGTTGTATTTAACCCCACGTTCTTCATCTACTTCTTCTTTAATGTCTTTTTTATCTAAAGTAATGATTTTACCACTTTTCAAAATAACGCGAGCTTCGTTTTTTACTACGTTTTCTTTTAAACTAAATGGTAAATAAATTTTATTGTTTTTCTCGATAGCATCATCCGAGTTGATGAAAATTTTATCGTGTAATAAGTAATATTGTTTAGGTCCGTTTTTATCTGAAATAATTTCAACTTTAATGGTACGGCTTACAACTATTTCGTTTTCATTTTTATATTGTTCTGGAACCGAAAATGCACTCGGTTTTTGTTCCCATTTGTAATTTTTGAAGGTATAATCTTGGGCAACAATAAAATTGACATTGCACAAGAATAAAACAAGAAGGCATTGAGCTATTAGTTTTCTCATTTGTGTTATTTTTCGGTTAGAATTAATGTTTCGCTGTAGTTGTTTTTCATTTTTTTAATGCTATCATCCCATAATTGAAAATCGCTTGGTTCAATTACCAATTTCTTAACTTCAAACGTATATTTTACTAAAATCTTATTGTTGTTCTCAGTAAAAACGGAGTTAACTTTTAGTAGTTCGTTATCTAAAGTAAAGTTTTTAGGTAAGTATTTTACTTTGTAATTGGCAGGAATTTCAAATTCGTATTCGGAATTAAAGAATGAAACAATTTCAAAATCATATCCTGTAACTCTATCTTTTTGAATTGGATTTTTTTCGAAGATTTTGTGTAAATAAGGATTTAGATACAGTTCTTTATCTACTTTGATGATATAATTATCCAATTCGAAATCGTAATTTACATTATAAGGTAAATCGCGATTACCAATATTTTCTTCGGTAAACGTATTTAGTTTAAACTTATTATTCCCTTTTAAGACTAAACTTTTAATCATTTCAAATCGGGTTTTACCTGAAGCGTCACCAATTTGCATTAAGGTCATACTTCGGTTAAAACCATTGAATTCCATTTTTCCTTTTCCAATAAGTTTTCCGTCTTTTATTTGAACTTTTACGATATCATCAACTTGATTATTTTTAGCATCAATAACTGGAACTTTTACAATTTTAAATTCTTTTCCATTATTAATTAAAGCTTCTTTTCCTTGAATAAATGATGTTGGTAATCCGTAACGTGTTTCTCTATCTGTGGCGTCTAAAAAGATATATTGGTCACCTTTTTTATAAGCTGCAATCATGTGATTGTCTACAGCAGGAGTAGCCAATTCTGTATAGGAGTAGGGGATTTCTCTAGTTCCAATCCAACATAAGTTTACATCTTTTATATGGGCATATTCTGCCATTGAAACAATGATATTTGCCATATCTTTACAATCACCAAATTTTCTTTCAAAAACCAAATCGGCTTCTCTTGGAATAAATCCTTCGTAACCGTTTTCAAAGGCTACATATTTAATATTGTCTTTTACCCAATAAAAAATACTTTTGATTTTTTCTTCGTCAGTAGTTTTGTCTTTAGTAATGTCTTCTGTAATCTTTTTTAAATCGATACACTCTTTTTTATTTAGATTGTTTACAAAACCTTGATAGTATTTGTGTAAAAGCGTAACATCATCTAAAACAACTGTTTTTTTATCGTTAATCGTATAATCTTTGATATAAATATCAATATGTGGTGCTGAATGCAATACGCCAGGACTGTTAGATTCAAATTTGAATGCTTTTACATCTTTTAATGTCCAAGTGTAAACGATTTTACCTTTCACTTCTGTTTTTTTGAATTGAATGGTGTTATTTGGGTCATTAAAAATTTTGAACCCAATGTTTACGTTTTTGTCGGTTTTAACTTCAAATGTGGCGTCTTTTATTGGATAACCACCAATAAACATGTATTTGTGAAGTAGAAATGGATCAACAAATTCGCGTTTGTAATTGTATACTTTTTTTGCTCCTTTTTCTAAATGTGGAAAAATTAATTGTCTTTCTTTAATGTCGTCAAAGAACACCGAGCTGCTACTTGAGTTTTTTTCAGCAGATTGAGTTACTTTAATTTTCTTATCTTTTCCATTGGAATTGATAACCGAAAAAGCATCGTATTCCAATAGTTTTACCAATTCTGAATAGGTAAATGATTCTTCGTTGTTGTGAATGCCATTTTCTGAAAGAATCATCGATTCAAAAGATGTATTTTGAATGATTTTTAATTTTTTGTTCTCGATTGAAATATCGTATCCTTGATAATCTAGAAGTACAACCTCGTTGAAATCGGGATATAATTTCTTGTAATCTTCAAAGGTTTGCTGTGCTTGTAAGCCTATCGAAGTAAATCCGATAAGCATACAAGTAACAACTGATTTATTTAATAATTTCGGCCAATTCATCTGAATCGTATTTTTTAGTTAATGATAAAACACCATTAGTGTAAATTAAAAAGTCGCCCTGAAGTTCATCATTTTTATAGTTTGCAGTTAACCATGGTTTTCCGTCTTCTTTAAAATAAGTGTGAACTCCTTCAAAATCTCCGTTTTTCAAATTCTCTTTTTTGTATACTTTTCCGTTAGAATAGTATTCTGTACGTTCACCTTCGAATAAACCATTTTTGTAATTAGCTTCATATTCTGGTTTTCCTTCAATACTGTTAATTACTAATTTACCATTTATGTTTCCTTTTACGAATGTTACTTTCATAGCAACTTTTCCATTTGGATATAAAGAAGTGATTTCGGCATTTTCTGATGGTGTTTTTACATTTTCTGAAAACCCTCCAGTTTTACTTAATGTTGCATAACTTACCAAAGCACTACTTTCAAAATTTACTTTTAAAACTGGTTCTCCTTTTTGGTTGTAATAAATGTATTCACCATCAGTTAAACCATCGATTTCGTTATACTCAAACATTTTTGATTTGTTATGATAGTAACGAATTGTTTTACCATATTCAGTCCCTAATTGGTATTCACTCGTAATTCTTAAATTACCAACTAAATCATATTGTGTATCGGTTCCTGTTATTAAACCACAATAGTAGTTTCTTTCAAACATTAATGTTCCGTATGGACTGTAATATTTGTAGTTGTTGTTAAGTTTTCCGTTTATGTATTGTGATTCAGTAATTTTGTTCCCTAATTTATCTTTTGAGCTATATTTTCCATTATAGTTTCCATTAATCATTTCGAAGTCTTGAGATGTAGCTCCGTTATTTAAACTTAGGTTGAATTTTCCTGATTTGTTTTTGTAATCAAATTCAAATTCTTTTTTACCAGTACTATCGTAACTTTCTGTAAAAACGATTTCGCCTTCTACAAATTTTGAAATTTGAGATAGTTTTCCTGATTGTCTGTAAGTTGATTTAAAGTGATTTACATCTCCGTCCTCTAGAAATCCTTCTGTTTTTAATGTTCCGTCTGCATAGTAGGACATGTATGGACCGTTTTGTTTTCCGTTTGAATAATAAGAAACTTCATTCAAAATACCACTATCATAAATTTCATACACTCCATTTAATTCATCATTTGTATAATGAGAAATGCTTGTTAATTGACCTCTATTATTGTAAGCATGGCATAAACCAGTTTGATTTCCGTTTATATAATTTTCTTTAATTTTTAAATTACCGTTTGTAAAATAATAATTCCATTCACCCGATTTTTTTCCTTTTTCAAAGAAACCACTAATTTGTTTGTTGTTATTTAAACTTGAAATACTGAATGCTTTCTTAGTAAGATTAATTTCAACAGGTTTTGGATTGGTATATGAATATTGTAATCCTGATTTTAATTCACCCCCTTTGTATTTTTCTTCGAAGTATTTTTCTCCTTTAGGATTGAAATAAATGTACGATTCTAGTTCTTCATTTGCATTAAAAATTAATTCAGAAGATTTAGCACCCGTAATGAAATAGTTAGTGGTTTTGGTAATTTTTCCATTGGTAAAAAAACTCTCATATTCTAAATTTTTATTCGAATAGTATTTTTTATAATTGCTTGTTGGCTTTCCATTAATATATTCTCCTTCAGCTTTTATTGTTTTACCATCAAAGTATTGAATGTATTTACCATCTACTTCATCGTTTTTGTAGTTAGTTGATAGCGTAACATCACCAAGTTCATTGTAAAGAGTATAGGCACCATTTAATTTACCTTTTGCATAGGTAATTGTACTACTTTTTGTTCCGTTAGGATAATAACAAGTTAATACACCATCTTGTTCTCCATTAGTAAAATTCAATTCACAGTTTTTACCTCCATTTACATGATATGAGCTGCTTATTCCATGTAGAACATCATCTTTATATATTTCAATAGTGTTTATGTTTCCATTAGGATAGTATTCTTTTTTTTCACCATTTAGTTTTCCAGCAGTATACATTTTTTCCATTTCAAGATTTCCTTTGGAATCAAAATATTTTTGTAAACCATCTAGTTCATCATTTTTTAGAAGTAACTCACCTTCAATATTGCCATGTTCTCCTAAAAGTTTGAATTTACCTTCTTTTTTCTTGTTAACAATTGGACCAATAATAAATGGACTTCCATCTTTTAAATAAATAACAACTTCTTGTTTTTGTCCAAAATGATCTATATTTCTTTTTGCAAATTGATCCCAAAAATCCACCAAGTAATACTTTTCATAAAAGGTAGTAATTGTTTTTTTGTGTTTTGTGATTTCTTTACCTAATTTTTCCTCTAATCCAAGTAACATATAATAACTAAAGCCTTCAAATTGTTTTTTAGCAACAACGTCTTTAATCCATGGTAAGTATGTAGTTTCAAAGAAACCATTGTCCATTTTATGTTCTAAGCTATATTCCATCACGGCTTGCATTTGACGCATGATTACATCATCAATTTCGGTTTTTAATTTATATGCTTTTCTTAATGGAAGTTGATTTCTTAAAATAGTTTCTAATTCTTCAAAGTTATCTCCGCTTGTAGAAAAAACCACTTTTCCTTTAGTTAGATAATTTTCTCCAAATTTATTATTCAATTTCAGAACTGCTTCTTGAGCAAATTTTCCTGTTGGAGCGATTGCTAAATAACTTAGTAAAGCTAAACTTCCTTCTACAATGTTACCGTTTTCAAGTGCAATTGCACCCAAAAAATAATGAGCAGAAGCTAGATTGGGATTAATAGTGACCGCTTTTTTTAATAAATCAGTACTTTTCTGTAGATCTTCTTTTCTTAAATATAAAATTGCTTGATTGTATAAGAAATTAGATGAATTACTTAAATACAAAGCACCTTCGTTAAATATTTTTTCAGCTTTATCATATTGTTTTTCATCACTACAAAAAGAGCCATAAAGAGTGTATAAAGAAGGTTGTTCTTTCATTTTACCTTCATTATAAAGTGTTTCATAATGTTTTAAAAGTTGCTCTTTTTTATCAGCACCATATAATGATAATGAAATTTCATGCTGAGCAACTAAATATTTAGGGTCGGTTTTTGCAATTTTCTGAAATTCGGCAACAGCTTCATTGTATTGCCCTTTTTCATAATGAGAAAAACCCGTTTTTAGAATTGAATCAGTTGAATAAACAAAAGAATAGTCTTTTTTTGTTTGCGCGAATGCATTGGTAAACCCAATGATTAATAGTGATAAGATTACTTTTTTCATGTAGAAATAAAATTTACCAAATATAAATTTTATTTCTATTTTTTGTGCAAAATTTCCTAAAAATGTTAGGTTTTTAACAGAATTAGAATTTAGAAATCTAAAATTATGTTGTAATGTTGATGATGCTTTTTAAATTCAATAACACCTTCTTTGAAAGTTAGATATTTTGCCCCGTTTTTATGGTTGTTTTTACTAATTAAATACATGTAATGAAAATGTCGTGTAAGCTCTTTCCAGCCAAACCATAAGCTGTGTTTTGGGTCATACATATGTGTGGGCTCGCTGATGGCACCGTTGATTTCAACGATTTGGAAATTTTTTCCTTTTGCTAAATCTTCGTAAGATTGATACATAATATCCATTCGACCAAAATGAAAATCTTTAATTTGACTACAAATAGCATTAAAGCTTTCTATCATTTCAGAAGTAATTTCGTGACTAGCATCTACGAATTTTGTTCCGCGGCAATGATTTCCGTAGGGTACAAGGTTAATCGTTTTCCCTTCTTTTAAAACCGTATTTAACAGGTTTTTGTATTCCAATTCAAGAGTTTCTAATTGCAATAAATAACGCTTGTCGCTATGTAATAATTCGCGAAGGGTATTTTTTCCGTTTCCAGTAAGAATCATGAATTCTTTTGATACAATTCCAGTAATTTTTCCTGGTTGGTTTGGTAATTTTACGTAGAAAAGTCCGATTTCATTTTCGTATGGAATCAAATCTTGCAATAAAATGTCAAATTTTGCTTTTTTGAAGTAATTTTCTAATTCTTCAACGTTGTGAATTTTTTTGACTGCTGTTCCTCTTAAACCGATATCGGGTTTTGCAATTAAAGGGAATTGAATATTTTCAGAGTTAATTCTCAGTAAAATAGTTTCTAAATCATCATTTGGTTGAATTAGAATAGTTTTCGGATAATATTGTGGAGGAATCAAATCGTAAATTTCCTTTTTTGATTCCATAAAAAAGCCACCATTTTTTATTGTTGGATTTGAAGCATTAAAATAAAAAAAGGAACGTGTTCTCACTACATAATACAAATACTGAAAGTACACGGGAAGATAAACCACTTGATACGGCCAATATTCCCAATGAATTAGTTTATGTAAAAAGAGATTAAGTTTTGTCATTTTTTATTCGAATAAATCCAAATAGATCATTTCAATTTTATTGTTGGTAACTTTACATTGAGTAATGCTAATAGTTTTTAAAGTGTCATTGCGATTGATTTGCAATCCAAATTCTTTATTTTCAGATTCTGTGAATTGATGAAAATATAAAATTTCTTCTGGTGTTGGATTGTTGTTTTCTTGTATAAAATTGGTAAACCATATTTTTCTTTGTTCGCGAATTTCCTTTGAATAAAGGGTAGAGGAAGACCAAATATGAAATTGGTTTACATCTTTTAGTTCTTCATTTTTTTCCACTTCATTCCATTGCAATTGGATTAGTTTGTTGTTCTCAAATAAGACAATAGTGAAAGGTTCGATATCAGTTAAATCTATTGATTGCCAGTATTTCAGTGAGTTTTCTGTACTTATTAATTCTAAAACCACTAAGCCTCTACTTTTTCGATAACTAGGTTTTTGAAAGTGTTTTTCTTCTGCACCGTTGAGCAGTACGATAATTTTAGTTTCGCTATGTGCTACCCAAGTTCCGCCTGCTTTTGGATCTTTTGGGAAGATGATTTTTTTACCTTCAATATAATATACGGTAGGAGGAAGCGCTCTCTCTCGCGTGATTTTTTCATCACGATTGGAAGTAATTATGCAACCTTCTATCGTTGGAATATAAGTTACTGTGCACATTGTTTGCGGTATTCAAGAGTTGATGGTGCAATTCCGAAAGAATCTGAAATTTTAATGTGCGGTAAGCGATACAATGCTACTTTTATCAAGGCTTGATGGTGAATACTGTGCTCCAAATTGTAAAGCAATTCACGGAAATAGTTGGTTTCAAGCATTTCTTTATCGCTGAAACAATTGTGTGTTAAAGAAAGTGACTTGTTCGGTATATCTAGTTCAGAACGATATTTTTCAAGGATTTTAATCGCTTCTTTGGTATCGGATTGAAGGATGATGTCGCGTTTTCTTTTATCGTAATTGATATAACCACTATCATAATTATCTAATAGCGAACCTAAAAGTTCAATGATATGACGCATGTGTTCGCCAATTGTAGCGTTGCCCAATTCAGGAAACGGCAAAATCATTTCTTCATTTGTTAATTGCTGAAGAATATTGATATTTTCAGTTAAGTTTAGCTTTACAATTTTGACTAGCATATTCTTACTTAGTTTCAGGAACAAATTTGATAGAAACAGAATTCATACAATAACGTTGACCAGTGGTTTCTTTTGGTCCATCATCAAAAATATGACCTAAATGGCCATCACATTTTGCACATAAGACTTCCGTTCTAACCATTCCATAGCTCAAATCTTGTTTGAAGACTACAGAACCTTTTATGGCTTTATCAAATGAAGGCCATCCACAGTGTGAATCAAATTTTGTATCAGAAGTAAATAAGTCATTACCACATGCAGCACAAACGTATTTTCCTTTTTCAAAATGATCCCAATATTCTCCAGTAAAAGCTCTTTCAGTGCCTTTATTTCTTAATACTTCATACTGTTCAGGTGTAAGCTCTGCTTTCCACTCAGCATCTGTTTTTTTTGAATTTGAATTCATGGTTTTTGGTTCTTTAGTTTGTGATTGACACGATTGTAAACTTACAATTGCAATTAATAAAAATAACTTTTTCATAGCTAACATTTTTTCAAATTTAATGGTTAGAATTCAAATAAAGTGTTAACAATGTTACAAAGTATTTGAATTACGTATTGATTTCTAAATCTTTAATATAATCTTCATTTTCATAGAAGAAACGCTCAAAAGCATCCATTTTTTCGGCAAAGAAGTCAAAAATTTCAGGCCAAGTATTTTTGTTATTGATACTTATTCCTGTTTTTTCTACCCAAACACGGCTGATTACTTTTCCCGTTTCTAAATAAAAATTACGTTCAAAAACAACATCGTCTAGATAATCTTCTAAAAGAATGGTTTTTAGCGATTCTACTTTCTCATAATATATCTTACGTTTTTCTTCGTCTTTTGGTTCTATATCGAGTAAAACTTGTGCTTTTTTATTGTCAACATAAAATTTGAAGGTTACATCTTTGATTTTGGTATTGTATAACAGCCACTTACGTGGGTATTCTTCTGCAAAGGCTATCCAAAAATCTTTTTTTATTTGTAGTGCTTCTTCTTTACTGAACATATTATTGAATTAGAAATTTATTTTGTTTGAAAAAAATAGCTACCTTTAAGGTTGCTAAATTGAAAATAGTATGCTTTTTAATGATTTTATAAAATACATTCCAAAGATAGAAAAAGAAACCCTTCTTTCTACAGATGCCCATGCAAAAATGGCACCGTTAGAGCGTATTTCTTATTTAAATGAGGAAAATTACAGGGATAAAAATCCTAGAAAGGCAGCGGTTTTAATGTTGTTTTATCCTAAAAATGAAGTAACGCATTTGGCTTTAATTGTTCGGAATTCGTATCCGGGAGTTCATTCTTCTCAAATAGGTTTTCCAGGAGGAAAAGTAGAAGAATACGACGCTGATTTAGAGGAAACAGCTCTAAGAGAAACTCATGAAGAAGTTGGTATTCATCCTGAAAAAATTCAAATCATAAAGCCTTTCAGCGAAATTTATATCCCACCAAGTAATTTTTTAGTAGCGCCATTTATGGGAATTTCGCATGAAGAATTAACCTTTATTCCTGATTTAGATGAAGTTAAACGGGTTTTAGAATTTTCAATTGCCGACTTTTTAGATGATAAAAGTATCACCAAAGTAAAAATGTCTACTTCTTATGCAACTGATATTGAAGTCCCTGCTTTTATGGTGGATAAATATGTGGTTTGGGGAGCTACTGCTATGATGATGAGCGAGTTAAAGGAAACTATAAAATGTGCTTTGAGTAAATGTAATTTTTAGCGATTTCAAATTATTACCTTATAATGTGATTTTAAGCTCTTTTTCTTTCTAAAATCACCTATTTTACTACTTTTGCGTTCTTGTTTTGTATAAAAATAAAAAATTATGGGATTATTTAAGAGAAATCCTTTCGGACATATATTGTTTTTAAAGACTTGGTTAATACGTATTGCGGGTTTTTTAACACACCGTCGTTATCGCCATTTTAATCAGTTACAAATTGAAGGTTCTGAGATTATTAGGAGTTTACCAGATAAAAATGTATTATTCATTTCTAATCACCAAACCTATTTTGCTGATGTGGTAGCCATGTTTCATGTTTTTAATGCAGCTTTAAAAGGAAGAGAAAATAATATTAAAAACGTAATGTATTTATGGAATCCGAAGTTAAATATGTATTATGTAGCAGCTAAGGAAACCATGCAAGAAGGATTATTACCTAGAATTCTAGCTTATGCTGGTGCTATTACTGTTGAAAGAACCTGGAGAGCAAAAGGAAAAGACGTTACAGAAAAGAAAGAAGTTAATCCAAATGACACTGAAAACATTAAAATTGCTTTAGAAGATGGTTGGGTAATTACGTTTCCACAAGGAACAACACGTTCATTTAAGCCAGTTCGTAAAGGAACAGCTCATATTATTTTACAACATAAACCAATTGTAGTTCCTATCGTAATTGATGGATTCCGTCGTTCTTTTGATAGAAAAGGGTTGATGATTAAGAAAAAAGGAATCTTACAATCGATGGTAATTAAAGAACCTTTAAAAATCGATTATGAAACAGCAACGGTTGACGAAGTAGTTGAAATGATCGAATTTGCAATAGAACAACATCCTTCGCTTTTAAAAGTTATACCTACTGAAGTTCTTGAAGAAAAAAGAAAAGAAGACGAACAACGCAGATGGAGTTACTAAGATAAAAAAAAGGTTCTGAACTTCAGAACCTTTTTTTTATTCGTTTTATTTTACAGCTTCAACTTTGTAACCTTGGTTCCTTAGAAGTTTAATAACCCCGTTTTCTCCTGCTAAATGTGCTGCTCCAACACCAAAGAAAGTAGGTTTTTCATTCATAGCTTTAATGATGACAGGAATCCAATTTATATTTCTATTGTTTAATAACTGGTCTTTATTATCAGCTGTGATTTTATTGTCAGATTCATTCATTAGTTTTAACATTCCTTCAATGTCTTTATTTTTATAAATAGTCATAATTTCATTGAATTCTTTTTTCTCTTTTTCTAAATCCCCTTTTGCCGTTTTTAGTAATTCATCGGCTTGAATTTGATAAGGTATTTCATCAAATACTTTCATTTGATCTTCTACTTTTTCCAAACCAAAAACTTCTTCATTTTGCTCTTTGGTAATTTTCATTAAATTCATTTCTACGGACTCGTATGGGCAATCTATCATTTTTGGTAATAACATAGAGCTCAACATGAAAGGCTTGAAACTATCAAACATTTTGGCTGACATTTTTAAGTTTTTCTTTAAAAAGTCGTCTACGATTTTAAAATCTTCTGAACTCAACAATGTAGATAATTTTACACCATCTTTCATAGGAAGATATTTTATCATTTCCATTTGCATGTTTTTATCGTCCATATCTAATTCCAAAAACAATTGTTGGGTGTTCTCTAATGCTTTCAGCGTATTTTCATCTAAAGAAGCATCACAAGTAGCATGAATGGTTCCAAATAAATAAGAAGGTTGTTCTAATCCATTTCCAGAAATTTTCCAAAGTAAGCTTTTTTCTAACTCTTGGGCATTTGAAAATAAAGAAACAAAAAAAGTAAAAAGTAAAATCAAGTATCGCATTAGTAATCTATTTTTTTAAGTTCATTGTAATTTTTTTCTAATCGTCTCATCAGAATTCCGTAAAGCAATCTGTAAAATAACCAAATTAGCCCAACAAAGATTGCAATGATGACTGCATAAACAACAAACATGATACAATAAAAAGTGTTCGGATCTACATTTTGAGACATTTTTTCTACCATTTTACGAATGTTTGGATCATACATAAATTGGAAAATAAACACTAAAACGAATGAAAAAGCCGTCATTGCTAAATTATACCAAACGTAATATTTAACTGTTTTACGAGTTTTTAAAATACTTTGCATTAATTGCTTTATTGTATCGGTTGTATTGATGGTTCTGTAATTTTTGAAGAACAAATAAATGAAGAATAGAATAACGCCATAATTTATAACAGAGATTGTAGGCATTACAGTATCTAAGTGATACATTTTTAAAGTTTTGAAATATTCTTCATCTGCAGTGAAAAACGAAATACTAGCCCACAAAACAAGCTCTAAAATGCTGATAATAACAATCCACTTCACAATAGAAGACGAACCTTTATGCAGCATTCCATAAATTTCTTTTTCACTTATTTGTTGGAAAGAACCTTCTTGTTTTTTCCAGTCTTTTTTTAATAATTCTAATTCATCCATGGTTACGGATTTAATATTTTTTTTAATTTCCCTTTTACACGATTCATTTTTACTCGTGCATTCACTTCACTAATCCCTAACGTTTCTGAAATTTCGGTATAATCTTTATCTTCTAAATACAAGAAAACTAAGGCTTTTTCAATGTCGTTTAATTCGCTAATTGCGCTGTACAAAAGCTTTAATTTTTCTTCTTCTTCAAAGTTATAATCGTCTTGTGTTACCTTATGAAAAGTACTATCAAACTCAATAGTATCAATCGTTCGCTTCTTTTTTCGGTATAAAGTAATGGCTGTGTTTAATCCTACACGATAAGCCCAAGTAGTAAATTTAGAATCACCTCTAAAGTTTGGGAAAGCTTTCCAAAGCTGAATCGTAATTTCCTGAAACAAATCGTTATGCGCATCCTCATCAGTAGTATATAATCGACAAATTTTGTGGATTATATTCTGATTCTCTTTGAGTTGCTTAACGAAAAGTGCTTCCGATTCTGATTTCATACACGATAAGTAGTCTTTTGAACGAATTTGTTACAAGTTTACAATTTCAAATTTAAAGAATCATTAACTATTTTAAGAAACATTCAATTCTTTTTCTTCTTATCTTTGAAGTGATTAATTTATAATGATAAATGAACATACCTCGTAGTAGTTTTCCAAGAATCGTCATCATTGGTGGTGGTTTTGCCGGAATTTCTTTAGCGAAAAGACTTCGCAATAAAAACGTACAAGTTGTTTTACTAGACAAACACAATTACCATAATTTTCAACCTTTAATGTATCAAGTGGCAACGGGCGGTTTAGAACCTGATTCGATTGCTTATCCAATAAGGAAAATCGTTCAAGAATATAAAGATTTTTATTTCCGATTGGCCGAAGTTCGCGATATTGATGCGGAAAATAATACAATTTACTCCGATATTGGCGAATTAAAGTTTGATTATTTAGTCATTGCTACCGGTTCGAAAACCAATTATTTTGGGAACAAAGAAATCGAACGCAATAGTATGGCGATGAAAACGATTCCACAATCGTTGAATATTCGCAGTTTGATTTTAGAGAATTTTGAACAAGCTTTACTTACCAATGATATCGACGAACGTCATAGTTTGATGAACTTCGTTTTGGTAGGAGGAGGACCAACAGGAGTAGAGCTAGCAGGCGCTTTAGCCGAAATGAAAAAAGCGATTCTCCCAAAAGATTATCCCGATTTAGATGTTCGAAAAATGGAAATCAATCTAATTCAAGGAAGTAATCGTGTTTTAGATTCCATGAGTGAAAATGCTTCCGAAAAAGCAGAAAAATTTCTGTTAGATTTAGGCGTAAGCGTTTGGAAAAACGTTCGTGTAACAGGTTACGATGGAAAAACCGTTACCACTAGTTCCGATTTATCTTTTGATTCTGCAACGGTGATTTGGACAGCTGGCGTACAAGGTGCTTTGCCTCATGGTTTAAAAGCTGATAGTTTTATCAAAAATGTAAATCGAATCAAGGTAAACCAATACAATCAAGTGGAAGGATATGAACATCTTTTTGCAATTGGTGATATTGCGGTTATGTCTTCAGAGAAATTCCCACAAGGACATCCAATGATGGCACAACCAGCAATGCAACAAGGAAGATTATTAGCTGATAATTTGATTAGAATCATTAATAAAAAAACGCCTATACCATTTGAATACAAAGATAAAGGTTCGATGGCAACCATAGGAAGAAATAAAGCGGTTGTTGATTTACCAAAATTCAAATTCAGTGGCGTTTTCGCTTGGTTTGTATGGATGTTTGTGCATTTGTTTTCGTTAATTGGATTCAAAAACAAAGCTGTGGTTTTCTTAAACTGGGTCTATAATTATGTCCGTTTTGATAGAGAAGCACGATTGATTATGCGTCCTTACAAGAAGAGAAATCAAGTGAGTTTTACGAGTGATGAAGTGTAAATATTAAAGCGAAGCTTTTGCAATTTTTATAGATAAAGAATTGGGTAATGGAGAGTTATAATCAAGATAGGCAATATACAACTCATCATTTAAAACAGTTAATCCTCTTAATGAAATAGCATTTAAATTAATAGTTGTTGAAAAATTGGTATAGCTTCCATTTGATGGATCATAAATGCCTATAAAAGCATTACTTTGATTGTTTTGTTTGTTTCCGCCTACAATAATTTTATTGTCATAAACATCAGTAAAAGTTTCGTAAACGTTAAAAGGTAAATTTTGTGATGACCAACTATTTAGGGCATAATTATAAATATTTATTTGATTTGAAATCACCCAATTTTGATTTACATAATTCAAACCTCCAAAAGTAAATAATTTATCATTGATTATTTCAACATCGGCCCTGAGGAAGTAATTGGAATTAGTTGGAAAACTAGGGTAAATGTAATTATCAGTTAAAATATCATAACTAAGGATGTTATTTATTCCTCTAAATATTTCAATTGTATTATTTCTAGAAGTAATTCTAGGAAGATAACTCTCATTATATCTATTATTTGTAGAGATTAAATTTAAATTTAAATCTAATTTAAAAATGTCATTACCAGATAATGAAAATATATTGTTATTTACAATTTCAATTTGTCTGCTTTCAGCAACATCAGGTAAAATAATTTCGTTTGTGTTTAATGTGTTAACGTTTAATTTTAATAAATTTTCATTATATCCATTATCTGCTGAGTAAGAAATATAAATCGAATTTTCTCCAATATTAGAAATCATATCCATTTCTAAAGTATCTGCTTGAATGGTGTAAATATCAGTGAAAGATAAGTTTTGGCGATTAGTTGTATTAGAATCGTCTGAGGAACATGAGAAAACTAAAAGAAGGCCGATAAATAAAATACAATATTTCATAATTTTTTTCTTATAAAACGAATAAGATTTTTCTTTAGTATTTTTAAAATGAAACATTAATAATTTTTTAACTTTTCATTAAAACCAATCGCCAATCCCACAAACTTACTGTAGCCTTCCATACCATCTTTTTGTTGGTTGGCTTTTAGGAAATTATCGTAGAAGTATTCAAAAAAGGTATTGATAGGCGTTTGGTATTTCTTCCAAAAGATTTCGTTTTCTTCAAAGTTTTTTAAAACACCTTTGTTTATTTTTTTCAAATAAGGCTCCGAGCTTCCTTCTTTTATTATCTCTAAATTATGCAATGCATAGCGCAACGCAAAACTGTAGGCTGAGTATTGGAAATACAAATCCTCGTTTTTAGCAGCAGTTACAAATCCGATAAAATTGCATTCGCTTTCGCTGCCAATTCCCGTTTGATGTGCCATTTCGTGGCAAGTGGTTAGAGGTGAAGTGTATTTAGGTTTCAAATAATTGACTTGCGCTTCATTGGTAAACGGATTCAAATACCCACCAAATCCCATATAACTCAGCGGATAACTAAATAAAGACGATTTAATACTTTTTACTTCGTAACGAAATTCTTTTAAATCATTTGGGATGTTTTCATAACCTTTCAAAGCTAAATCATAAATTTCATCATGGGAATACGGAATCACAACGGCAACCGAATCATTTTTAGTGATTTGGAGTTGCAATGCATTGGTTTTTACCATCATTTTTTCAATGAAAGCTACCAATTGTTCTTTCGAATATTCTTTTTCAATCTGCAATTTTTCATGTAATGGAATTCGGTAGTAGTTCATTCCCCAAAGCAAGTGAAAGAAAAAATAAAATACCGAAACCCAACTCAATATTGCTAATCCGTTATTCTTCCATTCTTTGAAAAAACCGATTCGGTATTTCCAAATCCAACGGAATAAAAGTAAAATTAGAATGAAATAGATGACATCGCCAAACGAAAATGGTAACCAACCGAATACTTTTCTCGATACAAAAGCCAATTTCGGATAAAAACCTTTGGTGTACCAATTTTCTACAAAATCAGGAAACAAACCAATCGTTTTTACCACGATGATTTGGATTATTAAAAATAAAGGAAGGACGAATTTTCTTTTCACAGTGTTTTTTAAAACGTAAATATAATCACAAATCAATTTGTAAAGCAATTAAACTTTGTAACTTTGTTATCTTAAACTTGAAACTTTAAACCTGAAACAAATCAATGAGCCAAGAAATAAGAAATTTAGAGCCAAAAGCCCTTTGGAACAAATTTGCCGATTTGAATGCCGTTCCGCGTCCGTCTAAGAAAGAAGAGCGTGTGATTGCGTTCATGATGGAATTCGGACAAAAATTAGGATTGCCAACTGTGAAAGATCATGTGGGGAATGTAATTATCAAAAAACCTGCGACTCCAGGAATGGAAAACCGCAAGACCATTGTAATGCAATCGCATTTGGATATGGTACACCAAAAAAACAACGACACGAATTTCGATTTCGATACACAAGGAATTGAAATGTATGTTGATGGTGATTGGGTTCGTGCTAAAGGAACTACGCTTGGTGCTGATAACGGTTTAGGAGTAGCAACTATCATGGCGATTTTAGAAAGCACTGATATTCCACATCCAGCAATTGAAGCTTTATTTACAATTGACGAAGAAACGGGAATGACAGGGGCAATGGGCTTACAAGGCGGCATGCTTGACGGAGAAATTTTACTGAATTTAGATACTGAAGAAGACGATGAAATCGATATCGGTTGTGCAGGTGGAGTAGATGTAACAGCTACTAGAACTTACAACGAAGAAGAAACGCCAGAAGGTTCTGTTGGTTATACTATTACCGTGAAAGGCTTAAAAGGCGGTCACTCGGGAATGGATATTCATAAAGGATTAGGAAATGCGAACAAAATCATGAACCGTTTATTATTTGACGGATTTGAGAATTTTGGTCTTCAAATTTCTGAAATTTCTGGAGGAAGTTTGCGTAATGCGATTCCGAGAGAAAGCGTTGCAAAAGTAATTATCGCGGCGATTTATGACGAAGCTTTTGTTTTTGATATGCAAGAAGTTATCAATGAAATCAAAGCCGAGTTCAAAACTATGGAGCCGAATTTAACGATTGAGATTGTTAAAAGCGAGTCAACTCCAGCAAAAGTAATGGATTTAGGCGTTCAAGAAGGTTTGTTACGAGCGATTTATGCAGCACACAACGGCGTTTACAGAATGTCAGCTGATATGGCTGATTTAGTAGAAACATCGAATAATATTGCAAGAGTAATCGTAAAAGATGGCGAAATTTCAATTCAGAATTTAACGCGTTCGTCTGTGGAGAGTTCTAAATTTGATTTGGCTAATGCTTTGCGTTCGGCTTACGAATTGTTTGGTTGCGAAGTTGAATTTGCAGGAAGTTACCCAGGTTGGACACCAAATGTAAAATCGGAAATTTTAGATGTATTGACCTCTATTTACGAAAAACAAAACGGTGCAAAACCAAATGTAGTAGCGTGTCACGCTGGATTAGAATGTGGAATTTTAGGAACGAATTATCCAAACATGGACATGATTTCTTTTGGACCAACCATCCACGGAGCACACAGCCCAGATGAAAGAGCGAGTATTTCTTCTGCTCAAAAATATTGGAAATTTGTATTGGAAATTTTAGAGAATATTCCAGTTAAGAAATAAGAAGATAGAAAATAGAATAAAGAGAAAATCCCGAGTGAATGCTTGGGATTTTTTTGTGTTGGCGCGAGCATCTTGCTCGTGACTATTTTTATGATTTGCTTTGTGTGCACGAGCGTGACGCTCGCGCTAGCGGGGAAAATCCAGAAGTAGCCATTGAAGCAAACCGTTGTTAGCAGATGTTATTATTCTCGTTTATAACAATTGCTTTGTATTGTTACAATTTCGATATTTTTTTCGCTATATAATTCTTGATTAATTGTATTTTCAGATGGAATAGATTTATCTTGCTTAATATGAAACTTAAAATTTTTATATCCTAATCCTAAATATTCTGAACAGCCTTCTTTAAACCAATACAAAGAATCTTTATGTTTAATATCTTTTGCTTTTAGAGTTGACAAATCTATGTATTTTCCATCTGTTAAATAACCTTTAAATTCTTTGTTCAGAATGATTTTATAAATTGTGCTATCTGCTAAATGAATTTGAAATATAACGTTTTTGTAAGATGAAAAAGTAAAACCGCTTTTATGTTGATAGCCAGGAATTTTTAAAGGTGTAATTCCATTTGGACATTTATCTAATTCTTTGACTAAAACTGTAGTTAAAGGTTGTCCAAAATCTGAAATTTTAGTTTCACACAATTTAATTTTTGATAAATCAGTTAAATCACTTTGTGATAGGATTGTATGATTTATAAGTATAATTAATAAAAAAGTAAATAGTGATTTCATAGAGTTTTTTATAATATCTGCTAACTCGTTTATATACGAAACTTTCGAACTAGTATCATACCATATTGGCAAGATTGGCGAAAGTTTGGCAAGTTTTTATTTCGCTTATTTTTTTAACGAAATCAAATATAATAAAATATTTACAATTTCTAAAACAAAAAAGGCCCACTTTCGTGAACCTTTTCGTTTATTAACTCAAAATAATTAAAACTAAGATGGGGAAAATAATTCCGGCTACGGCTAGTTTCCAGCCTCGCTTTTTAAAGGTGTTTTTGCCGTGGGTTACCATTAAAGTTCCCGTTATGGCAATTAATATTAAGGAGATTCCAAAAATGTCAGAGTAGTAAATCCACCAGTTAGAAGTGTTTTTGTGCAACTTCATCGTTTGACTGATAATCGGTGTTTTGTTGAAGGCAACAATTTCACCTTTACCTGTTTTCATATCGATTTCTACATCGTGCTTTTCAAACGAAATTTTAAACGTACCTTTCTTTACGTTATGGCGACGCATTTTATCATCGATGCCCAATTGTTTTCCTAAGTTTTCAGCAAATTCTTCTGTAATTTGGCTTTCTTCTGGTAATTGTACTTTGATGTTTTTGGTTTCAATCGTATATTTTTCAGGATGCCAATGCTCTCTGTGGTTCATTAAAATTCCTGAAAAAGCAAACGAAATAATTAATCCTACGTAGAAGTAACCAAAATCGCGGTGAATGTCTCTAACTAATTTTTGTTTCATGTTTTTATTTAATTGAATTCTTAAAATTTGTATCGTAAGGAAGTTAAAATTTGTCTTGGGGCAATAGGGTTTACACTGTAATTTTCATGTAAAGTATAATTCAACTCGTTGGTAATATTAGATAATTTGCAAAGTAATGAAAATTGTTTCCAATTGTAACCTAACGATACATCAATTGTTGTGTAGCCATTAACTGGAATTTCTCTATCCCAAATTCCGTTTGGATAAGCAGGATTTACTTGATTGTTCCAACCTCCAAGTCTGTCACCAATATAGTTTCCAATCGCTCCAACCGATACATTTTTAAGAACTCCAGTTTGTACCGTATAAAAGAAACTTAAGTTAGCTGTATGCTGAGGCGTTCTTACCAAACGATCGCCTTCTATAAAACTTCCTGTGGCACCAGTGGTTTTGGTATAACGCATGTCGTTATAACTATATCCTGATATAATGTTTAAACCATCAATTGGTTTGTAGTTTAAGTCTAATTCAATTCCTTTACTGGTTGTTTCTCCGCTTAATGCTTTTACGTTAGTATTGGTATTGATGTTTCCGTTTGCATCAAATTCAGCTGTTTGTGCTAAATTGCTGTTTACAATTTGATATAAAGTAACGTTTGTTGTTAATTTTCCTTTAAAGAATTCGTTTTTAACACCTACTTCAATTTGGTCAATAATAGAAGGTTTAATCGCTTCATTGTAAATGGTTACTCCCGTATTTGGTGTGAATGAGTTGGAGTAACTAGAAAATAAAGTAGTGTATTTGGTAGGTTGGTAAATCAATCCTACTTTAGGTGAAAAAGCTCTGTCGTTTCGGATGGTTTCTTCTGTAACTGTATTTGCAGCGATATTGTATGTCTCTGGTTTTGCTTCTTGGTATGAATAACGAACGCCTAATAACGCTTTGAATTTGTCAGAAAACGAAATTAAATCTTGTGCATAAACTCCAAAACGTGTAGTTTCTGTTTTTACGATTCTCGTTACTTCAGAAGGTAAAATTGGTCCTTCATTTGAAGCTGCATAAGACGACGGATCAAAAATATTTACGGTATCGTATGTAGTTACGGTTGCTCCTGTTGTTGGATCATAAAATCTGAAAGTGTAAGCATCAGCATAAGAAATTTCAGTATCGATACCCGTAAACAATTGGTGTTTGATTTTACCTGTTTTAAAGTTGCCTTGTAAACTAATCTGGTTAGCAAAAATTTGTTCTACGGCTTTATTTCTTCCGTAAGGACGATTCCAATCGCCATTTGCCGCAGGTTGAATACGTTCTGTACCAATCGATTCTCTATCGTAATCTTGGAAAGAAGAATTAAAATTCAGTTTCCATTTGGGATTGAATTCATGGTTTACTAATATCGAAGCGGTTGCTTGTTTGGTGTTTCCATTTGACCATTTTGCCCCTAAATAAGCGTTTCTTGGTACATCTGCAATTTCTTTTCCAATAGAACCAGTTCCGAAATCTGGTGTCCAATCGTCGCTTAAATAATCGGCTTGAAGCGTGATTTCTGTTTTGTCACTCACTTTAAAAAGTAGAGAAGGATTTACGTAGTAACGTTCTTTAGTAACATAATCTCTAAAACTTTCTGAATTTTCATACGAACCATTAAAGCGATAGGCAATCGAATTATTAAAAGCACCATATACATCAGCTGAAGGTTTGTAGAAATTGTAACTTCCGGCTTGCATTGTAAATTCGCCGCCTGTTTTGAAATTTGGAGATTTAGTTACCATATTCATAATTCCTCCAGGTGCTACATTTCCGTATAAAAGAGCAGCACTTCCTTTTAGAATTTCTACTTTTTCTAATGAAGCCACTTCGGGAATAGAACCACTATTAAAACGGAAACCATTTTTAAACATGTTATTTGCCGACATATCATAACCTCTTGACCAAAACGATTCTTGAGCACCGCCACGAGCCGAACCCACGTAAACACCGTTGGCATTTTTAACCACATCACTTAAACGAATCGATTGTTGTTGTTGGATAATTTCTGAACCAATAACCTGAATAGCTTGAGGTAAATCTTTTTCTTTGATTCCAGCTCGGTTAACTGAAGACTTAGAAGGATTATTTTTTCCGTTAATGACTACTTCGTTTAACGTTTTTACAGTATCGTTTTCTGTAAAATAGTTTTCGCTAACATCGTTTGGGGTTTGTTGGGCCACTGCCTGAAAAGAAGACAGTAGTACTATAGATTTGAAAATGTTTTTATACATCTTATTTAGATTTAATTAAAATAATAATGCAAATTTATAGCGCCAAAATGAATTCACAAAATTTATTTAGACTTAATTTAAATAAAATTTTTAAATAATTGATTTTCAATTGTAAAACTTTTAAAGACAGAAACTTTTATACTTTCAACTAAAATTGTAACTTTGCACTCCAAAATAAATAACAGCCATGTTAGAGAGATTACAATATGTAAAACAACGTTTTGACGAAGTATCCGATTTGATTATTCAACCGGATGTTATTGCGGATCAAAAGCGTTATGTACAATTAAATAAAGAATACAAAGACTTAAAAGAACTTGTTGAAAAACGTGATGAGTATATCAACTTAGTTGGAAATATCAATGAAGCCAAAGAAATCATTGCGGATGGTTCGGATGCCGAAATGGTAGAAATGGCTAAAATGCAATTGGATGAAGCAAATGAGCGTTTACCTCAATTAGAAGAGGAAATTAAGTTCATGTTGATTCCTAAAGATCCAGAAGATGCGAAAAACGTTATGGTGGAAATCCGTGCGGGTACTGGAGGAGATGAGGCTTCTATTTTTGCAGGTGATTTGTATCGTATGTACACGAAATATTGTGAATCAAAAGGCTGGAGAACTTCTTTAGTAGACATGAACGAAGGAACTTCAGGTGGATTTAAAGAGGTAATTTTTGAAGTTACAGGTGAAGATGTTTACGGAACATTGAAATACGAAGCAGGAGTGCACCGTGTACAGCGTGTCCCACAAACGGAAACGCAAGGTCGTGTTCACACTTCAGCAGCAACGGTAATGGTGTTACCAGAAGCGGAAGAATTTGACGTACAAATTGATATGAATGACGTTCGTATCGACTTTTTCTGTTCGTCTGGTCCTGGTGGACAATCGGTAAATACTACGAAATCTGCAGTTCGTATGACGCACATTCCTACAGGATTGGTAGCGCAATGTCAGGACGAGAAATCACAACATAAAAACAAGGATAAGGCGTTAACGGTTTTACGTTCTCGTTTGTATGAAATGGAATTGGCCAAAAAACAAGAAGAAGATGCGAAAAAACGTAATTCTCAGGTAAGTTCGGGTGACCGTTCGGCTAAGATTAGAACGTACAATTATCCGCAAGGACGTGTAACCGATCACCGAATTGGAATGGATATCTTTGATATGGATGGTGTAATGAGTGGAAAAATCCAAAAATTTATCGACGAATTACAATTGGTAGCTAACACCGAAAAATTAAAAGAAAGCGAAGTTTTCTAAATGAAAGAAAACAGAACATAGAAGATAGAGAAAAGATGCTGAACAATATTTTGTTTGGCATTTTTTTTAAAACTTTGCGTCCCGAAACTTCGGGATTGCGAAAAACTTTGCGAACTTTGCGTTTAAATAACAACAACACAATGACTACTGAACAACTCATTTCTCAAATCCGAACTAAAAAATCATTTCTATGTATTGGTTTGGATGTTGATTTAAATAAAATTCCAGAACATTTACTACAAACCGAAGATGCCATTTTCGAATTCAACAAAGCCATTATCGATGCTACACATGATTTATGTGTTTCCTACAAGCCGAATACTGCTTTTTATGAAGCTTACGGCATCAAAGGTTGGCAATCGTTAGAAAAAACGATTAATTATATAAACCAGAAATATCCAGAAATCTTCACCATTGCCGATGCAAAACGTGGTGATATTGGCAATACGTCTTCCATGTATGCCAGAGCCTTTTTCAACGATTTAGATTTCGATTCGGTAACGGTGGCGCCTTATATGGGAAAAGATTCAGTAGAACCTTTCTTATCATTTGAAGATAAACACACGATTATGTTAGCGTTAACTTCAAACGAAGGAGCTTTTGATTTCCAAACGCAAAATGTCGATGGTAAAGAATTGTACAAAGTGGTTTTGGAAACTTCAAAATCTTGGAAAAACGCTCATAATTTAATGTACGTAGTTGGCGCAACTAAAGCCGAATATTTCACTGAAATCCGAAAAATAGTTCCTGATAGTTTCTTGTTAGTTCCCGGTGTTGGCGCTCAAGGCGGAAGTTTAGCTGAGGTTTGCAAATATGGAATGAATGCTAATATTGGCTTGTTAATCAATTCTTCCAGAGGCATTATTTATGCTTCAAACGGAACAGATTTCGCTGAAAAGGCTAGGGAAGAAGCTTTGAAATTACAACAAGAAATGCAACATATTTTAGGGTAAATATTGAACAAAATGCAATTTACAGACCAATTAGGAACCCAACACACTTTCGAAAAAACACCTTTGCGAATCGTTTCGTTAGTGCCTTCGCAAACCGAATTGCTATACGATTTAGGTTTGGAAGATAACATTGTTGGAATCACTAAATTCTGTGTGCATCCTGTTCATTTTAAAGCAACTAAGACGATTGTTGGTGGAACGAAAACCATCAAATTTGATAAAATAAAAGCACTTCAACCCGATATTATCATTTGTAATAAAGAGGAAAATACGAAAGAAATCGTAGAAGAATTATCTCAAATTTGTCCGGTTTGGGTTACGGATATTCTCACAATTGAAGATAATTTACAAATGATTCACGATTTCGGTCAACTTTTCAATAAACGTACAGAAGCTCGAAAATGGATAGACAAAATCAATTTTGCGTATCAAGATTTTCAGCAATTTATCAAGGATAAACCCATAAAGAAAGCGGCTTATTTTATTTGGGCCAATCCTCACATGGTAGCGGGAAATCATACTTTTATCAACGAATTATTGAAATTGAATCATTTCGAGAATATTTACGAAGTAAAAGAAGGCCGTTATCCTGAAGTCGAGTTAAAGAAAATCCGCTTAGAAGGCGATCCTGATTATGTGTTTTTGTCATCCGAACCGTTTCCGTTTAAAGACGAACATGCGTTTGAAATTGGACGATTTACCCATCATGCAAAAACGGTTTTTGTGGATGGCGAAATGTTTTCTTGGTACGGCAGCCGTTTGTTGAAAGCCTTTGATTACTTCAAATTATTACATTCCAAAATTTAGAATTTGTTCAACAATGTAGTTGTTTTAAAAACAGTACATTTGACAAAAATTGAAACATTTGATTTCCTACACAATTTATAAAAACGAAACCAGTACCGAGTGGGTGACTTTTGTTCATGGAGCAGGAGGAAGTTCGTCTATTTGGTTCAAGCAAATTCGTGATTTTCAGAAGCATTTTAATGTTTTGTTATTGGATTTGCGAGGTCATGGGAATTCAAAAGTCCAATTAAAATCGGCACTCAAACAGAAATATACCTTTAAAGCCATTGCGGAAGATATTGTTGAGGTAATTGATTTTTTAAAGATTGAAAGCTCTCATTTTGTTGGGATTTCTTTAGGTTCCATAGTCATTCGTCAATTAGCAGAAATGCATCCCGAACGTGTGAAAAGCATGATTTTAGGTGGTGCAATTTTAAAAATGAATTTCCGTTCGCAAGTCTTAATGCGATTGGGAAATACGTTTAAATATGTGTTGCCGTATTTGGTTTTGTATAAGTTTTTTGCTTTTGTGATTATGCCAAAAAAGAACCACAAACAATCGCGTTTACTTTTTATCAACGAAGCAAAGAAATTGTATCAAAAAGAATTCATCAAATGGTTCAAACTTACCGCAGAAATTAACCCAGTTTTACGCTGGTTCCGTCAAAAAGAATTGAATATTCCCACATTGTACGTCATGGGTGAAGAAGATTATATGTTTTTACCTTCGGTAAAGCAAGTGGTTGCCAATCATGTAAAAACCGCCGAACTTTTCACCATACAAAACTGCGGTCACGTAGTAAATGTGGAACAACCTTTGATTTTTAATGAAGCGGTGATTGGGTATTTGAAGAAAAGGTTTTGATGTTTTTTATTTTAATTACAATTATAATTTTTATAAAAAAAGCATATTTTTTTCTTAAATACTATTTTACCATTGCTTTTTTCTCATATTTATTTTTTTTAATTCAAATTCACGAAAAGTCAAATTTCCAAGCGGGATTTTTACTTTGTTTTTTTTGATTATAATTTTTTCGTCAGTCAAATAAGGAGAATCAAAATCTCTAATAACTATCTCTATGTCATTAAATTTTGGATTGTCAATTATGATAGAATCTTTTATTCCTAAAAAACTATAAGTTACAAAGCGAGGCTGAGTTTTTTCAAAAATAACTATCCCATTTTCGTCTGTTTCTTTTCCATTATTTCCATTAATACTTACGTACATTCCTTCAAAAGGAAAATCTATGTCACGAATTTTAATATGTATTTTATCTGAATTTTCTTTTAAAATTTTGCCATTGTAATATGTTTTTGGATTTTTTGGTTGATCATAAGTGTTTAATTTAATTACACTATCATTTAATTTTTCCCAATTACCTTTTTTAATATGGCCCCCACCAACATCATAAAAAACAAAGTACTCAAAAGTTTGGTTTTTATTTAGTAAAAGTTGGGTACAAGCTAAATATCTTTTTTCACATTTACCATATAAACCAGAAAAATCTTTAACAGAAGTACAGGAATTGTTAAGTATGATTATTATAAATATTATTAGTTTTTTCATTTTTTTATATGTCAATTTGGAATATTTAGATTAAATCAATTAGATGTAAATTATTTGACTTCTTTTACCAAATATAAAAAAATATTTACAAAACGTACCTTACAAAAACAAAAAAACTCCGATTTGCATCGGAGTGATTTTTTCTAAACTAACCCTAACTAAATGAGAAACTTTCTCTTATTACGTTGCAAATATCTTACCTTTTTTTGAAATGTAATGTTAAGGTTATGTTATTCTTATGTTATTGATTACTAAATTTTTACGAAAACGTTTTTTCTGTAAAAAATGAATTACAAAACACTATTTTTTGTCTTGTAAAGCAAATACTCTTTTTAATAAATCGGAACTTCTTGCTGTTAAATTTGTACGAATTTCCTTCTCCTCAACGGCAATCATTTTGAAAACACCTTCCATCGCTTTGTTGGTTGTATAATCCGTTAAATCTGGATTCACTTTGGTTACTAATGGAATAGCATTGTATTTCGTAATAATGTTCGTCCAGACTTTATCAGCACCTACTTTCGCAAACGAATTTTTAATCACAGGATTAAATTTCGCATACAAAGCAGTAGAAGTTGTGTTTTGTAAATAAGTTGTTGCCGAACTTTCATTACCCATTAAAATGTTTTTGGCATCGTTAAAAGTCATTTGTTTTACTGCATCGACAAAAATAGGAGTCGCTTCTTTTACGGCATCTTCAGCAGCGCGATTCAATACTTTTAAACCTTCATCTGCTAATTTACTCATTCCAATTTGACGTAACTTTTTATCTACTACTTGTAATTCTTGTGGTAATAAAATTTTAACGGCTTCATTTTTAAAAAAGCCATCTGTTGCAGTTAATTTTGAAACTTGTTTGGTAATTCCATTATTTAAAGCTTCTTTTAGTCCGTTTCCTATTTCCGCCTGACTCAAAACTCCTGTGCCTTGTGGTAATTGATCTAAAACTTGTTGCATTTCGGCACATCCAACTAAACTAAAAACAAATAAACTTAATACGATTTTTTTCATGATAAATATTTTGTCAACTAATAGACAAAGATAGTGCCAATTTTTATCACAATTAATTCAAAATTTTGAATGAAATAAAATTATTAAATTCGTAAATTGCACCCTTTAAAACGAACAAAAATTACATATGGAACTACAAACTCCTTATATTCCTAAAAATAAAGTAAGAATTGTGACCGCAGCGTCACTTTTTGATGGACACGATGCAGCCATTAATATCATGCGTAGAATTATTCAAGCTACGGGTGTTGAGGTTATTCACCTTGGACATGATAGAAGTGTGGAAGAAGTAGTAAATACTGCAATTCAAGAAGATGCTAATGCTATTGCCATGACGTCTTACCAAGGAGGTCATAACGAATATTTCAAATACATGTACGATTTGCTAAAAGAAAAAGGAGCAGGTCATATCAAAATATTTGGTGGCGGTGGAGGTGTAATTCTTCCTTCTGAAATAGAGGAATTACATGCTTACGGAATAACTAAAATTTATTCTCCAGATGATGGTCGTGCCATGGGATTACAAGGTATGATTAACGACTTGGTTCAAAAAGCCGATTTCCCAGTGGGAGATGTGTTAAACGGAGAAGCCGATCATTTAGAAGAGAAAAACCCGAGAGCGATTGCTCGTGTGATTTCTGCTGCTGAAAATTTCCCTGAAATTGCTAAAGAAACGTTGGATAAAATTCACACAGCAAACGAAACTTCTAAAATCCCAGTTTTAGGAATCACCGGAACTGGTGGTGCTGGAAAATCATCTTTAGTAGACGAATTGGTTAGAAGATTTTTAATCGATTTCCCAGAAAAAACAATCGGATTAATTTCGGTTGACCCATCAAAACGTAAAACAGGCGGTGCTTTGTTGGGTGATAGAATTCGTATGAATGCGATTAACAATTCGCGCGTTTACATGCGTTCGTTGGCTACACGTCAATCTAATTTGGCTTTATCAAAATATGTGGCTGAAGCGATTGAAGTATTGAAAGCAGCTAAATATGATTTAATCATTTTAGAAACTTCAGGAATTGGACAATCAGATACTGAAATCCTTGACCATTCAGACGTTTCTTTATATGTAATGACGCCAGAATTCGGTGCAGCAACGCAATTAGAAAAAATCGACATGTTAGATTTTGCGGATTTAGTAGCATTAAATAAATTCGATAAACGTGGGGCGCTTGATGCGATTCGTGATGTGAAAAAACAATACCAACGCAATCACAATCTTTGGGATGTAGATACGGATAAAATGCCAATTTTCGGAACGATTGCATCACAATTCAACGATCCTGGAATGAATACACTTTACAAATCTATAATGGATAAGATTGTAGAGAAAACAGGAGCGGATTTAAAGTCGACTTTTGAAATTACGCGTGAAATGAGTGAGAAAATCTTCGTAATTCCTCCTCATAGAACTCGTTATTTATCTGAAATTGCGGAAAACAACAGAAAATACGACGAAACTGCTTTAACACAAGTAGAAGTAGCTCAAAAGTTATACGGAATTTTCAAAACCATTGAATCAGTTAACGGAAATTTACCTCAAATTGATAAAGCTGGAATTATTGAAAGTTCTTTAAAAATAAATGATAGCAACAAAGATTTCTTAGGTCTATTATTGAAAGAATTCGACCGAGTAAAAATGAATTTAGACCCATACAATTGGGAAATTTTATTGACTTGGGAAGAAAAAGTAAACAAATACAAAAATCCAGTCTATTCGTTTAAAGTTCGTGATAAAGAAATTAAGATTGAAACGCATACCGAATCTTTATCGCATTCACAAATTCCAAAAGTAGCGTTACCAAAATACCAAGCTTGGGGTGATATCTTAAAATGGAATTTACAAGAAAACGTGCCTGGAGAATTCCCATTTGCATCAGGATTATATCCATTCAAACGTGAAGGGGAAGACCCAACGCGTATGTTTGCAGGAGAAGGAGGTCCAGAAAGAACAAATCGTCGTTTCCATTATGTTTCTTTGGGAATGCCGGCAAAACGTTTATCTACAGCATTCGACTCGGTAACCTTATACGGAAATGACCCAGACCACAGACCCGATATTTATGGTAAAATTGGAAATGCGGGAGTTTCAATTTGTTGTTTAGACGATGCTAAAAAGTTATACTCAGGTTTCGATTTGAGTCACCCAGCGACTTCAGTTTCTATGACAATTAATGGTCCAGCACCAATGTTGTTAGGATTCTTTATGAACGCGGCTATTGATCAAAACTGTGAAAAATACATCAAAGAAAACGGTTTAGAAGCAGAGGTTGAGAAAAAGAAAAAAGAACTTTACGACGATAAAGGCTTAGAAAGATCAAGATACAACGGAGAATTACCAGAAGGAAACGATGGTTTAGGATTGTTGTTATTAGGTGTAACAGGAGACCAAGTGTTACCAGCGGATGTTTACCAAGATATCAAAGTGAAAACGTTAGCACAAGTTCGTGGTACGGTTCAAGCGGATATTTTAAAAGAAGATCAAGCGCAAAATACTTGTATTTTCTCTACGGAATTCGCTTTGCGTTTAATGGGAGACGTTCAAGAATATTTCATCAAACAAAATGTTCGTAATTTCTATTCGGTTTCGATTTCAGGTTATCACATAGCTGAAGCTGGAGCGAATCCAATCACGCAATTAGCTTTTACATTAGCTAATGGTTTCACTTACGTGGAATATTATTTAAGTAGAGGAATGAACATCAACGACTTCGGTCCAAATTTATCGTTCTTCTTCTCAAACGGAATTGACCCTGAATATGCAGTAATTGGTCGTGTGGCACGTAAGATTTGGGCGAAAGCCATGAAAAACAAATACGGAGCTAACGAAAGAGCGCAGATGTTGAAATATCACATTCAAACCTCTGGACGTTCGTTACACGCACAAGAGATTGATTTCAATGATATTCGTACGACTTTACAAGCGTTGTATGCGATTTACGACAACTGTAACTCGTTACACACGAATGCCTACGATGAAGCGATTACAACTCCAACAGAAGAATCAGTGCGTAGAGCAATGGCGATTCAGTTGATTATCAATAAAGAATTAGGATTAGCAAAAAACGAAAATCCAATTCAAGGTTCGTTCATCATCGAAGAATTAACCGATTTGGTGGAAGAAGCAGTTTTAGCTGAATTTGATAGAATCACTGAAAGAGGAGGCGTTCTTGGCGCTATGGAAACTATGTATCAAAGAAGTAAAATTCAAGAAGAATCGTTGTATTACGAAACTTTGAAACACACTGGAGAATTCCCAATCATTGGAGTAAATACCTTCTTGAGTTCAAAAGGTTCTCCGACAGTGATTCCAGCAGAAGTCATTCGTGCAACGGAAGAGGAGAAGCAATACCAAATCCAAACATTAGAGAATTTACATCAAGCAAAAGCGAAAGAAGTTGAAAATCAAATTTCAATTATTCAAGAAGCAGCAATTCAAAACCATAATATTTTTGAAAAATTGATGGATGCGGCTAAGGTGTGTTCGTTAGGTCAAATCACCAGCGCATTATTTGAGGTGGGTGGACAGTACCGAAGAAATATGTAAAATTTCAAAATATTTTAAATCTAAAACCTTCCTTTTTTGGAAGGTTTTTTTATTTTTGAAACATGAAACCAATAATTAAAACCTTTCCAACTACAAAATTCATCGGAATGAATAGTCAATTTTCGTATTCAGATTATCGAATAGGAGAATTGTGGGGAAAATTTATGCCTAGAAGAAATGAAATTCGAAATGCGATAGGCAAAGATTTATTTAACATTCAAATCAATCCTGAAAATTTTGATTTCAATCCACAAACCGAATTTGTTAAATGGGCAGTGGTTCCGGTAACAGATTTTAATTTTATTCCTGATGGAATGCAATCTTTATTAGTGGAAGAAGGATTGTATGCTGTTTTTAATCACGTTGGTGATGCTGTAAAAGCAAGAGAAACTTTTGGTTATATTTTTGGTGTTTGGTTGCCTAATTCGGAATATGAATTAGATAATCGACCTCATTTTGAAATTTTGGGTGAGAAGTATAAAAATAATAGTCCAGATTCTGAAGAGGAAATTTGGATTCCAATTAAGAAAAGAATTTAATATTCTCCATCCACATAAAACCATTTTCCATTTTCAAATTTAAAAGTCGAGTGTTCGTAATGCACTTGAGCCTTTAAATTTTCGTCTAAATAATACGCTTTAAAAGTTACCGTGGTTTCAGTTGAAGCTAAAACTTCTAATTTTAACCATTTATTAGCTTTGCTCCAGGCTAAAATATCTCTTTTGTTGTGGTATTTTCTTTTAGAAATGTGCGTGGTATTTACCAAATAATCAGCAGCTCCTATTGCAAAAGCACTATAACGAGAGCGCATTAATTTTTCTGCTGTTGGAGCATTCGTTATTCCTTTTATATAAGGTTCGCAGCAATCTTGAAAAGGAATGGAATTTCCGCAATAACAATTCGACATAAATTATTGTTTAGATTCGTTGAATTTTCTAGTAATCTCTTTCAATTTTTCAGCACGAGCATTCTTTTTTGCTTTTTCTTTTGCTTGCTCTTTATGTAATTTGTCGTTGTGTGCTTTAATATTTTTTGGATTATTTCTTCCCATTTTACAAGCTTTTTTGAAGTTTCAAAGATACAAAAATAAAGTGTGATAAATTTTTGGCACAACAATTGGTTATAATAAAATAGGAAATAATTTAAAACTTAAAGATTATGAAGAAAATTACTTTATTGATAGCTTTTATCGGGATGATAACACTTCAAAGTTGTACAGTTAATGAAGTTCAAGATAACGTGGATAACGATACTATAAGCGAGGTTTTTGAATACACAAATGTTGATTTAACATCTGGAAACGGATATTCAGCATTATTAACTTTTCCTCATGCTACTTATACATCTGATATGGTTTTGGTTTATCGTTTGGTAGGTTATGGTGCTGATGGAGATGTTTGGAAATTATTACCAGAAACCTATTATTTTAACGATGGAACTCTAGATTTTGGATATAGAAATGATTTTACTCGATATGATGCACAAGTAAGTTTATTTGGATATGATTTACTTGGATTACCCAATGGGAATAGATTAGATCAAGTGTTCAGAGTAGTAGTCATTCCAGCCTATGAGAATAACAAATCATCTTCTGGTAAATTTGACTTTGAAGATTATAATTCAGTAAAAGAACATTTTAATTTAGATTCTGCTAAAGTGACTAAAATTAAAATGTAAATAAACTAAAAAGAGCTATCCATTCCGATAGCTCTTTTTTTATACCGATATTTTATCCAACTTTAAATAACCAATATATTTTTCATCTTCTGAAATTACATTGATTTTTGTAATTTTCAAGCGATAGTGTGATTTGAATTTATCTGAAAGAATTTCTTCAATATTATGTATATCATCTACGTCGACCCCATATTTATCATCAATATGAGATTCTGCCCCTTTGAAACCACAATGTTTATAGAAAGTAGTTTGTTTGGCTTTCTTAATGGCTTCTGCTTTAGTTTTAGCAACAACTAATACTTTATAATGGTATTCTTCAAATTCTCCTTCTTTGTATCCACCCAAATTCAAAAAGAATAATTGTTCATCTTGTTCTAAATTTTCCTCTTTTGAAACTACTTCGATTGCAAATCCATCAACAAAAGTAACTTTTTGCCATGCGTCAATATGAATTCTTCCTTTTGCTTCAGACCAAAAATCTTTCATATCAGGAACCAATTCTTTTAAACTACTTCCAATACCAAAAAAGATATCGTGTTGTTCGGTAAAGCGCCCTTTTGGGGTGCAACCTAGCATAATCATGTATAAATTTAATGTTTTCATAATGTAAAAGTAGTAAAAAATATTTTTACCCCTAAAAAAATAGGGGGTATTTGTAAAAATATTTAAAAAAGTTATATATTTGCATATCTTTTCAAGGGTATAACTTTAAACACACACAACTTATGTCAACATTTCGTTTTCAAGCTTTAAGAAAGGCAACCGACAGAAAACCAGTTCATGTAGAAGAATTGGACAGAAAATCAGCTATTTTTGGTAGTAATGTTTTTGGAGATAAAGCGATGCGACAGTTTTTAACACCAGAGGCTTACAAAGCCGTTAAAGCTGCTGCAGAAGGAGTAAAAATCGACCGAAAAATTGCCGATTATATTGCATTGGGAATGAAAGAGTGGGCCTTATCTAAAGGAGTAACTCATTATACGCACTGGTTCCAACCTTTAACCGGAACCACTGCGGAAAAGCACGATGCTTTCTTTGAAACATTTCCTGATGGAAGTGATCCAGTAGAAAAATTCGGAGGAAGTCAATTAGTACAACAAGAACCAGATGCGTCTTCTTTTCCAAATGGAGGAATTCGTAATACGTTTGAAGCAAGAGGATATACCGCTTGGGATCCAACATCTCCAGCATTTATTTTCGGAACTACTTTATGTATTCCAACGGTTTTCGTATCGTATACTGGAGAAGCTTTAGATAACAAAACGCCTTTATTAAGAGCGTTACAAGCAGTAGATTTGGCAGCTATTGAGGTTGCAAAATACTTCGATAAAAACGTAAAAAGAGTAACACCAACTTTAGGTTGGGAACAAGAATATTTCTTGGTGGATAGCGCTTTAGCATCTTCAAGACCTGATTTGTTAGCAACAGGAAGAACGTTGTTAGGTCACACTGCTGCAAAAGGACAACAATTAGACGACCATTATTTTGGTTCGATTCCTACCAGAGTTTTAACGTATATGCGTGATTTAGAAAACGAATGTATGTTGTTGGGAATTCCAGTTAAAACTCGTCATAATGAGGTTGCGCCAAATCAGTTTGAGTTAGCGCCAATTTTTGAAGAAATCAATTTAGCAGTTGACCACAACTCTTTATTAATGGATGTAATGCAAAAAGTGGCAGAACGTCACGACTTTAAAGTATTATTCCATGAAAAGCCATTCAAGGGAGTTAATGGTTCAGGGAAACACAACAACTGGTCATTAGCTACAGATACTGGAATTAACTTGTTATCTCCAGGAAAAACGCCAATGAGTAACTTACAATTCTTAACGTTTTTCATCAACACGATCAAAGCGGTTCATGATAATGAAGAATTATTAAGAGCGTCAATTGCATCAGCTAGTAACGATCACCGTTTAGGAGCGAATGAAGCGCCACCAGCAATTATTTCGGTTTTCATCGGACAACAATTGACGAAGGTGTTAGCGGAATTAGAAGGGGTTTCTCAAGGGAAATTATCTCCAGAAGAAAAGACAGATTTAAAATTAAACGTAGTTGGAAAATTACCAGACGTTTTATTAGATAATACCGATAGAAATAGAACTTCGCCATTTGCTTTCACAGGAAACAAATTTGAGTTCAGAGCAGTTGGTTCTTCTGCAAACTGTGCAGTTTCTATGACGACTTTAAATACAATCGTTGCAAAACAATTAAAAGATTTCAAAATTGAAGTGGATGCTTTAATTGAGAAAAAAGATTTAAAGAAAGATGAAGCGATTTTTAATGTTTTAAGAGAATATATCAAACAAACAAAAACTATCCTTTTTGAAGGCGATGGTTACAGCGAAGCTTGGGAAAAAGAAGCGAAAAAACGCGGTTTGAGTAATCACAAAACAACACCAAAAGCATTAAAAGCAAAAGTTTCTAAAAAAGCAATTGAGTTGTTTGGAGAAATGGGTGTAATGAATCATGTTGAGGTTGAATCACGTTACGAAATTGAATTGGAAGAATACGTGAAAAAAATCCAAATCGAAGGTCGTGTTTTAGGTGATATTGCTCGTAATCATGTGGTTCCAACAGCAATTAAATATCAAAATGTATTAATTGAAAACGTAAAAGGTTTAAAAGAAATTTTCGGAAAAGACTTTGAGAAAATCGCTAAAGAGCAAATTTCGTTAATCAAAGAAATTTCAGAACACATTGAAGGTATTAATACGAAAGTAGAAAAAATGACCGAAGAACGTAAAAAAGCAAACGCTTTAACTAGCACAGAAAAAATGGCAGACGCTTATTGCGATAAAGTAAAACCATACTTCGAAGAAATTCGTTACCACGCTGACAAATTAGAATTGTTAGTAGACGACGAACTTTGGACATTAACAAAATACAGAGAATTGTTATTTACGAAGTAATTAGAAATAGAAATCCCAATCGAAAGATTGGGATTTTTGCTACACTTAATTCTTAACAGCCATCATTCTTACTCAAATCGCGTTCAAAAAGCACTTTATTGTTGTATTCAATATAGTTGCTTGATAAAATCAAATAAGGATGATTGTTTGAAAAACCAGCGCTTCGGCTTTTGATAATTATTTTGTCGTTAACTTTTAGGCTATTCAATTTCTGAAAATCCTCAGGAATAAATTGCATCATGTAATCTTCGTCATTAATCTTCATAACTAACCACTTTGGACTAGACGGATTTGTAGTTGGAAGTTGAAAAGTTACCGAAGTTACCACAGCTTCCATTTCAGCATAAGCATTTATTTCGTTTTTAATTTTTTCGTAACTTGCTTGTACTTTTTTACCTTCGGGAGAATCTTTCCATTCATTAAATTTTATACCATCGGGTGAAGCTTCCCATTTTTTTCTTTTCTCTAAATTGGATAACGGTTTTGAAGAAATTTTAGTGTCGTTTTTAATTTCACTATTAGCAAAAGTTGAAAAGCTAAATACAAATCCACTTATCACAACCAATGAAAAAATTAGAACATAAATTGTTTTTTTCATAATTTTCACTTTTTTAAATTGATTTCACGAATTTACAGTCATAATTTTTTGTTAGAACAATTGGGATTGTAAATAAAAATGTAAACTTTGTAAATAATTAATTGACACTATGAATAGTAGACAAAAAATCCTTTCTGGAAATACTAAATACATAATTGCATTGCTATTACTGGTGTTAATTTCATTGGTTTTCTTTGTAAATACGAATAGCGATTTTGATCTTTCCAGAAGAGAAGTTTTACTGCGAAGAATAGGTCATGAAATACTTCTACAATCGGGAGATAGTACTTCGAGAGTACTTCCGATAGAAAAGATAGCTGAAAATGAATACCAAATTAGTTTTGAAAAAGAATTTTCATTTGTAACCGATTCATTAGTAGATACTACCCAACGTTTACTAGCCAAAGATTATCACGTTTCCGATTATATTGTAAATGTAATTAATTGTGATAATTCGAGTGTAGCTTATGGATATGCTATTTCCAAAAACAAGAAAGAGGATATTTTAGCTTGTGTGGGAAGAAAACAACCTATTGCTTGTTACAAGATAAATATCAAATTTAAACCTAGTGATGTAATTACTGCAAATTATAAATATTATTTATTAGGATTAGCGTTTTTATTATTTGTTGGATTTATTTTTTGGAAATTAAAACCTAAAAAAGAGTTACCTAAAATTGATAATAATAAGCTTTTTACTTTTGGTTCAGTAGTGTTTGATGCACAAAAGCGTCAATTAGAAATTAATGCTGAAACCATAGATTTAACTGCAACCGAAACACGTTTGTTGCTCATTTTTGCCTCATCGCCAAACGAAACAATAGAAAGAAGCCGACTTCAAAAAGAAATTTGGGAAGACGAAGGTGTTATTGTAGGACGCAGCTTAGATATGTTCATATCAAAACTCAGAAAAAAACTAGAACTTGACCCAAATATTAATATTATAGTGGTTCGTGGAAAAGGGTATAAGCTTGAGGTTAAAGAATAATAATATTGCGTTTTTAGAAAAAGAAATCCCAATCAAATGATTGGGATTTTTTGTTGTACTAACTAGGATAATTTACCCCTAAATTATCAAATTTTAGTACTTTGTTTTTTTGCAATGAATTTTTCATCGTTGCAAAGATTGTTAGTGACATACTTTAACCCCTTAAATTACCACTAACATTTCAAAACTTAAGTAAGGAATGCAGTTTTGAAAGCATTCAAATTTAGATAGATCAAAATTAAGAGGTTTTATTGGAGTGCTTGCTGTAGTTTTTCTGCATATTTTTACTAAAACGCATTTTTTTTGCTACTTTTTTGTAAAAAAAAGTCTAGCAAAAGCTAGACTAGGAAAATATTAAAAAAAGATAATATTATATTTTGCTAATTGCAGTTTCATATTTAGCATTCACTACATTCCAGTCAATTACATTGAAAATAGCGGTTAAATACTCGTTGCGTTTGTTTTGATAATTTAAATAGTAAGCATGTTCCCAAACATCAATAGCTAATATAGGCGTACCTCTAACTTCTGCATTTGGCATTAAAGGATTGTCCTGGTTGGCAGTGCTGGTAACTGCTAATTTTCCGTCACGAGTAACTACTAACCATGCCCAACCACTTCCAAATTGTCCTGCAGCTGCATCAGTAAGTTGTTTTTGTAGGTTGTCAAACGAACCTAGTTCTGCTGTAATAGCTTCGGCTAAAGCACCTTTTGGGGTTCCACCACCTTTTGGGTTTAAAATCTCGAAAAATAAATTATGGTTGTAGTAGCCACCAGCGTTATTTCGGATTTCTTTATTGTTAACGTCTAAGTTTTTTAAAATATCTTCAACGGTTTTTAATTCTAAATCGGTTCCAATTACGGCTTTGTTTAGTTTGTTTGCGTAACCTAAATGATGTTTTGAATAGTGGATTTCCATTGTACGACCATCTATGTGAGGTTGTAAGTCATCGTAGGCATATTTTAATCCACGCATTTGAAAGATTCCACCTTCTGTAACTTTTACATCCGCTGGATTTCCTAAAGCTGAAATTTTTGTTTCAACTTCTGGGTCAGGAATTTTAACTTCTTCTAGTTCGTTTTCTTTTCTACAGCTCGTCATCATAAATGATATACAAGCCAAAATCAATAGTGACTTTTTCATTTGTAATGCAGATTATAGGTTACGTTCTTTCAGTAATTGATTGATGATATTGATGTATTCTGATTTGGCATCATCTGGTTTCAGATGTTTTACTTGCATCCAAGCGTTTAATTTAAAAGCATTTCTTAAATCTTGTGGATTTTGAAATAGTAATGGGTTGGAAGTTTCGGATGTAGCTTGTTTGTACAAACCATACAATACTAATTGCATATCCTGTGGCACTGATTCTTGCGGAATCAATTGTGCGTTAGCAAATGCTTCATCAAATAATGTATTTAAATCCTTTTCGCTCATTCTTTATGCTTTTTTACTAATAACGGTTTTATTTCCGATAGCTTTATCGCCTAATTTTACGTTGATTTCAGTTCCTAATGGTAAGTAAATATCAACTCTTGAACCAAATTTGATAAAACCTGCATCTTTACCTTGAACTACACGCATACCTTCTTGAGCGTAATTTACAATACGTCTTGCTAAAGCACCTGCAATTTGGCGGTATAAAATTTCACCATAAACTCTATTATTAATAACAACAGTAGTTCTTTCATTTTCTTCACTTGCTTTTGGATGCCAAGCTACTAAATATTTTCCTGGATGATATTTGCTATATTTAACGATTCCGTTTACACAATAACGTGTAACATGCACGTTAATAGGTGACATAAAGATAGAAACCATCAAACGTTTGTCTTTGAAATATTCTGGTTCAAATACTTCTTCAATAACTACCACTTTTCCATCTACTGGAGCTAGTATGTGATTGTCGCTATTATCGGCAACTCGAGTTGGGTTTCTAAAGAATTGTAAAACTAAAACTAAAATTACTAATGCAAATAAATATAAAACGGTGCGTAGCCAATTTATAGATACAAATGCATCAGTTATGAATATTATCCCAACAACTAAAAGTAGGGTGATTAAAATGATTTTAGCGCCTTCTTTATGAAACATAGTATAAAATTAAATAAAATAAATTAATAAATGGAATTACAAATATAATACTATCTAGTCGATCTAGAATACCTCCGTGACCAGGCATTATATTTCCAGTGTCTTTTATTCCAGCTACGCGTTTTAATTTCGATTCTATTAAATCGCCTAACGTGCTGAAAATACTAACAATAGCGGCAATGACTATCCAGATAAATAGGGTAGAAGCCATTATGTAATAATTCGCTAATAAAACACCACCAATAATGGTAAAGACCAAACCACCAGCAAAACCTTCAATGGTTTTTTTAGGAGAAACACTTGGGAAAAGTTTGTTCTTTCCGATGTTTTTCCCAACTAAGTAGGCAAAGGTATCGTTAGTCCAAATTAAAACAATGATAGAAATTAGAATTTTAGGATTATAACCTTTAACTCCCATTGCCACATAATTTGTTAAGATGAATGGAAGAATTACATAACCAAACAACAAGAAATATCTTGTATAAATTTTAAAATTAGACTTGTTAGCATTAAATAAATAGAGTAACAATTTGATTGAAATTACAATAGATATTGTGGTTAAAGCGGTATTTAAGTTTAAGTCAGAATTCTTGTTCCATAAGTAATAGTAGGAGCCTGCAGCAATTGGAATACTGATGTAGTAATTTAATCCACACATTTTACAGAATTCGTAAACTCCAATGACTAAAAATGCGCCAAAAAGAATTGCTAAACCCTCCCTAGAATAAGAAATGCAGCCTAAAAGTAATACAACATAAACGGCTCCAGATAATGCTCTTTTTAGCGTTTCATTCATTATTATAAATCTTCTAAAAGAAGTAGGTAAAGATTTTTGTGGCAACTTCCATAATGAAGAAAATCCTGTTCTTTTACTTCTTCAAAATATTTTATAGCAGTAATATTGGAAGGATAATTTTTTTCGTGTGTACTTTTAATTCGTCTCATCCCATCACTTTTGCTATTTACTATTTGACTAGTTGTAGCAAAAACAATCATGTTGGTAGGCAACTCATTTGGTTTAAAATGTTTTAACTGATTTGAAGAGAATAGAATTGAGCCTTCATCAGCAATTAAATTTTCACAAGAAGAAAGAAAAAACACAGGAGTTGATGAATTATCGTAAGTTAATTTATTGTCGTTTAGTAAATAAAGTAATCGGTTGTCAAAACATTGTGTGTTACATTCAAACCAATCATTCTCTGCTAAAATGTTTTCAAAATTCTCTGCAATCTCATCTAAATTCTCACAATAAATAAATTTACCTCCATTTTCTTTGAAATTGAAAGTAAACTGTTCGTCTATTGGTAATGTTGTATCGGGAGTATACGGACTTTTGACTTCTTGTTTTCTGTCATTGTCTTCCTCTTCTGATGATGTACCAAAAAATTTTCTAAAAAGACTCATGTATCTTTAGTAGGTTTTAACTGTGAAAATCAAAGATAAAAAAAATCTTAGTTCTTTACATACAGAACTAAGATTTTTATTAATATTATTTTGTTGATAAGTTACTTATTCTGAAATTGTCTTTTCGTCCGTGTTTTCAGGAGTTGTAGTAACTTCTTTATCAAAAGGTCTTTTTCCGAATATATTTTCTAAATCATCTTTAAAAATAACTTCTTTTTCAATCAGAATATCAGCTAATTGCGTTAACTTTTCTTTGTTTGTTTCTAACAGATGAATCGCTCTGTCGTACTGTTCTTCAATTAATTTTGAAATTTCAGTATCGATAACTTTAGCCGTTTCTTCTGAATAAGGTTTTGAAAAATTATAGTCAGATTGTCCTGTAGAATCGTAATAAGTGATGTTTCCAAGCTTATCATTCAATCCATAAATCGTTACCATTGCTCTTGCTTGACGTGTGACTTTCTCTAAATCGCTCAACGCTCCCGTTGAAATTTTATTAAAAATTACTTTTTCGGCAGCACGACCTCCCATAGTAGCACACATTTCGTCTAACATTTGTTCAGGTCTAACAATTAAACGCTCTTCTGGTAAATACCAAGCAGCACCTAAACTTTGTCCACGAGGAACAATCGTTACTTTAACTAATGGTGCAGCATGTTCTAACATCCAGCTCACAGTAGCATGACCCGCTTCGTGAATCGCAATAGCACGTTTTTCTTCCGGAGTTACGATTTTGTTTTTCTTTTCTAAACCACCAACGATTCTATCAACTGCGTCTAAGAAATCTTGTTTATCTACTGCTTTTTTGTCTTTACGAGCTGCAATTAAAGCCGCTTCGTTACAAACATTTGCAATATCAGCACCTGAGAATCCTGGAGTTTGTTTCGCTAAAAATTCGGTATCTAATTCCTCTGATTTTTTCAAAGGTTTTAAATGTACTTCAAAAATTTCTTTACGTTCTCTAATGTCTGGTAAGTCAACGTAAATTTGTCTGTCAAAACGACCGGCACGTAATAGAGCTTTATCTAAAACATCAGCACGGTTGGTTGCAGCTAAAACGATTACGTTTGAATTGGTGCCAAAACCATCCATTTCAGTTAATAACTGATTCAATGTGTTTTCTCTTTCGTCATTAGCGCCTGTCATGTTGTTTTTTCCACGAGCTCTACCAACAGCGTCAATTTCGTCAATGAAAATGATAGAAGGTGATTTCTCTTTCGCTTGTTTGAATAAATCTCTAACACGAGAAGCTCCAACTCCAACAAACATCTCCACAAAATCAGAACCTGACAATGAGAAGAAAGGTACTTTAGCTTCACCAGCAACGGCTTTTGCTAATAAGGTTTTTCCTGTTCCTGGAGGTCCAACTAATAAAGCTCCTTTTGGAATTTTTCCTCCAATAGAAGTATATTTTTCAGGATTTTTCAGGAATTCTACAATTTCTTGAATTTCTTCTTTAGCTCCTTCTAATCCGGCAACGTTTTCAAATGTTACCCTTGTATCATTCTTTTCGTCAAATAATTTAGCTTTCGATTTTCCGATGCTAAAAATTTGACCTCCGCCACCGCTAGAGCCACCTGACATTCTTCGCATCATGAAAATCCATAAGCCAATTAATATGACGATTGGTAAAAGCATTGAGATAAGTTCGCCCCACATGCTTTCTGGTTCTTTTTCATATTCTGAAAGTTTACCTTCGTTAGATGCTTTTTGTAAATTTTCTTGAAAGGTTTTTAAATCACCAATTTCAAAGAAATAGTGAGGACCTTTGGTGTTTAATTTATTTAAAACATCATTCTTTACTTTGTCATGTGTTTTATCTGTTAAAGCTGTTTTCTTTAAATAAACAGTAGCTTTAGTATTGGTAAACACCACTTTTTGTACCTGATTTTTATCTAAAAATTGGTAGAATTTTGATAATGTTGTAGGCGCAGGATTGCTTAAATCAATTCCTTTGGTAAATAAACTTATCGTAAAAAAAATAGTTAAGACAAGTACAATACTCATCCACGGACTAAACTTAAATCCAGAATTATTATTTTGTGCCATAAAATTTTTTAGTATTTTGATTCAATGGTAGTGATTTTTGCATCACCCCATAAGCTCTCAATTCGGTAGTAGTCGCGAATGTGTCTTTGAAAAACGTGTACCACAATGTTTACGTAATCCATTAAAACCCATTCTCCATTTTCAGCACCTTCTACGTGCCATGGTTTATCTTTTAACTCTTTTGAAACGATTTTTTGAATTGAACCTACAATTGCATTTACCTGTGTATTTGAATTTCCATTACAAATTACAAAGTAATCACAAACCGTGTTGTCAATTTCTCTTAAATCAAGAATATCAATATTTTCTCCTTTTACTTCTTCAATCCCTTTGATGATGTTTGCTAATAAATCATCATTATTAATCTGCTTCTTCGCCATTTATTATTTTTCTATTTATGCAAAGGTATCATTTTTTGTGATTATTTTTGAACCTTAACATAAGATTAAATTTTGTTATTATATTATGAGAATAATCAAACTCGATGCCATAGATTCAACCAACCGTTTTTTAAAAGCACTTTCTACTCGAGAAAGTTGTGAAAATTTTACAGTTGTAAGTACCGAATCGCAAACAGAAGGTAAAGGTCAAAGAGGTTCTGGATGGGTTTCTGAAGCAGGTAAGAATCTAACTTTTAGCGTTTTATATAATCAAAAGGTTGAGGGAATTACGAGTCTTTTTACATTAAATATCATTATAGCTTTAAGTATTGTTGAAGCACTAAAAACCGTTAGTAATTTAAATTTTGTCATCAAATGGCCAAACGACATTTTGTCAGAAAATAAGAAAATTGGTGGCATTTTAATCGAAAATACGTTCAAAAATTCAGGCGAAGTACAATCGATAATCGGAATTGGTTTGAATGTAAATCAATCTCAATTCGAAAATTTACCTCAAGCATCTTCTTTATTTTTGTTGGAAAATAAAATTTTTGATAAAGAAACGATGCTAATTTCTATCGTAAATCAGTTAGAATTCAATTTAAAACAATTGCCAGTTTTAGGCGAAACTCATTTTTGGAACTCCTATCATCAAATTTTGTTTAAGAAAGATGTGGTTTCTGCTTTTGAATCGGTTGCTGGAAATCGCTTTGTTGGTAAAATCCAAGAGGTAACACAAGAAGGAAAATTAGCTGTTTTATTGGAAGATGATTCTATTCAATTTTTTGATGTCAAAGAGGTGAAAATGTTGTATTAAAATGAGAACGTTATAAAATCCTCAAACCTTTGTTAAACTTCGTTAAAAAGTTTTTGTTTTTAAGTACATTTGTGCCAATTAAAAAAAACGTATTCCTATATATCTCATGGAGAAAAAAATACTATCCCTATTATCTTCCACGCGCTTAATGGCTGTTTTGTTTATTCTTTTTGCTCTTGCCATGGCAGCCGGAACATTTATTGAAGATGCTTATAATACTGATACTGCAAGAGTTATTGTTTACAATGCCGTTTGGTTTGAAGTAATTATGGTGTTTTTTATCATCAACTTTTTAGGTAACATCAAACGTTATCAATTACATAAAAAAGAAAATTGGGCAACTTTAATTTTACACCTTTCTTTCATTTTAATTATCGTTGGCGCTTTTGTTACGCGTTATATTAGTTACGAAGGAATGATGCCGATTAGAGAAGGTGAATCAGCCAATATGATTTATTCTGATAAACCTTATTTAACGGTTTTAGTGGATGGAAATCACGAAGGACAAATGCGTCGTAAAACTTTTGAAAAAGGATTGTATTTGGCGCCAGAAGTAAAAGAAGATGGCTTTTTGAATGCTTTTGCCAGTAATCATTTTTCAATGGGAGGCGAGTTTAGTGGAATTCCATTTGAAATAGAACATCAAGAATTCATTATGAACGCTACCGAAACCGTTGTTCCATCTGAAACCGGACAATTGATGATAAAAATGGTAGAGTCGAGTGGAGGAACGCGTCACGAACATTACTTAAAAGAAGGAGAAGTTCAAAACTTACACAACGTACTTTTTGCTTTCAATAAATATACAGAAGGCGCAATCAATATTACTAAAATTGCTGAAGCCTATACGATTCAAACGCCATTTGAAGGTGATTTTATGCGAATGGCTGATAAATTACAAGGTAAAGTGGTAAAAGATTCGGTGCAACCTTTGATGTTACGTTCGTTGTATAATATTGGTGGAGCGCAATTTGTATTTCCAGAACCAGCTATCAAAGGAGAATTGACTTTCAAGTCGAATAACGATTTCAAAGACAAACAAACAGATGACGCTTTGAAAGTAAAAATCAAAACACAAGGAAAAGAAGAAATTCTAACATTAGTTGGTTCAAGAGGTAAGCAAGGTGTTCCGCAAAGTGTTAAGATTGGTGATTTAGAATTTACACTCTTCTTTGGAAGTAAAATTTACAACACACCATTTACTGTTAAACTAGATGATTTTATTGCTGATAAATATCCAGGAACAGAAAATAGTTATTCGGCTTTCAAAAGTAAAATTGAAGTTATTGATACAGAACAAAAGAAAACATTTAAAGATAGTGTTTTCATGAATCATATTTTAGATTACAGAGGTTATAGGTTCTTCCAAGCCGGATTTGACCCAGATGAAAAAGGAACACAATTATCGGTTAGTCACGATTTCTGGGGAACTTGGATTACTTACATTGGTTACTTCTTGTTGTATCTTGGTTTGATGGCTATATTATTTACAAAAAATAGTCGTTTTTCAAGTTTGAAAGAGAAATTAGAAAAAGTGAAAGCTAAGAGAGCAGGTTTGCTAAGTGTGTTTTTGATTTTATTTTCTACTCTAACTTTTGCACAACAACACAATCATCAACCTAGTAAAGAAGAAATTCTAAAGTTGTTAAAAAAATACGAAGTTTCAACTGAACATGCGAATGAATTTGGAAAAATCGTAATTCAAGATGGTGGTCGTATGAAACCTATCAATACGTTTTCATCGGAATTACTTCGTAAAGTATCAAAAAGCGATTCGTATGAAGGGATGAATTCCGATCAAGCGTTTTTATCGATGACGCAATATCCTCAATATTGGTATTCGTTGCCAATTATCTATTTAAAAAGAGGAAACGACAGTATTCGTAAATTAATTGGTGTAGAAAAAGAAGCAAAATATGCGCCTTTAGTAGCCTTCTTTGATGAAACTGGAAGCTATAAATTAGCTAAAGTATTAGAAACGGCTTATAAAGAACCAGTGCCGAATCAATTTCAAAAAGATTTCATTGAAGCCGATAAGAAAGTAAACCTTTTATATTCCGCTTTAAGCGGACAAATATTGAAAGTGTTCCCAGTTCCAGGCGATAAATCGAATAAATGGGTTTCGTTTTTAGAAATTAACCAACCAACAGGAACCGCTTTAGATTCGATTAAAAATGTAATGCCATTTTATTTGAATGCACTTGATAAAGCATCACAAAGTAAAAATTACGAATTACCAAATAGTCTTTTAAAAGGATTAACTGAATACCAAAAGAAATACGGAAAAGCCATAATGCTTTCAGAAGGTAAAATCAGTTCTGAAATTACGTATAATAAATATGATATTTTCAAGAGATTATATTATATGTATATGCTAGCTGGTGTTTTAATGTTGGCTTTCTGTATTGTCCAAATTTTCAAAAATTCCAAAGCCATCCGAACGATTATAAATGTTTTTCATGGATTAATAGGATTGTTTTTCATTTTGCATTTAGCAGGTTTAATTGTGAGATGGTACATTTCAGGTCACGCGCCTTGGAGCGATGCTTATGAAAGTATGATTTATGTGGGTTGGGCAACGATGTTCTTTGGATTAGCTTTCGGGAAAGATTCGAAACTAACGGTTGCTTCAACTGCTTTTGTAACTTCGATGATTTTAATGATTGCACATTGGAATTGGATGGATCCTTCCATTGGAAACTTGCAACCGGTTTTAAATTCGTATTGGTTAATGATTCACGTTGCTGTAATTGTAGCGAGTTATGGACCGTTTACTTTAGCAATGGTTTTAGGTTTAGTTGCTTTATTCTTGATGATTTTCACAAACGAAAAGAACAAAGAAAGAATGAAATTAAGCATCGATGAAATTACGTATATCAATGAAATGGCACTAACAGTAGGTTTGGTTATGTTAACCATAGGAAACTTCCTTGGCGGACAATGGGCTAACGAAAGTTGGGGACGTTATTGGGGTTGGGACCCAAAAGAAACTTGGGCTTTAATCAGTATTATGGTGTATGCATTTGTAATTCATGCACGATTTGTACCTGCATTAAGAGGAAGATGGATTTATAACGTAATGAGTGTTTTAGCTTTTGCTTCAATTTTAATGACGTATTTTGGAGTAAATTTCCACTTAAGCGGTTTACACAGTTACGCTTCAGGAGAGAAACAAAACGTTACGTATTACTTTGTAATTTTAGTAATTGTCCTATTAATATCGGCAATAGCTTATTTCCCGTATAAGAAATATTATAAAAAATAAGAATTTGGTCGCTAATAAGCGGCCATTTTTTTTAAGAAATGTTTATCAAAAATTGCGTTTTAAAACCCTAAATTTGAAATAAAAAAAAGATGAAGAAATTAGTAACCTTGTTTTCAGTAGCAGCATTGCTTTTTAGTTGTCAAAATCAGGCACAAAAAAAGCAACCAACTACCGCAACAGCAACCACAACACCTATGACAAAAGAAACCATTTATCAGTTTAAAGTAGAAGATTTAAGCGGAGATACTTTTGATTTTTCAACACTAAAAGGAAAGAAAATCTTAGTAGTTAACACAGCTTCTGAATGTGGTTTAACACCGCAATACGAACAATTACAAGCGATTTACGAAAAATACAAAGACAAAAATTTCGTAATCGTAGGTTTTCCAGCAAACAACTTTGGAGCACAAGAGCCAGGAACAAATCAAGAGATTGCTACGTTTTGCCAACAAAACTATGGAGTTTCGTTTCCTATGATGGCTAAAATTTCGGTAAAAGGTGGCGATATGCATCCTGTGTACCAATTCTTAACACAAAAAGCTAAAAACGGATTAGAAGATAGTGAAGTACAATGGAATTTCCAAAAATACCTAATCAATGAAAATGGTGAATTAGCAAAAGTAGTGTCTCCAAGAACGTTGCCAACTGATGCTGAAATCGTAAATTGGATTGAAGGAAAATAGTTAGTAATCAGTGTTCAGTAAATAGTGTTCAGTTTATTCATTTTTAGAATACTGAACACTTTTTTTATAGAATTTTCTGAACAAAAACAGAATGTAACCATCGGTTAAACTTAAAGCCTGATTCTTTAATAAAACCAACTTCTTCGAAACCAAATTTTTTATGAAAATCTATGCTGTTGGTATTTTCTGAATCGATAACACCAATCATAGTGTGAAGGTTTTGTTGTTTTGCTCTTTCGATTAATTCAGTCAATAATAATTTTCCAATGCCTTTTCCAATAGAATTCTTATTAGCATAAACCGAATGTTCTACCGTGAATTTATAGGCTTCTCTGAATCGGAATTCGCTATAATAACCAAAACCTACGACTTCATTGTTCATTTCGGCTACAATCACAGGAAAACCTTTCTGAAGCTTTTCTTCAAAAATAGCTTCTTGTGTGGCTAAAGTTCGAACGTTGTAATCGTATAAAGCGGTCGAATTCAAAATAGCATCGTTGATGATGTCTAAAATGGCTGGGCAATCTGTTATTTTATAGTCTCTAATTTTTATCTCCATTTGGCAAAGAAATTACGTAGTAAAAGTACTAAAAACCTTTTCAACTTCGTAACTTTGTAGTTCAGTTATTTTTTAAAAATGATGTATCCAAAAATTCCTTTAGCGCAAAGCATTATCGAAATTTGCCAACAAAAAGGAGTCCAACATATCGTAATTTCACCAGGTTCTCGCAATGCACCTTTGACGATTGGATTTACTAATAATCCGTATTTCAAATGTTACAGTATTGCTGACGAACGTTGTGCCGCATTTTTTGCTTTGGGAATTGCCCAACAAATTCAGAAACCTGTTGCTGTTGTTTGTACTTCGGGTTCTGCAGTGTTGAATTATTATCCTGCGGTGGCGGAAGCTTTTTATAGTCAAATTCCGTTAGTAGTCATTTCTGCGGACAGACCACAAAATAAGATAGATATTGGAGACGGTCAAACGATTCGTCAGGAAAATGTTTTTGCGAATCACAGTTTGTACAATGCTAATTTGCAAGAAAATGTATCAACTGAAAACGATAATAACATTCAAATGGCGTTGCATGTTGCGGTTACCCAAAAAGGGCCAGTTCACATTAATGCACCTTTTGAAGAACCTTTATATGAAAACGTTTCCGAATTACAAGTAAAACCAGAAATTATTGATTTTAATACTGAAAGCAAAACTTTCTCTTTAGGAAATTCAACTGTAGAAACTTGGAATAAAGCGACTAAGAAATTAGTTTTAGTAGGAGAGTTGTTTCCAAATTCGGTAGAGCAAAAGTATTTGGATGCTTTAGCGAATGATCCAAGTGTAGTGGTTTTAACTGAAAAAACATCCAATTTACATCACCCAACCTTCATCGACCAAATTGATACGTTGATTACACCATTTACAGATGAAGATTTTAAAGCGTTTCAACCTGAAATTCTTTTGACTTTCGGTGGAATGGTAGTTTCGAAACGTATCAAAGCCTTTTTGCGAAAATACAAACCAGCACACCATTGGCATGTGGACGAATTACGTGCCTATGATACTTTTGGAGCACTTACAAATCACTTTGAAACGACAACAAATACGTTTTTGAGTCAGTTATTGACTGAAGAAATGATTAAAAGTTCTTATAAATCAAGTATTGCGACTATTTGGAAAGATAGAGTAGCGAGGCATAAAGAATATACTGCGAAAATTCCATTTTCAGATTTTAAAGTGTTTGATTTTATTTGCCAAAATCTGCCAAAAAACAGCCAGTTACAAGTAAGTAATAGTTCGGCGATACGTTATTTGCAGTTGTTTGATTTAGATAAAACCGTGCAAGTTTTTTGTAATCGTGGTACGAGTGGAATAGATGGGAGTACTTCAACCGCTATTGGAGCAGCTTTAGCGTCTGATTTACCAACGATTTTGATTACAGGTGATATCAGCTTTTTATACGACAGCAACGCTTTGTGGAACAATTACATTCCAAAAAACTTCAAAATCATTTTGTTGAATAACAGCGGTGGTGGTATTTTCAGAATTTTACCCGGACATCAAGAAACGGAAACGTTTAACACCTATTTTGAAACTTCTCACCAATTAAACGCTTCCCATTTAGCCAAAATGTACGGTTTTGATTATTTTGAAGCGAATAATGAAACGACTTTACAGCAACAATATTCAGCTTTCCTAAATCAAAATGAAAAACCAAGTATTTTGGAAGTTTTCACTCCAGAAAAAGAGAACAATGGTATTTTATTGGAGTTTTTTAGAGGGTTGAAGTAAAATACATATTTAAATAAAAAACGCTGTCAATTTTTTTTGATAGCGTTTTTTTATTGAATCTTGTAATTAAACTACCAGTCACTTTTTGTTGCGCTAGATTTTGCCATTTCCTTTTTAATATCGCTTTTAATGGTTTCAATTGTAGAATTGATTTCTGCATAATACGCTTTAAGAGTTTCCATTAATTTTGGATTATCCACCGCTTTTTCCGAAGCCAATTTATCAAACATTTTCTCTACAGTTGTTTCAGCACTCGACTTGATAAAGATATTTTTTATTTCGTATTTGTATTTGCCGTCTTTCGACATGATAGAAACAGTGTAAAATAATTTTACTTTTGTCTCACTTCCGTTTGCCTTAATGGTCATGAAAGAATACTGGGTGTCAGTAACTGAATAAGCTTCTTTATCCTGTTTAATCTTATCCTGTGTTTCTTTATAGATATTTACAAAGAACATTTTGGAGTTGTTAAACAAGTCATCTTTGGTTTTTCCTTCTGCAGATACAACTTCCGAGAAGATAATTTGCCCGTTTTCATTCAATGGAAAATCGAATTTTTGTTGGGCACTCATGGTGAATGTAGTCAATACTAATAGTAAAAGGATTTTTTTCATATTTATGGAGCTTGATTTAATAATGGTTAAGTCGAATACAATAATAATATATTTTTTCTAAAATAGAAAAAAACCTTTGAGATAAAATAAACTTTTTTGGACTAAGCTGTAAATATTGAAAAAAAATCCCCAATTACTTGAGGATTCTATTTACTTTTTATTTTTACCAGAATTAAACTTAAAGCGTTCAACTGGGCTTTCTGGCTTTTGCTTTTTTGTAGAAGGCTTGCCTTGTCCAAATGGTTTTTTGTTTGTTGTTGATTTTGGTTGGAATGGTTTTTTGGTTTCGGGTTTTTTGGCGTCTTTTGAGATTGAGGTTTTGTTTTTGGCAATTTGGTCTAAAACTTCTCTTGGATTTTTTGGGTCTTCTTTTGTGCCACGTAAGTAAATCACTAATCCATTAAGGAAATTACGCAATAATTGATCTCCACATTCCATGTAATTGGGATGGTCTTCGCTTCTAAATATATTACCTAATTCGCCTTTAGAAACTCTAAAATTCACTAAGTTTAATATCTCAATAATTTGGTCATCACGTAATTGTAAGGCTACACGTAACTTTTTAAATATATCGTTGTTATTCATTCTGTGTCTTTATTAAATATTCAATTTCTAAATTATTAATTCATTTAGAAGAGCCAAAGGTACGCTTTTCCAAATTCTTTCGCCCATAATTTTTCATTATGTTTACCATTGACAATTACTACTTTTTTGGTTAAATGCATGCAAGTGCATCTTTTATCGTTGACTAAGTCTACCATTTTGTCCATATCGGCTACTGTGGTTTCACCTTCGCTATCGCCACACATGAAATACAATTTGGTTTTGAGATTTTTGGTGTTTTCCGTCAAAGTATAAATGCTATTGTTAAACCAAAAAGAGGGCGAAAAAATTGCTGCTTTTCCAAAGATTTTAGGATATTTTAAAATGGCGTAATAAGAAACGAGTCCACCAAGCGAACTTCCAGCAATTGCTGTGCTTATTTTACCTGTTTTTGTTCTGTAATTGGTGTCGATATGAGGTTTTAAGATAGTTACAATGAAATCCAAATAAGCATCGGCTTTTCCGCCACCATATTTTTCATTTGGATAAGGTGTAAGTTCATCCATTCGTTTTTCGTTGCCGTGTTCAATTCCTACAATGATGACTTCCGCTTTTAAAGAATCTAAAGTTTCATCTACTCTCCATTCGCCTGCGAAAGCCGTTTTATCATCAAATAAATTTTGCCCGTCGTGCATGTAAATTACGGGATATTTCTTTTCTGAAGTTTCATAATTGTGAGGTAAATACAACCAAATTTTCTTTGAAGTCTGTAATTGTGGAGCTTCTATCATAAAAGAAGTAACTTTGCTTTGCGACCATCCCGAAAGAGATGTTAATAAAAAAAAGAACAAAAATGGGAAATACTGCTTTTTCATTTTTATATTTGAATTCATCTAAAACATAAAAATACTATTTTGATGGACAGTTACCAAGAAAAAATAAGTTTATTACAGGAAATGATTGGTTTTGCTTTAATCGATGGCGAATTGCACGATAGAGAGTACGATTTTTTAGAAATGGTAGCCATGGAATTAGAAATTGAGAAAACTGTTTTTCATAAATTATTTGAAAATAGAGGTGAAGTTACCGTAATAAAAGATGAGTTCCACCGAATTTGTCAGTTTTATCGTTTGGCGTTATTGATGCATTGCGATGGCGTTTTACACGATGCTGAACAAATCAAAATCAATGAAATTGGAATTAATATGGGATTAAATCCGTATGCGATGAAACGCGTACTGAATTTAATGAAAAACTCCCCAAACCGAATGGTTGAGGGAGATGTTTTATTGTCCGTTTTTACTGAGCAACATAATTAGTTTGCAAGAACTTCGTCGAAATTTACCATCCAATTGATGCCGAATTTATCGGTAAACATTCCGAAATAAGCTCCCCAGAATGTTTTTTCCATTGGCATAATAATGTTTCCGCCTGCAGAAAGTCCATTGAACAATTTATCTGCTTCTTCTTTACTGTCTGTATTGATAGATACAGAGAAATTGTTTCCAAAAGTAACATCGCCACTAAACGAAGTGCTATCACTTGCCATTAAAATGGTTTCTTTACTAATAGGCAAACTTACATGCATAATGCGATTGCCTTCTTCCTCACTTGGAGGTGGACAATTTTCATCGGCTGGCATATCTTTAAATCTACCCATATAAGTAAATTCGCCTCCAAAAACCGATTTGTAAAAATTAAAAGCTTCTTCTGTATTACCATTAAAGGTAAGATATACATTTACTGTTGCCATACTTTATTGTTTTATGATTGATTACTTAAAAGTATAAATTTTTTTAAGATAGGTATTTTATCAAATAGAAATAAAAAAAAGAGTGAACTAGCACTCTCTTTTTTTTAGTTATAAGTAATACTAAAATTACCTTGGGAAATTGTCATGGTTTGGGAATTTCCTGTTGCTGTAAAATTAAAAGTTCCTACAATTGTATTCCCTGAGTGAGAAGTAATGTTTATAGTTCCTCCTGTTGTTGTGTAGTCAATATTAGAATTATTATTGAAACCAGCATCATAATTATTTCCATCAATTGAATGTGAACCAACAGTTGCATTTTCAGGAATCATGATGGAATAAATACCAAAATCAGCACCAATATTTGTATTGTATCCGTATACCACTATTTTATTAGCTTCGCTAACTTGCTGAATCATTAAATACTTACCATCATTGTTATCTGTATCCATATTGAAAACAGTACCGCTATTTAATTTTAATGACATACTTCCATTAGAATATAATTGTTGACTAATTACTCTAATATTGCTAAATGTACCATTGGTTATTGACATTTGTGTTGGAGAATCAAAGCCGATTAAGGTTCCACTAAAAGTTCCTGAAATTGTTCCGTTGTTACTGTTGTATGAGTTGATTGTTAATGTGAATGTTCCACCCGTTTCATCAGAACTATATGAGTCTTCGATAGTATTGTAACTTAAATTTCCATCTGCATCGAATCCATTATAAGTATAAGTTCCTACTGATAAGTTCTGTAAAGGAATATTAATAGCTAACGATGAAGAATTTGATGCAGTTCCTAAAATTTGAAGTACACTACCATTAATTTCACCAAAATTAATAGATTGAACTGCGGCAACAGCTACATTAGAGCGCCAATTTTGACCATCGATAGTGGCAGTAATTGATCCCGTTAATGATGATTCATCAGAAGAATCGCTTGAACATGAAGTTAGGACTACGAAACATAGGATGAGAGAAATAATTTTTTTCATTTTTTGATTTATATAGTTAATTTGTATAAAAGTAAAATATTAAGATTTATCTTGCAAATTTTATTTTAATTAAGCTCCAAATTGATTTTCGTTGGCTTTAATATAATCTACGATTAATGTTACGATATCTTCTTCAGTTTCGTCTTCGAAAAATAATTCGTCTAAGTCTTCCCAACCTGAAATGATGTTTTCATCCGCTTTTTCAATGAATGCTATTCTTTTTTCCACGTCAGGCGAATAGGCTTTAGCTGGGAATAAACCCAATGCTTTTGAAATTAATTCCGCCGTTTTAAATGCTTTAATTTCTTTATACGATGTGATAACTTCTTCTGCAAAATCACCTGCTTCTGAACTAAAAAAGAATTGAAAACCGCCTTCTCCCATAGCACCTTCAAATAAATCTACAAAAACGAATACTTTCTCTTCATCGGTTAACGATGAGAAATCCTCTGTTTCTTCTTTTTTCTGCCAAATGATTTCTCCAATAGCTTCAATGATTTTGATTTCGTCTTCTAATTTTAGAATGTTTTCAATTTTGCTCATATGTGTTTTTATTTAATTTTCTCTTGTAAAACTTTTATATCGTCACGCAATTTCGCTGCTTGCATGAAGTCTAATTCTTTAGCTGCTTTTTCCATCATTTTGCGTAAATCTCTAATTTTTTTCTCAATTTCGGGTTTACTCAAGTATAAACTTTCTGGTTCGGCCGCTTTTAGAGCTTCTTTTTCATAATAACCTGTAGAAACTGAATTACCACTTAATGCACTTCCTAAACTTTTATTTAAAGCTTTTGGCGCTAATCCGTTTTTGGTATTGTAATCGATTTGTTTTTGTCTTCTGTAATTGGTTTCGTCAATGGTTTTTTGCATCGAAGCGGTAATTTTATCCGCATACATAATCGCTTTTCCATTTACGTTACGCGCAGCACGACCTACAGTTTGTGTTAACGAACGATGACTTCTTAAAAAACCTTCTTTATCCGCATCTAAAATGGCAACTAAAGAAACTTCGGGTAAATCCAAACCTTCACGAAGTAAGTTCACACCAATTAACACATCAAAAATACCTTTTCGTAAATCTTGCATGATTTCTACTCGTTCCAGCGTATCAACATCCGAGTGAATATAACGACAACGAATCGAAACTTTGGTTAAATATTTTGCCAATTCTTCCGCCATACGTTTGGTTAATGTGGTGACTAAAACACGTTCGTCAGCTTCACATCGCACTTGAATTTCTTCAATTAAATCATCAATTTGGTTGGCACTTGGTCGAATTTCAATAATTGGGTCAAGCAAACCTGTTGGACGAATGACTTGTTCTACATAAACACCTTCAGTTTTCTGTAATTCATAATCAGCAGGTGTTGCCGAAACATAAATTACTTGGTTTTGCAAAGCTTCAAATTCGTCAAACTTTAATGGGCGATTGTCCATAGCAGCAGGCAATCTGAAACCATATTCTACCAAGTTTTCTTTACGACTTCTATCGCCACCATACATGGCATGCACTTGCGAAATCGTAACGTGACTTTCGTCGACTACCATCAAGTAATCATCTGGAAAATAATCTAACAAACAGAAAGGTCTGGTTCCAGGTTCTCTTCCGTCAAGATAGCGCGAATAATTTTCAATTCCAGAACAGTAGCCTAATTCGCGAATCATTTCTAAATCGAAATTCGTGCGTTCTTCTAAACGTTTTGCTTCTAAATGTTTGCCAATTTCTTTGAAATAATCCACTTGTTTGACCAAATCTTGTTGGATAGCCCAAATAGCGTTTTGTAACACATCAGGCGAAGTCACAAACATATTCGCTGGATAAATCGTTAGTTTTTCGTATCGTTCTATCACTTTTGCAGTGGTTGGATCAAAAGCTTCAATTTCTTCAATTTCATCTCCAAAAAAGTGGATTCGGAAAGGTTCATCACCATAACTTGGGAAGATTTCCACAATATCGCCTTTGATTCTGAAATTTCCTGCGGCAAATTCGGCTTCCGTTCTCGAATATAAACTTTGAACTAATTGATGTAGTAATTTGGTACGCGAAATTTGCTGACCTGCTTCTAAATTGATTACGTTTTTTTGAAATTCAACCGGATTTCCAATTCCATACAAACAAGAAACAGATGAAATTACAATAATATCTCTTCGACCTGAAAGTAGGGCAGAAGTAGTGCTTAAACGCAGTTTTTCTAATTCATCATTAATCGATAAATCTTTTTCAATATACGTTCCGGTAACGGGAATAAAAGCTTCTGGCTGATAATAATCGTAATAAGAAACGAAATATTGCACCGAATTATTTGGAAAAAACTGCTTGAATTCGGAATATAACTGAGCTGCAAGTGTTTTATTATGCGCTAAAATAAGTGTTGGTCGTTGTACTTCTTGTACTACATTAGCCACGGTAAATGTTTTTCCAGAACCTGTTACCCCTAATAATGTTTGGTATTTTTCACCATTTAAAATGCCTTTTGAAAGTTTTTCAATGGCTTGCGGTTGGTCACCAGTAGGTTTGTATTCAGATACGACTTGGAATTTCATGTAAAGCAAGTATTTTTACAAAAATACTACATATTTTATTTAATGATGTAAGTATAGCCTAAACTTAATTCTGTATAATCAGCTTGTCCTAGATTACTACAGATATAAGCGCCAAGTGATACATTGTGTTTTGGCATGTTTTTAGTATTCCAAGCATAATATTTTAAGCCTAGTTTGCCCGAAATAAAACGTTTTAATTTATAATAACTATCTAATTCACTCGGAACATAATCACCAGTTTCAGGAACATATATTTCACTATTTAATCGATAGTCAATTTTGTAAAATGGTTTATCAATATTAATGCCTAATTGCGCTTCAGCGGCAAAGTGATTCATTAAAAGTTCTCCATTTATAAAAACACCATAAGCGGATGAATTGTAAATTGGGTTTTTCTTTAATTCTGGATAGTCTTCATTTACTAAAAAATTCTCTTCTTTTATGTAATCGTAGTAGTTTTCATAAAAAGTATAAAAGAAACCAATTCCAATTTTATACGTGTTTTTGTAGATTTTACCAAAAGCAAATGAAGTAGAATACACTTCTTTAGTATCGTTATATAATCGATAAATTGATTGTTGCCCTATGCCTGTTTTGATTTGATAAAATTTAACAGGAGTATATTTTGAATCGTTTATAGTAATAGAATCGGTTTTAGCTTTTTGGGGATTGAATTTGAAGTTTAATCCGGCAGAAAATGTATTTAAACCTTGATTAGGCCATTTTATATGTCCGTTAGAATGGTGTGAATACCCTATACTTGCTCGAGTATCTAAATAGGTATTGGAAAATATAGAATAATTTAGGAACAAACGATAAGCCCATGTGAAATCAGTTGAAATAGCTTTGTTTTGCCAGTTTTTACCATCGTCATAATTCTTGTTGAAATAAGAAGCTCCAATAGCAGTGTTTAAAAATAAGCGTTTCGTTTTTGAATGAAATAGAGGAATTTCTAAATATGGCATCAAGCTGTAAGATGATCCAACAAATTCATTATTTCCATAATTACTGTATTGAAATAGTATTCCTGTTTCTGGATTTTGAAGTGATTGTACCCAAGCTTCGTCTGAAAAATGTTTTTTTCCAACAAAGAGACTCAGAGTTTGATTCACTTTTAGTTCTGGGAAAAATTCATTTGCAGGAGATGTTTTGCCTAATACATATTCTACATTAAAAGTAGTTTGTGAAAAAGATTTAGGGATAATTACACTAAATATAAAACTGATAAATAGTAATTTTTTCAAATTCATAGACAAATTTTTAATCCCAACATTCCATTAAAAGTAAATCGCCTTTTTCGTGTGAAATGGAAACAATTCCGTCTTCAGTAACATGATTGCTGCTTCCAGTGCGATAACCAATGGTTAGTTCTTCATTATTTAAAGGGTAAAATAAATTTTTAGTTGTAATTCCGCTAACTGTTCCAATCGGAATTAATGATAACGTAGTATTTGCCGTATACCATTTATCGTATTTGTTGGGTAATAAAAATACTTTAGAATGATCGTCAATAATTACAATTTTCAATTGATTGCGATAGGCTACAATGTTAGTTATATTGGTTATGGTATGATCGGCTCGTTTTCCGGTAGCCCAAATTACGTTTACAGCTTTGTGGCCTTTTTCGATAAGATAATCAAAAGCTTTTTCTAAATCGGTTTTATCTTGATTGGGAGCATAAACAATTTCTAATGGATATTGTTTATCTAAATAATATTCAGGTTTAAAACCTCGGTCAAAATCGCCCAATAAAACATCGACTTTAATGTCTAATTCTAAAACACGTTCAATTGCTGAGTCTAAAACAATCACTAATGGTGACCATTCTAACAATTGCCCCATTAATTCTTTGCTACAGGATGCGCCATTAGCAATGATTAATGCGGGTTCTTGGTCGTCTCGAACAATATGGTGTGATGACATTTTTTAGATTTAATGCCGTAAATATATTGTTAATAAAAATCAAGTGCAAGAACAAACGCAACTTCAACTTTCAATTTTTGATATTGGTTCTTGAAATTGAAATTGTTTTTGAAGAATTATTGCACCAAATAACTTACCGTATCAATTTCACTCAAAAAGAAATAACCCAGCGGATAATTTGAGTTGTTTGTAATGTTACTAATATTTCCTCTAATGGTAGCTGGTGGTGTTGCAAATGGATTTCCAGCATTACCACCGGCAATTGATATTAATTTATTCATGTAGTTATAGTAACTTTTTGAAACGCCTTGAACGCTTAAATCTAACGTAATTCCAGGTTCCGTTTCACTACTACCATAAAAACCAAACATAACGTTTCCTTGAAAAAATTCGTCGCTTACCACACCAAATTCAGGAAATTGTTTGTTTGGATTTTTAACACCTAATAGATAATAATTTTCTTCAGCTCCATTATCTTGATAGAAATATTTAATTTGAATTTCGTCTTCACCACTAATTCCAACTACGGTTTCCTGTTGTACATTAATAATATCAGGAGTAGGATATAAAGCGCTAGAGGCATTATATATTTCTCCATCATATAGAATTTCTAATGTATAAACTTCGCCAATTACAGGTTGAAAGTTATTACAAACATAATCTCCCGTATTTGGAACTTCAATAAAATTGAAAACTACATTGGAACTATTTGTAACGGTAACGGTTGCACCATTAGCAGGAAGAATTTCATTGGTGTAAAAATCATTAGTCAAACTCAATTTTATGGTTTGACTTTCACCAGTTGTTTCTTTCTCCCATTTGATGATGGCATCAATAACCAATTTTGGGTCTGAATTGTCCAATTCAATATCTACTACTTTTTCACAACTACTATTTAACAGTATTGTAACGAGTAAAACGGTATATAGGAAAATATTTTTCATAAAATTAAAATTTAAAATTATAGGAAACAGAAGGAACAATTCCGAAAATAGAAAGTTTTACGGCTTCATTTGCACCGGTTTCTGAATTTTGTCTAAACGATATTGAAGCAGCATTATAGCGGCTATAGATGTTGTAAATTCCAAAAACCCATTCTCCTTTAAATTTACGGTTTTCATATTTTTTAGGAGTCAGCGTTGCCGAAACATCCATACGATGATAAGCTGGTAATCGGTCTTCGTTTCTAGAGTTATAACTTGGAACGGTTACACCTTGAAAAACATATTTTCCTGAAGGATAAGTTACAGGTTGACCTGATTGAAGTGTGAAATTAGCTCCAAAACTCCATTTTTTATTTAATTTATAGCTTCCAGTAACTGCTAAATTATGGGTTTTGTCATACGCAGAACGATACCAATCACCATTGTTGATTCCAATTTCAGTTGGTGTTCTTCCTGGAGTTTGTTGTTCTGAGCGAGATAAAGTATATGAAATCCATCCGTTTAATCGCCCTTCATTTTTTTTAATCATCATTTCTAGACCGTAGGAGCGCATTCTTCCGTTTAATAGAACTTGTTCTATTGCTTCGTTGGCAATTAAATCGGCACCATCAATATAATCGATTCGGTTTTGTACTTTTTTGTAGTAAGTTTCTAATTCTAAAGTGTAATCACCATCTTTAAAGTTTTTAAAATATCCTACAGCAACTTGGTCAGCTAGTTGAGGTTTTATGTAATTATCGCTGGGTGTCCAAACATCTAATGGAGTAGGAGATGCGGTGTTAGAAACCAATTGCATGTATTGCACCATTCGGTTATAACCTGCTTTTATGGATTGATCTTTATCAATTTCATAGGATACCGTAAAACGAGGTTCAAAGTTGGAATAATCTGCTATTTTTTCATTCGAACCAAAATACCTTGTAGAAGTTGGAGTTGCTTTTTCGTAAATTTTCAACTCTTCATCATACAAAACGGGTTGATCGTTATCGTAATAGTTAATGGTGGAAGCTCCAACTCGGTAAAAAGAACTAAAGCGAACTCCTGCCATAATAGCAAGTTTATCAGTTAAATTATATTCGAAATCGACATATAAAGCATTTTCAAAAGCATATTTTTTATCCAATTGACGGTAGTTAATTGAAGATTCTTCATTCAATGGTTTTATGGTGCCGGGATTGATATCAAATTTTGTGACATTAGCTCCAAAATTGAACTTTGTTTTTTCAGTAGCGTAATATTTAAAATCATATTTCAAATTGTAGTTTTGAATTGTAGATTCCCAATTAAATCCTATGAAATCTAAATCTAATCCGTAAAAATAATTGCTGTAAATGAGCGATAAGTTAGAAAATAATTTATCGGAAAATAAGTGATTCCAACGCACATTAAGTGTCGAATTTCCGTAAATATTTCGGAAGGATTCATTTAAATTAAAGATATCGCGCCCGAAATAACCCGATAAATATAAGTTGTTATTTTCGTTAACTTTATAATTCAATTTAGTGTTCAAATCATAAAAGTAAGCGGAGTTTTTATTATCGGTTAATTTCAAGAATAAATGGGCATACGAACCTCTTCCTGCTATAAGAAAAGAGCCTTTGTCTTTTACAATTGGACCTTCAGCTAATAAGCGACTGGAAATTAATCCAATTCCACCATTCATACTGAATTTATTGCTATTTCCGTCTTTTTGATACACATCTAAAACCGAAGAGGCTCTTCCTCCAAAACGGGCTGGAATTCCTCCTTTATATAGTTTTAAATCTTTAATAGCATCTGCATTAAAAACTGAAAATAAACCAAATACATGTGATGTGTTATAAAGCGTAGCTTCATCTAAAAGCACTAAATTTTGATCGGCTCCACCACCACGAACATTAAAACCTGATTGTCCTTCTCCAGCGTTTGTAACACCTGGTAAAAACAAAAGCGATTTAATAATATCGACTTCACCCAATAAAACTGGCATTTGTTTTATTGTGCTAATAGCTAGTTTATTAACGCTCATTTCTGGTTTTTTGATATTGGTTTTATAAGCGTTTTCTGTAATGACAACTTCTTTAAGTTCTTGCTTGCCTTCTTTTAGACTAAAGTTTTTCTTTACATTTTGATTGATTTCTAATTTTTCAGAAAAGGTTTCAAATCCAATATAGCTAACTTGAATTGAATAATTCCCTTTTGGTAATGTAATAGAATAAAAGCCGTATTCATTAGTATAAGTACCAATATTTAATTCGGAAATGTAAACGGAGACACCAATTAAAGTTTCGTTGTTATTAACATCTGAAACAACTCCACTTAGTGTTACTTTTTCTTGACCAAATCCCAAAAGTGAAAAAAAGAATAAAATCCAATAAAGTTTTAATTGTAGCCTCATTTTGGTATAAATTTTGTACAACAAATTTCACAAAAAAAATATGCAATAATTTAAAACAAATGTTAATTTGTAAACAAAAATCAATTATTGTTATAAATTTACCACTTTCAATGCAGTTCAAATGAAAACCAAATTATTTGTTTTACTTTTTCTATTTCAATTTGTGTCGGTTTTGGCTCAAAAAGATTCTCCTTTTAAAACTTCAAAGCTGAAGTTAAATTGGGACGAACCAGCAAAAGTGGATACCGAATCAAATACCACAACGTTACCCTATAAAAGTATTTTTGATAAAGAAGATAGCTACTTAAAGCGTTATTCAATATTGAATCAGAAAAAAGGAGAAGAAAGTGTCATGGTTCAAAAAAGTGAATTTAAGAATCCAGGAGATGAAGTAAAGGATAAATTAAATAAAGAAACGCAACAAGGAAGTTGGGAAAATGTTTTCTTTGGAAAGTTTAAAGTCAATACACATGTCATAAAAATCAAGACAAGAGATCATATGGATCCTGATGGAGATAAGGTTAGAATTCTTTTAAATGAAGTTACAGCTTTTAATGTTATTTATTTAGATTCTGATTTTAAAACGAGTTTGATTGAATTAAGAGAAGGAGATAATAATATTGATATTGTGGCGCTAAATCAAGGATTGGCAGGTCCTAACACAGCTACATTCGCCATTTATGATGAAAATGATAATTTAATAACTACAAATGATTGGAATTTGAATACTGGAGTAGCAGCTAAATTTGTTATTGAATATGTCAAGCCAATAGAAAAGAAATAAAAAAAGCGACTTAAATTTTAAGTCGCTTTTTTTATTGAGTTTAAAAATCTTAGTTCAATTTAGCTAAGATAGTATTTAATGTTTCACTTGGACGCATTGCTTTCTCTGTTAATTCAAAACTTGGATGATAGTAACCACCAATTTTTTGTTCTTTACCTTGAGCTGCAATTAATTCTGCATCAATTTTAGATTCGTTAGCAGTCATTGCCTCAGCAATAGGAGCAAATGTTGCTTTTAATTCAGCATCTTTAGTTTGGTTTGCTAAAGCTTGTGCCCAATAGAAAGCTAAATAGAAATGCGAACCTCTGTTGTCAATTCCACCCACTTTTCTTGCTGGCGATTTGTCTTCTGCTAAGAATTTTGCATTCGCTTCGTCTAAAGTGTCTGCTAAAACTTGTGCTTTTGCATTGTTTTGCGTTTGTGCTAAATGTTCTAAAGAAGCTTGTAATGCTAAGAATTCACCTAATGAATCCCAACGTAAATAACCTTCTTCAATAAATTGTTCTACGTGTTTTGGAGCAGAACCACCAGCACCTGTTTCAAACAATCCACCACCGTTCATTAACGGAACGATTGATAACATTTTAGCCGAAGTTCCTAATTCTAAAATTGGGAATAAATCCGTTAAGTAATCACGCAATACGTTTCCAGAAACTGAAATTACATCTTTTCCTTGACGGATGATTCGTAATGTTTCTTTCATCGCATCTTTAACATCCATAATACGAATGTCTAAGCCTGTTGTATCGTAATCTTTTAAGTATTTCTCAACTTTCTTGATGATTTCTCTATCGTGTGCTCTGTCTTTATCCAACCAGAAAATAGCAGGAGTATCAGATAATCTTGCTCTGTTAACCGCTAATTTTACCCAATCTTGAATAGGAGCATCTTTCGTTTGACACATTCTGAAAATATCACCTGCTTCTACTTTTTGAGATAATAAAACGTTTCCGTTTTCGTCTTCCACGTTAACTGTTCCATTTTCTTTTAATTGGAAAGTTTTATCGTGAGAACCATATTCTTCTGCTTTTTGAGCCATTAATCCAACGTTTGGTACAGAACCAATAGTTTTAGGATCTAAAGCGCCATTTTGCTTCATTTCATCAATACAAGCCGAATAGAAACCAGCGTAAGAACGGTCTGGAATAATTGCAATAGTATCTTCTTCTTTGCCTTCTGCATTCCACATTTTTCCACCACTACGAGCTAAAGCAGCCATAGAAGCATCTACAATTACATCAGAAGAAACGTGGAAATTCGTAATTCCTTTGTCTGAATTTACCATAGCTACACGTGGACCGTTAGCTAAAGCATCAGCAATGGCTTGTTTGATTTCCGCTTCTTGAGGAATTCCAGCAATTTTGTTGTATAAATCTTGTAATCCGTTATTTGGATTGATATCTAGTGATTTGAATACATCAGCATATTTCTTATACACATGAGCAAAGAAAGTTTCTACGATAGCTCCAAAAATAATTGGATCCGAAACTTTCATCATCGTTGCTTTTAAATGCGCAGAAAGCATTACGTTTTTCGCTTTAGCATCCGCAATCGTAGCTGCTGCGAATTGTTTTAAAGCATTTAAGTTCATTACCGAGCTGTCAATAACTTCACCCGCTTTTAGGTTAGCGAAATCTTTTAAAACAGTAGTTACTCCATTATCTGAATTGAAAACAATTCTAAATTTTCCGTCTTTTTCAACTGTAGTAGAATTTTCAGTTCCGTAAAAGTCACCTGAATTCATGTGCGCTACTTCTGTTTTGCTATCTGAAGTCCAAGTTCCCATTCGGTGCGGATTTGCCTTAGCATAGTTTTTAACTGCTTTTGGCGCTCTTCTGTCTGAATTTCCTTCACGTAAGACTGGATTTACAGCTGAACCTAAAACTTTAGCGTATTTAGCTTTGATATCTTTTTCAGTATCGTTTTGTGGCTCTTCTGGATAGTTAGGGATATTGAAACCTTGTGATTGTAATTCAGCAATCGCTTCTTTTAATTGAATTACCGAAGCTGAAATGTTTGGTAATTTGATAATGTTAGCTTCTGGAGTATTGGCTAATTGGCCTAATTCGGTAAGTGCGTCACCAATTTTTTGGTCGTCTTTTAAGAATTCTGGAAAGTTAGCTAAAATTCTTCCTGCTAAAGAAATATCTCTAGTTTCGATCGCGATATTTGCAGGTTTAGTGAAGGCTTTTACAATAGGTAAAAACGAATGTGTTGCCAACATAGGCGCCTCATCCGTAATGGTATACATTATTTTAGATTGATTGGACATGAATGTTATGTGTTTGTTTTGAATATAATTTGTAAAATCTGCCAAATATAGAAAATTTGAAAGAAATAATGGAGCGATTTTGCTTAAATCTTGAATAAAATTCAATAAAAAAAGCCACAACAATGTTGCGGCTTTTTATACTTGAGAAAGTAAAAATTAGTTTTTGTATCTTCTTTCTTTGATTTTTGCTTTTTTACCAGTAAGATCTCTAAAGTAGAAGATACGAGCTCTACGTACTTTACCTCTTTGGTTCACTTCAATTTTTTGTAAAGCTGGCATGTTAACTGGGAAGATACGCTCAACACCAACAGCACCAGACATTTTACGAATTGTAAAAGTTTCAGTAGCTCCAGCTCCTCTTCTTTGTATTACAACTCCTTTGAAGAACTGAGTTCTAGTTTTTTCACCCTCTTTAATTTCGTAGTACACAGTGATAGTATCACCAGCACCAAACTCAGGGAAATCATTTTTCGCAACTAATTCGTTATTTACGAAATCAACTAAATTTGACATAGTTTTAATTATAAATGTTTGATTCAAAGCAACATACACGTCTATCGCCAGAGGTTGGTTTAAAGTGGGTGCAAATTTATGAAATAATTTTAATAATTAACAATTAATAATTGATAATTTTCTTTCAAATGCCAATTTTACTCTTCCAACAAATCTGGTCGTCTGTTTTTAGTATGTTCATACGCCATTTCTTCACGCCATTTTTCTATTTTTCCAAAGTTACCACTCAATAATACTTCAGGAACTTTTAATCCTTTATATTCGGCAGGACGTGTGTAAATAGGAGGTGATAACAAATTGTCTTGAAAACTATCCGTTAAAGCAGAAGTTTCATCACTCAAAACACCTGGAATCAATCGGATTATGGCATCGCAAAAAACGATTGCTCCAATTTCGCCACCGCTTAATACATAATCACCAATCGAAATTTCTCGTGTAATGTGCATATCACGAACGCGTTGGTCAACACCTTTATAATGCCCACATAAAATCATAATGTTTTCGTACATCGAAATGGAATTGGCCATTTTTTGATTTAGCGTTTCACCATCAGGCGTCATGTAAATGATTTCGTCGTACGTTCTTTCGCTTTTTAGTTTCGAAATGCAATCGTCGATAGGTTGTACCATCATTACCATACCAGCACCGCCTCCAAACTGATAATCGTCTACACTTCTTTGTTTATTCGTAGTGTAATCTCTAAGGTTGTGAAAATGGACTTCGACCAATCCTTTCTGAATGGCGCGTTTCATGATGGAAGCCTCAAATGGACTTCGCATTAATTCGGGTAAAACGGTAATAATATCAATTCGCATGCTGCAAAGATAGTAGATTATTTTTTAGTTGCCGATAGCGAATACACCATCGGAATTTTGTTTTCTAAATGTTTGATTCGGAATTTATTCGGTTCAAATTCTTCGGTTTGATTGAAACAATTGTAAGGAGAATAATCGAATTCGTTAAAACAATTAATTTCTAATCTGTTTGAAATCAATGCATTTAAGACTTCTGAAATTGGATGATTCCAAGTAATGGTTTGTGCGGCAATTTCAGCATATCTGTCAGCATATGTGCCTGATTCGTCTTCAACTATAGGTTCAATGTTGAAATAATTGTAAAAAACTTCTTTGAAATCATTGTCAAACATCCAAACCACAGGATGAAATTCGGCAAAGACAAATTTTCCATTTGGTTTTAAGAAATGCGAAACTATTTTTGCCCATTTATCTAAATCGGGAAACCAACCAATTGTGCCATAAGTGGAGAAAACAATATCGAATTTTTCGTCCAAATGATTCGGTAAGTCATAAATATCACAACAAATAAAAGTCGTATCTAAGCCTAATTTTTCATTGATTTCTTTCGCTTTTTCAATTGCCTTGTCGGATAAATCGATTCCAGTTGCTTTAGCTCCCATTCTTGCTAAAGTCATGGTGTCTTGACCAAAATGACATTGTAAATGCAAAACTCTTTTTCCAGAAACATCGCCAAGTAAATCCAATTCAATCGAATTTAATGTAGATTTTCCTTTCAGAAAACCTTCCATGTCATAAAAATCCGAGTTCACGTGAACTTCTACTTTGTTGTTCCAAGTTTGTTTATTGATATTTAAGTAATCATTAGCTTCCATTGTAATCGATATTTGTTTATCAAAACTACCAATTAATTTTGTAATTTTGCACTTTCAAATTTAAAAACAAAAGCATGGAAAACGGAATATACGCTAAATTCAATACTTCAAAAGGTACTATTTTAGTAAAATTAACACACGATTTAACACCAGGAACGGTTGGAAATTTCGTAGGATTAGCAGAAGGACAATTAGAAAATTCGGCTCGTCCAATGGGAAAACCATATTATGACGGATTAAAATTTCACCGTGTAATTCCTGATTTTATGATACAAGGTGGATGTCCACAAGGGCAAGGAACAGGTGGTCCTGGTTACAACTTTGACGATGAGTTTCACCCAACTTTACGTCACGATGGACCTGGAGTTTTATCGATGGCTAATGCTGGACCTGGTACAAATGGTTCTCAATTTTTCATTACACATATTGAAACTGCTTGGTTAGACGGAAAACACACTGTTTTTGGTCACGTTGTTGAAGGACAAGATGTGGTAGATGCAATTGCTCAAGGTGATACAATTGATTCATTAGAAATTGTAAGAGTAGGAGATGAGGCTCAAAAATGGAATGCTGTTGAAGCTTTCAGAACATTTGAAGGTTCAAGAGAGAAAAGAATTGCTGAGCAAAAAAAAATGGCAGAGGAAGCTTTAGAAAAATTAGCCGCTGGTTTTCAAAAGACTGAAAGTGGTTTACGATACCAAATCATTCAAAAAGGAAGCGGAAAACAAGCTGAAAAAGGTAAAAAAGTATCAGTTCATTATCAAGGAGCATTGGAAAATGGACAAGTTTTTGATTCATCATACAAAAGAAAACAACCAATTGACTTCACTTTAGGTATTGGTCAAGTAATCGAAGGGTGGGACGAAGGTATTGCTTTATTAAAAGTGGGAGACAAAGCTCGTTTTGTAATTCCTTCTTATTTAGGATACGGTTCTAGAGGTGCTGGAGGTGTAATTCCACCAGATGCAACTTTGGTATTTGATGTAGAATTAATGGATGTGAAATAATAAAGTCCAAAGGAAAAAGTTTAAAGTAAAAAGTATATTAATAGAAATCCTGAGACTTTGTCTTGGGATTTTTACTTTGGTATCATTTTTGTATTTTTACGTCCAATTCCAATCTATGAAAACCAAATTATCTTTTTTCTTTCTACTATTCTCTTTGTTATCCTTTGGACAAGTGCCTCATTGTGGGTTTGATTTTACATCTTATTTAGTGGTAAAAGCCCATGAGGAAGGTAAATCAGATAATATTCCCGATTTAAAAATTACGTTGGTCAACGAAAAAGGAGAAGAAGTCATCAACGAGAATAATAAATACAGTTGGAAATACGGTAATCAAGCTTTAGTTTTTACTCGAAATCATTTAATAAGTAAACCAAACGAACCCGAAAAATGGTTTTTCCCATATTCAGGTGATACGTATTTGCTTTCGGTAACCAACACATTTCCAGCAGAAGAGTTTTATATCAAAATTCAAGATACTAAAGGAAAATACAAAGAGCAATTAGTGCAATTGCAAGCTTTCAATATGTACATTTTATGTTCGAGTGAAAACGAACGCCAAGCCAGAACTTTCGGACCTAGAAGTAATAATCCGATTGAGGTGATTTTGGAGAGAAAGTGATTAATTTTGAAAACTACATTCTAATTTTAAATCAAACTCTGAGACAAAAATCCTTTCTCGATTTTGTATATTTCTTGTTAGTGTGAATCCTAATTTATCACATATTTTGACCTGACTGAATTGAGAATAAAATTCTTTATTATTCTCAACAATCATTGAAATTTCATTTTCAATGATTGGTCTCCATTTTTTTAAAAGTTGAAAACAATTGTCTTCATTCAATTTTGTTGAATTCGAAATAAAATTAATTGAAATAGGTTCACTTGAATAATTTGATGAGTAAAAATCTATTACTTCTAAATCTTTTGCATAACAAATTTCAAATTCACCTTCATGTGTAATTAGTCGCTTTTTCATAATTAAAATATTTTTATTCAAAATTAATCTAAATAAAAATAATAAAGAAATGATTAAATATAAAGTTATCGACATTTGATTGTCAGTAATTTACTTCCATTTTATATTACACCCAATACTCGGTTTCTGTTCCAGATTAATTAATCGATTCATAACCACACCATCAATAGCGCTTCGTAAATCAGAACCACTTAATGGAATTCCGTTTGCTGGTCGGCTGTCGTCTAATTGTCCTCTGTAAACCAATTTATTTTGATTGTCGAAAAGATAAAAATCAGGTGTACATGCGGCATCATAGGCTTTGGCTACTTCTTGTGTTTCATCATATAAATAAGGAAATTCAAACCCGTTTTCAAAAGCAAATTCAGTCATTAACTCAGGAGCATCTTGAGGATATTTCACTACATCATTACTCGAAATCGCCACAAAACCAATTCCCTGCACGCGATAATCGTTCACCACACGCATTACTTCTTCCATCACATGATGCACAAACGGACAATGATTGCAAATGAACATCACGACCGTTCCTTTTTCCCCTTTGCAATCAGCAAAAGTTTTAAAATCAGTAGCATTAGTATCTCTTAAATTGAAATCAGGAGCAATCGTGCCCAGTGGTAACATGTTAGAAGGAGTTTGAGCCATTTTGAAATCAGAATTTAGAGGTTAGAATTTAGAAATTAGAAGTTTAGTCTTTTCACTTTTTACTTTTTACTTCCCTAATTATACGCACCAAATCTTTTATTGTTACAAAATGCGTCAATACTTTTTTTTGGAATAGCATTTTCTTACTTTTGCAGAACAACACAACACACTATGTACAAAATCTTCATTCGTCCGTTACTTTTCTGTTTTGATCCAGAAAAAGTGCATTATTTTACTTTTTCAGCTATTCGTTTTTTGAATAAAATCCCAGGTTTTTCAGGCTTATTTCAATCGCTTTACGAAGTAAAAGATGCTCGTTTAGAAAGAGAAGTTTTTGGAATTAAATTCAAAAATCCAGTGGGTTTAGCGGCAGGATTTGATAAAGATGCGAAATTATATCAAGAGTTATCAAATTTTGGTTTCGGATTTATTGAAATTGGAACCTTGACGCCTATTGGACAAGAAGGAAATCCTAAAAAACGTTTGTTTCGCTTAAAAGAAGATAATGCGATTATCAACAGAATGGGGTTTAATAATGGTGGCGTTAAAGAAGCGGTGGAACGTTTGAAAAAAAATAAAGGCGTTTTAATCGGTGGAAACATAGGGAAAAATAAAGTCACGCCAAACGAAGAAGCTGTAAAAGATTACGAAATCTGTTTTGAAGCTTTATTTCCGTATGTCGATTATTTTGTGGTGAATGTGAGTTCGCCAAACACGCCAAATCTACGAGAATTACAAGATAAAAAACCTTTAACGGAGTTATTACAAACCCTTCAAGATAAGAATAATACTAAACCAAAACAAAAGCCAATTTTACTAAAAATCGCTCCCGATTTAACCGATGAACAACTTTTAGATATTATTGATATCGTCAACGAAACCAAAATTGCAGGTGTAATTGCTACCAATACGACGATTTCTCGCGAAGGTTTACAATCAGAAAACAAATCAGAAATGGGCGGTTTATCTGGAAAACCATTAACGAAACGTTCTACAGAAGTGATTCGTTTTCTTTCAGAAAAAAGTAATAAGTCGTTCCCAATCATTGGAGTAGGAGGAATTCACACTGCGGAAGATGCCATTGAAAAATTGAATGCTGGTGCCAGTTTGGTACAACTTTATACTGGATTTATTTACGAAGGTCCGGCTTTAGTGAAAGCGATTAATAAAAAGATTTTGGAAAACAGCTAAAATTTCTATCTTTGAAGCTATGAACGAAATCAAAATTATCGAGTGTCCGCGCGATGCCATGCAAGGCATTAAACCGTTTATTCCTACTGAAAAAAAGGTAAAATACATACAATCATTATTACGTGTAGGCTTTGATACTATTGATTTTGGAAGTTTTGTTTCGCCAAAAGCGATTCCGCAAATGCAAGATACGGTTGAGGTTCTAGCACAATTGGATTTATCAGCAACGAATAGTAAATTATTAGCGATTATTGCCAATACACAAGGCGCTCAGAATGCTTCGGTTCATAAAGAAATTCAATATTTAGGTTTTCCATTTTCGATTTCGGAGAACTTTCAAATGCGAAATACGCACAAAACTATTGCGGAAAGTTTAGTGACATTACAAGAGATTTTAGAAATCGCAGATAAATCCAATAAAGAAGTCGTGACTTACATATCAATGGGATTTGGAAATCCGTATGGAGATCCTTGGAATATTGAAATTGTAGGCGAATGGACTGAAAAATTAGCGAATATGGGTGTGAAAATCCTATCGCTTTCGGATACCGTTGGAAGTTCCACTCCTGAAGTTATTGATTATTTGTTTTCCAATTTGATTCCGAAATATCCAAACATTGAATTTGGTGCGCATCTTCACACTACGCCAGACAAATGGTTTGAAAAAATTGATGCGGCTTACAATGCAGGTTGTCGTCGTTATGATGGCGCGATTCAAGGTTTTGGTGGTTGTCCTATGGCAAAAGATGATTTAACAGGAAACATGCCTACGGAGAAATTGTTGTCGTATTTCACTACGAAAAGAGAAAACACGAATACCAGTCCAATGAGCTTTGAAAGTGCTTATAATGAAGCGACAAAGCTATTCGGAGAGTTTCATTAATCTGTCTTTCTTCGTTTAAAGGCTTTGTAAATTTCGACCCAAAGTACCGAAATACTTCCCACTAAAACGCATAATCCTATCTGAGAACCACTTACCATTTCAAATAAGAAGAAGTTCGAAAATGCAGGAATAAACAGTATTAATCCAGTTAATAATATAGTGATTCCTATAATCAATCCTACCAAATTATTTTTGTACTGAATCGTTTTGAAAATCGAATAATAAAACGAACGATTCGCTAACGTTAATACGATATTGGAAGTAATTAAAGTTAAGAAAATCAAGGTTCTAGTTCCGTTTTCTGACATGTTTTCTCCAATAGCGTATTGGTAAATAAATAATAATCCTAACGTAATTATTAGTCCTTGAATGATGCTAATTAACACTTCTTTGAAATTAAAGAAAGTTGTCGTTAGTGGTCTTGGTTTTTGAAGCATCAAATTATCTTCCATAGGTTCGTTTTCGTATATGATGGAGCAGGTTGGTCCCATAATGATTTCTAGGAAAATAATGTGAACCGGAGTGAAAATATTCGGATACATCCAACCCAAAGCTAACGGAATAAACACAATCAATATAATCGGAATATGAATAGAAATGATGTATTGAATTGCTTTTTTTAGGTTGAGGTAGATTTTTCTTCCCATGGCAATTGCATCTGTCATTCGCTCGAAATTATCGTCTACAAGAATTAAGTTGGCAGCTTGTTTGGCAATTTCGGTACCTTTTTTACCCATCGCAATTCCGATGTGTGCCGATTTTAAAGCGGGTCCGTCATTTACGCCATCGCCTGTCATGGCTACGATTTGATTGTTGGCTTTTAAAGCTTTGATGATTCTCAATTTTGCTTCTGGAAACATTCTTGTGAAAATAGCCGTTTCCATTACTTTTTCTTTCAAAGTGGCTTCATCCATTGCCATTAATTCATCGCCATTCAATACTTTATCCGCATTTTTAAACCCAACTTGTTTTGCGATGGTAGAAGTCGTTTCTGCATTATCGCCTGTAACGATTTTTACTTGAATTCCTGCTTTGTAAAACGTTTCAAAAACCGCTTGAATATTATGTTTTGGCGGATCATAAAACGCTACCAATCCTTTAAAATGGAACTTTAATTCTTGTTGGGTTGACGGGTAATCCGTTCCTTCAAAGTCAGAAACACCCACGCCTAAAACTCGGAATCCTTTTTGCATCATGGTTTTCATCGCCTCAAAAATCTGATTTTTTTCCGTTTCAGTTAAATGACTAACAGCAATTAAAGCTTCGGGAGCACCTTTAGCTGCAATGATTTTTTTACCCGATTCGTTTTCAAAAACGTGTGTCATCATTGGAGGTTTTCCGCCTAAAGGATATTCGTGAACCAATTTGAAATATGGTCGTTCGTCTTCGCTTTCAAAATTAGAATAGGCTTCGTGAATGGCAATTTCCATCGCATCAAACGGAATAGGTTCGCTCGACCACATGGCGAAATTCAATACTTCTTCTGCTTCGGGATTTAGTTTTTGAGAAGTTGCAACTATCGAATTGGATTTAAAAAGATACAATTCGGCTAAACTCATTCGGTTTTCGGTAATTGTTCCTGTTTTATCGGTACAAATAACGGTAGCACTTCCAAGAGTTTCAACGGTTTTGGTTTGTTTGGTTATGATTCCCATTTTCATCAAACGCCAAGCACCAAGAGCCATAAAAGTGGTGAAGGCTACCGGAATTTCCTCTGGAATAACGCTCATTGCCAAGGTTAAAGCCTTCAATAAACTGTCTAAAACCAATCTTGAATTATAGTAATTTATCGCCCAAACGACTGCAAAAATCACCAAACCGATAATTGACATTTTGGTAACGAAATTCCCAATTTGAATTTGCAAAGGTGTTTTTTCTTCTTCAATTGCATTTAAGCTGGAACCTATTTTTCCTAATTGCGTTTTATTTCCAATAGCTGTTACTTCACAAATCGCTAAACCAGAAGCTACAATTGTACCTTGAAAAACTTGTTTATTTTCGGATTCATTTGATTTGAATACGGCTAAAGATTCACCCGTTAAAATAGATTCGTTGACCGAAAAATCGTTGGATGAAAGAATAATTCCATCGGCAGGAATAAAAGCGCCTTCTTCTAGCTGAACGCAATCTCCAATAACAATTTCTTCGGTTGGAATTTCAATTAGTTGACTCTTTCTAATGACTTTACATTGTGGTTGGGTTAGTTTTTTTAAGGCTTCAATCGCATTACGACTTCTAGATTCTTGAAAAACCGAAATTGCCATAACAAAAACAATTGCAAAAGCCATGAAAATACCATCGCCGTAATCTCCTGTTATGAAATAAATACTGGTAGCGGTCAATAATAAAAGAAACATGGGTTCTTTTACAATATCTAAAATGGAGTTCAGAAAATGGTTTTTTTTCTGGTGTTCGACAGAATTAGTGCCGAACTTTTTTGCAGATTCTAATACTTCTAAATCGGTTAGGCCTATAATTGTTTTTTTAGAATCGCTCATTGAAGATAAAAAATTAATATGCAAGTTACATAATTTATTCTTAAAAGAAATAGATTATTCGGCTAAGTTTTACTATATTTGCACGCAATTTAACAACAACTACAAATTGCACCATGAAAGCACACACAACTAAAATCGTTGGCGAAGGTCTTACTTACGACGATGTTTTGCTTATTCCAAATTATTCTGAAATTTTACCACGCGAAGTTAGTATTCAATCGAAATTTTCGAGAAATATTACGTTGAATGTTCCTATCGTTTCTGCAGCAATGGATACGGTTACCGAAAGTTCTATGGCAATTGCTATGGCACAAGAAGGTGGAATTGGCGTGTTGCACAAAAACATGACGATTGAGCAACAAGCAGCGAAAGTAAAGAAAGTAAAACGTGCAGAAAGCGGTATGATTATCGATCCAGTAACATTACCTTTAACTGCAACTGTTGGTGATGCGAAAATGGCAATGAAAGAATTTAGTATTGGCGGAATTCCAGTAGTAGATGAAAACGGAATTTTAAAAGGTATTGTTACTAATAGAGATTTACGTTTCGAAAAAGTAAATTCACGTTCGATTTTGGAAGTAATGACTTCTGAAAAATTGGTAACAGCTGCTCAAGGAACAACTTTACAAGAAGCAGAAGGAATTCTTCAAGAAAATAAAATTGAAAAATTACCAGTAGTTGACAACAATAATAAATTAGTAGGTTTAATTACCTTTAGAGATATTACCAAACTAACGCAAAAACCAATTGCCAATAAAGATAAATTTGGTCGTTTGCGTGTTGCTGCGGCTTTAGGAGTTACAGCAGATGCAGTTGAAAGAGCAACAGCTTTAGTAAATGCTGGAGTTGACGCTGTAATCATTGATACGGCTCACGGACATACAAAAGGTGTGGTGGATGTATTAAAAGCAGTAAAAGCTAAATTCCCAGATTTAGATGTAGTTGTGGGTAACATTGCTACTCCAGAAGCAGCATTATATTTAGCTCAAAATGGAGCTGATGCGGTGAAAGTAGGAATTGGTCCAGGTTCTATTTGTACAACGCGAGTTGTGGCAGGTGTTGGATTTCCTCAATTTTCAGCCGTTTTAGAAGTGGCTGCAGCATTAAGAGGAACAGGAGTTCCAGTTATTGCTGATGGTGGAATTCGTTACACAGGTGATATTCCAAAAGCGATTGCTGCGGGAGCTGATTGTGTGATGTTAGGTTCGTTATTAGCAGGAACAAAAGAATCGCCAGGTGAAACGATTATTTTTGAAGGAAGAAAATTCAAATCATACCGAGGAATGGGTTCTGTTGAGGCGATGCAAGAAGGTTCAAAAGACCGTTATTTCCAAGATGTAGAAGATGATGTGAAGAAATTAGTTCCAGAGGGAATTGTAGGTCGTGTTCCTTACAAAGGAGAATTAAACGAAAGCATGCAACAATTTATCGGTGGTTTAAGAGCCGGAATGGGATATTGTGGTGCAAAAGATATTCCAACCTTACAAGAAAATGGACGTTTCATTAGAATTACAGCGAGTGGAATTGGCGAAAGTCACCCACATAACGTAACGATTACGAAAGAAGCTCCGAATTATTCGAGATAGTTTTAATGTTCAGTGATCAGTCACAGTGTTCAGTAAAAACAGAAACCTGATAGTTATAAGCTATCAGGTTTTTTTGTACTTAAAAATGAACACGAATTTCACTAATTTACACCAATTAATTTGTGCTAATTCGTGAAATTTGTGTTTAATTACTTCGCACCAAACAATTGCACGGCATATATTTTCTTGTTTTCCCAATCGATGCTAAAACCGATTTCAGTATAAAAGTATTGATGATCTAAAATATTTTTCAAATGATTGGGTGATTTCTTCCACAGATTGAACATTTTTAAGGCTAAAGTGTCTAAGTCAGCTTCAGTATAAATTTGGTCTTTAATTCCTGTAAATAATAAGTTTTCACCCACTAAAACAAACGAATTTCCGCCATAAAAATACACGCGTTCTTTCGGACTTTGCTTTTTAGCATCAGTCTGTTCGTGCGATAAGGTTTGAGCTTTTGCAATGTATTTAGCATGGTCGTCAGCGGCTTTTTTCAAATAAATATCCAAACCAAGTAATTTTCTGTCGTTATTGGAACGTTCTTCGTTTATTAATTGATATAGTTTAGTTTTTAGTTTTTCTAAATCAATTTTGTTTTGATTTTGACTGAAACTTAAAGTGGAAATTAAGAGTAGGAATAGGGTAATTTGGATTTTCATGTTAGTTTGGATTTTTTATAATAACTCGTTTAAGTTACAGATTATTGCATTTTTTACAGAAATCTGATTTAATTTGTTCATTTCTCAAAAGATTGAAGTTTTCTTTTTGCCATTCGCACCATTCTTTTTTATTCAGTTGATAGACTTTGTTTAAAATTTGTTGATTCGTTTTCACATCGTTTTCATCAAAGAAAAGAGTAACAGTTTGCGCTAATAATAATGCTTCTTCTTTTGAAAATGTAGGCTTATTCATTTCGGCTTTGAGTAAAGCAATACTGTAATTATAAACACTCCAATGATTGACAAACAAAGCCAAATTAATTCTATCTTCTTTGGTTTTTATGTTCGATTTAAAACTCATGTAAACTCTATCGAAATAACGATTGATGTTCTTATAATCGTTTATATGATTGCTATAATAAAGTAAAATGTAATCGAAATTGCATTGAAGTTTTTTATTTTCTTTAAACGTTATGAACTTGGTCTCTATTGATGCTGGCTTACTAACATTGGTAAGTTTAGAAATATTAACATCCCATTTTTCAAGTAATTCACTATTTATTCTGCAATAAAGAATTAGTAAATTCAGTTGCGTGTTTTTTGGTAGGGATTCAAATTTTCCTAACCAAATTTTAAGAAATTGTGTCGTTTTAAAAAAATCTTGTTTAAAATTTTTACATATTACTGCCGTTGCATTTTGAACTAATTTAGGATTTGTTTTTATTTCATTAAAAACCATTTCATCAAAAATACTAGAACTGTATTCCAAAGTATACATTTTTGAAAGTGCTAAATTCGCCTTTTTATAATCCTTATCATAAATAGCAGTTCTTAGATTTAAGTCATATAAAGAGCTTAAATAATCTTCATTTGACAACGAATCTTTATCAATTTTTCCATAATAATTAACAACTAGTTTAGAAACTCTTTGTTCATTTAGATACGTTTCAAACTCTTTGTTTTTTAGATTGATGTACTCTCTAATTTCATTTTTGGGTTTACTTGCTAAATATTCCATGTTTTCCATAGCTAATTGAATGTAGCATTTTTCCCAATTTTCTTCGGCAATGACTAACGAAGGTTTCATTTTTATATTCAAAGTATCTCTTGCGAATTTTTCAATAGCAATTGCTCTATCGTCATGTAATTTTTTGTTCGAAATTTCATTTCCTTCGATTGAACTATAACTATAAATTTGAGTAGAATGAACTTTATCATATAATTTAGAGTAACTACCATTATTTGATTTTACTTTGTTTTTGTCAAATTCAAATAAAATTTCTTCAGTATATATGATTCCTTTACTACTCAAACTTGCATCATTTGTTACTTCAATGATTGGTTCTAAAGGAAATAAATCAATGGTTTTTGATTTTATTTGTAAAGGCACAACATATTCGCAAGCACAATTATCAAAAATCAAAATTACATTAGCGACAATTTCTTTTCCAATAAGATGACTTGGAACTTTTCCAACTTTAGTGATTAACTTGTATTCGTTTTGAGCTGTGTTGTTTTTTAATAATTCTTCTCTATAAATGGGTTCTGACATTACACCATCGTAGATTGGAGAGACGTCAAAAGTGTTAGGTTTATCACATTTCATTTGTTCTTTTTCAACAAAATCAATTGCTATTCCATCTCTTGGTTCAGAAAACATCAATTCAAATTCCTGTTTATCATGATAATACAGAATGACATTTTCACCTTCTATTGCAATATTATTTCCAATATGTAGTTTTGTTCCAAAATCAATCGGTCTACATTTTTTATTCTTTTCTTCAACTCCAAAGGCATTTTCAGATAGTTGATTTGGTATTTGAATTCCTTTTATCCCAAAAACGTGAGTAGCATAGATTCTATTTCTTTTAATATCTATGTAAAAACCTAAATCGGCTGCATCAAAATCTTTGTTAATTATGTTTTTGTAATGAGGTGGCGAATTTTTCCACTGATTGAAAATCGTTTGAGCTAATTTATCTAATTCTTTATCGCTATATTTTTCTTGTTTAATAGAAGTAAATAAAATGTTTTCACCAAATCCACTAAACTTTTTTCCACCATAAAAAATAACTCGATCACTTGGATTCTTCTTTTTTACATCTTTCTGTTCGTGCGATAAAAAACCTAATTTCTTTAAATATAGACTATGATCTTCTGCAGCCTTAAGAAGAAAAGTATCTTTTTCGAATTCTTTTAATTTTAGTGATTTCCTGTGATTGTTTATTAAAATACTCACTTTTGAATTTAACTTTTTAAAGTCAATTTCAACTTCTTGTTGTGAGAAAATTGAAATGGAAAATAGAAAAGATACAAATAGAAAAAATTTACTCATAGATTTTGGTTTGATGTCTAATTAATGCCAACTTTCATGCCAAAAAAAATCCAAGAGATTCCTTCGGAATGACAAAGTTTTTGGATAACTGAATACTGCGACTGCTAACTGAAAACTAGAGAATTATCCCTTCAAAAACTCATTAATCTTTTTTCTATCACCAGCAATCCACAAAATATCATCAGATTCTAAAATCCAATGCGATTCAGGGTTTAGAATACGTTTTCCGTTGCGTTCGATGCCTACGATGATGCCGTGCGTTTTTTCTCTAATTTGTGATTCTCGGATGCTTTTTCCGATGCAAACACGGTTTTTAAGTTCTAATTGTTGTAATATGATGTCTTCTTTTTCTGTGGTTTCTGGAGCATCTATTTCGTGTTTATCTAGGTAATTCTTAAATAATTTTACTTGTTCGTCTGTACCAATAACGTTGATTTCATCACCTGGAAATAATCGTTCGGTTCTAATCGGAATATTAATTGTGATTTCGCCTCGTTTAATAGAAGCAATATTGATTCCAAATTGCTCTCTAATTTTTAATTCTTCTAAGGTTTTTCCGGCTAAATTGGAGGCTGTAGCAATTTCAAAATCTGCCATGTGACCATCCCAAGGCGATAGCACATTCTGACGTTTGTTGGCTTGTTTTGTAATTTCTCTATCGTTGAAGTTTCTCAAGAAATGACCTTCAATTTTGTTGTAAAACGCATGCAATCGTTTTGGGAATAAAATATAGGAAACGATTCCAATAACCAACGCAATAATAGCGATTACAGGAGAGAAAAATTCATTCAATACAAATCCCATATAAAAAAGCGAAAGTGCAATTCTAAAGAAAACTAATACGATAATCGGACCTTGATATTTTCTGACTTGCATTAATTCTTGCACTTGTTCTACTGCTACTCTTCGCAATGATAATGCCCATAAAAATGGTGATAATATTACAACTGTTATTAATGCTGCAATAGCATTTCCAAAACGGGAATCTTCTACTAATGGCAGAATATATTTGGATGAAAGTAGAATAATCGCCACAATAATAATCGAGTGAATAATCACCTGAGTTAAGTAAGCACGAAGTACAATTTGCCAAGTACTAACTGATTTAATAGCTTCGGTATTAGCACTATAGCGCTCGATTTTTTTAACCCAACGTCTTGGTAGTTTTTTCTCTAAATAAGACGAAAATGGTGTTGAAAATTTCACCATAAATGGAGTTGTAAATGTGGTGATAGCAGAAACGGCTACCACAATTGGATATAAGAAATCGCTTGTTACATTCAACGTCATTCCTAAAGTTGCGATAATGAACGAAAACTCTCCAATTTGCGATAAACTCATTCCAGTTTGTATGGATTGTTTCAATGGTTGCCCCGAAAGTAAAGCTCCAATTGTTGAAGAAAGTGATTGGCCTAGAATTACAACCAACGTTAAAATGGCTACAGGAAATCCATATTTTATCAACATCTCAGGATCAATTAACATTCCGACTGATACGAAGAAAACCGCACCAAATAAATCTTTTACAGGTTTTACCAAGTGTTCAATGTGTTCCGCCTGCGTGGTTTCGGCAATAATTGAACCCATGATAAAGGCACCAAGAGCAGGAGAGAAGCCTACATTAGCTGCAAATAAAACCATCAATAAACACAAAGCCAATGAAACAATTAGCAACATTTCGTCGGTTAATAAGTGCTTAGCTTTTTTAAGGAATGTTGGGATAAAGAAAATTCCTGCTACAAACCAAATGGTTAAAAAGAACACCAATTTCAAAACCGATTGTAATAATTCAGTTCCCGAAAATTGTTGACTTACAGCAACCGTTGATAATAAAACCATCATTAAAATGGCTAAAATATCTTGTACAATCAACGCTCCAATTACATTTCCGGCGAATTTTTGTGTTTTTACGCCTAATTCGTCAAAGGTTTTTAAGATAATGGTTGTAGAAGATATGGATAAAATAACGCCTAAAAATAAGCTATTCATTTTGCCCCAATCCATCAATTGTCCTACGAAATAACCCAAAGCGACCATTGAGATGATTTGGGTCAACGCTGTTATAGAAGCAGTTCCACCGACTTTCATTAGTTTTTTGAAACTAAATTCGAGACCAAGACTAAACAAGAGGAAAATAACTCCAATTTCTGCCCAAACTTTTACACTGTTCATGTCTTTTACCGTTGGGAAGAAATCGAATTCACTTCCTGCTAAAAATCCTGCTACTAAATAACCTAAAACGAGCGGTTGTTTTAATAGTCTAAATATTAATACTGCGATTGCAGCAGTTACAAGAATTAGCCCTAAATCGCTAATTAAATTGGGTAAATGAACAGTAGAAGTAGAAAGTAATATTGGCATAGAATTGAATTTTTACTAAAATAGTAAAAAGTGATTGGTTTTCAAAATTTCAATTCTTTATGCGCTTAATTTTATTGTTTTTTTAACGAATTTAGCTCTTGAAGTGTATAAAATTTCATTTGGTTTGAAACCGCAAATTGACAAATCATTTCTAATGTTTTCAGTTCTACTTCATATTCTTTTGTTGCCTTGCCAACTGGTTTGTGTCCGTAAAAAACGACTATTTTGTTGTGTTTTTTAGCGTAATTTAAAACTTTAGTTAGGTAGTTTAAATTGAAATGTTCGTAATTACTATCAATTCCAATTCCGTTTGCAAGTCGAGTACCGTTGTAGAAATTGGCGTTATCGGCTACTTTTTTGCCACCTTTTGCTGTTCCTCTTATGATTTCGAAGTGTTTTTTAAGTTCGTAATCTAACGTTTGTGTTTTAGCTCCAAAAGGATAAGCGAAGGATTTAATTTCAATGCCTTCTTTTTTAAACGCTTCGATTAAAGGAAAAATTTCAACTATTAAGTATTGTTGTTTGTTGTTTTTCTTAGTGAATTCTTTTGCATTGAGATGACGAAATCCGTGACCTGCTATTTCGTGCCCTTTGTTTTGAAGTTCTTTTAGGTTAGAAATATCAGTAGCCGAAAGTTTTTCAAAATTGCTTACACAAAAAGTGGCTTTCCATTTGTATTTTGCGAGTTGAACATCCGCTTCCTTCCATTCGTTTACAAAGTAATCGTCAAAAGTAATGACAACGCCGGCTTTTGAATTTGTAGTTGGGGTTTTAGAAGACGAACAAGAATAAAAGAAAAAACCTATCAGTAAACTAATGGAAATTAATTTTATACTGATAGGTTTTGGCATATTTTAACTTAAGATTTGAAAATTATGTTTAGAAAATAATTTATGAAAGAATAATTCTTCTTTAGAAAAAAACCAAAATGTTATTTCTCTGGAATAATGAAAATAAAAACAAAATTTATCATTTTCATCACAAATCAAAATATATTCTGGCACTCCGGCACCAATAGTATCAATTTGATTTAAAATTTCTAAAAAATCGATTAATTCATTTTTACAAATTTTTATAGCTTCGTTATAACTTCCAAGTTTTAATTTGTTTTCCAATTTTGAATAAACTTTTCTAAATCTCTTATTTTTATATTGAGATTTCATAGCATGGAAAAAGTCTTGTTTCAAATGAGAAATTATATAAAAATTTTCAGTTTTAGTTTCTGAGAGTAAATTATCTAATTGATTAGCAATACATTTAAAATATTTAGAGTAGCTATAATTTATATTAGACCTAACTTTTATTAATTCAAAATCATAATCTAATACATTTTTTATTTCTAAATGATCAGATTCAGATTGAAGTTCAAATAATTGATTTTTAGTTAGAGGAAAACCAGTTTCAGTAAAACAATCTTCATACATTGATTTTTGTATAAGATGAATTTCGTTTCCTATTTTAGGAAGCTTTTCAAATACTGATTTTCTTGAAACTAATTCTATCATTAAATCCCCAAATAATTACTAGGTGTAATTTGCATTAACTCCGCTCTCACTTCTTCAGAAACGTTTAAAGTTCCAATAAAATTATGAATGGCTTCTTTGTTAATTACAGTATTTGTTCTAGTTAAGTCTTTCAAAGCTTCGTATGGATTTGGATAACCTTCACGACGTAAAATGGTTTGAATTGCTTCAGCAACTACTGCCCAGTTTTTCTCTAAATCTTCTGCGAATTTGTCTTCGTTTAACAACAATTTGTTTAAGCCTTTCAAAGTCGCTTCAAATGCGATTAAGGTGTGTCCCATTGGAACGCCAATATTACGTAAAACCGTACTGTCAGTTAAATCACGTTGTAATCTTGAAACGGGTAATTTTGCTGAAAGATGTTCGAAAATCGCATTGGCAATCCCTAAATTTCCTTCTGAATTTTCAAAATCGATTGGATTTACTTTATGTGGCATTGCCGAAGAACCAATTTCGCCTGCTTTGATTTTTTGTTTGAAATAATCCATTGAAACATACGTCCAAATATCTCTATCTAAATCGATTAAAATCGTGTTGATACGTTTTAAAGCATCGAAAAAGGCAGCAAAATGGTCGTAATGTTCAATTTGTGTCGTTGGAAATGAATGGTGTAATCCCAAACTATTCTCTACGAAATCGGTTCCGAATTTTCTCCAATCGGTGTTTGGATAAGCTACTTTGTGAGCGTTGTAATTTCCTGTTGCACCACCAAATTTAGCTGCAAAAGGGACGTTGAATAATAAACGCATTTGTTCTTCTAAACGTTCTACGAACACTAAAATTTCTTTTCCTAAACGAGTAGGAGAAGCTGGTTGACCGTGTGTTCTGGCTAACATTGGAACGTTTTGCCATTCCATTGCTAATTCTTTCAATTTTGCAATTACGCTTACTAAACTTGGTAAATATACATTTTCAAATGCTTCTTTAGTTGAAAGTGGAATTGCTGTATTGTTGATATCTTGAGAAGTCAACCCGAAATGGATGAACTCTTTATATTCTTGTAATCCTAAACCATCGAATTTCGATTTGATGAAATATTCCACCGCTTTAACATCGTGATTCGTTGTTTTTTCGGTTTCTTTAATCCAAAGTGCATCTTCAGTAGAAAAGTTCTTGTAAATCGCTCTTAAAGAATCGTAAATCGATTTGTCAATTTTGGCTAATTGAGGTATATCAGCTTCGCGCAAAGCAATAAAATATTCAACCTCTACCAAAACGCGGTATTTAATTAAGGCTTCTTCAGAAAAATAAGGAGATAATGAAATAGTTTTGCTTCTATAACGACCATCAATTGGCGAAATAGCATTTAATTCTGTTAATTGCATTTTGTAGTGTGTTGTTTAAAGAAGTGCAAATATAGTAAGAAGTTAGAAGTTAGAAGTTAGAAGTCAGAAGTTTTTTGAATAGAATTTGCCAATTCCTCTTTCACAATTTTCATTCCTTCAACGGCGGTAAGTGGTAATACTTTCAACTCGTTTGGTAAATCATATATCGTGGCTGGATTAGGATCTATGTAGTACACAGGAACATTTTGGTCTACATAATTCATCAAACCAGCAGCAGGATATACTTGTAATGAAGTTCCGATGATGATTAAAATATCAGCCGTTTCTACAACATCAATAGCATGTTCAATCATAGGAACATCTTCGCCAAACCAAACAATGTGTGGTCGCAATTGATTACCTTCTAAGTCTAAATCGCCTAAAATTAAATCGTGTTTCCAATCGATTACGAAGTTTTCGTTTGAAATGCTTCGTACTTTTAACAATTCACCATGTAAATGAATGACTTTGTTGCTTCCGGCTCTTTCGTGTAAATCGTCAACGTTTTGTGTTATGATGTGAATGTCGAAATGTTCTTCTAATTCTGATAATATTTCGTGTGCTTTGTTGGGTTTGACGGTTAAAAGTTGGGCTCTTCTTTTGTTATAAAAGTCTAATACTAATTCTGGATTTTTTTTCCAACCAATAGGTGAAGCCACTTCCATGATATCATGACCTTCCCATAAACCGTCAGCATCTCGGAATGTTTTAATTCCGCTTTCAGCACTGATTCCAGCGCCTGTTAATACTACAATTTTTTTCATTTTCTTTTCTTTTGCAATTTTTATAAAAGTAAAATGCGTCCATAAAGACGCATTTTGATTATACTTTTCCTAAGGTGTAGAGTTGTTCTAAAGTTGGACTAGCGCTACCACCAGCCGGTTCTAGAGTAATTCCGAATGCTTGTGGAGATTCTGCATTTTCTACTTTTATAACCTTGGTTGAACTTGTCGCATATGAGTCAAGTATACCAATACTTGTTGGTGTTAAAACAGGTTCTAACTGCAACGACCATACTTGATATACCATTCCTTTTGGAGGTTCTGGTAACCCCGATGCATCGATGAAAACTGTTTTAGTAGTTTTGTTGTAATAGGCTTTAGCAAAAGCTTCTGGAGCTACTTGCTGACCCGCTAAGGCAACAGCTACATTACTTGTATCTCTTAAAATAGCTAAAACTTCTTCAGATTCTTTCTTTTTCAATTCCAAATCAACAACCGATTCTTGTAATAAGTCTTTCTGATTAGAAACGTTATTTAAGGTTTCGTTAGTCTGGTTTAATTTGTAAAATTGAAGCCCGAAACCAACTACTAACACAGCAGCTGCAACCCATCCTGTGTATTGCGACCAATTTGTTTTAGGTTTCATTTCGATTACTTTACTTCTTCCTAATAATTCAGCTCTGATTTTTTCAAAATTCGTTGCCGATAAATGAGGTGCTACACTGTGTGATAAATTAATGACTGCTGATTCAATAGCCTTAATTTCCTCTCTCACTTCAGGATATTGTGTTGCCATTTGGTTGACTTCCGCAATTTCTTCTTCGGAAAGTTTTCCAAAAACATACAATTCTAAAATACCTGATTCTATATATTCTCTACTATTCATTGATCATTAGTCTTAATTCATTCATACAATTTCTATTCTGCGTTTTCACGGTTCCTAAAGGAATCTCTAATTCATCAGATGCTTCTTGTTGGGTATACCCTTTAAAAAACAACAAATCAATTAGTTGGATGCACTTTGGTTTCAATTTCTTGATAAACTCTTTAATTCCAATCGCGTCTATTTTGTTGATGGTCTTCGAGTTATCGTCAAGTATATGTACGAAATTATCGGTAGACAGGTTTTTCTGATTGTTGTTAAAGTTTTTAGAACGTAATTTATCGATAGAAGAATTACGGGCAATGTTCAACATCCATGTGTATAACCTACCTTTCGAAGTGTTATAAGTATCGATATTTTTCCAAATTTTAACAAAAACCTCTTGCAGTACATCTTCTGCTTCTTCTTTGTCTTTGATTAAATTGAAAATAATTCCATAAAGACTCTTGGCATAATTGTCATAAAGCAATGTAAATGACCTATCGTCTTTTTTAAGTAATAGAGGTAAAAGTTCTTCTTGTGTCATGCAGTTTTCTTTTTTTGTCTAAAATAATAAAAAAAGTAGTATTATTTTTGCCTTATGGAAAAATTTAATCAAGAGTTGTTAACATATTTAGAAAGTTTTTTAACAGAAAATAGAAAAGAAGGCTTTCTTAGAGTTTTAAAAAATAGAACAAAACACTTTACCATTGCCATGGAAGATGTGTATCAGCTTCATAATACAAGTGCTGTAATGCGTAGTTGTGAAGTGTTTGGAATTCAAGAATTGAATGTCATTGAACAGAAATTTGGGAAGCGAATTGACACTGAAATTGCAATGGGCGCTCAAAAATGGGTAGACGTGAATCGATTTAATACCGTTCAAAGTTGTATTGATGAAATGCGAGCAAAAGGTTATCAAATCATTGCCACAACTCCACATGATGATTCCTGTATGCTTCATGAGTTTGATATTTCGAAGCCATCAGCTTTGTTTTTTGGAACCGAGCGAAATGGATTATCGGAAGAAGTAATTCAACAAGCGGATGGGTTTCTAAAAATTCCGATGGTGGGTTACACCGAAAGTTTGAATATTTCGGTTTCTGCAGCCATTATTATACAAGATATTACGAACCGATTAAGACAATCTAATATCGATTGGCAATTATCGGAAGAAGAAATTTTAGAAAAACGTTTAGATTGGACTCGAAAATCGATAAAAGATATTGAGTTTATTGAACGCAAGTTTCACGAATTAAAAGAAAACGTTTCGGAATAAATTATTTATTCTTTTTTAAGATTTTATAATCTTCATAACAAGCGCTGATGGCATCTAATATTTGCAAGTCGTTTGCAGTTTGGATAAAATATTCAGAATAATTACAGTTTTGAAGGATTAAAGGAATGTCATCTTTACTAATTTCTAACAAAGCAGCTAACGTTTCTCTGTCAAATTTAGTAGCTAAAAGATTTCTAACGGTATCGTCTTTCTTCATTTCTTTCAGCTTTTTCATTTCTTTTGGTCGTTTTCCAAATACATTGTATAGGAAATCTGCTGGATTTGAAATGGAACCTAAAACCTTTGCAATTGCTCCAGGTTTGTATTCACCACCTTCGTAACCTGCTTTTAATCCAGAAATACTGTAACGATAAGCGTCATCGGATACGGGTATTAATTTTGTATCCACTTCTACATAACCTGTTAAATTGTATTTTGCTACAACTACTTCGTCTAAGACGTAGGCTTTTTCACTCAAGTAGATTTTTGTTGGGTTTTCTTTAATCCAGTCGTTGGTTACTTTAACTTTAACAGTTTCGTAACCTAAATACGTAAACAATATAGTGTCGTTTACTTTTGCGCCAATTTCAAATGTTCCACTAGGACTGGTTACAGTACCTTTTACACGTGACGTATTGATAACGTGAACATTGCCCATAGGAAGCTTTGTTCCGTTGTGAATAACAGTGCCTTTAATGTTTCTCACAATCGAATCGTTTTGTGAAAAACAAAAATTAGAAATCAAGGCAAAAAGAAAAACTACAAAATATCTCATCCTTTAAATTATTGATTCAAAAATACGAATCAAAAGGGGATATTTTGTAGTTTTCTATAAAATTATAAGAAAATTAACGAAAATCGTTAGCTTCTTCTTGGTCTTCTTGGTCTTGATGAATCTCCAGCACTTTCAGCACGTCTTGGAGCTCTGTCAGAAAATCCGCCTTCTCTTCTTGGAGCCGAACTGCTTCTTTCATTGTTTCTTTCACCTCTGAAACCACCATCTCTTCCGCCTTCTCTTCTTGGAGCTGAACCTCTATCGCTTCTGAAACCACCGTCTCTTCTTGGAGCCGAACCGCTTCTTTCACCTCTAAATCCGCCTTCACGTCTTCCGCCACCAGAATTTCTTCCGTTGTGATCGCGTCTTCCTCCACCGTCGTTTTTAGAAATTTCAACATTGATTCTTCTTCCGTTCATGTCATATCCGTTAAGAACGGACATTACTTTGTCAGTATGTTCACCATCAGTATTAAAGAAAGAGAAACCTTCTTTTACGTCTACTTTAAATACGTCATCACGACCTAAATCTAAAGTTTCTTTGATGAAATCTTTTAATTGCATCCAATCGAAATCGTCTCTTGCTCCAATGTTAATGAAATAACGAACTGGATCACCCGCTCTAATTTCTCTTGGTTCAGAACTTCTTTCTCTATCACTTCCTCTTTCACCTGTTAAATCACGTTTCGATTTGTAATAGTTGATGAATCTATTAAATTCAACAGAAACCATTTTCTTAATTAATTCTTCTTTAGATAAACCATCTAAAACTTCATTAATTGCAGGTAAATAGGTGTCAATATCATGATCAACTTCTGTATCTTTAATTTTATTCGCTAAATGTAATAACTGAATTTCGCAGATTTCAATTCCAGATGGGATTGTTTTTTCTTGGAATTTTTGTTGGATAATACGCTCGATAGAATGAATTTTTCTCAATTCACTTTTCGTAACAATTACAATTGAAGTTCCTAATTTTCCAGCTCTACCAGTTCTTCCTGAACGGTGATTGTAGGTTTCAATTTCGTCTGGTAACTGGTAATTTACTACGTGAGTTACGTTATCAACATCAATTCCACGAGCTGCAACGTCTGTAGCAACCAACATTTGAATTTGACGACCACGGAATGATTTCATTACGCCATCACGTTGTGCTTGCGATAAATCTCCATGTAAAGCTGCTGCATTGTAGCCATCTTCGATTAATTTTTCAGCAACTGCTTGTGTATCACGTTTTGTTCTACAAAAAACTACTGAAAAAATGTCTGGATTAGCATCAGCTAAACGTTTTAAAGCTTCGTAACGGTCTCTTGCGTTTACTACGTAGTATTCGTGAGAAACGGTAGCAGAACCTGAATTTTTGTGTCCAACCGTAATTTCTTCTGGGCTCGACATGAATTGTTTTGCAATACGCGCTACTTCAGCAGGCATTGTTGCAGAGAATAACCAAGTGTTTTTCTCGTCTGGTGTGTCCGATAAAATGGAACAAATGTCTTCGTAGAATCCCATGTTTAACATCTCATCTGCCTCGTCTAAGATACAAAAATCGATGTTTTTAATGTTTACAAGCCCTCTGTTAATCATGTCTTGCATTCTACCTGGTGTAGCCACAATAATTTGTGCACCACGTTTCACTTCTCTAGCTTGTTCTGTAATGCTTGCACCACCATAAACAGCCACAGTATGCAACCCCTTTATGTACTTTGAGTATAATTTAATCTCGTTGGTGATTTGTAAGCATAATTCACGTGTTGGCGATAAAATTAAGGCTTGAGTATTTTTGTTCTCAGCATCAATTTTTTGAATTAGCGGGAAACCAAAAGCTGCGGTTTTCCCTGTACCTGTTTGCGCTAGGGCAACTAAATCTGTGTTTTGTTCCAATAGTACTGGAATCGCTTTTTCTTGGACTTCTGACGGATTCTCAAATCCTAGATCTTTAATCGCCCGCAGTAGCGACTCATTCAATCCTAATTGTTCAAATTTATTCATATATTATTTTAAATTGGGTGCAAAGGTACGCTTTATAAATCAGATTAACTAATTTGTTACTAATTGATTTTCAATTTGTTATGTTTTTAGTCTTTTTCACAGATTTTATAAAAAATGTTTTATAGTTAAATTTGGGATAAAAAAATTGCAAAATGAAGTACTTTTGTAAGAAATGATATAAGATGTTTGAACTGTTAGATATTATCGGAACTTTAGTATTTGCTATTTCGGGTGCATTGACTGCTATTTACAAGAAATTAGATTTGTTTGGTGTGTATTGTATTGCTTTTGTAACGGCTTTAGGAGGCGGAACAGTTCGCGATGTCATGATAGGAAGAACTCCAGTAGGATGGATGTTAGATATCGATTATGTTTACATTATTACCCTTGGATTTTTTCTTTCAGTTGTTTTCAATCGCTATTTAGAGCATTTGCGTATCTCGATGTTCTTATTTGATACGATTGGATTAGGGGTTTTTACCTTAATTGGATTAGAAAAAGGTATTGAATACGGATTAAGTTCAGTTATTTGTGTGATTTTAGGAACTTTAACGGCTACTTTTGGAGGTGTAATTCGCGATATTTTATGTAATGAAATTCCGGTTTTATTTCGTAAGGAAATTTATGCAACGCTTTGTATTGCAGGAGGTATTTTGTTTTTTATACTACAAGAATTACAAATGCAAGGTGAAGTTATTTCACTAACAGTTGCCATTTTCATCATTACATTCCGATTAATTGCTTTTAAATACAATTGGAGTTTACCTATCGGTTCTGTTTTTGTAAAAAAAGAATAAGTTCTTTTACGGCAATTCCTCTGTGGCTAATGGTTGATTTTTCTTCCATGCTTAATTCAGCAAAGGTTTTGTTATAGCCATCAGCAACAAAAATAGGGTCGTAGCCAAAACCGTTTGTACCTATTTTTTCATCGATGATTTTTCCGTTGATGATTCCTGTGAATAAGTTTTGTTTTCCGTTTAGATTTAACGCGATTACTGTTTTAAAATTAGCTTTTCGATTCGATTTATCTTTTAATTCATCTAAAAGTTTATCCATATTATCGTTGGCATCTTTTTGTTCGCCTGCATAACGAGCAGAATACACTCCAGGAGCACCATTTAAAGCATAAACTTCTAAACCAGTGTCATCTGCAAAACAATCGTAACCATATTTCTCGGTAACGTAATTTGCTTTTAAAATAGCATTTCCTTCAATGGTATCAGCGGTTTCTGGAATATCTTCTGTACATCCAATTTCTTCTAAACTAAGAATTTGAATAGAATTTGAAACTAAAGCCTGAATTTCCTGAATTTTATTTTTGTTGTTGGATGCGAATACGAGTTTCATGAAAAATGATTTAAAAAAACAAAGATACGAAATGTATAAAAAGCAAAAAGTCGAGGTGGAGCCCCCGACTTTTAAGGTGAACGTGTAACCACATTTCTGTGTCGTTCGGTGCAAAGGTAATTGCATTTATTGATTTACCAAGCTTATTTGAATTTTTATTTTATCAGTGAATTTTTTTAGGCTTAAAATTTATAATAAAAACTTTTTTCTTTATACTTTTGCTTCGTTTTTAACACCTATTATATATCATGGTAAAAGATTTATTCGAAAGAATTCAAAACAATAAAGGTCCGTTAGGAAAATGGGCTTCACAAGCAGAAGGATATTATGTATTTCCTAAATTAGAAGGAGAATTGGGTCCAAGAATGAAATTTCATGGAAAAGATATTTTAAATTGGAGTTTGAATGATTATTTAGGTTTAGCAAATCATCCAGAAGTTCGTAAAGCAGATGCTGATGCGGCAGTTCAATATGGAGCAGCTTACCCAATGGGAGCTCGTATGATGAGTGGTCATACTAAATATCACGAACAATTAGAAAATGAATTAGCTGCTTTTGTAATGAAAGAATCAGCTTATTTATTAAACTTTGGTTACCAAGGAATGGTGTCTATTATTGATGCTTTAGTAACTAAAAACGATATCATTGTATACGATGTAGATTCTCATGCTTGTATTATTGATGGTGTACGTTTACACATGGGAAAACGTTTCACTTACAAGCACAATGATTTAGAAAGTATGGAGAAAAACCTGCAACGTGCTACTAAAATGGCTACAGAAACAGGAGGTGGAATCTTATTCATTACTGAAGGTGTTTTCGGAATGCGAGGACAACAAGGTAAATTGAAAGAAATTGTAGCAATGAAAGAAAAATACAATTTCCGTTTGTTAGTTGACGATGCACATGGTTTTGGTACATTAGGAAAAACAGGCGCTGGAGCAGGAGAAGAGCAAGGTTGTCAAGATGGAATTGATGTGTATTTTTCAACTTTTGCAAAATCAATGGCTAACATTGGGGCATTCGTTGCAGCAGATAAAGATGTTATCGATTATTTAAAATACAACTTACGTTCTCAAATGTTTGCTAAAGCATTACCAATGATTCAAACTATTGGTTCTTTAAAACGTTTAGAGTTATTGCGTAATTCATCTTCTATTAAAGATAAATTATGGGTAAACGTAAATGCATTACAAAACGGATTAAAAGAAAGAGGATTCAATATTGGTGATACAAATACTTGTATTACACCAGTATATTTAGAAGGTTCTATTCCAGAAGCGATGGTTATGGTAAATGACTTACGTGAAAACTACGGAATTTTCCTTTCTATTGTTGTATATCCTGTAATTCCAAAAGGGATTATCTTATTAAGAATGATTCCTACTGCTTCACATACTTTAGAAGATATTGCTGAAACTTTAGCAGCTTTTGAAGCTATTCGTGAAAAATTAGTAAACGGAACGTATGCTAAAATTGCAGAAGCAAACGTTCAAAATGTAGAGTAAGCTTTTATAAATACATATAAAAAAAGGGATTCAATTTGAATCCCTTTTTTGTTTTATAATAATTCCTTTTTATATGTTCTTCTTCTCTTATTGATTTTAGAATTAAAATGTTTCCATAAATTATGAATGGCATGATTTTCTTCTAATTCGGGAGTTCTGATGCAAGTTTCAATGCCTTTTGCATGACACACTTTATAATATTCATCAAAAACAATAGCGGTAACACCTTTACTTTGGTATTCAGGTGTAACTCCAATTAAATAGAAAACAACTTCTTTTGAATTTTTACGCGCTTGTAACAAATGATAAAAACCAAAAGGGAAAAGTTTTCCGTTTGCTTTTTTAAGTGCTTGAGCAAATCCAGGCATTACAATTGCAAATGCAACCATATTGTCATCCTTATCCATTATGAATTTAATAAATTCGGGATTGATGAAACCAATATATTTCTTTTTGAAATATTCTTTTTGGATATCATTGATTGGTACAAATGATTGCAGTTTAGAATAAGTTTCGTTAAACAAATCAAACATTTTATCCACATAAGGCATAATGTCTTTTGTTTTTGTGAAATTTAAGCAACGTAATTCATATCTTTTTTTAATTAATTCGCTGGCTTTTTGAAAAGGTTCAGGATTAATACCTTTGAAAGAAAAGTCACTTTCAATGTACTCCTTTTCTTTAACCAATCCGAGTTGTTCAAAGTGAGTTATATAATATGGTAAACTATACCAAGTAATCATGTTTCCCAATTGGTCAAAACCTTCAGATAATATACCAACTTTATCTAGGTTAGAGAAACCCATTGGACCTTCCATGTGATCCATATTGTGTTTTCTGCCTAATTCTTCTACTTTATTTAAAAGCACTTTCGTTACTTCGATATCATCAATAACATCAAACCAACCAAAACGAACTTTTCTTTTTTCTAATAAATTTACTTCTTCCCAATTAATTATGGCTGCAATTTTACCTACAATTTTATTGTCTTTATAAGCCAAATAAAAATGAGCTTCAGCGGTTTTTAAAGCTGGATTTTTTGTCTTATCAAAAGTTTCTAATTCTTCAGCAATAATTGGTGGAATCCAATAAGGGTTGTTTTTATATAATTCGAAAGAAAACATAACGTAATCTTTCATTTCTTTTTTGGTAAGGGCTTCTTTAATTGTTATCATTTTATTCTACTGCATCTTTTCTTTTCTTCGCTTCTTTTTCACCTTTTTTCTTCATTTTTTTGTCGGTTTTAGTTTCTGTGCCAGGTTTTGCCATTTGAACTTCTTCATACTGATCTGCAAAACGCCATGAAAAACCAATTCCAGCATTTAAAAGTCCTGGAGTATCCTTAAGGTTTTTACCAATTGAAGCGTCCACTTGCATGTGTTTGTCAAACAAAAAGGCAGCTCCAATTCTGAAAACACCATCGCTGTAATAATCACCCATATAGCCTTGATTTTCAATAAATCCCGACCATTGAGCATTAAATCCTCTAGTTAATGTAAGGATATAGTTAATACTAGCGAAATCAGTTCCTATTTTATCGTAAGTTAAGTTTGTCACCAAAACCCATCTTCCTCCAAAATGATTTTGAGCAATTGCTGTTACTTTTGGACTAAAGCTAGGCTCTTTTATATCTGCCGGAGCATAATTAAAAGGAGTATCACCCACATTGAAATTTGCTCCAGCATACATTGAAAAAGCCGGAATAAATTGTCTCCATTTGAATTTTTTGTTGGCTTTCCAACTGTAGATGTTCTCTTTTTCTACATAATTTTTAAAGGGATCGTAAATTAAATATTTCGCTCCTAATGTCAATTGTTTGAAACCATTTCTTTTCTCTTCAAAATTACCAACGGTAAGTTTGTCGTTTTGATATTGAATATCTGCAATAACCTCTAATTCTTCTTTCCAAACACCATAGCGAATGGCTAATTCTCCGATAAATCCTTTTGCTTGATATCCTAAAAGATCGTGATCTTCTGAAACATAAGTTACGCCCGTTTCGGTTTGAATGATTTTTTTACCAACAGCATAAGCCATCATCGATTTTCCTGGACGATTAGAATTAATTTCATCCGTAAATTGGCCAAATGTAATTTGTGAAGTAATCCCGAAGATTAAAATAAAAAGTGCTTGAATTGATTTCATAAAAAAAGATTTATCTCCAAAAATAGTTATTTTATCATAATTTTATGAAACAATTTTGAAGTTTTCCCAACCAATATCTGTATTTTTGAATTTTAAATTTTATTAGCATGGAAATGGCTTCTCTTACAGGAACAATAAAGGTTATATTTTATATTATACTCTTTTATTATTTGTTTAAGTTTTTAATGCGAATTTTTGCTCCAATTTTAATGCAAAAGGCAGTAAATAAAATGCAAGAACAAATGCAGGAACAGTACAGACAACAACAAGAACAACAAAATAGAACTTCTCAAGCAAGTGCTCCAGCCCCAAAACCAAAAAAAGAAGTGGGTGAATACATTGATTACGAAGAAGTGAAATAATTGTTAGTTTAACAAGATTACTCCCAAGGATATTTTAACAATATCCTTTTTTTAATTACTTTAGCGCCTTATATTCATTATTTACTACACATGAAAAATATCAAAGCATTATATCCTCATTTATTGGTTTTAGTAGGGTTTATTTTGGTTTCCCTAATTTATTTTTATCCAGTTTTACAAGGAAATAAAATTTTTCAATCCGATATCGTGCAATATACCGGAATGGCCAAAGAACAAAATGACTTTAGAAATGAAACAGGAGAAGAACCTTATTGGACGAATAGTGCTTTTGGAGGAATGCCAACGTATCAATTAGGTGCTAAATATCCAAATGATGTTATTGGAATGGTAGATGATGGGTTACGATTTTTACCTCGTCCAGCGGATTATTTATTTCTATATTTCTTAGGGTTTTACGTGTTGTTGATGGTGTTAAAGGTAGACCCATTAAAAGCATTTTTCGGAGCGTTAGCCTTTGGATTTTCAACGTATTTGATTATTATTTTAGGAGTTGGACACAATGCTAAAGCACACGCCATCGCTTATATGCCAATGGTAGTTGCAGGAGTTTTATTGGTTTTCCAACGAAAATATATAATTGGAGGTTTGCTTACTATGGTCGCAGCAGCATTAGAAATTAATGCGAATCACTTCCAAATGACGTATTACTTATTACTCTTATTAGCGATAATTGGAGTGTATTATGTAGTAATTGCAATTAAGAATAAGGAATTTAAAGAATTAGGAAAAATTATTGGAGTATTTGCCATTGCTGGGATTTTAGCTATCGGAGCCAATGCTACTAATTTAATGGCAACTTCAGAATATGCAAATCACAGTATCCGTGGGAAAAGCGAATTAACTTTTAACGCCGATGGTTCCAAAAACACCGAAGATTCATCCATGAAGTATGAATACATAACAGAATATAGTTATGGTGTTACTGAAAGTTTTAACTTAATTGCACCACGTCTTTTTGGAGGAGGAAATGGTGAAGAATTAGATGAAAAATCTGCATTATACGAGTTTCTTTTAAATTATGGTGCTACACCACCAGAAGCCTTACAAACGGTTCAATATTACGGGAAAACATATTGGGGAGAACAACCTATTGTAGAAGCACCAGCTTACATTGGAGCAATTGTATTCTTCTTAGCGGTTTTAGGATTGTATCACGATAAGCGAAAAGTAAAATATTTATTCTTAGCTGGAGCCATTCTTTCTTTATTGCTTTCATGGGGTAAAAATTTTGATGCTTTGACGAGATTTTTTGTTGATTTCGTGCCTTTGTATGATAAATTCCGTGCGGTTTCTTCTATTCAGGTAGTGTTGGAGTTATGTTTTCCAGTATTAGCCATTATGGGACTTCAATCTTTTTTTACTTCGGAAAAAGAAGCACAATGGACAAGTTTATGGAAAGCTGCTGCTACTAGTTTAGGATTAGTAGTTGTATTATACTTAGCAAAAGGATTCTTTAATTTCTCGGCTCCAATTGACCAACAATTGATGCAAATGTTTGGTGAAAGTCAAGATAAATCATTCGGAATCAATTTTATAAACGCTTTAAAAGAAGATAGAATGAATTTCTATACTAGCGATTTAATGCGTTCAGGTTTATTCATGTTAGCAGTAGCGGTTATTTTATGGTTGTATATCCAAAACAAATTGGCACAAACTACTGCTGTTGTATTGGTTGGATTCTTTATGGTTTCTGATTTATTTATGGTCGATAAACGTTATTTAAATAACAATCCAAGTCAATTTAGAAGCGCACGCGAAGTAGATATGCCTTTTGAACCAACAGATGCAGATAAACATATTTTACAAGATACATCAAATTACAGAGTGTACGAAATTCAAGGAAGATTACAAGGAAGAACGTCATATTTCCATAAAGCCGTTGGTGGTTACAGTGCGGTTCGTCCAAGAAGAGTCGACCAACTATTTGAGTACAACATTGAGAAAAATATTTCACAATTAGCAAGTTCAATAGATATGCAAACCTATAGTTTTACAAAGAGCAATCCCGTTTTGGATATGTTAAATGTGAAATATGTTATTGTACCAACAGGTAATGGCGACGTTCCTGTAGTTAATCCTTTTGCTAATGGAGATGCTTGGTTTGTAGAAAAGATTAAGTTTGTAAGTTCTGCTGACGAAGAAATGAAAGCTTTGGATATTTTAGATGCCAAAAATGAAGTAGTAATAGTTAATAATGATAAAGGTTTAGTATCCTTACCACTAAATTTCACCAAAGATTCATTAGCTTCAATTCAATTAACTTCTTATAAACCAAATCATTTGAAATACGTTTCAAATAACAGCAATGAAGGCTTCGCAGTTTTCTCTGAAATGTATTATAAGAATGGATGGAAAGCAACGATAGATGGAAAAGAATCTAAAATACATAATGTAAACTACGTTTTAAGAGGGTTAGAAGTCCCAGCAGGTAAACATACCATTGAATTCAAATTTGAACCAGAAGTGGTAAAAACAGGAAGTACAATTGCTTTAATCAGTTCGATAGCAATGCTTTTATTGATAGGAGCAGGAGTTTATTTTGAGAATAAGAAAAAGCATAATTAGTTTGGAACGTGGAAAACACAGATTTTCTCTGTTTACTATGTTAAGTGAAACGCTTTTCTATAAATTATTAAAGTAGACCTATGTGTCTATGTGTTTAAAAAATATAAAGTTGCAACCAACCAAAAAAATACTCATTATATCGTATTACTGGCCACCAGCAGGAGGTCCAGGAGTACAGCGTTGGTTGAAATTTGTCAAATATTTACCCGATTTTAAAATCGAACCTCACGTTTATATTCCCGAAAATCCAACGTATCCTTTGATTGATGAGAAATTAATGCGTGAAGTTTCAGATAAAGCCATTATCATCAAAAAACCGATTTTTGAACCTTATGGATTGGCTTCGGTTTTTTCAAAAAATAAGACAAAAAAAATCAGTTCCGGAATTATTCCGAATCAAAAAAAGCAGTCATTTGTAGAAAAAGCAATGCTTTGGATTCGTGGCAACGTTTTTATTCCAGATGCACGAGTATTTTGGGTGAAACCTTCGGTTAAATTCTTGAAACAATATCTTCAAGAAAATCAAATCGATACGATAATTACAACGGGTCCACCACATAGTTTGCATTTGATTGGATTACAATTAAAAAAAGAACTTAACATTACTTGGTTGGCCGATTTTCGTGATCCATGGACAACTATTGGCTATCACAAACAACTAAAATTAAGTTCTTGGGCAGCCAAAAAACATAAAGATTTGGAAAAGGAAGTCATGAATACTTGTGATCAGCTTTTAGTGACTTCTCCTACCACAAAAACCGAATTTGAAGCGATTACTTCAAAACCAATCGAAGTGATTACAAATGGTTATGATGTGGAAAAAGTGAATAAAAAACCTTTGGATAAAAAATTTACTTTGGCGCACATTGGTTCGTTTTTATCGGCTAGAAACCCAAGAATTTTGTGGAAAGCTTTAAAAGAATTAACCAAAGAAAATCCCGAATTCAAAAAACAATTCCAATTAAAATTGATAGGTGCGGTGAGTGCTGAGGTGTTTCAAGCGCTAAAAGAATTTAAGCTGGAGAAATATGTGAATCATTTGGGTTATTTGCCACATGATGAAGCGATAATCGAACAAAGAAGTTCACAAGTGTTATTGCTTATTGAAATCGATTCAGAAGAAACCAAGTGTATTATTCCTGGAAAATTATTCGAATATATGGTTTCAGAGCGACCAATCATCGCCATCGGACCAGAACATGCAGATTTTGCCCAAATCATCAAAGAAACAAATACCGGAACATTTTTCAAATACGATGAATTGGAAGCTTTAAAAGTACAAATTCTGAACTATTTCGAGCAATATCAACAAAATAATTTAAAAGTATATCCAGTTGGTTTGCAACAGTACAGTAGAAAGTCATTGACAGAAAAATTAGCCAAACTTCTGAATTCTAAATTCTAAATTCTAAATTCAAACTTCAAACATGGGAATTGTCACCAAACAATCGATTAAAAACACCATCATTACCTACATTGGTTTTGGAATTGGTGCGATTAATACATTGTTTATGTACGGACAATTTTTAGGTGATACCTTTTATGGTTTGGTCGGATTTATTTTGTCGGCAGCTAATATTATGATGCCTTTGATGGCGTTTGGTGTGCATAATACGTTGGTGAAATTCTACAACGAATATGAAACCGAAGAGAAAAAAGCGCAATTTCTAACGTTTGTTTTGGTTTTGCCTTTGTTAATCGTACTTCCCATAAGTTTAATTGGTTATTTAGGTTATCATCAAATAGCGGAATTATTATCGGAAAAGAATCCAATTGTTTACGAATATGTGTGGCAAATTCCGGTAATCGGACTTTGTATGGGTTATTTTGAGATTTTTTATGCTTGGGTAAAAGTACATTTGCAATCGGTTTACGGTAGTTTTGTGAAAGAAGTTTTGCTTCGTATTTTAATATCAATCTTCTTATTCGCAGTTTATTTTGATGTGATTTCGCCGCAACAATTCGTTTTTGCCTTGATGGGAATTTACTTTTTATCGCTTTTAACCATGTTTTTTTACGCGATGAAAGTGAAATTACCTCATTTTAAATTGGTTTTTCCTGATAATTATAAAGCAATTTTAACGTATTGTTTCTTCATTATTTTGTCGGGAAGTGTGGCAAACATGTTGTTAGATGTCGATAAATTCATGCTGAATTTTTACATCAACATTGATAATATCGCTTTTTATTCGGTTGCTATTTTCATTGCGACAGTGATTGCGGTTCCAAGTCGTGCCATGCATCAAATTACATATCCCATTACAGCAAAATTAATGAGTGAAAATAAACACGACGAACTGAATGAACTATATAAAAAGTCTTCAATTACGCTACAAGTTATTGGTGGTCTGATTTTAATTGGAATTTTGGTCAATATCAATGAATTATATAGTGTTTTACCAGTTGGGTATAAAGAAGGAATTGAAGTTGTTTTCCTAATTGGTATTTCTAAGTATTTCGATTTGATTTTAGGAAATAATAATTCGATTATTTTTAATTCGAAATACTATCGAGCAGTCTTGTTTTTAGGTTTATTCTTAGTTTTTCTAACGGTTTCGCTTAACATGATATTCATTCCGCTTTATGGCTTGAATGGCGCTGCAATAGCAACGTTAATTTCAATTACGTTATATAGTTTAGCAAAGTTACTTTTTGTTGTGCTTAAAATGAGGTTATTTCCGTTTACTAAAAACACGATGGTAGCTTTAGTATTAGCAGTGGTGAGTTTTGGCGTTTTCTATTACTGGGATTTCAACTTTCACCCTTTCGTAAACATTGTCTTAAAATCGATTTTAGTAACCATTTTCTACTTAGGATTGAGTTATTATTTAAAAATTTCTTCTGATATCAATTTTGTGATGAACTCTGTTTTCAAGAGAATTCTGAAGAAATAATAAAGATTTTTTTAATTTCTTTGATTAATTCAATCTGTGTTCCAAATAAAATTTTTTAAAATTTAAAAACAAAAAATCCTGCTTCATCTTCCCAGAATCCGCAGGATTTAAAAACAAACTAACCAACCAATTATTATTTATCTTTTTTCATTTCTAAAGTTTCTCTTTTGATTTCTTTTACGTCATCTTCAGACATTTTGGCTTTAGAGCCATCTTTTCTATAGTAGTAAAAGTCATCATCACTTTCGTAATCATCATCATAATCGTCATCGTAGCCATAACCACCATTTCCTCCAGAATAATGCTCTCCTCTTGGGTTGTAAACATATCCGCTGTTTGCATAGTTGATAAAGCCATATACATCTACAATTCTTCCTCTTCTGTCGTACATAATTCGCATATTTCCAACTCTAGTTATTGCAAAACTATTATAGCTCATGTAGATAGTTCCAATGCGTTTTACTCTTCCAAAAGCGTCGTAGTTAATGTAAACATTCCCTACACGTCTTACTCTACCAAAGTTATCATGCTCAACTCGAATTCCTCTTTCAGAAGTTCCGTAATAACCTCTTGTGCCAGGAGCTCCATTTGTACCGTTTACTGCATATCTTGGTCCTGATGGTCTTGTGTTGAAGTCGAATTCTCCATTTGGAAACAACATAAACTCAATTCCGCGCTCTCTGAAGATAATAGGCTCTGCATCTCTATAATCGATGTAATATCCTCTTCTGTTTGTGTTGTCAGAAAAAACAGGATTTTCTGACGCTAAAGCCATGTTCCCTACCAGAAGGATACTGGCTACTACTAAAAGTGTAATTTTTTTCATGATACAACAATTTAAAAATTTAGCAACTCAATTTTAAAACTCGTTTCTAAAACTTGTTGCTTGATTAGGTATTTCCAATTGCTGTGCCAAACTCAAAAAAAGTGTTGTGAACGATTTGTTAATGAGTTGTTATTAATTTTTAACGCGTTAATAATTTTAAATTTTAATAGGACTTTTTTATTAAAAATGAGCTTGACTTTTTTTGTTGACTTTTAAAAGACTACTTTTGAAAATTGTATTTTAAAGAAAAAATTATGAAGCAATTTTTATACATTTTGATGTTTGCTGCAGTTGGAATTTTTGCCATGATTGAGCAATCAAAACCAGCTCCAAATCGATTTATCATGATAGGAGCAATGGCTGTTTTTATGTTTGGATTATTTAGATTGATGAAGAAAATTCCATCTAAAAATGATGGAGAAAACGAAGAAGAAAATGACACAGAAATTTGAAATAGGAGATAAGGTCGCAGTTTTAGACGACGACATTTCTGGAGTAGTAATTAAGGTTCAAAACAATGAAATTTCGGTGGAAACTACTGATAATTTTTCGATGACATTTTTTGTCAACGAGTTGGTTAACATTAATAATTCCAACGAGTTAAGTGGTTTTTTTTCTACTCAAAGTTTAGGTTCGGTTTTAAAGGATAAAGAAGAGCCAAAAAAGCGCAATTTTGTCAAAGAAAAGCGTTCTCGTAAGGATGAATTTGTCTTAGAAGTTGATTTGCATATCGAAAAATTAGTGCCTTCAAAACGCGGAATGAGCAACTATGATATTCTGACTTTCCAAATGGAAACTGCAAAAAGACAACTCGATTTTGCAATCAAAAATCGAATGCCAAAAGTGGTTTTTATACATGGTGTTGGTGAGGGTGTTTTGAAAGCCGAATTAGATTTTATGTTGGGACGTTATGACAACATTTCATTCCAAGATGCGAACTATCAAAAATATGGTTTGGGAGCAACTGAAGTTTACATTAAACAAAATGTGAAGTAAAGTTTTGAATTAAAATTTCACTTCTAGAAATAAAAAAAGGACTACTCAAAATTGAATAGTCCTTTGCTTTTTTAGTTGAAAATTTTATAAATCGGTTTCGTAGTTTCCAAAATTATATTCCGTAAAACTAAAAGAATTTGAACTTCCAGAAAAGTTCACATTCACAAATTTAATGTTGTGTGTATATCCAGTTATTGTCACCCCATCTGAAGCGTAAAGTGAATCTGTTATAATTTCAATTGTTCCTCCAGTAGCGTTCCATTCTTTTTTTACAACAGGAGTAGCTGGTGGAATAGTTGCACAGATATTATTAGAACTTACATTATCTGAATAAATTCTATAAATAATCTGATTCGATGTACTTACATTTATTATTCTTGGACTTCCATCAGGAGTTTCAACATTAGCAAAACTCGATTCTGGAATATTGATTAATAATAACTCATCATTATTAATTTTAAAAATCAAATTATTATCTGTGCATTCTTGAATGGTTACAGAATCAAAATTGAAAGATTCTAGCGTAATATCGCCGTCATCACAGGCTTGTAGCATAAAAACTGAGGCTACTAAAACTATAAGTTTTTTCATTTATTCATCGAATTTATGCAACAAAAATAAAGGTTTTAATTTATTAATTTGCTAAAGTTTGTTAATTTCAGCACGAATTGAATTTAAGACTTCCAAAATAAAATGATTTGTATCTTTGCCGTATGAGAAAAGTGTATTTAGATAACGCCGCAACCACGCCTATTCATCCAGAAGTTATTACTGCAATGATGAACGTACTTCAAAATGATTTCGGGAATCCATCTTCAACACATAGTTTTGGGAGAAGTGCCAAGACTTTGTTAGAATCTTCACGAAAATCCATTGCTAAACTACTAAATGCACAAGCTTCAGAAATTATTTTTACGTCAAGTGCCACTGAAGCTACAAATTGGATTTTAACGAGCGCTGTGAAAGATTTGGGAATTAAACGCATTATTACGACTAAAATCGAGCATCACGCTACGTTACATACAGTTGAACATTTAGCAAAGGAATTCGGAATTCAAGTCGAATACATTACCATTTTGCCAAGCGGAAATATCGATTATCAAGATTTAGCGGCTAAATTACATTCAGATGTTCCAACATTAGTATCATTAATCCACGTAAATAACGAAATAGGAACGATTTTAGACATCAAACGTGTTTCGGACTTATGCAAGTATGCGAAAGCACTTTTTCATTGCGATACGGTGCAATCTATCGGAAAAACGAATTTAGATGTACAAGAGTTGGGAATCGACTTTTTAGTAGCTTCTGCGCATAAATTTCATGGTCCAAAAGGAATTGGGTTTGCCTACATAAAAAAGAATTCCATGCTACAACCGATGATTTTTGGTGGCGAACAAGAAAAAGGCATGCGAGCCGGAACTGAAGCCGTACATCAAGTCGTTGGTATGGCAAAAGCACTAGAATTAGCTTGCGCGAATTTAGAAAACGATGAACAATATATTTCCGATTTAAAAGAGTATTGCATTTCAGAATTGAAAAAAGTATTTCCAGATGTTAAAATCAATGGAGAAAACACGTTTTATAATCTTTTGAATGTTCAATTACCTTTATCTGAAGAAAAGACTTCTATGTTGTTATTCACATTAGATATGAAAGGAATAGCGGTTTCTCGCGGAAGTGCTTGTCAAAGTGGAAGTATTAAACCATCTCACGTTTTAGCCGAGTTTTTATCACCAGAAGAAGCTAAAAAACCTAGTTTACGAATTTCTTTTAGCCATTTCAATACTAAAGAAGATATCGATTTGTTGATTGAAGCGTTAAAAACTGCATAAAAAAAAGTCCGTTTTAAAACGGACTTTCATTTTTATTTAAATCTGGAAATTACAATTTCCCCATATTCTGAGCTAATGTCTCAATAAATTTCGTGATTGGTCCTTTGATCATCATGGCCATCATTGGATTGAAATCACCTTCAAAAGCTAATTGTACTTCTGTATTGTCAGCATCAATTGCGTTTAAGTTTCCAGTTAAGGTAAAAGGTAATTTGCTTGAAGCCGCTCCTAAAACAATTTGTGAATTTGGAGTTCCACCTTTTTTAACCAATTTAATTTCTGGCATACCTTTTAATCCGAATTCAAAGCAATTCTCGTCGATTACTTCGAATTTTGCAATATTTTCAGGCATTAATTTTTCGAAATTCTTAACGTCGTTCAAAGCGTTGAATAAATATTCAGCCGATTTTGCTACGTTTACTTTTGGACTTTCTAAGTTCATATTTTTTTGTTTATTGTTGATAGTTTATTGTTTGTGATTTAAACTTCTACATTCCATTCTGCTGGATTTGCGTTCCATGCACTCAATGTTTCCAATTCATTTTCTGAAACATATTGTTTGTCAACCGCTTTTTGCAATAAGTTTTCGTAATTACTTAACGTGAAAACATCCAAATTCGCTGCTTCAAAGCGTTCTTTTGAAATTGGGAAGCCATAGGTGAAAATCGCCGCCATTCCTTTTACATTAGCACCTTCGTTGCGTAAAGCTTCAACAGCTAACAAACTGCTTCCGCCAGTCGAAATCAAATCTTCTACGACAACTACGTTTTGTCCTTTTTGCAAAAAACCTTCTACTTGGTTTTGTCTTCCGTGTTTTTTTGGTTCTGGACGAACGTATACAAAAGGTAATCCCATGGTTTCGGCAACTAGAATTCCGATACCAATAGCACCTGTTGCAACGCCTGCAATCACATCTGGTTTGCCAAATTTTTCTTCAATATGTTTGGCAAATTCATCGCGAATATAATTTCTAACCGCTGGAAATGAAAGGATTATGCGGTTGTCGCAATAAATCGGTGACTTCCAGCCTGAAGCCCACGTAAAAGGATTTTTAGAATTTAATTTAATTGCGTTTATTTGTAAAAGCAATTCGGCTGTTTGTTGTGCTGTGTTGTTATTAAAAATCATATTGCAAATGTATAAAGTTTTTGTGAACGATAAGCCACTTTTTTTGACAAATCAGGTTCAAAAAGAAACCGATTTCAAACTTTTTTTATTGGAAAGTGTTGATATCAAAAAGTTAATCGTTAAAATTTTTCAGAATAAAATTCAGAAAGCTTTTCTGTATCATCCCGATGAAAAATTGATAATGAAAACGCTTCGTGCGAAATTACCCGTTGAAAAAGCAGGTGGTGGATTGGTTTACAACAAAGACGGCGATGTGCTTTTTATTTTTAGAAACGGCAAATGGGATTTACCAAAAGGCGGTACCGAAAAAAACGAAACCATTGAAGAAACCGCTATCCGAGAAGTAGAGGAAGAAACTGGCGTTACCGGATTAGCCATCACCGAAAAACTACAAAGGACTTACCATATTTTCAAACGTAACGGTCGCTACAAACTAAAAATTACCCAATGGTTTGAAATGCGCACCAAATACGAAGGCACACCTCAAGGCCAAGCCGATGAAGGTATTGAACGTGTTGAATGGGTGAATCCAAAGGATATTAAGTTTTTATTGGAGAACTCGTACGAGAATATTAAGTTGTTGTTTGAGGAAGAAAAATCAAATGTGTCAATGTGATAATTAGCCAATATGCCAATTATCAATTTTGTCTCATTGACACATTGACACTTTCTAATTCACTCTATAAACTGGATACTGCAAATGCGCTTTCTCGTAATAAGGCGATTGTCTGTACACCCAATCCAATTGTGCTGCACCATTTTCAGCGAAAGCTTTGTCGTTTTGTTTCTTTTGTTCTAATTCGGCTTTGATTTTTGGGTTTTTATCTAAGAATTCTTTGGCTAAATCTTCAAAAACATAACTCGAAAAATATTCTTTTTGTTGTAAAATAGGATCAAAGAAGTTCCAATTGAAATAACTGTCCACAGCTTCTGGTTCTAGGGTTTCAACTAAATATTTCACGCCAGGTTGATTCGTGTAAAACACATAATCGCCATAATAAAACTTCACTTTTTGAGTCGATTTGGAAACTTTTGTATTGTAATGTGCGTAATGTCCTTCGTAAGGCGATTTTGAGGTTTGATAACTTTCAATTTTATACGATTCTACTTCAATAATGGTGTCATTTTGAATACGATGCGCATTGATATTGTTCAATTTCAAAATATCCAACACTTGCCATTGCGATTGCGGAATAATATATGCTTTCGGAATGTTTACAAATTTCGTAGGTTTATAATTGCCATAAAACGGAATTTTCTTGGTAAACGGTTTGCTTTTATCGTAAAACAATCGATCTTTTCCTGAAATATCGCTTGGTTTGTATCCGCCTTGATAGCCTTTAAAATCAATATAAGATACTTTGGTTGAATCAATTGCCCAATCCAACGGATATTCCATTCCAGCTTGATATTCGTTCAATGCGTCTTTTCGCATTTGCTTGATTTTTTGCCAATTTGTATCGGCGAAATTAATCGTGCTGACCATAAATTCGTAAGTCACTTTCACTCGTTCTTTATATACTTTCAACATGTGAGTTTCTGGAACAAATCCTAAAGTATGAAACAAAGTTGAATAACCTGTCGCATATCTTGGTGTATCGGTAAATTGCTCAAAACCTTTGTCAGGCGTGGTGCTGTGCACATTCACATACGGAACCACATCGATTTTCTTTTTATTCATGTCTTTCACCACTGAAGGATACAATTCGTTGATGAAATAATTCCCTAATTTGTTTCCCAAACGTTCGTGTTGGGTTGCAATACAAGTAAACGTATATTGATAATCCGCGCCATTAGAAACGTGATTATCTAAGAAAATATCAGGATTTAACTCGGTAAACAACTTTTGAAAACTTCTCGAATTTTTAGTGTCCGATTTAATAAAATCGCGATTCAAATCGTAATTTCGAGCATTTCCTCTAAAACCATATTCTTCTGGACCGTTTTGATTGGCTCTCGAATGCGAATTTCGGTTCAACATTCCACCAACACTATACACCGGAATAGCTGCAATTAAAGTGTTTTTAGCCGTTTTGATTTTTCCCATGGCTAAATCTCGCATTAACATCATGGTAGCGTCAATTCCGTCAGGTTCGCCTGCGTGAATGCCGTTATTGATTAAAATTACAGCTTTATTTTTAGTAAAATATTCGTCAAAATCAAATTTGCCTTCGCTTGAAAAAAGCACCAAATGCAATGGTTTTCCGCTATCGGTGGTGCCTTTTTGAATCATTTGGATGTTAGCAAAACTTTCATCTAATTTTTCATAAAATGCAATACATTCCTCATAAGTAGTGGATTGATTGCCATTGCCACGTTCAAATGGTGTGGTGAAATTGTTTTGTGAAAACACAGAAATCGAAATGAAAAGCAAACTTATTTTTAAAAAACGCATAGCAGAATTGTATTTGATTTTCAAAAATAAAGTTTTTTACTTGAAACACATAGAAACATAGGTTAATTGTTGAAAGAGTTGAGTCGTTACACTCTTTACATAGTTTATACAGACTATTTTAACCCAAATTTTGTGCTATCCAATTCTTTTTTCCTATGTTTCTATGTGGTTCAAAATTTTTTTATTTTGTTTTATTTGATTGGGTTAATCTCGTTAATTTACGAATCGATAAGTATCAATCAACATTCATCACTATCTTTGCCACATGAGTCAAAATCCATATTCCAACAATGTACTATTGAATCTTGGTATTCAAAGTTTAAACAAAATGCAAGAAGCAGCCCAAACGGCTATTTTGAATGAAGATACTATTTTATTGCTTTCTCCAACGGGTTCGGGAAAAACTTTAGCGTTTTTATTGCCAATTTTTCAATTATTAGAGGAAGATGTAAAAGGCGTGCAGTGCTTGGTTTTAGTACCTTCGCGCGAATTAGGTTTGCAAATTGAACAAGTTTGGAAAAAAATGGGCACGCATTTCAAAGTAAATACCTGTTATGGAGGTCACTCGATAGAAACGGAATTCAAAAACTTAAGTAATCCGCCTGCTTTGTTAATTGGAACACCAGGAAGAATTGCCGATCATTTAGACCGAGGAAGTTTTGCTACCGAAAATGTAAAAACCTATGTTCTAGACGAATTTGACAAATCGTTACAATTGGGTTTCCATGAGGAAATGTCGTATATCATTGGAAAAATCACGAGAGTCAACAAGCGAATTTTAGTTTCTGCGACTTCAGGTGTGGAAATTCCGAAATATACCAAAGTAATTGATCCAAAAGTAATTGATTTTATTCCGAACCAAAAGCAGAACGATAATTTAGATGTTCGTATCGTATTTTCAAAATCTAAAGATAAAATTGATTCGTTATTTCAGTTGATTTGTTCTTTGAATTCAGAAGCTGCGATTATTTTTTGCAATCATAGAGAAGCGGTAGAGCGCATTCATGATATGTTGACTCAAAAAGGCATTATTTCTACGTATTATCATGGCGGATTAGACCAAGACGAGCGTGAACGTGCTTTGATTCAGTTCAGAAACGGAAGTGTTTCGTATTTGATTACGACCGATTTAGGCGCACGAGGTTTGGATATTCCCGAAATGAAACACGTAATTCATTACCATTTACCTGCAAAAGAAGACGAATTCACACACCGAAACGGCAGAACCGCACGAATGTTGGCATCCGGAACCGCTTATGTGCTAATTCACGAAACTGAAAAGAAAGCCGATTATTTTGATTACGGAAAATGCCGTTTAGATGTTTCTAATGCGAAATCATTACCAAAAGCGCCTTTATATCAAACGCTTTACATCAGCGGAGGAAAGAAAAATAAGTTGAATAAAATTGATATCGTTGGTTTCTTTTCGCAAAAAGGAAAACTGGAAAAAGATGATATTGGATTAATCGAAGTTAAAGATTTTATTTCGTTTGTAGCGGTGAAATATCCAAAAGTAAAATCCTTATTGCAAAACATCAAAGACGAAAAAATGAAAGGGAAGAAATATAAAATTGAAGTAGCGAGAAAGGTTATTAAGAAAGAGGAGGAGTAAATTGGTTGGTCTATGAAATATTTGATTTTAATTCTAACATTTAGTTTGTTTTCATGTAAATCTGATGATAAAAAATTAGAAGGTTTTCAGGAAAAAGCAGTAGAAATGAATCAGGAAAATTCTACTGTTTCAATTGATACGACTTCTTTTATGGAATTTTTTGAAAGTTTTATTTTTGATAAAAGACTTCAAAACAGCAATAAAGACAATTCTATTGATTATAATTTTTTCTCATCAAAAGATTTTGTCGCTTACTTGAACTCGGATTCATTATCTGTTTTTGAAGAAAAAAAACTTTCAGATAAACAAGATTTGATAATTCTTGATTTAAAAAAAGGTAAAAATTTAAAGTACAAGTTTGAAAAGATAGATAATAAATGGACGTTTTCAGGTACTAAAGCTATTTCCATTAATAATTTGTCCGAAAAAAAGTTTGTTATTTTTTTAATAAAATTCTCTAAAGATAGTATTTATCAAAAATCACACATTTTATTTCCCTTAGAAGACTATTCTCTTGATGATGAATATGAGATCATTTCACAGAAAATAGAAAAAGAAAAATGGAATCATATTAACCTTGTTGAAGAAATAGAAAGTTTGCTTTTTTTAGCTAATATTGATTCAAATAATAATTTTAGAAATATTTATTACAGAGGAAACGATAATGGAATTTTAGTAAAACTAACTTTTAAAAGAGTTAATAATGACTGGTTTTTGGTTAAAACAGAAGATTATTCAACATAATCCATAATTTTGATTTATGACTTCTCCAACTTGTCCATTATGTAATTCCACATCAACGCTTTTTTGCGAAAAGCCTAAACATTTGTTCTATAAATGCACAAATTGCGAAGGCATTTTTAGGCCAAAAGATACTTTCTTAACCGCTGAAGCCGAGAAAGAACACTACGAAAAACACAATAATGATGTTTTTGATGAACGCTATCAAAACTTTGTTTCACCAATCGTAAATGCAATTTTACAAGATTTTACTCCGGAAGCTAAAGGTTTAGATTTCGGTTCAGGAACGGGTCCAGTGATTGCGAAAATGTTGACAGATAAAGGTTATCAAGTTCAGAATTACGATTTGTTTTTTGCGAATGAACCATCACTTTTACAAGAAAAATACGATTACGTTTCGTGTTGTGAGGTAATGGAGCATTTTCATAAACCTTACAAAGAATTTGAGTTACTGAAGAATTTACTACTTCCAAAAGGTAAGTTGTATTGCAAAACAGAAGTTTATAACAACCAAAAACCTTTTGAAAATTGGTATTACAAAGATGATTTTACCCACGTTTTTATTTACCAACCCAAAACTTTGGAATGGATACAAAAAAACCTCCGATTTTCGAAGGTTTCTGTTTATGCTAAACTAATAGTATTTGAAAATTAAAAATTATTCTTTAACTAATTTGAGGGTAGCTTTTGAATTATCTTCATTTTTAAGTTTTACAAAGTAAACACCAGTTGATAAATTTACTACTTCATTAATAAGATTTACATCATTATACTTTTTATTGAAAATAGATTTTCCAGAGATATCAAAAATTTCTAAATCTATATTTTGATAACGTTCAGCTAATCTAATATTTAAAGCATCTTTAATAGGGTTTTCCAATAATTTGATATTGTTTTGAAAAGCAAAATCACTTGTGCTTAAAGTTTCATTTAAAGTGCGTGTAGTAGCAGCTGTAGGGGTATCTCCACCGGTTCCTCCAGTTCCATTTACTGCATTTCCTATAAAATAGAATGTAATTGGCCCATTTCCTGCAGCTGGAGCAGTCCATTTTGAAGTAAAAGTAGGGCTAGTACTTCTTATATTGTGCTCAAAATAACTTCTACCACTTACTGGAATTATTTGTGCATTTGATGAAGGTGTTGAAAAAGTTCCTGCTGCTGCGTTACTTGCTAATAGAGCAGTCGCTTGCATACCATAACCACCAGGTGTTCCAATTGAATTATTTACAGTAAATGTCAAATTATATTGAACACCAGGGACATAACTAGTTACAGGATTACCTAAATTATCAGATATGTTTAGAGTTATCGAAGGAGAATATGAACCTCCAGCGTGGCAGTTTGTACATGTGCCTCCAGAAACTGGACTGCCTGTAAGGTCTCCTAGACCATTTGCTGCAGGACCAGTAGATCTTAACATAATATTACCATGATAGTCTTTAGGGATAAAATAATCAGATGTTTTTTCAGAATATTTGAAACTTTGAAAAAGTAAAAACAACATTAATAATGCTGAGATAGAAAGTAATTTTTTTTTCATAATTTTTTGTTTTATTTGCTAATGTTATAAAGATATAACATTTTAAGTTAATGAAAATGAAAAAGTTATGAAAAAATATATTTTGTTTTAAAAAAATGATTGTATGAGTAAACTTATTTATTTCTTATTCAAAACCGATTCTGGAACCAATTGCGAAATATCGCCACCGTTTCTTAATACATCACGAACAATACTTGAAGAAATAAACGAAGTTCGAGCTGCCGTCAACAAGAATACAGTTTCAATTTTCGACATGACACGATTGGTATGCGCAATGGCTTTTTCAAACTCAAAGTCGGCCGGATTTCTTAGTCCACGTAAGATGAAATCTGCTTTTTCTTTTTTGCACAAATCAATCGTTAAACCAGAGTAAGTAATGACTTTTACTTTTGGTTCGTCTTTAAAAGCTTCTTCTATGAAACGTTTTCTGTCTTCTAAGGAAAACATGTATTTTTTTTCGGCATTAACACCAATCGCTACAATGACTTCATCAAATAAAGAAACACCTCTTTTAATAATATCGAAATGTCCGTTGGTAATTGGGTCAAACGAACCTGGAAATATTGCTTTTTTCATAGTTTAGTTCACATTTTTTAATAACAAAGTAACATCATCTGTTGAGAATTCTCCAGATTTGAATGAATATCTTCCATCACTATTTATTGCAATAACACCATAACAATTGTCATTTGGATTAAAAAAGTTGTTAAGAAAATAATTTTCAAAATCTTCAAAAAATCTATTATTATCTATAATTTTCTTCGCTGCTAATTTATCTGAATAGACAAAAATATTTTTTGTGTTTGAAAGATTAATTGTTTTGTAAATGTTATTATCAAACCATTGACTACCATTTTTTAAATTTTCATATTGATTGTAATGACATTTATTTTTTGGCAAATAAAAATTAACAATTAATATTTTTTCATCATTCCATTTGTAAAGAAGTTTTAGTGTTTCAAGTTTTACTTTTGAAATTCTATTTTCTTGGCTAAATGTAAAGTTAGCAAGGAATAAAAGTAAAAAAAAGATAAATATTTTTTTCATAGTTTACTTTTTTAAAGCCAATTCAATAGCGTTTTCAAACAATTCTGGTAACGAAATTCCTGCTTCTCTTGCTTGTTGAGGTAGAATACTTTCGGTAGTTAAACCTGGAATGGTGTTCATTTCTAACATGTGCGGTTCATTGTTTACGATAATGAATTCACTTCTTGAAAAACCTTTCATTTTCAATACTTCGTAAGCTCTTTTGGCAACCGTTTCGATTTTTACTTTCAATTCTTCTGAAATTCTGGCAGGTGTAATTTCCTTTGATTTGCCTAAATATTTCGCTTCGTAGTCGAAAAAGTCGTTTTCGGATACGATTTCGGTAATTGGTAAAACCGTAACCGTTCCTTTATAATTAATTACACCAACAGAAACTTCTGTTCCGTCCAAGAAACTTTCAATGATGATTTCGTCGTCTTCTTTGTAAGCGTTTTCAATAGCTGGAAGAAATTCTTCTTTAGTTTTTACTTTCGAAATTCCGAAACTTGAACCTGATTTATTTGGTTTTACAAAACAAGGTAAGCCCACTTTCGCTAAAATAGCATCTACTTTAATTTCATCGCCTAAATTCAAATAATACGATTCCGCCGTTTTGATTCCATAAGGTTTTAAAACCGATAACATATCGCGTTTATTGAATGTTAATGCTGCTTGATAATAATCGCAAGAAGTTTGAGGAATATTTAGTAATTCAAAATATGCTTGCATCAAACCATCTTCACCTGGAGTTCCGTGAATTGCATTAAAAACGACATCAAAATTGATTTTTGAGCCATTAACCGTTACAGAAAAATCGTTTTTATCCATTGGGAATTCGGCATCATTTTCGTCCACATAAACCCATTTTTCTTTAAAAATATGAATACGATACGGATTAAATTTAGCACGATTAATATTGTTAAACACAACATTTCCGCTAGTTAACGAAATTTTGTACTCGCTAGAGTAACCTCCCATGATAATGGCAACGTTTTTCATTTTGAAATTCTAAAAGTGATACACAAAATTACATTATTTATTGAGATTTTACGTTCTTTTATTCGATTACCAAAGAAATATTTTTGCAATTCATTCGTTTTAAAAGGGTGAAGAAATCAAAATGAATTGCTTCGTAATTTCTTTTTGAATTTTATATCTTTGTCAAAATATCATTTTGTATGAGTTTATTTAAATATTTAACTAGTAGAACATTTTTTACTCAAGCTTTTTTAGCCGCTGCAATAGTTGTGGGTTTTACTTTTTTAGTGATTCAGTTTTTAGATTTTAGAACCAATCATGGTCAGGAAATCAAAGTGCCTGATTTATCTAAAATGAAACTAGAAGTAGCTGAAGAAAAACTAAACGAATTGGATTTAGAGGTTTTCTTGTTAGATACAGTTGAATTTAATGCTGATTTTCCTCCTTTTACGATTTTAGAACAAGATCCAAAAGCAGGAAGTTTAGTAAAAGATGGTCGTAAAGTTTATGTAAAATTAAATGCAGGTGAATTTACTGATATCACGATTCCTGAATTTAAAGATAAAACGTTCCGACAAATTTCGGCTACGATAAAATCATTAACCTTGAAAGAAGGAAAAATTACATATAAACCGCACATTGCTAAGGATATCGTATTGCAAATTTATCAAAATGGAAGACGCTTGAGAGCAGGAGATAAGGTTAAGAAAAGTTCAACTTTAGATTTTGTATTAGGTGATGGAAAAGAAGTGTTTAATGAAGAAACATTTAGTTCAGAAGAACCAGCAGATACTTTACCACCTGCAGAAGAAGGAGTAACGGAACCAGTAGAATTTAAAGATACAGATGGCGGATTATAATGTAGGAACCGAACTCGAAGACGAGTTATACGAACATCATCGTTTTGAAGCAAGTAAAGGACAATCGGCTTTACGTGTGGATAAATTTTTGATGAACATGATTGAAAATACCACCAGAAATAAAATACAACAAGCAGCAGAAAATGGTTCCATTTTAGTGAACGATGTTGCGGTAAAATCCAATTACAAAGTAAAAGCTGGTGATGTGGTTCGTTTAGTTTTAGCACATCCAACTTATGAGCAATTGCTAACACCTGAAAACATTCCATTGGATATTGTGTATGAAGATGATCAATTGTTGGTGATAAACAAACCAGCTGGAATGGTGGTACATCCGGGTCATGGAAATTATTCGGGAACTTTGGTTAATGCATTAGCGTATCATTTTAAGAATTTACCGATGAATAGTTCGGAAAGACCAGGTTTAGTTCACAGAATCGATAAAGATACCACAGGTTTGCTAGTAGTAGCTAAAACCGAACACGCAATGGCATATTTGACCAAACAATTTGCTGAGAAAACTTCGGAAAGAGAATATATCGCTTTAGTTTGGGGAAATATCGAAGAAGACGAAGGAACTGTGGAAGGGAATATCGGTCGTCATGATACGAATCGCATGCAAATGGCGGTTCATTCTGATGAAGAAAAAGGAAAACCAGCGGTTACACATTATAAAGTTCTAGAGCGATTTGGTTATGTGACTTTAGTTTCATGCCAATTAGAAACAGGAAGAACACATCAGATTCGTGTGCATATGAAACATATTGGTCATACTCTTTTTAATGACGAACGCTATGGAGGTGATTCCATCTTAAAAGGAACGACGTTTACAAAATACAAGCAGTTTGTTGAGAATTGTTTTAAAGTTTTGCCAAGACAAGCGCTTCACGCAAAAACATTAGGATTTGAACATCCCATCACAAAAGAATTTTTACGATTTGATTCTCCAATTCCACAAGATTTACAAGAATGTATTGATAAATGGAGGGTTTATTCAAAAGCGCAAACATTTACTGAAGAATAAAAGTTAATTTATGATATCATAGCCTCCAAGAATAGATAGTTTTTGGAGGTTTTTTTATAGTGTTATAACTATTTCTTATAAAACATCTCAACCAACATTTGTATATTTTCGTATTTTTGAAAAAAAGAAAGAATAAATTATGAAAATTGTTATATCACCTGCTAAGTCTTTAAATTACGAAAGTCCGTTACCAATTTCAAACTATACCGAACCTGCTTTTTTATCAAAATCGGAAACTATTCAAAAAACGTTGAAAAAGAAAAAACCTAAGCAACTTATGGAGCTTATGGATATTTCTGAAAAGTTAGCCGAATTAAATTGGCAACGTAATCAAGATTGGAGCGTTCCTTTTACTCCTGAAAATGCGCGTCCAGCAGTTTATGCTTTTGATGGTGATGTTTATACAGGATTAGACGTATATTCGTTACCAACCGAAAAAGTAGCTATTTTACAAGAAAAATTACGCATACTCTCAGGTTTGTACGGACTTCTAAAACCATTAGATTTGATGCAACCGTATCGCTTAGAAATGGGAACTTCTATTGCTATTGGAACCAAGAAAAACCTTTACGAATTCTGGAAAAAAAACATAACGGATGCTTTAAATAAAGAACTTACTAAAGATGAATTGTTTCTAAATTTAGCTAGTAATGAATATTTTAGTGCGGTTGACACAAAAGCATTAAAAGTTCCAGTAATTACTCCTGAATTCAAAGATTACAAAGATGGAAAACTAAAAATGATTAGTTTCTTCGCTAAAAAAGCAAGAGGTTTAATGGTACGCTACATTATTGATACGAATGCTGAAACCATTGAAGATTTAAAAGGGTTTAACTACGAAGGGTATGCTTTTGATGCCAATTTAAGTAAAGGGAATACCTTGGTTTTTACGAGATAAATAAAAAAAAATCCCAAATTCATTACAAATTTGGGATTTAATAATATAAATTCTAAAAATTATTTCACTTCTTCGGTCGTCGGTGTAACTTCTGTAGAACTTGAAGCATCTTTTGGCATATCTTCACCTTTTAAATACGTTGGTAAATTCAAACCAGCCATATTGAATAAATCATTTAATGGAGGAACGGTTTTCATCATTCCTGAAACGAAATTCGCAGTCGAACCATTACCATCTGTATTATTTCCAGAATCCCAAACCGTGATTTTATCAATCTTGATATTCTTAACAGCTTCCACCTGAGTTTTAACCAATTCTGGTAATTTCTCGATTAATAATAATTGGAATGCTTTTGTTGGATCACCACCAGCAGCTCCAACTACTTCACGGTAACCTTCTGCTTGTTTCGTTAAGATTTCATACAAACCTTTTGCCTCTGCTTCCATTTTTGCAAAGATTGCATCAGCTTCTCCTTTTGCTTGCACTCTAATTCTCTCTGCTTCAGCTTGTGCATCGATAACTGCTTTTTGTTTTGCAATTTCAGCCGGAATTACAATGTTAGCATTTTGTGTTGAACGTTCTCTTTCAGCACGTGCAGCTTCCGCTTTTTGTTCTGCTTGATACGCTTCTTCCAATGCTTTTGCTTGTTGTACTTTTTCCGAAGCTAACGCAATACGTAATGCTTCTGCTTCTTTTTCACGTCTTGCTGCTTCTGATTGCGCAATGGCAATTTTAGCCTCATTTTCTCCTTGAATTGCAATCGCATTTGCCTCTGATGTTGCTACACGCGTATCTCTTTGTGCTTCTGCTTTTCCAATGCTTTCATCTCTAAAAGCAGCAGCAATACTTACTTCTCTATCTTTGTTCGTAACCGCAATTTTAACATCACGATCTCTGTGAGTTTCTGCAATTTGAACGTCTTTTTCTCTATCAGCCACTGCTTTTCCAGTTTCCCCAATTTTCTCTTGTTCCGCAACCGAAATTTTAGCTTCGTTTATCGCTTTTGCAGCAGCTTCTTTTCCTAAAGCTTCAATGTAACCTGATTCATCTTTAATATCGGTAACGTTAACGTTAATTAATTTTAATCCGATTTTCTTCAATTCAGAATCTACGTTTTTCGAAATGTTATCTAAAAATTTATCTCTATCCGAGTTGATTTCCTCAATCGTCATTGTTGCAATAACCAAACGCAATTGTCCAAATAAAATATCTTTCGCCAATTCCTGAATTTGCTCTGGCGCTAAACCTAATAAACGCTCAGCAGCCGTATTCATACTGTCTGTTTCAGTAGAAATTGCGATAGTAAATCGACACGGAACATCCACACGAATATTTTGACGAGAAAGCGCATTAGTTAAATTCGCCTCAATAGAAATAGGTTTTAAATCTAAAAATGAATAATCCTGAATTACAGGCCAAATAAAAGCACCACCACCGTGAACACACTTAGCCGATGTGCCACCAGTTTTTCCATAAATAACTAAAATTTTGTCAGAAGGACATCTTTTGTAACGCGAAATTAAGGTCACGAAAGTAACGAATAGCACAAAAGCGGCTACAACAATAATGATAATTTGTGTCATATAAATAAAGGATTAGATTTTTTCTACGATAACTAAATTGTGCTCCACAGCAACTACTTTTACAGCGCTTCCTGAAGTTAATTTTTCTGGTGAATTAGTAATTGCGTCCAATTCGTGAAAAGAACCATTCACGCTGATTTGAATTTTTCCTTTTCCAGATTTTGCTTCGGGAATGGTCAAATATACTTCAGCTGTTTTATTGATAGTGTTTTCAATTTTGAAACTATTATCTTCTGAAAGTTTCATTATTTGTTTGATAATTAAAAAGAAAACACCCACAAAAAGAATTCCAACTAATACCGAAATTCCAATTAGAATCGTTTTGTTTTCGATTGATTGATAAAACGAAATTCCTGTCCAACTAAATCCCAATAAAAAGTTGATTAAGTTACGAAGGGTAAATAATTCAAACGGCATATCACCATCGCCGCCATCAGTATCGGTATCGGTTTCAGAACCGCTTAATCCAATGAAAGTGGAAATGGTTTGTAATAGGAAAAAGATACTCACCGGTAACGCAATGTACCAAAAAGCCTTGAGTAGTGGCTCGTAATGTTCAAGAAAGTTCATAGTTGTCAGTTAGTTTTGTAATTATACGATTACATTTACAAAAAGTTACAATTTACAAAAAAAATACTATGAACTTTCCTAATTTTATTTGATTTTATTGACAAATTTAGAAATGTCTGAAATCGGATTATGTTTTAAAAAGTTGATAAAAGCACTTCCAATAATCGCTCCTTTTTGATATTGTGTAGCTTGTTGAAACGTTTCTTCATCTTTAATTCCAAAACCAACAATTTGTGGGTTTTTCAAGTTGAAATCAGCAATTCGTTTGAAGTAATCCATTTGTTCTGAACCAAATCCTGATTGACTTCCTGTAACCGCAGCCGAACTCACCATATAAATAAAACTATCGGAAATGGCATCGATTTCTTGGATTCTTTCTTCCGAAGTTTGTGGCGAAATCAAAAAGATGTTTTTCAAACGGTATTTTTCGAAAATCGATTTGTATTCGGTTTCGTAAACGAATAATGGTAAATCAGGAATAATTAAACCATCAATCCCAACTTCTGCACACTTTTGACAAAATTTCTCTATTCCGAATTGCATCATCGGGTTAAAATAACCCATTATGATTAAAGGAATTTGAACAGTTTTCCGAATATCTTTCAATTGTTCAAATAGGAGTGAAGTCGTCATGCCGTTTTCAATCGCAATAGTAGAACTTTCTTGAATGGTTGGTCCATCGGCTAACGGATCGGAAAAAGGCAACCCAATTTCAATCATATCTACACCGTTTTTTTCCAATTCTTGAATAATGGAAACGGTATCGTTCAATTTCGGAAATCCTGATGTAAAATAAATGGAAAGCAGTTTTTTATCTTCTTGTAATTTTTGGTTGATTCTGTTCATTTTTTTTTTGGTTTAAACGCTAAGACGCAAAGTTTTTCGCAAAGTGCGTAATGATTTTATTTAACATATAAGTCATATAAGATGATATATTAACTTTTTATAAAGTTTTTGAAAGTTCATGTAAGTTTTTAGCTAATCACTATTCACTAATTACTATTCACTAAACTTAAAATAATCAATATACGTATTCAAATCTTTGTCACCTCTTCCTGATAAGTTGATGATTACAATATCATTAGGTTGGAATTGTTTTTTATCCAAAACCGAAAAAGCATGAGCCGTTTCAATGGCTGGAATAATTCCTTCTGTTTTTGATACTTCTAATCCAGATTGCATGGCTTCGGAATCTGTTATTGCGATAAATTCTGCTCGTTTTGTATCATGTAAATGCGCGTGAAGCGGACCAACTCCAGGATAATCCAATCCAGCGGAAATAGAGTAAGGTTCGGTAATTTGTCCGTCTTCGGTTTGCATTAATAAAGTTTTACTTCCGTGAATAATTCCAATTTTTCCTAAAACTGAAGTCGCAGCACTTTCTCCAGAATCTACTCCATGTCCAGCAGCTTCCACAGCAATTAATTTCACCGATTCTTCATCTAAAAATTCGTAAAAAGCCCCAGCAGCATTGCTACCGCCACCTACACAAGCTATTACGTAATCTGGATTTTCTCTGCCTTCTTGTTTTAAAAGTTGGGATTTAATTTCTTTGGAAATCACACTTTGAAAGCGTGCCACCATATCTGGATAAGGATGAGGTCCAACCACAGAACCAATAATGTAAAACGTATCAATTGGGTTATTAATCCAATCGCGAATTGCTTCATTTGTAGCATCTTTCAAGGTTTTAGAACCCGAAGTTGCCGCTCGAACTTCTGCGCCCAACATTTTCATGCGAGCTACATTTGGTGCTTGTCTTTTAATATCGACTTCACCCATGTACACGATACATTCTAATCCCATCAAAGCACAAACCGTTGCCGTTGCCACGCCGTGTTGACCTGCACCAGTTTCAGCAATGATTCGGGTTTTACCTAAACGTTTTGCCACTAAAATTTGTCCGATAGTATTGTTGATTTTGTGTGCTCCTGTGTGACACAAATCTTCTCGCTTTAAGTAGATTTTGGTGTTGTATTTTTCGGATAATCGTTTGGCAAAATACAAAGGCGTTGGACGACCTACAAATTGTTGCAATAAGTCTTTAAACTCTTCTTGAAAAGAAGGTTCGGCCATTATTTTAAGATAGTTTTCTTTTAATTCTTCCACATTTGGGTATAGCATTTCAGGAATAAAAGCGCCTCCAAATTGGCCGTAAAATCCATTTTCATCAACATTATATTTCATATAGCAATTTTTTAAATTTTTGTAATTTGATTTTATTTTTGATTCCAGGTTTTTTCTCAAAACGACTGTTAACATCAATTGCGTAGCATTTTTTTGCAGCGGGTGATTTTAGAAATTCTTTTAATCCGTCAATTTCTGTAGTTCCAATTCCACCACTTAAAAAGTAAGGAACATTAAAGTGATAGTTTTCCAAGACATTCCAATCGAAAGTAATGCCATTTCCTCCCGGTAATTTTCCTTTGGTATCAAAAAGAAAATAATCGACAGCTAATACATATTCTTTAACCACAGAAAAATTGAAATTCGAATCCATAGAAAAAACTTTGATGACTTCGACACCCAATTTTTTTACGTTTTTACAAAAAATAACCGACTCATTTCCGTGTAATTGAATGATATCTAATTGATATTGGTTTATTTTAGAAGCAATTTCTTGTATGGACGCATTTACAAAAACCCCAACTCTTTTTGTAGTTTCATGAAGTTCAGGAATCGAATCCAAAGTCATATTTCGTTTTGATTTTCCCCAAAAGATAAAACCAAGATAATCAGGATTTAAAGCCGATATTTCCTTAATATTTTCGGTTTCTTTCATGCCACAAATTTTTAGTTTTATGTTTTTCATATCACTAATTTTTGAATGAATTTTTGAGCTTCCAAACCAGGATTTTCGGTTTTCATAAAATGTTCGCCCATTAAAAATCCTTGATATCCAAATTGTTGTAATTCTTTCACTGCTTCAATTCTATTAATTCCACTTTCAGATACTTTTACAAATTCATCTGGAATTTTAGTAGCTAATTCTTTGCTGTAATCTAAACTCACTTCAAAAGTTTTTAAATTGCGATTGTTTACGCCAATCATATCTAAGCTTGGCATAATTGATTTTTCCAATTCTTCCAAATTGTGAACTTCTAACAATACTTCTAAACCTAAACTTTGTGCAAATTCTGAAAGTTGCTTTATTTCTTCTCGAGTCAAAACCGCTGCGATTAGTAATATTACATCGGCTCCATGCGCTTTAGCCTCCAAAATTTGGTATTCGTCAACAATGAATTCTTTTCGTAACAAAGGAATATTTACCGAAGCTTTTGCTAATAACAAATCATCCAAACTTCCACCAAAATATTTCGCATCCGTCAAAACTGAAATTCCGCAAACACCAGCATTTTGGTACCCTAAAACAACATCTTCAATGGAATGATTATTATTGATAACCGATTTCGATGGCGAACGACGTTTATGCTCCGCAATAATTCCAGAAGCGCTGTTTCTTAACAATTTACTCATAGAATACGTGCGAGAATTGAATAAAACCGAAGCTTCCAATTGCGAAACAAGAATTATGTTTTTCTTTAATTCGACTTCACGCTTTTTGTCGGTGATGATTTTATCTAAAATGTTCATGATTAATTACTTATTGCGATTAATTTTTTTAATTTTTCCAATGCTTTTCCGCTGGCTAAACTTTCTTGTGCTTTGGATAAAGCTTCATCATAATTCGATTTTTCAACGGTTTGAATAGCGATAGCAGCATTTGCACAAACTACATTGTTTTGCGCCGAAGTTCCTTTTCCAGAAATGACATCAAAGAAAATTTTAGCTGATTCATCAACAGTTGTTCCGCCTTTGATGGTTTCTAGTTTGCATTCAGGTAATTTGAAATCGGATGGTTTTAAAATTTGTTCGGATGCATTCGAAATGAATTTCACTTCATCGGTTAAGGAAACTTCATCAAATCCGCTTAACCCATGTAAAATGGAATAGTTAGTAGCAGTGTTTTGATATAAATAGGCATACATTCGGGCTAATTCCAAACTAAAAACGCCTACCATTTGATTTTTGGGAAACGATGGATTTACCATAGGTCCCAACATATTAAAAAACGTTTTCACGCCTAATTCTTTTCGAATCGGACCCACATTTTTCATAGCAGGGTGGAAGAGCGGAGCGTGTAAAATAGCGATATTTGTTTCTTCAATAGATTTGGTTAAGAAATCAGAATCATTAGTGAATTTTACACCCATTTTTTCCATCACATTGCTTGAACCTGAAATTGAAGAAACACCATAATTTCCGTGTTTTGCGACTTTAATTCCTGCTCCAGCTACGATAAATGAGGCAAGAGTAGAAATATTGAAAGTATCTTTTCCATCGCCACCTGTTCCACACAAATCAATCGTGTTGTATGCGGAAAAATCAATTGGAATACACAATTCTAATAAAGCTTCACGAAAGCCTGCTAATTCTTCAATCGTAATGCTTCGCATCATGTAAACCGTCATGAAAGCTGCAATTTGACTTGGATTATAACTTCCCGAAGAAATATTGACCAAAACATCTTTAGCTTCTTCTTTATTTAGGATTTCGTGTTGGATTAAACGATTTAATATATTTTTCATTTCATTTATTTTTAAATTGGACATAAGTTGGGCTGTACTTCACTGATTTTGTGTTAGTGAAGCAAGAAATTAAGCGTGTATGTTGTTTCTAATTAATGGCTAAGCCAATTTTCTAGAATTTTTTTTCCGTAAGGAGTTAAAACACTTTCAGGATGATATTGAACGCCTCGAATATCAAAATGCGCGTGTTTCATTGACATAATTTGACCGTTTTCATCTGTAGAAGTTACGATTAAATCAGTAGGAAGGTTTTCATTGGAAATGACCCAAGAATGGTAGCGTCCTACTTCGAATTCGTTTGGTAAATCTTTGAAAATAAAGTCGTCTTCGGTTTTGATAACTTTAGTAGCGACACCGTGATACACTTTTTCTAAGTTGGTTAAATTTCCACCAAAAACTTCTCCGATAGCTTGCAAACCTAGACAAACTCCGAAAATACTTTTTGTTGAAGCATATTTTTTGATAACGTCTTTCAATAAACCTGCTTCATCTGGAATTCCTGGTCCTGGCGAAAGTAGAATTTTATCGAATTTTTCTAACTCATTCAATTCAAACTCGTCGTTTCTGAAAACAGTTACTTTAGCGTTCAAATCCTCTAAATAGTGGACTAAATTGTACGTAAAACTATCGTAATTGTCTATAACTGCTATTTTCATGATGTCTTCTGTTTAAATGTTTTCTGCTAAATCTAAAGCTTTTTGCAAAGCGCCTAACTTGTTGTACACTTCTTGCATTTCGTTTTCTTCGGATGAACTTTCTACAATTCCGGCTCCAGCTTGAAAGTGTAAGGTGTGATTTTTACTCAAAAAGGAACGAATCATAATGGCATGATTAAAATTGCCTTCAAAATCTAATACTCCGATGGCGCCACCGTAGAAACTTCGGTTGGTTTTTTCGATGTTTTCGATCAATTGCATGGCTTTTACTTTTGGTGCTCCTGTTAATGTCCCTGCTGGGAAAGTCTTCGCGACTAATTCCATAAAAGTATGATTTTCTTTTAATTTTCCTGATACTTTTGACACCAAATGAATCACGTGAGAGAAAAATTGGACTTCCTTGTATTTGTCTACTTTTACTTCGTGACAACTTCGGCTTAAATCATTTCTTGCTAAATCGACTAGCATGACGTGTTCGCTATTTTCTTTAGTGTCTTCGCCTAATTTTTTGGCTAATTCAGCATCTTGTTCGTCGTTTCCTGTGCGTTTGAATGTGCCTGCTATTGGATGAATTTCGGCAAAATTGTTTTTGATAACCAATTGTGCTTCTGGTGATGAACCGAATATTTTGAAATTTCCATAATCAAAATAGAACAAATAGGGAGAAGGATTGATGCTTCGTAAAGCGCGATATACATTGAATTCATCACCTTTAAACCCTTGGGAAAATCTTCTAGAAAGTACTAATTGAAATACATCGCCACGTAAACAATGTTTTTTAGCTAACGAAACGTAGTTTTTGAATTCGTCATCACTTAAGTTAGAAGTTCCGTTTCCTGATTTTTGAAACGAAAAAGAAGCAAAGTTTTTCGCTTGTAATAATTGTTCAATTTCAGCGATATTATTGCTTCCGTCAAAACTATGACAAAATAAATACGCTTCGTTTTTGAAATGATTAATAGCGATAATGTTTTGATAAACAGCGTAAAAGATTTCGGGAATTTCGTTTTCCGTTGATTTTTTTGCAATCGAAACTTTTTCAAAGTATTGAATGGCATCGTAAGCTAAATAACCAAATGATCCTTGTGTAATAAATTTAAAATCTGACTTTTCTGTTTCAAATTGATTTGAAAAGTTTTCGATTTCTTTTGTAACATTGACATCAGTATCAATTGGAATAATTTCTGAAAACCCATCTGGAAAATTCGTTTCAATTTTTTGATTTTCTACTTTTATAGAAGCAATCGGATTGAAACAGATGTATGAAAAACTGTTGTCATTCGCATGATAATCAGAACTTTCTAGCAAAATGCTATTCGGAAATTTATCACGAATTTTCAAGTAAACACTCACTGGCGTAATGGTGTCGGCAAGAATTTGTTTGTAGTTGGTATGTAATTTATATTTTTTCATTTGATTTTGAATTTTTGGCAATAAAAAAAGGCTTGTCGTGATTGACAAGCCTTTTCTATGTATTTGGTTTTAAATGATACTATAGCAGGTTTCGCTCACGAAGTTCGACGTAAGTTAGACCACCACCAAGTATTATTTAAAATTGAAATCATGTTCTTAATTGTAAGTTGCAAATATTTCTAATTAATTTTCGAATAAACAAATTTTTTAATATAAACTTGGATATTTTGTTGGATTTGCCTCATTCATAATCGCATATACTTTCTCAAAAATGTCTTCTGTTGAAGGTTTTGAGAAGTAATCACCATCGGTTCCATAAGCAGGTCTGTGCGCTTTTGAAGCTAATGTTTGAGGTGCGCTATCTAAATGTTTGTAAGCATTTTGATTCTCCACAATTTCTTGTAAAATGTATGCACTTGCTCCACCAGGAACGTCTTCGTCAATTACTAATAAACGATTGGTTTTCGCTACCGATTTCACAATATCGTGATTGATATCGAAAGGTAATAACGATTGAATATCAATGATTTCTGCACTAATTCCAACCGATTCTAACTCATTTGCTGCTTGTTCAACCAAACGTAAAGTTGAGCCATAAGAAACTAAAGTAATGTCAGTTCCAGTTTTAATCGTTTCAACTACTCCGATTGGTGTTTTGAATTCGCCTAAATTCGTTGGCATTTTTTCTTTTAAACGGTAACCGTTCAAACATTCAACCACTAATGCAGGTTCGTCAGTTTCTAACAAAGTGTTATAAAAACCAGCGGCTTTGGTCATGTTTCTTGGAACTAAAACGTGAATTCCTCTGATGGCATTGATAATCATTCCCATTGGTGAACCTGAATGCCAAACGCCTTCTAAACGGTGACCACGAGTTCTGATGATTAACGGTGCTTTTTGGCGACCTGCTGTTCTATATTGTAATGTTGCTAAATCATCACTCATGATTTGAATAGCGTACAACAAATAATCTAAATATTGAATTTCGGCAATTGGACGTAATCCTCGCATTGCCATTCCGATTCCTTGACCTAAAATTGTAGCTTCACGAATTCCTACATCGGCAACACGTAATTCTCCGTATTTCTCTTGCATGCCTTCCAAACCTTGGTTTACGTCACCAATGTTTCCTGAATCTTCACCAAAAATTAACGTTTCTGGATATTTTGAGAAGATAGCATCGAAGTTGTCTCTTAATACTAAACGTGCATCCACATCTTCTGCAGTTGCATCGTAAGTTGGAGCTACTTCTTTGGTTTTTAAAACCGTTTTATCCGATTGCGAAAATAAGTGAGAACTGAATTTCGGTTGAATTTTCTCCGTATAATTTTCAATCCAAGTTGCTAAAGTAGCACGAGAATTTTCTTTAATAATCATGCGCAACACTTTACGAGCTGCTACTAAAATATCTTTACGAATTGGTTCTTTTATTGAAGCAACATCATTAGCGATTTTCTCAATAAAAACTTTGTTTTCACTTTGTGAAGCGATGGTATTTAGCAAACCAACTAATTCTTGTTGTTCTGTTTTGATTGGAGCAGTAAAGTTTGTCCAAGCGGCTTTTTTGCCTTCTAAAACGTCTTTTTTAGCTTGGCTGTCAATCTCATCTAATTCTTCTGAAGTAGCGATATTGTTATCAATTAACCAAGTTTTCATTTTAGCTACACAGTCAAATTCTGCTTCCCAAGCCAAACGTTCTGCATTTTTGTAACGCTCATGACTTCCCGAAGTTGAATGACCTTGCGGCTGCGTTAATTCGCTTACGTGAACTAAAACAGGAACGTGTTCTTCACGTGCAATTTGCGATGCTTTTTGGTACGTTTCTACTAAAGCTGGGTAATCCCAACCTTTAACGCGTAAGATTTCGTAACCGTTATTTTCTTCATCACGTTGGAAACCTTTTAAGATTTCAGAGATGTTTTCTTTTGTTGTTTGATGACGAGCGTGAACTGAAATTCCGTATTCGTCATCCCAAACGCTCATTACCATTGGCACTTGTAAAACACCAGCAGCATTGATAGTTTCAAAGAACAAACCTTCAGAAGTAGAAGCATTTCCGATTGTTCCCCAAGCCACTTCGTTTCCGTTTTCAGAAAAATTAGTTTGGTTGATGCCTGAAACATTTCTATATATTTTTGAAGCTTGAGCTAATCCTAACAAACGCGGCATTTGCCCAGCAGTAGGAGAGATGTCAGAACTCGAATTTTTTTGTTGGGTTAAGTTTTTCCAATTTCCGTTTTCGTCTAATGAATGGGTTGCAAAGTGTCCGCCCATTTGACGTCCAGCACTCATTGGATCAAAATTAATATCGGTATGGCCATATAATCCAGCGAAGAATTGCTCGATATTCATAGCGCCAATTGCCATCATAAAGGTTTGGTCACGGTAATATCCTGAACGGAAATCTCCATTTTGAAACGCTTTTGCTAAAGCTAATTGAGGTACTTCTTTACCATCGCCAAAAATTCCGAATTTAGCTTTACCTGTAAGCACTTCTTTTCTTCCAAGAAGACTACATTCTCTACTAATTCGGGCGATTTTATAATCGTTAATGACTTCTTTTTTGAAATCTTCAAAAGAAACTACTTCCGATGTTGTTGCTGTTTTCATAAGCCGTTTGTACGAAATTGATAATTCAACAAATTTAATTAAAACGACTTATAAAACAATACAGGAAGTGATATTTTTTTAATTATTATTAAATTATCAATAGTTTTGATTTGAAAAACGCAATGAATTCATTAAAAAATGATTTTTAATTATTGAATTATCAAATAAATAGATAAAAATCTGTTAAAACCATTTTCTAGTAAATAAAGAAACTAATATTTTTGGACTTAAGGTTACTACAAAACGAATTTTTTCACCATATTTATTTGAGTTTAACTCCAATCCATTTGAAGAATAAACAGGTAAAAAAAGTTCAAAATAATCGGGAACTAAGTTTAGATGTAATCCAGAATCGTAAACAAATTTCGCACTTGAATATTGATTTTTAAACATTCCGGCATCACCATATATTTGTATCCAGTTCCAAATATTGAAGGTTCCGTTAACAGTTGTCATCCATTGGTTTGCAAATCTTGTATCTAGTTTAGATTTGAATCCACCTTCAGCATAAACGTATTGTTGGCTGTATATTCCAGTTGTTTCGCTTCGTCCAAGTAAATTATAATCGAACATATAATCATTTGGTCTGTCTAGTCCAAAACTAAAAAAATCGGTATTTACACTTCTGTACATAAATGCTCCAGCGAAGAAACGAAAGCTAATTTGTCTGTTGTTTTCAAATAATTTTCGATAATGAATTTCGGTAGAAATTTTGCCAAATGAATTGGCAATTTGCAAATCATTTAATAATGAAAAATGCTTCGTTCCTTCCGATTGATAATTTCCGTATTTAGCATTGAAAATATTATAGTTTTGTGTGTTTAAGTCTGTTACAAAAGGGGATTTTTCTCTGTTTACATAAACCTGTCTAAGTTGAACAAATTCATTTTTGTTAACTCTAAAATTTTCATCTCTGAATCGAAATTGAACTACAGGTATAAAATTTGTATAAAAAGCATCTTTAGTGTAATGAAATCGACTTCCTGTTACCATATATCGGATGTTATATAACTTGCCTTTTTCGCGAATATTATCATCAATAATAGCAGAAAATTTACCAACAATTGAGCCTGTATTACTAGAATACATAGGAGTTACGCTGAATGTAAATGGTTTATTCAATATAGATTTATTATTGATTCGCATTCCTAATGCAATACCATCATAGATATTAAATTCTACTTCAGGAACATAGAAGATTTGATTGTAATAAGGTTCTTCCAAATCTCTGAAAAATATTAGTTTTAAAGGACGATTATTAAAGAAGAAACCTTTTAAAGATTTCCAGTTGTTTCTTAAGTTGTATTCTGGAACTTCGTTGTTATAATTTAGTGTTATTTTATCAGCGTCCAATCTTGGTAATACAATAGTTGAATCAGTTTTGATTTCTGTCAACCACAGTTTATTAACCACTTCATTATTTTTTAATTGGTATAAAGAAATTGGAACATTAGTGTTTGTTTTGTTGATGATATTAACAGAAATAGAATCTTTTGTTTTGGTAACTTTTCCAAATTTATAATCGATTAAATCGCGTGTTTCAATTACCGTTCTAAAGAACCAATTGATGTCTTTGGGACTATTTTTTACCAAAACAGTCTCAAACTGACGAGAATTTGTTCCAAAAAACTGATTTTCTTGAATGTATTCTTGAATACTTTTATGAACAATATCGTTTCCTAAATAACTGTCTAAATATTTTAAACTTAAGCCAGCTCTGTATTTGCTTGCAATTTGTTCATTGAATTTTATCAAGCGATTTTTTGGCTCGTTCAAAGGTTGATCTAAATTTTTACGCGCCATCAACATATATAAATAGTTGTATTGTTGGTTGAAATCAAGATTGATAAAATGATACGGTTTTAAAATTTTTAGGTGGGCAACATTTCCAGTCATTTTTAATTCAGGAAAATACTCATCAGCATATTGCATCATTAAGAACATTTGAATTCCATCTGCAATCCAATAATCACGTCTTTGATTAAGATTAAGATTCTCTTTTAAGTAATTGTTTAAATAGGTTTTTAAAAATTTCAACTCAAACATTAATTCATTAGAAAACGGACTCAAAAAGCTAGGCAATTGATTTAAGCCATAAAACGGTTGACGCGCATAGTCTTCCTGAGTAATTATAATTTTAGAAGTTAGAGGCAATCCTAATTTTGAAGCTGTAAAACGGCTTACTTTATCAAAAATTATTGCTTTGTCAATTTCTTTTACTCTAGCATCTTCAATTCCACAACTTACTTCAATAATTTCATTTCGGTAAGTTTGATAGGTACTTTTAGGTTCTATTGTAATGACAACTTCATTTTTGTTTTTAGAATTTAGGAGAACTTTTTTAGTATCAATAAGTTCAACAGAATTAATTTCTTGAAGGTTACTAGATAAAGTATAATCTTTTGGAAGTTCAAATTCAATTTCAAAATCAGAAAAAGCATTTGGAATATCATCTAAATTTTCATTGCTGTATTGTATGAATTTTTTATGCTCAAATCGAGCGGGATTTAAATACCAGTTTTTTAATACAATTCGTCCATCATTATTGTAGCCGTATTTGGTAAATTTTGAATCTGGAATTTTAACAATATAAACCAATGTGAAAGTTTGTTTCGAACAAGGTAAAATAGGCTGATTAAGTTCAAGTTTTATTAAATCTACTTTGCCCTTAGGTCGGTTCCAATTTATTGCTTGAAAATCGTTGTCTACTATGGTTTTAATTTCTGTGAAACCTCTTTCTTTTTCTGTTGCTAAATGAAAAGCTCTCACAAATTCATCAGAATATTTTTTTGCTAATGCAGAAGATTTTGAAGAAAAAGCATTGTTCCAATCATTAAGAATGATATGATTTAAGGTGTCATTACTAGTGTTATTGTATGTTAAAATTTGTTTAATCAATAGCGTTTTTTCTTCTGTGTTAACTCTAACTGTCATTCTAGTAGAATGTTGCGAGATAACAAGAATTGGAAATAAAAGAAAGATTATTTTAAATATAAATTTCAAAATAGATTAATCAGTTTATTGTTAGATGACAAAAAATTCAAAAAGTTGCTTAATGACTGCAAAATATAAAAATACTCGTACAATAGCCTTAAAAAACACTTAAAATTAATGCATGTTGTTAAAAAATACAGGTATTTTCGCTTTTATATTCGTATTTTTGATAAAAATAGTTTTTATGCCCCTTAAAATTTACACTTTTTTCTTCCTGTTTTTAGGATTGTTTTCTTATTCTCAAGTATTCATTAATGAAATAGATGCCGATACACCTAGTACAGACCAGCTTGAGTTTGTTGAACTAAAATCAGTAACACCGAACTTTTCTTTGGATGGTTACGTTTTGGTTTTTTTTAATGCAGGAAGTACATCTCCTTACTCAAACTCTGTTAGTTATTACGCAATTGATTTGGATGGATATGAAACAGATTTCAACGGAATTTTTCATATAGGAAATAATCAAGTTTCTCCAGCTCCATTGAAAATTTTCCCAAATGCAACAGTTCAAAACGGACCTGATGTTGTGGCTCTTTACTTAGGGAACGACTCCGATTTTCCTCTAAATACATTGGCATCAACTACAAATTTAGTTAATGCTTTAGCATATACAGGAAATGCATCACAACAACCAACCGCTATGATGACGACTTTAGGAATTACGGTATGTACTAATGAAAACGCAAATGGCTTAGTGACTTCGCAATCTATTCAAAGAAAAAACGATGGAACTTATGAGGTAAAATCGCCAACTCCTGGGATGAATAATGATGGTAGTGGTATCACGCCAAATTATATAACCGTTTCATTTCCACAAACCAGTTTTAATGAAGGTGATAGTTTTAATATTACTTTCACAACTAGTCAGCCGGTTCAGAATGAAAACTTAATTATGAATTTCACATTGGCTAATGGAAACTTTACTAATCTTGATTTTTCTGGAGGTTTAACTGTTATGATTCCTGTTGGACAAACAACAACTCAAAATGGTATAATTATCTCTAATGATGGATTTGATGAAGGTGATGAAGAAATGAAATTTGTTTTACAGCCTTTACCAATTGGTTACGTGTCTTATAACAATAACATGATCTTTAGGGTTAATGATGCTAATTTTACAACTGATCCATGGGGAACACCCTTAAACCCAACATACACTGTTGTTGCTCCAACTACACCTCCAGGTTATTACAGTTCTTTAGAGGGTTTATCAGGAAATGCATTAAAGCAAGAATTACAAAATATTATTGCAAATCCAGCCGTAGTAAGATTACATAGTTACGCTGATATTTGGGAGATTTTAAGAACATCCGACCGAAATCCTCTAAATAACAATCAAGTTTGGTGTATGTATATTGAAGCTCCTATGGCAAAATTGGATCAGCAAAATACAAGCAGTATTATTGGTAAATGGAATAGAGAACATATTTTTCCGCAATCAAGAGGGGGATTCAGTGTTGCTGAAGGCGATATTGCTGATGGAATAAATGTTTGGCTTCCAACAAACGCCACAGCTACCGTTGATGGAGTTTCTGATGCACATCATATTAGAGCCGAGAATGGTCAAGAAAATTCATCCAGAAATAATAAAAATTTTGGAACGGTTAATTCATCTACTGTTTATGCCGGACCAACGGGAACTCAAGGCTCTTGGCGTGGTGATGTTGCTAGAGCTTTATTTTACATGGCAGTTCGATTTGAAAGTTTAAATGTGGTAAACGGCGATCCAGTAGAATTGAGCAGTGGTAATCCATCTTATCAAATAGGAGATTTAGCTACTTTATTATCATGGAATACAACCGACCCAAGAGATGATTTTGAAATGAATCGCAACAATTACATCTACACTTGGCAAATGAATCGTAATCCGTTTATTGATCATCCTAGTTTAGCAGATTATATTTTTGGAGCGAATTTTGGGCAACCTTGGTCAGCTACTTTATCAACTCAAACTCCAATTGATAATAGAGTAGCGGTTTATCCTAATCCTGCTTCAGATTATTTAATTGTTTCTGGTTTAGAAGGAACTTCAAAAATTGAAATTTATACGGTTACGGGTCAATTGGTGCAAACAGAAAATTTCGAAAACGAAACTCGTATCAATTTAGATTTGAATGCAGGAATTTACTTGGTTAAGGTTACAAATGGAGTTCAAAGTACCACCAAAAAAATCATTATGAAATAGTCTTTTTTCTGTTTTGAAAAAATGTTAAAATGAGTTAAAAATTACTAATAACATAATTTTTGGCAGTATTATTGGTTTAATAAATAAATAACTATTAAATTTAATGAATATGGAAACTATTAAGAACAGAATAGCAACGCTTTTTGGGGTATTAATTTTAGTATTTATGTTGGTTGTGCCAACAGACGTTTTTTCACAAGGACCACCACCTTGGGCGCCGGCTCATGGATATAGAGCAAAAACAAGACATATTTACTTTCCTGACCAAAATATGTATTATGACATTCAAAGAGGAACTTACATTTATTTTAGTAATGGGAAATGGTCGGTAAGTGTAAAAGTGCCTTCAATTTTTGTAGGTATTAATTTAGGTAGAAGTACTCAAATAGAATTAGATTTTTATGGAGATAGACCACAACGCTATAATTACTCGCACAAAACAAAATATAAAGTAAAAAAACACTACCATCAAAACCATAAACACAATAAAGGTAATGGTCACCCAGGAAAAGGCCATGGAAAAGGCCACGGTAAATAATAAAAAAAGCCAGAGTAAAACTCTGGCTTTAATATTTAAATTCCTGCTATTTTTTTTAATTCTTTAACGAATCTTTCAGCTAAAACATCCGCTTCATTTTGTGTTGGAGCTTCTGTATAAATTCTGATGATTGGCTCTGTGTTTGATTTTCTTAAATGCACCCATTCTGTTGGGAAATCAATTTTTACTCCATCAATTGTAGAAATATTTTCCGATTTGTATTTTTCGGTTAACGTAGCTAAAACAGTATCAACATCAATTTGAGGAGTTAATTCAATTTTGTTTTTACTCATAAAATATTGAGGAAAGCTAGCTCTAATTTCAGCAACCGTTTTATTTTGGTTAGCTAAATACGTTAAAAATAAAGCCGCACCCACGATACTATCTCTACCATAATGCGATGAAGGATAGATAATTCCACCATTACCTTCACCACCAATGATTGCGTTAGTTTTCTTCATTAACTCTACCACATTTACTTCTCCAACAGCACTTGCTTGATAAGTTCCACCATGTTTTTCAGTAATATCGCGTAAAGCACGAGAAGACGACATATTAGAAACTGTATTTCCTGGAGTTTTCGATAAAACATAATCCGCAACAGCAACTAAAGTATATTCTTCACCAAACATTTCACCATCATTTGAAATGAAAGCCAAACGATCTACATCAGGGTCAACAACAATTCCGAAATCAGCTTTTTCTTCTACAACCAATTTACAAATATCACCCAAATGTTCTTTTAAAGGTTCTGGGTTGTGAGGAAAATGCCCGTTTGGTTCGCAGTATAATTTTACCACTTCAACGCCCATTTGTTCTAATAAATTTGGGATAATAATTCCACCCGAAGAATTTACACCATCAACAACTACTTTGAATTTCTTAGTTTTTACCAAATCAGCATCAACCAAAGGCAATTCTAAAACTTCATCAATGTGAATATCCATGTAAGCATGGTTTTCAGTAACTTCTCCTAATGCATCTACATCAGCAAAGTCAAAGGCTTCTGCTTCTGCAATTTCTAGAATTTTTGCTCCATCGGCACCACTTAAAAATTCGCCTTTTGCATTCAATAATTTAAGAGCATTCCATTGTTTTGGATTGTGAGAAGCCGTCAGGATAATTCCACCATCTGCTTTTTCCATTGGAACAGCAATTTCAACTGTTGGGGTAGTGGACAAGCCTAAATCGATAACGTCAATTCCTAATCCAACTAAGGTATTTACAACCAAATTATGAATCATAGGACCCGAAATTCTCGCATCTCGACCAATTACTACTTTTAGTTTATCTTTTGCTGTGTTTTGTTTTAGAAAGGTTCCGTAGGCAGAAGCAAATTTAACTGCATCTACTGGGGTTAAATTATCACCTACTTTTCCGCCAATGGTTCCGCGAATTCCTGATATCGATTTTATTAATGTCATGATGAATTGAAATTTGAAATACAAATATATTAAGATGTAGTTCGCAAAGTCGCAAAGTCGCAAAATATTTTTTTATATATTTACGAAAATAACTTACAAAATGAATTTTCTAGCTCATATCTATTTGTCGGGTGAAGATGATTTTGTCAAAATTGGCAATTTCATGGCAGATAGTATTCGAGGTTCTCAGTATTTAGATTATCCAGAAGCTATTCAAAAAGGTATTTTATTGCACCGTCATATTGATAGTTTTACGGATGCGCATCCCATATACAGAAAAAGCAAACATCGTTTGCACGAAAAATACGGACATTATTCGGGTGTGATTATGGATATTGCTTACGATCATTTCTTGGCAAAAAATTGGAGTAAATATTCTAATGAAAAGTTAGAAGATTATGCCGCTGATTTTTACCGATTGATGCAAGATAACTATGAAATTCTAACCGAAAGAGTAAAAGGAATGTTGCCTTATATGATTGGACGAAATTGGTTGGTAAGTTATGCAACAATTGCAGGTTTAGAAATGATTTTTTTTCAAATGGATTATCGAACCAAACATCGAGCACACATGCAAGAAGCAATTGTGGAAATTCAAGATTTTTATACTGAATTTGAATCGGAATTTTTTCAGTTTTTTGAGGAATTAGTACTTTCGTGCCAACAAAAATTAAAGGAACTCAATGAAATTTTGTAGTGATTTAGAAGCTGATTTTCGAAAAGCATCCAATAGAGAATTAGCAATTCCTATGGAAAATTACATGAAGAATAATTTCTCGTTTTTAGGAATCAAAACGGAGCAAAGACGAGCGATTTTCAAATCAAACTATGAACAAAATAAAGCTGAAGTCAAATCAAACTTTAGAGCAATTGCTTGGGAATTGTTCCAAATGAAAGAACGCGAATTTCATCAAACAGCAATAGATTTATTGGTAAAAGAGTTCAAGAAAAATTTTGTTTTGGAAGATATTCGATTGATTGAAAAAATAATTATTACCAATTCTTGGTGGGATTCAGTTGATACGATTGCGAAATATATTTTAGGTGGTTATTTGTTGCAATTTCCTTCAGAGACTTTAAAAGTAATTGAACGTTTTTCAAATTCTAAAAATATGTGGTTAAATCGAAGTGCTGTTTTATTTCAATTGAGTTATAAAGAAAAAACCAATTTCGAAATTTTAAAATCAGAATGCGAAAAACACAAAGATTCCAACGAGTTTTTCATTCAAAAAGCAATTGGTTGGGCATTACGCGATTATAGTAGATTCAATCCAAAAGGAGTCGAATCATATGTAAGTTCAACCAATTTGAAACCATTAAGTAGGAGAGAAGCTTTGCGTTTGATTTAATTAAGTTTTATTTTTCAGATTAAAGATTTACCTTCGTAAAATACTTCAAGACAATGCCAAGAAAGAAATCTTTTTCACTTAAAACGTTTATTCATAAAACATTCCGACGTTTAGAGCGATTTGTTTTTCTTTTGAAATCGTTACTAACACCAAGGCAGTTTATATATTTTTCGTGTGTTTTAGTTGGGATTTCTTCTGCGGTGGCAGTAATTATTTTAAAAACATTTGCGCATTGGGTTTATAAATCGTCTCAAAAATTAGATGATATTTTCCATCTTCCTTATAGTAATAGTACGTTACCAATTATTGGAATTATCATTACGGTAATTATCGTTAAAAAGGTTTTGGATGGTTCTATAGAAAAAGGAACTGCTCAAATCATGTATGCCGTAGCTAAAAAGCGCGGAATTATGCCTAGAAAGCAAATGTTTGCCCAAATTATAACCAGTTCCTTTACAGTAGGAATGGGAGGAAGTGCCGGATTAGAGTCACCCATTACTATTACCGGAGCCGCTTTTGGTAGTAATTATGCGCAAAATTATCGTTTAAGTTACAAAGACCGAACGCTATTATTAGCTTGTGGTGTCGCTGCTGGAATAGGTGCTGCTTTCAACGCTCCAATTGCAGGAGTTTTGTTTGCTATCGAAGTAGTTTTGGCCGAAATTAGTATTACTGCATTTATTCCGATTATGATTAGTGCGGCTACAGGAGCTTTAGTTTCAACCGTAATGTTGAATGAAGATATCTTGTTTTCGTTTAAAAAAGTGCAGTTTTTCGATTATCACAATTTACCCTATTATATTTTATTAGGAGTTTTAAGTGGTTTAGTTTCGATAAATTACGCCCGAACTTTTAGAAAAATCGAACATTATTTTAGCGGATTAAAATTTAACATCATCAATAAAGCTTTGTTAGGAGCAGGAATTTTAGGTGTACTGATTTTCTTGTTTCCTTCTTTATTTGGTGAAGGATATGAAAGCATTAAACTTTTAGCCGACAGTAATCCTGAACGCTTAGTTCAAAATACTGTTTTTGAACGCTTTGAAGATTCAAAATGGATTTTGTTATTGTTTGTCGGTGCTACCATGTTAATTAAAGTTTATGCAACAAGTTTAACATTAGGAGCAGGAGGAAATGGTGGGAATTTTGCTCCTTCACTTTTTGTAGGTTCGTATTTAGGATTTTGTGTAGCTTATTTTTTTAATATCATAGGTTTTGCCAAGTTACCAATTGGAAATTTCACTCTTGTAGGAATGGCCGGAATTTTAAGTGGATTATTTCACGCACCATTAACTGCAATTTTCCTTATTGCCGAAATTACGGGAGGTTACAACTTGATGGTTCCGTTAATGATTGTTTCTTCGGTAAGTTTTGCAATTTCAAAACGCTTTGAACCCTATTCTTTTGATATTAAAAATTTAGCAGATAAAGGCGAAGTTTTTACGGATAATCGCGATGCAAATATTTTGAATTCTATTGATGTTGCGAAATTAATTCAAACTGATTTCAAACCCATTTCGGTTAGTAATACTTTAGACGAATTAGTTGAGAAAATCCAACAATCTGATGCTGATATTTTCCCTATTTTGGATGAAAAAAATACGCTTTTAGGCTTGGTATTGTTAGATGAAATCCGACCAATTGTTTTCTCACAATTCAAAGTAAAATACACTTCTACAAACGAAGTCATGCAACCTCCAAAAGAAATTATTTTCTATGATGAAACTTTAGAAACCATCATGGAAAAGTTTGACACATCAGGTTGTAAAGTGTTACCGGTTTTAAAAGATGGCATCTTCCTTGGATTTATATACAAACAACTTATTCTTGAAAAATACAGAATGCGTTTAAAATCAATGATTATCGAATAATTTAACATTTACATATGTCTACAATACATCTTCAGGATTTCAAATTTTCATTACCTTTAAGCATTCGCTGGAATGATTTAGATCCATTAAATCACGTTAATAATGTATATTATTTTGAGTATTTTCAAATGGGTCGCGGTTACTATATGCCAACAGCATGTCCTAAATGGGATTGGACCAAACACATGTTTGTAATTGCACATATTGAATGCGATTATTTTAAAGAATTAAAATTAACGGCTGCTGAACCAACGATCAAATTAAGAACATCTTCATTAGGTGCTAAGAGTTTTGAAATAGAATATTTAATTACCAGTTTTGATAAAGAAAATAACGAAGTTATTCATGCAAAAGGCAAAAGTGTTCAGGTTTTAATTGATACAACACTAGGCAAATCTATTGAAATTCCTGATTGGTTACGAGAGGCAATTATGGATTATGAGCCCGCTTTGTAAATCAATTTTAAATTTAAACACATTAGTTATTCTACATTCAAAATAGTATCTTTGCGTTTTGCCAAAAAAACATGCAACACACAGAAGAAACAATTGAAATTATTGGAGCGAGAGCTCATAATCTTAAGAACATAGATGTTACCATTCCACGAGAAAAACTTGTGGTTATTACTGGTTTATCGGGATCAGGAAAATCGTCATTGGCTTTTGATACGATTTATGCGGAAGGACAACGAAGATATATAGAAACGTTCTCTGCTTACGCTCGACAATTTCTTGGCGGATTAGAACGCCCTGATGTAGATAAAATCGACGGACTTTCGCCTGTGATTGCTATTGAGCAAAAAACCACGAGTAAATCACCTCGTTCTACTGTGGGAACAATTACCGAAATTTACGATTTCTTACGTTTATTGTACGCTCGTGGCGCTGATGCTTACAGTTACAATACGGGAGAAAAAATGGTTTCGTATTCTGATGAGCAAATAAAACAATTGATTTTAGAGGATTTCAATGGAAAACGCATCAATATTTTAGCACCGGTGGTTCGTTCTCGTAAAGGACATTATCGCGAATTATTTGAGCAAATTGCGAAGCAAGGTTTCTTAAAAGTTCGTGTGAATGGCGAAATTCGTGATTTAGAATACGGCATGAAAGTCGATCGTTATAAAACGCATGACATCGAAATCGTAATTGATAGAATGGCGATTGATACAGAAGAAGACACTGATAAGCGACTTTCAGAAAGTATCAAAACTGCGATGTATCATGGCGAAGATGTGATGATGGTCATCGAACAAGAAAGTAAAGAAGTACGTTTTTACAGTCGTAATTTAATGTGTCCGTCTTCCGGAATTTCGTATCCAAATCCGGAACCGAATAATTTTTCATTCAACTCTCCAAAAGGTGCTTGTCCGTGTTGTAACGGATTAGGAACGGTGAATGAAATCAATCTTCAAAAAATTATCCCAAACCCGAAATCATCGATTAAAAATGGTGGTTTTGCTCCTTTGGGCGAATATAAAAGTTCATGGATTTTCAAGCAATTGGAAATTATCGCACAAAAATATGATTTCAAAATAACTGATGCTATTGAAACCATTCCTCAAGAAGCAATGGATATGATTTTGTATGGTGGAAACGAGAAATTCTCAGTCGTTTCAAAGGTTATGGGAATCACAAAGGACTATAAAATCGATTTTGAAGGAATTTCAAATTTCATCAAAAATCAATACGATAATTCCGATTCAGCTAGTATCAAACGTTGGGCAAAAGAATTTATGGATGAAAATGATTGTCCAGAATGTGAAGGAACGCGTTTGAGAAAAGAGTCATTATATTTCAAACTTAACGGAAAAAATATTGGTGAGTTAGTCCAAATGGACGTTGCCGAATTATCCGAATGGTTTGCCGATTTACCAAATCATCTTTCTGAAAAACAACAAGTAATTTCAACTGAGATTTTAAAAGAAATTACGGCTAGATTACAATTTTTATTGGATGTAGGTCTGAATTATTTATCCTTAAACCGAAGTTCAAAATCACTATCGGGCGGAGAAGCCCAACGCATTCGATTGGCAACGCAAATTGGGTCTCAATTGGTTGGGGTACTGTATATTTTGGATGAACCAAGTATTGGTTTGCACCAAAGAGATAACGAACGCTTAATAAAATCATTAGAAAGTTTACGCGACATTGGTAACTCAGTAATCGTGGTTGAACACGACAAAGACATGATTGAACGTGCCGATTATGTTATTGATATTGGTCCGAAAGCAGGTCGTTTTGGTGGACAAATCATCAGTAAAGGAACGCCGAAAGAATTGTTGAAAGAAAATACCATTACGGCTCAATACATGAGTGGTAAAATGCAGATTGAAGTACCGAAAACACGTCGTGAAGGCAACGGAAAATCCATCAAACTATCAGGCGCAACAGGAAATAATTTGAAAAATGTTTCGATTGAAATTCCATTAGGAAAATTGGTTTGTGTTACCGGAGTTTCAGGAAGTGGAAAATCAACTTTGATTAACGAAACCTTGTATCCGATATTAAATGCGCATTTTTTCAATGCTGTTAAAAAACCACAACCTTACAAAAAAATAGAAGGTTTAGAACATATCGACAAAGTAATCGACATCGACCAAAGTCCGATTGGAAGAACACCGCGTTCGAATCCAGCGACTTATACAGATGTTTTCTCTGAAATAAGAACTTTGTTTACTCAAGTTCCTGAAGCGATGATTCGTGGTTATAAACCAGGAAGATTTAGTTTTAATGTAAAAGGCGGTCGTTGCGAAACTTGTGAAGGTTCTGGAGTGCGAACGATTGAAATGAGCTTTTTGCCTGACGTTTATGTAGAATGCGAAACCTGTATGGGGAAACGTTTCAACAGAGAAACATTGGAAATTCGTTACAAAGGGAAATCAATTTCAGATGTGTTGAACATGACGGTAGATGAAGCAGTAGATTTCTTCGAAAATATCCCAAAAATTTATCGAAAAGTAAAAACCATTCAAGATGTTGGATTGGGGTATATCACATTAGGTCAGCAAAGTACAACGCTTTCAGGTGGTGAAGCACAACGCATCAAATTAGCAACGGAACTCTCTAAAAAAGATACAGGAAATACGTTTTATATTCTAGACGAACCTACAACAGGATTACATTTTGAAGACATTCGGGTGTTAATGGATGTTATAAATAAGTTAGTTGATAAAGGAAATACGGTGTTGATTATCGAACATAATTTAGATGTTGTAAAATTATCAGATTACATTATCGACATTGGTTACGAAGGTGGAAAAGGTGGCGGAGAAGTTGTAGCTAAAGGAACTCCTGAGGAAATTGTGAAAAATAAAAAAAGTTATACCGCGCAGTTTTTGAAAAAAGAATTATCTTAGCAACCTAATTACTACACACAACAACACTGCTAAAACTTTATTATTTAATCGTAATAGTTTGTTTACAAACAAATTAACTAAAATTACTATGGCAGCAGATCAGTACGAAAACGAAGAACACAGAATTCAAGAGAAATTCAAGCAAAAAACTTGGAACGAAATAAGAACCAATGATTCATGGGCAATTTTTAAAATCATGTCGGAATTCGTAAATGGTTACGAATCGATGGGAAGAATTGGTCCTTGTGTCTCTATTTTTGGTTCAGCAAGAACAAAACCAGAAGACAAATATTATTTATTAGCTGAAAAAATCGCTTATAAAATCAGTAAAGCGGGTTACGGTGTAATTACTGGTGGTGGTCCTGGTATCATGGAAGCAGGAAACAAAGGAGCTCATTATGGAGGCGGAACTTCGGTAGGTTTAAACATCGAATTGCCTTTTGAGCAACACTTTAACCCGTATATCGATAAAGATAAAAACTTAAACTTTGATTACTTCTTCGTAAGAAAAGTAATGTTCGTAAAATATTCACAAGGTTTCGTTGTAATGCCAGGAGGTTTTGGAACCTTAGACGAATTATTCGAAGCGGTTACGTTAATTCAAACGAAGAAAATTGGAAAATTCCCAATTATCTTAGTAGGAACCGAATTTTGGTCAGGTTTGTTAGATTGGATTAAAAATGTCATGATTGACAAAATGAAAAACGCGAGTCCAGAAGATATGAACTTAATCAAAGTAGTTGATACAGAAGATGAGGTATTAGAAGCATTAGACAACTTTTACAAAAAATACAATTTGTCTCCAAACTTCTAAAAAAAAAGCAAAAGTCCTTCAAACTGAAGGACTTTTTTTATTTTGAAATGAATTCTTTGATTTTGTTTATCACAGCTTCATCGCCTAAAATTTTACGATGGCCTAAACCTTCTGTAATCATCAATTCTGAACCTTGTAAATGTTCATGAATATGATAAGCTGCTTTCACGGAAACATCATCATCTTCTTTATCATGCATAATTAAAACTGGGATTTTAATTGTTTTAGCAGCTTTGTATGCTGAATAATCATCCATTTTTCCAACAAATCGTTTTTCAAAATGATCTCTTAATTTGGTTCCGTATTCTGGTTTTAATTGTAATTTCTTGATAAAATCATCAATAATATCTTGAATGATATCGCCAGCTCCAATAGTGACCGCTTTTTTAACATTCAGATTTTGCTTTATAGCATTCAAAACCGACATCCCACCAAGCGAATGTCCAATCGCATATTCAAACGAACCATATTGTTTCTCTAACTCTAAAATGGAAGCAATAAATTCGGTCATTATCGAATAATTACCTTTTGATTTTCCATGTGCTGGAGCATCAAAACTTATGGTCATGTAGCCCATTTTTAGAAGCTCGTCCGCAATTTTTACTAATTGCGTTCCTCTACCAGACCAACCATGAACTAAAAGTACTTTTTTATCGCTTTTGCCATATTCATACACTACGATTTCTTTGTTTATCTCAGGAATCATAATACTTTTTTGAACACTTTCGCGTTCCATATGTAATTCACGTTTTGGTAATTTATGACGAATGGGAGTTGTAAAAAGTTTAGCCGCAAATTTAGTTGTTAGACTTGATGAAATAGCTTGTAAAAATTTAGCTGTATACAAAATAGGTTGAGGTATTTCAATAACTTGCGATTGTTTTTGTTTCTTTTTGGACATATTCAGAAATTTTGTGCAAGTTACAATTTATATGATGTTCGGTTTAAAATTTGATTATAAAATATAGTTAAAAAATGACGCAAAAATTGAATCTGACAAACAGCTTAAAATTAAAAAAAGATGTAATTTTGTAAAAAATCGATTACTTATGAATATGAAATTTAAAATTGTAGTACTTCTTGCTTTTGCACTTGTGATATCGTGTGCTAAAAATCCATTTACAGGAAAGAGTACTTTAGCGTTAGTCCCTAATAGTGAAATTTTGCCTTCAGCTTTTCAACAATATAATCAGTTTTTATCTGAAAATAAAGTAATTACGGGTACAAGCGATGCGAAAAGAGTAGAGACAGTTGGATCTAAAATTAAAGTTGCCGCTGAACGTTGGTTAAATGCTAACGGATATGCTAATTATTTAGAAGGATACGCTTGGGAATATAAATTAGTAGATAGCAAAGAAGTAAATGCTTGGTGTATGCCTGGAGGAAAAATTGTTTTTTACACGGGTATCATGCCAATTTGTAAAGACGATGCCGGTATGGCAACTGTTATGGGACATGAGGTAGCACATGCTTTAGCCAATCACGGTCAACAACGAATGAGCGCAGGTGTTTTACAACAAGCTGGGGCAGCAGGAGTAGCGGTAGCTACAGGAAATAAATCTCAAGAAACGCAACAAATAGCAATGACAGCTTATGGTGCTACTACTCAATTTGGTGGAATGTTACCATTTAGTAGAGCGCATGAAAGTGAAGCAGATATGATTGGATTAACTTTAATGGCAATTGCAGGATATAATCCTGATACGGCTGTAGCATTTTGGGAAAGAATGGCGCAACAATCTGGAGGACAAGCACCACCAGAATTTATGAGTACACACCCTAGTAATGCAACTCGTATTGCTAAAATTAAAGAATTAATACCAAAAGCTAAAGCAGAAGCAGCCAAGTTTGGTGTTACTTTTAAATAATTAAAAAATTACTATTATATTTGAATCCCGACATTGTCGGGATTTTTTATTTTAAAACAATTGCTATGCAACAACTTCAAAAAGGAGATTCAAAACTTTTAAATGCTTGGGCTTTTTACGATTGGGCGAATTCAGTTTATGCTTTGGTGATTTCTTCAACTATTTTTCCATTGTATTATGGAGCTTTATTTCGTCAAAAAAATATTGAAGAAATTGTTCTGTTTGGATTTTCTATTCGAAGTGAGGCTTTAATCAGTTACGTTACCGCTTTAGGATTTTTAATCATTGCTTTTATATCGCCATTATTATCAGGAATTGCCGATTACTTAGGAAATAAGAAGTTTTTCTTGAAACTTTTTTGTTATGTAGGAGCTATTTCTTGTATGTCTTTATATTTTTTTGATATAGACGAAGATAAAATTGTTTTAAGTTTAGTTTCGTATTTACTTGCTTTAATAGGTTTTTGGGGAAGTTTAGTGTTCTATAATTCCTATTTACCCGATATTGCTCACAAAGAACAACAAGATAAAATAAGCGCAAAAGGATTTAGTTTGGGTTATGTGGGTAGTGTTGTTTTGTTATTGATTTGTTTAGCAATGGTATTATTGTCTGAAGAAGCTAAAGCAATGCAAATGATGCGTTATTCTTTTCTTTTAGTAGGTATTTGGTGGTTAGGCTTTAGTCAATACACTTATTACTACTTACCAAATAATAAAAATGATAATAAACTGCATAAGAATGTACTATTCAATGGTTTTAAAGAGTTACGAAAAGTTTGGCAACAAATAAATCAATTGAAATCCTTACGACGTTATTTAGGTGCATTCTTTGTCTATAGTATGGCAGTTCAAACTATTATGATTATTGCGGCTTATTTTGGAGAAAAGGAAGTGCAATGGGGAAGTGATAGTAAGCGGACCATGGGATTAATTGTGAGTATTTTATTAATTCAATTAATTGCGGTTTTAGGAGCTTGGCTAACATCAAAACTTGTTGCTAAATATGGAAATATCAAAGTATTAATACTTTTAAATTTCTCTTGGATTTTAATTTGTACTTATGCCTATTTTGTTGTTTCTCCAAATGATTTCTATATTGCTGCCGCTTTTGTAGGATTAGTAATGGGAGGAATTCAATCGTTATCCCGTTCTACTTATTCTAAATTTATTCCTGAAGACGCAAAAGACACGACTTCGTTTTTCAGTTTTTATGATGTAGCGGAAAAAATTGGTATTGTAATCGGTATGTTTACCTATGGTTACATTGCTGATGTTACAGGTAAAATTCAAAATGCCATCTTATTTTTAATTTTATTTTTTGTGGTAGGATTACTTCTTTTGTTACGAGTTCCTAAAAAGTAAGGTTCTTGGCACACATCTTGAACTATTACTTTTGAAATTGCTATTTAAAAATATTTTATGATTTGATTATCAATAAAATAGCGCTTTTCTGCGTACCTTTGAATGGTATTTCAAATGATAATTACTGACAAAAAGACCATAAATATTATTATGCCGAATCAAAAAATACTAGCGCTTGACAATTTGTCACTTCAAGAAATGGATCCAGATGCGGAATTGATTCCGTTAATGACGCCTGAAGATGAAGAAGAAATGAATAATGAGGCTCTACCTGAAGATATTGCCATTTTACCTCTACGAAATACCGTTTTATTCCCAGGAGTGGTTATTCCAATTACTGCCGGAAGAGATAAATCGATTAAATTAATCAATGATGCCAATGCCAAAGGAAAAATCATTGGTGTAGTGGCGCAAATTGATGAAAATGTTGAAGAACCTACTCCAAACGATGTACATCATATCGGAACAGTAGCTCGTATCATGCGCGTTTTAAAAATGCCTGATGGAAATACTACTGTAATTCTTCAAGGGAAAAAACGTTTCGAAATTGAAAGTTTTACTCAGGAAGAACCTTATTTGAGAGCTACAATTAAAGAAGTTTCAGAAGAACGACCTGATGCTAAAAATGTTGAATTCAAAGCAATTGTAGAATCGATTAAGGAATTGGCTATCCAAATTATCAAGGAAAGTCCAAATATCCCAACAGAAGCTACTTTTGCAATCAAAAACATTGAAAGTAATCCGTTTTTGATCAATTTTGTTTCTTCTAATATGAATCTTTCGGTTGAAGAAAAACAACAATTATTATCGATTCCAAATTTAAAAGACAGAGCGCTTGAAACTTTGCGTTTCATGAACTTAGAGCTTCAAAAATTAGAAGTTCGCAACGATATTCAGTCAAAAGTCCGTTTCGATTTAGATCAACAACAGCGTGAATATTTCTTGCAGCAACAAATGAAAACCATTCAAGAAGAATTGGGTGGTGTTTCCTATGAAGCAGAAATTGAAGAAATGCGTGCCAAAGGGAAAAAGAAAAAATGGGACGATAAAACAGCGCAACATTTCGAAAAAGAATTGTCTAAGTTGCAACGTACCAATCCAAATTCACCAGATTTTGGTATCCAACGCAATTATATTGAGTTATTTTTAGAATTACCTTGGAACGAATTTACCAAAGATAATTTCGATTTAAAACGCGCTCAAAAAATTCTAGATAGAGATCATTATGGTTTAGAAGATGTTAAAAAGCGAATTATCGAACATTTAGCAGTTTTAAAATTGCGAAATGATATGAAATCGCCAATTTTATGTTTGTACGGACCTCCAGGAGTTGGTAAAACGTCAATTGGAAAATCTATTGCTGAAGCTTTAGGACGAGAATATATTAGAATGTCATTAGGTGGTTTACGTGATGAAGCGGAAATTCGCGGTCACAGAAAAACCTATATCGGAGCTATGCCAGGACGAATTCTACAAAATATTAAGAAAGCAAAAACATCAAATCCGGTATTTGTTTTAGATGAGATTGATAAATTATCTTCAAGTCATAACGGAGATCCATCTTCGGCTTTATTGGAGGTTTTAGATCCAGAACAAAACAAAGAATTTCATGATAATTTCTTGGAATTGGGGTATGATTTATCAAAAGTGATGTTCATTGCGACTTCAAATAGTTTGTCAACCATTCAGCCAGCACTTCGCGACCGTATGGAAATTATCGAAATGACAGGTTATACAATTGAAGAGAAAATAGAAATCGCTAAAACACACTTGTTGCCAAAACAATTAAAAGAACACGGATTAACGGCTAAAGATTTACAAATTGGTAAAAAGCAATTAGAAAAAATCGTAGTAGGTTACACTCGTGAATCAGGTGTTCGTGGTTTAGAAAAGAAAATCGCTCAAATGGTGCGTCATGCAGCAAAATCGATTGCTATGGAAGAACCATATAACGTAAAAGTTTCGGATGCTGATATTTTAGAAGTATTAAAATCACCACGTATGGAACGAGATAAATACGAAAATAACGATGTAGCTGGAGTAGTTACTGGTTTAGCGTGGACATCAGTCGGTGGTGATATTTTATTCATCGAATCTTTAATTTCGAAAGGAAAAGGTGCGATGACGATGACGGGAAATTTAGGAACGGTTATGAAAGAATCGGTTACGATTGCTTTAGAATATATTCGTGCTAATGCTGAATTTTTAGGAATTAATCCAGAAGTTTTGAATAATTATAATATTCATATTCACGTTCCAGAAGGAGCAACGCCAAAAGACGGACCAAGTGCCGGAATTGCGATGTTAACTTCGATGGTGTCTTCTTTCACCCAAAAACGAGTGAAAAAACACATCGCCATGACAGGTGAAATCACACTTCGTGGAAAAGTGTTGCCAGTCGGCGGAATCAAAGAAAAGATTTTAGCTGCGAAAAGAGCAAACATCAAAGAAATCATTTTGTGTAAAGAAAACAAACGTGATATCGAAGAAATTAAAGCGGATTACATCGAAGGTTTAACGTTCCATTACGTTGATCGAATGAGCGAAGTTTTAGACATTGCTATTACAAATCAAAAGGTGAAAAACGCTAAAGTTTTAGAAAGTAAAAAGTAATTTCAAAACAATTAAAATACGAACTCTCAATAATTCATTTATTGGGAGTTCTTTTTTTGTTTCCTAACCGATATAATTTTATCTTCGCAGTTGCGTTATAAGTAAGATTAACATCAAAAAATGCTAAGAAAACTCGTATTCCTTTTATCCCTACTGCTATCGGCTGCTACATTTGGCCAAATAGGAGGTAAGAGCGTATATCAGTTTTTGAACTTAGCACAATCGCCTCGACAAGCGGCTTTGGGTGGAAAAACGGTTACTGTTGTGGATTACGACGTTAACCAAGCGTTTTACAATCCAGCAACGATTAACGAAAAAATGCACAATCGTTTATCGGCTAATTATGGAAGTTACTACGGAGAAGTTTCTTATGGAACTGCTGCTTATGCTTACACGTATGACCGCCATTTGCAAACTTTTCATGCAGGAATTAGTTATATCAATTACGGAACATTTGAAGGAAGAGACGAATTAGGAAATTTAACTTCTGATTTTACAGGAAGTGAAGCTGCATTATCACTAGGTTATGCCTATAATTTACCTTGGACCGATATGTATGTTGGGGCAAACGCCAAATTAATTTCCTCCACTTTAGAAAGTTATAATTCTTGGGGAGCAGCCGTAGATTTAGGATTTTTGTATGTTGATGTTGATAACGATATCAATTATGGATTGACGGTTCGAAATTTAGGATTTCAAATAAAACCTTATCAAGATACAAATGAAAAATTACCTTTAGCTATTGATGCTGGAATTTCGCAATTGATGCTGCATGTACCGATTCGTTGGCATGTTACGTTAGAAAACTTACAACAGTGGAATATTGCTTTTTCTAATCCCAACAGAGCACAAGGAAGTTTAGATGGAGGTTCGGAAGAGGAAAAAGTATCGTTTTTCAATAACGCTTTACGTCACGTAATTTTAGGAGCCGAATTATTTCCAGAAAAAGGATTCAATTTAAGATTAGGTTACAACTTTAGAAGAGGCGAAGAATTACGAATTGTAGACAAACGTAATTTCTCCGGAATATCAGTTGGTTTTGGATTGCGATTTGGAAAAGTGAAATTCGATTATTCGTATTCCCGATATACCATCGCTGCCAATACGAGTTTGTTTGGTTTGATGATTGATTTGAATTAGGGAAAAGTAAAAAGTGAAAAGTAAAAAGAGGTTAGCTTAAATGAACTTAATTATTCACAAAATATTACTTAAGAAAAACTTATATGACTTATATGTTTAAAAAAAGTCAATAGATTTAATAATAAAAAACTTAGCGCCTTGGCGTCTTCGTGGCAACATATGAAAAAAATTACCATAGCAATTGACGGTTTTTCGTCAACAGGAAAAAGTACATTGGCTAAGCAATTGGCTAAAGAGTTGGGTTACGTTTATGTAGATACAGGTGCGATGTATCGCGCGGTAGCTTATTATGCGATGCAACACAATTTAGTTTCTGAAACGCATTTAGATGCAGCAGGATTAGTAGCTCAATTACCAAATATCAATTTACGTTTTCAATTCAATCCTACTTTAGGATTTGCTGAAATGTATTTGAATAACGAGAATGTAGAAACGCAAATCAGAACCATCGAAGTTTCGCGTATGGTAAGTAAAGTAGCCGAAATTTCAGAAGTGCGTGCAAAATTAGTCGAACAACAACAAGCCATGGGTAAAGACAAAGGCATTGTGATGGATGGAAGAGACATCGGAACCGTAGTTTTCCCTGATGCCGATTTGAAATTATTCATGACAGCAAGTTCAAAAACCAGAGCACAACGCCGTTTTGATGAATTAGTAGAAAAAGGACAACACATTACTTTCGAAGACGTACTTCAAAACGTTGAAGAACGCGATTATATTGATACGCATAGAGAAGATTCTCCTTTAGTAAAAGCAGATGATGCTATTGAAGTAGACAACTCAAGCTTGACCAAAAAAGAACAATTTGAATTGGTATTAAATTTGGTGAAGGAAAAATTATAAATAACCTAAACAAATAACAACATGAAATTTTTAAGCAATTCTCTAAAAGTGACTTTTGTATTAATGTCTATTTTATTTTTAAATGGATGTAGTAATGATGAAGAAAGTGACAAAACAACCGCAAATATTGAAGGTGTTTGGCAATTAGGAAGAATGTATGGAAAAGCAAATTACAATGGAGTAAATACTAATTTAGAAGGTGATTCTGAAGGAACAATGGAGTTCAAAACGGACGGGACTTATGACAATGATGTTATTAGTGCATACATAACTGTTTCGATTCCTTCTATGAATTATTCTGAAACAACACCTATCGAAGCTTCTTCAACTTCGGGTGAATATTTTTATGACGTAACAACAGATAATTTAGAAATTGATGGCGAAATGTCAAAAGTTGTGGTTTTGAATGCTAATTATATGAAAATTAAAACATTAATCAACGATAGTGGTGTAACAGGAGAACTTTTTACCGAATATCATCGATAATATAACCTATTAAAAAAGCTGTCACTTTAAAATGACAGCTTTTTTTTTAATTTACTTTTGCTTTTTCCTTCGCTTGTTTCTTAAAATAACCTCTAAATAAGAAATTGTGTTTCAAAGCTTCTAAATCTTCATTCAACTTGATACTCGCTTTATTCAAATTGGTCATGGTAGAATCAATTTGTTTTACCAATTTCGGATCATTTGAAAGGTAGTTTAAAGCGCCTTTTCCTTCTTTAACATTGGTAATGGTACCATTTAAATTAGTCACTACTTTATCAATTTCATTACTTGATTTCTCTAAATTGATTATAATTTTCTTCATTCTATTCGCCACAACCGTATCGTTTAATGTACCGATAACATTGTCTTTTCGATTTAATTCATTGATTAACTTATTCAAACTAGCCACTGATTCCGAAGTTCCTTTACTCGTAATTCGCAAATAATTCATCGTTTCTTGAAGATTTTTCGACATTATCGTATCGCGAATTAACATTCCAACCGTTCCTTTTCCTTGTGTGATTTCTTGTGTGATTTTTAATAAATCAGCGGTTAACATGGCGGCATTTTCATTCGTTACATTTAAGGTTTCTAACATCGCATCAGTTCCAATTCGGCTATAGGATTGAATCGTATCGCCATTTTTAACTTTTAGAGCTTCGCCTTTTCCAGGAATAATATTGATAATCATGTTGCCCACCAAACCATCCGAACTAATGGTAGCAATCGCATTTTTCTTGATGTGTTCCATAATTTTGTTATCAATAATCATATGAACACTAATAGTCGTATCGTTAATCATTTCGATTTCTTTCACCGTACCAATATCAATTCCGGCATAACGAACATTATTTCCAGGTTGCAATCCATTCACATTAACAAAAACAGCCTTCAAATGTGAGGTATTACCAAACATATTTTGCTTATTTCCAATAAAATAAATCGCAGCTAAGAAAACTAATGTTCCAATGATAACAAAGATTCCGAGTTGTATTTTTTGTGAATTTGATTTTTCCATTGCTAAAACTATTTAAAAAATGCTTGTACTTTCGGATCGGTTGAATTAGCTAATTCGTCAAACGATCCTTCTATATAATTCACTCCATCTATCAATAAAATCATGCGATTGGCAATAACTTTTGCACAATCCACATCATGTGTAATGATAATCGATGAGGTGTTGTATTGTTTTTGTATCGAATTCATCAAAAGTACAATTTCTTTTGACGTAATCGGGTCTAAACCGGTTGTGGGTTCGTCGTATAAGATAATTTTGGGTTTTAAAATTAAGGTTCTGGCTAAAGCAATTCTACGTTTCATTCCGCCCGAAAGTTCGTTCGGCATCAAATCAATGGCATGGGCTAAACCAACACTTTCTAAGGCTTCCATCACCAAAGGCGTAGTGTCTTCAATAACTCCAAATTTTTTCGTGTGACGACGCAATGGAAACTCTAAATTCTCACGAACGGACATCGAATCGTACAAAGCGCTTCCTTGAAATAAAAATCCAATTTCGGTGCGTAATTCATCTAAATCTTCTTGTTCTAGGTTGTTGATTTCTTCATTCATGACTAAAATCGAACCGCTATCAGGTTGTTCTAAGCCAATTACACATTTAATCATCACCGATTTTCCCGAGCCCGATTTTCCCATCACCACTAAATTCTCTCCTTCATAGAGTTCTAAATCGAAACCATTCAAAACCACATTGCTGCCAAATTGTTTGTGCAAATCTTTGATGGTGATAATCGCTTTTTTGGTTGGAGTTGTCATGGCTATAAATCGTAAAAAATGTTCGTTACAAAAACTGCTACAAAGTCAATAATAAAAAGCAACATCGAAGTATAAACTACAGCTGCATTTGCTGCTTTTCCTACGCCAGCCGTACCTTTTTTACAGTTGTATCCTTTGTAGCAACCCACTAAACCAATCGCAAACCCAAAAAAGAAGGTTTTGATGGTAGCCGGTACAATATCGCTGTATTCTAAAATATTAAAAACCTGATTGAAATATAACGTAAACGACACATTTCCTTTGATGTTTTCCACTAAAAACGAACCGTAAATAGCAATAAAATCGCCTACGATTACGAGTAATGGCAACATCAACGTAGTCGCTAAAATTCTCGTAATGACTAAATATTTGAAGGGATTGGTTCCCGAAACTTCCATCGCATCAATTTGCTCGGTTACTTTCATGGAACCTAATTCGGCACCAATACCTGAGCCAATTCTTCCAGCGCAAATTAAAGCGGTGATGATGGGACCAATTTCTCGAATAATAGAAACACTCACCATAGACGCCATCCAAGAAACGGCACCAAATTCCTGCAACGTAGGTCGCGATTGCAAGGTAAAAACCAAACCAATGATAAAACCCGTAACGCTAACTAACAACAAGGAGCGATTTCCAATATAAAAACACTGACGTAACAATTCTTTGAATTCGTAAGGAGGTTTCCAAAATTCTTTGAAAAAACGCCCTGCAAAGTAGGAGAGTTCGCCCACTTCGATGAGGAAGTTTTGTAAAGCTTCAGTAAGATTGTCGAAATATTTTTTCATGAAGCATCTTAATTACAATCAAATATAGTGATTTTTAGTCAGATAAAATAGGATGTTTGTAAGAGTTGTAGTAAAAAATCCGACTTGTGGTGGAGTCGGATTTTTGTTTGTTATTCGTGTAGGAGTGATGCAATCAGGTTAATCAGGTTTGTTATTAATATTATCTTGTTCTTTATTCTGATTGTATTTTTCAATGTCACGTTTTGCTTTATTCCCGTATTTACGAGAATAATAGGCTCCAATTAAAACTACGATAAGAAATAAAATTTGTTGTGTCATTGTAGTGATTCTTTGAATTTCATGTTATCATTCTTAAAATGGTAAATCATCATAGTCTTGAACTTTTACTTTTTCAAATGATTTTAGACTTAAACCTTCAAGCTCATATTTCCATGCTATTTCGTTAAATGGATTTAAAAATTTTATTTGTTTAAGATTTTCGTTTTCAATTATTTTTTCTTGTAAATATTCAATTTTTTCTTTTGGTAAATCTTTAATTTTTTTAAGTGCATTTAATCTTTCAATTCCTTGGCTAGCTGTGTTTGAAAGTAGAATTAATTCCACAAGAGTATTTAAATATTTTGATTTTGTTTTTTCGTTTCTTGATATAATTTCAAATATTCCTTCTGCTACTTGTCCTATGTTTTTTCCAATTGCTTGAAATCCTTGATATTTTCCAATAAATCCATAGGGATCAAGCCCTTTGCGTATAGGTATAATCAATACATTTCTACCAACTGCAACCCCCACTTCTTGGTCGGTCCAGTTACTCTCTTTAAAACCTTCCATTAATACTGCACAAAAAGCATCCATTGTGAATAGTCCTTTTTCGATTTCGCTTTGCCATTCCTTTGTTGGTTCAATATCTTCGTGAGCAACAAATGATGAAATTCCATATTTTTCAAGTTCTGTCTTTAAAATTGCAATTGTTGCTTTAAAACTTGCTAGGTGACTAATAAAAAGTTTAAAATGTCCTGGTTTCCAGAATGTAGCTTCACTTTCTTTTACTAAATTAGAATTTAAATAATTAGTTTCATGTTCAATTCCTAATTCGGTAGCAATTTCTAATATGATTTCATCTTGTACTTTTGGCAAAACCTCTCTTACATAAACGTATTTACTATTATAACTTGGTTGATGATTGGTAGGTATTCCGTAACTTTCAAAATAACTATCAATTTCACTGAATTTCATTCTCTCTTGAAGTTCTCTACCAATTTTATCGATTAATTCTATTTTTTGTAATTTTTTCATATAATTTATTCAAACATGTAGATGTTTATAAGTGTTAAATGCAAATTTTGTCTATTTATCAAGATAATTTATAAACACTTTAGTTTCTCAAATATAATCAATTTTTCCTACAAACCCTTTCCAAGTTATCAACAAAAAAATCCGACCTGCTTTCACAAATCGGATTTCTCTATATACTTTGTACTTTTACCTTTGTACTTTTTACTTATAAGTGAATTACTTCACCGTAAGCATCAGCTACAGCCTCCATAACAGCTTCACTCATGGTTGGGTGAGGGTGAACTGCTTTTAAGATTTCGTGTCCTGTTGTTTCTAATTTACGGGCTACAACTGCTTCAGCAATCATATCGGTTACTCCGGCACCAATCATGTGGCAACCTAACCATTCGCCGTATTTAGCATCGAAAATTACTTTTACAAATCCATCTGGAGTTCCAGCTGCTTTTGCTTTTCCTGAAGCTGAGAATGGGAATTTACCAATTTTCAATTCGTATCCTTTTTCTTTCGCTTGTTTTTCAGTCATACCCACAGAAGCAATTTCTGGAGTAGCATACGTACAACCTGGGATATTTCCGTAATCTAATGGCTCAACATGTAAACCAGCAATTTTCTCCACACATAAAATACCTTCAGCAGAAGCCACGTGCGCTAAAGCTTGTCCTGGCGTTACATCACCAATTGCGTAGTAACCTGGAACGTTTGTTTGGTAATAAGCGTTAACTAAGATTTTATCTCTATCGGTAGCAATACCCGTTTCTTCTAATCCAATGTTTTCGATGTTGGTTTTAATTCCAACTGCTGATAATAAGATATCTGCTTCTAAAACTTCTTCTCCTTTTGCAGTTTTAACGAATGCTTTTACCCCGTTTCCAGAAGTATCAATTCGTTCAACAGAAGAATTCGTCATTACGTTGATTCCTGCTTTTTTCAACGAACGCTCAAATTGTTTTGAGATGTCTTCGTCTTCTACTGGAACTACGTTTGGCATGAATTCTACAATCGTAACTTCAGTTCCCATTGCGTTATAGAAATGAGCAAACTCAACTCCAATCGCACCAGAACCCACAACAATCATTTTCTTTGGTTGCTCAGGTAATGTCATTGCTTGGCGGTAACCTATTACTTTTTTACCATCTTGTGGTAAGTTTGGTAATTCGCGAGAACGTGCTCCTGTTGCAATGATGATATGATCTGCTGAATATTCAGTAACTTTTCCGTCAGCAGCAGTAACGTCTACTTTTTTACCTGGTTTTACTTTTCCAAAACCATCAATAACGTCGATTTTATTTTTCTTCATTAAGAATTGAACTCCTTTGCTCATTCCTTCTGCTACATCACGAGAACGTTTTACAACAGCAGAAAAATCTTTGTCGAATTCTTTAACGGTTAATCCGTAATCTGAAGCATGTTTTAGGTAATCAAAAACTTGAGCCGATTTTAATAATGCTTTCGTTGGAATACAACCCCAATTCAAACAAATTCCACCCAAATTTTCTTTTTCGATAACGGCTACTTTGAAGCCTAATTGTGATGCTCTAATAGCAGTTACATAACCACCAGGACCACTTCCTAAAACTATGATATCGTATTTCATTTTTAAAAGTATTTCAGTTTTATTTATAAGTTGCGAATTTAAGGAATTATTTTAAAAGTTTAAACGCAAAGTTCGCAAAGTTTTACGCAAAGAAACGCAGAGGAAATCTTAACCACAAAGCACACAAAGAAAGCACAAGGAGCACAAAAAAATCAGCGATTATCCGTTCAATCTGTGTTATCCGCGTTCTAAAACTGAACACTAATCGCTGAATACTGAACACTACACTATTCAACCTCCACAGCAAATTGAGAATCGTACAATTTCTTATAATAACCATTTGGCTTATTCACCAATTCGCTATGTTTTCCGAATTCTACGATTTGCCCTTTATCCATAACGATGATTTTACTCGCGTTGATAACGGTTGCTAATCGGTGGGCGATTACGATAGAAGTTCTATCTTTAGTGATAGTTTCTGTAGCTTTTTGAATCAATTCTTCCGAATGCGTATCGATAGAAGATGTTGCTTCATCTAAAATTAGAATACTTGGATTACTCACATACGCTCTCAAAAAGGCAATCAATTGGCGTTGGCCCGAAGAAAGCATCACACCACGTTCTTTTACGTTGTAATCGTAGCCTTCTGGTAAAGACATGATGAAATCGTGCACACCAATTTTCTTAGCGGCTGTGATTACATCATCTCTAGTAATTGCGTCGTTATGAAGTGTAATATTGTTGTAAATGGTATCAGCAAATAAGAATACATCTTGCAACACAATAGCAATTTGCTTGCGAAGACTTTCTAATTTATAGTTTTTAATATTCTGATTATCAATAGTGATTTCGCCCGAATCAATTTCGTAAAAACGATTCAATAAATTGATGATGGTCGATTTCCCAGCACCTGTACTTCCCACAATAGCAATAGTTTCACCGGGTTGGACTTCTAAATTAATGCCTTTTAAAACTTCTTCGTTTTTGATATAACTAAAACGAACGTCTTTCAATTGAATTAAACCTTTAAAATGCGTCGCTTCAACCGTTCCATTATCTTGAACGTTTTCTTCTTTTTCTAAAATTTCAAAAACTCTATCTGCAGCGATAATTCCCATCTGCATCACGTTGAATTTATCTGCAATTTGACGTAATGGATTGAATAACATATTGATTAACATAGTGTAAGCAAACAAATCTCCCACAGTAGTTAATGTGTCACCATTAATGATGGAAATTCCGGCGTAATATACTATCGCACCAAGAGTTAATGATGAAACGATATCGGCAATAGGGAAGAAGATGGAGTTGTACAAAATGTTTTTCAACCAAGCTACATTGTGTTTTTGGTTGATTTCTTTGAACTTCTCTAATTCAATTGCTTCTCTGTTGAATAATTGTACGATTTTCATTCCTGTTAATCGCTCTTGAACAAAAGTGTTTAGGTTGGCTACTTCGTTTCGAACTTCGTTAAATGCGACTTTCATTTTCTTTTGGAAAACATCGGTAGCGTAAATTAAAACAGGCATTGCAGCTAATACGATTAATGATAATTTCCAGTTCATGAAAAACATAATACCTAAAATCACTATCATTTTCAGTACATCACTCACAATCATAAACAATCCTTGACTGAAAATACTAGCAATCGATTCGATATCCGAAACCGAACGCGTTACTAATTTCCCAACAGGTTCATTATCAAAATACTTCATTTTAAACGAAGTAATGTGATGGAATAATTTATCGCGAATATCTTTAATAATGTCTTGTCCGAGCCAGTTTGCCCAATACGTAAAGTAAAATTGCGCCAATACTTCTAATAAAAGCACCACCGCCATTAAAACTACGTATAAAAGTAATCCGTGTTTGTCTTCGGGTTTGATGTATTCGTCAACCGTTTGTTTCAATAAATACGGACGCGCTGCAGCGAAAATAGAAAGTAAGATAGCCCAAACGATTACCCAATTGAACCTTTTTTGGTAAGGCTTCGCATAGTGCAATACTTTTTTTAGTGAATTGGATTTGATGAGCTTCATTTATCTATTTTCTATATTCTTTGTTCTATTTTCTAAAATCTATTTTCTGTCTTCAATATAAGGATATCTAACATTCACCAAATACAATCCGTGTGCTGGAACTGAAAATCCGGCTTTTCCTCTGTTTTTACTTTCGATAATCGTTCTTAAATCAGCGACTTCAATTTTTCCTAAACCAATGTTTACCATAGTTCCTACAATCGCTCTCACCATATTGCGTAAAAATCGATCAGCAGTGATGGTAAAGATAAGCTGATTTCCCGATTGTTTCCAATTCGCTTCCGAAATTTTACAATTAAAGGTATTCACATCGGTATGCACTTTAGAAAAACACTCAAAATCAATGTATTCAAATAAAATTTTACACGCTTCATTCATTTTGTCCAAATCCAAACGATGCGAATGGTACCAACTTCCATCGGTAATAAACGCATCTTTAAACGCGTGGATGTAATATTCGTAAGTTCTAGAAGTTGCATCAAAACGCGCATGAGCATCATCTGCCACTTTAAAAAGACGATACACTACAATCGACTGCGGTAAAAACGAATTCAATTTGTGTGTCCAATAGTCGGAATCCAATTCCAATTTGGTTTCAAAATGCGCAAACATTTGCTTGGCATGTACACCTGAATCGGTTCTTCCGGCACCTACGATGGCGATAGTTTCTCTGAAAAGGGTAGAAAGCGCCTTTTCCAAAGTTTCCTGTACCGAAGTGGCGTCAGGCTGACTCTGAAATCCGTGGAAGTTTTTTCCGTTGTAGGCAAATTCTATGAAATATCTCAAAATTGGGTGTTCGGTTTTCTTAAATAGCATGCAAATTTACGAAATTCAAAAGTAAAGTTCCTTTCAAATTGTGATAATAAAAACTTAATTTTGTCTTATGAAGAAAATTCTCTTGTTATCCGACACGCACAGTCACATTGATGACGCCATTTTGAAATACGTCAACCAAGCCGATGAAGTTTGGCACGCAGGCGATATTGGAAATTTAGAAGTCACAGATACGATTAAAAAATTAAAACCACTTCGTGCCGTTTATGGCAACATCGACGATGAAAAAGCACGTTTAGAATTCCCATTAAACAATCGTTTTTTCTGTGAAGGAGTTGATGTTTGGATTACCCATATTGGCGGTTATCCTGATAAATATAATCAGGCAATTCGAGCTGAAATCACAAAAAATCCTCCTAAATTATTCATTTGTGGTCATTCGCATATTCTAAAAGTGCAATTCGACAAGAAGTTGAATTTATTACATATGAATCCTGGCGCATGTGGAAAATATGGTTTTCACCAAGTACGAACGATGTTGCGTTTTGAAATTGATGGTGATAAAATCCAGAGTTTGGAGGTGATTGAACTAGGGAAGAAATAATTCTTAAACTTCAATATTCGTTGTTCCAAGTTCGTTATTCATCTGTTCTTTTCTAAAACAAAAAAATCCGAAACTTTCGCTTCGGATTTTTTCTTCGCACTAATAAACTAAGATGATAGGTTTATCGTAATCGATCAACAGATTTTACGAGATCTTCGTCCTTTTTAATTGCCTTGTTGGCCAAGACTAATAAAACGATAGAAATTGCAGGAAGAAACATCCCAATACCCTTCTCTGAAACTATAGTTTCTCCGGATAAGTTTAGCGAGCGATACACAAAAAATCCTAGTAAAATAAAGTTAAATATCATGTTCAATCTGTTTAACACAAATTGATGTTGTCTCTTTTTAAAATTGATAATACTAAAAACCGCTAGTAAAGCTGAAACCACGAAAAAAATGATGTACAATAAAGAAGAAGTAAAAAACACTTCTTTTTTATCTGTAGTTGTCCATAAAGAAAATACAAATGGCAAAGCGCCCATCGCAATAGCGCTGATAGCCATATAAACCGTTTGAATTCTTTGTATCATTTTTGTATTGATTTGTTGAGCAAAAATAGTATTTCTTTTCAATTAAAACTATTGTTATATTCAAATTTATTCGTATTATTGCAATGTATTAGTCGTAAGTACTTCATTCTGCGACACCTTACACCTCAAAAAAAATCTATCATTTTTTTGTTTTAACCCTATCAACAATTTTATTCAACTTATATCCATGTTTGATATTGAAGTATTAAAGGAGATGAAACTCTCTGATTTGCAAGAGATTGCAAAAGTTGCGAAAATTAATAAATACCGTTCGCTAAAAAAAGACGATTTGGTATATATGATTTTAGATTTGCAAGCAGCTAAACCAGAAGTTATTAAATCAGATTTAGCTCCTGAACCAACGACAGAAAAGCCAAAAGAAAAAAGGGCACGAATTGCTCCAAAAAAAGGAATTGCGAAAGCTTCAGAAGTTAAAAAAGACTTGTTTTCTGAACCTGTAAAAGTCGAAGCCACCCAACCAGAGAAGAAAGAAAAAGAAGAAGTTTCTGAATCAGCTCCAAAGCAAAACCTAAAACAACCTCGTAAAGAGTTTAAAAACAAAAAGCCTTTACCAGAAAATAAAAATGAAGTAACTACTTCAGAAGAAAAAGCAACTACCGAAGCCGTTGCAACCGAAATTACTCCAAAAGAAAAGATTCAGCCTAAAAATCCAAATCACAAGGCAAATCAAAATAATCCCAACCATCCTGATTACAAAAAGAATGTTGCACCAGAAGCATCAAATGGTAATAATGGGAACACCAACAAAAATCAAAACCAACACCAGAATAAAAAACAAAATTTCAGAGAACCTGATTATGAGTTCGACGGAATTATTGAAAGTGAAGGCGTTTTAGAAATGATGCCTGATGGTTACGGATTTTTACGTTCGTCAGATTACAACTATTTAGCGTCTCCAGATGATATTTATTTGTCAACGTCTCAAATTCGTTTATTTGGATTAAAAACAGGAGACACAGTAAAAGGAGTAGTGCGCCCTCCGAAAGAAGGAGAGAAATACTTTCCATTAGTAAAAGTGTTGAAAATCAATGGTCATGACCCACAAGTAGTGCGTGATAGAATTGCTTTTGATCATTTAACGCCAATATTTCCAAAAGAAAAATTCAATTTAGCAGAACGTAGTAGTACTATTTCGACTCGTATTATTGATTTGTTTTCGCCAATTGGAAAAGGACAACGTGGTATGATTGTAGCCCAACCAAAAACGGGTAAAACCATGTTATTGAAAGATGTTGCGAATGCTATTGCTGCCAATCATCCTGAAGTTTATCTAATTGTTTTATTAATTGATGAACGTCCGGAAGAGGTAACCGATATGCAACGCAGCGTTCGTGGTGAAGTAATTGCTTCAACTTTCGACAGAGAGCCACAAGAGCATGTTAAGATTGCTAATATTGTTTTAGAAAAAGCAAAACGTTTAGTAGAATGTGGTCACGATGTAGTGATTTTATTAGACTCGATTACGCGTTTAGCAAGAGCTTATAATACAGTTCAACCAGCATCAGGAAAAGTATTGAGTGGTGGTGTAGATGCGAATGCCTTACAAAAACCAAAACGTTTCTTTGGAGCGGCTCGTAATGTAGAAAATGGTGGTTCGTTGAGTATCATCGCAACTGCATTAACAGAAACCGGTTCTAAAATGGACGAAGTAATCTTCGAAGAATTCAAAGGAACAGGAAATATGGAATTACAGTTGGACAGAAGAATTGCCAACAAACGTATTTTCCCTGCAATCGATTTGGTTTCTTCAAGTACACGTCGCGACGATTTGTTATTAGACGAAAATACCATTCAAAGAATGTGGATTATGCGTAAATACTTAGCCGATATGAATCCAGTAGAAGCTATGGATTTCATCCACGACCGTTTCAAGAAAACCAGAAACAACGAAGAATTCTTAATTTCGATGAATGAATAAAAACAGAAACTCCGATGAAAATCGGAGTTTTTTTATGGGTTTATTTTTGAATAGTACTTATTTACATTGGAGCATTTGTCATAAAGTTATTAAAATCTCCAGTTGATAAATTTATGGTTCCATAAAAATAACAATTACCACCTCCTAAAACATTAAAACCTTCAGTTTTCCATTTATCATTGTCAACCCGACAAAAGCAACTTACAAATACTTCTTTTTGTTTTGTTTTTTTGTTAATATAAGGAAAGTATTGTCTTTTATAATTATTGAGGCTAACAATTAAATTTGGCCACTCAGTTGGTGTATCGTGAAACATTTTCTTTATGTCAATGTTCATTTTTTCTACAGCTTTTGGTAAAATTTTATTTACTTCTTCAACTTCTTTTTTAGTTAGAAACGTTGGTGTTGCTCCTTCCCATGAATATGTTTCTAAAATAGCAATATAAATTTCACCTTTCGAGTTTTTAATCCATTTTTCGGATTTTTCTGAGTCACTTTTATTACAATTAATAAAAGATAGAATAGATAAAAGCAAAATAATGATTTTCATAACAAATTTCTTTAAATATAATTTACTTTAACCTTTTCAAAACGCCTTTTCGTTTTACAATATTCTTGTAATCCCACTGAATTTCTTTTGCTTTTTGAAGCCAAATTTTTAAATCGATTGTGTCAATTTCGTTAACCGAATTATAAAAAATAGAAGCGTCTTGAAATTTACCGCCTAATACATTCAATTTATTTTCATCAAACGATTTTCCGCTCCAAAATAGTAATCGGATGCCTTTCTTTTGTTTGCTGTACCCTACAATGGGATTGCCATCTAAAAACCAAACGGGATGTGCATGCCAAATTTTATTTTCCGCTTCTGGTAAATAGAAGTTGATTTGTTCTGCCAATGCATTACAAATTAATTGGTCCTCTGTTGATTGAGAGTTGTTGTAAGCTTGTACATCTAAATTCATAAGAATGTTGTTTCAATCAAATGTAATAAAAAACTCCGATGAAAATCGGAGTCTTAAATGCTATTTTAGAAACACAGATTTAAATAATTTAAAAATCAGTGTAAATCCGTTAAATCTGTGTTATCCGCGTTCCAAAAAATTAAAACCCATTCACAATTGCCAAAAAGTCATCAGCTTTTAACGCAGCGCCACCAATTAATCCGCCATCAACATCAGGTTTTAAGAAGATTTCTTTCGCGTTGTCTGGTTTTACACTTCCACCGTATAAAATGGTTAAGTTGTCTGCGATATCAAATCCGTATACTTTTTCAACTAATGTTCTAATGAATTTGTGCATTTCTTGCGCTTGTTCTGGAGATGCGGTTTCGCCTGTTCCAATCGCCCAAACCGGTTCGTATGCTAAAACAATATTCGCCCAATCTTTCTTTTCTAAATGGAACAATCCATCTCGTAATTGATTCTCAACAATATTAAAATGGTTATTAATTTGTCTGTCTTTTAATTCTTCACCAAAACAGAAAATAATTCGCATTTCATGTTTTAAAGCGGTATCCACTTTACTAGCTAATAAAGCATCTGTTTCATGAAAATACGCACGTCTTTCGCTGTGACCAAGAATTACCGTTGTTACTCCAATATCAGTTAACATAGAAGCAGCAATTTCGCCTGTAAAAGCACCACCTTCCGCTTGGTGCATGTTTTGTGCTGCTACCGTAATTCCTTTTCCATTCGTGATTTCAACTGCTTTTGATAGGTTGACAAACGTTGGAGCTACAATAATTTCAGTAGTAGTATTTGGTTTTTTAGCGATAATTTCTTCTAATAATGCAACAGTTTCTTTTTGCGTTTTGTGCATTTTCCAGTTTCCAGCAACGATATTTTTTCTCATTGAAATTTCATTTTTAATAATTTCAAAAGTACTAATTTGTTTGTATTATTAGTATTTTTTGGTCACCTCTTTGTAATAAATTTACGCAAAGGTTTGCGAAGATTCGACTATTATTTGACTTTATTTAATACTTCTTTTATTTTGTCAAAATCTTTTTCAATGGCTCTGTATAAAACAATTTTACCAGTTTTGTCCACTATTAAGTATCTTGGAATCCAATCTACATTTAATGATGTTCCAAATGTTCCTTTCATGTTATCACCAATGAAATAATTTTCACCTTCTACTTCGTATTTTTCGATTCCTTGAATCCATTTTTCAACTGTTTTGTCAAAGGATAAGTTAACAAAAACAACATCTTTACCATAAGTTTGGTTTAATTTTTTTACTTCTGGCATGGCTTTAATACAATCTGAACACCATGAAGCCCAAAGTTCTATGAATATTGTCTTTCCTTCGTGTTTTTTTACGATTTCTTGAAAAGTAATTGGTTTATCTTCGGTTGTTTTTAAAACATAATTAAGACTTTCATTTTTAAAAGTCGTTTCTTCTTTTTGTGCACATCCTAAAGTACTGATTAGCATAGTTGCTAAAACGAAAATTTTCTTTATCATAATTTTACTTTTTATTTATCTTAAACACATAGGTACATAGTTTTAGTTTAATTGATTTCTTTTAAAAGTGTTTAAAGAATAAAATACTCAGATTTTATCACATTAGTCAACACTTCAAAATTATCTATGTTTCTATGTGTTTAATAATTATTTTTTTAATTCTGAATACGGTTTTTTAATTAATTTTTTGAATTCGGCTCCATTGAATTTATTTTCATTGATGCCGTCGTAGTATTTGAATTCGTTACCATTCCATAAATATTTCACTCCTGGCGTATCTCTTCCAGTTCCTAATTCGGTCCAAAATGGAATCACATCAATCATTTTGTAAGGGAATTTAGTTCCTGCGAATTCAAAGAAGGTTGGAACTTTCTCTGGTTCTTCATTCATAAAAATCACGTAAATAGGAGGAAAGTTCTTGTCTTTTTTACGCATTTCGTTCAACTCTTTTGCAGTATCCATACAATGGTCGCAACCAGGAACAAAATAGCACAGAATCTTTTTATCGGTATCAATTCCAGGGAAATATTTCTCGTAACCCGATTTTACTTTTTTAGGAGTGTCTTCAGTTTTCTTTTCTTCTACTTTTTTAACGGTATCTTTTACTATTTCATCTTTTGGTTCTTCTGTATTTAAGACAGAAGTAGAATCTACAATTATACCTAAATTCTCTTGAATTTCAGAAGTTGGTTCTTCCACAACTTTTTCAACTGGTCTTATTGGAGCCACCATAAAAAGCCCTAAAATACAACCTAAAGCAACCGATTTCAACAACCAAAAATTCGATTTTCCATCAGCAGGTACTAATTTGAATAACCAAACTAACAATCCAATCGCAATGATATTTTTGATAATGGCTTCTACTGGTGTCATTGGAATTAATTCTCCGAAACAACCACAATTTCCTGCATTTCCGCTTACGAAAGTGGTGTAGCTTAAGTGAATTGTGAAAACCGCTAATAATAAAATCGTAGCAGGAATCGTGATTTTTTTCAAGTAATCTTTTAATAAAATAGCAATTCCCAAAGCAAATTCAATTCCGATTAAAATTCTTGAAAAATAAGGAGCAAAACCTTCTGAAAATCCTAGTGGATACAATTGTTTTACTTCAAAAGTGGAAATTGCAAAATACGGCGAAGGATATAATTTGGCTACAGCCGAAACAATAAATAAGGCAGAAATGATTAGGCGTAAAATCCAACTTAAGTTTTCTTTTTTCATGCTTTTTTTGATTTTTGATAAAAATACAATTTACAAAAAAGGTAATGTGTTAACGACTTGTTATTTATTTTCCATTAAAATCAAGGCGAAAACCGAATAGTTTATCATGTCTTGGTAATTGGCATCAATTCCTTCCGAAACTAAAGTTTTTCCTTTGTTGTCTTCGATTTGCTTCACGCGAAGTAATTTTTGAATGATTAAATCGGTTAAGGAACTGATTCGCATATCGCGCCAAGCCTCGCCATAATCGTGATTTTTGTTTTCCATTAAGGCTTTCGTTTCCGCGATTTTTTCATCGTATAATTTCACTGCTTCATCAGCAGACATATCTGGTTGATTGGCAACTCCTTTTTCCATTTGAATCAAAGCCATCGCACAATAATTGATAATTCCGATGAATTCAGAAGTTTCATCTTCATCTACTTTACGGACTTCGTTTTCTTGTAAGCTGCGAATTCTTTGGGCTTTAATGAAAATTTGGTCGGTTAAAGAAGGCAAACGTAAAACACGCCATGCCGTTCCGTAATCATGTGCTTTTTTTGAAAATAAATCGCGACAAACCGCTATAACTTTATCATATTGTTGAGAAGTATTCGACATTATTTGCTTTATATTTGTGTGAAATTTTTCAAAAGTAAGCATTTAAGTGAAAAGTGAAAAGTGAAAAGTGAAAAGAAATACAAATTAAGATGAATATCAATTGTAACGGAAAATTAATCGATATATCAACTCCAAAAGTAATGGGGATTTTGAATGTGACGCCCAATTCGTTTTACGATGGTGGCAAGCATAAAGAAATCAATTCGATTATTCATCAGGTTGATAAAATGCTTTCGGAAGGAGCTGATTTTATTGATATCGGAGCCTATTCGAGTAAGCCAAGTGCCGAATTTGTCTCGGAAGAGGAAGAAATCAAACGTTTGGTTCCGATTGTGAAATCATTGGTTGAAACGTTTCCTAATATTGTTTTATCGGTTGATACGTTTCGAGCTCAAGTTGCGAAAGCTTCAGTAGAAAATGGCGTAGCGATGGTTAATGACATTGCAGCAGGTTTGTTAGATGATAAAATGTTGGAAACCGTTGCCGAATTGAAAGTGCCGTATATTATGATGCACATGCGAGGCAACCCGCAAACGATGCAAAGTCTAACTGATTATAAAGATATTGTGAAAGAAATGATTTTCTATTTTTCAGAGCGAATTCAAAAGGCGAGAAGCTTTGGAATTTCGGATATTATCATTGATCCTGGATTTGGTTTTGCCAAAACATTGGAACAGAATTATGAAGTGTTGCATAAAATGGAATTATTTTCGATGTTAGAATTGCCATTTTTAGCGGGGATTTCAAGAAAATCGATGATTTATAAAGTGTTAGAAAGTTCGCCACAAGAAGCCTTAAATGGAACTTCGGTTTTGAATACAATTGCGTTACAAAAAGGAGCTAAAATTCTTCGAGTTCACGATGTAAAAGAAGCGGTGGAATGTATAAAATTAGTCAGTAAATTAAAATAAAGAATGAAGAAATTAGTTGCTATTGTTGCCTTGATGGGCTTGTTTTCTTGTAATAACGAAGAAGTATTGTTGCCTCAAGAAAATGTTTCGGTTCTAAAAGAAATGACCGATCATTCGCCTATTTATATGTTTTTCAAAACGGAAGAAAATCCAGATGACAAAGAAAAATTAGATACGATTGTAGAAGTGAATCGTAAAAATGCTATTGCTTCTACCAATTGGGTTTTTAATATCGACAAACGTTTGCCGTTGAAATTAGTCATTCCAGAAGTGATGAATTTGCAAGACAAAAAGAAACGCAGTTCGCATTCAAAAGAAGGAACAATGAACGTTTTTACGTATTCGGATAGCGTGGCTAAGAATTTAGCGTTTTTCCCTTTTACGGATGTAGAGTTTAAATACAGAAAACATTTTTCTAAGTTTTTCATTAAAAAACACGCCGAACATTATAGAAACTTTCACAATTTTACCGTAAATTTCAATAAAGACAACAAAATTACCGTTGATGGTGTAGATGTTACAAGAGAAGAGTTTGTAGATTACATAAAAGAATTTGCTGATTTCACAAGTGATGGTAAAATCACGATGTTACATTTGAACTTTGATAATCGCTTAACGTATGGCCAATACATTCAAAATAAAATTTTGGCATGGAAAGCAACAAACAACGAAATCCAATTGTCTTCTTTTGAGTTTGTGTATGATGAGAAGAAGTTGCCGGAATGTGGGTGTAAGTTGTAGTTGGTAGTTTGAAGTTGGGAGTTTCGAGAATCCAACTTAAAAAAATTAATAGTTTATGAAGATTAAATACGTAATTATAATTCTTATACATTTTCTAGTTTTTTTTGTCAATGGTCAAAATAGAAGTGTTTCTGGTAAAGTGATTTCTGAAGATTTAGAACCGCTAGCAGGTGTGCAAATTAGAAATTCTGATAATGAACTTGTTGGAGAAACAGATTTTGATGGTCAATTTAATATTATCATTTCTGAAAAAAATGATAGTTTATTATTTTTCTATGCAGGTATGGAATTTACTGACATAAAGTTGAAAGAAGATTGTGAAAATGTAGAAGTTATCATGATGTATTATGTAATTTATGATTTTATTTCGTCAAAAAAAATTGACAGACTACGAAAGAAAAGATATAAAAAATTGAATGAAAAACTTTTACTTGCAACGGATAAGGGGATTTTTAAGAATAAACATAGCTGTTATGTGAGAAATTTTAAACCACTTCAACCAGATTTAGATAGAATAGGGAAGTAGTTTAAAAAATAATAGTATATAATAAATCAGTTTATCTCTCAGTTTTTACTATACATTCTCATTCAGAAGAACATTTTTCTTGGCAAAACTAATTCCTTTTACCCTTTACCTTTATCCTTTTACCTTATCACTGATGATGATACGGTTCATTTCTTAAAATCGTAAAGCCTCTATAAATTTGTTCAATTACGAACAAGCGCACCATTTGATGCGAAAACGTCATTTCGGATAAGGAAACTTTACCTTGTGCTTTTTGGTAAACGGTTTCACTAAATCCGTATGGACCACCAATTACAAAAACTAAGGTTTTAATTCCTGCATTCATTTTCTTTTGTAAAAAGTCAGAGAAACCAACGCTGCTAAAGGTTTTGCCGTTTTCGTCGAGTAGAATTAATTGGTCGGTTGGTGTAATTTTGGATAAAATCAATTCGCCTTCTTTTTCTTTTTGTTGGGCTTCCGATAAGTTCTTTACGTTTTTGATATCGGGAATAATTTCCAAATCAAATTTCACGTAAAAAGACAAACGCTTGGTATAATCATCGATTAAGGTTTGAAGCGCTTTATTATCTGTTTTTCCGATAGCTAAAAGACGAATGTTCATGTGGTTGGTTTTGTGAAATGAAAAATCACTCTTTTTAGGAGTGATTTTCGATATTAGTTAATTTCTTCTGTTTGCTTCTCTTTGAAGTCGATTTCGCAAGCGTAAGAAAATAGTTTTTCTTTTTTAATGATATCCGCAGTTCCTTCAGGAAGCATGTCTTCCCAACCGGATTCGCCTCTACAAATCATTTTTAAAATTTTTCTAGAGAAAATATCTAAGTTTTTTTCATCGTAGTCTTTGATATCGATTACTTTTCCGTTGAATTTGAAGAATTTGTATAATTCTTTCATTCTAGGATGTACTTTTAAGTTTTCTGAAGTGATAACGTTTCCATTATCATCTTTCATTGGATATAAGTACACTTTTAAATCGCGATAGAATAATTTTCCAAAAGCTTCCAATATTCCTCCTGATAAATGGCGGTAGTATTTCTCGTCGAAAATTTCAACTAAGTTATTTACTCCCATAGCTAATCCCATTCTTGCTTTTGAATAGTTAGAGAAGTATTCTACAACTTTGAAATATTCTTGGAAGTTCGAAATCATTACGTTTTTACCAAGTTTACAAAGTAACTCTGCACGGTCAAGGAAATCGCGTTCGTCAATCTCACCTTCGGCTTTTAAGTTGGAAAGCGTAATTTCAAAAACAACAAATGTGTTGTCTTCGGCTACTTTATTTTCTTTGATAAACATGTTGTATGATTCCTCATACATGTCCATATTTACTTTAGTAACAGGTCTAAAACTTCCTCTTAAAGCCAAGATATTTTTTTTGTATAAAACAGCCGCAGGTAAGATGTTTTTCCCATCAGGACCAAACATTACGGCATCAGTCATTCCGTTTTTAACCAATTGTAAACTCATCAAACGATTGTCTACATTGGCAAATCTTGGACCTGAAAAGTTAACGGTATCAATTTCTAATTGATCTTTATCTAAATGGTCGTATAAATAACGAAGTAATTTTTTTGGGTCATTGTATTTATAGAAAGCACCATAAATTAAATTTACCCCTAAAATTCCTAGAGTTTCTTGTTGTAATTTGGCATCATTTTCTTTGAAACGAATGTGAAGAATAATTTCGTTATAATCTTCATCTGGTTCTACTTGATATACAATTCCAACCCATCCGTGACCTTTAAATTGCTTTGCAAAGTCGATTGTAGCAACCGTATTAGCATAACTAAAAAACAATTTATTTGGATGTTTGTCTCTACTTAAACGTTGTTCAACAAGATTAATTTCGTGAGTTAGCATTTTGCGAAGACGACTTTCTGTTACATAACGACCATCAGATTCTTCACCATAGATAGCGTCACTAAAGTCTTTATCGTATGCCGACATGGCTTTTGCAATAGTTCCAGAAGAGGCTCCAGCTCTAAAAAAGTTACGTACTGTTTCTTGTCCTGCTCCAATCTCTGCAAACGTTCCATAGATGTTTTCATTAAGATTGATTCTTAATGCTTTATCTTTAATGGAAGGGATTTGCTCTATCTCTTTATCTCCACGAACTTTAATATCTGTAACCATGCTTTTCATTAAAATATATTTTGGGGTACACGAGAATAATAATTCTCTAATTGCAAAGTTAATCATTTTATAAAAACTACCATAATTATTGTTATTTTTGTGCAAAAGATAAGGTTGTGAAAATTTACTTTTTAGGAACAGGTACGTCTCAAGGAATTCCAGTAATTGGAAGTCATCACTCGGTATGTTTGAGTTCAGATGAGAAAGACAAGCGATTACGTGTCTCGGTTTGGATTGAAACCGAAGATACTTCTATTGTTATCGATTGTGGCCCCGATTTTAGACAACAAATGCTAAATTCCAAATGTCCTAAAATTGACGGATTATTATTTACGCACGAACATGCGGATCATACTGCGGGTTTAGATGATATTCGTCCGTTCTTTTTTAAACAAGGTGCAATTGCAATTTATGCTCATGAACGTGTTTTGAAGAATTTAGAACGACGATTTGATTATATTTTTCAAACCGAAAATAAATATCCAGGCGCACCTTCAGTTTCTGAAAATGAAGTAATTAATAACCAATCATTTTTGGTGAATAATGAAGTCGTTATTCCGGTAAATGCTTACCATGGTTCGTTGCAAGTTTTTGGATACCGAATTCAAGATTTTGTGTATTTGACAGATGTAAAAACAATGGAAGCTTCTGAAATCGAAAAAATTAAAGATTGTAAGGTTTTGGTAGTGAATTGCTTGCGTGAAGAACCACATGCAACACATTTTAATTTAGAAGAAGTTTTACATTTCATATCTTTGGTGCGTCCAAAAACAACTTATTTAACACATATTAGCCATTTGTTTGGTTTTCATGAAGAAATTCAGAAAAAATTGCCAGTAAATGTGTTTGTAGCTTATGATAATTTAGAAATTAATATTTAATACTTATGAAGAACGTAATTTTGTATGCTTTGATTTTCTCATTATTGTTTAATGTATTTCAATATGTGAATTCAACCAAAATATTAGATGCAAAAGACAAAGAAGTACTAAAAGTAAAAGCGAATTTAAAAACGTCGAGAGATTCTGTTGCTAGTTTGGCTAATGCTAATTATTTTGCTTTGGAAAGCGACGAAGACGCACAAGAATATTTCTTTTCTAACAATTTAGATTATCAAAAAGTTGCTGTAAAAGTTAAAGAAGATTTGATTAGTTTAAACGAAAATAAAAAAGGAAATCCGCTTGTTCCTTATGAACCAATTGATGGTGTTCCGTTTTTGATTAATACATCAAAAATTCTTAATCACAGATGGATAATTGCCGAATTTTCTTGTGGTGATTTATGGGGTCAAGTTTTAATAAAATATTTTGTCACAGAAGGAAAACCAACTGATTTTGAAACAGTAGAAACGGTTTTATACGAAAGACAAACGAAAGAATAAATAAATTACAACGCATGTCAACTACAACAACTAAAACCCAATTAGAATGTTACTTTGAGGAGTTCAGAAAGGATATAATTGGTATCAATCAAAAATTTCAATCGCCTTTTGGGGAAAAGAAAATCATTTATACCGATTGGACAGCCAGCGGAAGATTATATCGCCCAATTGAAGAGAAATTGATGAACGATTTTGGTCCGTTTGTTGCCAATACGCATACCGAAACTTCTGTTACAGGAACCGCTATGACAATGGCGTATCATGAAGCACGTCACATTATCAAACATCATGTAAATGCATCGGATTCGGATATTTTAATTACCGATGGAACCGGAATGACGGGTGTTGTAAACAAATTCCAACGTATTTTAGGACTTCGTATTCCAGAAAATTTAAAAGAGTTTACTGCGATTCCAAACGAGTTGAAACCAATCGTTTTTATTTCGCACATGGAACACCATTCGAATCAAACGTCTTGGTTAGAAACCATTGCTGATGTAGTGGTAATTCCAGCTGATGAAAACGGATTATTATGTATTAATGAATTAAAAAATTTACTAGAAAAATACAAAGACAGAAGTTTTAAAATTGCTTCAATTACCTCATGTTCAAACGTTACCGGAATTAGAACTCCGTATCATGAAGTGGCAAAATTAATGCACCAAAATAATGGTGTTTGCTTTGTAGATTTCGCTTGTTCGGGTCCGTATGTGAATATCAATATGCATCCAGAAGATGCAGAAAGTTATTTGGATGCGATTTTCTTTTCACCTCATAAGTTTTTAGGTGGTCCTGGAACTTCAGGCGTTTTAATTTTTAATAAAGATTTATACAAAAACAACGTTCCCGATTGTCCAGGTGGAGGAACCGTAAGTTGGACAAACCCTTGGGGCGAACACAAATATATCGACAATATCGAAGATAGAGAAGATGGTGGTACTCCAGGTTTCTTACAAGTAATGAAAACGGCTTTGGCAATTCAGTTGAAAGAAAAAATGGGTGTTCAAAATATTTTAGATAGAGAACATGAAATTGTTGACTACATTTTTGATGCTCTTGGAAATATCGATAACTTACATATTCTGGCAAACCAACACCAAGACAGGTTAGGAGTCATTTCGTTTTATATTGATGATTTACATTACAATTTAGGAGTGAAATTATTAAATGATAAATTCGGAATTCAAACGCGTGGTGGCTGCAGTTGTGCTGGGACTTACGGACATTATTTACTACACGTAGATCAAGAAACTTCGCACGATTTAGTTTGTAAAATTTCTTCAGGAGATTTAATTCAAAAACCAGGATGGATTCGTATGTCGATTCACCCAACAACTACAACAGAAGAAATTGAATTCGTTTGCGAAAACATCAAAGCTTTAGCAGCTAATCATAAGGAATGGGGAACGGATTACGAATACAATCCTAAAACCAATGAATTTGTACACAAAAGTGCCAAAGGCGAAATCAAAGAAATGGTTCACAATTGGTTCAATTTATAAAAAGAAAAAACTCAGTTATTACTGAGTTTTTTCTTTTTTATGTTTCCATCTTTTATGTGTCCATAAGTAAAATTCGGGAGCTTCGTAGATTTGTTCTTCTACTAATTTCAAGAATTTATCGGTAATCTCGTAATTAGGAACTGATTTTACATCTTCAGAAAGAATTTCAAAACTTGCTTCGTAATAGCCTCTTTTTACTTTCTTAACTTTTAAGAAAATCACATTCATATCAAAACGTTTAGCAAGCATTTCTGCTCCTGTGTGAACGGGAACAATATGTCCCATAAAAGGAGCCCAATGATAAGCAGCATTTGCCTTTGGCGATTGGTCACTAGCAAAGCCATATATACCTAAAACATTATTTTTATGATTTTCTGCAATTGTTGGAATAGTTTGCTTTGTAGTAATTAATTCGGCTTTAAATTTAGAGCGAATTCTTTTTACTAATTTGTCAAAATACGGATTGGATAATTTTTTATAAATTCCAAATCCTTTGCAATGAATATAATAATTCATAGATATAACCCACTCATAACTAGCGTAATGCGCGCACATTAACGCAATGCTTTTGTTCTTTTTTTCCAACTCATAATACACCTCCATATTACTAAAAGTAAAGTGTTTTTCAATTTCTTTTTGCGAGATGGTAATGGTTTTTATCATTTCTAAGAACATATCACACATGTGGCTGTAAAATTTCTTTTCAATGGCAAGTCTTTCTTTATCAGATAAATGAGGTAAAGCTAATTTAATGTTAGCACGCACTACTTTTTTTCGGTAACCAATAATGTTATAAGTTAAAAAACATATAAAATCGGAAAACAAATAAAAAATAGGGAATGGTAGAATAGATATTATCCACAATATCGGATAGATAAGTATGTAAACTAATAATTGCATTCGTTTAAATTTTTACAAATATACTTTTTTACTTGCAAGTAAATTTGCCAAAGTATTCCTAAATTTACAAAAAAAACTTTATGAACATTGTTTTATTAGTTATTCTTGCGGCTAATGGTTTAATTAGTTATAAAGGTTTTAACGATACACATTTCTTTAGAAAATACGAATTTCATATTGGAAGCATTCGCTCTGGTGAACAGTTTAGAATGTTTTCTTCTGGATTTTTACATGTAGATTTGATGCATTTGCTTTTCAATATGTTTACGCTTTATATGTTTGCTCCTTTTGTAATTAATAGTGTAGGTGCTATGTATTTTGCTTATCTGTACTTTGGAAGTTTAATTGCGGGAAATTTACTCACTTTGTATTTTCATAAAGATGAATATTACTACCGAGCGGTTGGCGCTTCTGGTGCGGTAATGGGAATTATTTACAGCGCTATTTTGTTAGAACCTAATTTGTACATGTACGGATTTATTCCAGGTTATATCTTCGGATTTGCCTATTTACTATTTTCAATTTATGGTATGAAAGCAAAGAATGATAATATTGGCCATGTAGCGCATTTTGGTGGCGCTATTGGCGGATTTGTAATTACTTTAGTAAAATTTCCTTTTTTAATTACAGAAGAACCAAAAACAGTTATGGCTTTATTGGTTCCTATTGTAATTTTATTTATCATGGCTAAAATGAAAAAAATATAAGGAGATTCATTTTTGGCACAATACTTGAAAACTATAAATTATTAAAATATTAAGATTATGAAAAAACTAGTAATGATACTATTATTCTCAGTAGGTATGGTACAAGCACAAGAAGTAAAAACAGTTCCACAAATTAGTGTTTCTGGCGAAGGTAAAATCAAAGTAACTCCAGACGAAGCTATAATTACAGTTGCGGTGGAAAACACAGGAAAAGAAGCAGCAGAAGTGAAAAAGAAAAACGATGAAATTGTAGATAAAGTGTTGAAATTAATCAAGCAACGAGGAATTCCAACAGCCGATTATCAAACACAACGTGTGAATTTGTACAAAAACTACGATTATAATACAAAAAAATACAATTATGTAGCCAATCAAACGATTTCTATTCATTTGAAAGACTTAACCAAATACGATAAGTTAATGATGGATTTGGTAGATAGCGGCATCAACTCAATTCAAGGAGTAGAGTTTAAATCGTCTAAGATTAAAGAGTTTGAACGTGATGCTCGTAAAAAAGCAATGGTAGATGCCAAACAAAAAGCAGAAGATTACGTTTCTGTTTTAGCGGGACAAAAAGTAGGGAAGGCGTTAGTGATTTCTGATAATTCTTATACCAACTATCCACGACCAGTTTATGCTTCTATGAAATCAGTTGATGTTGCATACGAACAAATGCCTGAAAAAGAAACATTAGCCATTGGAGAAATTGAGATTATTTCAAACGTATCGGTTTCTTTTGTATTGGAATAAGAAAATAAGCTAAAAAATAGAAAAGCCAGAATGAAAGTTCTGGTTTTTTCTTTAAATACCCAAAACAGAAAGTAGTCATAAATAGCTTTTTCATATTTTGAGGTTTAAAATTTAGTATAAATCTATGCTTGGCCGTTATAAATTATAAGAAAATATTCCATTTAGCAGCTGATTTTTCGTGGAAAAATCCGGAAATAGCCATTGAAGTAAACTGCTGTTGAAACAGTTTTTTACACTTCATATAATTCAATTGGTAATTTATCTGGGTCTTCAAAAAAAGTAAAACGTTTTTGGGTAAACTCGTCTATTCGAATTGGTTCAATCTTTATGTTGTATGTTTCAAGTTTTTTTATTGCTGTTTCTATATTTGATACTTCAAAAGCTAAATGTCTCATTCCACACGATTCAGGTCTTGAAACTCTTGCTGGAGGATTGGGAAATGAAAACAATTCAATAATATAAATACCGTTTAATGCTAAATCAAGTTTGTAAGACTGTCTTTCTTTTCTATAAACTTCATTTATAATTTCTAGTCCTAATATTTCGGTATAAAAAAATTTCGACTTTTGATAATCAGAACAAATAATGGCGATGTGATGAATACTTTTTAACATAACTTTTTTTAATGAAAAATGAGGCAACTTAGTCTGTCGCCTCAAATGTTTTTTTGATATTATTTAAGTTTTTGAAGTTCTTTTAGTACTGCCTCACCAACACCATGAGCTGATTGTGGATTTTGTCCTGTTACAACTCTTTGGTCAACTGTAACATGTGATTGCCATAATCCAGATTTTTCAAATTTTGCACCACGTTCAATTAGTTTTGTTTCCAAACTAAATGGTACTACTTTTTCCAGCTTTACCGCAATTTCCTCTTCATTTGTAAAGGCATTGATTTTTTTTCCGTCAACTAAATACTTGCCATTGCTTAATTTGATATTGACCAAGCCAGCTGGCCCGTGACAAACAGCACTTACAATGCCATTGTTTTCATAAATTTTTTGTGCGATTAATGCCAATTCAGTATTATCTGCAAAATCCCACATTGTGCCATGCCCTCCTGCATATAAAATAGCTACGTAGTCAGATGGATTAACTTCTGATGGTTTCAGTGTGTTTTGAATTTTAGCTTGATATTTTTTATCGGCTAAAAATTTTTGATTAATTGGGTCTTCATTGTTAGCACCATAATAGGGTGGATTACCTCCTTTAGGACTCACAAAATCAATTTCATAACCAGCATCAATTAATACAGCCCAAGGATGAGAAACTTCACCCAAATAATAACCCGTTGTTTCACCAGTTTCTCCCAATTTGTCGTGGCTTGTAACCACAAATAAGATTTTCTTACTCATTTTTTTTGAATTTATAGTTTGTGCAGTTGCTTGATTTAATCCAAGAAAAATGGTACAACCTGCAATTACCATAATTCCTGCCAAGAAGTTTTTAAATACTTTGTTCATTGCTTCATTTATTTAATTTGATGTTGCAAAATTCGGAACATTGTTAATCTTGACACAGGATGTAAATCACAAGTTTGATGTGATCTATATCACACTAAGTTGAAAGTCGGCTTAGTGTTTCTCTAGAAACACCTAAATAAGAGGCTATTAATGTTTTGGGAACTCTTTGAAAAAGCGATGGGTATTGTTGAAGAAGTTGCTCATATCGTTCTTTTGCATTGCTATTGAGTAATGAAAGTATTCTTCGTTGTAATGCTACATAGCCAGAATTAGATTTCTTTCTGAAAAAATGCTCTATTTTATGCATATCTGCACAAAGTTTCTCCCGATTGTACAATGACAAACATAGTACCTCAGTTGTTTCAATGCAGTCGATATTAAACAATGCTTTTGTTTCATTAAAATAGGCTTGATAATCTGTAATCCACCAATCTTCCGCAGCAAACTGCATGATATGTTCTTTTCCATCATGATTTATATAATATGCTTTCAAAAGTCCTTTAATCACAAAATAATCATGCTGAACTAAATCATCTTCTTGAATTAAGAATTGATGCTTTTTTAATTTTTTTGTAGTAAAGTGAGAAAGAATATATTCAAATTCTTTATCTGTCAAAGGTGTAATTTTTTCTATTTGTTGTCTAAGTATTTCACTCATCTTATTTTTAGTCTGTGTCTTTAAAATAGCCACTAACTTAAAAGCTTTTCGCAGGGCTATAATTGTTACTGAGTCCGCCCGCCAACTAAAGCTAATTAAAAGTACTGCTATTGATGTTAATAAACTAAAAGCCAAATGGTATTCTATTAAGACCGATATTAGTTGATAGTCTACAACTGACGATTGTTATTCCGTCCGCCAGCCTTGATGAAAACCTTTTGTTGCCAGCTGTTTTATTTTAGGGCATCAAATTTTGTTTTTTCAACCATTTTTCTATGTCCATAAAAAACTGTTTAGGTTGTTCTACCCAACTAAAATGTCCGGCATCTTTTATAACAATTATTTCTGAATTAGTAATTCTTTCATGAATTCTATCTGCTTGAGATACCTTATCGCAAACAAAATCGTCATCACCAACTACGATTAAAGTGGGTACTTTTATCTTGTAGAGTTGTGGGAATAGATATTCTGTGCCAAAAAAAGAGGCATCCGTATATTCACCAGCTTTGTCACTCATTTGTGGATCACCCAATTTTTCAAACTCTGAAATCTTACTAACATCGTGAAAATAAAAAGGAAAAATATAAGGCATCATTTCTGAGTTTTTATTTTTTGTGGTGTCCTTTCTGAAAAAAATATTTGAACCTGCTTCAAAATAAGGTTCTCCTTTTCGTTTCATGACCATTTTTGTGAACTCTTTTTCATAAATACTATCTCTTCCAGCGAGTGGGGCTAAAGCAATTATTCCATTCAGGTTTTCATTATGATGTATAGCATAATTAAGCACTTGAAACCCACCCATAGAATGTCCCATCACCCAAACTTTTGGTTGTTTTAGGTAAACCCTTAAACTGTCCATATCGTTCATGAAGTCTAGGCTAGAATATTTTGTTGGGTCGTTTGGACCAGTCGACTGTCCACTAATACGTGTATCGTAATAAACAACCTTAAAAAAATTTTCAAATGGCTTAAGGGAGTTTTTTAGATAATTAATTGATGGTCCCCAACCCGGTGTCGGTACAAGGCAAACTGGACCTTTGCCACTAACATAGTAGTGAATTTTTATTCCGTTTACATCTGCAAAATGGTCTCCTGTAGATAAAGTATTTTGCCCCAATGCAAATGATGTGATGAAAATTGCAATTAGTGTCTGAATGAAATAGTTTTTTTTCATATCGTCATTGTTAAGTTTTATGTTCATTGGATTCTACAAAATAGCAGGCAACGTTTCTTAGACTTGACGAAGTTACGTTACACCAACACCAAGCCATTACAAATATAACAAAACATTCCATTCAGCAGCGGATTTTCCGTAGGAAAATCCGGAAGTAGCCATTGAATCAAACCGCTGTTGTGAGGCGTTTTTATTTGATTGCTATTCTGTATGATTGTAATTTTTTCTGATTTGCGCATTCAAAATAATATCCGTAAAGAAATAGTTTTCTTTTTTCTTTTGTAATTTTATCTAAAACAAAATTATTAGGTAAAAAATCCTCATGCAAAATTTTATTACCTTTGATTGTATTTGCAATAATTGCATAATGTGGTTGAACACAAGTACCGTTTTCGAAAGGTTCACAATTATAATATTTTACAATAGTTGCTGAATCATTAATCGGTTTAATTTCAATAAAATCAATAGCTTTTTTTCCAAAATATTTTTTTTCTTCAGGATTATATGAACCGAAATCTAATTCCGACTCGATTAGAAAACCCTTTTGTTTGAAATGTTGATTTAATATTGTTTTTGCTTTTGCTGAATTTAATCCATCTGATTTTGGATTAGCTTTAAAATCGAAAATTGTTAAGGCTGAATCTTTATAGATAGTTTTCTCTAACATCACAATTTGTTCTTCCTTTTTACAAGAAAGGAAAATTAAAAAAGAAAGTATTATGAGTTTTTTCATTTTACACATTTTTTAGAATGCAGCACAACGTTTTGCCCCTTGCTCTCAGTGGCGGAAATCGAAGCACAAATGTTCAGTTTTGCACGAAAGTTCAATTAAAGTGCTGCCGTTGAATTTAGTACTAAACTCGCCATTTATGGAAACTGCTGTTAGCAGTTCTGGTTTATACATTAAAAAAATATTCCACTGAATCCGAATTTTTATCAAACTTAAATGCTCCAAGAAAAGTAAATAGATTATTTTCTGTAATTCCTGTCGTCAAAGGATCATATTCAAAATTATAGATTAAGTATGCATATGAAGATTCTTTTATTAATAATTTTTCAGCCTTTTCTTTTGCAGCATCGATAAAAGATTTTGAGAAGGATAAAAACTTTAATAGATTATTTGTAGAGATTTTACTAAAATTCGTATTGTCATAAAAACTTTCAACCAAATCTGTATTGTAGCTTCCGAAACCAAAATCATTAGAAAATTGATTCCACGCTTCATCATCTTCACCTTCATAGTTTTCAACCCAATAATCTTCTGGTATTTTTTTATATTCGGTTTTTGCTAACCAAATAGACACAACATTATTGTCAGTCTCAAAATAAGGACCGTCATATTTTCCCATATTTATCTCAAAAGTTAATGTTTGATTATTTGTTATTTTTGTTTTTAACCTGACTGCTAACGGTCCCGTGGTTGTGATCAGTTGCTACTGCAATCACTGACCAAAACAAACTACTGAATTTCTTTGAAACATAAAATTGTAAATTACCAGATTATTGTCCATGAAAAACAAAATAGCAAGCGCAAGCCCAGCAATTGGTTTAAACCGCTGTTATAAGCCGTTTTAATTAATCACATTTCCTTCAAAATCAAATTTGTATTCATCATTGTCACAGTCTTTTGCTATAATGATACCGTTTTTTATTTCAAAATCATTTTTTCCATTAGGCGTTACAAAAATATCTTTGCCACTCTGTTGCCACTCAATTACGCCTTCTAATGACAATCTAGATATTTGTAATTCTCCATGTACAATAAAAAAGTTATCAATTTTGAATAGTTCGAAGCAAGTAATCATATCGGCTTTTGTTTTCCAATTCAGATTTAATTCTGGCAAGGAAAGACAGTAAACAGAATCTCCACAGCACATAAACAATTTATTATTATCGACAATTACAGATGTATTACTTGCTGCTGTTGCTCCACCTTCTGAGCCAATTACTGCGCTAAATTCTTCTCCATTTTTGGCGACTTTGATTGTGTATATAGATGGAAATATATAATCTGATTCGTCAAAATACTTCTTGTCGTAATTATTTAAATTATCAGTTGAGTCCAACGAATAGGCTGAATCGCTGAAAATTGAAATTACTAAATTATCGTGTTTTATCGTCATCGTTTTTCAAAAATGGCTTATAACGTTCTGAGGCTTAAAAATGTGGCTAAAACCCAACACCAAGCCTTCACAAATATACACAAAACTTTAAATTTAGCAACTGCGCCATTTCAAAAATTCCCGAAACCAGCCATATTTTTAAACCGCTGTTAGCTACAGTTTTTATTCTGTCATTGTATATCCAGCTCTTGTTTTCAATTTATTTGGTTTAAACATAAAAGATATGCCATTTATGTTCACATCTGTCAATTCATCAAGAGTTTTATAGTCAGTAAAAATTTCACAAGCGACTGCTGTAAAATCAAATCGATTATCTACGGGATTAAAAAACAATTGAATTCCTCCATCATAGGTGTTTTCTACTAATTCAACATTTGGAAACAATTCAGTCAGATAATTCAATTTCAAATTCAGTTTTTCTCCGCTAAATGCTAAAAAAGTAACAGGTTTATCTGTTTCAGTATTCTCCAAATCAGGATTTATCGCAACGTAATTCAAATTCGTGTTTTTTGGAATTAAGAATTTCGAGCCTCTTTCATTTCTTTTGTATTTCTTGTTTTCAGAGCCTAATAATTCCGAAATAGTCTTTGTCGATTTCGAATTACGATTAGATAAGAATTCAGTTATTAAAATTAACCATTCTTTTGACGTTGTATTATTAATGTTTTTCGTTTCAGTCACGGTTTTTCTCAAATTGTAGCTAACGTTCTGCGGCTTAAAAATGTGGCGTAAATGCAACACCAAGCCATTACAAATATAACAAAACATTCCATTCAGCAGAGGATTTTCCGTAGGAAAATCCGGAAGTAGCCATTGAAGCAAACCGCTGTTAGCAACAGTTATTCTATTCTTCAGTTCGTTCATTCTTTAAAATTTCTGCTACAAATGTTCCGCTTTGTTCTTTGAATACTTCTACTAAAAGGTTTGCTCCGCCTTCTTGATAAATTCGCTTTATCTTAAGTAAATATTTGTCGCCTTGTTTGTCAATGCTTAAAATTTCGTCATTTGCTCCATCATCATCCTTAAGTTCAAAGTATGGATAATTGTCTTCGTAATTTTTGTTCTTGACCATTTTTACAAGTCCTTCGTAGTTAACTGACTTGTCTGTGAAAACTACTGGAGTGTTAATTGAACAGCCTGTTAAACCGTCATCGTCCGAAACTCCAATGCCAAAATAAGTTGTCGCAATAAATGAAACTTCTTTATTGTCAATTTTTACTATTTTGTTTTGAGTGTGTTTAATTGGTGCATAAATTTTTCTTCCGTCAACATAACCTTCAAATTCTTTTGTCTTTATTTTGACATATTTGAATTCTTGGCAATAGTCGTCTGTCTGTTTGATTTTATGGTATTTGTCACTTACTTCTGTTATATCTACAAATTGTTCGTTTAAATATGAAATGTCCTTGATTTCTTTAAAGTTTCCGTCCAATAATTTTAAGTTGTCGCCAAGTAAAATTCCTTTTCCGTTGACTTTGTAAAAAGTGATTTTAGTTTGGCTTGTGTCAGTCGAAAGGTTTTCTACTTTTTCAGTTGTTGCTTGATTCGTTTTGTTTTCTTGTTGACCGCAAGAAATTAGTAAAATCAAACTCAATATTGTTGTCAGTATTTTCATTGTCTGTGTGTCGTCTGTGATAATTGTTGCTAACGTTCCGCGGCTTGGCGCAGTAGCGGCTTCGTGGAACGATTATTTCTTGCTAATATAAGATTTTCCAGCGGAAAATCGAACGTGATTTTAATTGTAAAAGTAGCTATTGTGCCAAACCGCTGTTATGTGACGTTTTTTTTAACCAGTCCAACCAACAATTATATCAGATTTCCATTTATTATTTTCTTTTCTGTAAATTATAGTTTTGCCTCCAAAAAAACTTGAAATATCAATAAGAACTGTTTTTTTATCTTTTGAAAATATCGGCAAGCTTAATTTATCATAAAAATTTTTCCCATATTTTTTCGTATAGTTTTTTAAAAAATGACTTTTTCGATCAATATTATCCTTTCTGTCGTTGTTGAATGAATCAATTATTTTTTGTGAAATAATACGTTTTGATTTTATTGAATCTTGAAGTAATAGAAAATTTTCACGTTCTCCAATTTGTTTTTGTATAAAGTCTAAGTCATCTTTTTGGAAATATTTATCAAGTTTAAAACTAGGATTGTCATAAACAAACGATGGAGTTGCTAATTGATCTATTAAATAATAATCTTGTGTTCCCTCTAACTTTTGAGTTTTTTCTAAATCTTTCAATACCATTTTTACAAACACATAAATTTCATCATCTGTAACTTTTAAAGAATCGGTTTTTCTTTGATTTGTACAACCAATTAAAAACACTGTTAAAAAAAGATATTGGATAAATGATTTCATAGTTCTGAAGTAAAATGACACATAACGTTCTGCGGCTTAAAAATGTGGCGAAAAGGCAACACCAGGCCTTCACAAATATAACCAAAACTTTAAATTAAACAATTGCGCCATTTCAAAAATTCCCGAAACTAGCCATATTTTTAAACCGCTGTTGTAGGCTGCATAATATTTTCAGAACTTAAAAAAACTCAAAGCAACGTTTATTGGCAAAGTTCGGATTGTCACGCAAAGTAAATTTTCACGCAAAGTTTGGTTTCAGGTTTTCATTTCACAACGGATTTTCCCGAAAAAGTATTTTCAGCACAAAGTTTGTCGACAAAGTTTGGTTTGGTTTTCGTTTTTCACGCAAGATTTTCGGTAAAAGTTTATTCAGAAAAAATAGGAGAGAAGCTTTCAGTGTAAGTTCGGAAAATATGTTGCCTACAACGTTCTGCGGCTTGCTCTCAGTGGCGTTGAGCCAACACCAAGCCACCACAAATATAACAAAACATTCCATTCAGCAGCGGATTTTCCGTAGGAAAATCCGGAAGTAGCCATTGAAGCAAACCGCTGTTAACAACAGGTTTTTAATTTTCGGTTGGTATTAACAATTTAAAAATTCTCATTTCTCCTTCATTTTTATAAGAAACTATAACAGATAATTTACCATCAATTAAATTTTCGGGTTTTGGTGACATTTCTATAAATGTTTCATTTTCGGAAGTTTGACTTTCGGGAAGAATTCTTATAGTTTGTCCTGCTAAATTCACTTTAGTCTTGTCAACATTATAAAATGTAAATTTAGTTCGGTTCGATTTGCTTAAACTTAATACTTGCTTTTCGTTAAGTATTTCAAACGTTATTTTCTCATTTCCTTTTTTGAACACAAAATTTTTACTCAATGTTTTTATATTACTCCCACAACTTATACTTAAAGTAATAAGTAATGTTGTCAATATTATTTTTGAAAAGTGTGTTTTTTTTGTCATTTTTTTAAACTTGTTGTTAACGTTCTGCGGCTTGCTCTCAGTGGCGTTGAACCAGCACAAAGCCATTACAAATATAACAAAACATTCCATCCAGCAGCGGATTTTCCGTAGGAAAATCCGGAAGTAGCCATTGAAGCAAACCGCTGTTAGCGGTAGTGTTTGTCAATTAATTTAGTATCTAATATTAAAGTAGTGTTCCAAAAACCATTTTTTAATTTTAAATGAGCAAAGTTAGATTTCTTTATTTCATCGAAGTTATATTTATGAATGTTTATTTCTTTTTCAGTTCCCTTGATATTTACTGTTATCGAATTAGAAGACCTTCCAAGACCTTCTTTTTTTTCTAAAATCATTGTAGAAATCACATATTCTCTATTATTTGATAAATATTCATTTGTAATAAAAAAAAGAGAGGTGAAAATTGAACCATAAGTGAGAAATTTTTGAAAAAAAATTAAAATAAAGTCATAATTTTTTTTCTCATATTCTAAATCTATTTTATACATAATTATAGCAAAAAATAATCCTGAAATTGTATAAACCTTTAGTAAAACATCTAATCCAATTATGACAAAATTATTATATTGTCTAATTGAATATAAAAGGCATAAAGCACCCAATACCCCAATTATTAATTTTAAATTTCCTATAACATCTTCTCTCTTTTTTGGAATTTTATACATATTTTTTTTTACTGATTTTTTGGAATTACAATAAATTATGATTTCAAGGAAGTTCTTTATACATTACCGCTAACGTTCCGGCGCTTGGCGAGGTTGCGAACTTCGGAACCGATTATTTTCTATCAAAGATAAAATTTCTTGCGAGAAATAAACATGAATTTACTACAAAATTCGCAATCTTGCCAAACGCCTGTTGTATGCTGTATTAATGTTTACAATGTTCTTCAATTCTTTCTTTTGCATATTCGGCTCCAAGTTCAAGAGCTTTTTTCCAATCTTCGCAGGCTTCTTTATTCTTTTTTAGGTTAAAATATGTATTTCCTCTATTAAAATATGCACTTTGATGATTTTCTATATCTAAATCTTTAAGCGATAACACTTTGTTGTAATCTTCAATTGCTCCAATATAATCCTCATTTTCATCTTTAACAGTTCCTCGATTTAAAATTGCAGAAGCAAAATCTGGTGCAAGTTCTATTGCTTTGTCATAATCTCTTAATGCAGATTTCCAAGTATATAATTCATTTTTTACTATGGCTCTTGAATAATATGCATCAGGAGAATTTGGATTTATAGTTAAACTTAAAGACCAATAAATTAATGCAGCATTTAAGTTTCCATTTTCATAATATTCTACAGCATTGTCAAAATAATAATCTTCTTTAGATTCACTTAAATCTGGATAAACTTGTTTTTTTGGGTCAAAAAGTCCACCATAAGCTTCTAATGTTGAATCAAATTCATAACCACGTTTATACATATCTAATGCCCAATACATTAAATTTTCAGAAGTTATTGGAATTTCGTTTGTTTCACCATTTATTTCCCAAAGTCTTCCATATTTCTTAACTTCTTGAACGGAATATGAGTAATGATTTTTTATAAACTCAGATAATTTGTTTAAATTTTCTTTTTTGTCAGAAACAAAAGTAAAATCTAATTTGGTTAAGCAATTATCTTTTAGTCCACTTTTAACCATACTGTTAAAAACATCTTCGGCAGAAACCATTTCTTTTCCAAAATTTTCTGAAAACTCTTCCCAACTAAAATATCTCTCGTTATTCTTTTTTTGTCCGAAGTTAAATATTGAAAACATTGTAAAAATTATAATTGTTGTTTTTTTCATTAAATGTTCTGTTTTGGAAATATAGCATACAATGTTATGCGGCTTGCTTTTAGTGGCGTTGAACCAACACCAAGCCATTACAAATATAACAAAACATTCCATTCAGCAGCGGATTTTCCGTAGGAAAATCCGGAAGTAGCCATTGAAGCAAACCGCTGTTGTACAACGTTTTTATTTTTTAGACGTAAATAGTTTTTTCATTTCGTCATTAAAGATGTGCTTTGCTTCGTTCATTGAATTTGGTATGACACATTCACCAAGACTAATATAAATTTTTCCGTCGTCATCGTTCAAATTTAAGTTTTCTTTTTCGGAAATGTAGAAACTGTCCATACCGTGAGTCAAAACAATATATTTATTCTCTAAGTAAAATAAATTTGCTATTTCTTTTAGTCTTTTTATAGCTTCTTTACGTACAAATTCTTCTTTATATTCAAGCAAGTACATCGTGTGTTCAAGATTACAAAATCTTTGATTTTCAAAAGCAGGGTATTTATTCAATTCATCTATAATTTGTAATTCTTCAAAACATTGACTTAAATAAATATCTTGAATAGATAATATTTCATCTTTATTTTCTATTTCTTGAGAAAATACTTGTAGAGAAAATAAAAAGAGAATTATCTTTTTCACATTGAAGTTTTTAAATGTTGTACAACGTTCTGCGGCTTGCTCTCAGTGGCGTTGCACCAACACCAAGCCATTACAAATATAACAAAACATTCCATTCAGCAGCGGATTTTCCGTAGGAAAATCCGGAAGTAGCCATTGAAGCAAACCGGTGTTAGCAGCTGTATTTATTTTTTAGTTTCGTTTGATATGTTTTTGTATATATTTTTCTAATTCTTTTCCATCAAATGTTTTATGGTTAATATCAAAATATATCTCGTTTTTATTACTTTGTTTTAAAGTAATTAAACTTTTATTTCCGTTTTTTTCCACAATGTATATGTCAACCCATTTTTTAGGTCTTATGTTCTCAATATATTTTGCGTTTGCTGAATTTATTATTTTGCTAAATTCTTTAATCTCATTTTTAGTTAATGAAAAGGAATATTCTTTATAAAAATCATATTCTTTTTCGTTCCATTTCCAACTTCCATCACCATTAATAATTTTGTCAACATTAGTTTGATTCAGTTTTGCTTTTTCAGTAGTGTCAAAAGATGTTTTTTTATAATAAAACATATTAAAAACCGACCAAGCAAATAGTAAATTTACTATAATGATTATAACGATAAATATTTTCTTTCTGCTCATTTTTATAGGTCTCGCAGAATATAGCTGCTAACGTTCTGCGGCTTGCTCTCAGTGGCGTTGAACCAGCACCAAGCCATTACAAATATAACAAAACATTCCATTCAGCAGCGGATTTTCCGTAGGAAAATCCGGAAGTAGCCATTGAAGCAAACCGCTGTTATGGGCAGGCATTTTTATTTACTTTTTATAAACCAAGTATTATATTTTTTATTGTCCCAAAAAGCTTTCAGTTTTCTATTATCCAGCTTTCCATTTTTTTTTATCTCAATCAATTTTTCTCCGTCAAAATATAATTTTGAACTCATTTTCTGTCTGTTTTGACCTCCAGATGATAAAGCTTCAATGAATACGATGCTCATTTCGGTTATCAATTGTGGTTTTTGGTCAATTGACAAAATTAACGAGTCTTTTAAATTCGGTCTTCTTAAAGTATCATAAACAGGAATTACTTCAAAGTATATTGTATCGTTTTTAGTTTTCCACTTTCCTTTGCTCCAACTTGAAGCTAAATCAAAATGCCAAGTATAAAGAAATGTTTTATCAGAATTGATTTTCAATTTATTTCCAAAGTAATTATGATATTCACCCTCAACATTTCCATGTTGTGCATTTATTAAAATAAAAAACAGAATTGATAAACTAAATTTCATTCTTTGTAGAGTTTTCTTATGCTTGCCTATAACGTTCTGCGGCTTGCTCTCAGTGGCGTTGCACCAACACCAAGCCATTACAAATATAACAAAACATTCCATTCAGCAGCGGATTTTCCGTAGGAAAATCCGGAAGTAGCCATTGAAGCAAACCGCTGTTACCAGTAGGTTTAATGTAAAGTTACAGTTTCATATAATGATTGACACCAATCAATAATTTCACCAGCTTTATTTAATTCAACAGTATAATATTTTCCGCTGTTTTGATATTTTTCGTGTACAATAACAAAAATTCTGTCTTCATATACTTTTGGATAATGAACAAATAACTTAGGAAAATTTCCACGATTAAATTTTCTGATTTTAAATTTCTTTTTGTCAACATTTGTTAAATCGAGTTCCAATCTCATATCTTCAAATCTCCTCCAATATTTTGAATATTCTAACTTTTCAATATTTTTACCATAATTTGGAAGCTTTGTCTTTAAGCAATCAGATGGGACATAATAAATTTCTTCACCAGAATCATAGTTAAGAGATTTAAACACAATTATTTTCCTTTCAACAGGATATATTTCAAGAATAGTGTCTTTATAGAAATTAAAAGCTAATTGTTCGTAGAAAGGATATTCTGATTGTGAAAAACAATTTACATTTATTGACAGGAAAAAAATAATTGTAGCTAAAATTCTATTGTTCATTTTATGTAGATTTTCAAAACTTACTGGTAACGTTCTGCGGCTTGCTCTCAGTGGCGTTGAACCAACACCAAGCCACCACAAATATAACAAAACATTCCATTCAGCAGCGGATTTTCCGTAGGAAAATCCGGTAGTAGCCATTGAAGCAAACCGCTGTTAGCGGTTCGTTGTTTGATTTCCAATTTCATAGTCACTTTTATTATTCTGTGCTTTTCTTAAAGTCAAATCCGTGCATGTATGCAATTTTCCATTTACCATTCTCTTTTACAACTTTAAAAAATGAATTAAACTCTTTCCAACTTACGTTGGTGTCTTGGTTTAAATTACCCCAAAACCAGTCTAACTCACCTTTGTCAGAGGTCAATGATATTACTTTTACTTCAACTAAATCCCAGTCCCTGTTGTCTTGGCATTCGCACCAGGGATTTACATCGTTTGCAAATGGAAATGAAGGCAACTCTCCATGTGGATACCATTTTTCAAACTCATTATTCTTTATTTTTCTGTCAAGCGTTTGAATAATTTGTTTATAGTTCTGAATGAACTCCTCTGCAAAATATTCTGTTCTACGTAACTCCTGAAGATTTGATTTTAGCTTGTCAAGATCAAACCCATTGCAAGTACTGTCTTTACTGTCAATAGAGTATGGCAACACATCAATTGTATTTTTTGAGTCGCTCCATTTAAGAACTTGTCGAATAAGATTTTGAATTTGTACTTTGTCATCTGTTGAAGTTGATATTTTTTCTTCTATCACTGCACTCTTTTTGATATCAGCTTTATTACAGCCGAAAAGTAGAAGTCCAAATACTAAAGTCGTAAGTTTTATGTGTTTCATTTCTTGTTTATTTGTTGTCTCTGTGGTCGTCCTATAATGACCGCTAACGTTCTGCGGCTTGCTCTCAGTGGCGTTGCACCAACACCAAGCCATCACAAATATAACAAAACATTCCATTCAGCAGCGGATTTTCCGTAGGAAAATCCGGAAGTAGCCATTGAAGCAAACCGCTGTTAGCAAATCGGTTTTATTACTCAAATTGTATATTCATCAATTCGGCTAGTTCATAACTTGTCAAAATAGTTAAGATTGATATTTCGTTTTCGTATTGTCGAATTTTTTTTAAGGTTATGAAATAAGTAATGATTGGAATAATCATCATCAGTTTTCTTTCATTAGCAAAAGGAAAACCCATGTACATTGAAAAGAAAGAAAAGAATGCAAATAATGAAATGATAATATTTAGTATGCTTTTTTTAATTATGCAATGAATTAAATATAAAAGTGAAAAAAAACCAAAGCCAAAATATCCAATATTTGTTATTTCTTGTTTTTCAAAATAGGGTAGAGCAAAGCTTATACTAAAACCAATAAAAATCACTTTCAAGTATGTTGGTTTAATTTTTCTGAAAAAGTATAAACCTAAAATAGTACCTAAACCAAGTATTATGTTCCAATGATTCATTTCGGTGCTTTATTTGATAAAAAATGTCCAAACAGGGATAAAAGTTAAAATTAAAGCAATTAAGGATAAAACTATTCCAATTTTTCCGTTGCTACTTTTTTCACGCATAGATTTTACTCCAAATAAAATTCCGAGTGTAACTATTCCTAAAGCAATAAGTTTATAGGATTTTCCAGTTGTTACAATTGTCGGTTCCATTAAAGAACTATTTTGAATTTTTAAAAATTCTGTTTGGTATAATTCATAAGTTTGATAATTAAACCAAACTATAAAAAGAATTCCTAAAGCTCCAAAAATAATAGATATTGTTCCTGATTTCATTTTTTTTCTAAACTGTTTGCTAACGTTCTGCGGCTTGCTCTCAGTGGCGTTGTACCAACACCAAGCCATTACAAATATAACAAAACATTCCATTCAGCTGCGGATTTTCCGTAGGAAAATCCGTAAGTAGCCATTGAAGCAAACCGCTGTTAACAAACGTATTTAATTTAGGCTAAGTAATTTCCCAATAATAATTATTAAAGGAACTATTACTAAAATCATTTTTTGGACTTTATATATTCGGTTTATTAAATTCCAATTGTATAAAAAGATGAAAATAGGTAGTAGATAACAATATAAACCAAAATCTTTTTCAAGTGAAATTGGGTTTTGAATGAAAAAATTCCAAAGTCTTATTAAAAATAAAAAACAAGTAAAAATAATAAAAAGCGAATTAGCTTGAGCGTATCGTTTTCGGATATTCAATTTTTTATTTCCAAAGTTAAGTTTGGAAAGCCAAACATAAGTTGTGAATGTAAAACCAAAGCAAACAGAACTAATTCCAATTAGATTTAGCATAAATTGAGAAATATCATAATTTTCCAAATTTATAAAATATGGATTTTTACGACTCAAGGAGAAATTTGCAAACAATGTAATTAACCTGAGTAAATAATTAAAGATTATTGAATATCCTAAGCCAATAATTAAACCCGAATAAAATTGTTTCTTTCCAATTTCATTAATTGTAAAACTTGGTTTAAATATTATCATTTGGATTCGGTTTTCAATATGTTTGTTAACGTTATGAGGCTTGCTCTCAGTGGCGTTAAATCAACACCAAGCCATTACAAATATAACAAAACATTCCATTCAGCAGCGGATTTTCCGTAGGAAAATCCGGAAGTAGCCATTGAAGCAAACCGCTGTTATGCACAGTTTTTTTATTAGTCATTTATTTTATTCAATGGTTTTGTCAAAAAATATCCTTCAAAAAAGCCTTTGTTCACAGTAGCATTATATTTTTCTCCTATTAAAAAAGATTCGTAATTTCTTCGTTTAACTTTGTTTTTTAATCTTCCACTACTTGAGTTGAAAATTATATAGTAGTCTGTTGCTTTTCCGTGAGAAATATTTTTATCAATAACTACTAGTTCAATCTTTTCCACAACATCGTTTTTCAACCAATAATTGAGATTCATACGTAATCCCATTTCTAATAAAAAACTAAAAAGTAATGATAAAATTAAAAGTCCAATGATTGAAATTACTTTCTTAAATTTAGATATTGGTAAGTCTAAGTCAATTTTATCAAGTCTTATGAGAATTATAATTGAAACAATGTGAGTAATCAATAATAAAGTTATAGCAGTAAAATTTACCCTAAATCCTTTGTCAAGGTAAATGTTGTCTAATGTGAAAAGTCCAATGATTAATAATGTCACGGCACTTAGAAATGGTAATGTTAAAATTATACCAGAAACCTTTTGTCTTCTAGTTACAGTTTTACTTTTCATTTAATAATTTCAGTTATGAGTTGTCGTTATATTGTGCATAACGTTCTGTGGCTTGCTCTCAGTGGCTTTGCACCAACACCAAGCCCTTACAAATATAACAAAACATTCCATTCAGCAGCGGATTTTCCGTAGGAAAATCCGGAAGTAGCCATTGAAGCAAACCGCTGTTGTGCGTAGTATTTTCAATCTTCATTTCCTGAATATATAAATCGTTTTTCATCTACTAAAAACTGAATTGATTTTCTTTTTGGACTTTCAAAAAATCCATGATATCCAATTATAAATTCTTTTTCAAGACTAATTTTCAAATTTTCTGTATCGTCTCTCAAGTCTAACAATTGTATATAAATTACTTTCTTACCACTTGGGCTATTGATTCCAATAAATTGTCTGTCATAATAATCTAAATCATTTACTTTTTCATTGCAATCTTTAAGTGAAGTTGTTGTAAAATTATTATATTCTTCTAATAAGTATTCATTCTTATTATGTTTTATGGTTTCTATAATTTCTTCCCAGTATTTTTTCTTCCATTTATGAACAGCATTACAATATTCTTTGTTTAGATTTTTATTAATAAATTCAACTGTTTCAATAGAAATGTCAAAGAATACAAATTTAGTTGTATCATTTTTACTAAATTCTTTTGCGTATTCCGATTGGAAAATAACACTTTTATATTTGCCATTATCAATTACCAAAATACTTTTTTCAGGATTCTCAGTTTTCGGTTCTTTTTCTTGAATTACATTTTCAATAATTTCAGATTTTCTAGCATTGCAACTTATTAAAAGTAGTAAGAAAGTTATTTTGAGTAGGTTTTTCATAGTATTACGCACAACGTTCCGCCGCTTCTCGTCAGTTGCGAAGTTCGGAACTTTTTATTTTCCGTTAAAGATAAAAATTCTTGCGAAACGTGAATGTGAACTTACAACAAAATTCGCAATTGCGAGAAACGGCTGTTAGCAGTAGCCTTACCTTGATTTTAAACTAATTTATGTTTAACAGTTTGAATAGAACTTCTTTTTTTTCATTATTCATAATAGAGTTTTCTAAAGCGTTTATATTTTGCAAATCGTAAGCTGTAGTATATTCTCTTTTATATTCTTTAATCTGATTTAATGCGTAATCTTTTCCGTAGAAATAATTGTCTAATGCTATTTTATAAAAGAAATAAGTTGAGCTTTTACTTTTTAGATTTTCAAACTTTGAGTGAACATCTTTTAGAATATTTTCACTTTGTGCGTCATTGGTTTTCAGCTTTAAAATTCCAATATTCATTTTAATTGTTGGTTCTTCTGGATTTTTAAAAGTTAACAATACCTTTTCCGCTTCTTCATATTTATTCAGCCCGATTAAGAATCTTACTTTACTAAATTTGTAATTCTCATGTTCAGGATTACACTTAATAGCTTTGTCAATGTAATATATTGCGCTGTCATTCTGTTCAGCGATGGCAAATTTCACATGCTTTTTATTAAATTCTTCGCATTGCTTATTGTCTTTTATTTCAATGTTTTCAATCTTAGCATTTTTACAGCTAGATACCAATAGAAACGTAATGAAAACGAATATTGTTAATGTTTTGATTCTCATATTTTAATAATCTTCTCTTCGACCGTGAATTTTCTAAAGGTTACTGCTAACGTTTCGCGGCTTGCTCTCAGTGGCGTTGCACCAACACCAAGCCACTACAAATATAACAAAACATTCCATTCAGCAGCGGATTTTCCGTAGGAAAATCCGGAAGTAGCCATTGAAGCAAACCGCTGTTGTGCATAGTTTTTTTATTTATTAAACTTCGATTTTATTTTATTCCAGAATGTGCTTTTTTCTACGTAAAGTTTATTAATCGATTCAGCTATTTTCTCCACTTCTCTTGTTTCGTGATTCCAGAAATATAGGTCGTCAGTTAAATTCCCATTTCCATTATGAGTTAAGATTAACTGATTCCCAAATCCGTCCGCACCAATTGCGATTCCATTTTTAGGAAATCCTTTCCATTTGCGAGCATTTTTTGTTTCAAGTCCGATGTGATTACAAGTCCGACTTATTCTTTTTCGGTCGGTTTTATCGAAAAATGGATAAAGTTCAAATTCAAACTCATCCGAAATCAATAATTCTCCGCCATTTGATTTTATCATTCGGCTTTTAAATTCAGATGGGAATTTTACATTCAGTTCCGATTCAGTTTCTTCTATATATTTTTTGTCTAAAGGAAATGGCATTTTAAAGTTCGGTTAAAATTATGCACAACGTTCTGCGGCTTGCTCTCAGTGGCGTTGAACCAACACCAAGCCATTACAAATATAACAAAACATTCCATTGAGCAGCGGATTTTCCGTAGGAAAATCCGGAAATAGCCATTGAAGCAAACCGCTGTTAGCAGAAGTGTTTTTTTTATATAAATGAACTGTTTTTAAGTTTTTTCTTTTCAATTCCCGCATTTTCAGAAAACCACTCTAAGATTACTGCTTTAAATTCATTTCTATTAAATGAGTTTTCGTTGTTTCTAATTTTAGAATAGTGTTGAGCAGTATTTCTTTCAATAAGTTCTCGAACAGTTTGTTTATCTAATCTATTCGTATATTTTGTTAGATAATAACCAAAAAGAGAAATAGATATTCCGATTAGTGCAATTTTCCAAACAAAAAATAAACCGATAAAAGATAATACTAAAGTAAAAAACAAAATATTAATTGTTAATTGACTTGGCGCTAAAACATCAAGTTCGTATCCTAAAATCTGTTCTACGCTTTTTACTTTTTTTCTTCTGTTTTTTTTCGAGAAAATACTTTTCAATTCTGTGTTTGGAGAAATTTGGTTTTTATTAATGATATTTTCGTTTTCCAAAGCTTTTCTAAATTTATAAAATCCTCTTTGGCTTGTACATAAACTATCATTTTTAAACTTTATTTTTGAAATAATTAAATCACTAAATTCACTGAAGTTATTTATATTTTCAGTTTCTTCAGTTTCAAGTTTGATTTTGAAAGTTTCTTCAAACATTGGTAAAACATCCTCAATGTTTTCAATTTCAAATTGGTCTAATTTAGTCGAATTCATTTTACCCATGATTTTGTTTAACATTTCTGCTAACGTTCTGTGGCTTGCTCTCAGTGGCGTTGCACGAACACCAAGCCATTACAAATATAACAAAACATTCCATTCAGCAGCGGATTTTCCGTAGGAAAATCCGGAAGTAGCCATTGAAGCAAACCGCTGTTGTACTGCGTTTTTCTATTCGTAAAAATCAGACCATTCAGCTGTCGGTTCATATTTAGTTTTAAAATTATTCTTTTCAGTCTTATTCAGGGAGTTGTAATATCTCGCAAAAATTGAAATTGCATCTTCACCTTTTCCCATTCTCCAAAACATATCATTTGGATTTATGTCGGGATATTTTTCCCAAGGTGCTTTTATAAATTTGGTATAATGTTCAATCCATTCGAATGGTAATGAACCCAAATCTGATTCCATAAGTTTTGAGCTTATTTTAATTGCAATATTCTTTTTTAATGATAAGGTTAAATTTCTATTGAAACGTTTGTTTATATCAGTTAAAATATCATTAAAATCAGATTCGCTTTCAGTTATAATAACATTTACAAGATTATCACTTTTTGACTTGTAATTAAAAATATTCACATAAAATATCGGTTCATTATTCTCATAAACTATCCATCCACCATAAGTAGAATCTGGAAGTATTACTTCTTGAATTTTGCCTTTTAAAGTCAGATATTTATTTCTTCGATATTTCATTTCTAAAATGCAGTACAACGTGTCGCGGCTACAAGTAGTGGCGTAAACCATTACCAAGCCATAACAAATATAAACTTATTTTAGAAAATTCGGAGAATTTTCGGAATATAACTGAACTAGCCATTACTTGTAACCGCTGTTGTAGGCTGGCATTTTATTTATTTTTTACAAACCAGGTATTATACTTTTTATTTTCCCAAAATGCTTTCAGTTTTCTATTGTCTAACTTTCCATTTTCTTTTATCTCAATCAATTTTTCTCCATCAAAATATAATTTCGAGCTCATTTTCTGTCTATTTTGTCCGCCAGAAGATAAAGCCTCAATGAATACAATACTCATATCAGTTATCAGCTGCGGTTTTTGGTCAATTGATAAAACTAACGAGTCTTTTAAATTAGGCCTTCTTAAAGTATCATACAATGGAATTACTTCAAAATATATTGTATCGTTTTTCATTTCCCACATTCCTTTACTCCAACTTGAAGCTAAATCAAAATTCCAAGTATAAAGGAACGTTTTGTCTGAATTGATTTTCAGTTTATTACCAAAGTGGTTATAATAATCTCCTTCAACATTTCCATGTTGTACACTTATTAAAATTAAAAAGAGTAAGGATAAACTAAATTTCATTTTAGCAGTTTTTTTTATGCTTGCCTACAACGTTCCGGCGCTTGGCGAGGTTGCGAGCTTCGGAACCGATTATTTTCTGTTAAAGATAAAATTTCTTGCGAAATGTAAACGTGAATTTACTACAAAATTTGCAATCTTGCCAAACGCCTGTTGTGCGTAGTTTATTACCAATCCATATTTGCAGAATCATCTAGTTTGTTTGTAAGTCTTTCTATGAATTCTTCCATATTTTCAATACTTTCAACAGCTTCTTTATAAACTCCATTTTTCGCTAGAGTTACAATTGTTGGTAAATAATGTTCTTGAGTATAGAGCATAACAGTGTTGTATTTACTTTTCCATAAATATTCAATGAAATTTTCTATTAACTTGATAACTTCCTCATCATTGAAGTTTAGGTTTCCCTGAAAATCATATTTATTTTTAGTTTTATCGTGGCTCATTAATACGGGAACAGCACCAGTTTTTGAATGAAACTGAAAAGCATTTCCATTTTTTCCAAAAGCTCCGTGCGCGACAAAGTTTCTCATTTGTTGTCTTACTAATAAAAGTTCATTGTAAAACTTGCTTTCTTCTTTGTTTGATAAAGGAATTGCAGTAATGAATTTAGTTTTCCATTCAGCTTCGATTAATTTTGAAATTTTTTCTCCGTCTGAAATATTTTGAGCAATTATAGCGATATGAATAAAAAGATGTTCCGTCCAACTAAAGAAAGCTTCAATTGTTGAGATTGCAAGATGGTTAGAGTTTTTTAAAAATTTGTAATCTAATCTGCTTACTACTTTTCCACCATTTGGTAAATTTTTGGTTGTAGTTTTTCCTTTATTTTTTTCGTATTTAGAATATTGTTTTTTGTATAAATCTTTTAAATAATTAAACCTTTCAAATAAATCAGAATTAAAATTATTTACATTGATTTCAGATTTTTTTACACCTTCTTCTGCTACATAATTATAATACAATTTGACTGCTTTAACAGCTCTTATGATTTTGTTTACAATTTCATTTGCTTCTACTTGGTCTTTTTCAATGTCATTTACAAAAATACCAATTCCAAATTTTCTATATTCTATTAAAAACGCTTTACCATTATATTCAATGGGAAAAGACCAAGCTATTTTTTCAAATTTCCCTAAATCTTTGTATTTTAATAAATCTGCAAATAAAAAATATACTAAATAATAATTTGGAAGTCTATTTGTAGTTGGACATCTTTTTGCTGTAAATAAAAAGTTTTTCTCAGCTTTTGTATTTTCATCGATTGATTTAATTGGAGATAAAATCTTTAAAGCGATTTCTTTATATTTTTCAATTTTAGCGTCCATTTTTATCGCGATTTTCTTTTAAATTACGCACAACGTTTTGCGGCTTGGCGAAGGGCGGGATTTTTAGCACTAAAGTTTAAACGAAGTACAAATGTTGAACCTTGCACAAATGTTTCTACGAAGCACGAAACCCCGCCTTTTGCCAAACCGCTGTTAGCAGTAGTGGTTCTTCTTTCGTCCGTCATTTTGATAGTTTTAGAATTTTAAATGCTCCTTGTCCAACGATGAAAAATACAATTGTTCCAACGATAAGGTCAGGATATTTTGAGTTTGTCAAGTAAACAAGTCCGCCTGCTACGATTACTCCAAGATTTACAATTACGTCATTAGAAGTAAAAATCATACTTGCTTGCATATGAGCTTCTTTGCTTTTACTTTTTTGCAGTAAATACAAACAAAGTCCATTACCAATAAGAGCAAGAATTGAAATAATTATCATTGTCTGAAATGCTGGAATTGTTTCCGTTCCAACAAATCGTCTGATAACTTCTATAAAACCAAAAACCGCAAGTGTCAATTGAAAATAACCTGCCGATTTTGCAATATTTTTCTTTCGTGTCATTGTTCCGCCAACTGCAAAAAGTGCAAGTCCGTAAACAATACTGTCGGCAAGCATATCCAAACTGTCCGCTACAAGTCCCATTGAGTTTGAAATAAAACCTGTCGTAAGTTCAAGTGCAAAAAAGAAAAAGTTTATGGCTAAAACTTGCCAAAGCAATTTTCTTTCTCGGTCTGTGTTGTCCGCTGTTGCTGTGTAATTGTCTGCCGAAACGCTATCAATAAGAGAAGTATCAAATTTTAAGTTGTCAAGTCGCTGAAAAATTTGGTCATGGTTTTCTGTGTGAAAAACGGTCAGTTGTCTGTTAGGTATATCAAAGTCCAACGAGTTGATGTTTGTCAAGTCGGCAAGTTTCATCCGTATCATTTGCTCTTCGGATGGGCAGTCCATTTTTGATATTTTAAATGTCGTTTTTCTCATTCTCTATTGTTGTCGGTTGGGTCGTCCTACCATTACTGCTAACGTTTTGTGGCTTGTTTTCAGGTGGCAATTTCAGCACCAAGCCATTACAAATATACACTAATTATTAAATTTTACAACTGCGTTTTCGGATTATCACTAAACCGCCACTTGAAACAAACCACTGTTGTAAAATCGGTTTTATAAGGTTTAACTTGTCCGCCTTTGTTAAGTGTCAAGTAGGTTAAAATTATTTAATTATGAAACGATATTAAAAAACAAAGCTCGCTATAAATAACGAGCAATGTCTGAAAAGATAATAACTAAGTTCGACTTAATTAGTCTTTTTCGATTCGCATACAATTAAGTACACGAATACTAAAGCAATAATTGTTTCCATGTTATCTCAACATTAAAAGTTAAACTTAGATTATCCCAGTAGGCGAGACGCCTTTAAAAACCTCGTTTTTCGGGCGAGGTTTTTATCACAATGAGAGAACCATTTAACATATTGTAAACATGGTTTATTATTAATATTAAATTATTTAATTATGAAAATACTTTTAATTAAGTCTTATAATAAAAGTAAAACTACTTATTCGGTTTATCTATTCCTTTCGTTTTTAAAAAATCCGATAAAACTTTTGGTAATTCACCGTATTTTTCTTGTAAATATTGAAGTACCAAAATACGGTTTTCGTTATCATCTCCATCAGCATCAATCTCGTAAATAGCATCTATTCTATCTAGAATATCTTTATTAGTAGCTAATATGTCGACCAATAAATCTATTACAACTTTTTCAAAAGTTCCATCTCCTGTATTCATTGAGAAATTTGTCATATTTTTGTTTTTTTACGATTTCTGCTAAACTGTTTTACAACGTTTTGCAGCTTGCCGAAGGCGGGGCTTTAGAAGCACCATCTTTCAAGCTACCACTAATGTTTATTCGGAGCCGAAAAGTTTCTGCCACCACGAACGCCCCGCTTTTGGCAAGGTGCTGTTATGTGCTGGTTTTTCTTTTGTAACTGACATTTCTGTCATTTCAGCAAGCTCATTAATTTTCTTGTCGTGTTTTGAATGCCAATAATCGTCTCTTTTGTCTTCCGATACATCATACAAGTCAAATATTTTATTTACTCTATATTTTGTCTCGGTAACATATTCATTAGCTTTTTCTAGCTCACTTTCGAAATGAGTGTGAAACATTAGTCCATAAATTCCGATTGTGATTGCGAATGGGATGCTTCCACATTCTTTTTCTAATGTTAATCTTGCACCGTTAGAATTTTCAATGTCGAGAATAATTGTCCCACTCTCAGAACCTTTTGTCCCAATGGTTTCTCCATTCTCAAAGTCTGACCAGTCACGGTCGAAAAGTTTTTGAAAAAGCAAAGTAGAAATTTCTAGGACCAACTCATTGTCTGTCTGAGTAGCCGATTTAAATGCTCGTGGGAAAATGGATATACCTAGATAAATATTATAATGTAATACAAGGTTGTTACCTTTATATTCAAAGTCCCAATACAACGTGTCGAAATCGTTAAGCTTATTTGAAAATGTTAAGTTAAATTCATTCGATAAAAGGTCAGCAACTGCATAGAATTTGCTAAATTCGCAGTCATCGTCAATTGTTGCTTCTGTCCAACCTTTTTCTGTTACTATTTTTGGTTTCATTGTCTCTCGTGTCGTTCCTTAAACTTGCACATAACGTTCTGCGGCTTGCTCTCAGTGGCGTAAATCCAACACCAAGCCACCACAAATATAACAAAACATTCCATTCAGCAGCGGATTTTCCGCAGGAAAATCCGGAAATAGCCATTGAAGCAAACCGCTGTTATAGCCAGTTTTTATTACAGTTGTTTTATTGTTTCTATTTCTTCCTTGTCAATGTCAAAGTTTAATTTTGCTGTCATATAAATTGGACTATCAATGCCAAATAAATTATTATCAAGAAATTTATTAAAATGCAGAACTCGAAACTCTTTTTTAAATGTCGTAATTGTCAAATTAGCCAAATCAACGATAGCAATTTTCTGATTTCTTTGTTTTGTCCAAATTGGTAATGCAATTTTTTCAGTTATTTCATTCCAAATAATTGGTCCGCCACTCCAATCGTTTAGTTTAATTTTCTTGTCATCATAAATTAAATAACATTCTCCACCAATTGGTGCTCCCATTGCAATTTCATATAGTTCTCCAAATTCAATTTTATATTTTCCATTTGGTGATAATAGGTTCTTGTCAATATTGGAAAAGTTCCAAGGGTTTGGATATTCGTTATTCATAAATCTTTGCTCCTTTAAAAATGTCAGCAAAAGTCGACCAGTCTGGTTTGTCTGCTTTAATATCAAGTTTCATATTGTCGTAATAACCTTGTACGTCTTTTGTGTATGCACTTAATGCTTCCAAAAAGTCAGGTAAAGTTTTGTTTTCCCAATTTTCAGGATTGTCCAAAAAGTCCTTTCGCAATAAGTCAAGGAACTTAATGAAAGTTTGTCTGTCGGTTACTTTAAAGTCGTTAACTGTGTCGTTCATAAAATTGGCTATAACGTTTCGCGGCTTGAAAATGTGGCGACGAGCCAAAACCAAACCAACACAAATATAGAAAAAACTTTAAATTAAACAACCGTGCCATTTCGGATTTTCCCGACACTCGCCATATTTTTAAACCGCTGTTAAATGCAGTATTATATTTTCACGAACAGAAAAATTCAACGCAACGTTTATCCACAAAGTTTGGTTTTCGGTTTCAAATATCACGCAAACTTGATTTGTCACGCAAAGTTTGGTTTCAGTTTTTGATTTCACAGAGAATTTTCCCAAAAAGGATTTTCAGCACAAAGTTTGGTTTCAGTTTTCCATTATCACGCAAGATTTTTCGATTACAATTTTCATTAATTTTCTTGCGAAAAAACAGGAGCGAAGCTTTCTGCGTAAGTTCGGAAAATATATTGCATTTAACGTTCTGCGGCTTGCTCTCAGTGGCGTTGAACCAACACCAAGCCATTACAAATATAACAAAACATTCCATTCAGCAGCGGATTTTCCGTAGGAAAATCCGGAAGTAGCCATTGAAGCAAACCGCTGTTAGCAACAGTGTTTTTTTATCATTTTTGTTTATTTAACTAATAATAAAATCATCATCAGTTTCTATAATTGTAATATCAATTTTTTTATTGTCAATTGTCAAGTTTTGTAATAATTCTGAAAATGAATTAAATAAAAAAGTTAAATTTTTATAATATTTTGTTCCATTTTTTACTGATTCATTATCATGATTCCAAATAAATATTTGTCCAAATTTTTCTTTTGATAAATTCATTACATAATAATCACCACCATTATTATCTGCTATAGGTAAAAACTCATTAGGGATTCTATTTTCTAATGATTTCATTGCCCAAAAAATACTTGCCCAATATTCTTTATTATGAATTCCAAAAAGATAACCAAATGACCATATCTCTTCTTTTTTTCGGTTGTAGATTTTTAATGAATCAAATTTGGTTTTTCCACCATTGTAAAGTTTTAAAAATTTAGAATAATCATCTGGGAGTTCAAACCCAATAATTTTTTGAAAATCTATTATTTTCTTCTCAGTTATTGTACCGAATTCATTTGGAGTAATTATTTCTGTCATTCTAAAGTTTTGGTTCAGCATTGTTGCTAACGTTCTGCGGCTTGCTCTCAGTGGCGTTACACCAACACCAAGCCATTACAAATATAACAAAACATTCCATTCAGCAGCGGATTTTCCGTAGGAAAATCCGGAAGTAGCCATTGAAGCAAACCGTTGTTACCACATGTTTTTTAATTTATCTTTGCTAAAATTATTACCCCAACCATTTTCTTCCGAAAACTTTGAAAATTCAAAAAATTTGATATCGGGGATTTGTTTTATTTCGAGTTTTGCAATTCTCAATACTTCTAAAGTTGGTTTTAGAGAGAATAGACTAAATTTTCCAGTTGCGCCATATAAATTTCCAGTTCCGATTTCAATTACATTTCCAATCATATCGATAAAGTTTTTGTCGAGAGAATTATAGAAAATATACAACTCGTTAAATTCATTAATTGAAAGCGTTTTATAATTAGAAGGATTATTGTCAGGATGTTCTTCTAAAATATTCCAAGGATTTAAATCTTCAATTTTTTCATCCCAAATATCTAATCGATCAGTATTAGTAAACTCCCAAAGAGTTTCCAATATTTTATATATCCATTTATTATCAATATTTTTTTCAAAAGCATATTGTTCAATGCATTTCACACCAAATGCAAATCTACCTCGTATTGAGATTTTTTTTAATTTTTTAGTTATGAAAAAGTTTTGAAACATAGTGCTAAGTAAATATGTGGTAACGTTCTGCGGCTTGCTCTCAGTGGCGTTGCGCCAACACCAAGCCATTACAAATATAACAAAACATTCCATTCAGCAGCGGATTTTCCGTAGGAAAATCCGGAAGTAGCCATTGAAGCAAACCGCTGTTGTAAGCAGTTTTTATCTTCCTACGAAATGTTGGTCTTTCAAATCAGCTGGATATTTAATAGATTTAAGATATTCCCAGTCAACATTTTTTCGAATTTCTTTGAAATCTAATTCGCTTATTTTTTTATAATTAAGAACAAAAAATGTTTCTATAAAGTCTAACATCATTTCACAAAATCCAATAAATTCACCATTTGGGTTATCTTTTATTTTTGAAGCAAAAAATTGAACATTATAACCTTTAATGGCTTCTTTTGAAAATGTATGTGGCGGAAGAATTACTAAACTTTTTTCAATACCGTCAAAACTTTTTATGTGTTCAGGTATATTTTTATAATCACAAGAGTCAAAAAATATTCCGAAACTATGGGTCCATTTACTATTTTCAATTATTTTAAATTTCTTGATTATATTTTCGATTACAAAACCCTCAAAGTATTCCAAAGTTTTATAATGAATAGGTAATGCTTTAACTTCTGTTTCGTCAAAAAGTTCAATAATAAATTTACGGTTCATAGTTTTTCTAAAATTGCTTACAACGTTCTGTGGCTTGCTCTCAGTGGCGTTGCACCAACACCAAGCCATTACAAATATAACAAAACATTCCATTCAGCAGCGGATTTTCCGTAGGAAAATCCGGAAGTAGCCATTGAAGCAAACCGCTGTTGTACAACGTTTTTTATTCTACTTTTTTAATTATTCCATAATCAACTTTTTCCTCAAAATTTGCTTTTGACCTATAAACATAACTTCCATCTTCCAAAACATCAATGATTTGAACGTCAATTTCCTTACCAATCAAATGTTTTAAACGTGGTTCTGTCATTTTTTTATAGGTTAAAACATAATGACAACCAGAAATCCATTTTATATAATAAATTTGTTCGCCTCCTTTGAAAATTTCTCTTTGAACTTTTCTTTTCCGTTTAATTTTGGTGTCTCTATAAAGTACATGTTTGTATTCGTAAATTCCAGTTTTGAATTTTTCGCAAGCTTTACACTCCTCTTCATTTAGGCTTTTATTTTCGTATTTATTATTTATGAATTCAAAAGTTGAATCGTAACAATTATTTTTTAGTTTACTGTCAGGATAATATTGTATTCCGAGAAGATATTGTCGAAGTTGCTCAATATTATACTCATTTTTATATGTTGTTTTGTTCGTAAGAATTGTTACTTGACTAATTTTCGCTTCATTATTCACACAGAAATTTACAGTAACATATTCAATACTTTTTACGTCTTCAACAAAGAATTTTTTCTGCACTTGTCCGAATGTGTTTGTGAAAACTAAAAGTGCTAATAACAATATTATTTTGTTCAATTTTTAGGTGTTTTTAAATGTTGTACAACGTTCTGCGGCTTGCTCTCAGTGGCGTTACACCAATACCAAGCCATTACAAATATAACAAAACATTCCATTCAGCAGCGGATTTTCCGTAGGAAAATCCGGAAGTAGCCATTGAAGCAAACCGGTGTTGGCAACAGTATTTTAAAAATCGTCGAATGTTATTCTTCTATACGAACTAAGAATCTTTTTTTTGTCATCTTCATTAAATTCAAAATCAATTTTTATCAAATTACGTGAAACTGGCATTCTTTCATCTATCATTAATACATCTTCTATTAAATATTCTCCAATTAATCTATTCGAACTTAAGCAACCTGATTGATAATCAACTCGATATATTGTATCGTTGATTGCTTTTAAGGTTAATTCAGTTTTCCATTTAAACTCATTTCGCCTTAAAAGCCCTTCATATGCAATTGCTTTTATTGTTCCATTTGGATATTCAATAAGATTTAAAAGCTCTTTATCAGTCGCATTTTCCATAATCCATCTTCTTCGATTAACTTCCTTTTCTGTTGACATACCATTACCACCAACACCATTTGAAATTCCATGAATTTCAGCAATTTTGATTGAATCTTTTATTTTCCCTCTAATTTCAGACCAGTTAAACGACCATTTTTTTTCATAGTAAGCTGAAAACACTGTAACAATACCGATTCCTATTATTGTAAGAATTGGGATAGCGATTGAAAAACGATATTTTCTATTTTTATACTTATTTTCCATATTGTTGCCAACGTTCTGCGGCTTGCTCTCAGTGGCGTTGCACCAACACCAAGCCTTTACAAATATAACAAAACATTCCATTCAGCAGCGGATTTTCCGTAGGAAAATCCGGAAGTAGCCATTGAAGCAAACCGC
>NZ_JADFTZ010000006.1 GCF_015223105.1 Flavobacterium proteolyticum
GATTCTCAGTTTTCGGTTCTTTTTCTTGAATTACATTTTCAATAATTTCAGATTTTCTAGCATTGCAACTTATTAAAAGTAGTAAGAAAGTTATTTTGAGTAGGTTTTTCATAGTATTACGCACAACTAGTAAATATCATCAAATATATACAACTTTTTTTAACTTTAAAAACTATTCTTCAAGTTTTTTCTTACCTTTTATGTCAACCATGCGATCTAACGGACTCTGTATCCTATCAACAGCAGTTTTCGTTAAATGCGTATAAACAGTAGTCGTTTTTATACTCGAATGCCCTAAAAATTGCTGAATGTAGCGGATATCCGTCCCGTTTTCTAATAAATGTGTCGCAAAACTATGACGCAACGTATGCACCGTAGCCTTCTTCTCTAAACCCGATAACTTTATAGCATTACGCATCACCTGTTGTACACTTCCTGTACTATAAGGCTCGCCCGCAAACTGACCCTCAAAAACATAATGTTTACCCTTATAAAGTTCTCTATAAAGCTGTAAAGAAGTAACAATAGAGTAGGGCAGCATAACCATTCTATCTTTCTTACCCTTAGCATTCTTAACATGAATCTTGTGTTCCTCAAATAAAATATCACTCCATTTCAAACTCACAATCTCACTCACACGCAACCCAGCTCCATAACCTATCAACAACAAAAGCTTGTGTTTCGGATTATCTACAACTTTAAAAATCTGCAAACATTCCTCCATAGTCAATACAACAGGCAACTTTTTCTCCTTCTTTGGTCGTGGAAGCACAAAACTATAATCAACTTTCCCTAAAACTTGCTGATAATAAAATTGAACCCCATTCACCATACTATGTCCACTCGTAGCAGACAAACCACGCTCCATCAAAGAGCCTAAAAAACGAATAATTTCCTCCTTAGTAACTTCCTCAGGATTTCGAAACTCAAAAAAGCGTAAAAATTGAATAAAAGCACCACAATACGTTCGCAAGGTTGAACTACTATAATTCAAAGCCAATAAAGTGTCAATCATCTTACTTAAATAACTTTGAGCTTGCTCTGGAACCAAATCCAGTAAGCTTTTCTTCGTTTTAGATAAGTCCAATTGTTTTTTATTAGGCAAATTTCGTTTATCCAAATAATTCTTCGGAAGCAAAGAGGTAATACTAATGCTAGAAGATTCAAACTGTAAATGCAAAGAATCCATCACTACAGGTGCCGCCGGAAGCAAATAACACCCCTTAATCTTACTGTAGCGAGCCATCGAAAAACGTTTTAATTTCTCATGAACCGCAACCATTTTAGGAACATGAACTTCCATCCAAGCTGCATCTTCTAAATGAGGTAAAATCCTAATTTCTCCCTTACCAACAAACGAATCTTTAACAAAATAGTCCGTACCAAAAAACTCAGAAACGCCTAAAACCTTTTCCACTTCATGCTTCACAACTTCATTTCTAAAAACCATATAGCTTTTATAATTTCCGTTCCAATAAACACCCTTAGTTTTCAAAAGTTGTTTACTAATTTCATGATGAAAATGCATCTTAAAAACCCAATATTTACCAATACTTGGCAACAATTGTAACTTCAATTTATCCAAAGATATCACAGTTGGTTTATGTTCAGGATTACTCAAAGAAGAGTCTAACTGAAGAGCGCTTGAAGAAGCTATGGGTGAAAGGTCACGGTTATCAACACCGGTCACCATATTAGGGATAGAAGATTCAGTAACCACCACTAAATCTGGAAAATGAGAACGTAATAAATGATAAGAAGCCTTAGAATAATCCAAATACCAACACCTACGAGAACCACTATAAGTAGCACCTAAACGTTTTAAAACAGCAATAATTTCAAAATTCTTATCAAAAAACACCCCAATGCGATAAGCACCATGGTGAAAAATTTTCTCAATACGTACACTCTTCATGGCAAATACAAAATTTAAATGGCTTATAATGATGCAAATATACAAAAAAATATATTTCCAAAACCAAAATAACACTTCCGTCACTTCGAAATAACACCACCGTCACTTCGAGTGTTTTTAAATTGTAAAGCCTAAGATTTACAACTTAAAAATGTATCGAGAACTCTAAAAACAATACAACATTATATTTTGTCAAGTCGAGCCAAGTCGAAACTACACAGATACTAGGAAGATACTAGGAAGATAATAGGAAGATAATAGGAAGATACTTAGTACATAAAGCGTAGATATAGCACTGATATGGCATAGATAAAGTATAGATAGTGTATAGATAAAGTATAGATAGTGTATGGATACAATATGCTAGAAGTATATTTTTATCACATGAAGCCAAAAGAAATAAAAAAAGCACCTCATTAGAGGTGCTTTTGTGGGGAGAGCAGGATTCGAACCTGCGAAGATGTAATCAGCGGATTTACAGTCCGCCCTCGTTGGCCGCTTGAGTATCTCCCCAAGCCATCTTGCTTATTTGACTAAGCGGTTGCAAATATAGAATTGTTTTTTATTCCTACAAAGGATTTTGTTACTATTTTACCGACTATTTTATAACATTCTGTAAATGAAAAACATAAAAAAATCTCCCTAAGGAGATTTTTTAAATTTATATCGAGCAAGATTTATTTTACTCCTAAAAGTTCTTTTACTTTAGCGCGCAATTCATCACCTCTAAGATCTTTTGCTACAATATTTCCTTTAGCATCCAAGATAAAAGTAGCTGGAATAGATTCAACATTGTACATTTTAGCAATTGGTTCGTTCCAATATTTCAAATTAGAAATTTGTGGCCAAGTTAAACCGTCTTTTGCGATAGCTTCTTTCCATTTAGCAGCATCTTTATCTAAAGACACGCCAATGATGTTTAATCCTTGTGCGTGAAATTCGTTGTATAAAGCCACTACATTAGGGTTTTCACCTCTACACGGTCCGCACCATGAAGCCCAAAAATCAATAATTGTCACTTTTCCTAATGTTTCTTTTAAAGAAATTCTTTTTCCTTCTGGAGAGTTTGCTGAAAAATTAGGTGCTTTTTCTCCTATCTTAACTACATTCTTTTTAAAAATAACAGCGCTAATTCTTTTTCCGCTATTAGTTTGTTGCATCGTTTTATCTAACTTATTGTAAATTTTGGTTACTTCTTCTTTAGAAAGATAGTTTCTCATCAAGAAATTTTCTAATAACAAGACAGAAATATAGGTGTCAGGATTATCATTAATAAATTTCTTAGAATACACATTCATTTCATCCTGAAATTTTTGATATTCACTCATTAATCTCTTAATAGTAACAGTATCTTTTTTTACCTGAGCATTTTGCATTATCTCACCATTATCTCTTTCATATTTTGCTACCTTTTCAGAAATGGCTCTAGATTCATTGTTGAATTTTTGAAACATATCGTTATTAGGCGTACCACCAAGTGAAGATTTATGCAATGAATCTTTAACAATTTTAATATCAATTTTACCTTCCTCAATAATTATTGGAAGATTAATAGGAGAGTTTTCAATTCTTACAAAACCCAAATCGATGTTTTTTGCAATTCCTCTTAGCTCAAATTTTCCGTCGGTAACCACAGCGGTATCCATTATTATTGTCCCTAGTTCAGATTGCATTTCTACAAATGCTTTTTTTCCGTTTTCAATCCCTTTAGCTTCTCCGCTAATAAGAAATTCATTATCTTTTAAGTTGTTACACGAGATAATTGATAATGTAAGTAAAGCTAATAATGTTATTTTTTTCATCGTTTTAAATTAATTTTCGCAAATGTATTCAAAATAACTCACTTACAAAACATAAAAAAATGTTAGAATGACTATAAAAAACTAGTGTTCAAAGTTTTGTAAATCAAAAATATAGTTGTAATTTTGCGCACCTTTTGGCGAAAAAGCGTTTCCATTAGGTATCAATTATTTATGTAAAACACTGTTGATGTTTTCTATTCGCATAAAGAAACGCAAGAAACCCAACATACAAATTTTTAATCAGCATGTCTGAAATTAACAAAACACAAGAAGAGTTTTTAGCGAATTTTAACTGGCACAACTATGCAGAAGGTATTGATGCAGTTGACGAGAAAAACTTACAAGAATTTGAAGATCTAGTAACTAAAACTTTCATTTCTACAGGAGATGAGGAAGTAGTAGAAGGAGTTGTTGTAAGAATTACTGATAGAGATGCTATCGTTGATATCAACGCTAAATCTGAAGGTGTTATCTCTTTAAACGAATTCCGTTACAATCCTAACTTAAAAGTTGGTGATAAAGTAGAAGTATTAATCGACGTTCGTGAAGACAAAACAGGTCAGTTAGTATTATCTCACAGAAAAGCTAGAACTATCAAAGCTTGGGACAGAGTTATCGCTGCTAACGAAACAGGAGAAATAGTTAATGGTTTCGTAAAATGTAGAACTAAAGGTGGTATGATCGTTGACGTATTCGGAATCGAAGCATTCTTACCAGGTTCTCAAATTGATGTAAAACCAATCCGTGATTACGATCAATATGTGAATAAAACTATGGAATTCAAAGTAGTTAAAATTAACCACGAATTCAAAAACGTAGTAGTATCTCACAAAGCACTTATCGAAGCTGATATCGAAGTTCAGAAAAAAGAAATTATCGGTCAGTTAGAAAAAGGTCAAGTATTAGAAGGTGTTGTTAAAAACATTACTTCTTACGGGGTATTCATCGACTTAGGAGGTGTAGACGGATTAATCCACATCACTGACTTATCTTGGTCAAGAATCAACCACCCATCTGAAGTATTAGAATTAGACCAAAAATTAAACGTTGTAATCCTTGATTTCGATGATGAGAAAACAAGAATTCAATTAGGTTTAAAACAATTACACGCTCATCCATGGGATGCTTTAGGAGCTGAATTAAAAGTAGGTGATAAAGTTAAAGGTAAAGTAGTTGTTTTAGCTGATTACGGTGCTTTCATCGAAGTTGCTGAAGGTGTTGAAGGTTTAATCCACGTTTCTGAAATGTCTTGGTCTACTCACTTAAGATCAGCTCAAGATTTCATGAAAATTGGTGATGAAGTAGAGGCGGTTATCTTAACTCTTGATAGAGATGAAAGAAAAATGTCTTTAGGTATCAAACAAATGACGCAAGATCCATGGACAGATATCACGGCTAAATACCCAGTAGGTTCTAAACACACTGGAATCGTTAGAAACTTTACTAACTTCGGAATTTTCGTAGAGTTAGAAGAAGGTATCGACGGTTTAGTATATATCTCTGATTTATCTTGGACTAAGAAAATCAAACACCCATCTGAATTTGTAAACGTAGGTGATAAATTAGACGTTGTTGTTTTAGAATTAGACGTTGAAGGTCGTAAATTATCTTTAGGTCACAAACAAACAACTCCAAATCCTTGGGATAAGTATGAAGATGCTTTCGCTGTTGGAACTATCCACAACGGAACAATTTCAGAAATCGTTGACAAGGGAGCTACTGTAGAATTTGGTGACGATATCGTTGCTTTCATTCCTACACGTCACTTAGAAAAAGAAGACGGTAAAAAATTGAAAAAAGGAGATACTGCTGACTTCAAAGTTATTGAGTTCAACAAAGAATTCAAAAGAGTAGTAGCATCTCATACAGCTATCTTCAGAGAAGAAGAAGAGAAAATCGCTAAAACTGTAACTGAAAACACTTCAGCTCCAGCACAAACATCTACTTTAGGTGATAACAACGATATTCTTGCTGAATTAAAAGCTAAAATGGAAAAAGGAGGTAAATAATCTCTAATTTTCTAAATATTTTAAATCCCGAAAGAAATTTCGGGATTTTTTATTGTGTATTATATTTGTTTATCGTAATATTGCAATATAATAATTTAAAAAATCATGGGAGCTTCAAAATCTGATTCTTTTTCAATAGAGCAAAACGAAATGGCAACTTTGTTCAAAGCCTTGTCGCATCCTGCTCGTATAGCAATTGTAGACTATTTATTAACTGTGGATACTTGTATTTGTGGTGATATTGTAAACGAATTACCATTAGCACAGCCTACGATTTCGCAACACTTGAAAGAATTAAAAAACGCTAACATCATCAAAGGAACTATCGAAGGAACCGCAATTTGCTATTGCATCAATCCAGATACTATTGATAAAATAGAAAACCACTTTGGTATGATTCGTCATAAGTTAAAAAACAAATGTTGCTAAGTGAAGCAACGTCAATTCGAATGATTTTTAAAAGAGAAAATGCTAATTTTTGCTTTTAAAAATTGTATCGAGAACTTTTGAAAATAATTTAAAAAAACACAACTATGAAACTATCCGAAATCAAAACTCAATTAAAAAAGCTATCTACAATAGCGTTTCAATTGCCAAACGGCGATTTGGTGCCAAGTCATTTCCACGTTACTGAAGTGGGAAAAGTAACCAAACATTTCATCGATTGCGGTGGAACTGTTAGAACAGAAGAAGTAGTGAATTTCCAACTTTGGGAAGCCAATGATTACGATCACAGATTGCACCCAGAAAAACTAGTTCACATCATAGAACTTTCAGAAAAAACATTAGGTTTACCTGATTTGGAAATTGAAGTTGAATACCAAATGAAGGAAACCATCGGAAAATTTAGTTTGGAATTTGATGGAACCAACTTTCAGTTACGTTCAAAACTAACCGATTGTTTAGCCAAAGACAATTGCGGAATTCCACCAGAAAAAATGAAAGTCAAAATAGGCGAGTGGAAGCCAAAACAAACTTCTTGTTGTACACCTGATTCAGGTTGTTGCTAATTTTTTAACGTAAAATAATTATGTTAGAGGATTTATCAAAAACCATCGAATCTATTGCGAAAATTACGGTTTCAGAGGAACGTAAAGCAATTTTGCAACCGCTAGTAGATTACATTCAAAATAAAGTCGATTTAAACGAAGAAATTCGATTGAATTTCATTTGTACGCACAATTCAAGAAGAAGTCATTTGTCGCAAATCTGGGCACAAACCATGACATTTCAATTCGGAATCAAGAATGTATTTTGCTATTCTGGCGGAACGGAAGCAACAGCAATGTTCTCAAAAGTTGGCGAAACCTTAGTAAACCAAGGATTTCAAATTCAGAAGTTAAGTCAAGAGCAAAATCCAGTTTACGCAGTTAAATTTGATGATAATCAACATCCCATCATTTGTTTTTCAAAAACTTATTTCGATGATTTTAATCCAAAAACTAACTTCGGAGCCATTATGACCTGCAATAACGCAGACGAAGGTTGTCCAATGGTTTTTGGTGCAGAAGCAAGATTTTCAATCAAATACGACGATCCAAAAGCCTTTGATGGAACTGATGTAATGAACGAAAAATACGCTGAAAGAAGTTTACAAATTGCCAGTGAAATGTATTTTGTATTTTCTCAAATTAAATAGAAATAAATGAAAAAACGATTAGGATTTTTAGACCGCTATTTAACGCTTTGGATTTTCTTAGCGATGTTAATTGGAGTAGGAATAGGATATTTTATTCCCAATTCAGCTGATTTTATAAATTCATTTTCATCAGGAACTACGAATGTTCCGTTGGCAATTGGATTAATTTTGATGATGTATCCACCTTTAACCAAAATTGATTTTTCTAAAGTGCCTCAAATGTTTGAAAAACCAAAGTTATTATCGGCTTCGTTTTTCATTACTTGGATTGTTGGACCTTTTTTAATGTTTTTATTGGCTACATTCTTCTTGAAAGATTATACAGAATACATGACAGGGTTAATTATCATAGGAATTGCGCCATGTATTGCTATGGTAATCGTTTGGAATGAACTAGCCGAAGGTAACCGAGAATTAACAGCAGGTTTAATTGGAATTAATAGTTTGTTACAAGTTTTCTTTTTTAGTTTATATGCGTATTTCTATTTGGAAATCATGTTGCCTTTATTCGGAATTAAAGGTTTAGAATTAAATATCACTATTTCAGAGATTGCTCAAACAGTTGGAATTTATTTAGGAATTCCGTTTGCATTGGCTGTTATAAGTCGTTTTGCTATTAAAAAGTTTATTGGAGATAAGTGGTTCAATCAAAAATTCATTCCTTTTGTATCACCAATTACTTTGATTGCCTTGCTTTTTACTATTGTAGTAATGTTCAGTTTAAAAGGTGAAATGATTGTTGATTTACCAATGGATGTTGTTCGTATTGCCATTCCATTAGTAATTTTCTTCGCTATTATGTTTTTCTTGATGTTCTTTGTAGCTAAGAAAATCGGTGCAGATTATAGAGATACTGTTGCTTTATCGTTTACCGCTTCAGGAAACAATTTTGAATTAGCAATAGCAGTATCTATCGGCGTATTTGGAATCAATAGCGGACAAGCCTTTGCTGGTGTTATAGGACCTTTAGTGGAAGTTCCCGCTTTGATAACTTTGGTGAATGTAGCTTTCTGGTTGAGAAAGAAATATTTTAAATAAAAAAACGCTCTTAAATAGAGCGTTTTTTCGTTTTATTCTTTAACTACTTTTATTGTTTTTTGTTGGGAATCGTTTTCTAATACAATTAAGTAGATTCCACTTTCTAAATTAGTTAAATCTAAAGTATTAGAAGTTGCATTTTCAAATGATTTAGTGTCGATTAATTGACCTAAAACACTATAAATACTCGCTTTAGTTAATAAAATATTATCTAAATGTAAAATATCTCTAACTGGATTTGGATAAAAAACAAATGACTCAAAACTAGTATCATCAACACTTAAAGTAGTGGTGATATTAAATTGATAAGGTGTTGTATAATTGGTATTAGTTGGGCTAGTGCTTGTAAGTTTTAAATAGTAATCTCCAGGCGCTAGCGTTCTTGTAAAACTAATTGTAGCACCACTATTATTTTGTGATGCTCCTACAGCAGTTCCTGCCGAATTTAAAATGGTACCGTTCATAGCTGAAGTTACAATACTGCTTACATTTACTATCGCATTTACATTATCCGTTACTGTAAATTTAAAATAATCATTGTCTGCACCTGTTGGATTTTGAACCGTTGTGTAGCCTATATAGTTTTTATTTGTTTGAATTCCATAAGCTAATTCTTTGAAATTTGGTTCATCTAAACCTTGCATCATTTGGTATGGATAGCCTGGTAATTCTGTATGATTTTCAATTAAGTCATATCCAGAATTAAAATAGAATAATTTGGCAGGATAGGTTAATCCGGTTAGATAAGTATTCATATTCGAAGATGGTTCAGGAACAACTCCGTCTGTGGTAACATTACTTCCGAAAGCATTGGTAATTCTTCCAATAACACATGAAAAATCAATTAAATTATCTATTGATTTTTGATTTAATCCTTGAATATTTTCACCCACAATACCATTACAATTAATATCGGAATTGTAAAAATCTGGAGAGTACGAGTTGTCATTCATGCTAGTACTATTCTGAACTTCTAAACCTCCAAATAAAAAGTGACCACCTTCACCACTGTAGTAATAAGTAGTTTTTAAATCCCTAATAGCTTCCGAACTTACATCGGTTCCTGTCATAAATGCTAAGAAATTATCACTTGCATTACTTCCTCCATGAGGAGTTCCAAGAGTTAATAGTTTGGCAACATGATGTTTGTTATCCGATTGCCAATTGTAGGAGTTTTGAATGTACTCTCTAGAAGCTAAACCTCCCATACTGTGGCCTACTAAAATTACTTTATCTTTACCTGTTACTTCCATAACGCGTTGAACAGCAACTCTTACTGCTGCTCCTTGTTTAGCAATAGCTGATTGGTTACTTAAAACAGTTGTTCCGACAGCGCCATTTGGGTTTACATTGAAATTTACATAAAAATAATCACCGTTTTGTACTAAAGATTCAAATGCGGCAATATCTGCACCAGCTGTTGGGTAGAAATTTTTATTTGTTGTTGTATTGTTATTGTCAGCATTCAAACAAAAATCAAAACGACCACCAAAAGTAAAGCCATATTGAGTATCGTAATAATCAGTAGATGTATTCCAAGTTTCTGAACTTGAATTTAATCCGTGAATAAAAATAATGGGATAGGGAAGTTTGCTTTCAAAAACTCGATTTGTTGTATTTTGAACCGGAGTTTTTAGTGGAAATATACTATCGTTGCGATATTCGTATAGCTCAAATTCAGCTGGTCTTGGTTTAAATTCAATTCTCTCGTTTTGAGAAAATCCTATTGATGATATAAATAATAAGGCAAATGATGCAATCAAAGTAATTTTAGCCATACACATTATTTTTAATTTAATAATGTGCAATATATAAATAAATTGTTAAATTACTATGAATGCATATAATTTTTGTGTGATTTGAATATTAAAATGAAAAAAGCTCTATGTTTATCACATAAAGCTTAATAAATTCATTCTTTTGAAATGGTATTATTTGTCTATCGAACCTAAAACACGCTTCATAAAATCGTTTAAAGCTGTTTTTTTATCAGCTCCATCTTTTATGGCTTGATTTACTTCTAAAGCACCGTACATATTAGAAATTAATTCTGCAATTACATCTAATTCTTCATCTTTTAAAGAGGAAACTTCGCAAAGATTTTCTAATACTTCAATAGTTTCCACAATATAATCCTGATCGTTATCTTCAATAAATTGAGTTAACTGTTTTATAATGGGTAATTTCATAATTAAACTACTTCATTTACTAATTCGGCTAAAACTTCAGCTTTATTAGTTTGTGTTTGATTTACTAAAACACCATTTTTGAAAGTAGCAAACGTAGGTAAATTATCCACTTTTGCTAATTTTCTTGATTCTGGAAATTTTTCTGCATCTACCATTACAAAAGGAACTGCTTCGTTTTGAGAAGCCATCATTTTGAATTTTGGTTTCATAATACGGCAATTTCCACACCATGAAGCTGAATATTGTACTATAACCGTTTCGTTTGAAGCAACAATTTCCGCTAAATTATCTTGTTCAATTTCTGTAAACATTTTTTTTAGTTTAAAGTTTAAAGTTTCAAGTTCCAAGTTGAATAACCTGAAACCTGAAACTTGAAACAAAATTATTAATGAGAAGCTAAATAAGCAGCTGTAGATTTTCTATCAGCGTTCATTGCTTCTTTTCCTTCTTCCCAGTTAGCTGGACAAACCTCACCTTTAGTTTGAACGTGAGTGTAAGCATCGATTAATCTTAAGTACTCGTTTACGTTTCTTCCTAATGGCATATCGTTAACGCTTTCGTGGAATACTTTTCCTTCTTCGTCAATTAAATAAGTAGCTCTGAAAGTAACGTTTGAACCTTCTAAGATTTCATCATTTAAATCTTCGTTGTAAACCCATTCTGCATCTAAAATATCTAAAGCAGCAGCTAAGTTTCTAGTTGTATCAGCTAAAAGTGGATAAGTTACACCTTCGATTCCACCGTTATCTTTTGCTGTATTTAACCAAGCAAAGTGTACTTCGTTTGTATCACAAGAAGCACCAATAACCATTGTATTTCTATTTTCAAATTCTTGTAAAGCAGCTTGAAAAGCATGTAATTCTGTTGGGCATACGAAAGTAAAATCTTTTGGATACCAAAATAAAACTACTTTTTTCTTGTTGTTTACCGCTTCTTCTAAAACGTTGATTCTTAAATTATCTCCCATGAAAGAGATTGCGTCTACTGTAATGTTTGGGAATTTTTTTCCAACTAATGCCATGATTTTTTATTTAAAATTATTGTTATTTTTCTGAGTGCGAAATTACAAATAGAAACAACAAAAAAACATGATATTTATTATATTTTTAGATATTATGATAGATAAAAATTATGGAAGATTTTTCCATCAAAATTTAAAGTAATAAAATAAAAAAACCACCTGAAATTAGGTGGTTTTAGTGAGTTCTACATTGAAATTATTTCAAGTCAAATCGGTCAGCGTTCATTACTTTTGTCCAAACATTGATAAAATCTTTTACGAATTTCTCTTTATTGTCGTCTTGTGCATACACTTCTGCATAAGCACGAAGAATTGAATTTGAACCAAAGATTAAATCTACACGAGTTGCTGTCCATTTAGTAGCACCTGTTTTTCTGTTTACGATGTTGTAAAGATTATCTCCAACAGGTTTCCAAGAATAGTTCATATCGGTTAAGTTCACGAAGAAATCATTCGTAAGAACACCTTCTTTATCAGTGAATACTCCATGTTTGGTTCCTCCAAAATTAGTTCCTAAAACACGCATTCCTCCAATTAAAACCGTCATTTCTGTAGCGGTTAAACCTAAAAGTTGCGCTTTGTCCAACATTAATTCTTCTGGTTCCACAACATATTTCGCTTTCATGAAGTTTCTGAAAGCATCGTTTGTTGGTTCTAATACTTCGAATGATTCTGCATCTGTCATTTCTGGAGAAGCATCGCCTCTTCCTGCGTGGAATGGAACTTTAACGTTAAATCCACCTTCTTTTGCAGCTTGTTCGATTGCAGCACTTCCTCCTAATACGATTAAATCTGCTAAGCTTACTTTTTTCGATAAACCAGCTTGGATTTCAACTAATTTATTCAAGACTTTTTGTAATCTTTCTGGTTCGTTGGCTACCCAATTTCTTTGTGGTTCTAATCGGATTCTGGCTCCATTAGCACCGCCTCTAAAATCAGAACCTCTGAAAGTTCTTGCGCTATCCCAAGCGGTATTGATTAATTCGGTTCTAGTTAATCCAGAATTTAATAATTTCACTTTTAAGTCTTCAATTTCTGAATCTGATAACTTGTAATCTGCTGTTGGAATCGGATCTTGCCAAATTAATTCTTCTTTTGGAGCATCAGCACCTAAATAACGAGAACTTGGACCTAAATCTCGGTGTGTTAATTTGAACCAAGCTCTTGCGAAAACATCTGAAAAATATGCTGGATCTTTGTAAAAACGCTCTGAAATTTCGCGATAAGCTGGATCCATTTTCATCGCCATATCGGCATCCGTCATAATCGGATTTCTTTTTACTGATGGATTGTAAGCGTCAGTCGGCATGTCTTCTTCTTTGATGTTGATCGGTTCCCATTGATTAGCACCAGCGGGACTTTTCTTTAATTCCCAATCGTAGTTTAATAATAAGTGGAAATATTCGTTGTCCCAACGTGTTGGATGAGTTGTCCAAGAACCTTCTAAACCACTAGTAACAGCATTTGCACCGCCACCTTTTGGGTTTAACCAACCAAAACCTTGATTTTCAATAGCACCTGCTTCTGGCTCTGGACCTAAAGTAGAAGCATCTCCATTTCCATGAGCTTTTCCAACAGTGTGGCCTCCAGCGGTTAAAGCTACAGTTTCTTCATCGTTCATCGCCATTCTTTGGAAAGTAACACGAACGTCATAAGCGGTTTTTAGTGGGTCAGGTTGTCCGTCAACGCCTTCTGGGTTTACGTAAATTAATCCCATCATTACAGCTGCTAATGGATTTTCTAAATCTCGTTCTCCAGAATATCTTGTTCCTTTACTACCTGATTTAGCTAACCATTCTCTCTCAGCTCCCCAATAAATGTCTTTTTCAGGGTGCCAAATATCTTCACGACCACCAGCGAATCCGAATGTTTTTAATCCCATCGATTCGTAAGCCATATTTCCGGCTAAAATCATTAAGTCAGCCCAAGAAATTTTGTTTCCATATTTCTTTTTGATAGGCCATAATAATCTTCGTGCTTTATCTAAATTTCCATTATCAGGCCAACTGTTTAAAGGAGCAAATCTCAAATTTCCTGTTCCAGAACCACCACGACCATCTGAAATTCTATAAGTTCCAGCAGAATGCCATGCCATACGGATAAATAATCCACCATAATGACCCCAATCGGCTGGCCACCAATCTTGACTTTCAGTCATTAAGTTTTTTAAATCGGATTTTAAGGCTTCTAAATCTAGTTTTTTGAATTCCTCTGCATAATTGAAGTTTTCTCCTAATGGATTGGTTTTGGTGTCATGTTGGTGCAAAATATCTAAATTCAATGATTTTGGCCACCAATCGTGATTTTTAACACCATCACTTAATCCTTTTTGGTTTTGATGAAATGGGCATTTGCTAATGTCGTTTGAGTTTTCCATATTCAATAATTTTAATTTATGATTGTAAGTGTTTGTTTTCTAATTTTTTACACTTGCTAATTTACGAATAAAAAAACCACTACCTTGTTAAAGTAATGGTTAAATTTTATTTAAGTATAAATTAAAATTATAGTAAATATACTATTTAATAGTATTAATCAATTGTCTGATTTTAATATTGAATGCAGCAAAAATTAACGTCATGAATGGACTTAGTATATTGAAGAAAGCATAAGGTAAATAATCAAGAGTTGATACACCAAGAGTTCCCGCTTGATAAGCGCCACAAGTATTCCAAGGGACTAAAACCGAAGTTACCGTTCCAGTATCCTCTAGAGTTCTACTTAAGTTTTCAGGAGCTAAACCTTTATCTTTATAAGCTTTGGCAAACATTTTACCTGGAACTACAATCGCTAAATATTGGTCAGAAGCGGTAATGTTTAACGCTAAACAGCTTCCAACTGTTGAAGCGAATAAACCAAAAGTAGAATGCGCTAATTTTAATAAGGATTCACTAATTCTTGATAAAGCTCCAATGGCATCCATAATTCCTCCGAAAACCATCGCACATAAAATTAACCAAATAGTAGGCAACATTTTAGCCATACCGCCAGATGTAAATAAATCAATTAAAGTTTTATTTTCTGTTGGTACAACTACTTTTGATGTAATAGCTTCCATAACTCCTTTATAAGCAGATTTAAAAGTCATGCTGTTAGCTCCTGTGATTCCGTTCACAACTTCAGGTTGGAAAATAATTGCAAATATTCCTGCTAATAAAGTTCCAACTAATAGTGCAACCAAAGGTTCTGTTTTCTTCACGATTAATCCAATAACAATAACTGGAACTAAAAATAACCAAGGCGTTACATTAAAACTTGCTGTAATTGAATTTAATAAGTCATCTGTATTGGCTTCACCTGTTACATCTACTGAAAGTCCTAAAATTATGAATAACAATAAAGTGATAATGTAAGTAGGAATTGTAGTTAAACTCATGTATTTAATATGCGTAAACAAATCAGTTCCTGCCATAGCAGGGGCAAGGTTGGTAGTGTCTGACATTGGAGATAATTTATCACCAAAATAAGCACCTGAAATTACTGCTCCGGCAACCATTCCTAAATCAAAACCTAAAGCACCTCCAATACCTATCAAGGCAATACCTACAGTAGCAGAAGTGGTCCAAGAACTACCTGTTGCGATTGAAATTACCGAACAAATAATCAAAGTAGCTGGTAAAAATACGGCTGGACTCAAAATTTGTAAACCATAATAAATCATGGAAGGAATGATACCACTTACCATCCAAGTTCCTGCTAAAGCACCTACCATCAATAAAATTAAGATAGCTCCTGCAGTGGATTTTATATTGTTAGCTACTTCATCAAGCATTTTATGAAAAGGAACTTTTGTAAAATATCCCATAATCGCCGCAACAGCACCACCAAGTAAAAGAATAAACTGATTACTTCCACCTAATGCATTATCATCGGGTCCGTTGTAAGCAAAAAGTACATTGTAAGCAAGCATTCCAATTAGAGCAAAAACGGGAATTAAGGCTTCCCAAAGTTTTAACTCTCTGTTTTTTATGATTTTAGTATCCATTTAGTTTTGTTTGAGGTTGCAATATAGAAAAATGCTTTTTATTTTGAAAACTTCTTAAAAAAGAAATCCGCTGATAATTCAACGGATTCGCTTTTTATTTTGTGAAAATTTATTTTTTCAAGTGTAAATCAAAGTAATCTGCAATTTTTGCATACATGTGAATTCGATCTCTTCCACTTACGTTATGTTCGTGATTTGGATATAAGAAATAATCTACTTGTTTTCCTGCTTTAATGCAAGCTTCAATAAAATTCATACTATGTTGTTGCACCACTACAGGGTCTTGCGCCCCGTGAATAATTAACAATTTTCCTTTTAAATCTTTTGCTTTGTTTAACAAAGATGTTTTTTCATAACCTTCTGGATTTTCTTGTGGTGTATCCATATAGCGTTCTCCATACATAATTTCATAGTATTTCCAATCAATAACTGGTCCACCAGCTACACCTACTTTGAATACATCAGAATGATTTGTCATTAACGAAGTGGTCATGAAACCACCGTAACTCCATCCAAAAACACCAATTTTATCAGCATCAACAAATGATTTTGATTTTAAGAATTCAATTCCTTTCATTTGATCTGCCATTTCGTTTACGCCTAAATTTCTATGCGTAACCTCACAGAATTTTTTACCACGAGAATCGCTTCCTCTATTGTCTAACGTAAATACTACGTATCCTTTTTGAGCCATGTAAATATCAAAGAATCCAGCACCACCTAACCAACGATTGTTTACTAATTGCGCGTGAGAACCTCCGTAAACATAAACCATTACTGGATATTTTTTAGTAGCATCAAAGTTTCCAGGATAAATTAATCTTCCGTTTAATGGCGTTTTTCCATCAGGAGAAGTTAAGGTTACGAATTCAATTTTAGGTAAATCAATTTTTCCTGTGAATGGATTTTCGGCTTTTACTAAAGAAGTATTCGCCATTTTATTTTTGATGTTTAAAATCGAAATTTCGTTTGGAGTGGTTAAATTGCTGTATTGGTCTAAAATCATGGTTCCGTCAGAAGAAACAGAAGCGGTGTGCGTTCCAGAAACTGTCGTTAACTGTATAGTTTTTCCTGATTTTAAATCCACTTGAAACAACTGACGATCTAAGCCATTATTGGTTGTTCCGATGTAGTTTATTTTTGTGTTGCTTGCATCAAAACCTAATACGTCTTTTACTACAACATCATTAAAACCTAAGTTTTTCAATAGTTTTCCATCGGTATTGTATAAATACATTTGGTTGAAACCAAAGAAATCGGTTTGGTAAATAAATTGATAAGGGTTATTGGGTACAAAAGTTAATGGATGTTGTGGTTCTACCCAAGTTGTTGTTTTTTCTTCAAATAATGTTTTTACTAAAGCGCCTGTTGCCACATCATATTTATTGAATTTTAAATGATTTTGTTCGCGATTCAAAATGCCAATGAAAATATGTTTTCCAGTTGGTTCCCAAGACACCATGGTTAAATATTGGTCTTTTGGTTCGCCAGTCTGAATTGTTACTTTTTTACCTGAAACTATATCGTAAATTACCAAAGTAACATTCTCACTTGTCATTCCAGCCATTGGATATTTGATGTCTTTGTTGGTTGCTTCTCGTTCATTCCAATTGGTTAAAGGATAATTAGCTACCATAGTTTCATCTTTACGATAATAGGCTAATTGCGTTCCTTCTTCGTTCCACCACATTCCTCTGTCGATACCAAATTCTTGACGGTGTACATAATCAGAACCGTTTACGATTGATTTGTTTTCATCGTTCGTAACTTCAATAACTTGTCCCGATGGAGTTGTAATTCGGATATTGTTTTCTTGTAACCAAGCTACATTGTTGTTAGAAGCGAATTTTGCCTGAGTACCTTCAACCGCATAACTAATCACAGAAGTAATTTGTTTTGAAACAACGTCATACGTTACTTTGTAATTGTTTTTCTTGCCTGCAACTTCCGTTTCAAACGTATTTACAGTTTTCCAATTGATTGAAAATGGAAACGTTCTAATCGTAAATTCATCATTTGAAATTTTCGATTTCAAAGCGGTTTCAAATTCAGCTTTTGAAGCTAAAGTTGAAGCTGTCCAACCGTTTGCAGCGCTTTTTTCAATAAGAGAAGAAAAGTCAGTACTTAAATACGTGATGGATTTGGAATCTTTACGCCATTGTTGGGCAGTTTGTGTTGTTGGGGCATATTTTCTTGGCCCTAAAACGGTTTCTTCAATGGTTAAATTTTGCGCAACAGCAAAGCTTCCAACCAATAGAAAACTTAAAATATATTTTTTCATTACAGGTAAATTAATTGTGTATTAGAGTTCAAAGTTACGTATTTGTTACAAAAAAATCCGATTCATTGCTAAATCGGATTCTATTGAAATTATTTTGCTAGAATTATAAAACTCCTAATTCTACCATACATTGTCTCATCATTTGATACGTTCTTTCAATATCGTTATCTAAACCAATTGAAAAACGAATTAAACCATCGGTTAAGCCCATTTCTGCTTGCTCTTCTAATGGAATTTCTGATGAAGTTGAAGTTCCAGGGGCACTGAATAACGTTTTATAGAATCCTAAACTTACTGCTAAGTAACCTAAGTTTCTTTCTTGCATTAATTCCATTAACGCATTGGCTTTATCTAAACTTCCAACGTCAATCGTCATCATTCCACCGAAACCGTACTCTTGATTAATCATGGTTTTGTAAATTTCATGACTTGGGTGACTTGCTAATCCTGGATAAACCGTTTTGATTCCGTCTGCTTCAAATTTCTTAGCCAAATACATTGCATTGTGGCTGTGTTGTTTCATTCTGATGTGTAACGTTCTTAAGTTTTTCATTACAGAAGCCGAACGCAAACTATCCATTGTTGGACCTAAAAGCATGCTTGCTCCGTCGTTTACATTTTTTAAACTGTTGATGAATTCTTGAGACGCACAAACTACACCACCAACTGTATCGCTACTTCCGTTGATGTATTTTGTTAACGAGTGAATCACGATATCAGCACCTAATTTTGCTGGAGCGACGGATAAAGGTGAAAACGTATTATCCACCACTAATTTGATATTGTGTTTTTTGGCAATTTTAGCTAATGAAGCAATATCAGCTACTTCCAACAAAGGATTACTAACGGTTTCACAATATAAAACTTTTGTATTTGGAGTAATAGCCGCTTCAACTACGTCTAACTTTGTAATATCAACAAATGTAGTTTTGATGCCCATTCTTGGAACAAAATTTTTCAAGAAAGCATACGTTCCACCATAAATAGTTCTACTTGAAACGATATGGTCACCATTTCCGCATAATTGCAAAAGAGTAGGAGTTATGGCACCCATTCCAGAAGCTGCCACGTTAGCCGATTCTGTTCCTTCCATTGCTGCCAATGCTTTGTCTAAATATAAATTACTTGGCGAAGAGTGACGCGAATATAAATAACAACCTTCAGCATTACCTTCAAAGGTGTCAAACATGGTTTTTGCTGAAAGAAAAGTATATGTTGAACTATCTGAAATCGATGGATTTACACCACCAAATTCTCCGAAATATTGTAAATCTTGTATACGATCTGCCGGATTAAATTTTTCCATAATTTTAAAGTTTAGTTGTTTATTTTAAATCAAAAATATAATTTGACAAACTATTATTCAATACTTGAAATTAAAATTAGATTTTTATTCTAAATTTAGTTAAAGTTGTAGTTTTTATTTCTGTTATTTATTCGTTTTAGTTACATTTGCTGACAACTAAAAAACAAACAACAACACAACTAACCAATGGACGCAATCGACAAAAAACTTTTAGGTTTTCTACAAGAAGATACTAAAAGGACAACCAAGGAGCTTTCCCTATTATTAAATCTTTCCGTAACTGCTGTTTACGAACGTATTAAAAAATTAGAGCGTGAAGGAGTTATTACCAAATACGTAGCGCTTTTAGACCGAGTTAAGTTAGACAAATCTTTCGTAGTTTTTTGCCACATCAAGTTAAATCAACACACTAAAGATTTTATTACCACTTTTGAAAACGAAGTAGTGAAATTAACTGAAGTTTCAGAATGCTATCACGTAAGTGGCGATTATGATTATATTTTAAAAGTGAACGTTAAGGATATGGAAGAATATCGTGAGTTCATGGTTACGAAACTTACCGGTTTGCAACATATCGGAAGTACGCACAGTTCATTTATGATTGGGGAAGTAAAATATACAACCGCTTTTACTTTAAACTAAGCTATAATAATTTACCAAAAAAGTAACAAAGAATTAATTCAAAAAGCGTTACTTTTGTATCCGAATTTAAGTCAAACAACAAACTTTATATACAATCATGAGTCAATTTGATGTAACCATTATTGGTTCTGGCCCTGGAGGATATGTTTCAGCTATCCGTTGTGCCCAATTAGGTTTTAAAACAGCTATTATTGAAAAATATTCAACTCTTGGAGGAACTTGTTTAAATGTAGGATGTATTCCATCGAAAGCATTATTAGCATCTTCGCATCATTATGAAGAGTTACAACACTTTGCAGACCACGGAATTGAAGTTTCGGGAGATGTAAAAGTGAATTTAGAGAAAATGATTGCTCGTAAACAAGCAGTTGTAGATCAAACTTCGGGTGGTGTAAAATTCTTAATGGATAAAAACAATATCACTGTTTTCAATGGAGTAGGTTCGTTTGAAAGTGCTACTTCTGTAAAAGTGACTAAAGAAGATGGTTCTTCGGAAATCATCGAATCAAAAAATATTATTATTGCTACAGGTTCTAAACCCTCTAGCTTGCCATTTATCAAATTAGATAAAGAAAGAATCATTACTTCTACTGAAGCTTTGAAACTAAAAGAAGTTCCAAAACATTTAGTAATTATTGGTGGTGGTGTTATCGGAATCGAATTAGGTCAAGTGTATTTACGTTTAGGAGCGCAAGTTTCTGTTGTTGAATTCATGGACAGAATTATTCCAGGAATGGACGCTGCTTTATCAAAAGAGTTGACTAAAGTATTGAAGAAACAAGGCATGAAATTCTATACGTCTCACAAAGTTCAATCAGTAGAAAGAGCTGGAGATGTTGTAACGGTTAAAGCAGAAAATGCTAAAGGAGAAATCATCACGTTAGAAGGGGATTATTCATTAGTTTCTGTAGGTCGTCGTCCTTATACAGATGGATTAAACGCTGAAAAAGCAGGAGTAAAAGTTACCGAAAGAGGTCAAATCGAAGTAAACGATCATTTACAAACTTCGGCTTCTAATATTTATGCAATTGGTGATGTAGTTCGTGGAGCGATGTTAGCACACAAAGCGGAAGAAGAAGGTGTTATGGTTGCTGAAATTTTAGCAGGTCAAAAACCTCATATCGATTACAATTTAATTCCTGGTGTTGTTTACACTTGGCCAGAAGTTGCAGCTGTTGGTAAAACAGAAGAGCAATTAAAAGCAGAAGGTATAGCGTACAAAGCAGGAAGTTTTCCATTCAAAGCATTAGGAAGAGCTAGAGCAGGAGGAGACACTGACGGATTTGTAAAAATCTTAGCTGATGCTAAAACTGATGAAGTTTTAGGAGTTCACATGATTGGTGCAAGATGTGCCGATTTAATCGCAGAAGCTGTAACAGCTATGGAATTCAGAGCAAGTGCAGAAGATATTTCAAGAATGTCTCACGCACACCCAACATTTGCAGAAGCTATCAAAGAAGCAGCATTAGCAGCTACAGATAATAGAGCATTACACGTGTAATTAAGATAAGTTATCATACTAAAAATCCCAAATTTCAAATGAAATTTGGGATTTTTTATTTTAGCTTTATTTCAAATTATGGCTTTACAATTTCTTTAAAACCATCCCAATTAGCGTAAATTAAAAACACATTTGCAAATAAGATGGCTGCTGCCATGGGAATATCTGTTCCACTAACAACCACGTGAATTAGAAAAATATTGATGCTTATCGGTAATAAAATTATGGTTCCCAATCTAACAAATTTGCCACTTACGAGCATTAATCCTGCTATTAATTCAATAGCTTTTGCTACAGGAAAAATGTACTTTGAAGCCATAAATCCAGCCATTAAAGTAGCCAAATCTCCAGTTGGTTCAGGTTGTTCTCCCATAAGGTTGAAAAAATAAGAAATAGAAGCAAAAAGCATCATAGCTCCTAAAAGTACACGAACAATAATAGTTGCAATTTTCATAATTTGAATAGTTTTTTGGTTAGTTATTTCAAAGATAGTAAATTATGTAAACAAAAAACCACCGGTTTCCCGATGGCTTATTTCTTACTTTTTCAAAAACTTCTTATATCCTATGAGTCCTAAAAACCCAATCAAGGCAAATGGCCAAAGCACTACAATAAATGAAACAATGTTTTCCAACATAAACCAACCTGTTTTTATACTGTCCCAAATTTGTAACCCAATATTTGGTCGGTACGCGTTGATGCTTTTTTCATTAGCCACCATTTCTTGTTTGATGCTTTCGTCTTGGTAAATATTTAGCGTTAACGTACTAAAGTTGACTTGGTCTTGAAGTGATAAATTCTGCAATTTTGAAGCATCATTTTGTTCTTTTTTCGAATCTAATGTTTCTTCTGCTTTTACCACTTGATTCAGTTTCTTTCCTTTCAAATCAATTGCATTTTCTAAACGCTTTTCTGAAGAATTACTTCTTTTTTGAGCTAATTCATTGGATAACATTTGCAACGAAACATCATCTGCTTTGATAATGCGATAATCCAAAAAATGAATTTGCTTCGCAATGGTTTTAATCACCGTATCCATTTTCGTATTTGGAACGCGAATGGTAATGTTGTTATCTACTTTATATTTTGTAGTTACTAACGTGCTATCCTGACTCACTTTGGTTCTGTCTTCGCTGTGAATGTTGCTTTGAAGATTGGTATAGGTTACAAATCCACCAAATTTCGTTGTCGCATCTTCAATCGCATAAGTCGATTTAGCGACATTCTTGACTTTAAATTTTACATCGGCTGTTCTAACAAATTTTCGATTGCTGTTTTTGTTTTCAACGGCTGCGGAAGAAGAAACAACACTTGTGCTATCAGTTGCAACATTTTCTGAATAATCAGGTGTTTCTTCAGCTACACTTTCTTTACATGCTACTATTAAACCAAGTGCTAGCAAAGTCAATACGATTTTGGTGTTTTTGTTCATAAAAATTCATTTTTAAAGTTATTGATTAATTGTTTTTAATACGTGTAGTTTTAGAATCAATACAAATGAATTTTTAATTGGGTTAGTTGTTGAGGCAAGAATAAAAACCGTGCCAAATTTTAACATTTGAACCATTTTCCAACAACTATTTTTTTGTTGTACTTTTACGAAGTAAATTTTCCAATTTGAGAACAGTAATTACGAAAGATATTTCCCAGTTTCCCGACTTTAAAAATCAACTTTTGCATTGGGCCAACCAACATAGAGAAGTTGTTTTTTTAGATTCGAATGCCTATAATCAAAAGTATTCGAGTTACGATACGGTTTTGGCGGTAGATGCTTTTACTTCGATTAAAACCGATTACGAAAATGCGTTTCAAGATTTGTATCAGTACCAAAGTCAAACGAAAGATTGGTTGTTTGGTTATTTGTCCTACGATTTAAAAAACGATACCGAAGCTTTACATTCCAACAATTTCGACGGATTAGATTTTCCCGATTTGTTTTTCTTCCAACCCAAAAAGTTATTTTTAATCAAAGAAAATGAACTCGAAATTCAATATTTACGATTATGCGATGACGAAATAGATTCAGATTTCGAAGAAATCCTTTCTATAACAACCAACACCCATCACCCATCATCCATCACTATAAAACAACGCATCTCAAAAGAAAATTACCTTTCCAAAGTTTCCAAAATGCTGGAACACATTCATCGTGGCGACATTTACGAAGCCAATTTCTGCATGGAATTTTATGCCGAAAATGCTCAAATTGAACCTTTGGAAATCTATCAAAAACTGAATGCTATTTCCGAACCACCATTTGCGGTGTATTTCAAGAATAATTTTCAGTATTTACTTTCCGCTTCTCCTGAACGTTATTTGCGAAAAGAAGGAAATAAAGTCATTTCCCAACCCATAAAAGGCACGGCAAGAAGAAGTTTCGATTTAGAACAAGACGAACAATTAAAATCAGATTTAGCTCAAAACGAAAAAGAGCGTTCAGAAAACATCATGATTGTCGATTTAGTTCGCAACGATTTATCGCACACCGCTACAAAAGGAAGCGTTCAAGTGGAAGAATTGTGTCAGATTTATACGTTTAAACAAGTCCACCAAATGATTTCTACGATCGTTTCCGAAGTAGAGAATACGACTTCACCAATTGAAATTCTGAGAACCTCTTTTCCTATGGGAAGTATGACTGGTGCACCAAAGATTTCGGCTATGCAAATCATTGAAGAATTGGAAGAAACAAAGCGCGGATTATACAGTGGAGCAGTAGGTTATTTTACTCCGAATGGCGATTTTGATTTTAATGTGGTGATTCGAAGTATTTTGTATAATTCAAAAAATCAATATTTATCATTTTCTGTTGGAAGTGCTATAACTTCTCAAGCCATTCCTGAAAATGAATACGAAGAATGTCTGTTGAAGGCAAAAGCGATGTTTGAAGTGCTGCAATCCAAATAATTCCTTATTTTTGGTCATGCTTACAAAATTCCAAAATCATATCGAACAAAATTTCCCCCAACTAAAAGACAAGAAATTGCTTTTAGCGGTAAGTGGTGGCATTGATAGTATGGTTTTGTTGGATTTGTTTTATAAGTTGAGGTTTGATATTTGCGTAGCACATTGCAATTTTCAACTGCGTGGAAAAGAGAGTGATGGAGATGAAATGTTGGTTAGGGAAATTTGTCAAGATAGGTATATTCCATATTTTATTGAGACGTTTGATACGCTCGAATTTGCTAATGAGAACAAACTTTCCATCCAATTAGCTGCACGAAAGTTACGTTATGATTGGTTTCAAGAAATTATTTCACTTGGTTTTGATTATGTTTTAACCGCTCATCATTTGGATGACAATGTTGAAACGTTTTTAATCAATTTCACAAGAGGAACTGGTTTAGAAGGGTTGACAGGAATTCCAGCTCAAAATAGAAACATTATTCGTCCATTGTTGACGTTTTCAAGAGAAGAAATTGAAAATTATGCACAAGCAAATCAAGTTCAATGGCGAGAAGATTCGAGTAATGCTTCGGATAAGTATTTTCGTAATAAACTACGTCACGATATTGTTCCCATTTTAAAAGAATTGAATACCGGATTTTTAGATTCGTTTCAAAATACTTTACATCATTTGCAACAAGCGGAAAGTTTGGTTGAGGATGCTTCTAAATTGGTTTATGAGAAAGTTGTTGTAGTAAAAGAAAATCAACTAGAAATTCATTTGAAACCTTTGCTTGAATTCCAAAATTATAAAGCGTATTTGTACCAATGGTTGAAAGAATATAGATTTTCGGCTTGGAATGATATTTATGATTTGGTGGAAGCACAATCAGGAAAAAAAGTATTTTCCGAAACGCATATTTTGTTGAAAGACCGAGAAAAATTAATCCTTTTTGAAAGAAAATCATCAAATAATTCAACATTTTTTATTATCGAATCGTTAGATAGTAAAGTTAATATTCCCTTAAAACTTAGGTTTTATAAAGGAGTTAACATTTTTGAAACACATTCGAATTGTATATTTGTAGATGAAAGTAAACTCAAATTTCCGCTTACTATTAGAAAATGGCAAGAAGGAGATTATTTTTATCCGTCAGGAATGAATGGGAAAAAGAAATTGAGTAAATATTTCAAAGATGAAAAATATTCGCTTTTAGATAAAGAAAATCAGTGGTTATTATGTTCGGAAGACCAAATTGTTTGGGTAATCGGAAAACGAGCAGATAATCGATTTACAAGTAATGAAACAACACAAAACAGTATAAAAATCGTATTAGAAGAATGAGAAAATATTTTGCCTTAATCGCCTTAATTTTTGGATTTTTTGGAAATGCACAAATTATAAATCCGGTACAATGGAAAACAAGAGTCGTTCAAAAATCGGCTACCGAATTTGAATTGGTCATGGATGCTACTATCGAAAACGAGTGGCACATGTATTCGCAATTTACACCAGAAAACGGACCACTTCCAACCGTTTTTGATTATAAAAACGCAAAAGGAAACTTCGATTTAGTTGGGAAGACTAAAGAAAGTCCATATAAAAAAGTATACAACGATATTTTTGAAGTTGACGAATATTACTTTGCAAAAACCGCTCAGTTCAAGCAAATTATAAAAGTTACCAATCCAAAAGTAAAAGAGGTAAAAGTTTATGTCGAATACCAAGTTTGTAAAGAACAATGTATTCAGCAAGATGCTACGTTTACGTTTAAATTGCCTGAAATTAAGGTAGAAGAAGTTGCACCAACAAGTGTAGTTTCAAATGATACAACTTCTGTTAGTACCGATACAACATCGATTACAGCTACAGATTCTGAAAAATCTACAAAAGAAATTGTTCCAACTTCTACTCCAAAAGAAGAGGAGAAAAGTTTGTGGGGAATTTTCATTTTAGCCTTCTTAGGTGGATTTGCTGCTTTACTTACGCCTTGTGTATTCCCAATGATACCAATGACAGTGAGTTTCTTTACCAAGCAAAGTAAAACCAAAGCGGCAGGAATTCGTAATGCTTTTATTTATGGAATTTCTATCATTGTTATTTACGTTGGTTTAGGAATGATAATAACGGCTATTTTTGGAATCGATTCACTAAATGCGTTATCGACTAATGTTTGGTTTAACTTGATATTTTTTGTAATTCTAATCGTTTTTGCAGCTTCATTTTTAGGAGCATTTGAAATCGTTTTACCTAATTCATTTTTAAATAAAATCGACAGACAAGCCGATAGAGGTGGAATCATCGGAATCTTCTTCATGGCGTTAGCCTTAGCTGTTGTATCTTTTTCATGTACTGGACCAATTGTAGGTTCCTTATTAGGAGAATCAGCAAGACAAGGTGGAATAGGACCAATAGTTGGGATGTTAGGATTCTCTTCAGCAATTGCTTTGCCTTTCATGTTGTTTGCTATGTTCCCTGGATGGATGAATTCGTTACCGAAATCGGGTGGATGGTTAAATACAGTTAAAGTTTCATTAGGATTCTTAGAATTGGCTTTTGCCTTCAAGTTTTTATCTAATGCCGATTTAGTTTTACAAACACATTTATTAGAAAGAGAAGTCTTTTTAGCAATTTGGATAGCTGTTTTTGGAGCTTGGGCGTTATATCTTTTCGGAAAATTAATTTTGCCTCACGATAGTCCAATGATTCATATTTCTGTAGGTAGATTATTCATAGCTTTATTTGTTACCACATTCACTATTTACTTAATTCCAGGTTTATGGGGAGCGCCATTAAAAATATTGAGCGGATTTACACCACCTATGACTTACAGTGAAAGTCCGTATGGAGTTGGTTATCAAAATACAGTAAGCTCTGGAGTTTCTTCTGAATCTGCTTTACCAGAAAATGCGCATATTGGACCATTAGGAATAACAGCATTTCATGACTATGAAGAAGGTTTAGCTTATGCAAAAAAAGTAAACAAACCTGTTTTATTAGATTTCACTGGACATGCATGTGCGAATTGTAGAAAAATGGAAGAAAATGTGTGGTCTGATGCTGAAATTTTAAAAATCTTAAAAAATGAGATTGTACTGATTTCGTTATACGGTGATGACCAACGTGAATTACCAAAAGAAGAACAATACGTTTCAAAATCAGGAAGTGAAGTGACTACCATTGGGAAAAAATGGAGAGAATATCAAATTGAACGATATAACATTAATGCCCAACCTTATTATGTTGTTTTAGATGCTGATGGAAAAGATATTTCTAAACCTGTTGGTTACACGCCAGATGTTGAGGAATATAAAACTTGGTTACAGGATGGTGTGACGGCTTTTAAAAAATAATTTTTCAATAAAAAATCCCAATCAAACGATTGGGATTTTTTTATTCATAGTAACTAAAAGATATTTATCAATAATACGAATTATTTTATCAATCGCATTTCTAAATATTTATTCGTAAAACCAAGTTTTTCATATAAAGCTTTTGCAGGATTATTGGGTTCAACGTGAAGTGCAATATTTCCTTCAACAGAAGAAATGGCTTTTTCCATAAGTTTTTTTCCATAGCCTTTTCCTCTTTGTGAATTATTAATGGCAATATAAACCAATATATTTTCAGGAATATAATCTTTCATCCCTGTATTGTTTAGGATAACAATTCCAACAATTTTATCTTCATCAGTACCAATGATAATTTGTCCGCCTTTATTTGGATTTAGAACATAATCTATACATTTTTGAATGTCTTCTTCGGTATCTCCAAACTCTTCAAGATGCGTATGTAAAAAGTGGGTAATTGTTTTGTTAGTAAACTTTTCCGAAGTACCTGTAGTTGCATTGATATATGTGAAATTCATAAATAAAACTTTAATAGTAAATGTAGATCACAAAAGTATAGAATTGGTAACAGATTGTCTAATTCAATAAAAAAGTTATTTTTTTCAATACTTTTTCTATATTTGTATCATTATAAGCCATTTAAAAAGTATAAGCCATGTTAGTAAAAGTATTCGGAAGCGCCGTTTTTGGCGTTGAAGCGACTACCATTACGGTAGAAGTTAACACAGAAAAAGGAATCGGTTATCATTTAGTTGGGCTTCCTGATTCCGCAATAAAAGAAAGCAGTTTTCGAATTGCTGCCGCACTTAAAAACAATTCCTATCAATTTCCTGGTAAAAAAATCATTGTAAATATGGCACCTGCCGATTTACGAAAAGAAGGTTCTGCTTACGATTTAACCATTGCGGTTGGAATTTTAGCGGCTTCTTCCCAAATTACCTCTAAAGAAATCGAAAATTACATCATCATGGGCGAATTATCGCTCGATGGCACTTTACAACCTATAAAAGGAGCATTGTCTATCGCAATTAAAGCGAAGGAAGAAGGTTTTAAAGGGGTTATGATTCCAATTCAAAACGTTAAAGAAGCTGCTATAGTTGAAGATTTGGATGTTTATGGAATTTCAAATGTAACTGAAGTAATCGAATTTTTTGAAGGTAAAGGAAATTTAGAACCCACAAGAATTGACACAACCGAAGAATTTTCAAAAACCTTAAACTTTCCAGAACACGATTTTGCAGACGTTAAAGGACAAGAAGGAATCAAACGTTGTATGGAAATTGCGGCCGCCGGTGGTCATAATATCATTTTGATTGGACCTCCAGGATCAGGGAAAACCATGTTAGCAAAACGATTACCAAGTATTTTGCCACCAATGACAATGCGAGAAGCCTTGGAAACCACCAAAATTCATTCGGTAGCTGGAAAAACTAAAGATGTGGGTTTGATGGCACAACGTCCCTTTAGAAGTCCGCATCATACAGCCTCAAGTGTAAGTTTAGTTGGTGGAGGAAGTTATCCACAACCGGGAGAAATTTCTTTAGCACACAACGGTGTTTTGTTTTTAGACGAATTACCCGAATTTAAGCGAGAAGTGTTAGAAGTTATGCGTCAGCCATTAGAAGATAGAGAAGTAACGATTTCGAGAGCGAAATTTACGATTACGTATCCATCTTCGTTTATGTTAGTGGCGAGTATGAATCCGAGCCCTGGCGGTTATTTTAATGATCCGAATGCGCCTGTGAGTTCAACTCCACAAGAAATGCAACGCTATTTGAGCAAGATTTCGGGACCATTGTTAGATCGAATTGATATTCATATTGAAGTTACACCCGTTCCGTTTGAAAAACTAACCGAAACTCGAAAAGCAGAAAGTAGTGTAGCTATTAGAGAACGCGTTACCAAAGCAAGAGAAATACAATCGCAACGCTTTGAAAAATTTGACCACATTCACTACAATGCGCAAATGAGTAGTAAATTAATTCGTGAATTTTGTGTTTTAGATGAGGTTTCGTTACAATTACTAAAAACAGCTATGGAACGATTAAATTTATCTGCAAGAGCTTATGATAGAATTTTAAAAGTTTCAAGAACGATAGCTGATTTAGAGAATTCTGAGAATATTCAATCGCATCATATTGCAGAAGCTATTCAGTATCGTAGTTTGGATAGAGAAGGGTGGTTGGGCTAGTTTGAGGTTTTAATTATTGAATTCTTCTAGAAGTAATTAGAAGAATTCAATAATTTAAAATATATCGTGTTTGGAATCGATTTTAATCCATTTTTTGTTACTATTGAGTTTAAAAGAACCAATATGTTCTTTATTCCAATGATCAGGATGAATTAATGAAAGAAAATTAGAACCATCTTTAGCTAAATACAAATGATAGATTTCGCCTATTATAGGTTCAAATGAATATTTAGCATTGTATAAAATTTCATTCCATTCGTATTCTTGCATTAACTTTTCATACTCAGCTTTGAGTTCGTTAAACTTGCTTTCAAATTCTTTGTTTACGTTTCTAATACCAATATTTTTCCAATCCACAACGTTATCCAATTTAATTGCTGGCGCGCCAACACTCGTAGGATAAGCCAAAATATTAGCATTATAGCCGTTTTCTTCAGAAAAAACTACATTATCTGGAATTTTGCTTTTCATCTTATCTTTTTGAAATTTTGTTGTTTGTAATGGCTCTTTGAAGTTTGCATTTGAATCTATCAATGCCTTCAACTCGTTTGGCTAAATGTTTTGTCTTGCAATTTTCGACTCTATTTCTCCACAATTTATAACTGCTAAATTTGAGTTCTTTTTTCATTAAAGCCTTAACATCTGCTTCACTCAAACCAAATTGAAATTTTATTGCATCAAAAGGAGTTCTGTCTTCCCAAGCCATTTCTATTATTCTATCAATTTCAATATCAGTGAAGTCTTTTTTAGACGAAATATTCATTTTGTTTAAAAATTAATTAAAAAAGTTAAACAAAATTACAAAAAAAATATTTTAAAAGGGAATAGATTTAAATTATTTATGTTTTTTCCAATATTTTACACCATAGCTACAAAAAATCTCTTGTTGGGATTTGATTTTCTTTGTAGCTACGATGCAAACATTATCTTCATCGTCTAAAGTGATTTTGGAATTGTTTTTGAATGCTGATTTAGAGAAAGCTTCGGCATCATTAGCATATTTAGCAAAGCAATCTACATTCATAGAGTCTAATATAGAACCGTCTAACATGTTAATGAAATAGCGGTCATTTCCTTCGGAAACTCTTTTTTGAGCTTCTTCATCGGTTAAAATTTCTCCTTTAAAAAGTGAGATAATTTCATTTGGATAAATATCAATTGCTGTAAATAAACCTTTTCCAGCATTTGGTATTTGAGAATCTTGAATATATAAATAATCAGATTCGGGTACTTCAATTTTTAACACAATTATAGTTCTTCAGCAAAAGTATCGCCTAATCGAATATCGCCCGATTTAAAACCTTTCATAAACCATTTCATTCGTTGTTCAGATGAACCATGTGTAAAAGAATCAGGCACAACATGTCCTTGCATTTTACTTTGAATGGCATCGTCACCTACAGCATGTGCAGCACTTAACGCTTCTTCAATGTCACCTTCTTCTAAATATTTTTGGTTGTAATGCGCCCATAATCCGCCATAAAAATCGGCTTGTAATTCTAAGCAAACGGATAATTTATTGGCTTCGGCCTCACTTTTTCCTTGTTGTAATTGTCTTACTTTCCCAGAAGTTCCAAGTAGAGTTTGAACATGGTGACCTACTTCATGAGCAATTACATAAGCTATTGCAAAATCACCACCTTTAGCTCCAAAACGAGTTTTTAATTCTTCAAAAAAAGCTAAATCCATATATACTTTATGGTCGCCTGGACAATAAAATGGTCCTGAGGCTGAACTTGCACCACCACAAGCAGTTTCAACTGAACCAGTAAATAAAACCATTTTGGGTTGTTCATATGTGCCTAAATTATTTTCTTCAAATATTTTAGTCCAAATATCTTCTGTGTCAGCAAAAACGGTTGAAACAAATTCGCCCATTTCTTTTTCTTGAGGAGTAAGTTCTCTTTGTTCAACTTGCTCTGTTTGTTGAGCACCTTGACTTTGTTGAATGGTATCAACAAATGGTGCTGCTTCTGGAAAAAACATTTTCACTAGAAAAAAGACAATTGCGATAGCACCACCACCAGCAATTACTTTTCCACCGCCCGACATTCCTCTTCTGTCTTCTACGTTGTCGCTTTGACGTCTACCTCTCCATTGCATAAGAAATATTTTTTAAATTATTAAAATCCGAAACGAACTCCTAAATATAAATCGGCTTGTTTACCGCTATCGGCTAAAGCTGTAAATACACTGTTTGATCCTATGAAGAATCCAGCTAATCTAAATCCGATTCCACTGGTGAAGCCTGAAATTTCATTAGATGCTAATGGAGCATAAGCTTCAAACCATTTTGCTGAAAATCTTGGAATTAAAGTATATGAATTTTGCGTTGTGATAAAATCACTTTTGCTATCATCGCTAACTTTTTGATTGATGCTTCCTGTAACAAACCATTTTTTAGTTAAACGAACATCGGCATAGGCATTAATTACGGTTGGTAATTTCACTGTATAGTCAGCAGTACTTGAAGTCGATTGAAAATAAGCTGCGTTTGCAGGATCATTTAAAATAGCTTCGATTTCAGTTAAACTTTCAACATTTTCAAATTGATTCAAATCTAAACTTTCTAAATTATCAACATTTAAAATATAGTTTTTACTTAAGTTGTTATCCGATTTAAAAGTCATTGAACCAATGTTTTTAATTGAAAGTCCGGTGTTTAATCGGTAACTATTGGCGTCATTTTCGTCCTTCCATCTGTAGTTAAATGCTATGTCAGCAGCAAAACCATTGATTCCTTGAGAGAAAAATTCGTTGTAGTTTCCTTGATCATTATAGTTGTTTGCTAAAACTCCAGCGTAAGAAATATTAATGCTAGCAGAAGCATTTACCAATGAAATATCTCCAAAATTGTTTACGATTGTACCATTTAAGTTTGTTGCAGAAAAGTTAGCGTAAGCTCCAGGAAATAATAAGCGTAAATTTGTTCCAACATTAAGTTTGTGTTTTGGAAGATCAATTAAATTTCTAGCAATTGTTAAATCAATTTCTCCCCAAGTTGTTGCATTTAATCTTTGATTGTCGTTTGATGAAATTACGGTTTGAGAAAAAATATTACTTAACTCTCCATTCTGAATTGCATCTCCTAATTTAGAATCTAAGTTTATAACATTAGCTTTAACATTAGCAACTGAAGTAATTCCAAATCCCCATTTTTGGTATTTAAAAGCAAATGAAGGTCCTAATATTTGAGTATCTAATCTTAAGTTAACAACATCATTTCCTTCAAAAATCTTATTTTCTAAATTATCTCCACTAACTAAATCACTAAAAGTTAATTTATTATTAGCCATTCCAATAGAAAAATTGAATGCATTAACTTCAAATTTAGAATTCATGTTTACTAATTCAGCGGGATTATTTGTCGCATTTAATAAACCTCCTCTTTTTGAAGTTGAGATTCCACTAAAATGTTCTTGAGAATAGGTGTAACAAGTTGTAATTAATGTTAGAGAAAGAATTAATTTTTTCATAAATTAAAATAATTAAATTGTGTTCCAGATATTGTCTTTTGGTGTAATTGCATTAAAAGTAATAATTTCTTTTGAAACAGGATGTGTTAGAATTAATTTTCTAGCATGTAAATGAATACCTCCATCAGGATTACTTCTGTCAAAGCCATATTTTAAATCGCCTTTTATTGGGCAACCAATTGCTTGTAATTGTGCTCTAATTTGATGATGTCTTCCCGTATGTAAATCAATTTCGAGTACAAAATAATTATCTAATTTTTTGATAATTTGATAACTTAAACTTGCCTTTTTGCTATCGGGAACTTCTTTTAAATGTGCTTTTGAAGTATTATTTTTAGTATTTCTTTTTAAGAAATGTACTAATGTGTCTTTTTCTTTTGGAGGACAATTTTTTACCACTGCCCAATAGGTTTTTTGCGTTTCTCTATTTTTAAAAGTTTCGTTCAAACGAGTTAAAGCTTTTGAAGTTTTCGCAAAAACCACAATTCCAGTTGTTGGTCTGTCTAAACGATGCACAACTCCTAAAAAAACATCTCCAGGTTTATTGTATTTTTCTTTGATGTATTCTTTTACTACATCAGAAAGTGGTTTGTCACCTGTTTTATCTCCTTGAACAATATCACCTACACGTTTATTGATGACAATGATATGATTGTCTTCGTGAAGGATTTGTAGGTTGTCTTTTGTAGAAATTTCTTTGTTAGACACAATTAATATTGTTCGTTAGCATTAGGAAAATCTTGCGATTTCACATCGGTTACATATTGACCAATAGCTTGCGTCATTTGTTCGTATAAATTCAAATAACGGCGTAAAAATCTCGGACTGAATTCGTTATTCATTCCTAACATATCGTGAATTACTAAGACTTGACCATCAACACCACCACCAGCGCCAATTCCAATAACTGGAATAGAAATACTTTTAGCCACTTTTTCAGCTAGAGCAGCTGGAATTTTTTCCAATACCAATGAAAAACAACCTAAACGTTCTAACATTTTTGCATCTTCGATTAATTTTTCCGCTTCCGCTTCTTCTTTAGCTCTAACGGTATAAGTTCCGAATTTATAGATAGATTGTGGTGTTAATCCTAAATGTCCCATTACAGGAATTCCAGCATTTAAAATCTTTTTGATTGAATCTTTTATTTCACTTCCGCCTTCTAGTTTTACAGCATGTCCGCCACTTTCTTTCATAATACGAATAGCTGAGCGTAAAGCTTCTTTAGAATCCGATTGATAACTTCCGAAAGGTAAATCAACAACTACTAGAGCTCTTTCGCAAGCTCTAACCACACTTGATGCGTGATAAATCATTTGGTCAAGTGTAATTGGAAGTGTTGTTTCATGTCCCGCCATAACATTACTTGCTGAATCACCCACCAAAATAACATCAACACCTGCAGAATCTACAATTTTTGCCATTGTAAAATCATATGAAGTTAACATGGATATTTTTTCTCCATTTTCTTTCATATCAATCAAAGTTCTTGTTGTAATTCTTTTGTAATCTTTCTTTGCTACTGACATGTTTTTTGGTATTTAAAACACAAAGGTAGTAAATGTTATTTTCTTTTTAGATTTTGAAAAAATATTTCTCAAATATTAAATTTATGTTAAATTAATGTTTTAATTTAGGAGCGATCAAAAACAATGCTAAAATGATATCTATATTACTTGCTGTTGCAATTCTAGGTTACTTATCGGTTATTCTAGAATCTCCCATTCGAATTAACAAAACAATTACTGCTTTACTTACTGGAACCATTTGCTGGGTGGTTATTGCCATATTTAGTCACGATGATCAACATTTAGTTACTGAAAAATTAATGGAATATTTTGGTGAGATTTCGGGCTTACTTATTTTCTTAATGGGAGCAATGACGATTGTTGAATTAATTGATATTCATAAAGGTTTTACTGTAATTACGAGTAGAATTAGAACTACATCAGTATTAAAATTACTTTGGATAGTTGCTTTTATAACTTTTATTCTTTCGGCATTATTAGATAACTTAGCTACAGCAATTATTATGGTAACTTTACTAAGAAAGTTAATGCCAAAAGGTGAAATTAGAATGATCTTAACTGGAATTGTTGTAATTGCAGCAAATGCTGGAGGAGCTTTTAGTCCAATAGGAGATGTTACCACAACTTTGTTATGGATTGGCGGACAAGTTAGTTCTTTTGGAATTGTAAAAGCATTGATTTTACCTTCTATCATGGTTTTACTCGTTCCTGTAATAATTGCGAGTTTTAGAATGCGAGGATTTGCTGTTCTTCGTGCTCAAGTATCCATGGCTCAAGTACGTCAGGAAGAAAAAATGAGAGGAAGTATGAGCGTTTTTATTGCAGGAGTTGTTGGTTTAGTAATGGTTCCAATTATTAAAACATTAACAGGATTACCACCATTTATCGGAGTTTTAATTTCATTATCAATGGTTTCTTTAGTTTCTATAATGTATCATAGAAAAAAAACACAGGAAGAGAAAGATAAGTTTTCAGTCGCATACGCATTAACTAAAGTTGATATTAGTTCAATACTTTATTTTATGGGAATCTTATTAATGGTATTTGCTTTGCAAGAAGTAGGTGTATTGAGAGAGTTGGCTAATATTTTAATTACAAACTTACCAAATACAGATTCTATGATTGTTGCAATTGGGGTTTTATCTTCAATTGTAGATAACGGAAGTTTAGTAGCAGCTACACAAGGAATGTTCTCATTAGCGGATTACCCCATGGATCATTCTTTATGGGAATTCATTGCTCTTTGTGCTGGAACTGGTGGAAGTATGTTAGTAATTGGTTCAGCTGCTGGTATTGCTGTAATGGAGAAAGAAAAAATTACCTTTATGTGGTATTTAAAAAAGATAACACCTTTAGCAGTAGCAGGATACATTGCCGGAATTGTAACATATTTAGTTCAAGTGATACTAATGCATTAATCTAAATAATTTTGCAATGAGAAAACTATTTATTATTACAACTGTTTTAGTATCAAATTTAATTTTTGCTCAAGAAAAAACGCCTAAAGCAATTGTCGAAGATTTTTTTATTGCATTTCATGCTAAAGATACTGTTGCTTTAAAAGAATTATGTCATCCAGAAATTGTATTGCGAACAGTTGCCAATACTAAAGAAGGAAATAAACTGAAAGATGAAAAATTTGATGAATTTTTGAATTCAATAGCTACTATTCCTGCCAATCTTAAAATATTTGAAAAGTTAATTGACTACAAAGTTGAAATTGATGGTAATTTAGCACACGTGTGGACTCCGTATGAATTTTATGTAAATGATAAGCTAAGTCATATTGGTGCTAATGCTTTTACCTTGTATAACGACAATGGGAAATGGCAAATTATCCATTTAATTGATACGAGAAGAAAGAAATCTTTATAAAATCTTTATACTTATTGGTACTTCTTTTATACGCTATTTATAAAACCCAACTTATCTTTGCCAAGTAATTCAATGGTAAAGTTTTAAAGCGTGTTTAGTAGAACATCAAATCTTAATAATCAATATATTTTCAGCATAATATTAGTGGTGCTGGTTTCGCTTGCATGCTTTGCATTTAAAGAGATTATTGGTTATAAGGTTATTGCTTTTATTCTTTTGGTTACCGTTTCGTTTGTAGCCATGTTTTACAGAATTGTTCCCACATTATTAGCTGCTGTTTTGAGTGCTTTAATTTGGAATTTCTTTTTCATCAAACCTTATTATACGTTTCATATCGGAAATACTGAAGACCAATTTATGTTCTTTATGTATTTTGTAATTGCATTAATTAATGCTGTTTTGACGTTCAAAATCAGACAAATTGAACGAATTGCGAATGAAAAAGAGTCAAAATTACAATCCATAAAACTCTATAACACACTTTTAGATAGTTTATCACACGAATTAAAAACACCTATTGCTGCCATTATTGGTTCAACTGATGCGCTTCAAAGCAATGCAATTATGACTGAAAGTCAAAAGGAAAAATTATTGGAAGAAATTTCAATTGCTTCGTTGAGATTGAATAATCAGGTTGAAAATTTATTGAACATGTCGCGATTAGAATCGGGCGTTATAGTTCCAAAAATGGATTGGGTTGATGTAAATGAAATTGTGTACGAGGTAATTAGAGCTTTAAAAATTAAATCGTATTCGCAAAAAATAATAGTTACTGTTCCCCAAAGTTTGCCACTTTTTAAATTGGATTACGGTTTAACAGAGCATGTAATTTATAATTTATTAAACAATGCCATAATTTACACGCCACAAAAAAGCACTATAAATATCGATTTATCATTTACAGAAGATACATTACAAATTATAATTTTAGATGAAGGAAATGGTTTTCCAGAAGATGAAATTGCTCTTGTTTTTGATAAATTTTACCGACTCAAAAATTCGCGACCAGGCGGTTCTGGTTTGGGATTATCAATTGTAAAAGGTTTTGTTGAAGCGCAAAACGGAACTGTATCATTAGAAAATAGAGTAGAAGGTGGGGCCAAATTTGTAGTTAAAATTAAAACCGAAGTTTCAAAATTTAATCCGACAGAAAATGAATAAGTGTCGAATTTTAGTCATAGATGATGAATCGCAAATCAGAAAACTTTTAGAAATCACTTTAAGTACGAATGATTTTGAAGTAAAATTAGCCGAAAATGGTTTAGAAAGGATTCGTTTTGCAGCTACTTATCAACCCGATTTGATTATGCTTGACTTAGGTTTACCCGATGTCGACGGTCAAAAAGTATTGCAACAATTGCGCGAATGGTATTCGAATCCCATCATGATTTTATCGGTTAAAAATGAAGAATCAGAAATTGTAAAAGCGTTAGATAATGGTGCAAATGATTACTTAATTAAGCCTTTTAGAACGCAAGAATTATTAGCAAGAGTGCGTTCACACATGAGAAATCATATCAAAGAAGCTTCAGAACCAATAATTAGTTCATCTAATTTTTCGATTGATTTGATTGCTAGAATTGCAAAAGTGAATAATGAAGAAGTTAAACTTACACAGACAGAATTTAATTTATTAGCCATTTTGGCTAAAAACGAAGGAAAAGTATTAACACATCAATACTTATTAAAGGAAATCTGGGGAAAAAGTTATAGTGACCAAACCCAATATCTACGCGTGTTTGTAGCACAATTAAGAAAAAAAATTGAGAAAGATGCCAATCATCCCGAAATGATTCTCACAGAAAGCGGAATTGGTTATCGATTTATTCTGACATAAAAATCATTACATATGGAAAATTCAGACAGCAACACAGCTAATGTGCCAAGCAACAGCGATAGTTTGTCTTTAAATAATGCGATTCGTCCTCCGTCATCTAATTCGAATTCAGATTATTGGCTTCGAGAATTCATTAAAATTAATCAATGTCCACAACGAGAAGACGCTTTAGAAAACCAACTCAATGATTTGAGTTTAGTAGCTGAAAAATTAGGAATGTATTATGCAGCACACTTTATTAAAAATATAAATACAATAAAAAAATGAGTAATTCAAATTATCAAAAAGTAACAGCAGCAACACTTTTAGTAGCATTAGGAATCATTTATGGAGATATAGGAACGAGTCCACTATATGTAATGAAAGCAATTGTAGGAGATAGAGAAATATCCAAAATGCTTGTATATGGAGGAATTTCTTGTGTTTTTTGGACATTGACATTTCAAACGACTTTTAAATATATTATATTGACATTAAGAGCTGATAATCATGGTGAAGGCGGTGTTTTTTCATTATATGCTTTGATTAAACGTTTTGGGAAAGGAAAATTAGTGATTCCAACTATTTTAGGCGCTACCACACTTTTAGCGGATGGTATTATAACACCACCTATTTCGGTAGCATCTGCTGTAGAAGGTTTGGAAGTTCTTATACCGAGTTTGCCAACAGTTCCCATTGTTATAGCTATTTTATCAGGTTTGTTTTTGTTTCAAAGATTTGGAACTCAAAAAGTAGGTTTCTTTTTTGGCCCAGCCATGGTAGTTTGGTTTTCGATGTTATTAGTTTTGGGAATTTCACAAATTGTTATTCATCCAGAAATTTTAGAAGCTTTAAATCCAATGTATGCTTATCAATTATTAGTTGAATATCCACATGGATTTTGGTTACTTGGAGCCGTATTTCTTTGTACTACAGGAGCAGAAGCATTGTATTCAGATTTAGGGCATTGTGGAAGAGACAATATACGAATTACATGGATTTTTGTAAAAACAGCTTTAGTAGTAAATTATCTTGGTCAAGGCGCATGGTTAATGACACAAGGAAGTCAATTTCTTGAGGGTAGAAATCCGTTTTATTCGATTATGCCTCAATGGTTTTTAATTTTTGGAATTATTATTGCTACAATGGCAGCTATTATTGCGTCTCAAGCTTTGATCAGTGGTTCTTTTACTTTAATTAATGAAGCTATTTCGCTTAATTTTTGGCCAAGAGTTGCTTTGAAAAATCCAACAAATACGAAAGGACAAATCTATATTCCTTCGGTCAATACAATTTTATGGATTGGTTGTGTATTAATGATTTTATACTTTAAAAATTCCGAACACATGGAAGCGGCTTATGGTTTTTCTATAACCGTAGCGATGTTGATGACAACCTTTTTATTGTCGTATTATTTGTTTTACATCAAGAAAATGAAAATCGGTTGGATTGCCTTGATATTATTCATTTTTGCAGTAATCGAACTTTCATTTTTTGCTGCAAATGTGGTGAAAATTAAAGAAAGATGGATGTTTTTATTCTTTGAATTATTCATTTTTATGGTGATGTATGTTTGGTATTACTCAAGAAAAATCAATAATAAATTTTTAAAATTTGAAAACATAAAAGAGCATGCTTTTAAATTAGAAGAATTAAGTAACGATGATACAATTCCAAAATATTCAACACATTTAATTTATCTGTCAAAAGCCGATAAACTTAACCAAATTGAAGAGAAAATCATTAACTCAATTTTTTCGAAAAAGCCAAAAAGAGCTGATGTGTATTGGTTTTTACACATTAACCGCACCGATGAGCCTTTCACATTAGATTATGAAGTTCACGAAATTATTGATGATACAGTAATAAAAATTGTTTTAAATGTTGGATTTAGAATCCAACCGAAGGTTGAATTGTATTTCAAAAAAATTGTTCAAGATTTAGTACAACAAAACGAATTAAATTTACATACTCGACCAGATGGATCAACAAAATACAATACAGAACCTGACTTTAAATTTGTAATTTTGGAAAAATTTTTATCGGTTGAAAATGAATTCTCTGTAAAAGAAGGTTGGTTGATTAATAGTTATTTTATCTTGAAAAGAATGTCTATCTCAGATACAAAAGCGTTTGGTTTAGATAAAAGTGATGTTGTAGTTGAAGAGCTTCCTATGGTATATCAACCCACAACAAATATTTCATTAAATAGAAAGAAATAGATGAAAAATATAATTAAGGTTTTAATGATTGGTTTTTCTGCAATGTCATTTGCTCAAGAAAAAGATTCGTTAAAAATTAAAGTTTCAGGTTTTTTAGAAATGTATTATGCGTACGATTTTAGTAATCCAACAACCGATACTAAACTTCCATTTATGTATAATTATAACCGTCATAACGAGTTTAGTGTAAACAATGGATTAATTCGAGCTCAATTACAATACGGAAATGCTTATGCGTCAATTGCTGTTCATGCAGGAACATATGTTGATGATAATTTCGCTTCGGAAGATATAAAATTATTGAGCGAAGCTTATGTGGGAATGTACTTGAATGACAACAAAAAATCATCAATTGAAGTCGGTATCATGCCAAGCTACATCGGCTTTGAATCGGCAACAACGGCTTCCAACTTGACTTTAACACGTTCTATTTTAGCGGAAAATTCGCCTTACTTCATGACAGGAATTAAGTATAATTACAAACCAAATGACAAATGGAGTTTTTCGGGATTGGTAACTAATGGTTGGCAACGTATTAACAAACCACAAAAAGACGTTGCACCAGCTTTAGGAACTCAGGTTGTATACAAATCTTCAGAAAAAGCGACATTGAATTGGAGTACTTTTATTGGGAAAGAATTTTATGGAACTGAATTAGCCATGCGTTATTTCAATAATTTGTATTGGGATAACAGCTGGAATTCCAAATGGCGCACCATTTTAGGATTTGATTTCGGAATTCAAGATAGTTCCTCTTTAAATGATAAGCATTTGTTTTGGATGAGTCCTGTTTTAATTGCACAATATTCGATAAGTCCAAAATGGCAAACAGCGTTTAGAGTGGAATATTATCAGGATGAAGATAACGTGATTATTGCGACTTCAGATGCTTTTAAAACTTCAGGAGCTTCCATAAACTTTGATTATTTGCCTAATTCAAAAGTAAAATTAAGAACCGAAGCTCGTTATTTCGATTCAAAAGAAGCTATTTTCTTCGATAATAAATCCAATAACTTTTTTGTTACAACGTGTTTAAGTTTTGAGTTTTAATAAGTTTCTTATCTATTTGAAAAGCCATAAAAGTTCCCATTATATAGCAAAGTAAATCCGACCAAAGGAAACCTTCGCCCAAAATGTAATAACCTAAAGTGGTTTTTCTGATAGCTATTAACCAATCGATTTGAACCAATTGTAAGATTTCAATACTAAAACAAAAAAGTAAACTCAGTAGGAGCGAGGTTGATTTTTTTGAATCCATAATCAAAAATCGAAATCCGAAGTAAATCAAAACAGCATACAAAACATCACCAAAAAACAATGGAATGTCATTGATTTTTCGAGACAAAATCCCTAAAATCAATGCTATAGTTAGTGCTGATAAATAATATAATCTATTGTTTTTCAATGTCTTTAACAATAATAATTTATTTCGATTGAATGTAAAACACCTTCTTTAAAATAAATAGAGTAAAAACCTGAATCAAAAGAGATATTATAAAAATGAGGATTCTTAAAGCTATATTCTAAATATTGACCATACTTCAAAATGAAATCTTTTTCAGAAATTTGTTGACTAAATATTGATTTTGAATCAAAATAAAATTTAGTATTGGGTTTAAAAAAGATTTCTACTAATTCTGCTTTATTGGTGTCTTGATCTACACTAATTATAAAATCTGAATAATGATATAAAACATTAGATAAATATACTCCACACTCATCTTCAACATTCTCTATTTTTGATGGATTGCCAAATTTTTTCAGCAAATCTGTAAATGAAATCTCGGTATTGTTAAACTTAAAACCATAGATTTCAAAATAGGATGATTGTATTTTTTCTTGTAGTAGTTTAAAGTTTAAATCTGTATGTAATCCTATATTTTTAGCAATTAAGATATTAAACTCTGTATCCTTAATTAATTTTTCATCATTTAATTGTTTGGCTACTTCTAGGTATCGTTCTAAAGCAGGCAATTCATTAACATCACCGCTGTTCCAAGTTAATTCTACTAAACGTTCTCCAATGGTTTTTCTATTCGCAACATCAGTTTTTGGTAGTTTATCAAATTGTGCCAATAAATCTTCATAAACAGGTCGTTTCCCTAAATATTTTGCCAAAACAAATTTTGCTGCATTTGGTTCAAATCCATATCCAATATTAACCCATTCGTCTTTATTTACAGGAAAATAACTAACTGAAACCGCATCACCGTTAGTCAGAATTTCTTTAACAGAAGACATTTTATCGGGTTTACTTCTAGCTTTTAAACCAGCTACCGTAACAAACAAATGATTGCCGCCATAATAAGCATCACCACCTTTAATTATTGGGTTAGAAGGATCTTCGATAATTTTATCGTTTCCATTCATTGTAGTTCGAACCAACTCTTTTTTTACAAAACCTATAGTAAAATTATCGGATTGTACTTTGAGCCAACCATTTTTCAAATCTTCAATGATTTTTACTTCAGCTCCATATCTAAAATAACCATAAAATTTACTTTCTACAGATGGTTTTTCAAATAATTTGGTATCATTAATAATCCAATATCTGTCTTGAGAAATTGAATAGACACTCGTAAATAGAAATGAATAGATAAAAATTAATTTTTTCATAAATTAACAATCCGCTAATCCAACCGCAACGGCTAAACCACCTTCTGAAGTTTCTTTGTATTTGGTGTTCATATCTTTAGCTGTTTCCCACATCGTGTTAATTACTTTGTCTAAAGGTACTTTTGCATTTAAAGCATCGGTTTCTAAGGCTAATTCGGCTGCATTAATTGCTTTAATTGCACCCATAGTATTTCTTTCAATACACGGAATTTGAACCAAACCACCTATCGGGTCACAAGTTAATCCTAAGTGATGTTCCATCGCAATTTCTGCTGCCATCGTAACTTGTGCTGGAGTTCCGCCCATTAATTCACACAAAGCTGCTGCTGCCATAGCACTAGAAACACCAATTTCCGCCTGACAACCGCCCATAGCTGCTGAAATAGTAGCGCCTTTTTTGAAGATAGAGCCAATTTCACCTGCCACCATTAAAAATTGTTTGATTTCTTTTTCGCCAGCTTCATGGTTTTCGATTACCAAATAATACATTAAAACGGCTGGAATAACGCCCGCACTTCCATTAGTTGGAGCGGTAACCACACGACCTAATGAAGCATTTACTTCATTTACTGCCAACGCAAAACAACTTACCCATTTTAAAATCTGACGGAATTTAACTTCGGTTTGCCTGATGATTTGCAACCATGAATACGGATCTTCATACGGTAAAACTCCAATCAAGTTTTTGTGCATGTCATAAGCTCTTCTTCGAACATTAAGTCCGCCAGGAAGAATTCCTTCTGAATGACAACCAATGTACATGCATTCTAACATCGTATCCCAAATGCGAAGTAATTCGTTGTGAATTTCTTCTTCGCTACGCATGGTTTTCTCGTTTTCGTAAACGATTTCAGAGATTTTCTTGTTTTCTTGAGCACAAAAAGCTAAAAGTTCGTCTGCTTTTTCAACCGGGAATGGGAAAGTATGTAAAATTTCTTCTTTGTCATGATCTTCTTTTTCTTTTACCACAAATCCGCCACCAATAGAATAATAGGTTTCTGAATACGTTTCGGTATCGGTTTTGGCTGTAAAAGTTAATCCGTTGGCATGAAAAGGTAAAAAGTTTCGGTTGAAAACAATATCGGTTTCAAAACAAAACGGAATTAAGATTTCATTTCCTAAGAAAATTTCTTTCTTGTTTTTAATGGCCGAAATAATTACATCAATACTTTCCACGGGGATGTATTCTGGGTCAGCACCACTTAAACCAAGCATTACAGCTAAATCTGTTGCATGCCCTTTTCCTGTTAATGATAAGGAACCATACAAATCTACTTTGACACCAATTATGTTATCAATTAGATTGCGATTGCGCAATTCTTTTAAAAATTGTTCGGCAGCTCGCCATGGCCCAAGAGTGTGTGAACTCGAAGGTCCAACACCAATTTTTAACATATCAAAAACAGAAATACATTCCATAAATAGTTCTTTAGTATAGCAAAGATAGTTTTTAAAATTGAAATTATGCAACACGTAAAACAGTTCAATTGTTGTAAATCTTTTGAATTAATAACATAAAATTGGGATTTGGTTTCCTTCTTTTTTAGTTCTTTTGCAAAAAAAAGTAATGCCAATAAATAAGTATTTTTTAGCTGCTCTTGTTGCCTTTGTTATTTGGGGATTTTTCAGCTTGGCTTTGAAGCCTTTAACGGATTATCCTTCGTTAGATATTTTATTCTTCCGAGTTTTTATTGCTACGGCTTTCTTATTGGGAATTAATTTATTTTTTAGAAAATCAGTTATTATTGAAGCGAAAAATACGTTCAAAGAACTTTCTAAGAAAAAACAAAAATCAGCAGTAATCATGACGGTTATAGGCGGACTTTTGTTAGTATTGAATTGGTTTTTATTCATTTATGCAGTGAATCATGTGAGTTTACAATCAGCTTCGTTTGCTTATATTATTTGTCCAATATTAACCACTGTCTTAGCTTTTATATTATTGAAAGAAAGAATCGATGTTTGGCAATGGATTGCAGTTGGTTTGTGCGTAATTAGTTGTGTGATATTATCTTATGGAAATTTCAAAGATTTGATTTATAGTGTAATCATCGCATTAAGTTTTGGTCTTTATTTAGTTTCCCAAAGAAAAAATAGTGATTTTGATAAATTCTTGATATTGACCATTCAAATGGTGATTTCTTCAGTTATTTTATTACCATTTTATCCGAGTTATGGTGGAGCAGTTCCAACCGAATTTTTGTTTTATTCGTTACTTTTAATCATTGTAATTGTCTTCACGATTATTCCTTTATTCCTGAATTTATATGCTTTAAAAGGATTAAATTCTTCTACTGTTGGGATTTTAATGTACACCAATCCGTTGATTCATTTCTTTTTAGCGATTTTCTATTTTAAAGAATCGGTTTCTGTTGCTCAAATCATTTCTTATTCCTTGATTTTGATTTCAATCTTGGTCTTCAACATGACTAATTTTAGAAATTTAAGTCAGAATAGAATAAAAAAGTCGGCATAAAACGACATTTTGTCAGTTCAAAAAACCTGACAAAAGCTGTTTTCTGTCAATTTTCCTAATTTTTCGTAATGGCACAATCCTTGAATTAAAGTCATCGAGTTTAAAATTGAAATTTAAAATCTAACAAGTATAAAAATGAGCAAAATTATTGGAATCGACTTAGGAACAACCAACTCATGTGTGGCTGTAATGGAAGGTGGAGAACCTGTTGTAATTGCAAACGCAGAGGGAAAAAGAACTACACCATCTGTTATTGCATTTGTAGAAGGTGGAGAAATTAAAGTTGGAGATCCGGCAAAAAGACAAGCAGTAACTAACCCTACAAAAACGATTGCTTCTGTAAAACGTTTCATGGGGAATAAGTATTCTGAAAGTGCAAAAGAAGCTTCAACAGTAGCTTACAAAGTGGTTAAAGGAGACAACGATACACCTCGTGTTGATATCGATGGTCGTTTATACACACCACAAGAATTGTCTGCAATGACACTTCAAAAAATGAAAAAAACAGCTGAAGATTATTTAGGTCATTCAGTTTCTGAAGCAGTTATTACTGTTCCAGCTTACTTTAACGATGCACAACGTCAAGCTACGAAAGAAGCTGGTGAAATTGCTGGTTTAAAAGTAATGCGTATTATCAATGAGCCTACAGCAGCAGCTTTAGCTTATGGATTAGACAAACAAGGAAAAGACCAAAAAATCGCAGTTTACGATTTAGGTGGAGGTACTTTTGATATTTCTATCTTAGAATTAGGAGACGGAGTTTTCGAAGTATTATCTACAAACGGAGATACACACTTAGGTGGAGATGATTTTGACCAAGTAATTATCGATTGGTTAGCTAACGATTTTAATGCTGCTGAAGGTGTTGATTTACGTAAAGATCCAATGGCATTACAACGTTTAAAAGAAGCAGCTGAGAAAGCTAAAATTGAATTATCAGCTTCTGCTCAAACTGAAATCAACTTACCATACGTTACGGCTACGGCTTCTGGACCAAAACACTTAGTTCAAACGTTAACAAGAGCTAAATTCGAACAATTAGCTGAATCTTTAGTAAAACGTTCAATGGAACCAGTTGCTAAAGCGTTAAAAGATGCTGGTTTATCAGTTTCTGATATTGATGAAGTAATTTTAGTAGGAGGTTCAACTCGTATTCCTGTTATCCAAGAACAAGTAGAGAAATTCTTCAACAAAAAACCATCAAAAGGAGTTAATCCTGATGAAGTAGTAGCAATTGGAGCTGCAATTCAAGGTGGAGTTTTAACTGGTGAAGTAAAAGATGTATTGTTATTAGACGTTACACCACTTTCATTAGGTATTGAAACTATGGGAAGTGTTATGACAAAATTAATTGAGTCTAACACAACTATCCCAACAAGAAAATCTCAAGTTTTCTCAACAGCAGCAGATAACCAACCATCGGTAGAAATCCATGTTTTACAAGGAGAAAGACCAATGGCAAATGATAACAAAACAATTGGTCGTTTCCACTTAGATGGTATTCCACCAGCACCAAGAGGAGTTCCTCAAATTGAAGTTACTTTCGATATTGATGCGAATGGTATCATTAAAGTTTCTGCTACTGATAAAGGAACAGGAAAATCACATGATATTCGTATCGAAGCTTCTTCAGGATTAACACCAGAAGAAATCGAGAAAATGAAAAAAGATGCTGAAATGAATGCAGAAGCAGACAAATTAGCTAAAGAAAGAGCAGACAAGTTAAACGAAGCTGATTCTATGATTTTCCAAACAGAAAAACAATTAGGTGAGTTTGGGGATAAATTATCAGAAGCTAATAAAGGAGCAATCGAAAGTGCTTTAAATGAATTAAAAGCAGCTTACGAAACTAAAGATGTAGCAACTATCACTCCAGCTTTAGATAAAATCAATGAAGCATGGAAAAATGCATCAGAAGAAATGTACAAAGCACAAGCTGAAGGTGGCGCTGCACAAGCAGAACCTCAAGCAAATGCTTCAGGAGATCAAACTCAAGATGTAGATTTCGAAGAAGTGAAATAATTTTCAAATCGAAAATAAATTTAAAACCGAATCAGCAATGATTCGGTTTTTTTATTTCATAAAATTCAATCGTATCTATTTTTTTGTATATTAGGAACTTAATTTAACAACCTACTATTATGAAAAAACTATTTTTACTTCTTGTTTTATTAGTATCAACTATTGGTTTTGCTCAAAAAGGCAAAGGAAAATCAGCTACAAAAAATGTAGTTTTAACTACAGTCGATAATATTTCTGCCGAAATTATTTCTGAAAAAACAGGAAAAAGAGTTGTGCTATTTGTTAAAAAAGAAGGAAAAGTAGATACATTAGAAGTTAAAAAATTAGATAAAGTAGATTTTAAACCAACGAGTTTTACGGTAAAAAGTTTTACAACTCAAGGTAAGAAGTTTTATCATGTCAATTGGAAAGAAGAAATTAAAGTTGATACCAAATTAAAAAAAGAAAATGGGTTTGTAGCTGAAGACCAAATTTGGGATACCGAAACTAAAACTTTATTATTAGGAAATGTTCATAAGTCATCACACATTAAAGAAACTATTTTTTTAGATGCTAACAAAACAGCTTCTCATGATGTAGAAAAGAATAGAAGTGAGGGTTTTGAATTTACTCTTAACCCTGATGGTAGCTTTGTTTTAAAAACAAAAACTCAAAATAGTACATATGTTTATAATACAGCTTCTAGTAAATACGAGATGAAAGGTTCTCCTAAATCTACTGGAGCAAAAAAGAAAAAATAATATGCATGCATAGTATTTTATTTTTTCTTATATTTGAAAATAAATTCAAATAAAAATGGAAAAACAATCGTTGACTTCGCTTTTACAAATTACACATCCTGTAATTATGGCTCCTATGTTTTTGGTATCAAATACTAAAATGGTTATTGAAGGAATGAAAAGTGGTGTTGCAGGTTGTATTCCGGCGTTGAATTATAGAACTTTAGAAGAATTAAAATCTGCTATTCACGAATTAAAAGCTGCTAAAGTTCCAGGTGGAAGTTTTGGGTTTAATTTAATTGTTAACAAATCTAACGTAAAATACAAAGAACAGTTACGTATTTTATGTGAAGAAAAAGTTGATTTCATTCTGACTTCATTAGGTTCTCCTGAAGAAACTATAAATGAAGCACATAAAGCAGGAATTAAAGTATTTTGTGATGTTACCGATTTAGCTTTCGCTAAAAAAGTAGAAAGTTTAGGAGCCGATGCTTTAGTCGCAGTAAACAATCAAGCTGGTGGGCATAGAGGAAATATTAGTCCAGAGGAATTAATAAAATCTTTAAACGAAAATACTTCTTTACCTGTAATTTCTGCAGGTGGAGTAGGAAGTAAGGCTGATTTAGATAAAATGCTAAGCTATGGAGCCGTTGGTGTTTCCGTAGGAAGTCCGTTTATTGCTTCCATTGAATCGGGTGTTTCTCAAGAATACAAGCAAGCGTGTGTGGATTATGGTGCGAAAGATATCGTAATGACAGAACGTATTTCTGGAACACCATGTACTGTAATCAATACACCTTATGTTCAAAAAGTAGGCACTAAGCAAACTTGGTTAGAAACTTTATTAAATAAAAATAAAAGCCTAAAAAAATGGGTCAAAATGATTCGTTTTTACATCGGAATGAAAGCCACAGAAAAAGCGGCAACTCAAGTAACTTATAAAACCGTTTGGGTAGCTGGTCCAAGTATTGAAGATACGAAAGCTATTTTGCCTGTATCTGAAATTGTATCTAAATTAGTCAAGTAGTCCATTAATAACTACATTTGTAAAAATAATTCATTTGAAAAGAGTTGCTCATTATATCATCACTACTTTAACCGTTTTTGTATTCGGTTATTTGTTGTTGCATAGTAATGATACTTTGGCTGTTTCTCAACCCTTAAAAAAGGAATTAACAAAAGAAATTTCTTTACATTTTAATCAAGGTAAGATTGATTTTAATCAGGAAGGAATTCAAAAAGAATCCGTTTCATTAAAAACGAATCAAAATTTTTCAGGTTCAAGTGAAATTGTTAGAAAGCAAATTCCTTCATTTTTATTACCAACCTCTCTAGTTCAATTAGAATTATTCAATAAAAATAGTTTTGAAGTCTTATTCGTTAAAAAGAACTTTTTAAATCTGTTTTTAAACACATCTAGAATCATTTTTCCGTTTCATTATTTTTGGTAAAATTTATTTTAAGTTTCGCGTTAATCCCTTGTAAATAGTATACTTGGGAAATTTTATTATACACTTAATTTAAAATAAATTTAAAATGGATATTACCAACACTATTATAGGAATCGTATTTTTTTCATTAATCGTTATTCCAATTTTCATTATAAATAATAATGTTAGAAAAAGAAAAAATCAATTATTAAACACGTTAAACGAATTATCGTCCGACAAAAACACGAAGTTTTCAGATACTGATTTTTGGACAAATAACTCAGGAATTGGAATTAAAGGAGATGAATTGTGTTTCTTTAGAAATGGAGAAGAGCATTCAATGAAAGAAGTTATCAATGTTAAAGAAGTTAAGAAATGTTCACTTTTTCAATTTGATAAACATGGAAATACTCCTAAAAACAACCACGAAATCAATAAATTGGCATTACATTTAACATTAAGTAACCACAAAGAGGTTAATTTGATTTTCTTTCATGCAGATGCGAAAAATTTCATAATCGGAGAAGAATTTAGGATTGCTAAAAAATGGTTAGATATTATTACCAGTAAAATCTAAAAGTAAAAAAGCCTCAGAAATGAGGCTTTTTTTATGAATTTCGAGTAAAATTATTCAGCTGTTATCTCAAAAGTTTTATCCCAATTTTTACCCGTTACAAAATATGTTTTCGTAGCAGGATTGAACGCAATTCCATTAAACGCATCTAATTCTTGGTGTTGTGTTACTTTGCTCCTTAAATCATGACAATTGATTACGTTCTCTACAGCTCCTGTTTTTGGATTAATCACCGCAATAGCATCTTTTTGGTAAATGTTAGCCCATATCTTTCCATTAATCCATTCCATTTCATTAACAGCTTCAATTTTAGCGCCGTTCGTGTAAACATTAATATAATCTTCCACTTTAAAGGTTTCAGGATTCAAAATGTAGATTTTTTCAGAGCCATCACTCATGTATAATTTCTCACCATCATTGGTAATTCCCCAGCCTTCGGTTTCAAATGAAAACGTTTTTTCTAATTTAAACGTTTTTGCATCGTAGATAAAACCCGTTTTTTCCTTCCAAGTTAATTGATAAATTTTGTCTTTTAAAACCGTGATTCCTTCACCAAAATATTTGTCTTCTAACTTAATTTGTTCGGTTACTTTCCCGGTTTTATAATCCGTTTTTCTTAAAGTTGATTCTTTGTATTGTCCCGTTCCTTCTAATAAAACGCCATTATAAAATTCAAAACCTTGCGTATAAGCATTGATGTCATGCGGATAGGTATTAACAATTTTATAATTCAAAATCTTTGGCTCAGTACTTGCGTAAATTGAAAATCCAGAAGTGATATCGATATTTTGTCCTTCAAAATAAACTAATGCTTTAATTGTTTGGTTACCCAATTTCTGATTTTTTAACTCAAAAGGTAATTTCTCATTCCCTTTTACCGAGCCAATTTTAACTTCGTTAATGTAGTAAACAACAGAATCAATGGTTTTGTTTTCTTTGTTTTGAAGAACCAAATCGATGCTTTCTTCTAACTTAAGAATAGGTTTTATCGTAGGATTTTCAATCGAAAATAAATTTTTTAATGCATTTTCATCATCTTTACATGAAGTAGAAATTACACCTAAAACAATGAAAGCGAATAGCTTAACTTTTAACATGGTTGAAATATTTAATAACGTAAATATACAATGATTTTTTATACTCACAATTGCCTTGCAAAAATATAAAAAGGTTGTATATTTGCACCGGCAAGTCCTACACGACCAGCTCCTGCAGACTCCTCCAGGGTGGGAACACAGCAAAGGTATGTGGTTGTAGCGGTGCGATGTAGGTCGCTTGCCATTTTTTATTTCTCTTGAATTGTGGTCCCGATTGTTCGGGATTTTTTATTTTTACACCAATTCTAATTCCTATGCAAATATCTTGGCAAATTGTTCGCTTACAACTAAAAGAAACGTTTTCAATTAGTTATGGAAGTTACTCGTTTAGAGAAGCCTTAATTGTTTCGCTTTCCAATTACGGAAAAATAGGCTTTGGAGAATGCACAGCCATTGATTATTACGGAATTAATTTATCCGATTTCACTAAGAAATTAGCCGAAATTCAATCCCAAATCGAAAAACAATCCATAAAGCATCCTTCTGAATTTTATGCTTTTTTAGAAAGTTTACAACTGCATTCTTTTTTGCGTTCGGCTTTAGATTGCGCGTATTGGGATTTATTCGGGAAATTGGAAAATAAGAGTTTCTTAGCATTTAATTCGATTGAAATAAAACAATTACCCGAATCTTCCATCACCATAAGTGTCGCTCCAATAGAAGAACAATTGCAAAAAATCGCAAAATCGGATTGGAATAAATTCAAAGTAAAATGGAATCATTACGATGAGAAAGCATTGGATTTATTATTGAATTGCCAAAAAGAAATTGCTTTAGATGCTAACGGAAGTTTCTCTATTTCCGAATGTCAACAATTGGAAGAAAATCCATCATCAGCTCAATTTACTTATATTGAACAACCGATGAAAATCGGATTTTCAAATTATTCACATTTGAATGCTTCCAAATTTGCGAATTGGATGGCCGATGAAGATTGCCAAGAGCAAACTAAACTTTCCGATTTAAAAACACATTATAAAACCATCAATATCAAATTAGTCAAAACGGGTGGATTAACTCCAGCTTTAGAACTAATTAAAGAAGCACGAGCAAACGAATTCAAAATCATGATAGGTTGCATGACCGAATCTACCGTAGGAATTTCTGCTGGAGCGTTTTTGGTTCCGTTAGTGGATTATGTAGATTTAGATGGCGCGAATTTAATTGCTAACGACATCGCTTTTGGAAGCGCCATCGAAAAAGGAAAAGTATTACTTTCGGAGAAAGTTGGGTTAGGAATTTCCTTGAAATAATATAAAGCCGTATTTTCGCACTATAATTCACACTAAAATGAGTAAAGTAGTATTAATTACAGGTGGTTCATCAGGAATTGGAAAATCAATTGGTGAGTTTTTGCGCCAGAAAGGTTTTGTGGTATATGGCACAAGCCGAAATCCTGAAAAAATCACGAATTCGATATTTCCATTAGTATCTTTGGATGTTCGTGATAAGCAAAGTATTGTCAATTGTGTTACAGAAGTGATTCAGAAATCAGGACGATTGGATATTGTAATTAATAATGCTGGAGTAGGAATTACAGGTCCAATCGAAGAAATTCCAACAGAAGAAATCCGAAATAATTTTGAGACGAATTTATTTGGCCCAATTGAAGTAATGAAAGCGGTTTTACCTCAAATGCGTGAGCAAAAATCGGGTTTAATCATCAATATTACCTCGATTGCGGGTTATATGGGATTGCCTTATCGCGGAATTTACTCGGCTTCAAAAGGCGCATTAGAATTAATTACCGAAGCGTTGCGAATGGAAGTAAAATCATTTGGAATCCAAATTACAAATGTAGCTCCAGGCGATTTTGCCACCAATATTGCTGCAGGGCGTTATCATGCTCCAGTTATAAAAGGTTCGGCCTACGAAGTTCCTTATGGAAACACCTTAAAAGAGATGGATTCGCACGTTGATAGTGGAAGCAATCCAAACGAAATGGCAGAAGCAATTTTTGCTATCATTCAAACTGATAAACCAAAAGTACATTATAAAGTTGGGGCGTTCATGCAAAAGTTTTCTATTGTTTTAAAACGCATTTTACCTGATACAGTGTATGAAAAAATGTTGATGAATCATTATAAGTTGTAGATTGGTGTTGGGTGAAAGGTGATGGGCGATGGGTGTTGTCAAGCTGGACTTGTTTCAGCTTCTAATTGTTTTTTGAACTTGCCATTGTCCTTGCCCTTGAATTTGGAATTTTTTATTCGTACTTTTGTCAACACAATTAATCCTGAGCTTGTCGAAGGACAAAACAACACACAATACTTTAAAATTTAAAAAAGATGAAATTTTTTATTGACACAGCTAATTTAGAGCAAATTAAAGAAGCACAAGAATTAGGAATTTTAGATGGCGTTACTACAAACCCATCGTTAATGGCTAAAGAAGGCATTACAGGAAAAAACAATATCCTAAAACATTACGTAGACATTTGTAACATTGTTGACGGTGATGTAAGTGCAGAAGTAAATGCAATGGATTTAGAAGGTATGATTAGAGAAGGTGAGGAGTTAGCTGACTTACACGAACAAATCGTTGTAAAATTACCTATGACTAAAGAAGGTGTTAAAGCTTGTAAATATTTCTCTGATAAAGGAATTAAAACAAATGTTACTTTAGTATTCTCAGCTGGTCAAGCTTTATTAGCGGCTAAAGCTGGTGCTACTTATGTTTCTCCTTTCTTAGGAAGATTAGATGATATTTCAACTGACGGATTAAATTTAATTGAAGAAATTAGAGATATCTATGATAACTATGGTTTTGAAACGCAAATTTTAGCAGCTTCAGTGCGTCATACCATGCATGTTGTAAATTGTGCTAAAATTGGTGCAGATGTTATGACAGGACCTTTATCATCAATTACTGGATTATTGAAACATCCATTAACAGATATCGGAATTGCTCAGTTTATTGCAGATTACGAAAAAGGAAATAAATAATTTCTTAAGTATATAAAACAAAAAAAGCGTTCTGATTAGAACGCTTTTTTTATGATATTAATTTTCTTATTTCAAATTCAGTTCAAAATTCACATCAAACAAATTGGCGAATCCGTTTTTAATAGTTCCATCTGCATTTAAGATTATAATTCTGTGAATTTTAGTAATCACCCATTGTTTTCTTGCGGTTTCAAAATCTGAAGCATGTAGTTCTTTGATACCTTCAAAATTATATTTTTTCAATGCATTTTTCCAGTTAGCTACATTGTCATTCACATTAATGGCAATAAATTCGTAATCTGGATATTTTGTTTGTAATTCCATTACTTTTCTATGAGAAGCGGCAAAATGCGATTCAGCATGACTCGTCCAAAAGAATAAAACGGTTGGTTTATTGATAATTGAATTAACATCCAAAGGTTTATAGGAAGTATCAACCAATTCAATTTTAGGTAAACGATTACCTACTTTTAAATTCTGAACGGAATTGTAAATCTCTGTAATTTCTTTTTTATTTTCCTTGTCAGTAGTTAATTGTAAATAACGTTCAATAAATTTTTGATTGTTGTACATGTTTTGGTCTTCTAACAAGTACATCATAGCAACATTATTCAATACCACATTTTTAACTTTCTGATTTTTGATTAAAGTATCAGTGATATTTAATTTTTCGATATTGTTTTCTAACGAATTCTCATTCAAATCTAAGTGATCTTTCTGTAGAGCAACATTGTTTAACATTACGCTTACATATTTAATGAAAGGAGAATAATTGGTTAAAAGGGCATTTTCAAAATCAACTTCTTTTCGGTGTTCGTAGTAGTTTGAAGGTAATTTTGTTCTGATATTCTCACCTGTTCTAAACTGATGTGCGTAAGGATAAATTTCTTTTTTAGTAATGTGATGAAAGTCTAAACAAGCTTTTGCAACTACATCAAAATTTTCATCCCAACCAATTTCTGCTTTGCGTTTTAAATAAAAAGTTTTACGGATAGCGAAACTAGAATCGATATTCTTGATAAAACTTTTTACGTCTTTATCAAAATTGTCATACATTTTATCTTTGTCAGCTTCGTTTTTAAGATACAATTCCATTAAGAAATTGTTCTTTTCATCACCACGACCACAAAAAACAACAGAGTTGTCAAAATCAAATGTATTTACTCGAACCATTAAACTGTCATTCTTATCAAAATACACATATTGATATTCAGGATTATGTTTAAAAGAGTACAAGCCAGGAGCTAACGAATCAAATTTATGCATGAAGCGATTGTTCTTGTCTAGATAAATAGTATCAATTACTTCATCATCTTTTAAAAACAAAACATATTTCTCTTGCGGGTTCAAAACTTCTCCGCCAAAGTAAGCCACAAAATTATCTTCCTTAAAGACTCTTTTACAAGAAGTTAAAGTAGAAAAAAGGACGATAGATAGGGGTAAAAAGTATTTTACGTAATTTTTAATCATTTACTTGATTATTAATCTTGAACAAATGTATCAGATATATTCAAATCTTGTTGTTAAGGTACAGTTAAAATAAACCTATATTAATTCTAAATTAAAGTGTTCAAAAATCTACTAAATTTAGTACTTTTGCAACAATTTTAATAAAAATATCAAAATGTTAACAGTTTCAAACTTATCGGTTCAATTTGGAAAACGAGTTTTATTCGATGAAGTAAATACAACGTTCACACAAGGTAACTGCTACGGAATCATTGGAGCCAATGGTGCTGGAAAATCTACCTTCATGAAAATTATTGCAGGTGAAATGGAACCAACGTCTGGTAGAGTAATTCTTGAGCCAGGAAAACGTATGTCGGTTTTAAACCAAAATCACAACTTATTTGACGAATATACAGTTTTAGAAACTGTTTTGATGGGAAATAAAGTATTACATGCTATAAAAACAGAAATGGATGCTTTGTATGCCGATTATACAGATGAAAACGCCAACAGAATTGGAGAATTGCAATTACAATTTGACGAAATGAACGGTTGGAATGCAGAAAGCGATGCCGCAACTATGTTATCTAACTTAGAAATTGGAGCAGAATATCATTATACTTTAATGGCTGATTTGGATGGAAAACTTAAAGTTCGAGTGTTATTAGCACAAGCATTGTTTGGAAATCCTGATGTACTAATTATGGATGAGCCTACTAACGACTTGGATTTTGAAACAATTGGTTGGTTAGAGAATTTCTTAGCTAATTATGAAAACACAGTTTTAGTGGTTTCGCATGACCGTCACTTTTTAGATGCGGTTTGTACACACGTTTCAGATATTGATTTTGGTAAAATCACACATTATTCTGGAAATTATACGTTTTGGTACGAGTCTTCTCAATTAGCGGCACGTCAGAAAGCACAACAAAATAAGAAAGCAGAAGAGAAAAAAGCAGAGTTAGAAGAATTTATCCGTCGTTTTAGTGCGAATGTTGCGAAATCGAAACAAGCTACTTCTCGTAAAAAAATGATTGAAAAATTAAATTTAGACGAGATTAAGCCTTCAAGTAGAAGATATCCAGCCATCATTTTCGATACAGAAAGAGAAGCCGGTGATCAAATTTTAAATGTACAAAATTTAGCTGCTTCAGTTGATGGAGAAACTTTGTTTAAAAATGTAGATTTAAACATGGCTAAAGGTGATAAAATTGTAGTTTTCTCTAAAGATTCAAGAGCTACAACAGCTTTTTATGAAATTTTAAACAACAAAATGACTCCTGATGCTGGAACTTTTGATTGGGGAATTACTACTACGCAATCCTATTTACCAGTTGATAACCATGAGTTTTTTGATGGAGTAGATTTAAACTTAGTAGATTGGTTACGTCAGTGGGCAAAAACCGAAGAAGAGCGCGATGAAGTTTATGTTCGTGGATTTTTAGGTAAAATGATTTTCTCAGGAGAAGAAGCCTTAAAAAAATGTAACGTTTTATCTGGAGGAGAAAAAGTACGTTGTATGTTGTCGAGAATGATGATGATTAGAGCTAACGTATTAATGTTAGACGAACCAACTAATCACTTGGACTTAGAATCGATTACAGCTTTTAATAATTCATTAAATAATTTCAAAGGTTCTGTATTATTTACGACACATGACCACGAGTTTGCGCAAACTGTTGCCAACAGAATCTTAGAATTAACACCAAATGGCGCTATTGATAGATACATGACATTTGATGAGTATTTAGAGGATGAAAAAATAAAAGAGTTAAGAAAGAAAATGTATTCTTAATATCAATCCCGTTGCTATTTTTAGTAACGGGATTTTTTTAGATGGAAGCCACTGATTTCACTGATTATCACAGATTTTTTCTAATTGTAATCCTTTTAAATCCATAAAATCCGTGGCAAATAACATTTTGGTTAAGCATGAATATTCTCTTTTTTGTAGATTAAAATTGCTATTAGAAATATAAATTCTAAATTTGTACAAACAACACACTATGAGTCAAAAAGTTTTGCTCACTTCAAAAGAAGTACACATTATCTTGCATCGATTAGCTTGCCAACTAATTGAAAATCATTTAGATTTTTCCAATACTGTTTTAATAGGATTACAACCAAGAGGAAAATATTTAGCGGAAAGAATCAAACAAATTTTAGAATCAGATTACAATATTTCTAACATTCAATTGGGATTTTTAGATATTACGTTCTTTCGTGATGATTTCAGAAGAGGCGAAAAACCATTGGAAGCCAATAAAACCCAAATAGATTTCTTAGTAGAAGATAAAAAAGTAGTCTTCATCGATGATGTTTTATACACCGGAAGAAGTATTAATGCCGCTTTAACTGCAATACAATCTTTCGGAAGACCATCAGAAGTAGAACTTTTAACCTTAATCGACAGAAGATTCAGTCGTCATTTACCAATTCAACCTGATTATAGAGGAAGACAAGTGGATGCCATTAACAATGAAAAAGTAATTGTGAAATGGCAAGAAAATGATGGTGAAGATGCAGTATATCTGGTAACAAAATAAACAACAACAAACACACAACTACATATAAATGAAAGAATTATCAGTAAATCATTTAATCGGAATAAAATATATTACCAAACAAGATATTGATTTAATTTTCGAAACGGCAGACCATTTCAAAGAAGTAATCAATCGACCAATTAAAAAAGTACCGTCATTACGAGATGTTACTATTGCCAACATTTTCTTTGAAAATAGTACAAGAACCAAATTATCTTTCGAATTAGCACAAAAACGACTTTCAGCTGATGTTATTAGTTTTTCAGCAGCACAATCATCGGTAAAAAAAGGAGAGACTTTGATTGATACAGTTAACAACATTTTATCAATGAAAGTAGATATGGTGGTAATGCGTCACAGTAGCCCTGGAGCGGCTCATTTCTTGTCCCAGAATATTGGAGCAAGTGTTGTAAATGCTGGAGATGGCGCTCATGAACACCCAACACAAGCCTTATTAGATAGTTTTACAATTAGAGAAAAATTAGGCGATGTTGGTGGAAAGAAAATCGTAATCGTAGGTGATATTTTACATTCAAGAGTAGCGTTGTCCAATATCTTCGCGTTACAAATGCAAGGAGCAGAGGTTAAAGTATGTGGACCAAAAACATTAATTCCAAAATACATTGAATCACTAGGAGTTACGGTTGAACCAAATTTACGTAAAGCCTTAGAATGGGCAGATGTAGCGAATATGTTACGTGTGCAAAACGAACGCTTAGATGTGAGTTATTTTCCTACGACTAGAGAATACACGCAACAATACGGTGTAACCAAAGAATTATTAGATTCGCTAAACAAAGAAATCGTAATCATGCACCCAGGACCAATTAATAGAGGAGTAGAGATTACTTCTGATGTTGCCGATTCACAACAATCGGTGATTTTGGAACAAGTTGAAAATGGAGTTGCAGTACGAATGGCAGTGATTTATTTATTGGCAAGTAAGATTAAAAATTAGTATCTTAGCATAAAATCAGAAATTCAACAAATGAAAGTCGATCAAAAAGGACATACTACTATCATTAAAGATACACAAAATAATCTAGAAGCTTTTGTGGAAAAGGTAATTAATGAATATCATGCGTTTCAAGGTCAAAACTTGATTTTAGATATATCGCAAGATAAAGCTATTTCAAATGCCGATTTAGCGCATTTTAAAGACTTGGCCAAAAACCACAAAAAGGCAAAAAAATCAATGGTTATTGTTACTGACACGGTTGATTTTAATAAAGTTCCCAATTATTTAAACGTAGTTCCTTCTGTCTTAGAAGCCCACGATATGATTGAAATGGACGAAATTGAACGCGATTTAGGATTTTAATAATTAAAAATTGATAATTGAAAATTGATAATTCTGATAATTGTTAATTATTCATTATCAACTATCAATTGAAATGAAACTACAAATACTCGGTTGTTACGCAGCCACTCCAAGAACCATAACGAATCCAACATCACAGGTTTTAGACATAAAAAATCATATGTTCTTAATCGATTGTGGTGAAGGAACACAAGTGCAATTGCGCAAGCATAAAATCAAGTTTTCTCGCATTAATCATATTTTTATTTCGCATTTACATGGCGATCATTTTTATGGATTAATCGGTTTGATTTCTACGTTTATGTTGTTAAATCGCGAAAATGATTTGCACGTTTATGGTCCAAAAGGAATTAAAGAAATTATCTTATTGCAATTGCGTGCTTCGGGTTCGTTTACGGGTTATAATTTGTATTTCCACGAATTAGAATCGAAAGAAAGCGAGGTCATTTTTGAAGACGAAACCGTAATTGTAAAAACGATTCCGTTAAATCATCGTGTTTATACGAATGGATTTTTATTTCAAGAAAAGTTAGGAAAACGCCATTTGAATATAGAAGCGGTTGCCAAATACAAAATTGAAAAAGTGTATTTCGATAAAATCAAATCCGGCGGCAATGTAACTTTAGATTCAGGCGAAGTGATTGACAATGAATTGCTTTCGTTTCCACCCGATGCCCCAATGAGTTATGCTTTTTGTAGCGATACAATGTATGATGAATCTATCGTTCCGATTATCAAAGATGTTGATGTGTTGTATCACGAATCTACTTTCTTAGATTCTGAAATGCAATACACCGAAAAAACCAAACACGCAACCGCAAAAGAAGCGGCTAAAATTGCAAAATTAGCCAATGCTAAAAACTTAATTTTAGGACATTATTCTACTCGTTACGGTTCTATTGAACCTTTCAAAACCGAAGCACAAACCATTTTTGAAAATGTACTTTTGGCGGATGATGGTAGAGAATTTGAATTCTAATTTCCAATGATATAACAAGTTAGGAACACTGATTGGAGAAATTTTGAAAATTATAATAATTTCTTAAATCTGTGTTCCAAAAAAAGTTTAGATTTTAAAGATTAAAAAATGATACAAACTGTAATTTTCGATATGGATGGCGTAATTGTAGATACCGAACCGGTGCATCATTTTGCGTATTACCAACATTTTAAAGAATTAAGCATCGAAGTTTCAGATGAAATGTATCGTTCGTTTACGGGTAATTCTACTCGAAATATCTTTCAAAAATTAAAAGCACAGTTCGATTTGCAAGAAGATGTGGAAGATTTAATCCTGAGAAAACGTCATTTATTTAACGAAGCTTTCGATTTAAAAGAGGATTTGTATTTGATTGAAGGAGTAGAAGACTTAATCAAAGATTTACATGCAAACGGAATTCAGCTAATTGTAGCTTCTTCAGCTTCTAAGGTGACGATTAATAGAGTGTTTACTCGTTTTAATTTACATCAATATTTCACTCATATTGTTTCAGGTGAAGATTTTCCAAAGTCGAAACCGCATCCTGCTATTTTTGAACATGCCGCGAGTTTATCGATTGCTCCAAAAGAAAATTGCATTGTAATTGAAGACAGCACAAACGGAATTCAAGCCTCAGTTTCAGCGGGAATTTTCTGCGTTGGTTATGATAGTTTTCATTCGAAAGATCAGGATTTATCTAAAGCAAATATTATTATTCGACACTTTAACGAATTGAATTTTGAAAAAGTTCGAGATTTGAATTAACTCATTTCTTGATCGTGTAACGTATGTTTCGCTAAAATGTGTTTGCTATCTTTTTTAACCGATTCATTTTTTCGCATTGACCAAAAGAAATCACTGGAAAACTTTCTAGCTTCCTCTAAATTAACAATAGGATTTGGATAATCGCGTCCCAATTCAAATCCATACAACATGGATTCTATTGGAGTTAATTTCCAAGGTTCGTGAATAAATTCCGTTGGTATGTTAGCTAATTCTGGAACCCATTTTTTGATAAAATTTCCATCTTCGTCATGTTCGTACGAATTTTTCACTGGATTATAAACTCGCAACGTATTAATTCCTGTAACGCCAGCTTGCATCTGAATTTGTGGATAGTGAATTCCAGGTTCAAAATCTAAAAATTGTCGAGCTAAATGTGGACTACAATTTTGCCAAGGTTGGAACAAATGGTGCGTGTAAAATGACACAACTAAAGCACGCATTCTAAAATTCAAATAACCAGTTGAATTCAAACACCGCATACAAGCATCAACTAACGGTACACCCGTTTTTCCTGTAATCCATGCTTTGTGATATTTTTCGTTAACTCTTTGATTCAAATTGCGATAACCTTTATTTACGGCGATAAATTCCATTGAACATTCCATTTCAAATTTTTGTATGAAATGCGCTTGCCAACGTAATCGAGAAGCAAAATTAGAAATCTGACGCTTGAATTTTCCTTGCTGATGTAATTCCCAAGCTTTGGTATACACTTGTCGAATAGATAAATTTCCCCAAGCAATATAAGGCGATAAACGACTACAGCCTTTTCTAGCCAGTTCAGGTTTTGAAATGTGACTGCTGTAATTTTGAACGCGTTCTTCAAAAAAAGATTTCATATAGCGCAAAGCTGTTGGAACGCCACCTTTCTGAAAATTAGGATTGTGAACAGTTTTTATGGATGGAATTTCGAAGTGATTCTCTAATTCTTCAATTTCAATGTATTTGACAAAACTTCTTGGTGTAGGCTGAAACGGAAGACAATCTTTATCCATAAAATCATACCAATCTTCTTTCCAAGTCTTTCGGTTTTTGATGCCACGAATAACGCCGTTAGTGATGTATTCATTCCATGCAATTCCTTTGACTTTTAATAGTTTAGCAACAGCTAAATCTCTATCAAAAGTTAATTTTATTCCCGTTTCCTGATGTGAATAAACGGCTCTGATAGAAATAAGTTTGGATAGTTTTTCAAATACTGCAACTGCTTCGCCTTGAACAATTAAGATTTGAGTGTGATATTTTAAAAGTTCTTTCTGTAATGCTTCTAATGATTGTTTGACAAAATCAAAATGACGTTGACTGTAATGATAATCTTTCATCAACGAAGGTTCGAAAATGTAAAGCAATAACGTTTTCCCAGAAGTCGATAAGGCTTCATGTAAGGCTTCATGATCGTGCAAACGCAAATCTCTCTTGAACCAAACAATTTTCATTTTTTTACATTTTATAGTGTTTAGGGCAACGCTATCCTAACCAACAGCTTCTTTATAGACTTTTAAACATTTTTCTCGAGCTTCTTTATGGTCTACGATAGGTTTTGGATAATATTGAGTTTCCAATTCAGGAACCCATTTTTTGATGTATTTTAAGTCTCTATCAAACTTCTTGATTTGTTCTGTGGGATTAAAAATTCGGAAATAAGGTGCAGCATCTACTCCAGAACCTGCAGCCCATTGCCAATTTCCAACGTTACTCGCCATTTCGTAATCTAAAAGGTTTTGGGCAAAATAGGCTTCTCCCCAGCGCCAATCGATTAGAAGATGTTTGCAGAGGAAACTGGCTACAATCATTCGAACCCGATTGTGCATGTGACCGGTTTTGTTCAATTCACGCATTCCGGCATCAACAAAAGGATATCCGGTTTTTCCTTGACACCATTTTTTGAATTTTTCTTCGTTATTTTCCCATTGAATAGCATCGTATTTTTCCTTGAAACTCTTGTTAGATGTATGTGAAAAATGCCACAAGATTTGCATGAAAAATTCGCGCCAAATCAATTCGTTCCAAAAGGTTTCATTCTTTTCAGCGATAGCTTTTTCTATCATTTTTCGAATAGAAACCGCTCCAAATCTGAGATAAATTCCTAAATAAGAGGTTTTGTTTAAAGCAGGAAAATTTCGAGTAGCTTCGTAATTTTGAATTAAACTCTCGGAAATATCATATGGAGTGACTTTAATTTCAGATTTTTCAAAACCAATTTCTTCCAACGTTAAAAAAGGGTAAGAGTGCTGTACTATTTTACCCAATTTTTCTTCGGACGGATAATGAACTATTTTTATTTTCTTAAAATTTTCTTTCCATTTTTTCGAATAAGGCGTGTAGACAACATAAGGATTTCCATCGTCTTTCACCACTTCACTTTTTTCAAAAATTACTTGATCTTTGGAAGTTAAAAATGAAATTCCATTAGAAACAAACAACTGATTCATTTCCTTGTCACGCTTGCGAGCGTAAGGTTCGTAATCGTGATTGGTATAAACTGAAGTGATTTTATTTTCAGCAATTAGTTTTTCGAAAATTTCAATAGGTTTGCCATGAAAAACCGCTAATGATTTTTCATGTTTCTTTAATTCCGATTGAATTTTATCAAGTTGTTCGTGAATAAAACTAACGCGCGCATCATTTTTTGGTAATTGCGATAGAATGTTTTCATCAAAAATGAAAATAGGTAGCACTTCTTCATCACTATTCAAAGCATGAAAAAGGCCTACATTGTCATCTACTCTTAAATCGCGTCTAAACCAAAAGATGTTCATATTTTATTTTGTTTTATTAAGTTCGACAAGTCAATGACTTGTCACTACAAAGAATTATCCGTTTACTAATAATGTTGACATTCCACCATCAACGTGAAATATTTGTCCCGAAATCCAACTGCTTTTATCGCTTAATAAAAAGGTTGCCATTTGTGCACTGTCTTCTGGTTTTCCAAATCGTTTTAGTGGATGACGTTCGGCTGATTTTTCTTGTTTGGTTTCGTTATTCAAGAATTTATCGGCTAAAGGTGTATCCGTTAATGATGGCGCAATTACATTGACTCTTATTTTTGGCGCATATTCTGCAGCTAGTGCTTTTGCAAAACCTTCAATTGCACCTTTTGAAGCTGCGACGCTGGTGTGAAATGGCATTCCCATCGTTGCGGCAACACTGCTAAAAGTAACAATACTAGCTTGTTCCGATGCCAATAAATTAGGCAAAACCGATTGAATTACTTTTACCAAACTTATGAAATTAATTTGTAAATCGGTTTCAAAAGCTTCTGGTTTCAATCCTTTAAAAGGTCTTAAATTAATACTTCCTGGACAATATACCAAGCCATCGATTACAGTAGGTAATTGAGAAGTATCAATAGTATCAGTAGTTGCGTCAAATGAAATATGAGTTGCCTTTACCTCGGATAAGTTTTCATTACTTCTTGAAGCAATATAAACGTTATTTTCAAATTGTAATTCTTTTGCTATGGCTAATCCAATTCCGTAAGAACCACCAATTAATAGTATGTTTTTCATGATGTTATCCTTTAAATTCACCAAATAGGTCGATTAATTTTTTTCTTCTGTATTCGAAAATTTCGTCCAATTTAGGCTTGACTAATATTGGATGAACCAATTGACCCAAAATTCCCATTGGCACTTTATAATCTACAATATCTTCCATTTCAACACCACCAGGGATTTCTTTGATAAAATGTTTGTGATGCCATAAAGCATAAGGACCAAAACGTTGCTCGTCTACAAAATACTGTTTGTCCACTACATGCGTGATTTCTGTAACCCATTTTGTTGGGATTCCTAGTACAGGAGTTATAATATATTGAATGATTTGACCAGGAAACATAGGTCTATCTGCTCCTGAAAGAATTTTAAAACCCATATAGTCAGGAGTAATTAGTTGAAGATTTTTAGGGTCAGATAAAAGTTCCCAAGCTTTGTCTATGCTAATTGGTAAATTTTGTTTGGTATGTAATCTATATATTTTCATATTAATTTTTTTGTAAAGATATAAATTTGTTTAATCTTTATTGTAATAAATTAAACAAAAATTATTCATTTAAGTTTATATTAACATTTGATTCTAATACAATTTGTAAATTTGGGATTCAAAAACATAACCTATGAGAAAAATTATTGTAATGTTGGCTGTAGTACTAGCCAATTTTATGGTTGAGGCACAAGTAAAAACACCTCAATCTAGTCCATTAGCAAAAGTTGAACAAGTTGTTGGACTTACAACTGTACAAGTTGAATATTCTAGACCAAGTGCAAAAGGAAGAACCGTTTATGGCGATTTAGTTCCTTTTGGAAAAATGTGGAGAACGGGGGCTAATGCCAATACCACTATTTCATTCAGTGAAAATGTAAAAATTGGTGGAAAAGAACTTAAAAAAGGGAAGTACGCTTTTTACACTACACCAAAAGCAGACAGTTGGGATATTATTTTTTATTCGGATACTAACAATTGGGGATTACCTGAAAATTGGGACGAATCTAAAGTAGCATTGAAAGTTACCGTTAAACCTGAAACATTAAATAAATCAGTAGAATCACTTTCTATTTTCTTAAATAATTTAACGAATGATTCAGGAGTTATTGAATTATCTTGGGAAAGAACAATGGTATCTATTCCATTTTCTGTTCCTACTCAAGAAATAGCTATGAAGAGTATTGAAAAAACGTTAGCTGGACCATCTGCAGCGGATTATTTTTCATCAGCTCAATATTTTTATCAATCTAATGGTGATTTGAATAAAGCATTAACTTGGGCAAATGCTGCCATAGCTAACGCACCAAAAGGAGAAGATGTTCCATTCTGGTATTTAAGATTAAAGTCATTAATCCAGGCTAAATTAGGAGATAAAAAAGGCGCTATTGCTACAGCTAAAGAATCATTAGCATTATCAGTAAAAGCAGGAAATGCTGACTATGAGAAAATGAACAAAGACAGCATTGCGGAATGGTCTAAATAAGATTTTTAAATTAATTCAAAAAAAGTCCCGAAATAATTTCGGGACTTTTTTATTTTATGAGTTTGATTTGTTAAAAAATTTCTGAAGTATAAGAGATAGACCAATTGTTAGTAAAGCACCAATAAAATTCAACCATAAGTACCCTACAATATCTAAGTAAAAAATATAGAAAATGGCTAGTTGGCTAATACAAGCTCCAATAAAGACTGCTTTTCCTTTGATATAGTTGATATAAAATCCAATCAAGAAAATTCCTAAAACGGTTCCATAAAAAATAGAACCAATAATATTAACCAATTGGATCAAGTTTTCGAATAACGAACTAATACAAGCAAATCCAATTGCTACAATTCCCCAAAAAATAGTGAAATATTGAGTTGCATATACATAATGTTTGTCTGATTTTGCATTTACATTTCGTTTGTAAATATCAATAGCAGACGTCGCTGCTAATGAATTTAGTCCAGAAGCACTTGATGACATTGCGGCACTAAAAATAACAGCCAATAACAATCCTAAAATACCTTTAGGAAGATAGTTTAAGATGAAATAAAGAAAAACATAATCTTTATCATTAGTTTCCGTTTTCCCATCTACTTTTGCTATAACATCTTTTGCTTCTTCCCTTAAGTCTTTTTCCTTTAGTGAAAGCGCCACCATTTGCTTTTTCAGAATCGGATTATCGTATTCGTTGTGTTTTAGTTGTTCAATGTAAATTTGATTTACAATTTTTTTATCAGTATTCAATTGAACTAATTTTTGTTCTAGATTTTCGTAAGCTACCTTTTGCTCAGAAGCTTTTACCTTTGCAACATTGGTAGGATTAAAATGCAAAGGCGCATCGTTAAATTGAAAAAATACAAATACCAAAACACCTGTTAATAGGATGAAAAACTGCATTGGTACTTTTAAAATCCCGTTCATAATTAATCCCATTTGGCTTTCTTTTACAGATTTCCCAGACAAATAGCGTCCAACTTGAGATTGATCCGTTCCAAAATAGGAAAGCATTAGAAAGAATCCTCCGGTAATTCCACTCCAAAAAGTATAGCGTGTTTCAGGATTGTAAGAGAAGTCTAGAATATCCATTTTTCCATTAGCACCTGCAATATGAAGTACGTTTGAAAAATCAACTTCGTGAGGAAGATTTGCTAAAATGTAGAAGAAAATGATAAACATTCCCGACATAATCACGAACATCTGTTGTTTTTGAGTAACATTTACAGCTTTGGTTCCACCCGTTACAGTGTAAACAATCACTAAAATTCCAATTATAATGTTTAGCATATTTAAATTCCATCCTAAAAGTGCTGACAAAATGATGGAAGGTGCATAAATGGTAATTCCAGTTCCTAAACCTCTTTGAATTAAAAATAAAATAGCGGCTAATGTTCGTGTTTGAATATTAAATCGTTGTTCTAAATATTCGTAAGCCGTGAATACTTTTAATCGGTGGTAAATAGGAATAAAGGTGTATGCAATAACAATCATGGCTAATGGAAGTCCAAAATAGAATTGTACAAAACCCATTCCGTCATGATAGGCTTGGCCGGGTGTAGATAAAAATGTAATTGCGCTGGCTTGTGTTGCCATAACGGAAATTCCAACTGTAAACCAAGGAGTTTCGTTGTTGTCTAATAAATAGTCTTTTACATTTGCACTTCCTTTGGTTTTCAGAATACCATAGATGACTATAAACGATAAGGTAACTGATAGTACAATCCAATCTAAAATTTCCATATTAGGTGTAGATTTCCATTATTAAATAGAAAATAAGGATGTATATAGCATTTAGTATTAAAACGATGCTATAACTTTTTTTCCATTGATGTTTGTTTTTGTTCATAATCATTTATTTATCCAATGCAATTAAATTAGCCAATAATCTATAAGCACCGCTAACACCTTCAGGTAATTCTCTAAAGAAGCTCAAGCCAGTATATATATAATTTCCTTTTCCATATTTAGCAATCAGTAAACCACCGGTTTTACTAGTTTCTCCTTCATCGTTTGATGCTAAAATAGGAATAAATTCTGAACTCCATTTATTTGGATAGTATAAGCCTTGTTCTTGTACCCAACCCGTGAAATCTTTTTCAGTGATTTTATTCGGTTGATTTAATACTTTATGATTTGGAGTTAAGAATGTAACCTTTGCATTTTCATCGGTAACACGGTCTCTTGATAATTCCAAACTATAAGGCGCTATTTCTTTAGTAATCAAATTATTAGTAGTGTTATACTGAATGATTAAATTGCCACCGACTAAAACATATTCAAATAAAATTTTATTCTTGTATTTTAATTCATCAATTACATTAAACGCTCGAATTCCCAAAATTACTGCATCAAATTGTTGTAGTTTTTCTATTGAAATTTCGTTCGGATTAATCGTTGAAACTTTAAATCCAAGATTTTCTAAATTCTTGTTTACTTCATCGCCAGCGCCCATGATATAGCCAATATTTTTTCCTTTAATTTCGATGTCTAATTTTACTAATTTGGATTCTGAAGGCACTAGAATGGTTTGCTTCGGAATATGTGGATATTGAATTGTAATTAGTTTATCATCAAATGTTTGATTACCAATTGTAGCTTTTGCACTCAACTTTGTAGCAATTTCGGGTTTGGTTGGATAAAGGGTAAACGTGAATTTTTTCTCTTCGTTTTTTGTGATAATTTCAAACGGAATTTCTTTTGGATTTACTTTCCAATCATTCGGAACATTCAATGATAAAACGCCATTTGCATTGGCTTTATGAGCTTTTACCGAAACTGTAATTTCTTTGGATTGCGTTCCGTTAAAAATTATAACTTCAGGTTCAATTTTTGTTGTAACATCTGGCAAAACAGTAAAAGGAACATACGTTTCGCCATCATCTGGATTGTTGAATTTATAGCAAATATTCTTTACGAATTCAATTGTTTTTCCTTCGATTTCAATAGTGAAAACGACTGGAAAATTAGATGAAACTTCAGGTAAAATTCGAATAGATTTATCCGAAACACGATACATTCCTTCGGTTTGTTTTTCTTTTAACCAAAATAAGTTGGAATAATCAACCGTTTCTCCAATAACCACATTTTTAAGTTGGAAACTTGTTTTCTCGTTATTTTTTAAAACAACATTTTTTGTTTCTAACGGAAGTTGTAAGGCTTTCACGGAAATCAATTTTGCATTCGATTGACTTCGGTTAATGACCTCAATATTGATATTGAAATTACTATCTTTCGTTGTCGTTTCAGTATCGGCAACGGCTTCCATGAACAAACCGCTACACGCTTCAATAATTTTAATAATTTGTTTTGATTTGATTTCTTTCCAATGCGAATCTTCTAGTTTTTGAATCAAATCATACGCTTTAATCAAATTTGGAATATGAACCGATGGATTTCCAAAGTTAAAATTCTTTTCAATGTCGTACAGAATTTTTCCAATTTCATTTCCTCCTTTTACTCGATTCCAAGACGTATCAATTCCTTCAAATAAATTGGTATTACTTGGCAAATCACCTTTTAGTAACTCTAAATATTCAATTTCGTCGCCACGACTTCCTAAAGTTCCAAAACCTTGACATTTGTGTTGGCTTCGGCTCAAAGCGGCTATTTCGTTGTTACTTTTTCCTTTTAACGGATAAAAAACATTCGAATTTATGGCTAATAATTTTGATTTATCGGCAGCATCAAACGCTTCTTGACTTCCGTAAAACCACCAAGAAGTATTGAAGAAAATGCGTTTTGGTTTATATTTTACTAAATCATACGCTTCTAAACTCAACATAGCAGAAGCGGTATGATGTCCGTGTGTTGTGCCTGGCGTATTATGACTAAAGCGATTAACTATAATATCAGGACGAAAAGTTTCAATTACTTGAATAACATCTTCCAAAACTTCATTTTTGTTCCAAATGGAAAAGGTTTCATTCGGTTCTTTAGAAAATCCGAAGTCGTTAGCGCGCGTAAAGAACTGTTCGCCACCATCAATTCTTCTAGCAGCTAGTAATTCTTGAGTTCTTATTGCTCCTAGCTTTTCTCTTAATTCGGTTCCAATTAAATTTTGACCACCATCACCACGTGTTAACGATAAATAAGCCGTTTGTGCATGATAATGATTGGAGAAATAGGTGATAAGCTTAGTATTTTCATCATCAGGATGTGCCGCAACATACAATACTTTTCCTAGGAAATTTAGTTTTTGAACTTGTTCGTAAATTTCAACTGAATTCAGTTTTTGTGGCGCTTGCGCGAATGCTACTATTGAAATAAAGAATATAAAAATTGAAGTAAAGCTTCTTTTCATTGCAATGGTTTTGTTTCAAAAATAAGGAAATAAAAAAAAAGGAAGTTTTAATTGCTTCCTTTTTAACAGTTTTTTATTAATTAACAATACTTTCTATAATGTTATCAATTTCCTGATTTGTTTCTAAAATGCTCTTGTCAAATTTGTCTGATTCCGACTTAATCTTTTCTCGAATTAATTTTGTTTGTTTTAATCGAAGTAATACATATTTTTTTATCATTTCATTTCTTTCCAAAGTTTCTTTTGGAATGCTGAATTTTTCAATTTCTTTTACGATTTTTAAATTCTCGGTCCAATAATATAATGTGTGATTTTCAATGTAATGTAACATTTCTTCTTTACTATAACCGGCCTTATTTTGAATTTCAAGCGCTAAATTTTCATTTAATTCAAAATCTTTCATTTTGATTTCATAGACATCAAAATAATTGATTTCTTGACCATATTCATTTTTATATTTTTGAATTGGATTCGGAATTTTTTGTAACACTAAAAAGGAGCAAGCAATACCTAAAAAGGAAATAATACTTAATATCCAGTTATTAATTACTTGAGATTCTTTGTTGATTAATCCATAATAAAAGGCATATCCGAAAATAAATCCAGAAAGTAAACCTCCTAAATGTGCAGCTGCGTCAATACCATCTTGAAACCCATTCATTAGATTTAATCCTATATAAATAAAAATATAGGTTAGCATTGATTTTCTTGTTGTTTTGTCTAAATAATTGGTTGTTAGTAATGCTAGGAATATACCGAATAGTCCAAAAATAGCACCTGAAGCACCAGCACTTAATGAAAAAGTATTCCACCACAAACTCGCAGTGCTAGCAATGAATCCTGAAATTAAATATCCAATAATGAATTTATATTTCCCGATAATAGGCTCTAAAATACTTCCAATAAAAATTAAGGCATATAAATTCATAATTAGGTGTATAATGCCAATATGAATAAAAACGCACGAAAATAATCTCCAAAGTTCTCCATTTAATGTTAGAGATCTTTCGTTGGCACCCCATTTCACTAAATCTTCTGATGCAGGAGAAATGATGTTCATTCCATCAATTGCCATAACAACAAAGACTAAAATGTTAAAAAAAATTAGAATAGGAGTAAAGAAATAATCTTTTGTAGGAATAAATACTTGTAAATAATCTTTGAAACTGCTTTTCTTTTTACTTATTGAATCGAAATTATTCTTTGGAGTTTCAATAACTTCAATATCACCAACTTCAAAAGCACATTGTTCGTAATGTTTTATTTGTTCTAATAAGCTTTCAATATTTTTTTTGTTTTTTCCCCAATCGAATAATTGATTTCCAACACATTTACTTTCAATTGTAACTTTGGTATCAGAAATTTTAATTGTAATTGATTCGCCCCATGAACTTAAAGATAATGAGGTGTGACCTTCAATTTTATCTTCTGAAGAAGAAATGATATCCCAATGAAGTTGTTTAAAAGCAAATTCGATAGACTTAAAAAAGTTAGGTTTATCACCTTGGTTAATATCAAATTCAATAGTGTAGTGAGGGAGTAGTTTGTTATTCATAGTTTTTAATCAAAAAATTCTTTTTCTTCTAAATTGCTTTTTAAAACCGAAATTCCTTTTTGCATTAATAGATTGTTTGGATAAGTAATCATTTCGCCATCAGAAGACTTTAAAATGACATAAAAAGCTTTGATATCGTCAATTTCCCCTTCGATTGGAAAATCTTTGTCATGTATTTTAATTCTGTCTCCAATTTTAAAAGGATACGAAAAAAATAAAATAATTCCAGCTGTAATATTGCTTAGAATCGACCATTGTGCAAACGAGGCAACGCCCACAACTGCAAAAACAGAAGAAATGAAAAGTAATATTTGATCTTTTTTAACTCCCCAAATAATTACAATTGAAATTAATGCCAAAATGCCAAGTAGTAAGTTTATGTATTTGATTACTAAATTAGTACGATGTTCTAAAACTTCATTTAAAGTAGCATATTTCCGAACTAATTTGTTAGAACTAAAGCGTAAAATAAAATAGACTAACAAAACAATTAAGGTTGCTATTTCTTGATCTAAATACGGATTATCAATAAATTTAAGCATAATTCATCAATTTTTGAAATAACATTTCGGTTGGTAAACCTACTACATTCGTATAAGAACCTTCAATTTTTGAAATTCCGATTAAACCTATCCAATCTTGAATTCCATAACTTCCGGCTTTATCAAAAGGTTGGTAATTATCTAGATAATATTTGATTGCTTCATCCGATAAATTACTAAAAGTTACTTTGGTCACACAATGAAAAACTTCTGTTGTATCAATCGATTTCAAGCAAACTGATGTAATAACTTCATGTGTTTGATTGGCCAATTGTTGCAACATTTGAAAGGCATCGTCATAATCTTTTGGTTTGCCCAACGCTTTTCCGTTTAACCAAACAATCGTATCACTAGTGACTAAAACATCGTTTTCTTTTAGTTCGTTTTCGAAGGCACTTGCTTTTAATTCGGCTAAGAAATTCGTGATTTCTTCCGCTTGTAAATGTTCTGGATAGATTTCTTCAATTTCTTTTAGGCGAATGGTGTAATGCAAATCCATTTCTTTAAAAAACTGTTGTCTTCTTGGCGAACCAGAAGCTAAAATAATATTGATTTTATTGAGTTTTTCTTTAAGCATTGGCTAATTTTAAATTATAAACAATAACCGCAACCGATAAAATTCCGAATAACAATATTATTTTTAAAACCAAACTCAAATGATGATATTCTTTTTTAGTTGTAGCATTTAGTAATTTCACTCCGAAATAAATTAGTGGACCAACAATTAAAATCATCGCATAATACACTACGTAATCCAATTCGAATAAATTAGAATTTACATAATAGGCTAAAATTCCAATTGAAATTACGGTTAAAACACCAACAATTATTTTCGTTTTTTGAACTCCGATAGCAATAGGTAAGGAATTAATTCCCGATTGATAATCGCCATCCATATCTTCTAAATCTTTAACGATTTCTCGAATCAAATTAATGATAAAAGCGAAAATGGCATAATGCATTAAAATATCAAAAGCTTCTTTCATTCGGAAACGATTATCCACATCAATTGCTGGTAAAATATCAAATAAACCAATGATGATAATACTTGTTGAAAGCATCAAAGCTACTACCACATTTCCAAGAACTGGAATTTGTTTGAAACTGGTTGCATACATATAAAGTAAAGTTGCCACCAAAATAAACATCGAAGCAAAAGTAGGTTTGTAAATTACATTCGATAAATAAAATCCAATTCCAACACCAACTATCGTCAAACCAATGTACCAGTTATAAGCTACCGTTTCCGAAATAGAAACCCCAACCACACGGTTTTGAGGTTTTGCAATTTCGTCGGTATCTTGATCCATTATATTATTGATGACATAACCTCCAGCCGCAATACAAACCGTTGCAATAACTAATAAAATGTAATTAATATCGGTTAAGGCTAAGTCTACATACGATTGTGCTAAAAATAAGTAACGAAATACCAATTGCATGAAGGCAAGCATTAGTAAATTTTGGTAACGAATTAATTTTAAGTATTTCATTTTGTTTTTTTGTTTCAAGTTTTAGGTTTCAAGTTTCAGGTTTTTTGGAACACAGATTAAAGAAATTTTTAAAATCTTTTATGAACTTTAATTGAAGTAAAATATAACTTAAATTTTACTTATATGACTTATGTGTTTTAAATTTTGTTTCAAGTTTCAGGTTTTCACACAGAGCTTAACAGATTCATTTGGCGTGCTTTGCGAAAAATCTTTGCGCTCTTCGCGTTAAAAGTCAACTTTTAATCAAACTTCGCATCAAAATGTTCCATCCATTTGCCTTGTACTTTCATTACTTGTTCGATTACATCACGAACGGCTCCTTTTCCGCCTTCTACGTGCGAAATGTATTTGGATATTCCTTTGATTTCTGGAACAGCGTTTTGTGGACACGTTGGTAAACCTACTAATTGCATTACGTGATAATCTGGAATGTCGTCTCCCATATATAACACATTTTCAGGTTGGATATTGTAAATATCAGTGAATTCTTTGAAAGTTTCTACTTTGTTTGGAACACCTAAATGAATATCAGTAATCCCTAAATTTCTCAAGCGAACACGAACACCTTCATTACTTCCGCCTGAAATAATACAAACGGTGTAGCCATTTTCAACAGCTGCTTTCATGGCATAACCATCTCTGATGTTCATGTTGCGAAGCATTTCGCCTGTTGGGGTTACATGAATAGTTCCGTCGGTTAGCACTCCATCTACATCGAAGATGAAAGTGGTGATTTCGTTCATGAGTTCTTTATAACTTTTTGACATGTTGTATCGATTGTGTAAGTAATTGATATAGGTTTTTATATTCTGGATTTTCTAAGAAATCTAAATGTTTTTCAATGGTTTTGGTATCGTTTCGCAAAGCCGGACCTGTTTGTGCTTCTTTCGGAGAAAGTTCCATAATTTTATGAGCTGTTTCTTGAATTAAAGGATGCAATACATCAAAAGGAACGTTGTTTTCTTCGCAAATTTCATTCCCAATTTGGTACAAATGATTCACAAAATTACAAACAAAAACAGCCGCTACGTGCAAACTTTTTCGTTGTTCTGAATTGATTCTAACTACTTTTTGTGAGATACAATTTCCTAATTTTTCCAAAAGTTGGTAATCGGCTTCATTTTCAGCTTCTAAGCAAATGGGGATAGGAGCGAAGTCGATTTCCTTGCCTTTGGTAAAGGTTTGAAGTGGATAAAAAACGCCTTTTCGATTCTTATCATTCAAAGCCGAAAGAGCAGATGTGCCAGAAGTATGTACAACTAATTGATTTTCAAATGGTAATTGTGCCGAAACTTCCGCAATAGCATTATCCGAAACCGAGATAATGTACAAATCAGCTTCCGTAATTTTATGATAATCAGATGTGATTTTGTCCTCAGGAAGCAAATGCGATAAATGAATTGGATTACGAGCAAATGCTTGTACCAAATCCACTTCTTTTGCCTGTAACAACACCTGAATTAGATGTTGCGCCACATTTCCTGAACCGATTAATACGACTTTTATCATGGGGTAAAAATAGTGATTTTTGATGTGAAAATACATAAAAAAATCCCAACACTACTATTGGGATTTTGAATATATAATAACAAAATTATCTTAATGTTGCTCCTAACTGACTTTCAAAATTACCTTGTAACTTACTCATAATTTTATCAATTTGAGTATCGGTTAGTGTTTTAGAATCGTCTTGTAGAATGAAACTTACTGCGTATGATTTTTTACCTTCTGGTAAGTTGTTTCCGGTGTAAACATCGAATAAATTTACGTCTTTTAACAAGCCTTTTTCGGTTTGTTTGGCGATGTTGTAGATTTGTTCGAAAGGAACGTTTTCATCTAACAACAAAGCTAAATCTCTACGAACTTCTGGATATTTTGGAATATCGTTGAATTTAATTTTCGTAGAAACGTATTTCTGAATTTTATCCCAAGCAAAATCAGCATACAACACTTCTTGTTTGATATCGAAATACTTTAAAACTGATTTTTTAACCGTTCCAAATTCTACAATTACTTCTTTTCCAACTGCTAAAGCTAAGCCTTCTGCGAAGATATCATTTTCAAATGGTAATGAAGTTACTTTTTTGTCCAATCCTAAACGACTTAAAATCGTATTGATATAACCTTTAAACAAGAAGAAATCGGATTTTGATTGTGGGTTAGTCCAACTTTCGTTTTGTCTGTTTCCAGTTACAAATAACGTTAAGTGTTTGTTTTCGTCATGACCGTTAGCCGTTTTGTGGTAACTTTTTCCAAATTCGAAGAATTTTAAATCACTTCTTTTTCTATTGATGTTGAAAGAAATTGCTTCTAATCCAGAAAATAATAACGATTGACGCATTGCTGATAAATCACTACTCAAAGGATTTAACATCATCACGTTGAATTCTTCTTTCAAGTTTTCAGAAAGTTTTACGTAATCTGGCGTAGTTAGTGAATTCGCCATCATTTCGTTGAAACCTAATGAACACAATTGGTTCGCAATGATATTTTGTACTTTATATTCTTCCGTTCTTGATGAATTGGCTGTGGTAGCATTCACTTTAGAAGGAATTTTGATGTTGTTATATCCGTAAACACGTAAAATTTCTTCGATAACATCAATTTCTCGAGTTACATCCACACGATAAGAAGGAATGGTTAATCCCAAACCTGCCTCTGTAATACTACTAACTTTGATATCTAATGAAGCTAAAATTTTCTTAATCGTTTCTGGTTTGATTTCTTCTCCAATGATTTTATTCACTTTGTTAAAATGAATAAACACACTGAAATCTTCAATCTTTTTAGGATAAATATCTACGATGTCTGAAGTAATTTCGCCACCTGCCACTTCTTGAATCAACAAAGCAGCACGTTTTAAAGCGTATTCTGTAATACTTGGATCAATTCCTCTTTCAAAACGGAAAGAAGCATCAGTACTCAACGTATGTCTTTTAGCTGTTTTTCTCACCGAAACTGGATTGAAATAAGCACTTTCTAAGAAAATAGCCTGTGTTTTTTCAGAAACTCCTGAAGTTTTCCCTCCGAAAACTCCCGCAATACACATTGGGCCACTTTCGTCACAAATCATTAAATCTTCTTCGTGAAGTGTACGTTCGATATCATCAAGAGTAACAAATTTAGTTCCAGCTGGAACCGTTTTTACTACTACTTTGTTTCCTTTAATTTGAGCCGCATCAAAAGCGTGTAAGGGTTGACCTAATTCGTGTAAAACGTAATTCGTAACGTCAACAATATTATTTTTTGGAGTTAAACCAATTGCTTTCAAACGGTTTTGTAACCAATTTGGAGATGGTTTCACGGTAACTCCAGAAATCGTAACTCCACAATATCTCGGAGCTAATTTTTCGTTTTCAACTTTAACATCGATTTTTAAAGTACGTTTCTCCACTTTAAATTTACTTACCGATGGCGTAATTAATTCCGAAGAAGTTCCTTTTTGCAACAATCCAGCACGTAAATCACGAGCAACTCCCATGTGCGACATAGCATCGGCACGGTTAGGAGTTAATCCAATTTCGAATACTTCATCGGTTTCAATTTCGAAAACTTTTGAAGCTGGCGTTCCAGGTTTTAAATCTTCGTTCAAAATCATAATTCCGTCATGACTTTCGCCTAAGCCTAATTCGTCTTCAGCGCAAATCATTCCGTGACTTTCTTGCCCGCGGATTTTTCCTTTTTTAATTTCGAATGCGTTTCCTTCTTTGTCAAATAACTTCGTTCCAATAGTCGCCACAGGAACTTTTTGTCCCGCTGCCACGTTTGGAGCACCACAAACAATTTGAACAGGAGCGTTTCCGTCACCTAAATCAACCGTTGTAATTTTTAGTTTATCAGCATCAGGATGTTTTTCGCATGTTAACACATGACCAATCACAACGCCCTGTAAACCTCCTTTTAAACTTTCGTATTTATCAACGCCTTCTACTTCCAAACCTAAGTCGGTAAGAATGTCGGCAATTTCTTCAGATTTTAAATCGGTTTTAATGAATTGTTTTAACCAATTGTAAGATATACGCATTTTGTATCGAATTTTAAAGCGCAAAGATACTTTATAAAATTAGAATTTAGAAATTAGAATTTAGAAATTTTGAACACTAGTTTGGTGATAAGTTTAGAAAGATTAAATTGTTAATTTGATAAATATTTGAGTTAAAAATTATTAGAAATGTAATTTTTAGATGTTAAAATTATGTCAATATCAGTTTTGTGCTATTAAATGAAATAATTGTGCTATTCTAAAATAAGAATTGAAACTAATTTTGAGAAACAAACCTAAAATCAAAATTATGAGTAATTTAATTCAAAGACCACAACTAAAAGAAAAGTACGATAATTATATCAACGGAAAATGGACAGCGCCTTCAACAGGACAATATTTCGAAGTACTTTCACCAGTAGATGGTAAATTAATGGCAAAAGCAGCGCATTCGGCTAAAATGGATGTTGAAATGGCTGTAAATGCGGCTGACGAAGCATTCAAAACATTCAGTCAAACTTCGGCAACAGAAAGAAGTATTATGTTGAATAAAATCGCAGACAGAATTGAAGCTAATTTAGAATACATCGCTGCGGTTGAAACCTTAGACAATGGAAAAGCCATTCGCGAAACTATGGCGGCTGATATTCCTTTAGCAATTGACCACTTTAGATATTTTGCCAGTGTAATTCGCGCTGAAGAAGGTTCGATTACCGAATTAGATAAAGATACAGTTTCTATCATCGTACATGAGCCAATTGGTGTTGTTGCCCAAATTATTCCTTGGAACTTCCCAATTTTAATGGCCGTTTGGAAATTGGCACCAGCTTTAGCTGCAGGAAACTGTGTAGTGTTGAAACCTGCAGAAAGTACACCAATTTCAATTATGGTGTTAATGGAACTAATCGGAGATTTGATTCCAGCAGGAGTTGTTAATGTTATCAATGGTTTTGGAGCAGAGTTAGGAAGAACTTTGGTAACCAATCCAAAAGTATGTAAAGCAGCATTTACAGGTTCGACTGCTACTGGTAGAATGGTAATGCAATATGCTACTGAAAATATTATTCCAGTTACGTTAGAATTAGGTGGAAAATCACCAAATATTTTCTTCCCTTCAGTTATGGATGCCGATGATGAATTTTTAGATAAAGCTCTAGAAGGAGTGGCTCTTTTTGCCCTAAATCAAGGAGAAGTATGTACGTGTCCGTCAAGATTGTTAATTCACGAATCGATTTATGATAAATTTATCGAAAGAGTTTTAGAAAGAGTAAAAGCTATCAAAATGGGAAATCCATTAGATCCAACAGTGATGATGGGAGCTCAAGCTTCGCAAATTCAAAAAGACAAAATTCTTTCGTACATTAAATTAGGTAAAGAAGAAGGTGCTGAATTGTTATGCGGTGGTGATGTGAATCATTTAGGTGGCGATTTAGAAGGCGGTTATTACATTCAACCTACGTTATTCAAAGGACACAACAAAATGCGTATTTTCCAAGAAGAGATTTTTGGACCTGTGTTAGCGGTTACAACTTTTAAAACAACAGAAGAAGCTTTAGAAATTGCAAACGATACCATGTACGGATTAGGTGCAGGTGTTTGGACTCGTGATGCACATGAATTATATCAAGTTCCAAGAGCTATTCAAGCGGGACGTGTTTGGGTAAACCAATATCATGCTTATCCAGCTGGAGCGCCATTTGGAGGTTACAAACAATCAGGAATTGGTAGAGAAAACCACAAAATGATGTTAGACCATTACCGTCAAACTAAAAACATGTTGATTTCTTACAACAAAAACAAATTAGGATTCTTTTAGTAGATAATTTTTAATTTAAAGTCGCGATTCATGATTGATGTTATTTTGAACTCGCGACTTTTTTTATTTGTAAACTATGGAAAAAATAAAACGATTAGAAGCAACCGAAAAAGCAATAGAATTAATCAAAATGCTATCGGATAAGTTTGGTGATTTGATGTTTTACCAAGCGGGTGGTTGTTGCGAAGGAACGCAACCGCAATGTTTTGAAAAAGGTGGATTTTATTTGCGTTATGGCGATGTTTGTATCGGAACTATTCAAGGGTTTGAATTTTGGGTAGACAAAGATTTATTCGAATATTGGAAACACGCTCATTTTACACTAGATGTAACCGATGGAATAGGAGCAGGCGGATTTTCATTAGAAACACCATACGGAAAAACATTCAAAGTAAATTACAGATTATTTACCGAAGAAGAAGCTCAGAATTTGGAAGAAATTCGATTGAATGAGTAATGCTATTCACTAATTACTTTTCACTAATCACTCTTTTACCCGTTGTAATTCATCAACTGATATTGCTTTGGTGTAACGCCTTCGTATTTTTTGAACAATCTTATAAAGTAATTGCAATCTTCAAACCCGGTAGCATACGAAACTTCGTTGACTTGAATGTTGGGATTGCTCAGTAGTTTTTTAGCGTATTTGATCTTTTCGTTTAATATGAATTCAATTGGGCTCATACCTAGTTCTCTTTTGAAATAACGATAAAATGAAGTCGTACTCATACAGGCTTTATCGCTCAAATCTTTCAAATTAATTGTTTCTCGGATATTATTTTTGATATATTCAATCGCAGGTGTAATCGGGCTATTGCTATCGATGAATCTTTCGTTTTCAAAACGTTTGGTGGTTTGCGTTTGAATGATTCGGATAATCAATTCTTGAAGCGTTAAATCGGCAAGAGCGTCTTTGGTTAACGAATTGCCCATGCATTCTTTAATCAACTTGTTGATAGTTCCTGCTAATTCAACATTGTTATAAAAGAAATAATTTTCGTGGTCTAATTTCCACAAATTACTTTTTCCTTCTTTCGGATATTTCTCATTTAAAAAATCTAAGGTATTCGTGATAATCTGATTATCGATTGCCAAAGCAATACACTGCGTAGGATTGTCTTTTGAAGCTTCGGGAAAATCGATTTTCATTTCGGCATTGGAAGGAACGATCACGGTTTCGCCAGGTAAATATTCAAAACTTGGGTCTTCAAATAAATGCATCACTTTTTTTCCACGCAACATACTCGTAACCACCAAATCATTAAACTTCAACGGAACCAAATCTGATTTTTGATAGGTTTCAAAAATATTCAATTCGCAATGATCTAAAGAGAAAATGGTCCGATTTTCCACCAAAGTTTTTAACGACTTTTCGTGAGTTAAAGCAGGAGTAAAAAGTAACGCTTTGTTTGCCATTCTAAAATTTCAAATAGAAAAACTAAGATACAAAAAAAGCAACTACTAAGAGTTGCTTTTGGTTTATTTTTTCAAAAACGATATTAATCCGTTAAAATAGGTCTTTTGATCATCGTAAAATGCCATATGACTTCCTTTTGGACAGAATAAATACGAGCCGTTTGGTAAGATTTTTGAAATTTCCTCCATGTGTTTTGGATCCATCGTATCGTGTTTTGCTCCGATGACTAGTGTTGGGATTTTTACGTTTTTCAAATCAGTTTTTCTATCCCATTTTTCTAATTTTCCTGAAATTCCAAATTCACTCGGACCTTGCATGGTGACATAAAGCGACTGATTCATCTTGGCAAACGAACGATTTACCGGTTCTGGCCAATCTTTTGCAGGGAAACGAAGAATGTGTTTTTCATAGAAATTAGGAAGCAACAATTCCATATATCTTGGATTTGAAAAGTCGTTATTGGCTTCAATTTTCATCAATTCTGCCAAAACTTCTGGATTCATTTGTTTGCTTAAAACTTCATTGGCATATTTGTCATATTCAGGGCAACTTGCCATCATGTTTGAAATGATTAAGCCTTTCATGTTGTTTTGATATTTTAAACTGTATTCCATTGCTAAAATACCGCCCCACGAATGTCCTAACAAGTAGAAATTGGTGTTGTCTAAGTTTAATGCTTTACGAACTTGTTCCACTTCTTCCACGTATCTAGGTAAATCCCACATTGAAGTATCGTTTGGATTATCAGCATTTCCACAACCTAATTGGTCGTAATAAATGAACTCGATACCTTCAGCTGGTAAGAAATTTTCAAAACATTCAAAATATTCGTGCGTAGCACCTGGACCACCATTTAAAAGCAATACTTTAATTTTTGGATTGTTTCCAATGCGTTTTGTCCAAACATTAAAAGTGCCTTTTGGAGTTGTAATGGGAATAACTTTTACACCACCATTTTGAATACTATCAGCAGATTGTGCAAAATACTCGTTTTGAGTGGTTACGGTTTCTTGTTTACAGCTTGTGAATAAAGCTATGGTGAAGAGTAGGAGTGTGGTTTGGAATAGGTTTTTCATAGAGTTTTAATTAAGAAAATTAATTTATTTTATAGAAATTACACTAGTTAATTTTTTAAATTCTATAATGTTTTCTTCAAAATGAGATTTGGCGCTTCCATAAATGAGAATTGCTTTGTCATTTTTTACTAAAACGGTAATTAACATGAGTTTTATTTCTGATTTATGGTCGAAATAATACTCAACTTCCACTGCATTATAACCATTAATACTTTTTTTGGATAAATTTTTAGTTTCTTTTTTAATAAGTCCTTGTCTAATTAGGCCATTAACAAGTTCTTCGACAAGTTCTTCTTTTGTCATACTCTTATCAAAAGGAACAGAAGTAATCATCATCATAGGTTCATCTACATATGAATCTTTAATTATTCCATTTTCTGAAAAAATAAACATATTTGCAGTAGCTTTTGCAAATTTATATTTTGATTCATTCTTTCCAATTTTAAAAACACTTGCTGAAAAAGGATCAATTACTAATGTTTTATCATATTTTATTTTTAGAAATGCTGCTTTTATGTCTTTAAATAATTCAGTTCTTAAATTACTTGGATATACACCCATTACCATTGCAGTAAAAGTAGAGTCACCAAAAACAACTTGAAGGCTCTCATTACTATCAGCTCCTTTTATGTGTGAAAATTTAGCTTTATAACCATCAATTTCTAATTCTTCAAATTCTAAAACTTTTATTCCTCTTTTTTCAAATTCAGCTCTCGTATAAGTTGCGGTATTTGAATCAAAATTACCGCCCACTAAATCCATCACTTGTATTAGAGCTGTTTCGTTTTTTTCTAAACCAACAATATTTTTAGCTTCTTTAAAACCTTTTGGTGGAATTATATAGAGTTTTGTTCCTTTGACATTTATATAACCACTATTTGTTTGAGTATTTTGTCCAAATAAGTTTATTGATATTAATAAAAAAAGAATAAGTTTAGCTTTCATGTTTTATTTATTTTTGAATTTTTAGATTACAAAATCTCTTCCACGTGTTTCTTAATATTTGAAGCTATTTTCGTCATCGGTAAATCGTTGGCGTCGTTGCCAAATGGGTCTTCAATTTCTTCGGCGATTAATTCTAAACTCGCTAAAACATAAAAGATGAAAATCACTACAGGAATTACATAGTAACCCAAACTAAATACGAAGCCGAAAGGTAAGGTCATCACAAAAAAGAAGATGAATTTTTTGATGAACGAACTGTAAGAGTAGGGAATAGGTGTGTTTTTAATACGTTCGCAAGCGCCACAAATATCGGTAAACGATTGTAATTCGGAATTGATGATGTAAAATTGGTCACCCGTAATTTTTCCTGATTTGTACAAATCATTCGCTTTTTGAAACAACATTTTTGCCACTTGATTCGGGCGATGTTTGTGGTGATCCATTTCTAAATCCAAACCTTCAAACAACATTTTACTTACTTCTTCATTCAATAAATGTTTGGAAAGCACCGAAGCATAAGCCGGAATCACTTTTCTGTAGAAATTTCTATCATTCTCATCAGACAAATAAGCGGAAAGTTTTATGGCTAAATTTCGACTATTGTTCACTAAAGCACCCCATTGTTTTCGACCTTCCCACCAACGGTCGTAAGCCGTATTGGTTCTGTATGCCAATAATAACGACAATACAAAACCAACAGTGGTGTGCATTACATTTAGATTCTTTACATGACTGGTTTCAGAAAGTTTCCAATATTCCAATTCCAAATAGGCGATTCCGTAAGCATAAAATCCAATGAAAATCATCATCGGAATCAGTTGACGAAAGGTATCCGATTCGTGAAAACGAAAAATAAAAGTAATCCAGTCTTTTGGGTTGTATTGAACCATTTATTAATGTTTAAATGTTGAATTGTTTAGTTGTTGAATTGTGGGTTTTGATAATACAATTTTTCGATTTCACAGTTTCACAATTAAACGCTTTAACAAATCTAATTATATTAATTCAATTTTAAAGTACCGGCTAATTCTTTTAAGTTAATTTCTGAAAGCTTGGTTACATATTGCGCATTCGAATAACGAACTGATGCTTCAACAAAGTTTTGCTGAGCGGTTCTAAATTCGATAGTAGTTATGGTTCCAATTTTGAATTTTGCTAAAGTGATATCCAAATTTTGCTTGGCGATTTCTAAGTTTTTTTCTTCCACTTTTACCAACTCTAAATTAGTTTGATAACTCGCATACAACGAAGCCAATTGTGATGTTAATGACAATTTTTGTTGTTCTAAAAGTAAACCTGCATTCTCAACTTGATATTTCGCTACTTTTTCGTTTCTGTTTTGAAGAAAACCATTAAAAATAGGCACAGTAGCCGTTACTCCATACACAAAACCTTGTCCAGAGGATTGTGTGATGAATCCCAAAGAAGCTTCTGAACGTGTGAAATTATAACCTGAAGTAATTCTAACCGTTGGATAACGATTGCCTTTGACTTGTTTTAAATTCAAATCGGCTACTTTTTTAGATAGAATTTGCGCTTGCAATTGCGGATTTTGTTTTTCGGCTGTTGCTTTTAATTCGTTGAAATCTAAATTTTGTTCAAATGTAACTTCGTTAGCGACTTTAAAATCGGTTTGAATATCGCGAACTAATAATTCGTTCAATCTGATTTTACTGATTTTGATGAGTTCTTTTTGTCTTAATTGTAAACTTAAATCGCTGTTCAAATCTACTTGTGCATTCAAAACTTCTAATTTTGAAGCTTTTCCAATGCTAAAACGATTTTGAGCGGTTGTTAAGCGTTGGTTTGAAATTACAATTGCCGTATCAATCGAAGCTAAGACTTGCTGTTGTTGCACCAAATCGAAATACGTAGTGTAAACATCGCTAATTCTGGTTAAAATGGCGGTTTGTAATTCGGCTTTTCCTTGTTGTTCTAAAATATTTAATTGCTCTTTTCGGGCAAACATACTTAAACCATCGAAAATTGTCCAATCTAATCCAATGCCATAAGTTAAATTCATGTTTTTGGCATTGTCTAATTCTCGTTCTGTGCCGTCTGCTTGGGTTTGTTTGGTGTCTAATTGACTATTATTGTTTGTAAAATTCGCATTCAACGAAGGCAACATTCCAGCATTAGCTAAATTGTTATTGGTAGCATCAATTTTGGAATTATTTTTTGCGATTTTAATATCGTAATTGTTTTCCAAGGCAATTTTTACGGCATCTTCAAGTGAAAGCAATTCTTGTGCTTGCGCTGAAAATCCAAGTAAAAAAATGAATATATAAGTATATAAATTTCGCATAGTGTTTTTATATTTTCACCGCAGATTCGCAGAATTTTTTGTTTTTAAGTGTTTTTTTATTGAATACTTGTAGGATTATATTGATTCCAATTATTCTTTTAATTTGCGAATCTGCGGTTTATTTTATTTTTCTAAAGCGTCTAAATTATCAAATTCTGGTCGGTGTTTTTTGGCTCTTGACCACATTAAATAGATGGCTGGAATTACGAATAAGGTTAAGATTAACGAGAACATCGTTCCACCTACAATAACAACTCCCATTCCCATTCTACTTGCCGAAGCAGCTCCAAGTGACAAAGCAATTGGTAAAGCTCCTAAAGCAATGGCTAAACTAGTCATTAAAATAGGTCGTAAACGAGCTTCCGAAGCTTCTAAAATGGCATCGTATTTTGATTTTCCTTGTTCGCGAAGTTGGTTGGCAAATTCGACTATCAGAATTCCGTTTTTGGTAACGAGCCCAATCAGCATGACGGTTCCAATTTGACTAAAAATATTCCAAGTTTGTCCGAATAGCCATAGTGAGAATAACGCTCCAGCTACTGCCATTGGTACAGTTAAGATAATGATGAAAGGGTCAATGAAACTTTCAAACTGAGCGGCTAAAATCAAATAGATTAATAATAACGCCAATCCAAAAGCGAAAGAAGTATTCGAACTACTTTCTACGAAGTCACGAGATTCTCCACCTAAATCAGTTGTAAAAGTATCATCTAACACTTTTTCTTTGATTTCGTCCATCGCATTAATACCATCAATCATACTTTTTCCAGGTGCTAAACCAGCAGAAACGGTTGCCGACATGTAGCGATTGTTATGGAATAATTGCGGTGGATTACTTTGTTCTTCCACCTCAACTACGTTATCTAATTGAATTAATTCGCCCGCTTTGTTTTTTACAAACATCGAAGTCAAATCTAATGGAGCATCGCGGTCTTTTTCATCAAATTGACCAATGACTTGATATTGTTTCCCATTTTGCATGAAATAACCAAAACGTTGTCCGCTTAACGATAATTGCAAGGTTTGCGCCACATCTAAAACCGAAATTCCTAAACTTTCCGCTTTTTCACGATTAATCGTTACGTTGATTTCAGGTTTATTAAATTTCAAATTCACGTCTACATTAGAGAAAGTTTCGTTTTTACTCGCTTCTTCCATGAATTGCGGAATCTTTTCTCTTAATTTTTCAAAATTTGGAGCTTGAATGATGTATTGAATTGGCAAACCACCTCGTCGGTTCACAGAAATCGTTGGTTGTTCGGAAACATTTACTTTCGCTTGCGGATATTTTTTTGTCCATTTGTTCAAATCATCTACAATTTCTTTTTGTGATTTTTCTCGTTCACTTGGGTCAACCAAAGCTAAACGAACTCTTCCCGCATTTACAGAAGAAGATAAAAAACCTGGTGAAGTGATTACCAATGCCACTTTTTTCTCTGGAATCGAATCGTTGATTAATTTAGATAAATCATCCATAAAACGATCCGTGTATTCGTAAGTAGAACCTTCGGGAGTAGTTACACTGACAATTCCTAAACTTCTATCATCGTATGGAGCCGTTTCTTTTGGAAGAATTGCAAAGAATAATATAATCAATCCAATACAAACTCCGATAATTGGGAAACTCAACCATTTTCTCTCTAAGAATTTGGTTAAAGAATTCGCATATCCAGTGTTTAAACTTACGAAGAATGGTTCTGTAGCTTCATAGAATTTGGTTTTCTTTTGTTCGCCACCTTTCATTAAATACGCATTCAACATTGGCGTTAAAGTCAACGATACAAAGGCGGAAATTAATACCGCAGCACCTATGACTACACCAAACTCTCGGAACAATCGTCCTACGAAACCTTCTAAGAAAATAATTGGTAAGAAAACGGCAGCTAATGTTACCGAAATCGAAATTACTGCAAAGAAAATCTCATTTGAACCTTTGATAGCCGCTTCGATAGGCGACATACCTTCTTCAACTTTTTTGAAAATGTTTTCGGTTACTACAATTCCGTCATCTACTACTAATCCTGTAGCTAAAACGATAGCTAATAAAGTTAATACGTTGATGGAAAAGCCACACAAGTACATGATGAAAAATGTAGCAATCAACGAAACTGGAATATCGATTAAAGGTCTAAATGCGATAGACCAATCTCTAAAGAATAAAAAGATAATGATGATTACCAAAACTACTGAAATCGCTAATGTTTCGGCAACTTCAACTACTGATTTTTTAATAAAAATAGTATTATCTAAAGCAATATCTAGTTTGATATCACTTGGTAAATCTTTCTTTAATTTGTCAACTTCTGCATAAAATTGTTCAGCAATTTCTAAGTAATTCGTTCCAGGTTGCGGAATAATTGCCACAGCCACCATTGGATTTCCTGATTCGGTAAACTTGGTTTCTAAATTTTCGGAAGCTAAAACTGCATAGCCAATATCGCTTAAACGAACGGTTTTATTCGCATCAGCTACAATGATAATATCGTTGAATTCTTTTTCGGTGGATAAATTTCCAAGCGTTTTTACCATTAATTCGGTATTAGCACCTGTTAATTTTCCCGATGGCAATTCTACATTTTGTTTGTCCAAAGCATTTCGAACATCGGCAACTGTAATTCCGTAAGCATTCAATTTGATAGGATCCATCCAAATGCGCATCGAATAACGTTTTTGTCCCCAAATCTGTACGCTACTCACACCAGGAATCGTTTGAATTCTCTCAGAGATTACGTTTTCAGCATAATCACTCAACTCCAAAGCATTTCTAGTTTGACTCTGAACGGTCATCGAAATAATGGCATCTGAATCGGCATCTGCTTTTGAAACAACTGGTGGAGCATCGATATCTTGCGGTAAACTTCTAACGGCTTGCGAAACTTTATCACGCACATCGTTAGCAGCTTCTTCTAGGTTTTTCTCTAATTTGAATTCGACTGTAATATTACTCGAACCTTGATTACTTGAAGACGTAATGTTTCGAATACCATCAATCGAATTAATAGCTTTTTCAAGTGGTTCTGTAATTTGCGATTCGATAATATCGGCATTAGCACCTGTGTAATTCGTTCGAACATTAATTACAGCAGGATCAATCGATGGGAATTCACGAACACCCAAATAACTAAATCCTAAAATACCAAAAAGGATAATCAATAAGTTGATTACAATGGTAAATACGGGTCTTTTTATACTTAAAGTAGATAAACTCATTTTAAATTTGAAGTTTGAAATTAGAATTTAGAAAAGCTTATTTTACTTTTACTTTGATATCTGCTTCGTCTTTTAAAGCCATAACGCCAGAAGTTAAAATTGTATCTCCTGATTTAACGCCTTGTGTAACGATTACGTCTTTATCAGTTCTGGCAATAGTTTCAATTTTTACTTCTTTTGCTTTTCCGTTGTTGGCAATGTAAACCACTTTTCCGTCTTGAACAGGAACAACCGCTTCTGAAGGAATTTGAATAGCTCCTTTGATATTTTTTAGAGGAAGTTCAATAGTAGCAAAGGTTCCAGCAAGTAATTTTCCATTCGGATTTTCAGCAATCGCTCTAATTTTTAAGGTTCGAGTGGAAGTTTCAATCTCAGGTTCAATAGCGTATATTTTTGCTGTGAATTTTTCAGGATTATTTGGAATCGTGAATTGAATATTAGTATTGTTTTCAACTTCCGAAGCATATTTTTCAGGAATTGAGAAACTAATTTTCACTTGATTCGCACTAACTAACTTGGTGATTAGCGTAGTAGGTGTTACATAAGTTCCAGGAGAAATGTTACGTAAACCAATTTTTCCAGAAAAAGGCGCTCTTACAGTTGTTTTAGCAATTTGTGCTTGAATCAATTGTGTTTGCGCTTTAAGACTTCTATATTCGGCACTTGCAATCTCATATTCTTCTTGACTGATAGCTTCTTTTTGAAGTAATAATTTAGCTCTTCTTTCATTTTCTGAAGCAAGTCCTTGTTTTGTTATAGCTTGTGATAATTGCGCTCTTAGCTCAATATCATTTACTTTCAATAAAACCTGACCTTTACTTACGTTTGTTCCTTCTGTGAAATAGATTTTTTCTACAATTCCAGAAACCTCACTTCTAATTTCCACATTTTCATTGGCTTCAATAGAACCTGAAAGGGAAATAGTATTCGCAAAATTAGTTTCAGAAACTACAATAGCATCAACCATCATTGGAGGTTTTTTATCTCCTTTTCCACCACCTTTTTCAGATTCGGAACTGTTTTTTGTGATTCTATATCCAATTAAACCAACAAGAGTTAAAGTGATTAGCGTGATGCTTATTGTTTTTATTTTCATAATTAGGGACTAAACTTAAGAATTTATACAAAACTAAGTCTTACGTTATAATTATGCCAAAACCTTACCATTTATTTAACATTGTTGTAGGTACAAATGTTTTAAAAATTTGAGATTTATTTAAAAAAGTTACGAAATAGGTGTTGAAATTTACTTTTTGTTATAATTTTTCTACACTTCGTTACATTAAATGAAATTTAGCTAATATAATTCCAAATGGTTTTCTTTTTGCCTAACTCAATAAAAGCTTCTCTCAATTTAGCATGTTCTGGTTTTTCCATTGGAGCATCATCTTTTAATAGTTTTATGGCATGATGTCTTGCCAATTGTAGAATCTCTTTGTCTTTGACCAAATCCGCAATTTGAAGATTTAAAACACCACTTTGTTGCTTGCCCATGATGTCACCAGGACCGCGCAATTTTAAATCAACTTCCGAAATTTCGAAACCATCATTGGTACGCACCATAGTTTCCATTCGGATTTTACTATCATTACTTAGTTTATGGCTCGTCATTAAGATACAATAACTTTGTTCGGCACCACGACCAACTCGTCCTCTTAATTGGTGTAATTGTGATAATCCAAAACGCTCCGCACTTTCAATTACCATTACAGAAGCGTTTGGAACATTTACACCAACTTCAATCACAGTAGTTGCTACCATAATATTAGTTTTTCCTTCCGAAAAACGACGCATTTCCTCATCTTTATCGGCAGGTTTCATTTTCCCATGCACGATAGAAATAGAATATTGAGGTAATGGGAAATCTCTAGAAATGCTTTCATAACCATCCATCAAATCCTTGTAATCCATTTTTTCTGATTCTTGAATTAATGGATACACGATATAAACTTGACGTCCTTTTGCAATTTCATCTTTTAAAAATTTCCAAACTTTTAATCGGTTCGAATCATAGCGATGAACGGTTTGAATCGGTTTTCTTCCTGGAGGTAATTCATCAATTACTGAAATATCCAAATCACCATACAAACTCATAGCTAAAGTTCTTGGAATTGGAGTAGCGGTCATGACGAGAACGTGAGGAGGAACATCATTTTTCTTCCAAAGTTTAGAACGCTGTTCTACACCAAAACGATGCTGTTCATCAATAATTGCTAAGCCTAAATTATGGAATTGCACTTTGTCTTCTAACAAGGCATGGGTTCCAATTAAAATATCTAAACTTCCGTTTTCGAGTTCTTCGTGGATAATTTTTCTATCTGAAGTTTTAGTTGAACCAGTTAATATTTTTATATTGATATTCAGTTCTTTTGCTAATTCAGTAATTCCGTTAAAATGTTGGTTGGCTAAAATTTCGGTTGGCGCCATTAAGCAACTTTGAAAGCCATTATCTTTCGCCAAAAGCATGCACATTAAAGCTACAATCGTTTTTCCAGAACCTACGTCGCCTTGCAGTAAACGATTCATTTGGGCGTTGCTTCCTAAATCGTTACGGATTTCTTTTAGTACGCGTTTTTGGGCATTTGTTAAATCGAAAGGCAAATGATTTTTATAGAAATTATTGAAGTTTTCACCCACTTTTTCAAACGGCATTCCTTTTATTTTGTGTTTGCGAATGAGATTCTTCGTAATCAATTGCAATTGGATGAAAAACAACTCTTCAAACTTTAATCTGAATTGCGCTTTTGCCAACAAATCTTGACTTTTTGGAAAATGAATATTGAATAAAGCCGCATTTTTTGGAATCAATTTTATTTCTTCTAAAAGATAATTGGGTAAATTTTCAGAAAACAAAGCTTGCGTTTCCACAAACAATTGTTGCATCATTTTATTGATGACTTTGTTTGAAATTCCTTTGTTAGCTAATTTTTCCGTACTTGGATAAACCGGTTGCATTGCCGATCGAAGACTGGCTTTGTGCTCTTCCAATAATTCCATTTCAGGATGCGCCATGTTATATGAGGCGCCAAATTGTGCTACTTTTCCAAAAATCACATACGGAACATTGATTTTGATACTCTCGCGAATCCATTTTTGTCCTTGAAACCATACGAGTTCCATTTGTCCCGTTTCATCTACAAAAGTCGCAACTAATCGCGAACGTCCTTTACCTTGTTCAACAGTTTTAATATTGATGATTTTACCAACAATTTGAACTTCTGAATTACTGTTTTGCAGTTCGTTTATCTTGTAATAACGCGTTCTATCAATGTAACGATTGGGAAATAGATTCAGTAAATCGGCATACTTATGAATACCCAATTCCTTACGCAATAAATCACCACGTTGCGGACCAACGCCTTTGAGATATTCTATGGGAGTTTCGAGTAGATTCAAATTCAAGTGCAATTACAAGTTAAAAGTTCAATTTTTTGGAACACCGATTCAAGAAATTTTAAAAATTTATCCAATTTCTTCAATCTGTGTTTCTAAATGTAAAAGCGAAGATAGTTTATAATTTGTTAATTTAAAAAGGAGAGAATTTGAAAATGTTTATATTCGTACTTTATTAAATTCCAATAAGATGTTTCGTATTCTTTTAGCCTTGTTTTTTATTAATATATCTTTTGCTCAACAAATTGATAAAGTTGATTTTATCAAATGTGATGCTTTGGTTGCCCCAAATCATTTTGAAAAATCAATTTCTGGAACGATTATTTATGAATTTAAAGTAAAAAAAGCAATTGATACCATTAAAATTGATGCTATCAATATGGAATTTTCAGAAGTTGCCATCAATGGAAAATCTGTAAATTTCCAAAATTCAGGAAAAACATTAAATTTATTTGAAGGATATAAAAAAGGAAAAAACACATTGACTTTTAGATATTCAGCAAAACCCAAACAAACGCTTTATTTTACAGGTCAAGATGAGAATTTGCAAATTTGGACACAAGGACAAGGGCGTTATACGAGTCACTGGTTGCCGAGCTTTGATGACGTGAATGAAAAAGTTATTTTTAATATTTCTGTTGAATTTAGAAATGATTTTCCAGTGATTTCAAATGGTACTTTTATCTCAAATAAGTACAATTCGAAAGGGAATTTAATCACGTGGAATTATCAAATGCAAAAACCAATGTCTTCTTACTTAGTAATGTTGGCCATTGGAAATTTCGCAAAACAAGCCAGAACAACTAAATCAGGAACGCCATTAGAATTTTATTTAGATAAAAATGATGTTTCAAAATTTGAACCAACCTATCGTTATTCTAAAGAAATGTTTGATTATTTGGAGCAAGAAATAGGAGTGAAGTACCCTTGGGGCATTTACCGACAAGTTCCGGTTCGTGATTTTTTGTATGCGGGAATGGAGAATACGACTTCTACTATTTTTGCACAAGATTTTGTAGTAGATGAAATTGGTTTTAATGATAGAAATTATGTAAATGTTAATGCACATGAATTAGCACATCAATGGTTTGGCGATTTGATTACCGCGCAATCAGGAAAACATCATTGGTTACAAGAAGGTTTTGCTACATATTACGCTCTATTAGCTGAGCGTCATTTGTTTGGTGATGATTATTTCTATGAAGAATTAAACGACTATGCCGAACAACTAAAACGAGCTTCCAAAACCGATACGATTCCTGTGATGAATGAAAAGGCGAGTTCGTTATCGTTTTATAAAAAAGGCGCTTGGGCATTGCACGTGATGCGTGAAGACATTGGAGCAAAGAATTTCCAAAAAGCTGTAACGAAATATTTAAAGAAATACCAATACAAAAACGTCAATACAGATGATTTCTTGAAGATTGTAAAAGATGTTTCGGGTTATGATGTGGAGAATTTCAAAAAAGTTTGGTTAGAAAAAGCAGGATTTGAAATGGAAATCGCCCAAAAGTATTTGACTAAAAATAAGTTCATTCAAGATTATTTTGCTTTAAAGAAAAGTAAAAAAACATTAGTCGAATTGACAGAAATTTTGAAATCAGATGCTTACTATCCAATTAAACAATATATTGTTTATCAAACAAGGAACGTTCCTTTCGAAGAACGTAAAGTCATTTTAGAAACTGCTTTAGCAACAAATGACATTTTGGTAAGAAGAGCTGTTGCGGAATCCACACCAGTAATTCCAGAAGCATTTAAATCGCAATACGAAACGTTATTGAATGATAATTCGTATCAAACGAAAGAAATAGCTTTAACCAATTTATGGAAAAACTTTCCAGAAGACCGTTTGCGTTATTTAGAACAAACCAAAGAGATTGTTGGGAACAATGATAAAAGTTTCCGCTTAACTTGGTTGGGCTTGGCTATGAATACGGAAAATTTACCTGAGCAAGTGAAAGCTACTTCGTACAATCAATTATTGGATTTTGCTTCTGAAAACTATGAAAGTTCGGTTAGACAAAATGCTTTAGAATTGTTATTACAACTAAATCCGAACGATGAAAAAGTAATTGAATTATTGTTTAAAACAACAGTGCATCACAAATGGCAGTTTACCAAATTTAGTAGAGATAATGTTAGAAGATTACTAAAAAATCAAGAATACAGAACAATAGTTGAAAAATTAGCATCAACTTCGGATGAAACCATGAAAGAGTTGTATTTGAAATTTTTAAACGAAAAATAAAAAAATCCCGAGTTGATGCTCGGGATTTGTATTTAAAATACTCTTTTCAATTCTTCTTTCAAATAGCTAATTGCAATATTACTTGGCGCTTCGGTTTCTGTTAGTTCTAACATAATGGCTTCTCTTAGTTTATCGGCATCAGCAACATCTTCTCTAAGTGCATTTTTTCGAATCATTTGCACCGTACTGTTTTTAGCTTTCAATATGATATCCCAAGTTTCTGCGGTTAAATAAATTTGTTGCGTTAAATTATGCTCAAATTCAGTTTGAATATGGTGCGATAATAAGGTTGCATAATCATCTTTACTTTTGCTAATTGGTGCTACACGAAGTAACAATTGTGTTGGGTTAATCCTTTCCAACAATAAAACCATTCGCTCATACGCTTGCAAACGAATCGGTAACGCTTGTTTTTGATTTTCTCTTAATAACTCAAATTTGCGTTTACTTTCTTCGCTGTTATAAAATTTTTGCATCATTACAAAAGCTACACCACCCGTAATCAAAGCAGGTAGGGTATAAGCAGCAATTTCTAATAATTTATCTTCGATTGTCATTTTTAATAGTTTTAAATATGTCGCAAATTAAGATTAAAATTATTAAAATTCAAATAAGTTTAGGAACACAGATTTGAGAAATGTCTAAAATTGTAAAAATCAAATCTCATATTCTAAAATGAGTTATTCCATTTTTCTATGTTATCTATGATAAGTGAAACGTCCGAAGCTTCGGACTAAAATCAAAACAAAGCAAAACTATTGTGTCTATGTGTTTAAATATTTCTCTCGCTTTAAGCACAAAATAAAAACTTGTAAAAACACGAATCAAAGTGTATTTTTGTAAATTAGTTAAAAGTTATCGAATCCTATGAAAGAAATGCAGCGATATATCAGCCAATTAAACGAAGCACAGCAAGCACCTGTATTGCAGAAAGACGGTCCCATGATTGTAATTGCGGGAGCGGGTTCTGGTAAAACACGTGTGTTAACCGTTCGTATTGCTAACTTAATGAGTCAAGGTGTAGATGCTTTTAATATTTTGGCGTTAACGTTTACCAACAAAGCCGCACGTGAAATGAAAAAACGTATTGCAGATATTGTTGGAAATAACGAAGCGAAAAACCTTTGGATGGGAACCTTTCACTCGGTTTTTGCTAAGATTTTAAGAAGTGAAGCCGATAAATTAGGTTATCCATCTAACTTTACGATTTACGATTCTCAGGATTCTTTGCGTTGTTTAGGAGGAATCATCAAAGAAATGCAGTTGGATAAAGATATTTACAAACCAAAGCAAATCTTAGGCAGAATATCATCTTATAAAAACTCTTTAATTACAGTAAAAGCCTATTTCAATAATCCCGAATTACAAGAAGCAGATGCGATGAGTAAAAAACCGCGTATGGGGGAAATTTATCAACAATATGTGGAGCGTTGTTTTAAATCGGGTGCGATGGATTTTGATGATTTACTATTGAAAACTAATGAATTATTAAATCGTTTTCCAGATGTACTAGCAAAATATCAAGATAGATTTAGATACATTTTAGTAGATGAGTACCAAGATACGAATCACTCGCAGTATTTGATAGTTCGTGCGTTATCGGATAGATTTCAGAATATTTGTGTGGTGGGAGATGATGCACAGAGTATTTATGCCTTCCGTGGTGCGAATATAAACAACATTTTAAATTTTCAGAAAGATTACGACAACGTACAAATGTATCGTTTGGAACAAAATTATCGTTCATCGAAAAACATTGTTGAAGCAGCAAATAACGTAATCGATAAGAATAAAACCAAGTTAGATAAAATTGTTTGGACATCCAACGATGACGGACCCAAAATAAAAGTCCACCGAAGTTTAACTGATGGGGAAGAAGGACGTTTTGTAGCGGCAACTATTTTCGAGCAGAAGATGCAAAACCAAATGTTAAACGGACAATTTGCAATATTGTATCGTACCAATGCGCAATCTCGTGCTATGGAAGATGCGTTACGTAAACGAGATATTCCGTATCGAATTTATGGTGGTTTATCGTTTTATCAACGTAAGGAAATCAAAGACGTTTTGGCGTATTTGCGATTGGTAATTAATCCAAAAGATGAAGAAGCTTTAGTTCGTGTGATTAATTATCCAGCCAGAGGAATTGGTGATACAACGGTTGAAAAATTAACGGTTGCAGCCAATCATTACAAGCGTTCTATTTTTGAAGTAATTGAACACATTGATAAAATTGATTTGAAACTAAACGCAGGAACAAAAGCAAAATTGAATGATTTTGTGACGATGATTAAGAGTTTTCAAGTCATTAACGAAAATCAAGATGCGTTTTTCTTAACTGATCATGTTACGAAGAAAACAGGATTGGTTCAAGAACTCAAAAAAGACGGAACTCCAGAAGGAATTGCGAAAATTGAAAATATTGAAGAATTACTAAACGGTATCAAAGATTTTACCGAAGGTCAAAAAGAAATCGATGGAGCCAGAGGTGCGTTAGCCGAATTTTTAGAAGACGTAGCATTAGCAACCGATTTAGATAAAGATACAGGTGATGATGATAGGGTAGCACTTATGACGATTCACTTGGCAAAAGGATTGGAATTTCCACATGTGTTTATTGTGGGATTAGAAGAAGATTTATTTCCAAGTGCCATGAGTTTGAATACCCGAAGCGAATTAGAAGAAGAACGTCGTTTGTTCTACGTTGCTTTAACTCGTGCCGAACATCAAGCGTATTTAACGTATGCGCAATCGCGTTATCGTTGGGGAAAATTAGTAGATAGCGAACCTTCGCGTTTTATTGAAGAAATCAATGATGAATATTTAGAATATTTGAATCCAGTAGATTCGGGTTATCGTTACAAACCGGTTATGGATATTGATGTTTTTGGCGATATTGATAAATCGAAATTAAGATTAGCTAAACCAACCGCAGGAACGCCACCAAAATATTTAACACAAGACCAACCAAGTCCAACCGCGAATATTAGACGATTGAAACCAGTTTCAAGTAATTCAGGAAGTTCTAATGTGGTAGATGCTAATTTAAACGTTGGAAATATTGTAATGCACGAACGTTTTGGAAAAGGACAAATCGTAAACATCGAAGGAGTAGGAGCAGACAAAAAAGCCGAAATTCGTTTTGATGTAGGTGGATTAAAGAAGTTGTTGTTACGATTTGCGAAGTTGGAAGTGATAGGATAGAAGTTTTAGTTTTTTAGATTAACTTGAAACTTGAAACAAAATTAACTTGAAACAAAAATAAGATGTCAGAAATCATAAAAATATACGAAGACAAACCAAGCGAAGCCGCAATTAAAAAAGTGGTTGAGGTTTTAAAAAACGGAGGTTTAGTCATTTATCCAACCGATACGGTTTATGGTTTAGGTTGTGATATTACCAATTCTCGTGCGTTAGAAAAAATTGCTAAAATCAAAGGAATTAAGTTAGAAAAAGCCAATTTTTCCTTTGTTTGTTCCGATTTGAGTAATCTTTCCGATTATGTGAAACAAATTGACACTTCCACATTTAAAATTTTAAAACGCGCTTTACCTGGACCTTACACGTTCATTTTACCAGGAAATAACGATTTACCTAAAGAATTCAGAAAAAAGAAAACCGTTGGTATTCGTGTTCCTGATAACAATATTGCTCGTGAAATTGTAAAACTTTTAGGTAATCCAATAGTTTCAACCTCAATTCACGATGAAGATGAGGTAATTGAATACTCAACCGATCCCGAATTAATCTTCGAAAAATGGAATAACAAAGTTGATTTGGTTATCGATGGTGGCTACGGAGACAATGTGGCTTCAACCATTGTAGATTTAACAGGTTACGAACCAGAAGTAATTCGTGAAGGAAAAGGAAGTTTGGATATATTATAATAAAAAACGCCTCAATCACTTGAGGCGTTTTTTTTATATTTTGAAGGTGAATTATTTTCCACTTAAGTTTTTCATTTCCTTTTCTAACATATCGTAGAATTGGTCAATCTTTGGCATAATTATAATGCGAGTTCTTCTGTTTTTAGCTCTATTTGCTGGTGAATCGTTTTCCACTAAAGGAATATAAGAACTTCTTCCTGCAGGAATTAATTGTTTTGGACTAACACCTAAATCTTTATGTAAAACTCTTACGATTGAAGTCGCTCTTTTTACCGATAAATCCCAGTTGTCTAATAAAACTGCATTTTTAATTGGCACATTATCAGTGTGACCTTCAACTAAACACTCGAAATCAGGTTTGCTGTTGATTACTTTAGCCACTTTAGCTAAAACACCTTTTGCTTTATCACTTACTTCGTAACTTCCCGATTTGAATAATAAATTATCAGCAATCGAAATCATCACAACTCCTTTTTCAACATTAATATTAATGTCCGGATCGTCGATTCCAACTTCACGTTTTAAGCTTGTTACTAAAGCTAAAGTAACACTATCTTTTTTAGTTAAAGCATCTTGTAAGCGTGTGATTTTTAAATCTTTTTCTTTTAAACTTTCCAAAGATTTTTCCAGATTTTCTGCACCTTTAGTTGTTAATGTTGTTAAATTTCCAACATTGTTAATTAAGTCAGAATTGTTCTTTTTCAAGAAATCAACTTGTTGCGCTAAGGCTTCTTTTTCAGTCAAACACGTATTTAGTTTTACGGTTGCTGTGTTTAATAAATCTTGAATTTCTTTGTTTTTAGCTTCTAATTCCGTGTATTTCTTTTTTGAAACACAAGAACTTAATGAAATAGCAGCTACTGTGGCGAATAACATTACTCTTCTCATACGTTTAAATTTTTTTACAAAATTAAATGGAAATTGTTAAAAAATAGCTTTTATTAACCTAAACTATTGTTAAAAAAGGTCAGCAAAGACCTTGCCATTCTTGATAAAGTAACGATAAACGATGCTGTTTATTTTGTAATAATTTGATTTTTGAATTGCACCTCTTTTTTTATAAAACTGATTTGCAAGATGATAATAATAAAAATGAGCCTGAATAATTGCAAAAAAATGTTTGAATTTTCCCTTCAAAATAAATTGAATTCCCGCAAGTCCATCCAAACACAATCTCATAAAAAGGATTGGCAATAATTGATTTTTCGGCAAATTCTTGGTTAACATCAACAATGAATTTCTGAAATTTAAAAAGGTTTTTCTCGGATTTCCTTCGTTTAAAGTAGCACCACCAACGTGATAAACAGTTGATTTTGAAGTATATTTTATTTTGTAACCCAAATTAAAAGCTCTCCAACACAAATCGATTTCTTCTTGATGGGCAAAGAAATCATCATCAAAACCGTTTAGTTTTCGGTAGACTTCTTTTCGGATAAAGAAACAAGCTCCGGTTGCCCAAAAAATTTCGATTTCATCATCGTATTGATTTAAGTCTTCTTCAACAGTATCGAAAATTCTACCACGACAAAATGGATAACCAAATTTATCAATAAAACCGCCAGCACCACCAGCATATTCAAAATGCGTTTTCTTTTTGAAATCTAATAATTTAGGTTGTATGATGGCAGTCTCGGGTTGATTTTCAAAAATTTCTAAAATAGGAGTAAGCCAATTTTCAGTCACTTCAATGTCTGAATTTACCAAGGCATAATATTCTTCTTCAACAAACTTCAAGGCTTCATTATAACCTTTTGCAAATCCAAAATTCCCAGTATTTTGAATGATTTTTACCGAAGGAAATTGGTTTTGAATCACTTCAATAGAAGTATCGGTCGAAGCATTATCAGCTACATAAATCGTAGCTTCATTAGAAAACGCAATCACCGAAGGCAAAAACTGTTCTAACAATTTGGCTCCGTTCCAATTTAATATGACTACTGCTATTTTTTTCAAGTGATTTTTTGTTTCAGGTTTCAAGTTTCAGGTTATTTGGAGTTTTAAAGAAAAAATTCATCCATCATCCAGCTTCCATCATTTATATTCAGGAAGTTCTCTTAAAAAAACATATTTCTCATTCTCAAAATCCATTTGGCAAAAATAATGATTTAGTCCATTGGTCACCATTAAATATTTCGCTTTCAAAACTAAGTTATAACGAGCGATTTGATCAAATGTTTGTTGGGAAATCGGAACTTCTGGTGCTTTGCATTCGATAAGTAAAAATATTTCTCCGTTAGGTTGAAAAACAACACCATCATATCGTTTACTTAATTCGTTAATTTTGATTAATTTTTCAACGTTGATATACGATTTTGGATACTTTTTATCTTGCAATAAAAATTGAACTACGTGTTGACGCACCCATTCTTCGGGAGTAAGAAGAATAAATTTTTTTCTGATTTCATCAAAAATAGACACTTTATTTTCACTATTTTTGAACCGAAAGGAATAGGTTGGAAAATTCAATTTTTGCATAGTTCAAAATTAGTTAAATATTACAAACTGCCAACTATTTACTGACCACTGAATACTAAATTATGGACGAAGTAATTCAAATTACAAAAGATATAAAAGCCGGAAACATCAAACCCATTTATTTTTTTATGGGTGAAGAGCCCTATTATATTGATAAATTGACTGATTTTATTGAGCAAAATGTGTTGCAAGAACACGAACGCGATTTTAATCAAACGATTTTATATGGTCGTGATGTTACAATGGAAGATGTGGTTGGAAATGCTAAACGTTATCCAATGATGGCAGATCGTCAAGTAGTGGTTGTTAGAGAAGCTCAGGAATTATCACGTCATATTGAAAAGTTAGAATCGTATGCCGAAAACCCGCAGCCTACAACGGTTTTGGTTTTTGCTTACAAATACAAAACTTTAGATAAACGTAAAAAAGTAACGAAACTTTTAGACAAAGTCGGAGTAGTTTACGAAAGTAAAAAAATGTATGAAAATCAGGTTGGTGATTGGATTAAACGCGTTTTATCTGGACAAGGTTATAGCATTGAACCTAAAGCAGCCGCTATTTTAGTAGAATTTTTAGGAACCGATTTATCCAAAATCAGTAACGAATTAGAAAAACTAAAAATTATTTTACCAAAAGGGCATACGTTTACTCCAAAAGACATTGAAGAAAACATTGGTTTTAGTAAAGATTATAACAACTTCGAATTGCGAAAAGCCATTGGTGAAAAAGACCAATTGAAAGCCTACAAAATCATAGATCACTTCTCACAAAACCCAAAAGATAACCCGTTGGTGGTTACTACTGGATTGGTATTTGGTTTCTTTTCGCAATTATTGCAATATCACGGATTAAAAGACAAATCTCAGTTTAATGCAGCTAAAGTTTTAAAAGTAAGCCCTTATTTTGTAAAAGATTATGAAGTAGCATTCCGAAATTATCCAATGAAAAAGGTAAGTGCAATAGTTGCTGCTCTTCGTGACATCGATGTAAAAAGTAAAGGAGTTGGTGCTTCATCAATGTCACAACACGATTTACTAAAGGAAATGTTGATTAAAATTTTCAATTAATACAAAGCATAAAAAGTTTTAAAATTTGTACCTTCGCAGTCCTAAATTTCACAAAACTTTAGATAAAAATATTTAGATTATGGGAATGAATAAAAATACAATTTTAGCTTGGGCCACTTTCATTATGATTTTAATGGGATTATTATTGATTGGCTTAGGAATTTACAGATATGCCGATGTAGCAGGTTGGGGATTCTCAGCTGTAGGTGTTGGTTTCTTTGCTATTGCTTGGGTTTTTAATGCCTTAAAAGGAAGAGTGTAAAAAAGTAATAAGTACAAAATTTTAATAATCATAAATCAAACATATAGTTTATGTCAGACGATAAAAAAGTCATTTTCTCCATGCAAAAAGTAAGCAAAGCTTACCAAGGAAGTGACAAACAAGTATTAAAAAACATCTATTTGAGTTTCTTTTACGGAGCTAAAATTGGTATTTTAGGTTTAAATGGTTCCGGAAAATCTTCGCTATTGAAGATTATCGCTGGAGTAGATAAAAACTATCAAGGAGATGTTGTTTTTGCACCAGGATATACTGTAGGATATTTAGAACAAGAGCCAAAATTAGACGAAACTAAAACCGTAATTGAAGTAGTTCGTGAAGGAGCAGCGGAGATTTTTGCTTTATTGGAAGAATTCAACAAAATCAACGACGATTTTGGTTTGCCAGAAGTTTATGAAGATGCCGATAAAATGCAAAAACTAATGGATCGTCAAGCAGAATTACAAGACAGAATAGATGCTTGTGGTGCTTGGGAAATCGATACTAAATTAGAAATTGCAATGGATGCGCTTCGTACTCCAGAAGCAGATACACCAATTGCGGTTTTATCAGGTGGAGAAAAGCGTCGTGTAGCTTTATGTCGATTATTATTGCAACAACCTGATGTATTGTTATTAGATGAGCCAACCAACCATTTGGATGCGGAATCGGTACTTTGGTTAGAACAACATTTACAACAGTATGCTGGAACAGTTATCGCAGTAACGCACGATAGATATTTCTTAGATAACGTTGCGGGTTGGATTTTGGAATTAGATAGAGGAGAAGGTATTCCATGGAAAGGAAATTATTCTTCTTGGTTAGACCAAAAAGCGAAACGTTTAGAGCAAGAAGAAAAAGTGGCTTCAAAACGTAGAAAAACATTAGAACGTGAGTTGGATTGGGTGCGTCAAGGAGCAAAAGGTCGTCAAACCAAGCAAAAGGCACGTTTACAGAACTATGATAAATTATTGAACGAAGACCAAAAAGAATTAGACGAAAAATTAGAAATCTACATTCCAAATGGACCTCGTTTAGGAACTAATGTCATAGAGGCTAAACATGTTTCAAAAGCATTCGGGGATAAATTATTATATGATGATTTAAATTTTGTATTGCCACAAGCGGGAATTGTTGGAATTATCGGTCCAAATGGTGCTGGAAAATCGACCATTTTCCGAATGATAATGGGAGAAGAAACTCCAGATTCAGGTTCATTCACAATTGGTGATACGGTTAAAATTGCTTATGTAGATCAATCGCATTCTAATATTGATGTGAATAAATCTATTTGGGAAAACTTCTGCGATGGTCAAGAATTAATCATGATGGGCGGAAGACAAGTAAATTCGAGAGCGTATTTATCTCGTTTTAACTTTGGCGGAAGCGATCAAAACAAAAAAGTAGCTACTTTATCAGGTGGGGAAAGAAATAGACTTCACCTAGCTATGACTTTAAAAGAAGAGGGTAACGTTTTATTATTGGATGAGCCTACGAATGACTTAGATGTTAATACATTACGAGCTTTAGAAGAAGGTTTAGAAAATTTCGCTGGTTGTGCGGTAATTATTTCCCACGATAGATGGTTTTTAGATAGAGTTTGTACACATATTTTAGCTTTTGAAGGTGATTCTCAAGTATATAGTTTTGAAGGAAGTTTCACAGAATACGAAGAAAACAAGCGTAAACGCCTTGGAAAAGATGTAACGCCAACTCGTATTAAATACAAAAAATTAACACGATAAACATTTGTTATAAAATCCTGATTTAGTCAGGATTTTTTTTTATTTTAGTAGTTCTTAAAATCAATCCTATTTAAAGCAGTTACATGATAACTTACACGCGTTTTTATTTTGTTTTATTTTTCTGTTTGACTTCCATTTTGGGATTTGCACAGTCAACAAATTCAACAAAAAAAGAAGCTAAGGAATTATTGAAACAAGCAGGACAAAGTTTTCTGCAATTAGATTCTAAGAAATCTCTCGATTTTGCTCAAAAGGCACTTATTCTTGCAACAAAGAACAATGACGATTTATTGGCTTCCAAAGCATACAATTTAATTGGATTAAATTTCGAAGAATTTTCAGATTACAAAAAAGCAATTGAGTATTACAATAAAGGACTTGTTTTAGCTAACAAAGTAGACAATGATACAGTTAAAGGTTGGTTAAACAATAATTTAGGTAATGTTTATTGTTATAGAAAAATCGATTTTCAAAAAGGAATTAAACATTATAAAGAAGGGTTAAAATATTCAATTCAGCATAAAGACGAATATGAAATTATGTTTTCAAAATTGAATATTGGAAGTGCTTATTTTGCTGTTGAAGATTTTAGTAATGGTATTCAGTATTTCAATGATGTCAAAGACTATGTCGATAAAAATGGAGATATCGAATCGAAAATCTCGTTGAATTCAAATTTTGGTTTATATTACAATAGTTTAAATAATAACAAAAAAGCAGAAGAATATTATTTAAAAGCAGTTCATTATTGTGAGCAGAATGATGTTGAGTTAATTAAATCTAATGCAAGTGATGTTTATAATGATATTTCAAACTTTTATTATAAAATTAAAAATTTCGAAAAAGCACATTTCTATCTTTTAAAACACGATGAATTACAAGATAAGATTTACAATGAAGAACGTTTAAATGATGTTAAGGTAGGTGGATTACAAATAGAACACGACGAGATTAATAGAGAGATTGATAAAATTAAAAAAGAAAAAGAAATTCAACAAGAAAAATTACAGGCTAACCGTGTTTTTGTAATTCTTTTAGGTGTTATCTTTTTCATATTGTTGCTTTTATTACTTTCCTTAATTCGAAATAATAAATTTAAAGCGAAAGCGAATTCTGATTTAAAAGAAGCAAATCGAGAACTATTAATCGCTAAAGAAAAAGCAGAAGAAGCATCACAACTAAAAACGCAGTTTATATCTACAATAAGTCACGAATTAAGAACACCTCTATATGGAGTAGTCGGAATTACTGATATTATTTTAGATGAACATAAAGAATTAAAAAACAGCCCGCATTTAAAATCCTTAAAATTTTCTGCTAACTATTTACTGTCATTAGTAAATGATATTTTAAAAGTTTATAAAATTGAAGAAAACCAAGTAGTTTTAGAAGATATGGTTTTCAATATTCAAGACGAATTAACGGTTATAAAAGATTCGCTTCATTTTTTGGCCATTAAAAATAATAACCAAATTTTCATTGAAGTTGATAATTCAATCCCAGAAGTTTTAGTTGGAGATAAAATACGATTGTCTCAAATTTTTATCAATTTAATGAGCAATTCCCTTAAGTTTACCGAAAATGGAAAGGTAGTTGTTAAAGCGAATTTGGTAGAAACAATTGGAACAAAATGTTATTTGAAGTTCCAAGTAACCGATAACGGAATAGGAATTGCCAAAGAAGATCAAAATAAAGTTTTTGAAAAATTTGTTCAAGTATATCGTAAAGAAGACGATTATCAAGGAACAGGATTAGGATTAACAATAGTTAAAAAATTAGTCGAATTATTCAACGGAACCATTCAATTAGAAAGCGAAGAAGGAATAGGAACAACCATAACATTCACCTTGCCATTAGATTCTGATGTTTCTAAAGCAAAATCTATTGTTAATAATTTTGATGTAGATCTTTCGGTAAGAAGAGAATACAAAATTTTGGTGGTTGAAGACAATAAAATAAATCAAGTAGTCACAAAAAAATTACTTGAAAACAATCATTTTAAGTGTGAAATTGTAGATGATGGTTACGCGGCTCTAGAATTAGTTAGTAAAATTGATTTTGATGCCATTTTAATGGATATTAATATGCCTATCATTAATGGTTTTGAAACTTCAAAATTAATACGACAAAAGGGAATAACCATTCCAATTATTGCTGTTACAGCATTCGACAAACAAGATATTGAAGAAAAAATTATAGACGCGCAAATAGATGAAGTAATCGTAAAACCTTTTGAAAGTCATAAACTGTTTGAAACCATTAAACGATTAGTAGATAAATAAAAAAAACGTTGGCTTAGTACCAACGTTTTTTGTTTTTCTTAGAAGCATCCGATTTTCTTGATTTTGAATTGGGATTCATCTTATTTTTATTTCTTAAATCGGGTTTTGCATCTGGATTTTTAACTTCGTCTTTCCATTCATATGGATGATCTGTAATTACTTTGACTTTCATTCGGATTAATTTTTCAATATCCTGCCAATATGGTTTTTCATCTTTTCCACAAAATGAAATGGCTAAACCTGAATTTCCAGCACGACCAGTACGACCAATTCGGTGCACATAGGTTTCAGAAATATTTGGAATGTCAAAATTAATTACAAATGGAAGTTGTTCAATATCAATTCCTCTTGCCGCAATATCGGTAGCAACTAAGATATCGATTTCTTTATTTTTAAACTGTTCTAGAACACGTTGACGTGCATTTTGCGATTTGTCTCCGTGAATAGCTTCTGCTTTTATATGTGCCTTTTTTAGCACTTTTACAATGTTATCAGCGCCGTGTTTGGTTCGGGTAAACACTAAAGCATTGCTCAAACTTTCTTGAATAATTAACTGTTTTAAAAGTAAACGTTTCTCGTCTTTGTTTACGAAATATACTTTTTGCGATACATTTTCAGCCGTACTCGATATTGGTGTAACTGAAATGTATTTTGGTCTTGTTAAAAAAGTATCCGCTAATTCCCTAATAGCTAAAGGCATTGTTGCAGAAAACAATAACGTTTGACGGTTTTCAGGAGTTAATTTGATGATTTTCTTAACATCATTAATAAATCCCATATCCAACATTTGATCCGCTTCATCTAAAACCAAATGATGCATGTGATTCAAATCGATAAAGCCTTGTTTGTGTAAATCTAAAAAACGTCCAGGAGTTGCGATTAGTACATCAACACCCATTTTTAATTCATTTACTTGTGGAACCTGATTTACACCACCAAAAATCACTAACGATTTTACATTGGTATATTTTCCATACGTTTTAAAACTTTCGTCAATTTGTATGGCTAACTCTCTAGTTGGCGTAACTACTAAAGTTCTAATATGTTTTGTTTTTTTTGCCGAACCTACAATTCTGTGAATTAAATTTAGAATTGGAATAGCAAAAGCACCGGTTTTTCCTGTTCCAGTTTGAGCACAGGCAACTAAATCTTGTCCTGCTAATATTTCAGGAATCGCTTGCTCTTGAATAGGAGTGGGGTTAGTGTAGCCTTCTTCTTCTAAAGCTTGTTGTATATTGTTAAATAATTTTAATTCGTTAAATGTCATAAATAGTAATTTTTCCTATCAAATAAGTTTGATAAGGGTACAAAGATAGTGTTATTTTGAGGAAAAAGGTTTTATCCCATTTTGGCTTTCATGAAATCAGTAATTAACGAAGCAATTAATTTACCTGTTAAATGATTGTTTTTAGAATCATCAAGTGCTGGAGCTCCTTCACAAATATGAAAATAAGAAGCGTTCTGATGTTTTCCAAAAAAGTAAGTAAAATGTCGGGCTTTATCAACACTAAAGCCGCTTAAAGTCATAGCACTTGAAGGAATATTCGGAATGGCATCTAAATCTAATTCCACTCCAAAAGGTTCGTTTTTTATAAAATTAAGTGCGTTTTCTAATTCAGTTTCGAAGTTTTTCTCCCGTTTTACTTCTACTTCTTCATAAGTAACAAATTTTACCCTTGAAGTTAATTCTTTCAACGTATTGAAAACACTTTTTGAAACGAAGTTTTCATGTAATCCAAAAACGAAATATTTCTTTAAAAAGCCGTCTTCAAAAGCATAACTGAATCCATTTCCAGAATGTCTTCCTTCCAAGATTCTAAAATCGGTATGAGCGTCAAAATTTATAGCATTTACTGGTTTTCCTTTGGCTAAGGCTAAACCTTTTATATTTCCATAAGCATTATTATGTCCACCACCCACAATAATTGGAATTTTACCAGCATTACAAATTTGGTGTACAATATGCGAAACTTCAATATCTAATTGTTCTACTAATTTGAAGAGTTCTTTTCTATGTTCTTTGTTGTTTGCATCTAAATTTTGGGCTTTTACTAGAAGTTCATCTACATTTAATTTACCTAAAACCAGTAAATTACTTCCTTTACAAAATTTATTGTGTTGAATATTAGCCAAACTTTGTAAAGCACTATCATAAGCCGAAGCGGCACCAATTCTTCCTAAATTTGCTTTTACTCCAATATCTTCTGGTATTCCAAAAAGTACAAATTTAGCTTCGTTGTTGGTTATAAATTCCACAATATCAGTGTCTTTTGGGACTGTGATGATTTTTTCTCCAAATTTTATTTCGCCACTTCTGTGGTTCGTTATTTTGGCTAATTCGTTTTGGCTTAAAAGTGTAATATTCTCCATAAAATTAATAAATGCAATCAAAAGTACTATTTTTAAATAAAATTCGTTTAAAATTTAGAAAATACTTTAAAAATTGTATTTTTGGAAAAACTTAACATTAACCCAACAATACCAAAAAATGGAAAACAAATCAAATAATTCCGGATTAAAAGCTGCTGTAGTAGTCTTAGCCTTACTTTTCTTAGGAAGTGTAGGTTATATTTTCAAACTAACTTCAGATAATAAAGAAACTGTAACTTCATTAACTACAGAGAAAAATACTTTAGCTGAAGAATTAAAAGCTAAAATTGCAGAATATGATACAATGATTGCTGATAACACGGCATTAAAAGATGAATTACAAGCAGAACAGGCTAAAATGGTAGCTTTGTTAGAGCAAGTTGAAAAATCGAAAGGTGATGCTGCAGCTATGGCAAAATACAAAAATGAATACTTCCGTTTAAAAAGAGAAATGGATAATTTAGTAGCTGAAAATAAAACATTGAAAGAGCAAAATGTTGCTTTAACATCTAGTTTAGATAGTACAAAAGTAGTTTTAACAGATGCAAAGAAATTCAATGATACTTTATTAACTCAGAACGAAAGCTTAACTAAGACAGTTGAAAAAGGTTCTAAACTAGCGGTTTTAAACTTAAAAGTTTTAGCAGTTAAACAAAAAAGTTCAGGAAAACAAATTGAAACAGATAAAGCAGGAAGAGCTGATAAGTTAAAAGTTAGTTTCTTAATTGCTGAAAACCAAATTGCTAAAACTGGTGCAAGAGAATATTATGTTCAAATTATTGATAGTAAAAATAATATTTTAGGTGAAAAGAAAACTATACCAACAGGAGATAAAACATTAACATATAGTTTTGTTTCTACTGTGAAATATGAAAATAAGACAGTTCAAGTTAATGAAGAAGTTTCAGGTAAAGATTTTGCAAAAGGAACTTACTTTGTAAATGTATTTGACAAAAATGCAGAATTAGTTTCTAAAACAAGTTTCGAATTGAAATAATCGTTTTATAAAATTTTAAAGTCCAATGAGAGTAATTTCATTGGACTTTTTTTATAGATATTTTGATAAATAACTTCCAAAACCAACTGCTGAAATAGTTAATATAATGGAAGTTGCAATATAGATGTAAGCAGTAATTTGGTTGTTATTCTGAAGTAAATTGTAGTTTTCTAATGCAAAACTCGAAAAAGTGGTAAATCCTCCACAAAAACCTATAATCAGTAAAAACTTCAAAGGATGATTTTCTGGAAAGTATTTTCCTAAATAACCTATGAATAATCCAATAAGTAAACTTCCTAAAATATTCACTAAAAATGTACTTAAAGGAAACGAACTTTGAAAATATTTAGAAGTTAACCAATGAGTTAAGTATCTAAGAATACTTCCCATGGCACCTCCAATTCCAACAAGTAAAAGAGTTTTAATCATATTAAATAAATTTACCTTCTATCATTACCTTATCAATTAAATTTGTTCCAAAAGCATAAGGCAATTGGTAAAAACTCATGATTGGTTTTGTGATGATGAGATTTGCTTTTTTCCCTTTTGTTATGCTTCCGTGCGTTTTTGAAATTCCCATCGCGTAAGCACCATTTATTGTAGCTGCGTTGATGGCTTCTTCTGGAGTCATTTTCATTTTGATGCAAGCCGTTGCCACTACAAAATTCATATTTCCTGATGGAGTAGTGCCAGGGTTATAATCGGTAGCCAAAGCTAATGGTAAACCTGCATTCATCATTTTTCTTGCTGGAGTATAAGGAATACTAATAAAATAGGAACAACTTGGTAAAGCCACTGGCATGGTTTTGCTGTTTTTCAATACTTCAATATCTTCATCAGTTACAATTTCTAAATGATCAACAGATAATGCACCATTTTCAACGCAAGCTTTAATTCCGTCGATTGCGGTGAATTGATTTACGTGAATTTTTGGTTCTAAACCGTATTTTCTTCCGGCTTCCATGATTTTGATGGTTTCTTCAACTGAAAAATAGCCGGTTTCAAGGAAAGCATCAATATAATCCGCTAAATTTTCGGAAGCAATTTTGGGTAACATTTCGTCGATAATCAAATCGATGTAAGCTGAATGATTTTCTTTGTATTCCATTGGAAAAGCATGTGCGCCTAGAAACGTTGCTTTGATTGCAATTGGATAATTTTCTTTTAAACGTTTGATAACACGCAACATTTTCAATTCGCCTTCAACCGTTAATCCGTAGCCCGATTTGATCTCAACTGCGCCAGTTCCTTGTTGCATCACTTCTTCTAAACGTAATTTCGATTGTTCGTAAATTTCATCTTCCGAAGTTTCGTTTAATTTTTTTGCCGAATTTAAAATTCCGCCGCCACGATTCGCAATTTCTTCATATGATAATCCATTTATTCTATCTACAAATTCTTGAATTCGGTTTCCTGCATAGACGATGTGTGTGTGACTGTCTACCCAAGTTGGTAAAATAACTTGTCCAGTTGCATCAATGATTTCAACATCAGAAAGTTTTGGACAGTATTCCATTGAACCAAAATCGGAAATGATATTATTTTCAATTAAAAGATAAGCATTATCAATTTTAGGCAATATTGCCATATCGGTTCCAGAAATTTTATCAATTTCAACTTCTCTAATTTGTAATAGTTCTTTTATGTTGATGAATAACGTTTGCATTGAAAATAAATTTTCGTAAAAATACTTCTCATTTTTAAAAACTCCTATCTTTATATAAAATTTGTTTGTTTTGAGAAAAATTAAATACAAAAAAGGAAGAAAAGTTCATCCAAGTACGTTAGAATATACAGGGATTCATAAAGATACACCAACAGAAATGCAAATGTTTGTGTATGATACTGATGAAGTTATTGAATTTCAACAATGTGAACCTCACGATTTGGATACTAATATTGATGCTTTAAAAGTGAATTGGATTAACATTCATGGTTTAAATAATCATACATTTATTGAAAAAGTAGGAGCTAAGTTTGAAGCAGATTATTTTATTATAAGTGATATTTTAAATACTACAAAGCGAACAAGAATTGAAGAATATCATAATATTTTATTTTTCAATGTTAAATCGCTATTACCTCAAAAAAAGTCAGATAATATTAGTGTAGAGCAAATTAGTTTTTTATTAAAGGATAATGTTTTGTTATCTTTTCAAGAAAAAAGAAGCGATTTTTTTACACACATTAGAGAACGAATTAGAACAAATTCTGGAGTCGTACGAACAAAAAAAGCAGACTATTTATTGTATTTGTTATTAGATGCGATAATTGAAAATTTTTATATTACCATTGAAAGTGAAGAAAATAAAGTGGATGATTTAATTGATTTGTCAAAGAAAAATACGAATCCAGAAGTTTTAGAATTGATTGAAAAACATCGGGATAATTTCAATTTTTTAAAACGTTCGATTATTCCATTACGCGATTCTTTGTATTCTATCAAAAGCATTAAAGATGATAATGTTTTCAATGATATTCAGCATGAAAATTTTACGTTTTTCTCACGATTACACCAAAAATGTTTAGAATTATTAGAACAAATAGATTCTGATTTAATTACTTTAGATAGTACATCAAATTATTTTTTCTCAGCTCAGAACCATAAAATGAATCAGGTTATGAAGACTTTAACGGTGGTTTCGATGTTCTTTTTACCTTTAACTTTTATCGTTGGGGTTTATGGTCAGAACTTTAAAAACTTACCTGAGTTAGAGTGGGAGTATGGCTATTTTATTATTTGGGGAATAATGTTAGCAGTTGTTGCGGTAATGTTTATATATTTTAAAATCAAAAAGTGGTTTTAGGGTAAAAATAATAGCAATTATATTGTCAAAAATAAATATTCCTATTATCTTTGACAAGAATTCATAAATTCCGGAAAATATTATGTTTGAATTTCAACAGTACCTAGGTTTTTTACTTTTCTTAACCATATTAACTATTGGTTTTTGGTTGATGATATTCTTAGTAGGATTTGTTCACTATTGGTTGGGCGGAGCTATCATGGAATTGATTAAAGAGAAAAGAGCTAAAAGACAAGCTGAATTAGAAGGATAAATTTCTTTTAATTTTTAAAATAAAAAGTCCCGATTTAATCGGGACTTTTTTTATTTGTAATGGTTTTGGAAATTATGGTCTTCCCATAAAATCTCCTTCACCACCATTATCTTCTCTTCTAGGTTGTCTTTCTTTTTCGTTTTTCTGTTTGTTAAAACGGTATGTAAAAGTTACCATAACTTGTCTTACTCTCCATTGCATTTCGCTGTAAGAGTTTACCACGTTTGGAATGTTTGTTTCCATGATTCTTTTTCTTGAATTGAAAACATCGCTCACATTTAATGAAATACTTGCTTTGTCTTTTAAAACATCCTTACTAAACGCTAAATTCATTGAAGCAACACCTAGTGATTTTCCTTGAGCATTTGATTGTGGAGCATTGTAAGTTGCATTTGTTTGCCAATCGATTTTGTAAGGAAGTGTAATTTTTGATGAAATTCTTGCAAACCAAGTTAAAGCTACATTATCAAAATTTTGATTAATAGTATTTCCTAAATAATCTACATAAGAATAGTCACCTTGAGTTTCATTTCTGAATGCATTGAAGTTACCATTTAGTCTCCACCATTTATATGGTGTGTAATTTAAATTAAATTCAAAACCAGTTCTGTATTCTTTTGATAAGTTAATAGGCGTACTTAAAATTACAGGAACGCCTTCAACAAATAATCCTGATTCTTTTCTAATGAATTGAAAAGCATCATTTGTGATATTGATATAAGCCGAAGTGTTAAACGTTAACTTTTTCCATTTTTTTAGATAGCCTAAATCAACAGCATCGGTTAAAGAAGGATTTATATCTGGATTTCCTTGAAAAATATTAATATTACTTGATAATGAAGATACCGGATTCAAGAAACGACCTCTTGGACGGTTAATTCTTTTACTATAACTTAAACTAACTGAACTCGATTCAGAAAATTCGTAATTAAAAGTAGCTGATGGGAATAAGTTGTTGTATTTTTTAGTGTTGTAATCATTTAATGATAATGAATTTACTTCAATGTGACTGTCTTCAAAGCGCAAACCAAAGAAGTAAGAGAATTTATTAATTTTAGAACCGTATTGAGTATAAAGTGCATTTACATTTTCTACATATTCTAATGTGTTAGAAAAGTCGGAAACAGGAGTAACCACAAAATCAGTTAAATTCTTTTGAAAACTTCCTCTATAACCTGCTTCAAAACGACCGTTTTTACCAATTGGTAAAACATAGTCGGTTTGAATCAAATTTCTTTGTTGTTTGTTCTTGTTTGATGTTCCTTGAGTTGTTAAAGTTGCAGGATCATCTAAAATTTGATCATAAATAGTTGCAAATTCATTTTCTCTGTTTTGAGATGTAGCAAAATCAACTGTTAATTTATGGTCGTCTTTTTTGAATTTTTTAGTAAAGTTTGATGAGTATTCAATACTGAATTCATCACTTTTTTGATCGTTTAAACGATTTCTTACAAAGGTTGGATTATTTGAAGCATCAAAATTGTAAAAGAAAACATTATCTGGATTTTTTCCGTTATTTTCTCTAAATGTTAACGCATTGGTCCAAGTTAATGATTTTGATAAATTTAAATCGATACCAAAGTTAGCATTGTAACCTTCACTTAATCTTTCATTTGTTCTTCTTTCTTTAATAAAACGACTCGTTGAACCATCTGCATTAAAGTATTCGGCGTCAACTAAAGAATTTCCTGGATTATTTCTATAATTATATCCTATGTTAGAAAATAAATTATAATCATCACTTTTCTTGTTTAAATTAATGCTGGTTCCATAAGTTTCAGGATCACCTGCATTTACCATTACAGAACCATTTACACCATTAGCTTTTCCTTTTCTTAAAACAATATTAATAATACCGCCACCACCTTCGGCATCATAACGTGCTGATGGATTAGTTACCACTTCTACTTTTTCAACAGCATCGGCTGGTAAAAGTTTTAAGGCATCTGCAATATTAATTCCAGCTAAACCAGAAGGTTTTCCGTCAATTAATATTTTTACATTTTCATTACCTCTTAAAGCTACAGTTCCTTCAGCATCAACAGTTACAGATGGTACATTGTCTAATACATCGCTAACAGTTCCACCTTTAACCATCATATCTTTCCCAACGTTGTAAACCCTTTTATCAAGTTTAATTTCAACTGTAGATTTTTCTGCAACAACTTCAATTTCATTTAATTGTGCTACATCGGCTTCCATTTGAATTGTGCCTAAGTTGGAATCAGCATTAAAAACTTTTTGCGGAATTGTTACCGTTTTAAAAGAAATAAATTCAGCTCTAACATTGTAATTTCCAGCGGTTACTTCAAATTTAAAAATACCGTTTTCATCGGTAATACCACCAGATAGTTGTTTGGTTGTACTATTTTCGAATACAATTGTAGCATATTCTAAAGGAAGATTAGTTCCTTTTTCAATGACCTTTCCGGAAACAGTAACTTTTTTTCCTTCAGGACGCTGTGCAAAAGCAGTTAAACTTAAGAGTAATGTTAAGGCAACAATAAGAATTTTCTTGTTCATAAATATATTTTTTCAAATAAGACTGCAAAAGTAACTTTTGGTTTAGCCTTACTTTCCTAAATCTTTGTTAAAACTACTAGAGGATTTCGTTAATCTTTTCTTTTGGTCTTGCAATAACTGCTTTATTACCATTTACAATGATTGGACGTTCTATTAATTTTGGATTTTCTAATAGTGCATCAATAATTTGATTATCTGTTAGATCTTTCCCTTTATAGTTTTCTATCCAAATACTTTCTTTGGTTCTAACAAGTTCTATAGGTTTGATATTCAGTTTTTTGATTACTTCTTTTAGTTCTTTTTCTGTAAAAGGTTCATCAAGGTATTTTCTAATTTCAAAAGGTTGATTTAAGTTTTCGATTTCGCACAAACCTTCTCTCGATTTGGTACATCTTGGATTATGGTAAATAGTTATCATGTTTTCTTTTTCACAAAGAAATAAAAAATAGTACTTTAGTAGCAAACTTAATTCGTTTAAAAGTTATGTATATCGAACAATTAAAATTTAAAAAAGTTAACTTATTTTCTTATTTGCCAATTCCTTTGGGTTTTATTTTATTGATGCTTTTCAATTTTCTTATGTCTGAAGGTGTAGATACTAATGAAGTTATTCAACAGACTATCAAAATGATAGGTGTGAATTTAACTTTTGTAGCACTTGTAGGACCATTAGCTTTTGGATTATTGATTGTTTTGTTTTGGGTGAAATTCGTTCAAGGACAATCGATAACTAGTTTGACTACTTCAAGAACAAAAATCGATTGGAAACGCGTTTTTTTCTCTTTCTTCCTATGGGGAAGCATTACTACTTTAATGATTTTAGCGCTTTATTTTACCCAACCTGAGAATTTTGTTTGGAATTTTAATCCTGAGAAATTTTTTATTTTTCTTGTGTTAGCCGTTGTTTTAGTTCCAATGCAAACTAGTTTTGAAGAGTATCTTTTTAGAGGTCATATGATGCAAGGAATTGGCTTAGCAACAAATAGCAGATTAATTCCTTTAATTATTACATCTGTGTTGTTTGGTTTAATGCACATTGCTAATCCTGAAGTTGAAAAAATAGGTTATATCATTATGTTATATTATATTGGAACTGGTTTTTTCTTAGGGATTATGACTTTAATGGACGAAGGTCTTGAATTAGCTTTAGGATTTCACGCGGCTAATAATTTGGTTGGAGCTTTATTACTAACAGCAGATTGGACGGCATTTCAAACCAATTCTATTTTAAAAGATTTGTCAGAACCATCAGCTGGCTTCGATGTTTTAACTCCAGTTTTTGTAATATTTCCAATCTTACTTTTAATTTTTTCCAAAGTTTATGGTTGGAACAATTGGAAAGAAAAATTGACAGGAAAATTAATAGAAAATAACAAAGAAATTGATTTCGATGATTCCAAATTATAGAAGTATACACAATAGATTTAAAATTAATAATTTTCATTTTGATAAAGAAGCTCTTTATCAATTAGCCTATACTTTAATAAAAGAAGGTAAAGATTATGAAAATGATTTAGGTGTTTTTTTATTGGATTGGTTGGATGATAAAGAAACAATTCAGTTGACTACTTCTGGAACTACAGGAGCGCCTAAAGTTATTACAATCAAGAAGCAGTCAATGGTTTATTCTGCTATTGCAACAGGAAATTTTTTCAGTTTGCATCCTCAAGATAAAGCGCTACTGTGTTTACCTGCTAAATATATTGCTGGAAAAATGATGATTGTTCGTGCCATGACCCTTGGTTTAGAGTTAGATATTATGGCTCCGAGTTCGCACTTAAATGATTTATTACCTCATAAGAATTATGACTTTGTTGCTATTGTTCCACTTCAGGCGGAAAATAGTTTAGATAAATTATATCAATTCAAAAAGATAATAATTGGTGGAGCAAAAGTTTCTGATGATTTAGCTTCAAAATTAAAGAACATAAAATCAGATATTTATGAAACTTATGGAATGACCGAAACCATAACACATATTGCTGCTAAAAAAATAGGAGATCCGTATTTCAATGTTTTAGAACATGTTTCCATTTCAGATGATGATAGAAATTGTTTGGTAATTGATGTTCCAAGTATTACTGATGAAAAAGTAATTACTAATGATATTGTTGAAATTCTAAATGAGAATCAATTCAAATGGATTGGTCGTTACGATAATGTGATTAATAGTGGCGGAGTTAAGTTATTTCCTGAACAAATAGAGACAAAGTTAGCTTCAAAAATTAAAAATAGATTTTTTATAACTAGTCAACCTGACGCTGTTTTAGGTTCAAAAGTAGTTCTAGTTCTTGAAGGTGAAAAAAGAGACATTGATTCGTCTATTTTTAATTCTTTAGAAAAATTTGAAAGACCAAAAGAAATCTTATTTGTTCCTGAATTTGTAGAAACAGAAACAAAAAAAATAAACCGAAATAAAACATTGAAAAAAATAAAGGTTGTATAAATTAAGCCTAATATAACACTTAAATGAATGGATTATGAAGTTATGATGTAAGTACTATATTAAAATTTTTATACAACCTTAAGTAGTTATTCTTCCATTTTTAAATAATAATCTGCAGAATGTTTTCCACTGCCAAAGAAGATGAAAAATACACTAGTAGCAAATGCTATTAATGATTGAACAAAATCTGACGGATTAAATACACCAATAAAGTTTATTGCGAAAGCACCTAAAAGTATAGGTAACTGAACCCAAATTGACCAACGAGTCAAGAAGCCAATGATAATCATTACTCCACCTGCCATGTGCGCCATTGCAACATAATGAATTAGTAACATTTCGCTACCGAAACTTCCTACTGAATTTAAAATTTCATGTAAATATTTTTTGTCTACAATAAAAGAAACACCTTTTAAAAGTAAAAAAACACCTAATGAAACTCTAAGAATATCTATCGGAATACATGTGTTTGCATTAGCCCATTTGTTTAATTCTCTAATTCTAGCCATAAAGAAAAGGATTAAAATTACACTAGGCTAATTTACTAAAAATTAACATATTATGTTTTTTTGATGCGTTAATTAAAACATAAATTAATAAAAAAAGAAGACTAATTGTCTTCTTTAATTTTAACATAAAACTGATTGTCATAAATTTGAAAACTCTTTTTGCTGAGTTTTTTTAGTTTGATTTTCTGTTCTTTTGCTGTTGGAAATAATCTAATTTTTTTCCCTTCAAAACCAATATCAATAGGCATATTGAAGTCTTCATTTACATTATCCCATGAATAATATAGATAATCACCTTTGATTTTATAAATAAAAACAGGAACTTGGTTGGTGTATAAGTATTGTCTAAATATTGGTGTTAAATCTGTACCTGAAGCCTTGTTAAAGTAATCAATTACAGTGTCTGAAGTAATAATTTTCTTTTTGAAAGTTTCTGAATAATTATAAAGCATTTTCCACCATTTTTCATCATCGGCAATAACGTGTCTTAAGGTATTTAATAATAACGAGCCTTTGTAATACATATCTCCTGAACCTTCATTGTTAACTCCATACTGACCAATAATTGGTCTATCATTTCTAACATTTTTAGCTTGCCCGTTAATGTATTTCATGGCATCATCATATCCTTTAATACATTCAATAAAAACAGTTTCAGAATAGGTTGTAAATCCTTCATGAATCCACATATCGGCAATATCCATACTGGTGATACTGTTTCCAAACCATTCGTGACCTGTTTCGTGAATTGTAATATAATCAAAAAACATCCCAACACCAGTTCCAGATAAATCAAAACCCATATAGCCTTTTTTGTACTTGTTACCATAAGCAACCGCACTTTGATGTTCCATACCTAAGTAAGGCGTTTCTACTAATTTATAACCATCTTCCCAAAACGGATAACGGCCAAATTTAGACTGAAAACATTCCATCATCGGTTTTACTTCCATAAAATGCTCACGAGCTTTCGCTTCGTTTTCTCTTAAAATATAATAATCTAAATCCAAATCGGGCATTTTATCTTGGATGTGAACATAATCAGCAATATTAACAGTTATAGTGTAATTGTTAATTGGGTTTTTAACTTCCCAATCCCAACGAGTGTAACCATTTTTTAAATCTTGAGAACCTAAAAAGCGTCCGTTTGAAACATTCATTAAACCATTAGGAACAGCAACTTTAATGGAAGCACCATTATCAGGTTCGTCAGTTTGAGAATCTTTTACTGGATACCACAAACTAGCACCAGTTCCTTGCACTGCTACGGCTATAAAGTCTTTTCCTACTTTGTCTTTTGAAAATACAAAACCACCATCCCAAGGGGCATTTCTGGCAATTCTAGGATTTCCTGAATAATAAAATTTTAATTTATGATTTGATTTTGAAGCTAATTTTTCAGGAAAATCTATAAAAACAGCATCATTGTCGCGATTGTATTTTAATTTTTTAGTATTCCAAACAATCGAATCCACTTTCATATTGTCAAATAAATCCAATTGAATTTTTTGAGTAGGAACAAGTACTTCAAAAGTGATTTCATTGAAGCCTTTGATGCTTTTTTGTTCTGGATTTACCGTAATGTTTAAATCATAGCGCTTTACATCATAAGAAGTTCTCTCGATACGTAAACCACCTTGAAGTGAATCACGACGTGTAAATTGAGCATTAATTTGTTGAATTCCTAATATCGTTAGGATAACTAAAAAACTGTTTTTCATAAGGATTGTTTTCAAAATCTAAATATAAGAGTTTGAATTGGAAAAAATGTTACAAAAAGAACTGAATTTTAAAATTCTGCAGCGGTAGTTATAGTGAGTTCTTCTTTTGAAATAGGATGAATAAAAGTTAAACTTTCAGCATGTAAATGCAAACGATTAGCTTTTGAGCCATACAAATCATCACCTACAATCGGAGTTTTTAAACCTAATTCGTGTGAAGCATGCACTCGTAATTGATGTGTTCTACCCGAAATAGGATAGAAGTACACTAAAGTTTGGTTATTCTTAACTTCAATCTTTTCCCATTTAGTTTGCGCTGGCTTTCCGTGTTCGTAGCAAACCAATTGTCTTGGTCTATCATCTAAATCTACTCGTAGTGGTAAATCGATAAAACCATCATTTGCTTCTAAAACACCATCTAATAAAGCAACGTAGCGTTTTTTTATAGTTCGTTTAATAAATTGACTTTGCAATTTTACATAAGTTTCTTCCTCTTTTGCAATTAACATCAATCCCGAAGTCGACATGTCTAAACGATGCACAATTAAGGGTCCAGTGGCGTTTGGATATAATTCTTTGACTCTTTGATATACCGAATCGGAAATAATTTTTCCAGGAACAGATAGAAATTCTGCGGGTTTATTTATAACTGCTAAAACCTCATCTTCAAAAACTATTTCAATATTTTTTCCTTCCGCTGGATTTTCCTGAAACGGATTTGCTTCCATATCCAAACCATTTAGCATGTGAGACAATAAAATTGGCTCACACTTACTTTTACAAGCCGGATAAAATTGTTTGTGTTTTCGAATCTCCGATTTTGGCGATTGTCCCCACCAAAATTCAGCCATCGCTATAGGTTTTAAATGATGTTCAAAAGCGTAATGTAATAATTTTGGAGCCGCACATTCTCCAGCACCAGCAGGCGGATTATTATTGAAAATTTCGCCAATACTTTTTCGTTCTCCAAATTGATTCAAAAAGGAATATTCAGCAAACAGTTTTTGTTGTAAAGCTCCTGATTTTTGACGGCGCTCTTCTTTAAGTTTGTTAATTTCATCCAAAAGTAAATTGACTTCTTTTTGTACATTTTCTATTTGAAAATTCCAATATTTGGTCATTTTTTTGAGTAAAATGCTCTCTTTTTTGCTTTCTTCGGAAAGTTCAAATTCTAATTGTTCGATTTCAGCTGAAGATAAATCAGTGAATGAATTTCGTTTTTCATCGCGTTCCAACTTTAATCTTTTGATTTTATCTTTCTGATTTTGAATATCGGTTAAAGCTTCAATTTTCGTAGCGTCTAATTGATTTTTCTTGTTTTGAAGTTCGTCTGAATTTTCAAAAATTTCGATTTGACGATTGATTGCATTCAAAACTTCTTCTTCTTTTCTAAAAAAACCATCTTCGTGCAACATATCAAAAATCGTTGGTACAAAATAGGGAAGGTGATTTACTCCTGCTAATTTACCAGAAAAAGCCCATAAATAGCCCAATTCTCCTTCTTGATTTTGACAAACTAAAACGCCAAACATTTTGCCTATTACCAAACCTTTTTGATTTTCTTGTAATCCGAAATTGTGTTCAAAATCAGTTTGTGTTTCTAAATACGCTTGCAATTCAGTTGAAGCAATAGTACTTAATTCATGAGGTTCGTAATAAAAAGGAAACGTGAATTTTTCGGGTAAGGAAATACCTGAAATATTGGTTTTGAAAGATTGGAAAATTGTTTTTTTCATAAAAAAGCCACGAACGCACAAATATAAACATTCGTGTATTCGTGGTTATTAAGTTTTTAAAATTTGTTTATTACACCTGAATCACTCCTAAATTAAACTGTTTTTCAATAGGAGCGTGGTTAGCTGCTTCAATTCCCATAGAAATCCAATTTCTGGTTTCTAATGGATCAATGATAGCGTCTGTCCACAAGCGAGAAGCAGCGTAGTATGGTGAAACTTGTTCGTCGTAACGTGCTTTTATTTTATCAAATAATTCTTTTTCTTTTACTTCATCTATTACTTCACCTTTTGCTTTTAAAGAAGAAGCTTCAATTTGTGCTAAAACTTTTGCTGCTTGCGTTCCGCCCATAACGGCTAATTCTGCACTTGGCCAAGCGAATATTAATCTTGGATCGTATGCTTTTCCACACATCGCATAGTTTCCTGCTCCGTATGAATTTCCGACAATTACAGTGAATTTTGGCACAACTGAATTTGCCATCGCATTCACCATTTTTGCTCCGTCTTTGATAATTCCACCGTGTTCTGATTTGGAACCTACCATAAATCCGGTAACATCTTGTACAAATACTAATGGAATTTTCTTTTGGTTACAATTGGCAATAAAACGTGTTGCTTTATCCGCTGAATCCGAATAAATTGCTCCACCAAATTGCATTTCGCCTTTAGCGTTTTTTACAATCTTTCTTTGATTAGCTACAATTCCAACTGCCCAACCATCGATTCGAGCGTAAGCTGTGATTAAGGTTTTTCCGTAATCACCTTTATATTCGTCAAATTCTGAATTGTCTACCAATCGTTTGATGATTTCATACATATCGTATTGATCAGCTCTCGATTTTGGTAAAATTCCGTAAATATCTTTTGGTTCTAAAGCTGGTTTTTCTGCTTTCACACGATTATATCCTGCTTTATCGAAATCACCAATTTTACCTACGATACTTTTAATTCTGTCTAAAGCATCTTTATCATCTTTAGCTTTATAATCCGTAACACCCGAAATTTCGCAATGTGTTGTTGCTCCACCAAGTGTTTCATTGTCAATGGTTTCTCCAATGGCTGCTTTCACTAAGTAACTTCCAGCTAAGAAAATACTTCCAGTTTTATCTACAATCATGGCTTCATCACTCATAATTGGTAGATAGGCACCACCAGCAACGCAACTTCCCATAACGGCGGCAATTTGAGTAATTCCCATACTACTCATGATAGCATTATTTCTAAAAATGCGACCGAAATGTTCTTTGTCTGGAAAAATTTCATCCTGCATTGGTAAATAAACTCCTGCAGAATCCACTAAATAAATAATTGGTAAGCGGTTTTCCATAGCAATTTCTTGTGCACGAAGGTTCTTTTTTCCGGTAATTGGAAACCAAGCGCCTGCTTTTACAGTAGCGTCATTAGCCACCACAATACATTGTTTTCCAGAAATAAATCCGATTTTTACAACGACACCTCCAGAAGGACATCCGCCGTGTTCTTTGTACATGCCATCTCCAACAAAAGCGCCAATTTCAATGCTTTTTGCTTTTTCGTCTAAAAGATAATCGATGCGTTCACGTGCTGTCATTTTGCCTTCAGCATGTAATTTTTCGATACGTTTTGGTCCGCCACCTAATTTAACTTGGGCAAATCGATTTTTTAAATCAGAAAGTAAAAGTTTGTTATGATCTTCGTTTTTATTAAAGTTTAAGTCCATCTGGGTTTTTGTTGTTTATTGGTTGGCTAAATTACGAAATCCATCTGAAAAATATATTTTTTAGATGGATTTAGTCTTAATTTTTAACGAATGTTTATTTTTTGTAATCGTTTACCATTCTTTTTAAAATTGCCCATTGTCTTAACGTATCTTTAGCATCGATTGCAGGGTAACCTAATAGTGTTTTTCCAGCTTCAACATCAGCCGCTACACCTGAACCAGCACCAATCATTGCGCCATCTCCAATAGTAACGTGATCTTTAATCGATGCACTTCCACCAATAATTACGCCATTTCCAAGAGTTACCGAGCCAGCCAAACCACTATTTCCAGCCATTATACAGAACATTCCTAATTTACAATTGTGTCCGATTTGAACTAAATTATCAATTTTGCAACCATTTCCAATAACTGTTGAACTAAACTTTCCTCTATCAACACAAGAATTGGCTCCAATTTCAACATTATTTCCAATGATTACATTGCCAATTTGTGGGATTTTCACCAAACCTTTTTCAGGATCAGGACGAAAACCAAATCCATCAGCACCGATAGTTGCATTAGGATGAATAATACAGTCATTTCCAATATGACAACGTTCTCTCACTACAGCGCCAGACCAAATTGTAGTATTTTTACCAATAGTACATTCATCTAAAACGGTTACATTGGAATACAAAATAGTGTTTTCTCCTATAGTTACATTTGGACCGACATAGCAATTGGCGCCAACTTTTACATTATTGCCAATTTGAGCTGTTTCGTCAATTGTTGCTGTTGGATGAATATTGGTTTTGAAAACAGGTGGAGGAGGAGCAAAAAGTGCTAAAACTTGTGACATAGCTAAATCCGCATTTTTTACTTTTATAAAGGCTCTATTTTCTCCTGGTTCTATCGAAATATCTTCATTTACAACAGCAACACCTGCTTTAGAAGTTGCCCATAATTTCTCATATTTTTTATTTCCAATGAATGAAATTTCAGATTCATTAGCGACTTCTAATTGTTCTGGAGCTGTAATTTTTGTTGTTATTAAACCAACGATCGTTCCTTTTAATACTTCGTTGATTTCTTCGATTGAAATTTGTTTCATTAGTTGTTTTATTGGATATAATTTTCGAATATACAAAAACAAAACTTTTTTTTGATGCTACTATAAAAAAATCCGAATTCATTAAAAGAAATTCGGATTTTAAAATCATAATTATTTTAGAACAATTGATGTCTTTTTTTAATAACCTTATGTATCTTAGTTGATGGAGTCGTATACATTGTTAATTTTAAGAATATTGTACTTTATTCCAATATTTAAACTATTTGGTACATCAACATTTGTATTATTGGTATAATTTAATTCGAGGATTAAATTTTTGTAGTTTGCACCTAGAGTAATTCCAAAATTTGGATTATTAATTTTGAAGTCTGAATCAATATCTCTTTGAACATATATATGTCCTTTATAAACTGATTTAAGCCCAACTTTAGGTATTATAAAAAAAGAAGTGTTTTTATTTAATTTGAAATATCTTTTAACTCCAATTGAAGAATTGAAAGTGTTTTTAATCTCATATTTTATTTTATAATCTGGATTTATGAATATAGGATTATAATAATCTGCCTCGCCAGATACTTTGTTTATATCAAATGAAAAATCAAATAATAAGCCATAATTTCTATTAAATACAGGAGGAATTATTTCTATTTCAGAATTTAAACTTATAATACTATTGTTGCCAAAATCAATTGTTTTGTCAATATTTCCCTTGAATTCTTTTTTTAAATTTTCATTTCTATAATTTGCTCCTAGTCTAAATTGAACTAAAACAGAATCTTTTCTTACATGTGTTTTCGTTTCATTTTTTCCTATTTTTTTGTTCATTTTTATAACATATTTTGATAAGTCAGAATAATCGTATTTAACATTTTTCACAACTTTATTCATTGTATCTCTTTCTATTCGAGCTAATTGTCTTTTGTAAGAACTAATGTAATATCTTTTATTATCAGAACTTATTTTTTTGTGAAGTAATTGTCTTATCGTGTCATTTTGTTCTTTAATTAGGAAAATTCTATCTTTTTCATCATCTAACATGTAAAGGGAGATATCACCTTCTACTAAAACTCTTATTAGCTTATTTTTTAATGAGTAAAATATTTTTTCACTATTTATTTTAGAATCATCTATTTTTATTTCTGTCCGAATAAATTTAATGTTACTAACTTCAAATTCTATAATAGATTTGCAATCTACTTGTAATTCTTCATTGTTAATTTTTACAGTTATGAATTCTGGAGATTGAATCCATTTTTTCTTTAAGATTTCACAATTGATTTTTTTATTATTTTGATCAATGTAATATCCTTTTTCAAATTTGGTTTGTGCAGATAAAAATGTAATTGTAATTAAAGTGAGTAGTGTAAAAATTTTTTTCATTAGTTGTTTTTTTTATTTAAAATTATTTAATCTTCTTTTTGCCCCATCATCATTAAATAGGCTTTTAAGAAATTATCGATATCACCGTTCATAATTCCTTCCACATCACTTGATTCATAACCTGAGCGTACGTCTTTGACTAATTTATAAGGATGCATTACATAATTGCGAATTTGAGAACCCCATTCGATTTTCATTTTTCCTGCTTCAATATCGGCTCTTTGTGCAAGACGTTTGTTTAATTCGATTTCGTATAACTGCGATTTCAACATTTGCATCGCACGTTGGCGGTTATCTTGTTGCGAACGCGTTTCTGAACACTGAATTTGAATTCCGGTTGGTTTGTGAAACAATTGTACTTTGGTTTCTACTTTGTTTACGTTTTGTCCACCGGCACCACTCGAACGAGAAGTAATGATTTCGATATCCGCAGGATTAATTTCTACTTCAATAGAATCATCCACCAAAGGATACACATAAACCGAAGCAAAAGAAGTATGACGTTTCGCATTACTATCAAAAGGAGAAATACGAACCAAACGATGTACTCCGTTTTCACCTTTTAAGTAACCAAAAGCAAATTCGCCTTCAAATTCTAATGTTACAGTTTTGATTCCAGCAACATCTCCTTCTTGAAAGTTCAATTCTTTGATTTTATACCCTTGTTTTTCACCCCACATCAAATACATTCGCATTAACATGGAAGCCCAATCACAACTTTCGGTTCCACCAGCACCTGCGGTAATTTGTAAAACAGCACTCATGCTATCTCCTTCGTCGGAAAGCATATTGCGGAACTCTAAATCTTCAATGTGATGTAAGGTTTTTTGATATTGCTCTTCAACTTCTTCTTCGGTAACATCTCCTTCTTTAAAGAAATCCATCATAATTTGAAGTTCTTCAGAAAGTTCCAAACCTTTATTATAATCTTCTACCCATTTCTTTTTTGAACGTAGGTTTCGGATAATGATTTCGGCTTCTTTGGCGTTGTTCCAAAAGTCGGGAGCGAAGGTTTTTTCTTCTTCGTTAGTTATTTCAATCGTTTTGGCATCGATGTCAAAGATACCTCCTTAACGCACCAAGGCGATCAATAATATCTCTGACTTGTTCTGTATTTATCATAAATATTGTAGTTTTACAGAACAAAAATAGCTATTCTTTTTTATTCTATGGAAATAAATTTAGTAAGTGATACCGTAACGAAGCCTTCTGTTGAGATGTTAAACGCAATGTTTAATGCAAAAGTAGGTGATGATGTATATAAACAAGACCCCACAGTCAATGAGTTAGAGGAAACTTTGGCTGATTTATTTGGGATGGAAGCAGCCTTGTTTTTTCCTTCCGGAACTATGGCAAATCAGACGGCGATTAAGTTACATACACAACCAGGCGAACAAGTAATTTGCGATAAATACTCGCACATTTATCATTATGAAGGTGGAGGAGCCTCGTTTAATAGTGGGGTTTCTTGTTGTTTAGTTGATGGAAATCGAGGGATGATTACCGCTGATTTGGTTAAAAACGGGATTAATGATCCCGAATTTTATCACGCCCCTTTAACTTCTTTAGTTAGTATTGAGAATACAACAAACAAAGGTGGTGGCGCTTGTTATGATTTACAACCTTTACAAGAAATTAAGCAAGTTTGCATCGACCATAATTTGAAATATCATTTAGATGGTGCGCGTTTATGGAATGCTTTAGTAGCTAAAAGACAACACCCTAAACAGTTTGGGGAAATGTTTGATACGATTTCAGTTTGTTTATCGAAAGGATTGGGTGCGCCTGTTGGTTCGGTTTTGTTGGGAAGTAAAGAGGATATGCATCGTGCTTTGCGAATTAGAAAGATTTTTGGTGGCAACATGCGACAATCAGGATATTTGGCTGCCGCTGGATTATTTGCTTTACAGAATAACATTAGTCGTTTAGAAATTGATCACAGAAGAGCCAAAGAATTAGGTAATTTATTAGAAAAAATGCCATGGGTTGCTAATGTAGAACCTGTTGAGACCAATATTCTGATTTTTGGCTTGCAACCTTTTGTAGATGAAAAACTTTTCATGGAAAAATTAAAACAAAAAGGGATTGCGATTAGTTCTATGGGACATGGAAAACTAAGAATTGTAACACATTTGGATTACAAAGAAGTTATGCATGAATATGTGATGGAAGTGTTTTCTAAACTGACTTTTTAATTTTTTGGAATACAGATTGAAGAAATTTAAATAATTTTTAAAATCAAACTTGGGATTATTTTAAAGGTTTAAATATACTAAAATGAAAAAAACTTCAAAAATGATATACCTGATTCTTTTATTATTTATTAACCTCTCTTGCATTAAGCAACAATCAAATGAAAAGGGAAGGAATAATTCTGAATTAGTAAGTACTTCAAAAACCGATACTTTAAAATTCACTTCTGGAATTCGTGCTATATTTCAAGATAGTAAAGGTAATTATTGGCTTGGAAGTCATAACGAAGGGGTTAGCTATTATAATGGGAAAACTTTTGAATACTTTGCAACTAATGAAGGGTTAACCGACAATCAAATTCGTTCAATTGAACAAGATAAGAATGGAAAAATTTGGTTTGGCACAGCAAAAGGGGTGAGTGTATATGATAATGGAAAGTTAATAAATTATCCAACAAATTTAAGCTACCCAAGATATGAATGGAATGAAACCAGTGGTGATTTATGGTTTAATGCGGGTGCGGAAGACGGAATAAATCGTTTTGACGGAATAAATATGAACTATTTGATTTTCCCAAAAACCAAAAATAAAAATACTGATAATACTGACAATACTTACGGTGTTACGGGTATCTCAAAAGATAAAGAAGGTAAAGTTTGGATTGCGACTTATGCAGCGCTATTTAGCTATGATGGCGAAATGGTAAATATCTTTGATAAAGAAAAATTAAATCTAAAAGATAATGAGCGTTTACATATAAGAAGTGTATTAGCCGATTCAAAAGGACGAATTTGGATAGGAAATAATGGCATTGGTGTTTTACTTTTGGAAGGCAATTCAACAATTAATTTTTCTGAAAAGTATCATTTAATTCATCCAACAAGTAAAAGGAATGGTAATAAATCAGAACCAGGCACATTGGAACACCCTTTTGCTATTGAAGAAGATTCAGAAGGCAATATTTGGTTCGGAGATTTATATACAGGAGCTTGGAAATATGACGGCAAGACAATGACAAATTATAATATTATTGACAAAAATCTTAAATCTCAAATGATTTGGACAATTTATAAAGACAATGCTAATAATCTGCTTTTCGGAATGGCAGAGGGCGGCGTTTATAAATTCAACGGAAAATCATTTGATAAAATATTTTAAATAAATGGAAATAGTAATCATTTCAATTGTAGCTTTTTTAACCGCCATTCTAACCTTTTTCTCAGGTTTTGGTTTAGGAACTTTGTTAACTCCGGTTTTCATGTTGTTCTTTCCAGTGGATATTGCGATAGGATTATGTGGATTAGTACATTTTGCTAACAATTTATTCAAGTTTTTCTTGGTCGGAAAACACGCCAACAAAGAAGTTTTACTAAAATTCGGAATCCCAGCGATTTTTGCGGCTATGATAGGTTCGTGGCTATTGTTGCAAATTTCTGATTTACAACCTTTATTTACTTATTCGCTTTTCGGAAAAGAATGGGAGGTTTTACCTGTAAAATTCATCATTGCGGTTCTATTAGTAATTTTTGCGCTCTTAGATTTAATTCCGTACTTAAGTAAATTGGAGTTTGGAAAAGATAAATTGCCTTTAGGCGGAATTTTAAGCGGATTCTTTGGTGGACTTTCGGGACATCAAGGGGCTTTACGAAGTGCTTTTTTGATTAAAGCCGGTTTATCCAAAGAAAGTTTTATCGCTACAGGAATTGTAGTTTCTATGTTTATTGATTTTACCCGATTGAGTGTTTATGCTTCAAAAATCACTACTTATACGTTGTATGAAAATAAAGTATTGTTGATTTCAGCTACACTTTGTGCAATTACCGGAGCGTATTTGGGTAACCAACTTTTAAAGAAAGTTACCCTAAAATTTCTCCAAGTTTTTGTCGCTGTTTTATTGCTTTTAGTTGCAATAGCTTTAGGAATGGGAATTATTTAAACATATCCATTCCTGGGATATTTGGCATGCCTTCTTTTGCAACAGCAGCTAATTCTGTTTCGTGAACGTTTGTTGCTTTTTCGATAGCTTTGTTTAAAACGTTAACCAAATAATCCTCAAGCATTTCCTTGTCTTGAAGCAAATCATCACTTACGGTAATGTTTTTGATTTTTCTGTTAGCGGTAAGCGTTACTTCAAGCAATCCATCAGCGCTTTTTTCATCGATTAATACAAAGTCTAAACGCTTCTTTGTTTCTTCTACTTTTTGTTGGGTTTCTTTTAGTTTACCCATCATACCCATAATATCTCCAAACATAATTTTTATTTTTTTATTCCGACAAAAATACTAAATTAGCAGTTAATAATTATTGTAAAACTTCATGAAAAAAATCACGTATTTCCTTTTGGGTTGTGTTATTTTTGCTCCAGTTCACAGTCAAAATAAATCAAAAAAAATGTCTGAAAAATTACAGCCACCAGTTGCTAAAATTGTTCCAAAAATATTAGAAAAGCATGGTGATAAAAGAATTGATAACTATTATTGGTTAAACGAAAGAGAAAATCCAGAAGTTATCGATTACTTAAATAAAGAAAACGAATATTATCAAAAATCAACTGCTCATACCAAACAATTACAAGACGAATTGTTTTTGGAAATGAAAGGAAGAATTAAGGAAGATGATAGTTCAGTTCCTTATTTATACAACGGATATTACTACATCACTCGTTTCGAAAAAGGAAAAGATTACCCAATTTATTCTCGTAAAAAAGGAAGTTTAGATGCCAAAGAAGAAATCATGTTCGATTGTAACGAAATGGCAAAAGGACACGCTTATTTCAATCTGTCGGGTTTAAATGTTTCTGAAGATAACAAATGGGTTGCGTTTGGAGTGGATTTAGTCTCAAGAAGACAATATACTATCCAAATTAAAAACTTAGAAACAGGAGAAATTCTCCCAGTAAAATTAGAAAATACAACAGGAGGTTCTACATGGGCTGGCGATAACAAAACGTTATTTTATACTCGTAAAGATGCTCAAACATTACGTTCTGATAAAATTTATAAGCATACTTTAGGAACGGATGCTTCTGCAGATACAATGGTTTTTCATGAAAAAGATGATACCTTCAACACGTTTGTTTACAAGGAAAAATCAAAGAAATATTTAGTTATTGGTTCGTCAAGTACCTTGACTTCGGAATACCAAATTTTAGATGCGAAAAATCCGAATGGTGAATTTAAAGTTTTCCAAAAAAGAACACGCGGATTAGAATATTCGATTTCACATTATGGTGATAGTTTTTACATCGTTACTAATAAAGACAAAGCAACCAACTTTAAATTAATGAAAACTCCAGAAACAGCAACTTCTGCTGAAAACTGGAAAGATTTAATCGGACACAGAAAAGACGTTTTATTAGAAGGTATCGAAATTTTCAAAGATTATTTAGTGGTTGAAGAACGTTCAAACGGATTGAATAAAATTCAAATTCGTCCTTGGAATGGAAAAGGGGAGTATTACTTACCTTTTAATATTGAAACTTACACGGCATACACCACAACTAACGTAGATTTTGACACTGAAATTCTTCGTTATGGTTACCAATCTATGGCAACACCATCTTCTGTTATTGATTTTAACATGAGAACTCAAGAGAAAAAAGTGTTGAAAGAGCAAGAAGTATTAGGTGGAAAATTCGATAAGAACAACTACATAGAAGAACGAGTTTGGGCAACGGCAACTGATGGAACTAAAGTGCCAATCTCTATGGTGTATAGAAAAGGAATCAAAAAAGATGGAAAAAATCCATTGTTGTTATATGCTTACGGTTCTTATGGAGCGACTATGGATCCTTATTTTTCATCAACTCGTTTGAGTTTATTGGATAGAGGTTTTATCTATGCAATAGCTCATATCAGAGGAGGCGAGGACTTAGGAAGAGAGTGGTATGAGAACGGAAAACTTTTAAAGAAAATTAACACTTTCACCGATTTTATTGACTGTTCAAAATTTGTGATTGCAGAAAAATATACTTCAGCAGCACATCTGTATGCTGAAGGTGGTTCGGCAGGTGGTTTGTTAATGGGAGCTATTGTAAATATGAATCCTGAACTATATAACGGAGTAATTGCACAAGTTCCTTTTGTGGACGTGATTACAACTATGTTAGATGACACCATTCCGTTGACAACTGGAGAATATGACGAATGGGGAAATCCAAATGATAAAGTATATTACGATTACATGTTGTCGTATTCGCCTTATGATCAAGTGAAAAAGCAAGCTTATCCGAATATGTATGTATCTACTGGGCTTCATGATTCGCAAGTACAGTATTGGGAACCTGCAAAATGGGTAGCAAAATTGCGTGTAATGAAAACAAATGATAAGCAATTATTCTTAGATACAAATATGGATGCGGGACATGGAGGTGCTTCGGGTAGATTTGAAGCGTTGAAAGAATTAGCTAAAGAATTTGCATTTTTGTTAGATTTAGAAAAAATTAAGAAGTAGTTTAACTTTTTTTGTTAAATTTGCAAGGTTTTAAAAGTGTCAAAATCACTAAAAAAAATAAAAAATCAAGTATAAAATACTATAAATGCTAGTAATGCATAGTATTTTGGAAACATTAAAACAAACAGTATCTTCATATGAAAGAAGAAATAAAAGCCTATAATAGTGTATTAGAATTAATCGGAAATACACCATTAATCAAACTGAATAAAATTTCAGCTGATATAAAAGGTAATTTCTATGCGAAAGTTGAAGCCTTCAATCCAGGACATTCCACTAAAGATCGTATTGCATTATATATTATTGAGGAAGCAGAAAGAAGAGGAATCTTAAAACCAGGTGATACAATTGTTGAAACTACTTCAGGAAACACTGGATTTAGTTTGGCAATGGTAAGTATTATCAAAGGATATGATTGTATTTTAGCAGTTAGCTCAAAATCGTCAAAAGACAAAATTGATATGTTACGTTCGATGGGAGCAAAAGTTTACGTTTGTCCTGCGCATGTTTCAGCTGATGATGATCGTTCTTATTATAATGTTGCAAAACGTTTACACGAAGAAACTAAAGGTTCGGTTTATATTAACCAATATTTCAACGAATTAAATGTTGATGCTCACTACAAGTCTACAGGTCCTGAAATTTGGGAACAAACGAATGGTAAAATTACACACTTGGTAGCGTGTAGTGGTACAGGAGGAACAATTTCGGGTACAGCACGTTTCTTGAAAGAAAAAAATCCTAACATTAAAATTTTGGGTGTTGATGCTTTTGGTTCGGTTTTGAAAAAATACCATGAAACAAAAGAGTTTGACAATGCTGAAATTTATCCATACCGTATTGAAGGTTTAGGTAAAAACTTAATTCCAACAGCTACCGATTTTGATGTGATTGATAAATTTATCAAAGTATCTGATGAAGAAAGTGCACACACTACAAGAGAATTAGCTAAAAAAGAAGGTTTATTTGTAGGATATACTTCTGGAGCTGCTTTTCAAGCTGTGAAACAATATGCTGAGGAAGGTGAATTTGATGCAAACAGCAATGTAGTTATCATTTTCCCAGATCATGGTTCACGTTACATGAGTAAAGTATTTAGTGATGAATGGATGAACGAACAAGGTTTCTTTGATTCGGTTAACCAAGAAGAAGCATTAAAAATTGAAATCATCAAGTAATTTGATTTTAGATATAGAAAATCCCAATCTTTCGATTGGGATTTTTATTTTTTAATTATCCGGAATATTCGGTTCTACTAATTTCTTTAATTTTTCTAACGATTCTTGCCAACCCAAGTAACACATCTCAGTAGGAATCATTTCGGGGATATTTTCTTGTAGTATTTTGATTTCTGTACCACACGAAACTTCTTTTAACCAAACCGAAGTTGTCATTTCGCCTGGTAAGTTGGGGTCATCAAAGGTATCAGTGTATTTTAAAAACTCATTTGGTTTTACATCGAGATATATTCCACCAAAAGAATGTGCGTTACCCGTTGTAAAGTTGATGAACGACATTTTAAAACTACCTCCAATTTTCACTTCCATACTGTGAACTTCACACAAAAAGCCATAAGGTGGAATCCACGAAGCCATTGCATTTGCCTCTGTAAAGGCACGAAACACCTTTTCAGGTGGAGCCGTTACTACGCGATGTAACGATACAAAATTATCTGCCATATTTTTTTATTACTAATTTACGAAAAAAAGAATTGGGTTTTGTTTTCGTGGGCACTGAATTATCAGGTTTCTTTATTTACGTTCAAAAAATTCCATTCTGATGTTGTTATAGTTTCCTTGTTGAAAAAGTTCTATTTCAATTACTATATTGTTTTGCAAAGTCCAAGTATGTGATGTTTTTTTCTTTTTTCTATTTATGGCGTTTGGTTTTCCAAATTCATTAGTCAGAATTAAAACAAGATCATTAAATCTTTCTAAGAAAGCTTTGTTTTCGGCTTTTTCATTTTCAAAGTCTAAACTTGTTGTCTGTGTGCTTTCCCAATTAATAGTTATTGCACGGACTAAATCATTCTTTTTAGTAACATAATACATAATTGAGTTAGAAATAATCGCATCTTCAATAACTAAGTATGATTTATTAATATCTATTTCATAATTGTGAGGATTCCAACTATCATCAATACCGATTTTATGATTAGGTGTAATGTCAAAAGTTTTCCATTCCTTTTCCTTTATTTGAATCTCTGTAAGAGTCAATTTTTTAAAATTGGATAGAATTGATTTAAGTCTATTTTTAAAAATTTCATTTGATTTTTCTATTCCTATGATTTCTGGTTTTAATTCAGCTTTATTAAATATATAGGTAACATGAATTTTATTTCCATCAATTGTTGTTAGCCCATTTATTTGATCATTTTTTGTCTTGAATTTGAGTAATTCATTAGTTTCGTTTAAGTTTTTACAACGATAGGAGTAATACCAATCAAAAAAAATGGAATTATCAAGTATTTTTTCAATCGGTTGAACTTTATTGTTTTCTATTCTTGAAAGATATGTAGCTGTGTCAGTTTCATAAATATGAAGAAGTTCATTTTTGAAAACAAAAGAACTAACAATGTTAGGATGATATGAAAAATCAAAATCATCAATATCTTTATCTTCATAAATGACTTCGAACCCTTTTGACTGACTATACCAAGAGTAATTTTTACCCGATTTTTCTATATTTTCATAAGTTATTTCACTATCACATTTTGTGAGTTCTTCAGGATTATTAATTTTAATAACTTTAAAAGAATTAGTCAAATAGTAAGTCTTATTGATTTTATTGATTAAAGGTGTTGTACACTCTAAAACATATTGATTACCATTCTTTTTGTCTTTAAACCAAGTTTTTCCTCCCCATTCTCCGAAATTTAAAGAATAAATATAATAGTCTTTATCTTCATATATTAAATCATCTGTTTTACTAATTTTATTCCAATTATAATTTTCTATATTCAAATTATAACTTTGTTCATCCATGTAGGGTTTTAAAATAATACTATCGTTCTTTACGTAAAAATCTAAATAAACTGTTTGTAACTCCATTGGACAATCAACAACTCTTTCAACTTTACCATTGTTTAAAACACAGAGGTATCTTTTACCATAGCCTCCATATTTTAATATCGGTTGTTTATAAAGCACATAATATTTTTCTTTAAATTTAAGTGCATTTGTCATTTCACCATTAATATCTATTGAAATTGTGTCCTGAACAATTGTAAAGCCATTTTTTAAAATTATCTCGTTTTTATTCTTTTGGCTGTTAGCAGAATTACAAGTTAAAATTAGAATTGAGAATAATAATATTTGAATAGTTTTTGTCATATTTTTTATTCGTAGGATTCTTTTAAGATTCCTTAAAAACAGTTAATAGCATAATAAAGTTATTCCTTTTTATCACGCTAATATATAAAAAAATCCTCACAATTTCTTGCGAGGATTTCGTATATAAGATAGAAAAAGAATTACTCAGCGCTTTCTTGCATCGTATGATATACGTTCATAACGTCATCGTCTTCTTCAATTTTTTCTAATAGTTTTTCAACATCTGCTACTTGCTCAGGTGTTAATTCTTTTGTTATTTGTGGAATTCTTTCAAATCCAGAAGATAAAATTTCAATTCCTCTTGATTCTAATTCTTTTTGGATAGCACCAAAGCTTTCAAAAGGAGCGTACATTAAAATACCGTCTTCGTCAGCAAAGATTTCTTCTACACCAAAATCAATCATTTCTAATTCTAATTCTTCCACATCTTGTCCTTCTGCTGGAATTCTAAAATTACAGGTGTGATCAAACATAAATTCTACCGAACCTTGTGTTCCAAATGTTCCGTTGCATTTGTTGAAGTAACTTCTAATGTTAGCAACCGTTCTATTGTTGTTATCCGTAGCGGTTTCAATTAAAATCGCAATTCCGTGAGGAGCATAGCCTTCAAACAACACTTCTTTAAAGTTAGCCGTGTCTTTATCCGATGCTTTTTTAATAGCACGTTCTACGTTATCTTTAGGCATGTTCGCAGCCTTCGCATTCTGAATTACCGCTCTTAAACGTGAGTTGGTTTCAGGATTTGGTCCGCCTTCTTTAACGGCCATTACAATATCTTTTCCTATACGTGTAAACGTTTTAGCCATTGCAGACCAACGTTTCATTTTACGGGCTTTTCTAAATTCAAACGCTCTTCCCATTTCTATATAATTTCAATATTCTTAATTCGTTGTTCAATATTCAAAATTTCAGTGCAAATGTAAAAAATCAAGTTTAAAAGTCAAGTATAAATTTAAACGCAAAGCTCGCAAAGTTTTTCGCAAAGTTCGCAAAGCGATAATCTAAAAATCTTCTATGAACTTGTATTCGCAATCAAATTTAACTTGAAAACTTACATGACTTAAATGTTTAAAATTAAAGCTCAAATTCAAGGTCAATTTTAATTTTCAAGTTTGTTCTTGAACTTGTCCTTGTTCTTGACTATTTCTTGTAAAATGGCATTTTAACCACTTTTGCTTTAATATCTTTATTTCTAATTCTAATGTAAATTTCAGAATCTGGTGTAGCTAAAGCCGTTGGCACATAACCCATTCCGATAGCAATTCCCATAGAAGGTGATTGTGTTCCTGATGTTACGATTCCAACAATATTTCCGTTAGCATCTGCAATTTCGTAATCGTGACGAGGAATTCCTCTTTCTACCATTTCGAAACCAACTAATTTACGAGCAACGCCTGCTTCTTTTTGTTTCTTTAAGTTTTCTGAATTCGTGAATTCTTTATCGAATTTGGTAATCCAACCTAAACCTGCTTCTAATGGCGAAGTGGTATCGTTAATATCGTTTCCGTATAAACAGAATCCCATTTCTAAACGTAACGTATCACGAGCTGCTAATCCAATTGGTTTGATTCCGAAAGCGGCTCCAGCTTCGAAAACTTTGTTCCAAATGTATTCTGCATCTTCGTTTTTAAAGTAAATTTCAAATCCTCCCGAACCTGTATAACCTGTAGCCGAAACAATTACATCGCTTTTTCCTGCGAAATCACCAATTTGGAACGTGTAATATCCCATGTTAGCTAAATCGATAGAAGTCAATGATTGCATAGCTTCTGCAGCTTTTGGTCCTTGAATTGCTAATAAAGAATAATCATCCGAAAGGTTTTGCATATCCACACCTAAATCATTGTGCGAAGAAATCCAATTCCAATCTTTTTCAATGTTTGAAGCATTCACAACTAACATATAATGATTATCAGCCACTTTATAAACGATTAAATCGTCAACAATTCCACCTTCGTTATTTGGTAAACAAGAATATTGTGCTTTTCCATCAACTAATTTAGAAGCATCATTTGAAGTTACTTTCTGAATTAAAGCCAACGCATTTTCTCCTTTTAAGAAAAATTCTCCCATGTGAGAAACGTCGAAAACACCAACGCCATTTCTAACGGTTTCGTGTTCTACATTTACTCCTTCATATTGTACTGGCATATTGTATCCTGCAAACGGAACCATTTTAGCTCCTAAACTTTCGTGAATGTGCGTTAACGCTGTATTTTTCATGATTTGATGTTGTTTTTTTGAATGCGCTAATTTATTGAAAATTCTTAAAAATGCACCCAGAATTCCCTTAAAATTTGAGAGATATTTATTTTTTGTTAATAATGCTGATAAATCTTGCATTTTAACAATTGTTTGCAGAATTTTGGACTTTTAAAATTAAACCAATGGAAACTACACATTATATAAGTTCAGATTTATTGTCGATTGACATGATTAACGAGATTGTTTTTCAAGGAAAACAATTGGCATTATCAGAGGAAGCTATCGTAAACATTGAGAAATGTAGAAAATATTTAGATGATAAAATGAAATCAAACTCCGATCCAATTTACGGAATCAACACCGGTTTTGGTTCGTTGTGTAATGTGAAAATTTCGAATGAAAATTTATCAAAACTTCAAGAGAATTTGGTAAAATCGCACGCTTGCGGAACAGGAGAGGAAGTACCTCATGAAATCGTAAAAATCATGTTGTTATTGAAAATTCAATCGTTAAGCTACGGACATTCAGGTGTTCAGTTGGTAACTGTGCAACGTTTGATTGATTTTTACAACAATGATATTTTTCCAGTAATTTACACTCAAGGTTCGTTAGGAGCTTCGGGCGATTTAGCTCCGTTAGCGCATTTATCGTTACCATTGTTAGGAGAAGGCGAAGTGTATGTTGATGGTTTCAGACAACCAGCTTCAAAAGTATTGGCGAAATTTGGTTGGGAACCAATCGTTTTACAATCGAAAGAAGGTTTGGCATTGCTGAATGGAACGCAATTCATGAGCGCTTATGGCGTTTTCTGTTTGATTAAAGCAGAGAAAATTTCGTATTTAGCGGATTTCATTGGAGCAGTTTCATTAGAAGGTTTTGATGGGAGAATTGAACCATTTACGGATTTGATTCATTTAGTTCGTCCTCATAAAGGTCAAGTACAAACGGCTGAAAGAATGCGCGATTTGTTAGAAGATAGTGAAATCATTGCGCAACCAAAAGTACATGTGCAAGATCCATATTCATTCCGTTGTATTCCACAAGTGCATGGTGCTTCAAAAGATACGATTGATTATGTGAAGAAAGTGTTCCGTACCGAAATCAACTCGGTTACTGATAATCCAAATATTTTCGTAGGAGAAGATTTGATTATCTCTGGAGGGAATTTCCACGGACAACCATTGGCTTTAGCCTTAGATTTCTTAGGAATAGCGTTATCAGAATTAGGAAGTATTTCGGAAAGAAGAACCTATCAATTGATTTCGGGATTGAGAAATTTACCAGCATTTTTGGTAAACGATCCAGGATTGAATTCAGGTTTCATGATTCCACAATACACAGCGGCAAGTATCGCAAGTCAAAATAAGCAGTTAGCAACACCATCAAGTATTGACAGTATTGTTTCTTCAAACGGACAAGAAGATCACGTGAGTATGGGAGCAAACGCTGCAACTAAAACCTTACGAATTGTTGAAAACGTAGAACGTATTTTAGCTATCGAATTATTAAACGGTTCGCAAGCTTTAGAATTCAGAAGACCGTTAAAATCAAGTGAATTCATTGAAAGTTTCGTAAAATCGTACAGAGAAGAAGTATCGTTTGTTTCAGAAGATAGAATTCTACACTACGATATTGAAAAATCAGTTTCGTTTTTAAATAGTTTTCAAATTGAAATGGAAGATTAAAAAAAAACGCTATTGAATTCCAATAGCGTTTTTTTTATTTTATTCTGTTAGAAATATTTCGGCTTCTTTAGAAAAATTATCAATTCCAGGTATTGTAGATCTTGATATATATGATTTGTCTTTTGTTTCTAGTATTTCAACTTTAATAGGATAGGTAAAATCGGGTTTAATTTTTAAAGTCTCTTTTGTAGCAGTAACTATATAGGTGCATTCGTCTATCCATTCTACATTAAAAGTAAGTTTTAAATCGTTTCCTTTAATTTGCTCAATTTGCAATTTTCCTTTTCGTTCGATCATAAAAGTAGTTCCAGATTTTTCATCAACTAATTTGAAAGTTCCGTTTTTAAATTTCTTGCAATTATTTTTTTGAGCAAAGCCTGATTCAAAAGAAAATAATGAACTTATTAATAAAAGTAGAATAACGATTTTTTTCATAAAGTAAAGATTAAAATGATTGTAATAATAGCGGGTAACGCTTGTACATAAAATATTTTTTTTGATGCGGAATAAGCTCCAAAAATTCCAGCAACACTAACGCAACAAAGAAAGAAGACAGCAATATTTTGGCTCCAATTTTCATCAGAAATAGCTAAAGACCAAAGTAACCCTGCAGATAAAAAACCATTATACAAACCTTGATTTGCAGCTAAAACTTTTGTTTTTTCGAATAAGTCTTCAGGAATGGTTCGGAATACTTTTTTGGCAGCTGTTGTCCAAGCAAACATTTCTAGCCATAGAAAATACAAGTGGAGTAGTGCTATGACGATAATAAGTATTTTGCTGATGATGTGCATGATTTATTCGTTTTCGTTTAAAATTCGTTCGATTCGTTTGTCTGGAATTAGCCAAATTAAAGCCACTAAAATGTAAATCGCTCCAGAAATTTCGACATAATATTTAGTCAAAACTACAGCAATTAAATATAGAACTACCGATAATTTTCCTTTATAATCTTTACCAATAGCTTTGGCTAATACAGAGTCTTTTCCGTGGTCGATTAAAATTATTTTTTGTAAAATAAAATAAGCAATAGCGTTCATTAACAAAACCAAACCATACAACATCATGGGAAATGAATTAAAATGATGTTCTCCAATCCAAGCCGTTGTGAATGGAATTAAAGACAACCAAAACAGTAAATGTAAATTAGCCCAAAGAATTTTACCATTCACTCTTTTTACGGTATGCATCATGTGATGATGGTTGTTCCAATAAATTCCAACATAAATAAAGCTCAAAATATAACTCAGAAATTTATGTGATAATTTAATTACAGCTTCAAAAGTTGTGTTATCTGGAACTTTAAATTCCAAAACCATGATGGTAATTATAATGGCTAAAACGCCGTCGCTGAAAGCTTCTAATCGGTTTTTATTCATATTAATTGTTTAGTTCGCCTAATGTTTTATGAATTTTTCTTTTATGATGGGTTTGTTTTAAATTCTCGTTACCTGAAATGATACTAATATTTCCATCAATTTCAAACATGGCTAATTTTACATCTTTATAATATTCAATTCCGTGTTCGCGCATGGCTTCTTCAAGTTCTTCTGATGTAATTCCTAATCGAGCTAAGGTTTTGAATTCAGTTTTTCCGTTATGAATTAAAATTTCTGGTTTGTCTTGCACCAATCTTTTAATAAATTTCGATTTCAACATTACTTTCTTAAAAATAAAATTGATTAAGAAAAGTGAAAAAGCAGCAATCATTCCGCCATACAACGAAGTATCAGCTCCAACCATAGCATTTTGAACCGAATTACTAATCAACAAAATTAGAATAACATCAGCTGTATTAAGTTGTGAAAGTTCTTTTTTTCCAAATATTCGCAAAGCAATTATCATGAAAAAATAAACAGCAATACTTCTTAATGTGATGTCGATATACGGATTCATTATTTAACTATTTCCACTTAAAGTTTTTCTCAATTGCTTTAATCATTTCGCCTGCAATGTCTTTTTGAGTAGCGCCTTCAATTCCTTCTAAACCTGGAGATGAATTTACTTCTAATAATAACGGACCTTTTGACGAACGAATGATGTCAACTCCAGCCACTTTTAAATTCATTGCTTTTGCTGCTTTGATTGCGATTTTCTTTTCATCAGAAGTAATTTTTACCACAGAAGCAGTTCCTCCCATGTGAATATTAGCTCTGAATTCTCCTGGAGCAGCTTCACGTTGCATGGCTGCAACAACTTTTCCATCTACAACAAAGAGCCTCAAATCTTTACCATTTGCTTCTTTAATAAATTCTTGAACTAAAATATTAGCATTTAAACTCTTGAAAGCATTGATAACCGATTCAGCAGCTTTTTTGGTTTCTGCCAAAACGACACCTTTTCCTTGTGTTCCTTCTAATAATTTTACGATTAAAGGCGAACCTCCAACCATTTTAATTAAATCGTCGGTATCTAAAGGTGAGTTCGCGAATCCGGTCGTTGGGATATCAACGCCGTTGTTTAATAACAATTGTAATGAAAATAATTTATCTCTCGATTGACTAATAGCCGCTGAGTTATTTAAAGCAAATACCTTTAAAGCTTCAAATTGACGCGTTAAAGCACAACCATAATACGTCATGCTAGGACGAATTCTAGGAATAACAGCATCAAAATCATTCAAAACTTTTCCACCACGATAATGAATTTCAGGTTTTGTGGCATCTAATTTCATGTAGCAGTACTTCAAATTTAAGAAATGCATTTCATGACCTCTTAATTCGCCTGCTTCTAAAATACGTTTGTTACTGTATAATTCAGGATTACTGGCTAATAAACCAATTTTTAATCCTTTTTTATTTTCGCTTGCTGCGTAATAATATTCTTTAAGTTTTTCGGTTGTAGGTTGTCCCAATAAATAACGTTTTTCAGGATCGACTAAAACACGACCTGACATTGCTTCACGACCCAATAACATTCTGAAACCCATCGAATCGCGATTGGTTAACGTAACTTCGATTTCCCAAGTTTTGCCACCAATTTCAAGTTTGGTTTTGATTACATAACGTTGTTCTCTAAAGCCGCTTGAGCTTTTAACGACTCTTTTGTCAATTAATGGTGCTTCGCAATGGATTACTGCTTTTGCATTATTTTGGATAGGATTAATATCGAATTTAACCCAACTCTCACTGTCTTTTTCAAATGTAACAATATTGATGGCGTGCAATGCCGATGTTTTTGCGCCAGAATCAACACGTGCTTTGATAGTTGGAATTCCTAAAGCAGGGAAGGAACACCATTCTTCGCTACCTACGATAACTTTGTCTTGCATAGATGTATTTGTAATTTAAAACTAATGTAGTATTTTTTTTAATACAATTATCATTTCGATACATAAAAAAAACCAAGCTTAAGAGCTTGGTTCTTCTAATTTTTTAATTTCTATTTTGAGTTCTTGTGCGGTTTCATCTAAATCCATGAAAATCTGATCGCCTTCGTGGATTTTATGTGTGATAATTTCCTCTGCAAGAGCATCTTCAACATATTTTTGAATAGCTCTTTTTAAAGGACGCGCACCAAATTGCTTATCGAAACCTTTATCTGCAATAAAATCTTTTGCTTTTTCTGAAAGTACAAGTGTATAACCTAAATCTTTCACTCGAGCATATAATTTATCCATTTCGATATCGATAATTTTATCGATATCGTGTTTTTCTAATGCATTGAACACAATAACATCATCAATACGATTTAAGAATTCAGGAGCAAAAGCTTTTTTCAAGGCATTTTCGATAATTCCTTTTGAATGTTCTTCGGTTTGTGCTTGTTTTGAAGCTGTTCCAAATCCAACTCCTGTTCCAAAATCTTTTAATTGACGCGCTCCAACGTTAGAAGTCATGATGATAATCGTATTTCTAAAATCAATTTTACGACCTAAACTATCGGTTAAATGTCCATCATCTAAAACTTGAAGCATCATATTGAATACATCTGGATGCGCTTTTTCAATCTCATCTAATAATACAACGCAATAAGGTTTTCTTCTTACTTTTTCGGTTAATTGACCACCTTCTTCATATCCAACGTATCCAGGAGGCGCTCCAACTAATCTTGAAATCGCAAATTTTTCCATGTATTCGCTCATATCAATACGAACCAATGCATCTTCAGAGTCGAATAATTCTTTTGCAATAACTTTTGCTAATTGTGTTTTTCCAACACCTGTTTGTCCTAAGAAAATAAACGAACCAATCGGCTTGTTTGGATCTTTCAAACCAGCACGATTTCTTTGTATCGATTTTGCGATTTTTAATACCGCTTCGTCTTGTCCAATTACCTTACCTTTAATTAGTTCTGGTAGGTGAGCTAATTTATTACTTTCAGTTTGAGCAATACGATTCACTGGGATTCCAGTCATCATAGAAACGACATCTGCAACGTTATCTTCTGTAACAGTTACTTTGTTGTTTTTAGAATCTTCTTCCCATTGTTCTTGAGCTATAGCTAAATCTTTTTCAATGCGTTTTTCATCATCACGAAGTTTAGCAGCTTCCTCGTATTTCTGTTTTTTAACAACGGTATTTTTAAGCTCGCGTACTTCTTCTAATTTCTTTTCTAATTCTAAAATTTGTTTCGGAACATCAATATTGATAATATGAACACGAGAACCCGCTTCATCTAAAGCATCAATCGCTTTGTCTGGAAGGAAACGATCGGTCATATATCTATTCGTTAATTTAACACAAGCCTCAATAGCTTCTGGAGTGTAAATTACATTATGATGGTCTTCGTATTTTGGTTTGATGTTATTCAAAATCGTAATTGTTTCTTCAACAGATGTTGGTTCTACAATCACTTTTTGGAAACGTCTTTCTAAAGCACCATCTTTCTCAATATATTGACGGTATTCATCTAGCGTTGTTGCGCCCACACATTGAATTTCGCCTCTTGCCAATGCAGGTTTAAACATATTGGAAGCATCAAGCGAACCAGTTGCGCCTCCAGCACCAACAATCGTGTGAATTTCGTCTATGAATAAGATGATATCATCATTTTTCTCTAATTCATTCATTACCGCTTTCATTCGTTCTTCGAATTGTCCGCGATATTTTGTACCTGCTACTAAACTTGCTAAATCAAGTGTAACTACACGTTTGTTGAATAAATTACGAGATACTTTTTTCTTGATAATTCGTAAAGCCAAACCTTCAGCAATTGCTGATTTTCCAACCCCAGGTTCTCCAATTAAAAGAGGGTTGTTTTTCTTTCTTCGACTTAAGATTTGAGAAACACGTTCAATTTCTTTTTCGCGTCCTACTACAGGATCTAATTTTCCTTCTTCAGCCATTTCAGTTAAATCGCGCCCAAAGTTATCTAATACAGGAGTTTTTGATTTTTTATTGGTCTTACTTCCTGATGAAGGATTGTTAAATGAGCTTTCCTTTAAACTGTCATCTTGTCCGGAATCGTCATTAAACGACTCTGCTTTTGGCAAGTTTTCTAAATAATCGTCTTCGTTTGTCATCATGGCTGTATACTGTTCTTTAACGGTTTCGTAATCAATTTTTATTTTGTTCAACAACTTGGTTGTTGGGTCGTTTTCATTGCGTAAAATACATAGCAATAGGTGAGCGGTACTAATTTCAGAATTATTGAATAGTTTCGCTTCTAAAAAAGTAGTCTTCAGAGCACGTTCTGCTTGGCGTGTTAAGTGAAGATTTTGTTTTTCTAGATTTTGAATACCATTTGGGTTAGCGGGACTTAAAATCTCTACTTTTTTTCTTAAGTGAGATAAGTCAACTGCTAAATTATTCAAGATATTAATAGCTTTTCCATTGCCATCTCGAAGTATTCCTAGCATTAAATGTTCGGTACCAATAAAGTCGTGACCTAGTCGTAAAGCTTCTTCTTTACTGTAGGTAATTACGTCTTTAACTCGTGGTGAAAAATTATCGTCCATAGCATTTGTAATATAAGTAAAAGTACAAAATTCTATAAGGAAATACAAAAATCATACCTTATAAAAGTACAGATAGGCTAAATGACAAAAAATATTTCAAAAATGAAAGTTTCTTTGAAGTGAATTATAAGCAATTTGTAAACAAAATTGTTAATAAATAGTCGAAATAAGTGTTTTAAAATTTGTGGTAAAAGTTCAAAAAGCTGTATATTGGCACGTTTTAGTACTAATATATAATTTAATATAAATACTTATGTCAGAAGGAGAAAAGTTAATTCCTATTAACATTGAGGAAGAAATGAAATCAGCTTACATCGATTATTCGATGTCTGTTATTGTGTCACGTGCACTTCCTGATGTTAGAGATGGTTTAAAGCCTGTACACCGAAGAGTTTTATTTGGAATGTACGAATTAGGAGTTCTTTCGAACAGAGCCCACAAAAAGTCGGCAAGGATTGTTGGAGAAGTTTTAGGTAAATATCACCCACACGGTGATACCTCAGTATATGATGCAATGGTGCGTATGGCTCAAGAATGGAGTTTACGCTACTTAATGGTTGATGGTCAAGGTAACTTTGGTTCTGTCGATGGTGATAGCCCAGCAGCAATGCGTTATACAGAAGCCAGAATGAAAAAGATTTCGGAAGAAATGTTGGCTGATATTGACAAAGAAACAGTTGATTTTCAATTGAACTTTGATGATACGTTGCAAGAACCAACAGTTATGCCAACAAAAGTACCAACTTTATTGATTAATGGTGCTTCTGGTATTGCGGTTGGTATGGCAACAAATATGGCGCCTCACAACTTGACTGAAGTTATTGATGGAACATTGGCATTTATCGACAATAATGATATTGAGATTGATGAATTAATCAATTATATAAAAGCACCGGATTTTCCTACTGGAGGAATTATCTATGGTTATGAAGGAGTAAGAGAAGCATTCAAAACGGGAAGAGGACGTATTGTAATGCGTGCAAAAGTTGGTTTTGAAGAAGTTAATGGTAGAGAAGCCATTATCGTTACTGAAATTCCTTATCAGGTTAACAAAGCTGAAATGATTAAGAAAACAGCGGATTTAGTTAACGAAAAGAAAATAGAAGGTATTTCAAACATTCGAGACGAATCGGATAGAAATGGAATGCGTGTAGTTTATGAATTAAAACGTGATGCAGTTCCAAATGTTGTTTTAAATACACTTTATAAATATACCCAATTACAATCTTCATTCAGTGTAAATAATATTGCATTGGTAAAAGGTCGTCCGCAAATGTTAAATCTTAAAGATTTGATTTATCATTTCGTTGAACACCGTCATGATGTTGTAGTTCGTAGAGCGCAATATGATTTAAGAAAAGCTGAAGAAAGAGCTCATATTTTAGAAGGTTTAATTATTGCATCTGATAATATTGATGAAGTAATCAAAATCATCAGAGCCTCTAAAGATGGTGATGAAGCTAGAGCAAAATTAATTGAGCGTTTCAAATTATCGGAAATTCAAGCGCGTGCAATCGTAGAAATGCGTTTAAGACAATTAACAGGTCTTGAACAAGATAAGTTACGTGCTGAATACGAAGAAATCATGAAATTGATTGCGTATTTAAAAGAATTACTTGCAAGTAAAGAAATGAGAATGCAAGTTATCAAAGATGAATTAATTGAGATTAGAGACAAATATGGCGATGAGCGTCGTTCTCAAATTGAATATTCTGGAGGTGATGTTAGTATCGAAGATTTAATTGCTGATGAAAGTGTGGTTATTACAATTTCTCATGCAGGTTACATCAAACGTACTTCATTATCAGAATACAAAACTCAAAATAGAGGAGGAGTTGGGCAAAAATCGGCTGGAACTAGAGATCAAGATTTCTTAGAGCATTTATTTGTGGCAACTAATCACCAATATTTAATGTTCTTTACTCAAAAAGGTAAGTGTTATTGGATGCGTGTTTACGAAATTCCAGAAGGAACAAAAACAAGTAAAGGTCGCGCAATTCAAAACTTAATTAATATTGAGCAAGATGATAAAGTAAAAGCATTCATCTGTACGCAAGACTTAAAAGACCAAGATTATATCAATAGTCACTATGTAATTATGGCTACGAAACAAGGTCAAGTTAAGAAAACGCCGCTTGAACAATATTCTCGTCCACGTCAAAATGGAATTAATGCTATCACCATTAAAGAAGATGATGAATTAATCGGGGCAAAATTAACTACAGGAAACAGTCAAGTTTTAATTGCTGTGAAATCAGGTAAGTTAGTTCGTTTTGAAGAAGAGAAAACACGTCCAATGGGAAGAACGGCTTCTGGAGTTAGAGGAATTACATTAGCCGACGAAAAAGATGAAGTAATTGGATTGGTTTCTATTGATAAAGATCATGTAAACGATTCTCAACTTTTAGTAGTTACTGAAAATGGTTACGGAAAACGTACTAAGTTGGTAGATGAAGACGGAGAAGATGTGTACAGAATCACAAATAGAGGTGGAAAAGGAGTAAAAACTCTTAACATTACTGAAAAAACAGGTCAATTAATTTCTATTAATGACGTTACAGATGAAGATGATTTAATGATCATCAACAAATCAGGATTAACCATTAGAATGAAAATTTCTGATTTACGTGTAATGGGAAGAGCTACTCAAGGAGTTCGATTAATTAACATCAAAGGAAATGATTCAATTGCTGCGGTAACTAAAGTACTTCGCGAAGATGAAGAAGTAGAATTGGATGAAAATGAAAATATTTCAGATGCTGAAAATGGCACAGATATTGATTCAACTGAAACACAAGAATAAATAGAAAGAGCCCAAATTTATTTTGGGCTTTTGTTTAACCCAGATTTTAAAATAATGAAAAAATTAGTATTAAGCGCAACGCTTTTATTATCAGTTGCTACATTTGCTCAAAAAGAGGAGCTAAAAGTTTTAAAGAAAATTTATGCTAAAGAAACTATTTCAGATAAAGATTTAGAGGCTTATAAAGCGGCAAGTACGGCTTTAGATGGCCTAGCAACAGAAGAGTCTGATAAAGTTTATGCAAAGTTTTATAGAGTTATGTATCCTACTGTAGTTTTAGCATCTAAAGGAGAAAAAGCTACAATGCAAGATCAAATGAAATTGTATAGCCCAGATTTTATTAGAGAATATGGTGCAGTAATTGATGAAACAATTGAGTTTGAAAAAAAATCAGGAAAAAAGATTTATACAGATGAATTGATTGAAGAAAAAAATCAATTCAAACAAACGTTAACAACATTGGCTTTAAATTTAAATACTGGTTCAAAGTTTAAAGAAGCTTCTGTTTTCTTTTATAGTTTATATCAATTTGATCCTAAATCTGAAGGAAAAGCATTGAAAAACGCAGCTATTTTAGCAGTTCAAAGTCAAGATTATAAATTGGCTCAAAAAATGTACGAAGAATATGCAGTAAGTGATTATTTAAATAACGGTACAACATTTTTTGCTGTTAATAAAGCAAATGGAGCTGAGGAAGAGTTTAATTCTAAAGAAGAAAGATCGAAATTTATAACAACTTTGGGAACTCATGAGAAACCTAAAGATGTCAAAAACAGTACCACAAAACCAGATGTTTATAAAATATTAGCGATTCTTTATTCATCAAATGGAGAAATTGAAAAAGCAAAAGTAACTTATGCTGAAGCTAGAAAATTATCCCCAAACGATGAAGAATTGAAAAAAGGTGAATTTGATATTTATTTCAATGCAGGTTATGCTGGTTTAGCAGAAGATGATAAATTAGTTACAGAGATTAATAATTCTAGGGCTGATAAAAAGAAATATGATTCATTAATGTTGAAAAGAAAAGAAATGTTTGCTAAATCATTACCAGATTTTGAAAAAGCATATTCTATCAATCCAAATGATGCCAATACAAAAAGCATTTTAAAAATGACTTACGAAATAATAGGGCAACCTGAAAAAGCGAAAGCAATCAACTAAAACAAAAAGTCCCGAATTAATCGGGACTTTTTTTATATTATTTTTTTAATAACTCTCAGTTTGTGTGTATGTCTGTTGACGTCTGCATTATAAATTCCTAAATGGTCTAAACGATCAATTCTTACTTTTCCTGAAGCGTGAATTATATAATTGTTTTCCATCATAATTCCTACGTGAATGATATTACCTTCTTCGTTGTCAAAAAAAGCTAAATCGCCTGGTTCACTTTCTTCGATAAAACTTAAAGCTTCACCTTGTGTAGCTTGTTGTGAAGCATCTCTCAAAAGTTTATAACCATTCAATTTGTAAACCATTTGAGTAAATCCAGAACAATCAATTCCAAAAGGCGTTTTTCCTCCCCACAAATAAGGCGCGTTCAAATACATGAAAGCTGTTTTGATTAAATCTGATTTTGATTTTTCTCCACAAACTTTCAAACCTTCAAAAGTATATTTACTTATATTAATTTCTTCATTATCCATAAAAGACAAAGAAGCGCCTAATGTAATTGAAGTTAATTGATTGTTTGGAGTTGTAATATATTCTACCAAATCCGCATTCAAAACAATAGGAGTATTGTTTAAAATTTGATATTGTTCTTCAGAAATAGCTTGATATTGCTTCGAGTCAATCCAACCGATATAGCTATCATATGCTATTTCCACCTGCACCCATTTGGCAGTCATTTCGATAATTTTAAAGTGTTCGCCAAAAAGCAATTGCGAAACTTGTTCGCTTCGATCACTGGCTTCTGCTCTTACGGGTACTATGGCTAAATTACAAATTCCAAACATGTTGGTTCAAAATAAGAAATGATGAATTAAGAATTTAATTACAAATGTAACTAAAATTCAAAATTCACCATTAATAAAATTATAAATTATGCTCTTTCAATAACAATTGCCGAAGCGCCACCACCACCATTACAGATAGCAGCCGCACCAATTTTAGCATTGTTTTGGTTTAAAACATTGATTAACGTAACGATAATTCTTGCTCCAGAACATCCAAGTGGGTGACCTAAAGAAACAGCTCCACCGTTTACATTGATTTTATCATTGTCTAATCCTAAGATTTGCGCATTAGCTAATCCAACCACAGCGAAAGCTTCATTAAATTCGAAGAAATCAACATCAGCAACTGTTAAACCAGCTTTGTCTAATGCTTTTGGTAATGCTTTTGCAGGTGCAGTTGTAAACCATTTTGGTTCTTGAGCCGCATCAGCGTATGATTTAATATAAGCTAAAGGAGTTAATCCTAAAGATTGTGCTTTTTCTTCGCTCATTAATACTAAAGCCGCAGCTCCGTCATTAATAGTTGAAGCGTTAGCAGCTGTAACCGTTCCTTCTTTTGTGAAAACCGCAGCTAATGAAGGAATTTTATCTAATTTCACATTAGTGAATTCTTCGTCTTTAGTAACTACGATAGCGTCACCTCTTCTTTGAGGAACTTCAACTGGAACAATTTCTGCATCAAATTTGCCAGCTTCCCACGCAGCTGCAGAACGCTCATACGATTGAATTGCGAAGTTATCTTGCGCTTCTCTTGTAATGTTGTATTCAGTTGCACATAAGTCAGCACAAACCCCCATAGCATTGTTATCGTATGCGTCAGTTAAACCGTCTTTTTGCATTCCGTCAACTAAAGAAGTTGGTCCAAATTTTACACCATTTCTCAAGTGAACGTAATGAGGAATCAAACTCATGTTTTCCATACCACCAGCAACTACGATTTCAGCATCGCCAGCCATAATAGCTTGAGCACCTTGCATAACGGCTTTCATACCACTAGCACAAACTTTATTTACTGTAGTACAAGCTACACTTTCCGATAAACCAGCGTATAAAGCGGCTTGTCTGGCAGGAGCTTGGCCGTTTCCAGCTTGAACTACGTTACCCATTAAAACTTCGTCAACTAATTTAGGGTCTAAATTGATTTTATTTAAAGCGCCTTTGATGGCAGCAGCACCTAATTTTGTAGCAGGTACACTAGATAAAGCTCCCATGAAACTTCCAATTGGAGTTCTTACGGCAGAAACGATAACTACTTTTTTAGTCATGATAGAAAGGTTTTTTTATTTGAATTGCGAATTTACTATTTTTATTCGAATTGAGGCAAGGTTTTTGTTGATATTCTAAGTTGAAATCGAATTTTATTTTGATATTAATAATTTGATTTCATTTTTAATGAAAAGCTATTGTATTGATTGTAAGCGTTTTTTTAGAAATTAGAAAAATATATTGAAAAAAACTCCCGAAAATGTTGTATAATTAAGAATGAAAATATACATTTGCAACCGCAAAAAAGATAAGTTCTTACAACAATAATAGGAGAGGTGCCGGAGTGGTAACGGAGCAGATTGCTAATCTGTCGACGGGTAACCGTCGCCAGGGTTCGAGTCCCTGTCTCTCCGCTTTTTTGTTTTTTTGCGGGGTGTAGCGTAGCCCGGTTATCGCGCCTGCTTTGGGAGCAGGAGGCCGCAGGTTCGAATCCTGCCACCCCGACGATAACAACTTTAGGTTGCGTAGCTCAGCTGGATAGAGCAACTCACTTCTAATGAGTAGGTCCCAGGTTCGAATCCTGGCGCGATCACTTAAATCCGTAACGTCTTGATTTTCAAGTTGTTGCGGATTTTTTTTGTGACCTACCTAAATTCATAACCCCTTCATTATCAGAAACTTAAAATTTTTGCAGTATTTCAAATAACGTATTTTTGACACGGTTTTGACACGCTATTAATTTAACGTGTCAGAGATTAAATTATTGTAAATGAAGGAATTTTTATTAATGATTAACGTCTAGGAGTTTGTTTAGGTTTCGTTTGAGAACTGATTATTTTCTGTTAATGATAAAATTTGATAAGAAATTTATATATGTGTCAATCACAAAAATTCGGATTCTTATCAAATGCTTTTTAGTAGCTCTGTACTTTATTTTCTAAATCGATCTCTTATTTTTAACATAATCTCATTAAATTTAATATCAGAAGAATCAGGTAATCCAATACCTTCGAGAACAATTTTTGCAATATAAAAAAAAGAATCTCCCTTTTCTATATCTATTTCATAATGATTACCATTAACAAAAGTTGGAATTTCAACTGTTTCTTTAGGAGCTATTGGTACGTTATACAGTTTTATCTTTTCAAGATAGTCATCATCATCAAAAAAAACAAACTTGCGCCAAGTAGATGTCAATTTAGCTCTAAATCCGATTGGATTTTTAATTTCGTAATTATTATCTCTGAGTATGTTTTCATAAGTAGTTGTAATTATTAAAATTGTAAAGATTAAATCTACTCCATCAATCATTTTTATGTAATCTGAAAAATCTGTTTCAATTCTTCTGCCTGTTATTTCCGATTTTATAGAGATTTCAGGCCAATCGTCAAAATATTCTTCCATTTCGTTAGGATAAAAATTATCTTGAAGATATTTAATTACTTTTGAATCAATATAATAGTCAGGAATGTTTTTTAAATTAAATTCCCTGATTGGAATAAAAAATTTTAAACCACCATTTCTAAACAATTCTGCTGTAGTAGATTTGTAAATATGATTATTTTTATTTAATGGTCTTATAATTAATGAGTCTTGAGAACTATAAATACTGTTAAAATTTAAACCAAGATTTATGCTAGTTTTATCATCGTCTTTACCAAAAGTAAATTCTACACCTTGATAAAATCTATTGGCAACATTTTTAAAAAAATCTGACGTATAAAATTCATCAAATTTATAATCATTAAAAGGCTTTGGAAATAAATAGAGTTCTAAATATGATTGATCTGATTCAGATTGACCTTTTGTTTCTCCAAAATTATTAATGCAGCTAAATCTTTCTATTGATTTTTGATATTCTTCGGTTTTTTCTTGAAGCTTTTCAATTATATATCTGTCTTTTATTGGGTTGCTTTGATTATTTTCTCTTTGATAAATAATCCCTTGGCTGTTTATGTATGGTGGAGTTGGACTTTCTTCAATTAAAATTATGAAAACATATTTTCCATTTTTTAATTTTACAGTTTTAAAATGAAATATTGGTTTTGGATATATATTTTCTGCGATTATTTGAGAAATTTGGTCAGTTAAGTTTTTATATTGACTAATGTCAATTCCACATAAATCCGTAGCAATATTTTTATCATTTGAATCAACACCATAAAATAACCACCCACCTTTTGTATTAGCAAAGGCAGAAATTGATTTTGAAATTTTAAGATTATCAAATTTTTCAGTTTTTTTGGGAAAATCGGATTTAAACTCAATATACCAGCCTTCGGATATTGAATTATCTATTAGTTTTTTAAGCTCATTTTCATCTAAATCAAATAAATCTTTTGAGAATGGTGAATATTTTATCATATAGTTTTGATTTTTTGAGATTGTATATTTACTAACATTCTAAGTATTGGTGTAGGATTAGCAACTTAGAGCGATTATTTTTACTAAGTTGAGATTTTCCAACGGAAAATCGAATGTTGTTTTTTATTGATTAGTAGCTATTGTGCCAAACCGTTGTTAGCTCAGGCTCTTATATAATTTCGAATTGAACTCCAGTGATTTTTGAAATAGGTTTGTAAGGAAACCATCTAATATTTAATTTAAGTTTTTCATTAGCCCCAACTGTTTCTACAATACAGGGAGTACCATTTTTGCTTTTAGACTCCCAAAGTAAGTTCATAAGTTCTTGAGCTTCTTGTTGGTAATGTTTGTATGTAAGATTATTTATATTTTTATTTATCTCTTTCAAAATTTCGAATTTTTGATCGATTAAAGGAATGATGTCAAATAAATCTTCTTTGTTATTTAATTCTTGTTTAATAATTACTCCCCAAGAATCATAATTTAAAAGCAACTCATTCTTTACAAGGCAAAGTTTTAATGAGTTTCCTGTTTGACTAGCTGTCGTAGATAATGAACCTGCAGGAAGACCACAATGCTGAGCATAATTACGTAATTTATATAGAAATCTATATGAGAAGTTTTCATCATATGCCTTACTTGTTTGTGTTTTAAAATTCAAAAATTCTTCAGAATTTGAACCATATTCTCTTTTTATGCGAGTTTCTGTGTGGTCTAAATAGGTTCTAATAGAAGAAAGAATATTTAAGATATGTCTGTTAATATCTAAATATAAGTTTTCAAATTCATTACTATTAACACCGTTATCTAAACTTTTTACAGTTTTGCTAATTTTTGCTTTAAAGTCGAAATAATTTAAATCAACGATTTTGTATAAGTTTTCATTACTTTCTAATCTCATTAAAGAAGTTATATAATTGGAATATTTTCGGAATTCTTCTTCACTAAACTCTCTAACCATCCACAAATCAGGTTTTTCGAAAGTTGAAAGTGAATATGTGATTGTTTCTGTCTTCATTTTTGTTTTAAACTTGCAACTAACGTTCCGCCCCTTCTCGTCAGTTGCGAAGTTCGGAACTTTATATTTTCTGTTAAAGATAGAAATTCTTGCGAAACGTAAACGTGAACTTACCACAAAATTCGCAATTGCGAGAAACGGCTGTTACCAGTAGTTATTGTAATTTTTTCATCATAAACTCTTGTGTTAGCTTTATGATATTTTCTCTTGTATGACTTAAAACATCATCTTCTTGGTTGCAGATAAAATAAATATATTGTTCAGTAATTAGCGTTGGAGGATTAACACCAAACATTCTAAACCATAATTCTCTAAAACTATTTCTGTAAAATGAAAGTGTGTGCTTTACTTTTTCTTTTCTAATCATTTCTTTTAGAAAAGCTTTTCTTTCGACATTATGCATTATCCTTACTTTGAATTCCTCTTCATTATAATTAGCAAATTTTTTAAATTGAGCATTATTTAAATCATAGAAATCAAAGAATTTTACGTCGTCGATTGATTCGTAAAATTGAATTACAAAATCGTTCAATATCGCAAGATTTGGTTTTCTGTCACTCGTGAATCCCACAAAGTTTGATGTATATTCTTTTTCACCACCAAGAGTTTCCAAATATGTTATACTTAATGGAAATTCCTTAAGTTCTTCGTCTGAAACCTTTGCATGATTTAGTATTATTAAACGTAATTTTTCAAATACCTCTGGCGATAATTTAAAGGCTTGTTCACAAACTGCTGTTCGCCAAATCTGAATAAAAAAGAATAATCTAATAATCCTAATTTCTTTAAAATCTAATTCTTCATTTTCGCTAATCTCCGCGCCTCTTAATTTAGGTAGAATATTATCTATAAATCCATCTTCTATTTCAGTAAAAGTTGCTTCACACTGTGTACAGAAAATATAGTCAACAGAAAAAGGGATTTTCTTTGCTTGTTCGATTTCTTCTTCTGTGGCTTCACGGCCTAAAGTTTCCTCTAGTTTTTTTATCGAAGTTTCACGTTGAAAATTGAATTCTACAAAAGCTGAGTCATTAGATAAATCAAAATAAAACCCTGTTTCTCTTTCATTTCCACCGTCTAGGTTCAAACAACTTCTTATAATTTTATCTGTAAAATAATGTGTGTTTTTTTTGTCGGCTTCTCTGATTGTACATAAAGGACATTTCATATTATAAGATAAAGTCGTTAATAATTACTGGTAACGTTCTGCGGCTTGCTCTCAGTGGCGTTGCACCAACACCAAGCCATTACAAATATAACAAAACATTCCATTCAGCAGCGGATTTTCCGTAGGAAAATCCGGAAGTAGCCATTGAAGCAAACCGC
>NZ_JADFTZ010000007.1 GCF_015223105.1 Flavobacterium proteolyticum
GTGAACTTCTGCTCTAATGCGGGTGCAAAAGTAGAAATCTTTTTTGTTCCCACAAGGCTTTTAGCTTCTTTTTTTTGTGTTTTTTTTCATGTTTTTCTTAACTCTCTGATAACAAGGATTTAATATAAGAAAGTTTTTTACATCCCCCTAACCCCCTTCGAAAGGGGAATACTTTTTATTGTGCGTTTGCTTGTTGAATATATAAGTCATAGAAGTATTTTGTTACATATATATAGCGTGGTAAAAGTTCATAAAAGAGATTCGTGGGTGGATGAACTGGGCGCAACATCCCCCTAGCCCCCTTCGAAGGGGGAATTATTATACTTATATATATAGTGTAATTAGGTTTTCAGTTGTGGGCTTAACTGCGTTAAGTAATAGCCTACTTCGTAGGAGATGGCGGAATGACAAGTTCAAATTCAAGGGCAAAGTATTGCTCGCTTGGCGAGCCAGTGGGATGGTTATATGAAATAGAAGAAGTCTTGTCTAGCCCCGATGGGAGTGGAAATACTTTTGCTTTTTGTTGCCTTCGAATACCTCAGGCAACAAAAAGCAAAAAGATTGTAACGGACAGCGGGACCAAGAGTTTTATGAAATGCTAAAGGCTGCTTCTAATCTTTTTTAACATTATACCTTATATATATTGTATGGATTTTATTATTCGTTTATATTTGCACCTTATAAATTTTAAACAATGATAAAAGTTACTTTACCCGACGGGTCGGTTAAGGAGATGGCTCAAGGAGTTACTCCAATGGATGTTGCAAAAAGCATTAGTGAAGGTTTGGCTAGAAACGTGATTTCGGCTTCCTATAATGGTACCACTATTGAAACGACGACGACCTTAACGACGGACGGTACACTTATATTATATACATGGAATGACAAAGAGGGTAAAAAAGCTTTTTGGCATTCGACTTCGCACGTGATGGCGCAAGCTTTGGAAGAAATTTTCCCTGGAATTAAATTAACACTTGGACCTGCGATTGATAATGGTTTCTATTACGATGTGGATTTTGGTGATAAAAAAATTACGGATGCGGATTTCAAAAAGATTGAAGACCGTGTGTTAGAAATTTCGAGAGAGAAGCATGAATTTAAAATGCGTTCGGTTTCTAAAGCGGAAGCATTGGAGGTTTATAAAAATAATGAGTACAAAACCGAATTGATTTCGAATTTAGAAGACGGAACCATTACGTTCTGCGATCATTCGAACTTCTTTGATTTGTGTCGTGGTGGTCATATTCCGAATACAGGAATTATCAAAGCGATGAAAATTTTATCGGTAGCGGGTGCTTACTGGAGAGGTGATGAAAAGAACAAGCAGTTAACTCGTGTTTACGGAATTTCGTTCCCAAAACAAAAAGACTTAACAGATTACCTAGAATTATTAGAAGAAGCAAAACGTCGCGACCATAGAAAATTAGGAAAAGAATTAGAATTATTCCATTTTTCACAAAAAGTAGGTCAAGGTTTACCATTATGGTTACCAAAAGGAGCTGCTTTGCGCGATAGATTAGAGCAATTCTTGAAAAAAGCACAGAAAAAAGCAGGTTACGAGCAAGTAGTTACACCTCATATTGGAATGAAAGACTTGTATGTGACTTCTGGACACTATGCTAAATATGGTGCGGATAGTTTCCAACCGATTCATACTCCAGCGGAAGGCGAAGAGTTCTTGTTAAAACCAATGAACTGTCCACACCACTGTGAGATTTACAATGCAAGACCTTGGTCGTACAAAGATTTACCAAAGCGTTATGCTGAATTTGGAACAGTTTATCGTTACGAGCAATCGGGTGAATTACATGGATTGACTCGTGTTAGAGGATTTACTCAAGATGATGCACATATTTTCTGTACGCCTGATCAATTGGATGCGGAATTCAAAAATGTTATCGACTTAGTATTATATGTTTTTGGTTCGTTAGGATTTGAAAACTTTACAGCTCAGGTATCGGTTCGTGATTTAGATAATCCGGATAAATACATAGGTAGCGTTGAAAACTGGGAAAAAGCTGAAAATGCAATTATCAGTGCTGCGAAAGATAAAGGATTGAATTATGTGATTGAAGCTGGTGAAGCGGCTTTCTATGGTCCGAAATTGGATTTCATGGTGAAAGATGCTTTAGGCAGAAGTTGGCAACTAGGAACTATTCAAGTAGATTACAATTTACCAGAGCGTTTTGAATTATCTTATAAAGGTGCAGATGACAAGTTACATCGCCCAGTTATGATACACCGAGCGCCTTTTGGATCGATGGAACGTTTTATCGCAATTTTATTGGAACACACGGCAGGAAATTTCCCAATTTGGTTGATGCCTGAGCAAGCTATAATCTTGTCTTTGAGTGAGAAATATGAAAATTATGCGAAAAAAGTTTTAGATTTGCTAGAAAATCACGAAATTCGCGCCCTAATTGACAACCGAAATGAAACAATCGGTAAGAAAATTAGAGAAGCGGAGATGAACAAATATCCGTTTATGCTGATTGTTGGCGAGGAAGAAGAGAAAAACGGAACGATTTCTGTGAGACAACGCGGACAAGAAGGAAAAGGAAATATATCGGTTACTATTGAGCAATTTGCTGCAATGATAAACGAAGAAATCAATAAAACATTAAAACAATTTTAAGTTTAACTAAAATCTTAAAGCCATAGCAATTAGAAACAACAGAGGTTTTCAACCTCGCGAAGAGAAAAAAGCAGCGCACCGTATCAACAATTTGATTCGTGTTCCTGAAGTACGTTTAGTAGGCGAAAATATTGAGCCTGGAGTTTACAAAATAGCGGAAGCCCTTCGTTTAGCTGAAGAGCAAGAAGTTGATTTGGTAGAAATTTCTCCAAATGCTGAGCCACCCGTTTGTAAATTGATGGATTATGGTAAGTTTTTGTACCAACAAAAGAAGAGAGATAAAGAACTTAAAGCAAAATCGACTCAGATTGTAATTAAAGAGATCCGTTTTGGACCTCAAACAGATGAGCATGATTATGAGTTTAAGAAAAAGAACGCGATTAAATTTTTACAAGATGGTGCTAAATTAAAAGCATTTGTATTCTTTAAAGGGCGCTCGATTATCTACAAAGAGCAAGGACAAATTTTATTATTACGTTTGGCTCAAGAATTGGAAGAGTTTGGAAAAGTAGAAGCGATGCCAGTTTTAGAAGGAAAACGTATGATTATGTACATAGCTCCGAAGAAAAAAGGAAAATAAGAGATTGCCCAGCAAACTCTTTTGAAAAATAATAAGTAAGATAGATTATAAATACAGGAAGAAAATGCCTAAAATGAAAACAAAATCTAGTGCTAAGAAACGATTCAAAGTTACTGGCTCTGGAAAAATCAAGAGAAAACACGCTTTTAAAAGTCACATTTTGACTAAAAAATCTAAAAAGCGTAAATTAGCTTTAACTCACTCTACATTGGTTCACCCAACAGATGAGAGAAGCATTAAACAACAATTAAATTTAATTTAATCGTTGTTGGTTAAAACAATTTAGTAACCCTGGAGTGGGCTGAATGAAGAACAAAGTTAAAAGTACAAAGTATAAAGTATGATGTTCTACGTTTAAAAGTGTTGAGAAACCGCCTTACTGCAAAAAACATTTAAAATTATGCCAAGAGCAACAAATTCAGTAGCTACTAAAGCTAGAAAAAAAAGAGTATTAAAACAAGCCAAAGGTTTCTTTGGAAGACGTAAAAACGTTTGGACTGTAGCTAAAAACGCGGTAGAAAAAGCAATGGCTTATGCTTACCGTGATAGAAAACAAAACAAAAGAAATTTCCGTGCTTTATGGATTACGCGTATCAATGCTGGTGCACGTTTACATGGTATGAGTTATTCTCAATTTATGGGGAAAGTAAAAGCTAACAATATCGAATTGAACCGTAAAGTTCTTGCTGATTTAGCTATGAATCACCCAGCTGCTTTCACAGCTATCGTTAACAAAATTAAATAATTACGTCTAACTCAGTTTATCTTACTTATATATCAAACCCCGATGAAAATCGGGGTTTTTTATTTGTAATAAGTTTGATTGTGGGCACGGAATGCAATTCCGCGCAAGCGGGCGGTTTTTTATTCACAATGTGCACATAGTAAATTATATGTACTTATTGAACCACCAACTTGTCTACTTTTAAAATATTCTTTTTCTATTTTTACTTTAGTATCAAAATCATAGCAATTCAATTCATTACTTTTATTACAAGTCGAAAAAATATAATACGGCATTTTGCAACAAATCCAATTATTATTTGGTTCAATTTTAATAATACCTTTTTTGATTAAGGATTCTATTTCTTTTTGATTTTTTTTCTTACTTAAAGGTTTTTCAAAATCATAGAAAATTACATCTAAACCATTAATTTTTTTATAAATAAAATCATTTTTGATTCGAAAAGGAATACAAGATTCTGTTAATTCAATAATTCTGCCAGATCTTCCTATTTCTTGAGTACAAATCAAAAGTTTACTTTCTTTATTTTTAAGATTTAAAATTGTATCACATATTTTTTTAGAGTTAATTACAAAATTTGAAAGCGATTCTAAATTATCAATTGTCTTTATTCCTTTCCTTTCTGAATTATTACAAGAAAAAAATAAAAATATTATGAAGAGTACTATTGTGATAATTGGTATTTTTTTTGACATTTTTTTGAATTAAAATTACCATTCGCTTAACGTATTATCAAATATAAGAAATTTAATTCAAAACATTAAAAACCTTCCTAAAACACAATCATTTATTATTCCTCAGAATTCAATACCTTTACACTTTAAAAATACTACTTTGAATACAACCAAAACCATAACCGGCTTTCATCCGAAAAACAAACACCACGGCAAATACGATTTCAAAACTTTAATTGCAGCAAATCCTGATTTAGCACCATTTGTTGCGGTGAATGAATATGGAATGGAAACGATTGATTTCGCGAATCCTGATGCGGTGAAAATGTTGAACAAAGCCTTGTTGTTACATTATTATGGTTTGAAAAATTGGGATATTCCAAAAGGATTTCTTTGTCCGCCTATTCCAGGACGTGCAGAATATATTCATCAAGTTGCCGATATTTTAGAAGATACATATGGCACGCTTCAAACGAAACATAAAATTCGCATTTTAGATATCGGAATTGGAGCGAATTGTATTTATCCTATAATTGGCGTTTCAGAATACGATTGGCGTTTTGTTGGTAGCGAAGTCGACAAACAAGCTTTTGAAGCGGCTCAGGAAAACATCAATTCGAATCAGAAATTAAAAGAAAACGTTGCGTTGCGATTGCAAACTTCAAAACGAAACATTTTCAAGAATATCATTCTTCCAGAAGATCAATTTGATATGACGATTTGTAATCCGCCATTTCATAGTTCGAAAGAAGAAGCGAATAAAGGCACGATTCGAAAAAACAAGAATTTAGGTATTGAAGATTCGAAAAAACCTACGTTAAACTTTGGTGGTGTAAATAACGAGTTGTGGTGCGAAGGTGGCGAATTAGCGTTCATCAGTAATATGATTTATGAAAGTGTGCATTTTAAAGCGCAAGTAAAATGGTTTTCGTCGTTAGTTTCGAAAAAGGATAATTTGAAACCGTTGCTTTCACATCTTAAAAAAGTAAAAGCTACGTACGAAATTACAGAAATGAAACACGGAAATAAAGTGAGTAGAATTTTGTTTTGGACGTTTAAGGAGTAAAAAAAAATTAAATGTTTCTATAGTTCTCGATACATTTTGTCTTTATAAATCTAAGGATTTACAAAGACAAAACACTCGAATTGACGAAAGAAAAAATAATTAATAAAGAACATTATGCAGGAATTACATAGGCTTTTAGATCAATTAGAATCGGATATTTTGTCTTTTGAGAAAGTGAATTTAGCGGTTTCTTCGGGAAGTGTGGGTTGGCATATTGCGCATAGTTTAAAAACGATTGACCAAATTGTTACGGCTTGTAAACATTCGAACCCGTCGGAATATCAATGGCATTTTAATTTTAAACGCTTTTTGATTATGTCAGTAGCGAAAAAGATTCCAAGAGGAAAAGCAAAAGCTCCAAAAATCGTAAGACCTGAAGGTGATATTTCTCCTGAAACTTTGGCTTTAAGTTTAGAAAAAGTGAGAGAAAATATTAAGGATTGGAAAAGTTTGGATAAAAATGCTCATTTTCCGCATCCGTTTTTTGGAATTTTAAATAAGAAAGAGACGGAAAAATTCTTGATATTACACACCAGACATCATGTAATGATTATAAAGGATATCCTCAAAAGTTAGTTCCTTTTATAAATCTCCTAATAAAACATCGTCTTCTTCATTATCGTTTTTATGTAATTTAGAAGTAAAAAAAGCATATTCTCTATATATCATAAATTGAAATATGATATAAAAAACGGTATTGAAAATCCAAATATCAATATGAGGATTTTCAATTAAAACCAATTCTAGATTCCCATAAAGAAAAATAGACACACTACAAAGAAGGTATAAAATCAATCCAATTGAAAAATTATAGTAATAATGTACCTTATCCATTTCTTTATAAATGAAATAAAAAGCATATACAACTAAAATAAAGGATGTTGCTATAATTTCGTATTCATTAAACCTCCAAAACAAACTCGGGTCAAAAATGTACATGACTACTAAAATCGTCATTTGAATTAGATAAACAAACAAGATAATTTTACTTATAAAATTACTTCCAATAAGTTTATGATAGAGATAACTCAAAAAAGTAAATTGAAAAATAAAATAGAAGTGCGAGATAAAAAAATTAGCATTGGGTTTTAGAATTCCAATAACATGACAAGCTACTTCAATAATAGAAAGAGTAACTAAATAAATTAAAAAAACATTTGAAATTTGTTTTTTAATCTGACTATTTCTCAAAAAAAGAATCGTATTGAAAACTAAAAAAAATAATCCCAATAGACTAATAACAAAAGAAAATAAATATTTGTTTTCCATAGAAATTAGGTTTTTAGTTTTTTCTTTCTAGCCGCTGGAAACAATACGTTATTTAAAATCAGACGATAGCCTGGAGAGTTTGGATGTAAATCTAAAACCGTTGGCGCATCTCCTACTCTATGTTGGTAATCTTCTGGATCGTGACCGCCATAAAACGTAAACATTCCTTTTCCTTTAGTTCCATGAATGTAACGTGCTTCTCCATTAATTTTACATTCGCCCATCACTAAAACATTCGATTTTATTTTTTCAGCATTAAAAGCAGTGGTTTGTCCCATAAAACCTTTTACTAATTGCGTATGATTTTGGCACAACATGGTAGGAATTGGATCCCATTTTGCCGAATATTCCATCAAAGTGAAGTAGTCTTTATCCATAGAAAAAGCGCCTTTTCCGTGTTGCTCTGTAGTATCAATATCGGAAAATTCGTAAACCATTGGATTACGAACTAAAGTATAATCTTTGAAAGCAAACGTACTGGTGTAATCAATTTTAGCTTGATAATTAGCTTCTGAATCATCACCATCAAACATAGGTTCACAAATATCAACACCTTCCGCTGAAAGCGCAATATCAAAACTATCGGTTGCGGAACACATCGCAAACATAAATCCGCCACCAATTACAAAATCTCTAATTTTTTTAGCTACCGCTAGCTTTTCTTCTGAAACTTTATTGTAGCCTAACTTTTTAGCCAAGGCTTCTGCATCAGCTTTTTGTTGAATGTACCAAGGAGTGCTTCTGTAATTTCCAAAAAACTTCCCATATTGTCCAGTAAAATCCTCGTGATGTAAATGCAACCAATCATATAACAATAATTGGTCGGACAACACTTCTTCATCATAAATTTCGGTGTAAGGAATTTCGGCATACGTTAATACCATCGTTACAGCATCGTCCCAAGGTTGTTTTCCTTTTGGAGTATAAACCGCAATTTTTGGAGCTTTTTCTAGCACAACCGTTTCCATATTTTGAGATGGCGAACTGATATCTTCTAAAATTGAATTTGCAGCGGCATCCGATAAAACTTCAAAAGTTACACCTCGAATTTGACATTCTTTTCGAATCTCGGGTGCATCGGGTAATAAAAAAGAACCTCCTCTATAATTTAACAACCAACTTACTTTGTAACTTTTATCTAAAGCCCAATAGGTAATTCCGTATGCTTTTAAGTGATTTTGTTGACCTCCGGCTTCCATTGGTAATAAAACAAAAGAAGCTCTACTCGAAAACGAGCAAAGTAAAAACAATACAAAAAACAAGTGAAGGCCTTTAAATTTCATGGTTAACAAATATCAATGCACTAATTTATAACATTTCTAACAAATATCATTTATCGAAATGTTAAAGTCGTACCCCCGTAAAAATACCTGGTTACCCCCGTAAAAATACCTGGTTTGAAAATCAGGTATTTTTACTCTTACACAGGAATATTTTTTGCTTTAGTTTTGACATGTATCAAAATAATAGAAAAGATGAACACAAACAGTAGTAATTTATCGTTAATAAACTCGAAAGAAATGAAATTGTTAAAAAGAATCGGATATATAGTACTTATTATTACTATCCTGGTGTATTTTGTTTTAGTTTTTCAATTCTGTAGAACTTATTAATTACAGTAGCAAGAACAGAAATTAAGACTCAATATCAGTATTAGAGTCTTCTAAGTTTATGATTTTGTTTTGTATGGCAAAAATGACTAATCCTGCCATATTTTTAGAGTTTGTTTTTAACAAAAGGTTATTTCTGTGACCATCAACTGTTCTCGTACTTAGGCTTAGCATTTCTCCAATTTCAGCCGAACTGTATTGTTTGCATATCAATTCCAATACTTCTTTTTCTCTTTCTGTTAAGAAATCTTCATCTAAAACGGTTCTTGAAGTCGCATTTGAAATCATGTTTTGATGAATTACTTCCATCACGATTTCGTTGTAATAAAATCCTTTTTGAGCTACTTCATTAACAGTTTTAATCATATCAACTGGTGAAGCATTTTTAACTAAATACGATGCCGCTCCCACGTTAATCATATTCGCAATAAAGGATTTCGTATTGTAACTCGTTAAGGCTATGATTCTTATTCCTGGAAATTCTTTGTGAATGAGTTTGGTTGCTTCCACTCCGTTTAATAATGGCATTTTTAAATCCATCATAATGATATCGGGAAGTTCGGTGGATGTTTTTAGGTGCTCAACTAACTCACTGCCATTGGAAGCTTCGAAAATAATTTCAAAATTAGGCTCGCGCTGAAGCAAGAAATAGATTCCTTTTCTGAATAGCTCTTCATCGTCCGCTAAAATAATTTTAATTTTATTTTCCATTAGTTGAAATTAAACACCATTTTTACTCCTTCATTTGGCTTTGAAGTGAAATTGAAATCTCCTCCTAAGAAGTTAATTCTACTTTCAATGTTCTTCATCCCCAAACCTTTTTGATTTTCTTCACTTGAACTATCAAAACCCAATCCATTATCAATATAAGTACAGGTTTTTCGGTTATCGAAATTAGTAAATTGGATTGAAATTTCAGTTGCTTTTCCGTGTCGAAGCGAATTATTTAACAATTCTTGAAGAATGCGAAATATATGTAAATGTTTTTCAACAGGATAGCTTTCGAAGTCAATTTGGTTTTCGTACGAAACTTTAACAGTTTTGGTGCTATTAAACTCTTCTACGAGTTCTTCAATTCCGGCATGAAGTCCAAATTTCTCTAAAACTGGTGGTAATAAGTCGTGCGCAATACGTCGAGAATTTTCTAAAGCTTTTTGAGTTAATTCGATGATATTATTGGTAATTTCTAATTGTTCTGTTTCGTTTAGATTGGGAGTTTTCAATAAATGGCTATTTAAAGAAACAACATTAAGTTTTGAACTAATATCATCATGCAAATCTTGAGCTATTCGTTTACGTTCTTCTTCTTGGGTAATTAAAACCGAGTTAAGAAGTTCTTTTTGATGGTCAATTTCTAAGTTTTTCTTATCTACTTCAATTTGAACGATTTTCTTTCTAGAAAAATAGAAAAATAAAATCAGTACCAAAAACATGGATATAAAAGCAAGTAATATGAAAAATACTCCTTGAATTATTTCGCTATTTTCTAAATTAATTGCGTTCATATTTATTAAAATAAATTAATTTCCATTGATAAAAGAAAAATGCAAATTTTATATATTGTAATGTAATGTTTATATTAACCATCAAATCATTTATAGTATCTTCAATATCAAAAATAACAACTAACCTATACAATAAGAAAATAAAAGTACTTGTGAATAAATAAAACAATAAGCCAACATTACCATAATAAAATTCAGATTTTTCGCCCAAATTATTATATAAATGCATACTCGAATAAATAATCAAAGGCATCGTAGTTAAATACGTTTCAAAAAGATTATACTCAAAAAACAAATTTGGGTTAATAAGATATCGCGATAATAAAAATATTGGAAGTACAATCAGTAGTATATAAACTGTAAATAACTGCGCTCTTGTTTTTAACAATAAAGAAAAAAAGTAACTTAAGATTACAAATTGGAACAATTCATAAAAATGGTGCATAAAAACATTATAAATTCTGAACCAGCTATATAAATTTGAGCTAACATAATCTATAGAAAGAACTCCAATTAAATAAATAGTAAAAATCTTATAGGCTTTTCCATGCTTAAAAAAGCCTATAAGATAAAGTAAGCATAATATTGCTGAAGTAATGTATAAATAAGTTGAGGGTTTCAATATTATTTACTATGGATTATAAAGAGGACTCGTTGGATCACAATTTTTAGGACAAGGTTGAGTTGAATCATAAATTAAGTGACTATCATCTATTAAATCTTTACCATCTGCATCTACTCCTACAAACATTAATTTTTGTGTTCCTGTTTCATCTACTCCCATGTAAGCTCTAACATTAACAACTCCTTCTGTTGCTAATAATTCTGTTAAGGCTTCGCCTGGAATCCAATGACCTTTTGCTAAATCTTTTGGAGGGTTAGTTCTCCATGATGTTGCCCATGCTTTGGCTACATCGAGAGTAATTGTAAAATCTGACATATTTTGAGGTTTTTTATAATTGAAATATAAATGTAGTAAAAAAAGTAATAAAAAAAACAGGCTGATGGCCTGTTTTTAACATTTTATCTAATTTTCTTAAAAAGGAACATCCGAATCATCGTCATAAGAGTTCATCGTACTTCCGAAAGCTTCATTTGGTGTTGGTAAATTTGGAGTAATAAAAGGATTATTATCATCCAAATTCATCTTAGACGGAAGTGCGTCAAAAGGCGTACTAAAATCGTCTAAGTTGTCAAACTTACCTAAACTTCCTACGAATTTCAATCGGATATTATCCAAACCTCCATTACGGTGTTTTGCTACGATAAATTCGGCTTGACCTTGTGTTGGCGAACGTTCTTCGTCATCCCATTCGTCAATTTTATAATATTCTGGACGGTAAATGAACGACACGATATCGGCATCTTGCTCAATCGCTCCAGACTCCCTCAAATCGGAAAGTAAAGGACGTTTACTAGATCCACGTGTTTCCACCGCACGCGATAACTGAGAAAGTGCAATTACTGGAACGTTCAACTCTTTTGCTAATGCTTTTAAGTTTCGAGAAATAGTTGAAATTTCTTGTTCACGATTTCCGCCTCCTTTTCCATTTCCACCTGCTGTCATCAACTGAAGGTAATCGATTACAATCATTTTGATTCCATATTGAGATGAAAGTCGTCTTGCTTTTGCACGTAAATCAAAAATCGATAACGATGGTGTATCATCAATAAACAAAGGAGCTTTTTCTAAGTCTTTAACTTTAATAGACAATTGCTCCCATTCATGTTTTTCTAATTTTCCTGTTCTTAATTTTTCCGATGACAATCCTGTTTCAGACGAAATCAAACGTGTAATTAACTGTACAGATGACATCTCTAATGAGAAAAATGCTACTGGCGCACCATAATCGATAGCCATATTTCGAGCCATTGATAAGGTGAAAGCCGTTTTACCCATACCAGGACGAGCTGCCACAATAATTAAATCGGAAGGTTGCCAACCCGAAGTCAATTTATCCAAATCGTGAAAACCTGTTGGAATTCCACTCAAACCTTCTTTGCCTGCAATTTCTTCAATTCGCTTTTTGGCTTGAATTACCAAACTTTGTGCGGTTTCCGAACTACGTTTGATATTTCCTTGCGTTACTTCGTATAATTTGGATTCGGCTTTATCTAATAAATCGAATACATCTGTTGATTCATCATACGATTCTTCAATTATTTCGCTTGAAATTTTAATTAAACTTCTTTGGATAAATTTTTGAAGAATAATACGTGAATGAAACTCAATATGAGCAGAAGATGATATCTTTTGCGTTAGCTGAATCAAGTAAAAATCACCACCTGAAAGTTCTAGTTTTCCGTTTTTCTTTAATTGAGCCGAAACGGTTAATAAGTCAATAGGCTGTGTTTCGTTAAACAACTGAACAATAGCCTCAAAAATGTACTTGTGCGCGTCTTTATAAAAGGCATCTGGTTGTAAAATATCAATTACTTCATCTACCCCTTTTTTATCAATCATCATAGCGCCAAGTACCGCTTCTTCTAGGTCTAACGCCTGAGGAGGTAGTTTTCCTTTTTCCAAATTGATAATAGTAGTTTTATCTACTTTTATCGGGTTCATATTTCTGACATTTTCCATATTGCGAAGTTAACCAAAATTTACAAAAAAACGTTTTGAGTTCTTAATACCCAACTGTTAATAACTCAAATTTATTGTTGATAAGCCAAAAAAAATCCGAAACTTATGGCTTCGGATTTTTATTTATATTTGGAAACAAGTGATTACTCTTTGAATTCACCCATTTTGCTATATTTATCCATTCGTTGTGCCACCAAATCTTTTGTTGATAAATCTTTTAACTCATTAAAAGCTTTAGTTACATACTCAGCAACCGATTTAAATGTAGTTTCTTTGTCGTAGTGAGCACCACCAAGCGGTTCTGGAATAATATCATCTATTAAACCTTGTTTTTTCATATCAAATGAAGTTAATTTCAAGGCTTCAGCAGCTTGCTCTTTGTATTCCCAACTTCTCCATAAAATTGATGAACATGATTCTGGAGAAATTACAGAATACCATGTGTTTTCTAACATATATACTCTATCGCCAACTCCAATTCCTAATGCTCCACCCGAAGCTCCTTCTCCAATAATAATTGAAATAATAGGAGTTTTCAAACGAGCCATTTCGAAAATATTTCTTGCAATAGCTTCACCTTGACCTCGCTCTTCCGCTTCTAAACCTGGATAAGCTCCTGGAGTGTCGATTAATGTTAATACAGGAATATTGAATTTCTCTGCCATTTTCATTAAACGTAATGCTTTTCTGTACCCTTCAGGATTTGCCATCCCGAAGTTTCTGTATTGACGCATTTTAGTATTAATACCTTTTTGCTGTCCAATAATCATGAACGATTGTCCGTTGATTTGACCTAATCCACCAATCATCGCTTTGTCATCTTTGAAACTTCTGTCTCCAAAAAGTTCTAAAAACGTTCCTTTAGTAATATTAGTAATATGTTCTAATGTATAAGGACGATTGGGATGACGTGATAACTGTACACGTTGCCAAGCCGTAAGGTTTTTGTATATTTTTTTCTTAGTTTCTTCTAATTTCTTCTCAATTTGCTTACATGTGTTAGACACATCAACATCTGATTCTTGACCAATGATTTGACATTTATCTAATTGGTCTTCAAGCTCTTTAATTGGTAATTCAAAATCTAAATATTCCATAATCGGTTTATTAGGGTTTGTGTTTGTTGTGACAAAGATAAAATTTTCAATTAACTTTAGTAAACTTATCGTTAATTAGTTGTTACTTTTTTATAACTTTTTGCAATTCCATTAGCTATAACAGTGGCTAATATTATAAGCGCACCTACATAAAACAAAGATGTCATTTCTTCACCATCTTTAAATATTAGTAACGCTAAAATGATTCCGTAAATAGGCTCTAAATTGATAGTTAACATTACCGTAAAGGGACTCAAGAATTTCATCACTTTTACTGATGCTGAAAATGCATAAGCTGTACAAATGGAAGATAGCAAGAACAACCAAATCAGGTCGTTTACAGAAAGTGCAAAGAAAGCAGGCGTAAAACTTCCAGCAAAAAACAAGTAAATGCTGATGAAGAAAACACCGCTCGATAATTCGTAAAGCGAAATGATATTCGGATCGTATTCTTTAGCATATTTTCCATTAATAACAGAAAATAAAGCCGATAAAAACGCAGAAGAAACGGCTAAATAAATTCCTGTTTTGTATTTAGTTTCTACATTAAAAATAATTCCCAATCCTATTACCACAATTACACCGAAAAGCAATTCGTACCAAATAATTTTTCTTTTGTGAATAATGGGTTCTAAAATGGAAGCAAAAAAGGCTCCTGTTGACAAACAAGCTAATGTAATTGAAACATTGGAAACTTTAATTGCTTGGTAAAATGTAAGCCAATGGGCTGCAATGATAATTCCGGAAACGATAAATCCAACAAGTACATTGAATGGAACTTTCATTTTCTCTTTATTAAAAAGCACTACAAAAGTCATGATGACTGATGCAAAAAGCATGCGGTACCAAACTAAATCTAAGGCTTCCAAAGAAATTAACTTTCCAAGAATGGCTGTAAATCCCCATATAAATACAATTACATGAAGATGTAAGTAGCTTTTTAAGTTATCGTTTTGCATTGCGTAGTAAATAAGCTGCTAAGATTCCGAAAACAATATTAGGAAACCAAACAGCTAATAATGGAGGAATACTAGATTTTTCTGCTAAGGTTCCGAAAACTTTATCAAAGAAAATAAACGTAAAAGCAATAACTATACCGATAGCAAGATTAACTCCCATTCCTCCTCTTCGCTTCATAGAAGAAACAGCAACAGCAATAATAGTTAAAATAAATGCAGAAATTGGTAAACTAAATTTTTTATGAAATACTACTAAGTACGTATTAATGTTTGCATTACCTCTCTCTCTTTCTTTATTTATGAAAGCATTTAATTGTCCTATTGTCATAGTTTCGGCAACATAAACTACAGGAGTTAAATCATCAGGTTCAAAATCATATTCTTTAGTGATTTTTTCACTAGAAGTTATTTGATCATCGTTTTCTCCAACAATTCTTTGGTTATAGTTAAACAGCATATATCGTTTTGTAACATCGTTATAACGAATTCGATTAGCAGTTACTTTTTCAACCAAAACATTATCTCTAAATTTTTCAAAAGTAAAATTAAAACCTGTTTGCGATAAATAGTTGTAATTACTTACATAGATATTTTCTTCTATTTTACCCTCTTTTTTTATTTGTCTGAAAATATCCGAAGTTTCGCGTGTTTTATTATTGTTCCCCTTTAAATATTCGTATCTAAAATCATTAAATCCTTTACTTGCTTTTGGCACCAAAAAGAAACCCATAATTAAAGCAAAAATAGAAACGATTATTGCACCAAATATAAAAGGACGAAGAAATCTAGAAAATGAAATTCCTGAACTTAAAATAGCAATAATTTCAGTGTTGTTGGCTAATTTGGAAGTAAACCAAATAATAGATAAAAACAAGAAAATTGGAAACAATAAATTGGCAAAGTATATCGTAAAATCTCCATAATATACAAGAACAGCAGATAACGGAACTTTCCGCTCAATCATTCTGTTTACTTTTTCAGATACATCAATAGTAATTCCAATAGGAATAAAAAGTATTAACATTACTGAAAATGTTACCAGATAGCGCTTTAATATGTATTTATCTATTATTTTCATTTTATAATTTAGAAGTTAGAATTTAGAATTTAGAATAATGAATACTTAAATTTTCTTCAAATTTCTAAATTCTGAATTCCAAATTTATAATCGTTGACTCATTTGAATCACCATTTTATCTTTCCATTCTCTAAATGTTCCGGCAATAATTTGTCTTCTTGCTTCACGAACTAACCACATGTAAAAACCTAAATTATGAATAGTAGCAATTTGTTTAGCCAAAAATTCATCAGCAGCAAACAAGTGTCTAAGATACGCTTTTGAATATTCAGTATCTACCCAAGTGTGTCCCATTTCGTCAATTGGCGAAAAATCGGCTTCCCACTTTTTGTTTTTCATATTCATTGTTCCATGCGCTGTAAACAACATTCCGTTTCTGGCGTTACGTGTTGGCATCACACAATCAAACATATCAATTCCTAACGCAATATTCTCTAAAATATTGATTGGCGTTCCTACACCCATTAAATATCTAGGTTTATCTTCTGGAAGAATTGCGGTTACTACTTCCGTCATAGCGTACATTTCTTCTGCTGGTTCTCCCACAGAAAGACCGCCAATTGCGTTTCCTTGAGCACCTGCATTTGCAATATATTCTGCCGATTGTTCTCTTAAATCTTTATACGTACTTCCTTGAACAATTGGAAAAAATGTTTGTTCGTAACCGTATTTAAATGGTAATTTTTCTAAATGATTGATACATCTGTCTAACCAACGATGTGTCATGTGCATCGAACGTTTTGCATAACGGTAATCACATGGATACGGTGTACATTCGTCAAAAGCCATGATAATATCAGCGCCAATAGTACGTTGAATTTCCATTACATTTTCAGGTGAAAAGAAATGGTACGAACCATCAATATGCGATTTAAACTTAACCCCTTCTTCTTTAATTTTTCTATTTGAAGAAAGAGAATACACTTGATATCCACCTGAATCGGTTAAGATATTTCTATCCCAATTCATAAATTTATGCAAACCTCCAGCCGCTTCTAAAATTTTGGTTTGAGGTCTTAAATATAAATGATAGGTATTTCCTAAAATAATATCTGGATTAATATCGTCTCTTAGCTCACGTTGGTGCACTCCTTTAACAGAAGCTACGGTTCCTACGGGCATAAAAATTGGGGTTTCTATAACACCGTGATCGGTTGTTATTTTTCCAGCTCTGGCTTTACTTTTTGGGTCTTTGGTAATTAAATCAAACTTCATATTGTGCTTTTACGAACGGCAAAGATAATTTATTTTAGAATTTAGAAATTGGAATTTAGAATTATTTATGATTAACACTCATTATTAATAACTTCTAACAAAATGATTTGTACCGCCAAAAAAATAAAATTACTTTTGCATCCAATTAACATACATATATCTTTTTATAATGTCTAACACGCAACAACTACAAGATTTTACAACACAAGTTCGAAGAGATATTCTTCGTATGGTTCATGCCGTAAATTCAGGTCACCCAGGAGGTTCTTTGGGATGTGCTGAGTTTTTGGTTACCCTTTACCAAGACGTTATGAAACGTAACGAAGGTTTTGATATGAACGGAATTGGTGAGGATTTATTCTTCTTATCAAACGGACATATTTCTCCTGTTTTCTATAGTGTTTTAGCTAGAAGCGGTTACTTTCCAGTAGCAGAATTAGCGACTTTCAGAAAATTAAATTCTAGATTACAAGGTCACCCAACGACTCATGAAGGTTTACCTGGAGTTCGTATGGCATCGGGTTCATTAGGACAAGGTTTATCGGTTGCTATTGGTGCTGCGCAAGCTAAAAAATTGAATAACGATAACCATTTGGTTTTTGCTCTTTTAGGTGATGGTGAATTACAAGAAGGACAAAACTGGGAAGCAATTATGTATGCTTCAGCAAAAAAAGTAGACAACTTAATTGCAACAATCGACTTAAACGGAAAGCAAATTGACGGAACTACAGACGAAGTTTTGGCAATGGGAAGCGTAAAAGCAAAGTTTGAAGCATTCGATTGGATTGTTTTAGAAATCAAAGAAGGAAACAACATTGACGCTATCAAAGCTGGTTTGACTGATGCAAAATCGAAATCAGGTAACGGAAAACCGGTTTGTATTTTATTGCATACCGAAATGGGTAATGGTGTAGATTTTATGATGCACACACACGCTTGGCATGGTAAAGCGCCAAATGATGAGCAATTAGCAAAAGCGTTAGAACAAAATGTTGAAACTTTAGGAGACTACTAGAATTATGAAAAAATATATCAACCAAGGCAGTAAAGATACCCGTTCAGGTTTTGGAGCTGGAATGACAGAATTAGGTCAAAAAAATGAAAACGTAGTAGCACTTTGTGCGGATTTAATTGGATCATTAAAATTTGATGATTTCAAGAAAAACCACCCAGAGCGTTTCTTCCAAATCGGAATTGCTGAAGCAAACATGATTGGAATTGCAGCTGGATTAACGATTGGTGGGAAAATTCCTTTCACAGGAACTTTCGCTAACTTTTCTACAGGAAGAGTGTATGATCAAATTCGTCAATCGGTAGCGTATTCAGATAAGAATGTGAAAATTTGTGCTTCTCACGCGGGATTAACTCTAGGAGAAGACGGAGCAACTCACCAAATCTTAGAAGATATTGGTTTGATGAAAATGTTACCTGGAATGACAGTTATCAACACTTGCGATTACAACCAAACGAAAGCAGCTACAATTGCTTTAGCAGATCATCATGGTCCTGCTTATTTACGTTTTGGCCGCCCAGTAGTACCTAACTTTATGCCAGCTGATGAGCCTTTCGTAATTGGAAAAGCGATTATGTTAAACGAAGGAACAGATGTTACGATTATCGCAACTGGACATTTAGTTTGGGAAGCATTAGTTGCAGCTGAAGCTTTAGAAGCAAAAGGTATTTCGGCAGAAGTAATTAACATTCACACTATTAAACCGTTAGACGAAGAAGCTATTTTAAAATCGGTGAAGAAAACAGGTTGTGTGGTTACAGCGGAAGAACACAACATCATTGGTGGTTTAGGAGAAAGCGTTTCTAGAACTTTAGTTCAAAACCACTTAGTACCACAAGAATTTGTCGCAGTGAATGACAGCTTTGGAGAAAGTGGAACACCAGACCAATTAATGGAAAAATACAAATTAAACAATCAAGCGATTGTAGAAGCTGTAGAAAGAGTTATTAAAAGAAAGTAATATTCTTTAAATTTATATAGAAATCCCCAAGCAATTGGGGATTTTTTTTATAGAATTTGTAAATATTTTTTATATTTAAAAGACGCAACTCAGTAGCGTATATAAACAAGTTAGCGGTAATGCGCTAAAATTGCGAACAAAAAACAAAAATAAAATGAAAAAAATATCTTATATCTTTTTACTGTGTTCTTCCTTCTTTTTAAATAGTTCATTTTCTCAAAATAATCAAAATGCACAAGATATATTTAAAGAAAATCTAGCCGTTTTTGAAAAGCTAGCAAATGGCGAAGATGCAAACCTAAATTCATTTTATGAAGCGAGAGGATTTTTAATTAGAATTACAGGTATTAGTTATGAAATGGAAAAATCTTTTGATATGCCAATTCTCCCTCCTCAACAAACGTTAAACGAATGGAAAACCTGGTTCGAAAAAAATAAAGAACGCTTATACTGGCATAAAAGAAAAAAAGAAGTAAGAGTCAAAAATAAATAATTGAATCAAATAAGCACTACCGCTAACAGCAGTTTGTGATACATTACTAAACAATATCCAACAAAAATAATGAGACTATTTTACTTCACCACATTACTAATTTTATTAAGTTCTATTTCATTTGCACAATCTTTAGATTGTAAAAAAATGCATGTTGGAAAATTTGAATTAGTATCCGAAACATCTGGTACAACTATTATAGAGCGTAATAAAAACACCCAGACGGAAACAAACAAAACTATGAACATAAGAACCAGTTATGATCTAGTTTGGACTAGCGAATGTTCCTACGAATTAAGAAACAGAAAAGTGCTAGAAGGCACTTCTAAGTTTGTAATGAAACCAACTGATGTAATTCGTGTTGAAATAATTAAAATAGAAGGCAAGAAATTAACTGTAAAAATAACATCCAACTTTAGTGATAAGGTAGCGGAAGTTGAAATCAGTAAAATCTAAAAAACTAAATTGATATAAAAAAAGTCCTAATTTTAATGAAATTAGGACTTTTTTTACAACTTATCTACAACTACTATCTAAGTGTCTTCTTAATCTTGTTGGTGAAAGATAATCATTAGAACAACTAGGAATACCTTTTCTATCGTCATATGGCGTTAGAGGATCATCTGTTGCAGCACCATTAAACGGATAGTAATAATATGTAGTGATTTCATTTGGAGGAGTTCCTGTTACCACAGGAAATCTAACTTCATATTTAGTCAAAGTTCCATCTCCATCATCATCAACATCTAAAAAATTTGGAACTCTATCACCATCCAAGTCGTCATTAAAGAAATCACCATCACCATTAGTGTCCTCGTATTTACCTAAAACTCTATCTCGTTCATGATCTCTTTCTTTTCTTGCTAATAATCGTATTTGAAAAGCAATTGGAGAATAAGACGCAATATATGTACTTCCTGAATTAAAATAAGCTAATCCAGAAGGAATAAAAACGATAAGATTACCAGCATTTACATAGGAAACCGAACCATCACTATTTACAACAGATGATGCAGCTGTTTTCATTTTAGTTAATATTTGTCTGAATCCAGAAATAGCTTCACTAGCATCTGGATAAGAAAACCACAAACCTACATTGTTTTGGTCAAAAACTTCATTTACTAAATTCCATCCCTTATAAGAAACAAGTGTAGAATCAATAGTAATTGGATTTGTTCCACCACCTTCATTTAACAAAATATAATATAATTTATAATCTACTTGATCTTTAGACACATAATCTGATGCTAAGCTAGCTTTCACATCATTTTTTACGGTTATTGATTGTAAAGGATATGCCGTTTGATCCCAAATTGATGTTTGAGTTCCATCTTCAGGAATTTTTGTAACTGTAGCATTTAGGTTAGCGTCAAGCTCTAAATAGTTTGTTTTTAAATATTCTTCTATCTCAACAATATCTTCATCATAAACTTCCTGAAAATCTCTAATTGGCGTAGAGTTTACTCCATCATCAGACTTACAAGAAAAGAAAGCGGAAACGAATGTTAATAAAAGGGCTATTTTTAAAAGACTTCTCATTATTGTAAAATTTATAGGGCGCAAGATACAATTTTCATTTATTTTTGTAGAAATATTAACATGGTTTTTTGAATTATATTATGCGAATAGATAAACTTTTATGGTGTTTACGATATTATAAGACCCGAAGTATAGCTACAGAAGCTGTAAAAAAAGGACATATAACCGTTAATGGACAGGTGGCAAAGGCATCAAGAGAGGTTTTTGCTATGGATAAAATTACACTTCGAAAAGACCAAATCAACTATAAATTAACCATTTTAGATGTCCCTCAAAATCGTTTGGGCGCTAAATTGTTAGACATGTATCGCAAAGACGAAACTCCAAAAGAAGCTTTTGAACATTTAGAATTACTAAAATTATCTAAAGAACACTACAGAGCTAATGGAACGGGGCGTCCTACTAAAAAAGAGCGTAGAGATATCGACGACTATTTAGATGATAATACCGAAACTGAAGAAATTGAATAAGATGAACTACTGGGAAGAACGCTATCAAAAAGGAGAAACGGGTTGGGATGCAGGTTCTATTACAACTCCTCTAAAAGAGTATATTGACCAATTAACAGATAAAAATCTAAAAATTTTAATTCCAGGCGCCGGAAATGGTTATGAATTTGACTATTTAATTGAAAACGGATTTCAAAATGTGCATGTGATTGATATTGCCGAAACTCCTTTAAATAATATCAAAATTAGAAAACCAGAATTCACTTCTCATTTAATCCATTCCGATTTTTTTGCCTTGGATATGACTTTCGATTTAATCTTAGAACAAACATTTTTCTGCGCTTTACCGCCCGAAATGCGTCCGCAATATGTTGAAAAAATGGCTTCACTTTTAAATCCGAATGGAAAATTAGCTGGACTATTATTTGACTTCCCATTAACAACAGAAGGTCCGCCATTTGGAGGTTCTGTGACCGAATATTTGAATCTATTTTCGGATAAATTCAATATAAAAACCTTTGAAAAAGCACATAATTCGATAAAGCCACGAGAAAATAAAGAACTCTTTTTTATCTTTGAAGTCAAATAACAACACACATGGAAAATATAATTTTAACGCACGAAGAAATTAAACACAAAACCAAACGAATTGCTTACCAAATTTACGAAACCTTTGTTAATGAAGAGGAAGTAATTTTGGCTGGAATTGCAAATAACGGCTATATTTTTGCTCAAAAAGTTGCTGCAGAATTGGCACTGATTTCCGATTTAAAAGTGACACTTTGTGAAGTTAAAATCAATAAACAAAAACCACAAGATGTTGTAACTACTTCCCTATCTTCAGAATATTATCAAAATAAAGCTTTGATTTTAATTGATGATGTTTTGAGTTCTGGAACTACCTTAATTTATGGAGTAAAACACTTTTTAGAAGTACCATTAAGCAAATTTAAAACAGCAGTTTTGGTTGACAGAAATCATAAAAAATACCCTGTAAAGGCTGATTTTAAAGGATTATCATTGTCGACTTCCTTACAAGAACATATTCAAGTGGTTTTTGAAGAAAGTAATTCGTATGCTTATTTAAGCTAACAAAGCATTTATTTCATTAACTATCTGCTCGACCGACTTATCATCTACGGTAACAATTTTCGTTGCCTGATGATAATAAAAGTTTCGGTCGAATAAATGTTTATTGATAAAATCTTTCAAACTAACCTCATCTTGATTGTGAAGTAAAGGACGTTGGGCTTTCTCTTTCATCAATCGACTTACCAATGTTTCAACTGAAGCTTTTAAATAAACAGAAAACACATCCTCATGAAGTAATAATTCATGATTATTGTAATAACAAGGTGTTCCGCCACCTAAACTTAAAACAAAGTCACTTTCTTTTGCCAAAAAAGTTTTCAGAATTTCATTTTCTTTTTTACGAAAATAAATTTCACCTTTGGAGTTAAACAATTCAGCAATTGAAATTTGAGTTTCTTTTTCTATTTCTTGGTCTAAATCATAAAAAGGAATTTGCAGCTTCTCTGCTAAAAAAGCACCTATTACCGACTTACCACAACCCATGTAACCTAATAACATTATTTTCATAAATAAATAATCCCTTATAAATTAAAGGGTTAAGAAATTAATTATAAAAAAAGACAAATTTATAAGAAATTCCCATTGCAAAATAAATAAATGTTTATATATTTGCACCCGCATTCAAGGAAATAAAATGACTTGGTAGCTCAGCTGGTAGAGCACATCACTTTTAATGATGGGGTCCTGGGTTCGAATCCCAGCCAGGTCACTACATAAAACTTATTTCTTGAACGCACCGACTTGGTAGCTCAGCTGGTAGAGCACATCACTTTTAATGATGGGGTCCTGGGTTCGAATCCCAGCCAGGTCACAGAAAATACTAAAGACGTTGCATAGCAACGTCTTTGTTGTTTTAAGGCCAAGTGGAGAAACGGTAGACTCGCCATCTTGAGGGGGTGGTGCTCGTAAGGGCGTGAGGGTTCAAATCCCTCCTTGGTCACTATAATACTATTTTAAACCTTATTTTTATTGGTTTTTTTATTTTTAGGGGAGTAAAAAGGGGACTATTTTTTACTTAGTCTTATTAGTTTTTGGAAGAATATATTTTTTAGAAATGCAAAGTAATTTTAAAAGGAAATTAAATCACTTCTGTTGCCTTATAAAATTGTTAAACAACAAATTGTCAATTTGTATTTAAAAAAGCTCTAAAACGGGTTTAAATCACTTTAAATCTAATTTATTATTAATTAATCAATTACTACCCAACCAGCATTTTTATATTTTTCAATATTACCTTTTACATTTTCTTCTAAAGCTGCAAAACACAGCAAATGAGTTGGACGAGAAAAACCAACATACATCATTTTCAATGCTTCTTTACCAAATGCATCTTTTTCACCAGCATTTTTTCCTTTATTTTTTTCGCCAACAATAAAATTATGATCCTTATTTGTTAAAACATTTATTATTTGAGTCTTTTGGGACTCATAATTATTTTTAAAAGTTTCAATGTACATTGTGGCACAATGTGTTTGTCCTTTTACAGAATGAATAGTTGCTATATCTATACTAATATCTTCTTCTTTAATTATTTCTTTTACTGGTTTTACTTCCTTTTCAAAATTTAAAATAAATAATTGAGTTGCTGGTTTTAAACTCTCATTTAATTCAAACCATTCTCTGAATTCAGTGTTAATAAATTCTTTTATTGAATTAAAAACAGCTTCATAGTTTTTCTTTGTAACTAGATCAAAACACCATTTAAATAATTTTTCTTTAAATACCTCATAAGCCAAAGGGTGTTTTTCTTCCAATTGTAAACTTTGAATATGTTTTATCATTTCACTTTTAGAATATCTTCTTTCAACTTCTTTCCCTCTGACAATTGTCTTATACTTTTCATTTTCTAGTAATAAAATATAAATCAAAGCATTAAGAATAGATTTTCTAACCGCTTCAAGTGTTTTTTTATTTTCATCAAATAATTGAAGATGTTTACTCAAAGTAGAAAAATCCTCTTTTTTTGCCTTAGATTCTTTAGAATATTCAGGAAAAACATCTTGTAAGCGAATGTTTTCGTTGTCTTCTTTTTTCTCATCCCAAACTGCTGACCAACCAATTATTTTAAAACCGTTTTCTTTGTTTTTTTCGCAATGATGTAAATTATGTTTGTTTATTAATTCTTTGAATTTATCCTTTAACAAATGCTTTGTTTCGTGGCTAAAAACAATTAGATGTGGTTTTATTCCTTCTTCTCCTTTACTTTCGACAATAAATTTAGGAATTCCTGCTTTATCTTTTTTTGAGTCCAAAATAAACCTATTAACTAAATTTGAATTCAATTTTGTTAAGCGATTAGAACCTTTCAGGAAAAGAGGTTTTCTCTCTTTCCAATCACATTCTATTTTTACTTTTTTTGAATTAGAATTATAGATTGCTTGATTAGGGTCTCCTATTCTTTGAATAATTGTTTTAGAATTATTTTCATTGAAAATATTTTCAATAATATCAATTTGATATTTTTCTAAATCCTGCATTTCATCAACAAATACATATTTGAATCGTCTCTGAAGTATTGATTTGATCGCTGGAAATTTGGAAATATAATAATTAGAAATCTCAAAAGAATCAAAATATTTTAATGAACCATTAAACTTTAATTCATCAAATATTATTTTTAATTCTTTACCCGAATCTGTGCTAAATTTTAATTTATTTTTCCAAGTTTTTGGGAAATCATTAGAATGGAAACATTCATTCTGCTCATCATACTTAATAATTTTTATTATATCAATATAATTTTTTATTTCAGTTGATAATGATTTTAAAAAATCATTAAAATCAAAAAGAATTTTTTTTTCTTCATAAGACAGTGTTGAAGATTTAATTTTATTATAATTTTCTTTTATACTACCAAAAACATTATTTTTATCAATAACACCTAAATCTTTATATTTTAATATTAAATCATCTGTATCATCTATCCCTTTTAGCTTAAGAAATTGTTTTGTGATTATATTGTTTTTAGTTTTTAATATATTAGATAAATTACCAAATATTTTGCTGTCTTTCTGATAGAATACTTTTTTCGAAATATATTCATTTATTAAATCATCATCATTTTTTGATATGTAAGAGCCATATTTTTCAAAACAACCTTGATTTGCCAAATACTTATTTACAAAAGTTTGAATTGTCCCCACAAAATTCGGATTTTCAAAAAGATGTGGACAATGTTTTTTAAGTTTCTTTTCTATTTCATCAACTGCATTATTTGTATGCGACAAAACTAAAATTCCTGAACCATCATTAAAAGGCATTTGCTTTGACAAACAATATAATTTAGCCAATAAAGCTGTTGTTTTGCCGCTTCCTGGAACGGCTAATAAATCACAAGTATCAAGATTAGTAATAAATTCAATTCTTTCATCATCAAAATTATTACCTCCAATTAATAGTTTTGCAGCTTCTTTTATATGCTCAGGATTAATTTCAATTTTCATAACTGCAGGCGTGTTTTATGGCATCAACTAAATATTTGATGTATTCATCTTTTTCATCTATTATTAGATTTTCATCCTCTTCTATTTTTTGTGCTAAATCAGTTGCAATTTTTACCTTATCCAATTTTGAAGAGCTAATTTTCTTTAGCATTGGAATAAATTCATCGAAATTATTTTTAAAAATTGTTGGATGTACTTTTTTTAATGACTCTTTAAAATTTTCTGATAAACAAATTGACTTAAACAAACACCATTCTAAAGTCCATTCTTTTGCTAATTCTAATTCTACATTAGTTTTATTAAGCTCTTTTTTTAACTGCTCTAAGTTTTCATATTTTGTTTTAAGTTTACCATCTAATTTATCAAGTTCAATAAAACTTCCATCTTCTTCAGGTCTATTGTCTAAATCTGTCACAATACTAACAGGGATATTCATTTTCTCGTCTCGATTTCTTCTTAAAAATATTTTGGCAAAATGTAAATAGGCAATAGAAGCCACATTTACAATAGAAACTTCTTTTTTAGTTAAATCAAATCCTAACTTATTTGCTAAAGCAGGAATGAGAATTTCTTCTGACCAACCTTCAACAATAATTATTCCTTTAGCAAAAAATAAATTTGATTTTGTAACATCTAAAAAGCGTTCTAAATAAATATAGTCTTTAGGCTCCAATTTTGTTTTTCCTTCACCCATTGGAAAAACATTATTGTCTTTGCAAATCATTAAAGATTTCAAAGGAACTTTTGAAGCAATATTTGGGCTATGTGTTGTTAGTATATATTGAATGGTTTCCTCGCCTTCCTTTTCTTTCAATGCATTAATAATTTTCATTTGAGCTTGAGGATGTAAATGCGCTTCTAATTCTTCAATCATGCATAATCTTAATCCATCCCAATTTTCCTTTTTCAGATGGAGCAACTCGGCCGACATATAAAGTCGATTCATTGTTCCTAATCCTAAATTTGTTTCTTTATCAATTCCTAAAGATATTTTTTCAAGGATATTTTTAATTTCTGCATTTCCGAGAGAAAAAATAGATTCGTATTTGTTATCAATAAATTTCTTCAAGAATTCATCTATTTTGTCTTTTATCTCTTCTTTATTACTGTTGGATAAATCTTCAATTTTATTTTCATCCTTAAACCAATTCTCAATCTCTTCATTGATTTTTTTAAATTTTTCTACAAAAAAATGCTCTTCATTATTCTTGCCTTTTTTGAACAATTTATGTTCTTGAAGAATTTGAGATAAACGAGAATTTTTTTTTGAAGTTAAGTCAGCGTTTGCATCTCTCAAGGCTTTAAGATATGTACATTTTAAATAATCTCTTGCTTCTGCATTAATTGGATAACCAATATCATCCATTCCTGCTTTAATATCAGTAGGTAAGATTTTACCTTCTTTATCCTTACTTACATCATAAATTAAACGTAAAATAGGAATGTCAATTCCATTTTCTTTTGTCCAACCTAGCCATTCAATAAAATTTTTAGCTTCGTTATCTTTTAATCCTCTGAATTCTATTTCAATTCGCAAACGACTTTCATTTTTATAGAAATCTTCATTTTCTACTTTTATCCATTCGTAAGCATGAGTCTTTAAAACCAATTTTATGGCATCAATTATTGCTGTTTTACCAGAATCATTTTCACCTATTAAAACATTTAGCCCCCTAGTAAAAGGAACAATTAAATCAGCGTTTTTTAAATCAAATGGGCTGTGCGAGCCATATTTTCTAAAATTCCAAAGTCTTAATTCTGATATATACATTTTTAAAGTTTTAAAAAATAAAATAACTAATAATTAACAATGGAGGACTTACTATTAAAAGGGAATACCATCCATAACAAATCCATATGTATTTTATTTTAATAATTATTGAATCTTTGTCTGTTAATTCTTTAAAATAGCCTCTTTGAGTTTTCTTAAAATTTTGATAATCAATCGGATGATGATTTTCATATTTTGCTAAAATGACCTGATATTCTTCAGATAATTCTTTACAAAAATTATAAATCTCATTTTCATTTGGATTAGTTTTCAAAGTTTTGAAAATTCTTAACTTATTATAAAGCACACTTAATTCTAATCCGCAATCATGAAAATTTTTTGCTTTAAGTTTATAATCTTGACTATTCTCATATTGAGCTAAAACTAATTGAATAATTGAAAGAGCGGTTATTAAATAATTTATCAAATTTAAATTTTCATCATTTTTATTGAGATTATAGACAGCAATTAATCCCGCTATAATCAAATATGCTGACAGTATTGAAAAACTAATATTTGACATTTTTGAAATAACCGTTAATCTTTTGTCTGCTTGAAATCGAGCTCCTTTTGTAGACCAAATTTTATAACTTAACTCTTCTAAAAAACTTTTTTCAAGATATTCTTTTGAACCTGTAAAAATTCCTTTTTTTTCTTCCATTCTTTATTCTTTTTTTCTTATCCTTCTTCTCATTCACAAATACTTCTCATACAATTCAAAAAAAAACTGCATCATTTATCTAAATTTATAGTATAATTCCCAAACATAACCAAAAAATAACACCCTTACAACCCGTAAAAATACCTGATTTTCAAACCAGGTATTTTTACGGGGGTAGCTTCAGGAGCTAAGGTAAATAAAGGGATTGATAAAATTTTACGGATATACGTATTTGGAAATTTAAAATTTACTTCCGCAGATTAAATCAATTTTAGTGTTTTGATAAAAATGTACTTAAGGGAAAGAAAATTGAAGCAATTCAGTTTTAAAACTAACCTTGCATTGAAATTGAGAAACTATCTCTTCAAACTAAAATGTCCTTTTACTATTCGTCCATCTTCTAACTGAACTGAATACCAATAATCTGATGATGGCATTTGATTTCCATTAAAAGTTCCATCCCAACCTAGACTTAATGGACTAAATTGATTTAATAACTTACCATAACGATCAAAAATATAAATGATGGTTTTGGCATTAAAACGACTATTTATCCCTTTTATGTTCCAACAATCATTATATCCATCTCCATTTGGTGTGAAATAATTTGGAATTCCTAATACACTAATCTCTTTTGAAACACTTCCACATCCTTTCTTGTCTCTAACAAAAACGGTGTAAACACCAGATGGAACATTTATAAAATAATTTGAATCTTGATAATTTTCGTTATCCAAGCTAAACTCATAATCTCCTAATCCTGAGATTAAAATAGTAACCGTGTTTTCGTTTGTTAAATCTATAATTTGAACGTTTTGAATCGTAGCAATATTAGAAGCTGCAACTGTAATTGTTCTGGTTCTTATACAGCCGTTTGAATTGGTTACTTTAACTGTATAAATTCCTTCTATATTTACTGTTAATCTATAACCTGTTGCTCCGCTGATAGCGTTATTGTTCAAATACCATTGATAGCTAAAATTTGAAATTGTAGTCTCATCTATCAAACCTGCATTGAGTTCTTTTGTAAACAAAGGGTTATCGCTACAAATTAATTCATCTCCAAACAATTCAATTTCAGGAACTGGATTAACAATTAAAGGAATAGTTAAATACGCTTTACAAGTTGTATTTAATAGATTTATAACTTCAACACGGATATTTTGTGTTGCACTTAAAAATGGGTTTGGTAATGGACTTGAAAGTGAATTACCATTTGCGTCGAAATAATTCACTAGCATTCCAGTTTGTGTTCCTAAAATCGTGTTTTGAAAACTACTTGTGTCAAAAGGATAGATACCATCTTGATTAACTGGATTAGTTTCATCATCACAAACAGTAGTTAAACTTGTTGGAATTGCAAAAGCTTTGGGTAAATCATCTACTTTAAAAGTAATAGTTGATTCATAAAAACACGCTGATATGGTATTATTGGTAGCTCTAACTCGTATTGTTTGTGAAGTTGTATTAAAAGGGTTTGGCAACGGACTTGGTAATGGATTATTATTCGCATCCCAATAACTCAACACAACATTAGTTAGTCCGTTTAAAACATCGGATTGTATATTAGTTGTGTTAAAAGCATAAAATCCATCGTGATTATCATCACACTGGTTGTAGGTTTTTGGTTGAATAATTGGAATTCGTTCTACATGTAATGTTATGTGATGTCCCAAACCAATACACTCATTATTCAATTGGCTATCGACACGAACGTAAATATTTTGCGCATTTGAATACCCAATATTGGTATAATTTGAAATATCGGTTATAGCATTTTGTTCTGCTAATGCATCTGCAATATTTCTATAATAAGTTATATCTAACAATTGTCCGCTGGGATATTGTGAAGCGATTTGTGCATTGGCACCACTGAAATTAAAAGTAGCAATTCCATCGGTGTTTGAACCTGAAGCTACATCATCACAAACATAAAAATGTTCTTGTATAGAATTTGATATTTGAGTGGTTGAAACAGTTAAATTAATTTGTGCTGTACTATAACACCCCATATCATTTTCCACTCTTACATAAACCACATCGTTACTTACTATTTGATTTGTATGTGCGATTGGATTTGGAATTGTTATTAAAGCATTGTCAGCGTCGCTTTGCGTTAAATGATAGGTAAAAGTTAAATCTGAAGTATTTGATACTAATGCTTGTTCTATCTGTTTTAAATTAAAAGCACTAAAACCATCATTGTTATCATCACATTGTTTTAATGATATAACATTACTAATTAAAGCGGGTCTTGGATGTATCGTGATGTTTCTTGTGTTAGTTCCTGTTCCTTGTGGCGTTGAAACGGTTACACTAACCGTATAATTACCGGGACTTGTATAAATATGTGAAGGATTTAATGCGGTTGAAGTATTTCCGTCACCAAAATTCCAAGTAGAAGATAAAACCGTTTGGTTTGTTGAAAAAGAAAAACTTGAACTTTGTCCTTCACAATTTGAGGATAAATTTATTGAAGGAGTATAAAAAAAAGATTGTGAAAAAGAAGGCAAACCTGCTTTGGATCTTCTACCACCTAAATTTAGCGAAAACTGTTGTAAATTACAACCAGTTCCCAAAATATTAGGATTTTCTATTACTGATAATGAATTCGAAAGATCATGAGCTATGTATATTTTTCCATCGGGTCCTAACTGTAATGATTGTGGATGAAAAGAAAATGAAAAATGAAAATCAATTCTTGATGCTGCGATGTCTGTTGCTGTTAAATCAAATTGAGATATGAAATAATTCAAACTTTTACTTGAATACAAAACCTCTCCGTTAGGCGAAAATTCAATTCCATAAACTGCTTGAGTAATAAATGCCCCTTGATCATTAATAAGTGTTATTGGGTTTGATAATTGACCCGTTGCGTTATTAAAATCAAGAATTTGTAAAGTATTCAATAAAAAATGTGCTACGGCTACTTTGTTACCAGCTGGGGAAAACTTCATATGTCCCATAGAATGATCTGCATCATTATTTGGCACAAAAGTCCCGACATTAGAAACTATAGGTGTTCCAACAATACCCGCCGATGTAAGAAGATGTGTATAAAATGTATTCCCAGGAAAACCATGTGTTACAATCCAATAATCGGTATTGTTAGCATGTTTAACCACTGAAATTTTTTCACATGTTGGTGTGTAAACTAAAACATTCTTTTCAGCAGTAACTCCTCCTAAACCACCATCTAAAGTTAAATCAATAACACTGTAAGTAAAACCATTTGCATAACCTCCTCTATCTATGGCAAAAACATAAAACAAATTTGGGTTTCCTGGTTTTGGAACAATTGTTGCTGATTGTGTAGTAGAATCATGACCTAACAAACCTGTTCCATTAAGCATTACTTGATGATTTCTATTCCAAACAGTTATACCATTTGTATAAAACAATAACTGCCCTAAATTATTAGATAAAACAGCACAGCCCTCTAATGTATTCATTTGACTGTTTAATAAAGGAACTGGACTACCACTATTAAAATCTAAACCAGCATTTTCTCCAAAATACCAAATGTTGGCTTCTCCTTGAGAAAAAGCCAACATTGGAAGCAATAAAAATATTTTTACAATATTTTTTAAAAATAACATTTACCTAATTTTATTTTTGATTTCTCACAAAAGAATACAACTTATAACGCATTACACATTTAAAATTTCATCTTTTATATACCTTATTTTCTAAAAAGTGTAACCAACCCCTAACTGAAACAAACGATTTTTAGTTGAAAGTGTTTCATAAGTATAACTAAAAGCACTACTGTCTGATGGTGAAAGACCCATATAATATCTAGCATTAACAGATATTTTATCGTTAATATGATAACCACCGCCAAAATTTACACCAAAAACAACAGGTTTATAGTAATCTTTTAAATTTTTACCGTTTTCAACTATGGTTGATGTATCGTTTATATAATTGTTCTTCACTACCACATCTCCTTTTGCTGATAAAAGAAAATCAAAATAAGGACCTGCTTCTATAAAAACTTTTTTTACAACAAAAAACTGAAAATTTAATGGAACACTTAAATAATTTAAGCGATTATCAGCTTCAATTAGTCTATATTCATAATCCACCTTTTGATTTGCACCTTGCATAGAGAAAAGTAATTCAGGCTGAAAAGCAAATTTTTTACCCATTGGAATATTTGTAAAAAGACCTAAATGTATACCTGTTTTACTACTAGAGGTAGCGTCATATTCTTCCTCTAAAATTACAGACGACAAGTTTAAACCTCCTTTAACTCCAAACTTTACTTTTGATGGTTTGTCTTGGGCATTACTTACTAAAAATGTAGCTAAAAAGGCTACGGCTAAAATTATTTTTTTCATGGTTATTGTTTTTTATTTTGTTAAAGCCCCACACGAAAGGATTCGTGAGGGAGCGGGGGATAAAAATTTTAAAAATCGCCTAATTCAAATTTTAACGTATCATTATTCTTAATTATATAAAAATATTTTTCATTTTTAAATTTATATATAACATATGGTGGTTTAATATCCGTTATAAAGGGCTCAAAAAAATAATCATCTGATTTAATATCAGGTTCTCCATAATCTTCTATCCATTTTGGAAAACTATCTTTGTAAATTAAGAAACAATTACTAAATAGAGTATATTTTTTGTTTAAAGTTAATATACCTCTATTTATTGTAACCGATTCAATTGTATCAGCCGTAATTTCGTCCTCTACTTTAATAAAGCCTTGTATTTTTTCTTGGTGAAGACAACCTGTCAATAATAATATTAAAAATAATATAAAAAACTTAATTAATCTTTCCATGGTGTTGTTCTTGAAGTTGTACCATAATTTAAATTTATATCGGCAGCTGTTGCACTTACCCCTACTCCTCCAGATAAACCGAAACCTATCACATATTTTCCACCTCCTAATGGAGCATAGATGCCTGTAACACCAACACCAATTCCTACATCAATTCCAAAATTCAATTCGTATCGTTGACCAAGAAATACATTATGTTTAAAATTACTAGGCCCTGAATAATATAATTTTGTAATACTAATGTTTGCAGATGCAGAAGCTAAAGTACCTCCAACACCTATATCGTCATATTGATAAAATTGACCTTTATCTAAACCTCTTAACATATAAAGCCCTCCTTTTTCTAGTTTAACTACTCCTCCAATACCTGCATTAGCATTTCCCGAAACTGCAATAGCATCAGGACCAAACAAATGTCTATATTGACCAGTAACTGCATAAGCTGCAATATCAATTGCCCCACTTGTCAGCGATGTTTTTAATAATGATGAAAAGTACTTTTTATAATCTATTTTTCTTTTTGGACGTGGATCATGCAACGTATGATTCAGTCCACTCACAATCATTCCTGTTACTGCCCCTTGCCAAAAGTTACCTCCACTAATGGCGGCTCCAGCTCCTCCACTAATTGTACCAAAAAACATAGTACCTGCTGTGCCTGGGTTTGCACCGCCTAAGCCTTCAATCATCTTACGACTCATAGTATAATCGCCATTATCAACAATGTGCTCACCACCCTGCCACAAACTACTCATAACACTACTTAAACTACCTGAGGCAAAACCTGTCCAAAACTTACCTCCTTGTATAGCCGTTAAAGTACCTTGTGTTGAGCCATGGGCAATTGCTTGCACTGTGGCTCTTACATATAAATTTTTTATACCCGAAACTATATCTCCTATTCCATATGCTATACCAGCACTTACCGATGTGGTTACAACAGTTGTAGCTATACCTCTAAACGTAATAGGCCTGTCATTTATTACAGCATCGCCAAAATAAACAGCAAGCGCAACTGCCATTGAAATAGCAAATGAAACACCAAAATCCTCACCACTAATATCAGAATATTTTAGTGGGTTATTTAAACAATAACCATAACGATTGTAGTTTTGAGTATTATAAGGCTCTTGTACTTTACTATCAGGCTGTAAAAAGCGGTGTAACATAGGATCGTATATACGACCATTCATGTTAATTAAACCAACACTTTCTAAATGCTCGTGTCCTGTATAACCTCTATCAAAGAACGTTAATTTTGCTAATGTATTACCTGATGCATCTTGAACTTTTGACAGTAATCCCCAAGGATCAAATTGACGCTTTTCGATAAGTGTCCCTGTAGCATTTGAAATAGCAAGAATTGTTCCTTGATAATCGCGATGCAAATAAAACAAACCACCTGTTGGAGTTGTAGCTGTACCTATATAAGTATTCTTAACTACAATATCTGAACTATAAGCGTTTCCTCCTACAAAAGTAATAATTTCTACACTACTTGGGACTGTAAAATTGTTATTTGTAAAATTAGCGGTTACCTCCATACTTCCGTCGGCACTGTAATAACGACGAAAGGGTCTTAACGTTTTATTTGAATTTGTATTTCCCCAATACATCATACTTCTTTGTTCAGAAATATTATAAGATATGTTTAAGATATCCTTATTTGGAATAGCAATACGATATGGAGAACTAAACATATTGTAATCAATTTCTTGATTACCTACAGTACTTGTTGCATAGTAACTTTGCCCCTGAGAACTTAATTTTACTTTGCTATTTTGATAGGGCTTATTTTGAATTTCATATTTGTATTCTCCTAAAACATTTTGTGTAATACGACCTTTATTATCATATACTTGATTTAAACTTGGAATTTTGTCAATTCTTAAATTATCTACATAGAAGGTAGCGTTAGGAATAACAATACCTCCACCATTTGAAGATTCGGGACTAGCAGGATTAATACTAAAACGAAATTTTAAAATAGGATTAGGCACTAAATTGCTTACTGTGTAAGTAAAATCTAAATTACCATTTTCAAAAGAGCCAACTTCATATTCAGCATAGTTATTAGGATCGCTTGGGTCTATCTCAAGTATGGTAACTTGAGTTATTACTCCGTACGAACCTGATTTATTTGAAATTGCTGCTCTAATTCTTAATTGTTCACCAGATTCAAAAGTATATGACAAATTTCTTTGAGCTGCTATAGGCAATTCAGTCTCAGAAGGCGCTTTTAAAATTACCTTCATTGTTCCTGAAACATTGGAGACACTACCTTTAGTACTTCCTCCTAAAAAAGTAAATCCGTCGGTTGTTGTGTTGAATGGTAAATTTAACAACATTGTTGAAACACCATTCCACTTTGTTAATCTATCTAAACTATCATATTCAAAATATTCTTTACTATCAAAAAGACTATTATATCTATTCATTAAATTACCTAAAATAGGCTCAAATTGATTATTTAATGTCATAAAATTAGTAGTCCCTTTATCATGTTTCTGTTGAGATAAATATCCATAAGAATCAAATGTGTTACTTATGTTTATACCATTCCCAAATTGAGCCGTGGTTAATTGACCTCTAGAATTAACATCATTAGCTTGCCAAATAACTGTAGCGCCATCTTTTAATTGCCATTTGGCACCATTTTTATATGTATAATTAATCGATTTTGTACTTGTTTTACCATAACTCAAAGCAGTTGTTGTTTCAGAACTTACTCTACCAAAATTATCAAAAGTAAACGACTTAGTAAAAGTAGCAACTGGACTTGAAGATCCAACTTCATACAGTTTTTCAACACTTTGATTGATTTGTTTCGTGGCAGAATCATAAGTATAGTCATATGAACTATTTCCATCAATTGGATTTGTAATGGATAGATTTGTCAGCCATTTATTAGTAGCATCGTAAGTATATGTTGCCGTCATATTAGTAGCATCAGAAGTTGTTAAACCAGCTAATGTCTTAGTTGCAACTCTACCGCCGTTATCATAAGTATAAGAAGTACTCCCTTTTGGTGTAGTTTCTGTTTTTATTTTTCCAAAAGCATCGTAAGAATAAGTGTATATTCCCGCTGACGTATCTTCCAATCTTGATTTTCTGCCCCAAGCATCGTATTCAATTTTAGTTAAAATACCTTCATATTCAGATTCTAATAAATTTCCATTGGCATCATATTTATAATTTATTATACCTCCAGGTTCATCAATAGCTTTATACACTAAACCATTAGCATCTAAATATTTAGTTTTGCTCATTAAAGGCTCATTTGCAGTTACAATACTACCTGTAGAATTGCTATCATAAATGGTGTTAACAATTTTCCCTGTATGGGCTGTTGATTTTATGGGTCTAGAAAGTAAATCATATTCAATTGTACTCCATTGTGACGGACTTGATGTACTTGAATATGGTTCACTAACTCTATATTTTCTACCTAAAGCATCGTATTCTGTTTTAATGTAATTCCAATTTCCGTTTAAATCTTTACTTCCTTTTCTAATTTCTCTAGCCAATTCATCTTGTTCTACAATACTTGCACTACCATCGTCACCAGTTTCAAGTGTAGTGAATATGTTTCCATTTTTGGAATACGTATATACGATGCTCTTCCCTAAGAAATCGGTAATTTGAGTATTCTTACCCCATTTATCATATACATATGTAGTAGTTTGCCCTAAAGCATTTGTTGAAGAAGTAACTAAACCATAAATTGGGTCAAAACTATTATTTGTTACGGTTAAATTATCATTTACATTTTTTGTTGTTTTAATAAAACGGTTAGTTGTATCATAAGTAAATTCAGTAACTATTGGAACAACAGCATTTACTGAAGTGGTTCCTTGAGCACTCATCGTTTTTTTACTCATTAAACCATTAGGAAAATATTCAAATTCTTCAACCAATTTTTCAGCTGAACCATTAAATGTTTTTTCGGTTTTAATTAAATTATTGTTATTATAAAATAACTTTTCAGAAGAAACTTGAGTATTTGAGTTATCTGAACTATTATTAGAAATAGTGTTTATAAATAATTTATTTGTTGAAATATACTCCTTTGGCCTTCCGATATAATAATTAGCTCCTACCCCAGATGTATTATTATCATAAAGTGTTTCTATTAAATTAGTTCCTTGAATATTTGTAAGGCTAGCAGTTGAAAGACTTCTAGTCAAAGTCTTATTTTCAAGATAATAACCATCTGTGCTATACTCATATATAACATCTTTAATTGTACCTGAAATAAAATCAGTGTTTTTCTCGTATGTTTTTAATAATACGTAAGGATAAGTCCCAACTGCATTTAATTGTTGAAAATTAAAAACCTGCTGATTAATTAATGAAGTTGCAGGAGGTGTTGAATTTAAAAATAAAAAGCTCGTTGTATTTGATGGCTTAAATGTTGAAGCTGAAACTAATGCTCCTCTCTTGGTAGGATCAATTACAGATTCAACCCAAATTCTGTCATCACTTTCGTTTAAGAACCAATTAGTTCTTGCCACTTTTTTAAAACCAACAAGTCCTATACCTATAACATCAAAAGTTAAACCATTGTATTTAAACAATTGGTGTTTAGTTAATCCACCGCTAGTATTTATTAATTTACTAACCGCATTATAACTTGTCATTTGTTTAAACTCAACTAAAGGATAATTATATTGGTTACTAGAAGAATAAAAATTACTTGAATTTCCTAATCCACCTGAAGGGAGTGTTAATTTACTGTAAAAAATTTCATCAACAATTGCATTATTTGATTGTGTTACTTTTTTCAAAAGATTATCTTGGGTATAATCTTTCTCTATATCTAAATACTGTAATTGTCCATACCATCTTAAAACAACTATATCTGAATTAAACTTATCATGTCTTCCATTTCCAACATAATCCAAATTTGCTACAATTGGAAGAGGTAATCCAGGATCTTGATTATGATGATCACTTGATACAAATTGCTGATTAAATTGACCATTAAAACCTAAGTTATTAATATAAGCTTCATAGCGCCACTTAGTATCCCAATCTTTGTCATCCCAAAATGGTTCAGGTTGATATTTACTCATCCAGATTCTAACCAAATCTGTTTTCCCATCTTTATTTACATCAATTGCATAATATTGATTAAAATAAAATTGAGTCTCATAATAGGTCTCTGAATTTGTCCAATATTCAACTATATTTTTTGATGTTTTTTCAAAAAGTTCACCATTATTTAACTTAGGGTTACTCAAATAAATATGCCATAAATCACAATCTTTACATCCTTTATCATCTGAATTAGGTAACATTATGTCGGTTTTACCATCTCCATTATAATCACCAAATAAAATTTGTTTTCTAATTGTATAATCCGATACCCTACCAGCACCAATAACTTCTAATTCAATGTTTTGAAGAATAGAATCAACTTTAAAAGAAAACACTTTATAAGTACCGTCAGTTTTGATTGCTATTAAATCCGATCTACCATCTGCATTAAAATCAGCTACATAAAATTTTGAAGTTATTAAAAAATCTAAATGTGGAGATTGAATTGTATAATTTCCTATCGTATTAGATAATGCGGGATTATTTGTATTCAAATCAACAAATCTAACTTCATTAACATTAATAATTTCAGTTAATGGTTTGCACAAAGGATTACTTTCATTAACTGGAATATCTAATTCATAATCACTGTAAAGATCACCACTACTTGGATCAATTACATTAAAGAGTAATCTTTCATTAAAATTTATAATTAGAAAATCAGAAATCGAATCCCCATTAAAATCGCCCTCAAGATATTTTGTATGTGCTTTTTTTATTTGAGTTAAATTATTACATCTGGAATTTGGATTTGGAATAATATTACCATTTGCATCTTCCATTTCAGGATAACAATAATCAAAGCATTCTGAAATTTGATTATTTATTTCAATATTTTTTGTATTTATTAGTTCTAAACTAAGTCCATTTAGACTATAAGTTTTTAAACTAATTGAGCTTAAATTTTCTTCAACTTTAAGTATTTGATTACCTTGCTTTAACTTATTATTTTCTAAAGTTGTAATAGCGAATGTTCTACCTTTAAAAAGTGAAATGGGAAGATTGATAACATTATCAAAAATAGTAAAATTATTAGAAAATAAATTCAAATAGATTTTGTCTTTATTTGTAAAATCTAACCTACCATCTCCATCAAAATCTCCAGAAACAATGTGTTTAAAATCTGATGAAAACTCACCCCCATAATAACCATTGTTTTCGATTGCACTATAATTTGTTTGATTATATTCAAACAATATTGGATTTGAAGGTTCATTATTAGAATTAAACTCTTGAACTTGCGTAACCCTCTGATAACCATTAGAATCTTGAGAATGAGAAATTTCATATCTCTTGAATAAAATATCATTTGTAAAAACCTCAACTTTTTCTAAAATCTTACTTGTTTTTACTTCTAATTCTTTAATGTATAGAGACTCTTGTCTTAAAGCTGTATTATATGTAAATACAATTTTATTTAGAGGATTTGGATTTGATATAATGTTAGCGCTAAAACGAATTTCACTAATTGCAATTGAATTAAAAGAACTATTGTAATGATACGTGATAAAATTACCATCTATATCTTCAAATCTTGTAATATAATATGTTGTTAAATCAGTAGCCTGTTGCCCACCATAATTTCCATACCAACATCTAGAACCATCAGGAGCTGTTACAATAAAATACATACTAGAACCACTACCAATTAATTCAATTTTGGCATTACTCTGTACTTCTGTTTCATAAATGGAACCAGATTGCCAATACGTACCCGACTTTAACATTAAATACTGTCCATCCAATGATAATTTATCATTTTGATCAAAATCAACCCCATCTCTATAACCTTCTATATCAAATCTACTAGCTACTCTTGAAATTGAAGAAATTGAATAAATACCCCAACCTTGACCTGCTAACCCAGAAACTCCACTGCTTGAGTAAGTCAAATTTATAGTTGGACCTACACTTTTTATACTTGGTGGCATTGCAATGGGAATATTAAAACTTGCCTGACCTCCATTATTTATTTGCAATTTTCCTTGTGTATCGTGATAATTCTGAGCTACTACAAAATTTATAAATAAACTGAATATTATAAGTAATCTAGATCTCATATGACTAATTTTTAATTATTTTAATTGATTTTTGATCACCATTTACATAATTTATTTGAACAAGATAAGTTCCTATTGGGAAATCTATAAAAGAAAGTATTATGGAATTTTCATTAAAAGAAGTGACCTTTTTTAAACATTGCCCAGAAACTCCATATATTTCAACTAAATTAACATTATTATCATCAATCAAATCCCAATGAATAAACAATTCATCTCTTACTGGATTTGGGTAATATGATATAATATCATTTGGGAAAAATTTTTTCAAATCTTTTTCTGTTAAATCTTGAAACTCTTTAATTGGCTCTGAACTTTGTTTATTTCCAGTTGAATTATAAACTCTTGTAATTTGATTTCCAGCAACATCATAAGTAAATGTTACTGTTTGACCCCATGAAAAAAGAGGAAAAAGTATTAATAAAAACAAAAATGATTTCATAAATAATAAAAATTTGAATGTTGATTTTCTTTAAAAAACTAAGCGAAATTCTAACAATTCAAACTAACTGCAAAGCAAATTTTAACATTTAACCAAATGTATACCTGAGGTATAATTATTGTTAAAATTTAAATATAACCACGAGATTTGGCTTCTTTAAGAATGTTTTCATCCTCTTTAAGATTAAAGGATTGCTTTATTTTGGAGATTCTTTTTTTAATAGTTATTTCAGAAACTGACAGTTCATCTGCAATTTCACTAATTTTATAACCAATGGATAAAAAATGAAGTATTAGTCTATTTTTCTCATTAATAAAAACTTCATTTTCCCATATTTCTTCTAGTTGTTTAACGACAAAATTACTTCTGAATTTATTGCCTAATAAAACTGTTTCTGTAATGTTCAAAAAAACTTTTCCGTTTACATCTGTTTTAGTTGCAATTCCATCAGGAGAAACATTTTGAACTATATCAAACAAAACAACATTCTCTAAAATAGAGGTTAAAATTATAGTCTTACAATTTGGAAAAGCCTTTTTTAAATATTTACATACATCGCCACCATTTAAAATATCTTTTTCATGATAAATTGGCATCGAATAATCAATAATAGCTAAATTAATGTTTGTGTTTAATTCTAGAGCTTTATTAATTTTTAAATAGGCATCCTTGCATGAATTTGCTTCAATGTAGTTAATATTTTCCCCTAATACATTTGAAAAAGAAAGTATCATCTTATAACCGTCAATAGTCATCTGATGATCGTCTGCAATAAAAATATTCAAAATCTAAAAATTTATAAGTTAATACAATTAATTGTATTTTTAGGGATAATACAATAATAGTAATATTTATTTAAATTTCAATAAAATTCCTTCAATTTTGATTTTAAACATATCAAATAATAACATTTGAACTTCGTAAAATAATCTAAAACCCTTTTTGCGACCTTCGGGAGCAAAAACGAGATTGCCTTTTTGTCTGCAAATTCGGAGAAATTTGTGGACACAAAGGCACATCTCGATAAGTTAGACCGTTAAAGGAATTATTCGATTTTCAACTCTAATCAAATACTATATCACTTTTGAAGTCGTAAACAATCTTTTCTTTTAATTTAATTTTGAACTCATCATACATTTTACCGTAAGCTTCTTGAGAAATGTCTTCAAGTTCTTCTATTTTCTCCTCATCAACTTCATTCTCAATTAGACTCTCTAAATATGCTTCAAATTCGCCAATTGAATACATATTAAATCTATGTTCAAAATTTTCCATTATAGTACCATAATCGGAAGAAATAGTATGATGTAAGAATTCTAATTCCTTTTTTGTAAACTCTTCTTCATTTGCTTCACAATCATCATTATCCTCTTCTTCAGATTCTTCATAATTCACATAAGACTCAAATTCATCTATAATATCAGAAACAAATTCAGCTGCATAAAATCCGATTCCTGAATTTGTATTCCAATTGGGGAATTTCTCATTCATATATCGCAATATTTCATTTAGAATTGGAGTATCAGAGTAATTCTCCATAATATTATAATAATCTTCATGCTTTTCTCTATTGGCCACATACTCATCCCAATAAAATCTAAAATTTTCCATAATCATACATTTAAAATACAACGCTAAATTTAACAAATATTTTCATACTAAAAATAAAATTATTCTAAATTATTTACCCAAATTTCGAAATCATGCATAGCCGCTGGATTGTCAAGAAAAAATTGTTTGTATTTATTAGTACAGTCATTATAACCTTTATCATAACTGATTTTTTGAAACTTAACAGATGTTGCATTTAATTGATTTACTTGGCTATTATGCCAACTCATCAAAATATAAAGAATGGTTAATAATAGTGTTGTGTAAAGTATAGATGATATGTATAAAAATTGAACTCTGACATATTTTGAATAAAAACGTAATTCAGTTTGACTATTTTCAATTTCAAAATTGATGTCATCTAGACTTTGATTTGATAATTTATTAATAGCTTCTAATTCTCTTCTTAACTTAAATAAATCAGCCATAATCATTTGTTATTTAATGTAGTTCTCTGTTCAATTAAGGTAGATAAATTTGTATTTGACTGATATAATAGATAACTTATGTAAATTGAATAAAAGCTTAAAAATATTATCATCCATACTTTTAAATCTAAATACCAACTTAATGTTTCTGGTGGTTTTATTTGTGATATTTCTAATTGGTGCCTTTTTAGCGATTCTATATGATTATAAACTAATTTAATCATTTCGTTTTTGTTCAGATTAGATTGATTTTGAAATTTATCTAATTCAACTTTTAGAGAATCAATATTTAATTTAGGATTGTGATTTTTCAAACTATCCATTTTTGAATTTAATATATCTGCAACATCAAATAAATCTTTAGTTGATTCTCTATTTTTCTCCATTTCCTCTAGTAAGATTGAGACCATATCAATCAAACCAGGTTGTTTTTTACCTGCCATGTCTAAACTTTATTTTTGGCTTTTTATTAGTTTCTATTTTAGGATTTCCAACTATGTCTTTTATGTTGATTTTTCTATTTACCTCTGAAGCTTTGAAACTCTCTTTTGTGGCCACATTTACAAATCGATAACCTTGAATTAATCCTTGTTTATTTATAGAAGGTTGAACTTCAACTCCCATTGTTCTCATCACTAGAAAATATTCTTCCAAAGAATTATACTGTCTTTCCAACGCTTTTAAATGCTTATTGTAGATTTCGTCTTTTGTAGATTTTGGAATAGTAAAACCTTCACTTTGATTGGCTTTAATTTTATTAATCATGATTTGTTTCGCTGAAATTAGATTTCGTCGCGAAGCAATACGATGAGCTGCCCATTGTGCCTTCTTACCAATAAAATGGTCACTTACCAATTTTCCAGAATCCATATTCAAACGCCCGCAATAGATATGAATATGTTTGTGAAGTTTTTCGGTATGGACAAATGCAAGGAACTGATGATTTTCAGTATCAATACCAAGATCTTTCATAAATTCAACTGTCATCTCCTTAAGTTCAGAATTGGACAACTTGTGACCATCATCAAATGAAGGTGATAAGACTAAACTTAGCGTCTTATTTTTTGCTCTGTGGCTTAAATCCTGAATTATATTCATTTCTTCAATTATTTCTTTTGGATTTAAGCCACAGAGATTGTTTCTAAACAACTCATAACCTTTCCTATCATTCATGATGTAATTCAATAAAGAACCACCACCAGAACATGCTTTAGCCATACCTATCATATATCTATTTTAACTTCATTAAATGTTCTCTAATAATTCTTGAAGTTTCTAATGATTCTTTTTTGAATCCATCCACATCTCCTAACTTAAATAGGTTGCTAATTCTTGTAAAATTTGAAGAAAAAGTAGTTAATGTTTTGTATACTTCAATTTCTTCAGGACTCAATTTAGATGTCAATTTATATCCTAAAGCAAGTCTTCTCAATAATTCTGAAACAGCTATTCCAGAATCTTTTGCTTTCTTTTTTATGATAGCTTCCTCTAATTTTGATACACGAAATTTTATTATATGTTGTTTCATATATATTCTCTTTATTCCCTTAAGTTAAAATTAGAATTGAAAAAGTTATTAAAATCTTCTACTTGTACCATTAAGCTCTATAAGATTAAACATAGAAACAAATCTATCTCTAACTCTTGATCCATATCGTTTCTCAATTTGTATTAATGATAAATTTGTAGTAATAAAGGTTTTTGTGTTTTTTGCAATAAACTCATCATAACGGTTCTCAAGAATTCTAATAAAAATATCCTCTTTAGAACCCCAAACATGAATATTATTTGCTTCGTTTTCACTTCCTAAATCATCAAAACAAAAAGTACCAATTGAGTAATTTTCAATTATTGAATCCTTATTTTTCTCAACATTAAATTTTTCAACCACTTTTTTTGTTTCTACAATAGGGAACCAAAGGCTTTGTAATCTATAATTTTTTGATATCATTTGAATGATTTTAAAACTGGATGATTTTCCTGTACCAGGATTACCAATTACTAACAATCCTTTTCTCAGTTCACCACGATGTATAGTTTCAAATTCAATATCTCCAGAAAAATATTTACATAACAAATTCAGATAATTTTGATTGTTTTCATCAATTATAAAATCACGATTTTCTCTGCTATAATATTCTTTAGCTACTTTAATGTAAAGTCTTTTCATTTCGTCAGTACTCATAATTTTTCTTTCTTTTTTGTCCGCAACTTTTTTTCTTTCTTTTAAACTCAACAAAAAATGATTGAGTACTATTTCCATAGATGCAAGTTTTGTTCTCATTCTATAAATTTTTCACGTGAATTATTACTTTTTTCTTTAAAGAAAATATTAGATTTACTATTAATAATTTTCTTATTATCTTTTAGAAAAACATCAATAGATATATTTATGTCTTTAACAATACCGCTTCCTTTAATCTCTAAATACCTATTTAGAATTTGTTTAGTACCTTCTTTATAGATAATTTTTGATTCAATGTATCCAAGTTTTACTAATGAATTAATCCATAAACTGACTGTTTCAGTTCTTACTTCAAATAAATCTGCAAAATATCTATTTGTTGCCCAACAGAATCCGTATTGGGAGGACAATGCTGTAATTTCACTATAAAGCAACTTTGCGCTAGGTTTTAATCTTTTATCATATCTAACGGCTGATGTCAAATAAGAATAATATGAAGGTTTTATACTCATAATTTAAATTGTTTTTAATTAATTTCACTACATTTACATTTATAGGATGGATGCAACAAAAAAAGACCTAAGTAGAACAAATGTTCTAATTAGATCTTTAGTCATTGATTAAATGAGGGTTTTTTAAAGCAAGGTTTGTCAATTGAGATTTACTAAATATAGGAAATCTCCCTAATTGGAAATATGGAATTTTACCTTGCTTTTTCCAAGCAATTATTGTTTGTTCAGTTCTACCAAAAAGTTCTGCAACTTGTCTTTGATTTAATCTGTCATCTGATTCTGGAATAATAATTTTAGAATCATTTTCGGTTTGTTTTTTCTGTAATGCCATTTTAACTTATTTTATTTGGTTAACATTGGCAAAACTAAATTTAAGTTGGAAAATAAACTTTACACCGCATTACTCTACTTTTTAAAAAACTGATTATCAAGTTATTCATAAAAATACTTCTTTAAATAATGAGGGAGCATTTTTTTTGTTTTATCTCTTTCTGCTCCTGTAATCATATGTTTTATATTATCATATCCCATACCTTTCACTTCAATAAAATACATTGAAAGTAATTTTATAAGTTTAGCTCTAGAAACATCTATTATTCCTTTATCAAGTAACTCATTGTTTAAACTTAAAAACTCACGCACATTATTATTTTTATTTAATAGATTTTTTAAAGTTTCTCTTGAATCAAAAATTTCAAATTCATCGTATTTTGGATTTGATTGTGTAAAACAAGAAAACAAAATATCAATGTGCTTTTCAGTAACTTTTTTTGAAATATTTTGAAAAAACAACAAATAACTTCCAATAAACTTTTCTTTATTGACAATCTTATCTTTTCTAATTAAATCTTTGATATCAACTTTAAAACCTCTTTTATTAAAGTAATCTTCTTTATCAATTATTAATTGTATCTCTTCTTTAGTTATGAAATTCCCATTTTCATTTGACAAACAAACTGGATTATCATAATTGCTAAAATCAATTATAGGAATAAAGTCTAAATTTAACTTTTCAAAAAACATTCTAGTCATTTCAAAATATTCAGCTTGAAAAGATGAATCAAGCCTTGATTCTCTATCAATATTTAGTAACCTTTTAAATTGTATAATTGCCTCATTCTTTTCATGTTTAAAGAATAAAGATAAAGCTTGACGAACTGGAACATTAGATTTTTGTTCCACTTCAAAATAATTTAATGTAAATGGAGTTATAAGCTCCTTATTTAAAATATAATCTAATCTTGAATATATATCACTGAAAAATATAGAATCTTTAATTTTTTTAAGCTCCACTTTCATTCCAATTATTAACGCAATGTATTCAGAGGTGTTATTTAATAATCTTGCCTTTTCAATATCCGATTCAACTTTATCTTGTATTTGGTAATACCATCTGTAATTTTCTTGAAGTATTAATTTTTTAATAATTTCCTTCTTATTATCATTACGTATACTTTCAATTAAATAATCTAATTCATCATAATTTATATATTTAATTATGTCATATTTAATATCATTAAGAATTGAATATGTCAATTCTAATTTATTGATATTATGTGAAATAACTGAAAAATAAGGAAGTATTCTTTTGTATTTAACTTCTTCAACCTTTTTGTCCTTAAAAAAAATTTCTTTAAAGTTTTGTCTAATAAAAAATAGTGCATTCATATCTAAAAATATTTAAAAGTTTTCATCCCAAGTTCTCTTCATTTCCTGTTGTTTTAAAGCATTTGTTAATTTTACATACTTCTTAAACGATCTTTCTGAAGAGTGATTAGTAAAATCTCTCAAAACTCTTTCATTCATCCCCATTAATAATGAATTTGTAACAAAAGTCTTTCTCGATACATGACAAGTTATAAGTTCATATTTTTTATATGTTTCTTCTATTCGCTTTGAACCTATATATCTTGTTATAGTCGTATTTTTATCAATCCCAACAATCTTGCAGCATTCTTTTATGTAATCATTTAATTTCTGAGATGAAAACTTTGGAACAGGCTGATGTATTGTTCCTCTATACTTATCTAATATAGCTTTAGAATATTTATTCAATTCAACTCTATGACTAATGGTCTTTGTTTTAATTATGTTTAATTCGATAAAACTCTCGCTAATATTAGCATTATGAAGGTTATAAATGTCGGAGTATCTTAATCCTGTAAAGCATCCAAAACAGAAAAAATCTCTAGCCCTGGAGAGCTTGTTATTCTCAAAAGGGTATTCAAACAAACTTAACAACTCATCCTTTTCAAGATAAATAACCTCAATCTCATTTTCTACATGCTTGATTTTTTTAAACTCCAGATTGTTATGTAAGCCTCGATTAAATGCCCAGTTCATGAAAGTCTTTATAATGCTTATTAATTTTCCATAATAATTATTTAGAGTTTTTCTTTCCTCAAAGGCATAATCCATAAATTCTTCCTCAAAATTTAAATTGATTGTATCAAAACGGATAGGATATTTAGTTACTTGAGTAAAATGAATTAAAAAATTTCTCAAAGTAATATATCGCTTAATAGTTCCTTCTGTTTTGGTGTGTTTGGAAGCTTTTACAAAGTCGTCAAATGCTTCAAAAAAATCAATTCCAACAGAGACTTCATCTTTACCAAATTTCTCTAGGAATATTTTTTCAGAAAACTCTATATTATTGAATTTAAAAAAGTTAAAAATCTTCTCTACCTTATCCTTAGTATTTTGAATCTCCTTGTTTGAATCTAGATACTCTTCATAATATTGGTGTTTCTTATGGTTTTTAATATATCCGTTTTTTGAGTCCCAATCCTCCAATAAAGTTTTCACATTAGGTAGATTTTTCCGAATTTTAATTTTATTAGAAGTTATGACTATTCTGACTGGAATGAGTCCATTCTTATTTACCTTATCCTTTCTAAGTTCAAACAAATAGTTCATATTAAAATTCATTATAATCAATTACACTAGGGGAGCAAAAGGGGGATTATTTTATTATTAAAATCAGTTAAAACTAATTAAAATTTAATCTCATAACCCTTTATTTTTCAAATATAATGAATTATTATGAATTAAAAACAGTTTAAAAAAACAAGAACTCCCTCCTTGGTCACTTTTGTTTCAATTTTCTCTCAATTCTATCCCCTATATCTTATTTGTTTAACCAAATTCAGAATATCGTTAAACATTTTAACCAAAATACTTTTTTTGTTCACTTTTTTTATTACTTTTGTTAAACAAAATGAAATGAGAGATGAACAACGTTAAAAATGTTTTCAGTATCAAAGATTTAGAAAATCTTTCAGGAATAAAAGCTCACACGATCCGTATCTGGGAAAAACGCTATAATGTATTAGAACCTATGCGTTCTGATACTAACATTCGTTCATATGATATCAAGAATTTACAAAAGCTTTTAAATATCGTACTACTTCATAATTACGGTTATAAAATTTCAAAAATAGGCACGCTTAATCAAGAGCAAATTAACAAGTTAGCCAACGATATTATTTCCGAAAAAAGCGCAAAAAATCACGCCATTAGTACTTTTAAAATGGCTATGATGAATTTTGATCAATCTTTGTTTTTCAATACTTACAATCAACTATTGAGTGAGAAATCATTTCGCGAAGTATTTTACACTGTTTTTATACCTCTGATGCAAGAAATTGGATTTCTATGGCAAACCGAAACCATTTCTCCAGCACACGAACATTTCATTAGTTATTTAATTAAACAAAAACTTTTAATAAATACAGAAAAAGTACAAATACAAGAACCTACAAGAACTGATAAAGTCTTTGTACTTTTTCTTCCTCTAAATGAAGTTCACGAACTTGGATTAATGTATTTAAATTATGAAATCTTATTGAAAGGATATCAAACTATCTATTTAGGAGAAAGTATACCTACTGAAAGTTTATTGGATTTAAAAAACTCTTACGAAAAAATTTCTTTTGTAAGCTATTTAACTGTTGAACCAAATCAGGAAGAAATTGACAATTATATGATTGATATTCAAGCTAAACTTATTGAAAACACCAATCATGAATTGTTATTATTAGGCAGAATGACGCAATCGATATCATCCAAAGTCATCAAAAATAACGTACATGTATTTAATAGCATAGAAGAACTTTCAAATACTTTGTAAAAATATTTGTTTTGTTTAACTTTTTTACTATTTTTGTTAAACAAAATAAAAACAAGTGAGTAAAAATATCGCCATAATCGGTTCAGGATTTTCTTCGTTAGCTGCAGCTTGCTATTTAGCAAAACAAGGTAACGATGTAATTATCTACGAAAAAAACAGCACCATAGGAGGAAGAGCGCGTCAACTTAAAAAGGAAGGCTTTACTTTCGATATTGGGCCAACATGGTATTGGATGCCTGATGTATTCGAACGCTTCTTTGCCGATTTTGGTAAAAAACCTTCTGATTATTACGAATTAATTAAACTCTCTCCCGCTTATCAAGTCTATTTTGGACATTTAGATTTTGTTACCATTGCCGATAACTTACCAGAAATTGTAAAAACTTTCGAATCCATTGAGAAAGGGAGTGGTAAGCAATTAGAGCAATTTATGGCAGAAGCTAAAAGCAATTATGATATTGCCATTAAAGATTTAGTATATCGCCCAGGAGAATCGCCTTTGGAATTGATTACTTTAGAAACAGCAAAAAAAGTGAATCAATTTTTCAGTAACATTAAAAAAGATGTTCGAAAACGATTCAAAAACATGAAATTAGTTCAAATTTTAGAGTTTCCCGTTTTATTTTTGGGAGCAAAACCAAGCGATACTCCATCCTTTTATAATTTCATGAACTTTGCCGATTTTGGTTTAGGAACTTGGCATCCAAAGAACGGAATGTATTCGGTAATTTTAGCTATGGAAACTTTAGCAAAAGAATTAGGTGTAAAAATCGAAACCAATGCTAATGTAGAAAAGATTGATGTGACCAATGGTAAAGCAACCGGATTATTAGTAAACAATAAAATCATCACAGCTGATGTAATTTTAAGTGGTGCTGATTATCATCATTCGGAAACTTTATTAGATGAAAAATACCGTCAATACTCGGAAAAATATTGGGAAAACAAAACGTTTGCTCCTTCTTCACTCCTATTTTATGTTGGGTTTGATAAAAAAATTGAAAACATAGAGCATCATTCTTTATTTTTCGATGTTGATTTCGATATTCATGCAGAAGCCATTTACGATAATCCAAAATGGCCAGAAGAACCTTTATTTTACGCAAGTTTTCCATCAAAAACTGATGAAAACTCAGCTCCAGAAGGAAAAGAAGCTGGAATCTTTTTAATTCCTTTAGCGCCAGGATTAGAAGACACTCAAGAATTAAGAGAATTATATTTTGAAAAAATAATAACACGATTAGAACACCTAACTAATCAAAATGTAAAAAATAATATTATCTTTAAAGAATCGTTTTGTGTAAATGATTTTGTTAAAGAATATAATTCGTACAAAGGGAATGCGTATGGTATGGCCAATACCTTATTGCAAACTGCTTTTTTAAGACCTAAATTGAAAAGTAAAAAAGTACAAAATTTGTATTTTACTGGACAGTTAACCGTACCAGGACCGGGAGTTCCGCCATCCTTAATTTCAGGAAAATTAGTTGCCGATTTAATAAAAAAGTATCAATAGTATGAAGTCCATTTTTGATAACGTTTCATTTGATTGTAGCGTAAAAGTTACGAAAGCGTACAGCACATCATTTTCATCTGCTGTAAAAATGTTAGCGCCTAGTATCCGTCAAGATATTTATAATATTTACGGATTTGTTCGTTTTGCAGACGAAATTGTAGATACTTTTCACGATTACGATAAAGAAGCTTTGTTTTCTCAATTTGAAAAGGAATTAAGTTTAGCACTTTCGCAAAAGATAAGTTTAAACCCTATTTTAAATTCATTTCAACATACTGTGAATAAATATAATATTCCACGAGAAATGATTGATGCTTTTATGAAAAGTATGAAACTTGATTTAAGCAAAAGTGAATACAAAACAACAGAAGAATATCAAGAATATATTTATGGTTCTGCTGATGTTGTGGGATTAATGTGCTTGAAAGTTTTCGTAAACGGAAATGATGAAAAGTATAATGAATTAAAAGATTCAGCTATGCGCTTAGGTTCGGCTTTTCAAAAAGTGAATTTCCTACGCGATTTAAAAGCTGATTTTGAAGAATTAAGTAGAACTTATTTCCCTAATACCGATTTGAATCATTTAGATGAAAAATCGAAACAAGAAATCATTGCTGATATCGAAAGTGATTTTGAAGCTGCTTATGAAGGGATTAAAAACTTACCTTTAGAAGCTAAATTTGGAGTTTATACGGCGTATAGATATTATAAAAAATTATTGAAAAAACTTCAAAAAACACCTTCTTTAGAAATCAAAAATACGCGTATACGAGTTTCTGATTATCAAAAAGTAGAATTATTAGCAAGATGCTATGTCAAATACAGATTAAATATAATTTAATACTATTATTATGTGGTTACACGTTTTAGTTTTTTTTACAACATTTTTCTTCATGGAATTTATGGCTTGGTTTAGTCATAAATATATTATGCACGGATTCTTATGGAGTTTACACGCCGATCATCACAAGAAAGATCATGATTCATGGTTTGAACGTAATGATGCTTTCTTTATTTTTTATGCTGTTGTAAGTATTGGCTGTTTTTTATTGTGGCAACACAATATCTTAGAAATAGGATTAGCAATTGGATTAGGAATTTTCGCTTATGGATTGGCTTATTTCTTAGTACATGACATTTTTATTCACCAACGATTTAAGTTATTTAGAAATGCGAATAATCGTTATGCTAAAGCTGTTAGACGCGCTCATAAAATGCATCACAAACACATCGGAAAAGAACATGGAGAATGTTTCGGAATGTTAATCGTTCCTTTGAAATACTTCAAAAACTAAAAAATCCCGCAGTTGCGGGATTTTTTTATTTCATCAATTGTTGTAAGGGTTTCAATTGCTCCATATCTACTTGTGATTTTTGGAGTAAACTCAACATATTCATGATATGTGTCGGATTCATATCGTTTCCTAAAACACGAACTACTGCAAAACCATTTTCTTTCTTTCCAGCTAAAACAACAAACTCTTCAATGTGTTCGTCATCATTTCCAACGAAATAAATAGCGGCACCATCGTTACCAGAGCCTGCTTTCATTAATTGCTGATAACTTTCGTCTTTCAAAATGGTTTTTACTTCTTTGATTTCTTTATCATATTCAGCAGTATTTGTAGAATCAGCTCTGAAAGCTAAAATATTCATTTTTTCGAACGATTCTAATGCAGCTTTTTCTGTTTCAGACAATGCAACTTTATCGGTTTTAATGATATTGGAAGCTAAATCTAATGCAATAAACCTTGGCGATTCTGTGTTTTTTACAAAATACTTTTGAAGTGAAGGCTTATCCTCACAGCTACAGAGTAAAATCACACTTGAAACAAGTAATAGAAACTTTTTCATGGTTTATTTTTTTGAAGCTTTTTTCAAATCATCACCACCAGGTAAATTCATTTTTTCGGTTAACATAGAAATTTCATCTAAGCTAAAGTTTCCAGTTAATGATAAAACAATTGTACTAGCATCTTTCATATTAGCTCCTTCAATAAACATTAAAAGTTCTTTTACAATGTTTTCATTAGCACCTGATTTTACATAAATTTTTACATTTTTACCATCGCCATTCACACGCATCAATTCTTCTAAAGGATTTGATTTTAAGTAACTATTTACAGTCGCTTTCATATCGGCACCTAATTTTGCATTACTCGTTGTAAACACTTTTAAGTTGTCTAATTTTTTAAGTAAGTTCATGTATTGTTGCATTTCTTTATCTTTTGCATCCACTTTCACTTTACTCATCATTTCAAACATCTTCTTATTCACAATAACAGATGCTACACCTTCTTTATCTTCAAATTTATCAAAAGCGCCTTGTGCAAAAGAAACCGTTGATGCCATTAAAAATGCTATAACTACTACTAAATTTTTCATTTTTCTTATTATTTAAAAATTGTTTTTTTTGTTTTTTCGTATTCTTCTAAATATACTACACTTTCCATGCCAATGTTAACTTGTTCTGAAACCATCAACAAAGCTTTTTGTGTAGCGGCAAAGGCTTCTTCTGGATTATCGTACGTTCCTAAATCTTCATGTTTAGGTTCGGAAGGATAAAAATAAAAGGTTGCCAATCCAAAAAGTACAACAAAACTTGCTGCGATACCTATCCATTTTACAGTATTTTGTTTTCTAGGTTGTAATGGAAGTTTTTGCTCGAATTGCATTCCTTTTTGTGTTTCAAAGTAACCAAATAGCGATTGATATTTTACCAAATGTGGCGCCACATCGTTGGAAGAAAAATAGGCCTTTAATTGTTTTTCTTCTGCTATTGTAGTTGCTCCTTGAAAGTATTTTTCCAATAATTGTTCAACTAACTTGAGTTCCATAATTATGTGCTTTTTCTATTTGTTCTCTTAAGGTTTTTCGTGCTCTTGATAAAGCTACTCGAACCGCTGTTTCATTCATTTCTAATACTTGAGCAATTTCCGAAAATTCATATTCTTCAATTTCTCTTAGTTGTAATATCAATCGTTGTTGTTCGGGTAAATCGTTTATTAACTTTTCTGCCCATTGCAACGTATTTTGATGTTCTATTTGTGTTTCAACACTAGCTTGCTTATCTTGATAATTGTTATGAACAATTTGCAAATTTGTTGCTCTTTTACTTTTGAGTTGATCCAAACAATAATTCTTAGTCATCGTCATCGCTAAAGCTTCTACACTATTGTATTGTTCTAAAGCGCTATTCTTATTCCACAACCTTACCAACACTTCCTGAGTAGCATCTTCTGCCTCTTCAGTACTAATGAGCATTCGCTTCGCTAAACGAAATAACTTATCCTTAAAAGGAGTGATTATTTGTACAAACTCGTTTTGGTTCATATTAATTGGTTGGTTTATAATGAAGACGAATGTAATTTAATTTTGTTACAAAAAGAAAAAAGGTTTTGATAAATAAATATCAAAACCTTTTAAAATCAAATAATTAAACTTTAGTTAAAACATGAAATTCAAACCTAATTTATAATTTCTTCCTCTAGTGTTGTATCCAATTAATTCTTGGAAATCTTCATTAAGTATATTAGTTACAGTTCCAAAAATATGCAAACGATTTGGCAATAATTCATACGAAATATTAGAATTAACCAACTGATAAGCAGCCAAATTAACCGCTTGTGTTGCCCAAATATTTGAATCGTAATACGCATCACTTCTATGATCTACATATTGATAATTGATTCCGAATGTTCCTCTTTTAAATTTGTAATTCAAATCAACATTTCCTTTGTGTTTTGGAATCAAACGGTTTAATTGTTGTTCTACTTCTGTGAAAGTATAATTTCCACCAATATTGAAACGTTCTGATAAAGTATAACGAACGCTTGTTTCTACTCCTTTAGCGTTGTAAGTTCCGTCAATGTTGATGTAATTTGAAGCAAAGGTTATTGGATCTGTAAAAAATCCAAACGTATTTTCTTCTTCTCTATAAAAACCAACAGCATTTATCGTTAATTTTTTATCTAACAATTGCGATTCAAAGCCCAATTCTGCCGTAGCATTTTCTTCCGGTGTTAAGTCTAAATTTCCATAAGGACCGTATAATTGGTATAAACTTGGCGTGATGAAAGCCGTACTATACGAAGCTAACACTTTTAATGGTAGATTTTCAAATGAATAACTCGGATTAAAATTATACACTAATTGATTTCCGTATTCGCTATGGGTGTTGAAACGAGCTCCAGCGTTGATATTTAATCCAAAATCTGAATTAAAAACTAAAGTTGCATAAGGATCTAATAAATTGAACTTAGCATTTTCTCTTGCTACGTCAGTAAATGCATCTTTTTGCGTCATATCGAAATACTGATATTGCGCACCTAAAACCAAATATACTTGTTTGCTGAAATTGTATTTATTGAAAGCATCGATTGAAGCACTTCTTCCTGAATAATTATAATTATCAATCGTTCCCGACCACGAATTTGAAATATTTAAAACTCTATCAATAGTTGAAGCACCTGCATTTATAGCAAATTCTCCTTTATTGTATTTATATTTTGGTAAGAATCCGATTCTAAATTGTTCCGAAAAACTATTGTTGTTCAAATCGTCTGAATTCGCAATAATTCCATCAAACGAATTGTCGAAAGTGTTTTTGATTCGGTCGTAATTTCCAAAAAACTCAAAACTTAATTTATCATTCGCCTTGAATCCAATTTTTTGCAACACATTCACTCTTGAAAACGTATCTTCTTCAAAATCTTCTCCTGCTGCTTCTGACATCCCTTTAGTTTCGGTGCTGTTTAAAGTGGTCATGTACGAAACTTTATTGATAGTTCCGTTTACCGATAATCCTTGATTGAAATCTTGTGCACTCGTTTTTGAAGTATTTGAAGTATTTTGCGTTCCCATATTGATATACGCGTTTCCAGAAATTTCCTTTTTAGCTGATTTTTTCAACGTAATATTGATAACTCCAGTTGCAGCTCCTGTTCCGTATAACGTACTTGAAGCGCCTTTCATAACTTCAATTTTCTCGATTTGTTCTACTGGAATCAAACGCAAATCGTATTCGATATTAATTCCTGAAGCATCAGAAACCGGAACACCATCAATATAAATCGCTACTTGACGATTACGACCACCACGAATGTAATAGCCTAAGTTTTTTCCGTTAAATGATTGATTTCCGTTGATTTCCACTCCAGCTACTTGACTCAAAACATTTGCTAAATTTTGACCTTTTTTAGCTTCTAAGTCTTGTGCTGTAATGACTTCAATAATTTTACCTGATTTTTCTTTGCTTTGTGCAAATTTTGTGTCCGAAATAACAACTTCTTTTAGGTTGTTCACTTTTAGCGTATCTGATTCTTGAGCATACGCAAAAGCAGTAGCTAGTGTAAATACACTTAAGCCAATAAACTTTTTGTTCATTTTAGGGTTAATAAAAATTTTAATAAATTGGGAGAAAAGCACAGAATTTACCCATACTCAAACTTTTTTTCCCGAAAGTTTGTTACTCAATGAATGTGGCAGGTCTCCTGGCTTGCGTCTTGTTATCAACCTTCTCATCCGCCAAGGCGAACAATGGTAATGTAGAAAATAACAAGCTTGATAGCTTACAGTTGCGGGTACAGCTTAGGTTTTACACCTAATTCCCTTTTAATGTTGTTTTGAAAAAATCAGAAACAACAACCAAAATTCGAGGGCAAAGGTATTATATTTTTATAAAAATGCAATATTTACTAAACATCTTTCAAAAAACTACTTCTTCTTATTCATCTTACGCCACAACCAATTAAAGCCAATAACAAAATGTGCTAAAATAATTGTTGCTACTGCATAAATAAACTCGTTAGAATCTGTTCTCATGTTTTTTATTACAAATTTAGCGGTTTTTGATAAAACGTTTGGCATCATTTGTTACATATAATCTGTTTTTGAATGTAAAGTACTACTTTTGCAAAAAACATTTTCATGCGCCATTATATCTTTTTAGTTGTTTTATTTTTAGGATTTATCCAATGTAAAGAATCGGAAAACTCAGCAAATCTTACTACTTCTGTAGAAAATAGCATTCAACATGCAGAAGGATTTTCTATAGAAAAATACAATGGTTTTTCGGTAGTTAAAGTTTCGAATGCTTATCCTGAAGCGAAAGATGATTACACATATATTCTTCATAAAAAAGGCGTTCAAATTCCAGATAGTTTACAACAATTTACTTCGATTGAAATACCAATTAAAAAAGTAATTGTGACTTCAACAACTCATATTCCAGCGCTAGAATCTTTAGGTGTTGAAAAAACATTAATCGGATTTCCAACCACTCAATATATTTCATCTGAAAAAACAAGAACATTAATTGATGCTGGAAAAGTGAGAGATTTAGGTTCCAATCAAGGCTTAAATACAGAAGTTATTTTAGACATTCAACCTGATGTAATTGTTGGATTTAGTGTGGATGGCGATTTAAAAACCTACAAAAACTTAGAAAAAAACGGTCAAAAAATTATCTTCAACGGCGATTGGACCGAAAAAACACCTTTAGGAAAAGCCGAATGGATTAAATTCTTTGGTGCTCTGTATGATTTAGACGAAAAAGCAACTGAAATCTTCAACTCAATTGAGAAAGAATACAATTCCGTATTAGCTTTAGCGAAAAATGCCAAAACCCAACCCACCATTTTTGCTGGCGCTATCTACGAAGACCAATGGTTTTTACCACAAGGCGATAGTTGGGCAGCCTATTTCTTAAAAGAAGCCAACGGAAATTATCTATGGAAAGATTCCAAAGGAACGGGAAGTTTAGCTTTATCCTTCGAAAGTGTTTTAGACAAAGCCAAAGACGCCGATTTTTGGATTGGTCCAGGACAATTTGGCTCTATCAAACAAATTTTAGAAAGCAACCCAAATTACATTCACTTTAAAGCGGTTGCAACTAAGAACGTGTATTCGTTTAGTACCAAAAAAGGAAAAACAGGTGGCGTGATTTATTACGAATTAGCACAAAATCGTCCTGATTTGGTTTTAAAAGACATCGTAAAAATTTTACATCCTGAAGTGTTGCCAAATTATGAGTTGTTCTTTTTTGAAAAGTTGAAATAGACACGAATTTCACGAATTAACAGGAATTACATTTCTTTAAATTTCTCACATTTCTTTAATCTGTGTTCCCAAAATAGATTCTAAAAATGTAATTTAGCCAAAAATTCAACGCATGCCATTAACAAAAAAACAAAACTTTCTTTTTATCATCTTACTTTTAGTAATGGTGTTTTTGTTTTTGGTGAATATCAGTCTAGGTTCGGTTTCTATTCCTTTGAAAGAAGTAGTTAACGGACTTTTATCGCAAGAAATGAGTAAGGAAAGTTGGGAAATTATTCTGTGGAATTTCCGCTTTCCAAAAGCTGTAACCGCAATTTTAGTAGGAATCGGACTTTCAATGAGCGGCTTGTTGATGCAAACATTATTTCGAAATCCATTAGCTGGACCTTATGTTTTGGGATTGAGTTCGGGTGCGAGTTTGGGAGTGGCGTTTGTCATTTTAGGAACAGGATTTTTACCCACCTTTATCTCATCCTTCTTTTTATCGAATTACGGATTAATTCTAGCTTCGAGTTTAGGAAGTTTATTGGTTTTTATGGCCGTTTTATTGGTATCAAAAAAACTAAAAGACACCATGGCAATTCTTATTGTTGGATTGATGTTTGGAAGTTTCACTAGTGCTATAGTTTCGGTTTTATCTTATTTTACTACTGCTGAAAAATTGCAGAAATTCACGTTTTGGTCAATGGGAAGCATTTCGAATTTATCTTGGAATGAAATTTCGCTTTTATCGGTTTTCACTTTTATTGGAATTGGAATTAGTTTTATGGTTATAAAACCTTTGAATGCTTTATTGTTGGGAGAAAAATACGCCCAAAGTATCGGAATCAATTATAAAAAAACGCGTTTCTTAATCATTATCGCTACCAGTATTTTAGCGGGAAGCATCACTGCATTTGCTGGACCAATTGCTTTTATCGGTTTGGCAGTTCCACATATGGCGAAATTATTGTTTCAAACGAGTAATCATTTTGTGTTGTTTTGGAGTACGCTGTTACTTGGCGCCATTGTCATGCTTTGTTGTGATACGATTGCTCAAGTTCCAGGAAATGATATAACCTTACCTATTAATGCAATAACCTCAGTAATTGGAGCGCCAGTCGTAATTTGGTTGTTAGTTAGAAAGAAACGTTTTTAATTATGAGCCAACAAAATTTCACCATACAAACCTCAGACCTTTCGATTGGCTACAAGTCAAAATCCGAAACAATTACTATTGCTCAAAACATTAATTTAAATTTAGAAAAAGGCAAATTAATCGCTTTAATTGGTGAAAACGGAATCGGGAAATCTACTTTATTAAAAACACTTACTGGAATCATTTCTCCTATACAAGGCGAAGTAACTTTACTCAATAAATCGCTTCAAAGTTATAAAGCACTTGATTTAGCGCAAGAATTAAGCATCGTATTAACTGAAAAATTACCTCCAAGTAATTTAACCGTTTACGAAATCATCGCTTTAGGAAGACAGCCTTACACCAATTGGTTAGGAACTTTATCAGAAGAAGATACAATCAAAATTGAAGAAGCGATTTCCTTAACCGAAATCCAACATTTGGTTCACAAAAAACACGATGAAATTAGTGATGGTCAGTTACAAATTGCTTTGATTGCTCGTGCTTTGGCGCAAGATACTTCGATTATTATTTTAGACGAACCTACAACTCATTTAGATTTGGTTCACAAAGCGACTTTATTAAAACTGTTGCAAAAACTTACACACGAAACTGGCAAAACCATCCTCTACTCTACTCATGATATCGATTTGGCAATTCAAATGACGGATGAAATGATTGTGTTTACTCCAAACCAAATTGTACAAGACCAACCTTGTAATTTAATTCAAACTGGGATTTTTAATACCTTATTTAATACAGAACATTTGACTTTTGATGCTTCGATTGGTAAGTTCAAAATCAAATAATTTATCTCAATTTTACCTTTTGTTTAACGCTTCTAATTTTCAATTTTCATAATTTTACTAAAAAAATTTATGAAGTACATTTATTTAACCTTAATCTTAGCTACTATCAATAGCTTCGGACAATTAGTAAAAGTAGATTACACCGATGGTAATCAAAAGTTAGAAGGATTTTTTGCCAAAGCACAAAAAGCTAATCCTAAAAAAGCAGGTGTTATCGTTCTTCCAGCATGGATGGGTGTTGATACTCATGCAAAAGAATCAGCTGAAGCTTTAGCAAAATTAGGCTATCATGCTTTTGTAGCGGATATTTATGGTGTTGGGAACAACCCAAAAAATACAGGTGAAGCTGGAAAAAATGCAGGTTACTACAAAAACAACCCTACTGAATATCAAAAAAGAATTCAATTAGCAATTGACCAATTAGTAAAAGCGGGTGCTGATAAAAATCAAATTGTAGTTATTGGTTATTGTTTTGGTGGAACTGGCGCAATCGAAGCGGCTCGAGGTAATTTAAATGTAAAAGGTGTGGTTTCTTTTCATGGCGGTTTAGGAAAAGCTGCGAATAGTCCAACTAACGAAATTAAAGCAAAAGTTTTGGTATTACATGGAGCTGATGATCCTTATGTGCCTGCAAAAGAAGTGGAAGCCTTCCAAAACGAAATGAGAACTTCTAAAGCCGATTGGCAAATGATTTATTATGCAAATTCAGTTCACGCCTTCACACACAAAGATGCCGGAAGCGACAACAGCAAAGGCGCTGCTTACAACGAATTGGCAGATAAAAGAAGTTGGGAAGCGATGAAAACGTTTTTTGTGGAGATTTTTAAATAATCATTATAGTATTTTTCAAAAATAGAAAACAGTTATTTCACTTGAAATAGCTGTTTTTTTTTATACATCAAAGCCACTCACTTCTAAAACTTCACCCGCTTTTAAATCATTCAAATGAATGTTTCCCACACGAACTCGAACCAATCGCAACGTAGGAAAACCAACCGCTGATGTCATTTTTCTTACTTGACGAAATTTGCCTTCGGTTAAAGTTATCGAAACCCAAGACGTTGGTCCGTGACGTTCATCTCGAATCTTTTTTCCGCGTTCACCTAAATTTGGTTCTAATTCTAATTTAAAGGCTTTACACTTTTTGGTTTTGTATTTTTTGCCGTGTAAGCCGATTTCGACTCCGTTTCTTAATTGTTCTACAGCTTCTTCGGTAATTAATCCATCGACTTGCGCATAATATTCTTTTTCTACTTTTTTGCTTCGGACAATTTCGCTCATCATGCCATCGGTAGTCAACAAAAGTAAGCCTTCTGAATCTTCATCTAAACGACCAATTGCCATAGTGTCTTCGGGAAAATCGTATAATTCGCCCAACAACTTTTTCTTGCGTTTTAATTGGTAAATAAACTGCGATAAATAACCGTAAGGCTTGTGAATAAGGAAATGATGATGCATTTAGAAAATTACGTTTAGGATGCAGCGAAGATAGTAAAAACTGTTGGAGTGATACAAAAAATAAGGAGGCCTTGTTTAAGACCTCCCTGTGTCGATTTTGATTTATTACGTTTTTCTGATCTGCTATAACTTGAGAGGAATAAACGACTGAATCTCTTTTTAGTTATGTAACTAACGATATATTCAATAACTAATCAAAATCACATTGTAAATGTACGATATATATTTAGTCAAACTACTTGTTTTTAATAGATTAACAAACAATTAGCTTTACAAATCGACGAATGAAATATTTAGTCGATAAAGTTACTTTTTATAAAATTTCAAAGAGTTTTAGTGGCTAACGTGTCTTAAAATTTTATTTTTTGCTACCTTTACCATATTAAAAAATCAACAACCATGTCACAAACACTTTTAGTACTTGCCGCATTTATTATTGCCTTAGGAATTGGAATTTTCATTGGAAAAATAATTTTCGCATCTCAATCACAATCCGAAAAATCAGGCTTAGAAGAACGCATTAACGGACTTTTAGGTCAAATGGAACAACTAAAAATCCAATTTCAAACGGAACGCAATCAGTTTGAAAAATCGCTTGCCCAACTTTCATCCGAAAAAGAAAATCTTCAAAAAGAAAAAGAAAGCTTAGCGATTCATTTAGCTAAAAAAGAAAATGATTTCGATAATTTATTAGAACGCAATAAAGAGCAAAAGCAAGAAGTAGAGCAACTTCAAGAAAAATTCACCAAAGAATTTGAAAATTTAGCTAATAAAATTCTAGAAGAGAAAACCGTAAAATTTACGGAGCAAAACAAGGAGAATTTAAAAAATATTTTGTCGCCTCTGCAAGATAAAATCCAACTTTTTGAAAAGAAAGTCGAAGATACGCATAAAGAAAGTATCGATTATCATGCCGCATTACGCCAACAAATTTTGGGACTTCGCGAAATGAACGAACAAATGAGCAAGGAAACCATCAATCTAACCAAAGCTTTAAAAGGTGATAGCAAAATGCAAGGAAATTGGGGCGAATTGGTGTTGGAACGCGTGTTAGAAAAATCAGGATTAGAAAAAGACAGAGAATATTTTGTACAACAAAGTCACGTTACAGAAGACGGTAATCGTGTATTCCCTGATGTTATCATTAATCTTCCTGATGGCAAGAAAATGATTATCGATTCGAAAGTAACGTTAACGGCTTACGAACGTTACATTAACGAAGAAGATTCGGATATAAAAAATCAACATTTAAAAGAACACATTGTTTCAATTAATCGTCATGTGGAGCAATTGGGCAGTAAAAATTACCACGATTTGTATCACATGGAAAGTCCAGATTTTGTGTTGTTATTTATTCCGATAGAATCCGCTTTTGCAGTGGCTTTAAATGAAGATACGAGTTTATACAACAAAGCTTTCGAGAAAAATATTGTGATTGTAACGCCTTCTACGCTTTTGGCAACATTACGCACAATTGACAGTATGTGGACGAACCAAAAACAACAAGAAAACGCGATTGAAATTGCTCGTCAAGCTGGTGCTTTGTATGATAAATTTGAAGGTTTTGTTTCCGATTTGATTAAAATTGGGAAGAAAATGGACGAAGCTAAAATCGAATATGGTAACGCTATGAACAAGCTGGTTGACGGAAAAGGGAATTTAATCACAAGTGTTGAAAAATTAAAAAAAATGGGAGCTAAAGCCAAAAAAGCACTTCCAGAGGCTGTTCTAAAAAGAGCGAATGAAACGGATGAAATTTCAACACTTACTGAAAACAACAAAGACTAAAAAAGAAAATTATGGTACGAAAAATAATTCTTTACATTGCTTTATCACTCACTTTAATAACAGTGGGTTACTTCAGTTTTATTTATTATGTCCCTTATAGCGAAGGTGTTCGTTCAGGTGAATTGATTAAAATTAGCCATAAAGGTTTTGTCGTAAAAACATGGGAAGGCGAATTGAGCCAAGGAATTTCTGGAGCTCAAATTTTTGCTTTTTCAGTAATGGATAATCAGGAAGTGATTATTGAAGATTTAAAAAAATGGCAAGGTAAAAAAGTAACTTTGGAATACGAAGAGCGCTACAAAACTTTCTTTTGGTGGGGCGATACCCACTATTTTGTTACTAAAGTTACTCTAGAAAAATAATTTTTATGGAAATTGCCAATACCGTTGAAGCTTCAAAAATTACCTTGTCAGAATTAATGTTGCCATCTCATTCAAATTTTAGTGGAAAAATTCATGGTGGTTATTTATTAAAACTAATGGATCAAATCGCTTTTGCCTGTGCCTCGAAATACTCAGGTTGCTATTGCGTTACGGCTTCAGTGGATACGGTTGATTTTTTGAATCCTGTAGATGTGGGCGAATTGGTTACTTTAAAAGCTTCTGTAAATTACGTTGGAAAAACTTCGATGGTGGTGGGAATTCGAGTTACATCGGAACACATTCAAACTGGAATAAAAAAACATTGCAATTCGAGTTATTTTACCATGGTGGCAAAAGATGAAAACGGACAAAATGTTCAAGTTCCCAAACTTATTTTATCCAATTTAGAAGAAGTTCGCCGCTTTTACGATAGTATTAATCGGATTGAAAACAAAAAAAGAGCTAAAGAAATTGAGACCAATTTTGATCACAAATCAAAAGAAGCTATTGATAATCTAAAAAATTATAATGTTGTAATTTCTGATAAAATGTTTTAAATTTTAATTACAAAATCATCGGTGTTTTGAAAAAAAAGTTATATTTGTTTCAAACAATACAAACAAACTTTAACTAAATGATAAAAAAATACTCGATTTACGCTTTTATTATCAGTATTTCTCTTCATATTTATGCTTGTTCAAGTGATAATGATGATGAATATACTCCAATTTCTCCAGTCACAGTTGACTTAACACAAGTCCCTTATCCGAAACTATCTGATTACAAATTCTTTGAAGGTGAAATGAAAAATCAAATTCCTTCTTTGGATGTTATTCCTTACGAACCTATTTCTTCCCTTTTCACAGATTACGCTCACAAAAAAAGATTTGTGTGGATGCCAAATGGTACAAAAGCGTCATATACAGGTGATGATGAAATTCTGGATTTACCTGTTGGATCTGCTATAATAAAAACTTTTTATTATGATAATGTACAACCTTCAAATAGTACAAAAATAATCGAAACTAGAGTGATGATTAGAAAATCAGACGGATGGATTTTTGCTGATTACGTTTGGAATGAAGATCAAACTGAAGCCATTCTTGATTTGAATGGAAGCACTAAAAACATCACTTTTAGAGATGACAACAATGTAACGAGAACTATTGATTATAGAATTCCAAATGAAGCCCAATGCATCGTTTGTCATAAAACAAAAAGTTATGAAGGCGGAAATTATGTTCAAAGAAATATTCCAATTGGGATTAAACCACAAAACCTAAACAAAACATACAATTATGGTAGCGAAACTAAAAATCAATTAACCAAATGGATTGAATTAGGCAAGCTAGATAATTTTGCGTTACCTACGGAGGCAAACACCATTGTAAATTACAATGATAACACACAACCACTTGAAAAGAGAGTTCGATCTTATTTCGATATTAATTGTGCTCATTGCCATAAAGAACATGGACATTGTGATTACAGACCTATGAGATTTGCTTTTTCTGAAACTTACAACAACCAAACCAATATGGGAGTATGTGTAGACACTCAAGACATGCAAAATTTTGAACCTGCATTATCAAAAATCGTAACTCCAGGAAATATTTACAGATCTATGCTTTATCATAGATTAAATACCGTTGATGAAACCTACAGAATGCCTTTACATGGAAGAACAATAATCCACGAAGAAGGAATTCAACTCGTAGAAGAATGGATTAATTCATTAAATCCTTGTAACTAAACACCAAACTATAAAACAACTTAACTATGACAAAAACTCTACTTTTTACTATATCAACATTTCTCTTTTCTTTAACAAATTTTGCTCAAGACAATTGTGCTAGTCCTTTTGTACTATCAGGTCCAGGAATTTATAGCGTTGGGGTTATAAACGGAACACAACCAACAACTTTTTGTGCTCCAAATGGAACGATTCCTGTTGCGAACATTCCTGCTGGAGAATGGTATTCTTATACCCCAACACAAAATTTTTCGGTGAGTATCTCATCTGATATTGCGGCAAACACTCCAAGAAAAGATACACGTCTACATATTTACACAGGAAATTGTGCTTCTCTAACTTGTGTTGCTGGAGACGACGATACAGGTTCTGGATATTCTTCTGTTGTTAATTTTAATGTAACTGCTGGAACTACTTACTATATTGTTTGGGATAACAGATGGTTAAACACTACTAACAATACTGGTTTTAATTTTCAACTTACAGAGAGTACAATATTAATTCCTACTGCACCAATTACTTACACAACACAAACAGTTGCAACTATTAACAGTGGTTACAACATCTGTGTAGTTGACATGAATGGAGATTATAAAGATGACATTGTTGGTATAAGCGCGGCTAATATGAGAATTCATTATCAAACTTCTACTCCAGGAACTTATACAGTTACAGATTATCCATTATCTGGAACCGTTTTACAACCAAATTGGAGTATGGCAGCGGGTGATTATAACAGAGATGGATTTAACGATCTTGTATTAGGAAACGGAAGCGGTGCTACAATATTAACATCAAATAGTACTGGAACAGCTTATACAACATATACTCCTGGACAATATATTTTTTCTCAAAGAACAAATTTTTCAGATTTAAATAATGATGGAAATTTAGATATATTCGTTTGTCATGATATTGCTCCTAGTTGTTATTATTTGAATAATGGCAGTGGTGGTCTAACTTTTTATCAATCAACCGTTACTCCTGGAGCTATGAATATTGCCACAACAACAGGAAATTACGCTACTCTTTTTACTGATTTTGATAATGATGGTGATTCTGATGTTTTTGTTTCAAAATGTTCTGGACCTCCATGTGAATTATATCGTAATGACGGAAGTGGCGTTTATACAAATATTTCTGCATTAGCTGGAATTAATATTACTCCGATTCAAACTTGGTCAACTGCTATTGCTGATTTTGACAACGATGGAGATATGGACATCATTATTACAGCAAGTTCTGGAGCGCATAATTTTTTCAGAAATAATTTAGACACTTCAAATAGTGTGGAAGAAGCTTATTCTAACATTACTGGAGGCTCTGGATGGGATACTAATGCATCAACAAATACAGATAATATAGCTTATGATTTTGATAATGATGGGAAAGTAGATGTTTTAGGTGGTGGAAATAAAATAATGTTTAATCAAGGTAATAACATCTTCGCTCCTGTAACATATAGCGGATTAGCTGTATCTGCAGTAGGTGATTTAAATAATGATGGATTTATAGACTTTCAAAATGGAACTACTATTCGATATGCAGTTCCAAATGGAAATAATTGGATAAAATTCAATTTACAAGGGGTTCAAAGCAATAGAAATGGTATAGGTGCGCGAATTGAAATTTATGGTGCGTTTGGAAAACAAATTAGAGATGTTAGAAGTGGTGAAGGATTTAGACACATGAGTACATTGAATGCTCATTTTGGAATTGGTACTGCAACAACAATTACTCAAGTTGTTGTTATCTGGCCATCAGGAGTAGTTGATGTGATTAATAATCCAAATATCAATCAAGCGTTAACGGTAGTGGAAGGTTCAAGCCCATTGAGTGTTGCTGATAACAACTTAAATTCTATTAAATTGTACCCAAATCCTTCAAGCGATATAATTACACTTTCAAATACTGAAATGCTGAATATTAAGCGTATTTCAATTATTTCAACACTTGGAAAAGTTATAAAAGAAGTTACATTGTCAAATTCTAGTTTTTCTGTTTCAGAATTAACACAAGGTGTTTACATTTTATCAATTGAAACTACAGACGGAGAAAAATACTCTAAAAATTTTATAAAAAAATAATTCAACTAAACTCAATAAAAAAAGCTGATTCAAGTTTAAGAATCAGCTTTTTTTATTGCTTTATTTAAAACACTCTCACTAAATTAAATCCGAAACCAAATTCGCCTTTAGTCCAATCGCCTACGGTTTGCCCTAAATATCCGGTTTCATGCATTGCAGTCGAGTTAGTAAAATGCATTTGAAAAACATGGCCTCCTGTTTCCAAATCGAAACCTACTGATAATGGATTCTTGTAAATAGATTCATTAGCTCTGTTTAAATGAGCGGCATAATCTACATTGAACGACCAACGTTTGGTTAATTTATAACGTCCTCCTATTCCAATGGCATATTGTGTATTGTCTTGAGGATTTGGAGAAATAACCATATTATTTTCATCTAAAATATCACGTAATGTATTTTCATGGAAAACTGTTGGAGCTAATTCTAAGGATAACTTTTCTGAAAATTTACGCGAAATTAAAAGTTGAGTGACATATCCTAAACGATTTTCGAATTTTAAATTAGGATAATTTTCCTTTTTTAATTCCGAATTAACGGCAATACTATTAAATCCAACTATTGTTACCGGAAAATTATTCTCACCTTGAGCAAATAAACGATATTTAACTGCAGCATCATACGTTTTCTGAAAACCACTTCTCGAAACATGAACGGTTAACCAATCGTTTACTCCGTACAAAAACTTCAACTGGGTATTGGCATTGTCCAATCCAAAAAAATCATCAAACCCATTATTCACAAATCCAAAACGATGTGCTACAATGAAGTAAAAATCGCCTTTAGCTGCTAATTTTGTTGATTCTAAATTCACAATTTTTAACGATTTAAATGCCGATTCAACTTTCTGATTTTGCGGAATAGAATCAATTTCGTTTAACAAATCATCTTGAGCAAATCCTAAAAAGGGAAACAAAAAGGAAAATAAGATTAGTTTTTTCATAAAATTAATTTTAATCAACGATTAGTACTTTTGTTGCGAATTCATTCTCAGAAGCAACTTTTACTATATACGTTCCTTTTTGTAAATTGGATGTTACAATTTTTGAACTTGTGACATCTATGCTTTCCTTTATTACAACTCTACCTAAATAATCATGAATAAAAACTTCTGCAGATGAAATTCTGTTAGGTAATTCGATTGTAATGAAATCATTTGAGGGATTAGGATACATCTTAAATTGAGCTAATAAAACATCTTCAGAACCTAACGTAAAATTAGCCGATGCAACACCTCTACCTCCATGATACGTCAAAGAATAACTATTAGCAGTACTTCCATAAGCCCAAATTAAGTTAATACTATTTGGTGTAGAAGAAAACACATAATCATTAGCATCTCCCGTATTTAAAGCTCTAGTTGCAACAATTGTTCTCACTGTTCCACTAACAGTATTTGAAGTAATAGTCCAATGTTGAGTTCCATCGTTTACGGGAGCTGAAAACCCAGTTAAATATCTATCAAATGAAGATAATGTTGTTGTATTAGCATGACAAACCACCACATCGGTACCAGCAGTCATAGAAACAGCACCAAAACCTAATGCAAACCAACGATCTGAAGGTCCGGTTAAACGTAAAGTGACATTAGTTGCAACATCGATTTTCGCGGTCATTGCTACTCCCGCTGTAGAGTTTAGATTTATAGTTCCTGTTGAATAGCCTTGAGCGGCAATGTAGCAACTAGATAACAAATAAAATAATAGTGTAATTTTTTTCATAATTTATAAATTTAATAGTTGTTGAATTTGTTCATCTTTTAGTTTTAAAGCATAATCAATTGCTGACATACCTGAATTATCTTTTATGTTTGAATTAGCATGAAACTGCATTAAAAGAGCAATCATTTCATAATTTCTAAATTGAATAGCATAATGCAATGCTGTAAATCCGTTTTTGTCTTGCAAATCGACGTTAGCTTTAGCTTCTAACAATAACAAGGTAAGTGTTTTATCATTTTTTACAACAGCTGCCATTAGAGCTGTTCCATTGGAGCTATTAAAATTTACATCGGCCTTATGTTGAATTAAAAAAGAAGCTACTGCTACATTTCCGTTATAACAAGCTAATATCAATGGCGTAAAACCTTGAGGAGTGATGGTTTCCATTAATTCTGGCGCATTGGATAAAATCGCATTCATTTGCGCAACTGTTCCTTTTCTAGCTACATCAAAAATAGACACTTGCGCAAAATTTGAAATTGAAGTAATCAAAAGGGTTATTAAAAAATATTTTTTCATCTTATAAGTATTAATCTTCTACAATACATTGATCCATTCTTAATTCTTCGAAAAGTTCATCATATCCAATAAATCTACCTTTCAATTTTACCAAATCACCATTTTTCAACTTTTCAATTTCTTCTTTAGTTAATGAAGCTATTAGCTTATCATCAAGGGTAATGCTGTTTTGTTTTAAATCCAATGCAGTAACATTTCCGTATATAGAAATTGTTTGGTCAGCATAAGTAACTGTAGAAGAATCAGGATTATTAATGAATCGTTGCGATAATTCGCTTACACTTGTTTCAAAAGCCACATTCTCTGATGCTATATCGCGATGAGACTGATACATATAAAAATATAAAGTGATTATAGATAAAAATAATCCAAATACAGAACCAATAAGTAATTTAAATTTTCTAGTCATAACTAATATATTTAAAATGAAAAAAATGATACAAAAATTCACCATGTTCGTCTTGTTATTTACAACGATAAGTTGTACCGAAGACAGTATTTCAGATTTAACTGAAACTGAAATTCCAACAACCGTAAGCTACCAAAACAATGTAAGACCCATTATTGAAAACAATTGTTTGAATTGCCATGGTAACCCTACCAACTTTGGAGCACCAAATTCTCTTACTACATACGAGAATGTAAAGGCTTCGGTTTTAAATAATTTAATTGACCGAATTTCAAGAACTGAAGGAACTTCTGGAGCCATGCCGTTAGGAGGGCCAAGGTTATCGCAAAACGACATCAACATAATTATAGAATGGCAAAATGCCAATTTTCCTCAATAACTAAATCTTATACTTATGAAAACAAAACTATTTTGGATTTTACTTTTAATAACCCAATTCTCAATTGCTCAAGACAAATTAATCACCAAAAGCGGAACTATCACTTTTGAGGCATCTGTTCCTTCATTTGAAGAAGTAAAAGCAAAAAATTCAGGTGTTTCTTGTGTGATTAATACCAAAACTGGCGAAATTGCTTCACTTGCCTTATTAAAAGGGTTCCGATTTAAGGTGGCGCTAATGGAAGAACATTTTAACGAGAATTATGTGGAAAGCGATAAATTCCCTAAAGCGACTTTTAAAGGGAAAATAGAAAATTTCGACCTTTCTAAGATTACTACAATAGCAACCAATTATACCATAAAAGGAAAATTAGAACTGCACGGAAAAGCAAAAGACATTTCAATAATCGCAAAAATTAAAAAAGGAAAAGATGGCATAGAAATTGTATCTGACTTTATCGTCAATACAGATGATTTTGACATTGAAATTCCAAGTGTGGTGAGTAAAAAAGTTACCAAGAAAGTAAATGTCCGATTTGAATTTGTATTGAAATAGTATTTTATTATATTTACATTATTATACAAACAAAAAACTCACATGAAAAAAATCACACAAATTGCATTAACAGCGTTGTTATTTGTAGGAATTACAGCTAATGCACAAACACAATTAAAAAAAGGTTCTGTAACTTATAACATGACAATGCCAGGCGCAAGCGAAGAAATGGCAGCTATGGGAGAAAGCACTATAACTGTTCATTTTGATGAAAAAACACAAGCAACCGACATGAGTATGATGGGCGGAATGATGTTGATGAAAACCATTGTACCTACTGCAAATAAAAAAGATGCTAAAATGACTATGGAAGTAATGGGAATGAAATACGAAATTACCGATGTAGGAGAAGAAGCTGTAAAAAACTCTAACAGTCTTAGTAATTTAGATGATGCTAAAGAAATCGTTTACGACAAGAAAGATACTAAGGAAATTGTAGGTTTTAAATGCTACAAAGCAACTATCACAATGAACGATGGTACAAAAAGTACGTTCTATGTTACTGAAGCAATTGCTCCACAAGCTCCTGCATCTCCAGAAGCTAAAGTTAAATTAGTAGGTTATCCTTTAGAAATGACGGTTCAAACAGCACAAGGTGACATGATTATGACCGCTACAAAATTTTCAAAAGAAATTCCTGCAGATGCATTTAAAGTTGGCGAAGGCTTTACAAAAGTAACAATGGAAGAATTCCAAAAACAAATGGGCGGTATGTAATACAAACTCTTTTATAATGTAAGAAAGCACTGAGAAATCGGTGTTTTTTTTGTTTGTTACCATCTGATGATGTAGAAAATCTTTTGATTTTTTGTAAGATTTTTTTATTATTTTTGAAACAAGACTACACTGAAGCTTGTCAGACATATAAACAAGTTGTACACTATTAAACCAAAACTTATGAAAAAAATCTCCGTAATAATATTATTTAGTACAATTAATATTTATTCTCAAAATAATTTTCAAAAGAATATTGATGGTAAATGGAAATTAGAAAAAGTATATGACAAAAGTACTTTTTTGAATTTTGGTAAATACTTAAAAATTTTAGGTAATGAAATTCATTTTTATAATTTGGTCAATGGAATAGAAACAAAAGAAACTGTAATAAAATTTTATTACATAGATTACACAGATGGATATTATCATAATAAAGATTCTCAACAATTAATAAAATTAGAAAATGGAGAAGTTTGGGAATTAAGATTAGGAATCATAAATAATGAGACAAGATTAATTTTCGATTTGAAAATCACCGAAGAAGGATATTATTTAGTTACAGCAGATGATAGAGGAATTATTAGAGACCCAAAAGAAAGGAAAGAAGCATTAGAAGGAGAAATCAACACTTATTATATAAAATATAACTAACAGGGTACAAAATGATTTTACGAAATTTGGGCTTGAGGATTTAACGAAAGGATCTTTTTGTATATTTGGCTTTAGTCATAATGGAATTGTTCGGGAATGAATCTCCCAAACTTAGCTAAGCCACGGGACGCTAAAAACTGTTTATGGCTACTCGCCATTTTTAAAGTATAAAAAAATCCCAATCTTTCGATTGGGATTTTTAGTATTATTTCGTTAAGTACATTTTTCTTCTTGAATACAAGTCGTAGAATTGATCGTCTTTTAAATCATCGATAAACAAGATGCTTTCTCCAGTTGATTTCATTTCTGGTCCTAATGCTTTGTTTACATTTGGAAACTTACTGAAAGAGAAAACCGGTTGCTTAATCGCATATCCTTTTAACTGTGGTTTGAAAGTAAAATCAGTTACTTTATTGTGACCCAACATTACTTTTGTTGCGTAATTCACATACGGTTCACCATACGCTTTTGCAATAAACGGAACAGTACGAGAAGCTCTTGGATTGGCTTCGATAATATAAACCGTGTCATCTTTAATCGCAAATTGGATATTGATTAACCCAACCGTTTTTAAAGCCGTGGCAATTTTTTTGGTGTGATCTTTGATTTGTTGCATTACAAATTCACCCAAGTTAAACGGAGGCAATGTTGCATTACTATCTCCCGAGTGCACTCCACAAGGTTCGATATGCTCCATAATTCCTATGATGTACACATTCCCATCGGCATCACAAATTGCATCTGCTTCTGCTTCGATAGCGCCATCTAAATAATGATCTAACAATAATTTATTTCCAGGAATCGATTTTAATAAATCAATTACATGTTCTTCTAATTCTTGTTTGTTGATGACGATTTTCATTCCTTGTCCACCCAATACATACGAAGGACGCACTAATAATGGAAAGTCTAACGAATCCGCTAATTTTGATGCTTCTTCAGCACTTTCAGCAATTCCAAACTTAGGAAATGGAATGTTTAATTCGGTTAATAAATCCGAGAAACGCCCTCTGTCTTCGGCTAAATCTAAAGCATCGAATGAAGTTCCTAAAATTTTGATTCCGTATTTTGCTAATTTTTCAGCTAATTTTAATGCTGTTTGACCACCTAACTGAACGATTACGCCTTCTGGTTTTTCGTGTTGGATGATATCGTAAATATGTTCCCAAAAAACAGGCTCGAAATACAATTTATCTGCCGTATCAAAATCGGTAGAAACCGTTTCCGGATTACAGTTAATCATGATGGTTTCGTAACCACATTCTTTCGCTGCTAAAACTCCGTGAACACAAGAATAATCGAACTCAATTCCTTGACCAATTCTATTTGGTCCCGAACCTAAAACCACTACTTTTTTCTTATCGGTGACAATACTTTCGTTGTGAACATATTTAGTTCCGTCTGATTTTTCAATTTCGGCTTCAAAAGTCGAGTAGAAATAAGGTGTAACTGCTTTAAATTCTGCAGCACAAGTATCTACTAGTTTGTAAACACGTTTAATATTTTGTTCGTCACGCAATTTGTGTACTTGGCTTTCCAAACAACCCATCATGTGCGCAATTTGGCGGTCGCCGTACCCCTTTTGTTTTGCTTCTAACAGCAATTCTCTTGGTAACGTATCTACTTTGTAATTCGAAATTTCTCTTTCTAAATGGAATAATTCTTCATATTGTTTCAAGAACCACATGTCGATTTTTGTAATCTCGTGAATTCTGCTCAACGGAATTCCCATCGCAATAGCATCATAAATTACGAAAACTCTGTCCCAACTCGCGAAAGTTAATTTTTCGATGATTTGTTCGTAGTTCTTATAACCTTTCCCGTCTGCTCCTAACCCGTTACGCTTGATTTCTAACGACTGAGTAGCTTTATGAAGCGCTTCTTGGAACGAACGTCCAATTCCCATTACTTCTCCTACCGATTTCATTTGAAGCCCTAATGTTCTATCAGAACCTTCAAACTTATCGAAGTTCCATCTTGGTATTTTCACGATTACATAATCTAATGTTGGCTCAAATAAAGCCGAAGTTGATTTTGTAATTTGGTTTTGTAATTCGTCTAAGTTATATCCTAAAGCTAATTTCGTTGCGATTTTTGCAATTGGATATCCCGTTGCTTTTGAAGCTAATGCCGAAGAACGTGATACACGAGGATTGATTTCAATTGCTACAATATCTTCTTTATCATCAGGCGAAACCGCAAATTGTACGTTACAACCTCCAGCAAAATTTCCGATAGAGCGCATCATTAAAATCGCCATATCACGCATTTTTTGGAACGTTGTATCTGATAATGTCATCGCTGGTGCTACTGTAATCGAATCTCCAGTATGAATTCCCATTGGATCCATATTTTCGATAGTACAGATGATTACCACATTGTCGTTGCTATCGCGTAATAATTCTAATTCGTATTCTTTCCAACCCATTAAAGCTTTATCAATCAAGACTTCGTGAATTGGAGAAGCTTCTAAACCGTAAGTTAAAGCGCCATCAAAATCTTCTTTTTTGTAAACAATTGCTGCTCCAGTTCCTCCTAAAGTAAACGAAGGACGGATTACCAATGGAAACCCAAATTCCTGAGCAATTTCTTTTCCTTGTAAGAAAGAATTAGCCGTTTTTGCAGGCGCTTGCGGAATTCCGATTTTGTTTAGTAAGTTTTTGAATTGCTCTCTATCTTCTGTAATGTTGATGGCATTGATATCTACACCAATTAATCTTACGTTGAAATCTTTCCAAATCCCTTTTTCATCTGCTTCAATTGCTAAATTAAGCGCGGTTTGTCCACCCATTGTTGGTAAAACTGCATCAATTTGCGGATGCGCTTTTAAGATTTCGATGATTGATTTTGTGGTAAGTGGTTTTAAATAAACATGATCCGCCATCGATGGGTCGGTCATAATGGTTGCTGGATTAGAGTTAATTAAGATAACTTCAATCCCTTCTTCTTTTAATGAACGAGCTGATTGTGAACCTGCGTAGTCAAATTCGCAAGCTTGACCAATAACAATAGGTCCAGATCCAATAATTAAAACCGATTTGATTGTGGTGTCTTTAGGCATTGTGTTGTTGTTTTGTTGTTGTGGGTTGTAGTTATATTGCGATTATAAAATTACTAATTTTCAAAGGGTTGCACTAAAAAGCACTTTAAAACTTATTCAAATTTTATAAACAGTTTAAAAAAAAGCCGCTACTAATAAAAGTAACGGCTGATATATTGTTTTAAGCTAAAACATTATTTCTTGTGTCTTGGTTCGCAAGAAACAGTTAACTTATGTCTTCCTTTAGCTCTTCTACGAGCAAGCACTTTTCTTCCATTTGCAGAAGCCATTCTATCCATGAAACCGTGCTTATTTCTTCTTTTTCTTTTTGATGGTTGAAACGTTCTCTTACTCATTGTAGTATCTTTTAAAATCTATAAATAAAAATCTTTTTTAAAACTCATAGGTTTCCTATCCTGAAAACCGAGTGCAAATATACAAAGACTTTTTTCATTCGCAAATACTTTTTTAAAAATATTTTTAATTGATTTTATTACCTTTGCACACAACAAATAAATACGACATGTTTCACAAAAATATCAAATTAGTTTTAGCAGCTTTAGTTATTGCTTTCGGAATCTATCAATTCACAGAAAATAACATTGGTAATGGTATCTTTTTAATCTTATTTTCTACCATTTTTATTTTCCTATATTTCAAAAATGAATTCATTTTATTAGCTTTTTTAAAATTAAGAAAGCAAGATTTTCCAGGAGCTCAAAAATGGTTATCCTATATAAAGAATCCTGAAGCGGCTTTAGTTCAAAAACAACAAGGGTATTTTAACTACTTACACGGCTTAATGGTTTCTCAAACTAATTTAATCGAAGCTGAAAAATATTTCAAAAAAGCAATTGCTTTAGGGCTATCGATGGACCAAGATTTAGCTTTAGCCAAATTACAATTAGCAGGTATTGCCATGACAAGAAGAAGAAAAATGGAAGCTACCAACTTATTGAATGAAGCTAAGAAATTAGACAAACAAAATATGTTGAAAGATCAGATTAAAATGATGAAAGAACAAATGAAAAAAATGTAACTATTTCATTTTCAATATTCAAAAGCACCTTTTTAGGTGCTTTTTTGTTTTTTTATCGAGTTATCTTTTCGTTTGACGAGTTTTTTAGCTTTGAATATCTCTTTTTAATAGTTTAGCTAAGTAAAAATAAAAATCCCCCTAAAATTAAATATCCACTATAATTTTTATGAGAAGATTTATTATAAAAGATGGAAAAGGGGAAATTCCAACTTTTAAAAAATCTACTAAATAAACATGAAAAGATTAAAAGTTATAGTGGTTTTTTAGTCCGTAAAAAATGTTCATACTCTTAGAAATTTAGTTTCCAGAAGAAAACACAAAGCGTAATGTTAAAAATTCATACAGAAAAATAAACTTTTGAGTCTCAAAAAAATTCTACTCTACCACTAACTCAAAATTTATTTTCTGTGTGGTTTTTATTTACCAAGTAGCATTTTACCAGCAATTAACAAAAGAATAAAACCAAATACTTTTTTTAGCATTTTTTGATCTAAACTAACAGCTATTTTACTTCCAAAATAACCTCCAATGACAAAGAACAAAGCTATTATTCCCACATATCTCCAATCGATAAAACCTTCTTTATGATACGTGTAAACAGCAACTGCTGTAACTGGAACAACTAAAACCGCCAAACTAGTTCCTTGAGCTTGATGTTGATTGAACCCTAAAAGCAAAACCAACAATGGTACCATAATTACACCACCTCCTACTCCAACTAATCCACTCAGGATTCCAGCTAAAACACCGATTAAAACTAAAGATAAAACAATTTGAATATCCATCGGGCGCTTATTCTTTATGATATCCTGAAGTTGGGATTTCGATTTCATATTTTTTTCTTGAATTGTTAGTAAGTTTTTTATCGCGTAACCAAGGATTGTGGATTTTTAAAATCTTGTAATTCACACCTTGCGTTTTGGCAAACTTTGCTAAATCGGTAATCGAAGAATCAATTACTATTTTTTTGGTTGGAATAGTATAATACAAAGCTTCTTTTGGTATTGAAAAACCATACTTGTCTGAATTTTTCATGATTTCTTTCAAAGCTAAAATTCTAAAAACATAACGTGATGTTTCTTCGGTTAACAACAAATCGTAATAATTATCAACTTGTTGCTCTTCCATTTTTTTAAAAATTCCATTCATTCCACCATTATATGAAGCTGCGGCTAATGTCCAAGAACCAAATTTTTCTTTGGCGCCTAATAAATATTTACAAGCTGCTTCCGTAGATTTTTCTAAATGATAACGTTCATCGACCTCATCACTTACTTCCATTCCTTTTTCTTTAGCAGTTGCTGGCATAAATTGCCAAACACCTCTAGCTCCTGCTGGAGAAACCGCATTCACCAAACTACTTTCAATTACCGCTAAATATTTAAAATCATCTGGAACTCCGTATTTTGCAAGAATCGGTTCAATTATTGGAAATACTTTATTCGCACGTTTAATAACCAAAGTCGTATTCGTATGATAATTCATATTGGTAATCATTTCTTTATCCAAACGTTCTTGAACATCTGCCATAAATGTTGGCACTTCTTCACCTGAAAAGTCCATTTTCAAACTATAACCTACAGGTGAATATTTCGTATCATCTGAAACTACTCCATAAATTAGGAAACTTGCCAATACAGCAACCGCTCCTAAAATCATTATCTTCTTCATATGCTTTTTCATTTTTATTCGTTTAAAATTAATTTAGGTAAATTTTCATTCAACCACTTGAATTTATTAACTATCATAATGTGAGTTCCGCCTTTTAGCACAATACATTTTTCGATGTTTTTGATTGGAAAAACCTCATCCGCATCACCGTGAATATGAATTACGGATTCGTTAATTTCTTTTTGTTTCCAACACAAAATGGTTTCAATAGCCCAATCCAAATAGTGCTTATCACGAACCGATAAATACTTTTCATACAACTTCAATCGTTTCGCTACAATGTTATCTCCAAATGCATATTTAACCAATTTTTCAATATCAGCCAAAAGTTGGGTTGGAATTAACTTATATGCTTTTGTCGCTTTCGCTACTTTAAAACGCGGAGGAAATTCGGTATTGGATTTTACACTTGAAATGATAATTACTTTACGAACTTTCATTTGCTTCGCCATTTCCTGAACCAAAACGCCACCAAAAGAAACTCCAACTAAAACCGGATTTTCATGCTGAATTTTCTCGATCATTCGAAGTGCATAACTTTCGATACTTTCTTTTTCATGAGGCAAAAACCATTCCAAAAAATGCATTTCAAACTGGTCTTCTGGTAATTTTATATTTTCGAAAATTGTAGGACTTGCAGCCAAGCCAGGCATAAAATAAACTGGAATCTTACTCATTACCATTATTTTAAAAAAGTTTCGTAAATTTGCACCTTAATTGAAAGGCATCATGGAAATCAAAGATAATGAACTTTTAAGACAATTTGAAATTATTACCGAAACTGGATTGGTTTCAATCGAATATTCTATTCAAGAACGCAAGTTGTTTTTGACTAAATTTTGCAGCAATAATAACGAAGATGAAGAGTTGCACAACGAATTTATAAAAACAGTTTTAGAATTGGCACAAGAACGAAAATTAAAAGTCGTTCCAACGCATGCAAAATTTATCAGTTTCTTTAGAAAGAATCGAAAATTTCAAGAAATGTTGCCTCCTGGAATTAAGATTTAATTCTAAGAAAAATCCCAAGTTTAATAGACTTGGGATTTTTTTATGCTTCTACGTTTAGGAATTCCATTCTTACACTTCCGTCTTCATCAATCTTGGTTAGATTAATTTCGTGCAACGTATTGACTAATTCTGGATTCCAAGGTGTTTTTACTTTTACGTAATTTTCTGTAAAACCGTGAATGTAACCTTCCTTGTTTTCACTTTCGAATAAAACCGTTCTGTTGGTTCCAATTTGACTTTCATAAAACGCTCTTCTTTTCTTAACTGAAAGTCCGCGTAACATTTTACTTCTTTTCGAACGTACGTTCATTGGCACTACTCCATCCATATCAACAGCTTCAGTGTTATCTCTTTCCGAATAAGTAAACACGTGTAAATACGAAATATCTAAATCATTTAAGAAATGATACGTTTCTAAAAAATGCTCATCCGTTTCTCCTGGAAATCCAACAATAACATCGACACCAATGCAAGCATGAGGCATTACTTCACGAATTTTAGCAACACGTTCGGTGTAGACTTCGCGCAAATAACGACGTTTCATTTTCTTCAAAATATCATTAGAACCCGATTGCAATGGAATATGAAAATGCGGAACGAATGTTCGACTTTGTGATACGAATTCAATCGTTTCGTTTTTCAATAGATTAGGTTCGATAGAAGAAATTCGCAAACGCTCGATGCCTTCTACTTCATCTAAGGCTTTTACTAAATCTAAGAAAGTGTGTTCATGCTTTTTATTTCCGAATTCTCCTTTTCCGTAATCGCCAATATTTACACCAGTTAAAACAATCTCTTTGATTCCTTGTTCTGAAATTTCTTTAGCGTTTTTCAATACATTTTCCAATGCATCACTTCTAGAAATTCCTCGAGCTAATGGAATCGTACAATAGGTACATTTATAATCGCAACCGTCTTGCACTTTTAAAAACGCACGAGTTCTATCACCAATTGAATAACTTCCTACATAAAAATCGGCTTCTTCGATTTCGCATGAATGGACTTCACCCATGTCGTTTTTCGACAAGTCATTAATATAATCGGTGATTTTGAATTTTTCTGTGGCACCTAGAACCAAATCTACTCCATCAATCGCAGCTAATTCTTCTGGTTTTAATTGGGCATAACAACCAACCGCTGCTACAAATGCTTTATCATTCAGCTTCATTGCTTTTTTAACAATTTGCTTGAATTGTTTATCGGCATTATCGGTAACCGAACAGGTATTAATTACATAAATATCAGCAATTTCCTCGAAATCAACACGTTCAAAACCTTCATTTTGAAAATCACGTGCAATAGTAGACGTTTCTGAGAAGTTTAATTTGCATCCTAAAGTGTAGAACGCGACTTTTTTCTTGTTTTCCATAAGTAAAACTCAATTAATGAAATCGTTGTCAAAAAATTGAGAGTGCAAAGATAGTGTTAATGTTGAAAATTACAATTTCATTGATATCTATTTCTCTTTTACAAAAAACTTTTAAAACTAATGAATTTGTTTACTTTTAAAATGTTTAACAAGAATTAATAATTGAAATGGCTTTATATTGTAAAATTCCAAATCTAAATTTGTCTGTTTATTATTATAATCAAAATTCAAACAAATACTTTTTGATAAAATTTTAAGTTTTTCATTCGAAATTTTAGCCCATAAATATTTAACTTCTCCATCAACCATAATTCCATCATTATCTAATATTAGCTTGAGATTTTTATTTGTTTTTAGGTTTAAGAAAAAGAAACCAAAAAAAAGAAAGAAAACACCAAGAAAAATTAATAGATTCTTTTTTTCATGTATTCCAAAATAAATTCCTGTAATTGAAATTGATAAAAAAATTAATACCAAAAAATATATAAGTTTTAAATTTGGATAAATTACAACTCTATCTCCTACTTCTAAATTTTTATAATATTCTTTCGGTTGATTTTGAAGATTTTTTTCAACCAATTCCCACTTATCTCTTAACTCATTTGTTAGAAATAACAAGTTTAATTGATCACTTTTATAAACCTTTATAATCACTCCATAAAACAAACCATGTTCGATTAATTCATGTCCATTAACTACTTTTTCAATACTATTAACAATCCAATAAGTAGAGGATAATAGATAATATATAATCGCTCCAAAGAATGAAATTAATATTGAAATTACCCAGTTATCTAACATTAAATTAATCAATATAGAAAGTGAAATAAACAAAAAAATCGAACCATAAAAAACCATGATTCTACCCACAAGTATTAACTTTTCGATTTTTTTTAATTTAAACATTTTTTAAAATAAAATTATTCTTTTCTATACTTCTTTGTCTCTTCAAAAACATGCTCTAAAATTTTTGCGTCTTGTTCTGTGAATTCTACATGACGGCGACTCATTACAATTTTAGCGGTTTCGAAAGCTTTTTTAGTGATGTAAGTGGTGAATCCTGAAGCGCCACCCCATGAGAAACTTGGTACAAAATTTCTTGGAAATCCAGATCCAAAAATATTCGTTGAAACTCCAACAACCGTTCCTGTATTAAACATTGTGTTGATACCACATTTACTGTGATCTCCCATCATTAATCCGCAGAATTGTAAACCTGTACGAGCAAAACCTTCGGTTTCATAACTCCACAAGCGCACTTCTTCGTAGTTGTTTTTTAAATTAGAATTATTCGAATCGGCACCAATGTTACACCATTCTCCTAAAACGGAATTTCCTAAAAATCCATCATGACCTTTATTTGAATAACCGAATAAAACCGAGTTATTCACTTCGCCACCAATACGACAATGTGGTCCAACAGTTGTTGCACCGTACACTTTTGTCGCTAATTTTACTTGCGCTTCTTCACACAACGCAAATGGTCCACGAATAACCGAACCTTCCATGATTTCGGCATTTTTACCAATGTAAATTGGGCCTGTAGAGGCGTTTAAGGTTACGAATTCTAGCTTTGCTCCTTCTTCAATAAAGATATTTTCTGGTGCTATTACGTTGACGCTTTTTGGAATTGGTTGAGAAAATCTATCTTCTGTAAGTAATTCAAAATCTTCACGAATAGCCGCATCATTCTTTGCAAAAATATCCCAAGTATTTTCAATTCGCAAAACGTCACCTTCGTATTCAATTAATTCATATTCATCAAAATCAATATCTTCTTGCGTATTATGCGTATGAAAAGCGATAATTTCTTCTCCAAAAAGAATCGCTTCTTTTGGATTAAGATTTTGAACCATATCAATTAATATCGGATTGGGTAAAAACGAAGCGTTAATCATGATGTTTTGTTCCATTTCTACCATTGGATATTTCTCCATCAAATATTCTTCGGTAAGCGTTGTAGTGGTGTAACCTAAATATTTTTCCCACTTTTCACGAATGGTTAAAATTCCAATACGAATATCTGCTACTGGACGTGTAAAAGTAAACGGAAGTAACGCATTGCGAACCGTTCCATCAAAAAGTATATAGTTCATTGTGTTGAATTGTTAAAGTGATAAATTGTTTAAAACAATACTCAAAAGTAGGAAGATTTAGGCAATAAAAAAAGCCTCACCTAAGTGAAGCTTTCTTCTATTTTGAAAAAGCAAAAAATTATTTAACTTTTTTAGCGTATTTGCTGTTGAATTTATCAATACGACCTGCAGTATCAATAAGTTTAGATTTACCTGTGTAAAAAGGGTGAGACGTTCTAGAAATCTCCATTTTGAAAACTGGATACTCAACACCTTCGTGAGTAATAGTTTCTTTAGTTTCTACTGTAGATTTAGTGATAAAAACATCTTCATTTGACATGTCTTTAAATGCAACTAATCTGTAATTTTCTGGGTGAATACCTTTTTTCATTTTGTAAATCTTTTTATTAAGCGATTATAATTTGTTTCGCGGCTTTATTCCTATAAAGGTGTAAACAATTTATAACCTTTTGGTTTATAAACTTTTTTATTTGAGAGTGCAAAATTACATTTAATTTTTAATTTACCAATGTTTCTGTAACTTTTTTTTATTTTTTAACTCTTATCCTACAACGATTAGAATTCTTATATTTGTAAATTAATTAAACCAAAACAAACTATGAACGAAATTATCAAAAAAAACGGAATTACCTTTGGTATCATTACTGGAGTATTAAGTGTATTGATTACAACTTCTATTTACATTGTTGATTTATCTTTAATGACAAAATGGTGGTTAGGTCTCTCAATTTTGGCACTATACATAATTATAGGTTGTGTTTTATTAGTTAAAACTAAAAAAGATTTAGGTGGCTACATGAGTTTCAAAGAAGGCTTTACCACTTATTTTATTTCAGCACTAATTGGTATTGCAATTTCCGTTATTTATAATATTTTACTTTTCAATGTAATTGATCCAGAAGCGGCAATTCGTTTAAAAGAACTAACACTTGAGTCAACTGTTCAAATGCTGGAGAAATTTGGAACACCAACCTCTGCTATAAAAGAAACTGTTGATAAAATGAAAGATTATAATCAATTTTCAACTATTGAACAACTAAAAGGAAGTATATGGAGTATTGTTGGCTCTGCCATATTTGGTGCCATTTTAGCTGCTATCTTCAAAAAAGACAAACCTGTATTCTAAATAAATGAATTTATCCATAGTTATCCCATTATTAAACGAACAAGAATCGTTACCCGAATTACACAATTGGATTGTGAAAGTGATGCAAGCGCATAACTATTCCTACGAAATCCTATTTATTGATGATGGTAGTACCGATGCTTCTTGGAATGTTATCGAAAAATTATCGCACGAAAATCCGAATGTAAAAGGAATCCGTTTTCTTAGAAATTATGGGAAATCGCAAGCTTTACATGCTGGTTTTGCCAAAGCACAAGGTGATGTCGTTATTACCATGGATGCCGATTTACAAGATAGTCCAGATGAAATTCCAGAATTATTTCGTTTAATTAAAGAAGATAATTATGATTTAATTTCGGGATGGAAGAAAAAACGTTATGATTCGGTTGTAGCGAAAAACATTCCTTCTAAATTATTCAATTGGGCCGCTCGAAAAACTTCAGGCGTTAAATTGAATGATTTCAATTGTGGATTAAAAGCCTATAAAAATATTGTTATCAAAAACATTGAAGTTTCAGGTGAAATGCACCGTTATATTCCAGTTTTAGCAAAAAATGCTGGATTTGGAAAAATCGGTGAAAAAGTCGTGATTCATCAAGCTAGAAAATACGGAAGTTCTAAATTTGGAATGAGCCGTTTTATTAATGGCTTCTTAGATTTGATTACGATTTGGTTTCTTTCAACCTTTGGTAAGCGACCAATGCACCTTTTTGGATTATTAGGTTCTATAATGTTTATCATTGGATTTTTATTCGCTTTCTATTTAGGAATCGACAAATTATTCATCAACACTACAGGAAGATTAATTACCGAAAGACCACAATTTTATTTATCATTAACTGCGATGTTAATTGGAACACAATTATTTTTAGCTGGATTTTTAGGTGAAATCATCCTAAGAACCAAAAACAACGAAGAACGTTATAAGATTTCAGAAGTACTATAATATTGTGAGAAAACAATAGTTCTCTCAAAACATACAGAATATGCATATCGAACAAAGTATTTTAAACAAAGTAAACGAGTGGTTAACCCCAACATTTGACGAAGCAACTCGAAACGCTATCGAAGAAATGATGACTTCGGCTCCAAAAGAGTTAGAAGAAAGTTTCTATAAAAATCTAGAGTTTGGAACGGGAGGAATGCGCGGTGTTATGGGTGTTGGAACGAATCGTATCAACAAATATACATTAGGTAAAAACACGCAAGGATTATCGGATTATTTACACAAATCGTTTCCAAACGAACAATTAAAAGTAGCGATTGCTTACGATTGTCGCCATAACAGCAATACTTTAGCTAAAGTAGTTGCAGATGTTTTTTCGGCAAACGGAATTAAAGTGTATTTGTTTTCAGATATGCGCCCAACTCCTGAATTATCATTTGCAGTTCGTCATTTGAATTGCCATGCAGGAATTGTATTAACTGCATCTCACAATCCACCAGAATATAACGGATACAAAGTATATTGGCAAGATGGCGGACAATTGGTACCTCCTCAAGATGCTGAAATCATAAAAGTAATCGAAGATTTAAAATACAGCGATATTAAATTCGAAGCAAATAACGATTTAATTGAATATATCGATACTGAAGTTGACGAAGCTTTCGCAAAATCAACCGTTGAAAATGCAAGTTTTAACACGCCAGCCGATGCTAAAGCTAATTTAAAAATCGTTTATACTTCTTTGCACGGAACTTCGATTAAAGCAATTCCAAACGTTTTAGCAAAAGCGGGTTATACCGATGTAAATATTGTTCCAGAACAAGCAGAACCTAATGGAGATTTCCCAACGGTAGTTTCTCCAAATCCTGAAGAACCAGAAGCATTGTCGATGGCAATTGCTTTGGCAGAGAAAATTGGTGCCGATATGGTTGTTGGAACTGATCCAGATTCTGACCGTTTAGGCGTTGCAGTTCGTGATTTAGATGGGAAAATCAAATTATTGAATGGAAACCAAACGATGGTTATCATGACCGCTTTCTTATTAGAACAATGGAAACGCGCTGATAAATTCAAAGGAAATGAATTCATTGGTTCGACTATTGTTTCTACTCCAATGATGTTGGAATTAGCAGCAGCTTATGACGTAGAATGTAAAGTAGGATTAACAGGTTTTAAATGGATTGCAAAATTCATTAAAGATTTCCCAAATCAGAAATTTATTGGTGGTGGTGAAGAAAGTTTTGGTTTCATGGTCGGAGATGCTGTTCGTGATAAAGATGCAGTTGCCGCTATTTTATTAGTAAGTGAAATTGCTGCACAAGCTAAAGCTTCAGGAAGTTCATTATATCAAGAATTATTGAATTTATATATTGATTTTGGCTTCTACAAAGAACATTTGATTTCGATTACCAAAAAAGGAATTGAAGGTGCAAACGAAATTAAACAAATGATGATCGATTTACGCGAAAATCCAATGAAGGAAATCAACGGACAACGTGTAATTTGCATAGAAGATTATCAAGCATCAAAAGGAAAAGATTTTATGAACAATGAAGAATTTGAAATTCATGTTCCAAAATCAAACGTATTAATTTACTATTTGGAAGACGGAAGTAAAATCTGTGCAAGACCAAGTGGAACCGAACCAAAAATCAAATTCTATTTCAGCGTAAATGGAGTTTTAGATACGATTGAAAACGCTGAATCAGTAGAAAAAGAATTAGATAACAAAATTGCAGGAATTATTTCGGCAATGAAATTAAACTAAATGGACGAAAATTTAAAGAAAATAATTCCGTTTGCCCTGAAGTACAAGAAAGATGTTGTAATGAATATTATCTATAATATCCTGTACGCTCTTTTTAGTACACTATCTTTTATTGCGTTAATTCCGATGTTGGACGTTTTGTTTAAAGACGCTGAAAAAATAGTTGAAGAGCCAAAACTGACTTCTATTTGGGATATCACTAGCTTCGGAAATGATTACTTATATTATTATATTACCAAATTAACTAATGAAAGTGGTGCTCAATACGCCTTATTGCTAGTAGTTTCTATTATTATTACAACATTTTTGTTAAAAAACATTTTCAACTATCTTGCACTCAATCACTTAATGCTTTTAAAAAATGGTGTTTTAAGAGATTTGAGAAATAAGATGTTTGATAAAATAATTAGTCTTCCCATTTCTTATTATTCCGAAAAAAGAAAAGGTGACATGATGGCTAGAATGTTAGGTGATGTTAATGAAGTGAAAAACTCTTTTTTTAACATATTAGAATTGGTAATCAAAGAACCAATGACAATAGTATTTACTATTGGTGCCATGATTGCCATAAGTGTTAAACTTACGTTATTTGTATTTGTTTTCATTCCTATTTCTGGATTTATTATTTCAAAAATCGGTAAAAGTTTAAAAGCAAAATCAAAAAAAGCGCAAGATGAGAATGGTTATTTAATTTCAGTTGTAGAGGAAACTTTAGGCGGATTAAAAGTCGTAAAAAGTTACAATGCTGAGGGCACTTTTACCAACAAATTCAATAGCTCAATACAAAGGCTTTACAGACTAACCAACAGTATTGGAAGAAAAAACAACCTCTCTTCACCTATGAGTGAATTCATGGGTATCGTTGTAATTGCTATTTTACTTTGGTATGGAGGAAATATGGTTTTGGTAGAAACATTTGCCGATGGTTCTCCCCTACTTGAAGGTTCTAAATTTATTGCTTACATGGGATTAGCCTACAATATTCTAACCCCAGCAAAAGCAATTTCTAAAGCTTCCTATCAAGTAAAAAGCGGATTGGCTGCTGCCGAACGCGTTTTTGACGTTTTAGAAGTTGAAAATACCATTACTGATAAAGAAAATGCAGTTGTAAAAAATTCTTTCGATTCTTCAATTACAATTGAAAACATCAACTTTAAATATGAAGAAGAAAACGTATTAAATAACTTCTCATTAGAAGTTCCAAAAGGAAAAACAGTCGCTTTAGTAGGACAATCGGGTTCTGGTAAAAGTACGATTGCGAATTTATTAACTCGTTTTTATGATGTTCAAGAAGGAAGTGTAAAAATAGACGGTATCGACATTAAAGATATGACGTTAGAATCGTTACGTCATTTAATGGGATTGGTTACTCAGGATTCGATTTTATTTAACGATACGATTAAAAATAATATTCTATTAGGAAAACAAGACGCAACGGATGAAGAAATCATTGCCGCTTTAAAAGTAGCTAATGCTTACGAATTCGTAAAAGATTTACCTAACGGAATTGAAACCAATATTGGAGATGCTGGAGGAAAACTTTCAGGTGGACAAAAACAACGCTTATCGATTGCGAGAGCCGTTTTGAAAAATCCACCAATTATGATTTTAGATGAAGCAACTTCTGCTTTAGATACCGAAAGTGAAAAATTCGTTCAAGTGGCATTAGAAAACATGATGCAAAATAGAACGTCAATTGTTATTGCCCACCGTTTATCTACGATTCAAAAAGCAGATAAGATTGTCGTAATGCAAAAAGGTGAAATCGTAGAGCAAGGAACACATGACGAATTATTAGCTTTAAACGGAACGTATTCGAAGTTAGTGATGATGCAGAGTTTCGAGTAAAAGTTGGGTGTTGGAAGTTGGGTGTCTGAAAAATGAATCGCATTTAAGATTTTTTAGATTATGTAAATTTCTTAAATCTGTGTTCCTAAATTTATAATTGAATTTGTTTTTTGAACTTGTAATTGCACTTGAAAAATGTACGTAAACCATCCAAATATCACATTACCTGACGACAATGATACCATTGTTTGGAAATATTTGGACTTGTCTAAGTTTTTAGACATGTTGTTGTCGCAACAGTTGTTTATGTCGCGTTCGGATAAGTTTGAAGACCAATATGAAGGCACATTTTCGGAACCCACTTTTGAAGAAATCAAGAAAATTGCTGCTAACAATCCGAAGTTTTTGGATTACTACAAATCACATCGTGAAAAAGTAGTGGTTAGTAGTTGGCACATTAACGAGTACGAATCGTTTGCAATGTGGCAAATTTTCACTCAAAATACAGAAGGTTTAGCCATTCAAACTACGATTGGTAGACTTAAAGAAGCTTTACAACCAGAAAGACAAACCGAACAATATATCGGTGCAGTAAATTACATCGATTACAAAAAAGAATTTATTCCGTTTGAAGATACGTTTTTCCCGTTCTTGTTCAAACGAAAAAGTTTTCAGTACGAAAGAGAAATTCGTATTATTTCGGACGTTTCGGCTAATGGAATGAAAATCGATAATGGCTTAAAAGTCGATATAAACTTGAATCAATTAATCGAAAAAATCTACATTCATCCTAAAAGTGAAAACTGGTATAAAAAACTGGTAATAGAATTGGTTTCTAAACTAGGATTTGATTTCGAAATTGAAAAATCGGATTTAGAGAGTGATATTTTAATTTAGAAAATCTTCTGGAACACTGATTTATAAAATTTGAGAAATCTCATAAATTAATTCGGAATATACATTTCCACTTTCCACTCGTCAGCTAACAAGTTCACGAAATGGTAATGTACTTTATCGTTTTTATCAAAAGCACCATTTTTGTTGATGTCTTCAATACATCTGAAGTATAAACGATTTTGCGCTTCAATAATATTCCAATCGATTAATTCTAAAAGATTTTCCGATAATTTAGTGAAGTTTTCGCCACTTGCTGAACTCAAATACAACGAACGAATGTCATTCTGATTGATTTTTCCATCTTTGTTAGTATCAGAATCCACTAAGGTATAAACGATGATTTGCTTCTTGGTTTTAGCAGCAATTCCATCCAAAAAAGTAGCGGTTTGAATTTGGATTTTCTTATCCGTTAAAGGTTTTACAGATGTAGAATCAATATGTTGAAAATTCAAATTATCAAAGTAACCTGTAATTTCAAATCGGTTATAATTAGAAATCGCGTAACTAACTTGATTGGTTTTACTACTTCCATACACTTTGCTATTCGAATCATAAACGCGAACACCGCCAACAGGATGAATCAAATATTTGGTTCCTTCCATCAAAATCGGCAAATCAGCCACTTTGATAGATGACGTATCTCTTGCTTCCACCTCTACTTTAGTTTTTCCTTCTTCGTAGATAACCTTTGGAGTTTCCGAATCTTTTTTACAACCTACTAAAGTTGCAACCAAGCTAAAAGTGAAAAGAATACGCTTCATCTGTTTGAATTTTATAGTCAAATATACTAAAATAATTGTTGGGTTACAATCGGGCAACCAATTTGATATTGAAAACACGAGTGGTCATGTAATTAGGAATTCCGTATTGCGATTTCGTGTACACATCGCGAACCCAAGTATTCGTAATTGAATTTTGGTTGTTAAACAAATTGAAAATCTCTAAACCTAACGAAAACTCATTAAACGGTTTCAACCACATTTTTCTTGATTGAATTCCTGCATCTTTAAACACATAAGAAAACCCAACATCAGCTCTTCGGTAATCATTCAAACGCAATTGGTAAGCATATGGGTCAGCATATGAAGGCGAACCGCCTGGCAAACCCGTATTATAAACTAAATTCAGATATAATTTTAAGTTCGGAATATTAGGCATATAATCTTGAAACAACATTCCAAATTTCAAACGTTGGTCCGTTGGACGAGCGATAAAACCTCTACCATCTTGATTCTCTTCTGTTTTTAAATATCCAAAACTAAACCAAGATTCAGTTCCTGGAACAAACTCACCGTTTAAACGTGCATCAAATCCGTAAGCGTAAGCTTCTGCATTATTGTTAGCTCTATAGCGAATACGAACGTTATCAATCGTATAGGTATTTACATCGGTAATATTTTTATAGTAGGCTTCCGAAACTAATTTAAATGGTCGCGACCACATTTTAAAACTGTAATCATTACTTAAAACCACGTGTATCGATTGTTGGGCTTTTACATTGGTTTGCACTACACCATCATAATCTCGGAGTTCTCTATAAAATGGTGGTTGGTGATACAAACCTCCTGATAATCGGAACATCATATCTTTATTCCAATTGGGTTTAAAGGCAAATTGAGCTCTTGGTGAAAAAGTTATTTGAACATCACCATCAGGTCTACCATCAGCAGTCACTTGCCATTCATGTGCACGAATTCCTGTGTTTAACCAGTAATCATGACTACCTATTTTCCCTCTGTAATTCCATTGTAGATAACCCGAAAGACGATTAATTCTAGTGTAATTTGTCGCTCTAATGTTTTGATAAGGAGCTAATGGTCCAATATACGGATTATAAGGTTGATTATTGACATAATCTAAAATAGGATTAGGAAGAGAAAAACCCGCAGAATCAATAACTTCCCACTCTACTAAACGATCTCTGATATCTTCTAGAGTAAATTTAGCTCCCCATTCAATTTGGGATTTCTCGTTTAATTCATGAAATCCTTTTACTTCGGCATTTACGATTAAAGCATCTAAATCGTTACGAGCATGATTTAATTGCGAACCAATTCCGCGAGAAAAAACAACATCTCCAAACGTTTCTGAACCAATATTAGAATCCACTTCTCCCAAACGATATTCCGCTAAAATATCATAGTATTCTTGTTCTTGGGTATGATAAGCCGAAGCAATAAACTTCAACTTATTTTTTTCATTGTATTGATACACTGCTTTTCCTGCGCCAAAAAAAGTAAGGTATTTATCTTTTTCTTGTCCTTCATAAAACACTAATAAAGCAATTGGTTCATCGATTGTTCCAAAATTAGTTTGTCGTGTCAAAGGCTGATAATTGTATCTATTTTGTGAGATGTTGCCTAAAAAACTAAAATTCCACTTAGTTGAAGCGTTGAAATTCAACAAAGATTGTACATCAAAAAATGTAGGTCTAAAATTGGTTTGTGTTTCTTGACTGTTCACTAAAAGGCTATTATCACGATAACGAATTCCTGTAATATTACTCCATTTTTGATTTTTAGAAACGCCTTCAACTGTTAAACTTCCTCCAAGCAAACTAGCTTCTAAACTAGCTCCAAAACGTTTTGGATTGCGATACGTAATATCTAAAACTGATGATAATTTATCGCCATATTTTGATTGGAATCCACCCGCTGAAAAGTCTACATTTTGAACCATATCCGTATTGGTAAAACTCAACCCTTCTTGTTGGCCTGAACGAATTAAAAAAGGACGATAAACTTCAATTTCGTTTACATAAACTAAGTTTTCATCGTAATTTCCTCCACGAACTGCGTAAGAGGTACTCAATTCGTTGTTAGAATAAACTCCTGGCAATGTTTTGATTATATTTTCAATTCCGGGATTTGCCCCAGGAATTTTACGAATTACTACAGGATCAATTGTAGTAACTCCTTCAATACGTTTTTTACTACTTCCTACAACAAAAACTTCACCGAACTCTTCTACTTTTGAATTCATTCTGGGATTTAATTCGAAGTCTTCATTGGACTTCAAGGTTAAAACCAATACATATTTTTTTAGAGAAACATGCGAGAAAGTTACGGTAACTTTTTTATTCGCTTCGACTTCTAAAATGTAAAATCCATTTTCATTGGTAACGGTACCTTGGTCTTTATCTTCGACTTTTACCGATACATTTTCAACTGGATTATTGAATTCATCTAAGATAACACCTTTAACTCGGGCCTTTTGTGCCGAAACAGTCAGGGAAAATAAAGCAACAAAGAATACAAAAAATATATTTTTCAAAAGAATGTGTTTTAATTATCTAAAAAAGTAAGATTCAAAGGTAGTAGAATTTTGTAAATTATCCGTCACAACAATCTTTAAATCGTTTCTACCTGGAACGCAAATATTATCATCTAAATTGTGTACCAACTTTTTTGTTTTGTAATCATATTCAAGCAAAATCCATTTTCCGTTCAAATAACCATTATAAGTATCAATATCGGAATGCAAGTCAGTAACCGAAACACTGATTGTTTTTTGCTCTTTAAGCGTTTTACCTTCAACAAAATTTACATTATAAATTCTGGGTGGCGTTACATCTTGAGCCAATTTAAATTTACCTAATGATTTTGTTTTGATTGTAAATGAATTCCCTTTTCGGTATGTTTTATTGTACTCTAATTTATACCCATCTAATGTTGCAATATAGGTTTTTGCAAGTTGCTCTTCTGTTAAACCTTGAACATCATTAAAAGTAACCGTAATATTTTTATGAACCGGAACACTATCATCATGTAAAGTTAAAATATCATTAGAAACATCAAAATTCAAATAAAAATTATTGTAAAATGCATTTTCAGGAATTTGTACAGAAACATTGCTTTTTTCAAAAATAGATTCATTTTTAGCTTTAACAAAATACGGTGTTTTTTGAATCGTATTTTTTACAGTAGCTTGCGTATTATAAAATTCGATTGGAATAACTAAATCTACCTTATTTCCATGAAAATCATACACTTCTACTCGATAGGTGTAATTTGTTGTAGGTTGTACTTTTATTGTACCATCTTTTTTATTTCCAGCCACAATAGACAAGGGATAATCAGACAATTGAAACAATTTTTGAACGCGTTGTCCCATCAAATGAAAACGTTCATAATCAATAAAATTATTAATATAGCGCGACTCATCAAACGAAAAACCATCAAAACCATATTGGAATTGCAAAACTCCATTTAAATACGCTTTTACTTTGTACAATCCATTTTTATTGTAAGCATTGGTACAAAAATCATATGCGTTAATTCCAAAAGCTACTTTTCCATTAGCTTTTACTTTTACACCTAAATAAGAACCATCAGCTTGTTTAGAAAATGAAATATTTATTGGTTTTTGAGAATTATTTATTACTGTTGAATCTAAGGGATAAGCAACGATACCTTGAATTACAGGTTTTCTATCGTCGTTAATTATTTTTTTAAAACCAAAATGCATTGGATTTAAAATTTCTTCCGATTTGGTGTCTCGGAATTCAAAATGTAAATGAGGTGCTCCACTTCCACCAGTATTTCCACTAAAAGCAATGACATCTCCTTTTTTAACAGGTAATTCTGTTGGGTACAAATACATTTCTACTTCATACGATTGCTCTTTATATTGTCTTGATTTGATATAACTTTCAATGGCTCCATTGGCTTTTTGCAAATGACCATAAACCGAAGTATACCCATTAGGATGCGTTATATAAATGGCTTTTCCATAACCAAAAGTTGAAATTTTTATACGCGAAATATAACCATCACCAGTCGCATACACAGGTAAGCCTTCTACACCTTTAGTTTTAAAATCTAAACCAGAATGAAAATGATTACTTCGCAACTCACCAAACGAACCTGATATATCAAGAGGAACATCTAAAGGTGATTGGAAATAATCTTGAGGATAATCCTGACTAAAAATTAAGAATGGGGCGAATAAAATAGCTAATACGAACTTCATAGTGCTTGTGTTTAATGCTAAAATACTAAAATAATTTTATATAAAGTAAACAAAAACCATACCTCGTATAATTTATTAGTTATCAGATAGTTATAAATAATAAAAAATTATTCACAAAATTTAATAAAAAGTATTGCTATTTTTGAATACTAATGCTAACTTTGTGAAATATTGAAATGAATTCTATCATTAATGAATGGATTATCTGAATTAATTGATTCTCTCGAAGTTAAATTTTTTAAGCTCAATCAGAAATTGTTGCAGCTTGAAAAGAAAAACCAAGAGTTGCAAGACGAATTGTTGCTTTCTAAAAAAAATCAACAACAGCAATCTGGTGAAATTGAAGACCTGAAGAAGCAACTAGATACTCTAAAAATGGTAAACTCATTACTAGGCAGTGAAGAAAATAAACGAGAAACAAAACTCAAAATAAATTCATTAATCAGAGAAATCGATTATTGTATAGCCCAACTTTCAGATTAGAAAGCTCATGAGTGAAAAGCTGAAAATTAAAATATCAATAGCAGACCGCGTGTATCCCTTAACCGTGGAGCCATCACAAGAAGAAGGACTAAGAAGTGCTTCAAAAAAAATAGATGCTATGATTAAACAGTTTGAACAAAGCTATGCTGTAAGAGACAAACAAGATGTTTTAGCCATGTGTGCCTTGCAATTTGCTGCACAAGTGGAGCAAAAACAAATTAGTAAATCTCAAGATGATGAAACTTCTTTAACCAGATTGCAAAATTTGGATAAAAAATTGAGTGAGTTACTCTCAAAATAAATACGTTCTTACATAAACAAACAAAAATACTGCCTACATTAGTATATATTTGATAAACTCAACACTAACAATTTAAACGAGTGAATCTTTGCAACTATAACAGGCCCTTAAGTGGGAAGTTTGAACTGCAGGTTAGCTCAAATCTTGTATAACAGAGTTTATACAAACATCTAATGTAGGCTTTTTTTATATAATTTTTTAACACACATATGGACATACTAGGTATAATAATTGGAATTGTTGTTGGTCTTGCAGGAGGTTTTGGAATCGCTAAATTTTTAGAGAAAAGCAATGTTTCTAACCTAATTAAAAATGCAAAAAAAGAAGCAGCTTCGATTTTAAAAGACGCTAAAACAGAAGCTGAAGCAGCAAAAAAAGATAAAATTCTACAAGCTAAAGAGAAGTTTTTAGAATTAAAAGCGGAACACGAACAAGTAATTTTAGCTCGCGACAAAAAAATGGCCGAAGCTGAAAAAAGAACGCGCGATAAAGAATCTCAAGTATCAAATGAATTAGCAAAAGCTAAAAAAATTAATGATGAAGTTGAAGCTAAAATTACAGATTACAATAATAAAATCGAATATTTAGACAAGAAACAACAAGAAATTGATAAACTTCACAGAAGTCAAGTAGAGCAATTAGAAGCTATTTCTGGTTTATCTGCTGAAGATGCTAAAAATCAATTGGTAGAAAGCTTGAAAGCGGAAGCCAAAACAAACGCCATGTCATTCATCCAAGACACCGTGGAAGAAGCAAAAATGACAGCGCAACAAGAAGCGAAGAAAATCATCATCAACACTATTCAACGTGTAGGAACTGAAGAAGCGGTTGAAAACTGTGTTTCTGTATTTAACATTGAATCGGATGATGTAAAAGGTAGAATTATTGGTCGTGAAGGGCGTAACATTAGAGCTTTAGAAGCCGCAACTGGAGTTGAAATCATTGTTGACGATACACCAGAAGCAATTATCTTATCATGTTTCGATCCAGTAAGAAGAGAAATCGCTCGTTTAGCATTACACAAATTAGTAACTGACGGACGTATTCACCCAGCGCGTATTGAAGAAGTTGTGGCTAAAACAGCAAAACAAATCGACGAAGAAATCATCGAAACTGGAAAACGTACCGTAATTGATTTAGGAATCCACGGATTACACCCTGAATTAATTAAAGTGGTAGGTAGAATGAAATACCGTTCATCATACGGACAAAACTTATTACAACACTCAAGAGAAGTGGCTAAGCTATGTGGTATCATGGCAGCTGAATTAGGATTAAACGTTAAATTAGCTAAAAGAGCTGGTTTATTACACGATATAGGAAAAGTACCTGATACCGAAAGTGAATTACCTCACGCAATCTTAGGTATGCAATGGGCTGAGAAATACGGTGAAAAAGAAGAAGTTTGCAACGCTATTGGAGCACACCACGACGAAATTGAAATGAAATCATTGATCTCTCCAATTATCCAAGTATGTGATGCTATTTCTGGAGCTCGTCCTGGAGCAAGAAGACAAGTATTAGATTCTTACATCCAACGTTTAAAAGATTTAGAAGATATCGCTTTCGGATTTAATGGTGTGAAAAACGCTTATGCAATTCAAGCAGGTAGAGAACTACGTGTGATTGTAGAAAGTGAAAAAGTTTCTGATGATGCAGCAGTAAATTTATCTTTTGATATTTCTCAAAAAATTCAAACTGAAATGACATATCCTGGTCAAGTGAAAATCACAGTTATCCGTGAAACTAGAGCAGTGAATATTGCTAAATAGGCATTAGTCATTAGGCAAAAGTAAAAAATCGTATTAACTTAATTAATACGATTTTTTTGTGCTCAATTTTGTCATTCCGTTAGGAATCTCTTTAGTGAGTGATTATTGTTGTTTGTTTTAAACATAAAAGTCATATAAGTTTAATCTTGAACTAAATTCCAATTTGAAGTTCATAAAAGAGATGCTTTCAGCATGAGAAACAAAACGTAAAACCAATGTGGATTATGATGAGTGAAACATCTCTGTGTAGCTCTCTCAACACAAAACCTTTCAAAAAAACTCCGTGTAGCTCTGTGTTAAAACTACTTCCTCGGATGATAATTATTCATAACTTCTGAAAGAAATTTTCTATCCAAATGCACATACACTTCGGTTGTTGTAATGGATTCGTGTCCGAGCATTAATTGTATCGAACGTAAATCAGCTCCATTTTCTAATAAATGCGTTGCAAAAGAATGTCGGAATGTGTGCGGACTAATGGTTTTATTTAAATTGATTTTTACGGCTAAATCTTTAATAATAGTAAAAACCATTGCACGTGTTAATTGCCTTCCTCTCCTATTTAAAAACAAGGTATCTTCATGTCCTTTTTGCACCGGATAATGCACTCGTATTAAATTAACATAGGAAGTTATATATTTAATTGTAGAACTTCCTACAGGCACAAAACGCTGTTTGTTTCCTTTTCCGGTGATTTTGATAAAACCTTCTTCAAAAAATAAGTCGGAAATCTTTAATCCAACTAATTCTGAAACACGCAAACCACAACTATATAAGGTTTCTAGCATGGCTCTATTGCGTTCTCCTTCTGGAGTAGATAAATCAATAGCTGATATTAATGCATCGATTTCTTCTGTCGCTAAAGTATCGGGCAATTTACGACCTGTTTTTGGCACTTCTATTAATTCTAAAGGCGTATTATTTCTATAATCTTCAAAAACTAAATAATTAAAAAAACTTTTTAAACCTGAAATTATTCTCGATTGACTTCGAGCATTAACTTTTGATGAAATTTCATAAATGAATTGTTGAAGTGTTTCTTCCGTAATTTGAATGGGAGAAACCTTGATATCATGTTGATGCAAGAAAAGAACTAACTTTTCAATATCAAACGTATAATTTTCAATGGTATTTTTAGAAAGACCACGTTCTAATCGTAGATAGTTTTGATATTCTTTAATATAGGATTGCCAAGTGCTCATATATCAAAAATAAGTAAATTATAGGAATAAAAAAATCCCGCCGAAGCGGGATCAAAACTTATATAAAACAATTATAATTTAAAAACGCCACCAACATTAATTGAACTATAAGCATTTTTAATTGTGAAATCGCTATCTTTTGGTACATCTGTAAGACCAGAAATTCCTTGCAAATCTATTAAAATACTAAATTTGTCATTTACTTCAATTTTATATCCAATACCATAAGCCAATCCTAATTGGAAAGTATTAGCTTGATCTTTAATATCTCCAAAATTGTTTTCTGCTTTCATTAAGAAACTAAAACTTGGTCCAAAATTTAAATTCCATTTTCTTGTAGAACCAAAATGCCAATTTGCATTAGCTGGCAGGGTAATATAATTTAATTTTTCTTCATAACCTCCAGAACCTTTAGCTCCCATTGTTTGATAATGTAAACCCGAACGCAAACTCCATCTATCATTAAAAAAATAATCTGCACCCACACCAAAAGAAACTCCAGAAAGCGTATTAGAATCTAAACTCTCTTCACCATAGTAGTTAGCACTTGAATAACCAATTTGAGGAATTAACTCAATTGCACCTTTTTCTCTAGACTGTGCATTTGCAAAACTGAAAGCTAAAATAGCTACAATAGATAATAAAATTTTTTTCATTTTTATAGATTAAATAATTTAAAGTTCAAATATATTTAAAAAAGAAAGAAATTTAATACGTAAATACTCTTGGTTATTAAATTATTTTTAATTATTATACAAAAAAAATCCCGCCGAAGCGGGATTTCTTATTATTGTAATTACAAATTAGAATTTGTAGTTAACTCCTAAAGAAATGTTAGTTAAGTTAGCACCTAAACCGAAAGAAGTTTCGTTTTCAGCACCATCAAAATCAAATTTCATTGAAGAGAAATTTAATAATCCTAAACCAGCTTCTAAAGAGAAGTTAGAAGATACGAAATAGTTCATACCTAAACCTAAACCTGCATTGATTCCATTTCTTTTTACATCAAATGTATCATAGTTAGTTGACATATAATCAACTCCTAAATCACCAAATAATGAAAATTGACTACCAGGTGTAAAATAGTAACGTCCAAAAGCACCAACAGTTAAATCATTAACTTTGTTCTCTCCAGATACTCCATCTACTTCAACTTTAGATGAACCAAAACCTAATTTACCTCCAATAGCGATGTTCTCAGTTACGAAGAAACCAACTTTAGGAGCGATTGAAAATCCATTAGTTTTTAATAAATCTCCTGAATTCATATCATAAGCTTTGTCAGAAGTAATTCCGAAAGAACCAGATACAAAAACATCTCCTTTAGAAAAACCACCATTTGATTTTTCTTCTTGTGCGTTAGCAAAACCAAAAGCTAATAATGCTACAGCAGATAATAAAACTTTTTTCATGTTTAGTTTAAATTTAAAGTTAATAGGGCAAATTTATAGCATTTTTCTATACAAAATAACAAAATTTGTTATGTTATTAACAATTTTATTAACAAGTAAAACTAAAAACACTCATATTCAGATACTTAAAAAAAATAAAAACTAAAAAATTAAAGTTTTTTTAATAAAAAATAAAGACAAAAAAAAGTGTAAACAAAATTTAAATAACTGTAAATCAAATAGTTCCAAAAATCGTTAAAAACTGCATTTCATCGATAAAAACAATAAAAAGCGCCCGTAAGCGTTACCTAATAAAACATTTTAATATGAAGAGAACAATTGCAACATTGATTTTACTGGTTCTAGGAACTGGTTTATCTCAGGCTCAAATGCTAAAATTTGGAGTAAAAGGTGGTGTTAACTTTGCTAACTACACGGGAGGAGAAATATCAGGTGTAGATTTTAAGACTATTACTAGTTACCATGCCGGATTAGTTGTAGAATTAAAAGTATTTGAAAACTTTGCCATTCAACCCGAATTACTTTATTCTACACAAGGTTCCGAATTAAAAGGTTTTGGCGACCAAATTAAAAATGAGTTGGGTTATTTATCAGTACCTGTACTTGCTAAATTTTATTTAACTTCCAACAAATTGAGTTTAGAACTAGGACCACAAGCTTCTGTTTTAGTTAGCGAACGTAATGAAGTGGATACAAACGACACCAATTCTTTTGACTTTGGACTTGCCGGCGGCTTGAGTTATAAAATAACTGATGGTTTATTTGTTTCAGGACGATACGTAGCTGGTTTAACAGAAGCCAAAAAAGATGCAGACGTAAAGAACTCGGTTATTCAGTTTTCAGTGGGTTACATGTTTTAATGCTAAAATTCACAATATTTTACTAAAACCATTCTCAAAAGGAATGGTTTTTTTATTTTTACAAAAACAATTCACATGAAAATTATCATTATAAACGGCCCTAATCTTAATTTATTAGGAAAAAGAGAACCTGAAGTTTATGGCAATGAAACTTTTGAAACGTACTTAAAAAAATTACAAATTCAATTTCCAAATGTAACGCTAGAGTATTTTCAGAGTAATATTGAAGGGGAAATTATTTCTAAAATTCAAGAAGTAGGTTTTACATATGATGGTATTGTGTTAAATGCGGGAGCTTACACGCATACTTCTATTGGAATAGGTGATGCTGTTAAAGCTATTACCACTCCAGTTATTGAAGTTCATATTTCCAATACATTTTCTAGAGAGTCTTTCCGCCATCAATCGTATATTTCAGCAAATGCTAAAGGAGTTATAATTGGCTTTGGATTGCAAAGTTATGATTTAGCTATAAAGTCTTTTATATAATACAACCTTTTTAAACGAATATTCGTCTATAAAAATAAAACTCCATGAATAAAATTTTATTTGCTTTATTGTTTGTAAGCTTATTTACGTTTTCTCAAATAAAAGGAACCGTCAAAGATAAAGATGGGAATCCGCTACCGTTTGTAAATATTTATATTGAAAATACTTATATAGGTACCACTTCTAATGAATTAGGGAAATATGAACTGAATACTACTGAGCAAAAGAATGTCCATTTAATATTTCAGTATTTGGGATTTAAAACTCAAAAGCATGTCTTAAACATTACCAGCTTTCCGTATGAGTTTGATGTTACTTTATATGAAGAAGATTTTCAATTGAAGGAAGTTGTTGTTATGAATGGTGAAAATCCAGCAAATGAAATCATTCGTAATGCGATTAAATCCAAAAAGAAAAATGCTGCTAAAACAGATAAATTTGAAGCTGATTTTTATTCGAGAGGTATTTTTAAAGCAAAAGATATTCCTAAAAAATTCATGGGTGTTGAAATTGGTGATTTAGAAGGTAATTTAGATTCTACTCGAAGTGGTATTATATACCAATCAGAAACGGTTTCTAAAATTAAGTTTCAAAAACCTAATGATTTGAAAGAGGAAATTATTGCTTCTAAAATTGCTGGAAACGACAACGGCTTTAGCTACAATACCGCTTTAAATACCAATTATGATTTTTATGAAAATTATGTTGATTTTGGAATTAACATGGTCTCTCCTATTGCTGACAATGCTTTCAACTATTATAAATACAAACTAGAAAGCACCTTTTACGATGATAAAAACCAGTTAATCAATAAAATTTTAGTTTCTCCTAAACGCGATAAAGAACCGGTATTTGAAGGATATATTTATATTGTTGAAGATACTTGGGCTATTTACGGAATTAATTTAGATATCAAAGGTTATCGCATGCAACAGCCTATTTTAGAAACTATGAAGCTGACACAAAATTTCAGTTATAATAGTGAGAATAAGATTTGGGCTAAGAATATTCAGACTTTGGATTTTCTAGCGGGTATTTTTGGAATGAAGTTTACGGGGAAATTTACTCATGTTTTCACAAATTATAATTTTAAGGATGCTTTCGAGAAGAAAACTTTTGGAAAAGAAATTGTAACGTTTGCTGAAAATGCCAATAAAAAGGAAATTACTTTTTGGGAAGAAAATCGTCCGGTTCCTTTAACAGAAGAAGAAACGAAGAATTATGTTAAAAAAGATAGTATCCAAACGATTAGAAAATCGCAAGTTTATTTAGATTCTATTGATGCTAAAAGTAATAAGTTTAAACTATTAAAAATATTTACAGGTTATAATTATAAAAGCACATACAAAAAATGGAATTTTAACTACCAAGGACTTACCAATATAGGTTCATTGAGTTTTAATACAGTACAAGGTTATAATTTAGACAGCGGTTTTTCTTTTAGAAAATGGAATGAAGAAACAGGAAAAGTAACCTCTATTTCGTCTACTTTCAATTATGGTTTTGCTGAAGATAGACTTCGTGTAAACGGTCGTTTTTATCATCGATTTAATAATCGAAATAACGCTTACATTAGTTTGACTGGTGGTAGCGCTATTAGTCAATTTAACCCAAACGAGCCGATTAGTAATATAGTGAACTCGGTGGCGACTTTATTCTTTAAGAACAACTATATGAAATTGTATAATAAAGAATTTGCCGAAATTAATTATGGACAAGAAGTTACCAATGGCCTTTTTGTTAATGGAAAATTACTATACGAAAACCGTCATGCGTTATTCAATAACACAGATTACACTTTGATTAAAAATGACGATTTGTACTTTTCAAATGATCCGTTGCAACCTTATAATTATACTTCGATTCCGTTTGAACAACATCATATTATGAAAGCGAGTTTAGGTACACGCATTCGTTTTGGACAAAAATACATTTCGCGTCCTGATGGAAAGATTAACATCCAAAACGATGATTATCCTGTAATAAGTCTTTACTATGAAAAAGCGTTTGGAGCTTCAAATAGCAACTATCATTATGATTTTGTTACAGCTACAATTGATTACAACAAAACAATAGGCAACAAAGGTGATTTTGGTTTACGATTTAAAGCAGGTAAATTCTTTAATGCCGATAATATTTCGTTTGTAGACTATAAACACTTCAACGGAAATCAAACGCATGTGAACTTATTGAATAATTCTTTGAATGCATTTAACTTGTTACCTTATTATAGTCATTCAACGAATGATGCGTATTTGGAAACGCATATCGAACACAATTTCAAAGGATACATTATGAATAAGATTCCGTTGTTGAACAAATTGCAATGGAATTTAATTGGAGGATTTCACCAATTAAACATTCCAAACATGAAACCGTATCAAGAATTTACTGTTGGATTTGATAATATCGGTTGGGGTAAATTTAGATTCTTACGTGTTGATTATGTTAGAAGTTATCAAAACGGTTTTCAGGGTGATGGTGTGATGTTTGGATTGAAATTCTAAGAAAATAATAAGAAGCACTTCGATAAAAGGAGTGCTTTTTTATTTCAAAAACACATCATAACCAAAACGAAGTAATGCTAATCCTACCACAATCAAAAAGAAAACGCGAATAAATCCGTTGCCTTTTGAAATGGCTAATCGGGCACCTAACCAAGAACCTGTAACGTTACAAATTGCCATTGGAATTGCAATTGTCCAAATGATTTTTCCTTTTAAAACGAATAAAGTTATGGAGCCAATATTGGTCGCCAAATTGACTAATTTCGCATAGATATTCGCTTTTAAAAAATCGAACCCCAGAATAGCAATAAACGCCATGATTAACAAACTTCCTGTTCCTGGACCTATGAATCCATCATAAAAACCTAAAAAAATTGAAATTATAATTCCGTAAATATAGGTTTGCTTTTGAGTCAGTTTATTAATTTGAAATTGTCCAAAATCTTTTTTGAAATAGGTATAAAGTAAGAGCAAAATCAATACCACAAAAAGCAAGGGTTTCATGAAATCGTTTTGCATTACGTTGAGTAAACTAGAACCCAAATAAGCAAAAGAAAAAGAAACAACAGCCATTACAAGAAATAACTTCCAATTGACTTTTGCTGATTTCAAATAGTGATACGTTGCCATGCTTGTTCCACTAAACCCTGGTATTTTTAGCGTTCCAATAATGGAAGCAACAGGTACATTAGGCAATAAAATTAAAGCGGCTGGAGTTTGAATTAAACCACCGCCACCCACAATAGCATCAATAAAACCAGCTACGAAGGAAGCAATGCAGAGAAAAATAATGATGTAGGTTTCCATTTTTAGTAATCAGTGGTCAGTTTTTAGTGTTCAGTAATACAACAGGCTAACTGCTAACTTATTACTGAACACTGAGCACTGAACTATACTCTTACAATATTAGCACCAATCGCACGAAGTCTTTCATCAATGCGTTCGTAACCTCTATCGATTTGTTCTATATTTTGGATAGTTGAAGTTCCTTTTGCTGTTAAAGCGGCGATTAATAATGAAATTCCGGCTCTAATGTCTGGCGAACTCATAGTAGTTGCTTTTAATTGTGATTGGAAATTATGTCCCATAACCACTGCTCTGTGCGGGTCACATAACATAATTTTTGCTCCCATATCAATTAATTTATCAACGAAGAACAAACGGCTTTCAAACATTTTTTGGTGAATTAACACATCGCCTTTAGCTTGTGTACAAACCACTAAAACGATACTTAACAAGTCAGGTGTAAATCCTGGCCATGGTGCATCGGAAACTGTTAAGATAGAACCATCGATATCGGTTTTGATTTCGTAGCCATCTTTATGAGCAGGAATGTAAATATCATCACCTTTTCTTTCTAACGTAATTCCTAATTTTCTAAATACATTTGGAATTTGTCCTAAGTTCTCCCAACTTACATTTTTAATTGTAATTTCACTTCTTGTCATAGCCGCAAGACCAATCCAAGAACCGATTTCTACCATGTCAGGTAAAATTCTGTGTTCGCAACCTCCTAAACTTTCTACACCTTCAATCGTTAATAAATTTGATCCAACACCGGTGATTTTTGCACCCATAGAGTTCAACATTTTACACAATTGTTGTAAGTATGGCTCACAAGCTGCGTTATAAATCGTTGTTGTACCTTCCGCTAAAACCGCAGCCATTACAATATTAGCTGTTCCAGTTACTGAAGCTTCATCTAACAACATGTAAGAACCTTGTAATCTTCCGTCGATTTCCACTCCGTAGAAATGGTCTTCTCTTTCGTATCTAAATTTTGCTCCAAGATTAATAAAACCTTCAAAGTGCGTATCTAAACGACGACGCCCAATTTTATCTCCTCCAGGCTTTGGAATATATCCGCAACCAAAACGCGCTAATAAAGGTCCAACAATCATAATAGAACCTCTTAAACTTCCACCTTCTTTTTTGAAAGCTTCTGTTTTTAAGTAGTTTACATTTACCTCATCGGCTTGAAATGTGTAATCGCCAGGACCATTTTTTTGAATTTTAACTCCTAAATTACCTAATAGCGTAATCAATTTGTTAACGTCAATGATATCTGGAATATTTGTTACTCTAACTTTTTCAGAAGTTAACAAAACAGGACATAACACTTGTAACGCCTCATTTTTTGCTCCTTGAGGTGTAATTTCTCCTTTTAATGCTTTTCCTCCTTCAATTTTAAATGTTCCCATGCAACTACCTATTTTTTAAATGTATTTTTATTTTGATTGTTTTTATTCATATGCCCTTTGTTGTTGTTATTTTTCTTTACAATTCCAGGCTTGCTAGTACCAAATTGGGTTTTATTCGAAACTTTCTTGTTCACTTTCATTAAATCGTGTGTATTCGAAAGTTCTTCATTGGATTTCGAAAGATTTAATTTTCCTCCCGAAAGTTCTAATAAATGTTCGAAAATTACTTCATCAGTAACAGTATCTTTATTCCAACTCAAGTAACATTTTTTCATGTGATTGGCGATAACTAAAACTAAAGCGTTTTTCAATTCGCTTTCTTCCCAGCTATTTGCCACGTCAATCATGTATTTGATGTTATTTCCATAAAAACGATATTTAGGAAAATTTTGCGGATATTTTAAACGATCTGGTTTCTGAGTTAAAATATCTTTTGAAGGAATAGGATAAGGCGAATCGACATCCAATTTAAAATCAGACATGATAAACAACTGATCCCACAATTTATGTTGGAAATCTAAAACGTCTCTCAAATGCGGATTCAACGAACCCATAACAGAAATAATGTATTTTGCTGCTTTGTTTCGTTCTTCTCGATCTTCAATTTCAGTAGCTTGATCTATTAATTTCTGCAAATGTCTTCCGTATTCTGGAATAATCAAATGCGGACGTGCTGAATTATATTCTAAGTAACTTACTTCTTCTTGCATGTTTAATTTATAATGAAATGATGCCTTCAATGTCCGAAACCTCAATGTATTTATCAATTACACTTTGAGGATTTGGCATATTTACACTTACAGAAACACTCGTAAACTTTCCGGTTTTTGATTGTTGTGTAGTGATAACTGCCCCCATATTATTAAAAGCAGCTTCTACTTTTGCAATACTATGTACATCGGAAGGCATAATAAATTTATATAAATACTCTGAAGGCCAAAGCGTTGAGTTTGTTAATTCTTCTTTTAATCTTGCGTAAAAATCTTCTGTTTTCTTATCCATCATCATTTCGTATTGGAAAAGCAAATATACTTTATTCTCTTTAGAATTGTATTGTAGTAACTTATAATTTTTAAAGTTGATTAGATTTTGAAAAAAACTTACTTTTGCGCCTTAGTATTTCCAATATGAATAAAGAAATTGTGGTTTTAATTGGTGGACCAAGCTCTGGAAAAACCACCTTAATAGATGCATTAAAAGAAAAAGGACACACTTGTTATCCTGAGATTTCGCGTGAAGTTATTCGTGAAGCGCAAGAACAAGGAATAGAACAATTATTCTTAGAAAAACCACTTTTATTCAGTGAATTACTGCTTGAAGGTAGAAAAAGACAATACAATGAAGCTCTAAAAGAAGAAGCAAATATCGTTTTTTTAGATCGTGGCATTCCAGATGTTTTGGCGTATATGCATTACATAGGCGATTCGTATCCTGCTTTTTTTGATAAAGCCTGTCAAGACCACAAATATTCAGCGATTTTTGTTTTACCACCTTGGAAAGAAATTTATGTTAGTGATGCTGAGCGTTATGAAAATTACGAACAAGCCGTTTTAATTCACGAACATTTGATGGAAACTTATAAAAAATACGGTTACTCTATAACAGAAGTCCCAAAAGATACGGTTGAAAATCGTGTGGATTTTATTATGAAACATCTTGTTAAATAATTTTTTTCGTAATTTAGTGTTTCTAAAAGCCAATTCACATGTCGGAAGCCTTACAAATTCTTCAAAAATACTGGAAACACGATAGTTTTAGAGCACCTCAAGAAGAAATCATTCAATCGGTTTTAAGTGGCAATGATACGTTTGCACTTTTGCCAACTGGAGGAGGGAAATCGGTTTGTTTTCAGATTCCGGCGATGATGTTGAATGGGATTTGCTTGGTGATTTCGCCTTTGATTGCTTTGATGAAAGACCAAGTTCAGAATTTACAAAGTAAAAACATCAAAGCGATTGCCTTAACTGGTGGTGTTTCTCAAGATGATGTAATTGATATTTTAGACAATTGCCAATTCGGAAATTACAAATTCTTATATCTTTCTCCCGAACGTTTGCAACACGATTGGATTGTGGAACGCTTGAAACAATTACCTATTAATCTTATCGCCATTGACGAAGCGCATTGTGTGAGCCAATGGGGTCATGATTTTAGACCAGCTTACTTAAAGATTTCGGCTTTAAAAACGCACTTCCCTACTACTCCATTTTTAGCCTTAACTGCAACAGCCAACAATCGAGTTCAGGAAGATATTTGCACGCATTTAGCATTGGTAAATCCTAAAGTTTTCACGAAGTCATTTACTAGAGAAAATTTAGCATATCATGTGATTAAAACTGAAGATAAGCTTTTCAAAATACAGCAGATTTTAACTAAAAATCCGCAATCTTCTATTATATATGTTCGTAATCGTAAATCGTGCGTTGAAACTTCGCAACAGTTAAATCAATTGGGATTTACTTCAACAATTTACCACGGTGGTTTGCCTTCAAAAGATAAAGAAAAGAATATGCAATCGTGGTTAGAGAATAAATCACAAGTCATGGTAGCCACCAATGCTTTTGGAATGGGAATTGATAAGCCCGATGTAAAAACGGTAATTCACATCCAACTTCCAGAAAACATTGAAAATTACTATCAAGAAGCTGGAAGAGCGGGACGAAATGACGAAAAAGCATTCGGAATCATCGTTACGAATCCTTCGGATATCGCTTACACTAAATCTCAATTTATTGATGTTTTACCCGATAAAAAATTCGTAAAAGACGTTTACATCAAATTGAATAATTACTTCCAAATTGCTTATGGTGAAGGTTACAACGAAAGTTTTGCTTTCAATTTGAATCAATTTTGTGCGCATTACCATTTTCCGGTAATTAAAGCTTTTAATAGTTTGCAATTTTTGGACCGACAAGGAATCATTACTTTCCAAAGTGAATCCACCGAGAAAATTAGTTTACAATTTATTATTCCAAGTAAGGAAGTTATTCGCTATATCAGTCTTCATCCGCATGACGAACCTGTTATTACCACGATTTTAAGAACCTATTCTGGAATTTTTGATGTAGAAACTACGATTAATCCGCATTTGGTTGCCAAAAAAGCAAACACAACAGAAAAGCATGTTGAAGAAGTAATTGATAAACTAGCCGAAAGTCAGTGTATTATTTTGCACGCCAAAAACAATGATAGTTCCATCACTTTTAACGAAGCTCGAGAAGACGATTTAACAATTAATCGTGTAGCGAAGTTTTTAGAACATCAAAACAAATTGAAGGAAGAGCAATTTCAGAGCGTAGTAAACTACATTACAAAGGAAGATACTTGTAAAAACAGAATGCTTTTGGCTTATTTTGATGAAATTACGAAGGAAGACTGCGGCATTTGTTCGTATTGTATTGCTAAAAAAAAAGTCAATCCAGTTGAAATAACAGAATCGGTCCTACAATTATTAGAGAAAAGTTCTTTATCTTCAAGAGAAATTGAAAACCAACTGCACATTTCTTCAGAAGCGACTATCTTTGCCATTCAATTATTATTAGAGAATAATCGAATCAAAATTAATTCAAACAATCAATATTATCTTATATAATGGAAAAATTACGAATTGTATTCATGGGAACGCCCGATTTTGCTGTTGGAATTTTGGATACTATTTACAAAAACAACTATGATATTGTTGGCGTTATCACCGCTCCCGACAAACCAGCAGGTCGTGGACAAAAAGTAAGCATGAGTGCGGTTAAAGAATATGCGTTAGAAAAAAACTTGCGTTTATTACAACCAACCAATTTAAAATCGGAAGAATTTTTATCTGAATTAAGAAGTTTAGAAGCGAATTTACAAGTAGTCGTAGCCTTTAGAATGTTGCCTGAAGTAGTTTGGAAAATGCCAAAACTAGGAACGTTTAACTTACACGCTTCATTGTTACCAGAATACCGTGGAGCTGCTCCTATTAATTGGGCTATCATTAATGGTGAAACTAAAACAGGTGTTACCACTTTCTTTATTGATGATAAAATTGATACAGGTGCGATGATTTTAAGTAAGGAAACAAAAATAGGGGCAAATGAAACTGCTGGTGAATTACATGATCGATTGATGCATTTAGGGAGCGAGACGGTTTTAGAAACTTTACAATTGATAGAATCAGGAAAAGCGACTACTACTTTACAAGAAAACCATCCTGATGTAAAAACGGCTTACAAACTAAACAAGGATAATTGTAAAATTGATTGGTCGCAGTCAGGAAAGACGATTTTTAATTTAATCAGAGGTTTATCGCCTTATCCTGCCGCTTGGACCTATATTAAAGATGGCGAAAACGAATGGAATGTAAAAATCTATTTGGCTAGTTTTGAAGAAAAAGCACATACTGATGGTGTTGGAAAAATTACGACTACTAAGAAAGAGATTTTCGTGATGGTAAAAGATGGTGTTTTAAAAATTGAAAGTTTACAATTTCCTGGAAAGAAAAGAATGTTAGCTCACGAATTATTAAACGGGATTAAGTTATCTGAAAATGCGATAGCGCTCTAAGCCTTGAAAACACTATATTTGAGCATGAAATTCAAAAAAACAAACAATGTTATTAACATTTAGTCTAATTTATCAACATTTTAGTCGAAAAATAGCATGAATACTTGCACAGCTCAATAATACCGCTAAATTTGTGATAAATAATTAAGTTTAACCAATTATAAATAACTTTAATCATGAACAAATCAGAATTAATCGATGCAATGGCAGCTTCTGCTGGTATTACAAAAGCAGCTGCTAAATTAGCTTTAGAATCATTTTTAAGCAATGTTGAAGGAACTTTAAACAAAGGTGGAAGAGTATCTTTAGTAGGTTTTGGTTCTTGGTCAGTATCTAAAAGAGCTGCAAGAGATGGAAGAAACCCACAAACTGGTAAAACTATCAAAATTGCTGCTAAAAACGTAGTAAAATTCAAAGCTGGTGCTGAATTAGAAGGAGCAGTAAACAAATAATATTTTGTTTATATCAAAATAAGAGAGTCCCGATGTATTTCGGGACTTTTTTTTGCACTTTATCGATATTTTTTTGATTCTTTGCTTTTTTTTTGATAACTTTATTTAATAAACTACAGAAATTATGATATCAACTTTACCCAAAAAAGGTCATTTGCTAATTGCAGAGCCTTCGATTTTAGGAGATGTTTCTTTTAATCGCTCTGTGGTTTTATTAGCGGAGCATAACGATGAAGGCTCTGTTGGTTTTATTTTAAACAAGCCACTTTCTTACACCATTAATGATTTGATTCCTGAGATTGATGCTTCTTTTAAAATATATAATGGAGGGCCGGTAGAACAAGACAATCTGTATTTTATTCACAATATACCAGAGATTATACCAAATAGTGTAGAAATTTCAAATGGAATTTATTGGGGTGGCGACTTTGAAACCACCAAACAACTAATTAACGAAGGTAAAATTACCAAAAATCATATTCGTTTTTTCCTAGGTTATAGCGGCTGGAGTGTTAATCAACTAGAAATGGAAATGCAAGAAAACTCATGGATTGTTGCAGAAAACACACTTAAAAACAAATTGCTATCAAAAGCAAGCACCCTTTTTTGGAAAGAAAAAATTATTGAGCAAGGTGGCGAGTACGTTTTGTTTTCAAACGCGCCCGAAAACCCAATGCTTAACTAAGTCGGATTTTAGCATTCAATCTTTTTAATACATCTGAAGCAAATTCAGTTGTATACTCTTTTTTGCGGTATTTTGTGATTGGTTGAATTCCAGAAATTACGTTGGTTAAAAATAACTCATCTGCCTTCTGTAAATCGAAAGGAGAAATTGAAGTTTCTTTCACTTCGATTCCTTCTATTTTTTTCAAAATTTCAAGTATTTGTTTGCGCATGATTCCGTTTAAGCAACCATCAGAAACAGGTGGTGTAATAACCACGTTACCTGTTTTCATAAAGATATTGCTTTGTAAAGCTTCCACCACATTTTTTTCATCATTTAAAACCAGGCAATTAGCATAGCCATTCTCTTCAGCAAAAATACTTCCTGTAATTTGAAGCATTTTATTATTGGTTTTTAAGGTTGAAAGTAATTGTTTAGTTATATAAAAGTCCTTATACAACTCGACTTCATAATATTCTTTTCCAAAAACATATAAATCTGAATTTAAAGGAAAAGCGGTAACTAAAAATTGAACACTTCTAGTTTTTGGTAAATAAAAACCCTCAGAATCTCTATAAACCGTAAAACGAACGCGAAAAGAATTTGAATTTTTTAAGGATTGAATGAGATTTAAAATTTGAGATTCGAAATATTCCATCGTAAAATTCATAGGAATCTCCATTCGACAAATACGCATAGATGCCATCAATCTAAAGTAATGATCTTCAAGAAATAAGACTTTGTTGTCGAATACTTTTATTGTCTCGAAAACGCAATCTCCAAATAAAAATCCTCTATTGTTTTCAATTAAAATTGAACTGTTTTCCTGAATATTTCCGTTAAAATTTACCATAAAAAAATCCCGACTTTTAAATCGGGACAAATATAGTTGATATTATTGAGTTTTTAAACGGAACCCAATACATGTTTTAAATCGGAAATTTGATTTTCCCACAACAATTTTGATTCTTCTAATTCATCAGAATGAGCAAAATCTGAAATTACAATAGAAACATCTTTAGTAATTTCATCTTCCATAATTTTCATTTCAAAAAAGTAGTCTGTTTCAGTTCCATCTTCCTCTAACCATTTAAATTTAATACGTTCTCCTGATTTTTTAGAGGCTAATTTTGCCTTCTCTTCAGAATCATCCCAAATAAAAGTAAAAAATTCACCTCTAGAATTCACATTATCAGCAAACCATTCAGATAATCCAGAAGGCGTAGAAATATATTGATATAGCAGTTGTGGTGAAGATTGAATAGGAAATTCTAATTCATATTTTACTTTAACACTCATAGTTTGTTTTTATTTTCAGTTTGGAAATATATATAGAATTAATCGAATAAACAAAAAAAATATTTTAATTTATTTTAGCTAAAAAATATTTGCAAACAAAAGAATTAGTTTTATATTTGCACCCGCATTCAACAAGGATGTGACACCAACATTTGGCGAGGTAGCTCAGTTGGTTAGAGCGCAGGATTCATAACCCTGAGGTCACGGGTTCAACTCCCGTCTTCGCTACAAGTTTTTTAAAAATCAAAAAGTTAGATTTTAAGCAGGATTAGAGCAATTTAATCCTGCTTTTTTTATGTCAAAAATTTTACGATATTTGAAAAATGAACACGGTTTTGAACACGATTTTGAACACGCTTTGAAAGAAAAGAAAAAATACTCCGAACCAAAAATCTATGATGCTAATGGTGATTTAGCTAAGCGCTGGTATGTTTATTTTTCTTTTCGAAAGAAAGCTGATGCTCCTCTTGAGAGGTTTCCAAACAACATTTACGCTCCTCAACACTTAGAAAAGAGAGAACGCTTGTTGTGGTTAAAAACCATGCAACGAAATTTATCTCTTCTTTTAAAAGATGGATTCAATCCATACAATCCTGAAAATAAATTTAATTTTGAAGCTGAATCTGAAAGTAAATCAATAAAAGAAGCTTTTGAATTTGCTTTGAATATCAAAAAAAGCACCTTAGCTGAAACCTCTTACAAAGGTCTAGAAGGAAGAATTTTACGTTTTGAAAAGTGGTTAAACGAAAATGGATTTAAAAACAGATTGATTTCTTCAGTCAATAAAAAAGTTATTACAATTTATCTGAATGAAGTTTTAACTGCTACCTCAGCGAAAAATAGAAATAATACTCGTACCGATATTAGTACTATTTTTACAGTTTTAGCAGATAATGAAATTATTTCGGAAAACTTTATTCATAAGATTCCTGTTTTAAAAAGCAATCCTGAAAAGAATAAATCATATACTAGCACCGAAGAAACTAAAATATTTGAGTATTTAGACAAGAATAATAAGTTACTTTCTTTATACGTTAAATTTATTTCTTACAATTTTTTAAGGCCAGTAGAGGTAAATCGTATTAAAGTTGGAGACATCGATCTAAATGACAAAATTTTAAAAATTAAAACCAAGACAGGATTCAAATTAAAGCGAATTCCACAAGTTTTAATTGATGAAATGCCAAATATTACCCATTATCCAAAAGATGCTTATTTGTTCGGAAGAAAAAATTTTGGACAATACTGGGAAGCTACAGAAACTAGCAGAAGAAACGATTATTCTGATTATTTCCTGGAAGTTAAAAAGAAATTCAAATTAGGCAAAGATTACGGTTTGTACAGTTTTAGACATACCTTCATAACTAAGCTCTACAATACCTTTATCAAAGAAATGACACCAGAGGAAGCCGAATCCAATATCATGGCTATAACGGGACATACGAGCAAAACTGCGTTAAGGAAATACTTAAGGGAAATTAATGCTTACATTCCTGAGGATTATTCGAGGTATTTGTAGAAAATAAAGTAATGAAACATGCTTTTTTTATTATATTTGGAGAGTAAACAACCACAATGATTGACAGAGAAGCATCAGGATTAATAGAAGCTCTTAGGCTACAGAAACTTAGGGCAATAGAGTATTTATTAATAAACATAAATAATAATCAGGAAAAAAATGTTGCTGTAGCTATTGAGCTATATGAAGATGTTTATCAAAAAAATGAGGATGGTGAGATTTTTGAACAAAACAAAAACTACAACCCTAATAGTAAATTTACTCTTAACAGTGAGGAAATTTTAAAATCTTTTTGCAGTTTTATTGATATTTGGACTTACAATGAGTTCTCTTCAGATATTAAATTTTGTTTTTTAAGTACTAATTCAATTGGTAAAGAAGGTTTAAGTTCAAGAACAAAAAAACTTGGAGTAACTTTACCTAAGGAATCATTATTAGAAGAATTGGCTTCTTTAGACGATACAAGAATTAAGAAAATTGCCCAATTAGTTAAAGATTTAGTATTTGATTATTATGAGGTTAATTATCCAGATGAAAAGTCAACAATAGAATTTTTAAGAAAATTAACATTAGATGAATGGACTAAATTTTTAAAGCAAATTTCTTGGCTATTTGGTTTTCCAGAAATTAATGAGGTTGAAAATTCAGTAATAAAACTAATTAAAGATTGTACATATTATAGTAGTGTTGATAATGAAAATCAAGAAGAAACAATTAAAGCTAAGTTACTAGAATTAATCGAAAAAAAATCGATACAAAAGGATAGACTATTTAAACTTGTTCAAAAGGCTGATGTTCAGCTAAGTTTTCAAAACGCTATATATAACATTATAAAACCTCTTAAATTAGATGATGTCCATACATTATGGGATACAATAGAAAAGCCGACAGATTTTAGAAATCTAAATGATAAAATTTTACAAGTTTGTCCAGATTTTAGTCATGATAAGTTAAAACAATTAAATCGTCAAGCTGCAATAGCAAAGGTTTTTGAAAGCAATCATAAATCTTCATCACAATATCTTGCATTAAAATATAGGGTTTTCAATTTTTGTGAAACAGAATTATTTTCTAAAACAGAAAATAAATCAAAGACTATTTTTAGTCAAGATGAGATAGAAACTATTATCAGAGAAATAACTATTAATTGTATAAAAGAATTTGAGGATTTGAAAAAAGATTTTACATATGGCATCGAAAGAAACAGTGTGATTACGGAACTTTTTATTGAATTTATTGATAGCTGTTATTTGGCATTTGATTAAGATGGAAGAAAACGATTTAACTAAAAAAAGAATGATGTTTATTAAAAGTGAAGATTATAATTTCCTCACTTATAATATGTTTATTATATTGAATGGACTTGATTGTGTTGAAGGGAAAAGCAGTTTGAGAGACCATAGAAAAATTTCATTTCTAATAGATTTTATTTCAAATGGTAAACTTATTGATATAATTGACAAGCAATCAAAAAATCCGAATTCAAAGATTAATGAAGTTGACAAAGAATTATTAAGTCAGTCATTCTCAGATTCATTATTAAGAATTAGGACGATTAATCAACTTGTTTTTACATTGACAAATGAAGGATTCATAACAATTACAGATAAAAAATTAGACAAACTTTGTATTTGTTTGAATAAGCAAAGGATTCAAAAAGAATTTCTTAAAGGAGAAATATTTAAAATCGAACGAAGTAATATAAACAGATTAAAATCTATAGTTCAACGAATATCAATTCTCGATATTTCAACTATGCTATCAAATCTTTATTATAAAAACGGTATACCAGATGAGCAACTTATTAGTTAAACAAGTTAAATATTTTGGAGAGCGATACTCTTACTCATCGCCAACATTAACTTCAGGAATTAACATTCTTGAAGGAGAGAACGGAGCAGGTAAAACAACTTTTTCTAGTTTACTATATTTTGGATTGGGTGGAAATGTTAAGTGGTTTAGAGACGACACGAGTGAAAAGCACATTGAAATAACAGGAGACAAGTCAAATTATGTTGAAATAACAATAGTTATAAACAATCAAATTTACATTGTTACTCGTTACATTTATAAATTCGAGGTAAATATTGTTAGTCCAACTGATGTTGTTACATTACCAATAAATAGAAGCATTAATAATTCATTTACTTTTTCTGATTGGCTATTAGGTAAATTAAACATAAAAGTCGTAGAGATATATCAAGGTACTGAATTCTATAAGCTTAATTTCCTTGATTTGTTTAGATTAATGTATCATGACCAAATAACACCGGTTGATAAAATATACAAAAGACCTGATAATGAAAATTATATTTCAGATTCTGGTATTATTCGAAAAGCCATTTTTGAAATACTTACAGGAAATTCATTTGATGAATATTATAATTCAATTGCGAATTATAGAAAGGCATTGGATGAACAGACAACTATTAAATCTCTAATTCAAAATTTTGAATATCTTAACGTTGATTCAAGCACATTATTCGAAGGAAAGAATTCATACAACTTAAATTTAGATTTAGTAGAAATGATTTCTCAAATTGAAAAACTTGAAAACTATCGCGAATCAATAAATGACAACGTTACTTCAATAAAAACAAGCACTGAAATTTTAAGTCAAAAAAGACAAAAATTTTCTGAATATGAAGAAAAAGTCTTTGGTTTTAAGAAAGAAAAATCAAACATTGTATTAGAGTATTCAAGAGTAAAAAGAGTTCGTGAAAATATTATTTTAGAAGTAACACATTTAAAAAAAATAATCATCACAAACGAAAGTCTGAATTTATTCTCTCCTGACACTTGTCCAATTTGCTTAAAAACAGCAAATAGAGAACCTGAAAAATGTATTTGTGGAAATAATGTATCCGATGAACAATATCAAAAATTTTTCTATACAAAAGAAGAATATTTCAATATTCTAAAGAGTAAACAAAAAAATATCGAAACATTAGATATTGCTCTAAAAGGTTATGAAGACGATATAAAATATTTGAGTGATAAAATTTCTGCTTTTGAATTAAAATTAGAAGAAATAAGAGGTGAAATTAATCAATTAACTAAAGGCAGAAGAGTAATTAAGAATATTGAATTAAAAGAAGTTAACGATAAAATATTAGAATTAGAAAAAGGGATTTCACAAATTCGACAACAAATAAAAATTGAATTAAAAAGAGAAGAATTAGAATCCAAAAAAACATCCTTAGGTTCAAAAGTTGAAGATGCAAAAAGAATAATGGATGGAAAAAAAATTGAATCAAGTAAAAACATGAATGAAATTATAAAATCATTCAATACTAAATATCTGTCTTTGATGACTAAAGCTCTTTTTGATTGCACATCAGCGCGAATTTCAAGTGAGGATTATATGCCAATTATTAATGGTGGGACATATAAAGAAGCAAGTTCGAATGTTAGCAAAAGGTTGATGTATTATTTAACATTGTTTCATTTATCTTTAATAGATAAAATTAAGTTTCCAAAATTTTTATTGATTGACACACCAGAAAATATGGGAATTGATAATGATAATTTTATTTCAACAATGCAATTGATTAATGAATTAGGTGATGAAAATAACATAATAAATGAAGGGCAAATTATTTTGACGACAGGATTAAATAAATATCCAACAGAATTTAAAAATTTTATTTTTCAAACAATTGACAAGAAAAATAAATTATTAACTAAAAACATATTTGACATTGGTGCATAATATATTTCTAACACAAAAAAACTAAGCCTGTTTTTTATCAGAAAATTGTTTTAATGAATATTTATTGAAACTTTTATAATAATAATAATAATACAAGTTCTTTTTAATTAGTAATCATTTCAATCTTCTCCACCAACATTTTAAAACGTTCTTCGCGTATTAATGGATGAATATGCATTGCTAAAATTTCATCTGCTTGCTTATGATTTTTAATTATCGTCAATTCTTCTTTTATATATTGACGAATTTCCTCATCAGCAGTTAAAATTTCTTCAACTATTGTTGTTCTGTTGTCTATTAGATAGATAATGTCTTCGAAATCGTGACTGCCGTAAAAATCATTTTTACCTCTATCTTTGAATGCTTCCAACTTTGTAGCCAAAAAATAAGGAGAAGGTAATATATTAATATTTGTTCCATCTTCCAATGCTATTTGTTGTAAGTATTTAAAACCTGGCTTGTACCAAATGTTTGAAACACCAATACTGCTATCATCCGCTGGCATAATGTCTATTGCAATATCTTGATATTTGTATGAACATATTGATTGTCCTTGTGGATCGGGATAAAATCCCAACTCTGCTAATCGTTCTTGCATTTGAGCCCATTCAGCGTAGTTTGCTAAATTGATGGTCATATCTATATCAGCAGTTGGTCGGATTTCTTCGGCAGCAGGGTCGTCTGTGTACAAACTAATTACAGCACCACCAATGAACACCATTTTATCTTTTAGCTCTTGTAATCCTTGTGCTACTTTAGCCACCAATGCAAGATTTATGACTTTGTTATGCATTTAGTATTCTTTTTTCTAGTTCTTTTTTTGCAATCTCTTTTTCTCGAATTCTTCCAACTCTTATTGCATCTACCATTGTAAGCAGTTCATATAATTCTTTATCATTAGATGTTGCTTCAACCACAGTACTATATAATGGTTCTATAGCTTGTCCTCTTTCATTTCCTTTTGCATAAGGCCAAACGTATTTTTCGCTTGAATTTATAATTTGGTTTAGAGGTTCTGCTGAATGTGCTGTTAAAACCCCTCTTACAATTGCGCCTGGTTGTTGAGGAAAAGCATAGGCAACTCCGTGTAATAAAAACTCCGTAAATGCCAATTTGTTTACTTTTTTTCTAGCATCATCTATTAAACCAGCATATTTAGAACGGTTTAATGATTGGCTTACTTCTGATTGACTTATACCAAGCTCTTGAGCAATAGTATGATGAAACCATGATTTTTCACCTAAAGCTATTATTTTCAGGAGAATTACTACGTCTTGTGGTTTTAAATTATTCTTTGACTGTTGCATATATTCCATATTGCGATATGCAATATTAAGCAAATTTTATAAGAAAGTTATAAATATTATTACTTTGTAATATTTATTATTACCGTATTTCATATTGCGATATGCGATATAATTATAATAACTTCCAAGTGTCTTTACAACATCAATATAATTAGTAGCATTTCAAAATAAAAAATAAGAATATTGATTTGTTAATAAAAACCCTCGAAATTCTGAAATATCAACTCATTTTAAGAAAGAGATTTCTTAATTTTACAACATATAAAATATTAACACCTGCGTAAGCTATCGTTATTAGTTACTGAAAACTAGGAATCTTCATGACAACTTAATAACAGATGGAATTACGTCCGTGCCTAGTACTGGCGTGGACGGTTTCTTTCTTGTTGTCAAGCCTTCCTAGTGGCTCAGTAGCGGATTGATTCTAGTTTCACGCCTTTTTAATTAGGTACATTATGAAAAAAAGAAATCCCAACCCTGAGCGTTCAGAGTTATTACACCCATTGGTGAGTTTATTATTGTTTGACAAGGAAAAGCCCGATTTTTCAGCAAATAAAACTTGTAAGTTATCTCCATCGTATTTTAAATTTAGTGAAGTCCCTGACCTAATTAGGTCAGAAAATTTTGCATTGAAATTAGACTCATTCTTCAAAATTTTAACTACAGAGCAAAGAGATAAACTTATTTCTCAATTGGTAAAGAGTGTAAAATTTGAGATTGTGTATAAGGGTGTTAATGCACTTCGCAGACCAAATTATGAAATGTATGATTTTGACACAGAAGAATCACAAGAAAATTATCGCAAAGAATTGAAAGTTTTTATCGAAACAGGAAATGTTAGAGACTTTTTAATTATCTATTTTGCTCTATTTTTTGAAGATATTTTTAAACACTATTTTGAAATACCTGATTTTGTATCTGAGGATGAATACAATGAAGTATTAGGAATTTATGCGGTTATTGAATAATTTTTCAAATTAATAAAAAAACGGAGTGTAAGCTCCGTTTTTGTTCTAACTTAATATCTTTTCAACTTCCTCAAAAGATACTCAGTTGCTTCGGCATCAGAAATAAGCGGTTTCTTTTTAGATCTATTAGGTTTAGCATTTAAAGGAGACTGCACACCCAGCATTTTGTAGAAGCGAGCTACTTCCGTTTCTGGAAGGGCTTGTAATATTGTATATACAGTCTCAGCTCGCATGGCTATCTTCTAAATTTTATTCTTGGTTTTGGCTTTTCATTTGCTTTACTTTCGCCCAAATAATTTTCTGGTTTTCTACTATAGTTTCGGCTGAATTCTTCAGTTGGGCTGAAAGTTCTTCTTGTTTCTTCTCTAGTTTTTCCAATTTCTGTTGAATTTGCTGAAATAGAATTATTGATTCGCTCTTGTTCATATGATTTGACTTTTTTAGTTAAATTATTATAGGATAAGCTTCGATGAATTTTACTTCCTTTATAAGTTACTTCTCTGTATTTGAATGAAATTCCAGATACTAGTCCAGTACTGCTTTTGTTCAGTTTTACTTCTATTTCTTTTCCCTTGAGTTTTTCAAAAAACTCATGCATGGTTAAATGTTGTTTTAATAATTCATTTATTATAGATTGTAATACTAATCGATCTGGACTTTCACCTGTTCTAAGACATTTTTCAATTTCACCTTTAGAAAGCACATTTGATTCTTCCTTTCGAACTAATTCGGTTAAATTATATTTCTGCTCTAATTTTCGAATTAAAGTTTCACTTCGTTTATAATCATGTGAATCACTTACAACATTTCCAGAAAAATTAACCCGATTTGCCACAATATGAATGTGCGAGTGATCTTGGTCAAAATGCTTATAGGTTATATACTGATTTTCATCAAATCCCATTCCTTCAAGGTAATCTCTTGCTAAGTTTGCGAATTTATCATCAGATAACTTTTTAGAGTCTTCATAGGGTAAATTCAAACTCACATGATAAACCGCTTTTGATAGATTTGGTTTTTGCTGTCTTACAATATTGAACTCCTTAGTTTGTTTGACTACAGATTCTGATGAGAGATTTGTATCTAAAACAATAGCCTCACCTTTATCAACCTTATTTTGGTTATATAAAAGCACTCCTTTGAAACTTCTTCCTTTTATTTGTACCGCAATCATCGTTATAGTAATAATTGATTTTTAATTTCGTTTAGCTTTTTATTCAAATTCAATAACTCTTCTTCTAATCCCTTCAGATTAGGATTCCCTTGATTGACTTTTTTGGACATTTGATTAATGTTGTTTCCAATACGAGAAAGTTCAATAAGTAAATCCCTTTCTAAACCCGACATAGAAAATTTTGGTAATTGTTTGTGTAATGCTCTTCTTCTAATAAATTCAACTACATTTAATCCATGTGATTTAGCGGCTTCCTCAAGTTGAACTTGTTCATTCATAGTCACTCTTAGATTGATTTGAAATAACTTAATTTCTTCTATCTTCTTTTTTGGTCGTCCCATATTTACATTTTTTAATTGCTAATAATTCGGAATCGAATCCAAATAAAAAACCCATTTAAATTCGTTCAACAAGACAAATTTAAATGGGTAAAAAATGGAAAAATGAGGGTGTCGTACACTATTTTGTGTACGATACTAGCTAACAATTTAGAATATCTTCATAAATAGTTACAAGATTTATAAAAGCATTCTCATCTTGAAAAAACAAACTTGAAGGATTAACTAATAGTTTCAAAGCATTTTTATAATGTCCTTTTTCCAGCGGACTATCTTCATAATGATAACATGGATTTTTAGGATGTATGGCTTGTGGTGTATTCAACTTATTAATATTTCTGTTTTCAATTTGAAATCTAACTTTGGCTTGCTTTATAAGTTGCTCTAAATTGATGTCAATTTCGTCATAAGTTTTTAATGGATAATATTTCTCCTGAAGTAGAACTATTAGAGCCCTTCTTATGGAAAGATTTTCTTTAACATTAATTCCAAATTGTTCCAATACTCTTTGTGAATTTAGAAGGCTTCTTTGTATAGCTTTTAGCTGATTGTAATTAAAAGAATGTTCACCAATGTTGAAAATTGAAGCTTGACCATTCAAGCTATCAATAAACTTTAAAAATGCTATTTTTTGTTCATCTCTCATTATAATTTATGGCCTCCTCTTCCTCTATTTAAATTCCAACTTCTCTTTATTGTTTTATTGATTGCATCTTTGAAAATATTTTTCTTGATTGATAATAAATAGATGTTTTCTTTAACTATATAATTTGTGATAGCATAAACCGCATCTTTATTACTAGACTTTGAAAAATATTCATTAAAAGCAAATGACATGATTAACAAATCTTTGGTATCCGTCATTGGATTAGCTTTTAGAATTTTATCTGCAATAAACTCAAGTTTGTTTGAAGTGTTATTTAAATTATCTTTTATTTTTTCTATAATTGAATTAGTTGAAACTTCATTGGAATCAAAAATAGATTTTGATAATTTGTTTAAAAAAAATTTCCCATATTCAAATTTTCGGATAGCCATATAATCGATTAATGCTAAATGAACAAATTCATTTAATCCGCTATCAATAAAAATTTCAGATAAAAGATAGCTTTTATTATGTAGTCGATTGAACCATTCTTTATGCTCTTTATCCAAGTTTTCTAGCATTTGATGTCCAAACACTGAAGGTATTCGAGTAATAGGGTGTTCGTCTATTAAAATAAATTTTATCTCATCTTTACTTTTCTCATTAATAATAGGGTAGTTATAACGAATTGAAAAAAGAAGTGCTAAAATGGATTTCAATTCAATTTCTGTCAAGAGTACAGGTGTTGTATTATACTCATTGTTGTACTTTTTTCTAATGTTAATCCATTTGACATAATCATAGCTTTTAAAAACTAAAGGTTTAATCTCCATATTATTTTTTAATAATTTAAAATTGAATGGCGTCAAAAATAGAATTAAGAAACAAAAAACAATATTTTGAAATTAAAAATTATTTTCGTAATATATTGATAATCAAAATATTGATACTTTTTAAAAAGTATCAATAAAATGAATATGTTTTGAAAAAATCAAAAAAAGAAGAGTCTGAAAATCAGCTAAATAAAATAATTAGCAGTATTTTCTGTAAAAAAATAAATTTTGAAAAAGATTTTATCACTTTTCAAGCAAATTCTATTGAAAATTGAATTTGGAGTCCTTTTAAATTTAAAGAAGAAGTTTAAAACAATTTCGTTTGAAAACAATCTATTATAAATTGATTAAACAAGAAAATTAATTAAGAATTTCGACATTGCAAATGTTCTGATTTCAGCGGGGTGTGGGGTGCAACCCTGCCAAGCCATGTGACCAAAGGGAGCGTTTTTGCTATCAAAAACATGGCTTGCTTCATGACAACGCAGTAATAACTTTTAGGGAAAAAATAAAAAAATAAAACCAGCAAGTTTTACAAGCTGGTTTAAAAAAATAAACTATCTAATTAAGGATCCAATATCGTTACATTGACTTTCTATAGTTTCCAAAATTTGCTCTATTGAGCTTTCATCTATCTCGCTAAGATCAAGATCATCTGCAAACGAAGATATTTTATTTTGTAAGAGTTCGTTTAAATCTTCATCAAGTTCTGATGCATTTGGATTATAAATTTTATAAGCAAGCTCTCTTCCAAATTCTTTATCAATTGAATCTTCATCTAAATGAGCGCCTTCATTAGCTAGAAAATCATCATAATAGATTAGGTAATTTTCATTGAGTGCTAGAAAGTAGAGTGCTGTTTTATCATTTTGGTCTAATTTAGAAATAAAACCATTTATAAATTCTGAAATTTCTAATTCTTCATCTCCATAAATATCACCTTGATGAGTACTTAATTCTTCTAATAATGGATTAATGTTTTTCGTCTTGATTTTTCTTTTCCCATTTTCATTTTTTAAAAATGTAAAATCAAGTAAAAATTCTTTTAAAAGAACTTTTTGTGCATATCTACAAACTACGTTGTTTAGTTCTTTTGTAACGATTAGGTGTTCTGAGAAGGTGATCATGATGATGAATTTTAATTTACTAAATTTAGAAAAAAAACTGCCTTCTTATGTTAATTGAATTAAAATTTATCAACATATGACTTTTTACAATCTTCATTTTTCTCATCTTAATTTAGAAAAACATTGCATTGTATAGATAAATGATAAAGAATTCAGTACAATACCACTGATTAAACGATTACAAAAACATTAATGATATTATTCGAATATTTGTTTAGTTATGAAAAAATTAAACCTTTAAAATTTTATTTAATGCCTCTTGTCTTCTTTTGGCTATCGGTAATCTTGCTCCATTAATCATTTCACAATAGTAGCCTGATTTTTTATTAACACTTACAACAAAATCTAAATTTATTATATAGGATTGATGAATCCTAAAAAAACAATTATCTGTTAGTATATTTTCATATTCTCCAATATTTTTACATGCTACATATTCCTCCTCATTTTTTAAGTAAAAAGTAGTGTAACGACCATCAGACTTACAGAATAATATTTCGTTCTTTTTAATGATATCAATTTTATCAATTGAAGAAATGGTGATAAAACTAGAATACTCTAAATTGTTGATTTGCATCTCTAGTACCTTAGAATTATCAAAAATTTCCTTTTCTTCAATTCTTGAAATAGCTTTATTACTTGCTAAAACGATATCTTCAATAGAAATAGGTTTCATTACATAGTCTAAAACATTATATTTAAATGCTTTAACCGCATAATTTTCATAAGCAGTTACCAAAACTATCTCAACTTCTGAAATATCTATAACATCTAAAAGTTCAAATGCTGTTTTGTTATGCAACTGAATATCTAAATATAAAATTTCAGGTTTTAATAAATTTATTTTTCCAATTGCTTCTTCAAAACTATTGGAGGAACCAATTATTTGAATATTCGGACAAAATTTATTTAAAAAGTGGACTATGATATTAACATTTCTATCTTCATCATCAACAATAAAAGCTGTATACTTTTTCATTTTAAAATTAATTATTATATTGTTTCAGTTTTATTAAACAATAATATGAAAATTATATTAATATTCTTTACAATTGTCTTTCTAAATTTAAACTCTTTATTCTCTCAAACATATAATTCTATAAAAGAATTAAACGTTGAATCTGGGTTACCATCTGACGTTATTTATAATGTAGTTCAAGATAACGAGGGGTATATATGGATTGCAACTGAAAATGGTGTCGTAAAATATAACGGAACAACTTACAAAATATTTCAAAAAAAAGAGGGATTGCCAAATAATGATATTTTTAAACTTGATGTTGATTCTAAAAACAGAATCTGGCTTACAGGATTTCATAAAGGGTTGTACTACATAGAAAATGAAATTGTAAAAAAAGTTAATAATACAGACCACCTAAAAGGGATTACTTTTACCTTTGAAAAAGATGGAACACCTTTTTTTAAGACGATTTACGACAAAAAATCATTTTGTTTAAATAAAAAGAAAGAACTTTTAAATTACTACATAAATAAACAATACATTATAGATTATGATAAATCTAATTTTTTATATGTAGGTTTTAATCCTAAACAAAGGAAATATTTTGTTTTAAAAAATGGAAAAATAAAATATGCTCCAAAAAACCATATATACTGCAAAAATATTTTTCATAATAAGATTAGTTTTATAAACCACAATCCAAAATTAAATCCTTATTTCATAAAAAGAGAATTAACAGATTACATTAGTTACTTCGAAAAAGACACTTTTCTTATATTGAATACTAGTTTTTTTAAAAAAAGTTTTTTAAACTTAGAAAATGATTCAAAATACAACATTATTAAGGACAATGATAATTACTTTATTTACAAAAACGGAATCTACAATAATTATCTTTCAAAAAAAATTAATGATTTAAAAACATTAACTAAAAACTTGATTAGCATTTATATCGACACTCAAGAAAATTTTTGGCTTGTATATAACGACAATAAATTAAAGTTTATTCCAAATGATTTTGATAACATAATCAGTTATAAATTATCCGACATATTGGGAGATAATTCAGGATTAATAAAACACTCTGTACTTTCAAAAAATGATGAAATTTTCTTTATAACCTCAAATCATATTTTGTTTAAATTTAATTTAAAATCAAACAAAATAAAGATTCTAAAAAAATATAAATTTAAGCAGCCTCAAAAATTAATATTAGACGAAAACTTTCTAACGGTATGTTTTAATGATGAGATTGAATATATTAATTTGTTGACAAATGAAATTAAAACAAAAAAAATATATAATAGAAATATTGAAAAAATAGAAAATGACCTCTATTATGTTAATATGTCAAGAATCAACAAAAATGAAAATATACTTTTTGAAAAAAATAACGATTTGCGTTTTAACACTATTTTTATATTACATGATAAAAAAATTTACACTTCAAATGAAGACGAAGTAATTTGTTATGATGAAATAAACAATAAACAATATGAAAACAAAAAAATCAGATATACTAACATCATTAACGGCTCTAAAAACTTTATATTCATTGGCACAAATTCTGAGGGTTTATACTTATTAAATAAAACTTTGAATATAAAAGACAGAACTTTAATTAATGAAAACATTACATCAATAGAAAAAGATGATTTAAATCAAAACTTTTACATAGCTTCAAACAAAGCTATTTATCTTTTTAAAATCAAAAAAAATAAATTTGAACTTATTTCCACATTAAACTTAAAAGACGTTTTTATTAATGGAAAAATTTTAGAAATGAAATTTAAAAAGGATAAATTATATGTAACTTCTACTAAATCTATTTATATAATATCAAATAAAATATTTCTTGAAAATAAAATAATTGGAAAAATAGATTTAGACTCAATCTCTGCAAATGGGTTAAACTTCAAAAAAAACAACACGATTAATTTTAAAAGAACTCAAAATAACATTTCTATTAACACATCGCTTTTTAGTTTCCAAAACCCATCAAAATTTAAAAAGTTTTATACCGTTATTAAAAACGGGGAAAGATCAAAATGGATTCTTTTTAATGAAAACACAATTACATTTCGAGAATTATCTCATGGCGATTACATTATTAAATTTAAACTATTATCTACAGATGAAAAAGAAATTTACAATACTAATGAAATTCATTTTAAAATTCAACCTTACTATTGGGAAACCTTATTATTTAAAGTATTAACAATAATTGCATTTGCATTACTAATCTTTATTACTTACCGTTATTATCAACGTAAATCTCTTCGGAAATATAACTTAAAACTTAAATTAAACACATTGGAACTAAAAGCGTTAAAAGCACAAATGAACCCACATTTTATATTCAATTCACTTAATAATTTTCAAAGTTTATATATACTAGAAGGAGAAAAAAGCGCAAATCAATTTCTTTCAAAATTTTCATTCTTTATTAGAAAAACATTAGATATTGTTAATAAAGATACCATATCCTTATTTGATGAATTAGAATTCATAAAAACATATATTGAAATCGAGTCATTGAAAAATAATATTAAAATTGACTTAAAAATAAACATTGATGAAAATTTACAAATTAATAATCTTTCAATACCAGTCATGATAATACAACCTATTGTTGAAAATTCAATCATCCATGGTTTATTACCTAGTAAAAATGAAAAAGAAATAGTAATAAACATTCAAAAAACAGAACACAAAATTGAGATTATCATTGAAGATAACGGTATAGGATTTAACCAAATTAAAAAACAAGGAAATAATAATCACAAATCTTATGCAACTAAAATAATAAAAGATAGAATTAAAATTCTAAACATCCTATCAAAGAAAGATACATATGAATTAACAACTGAGGACATAAACAAACAAAACACTTTAAAACAAGGAACAAGAGTTAAGTTTGTAGTACCTATTGTAGAAATAATTTAATTATAATATTATAATTACTAACAAACTTCCAAAAACTAGAAATAAATTTAGAAAAAAAATAAAAAACAAATTTTTAATCTTATCTGATTTTGTCCAATAAAAATTGTTATTTAAATAAAATTTAACTTCTTTTATTTGGATAGAATGAACCAAAATATTCATTATAAAAAAGAAAAAATTAATTATGCAATAATTAAAAAAAACTATTTTACAATTGTAAATTTCATTTAAAAAAAAATATAAAACTAAATTATTAAGGATTATCGTTAATAAAAAAACAAATAAACTATTAATTATTAAATTATTCTTAATCATGATTATTAAAAAATTATAAAAAAACTGCTCCCTTGTAGTTATGAAAAAAACAAATTTACTTCCTTAAAATTTATTTAAAATTGAGAGAAAGGGAGCAGATAAATTATATATTAGAATTAATAAAAACAGAACATTAACTTTAATTCAAAATAATAAACTTAGAACAAGTGAAAGCCAAAAAAACTATAATTCTATAATGGAAAATTTTAGCTTGAAAAATGGTTTCCACTTATATGTTCTAAGTTCATTCCCCTAAATTAATCCGTTAATGCAAGAAAATTACTCAACCTACTAAAAGTATAATCATAAAATTTAACCCCAAATCTATAATTATGAAAACAACTTGCACTAACTAAAATCAAAGTTAAAACATAATTGAGAACAAGTTTAGTTGTTGTAATATTCGATTGCAACAATGAAATATTTGTTAATTAGCACTATTATTAAAATACTCAAACAATTCCTTTTCACTTGTGAATTTAGATTCTATTATTTTATTTTTATCTATAAGTATCATTGTTGGTGTTCCATACACATAATAATCAACTACAGGCTTACTATCCCATTGCTTATAATCGCAATAATGATACATTTGATCAAATTCTATAGCCTTTTTTTGATATTCTTTAAAATCAACATCTAAGCTAATCGCTAAAACTGAAACGTTTTGATTTTCTTTTGCCCATTTATTTATTTTTGGCATCGTTTCTAAACAATGCGGACACCATGTAGCCCAAAAAACAACTAAAACCTTATCTGTTTTTAAATCTTTTAAACTAAATTCTTTCCCATTAGCTGCAACCCATTTAATATTCGGTGCATTTGACCCCTTTTGCAATGCTTTGTAACCTGCCATACGCAAATCAAAAGCTTGTTTGTTTTTATCATCTTTACATTGACTGGCTATCTTAGCATATTTTTCATCTAAATATTGCAATACTTTTTCTTGCCCCATTTCTTTAAATCCTAATTGTAAAAATTGTAGAGCAAATTTTTGTGAATCCTCATTCTTAG
>NZ_JADFTZ010000008.1 GCF_015223105.1 Flavobacterium proteolyticum
ATTCGCTGCATTATATCCTGTGATTTGAAAACTTCCTGTTGCAACTGAACATGTTGGTTGCGTTACTGCCCCAACTGTTGGCGCTACTGGTGTTGTTGGCTGCGCATTTACCACAATATTTGCTGATACAGTTGAAGTACAACCCGATGCATTCGTTACGGTAAAAGTATACGTTCCTGAGTTAGCGGTTACTAATCCTGCTGCTGAAATACTCACAACACTTGGTGTGAAAGTATACGTATTCGCTGCATTGTATCCTGTGATTTGGAAACTTCCTGTTGCTACTGAACAAGTCGGTTGCGTTACTGCTCCAACTGTTGGCGCTGTAGGTGTTGTTGGTTGAGCATTTACCACAATATTTGCTGATGCAGTTGAAGTACAACCTGATGCATTCGTTACGGTAAAAGTATACGTTCCTGCGTTAGCGGTTACCAATCCTGTTCCTGAGATACTCACAACACTTGGTGTAAAAGTATACGTATTCGCTGCATTATATCCTGTGATTTGAAAACTTCCTGTTGCAACTGAACAAGTCGGTTGCGTTACTGCTCCAACTGTTGGCGCTGCTGGTGTTGTTGGTTGCGGATTTACCACAATATTTGCTGACGCTATAGAAGTACAACCTGATGCATTCGTTACTGTAAAAGTATACGTTCCTGCGTTAGCGGTTACTAATCCTGCTGCTGAAATACTTACTACACTTGGTGTGAAAGTATACGTATTCGCTGCATTATATCCTGTGATTTGAAAACTTCCTGTTGCAACTGAACATGTTGGTTGCGTTACTGCCCCAACTGTTGGCGCTACTGGTGTTGTTGGCTGCGCATTTACCACAATATTTGCTGATGCTGTTGAAGTACAACCTGATGCATTCGTTACGGTGAAAGTATAGGTTCCTGCGTTAGCGGTTACCAATCCTGTTCCTGAAATACTTACTACACTTGGTGTGAAAGTATACGTATTCGCTGCATTATATCCTGTGATTTGAAAACTTCCTGTTGCTACTGAACATGTTGGATGCGTTACTGCTCCAACTGTTGGCGCTGCTGGTGAAGTGCCTACAGTAATTGTTATTTCATCAAAACATGATAAATCTGAAGCTGTCCATCTCAATACATTTGTACCTAAAGCTAAACCATTAACTGTAGTCGATGGATTTGTTGCAGAAACAAAGGTTCCAGAACCTGATTGTACAGACCATGTACCCGTTGCTGGTGATGTAGCTGCTAAAGTTGCGGATGTTGTGTCGCACAAACTTTGATTTGACCCAGCGTCACAAGTAGATTCTGTTGTAAAACTTCCTGCTTCTAAATAAACAACACTATCATAAGTTCCATCATTTACATCTGTAACAATTAATTTTATATGATAAGTTTGACCAGGAGTTAAACCTGTTTGTGTAGCTGTTAAAATTCTTGTATTACCATTAAGTTGAGTTCCATCAATAATTCCTAAGTATTCAGGTGTTGGGGTGTTTAGAACCCAACTTCCATTTGCAGCAATACAATTAGCAGAACTTGGAGCACCTCCACTTGATCCAACAACTCCATTATTTACAGAATTGATAGACACTTCTGAACCATTTGATAAACGAGCAATATTTCTGGCATTATTAGTAAAACCTTGACCTCCAGCAATTCCTGGACCGCTAATTAAAAAACCAAATTTATCATTATAAGACGAACACTGATAATTGATAAAGCCACTATTGTCAGTATATTCCTCTGAACCAAAAACATATCTAAAAGAAACCGAATTTTCAACAGGAACAAAGTCAAACTCCAAAACAGCTGCATTGAAATAATTTTGTGCACCAGCTAAAACATCTAAATCATTAATTCCGGCAGGACAAGTACCGCCTTGTCTAATTTCGCCTGTTGTACATGATGAATAGCTTGTTGCCATCTGTCCAACAGAACCTGGATGAACTCCTAATGTTAATGGAATTGTAGAGGTGTGACCTGTAGTTAAAACAACTCCATTTGTGAAGCCTAATTGCGCTAAAGTAGTAGTTGCTGTTGAAAAATATCCAACCTGATAGCGTCCAGCATCATTATAAACACCTCTAAATACAACATTTGAAATTGTTGTTCCACTACCTGTAGGCACTAAAACACCATTCACCAATTGAGTTGGAGTATATAATGTATTATTAATTGTAATTTGAGAATAAGCTGGTAATAATGCAAAAAGAAAAATTATTATTAGTATTATCGATTTGAGAAACTTTTTCATATTCTAATTTTGATTTAAAATTTTTATTGTCTTTTTTACTCCATTTGCACAAGTGATATTCACAATATAAACACCAGATGCTAGATCAATATTTTTATTAAAAGTTAAAACTTCTTCTTTAATCAAAGTATTAACAATCAATCTTCCATTAATATCATATAATTCGATTTTTAAAAGTGGCGTATTACTCAATACTTCGAATTCTGAATTTAATATTGAGGCTTGAACAGTAGTTACAACTTCATCAATCTCATCGTTTTCTCCATTTAATTTGTAAATTATTTCAAATCTATTCTGTGTATCATCAGGATAAAAGAAGTAATTTGCTTGACTTAAATCGTGATAAAAATTTAATTTTTTATCATGTAAATAAATACTTTGCGTATTGAAAACACCCTCTTTTTTACTTAAACTAATAGTTAACATTGATGATGGATTTTGTAACGAATAATCCAATGCAACTTTATCTGTTAATTGAAATGCCTCTCTTCCTTGGATAACTAATTTTTCATCCCCTAAAACCGAATAAAATTTAACTGGTGACAACGAATTAATTGGTCCATCGTATGCTTCATCAAAATCATTAGTTGCTCCCGATATGTAACCTACTAACAATTCATTATATCTTCCCTCTGCATCAGCTAAACGCAACCAATATCTATCTTTTTCATCATTTGCCCCTTTGTAAAATTGGTTGTTACTTGGAATGTCTTTTGTTCTCTGTTTATTAGTGAACAACACAGTTCCATTGACTTTAGGACGTACCATAAATCCTTGAGCAGAAGCAATATATCCATTTGGCAAAATACCATTTGGTGATTGAGTGGTAGCACTTGGAACCCCAACTCCCCCTGTTAAATTAAAGGACGCATAGTCAGCTTGCTGATAAAGTCCACTCCCCGGATAAGGTGTATTAGCCGACCATAAATAAACCGTACCATAAATTTTATCACTATTTTCATTATAAAAATCTTCAAATTTAATTGCTCCAGGATATGGATTTCCTAACAAAGTGAAATTTCTAAATGCATTATGTTCATTATCATAATACTTTACAGTTGCATTATAATTTCCGTTATTAGATGTACCTGAATAATTTAAAGTTATATTGGCTGGAGTTGTTCCAACACTTGTTTTTACTCTTGTAATGAAACCAGTTGCAACTGTTGGCTCACTTACTAGCGACCTCCAACCTTGATAACTAAAATTCACTCCATTAACACAAAAATCAGGATCCCAATAATATTTAATATCAAAGTTTGTATTAAACACAGGAAGAATGGCATTACTCACTGGCTTACTCCAATAAACATAATCCCAACGAATTTTATTCCCTGTATCTTTAGTAAAGTTTATATTGGGCGTTACGATAGATTCGTTATTTAAATCTAACGGATAGTTTACCTGAACTAAATTACCTCTACTCTTTACGTTTATTATACCATTATTAAAAATGGAATTTACTACATAAACATAAGTACCTAATTCATCTGCACCTACATTTGATTTACTATCGTTATCAATTACAAGTGTTTTTCCCGTTTTTACAGTCATAACACAAGCGTCAATATTACCATAAGTTGATGTATTATAGTCGTAATCAATGATTACATGTTCATCAACTGTTGGAATTGTTTTTCTTGACCATCCAATAGGTGTACCTTTTGTAAATGTTCCTAAAACTGTAGTAGTTCCTGGGTTTGTTGTTTTAGCAACTCTAAAAGTTCCGGTTGTAGGAACAGCTGTAACTTTATAATATCCATTATATCCTGCCGGTGTAAATCCTTCAATTACAACCCAATTGCCGACAACTAAACCATGAGTAGCTTTTGTAAAGGTAATTACAGAAGTAGCCCATGTTGCTGCTGTAATGGCATTTGGTAGATTTGCTCCCTTATCGAAAGTTATTACATCTGCATCTGTGGCAGTTGTGGTTACATCTCCCCATGTATTCAATGTTGAACAAATAAATGTTGCTGAAGCAGCACCACAAGTACCTGTGAAACGATCGTTACAAATGGTTAGCGGTAAGCTAGATGGAAGTGCTGTAGAATTTTCCGTATATCCCGGAGCTGCTACTATGGTAGTATCTGCACCAAATTCAGGTTTACTAACTGACACTCCTAAGCCATCTGCAACCATATCACCATTACCACCAATTCCTGCACCTAAATCATTTATTTTAATTGAATTCTTAGGAATATCTTTATTATAAAGATTTACTTGAGTACCTGAATAAACTGAATTAAATGTATTATTTTCTAAAACTACATCGAAAACAGGCGCAGTACTACCCTTATCAAAACTGATATCTTCACCTTTATCAACAGCATTATTATTTGTAAATGAACATGATTTTATATTAATATTAGATGTAACATCGCTTGAGTTAGTTATTGTAATAGCGCCACCATCGGAAGAGGCTGCTGTTGTGGAATTATTAGAAAAACTACAATTAGATATAGTTACATTTGAATCTACAGAAGGGTTAATTATAATAGCCCCTCCTCCAAAGGCACTCCCTCCTCCAGCAGTAATATTACTATCAAAACATGAATTCAATATTGTTAACGTACCCCCTTTATGAGCAATTGCGCCTCCAGTTGTAGCACCATTTGCATCAAAAGTAGAATTTGTGATAGTTACATTTGCAGAGGCTCCTTGAATTAAAATTGCTCCTCCATCTAAAGCACTTATCACATTATTATTCATGCTACAATTTTCAATATTAACAGTAGCATTATTTATTTTTAATGCACCTCCATAATTTGCTGAAGCAACTCTATTACAGGGTAAAGAAGAATTCTTAATTGTAACACTTGTAGTTGAACCTGAAATATATAACGAACCTTGACCTCCAGACCCAACATTAGCATAAATAATGACTTGATCAAAAATTATACCTGTTCCAGAAGAAATTGTCATAGCTATTCCATCAGATGCACAGTCATATTTTGTTATTTGAATTCCTTTGAAAACCGCATTATTTGCAGTAAGATTTCCCCATCTAACAGTACCAGTTACAGAACCAGATTCAAAAATTGTGTTTGCAGCTCCTGCGCCTATAATTTGAATATTATTTTTATTAAATGCAATTGTTCCTGTACTAATATATGTTCCTGAATCAACATAAATAATATCACCACTAGTTGCAATTGCGTAAGCAGCAGCAAGTGTTAATTTAGGAGAACCTGCTGTTAATCCTGAATTTGCATCATTTCCAAAAGCAGAACAATAAACATCGTTGAGAGCTGAACCATCATTTACATATATATTGGCTGAAAACACATCAGAACAGAAAAAGAAAGCTACAATGAATACAATGATTCTAAATCTAAATAAATAGTAATTTTTATTCATATGGTGTTCAGATTAATTTATTAGCAATTATTTAACGTGCTGTTAATCATTTGTTCAAAAGTAAGTAAACATGATTCACGTAATAATAAAAAAAATAACTATTTTTGGATTTTAGAACATATACATATGATTATAGACGAAAGCAAAAAACTCATAGAATCAATGTCTATGAACGAAAAAAGGTATTTTAAAATATTTATAAATAAAAATATTTTTGGAAGTCAGAATAAATACCTATTACTTTTTGATATTATCAACAGTAACACAACAATCACTGAAGATACTTTAAAAAAACATGTAAAAGAACAAGATTATTCGGATAAAAATATTTCTTATGATATTAATTATTTAAACAAAATCATACTACGCTCTTTAAATGAATTTCATCACGAGAAAACGATTAGTCTTAAACTTCAAAACCATATCAAATCGGTTGAAATTTTATTCTATAAAGGATTATATGATGAATGCTTAAAAATTATTAGAAAAGCAAAAAAACTAAGTCTCAAAAATGAAAATGAAATCTTAATTCTTGAATTATTGAATTGGGAAAAAAAATGCATGGGATATTCAAAAGGATTCTACGGTGCTATGTCGGTTAATGAAAAAATAGATAATTACTTTAATTACATAAAAGAAAACAGAGAAATTACCGATTTATATTATCACAGTTATTTCTTAAAAAACAACGTTGGAAAAATACCTTTCGAGGGAATTCTTGAAGAATTCAATAAAATTATTGGAAATGCTATTTTTAAGAGAGATGGATCGAGCCTGCATTCAGTTCAATCTAAAATATTTTATTTTTTAACAATAGCAAATTACTTTCACGTTATTAATAAAAAAGAAAAAGAACTACTTAACCTAGAAAAAACGATTGATGTTTTCGACAACAACCCTTTTTATAAAGAAGAAAACCCATTAGACTATATTTCTGTTTATACGCGAATTATTGACATCTATAAAAAAAGTGACGATACAACTTTTCATAACAAAATCGAAGCTTTACGTGGATTTGAAAACATTTTAGATTTTCAAAAAAGTGTAGCACAAGAGCGTATTTTCTTTCACACCAATCAAGCTGAATTAGAATTTTTAATTTTTAATAATAATTTTGAAGAGGGTTTAAGAATGATGCAAATAGTAGCAAAATCTTTGAAGGAAAACAAATTCAATATTGAACCCTACTATTTCATTGGGATGTATTATCAGTTTGCTTGTATATTACTAATCAATAAAAACCTATCACAAAGCTTAAAATACATTAACTTAATTCTGAATGAATTCAAGTTGGAAGATCGACCAAAAACATTTATCAAAACGGAGATTATAAATCTCATCATTCACTACGAATTGAAAAACTATAAATTAGTACTTCACAATCACAGTACTTTTAATAAAAAATACAAGCGTGTTTTTAAACTAAACTTTATTGAGAAAAATATAATACAAGCAATTATTCAAATTTCTGAAAATCCCTTTAGTACTAATGAAACAGTAGAATTCAAAAAATTACATACCAAAATTCAGAAAAAAAATGATTTAGAGGATAACATTTCAAATAAAATTTATAGAAAATACATAGACTCAAAATTAAATCGCAACTGATTAAAACTAATTAATACTTTTGCAAAAAAACATTTATTAATCAAGTTCTATTCCTGAACACGAAATTGAACACGATTTTATAAAAAACTAGTAAATTTTGGTCTCGGAAGCCCAGTAAATACGTTTAAAATTTACTGATTGCCGAATTCATAACCCTGAGGTCACGGGTTCAACTCCCGTCTTCGCTACGAAAAGTAAAACCCTAAACAGCAATTGTTTAGGGTTTTTTTATTGCTTTTTAGTTCTTAAAAATCTTAGACCTCAAACTCTTGGAGTGAGGAATTTTTAAAGTTAGAAACCAAACCTCCTTTAGATTTTTAATTTATATAATTTTTCAAAACTGTATTAATCATTATTATTACTTACAAAATCAAACTTATCAACAAAAATACATTATAATTTGTTGATTACTATTTATTCAAACAAGACCAAAAAGTCTTTTTAATATTTAAATTTGTTCCATACCACAATAAAAATTCTACAATATGGACAAATTTGTAATAAAACGAAATGGCACGTATTTACCATTTGAACCTTTCAAAATAGAAGAAGCCATTACAAAAGCTTTTGCCAGTGTAAGTGAAACTTTAAATCCAAAAGTAATTGAAACCGTATTCCAATTGTTATCACACGAAGACACTTGGGCAGTTGAAGATATACAAGATAAGATTGAAAAAACGCTTTATGAATATGGTCATTATGAAGTGATGCGTTCCTTCATGTTGTTCCGTCACACCCGAAAACTGCAGCGCGAGCACGTTTTAGGATTAAATGATGACACCACTTATGTCGATAGCACCCAAACCATAGAAGAATACACCAACCAAACCGATTGGCGCATCAATGCCAACGCCAATACTTCGTATTCGAATGCAGGTTTAGTGAATAATGTCGCTGGAAAAATCATTGCAAATTATTGGTTAGACAAAGTTTATTCGAAAGAAGAAGGTTATGCACACCGTAATGGAGATATTCACATTCACGATTTAGATTGCTTAACGGGTTATTGTGCGGGTTGGAGTTTACGTGTTCTATTAAATGAAGGTTTTAACGGCGTTCGTGGTCGAGTAGAAAGTCGTCCTCCGAATCATTTTAGAGAAGCATTAGGACAAATGGCGAATTTCCTTGGGATTTTACAAAGCGAATGGGCAGGAGCTCAAGCGTTTAGTTCGTTTGATACGTATTTGGCTCCTTATGTTTTCAAGGATAATTTATCGTATGAAGATGTTTTAAAAGCAATTCGAAGTTTCGTCTACAATTTGAATGTGCCTGCACGATGGGGACAATCTCCGTTTACGAATATTACATTGGATTGGGTGGTTCCAGATGATTTGAAAGAGCAAATCCCAACACGAAATGAACAGCATCTTTTTAAAGGAATCACTTCAGAAGATTTTATAAAAAGAGCTAAAGAAAGAGGCGTTTCAGACATAACCGAAATGCGTTACGAACATTTTCAAAAAGAAATGAATCTCATCAACAAAGCGTATTACACTGTCATGACCGAAGGCGATGCGCATGGAAAGCCGTTCACCTTCCCTATTCCAACAGTTAACATTACCGAAGAGTTTGATTGGTACGGAGAAAACACCAATATTCTTTTTGAAAATACAGCTAAAATTGGTTCGTCTTACTTCCAAAATTTCATTGGAAGTCAATATACATATGATGAAAACGGCAATAAAGTTGAAAATCCAAATGCCTACAAACCGAATGCCGTACGAAGTATGTGCTGCCGTTTACAACTCGATTTACGCGAATTATTAAAAAGAGGAAATGGCTTATTCGGTAGTGCGGAAATGACGGGAAGTATCGGTGTCGTAACTATTAATATGGCGCGTTTGGGTTATTTGAACAAAGGCAATAAAGCCAAATTATATTCCGATTTAGATCGTTTGTTAGAAATTTCGAAAGCAACTTTAGAGAAAAAACGCGTTTTCATTCAGGAAATGTATGATAGAGGATTATTTCCGTATACCAAACGTTATTTGCCTCATTTTAGAAATCACTTTTCTACAATTGGTGTGAACGGAATTAACGAAATGATTCAAAATTTCACCGACAAAAAAGAAGACATCGTTTCGGATTACGGAATGGCTTTCGCTACCGAAATTTTGGAACACATTCGAACCAAAATGAGAGCTTATCAAGAAGAAACTGGCAATTTATACAACTTAGAAGCCACTCCTGCAGAAGGCACGACGTATCGTTTTGCTAAAGAAGATAAAAAACGTTATTCCGATATTATTCAAGCAGGTGAAGGCGAAAATATTTACTACACGAACAGTTCGCAATTACCAGTAGATTACACCGAAGATCCGTTTGAAGCTTTGTTGTTACAAGACAATTTACAATGTCAATACACTGGAGGAACGGTTTTGCACTTGTATATGAACGAAAAACTAAGTTCGGCAGAAGCGTGTCGTAATTTCATTAAAAAAGTAATTACGAATTTCAAATTACCTTACATCACAGTGACTCCAGTTTTCAGCGTTTGTCCGAAACATGGCTATTTGAATGGCGAACACGAATATTGTCCAAAATGTGATGAAGAATTATTAGCAACCTTAAATACAACCTCTTATGCAAACACAAACCACTGAAGCTCTGCTTCAACACAATGAAAAAAGAACCAAATGTTTGGTTTATACACGAGTAATGGGCTATCACAGACCCGTAGAAAGTTTTAATATTGGAAAAAAAGGTGAACATAAACAACGAACCCACTTTAGAGAATGTAAATCTTGATTTTCTAAACAAAAAAGCCATTCATAGCTTTACACCCTTCACACTGTTAGATTATCCCGATAAATCGGCTTGTATCTTATGGTTTGCAGGGTGTAATATGAAATGTGATTATTGTTACAATCCCGAAATAGTTTTCGGAAAAGGGGCTTTTTACTTTTCCGAAATTGTTTCATTTTTAAAATCGAGAAGAAATTTGTTGGATGCTGTAGTTTTTAGCGGTGGCGAATGTTTGATTCACAAAAACATTATCCCATTCATCAAATTAGTAAAAAGTTTAGGATTTTTAATCAAAGTAGATACGAATGGAAGTCAGCCCAAAGTACTCGAAAAACTAATAGAAGAACAGCTAATCGATTATGTGGCTTTGGATTTTAAAGGTCCTAAAGAAAAATTCTTTACGATTACAAAATCGGATTTTTATGCTCAATTTTTAAATTGTTTTGAATTGCTTCAATCGAGTTCCATTCCATTTGAAGTCCGAACCACTTATCATTCTTCATTATTGAATCCAGAGGATATTGTTACAATGCAAAACGTTTTATTGGAATTAGGCTACGATAGAAACTATTACATTCAAAATTTTAGAAATTATCAAAACACGATTGCACCACTACCCGATTCGCAATCCATTTCGGAAAAGGATATCCACCAGAATATGACTAAAATCATATTTCGATGATTTAAAATCCCTAACTTTGTGTAAATTTTATCTATGTTTTCAAAAACCTGTGAATATGCCATACGAGCTACCATTTACATTGCCTCAGAATCGTCTGCTGGCAAGCGTTGCGGTATTCGAGACATTGCCAGAAAAATAGAATCGCCAGAACCTTTTACAGCTAAGATTTTACAACGTTTGGTAAAAGCCGACATCATAAAATCGATTAAAGGAAATGGCGGTGGTTTTGAAATCGAAAAGGTACAATTGAAACACATCAAATTAGAACAGCTTGTAAAAGCTATCGACGGAAATGACTTATTTGACCGATGCAGTTTAGGACTTCATGATTGTTCCGACAAACAACCGTGTCCTTTTCATCATAAGTACAAGCCATTACGTGAAAATTTGAAGAAAACGCTGAAAGAAACCTCTCTTTTGGATTTAATTAGTGAATTCAACACTGGAGAGACTTTCCTTAAGCTTTAAAAAATTTAATTAAATAAAAGATAAAAATATCCTCTAATGAAAACAACTTCGGATTTAAAAGAGAAAATTCTTGAATTGAAAAAAAGAAAAAATGCGGTAATTCTAGCGCATTATTATCAAGAAGAAGCTATTCAAGAGATTGCTGATTTTGTGGGTGATAGTTTAGAATTATCGAGAAAAGCATCGCAAGTTGATGCCGATATTATCGTTTTTGCAGGCGTTTATTTCATGGCAGAAACAGCTAAAATTGTCAATCCAAATAAAAAAGTAATCGTTCCCGATGTAAAAGCAGGTTGTTCCCTTGCCGATGGTTGTCCGCCAGATGAATTCAAGAATTTCTTAGAAAAATATCCGAATCATACCGTTGTTACTTACATCAATTGCACAGCAGAAGTTAAAACCTTTACCGATATTGTTTGTACTTCTTCCAATGCAAAAAAAGTAATTGCATCCATTCCAGAAGACCAACCTATTGTGTTTGCTCCTGATAAAAATTTAGGCAAATATTTAATTGCTGAAACAGGTCGTGATATGGTTTTATGGGAAGGTTCTTGCATTGTTCACGAAGCGTTTTCTTTAGAAAAATTAATCGATTTATATAAAAAACATCCAACCGCTAACATCATCGCGCATCCTGAATCGGAAACGCATATTTTGAAAGTAGCGCATTACATTGGTTCGACTTCAGGCATGTTGAATCATGTAAAAAACAGTCCAAACGACACTTTCATCGTAGCCACAGAAGCGGGAATTTTACACCAAATGCAATTGAATAATCCAACCAAGACATTAATTCCAGCGCCTTCAAAAGAAGACAATACTTGTGCGTGCAGCGAGTGTGCGTTTATGAAAGTCAACACCTTAGAAAAACTCTATCAATGTTTACAAGATGAAAGTCCGGAAGTGCATTTGGACAACGAAATCATCGAAAAAGCTTTACTTCCAATTCAAAGAATGTTAGCGCTAAACTAAAACATCATGCAAAATTTAGAAACCGATATACTCATAGTAGGCACAGGATTAGCGGGATTATCTCTAGCGAAATATCTCAGCGAGCAAAATCCGAACCTACAAATTACCTTACTTAGCAAAACTTCCATTGACGAGTGTAATACCTATTACGCTCAAGGAGGAATTGCCGTAGTACACGATTTTATCAAAGACAGTTACCAACAACATATTCAAGACACTTTACTTGCTGGAAAAGGCATTTGCGATAAAAAAGTAGTCGAACACGTAATTACAGAAGCTCCTGCCCGATTACAAGAATTGATTCAATGGGGCGTGGAATTAGACAAGAATAATTCAGGCGAATTGGATTTAGGTTTAGAAGGTGGTCACTCCCAAAATCGCATTGTACACCACAAAGACAAAACAGGATTAGAAATTGAAACCAAGTTGATTCAAGTCGTTCAGAATTTACCGAATGTTACTATCAGAACTTCCTTTTTTGCCACAGACTTATTATTAGACAATCAAAAATGCATCGGAATCATAGGATTTGATGAAAAAAGCGAAGTGACTTCCATCGTAGCAAAAGCAACCGTTTTAGCTACTGGCGGTTCGGGACAAGTGTTTGGTGTGACATCAAATCCTTTTGTTTCTACGGGTGATGGTGTGGCAATGGCATATCGAGCGGGAGCAAAATTGGAAAAAATGAAATACATTCAATTTCATCCCACAGCGCTTTACGAACCTAAAAAAAGTCAAGCGTTTTTAATTACCGAAGCGATTCGAGGTTTTGGAGCTCATATTTTGAATCAAAAAATGGAACGTTTTGTTTTTCAATATCATCCTGATGGCGAATTAGCAACTCGCGATATCGTTTCGAAAGCCATTTCGGATCAAATGAAAAAAGAACATTCGCAACACGTTTGGCTGGATGTTAGACATTTGCCAATAGAAACATTTAAAACAAAATTTCCAAAAGTTTATAACTATTGTTTTGAAAATGGCATTGATGTTTCCAAAGATTTAATTCCGATAACTCCTGCTGCACATTATCAATGTGGTGGAATTGTCGTGGATGAAATGGGTGCTACTTCTATCAAACAATTGTTCGCTATAGGAGAATGTTCGCACACCGGACTTCATGGTGCCAATCGATTGGCTTCGAATTCATTATTAGAAGCGATTGTTTATGCTCATGATTTGGCAAATCATCTGATTTCATCAGTAGATGCGATTAAATTGAATAAGTCTGAAATTACGCCCATTCGTTATAAAAACATTCATCACGATCAAATTTTGCAATTCAAAAACCAACTGCAACATTTCATGAAATACGATGCTTTGTACGCTTCGGGAAAAAACACTGAAAAAGTATATGAAATGGTCACCGAGATGAGCAAACGCTTCAAAATGAAGTTCAAATTTTATAATTCGCATCCGTTTTTATGTGAAACTTATAATTTGATTCAAACCGCAGAAATTATTTTAAAAGATTGTTTACCAAAAAGATATCGTGTAAAATCGGTTAAAAAAGAAAAAACTATTTCGTAATGCTGAATCTATTTGCCCATCCAAAACGCATTTTTTTTGTGCTTTTCGTTTGTTTTCTAGCGTTTAGCATTTGGATTTATGCCATTCCGCTTTTTAGCCCAACTCCTTATTCTGAAAAAGAACTTCATTTAGTAGCCGAAGGTCGATTGGTTTGGCAAAAACACAACTGTCATACGTGTCATCAATTGTATGGTTTAGGCGGTTATTTGGGTCCGGATTTAACGAATGTGTATTCGAGAACTGCGAATAACGAAGCATATATCAAAGGCATAATAAAATCGGGAGTAAAACAAATGCCTGCTTTTAAAATTTCGGATGACGAAATGAAAGCGCTTTTACACTTTTTAAAAAATGTAGATGCCACAGGAACATCAAATCCGCAAGATTACCAACCTGAAATAATAGGAACTTTTAGTTTAGAAAAGAAATGAAGAATTTTGGAATTTGGCTCATCAGAATAGCCCTTGTGTTGTTTGTTTTAGGTTTGTTTTTTGGACATTTGGCTTCCGAAAGTTACCGCATTACCCAACCAAAATCGGGTGTTATGGGATTTTTATCGCTTCGTCCGCTTCATGTGAGTAGCGCATATTTGGGCATCATAACTGCTGGATTAGGTTTTGTAACACTGATTATTGCGAAAATGAAAACCACACGTTTTGGTACTTTTTTACAATATCTTCATTTTTCACTTTGGTTAATTGCTTTGCTGGGAATTTTCTACAGCTATTTTACAGGTGATTTTGGAGGAAGAGAATATTGGGAATTCAATCCCGTTTGGGCTTTACCGATATTTATTTCTTTTATTGTCTTCTTAGTTTTCTATCTGCATCAAATTGGTTTTTCGATAAAATGGCCTGTTTATTACTGGATGTGGCTAACCGGATTGGTATTCTTCATTTTTACTTTCATTGAAAATTATTTGTGGATTTTTCCTTATTTCAGAGAGCATTTTATTGCCGATATGACGATTCAGTGGAAAGTAAATGGTTCGCTAGTAGGTGCTATAAATCAAATCATTTATGGTGTTGCATTTTACTTGATGGAAAAAATTAGTAGCGATGAAAAATCGTCCTATCAAAAACTTTCCTTTGCGATGTATTTTTTGGGAATGTTTAATTTGATGTTCAATTGGGGACATCATATTTACTTACTTCCAACCGAAAAATACATTCATTACATCGCCTACGTAGTAAGCATGACCGAATGGATTATTTTAATTCGTATTTTCTACAAATGGAGTCAACAAATCAAAGAAAACAAACAATTTTACTACTTTTTCCCTTATCGCTTTTTAATGGCTTCTGATTATTGGGTAACGCTAAACTTAACCCTCGCCTTATTCATGTCGATTCCAGCCATCAACTTATATACGCACGGAACGCATATCACGGTGGCGCATGCTATGGGAACTACCATTGGGATTAACACGATGATTATTTTGGCAGGTGTTTTCTACTTTATTAAACCAACTTTCAACTCGGCAAAATGGCGATTGTATGGAAGTATTGCATTTTGGATAGTACAAGTTACCTTATTACTTTTTCTAATTTCCTTAATTGGAATGGGCGTTCAACGTGCAATTTGGCAAGCTGGATTAACTTCGGAAAGCTTCAGAAAAATGATTAGTTCTAGTGGGAATTGGGTTTTACTTTTCATCATTTTGGGAACGATTTTAATGTTCAGTATGGCGAGTTTTTTTATATATCTGTTTATTCAATCTTGGAAGAAAAATAAATTGAATATTGAAGAATAAATTTATCCTAAAAATACGATGATAAAAATCAGGTGAAATTTGATAATTCCATTGTATATTTGGCCCTTAATTCTTTCAAATTTATCATTGCTTATGTTTTCAAAATCATGCAATTATGCTATAAAAGCCACCATATTTATTGCTAAACATTCCTTAGAAGAAAAAAAGGTAGGTTTTGTTGACATCTCCAAAGAAATCGATTCGCCACAAGCGTTTACAGCTAAAATATTACAAATACTAGTAAAAGCTGGAATTATTGAATCGGTAAAAGGCGTAAATGGTGGATTTTATATTCCGAAAAAGAGAATTAAAAAAACTTTCTTAGTTGAAATTGTTGATGCTATTGATGGCGATGCCGTTTTTCATGGTTGTGGATTAGGTTTATCTCATTGCTCAGAAACACATCCTTGTCCGGTGCATGATAAATTCAAAAGTATTCGTGATGAATTAGCGCATATGCTAGAAACTACGAATTTAGAAGAATTAGCTTTAGGAATTAAATCAGGAGAAACTTTCTTGAAATCGCTATAAAACCAATTCTTCTAATTTGTAGTATTTTTAAAACTGAAACATCAAATTAATAAAGATATTTCGTCCCATTCTTGGAAGATTTTTCCAATCGGTGTAAGTAGTATAATTGGCATCGAACATGTTTTCAACACCTGTATTTAGTATCATTTTTGATTTTTCAAAAGTGAATTTATAACCTAAATTAGCATTTACAATTGCATAATCTGGTGTTTTGTCTTCACCATAAAAAGCGTTGTATTCGGTTTGTGTGGCATTTCCTTTTAGTTGTAATTCCGAACTGAATTTTCCAGGTCTAAAGCCTAAAGAAGTCATGTAATTAAACGGACTCATAAAAGGCAAACCGTTATTCTCATTGTCTTTTCCTAAGTTATAGACGAATTGTCCTTTCCAAATCCAAAAATCTGATAATTGATAGCTTATGGTAAAATCAGAAGATAAAATAGTCGCATAATCTAACGCGGTATACACTTTTATTCCATTAGCACCAATAGTCATAGGCGCTACCGAAGCATCAGGAATTCCGATGATATAATCGTAAATGTGAAAATACGATGCTGATATTTTGGTTTGCCATTTCGCATTTTTGAAACCAATATTGGCATTTCCTTCTAATGATTTTTCGTTTTTTAAATTGAGGTTACCAATGTAATCAAATCCATCAAAACTGTTGTACAAATAAAACCCATAACCTTCTGAAACTGATGGAGCGCGTTCGCCATACCCCATTCCGAATCCATATGAAATTCCGTCTTTGTTGTAGAAATAATTAGTAGAAAAACTTTTTAGGAATCGAGATTTTGACGCTTTCATTTCAGGATAGAAAATCTGTAAACTTTGTAAACCGAAATCACTCGCAACGTTGTTATTATGAAAACCTAAATTGGTGGTGAATTTCAAATTAGAATGACAATTGATTTCGAAATTATGTTCCAAATAAATTCCAGCATACAACGTACGAACATCAGGCCAAGTGTACATAAACATTAAGTTTTCGTTTGGATCAGACGGATACATCGTCATTTCGGCAACAGAACGATTGTAAAACGAATTCAAATTGGCTAAAAATTGATGCTTTTTGTATTTTCCATTTACTTTGGAATAAAAACCATAGGTATCGCTCCAACCTGGCATATCCATATGAATAGGAACAACAGGACGTTTTGTATCGTCCATAGTGTGCGTAATCGTATTGAAATAGAGTTTGGTTTCCCAATTATCGATTTGCTCCAAATTAGGTTTGTAATTGAATTTTACTGAAGTAATCAAAGCTTCCGCCAACGAAACATCCATTGGTAACGCAGGATAACCAACATCGGTAGCTCTATCAAAAATTACAGAAGCTTCAATGTTTTTATTAGGCGCCAATCGGTAACCCGAAGTTGCAGATAAATTCAATTTTCTGAACTGTGAAAATTGAATTTCTTTGTTATTTCCTGCTTTGTAATTTTCGGCATCGCGAAACATCACATCGGTATCTACATAAAATAAACTATCCGCATAATTGATGGCAGAACCTATGATTTTCTGGCGATTATTCGTTTCATAACCTGAATTCACGAAGAATTCCCAACCCGCATTGGTAAATTGACGTTGGCTTCTTTTTAAATCGATCGAACCTCCAATCGTATTGCCATGACAACTGCCTTGTTGTCCAGAAGAAATCGTAGCTTCTGATAAATTAGATACTTCAACATAGGAAGTCACTGGGTCCATTTTATCGGTACAAGCCCCAAAGATTCGCATTCCGTCGATGGTAACTACGGTTCGCTCAGTTGCCATTCCGTTGATGATGGGTTCCCAAGCATAAGCACCTCTTTTAATTAAATCTACTTTGGTTGATTTTTGCAGAAATTCGTCTAAAGTAGCAAGTGTTTTAGTTTGTTTTTCGTGCAAAGTTGCTTTTGTTCCTACCACTAAAACTTCTTTAAGTTCTTTGGTTTTAATAGAATCCGCTTCTTGACTAAAAGTAAAACAAAACGAAAGTGACAGAAAAAATACTATTAATTTTTTCATGATATAAAAGTTTTAAAAAAGGTCATTATAATGTCATAATGACCTTTTTTATAAGTAAAAATTAAAATTCGATTTCGAAGAAAATACTACTAGCAGTAACTGTTTCTGTGATTTCTTCTCCTTTTAAGATAGTTCCTTCTGCGTCAGCTAATTGTAAGTTAATTTTCCAATAACCTGTCATGGTTAACGATAATTTCCCATCGTATAATCCACCAGCTAAAGTTTGAGTCGCATGAATGTTATTTGGAGAGGTATGATTTCCCATGCTTGGCATTCTTGGGTCGATTTTTACGGTGTAACCATCCACAACTGGAAAAGTCATCATGTTTTGCATTTTCCAAACGCCAACTTTCATATCGTTAAGCGCTACTTTTGGATGATGAGGCTCAATGTAAGCCACTAAATACTTAACACCATCCGAACCTGTGAATGTATTTACTTTACGTTTTGCAGAAGCAGGCACATCAATTACATCTGTAGCAGTGTAATCTACTCCATTAATTGTGTAATCGATTTTTAAATCCCAATATTCCGTATCATTCTGAGCCATTTGGAACATGATATATCCTTCATATAAAGTTCCGTTTTCAGTTACTTTTTCTACTGCTGAATAAGGACATGAATGCGTCATCATAGCCATATGCATTAATGGAGACCAACTCACTTCGGCATTTTTAATGTATTTATCTGTGGTGTTGTCTTTAATTCTTAAGCTAATTTCGTTGTATCCTTGTTCTAAACTTCCCATGTGAGAATACAATTCAATAGTATGAGTATCGTTAGTGATTTCTTTAAATTTAGTAATTCCGTCTAATTCATTTACAGTAGTTTCATCATCGTTTGAACAAGACACGAAAGTTAAGGCCATAGCAAAAATGGCTACAATATATTTTATTGAAGTTTTCATTATATTTTTTAATTAAAGTGATTGTAATTCCATCTGAAATGTGATTTTTTCAGAGAAATTATGATATAAGTTGAGTGGGTTAATTCAGTAAATGAACTAACAAAAACCAATATTTAATTAAGAAATAAATGTGGGTGGATGAAAAAAGGCACAATCATTCAAGTGAAAGTAAAGGTTAGAATAATTGTTACCAATAGAAGTTTTATTTAAAAAATAAATTTGTCTAATTTCTATAGGTTGAATTTCCTGAAAAAATACAATTTCAGTATGTTCGAAAGATATTTTTTTATCAGAAGAATTTTCAGAATTACTTTCGGAAGCTTTTGCCAATTGTTTTGCCAAGTGACACTTTCCGTTACATTTTAATTCGGGTTTGGATTTGTTCTCACAAAGGTTGTTTACAATGTAATCATAATTCACGGCATACTCTAAAACCGGGAGTATTGGCTTCAGGAACATTAGCGCGGTTAATATGATTAGTAATTGTTTCATGGGACAAATTTACAAGAAATAAATTAGGGTTTAGTATGATTTCAGTCATATTTTTATTACTTTTATTGAAATTAATTTGTGCTTTATCTAAAATAACTGAAGCCTATAACATAACCCCCTTATGCAGATAGATTTAGATTTATTATTTACTTGGGGCGCTATTGCCAAAGAGTACAAGAAAAATGAAATTATTTTTCATGAAGAGGAATCAGCGAATTTTTATTATCAAATTATCGATGGTTGCGTAAGAATGTACAATTCCAATGACGAAGGAAAAGAGTTTACTCAAGGCTATTTTAAAAATGGTCAGAGTTTTGGAGAACCGCCTTTATTTATTGACGAAGTGTATCCTTCAACTGCCGTAGCCTTTAGAGATTCCAAAATAATAAAAATTTCGAAGGAGAAGTTTTTAAAGATTTTAGAGGAATATCCTTTTATTCAGAAGCAATTCTTGAATTTAATGGCAAATCGAATTCACACCAAAGCCAAAACCACAAAAGACATTGTAAATCAAAAACCGGAGTTTCGAATTTTAGCTTTTTTAAATGCTCACAAAAACCCAGATTGTCCTAAAAGAGAACTGGTTGCGTTTACAAGACAAGAAATTGCCAATTTTACAGGTTTACGAGTGGAAACAGTGATTCGAGAACTTTCAAGAATGAGCAAAACGAATAAAGTGGAAATTATTAATCACAAATTATATTACTGATGTCGTTTAAAACAACTTTTTGGATTCGATTTTCGATTTTTAATCTGATGCTTGTTGCATTATTAGGACTTTTAATGCGTTATAAAATTCTGTTTGAATTTCCGCTTCTCGACCAAAAAAGTGTACAACATTCCCATTCTCATTTTGCTTTTGCAGGTTGGGTTACGCATACTTTAATGACGTTGCTCATTTCTTTTTTACAAAAACACGACACACTCAATAAAATCGCATTTAAAAAATACAATCTTGTTTTAATTGGGAATTTAATTTGCTCTTATGTAATGCTGATTTCCTTTATTATGCAAGGTTATGGTGCGATTTCGATTACTTTTTCAACCCTTTCTATTTTTGTTTCTTATTGGTTTTCATATTCTTTCTTTAAAGATTGTAAACAACTTGAAACAACTTCTATAGCAACAAAATGGTTCAAAGCAGCTTTGTTTTTTAATGTGATTTCGTCCTTAGGAACTTTTGCTTTGGCTTATATGATGGCAACTAAAAACATTCATCAAAATGAATATTTAGCTTCCATTTATTACTATTTGCATTTTCAATATAATGGTTGGTTTTTCTTTGCTTGCATGGGATTGTTGTTGGATTATTTAAAAGTAACATCAAACTCAAATCGCATTTATTCACAATCGTTTGCTTGGTTATTTTGGTCCTGTATTGCAGGGTATTTTCTATCAACGCTTTGGTTAGATTTACCACTATTAATTTATATTTTAACTGCTATTTCGGCTATTGTTCAAGTAGTTATTTGGTATTTATTATTCAAAACTATTTTTAAAGAGAATAAATCCATCATCGTTACTCTTCCAAACTATTTAAAATATTTGATTGCTTTTATCAGTTTCGCTTTGAGTGCGAAGTTCTTATTACAATTAGGTTCCACCGTTCCTGCTATTAGTAAGTTGGCATTTGGATTTAGACCGATTGTGATTGCGTATTTACACTTGATTTTATTGGCAATTATTTCGCTTTTTCTATTATTTTACATTTATGTGAATGATTTTATTGCCGTGAATAAAAAAACCATTTTAGGATTAGTCTTATTTAGCATTGGAGTTGTGTTGAATGAAGTTGTTCTAGGAATTCAAGGAATAGCATCATTAAGTTATACTTTAATTCCTAATATTAATGAAGCTTTGTTTGTAATTGCCATACTACTTTACGCAAGTATTTTATGGACGAATTTATTTGCAAAAAAAGGATAAAAAAGTATTTTTTATGATTCAACGCATAAAATAATGAGCAGATAATCAGGTACTTTGTATATATAAATATTATACAAATATGAAAAATTCCATTAAAACTTTATTGTTAGCCAGTTTACTAATCACATTTGGATGTAAACAAGGCGAAGAAACGGCATCAGAACCAACATCTGAAACTACAGAAGTATCATCTGGAGGACAAGAAAATGTAGTGGATGCAACATCAAATCCAAACATTGTGCAAACAGCAATTGGAAGTAAAGATCACACTACTTTAGTTACCGCTGTAAAAGCTGCAGGATTAGTAACATCTTTAAGTAATGCTGGACCATTTACTGTATTTGCACCAACTAATGCTGCTTTTGATAAATTACCTGCTGGAACCGTAGAAGGATTATTAAAACCTGAGAAAAAAGGCGATTTAGAAAACATTTTAGGCTATCATACGTATGTAGGTTCGTTAAAAGCGGAATATATGCAAGACGGACAAGAATTTGATATGGTATTTGGTGGAAAAGTAAAAATCACTAAAAAAGACGGAAAAACTTTCGTAAACGGTTCTGAAATTGTAGCTTCCATTGAAACATCAAACGGAATTATCCATGTAATTGGTGACGTTTTACTTCCAAAATAAAAAACAATTATTAATTCATCTTTTATAAAGGTAAAAAGCGTAGACTTCAACAGTTTACGCTTTTTATTTTATATGCCTCCTAATCGAATTAAGGAACCTAAAATCAACATCGAAATAGCGATAAGTGTCACTACCACAATAAGAATCGTAACGTAATGATATTTTTTAGGCGTAAGTTTTGGGAAAATAAAAAGTTGGGCTGAAATGGCTAATGCTAACGAAGTAATAAACAAAATAAGTTTGATGGAAATTACTTTTTCGATTCCATTTGAGAAAGAAAACCATTTGGTAAAAGTAACATCATAATCGTACGCCATTAAAATTCCGGTAATCACAAGCGTAATTAAAGAAGGCATTCCGATAGGTTCAAACTTATCTTTGAAAGCTTTTAACTTTTCTAAATCCTTAGTTTTTATCGCTTCAGGTAAATAGCGAGTAGCCAAAATAAGATGACCACCAATCCAAACGGTTGCCGCCAATAAATGAATGACTAATAAAAAATGATGATACATTACGCTAACGTTTTATACATGATAACATTGGCTATATTGAGTGCTCTTTCTTTGATTTCAATGGCTTTTTCGCCTTCAAATAATTCATCAACGGTTGTGGTGAATACGATTACCCAATGTTGAAAATGTTCTGGATTCATAGGACATTTACTGTGTAAATCTTTGTGGACTTGCATGGGACTTCCGTTGTAATTTCCGGTATAGAACAAAATGTTTTCCCAAAAATCGTACATTCTAGGCAAATGAGTTTCCCAATTCACCTGGGCAATTTCGGTAAACAGAAAACCGATAACTGCATCGGTTTTGATTTTATCATAAAAGGTATCGACTAAAAGTTCAATATCCTTTCTATTTCTAATATCTGTTTTCATTTTGTAATTTGATTAAATAACAATTACAAGTCTTTTTTATTGAATTTTCGCATAGAAATGAAAAACGGAATAATCGCCCACAAACTCAACAACACGAATGAAACTAATAACCCAACTGAAGTTCCAAAAAAATCTTTAAAAATAGCTCCAGTATATCCCATCATGGCGGAAACATCTAAATGCAAGAGAATTTGAATTCGAGCTAAGTCAATCGGACTAAAAGCAGTGATACCAACCATCATATTCTCAATTGGATATTCGGCTAATTGGAAGAGTAAAAACAAAACCATTCCGTCGAATAATAGAGCGAAATACAACCAAATCATAATAGCTAAACCAATTCCTTTTGCTTTATCTCGGGTTAAAATCGAACTCAAAAATGCCAATGCAACAAAGATGACTGAAATCAAACAACCATTGAGCAACATCATAAAACCGATACTATCAGGCGAATTGACTAACAACGGAATTCCTGCCCCAATAAAAAACGCCAAAACCATCGCCGTGGATAATCCGAAAAATAAACTCAACCAAATTTTTCTTCTTTTGATGGGTTGACTTAGTAAAAGTTCAATAAATTCGGCACTGTTGTACAAATAAATCGTAGCAAATAAAATGGAAACTAACGGAACTGTGAATAAAATTACATTCAAAATCGTTAGTAAACCTTTTGCCGAATTATCTTCCAAAGCAAAAGAACTCCAAGATAAAATAGACAAAATCAGCGTGTAAGCTAAAACAATCTTGTTTCGGATAATGTCGGATAATATAATTTTAATGATTCGGTTCATTTTGTTTGTTTTTTAAAATTTTAGCAATTGCTTTTGAAATCTTCTCTTCGCCAGTAGTCGTTTTTAATTCTTCCACTTTTTGATGAAAATGTACTTTCCCTTCTTGCATAAAAATGATTTCGGTAATTAAATCGTCCAATTCACTTAGTAAATGCGACGTAATCAAAATCAATTTTCCTTTTTCTTTTTCTTTTATGATTTTTTCTTTTAAAACCTCAGCCGCTAAAGGATCTAAACCAGCAGTAGGTTCGTCTAAAATCAATGCATCTGGATTAAAAAGAAAAGCTAAAACAGCACTTACTTTTTGGGTTGTTCCACCAGATAAAGTGCGCATTTGCTTGTCGAACATTTTTTCTAATTCGAAAGCGTGCAACAAATCTTCATCCAAATCATCTGATGAATTTCGAATCTTTTTAATCATTTCGATAATTTGACCAATTGTCATATTATCAGGATATCTTCCAATTTGTGGCATGTATCCAATTTTTTCGCGATACAAATACTCACCTAAAACGGAATTTCCATTAAAATGAATCGTACCCGAATCTGGCAATACCATTCCTAAAACCGATTTTATCAAAGTGGTTTTTCCACAACCATTCGGACCAATTAAAGCGATACATTCTCCTTTTTTACAAGAAAGATTAATGTTCTTTAAAACTTCAAATTTTCCAAACTTTTTCTGCAATTCTTTTATCTCAATCATAGCGGCAGTGACTTCATTAAAGGCTTATTATCTACAAAATTATCAGGTGTTATACTGGGTAATACTTTTTCAGACTTATCTAACAGTGTAATCATAAAACTTCGATATAACAACATAGAAGAAGGCGTATTTTCGGTAAGCACGGCAAATAAACTCAGTGGATGATACGGAACATCTCCCATTCCATCTTTGTCCAAATCGTAGCCTTCGTATTTGTCCCAATAATTTTCATTGAACGTATTTAAAACCAAACTTCCATTGGTACTGATATCGAAAGTGTTTTTTAGAAAATTATTGTTTACGATTTCGTTTTCCATACAACTCGCTTGGATTTTCATACCCCAACCGTTCGATTCGAAACTGTTTTTTTCAACTTTAATTCGAGAAGTTCCTTCCATGTAAATTCCTGAGGTATTTCGAGCAAAACGATTATTAAAAATATAACTATCCGAAATTTCTTTTAGCAATAATCCGTAAGCCGAATCGCCCCAATTTTCCTCAAAATAATTATTAAACATTTTCACGTTTTTGGTAAACATTACGGCTACTCCTGCTCCATTGTTCTTGAAAACATTGGTTATGTAAGCATCATCATTGGAAAACATGAAATGCAATCCGTAACGAACGTTATTGTTAGAGATGTTTCTCCAAATTACAGATTGCGTTACAAATTCGAAATAAATGCCGTCACGATGACCTGTAATTTTATTTCCGATGATTTGTAAATTATTGCTTTTCCAACAGTGAATTCCGTTTCCGATTAACTGCTCGGCTTTACCGTAAGCTCTGACAATATTATTTTTTACGATACAATTGTTACTGTTTTGAAGATAAATTCCGAAGAAGTTATTATCGAGAATATTCCCTTGAATTGTGACATTATTTTTATCGTAAACGCGAATTCCACAAGGATCATTTAAAGCAGCGTGACCCGAATTAATTACTTTAAATCCTTTTACCACCACATCATTGGCATTGATAGATAATACTTCTTTTTTATTCTGGCCATCTAAAACAGGGAAGTTCTTACCAATAAAGTAAATCTTTTTATTGATTAAAATCGTTCCCTCTTTATAGATGCCCGAATGTACAAGAATCGTATCGCCATCTTTTGCTAATGCAAGGGCTTGCTTGATTTTCTTCACTGGAAAGTTGGGACCTACCTGAATAGTAGCTGCTTTCCCAATTGAAAAAAACAATAGGAATACTATGAAACTAATTTTTTTCATTAATACATTGTGAAAACTTGTTCCCAAGTTAACGTTTTGGCATTAAGTTGCTTTTGAAAATCATCTTGGTCTTTATCGGATGCAAAAGCGGCAAAATTACCTCGCATTGGAGAATTAATCGAACCTCCATGCAAATAAAAACATTGCTCGGCTGGAATTAGAGTATTATCTTTTGCGTAATCGTTTACAAAGAAAGATTGCACTTGAACATTCGTATTTTCTTTCGTATAGTGCATCATACAAGACAAATCGTCAAACTTGTAGTAACGTCCTTTTTTAGTTAATAACTCAGCTCCAAATTTTCCGTTTGAAATGGTCATTTTGCAGAATTCACAAGAATCTACATTCAATTTGATAGGTCTCGGTTCGTTTGAAACACAAGCAATCATAAAAAGCGACGAAAATAAAAGTACAATCTTTTTCATAACTAAATAGTTTGTTTTCTTTTGAATAAATTGAATTCTTTAAATACAATGTAAAATAACATGACACCAGCTGCAATTAAATACCATCCTCCAATATCAGGAACGGAATAGGCTCCAAAATTCAATAATTGTTTGTATCCAATTAATGGAGGTTGATAGGCCATTCCAGGCACTTTAATAGCGGCATTCGGATCTAAATTGTGTCCGTATTCGTAATTCCAGCGGTAAAAATCTAGTCCAGCTAAGATAACGAAAAGTATAAAGGTTCCGAAAAATGCTAGTACGAATTTTCTGTTATTGATAAAAATTAAGGCAATAGAAATTAATGAAAAAGCACCAACAATATAAGGCAAGATTTTGAATTCGATAAAATTCTCGGTATGCAAAGTTGCCATTCCGATGTAGTGATTTAAACCGTTAATGATTTCTACGTCACCACCAATTTTATTAGCATGTAATTTTAAAACCAATCCTTCAGGATATTGAGGCGCATCTAAATCGATTTGCCACATAGGCACAAATAAAGAACTTATAAATAATCCTGCAATAATAAATAAAAGGATTTTTGAAACTAAAGCAAGTTTTGTAGTTTCCATACAATTGAGTTTAAAAAAGGGACAAAAGTTACTTTGCCCCTTTTGTTAAAAATTTATTTTGTAGCTGGTACGTTTGTTCCTAAACTAAATTGTAATGGAACATTTGACCCTTTTGGAGATACTCTAATATATCCTTGCATTTCTTGGTGTAACGCACTACAGAAGTCAGTACAGTAGAATGGGAACGTTCCTACTCTATCTGGAACCCATTTTAATGTAGTAGTTTCTCCAGGCATGATTAATAATTCACCATTATTAGCACCTTTCACAGCAAATCCGTGTGGTACATCCCAATCTTGTTCTAAGTTGGTTACGTGGAAATATACTTCATCACCTAATTTGACTCCTTCAATATTATCAGGAGCAAAGTGAGATCGGATAGAGGTCATGTACACATGCACTTTGTTTCCTTCTCTAACCACTTTGGCTTCTTTTTCGCCTTTTGCAGCATAAGGATGCTTGTTATCATCTAATTTATAGAATTTCAACTGCCCATTGTTTCGAATTAAATCTGCCGGAGCTGCTTGTGCATAATGCGGCTCTCCAATGGTTGGGAAATCTAAAATTAGCTTCATTTTATCTCCACTAATATCAAATATTTGTGCTGATTGCGCTAACTCAGGACCTGTTGGTAAATAACGGTCTTTTGTAATTTTGTTATAAGCAACTAAGTATTTTCCAAATGGTTTTTTACTATCTCCTCCAGGAATACATAAGTGACCTACTGAGTAATATGTTGGAACACGATCTAATACTTTTAACGTTTTAATATCCCATTTCACCACTTCAGAAGAAACGAAGAAAGTGGTGTAAGCATTTCCTTTTCCGTCAAATTCAGTGTGTAATGGACCTAAACCTGGTTTTTGAACTTCACCATGTAAAGCTGCTTCATATTTCACAACTGGTATTCCTCCATAGTCGCCTTCAAATTTTTTCCCTTTGATAGCTGATTGTAATTTATCAAAACTAAATACAGGAATTAAAGCTGCTAATTTACCAGAACCTACGATAAATTCACCTGTTGGATCAACATCACATCCGTGAGGCGATTTTGGACAAGGAATCATATAACAAATATCTTTTAATTCAGAAGCATCTAAAACCAATACTTCATCTTTCATAGTAGATTTTGCAGAGTGCGTATGCTCATCCCAAGTGTTATGCGCATATTTCACTTTTTGTTTTTTACCTTTTCCAGCTTTGATATATTCTTCCGCTTTTTTCCAGTTCACTGCCATGATAAAGTCTTTATCTTTTTGAGAAGCATTTACTTCTAACAATGTGTTGGCTTGTTCTGTGTTGTAGCACGAGAAGAAGAACCATCCGTGCGATTTTCCTTTACCAGCGTGAGAAAGGTCAAAATTTACACCCGGAGTTACAATTTGGAAAGCCAAATCCATTTCTCCCGATTTTTTATCAACACTTACAAAACTGATATGTCCTTTGTAATTCTCTTTATAAGTATTGATTGGAACATCTCCATTAGAATAATCGGCAGGAACACTAAAACGAGTACCCGCTACCACATATTCTGTATTTTCAGTAATGAATGGAGAAGAGTGATTACCTCCACTGTTCGGAAGTTCGATAATTTCAGCTGTTTTGAATGTTTTTAAATCAATTCTAGCAATACGCGGGGTATTATTAGCATTCCCAAAAACCCAACGACCATCGACTTCACCGTTAGTTTGAGACATTTCAGTGTGATGTAAATCATCCCAAGGCACAAATCCGTGAGAGGTATTCAACATTGGTTTTGTTTCTTCGCTGTATCCCCAACCTTTTTCTGGGTCAACCGAAAATACAGGAATAACTCGGAATAAACGTCCGCTTGGTAATCCGTAAACACTTAATTGTCCACTAAAACCACCTGAAACGAAATTGTAAAACTCATCGTATTTTCCTGGTGCAACATACGCCTTCTCAGCAGCATCGCCACTTACAGCATCTCCTGAGCTTTTTGGTTTACAGGAAGTCACCAAAGCACTTCCTAGGGCAATTACTAAAACTGCCTGTACAAATTTATTTTTCATGATATATGTAGTTAAATTAAGGTATCGTATTACTTTCACTTAACACAATACCCTTTTATGTTTATTTCACACCGTCATTTTTACGCATATACTCAAGAATTCCTCTAGCTTCGTCATCAGAAACACCTTGGTTAGGCATACGAACTAAACAAATTTCCAATTGCGCTTGTACTTCAGGATCTTTGTCAATCATTGGATCAGGATTAGTAATGAAGTTCATAATCCATTGTGGTGTTCTTCTTTCAGTTACACCTTTCCATCCTGGCCCTACTAATTTTTCATCTGTTGTTTTGTGACATGATGCACATTTTACACCTGCTACTTCTTCCCCTTTTGTAGCCATAGCTTGATCTAATGTTGCACCTAATTCAACTGTGTCGTATTTTCCTTCACCACGTTTTGGATCATACGAAGCCGGATCAGCGGCAGCTTCTGTTGTTGCTTCACCTCCACCAGGCTGATAATTATCTTCAGCAGATGCTTCTTTTTTACCACATGCTACAGCTAAAGCAAGAGATAAAACAAGTAAAATTGATTTGTTCATGATATTTTAATATTAAAATTATTACTACAAATTTCTGAAATTGAGCGCTTTAAAAGTATGATTACAATCATAAAAAAGGATATTTTTGTCTTTATTATTAACAATTGTTGAACAAAAAAGGCTGTTTCCAAAAAATGGAAACAGCCTTTTGCAAAAACCTACTTATAAAATTAAATAACCCTCATTATTAAGTAATTATATTTTAAACAGAAATTGTATTAAATTCTAATTTGTTTAATTGCGATTCTAATTTGGTAATATCATTTTGAATATTTGAATTCTTTTCTTGGAAAATCGATTTGTAATACTCAATTCCGTTTAAAAGATTCGCTTTAAATGTCTCCCATTTTTTTATTTGTTGGGGAGTTATCTCGAAAGCTTCATTTATTTGATTGGACAAATACAAAACATACAAGCCCAATTCTTTCACAAACATATTAGGTCTATCGACATGATTTTCGATTTCTTTTTTGCCGTAAATGTGTTGAATCATTTCTTTTAATGAAAATTCTCTAGAAAAATAAGCCATGTTTGGGCCAGGACAAACCACAACACCTTGCGCTTGACCTTTGATTGGAATTCCTAATTCGATATGACTTGCATTTGCTAATCCCACGCACAAACATGATTTTTCTGTGATTGAATTGTATTCTTTCGTGTAAGTTTCGAACGAAATGAAATCACGTTTTGCTTCTAATTCTTCCAATTTCTTGTCTTGATGTTTTTTTGAAGCGGTACAAGTGCCTTCTTTTTTGTATTCTTTACTTAACGCTAAATATTTCTTTGGACAAGAACTTCCAGCTTTTCCCGAAGCGATGCGTTGGCTTTTAAAGAAATCATTCGTCATTCCTTTAATTGTGTTGAACGGAACTCCAAGCGGTGAAATATTACTCAAATACAAATCTTTTTCTTTAGCATCAGCCAATAATTTTCTAGTTTCAGCATCAACTGAAGTAGCTTCTGGAACCAAAAGAAACGGTGAACCCCAACCCACAGCATCTACTTGATAATGGTCTAATAAAAACTGATGTTCTTCTGCTGTTCCTACTCCACCTTGCACAGTGATTTTTAAAACAGGAGGTTCGTTTGGAACTATTTTATTTTTTGATGCTAAAGCATTTGTAAATAGCGAATAGGCCGATTGAATCAACTCGCCTTTCTTTTTTTTGAATTCTTCTAGAATTGGACCTAATAAAAAACCATCTGTTGCGAACGCGTGTCCGCCGCAATTTAAACCTGATTCAATTCGATATTCGGAAACCCAAAGTCCTTTTTTAGCTAGAAAATTTCCTTGAATCATCGCCGAGCGAAAATCACTCACTTTCAAAATGATTTTCTTCTGAAATTGTCCGTTTGCATTGGGATAAAAAGCATCGAAAGTTTCCATGTAACTGTACAATCTTGGATTCATTCCAGCAGAAAAAACTACGGATGAATTTGTGGTACTGTTTACAAAACCCCTTAAAGCTGCATGCGCATCGTTGTACATTACTGGTAATTGTTCGTCATCATTAAAATTATCTTTGTCGATTTTCGTCATGATATTCACATCGATGCTTCCTGCTGCAAAATGATGGTCAAGAATCGATTTTAATTCCATCATATTGTTTTTTCCTGAATCAATTAAATGTTCTAATTTGATTTTTAATTCGGAAGTTGTTGGCAAAATGGAGATAAAATCTTCTAATTGTGTTCTTTTTTCAATCAATTCCGATTTGAAACTTTCGAATTTTTGAGTAACAACTGTATCGAGTAAATTCAAATAATTGGTGATTCTTTTGGCTCTAAAATCTTCTACTTTTTGTGAAATTTCTTCATAAGGTTGCTTGAATTTTTCGGCATAAAAAGCGGTCATTTTTTCAATTAAATCGTCATCCATAATCGAAATTACAGAATCAATTCCGTATTGCGCCACTCGCACTGGGCTATCAATAGTGAACGCCAATCCCATAATAGGAATGTGAAAAGTGTGTACGTTTTTTTGTAAAGTCATATTGTTTTCTTGGTTAATTTTTGCATTCCATTTATCTCTTAACAAAATAAATAGTGACAAATAAAATACAATCCTTCAGATTAATATATGATTATTATCATGCTTTGAAAATTGGTAGAATTTAAAGTAAAATCACTAAAATAATTCCCATTAAACCACCAAAACCTAATATCAAATATTTCCAAAAAGGATGCGCTTTTTTTAATTCCATAAACTGAAAAGCTACCAACCAAAACTTAATTAAAGCCAAAGTCACAACCGTTGTTGCCATAATTTCTGCACTTACATTTAATGCTAAAAAAGCAGCAATTATAGTCAGTGCCAACAACAAAATAAACGTAGAAGAAATAGTGTCTTTCATGATCTTACATTTAAAAAAGTAAATAAAGTACTGGGAATAAAAGCAACCAAATTAAATCGCACATGTGCCAAAAACTGGCACTAGCTTCAATGTCTTCAAAGGATGCTTTGGTTTGTTTTTTCTTGATGGAAAATGTAATTACTAATAAAATTACTAATCCCACCAAAACATGTATAAAATGAAAACCCGTTAATAACCAATAAAATCTAAAAAACGAATTGTAATCCATGTGCAATCCGGCTTCTAATTTTTCGTAATATTCAAATGATTTTAGAACCAAGAATCCGAAACCTCCAAGCATTGCCCAATTGAAATAAAACAACGCTTTTTTGATGTTAGCGGCTTTAAAAAAATAGATTCCTTTGGCTACAAAAAATCCGCTGGTTAACAACAAAATCGTGTTTATAGTTCCAATTGTTTTATTCAGTTTTAAACTACTGTTGTGAAACAATTCGCGTTCTTCTGAACCGTAATAAGCTAATGCTAAAATCGCCATTCCGAAAGTGATGAGTTCCAAATAAATAATAATCCAAATTAAAATGCCTCCTGGCGGATAATATATTGATTTTGTATTGTTCATGATTGTAATAATTCAACTTTACCTGTGTGTAAATCGTAAAATGTTCCTACTATTTTTATTTTCTTTTGATGGACCAAATCTCTAATAATTTTGCTCGAAGAGAGAATGTGATCTATGGTGGATAGCACGTTTAATCGACCTGTTTCATCTGATAAATGTTCGGGTAATGGATACGTTCTATGATGACTAAATGCCACTTTTATTTGATTGGTTAATTGTGTTAAATGTCCTAAATTCACATTATCAATTGCACCTTGAACCGCACCACAATTGGAATGTCCTAACACAACCAACAATTTTGTTCCTTTTACTTTAACGGCATATTCCATACTTCCTAAAATGTTTGGATCTTCGATATTTCCTGCTACCCGAGCAACAAATAAATTTCCAATTCCTTGGTCAAAAACAATTTCTGGCGGCACACGAGAATCGATACAAGACAACACAAAAGTGTGCGGATGTTGGTCTTTTTCAGAATAGTGAGCTTCATCAATGAAATCATGATGCATCGGTACATTATTAACATAACGCTGGTTTCCTTCCATCAATTCTCTCAAAGCTTCATTTGCCGTTTTTGGAACATGATGATGCTCGACAGTTTCACACGAAAAAATAAAGATGATAAAAATGCTGAATAAAATCGTACCTATAATTCTCATAACTCTTTCTATTAATTATTCCATTCTAACAATCGTTTTTCGCCGTTAATTTGTTTGATATCTGTAATATCTTGTGACATTTCGATTACGCCTTTATATCTTTTTTGAGTATCTCTAACTGCAAAATAGCGAATGTAAATCAGACGTTCTTTGTAGTTAATCCAGAAAGAAGCTTCGTTTTGCTCGCCTTTTCTAAACGCTTCTAAAATTTGCAAAACGGTATCCACACTTTTAGGCGGATGACAAAAACGAACTTCTCTACCAATAATTCCGGCACTTCTTGGAAACACGCGTTCTTCGCCTCGATTGTAGAAAATTACTTTATCGTTTTCATCAACATAAGTTAAATCGATGGGTAACGTTTTGAAAAGTAAGTTTACTTGTTCAATTGTCATGAAACCTTCATCATAATGCGCTGCATTTTCGTTGAAAACCACATCGGTTCTGCGTTCTGTATCTTGAGAAGGATGAATGTATTCTGATTCTTTGGGGAATTTTGGTGGCGCTTCTGATAACATCCAACCAATTTCGTCTTCTCCTTTTCGCATTTTAATCCAATCCTCTTCTGATAGCATTTCTAAAGCATTTGGAAACAACACGTTTTCTTCTACTTCTAGTAATCGATATAAATTTTGAGAGATTAAATTGGTATTATGCTTGGCTGAAGTGAAATCTTGGTCTTCTAAATTTTTTCTAACAATGCGAAACATTTCTCTAATGGTATCGTGAAACGACCACATATTGCGAGAAGGTCCTGTCCAACCTTTTTGTTCTAAAAACGGAAATAATTGATTTTCTTTTCGTTCAAAACGTTTTTCAACAGTTGCTAAATGATTGAATACATTGTAAAATTTCTGAAATTCCTCTTTTGGATTTATGCTATTCAATTCTTCCAATAATTGAAGAATCAAATCGGTTTCTACGAAATAAGTATGAATGGGATGTCCTTCAATCACGTTTGTATGTGTTTCTGATATTGCCATTTTATTGGTGTTTGATTTTCTCATAAAGTTTTACCAATGATTTTAGTAAAGCTTCGGGAGAGGTTAATATTTGATAATGATTTTGACCGAACATTTGCGGTAAATAATATTTGGCTTGCGCTTCGATGGCTAAAGCATACGAATTGATTTTTCGTTCGTTCAGTTCTCGCAACGCTTGTTTGATGTCTTGAATTCCGTGTTGTCCTTCGTATTTATCGTAATCGTTTGGTTTTCCATCGGAAAGCACGATAATCCATTTGTTTTTGGCATCCAATTGATCCATTCGTGCGCCAGCGTGACGTAATGCGGGACCAATTCGAGTATAACCATTAGGCTCAACAGCTCCGATTTTATGTTTGGCTTTGTTCCAACTTTCGTTGAAATCTTTCAAAGTGAGATAAGTTGTGAAATTTCTGGTTTTGGAATAAAATCCATCAATCGCAAAATCGATGTCGAACTCATGTAGTATTTCGCCAAATAAAATAGAAACTTCTTTTTCTACATCAATCACTCGATTTCCAGCGGCATAACCATCACTTGAAAGACTAATGTCTAACAAAACCAAAATCGCAATGTCTTTGTTTTTCTTTCTTTGCGATAAATAAATGCGTTCGTCTGGCGATTTTCCAGAATGAATGTCGGTATATAAATCGGTTAACGCGTCTAAATCGAAAGCGTCACCTTGTAATTGTCTTCGTTGTTGTTGCATTTTATTATTTACGCTGGTAAGCATTTTTCGTAAACCATTTAAAGTGGTTTTGTACTTCGCCATCGTATTTTTATAATAAGTCGCGTGAGTTTTGAGTTGGGTTTTTGGATACACTTTACAGAAATTAGTCAAGTAATTTCGTTTTTTAAAATCCCATTCGTCATATTTTAAATGAAACCCTTTTTCATCAACCTCAGCACTTTCGGCAATGGAAGTATTTTCAACAAAATCGGCTTGATATACAGAATGTACCATATCATCCACACGAACCGTAAACTTCATGTTCATTTCTTCCAAGGCTTCTTGATGGTCTTTTAAGTCGTCTTTTCCATCAAAATCGCGCCAATTTCCGTTGAATTCTTCTGCGGTTTCAATTTTCTCGAAACTGTGCATTAACACATAATCTTCTTGTTGTTTTTTGTCGATAGTAAGTGATTCTATTTCTTCAACAGCTTTCGCATGAAGCGTAGTTTCGGCTACGACATTATTTTTTATTTTCTTAGTATTGTCATCGAAATTTTGCAATACATTTTGGTCTTCAATTTCGGGTGTGTTTTTCATCCATTTTCCATACAACCAAGAGTAATCAATGGATTGGTCTTTTTTATTAACGGGTAATTTTGGCACCGCATCATAATAAAACTCTTGCATGGATGGATAATTTTCAAACATTTTTCCAATGACTAATGGCGCTGTTTCAAAGGCTTTTTCCAAAGAAAGTTCTGGTGAATTATCTTGGTTATCCCAATTCAAATTCAGTTGTTTTTGAATACTCAAATACACCGTTCTGAAAAAATAGAATTTCAGATTTTCTTCTTTTGTTGGGAAAAGCGAACAATTTATTGGAAGAAAAAAGTTTTTGTTTTTGTAACCGCCTTCTCGTTCGGCTGGAAAAATTTCGATTGGCGCACCACAAATCGCTCTCGCAAAAAGAGTCAATCGCGGTTTGATATCAGATAAGTTGATTTGACGGCTCAGAATTTCGGCATCATTGAGTCGTTTATTTTTAAAGTACTTGAGTACTTTTTTATAGATAATTTCGTCTAATTCTAAGCCCATAACTCCAATCTTTAAATCATTAAATCGCACAAATCGTTTAAAGCTTGAATGGTTTCTTGCTCATCTGTTAAAGGTTCAACAACGGCAACGTGAACGGCTAATCGTTTTGGTAATCCGTTATTTATAAGTTTCGCGGCGTCCACTAATAAACGGGTAGAAACGGTTTCTGTTAGCCCTAATTCGGTTAGATTTCTAATTTTTGTTCCAATAGTGACTAACTTTTGAGCGATATCGGCTTGAATTCCGGTTTCATTAATTAAAATTTCGGCTTCTATTTTTGGATTTGGATAATCGAATGAAAGTGCTACAAATCGTTGACGAGTAGAAGGTTTTAATTCTTTGAATCCTTTTTGATATCCTGGATTAAACGAAGCTACCAAAAGAAAATCGGGATGCGCTTTGATGGTTTCTCCTAATTTATCAATGAAAAGTTCTCTTCTATGATCGGTTAAGGAGTGAATGGCTACGATGACATCTGGACGTGCTTCGGCAACCTCATCTAAATATAAAATATATCCGTTTTTTACTGCTATGGATAAAGGTCCGTCAATCCAAATGGTTTCGGCTCCTTTGATGATGAAACGTCCAATTAAATCGGTTGCTGAAGTTTCTTCGTGACAACTTACGGTGACTAATGTTTTGTTAACTTCATTCGCCATATATTCGATAAAACGGGACTTTCCAGAGCCTGTTGGACCTTTCAATAATAAAGGCAATCGCAATTGGTTGATTTGATTGAAAATTTCAATTTCAGAACCTACTGCTTTATAAAATATGGTTTTTTCTGCTACTATCATGGCAATTTATTTTTGAAAAAACCGAAACCAAAAGCGGGCAGCGACAACTCTGGGCAATTGGTCTCGGCTGGTTATTAATTGTATAATTCTAACCTAAATAATTAATAACTATTCTTTTACAAGAGCTTCATCTGTTGGTTTACCGTATTTGATAAACTCTAGAATATATAAGGTAATTCCGGTTGTAAATAATGTGGCACAAAGCAACAATACGACAAAGTGAATACTGATTTCGTTTTGAACATCCATGAAATCCATTTTCATTTTACGTTCCATGTACACTTGGGCAACACCTGCTACACCGAAAGCTACTGTCATTCCTAACATTCCGATATTAGACAACCAAAATGCCATGTGACCTCTTGTACTGTCGTATAATTTTCTTCCAGTAATGTTTGGTAAGGCATAGCTAATAATAGCTAAAACAATCATCGCGTAAGCTCCCCAGAATGCATAGTGGCCGTGCATGGCTGTTACTAAAGTTCCGTGCGTGTAAATGTTGGTTTGTGGTAAAGTGTGTGCAAATCCTAATAATCCAGCTCCAATGAAAGATACAATAGAAGCTCCGATCGTCCAGAATAACGCAATTTTGTTTGGATGAGATTTTTCTCCTTTTCGATACATGTACACTGCGAATAATGCCATTGCTAAGAATGCTAATGGTTCTAATGCTGAGAAAATTCCACCTACTATTAACCAAATTTTATTTACTCCGATGTAGTAGTAATGGTGACCTGTTCCTAATAAACCTGAAAGGAATGTCAAACCAACAATTACATATAACCATTTCTCGATAACTTCTCGGTCAACACCTGTAAGTTTGATTAATAAGTATGATAAAATACCGCCCATGATTAGTTCCCATACTCCTTCAACCCATAAATGCACTACCCACCAACGGAAGAATGAATCCGTAACTTGGCTATCGAACCAAATCATACCCGGTAAGTATAATAAAGCAGCAAAAACCAATCCCATTGTTAAAACTAATGAAGTTGTTGTTCGTCTTTCTGCTTTGAATAAAGTGGTGAGGATTAATCCTAAGAACAATAAGACATTGATTACTACTAAAACATCTAATTCTCTTGGAATTTCAAGGAATTTTCGACCTTCCCAAATATTAAAGTGATAGCCAACAATTGCTAAAACTCCAACTACAGCTAAGGAAATCAACTGTACATAAGCCAATTTGACATTAACTAATTCTCTTTGTGCTTCTTCAGGAATGATATAATAAGCGGCTCCCATGAAACCAGTTAATAACCAAACTACTAATAAATTCGTGTGAACAGCTCTTGCTGTATTGAACGGAATAAAATCGTGAAGACCATCCATTCCAATTCGGGCAAAGCCCATAATAAAACCATAGATAATTTGTAATGCAAATAATAACATGCATAATCCAAAGAACCAATACGCTACTTTTTGTGATTTATATTTCATGATACTAAATTTTGGATTATTCTTCTTTAGCTAAAGGGGAAACCACGCGATCAAAACCATTCAAATCAATGTTTCCAATCCATTTGAAGTAAGCAATCATGGCTTCGGCATCGGCGTCGTTCATTTCATATTTTACCATTTTTCTGCCTTTTGGTCCCCAAGGAACTGGCGATTGTAAAACAGCTTTTACGTAGCCTTCTCCTCTTCTTTCGATTACTTTGGTAAGTTCTGGAGCGTAGTAGCCTCCTTCACCCAGTATGGTATGACAACCCATACAATTATTCGATTCCCAGATTTCCTTTCCTCGAATAACTTTTGCATCAATCTTATCATGATAAGTTTGATCATTTTTAGGCATGAACGAGTAAATAGTTAAGCCAATAAAGACCAAAAAGGTTACTACGGTTCCACCTAAAAAAAATGCTCGTGCTTGTGATTTTGATAACATATTTTAGATATTAGTTAGAAATTATAAAGGATATTTTTATCCTTTAACTAAGTACAAAATAACTGCCAAAAAAAAACATTCGTTATGATTCAAATCATAGTATGAAAATTAAATTAAGGATAAATTTGTCTTTTATTAAAACAATATAGTATTATGGTTATAGATTCAAACAAAACAGTGGGAAACATAGTAGCAGATGATTATAGAACTGCAGGAGTTTTCAGTCAACTAGGTATCGATTTTTGTTGTAAAGGAAACCGAACAATCGATGAAGTATGTGCAAAAAAAAGCATTGATAAATATGCGCTTTTAGACGAATTAGAACGTGTTACGGCAAACAACAACAATCAAGGAATCGATTTTAAATCTTGGGAATTAGATTTATTGATTGATTATATTGAGAAAAAACACCATCGTTATGTGGAAGAAAAAATTCCGCAATTGGTATCGTTTTTAATTAAGTTGGAACAAGTACATGGCGCTCAACATCCAGAACTTTTTGAAATTAAAAAATTATTCAAAAGAAGCGCCGACGAATTAACGCAACACATGAAAAAAGAAGAGTTAATTCTGTTTCCTTTTATCAAAAAAATGGTAGAGGCTAGTCGAAATAATACACCAATCAACAATCCCGGATTTGGTTCTGTTGCCAATCCTATTGCGATGATGATGGAAGAACATGAAAATGAAGGTGAACGATTTGAAAAAATTGTAGAATTATCAAACAACTACACACCACCGGCAGATGCTTGCAACACATACAAAGTAACCTATCAAATGTTACAAGAATTTGAAGCGGATTTACATGCGCACATTCATTTAGAAAATAATATTTTGTTTCCAAGTGCCATTGTTTTACAAGATAAGTTTTATTAGTTAATTAGGTTTTTAAACGGAGTCGTTTTAGTAAACAGAGCGACTCTTTTTAAAGTAAAAGGACTGCTAATGTATTTTAGCAGTCCTTTTTTAATTAAATATAACCCATTTATAATTAATCTATTTTTTATGAGTAAACAATTGCGGATTAAATGAAACCATTACCCATGCCCAATTGTTACCATTTGAATTGTTTCCACCTTTTAAAATTTCCATAGTGTCGCTGGCAAACATTTTAGAAACACCTCCAGAAATTACAAAGTTTTTATCTAATTTGTATGTTGCAGTTAAATCGATTTCAGTACCTAAATAACTATCTTGTTCTTCTAAAGTCGTCATATTATAAACCGATGCAGCGCTATAAAATAAATGAGGTGATAATGTTACTTGCCATTTATTCTTGTCGTAAATGAATTTGGTATAAAAATCTTGTAATCCTACCGAATTCTTATGATTCCCAACGTAGAAATAATCCATTAAACCATTGAATCCATGATTGGTTCCAAATAAAGGCGTGAACGATTTTATTTTAGTATCGGAATCATTTTGATCTTTTCCGGATAAATATTCGAAACCTAATTCGGCTTTGAAAGGATTGGTGAATTTATATCCCAAATTAAATCCCGCATAATACGCACCAACATCTACTTTATCATTAGCTACAGCAGCTTCACCTGTTTGAGCATACAAACCGAAATCTCCATAAAATTTTGAAACATCCCATTTTCCATATGTTCCAATAGTTTGCAAATAGGCAACTTGGAATTTATTTTCAGTTAAATTTTCATATTGGTAGCCATTATTCAATGCTAAAAAGCTCAAACTTACTTTTGAAAATTTCTGATTGAACCAAATAAACTGCATGTTTTTATAGTTCGTTACATAAGCGGATTCGTATAAGGCTTCGTTGTTATTATTTAACGCTGCACCAAAATCCAATTGGTAGCCATTTTTCTTATTGGTAACCAAAACGGCATCGTGACTTTGACCTTGTTGCAACCAATCGATTCCGCCCATAATTCTTTGATTATCGTAAGAAAGTACTTGTCGCCCGAATTTTGCTGTCCAATTCGTATTGAAATCATACGAAATCCAAGATTCGAATAACGCTACTCCGTTTTTATCCGATGGAGAAGTGGTTGCTACATCGCCCCAAACTCTGACATTTTGAAACGATACATTGGCTTTAAATTTTTCTTGCTTGTAGAAGAAATTCATTCTTGAGCGTTGGGAAACAAATGAAGTGGGATAAAAATCGTCTTTCATTAATTCTTTGAAACCATTTCGGTATTCAAATCGTGGTCTTAGTTGTAGGTTGACTTCTAACTCTTGGGCAAAAGAACCTACGGTTGAAATTGCAAAAGCAACTGCAACAAACATTTTATTTTGAAGTTTCATGTTGTATTGGATTTATATTGGGAAGCCACTACTCTATTTTAGCCGCTTCTTCTATGATTTTTGAAACCGTTTTATCGTAACTAACTCCTAAGCCTTCTTGTTGGAATGCCAATTCGCCTTCTGCATTAAATACACTGATAATATTGGAATGTGAGAAATCTATCGGAGATATTTTTTTATAATTTACGGCTAGAACTGCTGCGAATTCTCTGGTATTTTCTTCATTTGAACGTAAGAAAACCCATTGATTTCCTGTCATTTTATTTTCGATAGAGAAATCTTTTAATCTTTTTGGAGTATCCACCGTTGGATCAATACTTACTAAAACCAATTGGACTTTGTCTTTGTATTCTTCTGGGATTTTAGCTTCAATATTTCGCATATCAGCAACTAATCTTGGACAAGCTGATTTACAAGAAGTATAAATCATCACCATAACAAGAACTTTTCCTCTTAATTCTTTTAGTTCAATATCTTTTCCGTCTTGATTGGTCCATTTTTCAGGCAAGTTGTAAATTGATAAATCGGTTATTGGTTTATCTTTTATATCTTGTTTTTCCTCTTTTGCATTGCACCCGATTAATAAAAGGGAAGCAATTACGAATAAAATTATCTTTTTCATGACTCATTTTTTTAATTGAAAACTCAATTAGCGATGTTTTTGGCACATCGGAAACCTAAATTTTTTGTAGTATAGTTTGCTTTTATACTGCCTCTGAAAGCGTAACGCATAAAAGCGGCATAATTCATTAAATCAGTGGCGTTGACAGAACCGCTTCCGCAGAACAAATCTTTATCGGTATCTTTATCTTTTCTGGATTCTCCTGATAAAAAGATACTATTGAAATCGAAAGTCCATTCCCAAACTAATCCGTGCATATCGTAAACGCCCCAGTAATTCTTGAATGTTTTCCCTACAGAATTGTTGTAGGTTTTGTTTTTTTCGTACCAACTCAAGATATATTTATTGAATTCTTCTCTTGAACGAGCGTCTTTTCGTTTTTCATCTGCCATGGCTACATATTCCCATTCATCTAAAGTGGCTAATCTTTTACCTTGACATTCGCAGTATTCTTTTGCAGCAAACCATGAAATATTAGTCACTGGCGAATTGGCATTTAATTGTCCGAAACTTAAGTCGCCACTCCATTCTGATAAATAAGTTGTATTGGCAAAAAGGCGTTTGATTTTTGATTTTCTGTAATTCGGATTTTTTTTCAAAAATTCTAAATATTGTTGATTCGTAACCGGATATACATCCAACAAAAAGGATTTAATGAACACTGGTTTCTTATCTGTTGTTCCATATAACGGAACGTAACTCCCTGCTCCAATGGTTACCATATCTTTGGGTACCTGAGAAAAAGAAATGGAAACCCAAGATAATAAAATTAGGCAGTAGTGAAATCGTTTAATAAATTGAGCTTCCATTCTTCAGTTTGTTTATTGTTTATACTTATTTTTTACCTCTTTGTGCTTTTACCATAGCAGGAGTAACTTTTGTATTGTTATTTCCCCAACTGCTGTAAACATAAGTCAGTACATCCGCTACTTGTTGGTCGCTTAATCCTTGACTAGTCATAGCACTATTGAATTTTTTACCATTTACAGTAACAGGTCCGCTTAATCCGTTTAGTACCACTTTAATGGCTCTGTTTACATCTTTATTTAAGTAATCAGATTTTGCTAAAGGAGGAAATGCATTTGGAATTCCTTGTCCGTTTGCCTGATGGCATGCGATACATGTTTTACTGTAAATTGCTTTTCCTTTATTTGCATCCTGAAATGCCACTACTTCAGATGTTTTGGTTGTTGGTAATTTAAAACTAATTAAAGTTCCAGTTACGATAAGCGCTATAGCACTCAATACTATTTTTTTCATTTTTATTTACTCTATTTATTTGATTATTATTCGTGCATATCTTTTGCTTTTGGAGCTGGTTTTGCTCTTTGTGTTTTAACCATTTCTGGGGTTACTTTGGTTTTATTGTTACCCCAACTGTTATACACATAAGTTAAAACATCTGAAATTTCTTGATCCGTAAGGTTTTGACTAGTCATTACTGAATTGAATTTTTTACCATTTACTGTAATTTCACCACTTAATCCATGAAGAACTGCATTAACTGCTCTATTTGGATCTGCGTTTAAGAAATCAGATTTTGCTAATGGAGGGAAAGCACCCGGAATACCTTGACCTTCTGATTGGTGACAAGCGAAACAAGTTCTTCCATAAATATTTTTACCATCGGCTATTTGTTGGTCTAATGTTTTGTTTACCACTACTTCTTTTCCATTACCTGATTTTGGCATCGTTTGAATAGTTCCTCCTTCTGGGTGATAAATACCTTCTTGTGTTGTACCTGAGTAAATTTTAGCGTTTTCAGCACCTTCTACTTTTAACATTCCTAATGCTCCTTTATTGAACGCTCTGAATATTGAGTGATCTACCAAAATGAAAGTTCCTGGAACATCCACTTTGAATTCTACAATTGCAGAACCACCAGCCGGAATTAATGTTGTTTGAACATTTTTATTGATAGCATCGCCACCTTCAATATGAACTCTGTCGAAAATCTCTCCAATAACGTGGAACGAAGAAACTAAATTTGGTCCACCGTTACCCATATAAATTCTAACGGTTTCTCCTACTTTAGCTGTTAAGGCTTTGTCTCCTGTTAAAGCCCCAACTTTCCCATTAAAAACTACATAATCAGGATGTTCATCAACAGCTTTTGTCATATCGAAAGGTTGCATTCCAGGTTCTCCATTTTTTCCTTTGGTATAAAAATCACCTTGCATTACGTAGTATTCTTTATCTACTGGAGGTAAACCACCTTCTGGTTCTACCAAAATTAATCCGTACATTCCGTTTGCAATGTGCATCCCTACAGGAGCTGTAGCACAGTGGTACACATATAATCCTGGATTGATACATTTGAAATTAAAAGTTTTTTCATGTCCTGGTGCTACTAATGAAGAAGCAGCTCCACCACCTGGCCCCGTAACGGCGTGTAAATCGATGTTGTGAGGCAATTTGTTGTCTGGGTGATTTTTCAAAGTAAATTGTACTTCATCACCTACTCTAGTTCTAATAAAACTTCCTGGAACACTACCTCCAAAAGTCCAGTAAACATACTTAACACCGTCGGCCATTTCCCCTTCGATTTCTTTAATTTCCATGTTTACAATTAATTTTTTAGCAGGACGATCTCCAACAGGTTTTGGTACGAATGGAGGCGCTGTCAATTCTGCAATCATTTCATCACCAACAGAGATATCAGCATAGTTGGTTGTTGAGTCACCGTTCTGTTTACATGCGATACTTGCTGCACAAGCCACACATAGTACAAGAACTTTTTTAATAAAATTACTCATGGTAGAAAAAATTAGTTTTAAATATTGGTTTCAATAATAGTTTCGTTACTATCATTTTATAGGTCAAAATTAAAGGACAAAAACATCCTTTAATATGATAAAAATCATGTTTCGAAAAAAAGTTTAGAAATCACTATTAAATAGAAACAAAGTATTGAAGATAATATTTGACTAAATCAATCAAAATATAAAAATTGAGAGCCTATACTTTAACTTTCAATTTCTATAAAGTGTCAAACTATTGGCTTGATATTTACAAATCCTAAGAAAAACAATGTCTAAATAATTTATTAAAAATAAAGTTAATAGATATCGTTTTGAATCTGAAGACAATTCCTTCTCATTAAATTTTATTTTCAGAGAGTTTATAATTTTTATCTTAACAAAAAAACTTTACAACATAATCATATTATACACTAAAAACTAAGGAATAAATTAAAAAGAGGTAAATTTGTAATTCATTTAAAAAAGATTCATATTCCATAAATAAAATGATATGGCAAAATATTCGGTAGTTTTTCATCCTTCTGAAACCGTTATTGAAGCGGTCAAAGAACTCAAAGAACAATTGAGTGCTAAAATTGGATGGTATCCGAGTAAGAATTCTTTAGCTCACGTTACTATTTGTGAATTTGAATATGAAGATGAAACATATGAAAATATAAAATCGAGAATCGCCAATTACTGTCGTTATCAAAATCCTTTTGAAGTTACGTTTAATGAGTTTGACAATTATACAAATGGTGCTTTTTTTATTGCTCCCAAAGCCGAAAGCAAAACCAAAATGGCTGAAATCATGAAGGAAATTCCGAAACAAATTCAATTTCCAGTGAGTCATAAAAGTACGGAACCACATATTTCAATTGGAAGACAACTTACTGAATCCCAACTCAAAATAGCCTATAGTTTATTTGAAACTGTAGATTTGAATTTCATTTGCGAAGGCATCACCATCCGAATTTTCAATCCCGAAAGAAAACAATATGATGTGCTTGAAACAATCCCTTTTCTGAGTGAAATGGAACCTGAAAAAGAACAATTAACCTTGTTTTAATTATTCTTTCGTACTCATTTTAATCTGCAAATGATTCAACAACACTTGGTATTTACTGATTTCTCGCAACACCATTTCGTCATCAGTAGCGTCCATCATATCGTCTAAATCATCACTCACTTCAATTAATTTAATACTGGCTTCCGAAAAATTCTTTATCGCCATGTTATCAATAATCAATTGAATGTTTTTTTTTATTTCTGAAAATCTATCTTCCATTTTAATTTTATTTTCCTCGCAACAAATTAATACTTACTGTTGCATAATCGGTTTCGGGATATTTTTTAAAGTAATCAGCATCCGAATGTAATCCAGCTTCTGCCGCTATTTTTTGCAACACTTCGATTTCTACGATAAACTGATCTGAAAAACCGTGTGTAGCATCGTAAGCCGTTGCAGCTGTTTTTCCTAGATTTTGAGCAGTTAATTCTGGCGCTACCGTATGCAATTCAATAATTAAAAGGCCAAATTTACGAACATACGGACTCCATTTCATAAAATGTTCTAATAAATTATCTTCGACATCATTGTTGGAAATGTGAACGCCTCGATGCGCAAAAGCTCCGGTGGAAGTACTCACTCTATCTTTTGTTTTATTTTTCGGGTCTTCCCAAATGCGATTATGATCTAAGAACGTACGTACATTCAACAAATCTTTCAAATCGATGTTGTAATTCTCTTGCAAATCACTATTCAATAAATCCGGATTTCCAATGTCGCCCCAAATAACTTTTGCCCAAATATCGGCTTTAATCAAATTCGCTCTCGTAACTTTCAACGCCGCTTGATTATAATCAGCACCAACTAAAAATAGTGGATAATCATCTAACATTTTCCCGCGCAAGGTTTGTCGTTCGATGACTTCAAAAATATGTTGTAAAAAAGCGCCATTTCCGCAACCCATATCTAAAATTCCTTTTGGTTGTTCGGCGATGGGTTTATTAAAAAGTTCGATGATAATATCGTCAATTACTTTGAAATACGTCGCGTGCGCACCACCGCTTCCCCAGACATTCATTTCGCGATTGACGTGAATTTCATCTTCGTTTTTAGCGATATTTCGCAATTCACTTGCATTTCCAAACAACAAACTGTCAATATGTTTAAACATCGGAAGATATGAAACCGTCACACCATAAGCAGAAGCTCGTTTGGCAAAGAAAAAGCCGTCTTCTGTAAATTGATAATTGTCGTTTTTCTTGGAAAACCAACCCAAATGCACAAAGAAATCCAGAATTTTAGCAAACGCTTCTGGATGTTTATGAAATTCATCCGCTCGAAACGAACTTTCCATAAAATACTTGTGAAACATGCCCGTCATTCCTAAGTTGACTACAATTGGGCCAACCAAATAACCTTCAATATGTGTCAACATTTGCTCTTGAATAGCTCGCAAATTCACATCTTCTTCAAAATGAATATGATAATTTTCGGTGAATTTCTTTAAAATAGGCTCCAATAATGCAATGGAATCCACATCCATTTTATTAGCTGTAAAAACCGAAGATTGAGTTAACAAATGAAATGTATCTTCATACATGGGAACAAGTGAAAACGCAAATTCACTAATAGGTAAAGAAGTAATTGTAACATTTCCCGAAACATTATCGACTTCGTATTTTAGAAAACCTTGCGATGCCAAAACGCGTAATGCTACATTCAAATAGCCTTCATTAGCATGAAATTCATTTGTAATTTGAGCTAAAGTTGTGGATTTTTCCTTTAAAAGATTCGCTAAAATCCCTTTCTTGAACAAAGAATAAGCGACAGGAACAACAACTAATCCATCTAAATGTCTAAAAATAGCTTCGCGTAATTGGTTTCGTTTCATCATAAATTGAGTGGTTTATTCTCAAATTTATGAAAATTATGATTCACTTTACAATAAACTTCTTTTTATCTCGGCAAAAGAAGTGGAAGTTTGGATAAGTTTTGTGATGATTTCTTTTCGAAGTTGTTCCAAATCATCAAAATCTAAATATTTCGCCCAAGTATCCGATTCTAAAATTTCTTTTATTTGTCGGATGATTTTTGCAGTTTCGGAAGCATTTCGCAAAACGGCTTTTTCATCGTAGTTTGGATTGTTTTTGTGTTGAAAGTTTACTTCCTTAGTATCGAATTTTACTTCTACATAAAAAAAGTTTTCGGTTTCATTATTAGGATAAAAATCAGTCCATTTTGCATAACCAATTCGTTCTTTCTGATTTGGATTTTTAATTTCTGAAATTAATCTCCATCTACAATTTGCAGCTCTTCCCCAGTGATTGGAAATACGATAAACGCCTTCCTCAGTAAAACAATAACCACTACCCGATTTACTTTTGTAATGCCACTCGATATTTGGAATCACATTCGTATCGACTTCAATAAACTCACAAAAAGTGTGCTTATGGAAATTGGTTTTATTGTATTTTTTTAAGGTCATAAAATGTCAATTCGATTTCTTTGTAACAAAAGTAACATTTGATTTTTAAAGAATCGTCGTATCTTTACAAAAAAAGGATTACAAATGAGAGCTATTTTAGATCAAGCCTACAGTTATATTTTTGAGGAAGCTTTATTGGACGAAATTGCAAAAGTGGCAATTTACAAGGAATTTAAAGCCGATGATTACCTAATTGAAATTGGGGATTATATCAAAACAATGCCGCTTTTATTAACTGGCGCGATTAAAATATTGAGAGAAGATGAAAATGGCGATGAATTATTGTTGTATTTCCTAGAACGTGGCGATACTTGTGCCATGACCTTAACCTGTTGCATGGGACAATCAAAAAGTCGTATTCGTGCTATTGCCGAAACCGATGGCGCGATGTTAATGATTCCTGTAGAAAAAATGGAAGAATGGTTGACCAAATACAAAACATGGAGAAACTTCGTATTTGATAGCTACAATGTCCGTTTAAACGAAATGTTAGAAGCAATTGACACTTTAGCTTTCATGAATTTAGACGAACGTTTGTACAAATATTTAACTGATAAAGCGAAAGTTATTGGCGATACCGAAATCAAAAATACGCATCAAGAAATCGCTTACGAAATGCATACATCGAGAGTTGTAATTTCACGTTTGTTGAAAGCATTAGAATTGCAAGGCAAAATCAAATTACACCGAAATAAAATCGAAATTCTTCAATTCTAATGGAGATTTTAGGCTATGTTGGGGCTTTGTTCATTGGATTGGTCTTAGGACTAACAGGCGGTGGTGGCTCTATTTTAACCGTACCAATTTTGGTCTATTTGATGAGTATAAATCCCGTTACAGCAACCGCTTATTCCTTATTTATTGTTGGAACAACATCTACTTTTGGCGCGATTCAAAACTACCGAAAAAATTTAGTTGATATCAAAAACGGATTTATTTTTGCTATTCCGTCTTTTGTAGCGGTTTACTTAACCCGAAAATTTATAGTTCCGAGAATTCCTGAAATCATCATTGAATCACCCATTCTCATAACAAAAGACACCTTTTTGATGTTGTTTTTCGCTGTGATTATGGTTTTTGGAGCACTTTCAGTATTAAAAAAGAAAAGTCAAAATACCAATAACGAAGAAAAAAGAAATCTTATTCTAATCGGAATTCAAACTTTTACAATCGGAATCATTATTGGATTAGTCGGAGCAGGTGGCGGATTTTTAATTATTCCATCATTAATTTTGTTTGCTAAATTACCGATGAAGAAAGCCGTTGGAACTTCCCTATTTATAATTGCCATGAACTCATTGGTAGGATTTATCGGTGATGTGCAAAATTTGGAAATCGATTGGCTATTTTTGTTAACGTTTTCGGCTATTTCGGTTGTTGGAATATTTATTGGAATGTACCTCACAAAATACACAAATGAAAGCCAATTAAAGAAGATTTTTGCTTACTTTGTACTACTCATGGCTGCGATTATCGTGTTAAAAGAAATGTAAATGTAACTTTGAGCACAGAGGAATTAAAAATTAGAAAGTAAATTTGTAAAAAATAAGATATTATGAAAATCGAACAAATATATACAGGATGTATTGCTCATGCCGCATATTACATCGAAAGCAATGGAGAAGCAGCAATTGTTGACCCATTAAGAGAAGTACAACCTTATATCGAAAAAGCAAATAAAGACAACGCTAAAATCAAATACATTTTTGAAACGCATTTTCATGCCGATTTCGTTTCAGGACATTTAGATTTGGCTAAGAAAACAGGAGCTTCTATCGTTTATGGCCCAACAGCAAAGCCAAATTTTGAGTGTATAATAGCCATTGATGGACAAGAATTTAAAGTTGGCGATGTTACGATTAAAGCCATTCATACACCAGGACATACGTTAGAAAGTACGTGTTATTTAATTACCGATGAAACTGGAAAACAACACGGAATCATCACGGGAGATACTTTATTTATTGGCGATGTGGGTCGTCCAGATTTAGCTCAAGAATTAGTAGAAGATTTAACACAAGAAATTTTAGCGGGTCATTTATATGATTCTTTACGCAATAAAATCATGCCGTTAAGTGATGATTTAATTGTATATCCAAATCACGGTGCTGGAAGTGCTTGTGGGAAAAACATGAGTAAAGAAACAACGGATACTTTAGGCAATCAAAAGAAAGTCAACTACGCTTTAAGAGCCGATATGACGAAAGAAGAATTCATCAAAGAATTATTAGACGGATTAACGCCTCCTCCGGCTTATTTTCCTCAAAATGTATTGATGAACATTCAAGGCTATGAAAGTTTAGATGCGGTGATGTCAAAAGCTGAAACGCCTTTACATCCAAAAGAATTTGAAGCGGTTGCAAATCAAACGGATGCTTTAATTTTAGATGTTCGAAATGAGAATGATTTCGTAAAAGAACACATTCCAGGTTCGATTTTTATTGGTTTACATGGACAATTTGCGCCTTGGGTTGGTGCTCTAATTAGAGATACAAAACAACCAATATTATTAATTACACCAGAAGGAAAAGAAGTAGAAACCATCACCAGATTATCTCGTGTAGGTTTTGATAATACATTAGGTTTCTTATTAGGTGGAATTGAAGCATGGAAAGCCGCAGGTTACGAAACCGATAATATTGAATCCATTTCGCCAGAAGTTTTCGCAGCACAATACGAAACCGCTCCAGTTATCGACTCAAGAAAACCGGGAGAATTCACAGCCGAACATGTAGTAAATGCTAAAAATATTCCATTAGATTACGTAAACGAACAATTAGCTGAAGTACCAAAAGACGAAAAATTCTTCATTCATTGTGCGGGTGGTTATCGTTCGGTAATCATGTCATCAATCTTAAAAGCAAGAGGCTACCACAACATGATTAACGTAGAAAAAGGAATGGCAGGCATTAGAACTACTGATGTTCCATTAACAGCTTATGTTTGTCCGAGTACATTGAAATAAAATAATTTGTAGATAAAATACGAAATCCGACTTTAGAAGAGTCGGATTTTTTTTATGAAAAAATGAACCTAAAAGTATTTTTTTTAAGATAACAATTAAAAAGTAAAAAATTAATCAATAAATATAAAATTCAAAATATTAATAAATATTTTATATTTGTTAAACTAAATAATAAAAATAAATATGAAAAACAACAAAATATTCTTATTTATAAAAGGATTTGCAATCTACTATATCGCTTTCATATTAATTATTTTTGCTTTTCCTAAATTTTATAATGGTCAGTTTCAAATTTATAATTTTTCAGGTTATTTACCTTTAAATTCTATTTCTCCTTTCACACATGCATGGTCATTTTTTGGCAGATCTTATAATTATAATTTATTTCTTGGTATAATTGAATTCTTAACTGCTATCTTAATTTTATTCAATAGAACACGATTAATTGGATTATTAATAGCTTTTGGATTATTTCTTAATATTTTAATTATTGATATTGAGTTTGAAGTTGTTGATGCTCTAACTCATGTAATTATAGAATTCATTTTAGTTACCCTATTATTGTTTCCATACATAAAAGATTTGAAAAAGTTTTTTTGGAACATGAAAGGTCGTTTTACAAATAATGAATCTAACTTAAGTAACTTTACATCAATTTATTTTCCTTTAATTTTTATAACATTTTTGAGTATTGCTCTTTTATTTGAATCAAAATACTTCATAAAAGAACAAAATAAAAACATAGCTAAATTTGAAATTAATGATATAAAAATTAGTAATATTAGTTTGAAAATATCTAAAGGTGAATTTACACCAAAACCCATGTTATTTTTAGAATTTGGAAATACTTTTATCCTTTCAATTAATAATAAAACACTTTGGGGAACTTATCAATTAAATGATAATAAGATCGAACTAGTTTTTGATAAATCTTTTGGAAACCTAAAAAAAATTGAAGGTATAATTAATAAAAATAAAACTTTCATAAAAGGACTAACAAACAATAAAGAAGAAATTTTTATTGACCTAAAAAAAGACTACTCAAAACTTTATAAAAAATAGTATTTAATTTAAAGTTTGTTCTTGAACAACAAAAAACACCTCATTGAGTTATCCTATCGGGACGCTATATTGGTAACCAAAAAGCCTTACCAAAACTGATAGGGCTTTTCAAAAAACTTGAGGACTATGTCCGACTGAGCAAAGTTAAAGACGGCGACATACTCTCCCAGATAACTGCAATACCATTTGACGTCTCAAAGTTTCGGGATTAACTTATCCGTTCGTTTTTTAAAATTATACATAACAAAAAACCCCTCATCGATAGATGAAGGGTTTTCAAAAGAAAGGCGGCGACATACTCTCCCACATAACTGCAGTACCATCTGCGCAGTCGGGCTTAACTTCTCTGTTCGGAATGGGAAGAGGTG
>NZ_JADFTZ010000009.1 GCF_015223105.1 Flavobacterium proteolyticum
TAGGTACAGATGGTGTGGTTAATTGCGCTGATGTACTAAATGATAAAGATGCCGCTGATGTACAACTTCCATTTGATGCTGCAACTGTATAACTCGTTCCATTTGTCATTCCTGAGATAGCTCCAGTACCACTTACTGTAGGTCCTGTTGGACTGAAAACATAGGTGATTCCTGATGTGTAATTGCTAATAGTTGCGGTTCCACCTGCTAAACACGTAGCTGCGGTTGTTGTTATAGTAGGTACCGATGGTGTTGCATTAATTGTAATACATTCTTGAACTGTTACTCCACACGAAGCAGGTGTACTTGTGTCAGCTGTTATAACAATTTCATCAATCGAAATAGGTGGATCAATACTAGAGCTAGCATCGTTATTCCATCGTATTCTGAATCTTAAATTAGGTTGATTATCCCATAAAGGATCTGTTCTAAAATCAGAAAGCCAAGTAGTTTGTCTTCTTAATTTTGCACCAACCATGACCCAAGTTGTTCCTCCATTGATACTATATTCAATACTACCATAATCATCCGATCCATTCGCATTAGTTTCTCCTTGAGCTAACCAATAAAAATTAAATCTAACATTTGTTTTTCCAACAGTATTAATTACCGTATTTAATGTTGCTTTTTGGTCAGATGTTTGTCCATCAAAATTGGCATTTAATGGAATAAAATTAAGAGAGCCAGCTCCACAAGTAGCTCCAGTTGTAGTAGTAGCTTTGATGTGCAGATAGTTACTATTTGGTCCGGAAGTAACTGCTATTGGTTGATTCGGAACATCCGGAACTGTAAAAGTTCCTAAACCCGTTACACAACTTCCACCAATGTATTGATTATTTAAAACAAAAATATTAGGTCCATTAGTATTATCAAGTGTCCAATTACCTAATCCTGATTCAAAAGTTTCTGTAAACAAAGTAGATGTAATTACTCCTCCTGGATTAGTTGGTGATGTTATATCTACACAATATGTTCCAGCTGGCAAACCAGACAAACTTGTATTCGAAGTTGAAGGTGTAGTAAAACCTATTGGAAAAGTATAGCCTGAAGGTCCGCTTACCCAATCAAAAGTTGTTCCTGTTGGTAAAACTGATGTAAAAGAAATAGAACCTGGAGAACAGTTTACTACCGTTTTAGTATGAGTTGGCGTAATTGAATTATTTACAACCACAGTTGCAACCAATGAAGATGTGGTGCAACTACTACTATTAATTACACAATAATAGTGAAAAGTTCCTGAAACTAAAGTTGATGGTGTATAAGTAGCTGATGTAGCGGATCCAATAATCGTTCCTCCAGTATTTGAATTTATAGTATTTGAGTACCATTGATATGTTAAAGAAGTGCCTGAAGCAGTAACAATTAAATTACTTGGTACTGAATTAACACATACTGTTTGAGTTGCTAATGGCTGAGTTAAAATAACTGGATTTGAACATACTGGAACTACATTGTAATATCCTAATCCTTGCAAATCAACACTAGTACATACTGCACTTGGGATTACATTCATTGTAAAACAAAGTACATAATTACCTGATGCCAGGCCATCCCATTCCGGATTGAAACCACTTGCAACGGATGATGCATTTGTTCTGTTTGGCGGAATTGTTGCGCCACATGCTGTACTCGTTAATTGATATGAAATTACTTCTTCTGTTGCACTTCCACAAGCCGCTGGACTTGATGATGTTAACTGTTTAAATCCTAATATTGTAGACCCTGAAACTACCGTTACAGGAACACAAATTATTATAGATTGACCAGGAACAAGTGGAGCATTTCCCAATTGATCTCCAGCAACACCTAAATTAGTAGCAATACCTGTTTGTCCTAATGCTGCAGTTGTCGTTGTCATTGAAATCACAGGACATGTTGGGGTTGCACAAGTAGCACAAGTTGAAGAGGAAATAACAACTGAAGCTGTTGCTGTACCACAAGTAGTAGGTACATAAACCGTATAAGTACCAGATAAACTAGTACTTGGAGTGACTTGACCAGTAGTTGCATTAATTGTTAACCCTGCTGGTAATGAGGTAAAATTTCCAGTAACTGGTCCATTAGTAATGGTTACATTCGAAACACCAGAAGAGGTTGTAAATGGACTTCCTGCATAGTTTATTGTTGTAGGAGTTGTTCCATTAACTGTTACGGTAATGTCATTACTACAAGAAGTTACTCCATCCGTTATAGTAGCTCTGTAGGTTCTTGTTGATGTTGGAGAAACTGTAACACTAGCTGTAGTTGAAGATGAAGTTGCTACTATAGTATTAGTTAATAAATCCGTTATTGTTAATGTTGAAGGATTGTTTTTAATAATTTTCACATTATCAATTCCCCAACTATCTTGAGAAGCTGTTGTTGATGAATTTTGATACCATCTAAACTTTGTATTTGCTGTCATTGCTGCTGCAGGAATCGGCACAGTAGTAGTATTCCAATTATAAACATACGTTCCACATCCTATATTAGCTGCGGAAGGAAAACTACTTTCCACACTTGGAAACATCAATTTCATGTTGTTCCAAGATGTACCATTATTTGTAGAATATTGGATATAAACACCTTCTTTATCATCTGGCGCCTCACAACCATTACCTCCATTATCATCTGAAGCTTCTCTAAAATCAAAACTTAAAACACCACCATTACTTACATCAAAAGTATTAGATTCTAAAATTCTAGGCGCTGCAACACTTTGCATCCAAGCAAAAATTGAACCATCAGTATTTTGAGTATTGTAACCATAATTAGGCTGACATGAAAGCACATTAACAAATGCCACTCCACCTGGAGTTCCTGTCCAGCCAGCACCTAAAGAGCCCGAATTGAAGTCATTATTTATTAATCCTGAACCAATTGTTCCTGTAGCAGTTAGTACAGTTGAACTTCCTAAGCATAGCGTTGTGGGTAAAGCAGTTATATTTACTGTACATCCTGTTGTAGGTTTAACATATGTAATTACATTTCCAATCCATCCTATTGATTGAGAACCTCCATTAGTGAATCGAAAAGTTAAGGCTCCTGTTGCATTGTTTGCACAAAATATACCCGGTTTTAATTCCGCTTGAACTACACCTCCTAATGCAGGTTGACCCGTATTATAAGGACTTCCTGCTGCATTATAAGCTGTTCCATAATTTCCTTTTAAAGAACCAATATTTGTTGCTGCTGTTGTTGTTCCATCAAATATTTCTAAAGAACCAAAAGAACTAAAAGAAGTAAAATCTACACATACACTTTTGCCTGCAGGAGGTAATAATGTAATTGTGTAGTTTGTAATTCCATCATTTCCAGCAGCTCCTCCTGCATCATAAAAAAATTCACCTCCAGAAACATTCACAGTTCCCCCTTGACTAATCAATATATTTTGTGACCATGCAGATATACTAGTCATCAAAATAAAAACACTAAAAATATTTCGCACAGATTGTATTAGGGATGAATTCATTTACTTTTAGATTTATAATGGTAAACTTTTTTTACAGTCCCAAAATTATAAATCCATTCGAATAAAAAATTACAAAAAATAGCACTTTTTTGTAATTCAGATTTTAAATAAAAAAACAAAACACCTTATTTATAATGAGATTAATATATATTTAAAATGTAATTCAGATTTGATTTTATTATATTAATTATAAAATAGTTTATTAATTAAATTTTAAACACCATTTTACAAAAAAACCTATACAATATTTTTTATTACACGCAATACCCTATAAATAAAAGAAAAAGCACCACTTAAAATTAAGCGATGCCTTTTCAACTAAAAATCAACTATAAACTATCTTTATTTTTTCACAATTAAGAATTCACTTCTTCTGTTTTGTGCATATTGTTCTTCAGTACATGGTTTACAAGCTACTTTTGGTTCGCTTTCTCCAAATCCTTGTCCTGAAATTCTGTCTTTTGCAATGCCTTTGCTGATTAAGTATTGAACAGTCGATTTTGCTCTTCTGTCTGATAAGTTCATGTTGTACTTATCACTACCTCTACTATCAGTATGTGATTTTGCGAAGATGACCATATTTGGATATTCGTTCATTACCATTACTAACTTATCTAACTCGGCTGCACCTTCTGCTGTAATATTACTTTTGTTGAACTCAAAGTAAATAGGTTGTAAAATCACTTCTCTCTCTGTAATGATTGGCATGATTGGGGTTAACAAAGCTTCCACAACCACTTGCTCATTTTCTGCTTTTGCTACTTCAAACACACCACTTTCGTATCCTTGTTTTGATACTTGAGCACTATAAGCTGTATTACATAAAACGCCTGTCAACGTTTCTCCATTTAATGCCGTTGTTTGATTAGAAACTGTTTTTTGTTTCTCATCTACTAACAATACTGTAGCACCTTCAATAACTTTTCCAGTTTTAGCATCTTTTACTCGAACTAAAGCTTGTACGTTACATACGGGATCTGCTTTGTAGATATTATCTACTCCATCTCTATTACTTGAGAAGAAGCCTACTTTCTTAGTAGCGTTGTAAGTGAAAGCAAAATCGTCTTTTGAAGTATTTACTGGTTCGCCAACGTTCATTGCTTCAGAACCTTTGTTTAAATCCATTTTGAATACATCCAATCCTCCAAATCCTGTTTTTCCATTTGATGAGAAGAACAAAATGTTGTCGTCTGTAATAAATGGAAAACTCTCGTTTGCTTCTGTGTTTACTTTAGCTCCTAAATTTTCTGGTGTACCATATTCGTCTCCGTTTACCGATACTTTCCAGATGTCTTCTCCTCCAAAGCCTCCCGGCATGTTAGATGAGAAGTACAATGTTTTTCCATCTTTGCTAATGCTTGGATTTCTAACATCATATTCTTTATTGTTAAACGGAAGTGGTTTACTATTTGCCCACTTATCACCTTCTTTGGTAGCTTTATACAAATAAATTTTTCCGAATTTCGAATTCTTTGCTTTGTCTTTAGTAAATTCTTTTTCGTTAAAACTTTCACTACCGTAGTACATTGTATTACCATCGTTTGTAATACTTGCAGGTCCGTCGTGCCATCTTGTATTTAGGTTGTCTACTGCTACGGCATCACTAATGGTTCCATTAGCATTGTAAGTAGCTTTATAGATATCTAAATAAGGCTCATCGTTAAAGTTACTGTTTCTTTTTGAGGTGTTTCTAGCACTTGCAAAATATACATTGTTGTCATTGGTAAGTACTGCTCCAAAATCCGTTTTATCGCTACTTACATCTGATTTAGCAATGTCGTACAATTTCGTTTGTCCTTTCAATTCTGGAAGGTAGTTTGGATTGCTTACAAATGTTTTTGCTCTTTGGTCGTTTGGTGCCAATTGTGCAAATTGTTGCATTTGTTTGTCTGCTTCCTTAAAATTTCCTTCTGCTTTTAGCATTTGGGCATATTTGTAATATGTTTCCGCTTCTTGCTTTTGCTCTACTACTTTAGCGTACCATTTTACGGCTTCTTTCGTATTGAAAACATTGTAGTAGCTCTCTGCTAATTGCTTGTAAACGTAGTTATCCGCTTTACTGCCTTCGGCTAATTTTAAATATTCTTTAGCAGCATCAACATACTCGTATCTATCGAATAATTTGTCTGCTGTTTTAGTGTATTGATTTTGTGCACTAAGCATTCCACTTACCATCACAAAACTTAATGTTACATATAAATTTCTCATTGTACTTTGGTCGGTTTAGGTTAGAAGAATCTTGGTGAACTTGATACTTTTTTCGGGAAGTTCAAATCAAACAACAATATAATCTCGTGTGATGATGGTGTGGTTACGTTCAAATCAGATACAATATGATCGTAAGCATATCCTAATTTTAAATTAGGCGTTATTGCATAATTTACCATCGCACCAAAACTGTCTTCTAAACGATACGTAGCGCCTATCTCAAACTTCTGATTAAACAAAAAGTTCGTTGATAAATCTAATGATGTTGGGGCATTAAATGCTGACTTCATCATGAAAAACGGTTTGAATTTCACGTTATCATTGATATCAAACACATATCCTCCTGTTAAAAAATAGTGTGATACTTCTGATCCAAATTGTCTCCCATTAAAATCTAAATGTTTCGACTTCATTAAATTAGGAACCGAAAATCCTAAGTAATACTTATTCGTATAATAGAAAAGTCCTGATCCAATATTAAAATATGAATTGCTCGTGTTTTCTGAAAAAGCAGGGTCGTTCGCATCAGGTAACGTTGAATAAACATCGTCATATAAACCTACTTTATGCAAAGTAAGACCCGTTTTTATTCCGAATGCTAACTTATGTTCCCCTCCTAAATTTAATGTATAGGAGAAATCTGCGTAAATATTATTTTCCTCTACTGGACCAATCTTATCGTTTATAAACGACAATCCCATACCTACATTCTTACCTACTGGGGCATGTCCAAAAAATGTACCCGTTGTAGGTGCATCCTCTATCTCAACCCATTGCTTTCTGTATAGCAATCCCATCGATAAATTCTCCTTACTACCCGCATATGCAGGATTCATCACACTCATGTTATACATATATTGCGTGTAATGTGGGTCTTGCTGGGCAAAAGCAAATACTCCTATAAATAAAACAACAACTTGAATAATTCTATTTTTCATCTTATCTGCTTTTAATTTTCTCTATTAATATATACCCAACCCGTTTTAACTTCACCATTTGGTAATGACACCACATAATAATAAGTAGCTGATGGCAATTCATCTCCTGAATTCGTTTTTCCTTCCCACTCATTAGTATAGTCCGATTTACTATAAACCTCAACTCCGTAACGGTTGAATATCTGAACTTTCTTAGCATTTAATCCTGATAAATTCCAGGTATCATTCAATCCATCATTATTTGGAGAAACTCCTTTTGGTATAACACATGGCGATTTATCTACCGTTACAAACTCAGTAGTAGTACACGAATTAACAGTAGCTATTACCTCATAAGTTCCCGATTCTGTAATTGCAATCGTTGCTGTTGTTCCTATTAAATTCGATGAACTATCATACCACTCATATGTAGCCATGCCCGAATCAACCGATGCTGTGATTTCAAAAATTGCTCCATTACATCCCGAAACCGTCGAAACTATCGGTGACGAAGGAACGGAATCAATACTCAATGACGATGATGCCGATGATGTACAGCCTGATGCGTTCGTTAGGGTGAAAGTATAGGTTCCTGCATTTGCTGTTACCAATCCTGTTCCTGAAATACTCACAACACTTGGTGTGAAAGTATACGTATTCGCTGCATTATATCCTGTGATTTGAAAACTTCCTGTTGCAACTGAACATGTTGGTTGCGTTACTGCCCCAACTGTTGGCGCTGTAGGTGTTGTTGGTTGCGGATTTACCACAATATTTGCTGATGCTGTTGAAGTACAACCTGATGCATTCGTTACTGTGAAAGTATAGGTTCCTGCATTTGCTGTTACCAATCCTGTTCCTGAAATACTCACAACACTTGGTGTGAAAGTATACGTATTCGCTGCATTATATCCTGTGATTTGAAAACTTCCTGTTGCAACTG